>NZ_BMTW01000006.1:0-290077 GCF_014649875.1 Streptomyces rubiginosohelvolus | reverse complement strand
CCTGTGCCTCGGCGGGGCTCACCAATATGCAGGCCACCGGCGCGATCATCGCGCGCCTGACGGGCGATGAGGTCCCGGCGACCGGACTGAAGTACGTCGGCAACCACATCAGCCTCGGCCGCCGGGACGCCATCTTCCAGATGGTGGGCGCCGACGCCCGGTCGAAGTCCTGGCATCTGGGCGGCCGGAAGGCGGCGCGGCTCAAGTCGGGGATACTCCGGAGCGCCGGATGGAGTATCGCCCACCCGACCTTCGGCCTGCCGAAGCGCAGGCGGCGGCTGGCCCCGGCGTCCGGCCGGGCCGGTGTGCGGGTCGCCGCCTAGCCCGGCGTGATCGGCAAGACACCTCCTAGGGTGTTCCGCATGGACAGCGCAACCGTCGCGACGTTCGAGGCCGGCAGAGGAAGGCTGGCCTCGCTCGCGTACCGTCTGCTCGGGTCGGCGGCCGACGCGGAGGACGCCGTGCAGGACACCTTCCTGCGCTGGCAGGCGGCGGACCGCGAACGGATCGAGGTGCCGGAGGCGTGGCTGACGAAGGTCGCCACCAACATCTGCCTCGACCGGCTCCGCTCGGCGCAGGCGCGTCACGAGCGGACGGCCGGCGCGTGGCTGCCCGAACCGCTCCTCGACGGCGACCCGATGCTCGGCCCCGCCGACACGTTCGAGCAGCGGGAATCGGTGTCCCTGGCCGTGCTGACCCTCGTCGAGCGCCTCTCGCCGAACGAGCGGGCCGTCTACGTCCTGCGGGAGGCCTTCGCGTACAGCCACGCCGAGATCGCCGCCTTCCTGGACATCACGGAGGCGGCGAGCCAGCAGCACGCCCACCGGGCCCGGACCCGGCTCGCCGACGAACGCCGCCGCAGTGGCGGCGCGGCCGACCCCGCGGCGGCGCGCCGGGTGGTCGAGGAGTTCCTCGCGGCCGCCACGTCGGGGCGGACGGACCGGCTGGTGGCGCTGCTCACCGACGACGTGACGGCGGTCTCGGACGGCGCGGGGCTGGCCAGGCGGCTGCTGCGGTACCGGACGCCGGAGCGCGTCGCCTCCTTCGTACGGGCCGGGTTCAAGTCCACTCCGGCGAAGCGTCGGCTGGCCGGTGGCCCGACGGCGATGTACGTCGCGCGGGTCAACGGCTCCCCGGCCGTCATCGCCGTGGTCGGGGACCGGGTCGTGGGGGCGGTGGCGTTCGACGTCGGCGACGGCAAGGTCGCGGCCTTGTACGGCATCGCCGCCGCACACCGGCTCACGCGCCTGGACGAGGCCTGGCGGCGGCACGACCCGGGTGTTCCGGTCGTCGACGCCTGGTGACTGGCCGTCGGATCACCGGGCGGGCCGGGCCGGCGGGTGCCCGCCCCGCTTCGGGGAAGTGCGGGGCGGGCGGTCGGATGGCCCTCAGGGGGCGGCGGCCAGGGACAGTTGGGTGTTCCAGTAGGAGACCGGCGGCAGGGTGTCCCACGGGTTGCCGTCGGCGATCGTGTCCGGCGTGATGTAGACGTGTCCGGCGTTGCGCTGCTTGCTCAGGGACACCGCTGTGCGCAGCGTGATCTCGTCAGGTGACGCGTAGACCATGTGCCAGATCCTGTCCGCGGGCACGCGTGCCTCCCAGCTCTGCGGGCGGTGGGAGCGGTAGGAGGCGTCATTGCCCTCGAAGGTGACGAGTGTGTCGGCGGCGGCGGTGTAGCACTCCTCCACGCCGGTCCCGGGGTTGTCGACGACCGTGGACGCGGCACCGTGGCGTTGCTCGACGTAGGAGCGCAGTTCGATGTAGCGGTTGACGTCCGCGTTGCCCGCTCCGCACCGGGACAGGGCCTCGTCGAAGAAGATGCCTCCGAGACCGGAACTTCCGTAGAGGCGGTACCAGGTGTCGACGTCGCTCTTGATCTGGCGCATCCACTCGGCGGGGTCGGTCGAGCCGCTCCGGGTCGTGATGCCGGTCGTGCCGAAGTAGCCGGTGGCCACATAGCCGATGACGGTGATGCCGGCGGACCGGGCCCGCTGGATCGCCTGGGTGTACTGCGTGTCGCCGGTACCGGGGCCGTTGTAGGGGTTGGCGATGGCGAGACCGACGCGGTTTCCGGCACCGGTCAGCTGGTCCCAGGTCGCCCCCGGGTAGAAGTAGGCGGGTACCGACACCTTCTGCGCCAGGGCCGCGGGAGAGGCCGATGCCGGTCGGACGTCGTCGGCCGGTGGTGAGCCGGCGGCGGGGGAGGCGAGGGCCGCTACGGCGACGCTGCCGACCGCGGCCGCCAAGGCGCACGAGCGTAAAGCGGAACGTAGAGAAGTCATCGAATCCTCCGGGGCATGGCAGGCCGGAGTTGGGTTCTGGGCGGCCTGCGAACGAATGGGGAGCCGGATGCGGAACGTGAGGGGGAAGCTCCGGGGAGGGTCAACATAGGAGCCCGGCGGGAGTGCGCACAACCAGCGTGTGGAAGAAATTCTCTGGTTGCACGTGTCATTGCGTGGGACAGCGCATCCGATCATGCGTTTACGCCAGGGAAAGCGCGTTCTCCACGGCGGAATGTGGCTGGTTTTACTTCAGGAACGTGGGTGCCAGTTTCGCGGGACGTTCGGGGGGTGCGCGAATCTGCGTGTTTCAGTGATCGAATAAGAAGATTCTTGCTCGTTGCCGTTGCACGGCCACCGCAACGGTTCTAGGTTGACCGCGCCGGAGCCCGCGCATCCCGGCCCTCACACCCCGTCACACCCCAACCGGAGCCGCCCCATGCGATCCCGCAGCCCCTGGAAATCCTTACGCCTTGCAGCCGCGCTGGCCGCGGTCGCGGCGGCCGCCGTGCCGTTGGCACCCTCCGCCTCGGCGGGCTCAGGTGCGGCCGAGCCCGCCGGACACCTGTCGCAGACGGTGAAGTCCGCGGCGTCCATCGTGTACGACCCCGGCATGAAGTGGCGCTGCTACAGCGTCTCCAACGAGACCGCGGGGAGCAATTACGGCAACGACTCCCGGGACTGCGGAAAGATCGTTCACCCGAACCGGGTGAACGCCGACTGCACCTGGTTCGGTTACACCTCCCCTCGGGGCGTGGAGTGCCCCGCATGGCGATTCGTCACCTACAACTGGGGGCAGGACCGCCTGCGCGCCTATCCCGGCTACGACCACCAGGTTCAGGGGGATTCCGGCGCCCCTTTGAAGCTGGTGCTGCAGAACAACTCCCGGGGCCTGAGGGATACCGCCAGCCAGACGCAGAACTGTGAACTGAAGGAGGTCGCCGTCTCCTATGAGTATGTGGGGAGTTCGTTCAAACGGAAGGCCGACGGCAGCACCTACAACTTCACCGACGGCCAGGTGAAGGTCGCCTACGACGCGCTCGTCGAGCAGACCGGCGGCTTCGCCTGCGAGGAGAAGCGCGCCCTGCTCACCACGGACTTCATCTACCGGACAGCACGTGGGATCAACGTCATCTCCGTCGTCCACTTCGACCCGGGCCCCTTCTCCCGGCCGAATGACGACGGCGTGCTGTGGTCCAACAACTGCCGCAAAGCCGACGGGACGGCCGACGGCTGCCGGATGACGGTGCACGGCGAGCAGCTGACCCTCAGTGAGCGCCGGCATCTGGAGGTCGACTTCTCCGGCATCGCGACGAAGTACCGGGGCTACCTCAACGGCGAAGCGGTTCCCAGCGCCTCGCAGATCGAGGCCGTGCAGGTGGTGAACAGCGCCAAGGGCGCCGACCTGAAGGCAGAGATCTCCGGACTGGACGTCACCCTGGGGTAGCGCACCGCGTACGGCACGAACGCCACGGCGCCGTGCGGGTGCCCGGACGCGCCGGACAGCCCGCCTGCGGCGATCGCGTTCATCGACGGCGCCACGAGCGCCGTCGATGACCCCTCCCTCCCCCCTGTCCGGAATGCCGGAGTTTCCACCCTGTGCAACCGGGGGTTGACCGAAGCGGAATGTGTCCTTAGGTTTCTCGCAACCCGCAGGTATATCGATTAACCAAAGTCGTCACCCTCCCGGTTGGAGACATCTCGCTGTGCGCTCACCCCTGAGCCGGCGCGGCTTCCTCGCTGCAGGTTCCGGCCTTGCCGCCGCCGCACTCCCCGCCCTGTCCGGCTGTTCCCCCTTCGCCTCGGCCGACTCCGACCCGGGCACCCTGATCGTCCACACCCAGCTCGGTACGACCGCGCCGGGCTCCCCCACGTACAAGGCCGTGGTCAAGGAGTTCCACGCGGAGCACCCCGGGCTCCGGGTCAAGAACCTCGTGAACGGCGACGACCTCCCCCAGGTGTACGAGACCTCCCGGCTGGCCCGTAAGGAGCCGGACGTCGTCATGGTCAACCTGTACGACAAGACGCTGGCCTGGACCGACGTCGGCGCGACCGTCGACGTGCGGGAGTATCTCGACGACTGGGGGCTGCGCGAGCGGGTGCTGCCCGCCGCGCTCACGGAGTGGACCGACGGCGAGGGGCGCCTCCGCGCCTTTCCGTACTTCGCCACCAACTGGCCCGTCGCGTACAACACCGCCCTGCTGGAGCGGGCCGGAGTCGGCGCCGTCCCCACGACCGGTGACCAGCTCATCGGCGCCGCCCGGAAGTTGCGGGCCAAGGGCATCGCCCCCGTCACCGTCGGCGGCAACGACTGGACCGGGCAGAAGCTGCTGGCCCAGATCATCCAGACCTTCCTCTCCCCCGACGAGGCCCGGAAGGTCTACGCGAGCGGAGACTTCAGCGGGAGCCGGGGCGTACGGGAGGGCATCGACTACTTCGTGGAGCTGCGGGACGCCGGTGTCTTCGCCGACAAGGCGCAGGGGCTGACCTCGGACACCATGACCACGCAGTACAACACCGAGGCCGCGGCGATCCAGTCGGCGATGTCCTCGGCGCTGGCGAAGGTTCCGGCGAGGACCGCGGGGCACACCGCGGTCGGCGGCTGGCCGCTGGCCCCGGGGGCGGCCCACGACAAGCCGACCATCCTGCGTTCGTACACCCTCATCGGCTTCTGGATCAGCCCGAACGGGGTCAGGAAGATCTCATCGGTCGAGAAGTTCCTGCGCTTCATGTACCGGCCCGAGGTCGTCTCGCGCTTCATCACCGAGAGCGGGCGGGACATGGCCCTGGTGACGGACACGGTGAGCAAGGACTTTCCGCTCGTCGCGGAGGCCCAGCGGCTCGGGGACCGGGTCGGGCAGGTGCTGCTGCCGGATCTCCACGTCCCGCCGACGGCGACCCAGCCGCTGATCACCGCGACCAGCACCGCCTTCACGCGGGGGACGAGCGCAGCGGCTGTGCGCTCCGCCCTCGAAGCCGCCTACCGCACGGGCTGATCCCGCGCGCCCGAGCCCTTAGCGAGTCCCCCATGACATTGCTCTCGTCCGCCCCGGGCGGCGCCTCGGTCGCCCGGAAGACCCCGTCCGCTCCCGCCGCTCCCCCGCGCCGCAAGCAGGGCGGGGTCATCCTGGCCGTGCCGGCGCTGGTCTGGTACCTCGTCTTCATGGTCGGCCCGCTGGTCGCCATTTTCGTGATCGCCGCGCTGCACTGGCCGGGCATGCTGCAGCCGGTGTCGTTCGCCGGGCTGCAGAACGTCCGCACCGTTCTGGACGATCCGGTCTTCATGGACGCGGTGACCAACACCGCCGTCCAGCTCGTCGTCGCCCTGCCCCTGATGATCGTCGGCGCGTACATGCTGGGGTACTACGTCGCGCAGCAGCCGCCGGGACACCGGGTCCTGCGCTACCTCCTGTTCATTCCGGGCCTGATATCGACCCCGGCCAAGGCGATGGTGTTCTATGCGGTCCTCTCTCCGGACGGCCTGTTCAACGGGGTGCTGGACAAGGTGGGTCTGGGATCGCTGGCCGACGCCTGGCTGGCCTCGCCGTCGACCGCGCTGGCCTGTCTGATCGTGCTCGACGTGTGGAGCGGCATCGGGTTCACCGCCGTGCTGTTCGCCGCGCGGCTGGGCAGCGTGCCGGACGAGATCGGGGAGGCGGCGCAGCTCGACGGGGCCGGGCACTGGCGGGCCATGTGGCGCATCCACTTCCCCGTCATCAGGGACTTCGTGGGGGTGGTGACGATGCTCCAGTTCCTGTGGACCCTGTTCGGTTCGGCGCAGAACGTGCTGCTGCTCACCCAGGGCGGTCCGGGCTCCTCGTCCACGACCCTGTCCTTCCTCGTGTACCAGAAGGCGTTCATCGCGGCCGACCTCGGCTACAGCCAGACCGTGGGTGTGTTCCTGTTCCTGGTCGGTCTGGCCGGGCTGCTGACCATCCGTCGCGTCTTCCGCCAGAACTACTGATCGGAGCGGTTCCATGAAGTTCGGAAGGTCCTGGCTGCCCGCCCATGTCCTGGCCTGGCTGTACGCGGCGCTGCTCGTCGTCCCTCTCTACTATCTGCTGGTCTCGGCGTTCAAGACGAACGACCAGATCTTCGGGAGCCCGTTCGCGCTGCCGACCTCGCTGTCCGCGCACAACTTCACCGAGGCGTTCTCCTCGGCCGACCTCGGCTCGGCCGTCGTCAACTCGGTGCTGGTGACGGCGCTGGCGCTTGCGCTCACCCTGGGCCTGGCCATTCCGGCGGCGTTCGCCATCGCCCGTACGGAGGGGAGGCTGGGGGCGTTCGTGGAGCGGGTGTTCTCGCTCGGCTTCCTGGTTCCGACGTTCGCCGCGCTGTTCCCGACGTTCCTGCTGGCCGCCGCGACCGGGCTGTTCCACACCCGGGCCTTCATGGTGCTGTTCCTGCCCGCGACGGCGATGCCGCTGTCGGTGGTGATCCTGGTGCAGTTCATGCGGACGATCCCGCGCGAGATGGAGGAGGCGGCTCGGATCGACGGCGCGTCCACCTTCGGCGTGCTGCGGCATGTGTACACCCCGATGTGCATGCCGGGGATCGCCACGATCCTGCTGCTGAACTTCCTGACCTTCTGGAACGAGTACCTCTACTCGCTCGTCATCATCGGGCCGGACCCGGAGCAGCGCACCGTGCAGGTGGCGCTGC
This sequence comes from Streptomyces rubiginosohelvolus, assembly GCF_014649875.1. Taxonomy (GTDB): domain Bacteria; phylum Actinomycetota; class Actinomycetes; order Streptomycetales; family Streptomycetaceae; genus Streptomyces; species Streptomyces rubiginosohelvolus. The sequence continues at coordinate 283,136 of NZ_BMTW01000006.1, read as the reverse complement.
CCACCCTCAAGTCCCTGACCGGCACGGACTACGGCATCCTGACCGCCGGTACGGTGCTGACGCTGGTCCCGGTCTGGGCGGTGTACACCGTGCTGCAGAAGCGCATGCAACAGGCACTCGTCAGCGGGGCGGTGAAGATGTGAAGGTACGTCGTGAGGACCGGCCGGGGGAAAGCTTTCCCGGCCCGGTCGAAGAGGGATCCGCCGGCCCGGGACGGCCGACCATCAAAGCGGTGGCGGCCGCGGCGGGAGTCTCCACCGCCACGGTGTCCCAGGCGGTCAACGGAACGGGGCGGATCTCGGAGGCGACCCGGCGCCGGGTCCTGGCGGCGGCGGCCGAGCTGGGCTGGTCGCCCAGTGCGTCGGCGACCGCCCTGCGCCGGGCGCGGACCCGGACGATCGCCCTCGTCGTGCGCCGCCCGACGGACGTCCTCGGGGTCGACCCGCACTTCAGCGAGCTGATCACCGGTCTGGAGGGTGAGCTGGCCCCCCGCGGTTACGGTCTGCTGCTGCATCTGGTCCCGGGGCTGGCCGAGGAGAGCGCGCTGTACGAACGGCTCGTCGCCGAGGGCAGGATCGACGGTGCGGTGCTCACCGAGGCCCGGTCGGACGACCCGCGCCCCGGCCTCCTCCGGCGACTCGGCCTGCCCGCCGTGCTGCTGGGCTCGCCGGAGCGCGGGGGCCCGGTGCCCGGGGTGGGCCTCGGTCAGCAGGGCGCGGGCGTCCGTGAGGCCGTCGCCCATCTGCTGGCGCTGGGCCACCGGCGTATCGCGTACGTCGCGGGTCCGGCCGAGCTGGTGCACACCGGTGCCCGGCGGTCGGCGTTCGAACAGGCGCTGGCCGAGGCGGGGCTGCGGCCCGCCGCCGTCCGGCACACCGATTTCACCGAGGAGGCCGCCGTCGCGGTGACCGAGGAACTCCTCGCGCTGCCGGACCGGCCCACCGCCCTGGTCTTCCCCAATGACTCCATGGCCGTCTGCGGGATGGGCGCGGCTCAGCGCGCCGGCCTCCGGGTGCCCATGGACGTGTCGGTGGTGGGGTACGACAACCTCCCCCTGGGCCGCTGGCTGCACCCACGCCTGAGCAGCGTGGACCAGCAGGTGCAGCGGGTCGGCGCGGCCGCCGCGCTGACGCTGCTCGCCCGCTGCGGCGAGGACGTGCCCACCGCGCTCCTGGAGGGGCGGCCGCGCCTGGTCGTCCGGGAGTCGACCGGCCCCGCGCCTGCCGCTCCCTGATCCATGGACCGTTCACCTCGCACCCCGCGCGGACCGCCGGGACCACCCGTACCCCTTCCTGGTCGGCTCGCATCGCCCCGACGGCGGCCGACCGATCCCGTACACCGAAGAACGCCGGAGAAGGACCATGCGACGCCACAGCGCCCACCTCACCCATGACCATTCCGTGCTCCCCTGGCTCGGTGCCAACTTCTGGTCCCGCACAGGGGGTCCGCTGATGTGGCGGAACTACGAGCCGAAGACGGTGCGCGAGGAGCTGGCCGTCCTGCGGGAGAACGGGCTGACGATGACCCGGTCGTTCTTCTACTGGCCGGACTTCCACCCGGAGCCGGGGAGGATCGACGAGGAACTGTGCGACCGGTTCCGGGACTTCCTCGACGCCCATACGGAGGCGGGGATGGGGACCGTGCCGACGTTCATCGTCGGCCATATGTCCGGGGAGAACTGGGATCCGGTCTGGCGCGGGGGGCGTGATCTCTACGAGGACGTGTGGCTCGTGGGGCGGCAGGCGTGGTTCGTCTCGCAGATGACCCGTCGGTTCAAGGACCACCCCGCGGTGACGGGCTGGCTGATCACCAACGAGATGCCGGGCTACGGGCGTATCTATCAGGTGGACCCGCCCTCCAGTGATGTGGTCACCGCCTGGGCGCAGTTCATGTGCGACGCGGTGCGCGCGGCGGGCGGGACACAGCCCGTGTCGCTCGGCGACGGGGCGTGGGGCATCGAGGTGACGGGCCGCGACAACGGCTTCTCGCTGCGGGACACGGCGGAGTACGTGGACTTCGTGGGGCCGCACGTCTACCGCTCGGACACGGACCGGCCGCGCCAGCACTACCGGGCCGCGTTCGAGTGCGAACTCGCGGCGGTGACCGGGCAGCCGGTCGTGCTGGAGGAGTTCGGGCTCTCCACCGACACGGTCTCGGCGGCGAACGCGGGGATCTTCTACCGGCAGACGCTGCACAATTCGCTGCTCGGCGGGGCCACGGGCTGGATCGCATGGAACAACACGGACTACGACGGCCTCTGGGACCAGTCCCCGTACGACCACCACCCCTTCGAGATGCATTTCGGCATCACCGACAGCACCGGCCGCCCCAAGGAGCCTTTGCGTGAACTGGCATCCTTCGCCGAGGTGTTGAAGCGGGTGGACTTCGCCCGGTGCCGCCGCACCGACGCCGACGCCGCGCTGGTGGTGCCCGCGTTCCTGGAGCGCGGCTACCCCTACAGCCGGCCCGCCGACCGGCCGCTGATCTTCACCTCCCTGCATCAGGGGTACGTGGCGGCGCGCGGCGCGGATCTGCCCGTGGCGTTCGCCCGGGAGGCCGACGGTCTGCCGGACGACGCCGCGTTGTACCTGCTGCCGTCGACCCGTCAGCTGACGACCCGCACCCGGCGGGCGCTGGAGCGTCGGGCCCGTGAGGGGGCCACCGTGTATCTGTCGTTCTGCTCGGGCGAGCACCCGGGGACGCGCGGCCCGTGGTTCGACGATCTGGACGGGCTGTTCGGTGTCGAACTCCAGCTCTCCTACGGGGTGGCGGAGCCGATCGAGGACGACGTCCTGGAGATGACGTTCGCCGAGGGCTTCGGGTCGATCGCGGCGGGCGAGACGCTGGTCTTCCCGGTCGCGGGGAACGAGGACAGCCGCGCTTACCTCCCGGTGGTGCCGACGGGGGCCCGGGTCGTCGCCACCGACGCGCACGGCCGCCCGGCGCTGCTGTGCCACGGGACGGGCGAGGGCCGCACCGTGCTCGCGACCTACCCGCTGGAGCACATGGCCGCCCGCACGGCCCGCGCGAACCCCGAGCAGACGCACCGGCTGTACGCGGCGCTCGCCGAGGTCGCCGGGGCGGCGCGGCCGGTGACGGTGGACAGTCCGTACGTCGCCGCCGACACCCTCGTCCACGAGGACGGGACGCGGTACGTCTGGCTGGTGAGCCAGTCCGAGGCGGAGCTGAGCGTACGACCGGTGGCGGACGGTGAGTTGCATGAGCTGGAGGGCGGTGAGCCGGTGCGGGACGTGGTGATGGCCCCGTACGGCGTGCGTGTCCTCGAACTGCGTTGAGCGGCCCGGCCCTTCCCGCCGTACGACCGTCCTGCCCTGCTTCCGGCCGAGGAGATCCGCGCCATGACCGATGACCCGCTCTTCCGCGACCCCGCCGCGCCTGTCGCCGCCCGGGTGCGGGATCTGCTGGGCCGGATGACCCTGAACGAGAAGGTGGGTCAGGTCAACCAGCGGATGTACGGCTGGGACGCGTACGAGCGGACGGCGACCGGTCATCGGCTCACCGAGGCGTTCCGGGCCGAGGTGGCCGCGTTCGACGGGATGGGCGCGCTGTACGGATTGCAGCGCGCGGACGCCTGGTCGGGCGTGACGGCGGAGTCGGGCATCGGGGCGGCGGAGGGTGCGCGGGTGTCCGACGCCGTCCAGCGCCATGTCGTGGAGCGGACCCGCCTCGGCATCCCCGTCCTGCTGGTGGAGGAGATGCCGCACGGGCTGCAGGCCCTGGACGGCACCCTGATGCCGGTCAATCTGGCGGTCGGCGCGACGTGGAATCCCGAGCTGTACGAGGAGGCGGCCGCGCTCGCGGCGGCACAGCTCCGTTCGCGGGGCGGGCATGTGGCCCTGGTGTCGGCGCTCGATCTGGTGCGGGATCCGCGCTGGGGACGTGCCGAGGAGTGTTTCGGTGAGGACCCTTATCTGGCGGCCCGGTTCACCGAGGCGCTGGTACGCGGGGTGCAGGGGCCGCCGGGCGAGCGGATCGGGCCGGACCGGGCGGCGGTCGTGCTCAAGCACTTCGCGGGGCAGGGCGCGGCGGTCGGGGGCCGCAACAGCGCGGCGACCGAGCTGGGCCTGCGTGAGCTGCGGGAGATCCACCTGGAGGCGGCTCTGGCGGGGGTGCGGGCGGGGGCCGCCGGGGTGATGGCCGCGTACAACGAGTTCGACGGCCTGCCCTGTGCGGCGAACCGGGATCTCCTCACCGGGATCCTGCGCGAGACATGGGGTTTCACGGGTCTGGTGTTGGCCGACGGCCTGGCGCTGGACCGGTTGGTGCGGCTGGCCGGGGATCCGGTGGCCGCCGGGGCGATGGCGCTGGCGGCGGGTACCGATCTGAGCCTGTGGGACGGCTGCTTTCCGCGGCTGGCCGAGGCCGTCGAGGGCGGGCTGGTCGACGAGGCGGTCCTCGACGCGGCCGTGGGACGGGTCCTCGCGCTGAAGTTCCGGCTCGGACTCTTCGAGCGGCCGTACACCGGTGACCGGCCGCCGGCCGCCGGGCCGGAGCGGCTGAGCGAACGCATCGCCCGGGAGTCCGTCACGCTGCTGGCCCACGACCGCGTCACGCTGCCGCTCACCGGCGGGGCCCGCATCGCGGTTCTCGGCCCGAACGCCGACTCCGTACCGCAGCAGATCGGCGACTACACGGCGCCTCAGCGTCCCGGCACCGGGGTGAGCGTCCTCGACGGGCTGCGGGCGGCGGCCCCGGCGGGCACAGAAGTCGTGTACGCGCGGGGCTGCGGGCTCGTCGGGGGCGACCGGTCGGCCCTTCCCGAAGCGGTCGCGCTCACTGCGGGGGCGGATGTCGCGGTGGTGGTGCTCGGCGGGTCGAGTGCGCGGGCGGCGGAGACGCATTTCGATGCCAATGGCGCGGCCGTCGTCACCGGCGACCCCGGCGGGATGACCTGCGGCGAGGGAGTGGATCTGGCGGACCTCTCACTGCCGGAAGGCCAGTTGGCCCTGCTGGACGCGGTGGCCGCCACGGGTACGCCCGTGGCGGTGGTGCTGGTCCAGGGGCGGCCGCACGCGCTGCCGGACCTGGCCGGCCGCGTGGGGGCGGTGCTCAGTGCGTGGTATCCCGGGCCGTGGGGCGGTCGGGCGGTGGCCGACGTGCTCTTCGGCGTGGCGGAGCCGGTGGGCCGGCTCCCGGTGTCGGTGCCCCGGTCGGCCGCCCAGCTGCCGGTCTTCTACAACGGGAAGGACCACGGCTACCGGGGCTACGTCGACCAGCCCGCCACCGCGCGGCATGCCTTCGGCCACGGGCTGACGTACAGCTCGGTGGAGTACGGCGTGCCGCGGCTGTCCCGCTCGGCGGTCGGAGTGGCGGAGTTCGCCGGTGAGGGCCATGCGGTGACTCCCCCGCCGGAGCACGGTGACGGGTACGGCACGGGGCGCGACGACGGGGCGAGGCTCGGCGGCGGGCCGCAGCGCGATGACGGCCCGGGGGCCGGTCGCGGGCCGAGGCCGGTTCACGGGCCGGTCGTGTGCTCGGTCGAGGTGTGCAACACGGGTGAGCGGCCGGTGCGGGAGACGGTCCAGCTGTACGTGCGCCGGGTCCTCGGCGGGTCGTCGTGGCCCCGGGTACGGGAGCTGCGCGGGTTCGAACGGGTAGCCCTGGCACCCGGGGAGTGGGCGGAGGTCTCCTTCACGGTGGACGCGGGGGTGCTGGGGTCCGTGTCACGTTCGGGACGACGGGTGGTCGAGCCCGGGGAGTTCATGATCGAGGCGGGTCCGTCCTCGGACCGTGCACAGGGCGTGCCACTGACGGTGCGGGCTTCCCCGCCGGAGGCGGCCCCCGGCGCAGAAGCTCCTGGCTCTTCGCGTCGGTCCCCGTAAACCTCGGCGCGGTCGATGCTCACGAAGGACGCCCCGGACCGGGAGTTGTGCTCGATCGTCGCCCTGACCCGCAGGGTGTGGTCGCCGTGGCGCCCGCCCGCTCGCTCCAGTGGGCGCCTGGGCGGGCCGGGGCGCCGTCGGCCTATCGGTGCCACCATGGAGAGGTGACCTCGCACGAACAGCGGACCGTCCGGCGTCTGGAGCAGGCGATCCTCGACCTGCTGGAGCGGCGTGGGCCGACCGCGACCATCTGTCCCTCCGATGCCGCACGCTCGGTGTACGGGGGCGACGACGACGGCTGGCGGTCCCTGATGGAGCCCGCACGTCAGGCGGCTCGGCGGCTGGTCGGAGCCGGCCGGGTCGAGATCACCCAGGGTGGCCGGCCGGTCGAGCCGGACGAGGCCCGGGGGCCGATCCGGATCCGCCGCGTCCGCTGACGTCCCCGGAGGCGCACGGACCGGTCGCCCCGCATCAGCGGTGAGGGGTCAGACGGCGGGGCGGGTGTGCACGCTGACCGCGTAGCCGCCGCCGTCGCTGTACGGGTCGCCGCTCCAGGTCGCGTAACGCTGCCGCAAGGTCAGTCCGGCCCGGGCGCACCACTGGTCGAACTGGGCGAGGGTCACCGGCGCTTCCTCCAACGGCAGGTGGGCCGTGTCCAGTCCCATGCCCGTGACCAGGAGACCACCCGGGCGCAGTACGGCGGCCAGTTGCCCGACGACAGCCGGTCCGGTGCCGGGGGCCAGGAGAGGGATGACGTTGCCGGCTGCGAGCACGAGGTCGAAGTCCGTGTCCAGGCCGAGGGTGTCCAGCAGGGCCAGGTCACCGAGGAGCCAGTCCTGTGCGGGTGCCTCGCGGTGTGCGACGGCCAGCATCGAGGCGTCGACGTCGACGCCGGTGCAGTGGTGGCCCAGTTCGGCGAGCCGGATCGCGATGCGGCCGGTGCCGCAGCCCGCGTCGAGCACACGGGCCCCGGGCTTCAGCAGCGCGGTGCAGAAGGTGGCTTCGCCGTGGACGTCTTGGCCCGATGCGGCGAGCCGGGCGAACCGCCGCGCGTACTCCTCCCCCGCCTGTCCACCGGTCAGTTCCGCCCAACGGTCGCGTTGCCCTGTCATGTTTCCGCATGCCTTCCGGTTCGCTCTTCCCTCAGCGGGAGCATAGGAGATCGGGGGACAGGGGCGGCCCGTACGGTCAGCCCGTGGGTTCTTGGGGCTTCTGACCCCACGCCGTGAGCATCCCGGCCGACAGCGCTGCGCATGCGTCGCTCTCCAGGTACCGGACCGCGGCGTCGATGCCGGTGTCGTCGACCAGGCCGGTGGCGACCATGGCTTGCCTGCTGCGCTGCCAGGTGTCGGACCAGAAGCGGCTGATGGCGCTGCCCGGCACCAGCGGTGGGACGTGGATCTCGGCTGCCACGTGGTCGAGCCCGGCCCCGCGCAGGAGGTGCGGGTACGACGGGACCGAGGAGACGTCGGTGCCGATGGTGGCCCGCAGCCCCTGCCACATCGCCCGCATCGCCGTGGAGTACGGGGTGGCCGGTGTCCGCTCACTCGTCAGGTCGACCGCGTCGCTGAGCACCAGCACACCGCCGGGCGTGAGGAGTTCGGCGAACCGGCTGATCAGGCGGTCCCGCTCGGGCAGATGCATCAGCACGAACCGTGCGTGGACGAGCTGAAAGGAACCGGGGGCGAAGTCGGTGGCGGTGACGTCGGCCTGAAGTGTCCGCAGGCCGGGCGCGGGGCGTGCGTCCAGGAACCGTACGTCGCGGTCCACGGCGAGCACGCTCGCCACCGCGGTCTCACCCAGCAGCCGGCGGGAGACGGTGCCCGTTCCGGCTCCGATGTCGAGGCAGCGCCATCCCGGTCCGGCGCCGAGCGCGCGGAGCCGAGCCATCGTGATGTCGTCGTAGGCGAGCGCACCGAAGTCGATGCGCTCCGCCTCCCCCGCCCGGTCGGGGCGGAAGAACGCCTCGCCGTAGCGGCCTTCGCCCGGCGCGTCCCCGGGAGGAGAGGGGTTCACGCCGTCACCCGTACGGCACCGGACCAGGCGCCCCTGTTCCGTCCTGGCCTTCGGCCGCCGACGGCGGGGGTCGGCGGGTCGTCGAGCAGTTCCATGGCCGGGCCTCTCCACGCGACAGGGGTGGTGCGGGCGGCCCCGGTCCGGGACCGCCCGCGGTCATCCTTCACCGGCCGGCGCCCGTGCGGCCGAGGCTCGCCGCGGCTGAGGCCGATCGGTGCACGGCGGGACACCCGCCGGGGTGTGCGGAGTGCCGGTCAGGGTTCAGGGCTGGATCGGCATGGACCAGCAGTTGGAGGTGGACGGTTTGCCCGCGAGCCGGTCGGTCAGCCAGCCGATCGCCTCGCCCTGGTCGGTGAGGAGAGGCACCAGGTGGTTGGTGAGGATCTTGTCACCGAGATTCGGCAGGACGACGGCGTCGTAGGTGATGTCGCCGCCCTTGCGGCACCAGTCGACGGCCAGTCGGCGGGCCTGGGCGTGGGGGACGATGTCGTCGTTGACGCCGGTGGCCAGACGTACGGGGCCGGACGGCTTGAGCGTTCCGATGCGCTGCTTGTCCAGGGCGGCCCGGGCCTTCGGCTCGGCGGCGATGATCTCTCCGATGGATTTCCCGCTGGTGGTCCACTTGCTGCTCCTGGCGAACCCGTAGCCGAAGATCGCGTCGCCGACGCACATGGTGGAGGCATCCGCCAGGGCGGCCTTCCCGGTGGTGCTGATGTTCGCCTCGACGACCGCGCGCAGGTCGGGGTCGGACTGGGCGAACCCGTTGATCGACCAGGCGAGCGCACCGGCGAGCGCGCTGCCGTCAATGCCTTTCATGACCGAGGTCAGGTCGGCGGGCGGCGCGCCGGCGTAAGTGCCGGCGAGGGGTACGTCGGGGGCGTAGGAGGGCTGGAGTTCGGCGGCCGCCGCACTGGCACCGCCGCCCTGGCTGTAGCCGTACAGGCCGGTCCGGGAGTCCGCGGTGACCGAGGCGCCGGGCACGGAGCGCGCGGCACGGGCCGCGTCGAGCAGGGCGTGCCCCTGGTCGAGGCGGTTGACGTAGGTGTGCAGGCGGTCCGTGGCACCCAGGCCGACGTAGTCGGTGACGACGACGGCCGCCCCGGTGGCCAGGATCCGGTAGACGGCCAGCGCCTCGTAGCCGACGGAGACGGTGTCGCCGTTGAGGGTGAGCGGGTGCTGCAGGGCGAAGGACGGTGCGCACTGGTCGCCCTGGCCCATGGTGCCCGAGGCGACGGCGACCAGGGGGCGCGGGCCGGAGCCCTTCCAGACCGCCGAGGGCTCGATGTAGGCGCCGGTCACGGCGACGGGCTTCCCGGCGGAGTCGGTGGACTTGTACATGAGGCGAGTCGCGGTGCCCGGCATCGGGCGGCCGTCGAGGCCGGGGATGTTCAGCCCTAGGGGCAGGGCTTCGGTGCGGATCAACGCCCCGTTCATGGCAGGCAGTTCGGTCGGAGGCGTGTAGAACTCCGGGATGGTGACGCCCCGGGAGACGACGGGCGGCGCCCCGGCCGCGGACGCCGGGACGGCCGACAGGCCCGCGCAGGCGGTCCCGGCGGCCAGAGTGCAGGCCAGGAGGCGCAGACGGATCGGGGGACGGTGGCGGCCGGCCTCTTCCGGCCGGGTGGCGCCCAGGGCCGGGCCCAGGTCCTGGTTCGGGGTGGCGGCGGTACGGAAACGGGTTCTCGTGCGGCTCACGGTGTGTTCCTCGTTTCTCGTGCTGAGGGTTGGGGAAGTGGCCGGCTCGGTGGGGGAAGAAGAGAACGGCGTCGCACATCAAGTCCTCTTCCGAGCAACCTTGTTACTCGCTGGTCAGTTTCGGCAGCGTAGGCCTGTGTGTCACTCAGTGACAAGACGTCTGCATGCGCCATTTCCCTTGCGGGTCGCTATGCTTCCGGGACGGAACGGAGCCATGGACGGGACGGAAGCCGGGGGCGAAGGTGCGCGAACTGCCGCCTGTTGAGGGCCGGCTCCAGGCGGACGGACTCATGGCGGGGGCCGTCGGCAAACCGTCGCTCGCTCAGCGGCGCAGGGCCGCCCTCCGGCTGGAGATCGCGGGCGAGGCGGTCCGTCTGTTCACCTCGCAGGGCGTCACCGGCACCACGGGCGAGGAGATCGCCCGGGCCGTGGGCATCTCGTCCCGCACGCTGTGGCGGCACTTCCCCACCAAGGAGAGTTGCGTCCTGCCCGTGCTCTCGGCGGGGCTCCAGTTCGCCGTGGACCGGCTGGCCGCGTGGCCGCCGGAGATGACGCTGGTGGACTTCGTGACGCGGTCCGGCCGGAGCGGGACCCTGCCTCCCACGGCTCCGGCCATCCTCGATCTGATCCGTATGACGTCCACGGAGCCCGCGCTCCGGGCCGTCTGGCTGCAGGCCCACGACGACGCCTTGCCGGTGCTCGCGGAACTCCTCGCCCGGAGATCCGGCGGCAGCGCCGAGGCCCTGCGGACGAAGGTGCACGCGGCGACGATCAACGGCGCGCTGCGCGCGGCGGCGGAGGAGTTCGCGCATCGGTACGCGGACGATCCCGAGGCGTCGGGCGACGAGATCACGGCGTGCGTCCTGGCCGCGCTGCGAGCCGCTGCGGAGGGCCTGCCGTACTGACCCCGTGGGCGCTGGGCGAAAATGGACTTCAGGTTCCCTTCAGTTCGGGCTGTTAGAGTGCAGTCCTGCGGCGTTAATTCGCCGAGCGGCTTTGACAGTTCGTTCTACGGGCCGAATCGACCGGGACAAGGAGCGTAGGAATGCGCTGCAGGGAGATGCTGGCCCTCTACGCCGGTATCGCCGTGCTCCTGATGATTTCCGCGTTCTCGCTGGGCTCCTCCTCCCAGGCCCTGGGGGCCGTCGACGCGGCAGTGCATTCCGCGGACCGTGCCATGTCCGTCGTCGACACATCGGGGCCGAATGTTCCGCTGGACGGCGTGGACGGTGACGTCACTCTCCAGCAGCGCCACAAAGCGGGAAGCACGACGACGACGTCCCCCGTTCAGGCAGGCGTTCCTTCTTCCGCACCGGATCTGCACGACTGCTCGACGGGCGTCGCCCGGCACCACGCTTCGCCTTCGGGATCGCGAAGCCCCGCCCAGGCCCGGATCCTTCGCTGCTGAGCGATCCCGTGCGATCACCCCGTGATCGTCCGGAATGCGAGCGCTGATCTTCCGCTCGCTCACCTGCGCCGTGGCGTCCCGTTTCGCACGCATCGCGGCTGTGCATTTCCTCTTCCGTCTTTCATATTTCTGAGCCCTTTCTCAGCCCGTGGCCCGCGGAATTCCTTCGCGATACGGGCCGTACGGGATACCCGAAACCTATGACTCAGTCCTGGAGCAGACGTACATGTACCACTTCTCCCTCGCCTCGGAACCGACGAGCGGCATCGCAGGGTGGGCGACCAGCCTCGTCGACACCATGGGCGGCCCCGGGGCCGGGCTGGCGATCGCCCTGGAGAACCTCTTCCCTCCGCTGCCGAGTGAGATCATTCTGCCGCTGACGGGCTTCGCCGCGGGGCAGGGAGTGATCAGCCTGTTCTCCGCCCTCTTCTGGACGACGCTGGGGTCGGTGGTGGGCGCGGTCGCGCTCTACTGGATCGGAGCCGCCTTCGGCCGGGAGCGCATGTACGCCCTGTGGGACCGGCTCCCTCTGGTGAAGGTGTCCGACCTGGAGAAGACCGAGCGATGGTTCCTCAAGCACGGCAGGAAGGCCATCTTCTTCGGCCGGATGATTCCGATTTTCCGCAGCCTGATCAGCGTCCCGGCAGGCGTCGAGCGGATGCCCCTGCCGATCTTCGTTCTCTTCACCACGCTGGGCAGCTTCATATGGAACTTCGTCCTCGTGATGGCCGGATATCTGCTGGGTGACCAATGGGACCTCGTGGAGCGTTACGTCGGGGTGCTCTCCAAGGTGGTGCTCGGGCTGGTCGTCGCGGCGCTCGTCGTGTGGGTCGTCCGCCGGGTGCGTGCCCGACGCGGCGAGCGGCAGACCAACCACGTATGACCGTTCTCCCGGCATGACCGTCAAGGGGCCGCGCGCGGTGCGCGGCCCATCGATCCGATCGACAAGGTGGCAGACATGGCAATGTGGGATCGCCTCAAGGACCAGGCCAAGGGGCTTCAGCAGCAGGCACAGGGCGCGAGGGGCCCCGCCGGTCAGCGGCAGCCGGGAACCGGAGGCCCGGGGGCCTCGGGAGGTTCGGGGGGCTCGAAGGAGAAGCTGGTCGGGCTGCTCAAGTCGCAGCTCGGCTCCCTGAAGACCGAGCTCAAGAGCGGGGCCTACCGGGACGCCAGCATGGCGATGTGCGCGCTGGTCGCGGCCGCCGACGGTTCCGTCGACCCGGCCGAGCGGCACCATGTGGAGAACCTGATCCTGCAGAACGACGTCCTGCAGAACTTCCCGCCCGAGCAGCTGCGGCAGCGGTTCAACAAGCACGTCGACCAGCTGACCTTCAACTTCCAGCAGGGCAAGGCCGATGCCATGCAGGAGATCGCCAAGGCGGCGAAGAAGCCGGTGGAGGCCAAGGCGGTCGTCCAGACCGGCTTCGTGATCGCCGGCGCGGACGGGTACATCGCCCCGGCCGAGGCGCAGGTTCTGCGGGAGGCGTGCATGGCGCTCGGTGTCTCCCCGCAGGAGTTCGGCCTCTGAGCCGTCAGGTTCTGGCAGGACACAGCACAACCTTGGGCGTTCCTTGATCGCCATAGGGCTGCCGGGGCATGCCACGCCCCGGCAGGAGTGCACTGTGCCCAGCTACTGGAGAACCATTGGCCCCGTCTCCGCCCATCCGTTCGCACGCTTCGGCACGGGCGCCGTCGCGACCGCCGGAATCCTGTTGGCCGTCTGTCCGTACCGGCGTCCGCCGCCGAGTCCGACCAGCTGTGGATCGCCGCGCCGTACGAGAAGAACCTGCAGACAGGCCCCGAGGGGGCGACCCCGGTCGAGGTCGGTCTGAACCACGACAACGACACCTTCACCGTCACGGACGGCCGCCTGACCGTCGATGCCTCCGGGCTCGCGGGGGTGGCAGAGGTGATCTGGCCCGAGAACTGCGCGCCCAGCGGGACGACCGAGTGTGCGCCGTCGCCCAGGTGCCGCTGATCGGCCCGGACTACAGCCCGCAGGTACTGCTGGAGGTCCACGCCGCGGAGGGCGCCGAGGCGGGGATGCAGGGCCGGATCACGTACGCGGCTACCGCGACGGGCGGCCCGGAGGGGACGGCTGGGTGACGGTCAACCCGACCCCGGCCGGGACCCGGCGGGGCGGGCGGCTCGCTCCCCCGCCGGGTCCGGTTAGCGGGCCGGTGCGGTGTCCCGGCCCGTCCGTCGCCGTTGCCAGGCGTCGGGGTTCAGTCGTCGGTGAGAGCGACCGCCCCGACCGGGCAGGCCCGTGCGGCTTCCCGTACCAGCGGGTGGGTCTCCGGCACCGCCGGGCCATCGGGGAGCATCTCGCTGAACCCGTCGTCGTCCTGGGTGAACACGTCCGGCGCGGTCAGCGCGCACATGCCGGCCCCCACGCAGCGTTCCCTGTCGACCCGGATGCCCATGACCCTCACCAGGCCACGGGTAGTTCGAGCAGGCCCTGGATGGTGTCACCGGGTTTGTGCCGGATCTCGTTCGCGGGTACGGCCAGCCTGAGGGCCGGCAGCCGCTCGAAGAGGGTGCGCAGGGCGATGTCGAGCTCGGTCCTGGCCAGGTTCTGGCCCAGGCACTGGTGGACGCCGAAGCCGAAGGCGAGATGGTGGCGGGCGGACCGGTCCCAGTCCAGCGTCTCCGGATGCTCGAACACGTCGGCGTCGCGGTTGATGAGCGAGGTCGAGAAGAAGACGCCCTCGCCCTTGCGGATCGTCGTCCCGTCCACCTCGATGTCCTCGGCCGCCAGCCGTTGCAGACCTTCGGCGATGGAGAGGAAGCGCAGAAGTTCCTCGACCACTGCGGCCGTCGTCGTCTCTCCGGATCGCAGCGCCGCCAGTTGACCGGGATGGCGCAGCAGCGTGAACGTGCCGAGCGAGATCATGTTCGCCGTCGTCTCGTGTCCCGCGACAAGCAAGATCAGAGCGAAGGAGACGAGGTCCTCCCGGCCGACGGGCCCGTCCGGGTGGTCCCGGTGGATCAGTTCGTCCAGCAGCCCGTCCCCCGGTTCCGCGCGCTTGCGGTCGATCAACACGCCGAGATAATCCTCCAGTTCGATCCGTGCGCCGTCCACATCGCTCGCGGCGGGGCCGCGCAGAAGGCGGCGCGAGCAGCCCTCGAAGAACGCGTGGTCGGCGTAGGGCACGCCGAGGAGTGCGCAGATCACCATGGACGGCACCGGCAGCGCGAAGTCGGCGACCAGTTCGGAGGGCGGCCCCTGCCGCTCCATCGCGTCCAGCAGCCCGTCCACCGCCTCCTGGATCTGTGGGCGCAGCGCGGCGATCCGCTTCACGGAGAAGCTCGGGATGAGCTTCCTGCGCTGGGCGTTGTGCTCGGGGTCGTCGACGCCGAGGAGCGCCACGCGCCGCTGCCGCGTCTGCGTGAACCGCTCGGCCGGAATCGGGAAGCCGGGGTGGGTGCGGTCGGTGGAGAGCCGGGGATCCGCAAGCAGGCGACGGGCGAGCGCGTGCCCGGTGACGGCCCAGACCGGGCGTCCGTCGAAGAGCGTGACCCGGCTCAACGGGCCCTGCGCACGCAGCGGTTCGTAGCCGGTGGGCGGGTGGTAGGGGCACTCACGGTCCTGCGGGAACGGTGGCGCGGGGGTCGGTTCGGTGGCGGTGCCGGTGAAGGCACGGTCCTGGCGGGCCGGTTCCGTCGTGGATTCCGTCATGGAGCGGTCGCCTCGCAGTGCTCGGTGATGGGTGCGAAGCGGGTCACTCCGCACCTCACCCCAATAAGATGCCTCAGGCACCTATCTGGTCGACGCATGGACCGGCCACATCACGGAGCCTCAGATCTGGCCGGTGTTTTTCGCACGTGATCGAACGCCTGCTCATCCCCTCAGGCAGGGAGGGATGGACGGGCGGGATGCGGGCGGAGCCCTGGCTCACGCGGGGCCCGAATCCGTTCACCAGGCTGTCCGGAACCATACCGTCCGCGCCACTTCGGGCATCCGTCGAGCGGCGGGGCACCCGGGGCGTCAAGCGGTGATCTTGGCGATGAACGCGGCGAGATTCGTCATGGTGCGGTCGATCTGCTGTTCCAGGGTGAGGGACTCGCGCAGCCGCCCGCCCACTCCGGCGTCCTTCTTCCCGCGTACGTAGAGCGAGCAGGCGAGGTCGGTGCACATGTAGGCGCCGACCGAGTTGCCCTGCTTGCCCGCCTTCCCCGGCTTAGGGGCCACCAGCAGGGAGACTCCCCCGGTGTGGACGGTCACGCACATCGAGCACATGCTGCGGCGGGTCTGCGAGGAGCCGGCGGCGGAGGAGCGCAACTGGACCCCGACGTGGCCTTCACCGGACGGCATCACCAGGTAGGCCCGGTCGGGGGCCTGGGGGTCGCGCCAGCCCAGGAAGTCCAGGTCGTCCCAGGGCCGGTCGGCCAGGTCACGGGGGACGGACAGGCGCTTGGCCTCACCCTTGGTGCAGTTCACGAAGGCGCTGCGGATCTCTCGCTCGGTCAGGGGTTTCATGAGATCCACGCTAATTTGCCTAAGACCATTAGGCAAACGTATATTTCTTTAGGCAACTATGGGGCAGTGTTCGGAGGGTGGCATGGCACGAGCGGGACTGGCCGCGGAGCGCGTGGTGCGGGCGGGCGCGGAGCTGGCGGACGAGATCGGCTTCGAGCAGGTGACCCCGTCGGAGCTCGCCCGGAAGCTGGGCATCAAGACCGCGAGCCTGTATTCGCACGTCAAGAACGCCCACGACCTCAAGACCAGGATCGCCCTGCTGGCCCTGGAGGAACTCGCCGACCAGGCGTCGGCGGCCATCGCGGGGCGGGCGGGCAGGGACGCGCTCGGCGCGTTCGCCAACGCCTACCGTGACTACGCGTTCCAGCACCCGGGCCGCTTCGCCGCCGCCCGGTTCCGCCTCGACGCGGCCACGGCGGCCGCGAGCGCGGGCCCGCGCCACTCCCGGATGACACGGGCGCTCCTGCGCGGCTACGACCTGCCCGAGCTTCAGGAGACGCACGCGGTGCGGCTCCTGGGCAGCGTCTTCAACGGCTACGTGGAGCTGGAGATGGCGGGCAGTTTCAGCCACAGCGCCCCCTCCTCCGAGGAGAGCTGGACGGAGATCCTCGACGCGCTCGACTCCCTGCTGCGCAACTGGCCCGCTTCTTCTTCCTGACCCGGACACCCCCTCCCCTCGCGACGAACGAAGAGACCGAGAACATGACCACCCGGCACGACTGGACGACGACACCCATCAGCACCGACATCCTGCGCGGCGCGCTCGACCTGGAGCAGACCGAGCGCGGAGTGCTGCCGCACCGGCTGCCCGCCCGGGCACGGCAACAGATCACCGACGGCCAGCTGGCGATGGCCGAGTCGCAGCCCTCAGGGGTCCGGCTGGCGTTCCGCACCCGGGCCACCGCCGTCGAACTGGACGTGGTCGCCACCAAGCGCGTCTACGTCGGAGCGCCCCCGCGCCCCGACGGTGTGTACGAACTCCTCGTGGACGGCCGTCTCGCGGGCCGGGCCAGTGTCCGCGCCGGCGACACGCTCACCATCGACATGTCCGCGGGGACGGCCCAGACTCGCCCGGGGCCGATCGAGACGCTCCGGTTCACCGGCCTTCCGGACGACGAGAAGGACGTCGAGATCTGGCTGCCCCACGACGAGACGACGCGCCTGGTCGCCCTGCGCACCGACGCTCCGGTCCGCGCTCCCCGGCCGAGCGGCCGCCCGGTCTGGCTGCACCACGGCAGTTCCATCAGCCACGGCTCCAACGCCACCACCCCGACCGGCACCTGGCCGGCCCTGGCCGCGGCCTCCGGCGGCGCCGAACTGATCAACTTGGGGTTCGGCGGCGGCGCCCTGCTCGACCCCTTCACCGCCCGCGCCATGCGCGACACCCCCGCCGACCTGCTCAGCGTCAAGATCGGCATCAACATCGTCAACGCCGACCTGATGCGGCTGCGCGCGTTCGGCCCGGCTGTCCACGGCTTCCTCGACACTCTGCGCGACGGGCACCCCACCGCACCCCTGCTGGTGATCTCGCCGATCTGCTGCCCCATCCACGAGAACACCCCGGGGCCGCTCGCCCCGGACTTCACCGCGATGAGCGAGGGGCGGGTGGGGTTCACAGCCACCGGCGATCCGGCGGAGGTCGCCGCGGGGAAGCTCACTCTCACCGTCATCCGGGACGAGCTGACCCGGATCGTCGGGGAGCGCGCGGCCACCGACCCCCATCTGCACCACCTCGACGGGCTGGCCCTCTACGGCGCGGCCGATCATGCCGAGCTCCCGTTGCCCGACGATCTGCACCCGGATCCCGCCACCCACCGGCGTATCGCCGAACGCTTCTCCCGGCACGCCTTCGGCCTCGGTGGGCCCTTCGCTCCGCAGGAGCGGTGATGCCGAGCGCCCGGCCACCGGCCGGATCCCCGCCCGGCGCCTCGTCCGCCGGTCGACGGGCAGCCGAACACTCTGTTGCCGGTCGGCGGGGAGCCGGTTCGATACGAGCCCGGCTCCCCGCCTTTCGCCGTACGGCCGATTACGGGGCGTCCACCAGGATGCGACCGTCGGCCGGGACGAGGGAGGCGAGGCCGCCCGCGTAGGCGGACTCCACGCGGGACCGCTCGGCCGCGTTCGGAACCGCGTTCGTGCAGCTCGTACCGGCGCTGGAGCCCGACATCAGCTGCGAGCAGGGGCCGGGCTTGGTGTCGGGCAGGCCCAGGCTGTGGCCGAGTTCATGGGCGGCGATACGGGTCTTGTTATGGCCCTGGGTGACCGCCTGGCTGCCCAGCTCGACCCGGGCCTGGCCGCCGGGGCGGACCGGGCCGAGCGTGGCCTGGGGCCAGCCGCTGGTGGCCACGATCTGTATCTCGGCGCGCGTGCCGGGCGCGGCCTCGACGAGCTTGACGTTGCCGACGTTCGCGTTCCAGGAGGCGACCCCTGCGGCGATCGCCGCCTCCCAGCCGCCGGCCCGGCTGTCGTCGTAGCGGAGCGTCACCACGGCCGCCGTGGTCTCCGCGGCCGGGTCCGGCGCGGGAGCGGCGTGCGCCGCCGTGGCCGAGGCCAGGGTGAGCGTCACGGCGACACCGGCCGCCTTGAACCATCTGGAATCCAGCATTGTTCGTCCCTTCACTCATGGGGGGCTCGGCTCCTCGCGGAGCCGGGCGAGTGGGAGAAACGGCCGGTTCGCGGGGAACCGGGCGGCCTCGATGGCCGGTTGCCGTTCCTCCCGGGCCGCAGGACGTATGCCGCGATCGGACCTTGGTCATGCCCCTGTCACGAAATGAGGCCGGAAACCGACCCTTGCCCCGTGGTGGCGCGAGGCCGGCGACACCGGGGGCCGTTTCCGTACCCTGGAGGGCATGCGCATGCGACCCACCCTGAGCTGGACCTCGGCCGAGGAGCTGCCGCCGGGCACGACGGACCTGGAGCCGGTTGCCGAGGCGCTGCGCGGTGGCGGTGTCCTGATCCTGAGCGGGGCGGGCATCTCGACGGAGTCGGGCATCCCCGACTACCGGGGCGAGGGTGGGAGCCTGAGCCGCCACACCCCCATGACCTATCAGGACTTCACGGGCGACGCCGGGGCCCGTCGCCGCTACTGGGCGCGCAGCCATCTCGGCTGGCGTACGTTCGGCCGCGCCCGGCCCAACGCCGGGCACCGGGCCGTGGCCGCGTTCGGGCGGCAGGGCCTGCTGGCGGGGGTGATTACCCAGAACGTGGACGGGCTGCACCAGGCCGCGGGCAGCGAGGAGGTCGTGGACCTGCACGGACGTCTGGACCGGGTCGTCTGCCTCTCCTGCGGCGCCTTCAGCCCGCGCCGCGCGCTGGCGCACCGACTGGAGGCGGCCAACGAGGGTTTCGCTCCGGTGGCCTCCTCGCTGAACCCGGACGGCGACGCGGACCTCACGGACGAGCAGGTCGGGGACTTCCGTGTGGTGGCGTGTGCCGCGTGCGGGGGCGTCCTCAAACCGGACGTGGTGTTCTTCGGCGAGGCCGTGCCCCCGCAGCGGGTCGAGCGCTGCCGCACGCTGGTCCGCGAGGCGCGCACCCTGCTGGTCCTGGGCTCGTCGCTGACCGTGATGTCGGGGCTCCGCTTCGTCCGCCAGGCCGCCGGGGCCGGTACGCCGGTGCTGATCGTCAACCGGGATGCGACCCGGGGCGACCGGCACGCCGTGACCCGTATCGCCCTTCCGCTGGGAGCGGCCCTCACCGCCGCGGCAGGCCGGCTGGGTGTTCACGTCCCCGCCCATGCCGCCGACGCGACGGCAGAGCCCGCGTAGCGGGGCGAGGCCCACCCCTCCCCGCCCCCTCCGTCACTCTGCGCACGCGGGATATTACCGATATAGATGCTTATGGGCAGTTTTCTGCTCGGTCAGTCGGGTACCCCACTGAGAGGCGGCTGCCCCGCCGCATCCCATGCGTCCCCCACACCGCCTTCCGAGGCCGTCGACAGAGCAAGGAGCAACCGTGCCTTCAGTACCGTCCATCACCCTCAACAACGGTGTGACGATCCCCCAGCTCGGCTTCGGGACCTTCCAGATCCCGCCGGACGAGACCTGCGAGACCACGGTCGCCGCGCTGGAGACCGGCTACCGGCACATCGACACGGCGCAGATGTACGGCAACGAGAAGGAGGTCGGCCAGGCCGTCCGGGAATCCGGGCTCGACCGCGCCGACGTCTTCGTCACGAGCAAGCTGAACAACGGGGCGCACGCACCCGACGAGGCGCTCCGGGCGTTCGACCGCTCCCTGGAGGAGCTGGGCTTCGACTACCTGGACCTCTTCCTCATCCACTGGCCCCTGCCGGGCGGTTCGGGCGACTTCGTGGAGACGTGGAAGACGCTGGAGGAGATCTACCGGTCCGGGCGCGCCAAGGCGATCGGGGTCTCCAACTTCCAGGAGAACCATCTGCGCCGGCTGCTGGACAGCAGCACGGTGGTGCCCGCCGTCAACCAGATCGAGGTGCACCCGTACCTCACGCAGGACCCCCTGCGGGCCTTCGGGGCGGAGCACGACATCGCCACGGAGGCGTGGTCGCCCATCGCCCAGGGCAAGGTGCTCTCCGACCCGGCGATCGCGCGGATCGCCGAGCGGGTGGGCAGGACCCCCGCGCAGGTGGTGCTGCGCTGGCATCTGCAGCGCGGGGACATCGTGTTCCCCAAGTCCGTGACGCTGAAGCGGATCCAGGACAACTTCGCGCTCTTCGACTTCGAGCTCACCGAAGGGGACATCGGCGAGATCGCCGCCCTCAACCGTGACGAGCGCACCGGGCCGGACCCGGACACGTTCAACGGCTGACCCGGCCCGGCGGCATGGTGTGCGTACGCGGTGGTCCCCACCGCCTACGCACACCATGGCCCTTCTACCGTGCGAACTTCCTCAGGTCCTCGGCGAGCGAGCTGATCGCCGCCGGATTGCGCGGGCTCTCGACGAGGTCCACGTAGTCGAGGACGACGATCCGGTCGTTCTTGATCGCCGAGACGCCGGCGAGGGGCTTGTAGGACTTCAGGAACTTCCGCTTCTCGTCCGCGCCGGTGTCGCCGTAGTTGTTGATGACGATGACCTCGGGGTCGCGGTCGACGACGGTCTCCCAGCCCACCGTGGTCCAGCTGTCCTTGAGGTCCTTCATGATGTGGTCGCCGCCGGCCTTGGTGATGATGTCGTGCGGTCCGGCGTACGCGCCCGAGGTCAGCGGCTTGTCCTTCCCGTCGTCGTACAGGAAGACGCGGAGGCGGCCGTCGTCCGTGGCCGCCTGGGAGCGCGCGTCGGCGACCTCCTTCCGGAAGGACGTGATGAGGGCGTCCGCCCGGTCCTCCACGTCGAAGATCTTTCCGAGGTTCCGCAGGTCGGTGTAGAGCGCTTCGAGCGGGGGCATGACGCCGCGGGCCTTGCCCTGCCCGTTCCGGCACGACTCGCTGAGCAGGTAGGAGTCGATGCCCACGCGCTTCAGTTCGGCGGGGGTGAAGCCCTCGCCCTCGTTGAATCCGTAGTTCCAGCCGGCGAAGACCAGGTCGGCCCGGGCGTCGAGGACCAGTTCCTTGTTGATGCGCTCCTTGGAGAGCCACTTGGTCTTCTTGTAGCCGTCCTTCCAGGGGACGGACGTCATGTCGCCCTTGTCGTCGGGCATCACGTATCCGGCCATGTGGTCCTCGAGTCCGAGGGCGAACATGATCTCGGTGATGCCGACGTCGTTGGTGACGACGCGCTGCGGGGCCTTGTCGTAGCGCTTCTTCTCACCGCAGTTCTCCACGGTCACCGGGTAGTGGCGGTCGGCCTGTGCGCTGCTGTCCTTCCCGTCGGCTTCCGGGGTGACGTCCGCTCCGCAGGCGGTGAGGGCCAGGGCGGCGGCGAGGACGAGGGCCGCGGGGCGCAGGGGATGGGGCATGAGGGCGGGTCTCCTTCAGGAGGTGGGACGGGCCGGGGGAAGGTCGAAGAGCAGTTGCAGCGCCCCGGTTTCGGGGTGGGTGACGCGATGTGCCCGTACGCCGAAGACGTCGGCCAGCAGGTCGGTGGTCAGGACGTCGTGCGGCGGTCCGGAGGCGACGATCCGGCCGCTGTCGATGACGTGGACGACATCGCAGTGAAGGGCGGCGAGGTTCAGGTCGTGCAGGGCGGTCAGCACCGTCAGGCCGCTGTCGCGGACCAGAGCGAGGACTTCCAACTGGTGGGCGATGTCCAGGTGGTTGGTCGGCTCGTCGAGCACCAGGACCCGGGGCTGCTGGGCGAGCGCGCGGGCGATCAGGACGCGCTGCCGTTCGCCGCCGGAGAGGGTGAGGAAGCCGCGTTCGGCCAGGTGTCCCGCCCCGACGCCTTCCAGCGCCTCGTCGCAGCGGCGGCGGTCCTCGTCGGTCGTGCGGGCCATCGGCCCCTGGTGCGGCAGACGGCCCATGGCGACGATCTCGATGACGGTGAAGTCGAATTCGGCGACCGCGTCCTGCGGAAGCGCGGCCAGCCGTCGGGCGCCTTCCCGGGTGGAGAGGGCGTAGAGGTCCTCACCGCCGATCCTGACGGCGCCGGCGGACGGGCGCAGAGCGCGGTAGACGCAGCGCAACAGGGTGGATTTCCCGCTGCCGTTGGGGCCGACCAGGCCGACGAACTGCCCGTCGGCCGCGCCCAGGGTGACCTGGTCCACCAGGCGTGCGCCGGCGATCTCGACGGTGAGCGCGTCGATGTCGATCCGCATCAGATGCCCCCGAAGGAATAGGCGCGCCGGCGCATGAGGAGGATGAAGCAGGGAACGCCGATGACCGCGGTGAGGACGCCCACCGGCAGTTCGGCCGGGGCGAGCACCACGCGCGAGAGGATATCGACCCAGATCAGCAGGACGGCTCCCGCGAGGGGTGCGACGCCCAGGAGCCGCCGGTGGTCCGCGCCGACCAGCATCCGGGTGGCGTGCGGGACCATCAGGCCGACGAAGCCGATCGCCCCGCTGACCGCGACCACCGCCCCGGTGACGGCCGCGGAGACGAGGAAGAGTTCCTTGCGCAGTCTCCCGGGGGCGACGCCGAGCGCGGCGGCGGTCTCGTCGCCCATGGCGAGGGCGTTCAGACGCCGCGCCGACCAGCCGAGGTGGGCGAGGCCGACGAGCACCGCCCCGGCGGCGATCGGCACGGCACCCCAGTTGGCCCCGCTCAGGCTGCCGAGCAGCCACATCATCGCGGAGCGGGCCGCTTCCCCGCGCTCGGCCGCGAACACCATGAACGTGGTGACGGCGGAGAAGCCGTAGTACATCGCGGTCCCCGTCAGCACGAGCCGGAGCGGGGTGAGACCGCGTTCGGTGCGGGCGACCGCGTACACGAGCAGCATCGCGAGGAGCGCGGAGGCGAACGCCGCCGTGGACAGCGCCCAGATGCCCAGCGCACCCAAGGCCCCGAAGATGAGTACGGCGTTGGCGCCGACCGCCGCGCCCGAGGAGATGCCGAGCACGAACGGATCGGCGAGCGCGTTGCGCACCATGCCCTGGACGGCGACGCCGATGGCCGACAGACCTGCGCCCACGACAGCGGCCAGAACCGCCCGTGGCAGGCGCAGTTCCCAGACGATCGTGTAGGCCGGGACCTCGTCGGAGCCGATGGCTCCGCCGGTCAGCCCCGCCCACAGGTAGCGCGTCACCTCGGCCCAGGAGAGCCCCGAGGCCCCCAGTGCCGCGCCGCAGACGAGTGAGAGCGGAAGGGCGAGGCTCAACCCGGTCACGAGGAGGGGCAGGGGTACGCGGCGGGGCGGCGCCGGTCCGGAGCCGACGCGCGCGGGACTCGGCGGCTTGGCGGGTATGCGGTCGAGAGACGTGGCCACGGCCGGTCGCTTTCGCCTCGGGCCGTGCGTCGCGCAAGGAGGAGCGGCCCCGGACGGCGGCCGTCCCGCGCAGCGCCCTTTTCGCAGTCCACGGCGAATGGTCAGGAGCCTTCTGTGCCGCGGGTGATCGGGCTCACGGACCGGGGGTCCGTCTACCGTTGCGGGTCAGCGCCGGATTTCGACCGGACTTCCCCCGTGGCGAGTCCGCAGCCTAGCGCGTACGTCGGTCCCGGCCTCGGGGAGGGCCGAGGGCGGCGGGCTCGGCATCCCCGCCCGGGCTCCCCGCACGTACGGGCGGGGGAGGCAGGAATTCCGTCATCACCGTGTGCGGCAGCGATGGGTTGGCGGCGGCCGCTTCCGCCGACCGCAGGTCGGCGCCCGCGACGAGATCGGTGACGACCGACTGCGGCAGCGCCGGGTGCCTGGCGGCAACGGGTCGTGCCTCGTCGTCGTCCAGACAGGCGAGGAGCGCCGGGGCCGTCGCGTTGTGGTGCCCGGCGATGAGCCGGAGTGCCTTGCGTACGGGTGGTTCGTGCCGGGCCAGTTCGGCCAGCAGCGCCGGTGTCGCATCGGGATTGGCCGCGATCCCCGCGATGACCCGGGCGCCGTGCCGGCCTGCCAGGGCGCGGAGCTGCGACTCCTCCAACCCGGGGTGCGGGGCGACGGACTTGACCACCTTGGCGTCGGGGTCGGTGGCGAGGGCGTCGCGGATCTCGGCGGGGAGGTCGCGCCGTTGCGCCACGAGCATCCGCGCCGCCGGGTCCGACGACCCGGCCAGTGCCTCGACCTCGGCGAGCGAGGCGGCGGCGATCCTCGGCAACAGGGTGGCGCCGATCCTGGTGCCGCGGGCCAGGCGGGTGAGCACGTCGAGGGGTACGCCCGGGTGATGCGCCGGCCCGCGCCGCACGTCGTGGCAGTCGTCGTCGGCGAGCGCGCGGATCAGGGCGTCGCCGATGGCGGGGTTCTCGGCCAGGCCGGCGCGTACCCCGGGGTCGGGGTCGGAGGCGAGGAGCTCGTACACCGGGGGAGGCAGATCACGGCGGGCCGCCAGCGCCCGCCGCAGCAGGTGCGACGGGTGGTCGACGAAGCCGACGAGGGCCCCGGCCGGGGTGGTCGGGTTACGGAGCGCCGCGTACAGCAGGTCGTGCGTGGTGGACGCGTGGGCACCGTCGCAGGAAGCCCACGGTGGCAGGTCGCGATCGGGTCGCGGGCCGTGCGGATCGTGGGCGAACGGCGGCGTCCGCCGGTCGCATACCAGGCAGTGCCGCGCGGCGGGCAGCCCGTCCCCGGTCACCAGGGCCTCCAGTACGGACGGCGGTGTCGCTTCGTTGGCCGCGGCCATGCGGCGCACCTCGGCGTGCGGATGCGCGGCGAGCCGGGCGGCCACCCGTGCCGGGGCCCAGAGGGCTGCCTCCGCGACGACCCGTATCTCCGGGTCCGCCGCCAGCGTCTCGACCACGTCGGGCGGGAGGCCCGGGCAGGCGGCCAGCTTCTCCCGGTGCTCGACGACCGGATCGGCCGCGAGGAGGCGCGCCCACGCGGCGGGGGCCGCCCCCGTGTCGAGCAGGGCGAGAGCCACGTCGGGCCGGGCCACGGGGTCGACGTCCGCAGCCGTAAGCCGCCCCCTGCACGCGAGGGGCACCCCGCTCTCCTCGACGCGTGCGGCCAGGGCGACGGCCTGGGCGCGGCTGAGGTCCGCCCGGTCGGCGAGGTGGTCGGCGACCTCGGCGTCGGCGACGGCGATCAGCCGGTCGAGCAGGGACGACGGCAGGTTCTCGTTCGCGGCGAGCCCGCACAGGAGGTGGTTCACGGAGGGCATCCTGCCGGGTCCTCGGCCGGGGAGCAGGTGGTTTTCACGCGGTGCGCGCGCCCGGTGGTTTTCACGCGGTGCGCGCGCCCGGCAGCATCATGGAGGGCGGAAGGCTCCGGGTACGTCCTCGGCGTTCACCACATTCATCGTGTTCACCAGCTGATCCGGGCCGCCACGGGCCGGTGGTCGCTGCCGGTGGCGGGCAGCACCCAGGCGCTCTCCGGTTTCACGCCACGTACGAGGATCTGGTCGATCCGTACCACGGGGAGCGTGGACGGCCAGCTGAAGCCGAAGCCGGCCCCCGCCGTCTCCTGGGCCGATTCCATCCGGGAGGTGAGCCCGGCGTACGCGCGGTCGTCCAGGGCGCCGTTCAGATCACCGAGCAGCACCACCCGTTCGTTCTCCTCGGCGGCGACGGCCTGGCCCAGCGACTGCGCGCCGGCGTCCCGCTGGCCCGACGACAGCCCGGCCCTGGGGTTCACGCGTACGGACCCGAGGTGGGCCACGTACACCGCCAGCGGCCCGTGGTCCGTGGTCACCGTGGTCCGCATCCCCCGGTTGTAGGCCATCTTGACCTCGGCGGGCTTGGCGTCCCCCAGCGGTCCGGCGTCCATCTTGACGTCGACCGGGCGGGTGTCCGACAACGGGAACCTGCTCCACAGCCCGACCGTGCCCTGCACCGTGTGGTGCGGGTACGCCGTCGCCAGTTCCTTCTCGTACGTCCCCCGGGCGCGGTCGGCCAGCTCCTCCAGTGCCAGCACGTCCGCACCGGAGCGGGCCAGGGCGCGGGCGGTGCCGACCGGGTCGGGGTTGTCCGCGCCGACGTTGTGGGAGGCCACCGTGAGGTCGCCACCTGGGTGCGACTTGTCGGTGAGCAGTCCACCGAAGAGGTTCAGCCAGGCCACGACCGGCAGGAGCAGGGCGATGAGCGCGGGGGCGGAGCGGCGCAGCAACGCGCCGGCCAGCAGCAGCGGGACGAACAGGCCGCACCACGGCAGGAAGGTCTCGACCAGGCTGCCGAGGTTCCCGATCCGGTTCGGGATGCTCGCGTGCAGCAGCAGGAGCAGGCCCAGCAGCAGCGCCGCCGTCGCGAGGACCCGGCCGCGGCGCCAGATGCCCGAGGCTCGGGGTGTTCCGGGCGTGCGCGACGTGCCCGAATTCTCCGACGGGTCGGCCGCGTCCTTCGTCCGTGCCTCGGCAGCGGCCGCGTCTGCCCCGTTCGCTCGGTCCAACTGCGTCGCCATCGTCTGTCCTCGTTCGCTGCCGGTCACTGTCGCATCCTCGGGTCCTGGGTGGGGTCGGCGTACATGCGCGGGCAGCCTCGGTCCGCCGCGTCCGTGCGCAGCTCGAAGTGCCAGGGCTCGTTCCGGTAGATCCGGCACAGCCCGTACGCGGAGCCGTGTTCGGAGAGCCAGTCCGTCGCCCTGTCGGGCCCGATGTCGACCGCGTCCCCCGCCACGTGGGGAGAGGTCGTCGCGGTGGCGACCCAGCGGGCGGCCTCGGCCTCCGAGCCGTGCTGCGCGACCGCCTTGCGGAGCAGTTCCTTCTGGTACGCGGCGGAACGCCAGCCGCTGTTGACGGTGAACGTGATTCCGTCGTCGGCGGCGTTCTGTGCGGCGCGGCGGAGGGCGTCGAGCAGCTCCGCGTCGAGGTTGGCCACCGCCGGAACCTCGTCGTCGAGGACCGTCACCCCGTCGGGTACGACACCGTCGGACTCGTCGAGCGCGCCCCGGCTCTCGCGGTGCGGGGCGTGCGAAGGCGGCCGGTCGGAGAGGGACGGGGCGGGCAGGAAGGGCGAGAAGTCCTGGCCCGGGGTGGCCGTCGAGTCCGAGGAGGGTTTCAGCAGCGGGTGGCCGAGGGCGACGACGATCGCTGCCAGGACGGCCACCAGGCCGACGACAAGAGGTGTGCGGAACCGGAGGGTCGACGTACGCGCCGACGGCGGGGGTCGAGTCATGCTGCCCAGTCAAGGCAGCGCGGAGTTGCCGGCGCGTATGTGCTTTTCGATACGCCGACGATATGCGGCGACTCCTACCATCAGGGACATGCGTGTGCTGATCGTCGAGGACGAGCCCTATCTGGCGGAAGCCATCCGCGACGGTCTGCGTCTCGAAGCGATCGCGGCCGACATCGCGGGCGACGGCGACACCGCGCTGGAGCTGCTGAGCGTCAACGCCTACGACATCGCCGTCCTCGACCGTGATGTGCCCGGTCCTTCCGGTGACGACATCGCCCGGCACATCGTCGCGTCCGGCAGCGGCACCCCGATCCTCATGCTCACCGCCGCCGACCGGCTCGACGACAAGGCCTCCGGGTTCGAACTCGGCGCCGACGACTACCTCACGAAACCTTTCGAGCTCCGCGAACTCGCCCTCCGGCTCCGGGCGCTCGACCGCAGACGGGCCCACAGCAGGCCGCCCGTGCGGGAGATCGCGGGGCTGCGGCTCGACCCGTTCCGCCGGGAGGTGTACCGGGACGGCCGGTATGTCGCGCTGACGCGGAAGCAGTTCGCCGTGCTCGAAGTCCTGATCGCCGCCGAGGGCGGTGTCGTCAGCGCCGAGGAACTCCTCGAACGGGCCTGGGACGAGAACGCCGATCCGTTCACCAACGCCGTGCGCATCACCGTATCGGCTCTGCGTAAGCGCCTCGGAGAACCCAGGATCATCGCGACCGTTCCCGGCGTCGGCTACCGCATCGAACCGGCTGCCGACGCCGGACGGGGAGACGGGCAGAACGGAGAGAACCGTGGCTAGGGGCGAGCGGACCGCCGCCGGGGCCGAGGGGACGGGGGTCCCGCCCGCCGGGCCCGTGGTCAGGCGGCCCGGGTTGAGCGTCCGCCTCAAGCTGACCCTCAGCTACGCCGGGTTCCTCATGGTCGCGGGGATCCTGCTGCTCACGGCGGTGTGGGTGTATCTCCTGCAGTACGTTCCCGATGACTGGAACCAGCGCATGCTGTACGAGAACCCCAACCGTCAGCTCCTCGCGTACACCTTCGCCCCGGCGGCGGGCACCGTGCTGGTGATCCTGCTCGTCTTCGGGCTCGTGGGCGGATGGTTCCTGGCCGGCCGCATGCTCGCCCCGCTGACCCGGATCACGGAAGCCACCCGCACCACCACGCACGGATCGCTCTCCCACCGGATCCGGCTGCCCGGCCGCAAGGACGAGTTCCGTGAACTCGCCGACGCCTTCGACACGATGCTCGCCCGGCTGGAGGCGCACGTCGCCGAGCAGAAGCGCTTCGCGGCCAACGCCTCCCACGAGTTGCGGACGCCGCTCGCGGTCTCCCGGACGCTGCTGGAGGTGGCCCGCGCCGATCCGGACCACGACACCGGCGAGATCATCGACCGCCTCCATGCCGTCAACAGCAGGGCGATCGACCTCACCGAGGCGCTGCTCCTCCTCAGTCGGGCGGACCGGCGTTCCTTCGCCCGGGAACGCGTCGACCTGTCACTGCTCGCGGAAGAGGCCTCCGAGAGCCTCCTCCCCCTCGCGGAAGAGCGCGGCGTCACCCTGGAGACGCGGGGCGACATCGCCGCCACGACCGGATCGCCGGCGCTTCTGCTGCAGCTGACCACGAACCTCGTGCACAACGCCATCGTCCACAACCTGCCGGCAGGGGGCACCGTCCAGGTCACGACGAGCGTCGGCGCCGAGACCGTGGTGCTGGCGGTCGAGAACACCGGTGTCCCCCTCTCCCCCGAGCTGGTCGCGACGCTCACCGAACCGTTCCAGCGGGGCGCCGAACGCCTGCGTACCCACCACGCCGGGGTGGGCCTCGGCCTGGCCATCGTCGAGACCATCGCTCGCGCACACGACGGGACGCTCGTCCTCGCTCCGCTCACCGGCGGCGGGCTGCGCGTCACGGTCGAGCTCCCGTCGGCCGCCGGGAGCGGGGACGGCTGACCGGCGCGACCTCTTCACTCCCCCTGAAGCGACGGGGCCCGCACCTCGTACGGCAGGATGGTGCCATGAGCGTAGTCAAGATCAATGTGCTGACCGTCCCCCAGGAACAGCGCGAGACGCTGGAGAAGCGCTTCGCGTCCCGCGCCCATGCCGTGGAGAGCTCCGACGGATTCGAATGGTTCGAGCTGCTCCGGCCCGTCGAGGGCACGGACGACTACCTCGTCTACACGCGCTGGCGTGACGAGGCCTCCTTCCAGGCGTGGATGGAGGGTCCGATGAAGGCGGCCCACCAGGGCGGTGACGCCTCCGGCGGCGAGCGCCCCAAGCCTGCGGCGAGCGGGTCCACCGTGTGGTCCTTCGAGGTCGTGCAGCAGGCGGCGCCGAAGGGCGCGTAGGCGAGCGCGCACCGATGTGTGCCCCTGGCCCGGCCGGCCCATGACCGGCCGGGCAGGTCGCTCCCCCTTGGGTGCGGGGCAGCAAGGCCGCTGGGCCGGGCCCCGGTGCGTCAGCGGTCGACGGGCGGCAGTCCGGCCAGGCCGGAGTCGAGCATGATGCGGTGGACGGTCCTGTCCAGAACGCTGTCGGAGCCGATCACGGTCTCCCGTCCGTCGGGCAGTACATCGCGGGGGCGGTACCAGTCGCGCAGTTGGTTCTCGTCGACCTCGTCGGCGATGGGCTTGGTGGCGTGCCGGGCCACGGTCTCGGCGAACGGGACGTCCAGGTAGTACCCGTGGGTCGGGCCCCGGTGGTCGGCGCGCAGCCGGGCGAGCATGTCGCCGTAGTGGTCGGCGTAGAGGATGCCTTCGACCACCACGTGGTAGCCGGCGTCCAGGGCGTAGCGCGCCGTCAGATCGATCAGGCCGATGTTCGCCGCCCCCGGCCGGTCACGTTCGCGCAGCACCGTGCGGCGGAGGTTGTCCTGCGCGACGACGGCCAGTCCGCGGCCGAATCCGTGGCGGAGACCGGCAGCGACGCTCGACTTCCCCGACGCGCTGTTGCCGCGCAGGACGATCAGCCGGGTCTCTTCCGTGCCCACCTTCACGGCGATCACGCTAGCGGCCCCGGGCCCGGCCCGGGGCCGCACTCGTCCATGTCACTCCCAGGGTGCACGCGGTCTCCTCCCGGCGGTTGATTCCCCCCGGGCCGCGCGTTTTTAAGATCATTCTTCGGAGAACCTCCGGGAACTTCGGCGAACTCGCGCAGAACGGATCGATCGACCGGTGGAGCACCACATGACACTTCTGGATGTACTGCTGGACGCGGTCCGTGAAGCCCCCGGGCAGATCGTCGTACACGTCCGTGGCGACGGAAGCGAGCTGACGGTCACCCTGCGCGAGCTTCTGGAGGATTCCCTGCGGGTGGCCGGTGGCTTCCGGGAGGCGGGCGTCGCGCCCGGGACCTGTGTGCCGCTGCTCGCGGATCGCAGCGAGGACTTCCAGCCGATGTTCTGGGGTTCGGTGGCGGCCGGTCTCGTTCCCGTTCCGCTGGCCGCTGACACCCGTCGGGTCCTGCCGGTGTGGGAGCAGCTGGGGCGGCCGCCCCTCGTCGTGGACGCCTCGACCGCGATGCTGGCCGATGAGCTTCCCGACGGCGCACGTGCCCTGACCCTCGATGCCCTGCGCGCGGGGCCGCTGCTGCGGGAACCCGCACCCGGCGGGCGCGACGACGTCGCGTTCCTGCAGTTCTCCTCGGGAAGCACCGGTGCGCCCAAGGGGGTGGAGGTGACGCACCGTGCGGTGCTGGCCAATCTGGAGCAGATACGGGCCGCCTCCGCGCTGAGCGCCGACGACGTGGTGGTCAGCTGGATGCCGTACTTCCACGACATGGGGCTCATCGGTACGCATCTCGCTCCGCTGGCCGCCCGGGCCCGGCAGGTCAAAATCGGTCCACTGTCGTTCGCCAAGCGCCCCCGCCTGTGGTTCGAGGTGGCGGCCCGGCACCGGGCCACGGTGCTCTCCGCGGCCAACTTCGCCCTGGCCCTGGCCGAACGCCGCGTTCCCGACGACGTCCTGGCCCGGCTGGACCTCTCCGCCGTGCGGCTGCTCCTGGTCGGGGCGGAGCCGATCGCGCCCGCGGTGTGGCGTGCCTTCGCGGCCAAGACGCGGCCTGCGGGGCTGGATCCGGCGGCGGCCCAGCCCGTCTACGGCCTGGCGGAGGCGACGCTCGCGGTGACCTTCCCGCCGCCGGGCGAAGTGGCCGAGCCGCTGGTCCTGGACCGGGCGTCACTGAGCGACGGCGTGGCCGTGGACACCGAACCGGGCTACGACGCGGTCGAGTTGATGGACGTCGGGCAGCCGGTGGCCGGCTGCGCCGTGCGCATCGTCGATGACCGGGGCGATGTCCTCGGTGACCGGCGGGTCGGGCACATCATGGTGCGCGGTCCCCAATTGGCCCGTGGCTACCACGGCCTTCCCGGCGTGAGCGCGGAGACGTTCACCGACGGGTGGCTGCGCACCGGTGACCTCGGGTTCCTGCGGGACGGCCGGCTGTGCGTCACGGGCCGCCACAAGGACGTGCTGTTCCTCAACGGCCGTACCTTCCACGCCACGGACCTGGAGGAGGTCGCGGCCGCGACACCCGGGGCGCCTCCCGGCGCCCCGGCGGTGGTCGGTTCGACCGACCCGGTCACGGGTGCGGAGCGCGTCGTGGTGTTCGTCCCCTGGGCGCGGCCCCCTCGCGAGGCGACGGAGGTGCTCGAACACGTCGCGGCGCGGGTGCGCGAGGCGCTGCTCCATGACGACGTGCGGGTGCTGGCCCTGCCTCCGGGGGCGTTCCCCCGTACGACGAGTGGCAAGCTGCAGCGGCGACGGTTGCGGGAGCGATTCGAGGCGGGTGGGTTCGAAGCGGGTGGGTTCGAAGCGGGTGGGTTCGAGGCCCGCGTCTTCCGGGCTGATTCGTTCGGGACTGGTTCGTTCGCGACGGTACGGCCGGCGGCGGAGCCCCGGGCGGACGCCCCCCGCGCGGACGTCCCGCAGGTCGACGTGCCCCGGTCGCGGGCTCAGACCGTCGAGGCCGTCCGGAAGGTGTGGGCGCGCGTGCTGGACCGGACCGCCGAGTCGATCGGTGTGCACGAGCCGTTCGGGAGGCTCGGGGGAACCTCGCTCAAGGCGATGGAGGTCCTGGTGGCGCTGGAGGACGCCTTCGGAGTGACGCTGCCTCCGGCAGTCATCCGTGACCACGGCACGGTGGCCGCCCTCGCCGGTCACCTTCTGACGGTGGTGCCCGGTCCGGCGGTGTCCGCTCCCGGGGCAGCAAGGACCGGAGAAGAGGGGGAAGCCGTCGCAGCCGTCATCGGGATGGCGTGCCGGTTCCCCGGCGCCGACACCCCCGAGGACTTCTGGGACCTGCTCATCGACGGGCACGACGCCATCACCCCCGTACCGCACGGACGTTGGGACGACGACACCCGCGACCGTCAGGCCGCTCCCCCGAAGCGCTGGGCGGGGCTCCTCAAGGACCCGGCCGCCTTCGACGCCGACTACTTCGGTATCGGCGAGGACGAAGCGCGCGCGATCGACCCGCAGGCGCGGCTCTTCCTGGAACTCGCGCACGAGGCACTCGAACGCGCCGGGTACGCGGGGCCCCGTCGGCGCGGTCGCCGGGTCGGTGTGTTCGCGGCGGTCGGCGACAGCGGCTACCGCGAGGTCCTGGACCGGGCTTCGGCCGACGGCTCTCCGCTGCCGACCACGCTCACCGGCAATCTGCCCGCCCTGACAGCCGCCCGCGTCTCGCAGAGCCTCGACCTCGACGGTCCCGCCCTCGCCGTGGACACCGCCTGCTCGTCGGGTCTGGTGGCCCTGCATCTGGCCCGGCGCAGTCTGCTGGACGGCGAGTGCGACCTCGCCGTCGTCGGTGGGGTCAACCTCCACCTGACCGCGACCCCGCACCGGCTCCTGGAAGCGGCGCAGGCCCTGTCCCCCACCGGGCGCAGCCGCGCCTTCAGCGCCGACGCGGACGGCTTCGTCCCTGGTGAGGGCGGGGCGGCGATCGTCCTGACCCGTCTCGACGCGGCCCGGCTCGCGGACGACGAGGTGCTTGCGGTGGTCCGGGGGACGGCCGTCAACAACGACGGCCGGTCGATGAGCCTCATGGCGCCCAATCCGCTGCGGCAGCGCGAGGTCATCACCCGGGCGTACGAGGCGGCGGGCGTCGATCCCGCATCCGTGACCTATGTGGAGGCCCACGGGACGGGCACAGCCGTCGGCGACCCGATCGAGCTGCGGTCGCTGGCCCACGCGTTTCCCGAACGGCCCGACGGCGAGCTGCGGTTGCTCGGCTCGGTGAAGACGAACATCGGGCATCTGCTCAACGCCGCCGCGCTGCCCGCGCTGGTGAAGGTCGTGCTGGCGCTGGGCCACCGTCGGCTGCCGCCGTCGCTGCACCACACCCCGCCCGCGCCGGGCGTGGCCCCTGCGGGCTTCTCCGTGGTCGCCGAGGCTCGCGACTGGACGTCCGCCGGGCCCCTCGTCGCGGGGATCAACGCGTTCGGTTTCGGCGGCACCAACGCCCATGCCGTTCTCGAACAGGCCCCGACCCCGCCGTCGCCGACCGGGTCTGCCTCGTCATCGTCGTCGGCGGGTGCCGTACGTGAAGTCGCCGTCGAGGGGCCTCATTTGCT
Source organism: Streptomyces rubiginosohelvolus (assembly GCF_014649875.1). Taxonomy (GTDB): domain Bacteria; phylum Actinomycetota; class Actinomycetes; order Streptomycetales; family Streptomycetaceae; genus Streptomyces; species Streptomyces rubiginosohelvolus. The sequence goes on along the minus strand of NZ_BMTW01000006.1, from coordinate 249,584 downwards.
GACCCTTTCGGCGCAGAGTGCGGGTGCGCTCCGGGACGCGGTGGACCGGCTCGCCACGCATCTGGAAAGCCGTCCGGGACTGCGGGAGGGCGATGTCTGCCGTACCGCGAGCACCGCCTGGGACGAAGGGCCCCACCGGCTCGCCGTCATCGCCGACGGTGATCTACGGGATCGGCTCGCCGCCATCGCCGCCGAGACCGGCGGATCGGGTGGGCGGGCGGGGACGGGCGGAGCGGGCGGGCCCGCTGGGACAGGCGCAACCGGCTTGCCCGGCGCGAGCGTCGTCCGGTCCCGGCCGCGCGTCGTCTTCCTCTTTCCCGGACAGGGCGCCCAGTCCCCCGGCCAGGACCGGGCGCTGTACCGGACGGCGTCGGTGTTCCGGGACACGTTCGACGAGGCGTCCGCGCTCCTCGGCCCTGTCTGCGGGAGGTCTCTGCTGGACTGGGGGCTGGACCCGAAGGTGGATCCGGCCGCGCAGGCCATGACCGAGGTGGCCCAGCCGCTGCTCGTCGCGTCCGGGGTGGCGCTCGCCCGCCAGCTCCGTACCTGGGGTGTGGAGCCCGCAGCGGTCGCCGGGCACAGTGTCGGGGAGATCGCCGCCGCCTGTGTCAGCGGGGTGCTGACGCTCCGGGAGGCAGTACGGTTCGCGGCCGAACGCGGCCGTCTCATGGGTGCGTTCACCGAACCCGGTGCCATGCTCGCCGTTCGCGGGGGTGAGGATGCCGTCGCAGCGGCGGTGGCGCAGTCCGGTGGGGACCTCACCGTGGCCGCGTACAACGGTCCCGGACTCCAAGTCCTGTCCGGCACCGTCTCCGCCGTGGAACGCGCCGCCCTCGCCCTCGACGCCCAGGGGGTCCCCACGCGTCGTCTGCGAGTCTCGCGGGCCTTCCACTCACCGCTGATGCGGCCGGTGTCCGACCAACTCGCCGACGCGGCCCGTGCGCTGCCCCCGCAAGCCCCGTCGGTGCCCCTGATGAGCACGGTCACCGGCGCGTGGCAGCCGGTCCTCGACCCGGAGTACCTGCGCGACCACGCCGAACGCCCGGTGCTGTTCGGGGCGGCCGTGGAACGTCTGGCCCGGGAGGGGTACGACACCTTCGTGGAGGTCGGCCACGGGGCGACGTTGTCGGGTCCGGTCCGCGCGGCGACGGAGGCGTACGCGCCCGGTGAGTCCGGCGGCGGCGTCACGGTGATGAGCGCACTAACGGGACGTTCCGCCGGCCGCACTGAACCCGCACGGCTGCCTGATGACCGGTGCGGTGGACGCGGGGACCTTCTGGGGACCGTCGGCCGGCTCTGGTCGCTCGGCATGCCGCTGGACCGGACCGCGCTGGACGCGGGCCACCACCGCGTTCCCCTGCCCACCTACCCCTTCCAGCGCCGCCGCTACTGGGCCGATCCGCCCGCGCGTCCGCTCCTGCACGAGGTCCTGTGGGAGGACGACGCCCTGCCCGGAAAGGCGGCGAGGTCGGAGGAGTCGGCGAGGTCCGTGCGTTCGGTGCTGCTGACCGGACCCGACCCCGCGTCCGTCGATCGGCTCGCCTCACAGCTTGCCGCCGCAGGTGTACGTCGGTACGAAGCGGGTGACGCCGGGCGGCCGGATGCCGTGGTCCTGGTGGCCGGGCCTGCTCCCGTCCAGGACACCGGCGACGCGCTCGGCCGGGTCCACGACGCCGCGACGGCCGCCTTCGGCGAGGCCCTCGCACGGTTCGATGAATCGCACGCCAGCCGGCTCCTCGTGGTGACCGAGGACGTGCATGCCACAGGCACCGGACGGGAAAGGCCACGGCCCGCCCATGCCGTCCTCGGCGGACTCCTGATGGCGCTGCCTCAGGAGACTCCGCGTGCTGCGGCAACCGCCCTCGATCTCTGCTCGCTGGACACACCGTCCCAGCGTCTGACGGCCGTACTGGCCGAGCTGGGGTCCAGCGATACCCCGGGCAGCACGACCATCGTCGCCCGGCGGGCGGGACGACGGCTCACCCGCCGATTCGTACCGTCGGCGGCCGACGCCTCAGCACCCGCCGAGTCGACACGGTCTGCGCTGCCGCCCGACGGCACCTTCCTCATCACCGGGGGCGGCGGCGGAATCGGCGCCGCCCTCGCCCGGGACCTCGCGGGCCGGGGCCGGCCCACCCTCGTCCTCACCGGGCGCTCCCCCGGGCTTCCCGTGGGGCTGGCCGACGAGCTCCGTACGCTGGGCGCCACCGTCCATTACCGCGTGGCCGACGTCTCGGTGGAGCGGGATGTCGACGCGCTCCTCGCCGAACTGCCCGGCCTCGACGCCCTCTTCCACGCCGCGGGCGTCGTACGCCCCGGCACCCTGCGGAACAGGCGCCCGGAGGAGACGGCGGACGCCCTGGCCGCCAAGGCCCGGGGTACCCTGCTCCTCTCTCTGGCCCTGCGCCGGCACGGGCTCGACCCGGCGGTCCGCGTCGCCTTCTCCTCCGTGAGTGCCGTGCTGCCCGGACTGGCGGGCGCGCTGGGCGACTACGCCGGTGCCAACGCCTTCCTCGACGCGTTCGCCGCGTCGGAACGACACGCGGGCAGGCCCTGGCAGTCCGTGAACCTCGCCGCCCTGGCCGGTACGGGCATGGCGGCGACGCTCGGAACCGGGACGGGAGAGGGCTCCACCACCGTACGGAACTCCGGCGGGCGGCCCGTTGCTCTCGCTCCCGCGCTGGCGGCGCTCCGCATGGCCTGCGGCGTCGACGCGGCGCAGTTGCTGCTCGCTGATCTGACACCGCCTTCGGCTCCTGTGGCCCCGAATTCCCCGGAAGCCCGGGCTACGACAACAGAAGCCACGGAATCGGGATCGGCGGCCTCCGGCCGGACGCCCACCGAGGACAGCGGCACCGGCACGAACACCGCCGCGTTGCTGCGGCGCCTGCTCGCCTCCGCGCTGCGACTGCCCGCCACCGAGGTTCCGGACGACGAACCGTTCCTCGCTCTCGGCCTCGACTCGCTCGCCGCCGTCGACCTCGTCAGGCAGCTCGAACGGGAGCTGGGCACGACCCTGCCCGCCACTCTCTTCTTCGAGTACCGGACCGTCGCCGAACTGGCCGCGCACCTCGACAGCACACCCGCCAGCGTCGTCTCCCCCGCCCTCGCGCGAACGCCGGACCCCGTCCCGGACGGGTCCCCCTTCCCGCTCACCCCCGTCCAACTGGCCCTGCACACCAGCAGCCGGCTCCACCCGGACGTCCCGGCCCACGGTTTCGTCCGCCAGACCGTCCGGGGGCCCCTGGACACCCGGCTCCTGGGCCGGGCGCTCTCCGCGCTCGCCGACCGGCACACCATGCTGCGGATCCGCATCGAGAACACCGCCGGCACCAACAGCACTGAGGACGGGATCGGTTCCGCTGCACCGGCGCAGCACGTCGCGCCGCCCTCCGCCCTGTCCACCTGGTACGAGGTCCGCGAGCTGCCCGGTCGTATCGAAGAGCTCGAAACGGCCCTGTGCAACCGGCCGTTCGATCTCTCCGCCGAGTCTCCCCTGCGGGCGGTCCTCGCGCGGGAGAGCCCGGAGCTGTCCCATCTGGTGCTGGTGATCCACCACGCGGCCGGTGACGGATACAGCCTCAACGTCCTGGCCGGGGAACTCTGGTCGCTCTACACCGCCTTCGCCCACGGCGACGCACCGACACTGCCCGCGCTCGGCACCGACTTCGCGCGGTACGCGGCCGCTGCCGCCGAACAGCGGTCCTCCGCGGACGGCGCACGCGACCTCGCCGCCGACCGGCGGTACTGGACGGGCCGGCTGGCCTCCCGGGGCGAGCCGCTGCGCCTGCCGTACGACGGTGATCCGCGCGCCCTTCCCTCGGCCCCCCTGACCACGCATCAGAGCAGTCTCGACCCGGCGCTGACCGCCGCGTTGGAGAAGCGAGCAGCCGATCAGGGGGTGAGCCTGTTCCATCTGCTGCTCGCCGTGCACGTGCGCTGTCTGGCACGGTGGAGCGGGCAGCGGAAGATCGCGGTGAACGTCGCCCGCGCCCGCCGGGACGACCGGCTGGCGGGCCTGGACCGGCTTGTGGGACCGCTCGCCGACACGCTCCCCCTGCTGACTTCCACGGACCCGGACGAGCCCGTCGGAGCCCTGGCCGAACGGCTGGCGGCGATCTGGCTGGAGAGCGAGCAGCACGCCGGTCTCAGCGGCCTGGACCTGGCACGGCTGCTGCCGACGGACCCCGCCGGGTCCGGCCCCCGGACGGTCAGCCCGGCCGGCTTCAGCTTCTCGCGCTTCCCCGCCGCCCTCGACGAGCGGTGTCCGGTGAGCGTGCGGCCGACCGCCGCCGGCACCGCCACCGCCGCGACCCGGCTGAGCCTGCTGTGCTGGCAGGACGAGACCGTCCTGCGCTTCTCGTGGAACTTCCCCGTCCGGCTCTTCGCCCCGGAGACGGTAGCTCGGCTGGACCGTGAATTCCACGACGAGTTGGCCGCAACGGCGGCCGCCGCCGCGCCCCTCCCGGCCTCCGGGTCCGCCACGCTCGTACGCCGACTGGTCGAGCGGTTCCGGGCCACCCCGGACGCGGTCGCCGTCGACACCGGCGCCGCCACCCTGACGTACGGCGATCTCGACCGTGCCTCGGAGGCTCTCGCGGCCTCTCTCCGCGCCCACGGCGTCACCCCGGGCAGCCTCGTCGGGCTCCTCACCGAACCCGGCGCGGACACCGTCGTCGCCGTCGTCGCGGCCCTGCGCGCCGGGGCGGGCTGGGTTCCGCTGGACGCGGGGCACCCGACCGCGCGCCTGGTCGACCAGCTGACGCGCTCCGGGGCTCGTGCGGTGCTCTGTCACGCACCGACCCGCGCGGTGGGGGAAGCGCTCGGCGACGTGACCCTGGTGCCCGTCGACGTACCGCCGTCGCCGCTCTCACGGGACTTCGTGCGGCACGCGGAGGGGGCGCCCGCGCCCGGCACCCTGGTCGACGCAGACGGCATCGCGTACGTCATCTTCACCTCCGGGTCCACCGGCCGGCCCAAGGCCGTGCCCATCACCCACCGGTCCATGGAGAACTACCTCGACTGGGCCATCGACACCTTCGGCTACGACGAGCACGACCGGCTCGCCCAGACCGCGTCGCCCTGCTTCGACGCCTCCGTCCGCCAGCTCCTCGCCCCGCTGCTCGTCGGCGCCACCGTGGTCACGGTCGGCTGGGACCTGTTGCGCGATCCCGACCGGCTGCTGACCCACGTCGAACGCCGCCGGATCACCGTCTGGAGCTCCGTCCCCACGCTCTGGGAACAGCTCCTCAGCGCCTCCGAGGCACGGGTACGCACCGGCGCACCGCTGCCGGACCTGTCCGCGCTCCGGTGGGTCCATGTCGGCGGCGAAGCCCTGTCACCCGCGCACGTACGCCGCTGGTTCGACCTCTTCGGCGACGGTCAGCGCATCGCCAACCTGTACGGCCCCACCGAGGCCACCATCAACACGAGCTGCCACATCATCAGCGACCGGCCCGACGACCAGGTGCGGCGACTGCCCATCGGCCGCCCGGTGTCGGGCACGGAGGTGGAGGTCGTCGGACCCGACGGGGAGGCGCTCCGCTCCGGTGAGGCGGGCGAACTCCTCATCGCCGGAATCGGCCTGACCCCGGGGTACCTCGGCGAACCGGCCCTGACCGAGGCCGCGTTCACCGTTCGGCGCGGGCGGCGCTGGTACCGCAGCGGCGACCGGGTGCGGTGTTCGAAGGACGGCACCCTGGAGTTCCTCGGGCGGCTGGACGACCAGGTGAAGATCCGCGGCAACCGGGTCGAGCCGGGCGAGATCGAAGCGGTGCTCCAGACGCATCCCGATGTCACCCACGCCGTCGTTCTCGCCGAGGACGGACGCCTTTCCGCCTTCGTGACTCCTGGGCCCGGTTCGTCCGGAGCTTCCGGTTCGTCCGGAGTGGATGCCGTTGCCCTGCGGCGTCACCTTGCGGAGTCGCTGCCCGCGTACATGATTCCGTCCCGGATCACCCGTGTCGACACGATGCCGCTCACCGGCACGGGCAAGATCGACCGCCGTGCGCTGCCGGCCCTCGGAGTAGCGCCACCGCCTTCACCGTCCCGTACGGCAGCGACCCGTACCGCGCCGCGCACGCCGACCGAGATCCGGCTCGCCGCCATCTGGTCCGCGCTGCTCCAGGCCGACGACGTGTGCCGCGAGGACGACTTCTTCGTCCTGGGCGGTGACTCCCTGTTCGTATTGGAGGTGTTCGCCCGACTGGAGAAGCAGGGCGGGCCGCTCCCCCGGCCTACCGTCATCTACCGCAACCGCACACTCGCGGCCCTCGCCTCCGCCGTGGACGCGGCGGCAGCCGAGGCCTCCGACAACGCAGTTGATACCGCCGCCGGTGCCGCCTCCGACGCCGGGGCCCCCACGCCCTTCCCTCTCACCCCCACCCAACGGGGTTTCCTGCTGGCCGAAGCCATCGCACCGGGCACGACCTCGTCCTGGCTCTCTCGGTTCCGCCTTTACGGCCGCCTCGACACCGCCCGCTTCCAGAGCGCGGTGGACACGCTCGTCGGGCGCCACCCGATGCTGCGCACGGTCTTCCCCGCCGGGGCGCGCCCGGCCGTCCAGCAGGAGCTGCCGTCCTCGCTGCGCCTGCCGGTCGACTTCGAGACCCTCACCGACCCGGACCGGGTGGAGGAGCGCGTCGCCGCCGAGCGCGCGCGCCGTTTCGAGCCTTGGGCCTGGCCCCTGCTGCGCCTGCGGGTGCTCACCGTCGCTCCCCACGAGCACGTCCTGGTGGCGCACGCCCACCACATCATCGGTGACGGCTACAGCGCCGCGCTCCTGGTACGCGAGCTGATCACCGTGTACGACACCCTGTCCCGGGGTGACGTACCGGCTCAGGCGCCCTTGCGCAGCACCTTCCGCGACCACGCCGTCCGCCTCGCGGAACGTTCAGCCGCGCCTGCCGCACCCGCGGCGGCCCCGTCCCACGACGGCCGGTGGGCCCGGCTCAGCGCCCCCTACCGGCCACCCGTGCTCTCCGCCGGTACGGACACCAGCGATCGGTCGGACAACGCGACGAACCCGCTCTTCCACACCTACGGGTTCACGGTCGACGCCGACCAGGTGGAGGCGTTGCGCGGGCTCGCCGCGCGCGGCGGAACCACCCTCTACGCACCCGTTCTCACCGCCTACTACCGGGCGCTCGCGGCCACCACCGGCCGGGCGGATCTGGTGCTCGGTCTCGCCGTGAGCGGCCGGGACCACGCCCTGCCCGACGTGCACCGGGTGTTCGGCCCCTTCGCCACGGCTGTTCCGCTCCGGCCCGCGGGTCCGGCGTCGGGGCGGAGGGACGGTGCGGGGTTCGAGGACGATCTGCGGCGCCTCGCCGCGGAGGCCGCCGAGGCACGGACGTACGAGGGGGCCGTGCCTGCGCTTCCCAACGGGCTGCCCCTGGCCTCGCAGTTCTTCTTCACCTATCTGGACTTCTCCGCCCTGGGCCCGGAGAGCGGAGCGGGCCTGACGGTCAGCCGGGAGGACGGCGACAGCGTGTACACGCCGCCTCCGGCCGGTACGGATGTGTTCCTTTCCGCCGGTCCGGAGGGCGGGCGGCTGCGGGTCACCGTCCGCGCGGTCGCCACGGCGTTCACCCCGGAGGCGCTGGCTGCTTTCGCGGACGCGGTACGCGACGGTCTGGCGCACGCGGCGGCCTCCACCGTGCCCAGGACCGGCCCCGGGCGACTCGACGGAGCAGGTCGTCCCAGCCGGCTCGGCGAGCCGGACCTCACCGGCCGGGACGAGCCGGTGGACGCCGCGCTCGTCGGCTATCTGCCGTCCCCGGCCGACCTCGCCCGGCTGGCCGGTCTGCCGGAGGCGGCGTTGCCGCGCGAGGAGTTGCGGAGCCTGCTGTTCCCCGACGGGCGGCCGCGGCTCCTGGAGACTCTGCGTACGCCGCTGGGCCGTTCGGGCTTCGTGTGCGTCCCGCTGTTCGCGGACGAACTCGCCCCCGGAGACGCCCTGCTCGGGCACACCACGCGCGGGGTGGAGCTCGCCTCGGCCCTGGGGGCGCGGGCCGTGTCCCTGGCCGGAATGATCCCGTCTCTCACCGGTTACGGCTTCGACGTCCTGCGGGCCGTCGGGACGACGGACTCCGTCCCTGCCGTCACCACCGGTCACGCGGCGACCGTCGTGTCCGTCGTCAGGACCGTGCACGCCGCTCTCGACGCGACGGAGCAGGAACTGGGCTCCCTCACCGTCGCGTTCGTTGGGCTCGGCTCGATCGGCTCCTCCTCGCTGGAACTGCTGCTCACCCTGGCCGAGGAACCGCCCGCCCGGCTGCTGCTCTGTGACGTACCGGGCAGCGGGCCGCGTCTCAAGGAGCTGGCGGACAGTCTTCTGGAACGAGGCCTCGCCGAGGTCGTGGAGGTGGTCGAGTCGGATCAGGGGCTGCCCGACGCCGTGTACGGGGCCCGTCTGATCGTCGCGGCGGTCAGCGGGGGCGGCACACTTCTGGACATCGATGCTCTCGCCCCGGGTACGACGGTGGTCGACGACTCGTTCCCGCACTGCTTCGACACGTCGCGCGCCTTCGGGCGGATGGAACGGGCGAAGGACGTCCTGGTCGTCGGGGGCGGGCTGCTGAGCGCCGGGGCCGCCGAGCGTCAGGTGGCCGAGGGGCTGCCGGCCGCCGCGGTGGCCGGCTACCTGGCGCAGCCGATGGTGGCGGACGCGATCGCTTCCTGCCGGCTGGAGTCCTTGCTCCACGCCTCGGGTGCCGCGGTGCCGCTCGTCCACGGTCCGGTCGGCGCGGCCACCGGGCTCGCCTACTGGGAGGCGGCCGAGGCGGCGGGCATCCGGGCCGCGCCCCTGCACCTCCTCACCCGCACCATCGGCCCGGGGATGATCGAAGGCGTTGTCAGTGGTCGGGATTAAGTTCGTTGATGTCCCGCCGAGAGGGCGTGGACGTCCCCTTTCGCATGCATGGGAGTTGGCGCGTTGTCGGTCTGGGAGCAGTCGAGTACCGCGCGGGTGATGGCGCCCGCGCGCCCGCGGAAGCTGGCCAAGGTGCCGTTCGTCGAACTGGCCGACGGGCGGTTGCAGGGGGTCGTCTCCAGCGGGTCGGACATCGGGCGGGTCTATGTGTCGTCGGTGGCGGCGCGGACGTACGCGTTCGCGTGCAGCACCAACAACAACCGGCCCTGCGGCGGTGCGCGCGGCATGTTCTGCAAGCACATCCAGGCGCTCGTCGCCGAGGCGGTGCTGCAGTACGGCGCCGAGCGCGTCGCCCGCTATCTCGCGGTGGAGCCCCCGGACGGGGAGCCGGACGCGCAGTCCCTCACCGCCGCCATGACCGCGACGCGGCCGGTGAAGGACGACTCCTCGGCGGCCGCCCAGGTGTTCAGCCGGTTCCTGCGGCACCTCGCCTATCTCGAACTGGCACCGGTCACTTCGCCGCTGCCCGAGATGCAGTGGTTCCCGCCGACGCGGGCGGTGGCCTGATGCGCGGGGATCTGCTGGCCGATCCGGTCGAGGGGCTCGACGAGGCGCTCGCCGCCGTGGACGCGTTCGACGGGGCGCTGGTGGCCGGTCTGCTGCGGCCGGGGCCCGCGCAGGCGGCCGCGGTCGCCGGGCTCGCCGAGGCCGTCGCCGGGACGCCGTTGGCCGCACGGGTCGCGGAGGCGGCCGAGCGGGCGGCGGCCGGGGCCGCCGGGGAGGACCACTTCGTGGCGCTCGCCGCCGCGCGCGGTGCGCTGCTCGGTTCCGTGCACGACGCGTTGGCGCTGCGCATCGACGAGGCTGTCGGCAGGCCCGCTCCTGAGGAGGAGCCCTCTCCGGCCGTAGCCGGGGAGAAGTCGTCTCCGGCCGTCGCCGGGCCGGAACACGGGACGAACCTCCTCGCGGCGGCCCGCAGTTGGCTGTGCGACCTCGCGCGCAGCGGCTGGCGGGGCATCGATCACGAGCTCGTCGCCGGGGCCGCCCCGGTGGTCTCCGCGATGCTGACCGACCCGGAGCTGCGCCGCCGGGCGACGCTGCTCGACGGGTTCGCCGCCGAGCTCGCCGCCTCCTGCCCGGGCGTGACCCTGGAGCGCGTTCCGGTGCGCCGCTGGGCCGATCTGTGGTCGCGCGCCCTGCTGTTGACGGTGCCGGGCTCCACCGGGGAGCGGTCCGACGGCTCGGTGACGGGTCGGCTGCTGCCGCTCGGGGTTGATGTGCAGGAGCATGCGACAGCCGTTCAGGCCCAGGTCCATGCCGTGTTCGAGCCGGCGGACGGGGGTGCGCCCCGTCTGGTGCGTGCCGGGGTGTCGGCGCCGAAGCCCGACACGGTCGTCGGGGCGGGACTGTGGCAGTTGCTGCGTCCCCGGATGTCGTTGCTCGGTGCCGTGAGCGAGGGCCGCTCGATGGAGCTGGACGCCATGCCGGTGACCGCCGAAGGGGATCTGCTCTGGGACGACGAGCGGGCCCGTGCGGGTGAGCCGGCCGATCCCTTCGCCACGGCGCGGGTGAGGCTGTCCGCCGCGACGGCCGCCCGTGTCGCTCCGCTGGACCGGCATCCCGTGCGGATCGCCGTGCCGGTGCTGCTGGAGGGGTATGCCGCACGCAGCGAGGAGGGGCGGCTCGCGTTCGATCTCGCCGGGCAGCTCCTGGCCGTGGACACCGACCGGATACCTGCCGCCGGTCCGCTGACGCCCGAGGCGGTCGCCGCCTCCCACGCCTGCCTCGGGCTGCTGCGCTGGGATGCCGGGGCGTTCATCCTCCAGCCGCTCGCGGTCGAGACGACCGTGCGGAAGAAGACCGTCGCCGTGCACGCCGGGGCGTGGGCGGGCGGCACCACCGACAAGGCCGGTGTCCGGGCGGAGAAGGCCGCCACCGATGCCGTCGCCGTGCTGCGCGAGCGCGCGGGAAGGCTGTTGCGGAAATGACCGAGGACCTCACCGGGCAGTCGCCCGGCCCCGTCGCCGACCTGTCCCCTTCTGGCCCCGACCCGTACGAGAACCGCCGTCAGGTGCTGTACTGGCGGCTCCTGGCCCGTCTCCTCGACGGTGAGGAGCAGCCCGCCCTGGAGTCGGCGAGCCTGGGGGTGGTCGAGGACATCGGCCTGCCGTCCGCGCTGCTGGATCCCGGGACGTCGCTCGACTCGGTCGTGCAGCGCCATCCGGAGCTGGCCGCCGAGTTCGACGGGCTGATGGTGCCGGAGGACGCTGCGGACGGCTCCCGTGACTGGGCTGCGGAAGTACGGCGTGCCGCGCTGGTGTCGAAGGTGCTGCTGAATGTCTTCGCGACCGGTTCGAGCGCGGTGAGCGCCGAGCAGTTGGCGCGCTGGCAGTCCGATGCCGGGTGGCTGGAGCGTGCGCTGGGCTGTCCGCCGGGCGGGCTTCGCGGCGGGCGGGCGTCGGGCGCGGGCCTGGACGGCGGCGGTCTCGGGCCGGAGCTGGCGGCGATCGAGGCGGAGCTCGTGGGGCGGATGCGGTTGCGGGAGGTGCTGGCCGATCCGGCGCTGGCCGCGCGGCTGACGCCCAGTATGTCGCTGATCGAGCAGTTGCTGCGGGACAAGAACAACCTGTCGGGTGTGGCCCTGGCCAACGCGAAGTCCCTCATCCGGCGTTACGTCGACGAGGTCGCCGAGGTGCTGCGTACGCAGGTGGAGAAGGCCACCGTCGGCGAGCTGGACCGTTCGGTGCCGCCCAAGCGTGTCTTCCGCAATCTGGACCTGGACCGCACGATCTGGAAGAACCTGACCAACTGGAGTCCGGAGGAGGAGCGGCTGTATGTGGACCGCCTCTACTACCGGCACACGGTGCGCAGGACGACACCGCAGCGGTTGATCGTCGTGGTGGACCAGTCCGGTTCGATGGTCGACTCGATGGTGAACTGCACCATTCTCGCCTCGATCTTCGCCGGGCTGCCGAAGGTGGACGTCCATCTCATCGCCTACGACACCCGCTCGATCGATCTGACGCCGTGGGTGCACGACCCCTTCGACGTGTTGTTGCGCACCAATCTCGGCGGAGGGAACGACGGCCCCGTCGCGATGGCGATGGCGCGCCCGAAGATGGCCGAGCCGAAGAACACCGTCATGGTGTGGATCTCGGACTTCTACGAGTTCGACCGCTCCCAGCCGCTGTTCGAAGGCATCGAGGCCGTTCACCGCTCCGGGGTGAAGTTCATCCCCGTCGGCTCGGTGACCAGCTCCGGGCGGCAGGAGGTCAACCCGTGGTTCCGGGAGCGGTTCAAGGCCCTGGGCACACCCGTGGTCTCCGGGCACATCAACAAGCTCGTCCACGAACTCAAGACATTCCTCACCTGAGGCCCTGCGGGGTGTGACAGCCGCCCGTCATCCCGTGCGCTCCCCCGTCGTGTCTCTCTTTCCTTCTTTCACTTTCTCGCCTGTTCAGAAAGGCTTTCCGATGTCCGACGTGTTGCGTGCCCCCGCCGAGACCAAGTACGCCGAGGAGCTCGACTGGCTGGAGTCGATCGACGACAGCCCCAAGCCGTTCTCCTGGCGGCTCTCGCCGAAGATGGTCCGGCTGTTCATCCTGGGTTCCGAGCGCGCCGACGGCCTCGACCGGGAGATCTCGCAGAAGTGGTTCGGCGACCGGAGCTTCGTCGAGCGCTCGATCGTCACCCTCGCCTCCGACCGGGGTCTGCTGCTCATAGGGGACCCCGGCACCGGGAAGAGCTGGCTGGCCGAGCTGCTGTCCGCCGCGATCTCGCGCAACTCCACGCTGGTGGTGCAGGGAACGGCCGGGACGACCGAGGACCACATCAAGTACGCGTGGAACGTGTCCATGGTCATCGCCAAGGGACAGTCGCGTGAGTCGATGATCCCGTCGCCGATCATGACCGCGATGGAGACGGGTGCCATCGGCCGTTTCGAGGAACTGACCCGTTCCACCAGCGATGTCCAGGACGCGCTGATCTCGATCCTCTCGGAGAAGTACATCTCCGTCCCCGAGTTGCAGAGCGACGGCACGGACGCGGGCGACAACATCGTCTTCGCGAAGCCCGGTTTCTCGATCATCGCGACCGCCAACAGCCGCGACCGGGGCGTGAACGACCTGTCGTCCGCGCTGAAGCGCCGCTTCAACTTCGTGCGCATCCCGGTCGTGACGAACAAGAAGAGCGAGGCGGAGATCGTCCGGTTCCGCACCGAGGAACTGCTGCGCCGTCACGCGATCGACCTGGACGTGCCGCCGACGCTCCTCGACGTCCTGCTCCAGAGCTTCGCCGATCTGCGGGCGTCGGCAGCGGCGGCGGGCAGCGACGACGAGAAGCTGGAGTCCTCGCTGTCGACGGCGGAGCAGATCGGTGTGCTGGAGGACGCCGTCCTGCACAGCAACTTCTTCGGCGAACGCACGCTGACCGCCCGGGCCCTCGCCTCCTCGCTCGTCGGCTCCCTCGCCCGGCGCGACCCCGAGGACCTGGCCATCTTCAACAAGTACCTGCACGGTGTCGTCGAGCCGCGCAGCAAGCAGGAGGGCGGCTCCTGGCCGGAGTTCCTGGACGGCGGCCGCGACACGATCGCCACGCTGTCATGACCGGGTCCCCCACGAACGGTCCCGGCCGGACACCCTCCACGAACGGATCCGCAGGGCCGTCCGCGAACAGCCCCGGGCAGGCGTCCTTCACTGCGCTGCGCGAGCAGCTGCACGAGGCCGCGACCTCCTTCGCCGACGGGCCCGGCGCCCTGGAGGGCATCCTCCTGGGCATGGTCGACGACGTCGACCGGGCGGTGCGCGAGCCGCTGGAGATCTTCCCGGTCTGCCATCACTCGCCCGCCTCCGCGCTCGCCATGGCCCGCCGGCTGCGCGAGAAGCAGCCCAAGGTCGTGTACCTGGAGCTGTGCGAGGACATGGCGCCGCTCCTGGACGAGCTGCGCAACTGCCGCCTGCCGGTAGCGGTCCAGGCCTTCGCGAGCGACGTCGACGGTTTCCCCGCGGAATGGGCGCCGCTGTCGGTCGTCGCCCCGATCACCGAGGCGTCCGCCGAGTACCAGGCCATCGCGTACGCGCTGGACACCCCGGGCGTCGAGCTGGTCCTCGTCGACCGGTCCTCGGACCATGTCTTCCAGTGGGACAGCCGCCACGGCGAGCGCACCCCGCAGGAGCCTTCCGCTCCGGCGGACGGGGTGCCGGAGCCCGAAGCCGCGCTGCACGGCGAGGCGGTCGGCGTGGAGATCGGCGACCTGCGGCCCCGCTTCGCCGAGCTGGAGGAGCACCTGCTGCGCCACGGCAAGGTGCGGCACTGGTCGGAGTGGTGGCACCAGTACGTCGAGGTGCCGCTCGGCGACAGCGATCACGACGCCTACCGCCAGGTGATGTTCCTCGTCGGCAGTCTGTTCCGGCGGCTCGCTCCCGGCGACGGGGACCGGGTCCGGGTGGACGAGGACCGTGAGCGGTACATGTGGACCCGGATCCGCGAGCATCTGGCGGCCGGCGGGGCGGACCCGGAGGACTGCCTCTACGTGTGCGGCGCCTTCCACGCGGCCAGCCGCGTCGAGGAGTTCGGGGTGGCGGGCAGCGGACCGTTCACCATCTCCCCCCGGTCCGCCACCACCTGGCAGCACGGGCTGATCCCGTCCAGCCACGCGGCGATCGAGGCGCAGTTCGGGCTGGCCCCCGGGTCGGTGTCGATCGCCGCGACGCAGTGGGCGAAGAACCTGAAGCGCACCCGGGTGCAGCCCTACCGGCTGACCGGGCAGGACGGCGCGAAGAAACCCCGCGCGACGAAGAAGGCCGCACCCGCCGTCGCCGCTCCCCCGCCGGAGGCGGCCGAGGACCGGCTCTCCGGGTTCCTGCGGCGGCCGCCGGTCCTCGACACGCTGGACGAGGCCGAGTTGCTGGGCTGGTCGGTGGACATCGTGCGCGCCGCACGGCGCAGCGGCTATCTGGCGTCGACCGCCGACGCCATCGCGGTGTTCGAGACGTCGATCCTGCTCGCCGGGATGCGGGACCGGGCCAAGCCCACCCCGTACGACTTCCAGGACGCGGCGATCACCTGCATCGAGAAGGACGCGGTGCCGGGCCGGCGCGATGTGCGGCGGCTCGTCGAGATCATGATGGGCGGCGACCGGATCGGCCGGGTCGGTTACGACGCGCTGCCGCCGCTGGCCCGTGATGTGCACGACCGGCTCGCCCCGCTGGAGTTGAAACTCCAGCAGCGGGGTGTGCAGCGAGCGCTGCTGGACATGAACTCCCGCCCCGAGCTGGGTGCGTGCTCGGACGTGCTGTGGATGCTGCGCCGGCTGATGCCGCACGGCGCGGCCCGGCCGATCATGGGTGAGCGGAAGCTCGGAGAACGGTCGATCCAGGAGTCGTGGGACCTGGCGCTGGGCACCCATCAGCGGGCGCTCATCGAGCTCGGGTACGAGGGCGTGAGCATCGAGCAGGTCCTCGAACAGCGGCTGCGCCGCGATGCGTACGGGCCGCGGGCGACGACGGCGGGCGTCCTCGCCGCCGTCGAGGACGCGACGCTGTATCTCGGCGGCCGTCGGCTCGCCGATGAGCTGGGCGCCCGCGCCCTGGAGGTTCTCGCCGCCGAGCGCGCGGTGGACGGGGCCCCGGAGGTGCTGCGCCGGGTGCGGGGGCTGCTGGCGTACTACCGGACCGCCGAGCCGGTGCTGCCGCCGTGGGTGGAGTCGTTCGTCAAGGCCGGTTACGCGCACTACTGCACCTTGCTGCCGACGGCGTTCACCGACGAGGACGCAACTGTGGGGCAGGTGGCGGCGATGCTGGGCTTCCTGTTCAGCATGGAGAGCCTCGCGCTGTCCCTGGGCTGCGACCGGGCCCAGCTGGAGCTGGCCGTCGCCCAGTCCCGCCCCACGGACCCGGAGCGGACGGCGCTTCTGTGGGCGGCACAGGTGCAGCTCGGCGCCCTGTCGCGGGCCGAGCTGCGGGAGCGCTGCGGTGAGCTGCTGGCCAACCCGATGGTGGTGCCCGCCTATCCGCGCTATCTGAGCGGCTTCGTGCATGCGTTGGTGCCGGTGCCGGGGCTGGCGGACGTGGTGGTGGAGGCCGTGTCCAACGCGTTCGGGCGGCTGCCGGACCCGGTTCTGCTGCCGTGGCTGCCGAGCCTGATCACGACCCTGCGCGCCGGGGCCGCGGATCTGGCCCCGCTGTTGATCCGGGAGGCGGGGCGCGTCTTCCCGGCTCGGCTCGCGGCGCTGGACGCGTGGGTGCCGCCGTGGCGGGAGGCGCCGGAGGAGGGTGCGCCGGGCGGCGACCGGATGCGGGCGGCCGGTGGCGGGGGCCGTGCCGCAGCCCTGCTCTTCGCGCACCCGGGGACGCTCGACGCGGTCGCGGAGCTGCTGGGCTGCGACGGCGCGTGGGCCGCTGCCGACGAGGGTCCGGCGGACCCGGCCGGCGCTGTACTGACAGCCCGTCACCCGGATACCGCGATCGCGTGGGAGTCGCTGCTCACGGGCGCGTGAGGGTGGTGCGCGGTGCCGGGGCGGTCGCAACCGTCCCGGCACAGGCCCGTCCGCCGCCCGGGCTCGGAGCCGTACCGTCGGCCCCTCCGAGCCCGGCACCGGCCCGTCCGCCCCTCAGAGCCCGATGCCGCCCGTGGCGTCGATGCTCTGGCCCGTGACCCAGCGGGAGTCCTCCGAGGCGAGGAAGGCCACGACGTCGGCGATGTCGGCCGGCTGGCCCATGCGGCCGAACACGGAGTGCGCGGCCAGCACCGCTGCGGCCTCGGGCGTCTCGCGTCGCCGGGCGTTCATGTCGGTCTCCACGAAACCGGGCACCACGGTGTTCGCCGTGATGTCGCGCTCCGCAACTTCCTTTGCCACCGCAAGCGTCAGCGTCTCCAGCGCCCCCTTGGTCATGGCGTAGGTGACGGACTCGGGAAAAGACCGGTGGGCGGCGGCCGACGAAATATTGATGATCCGGCCTCGGTCCCGCATCAGGGTCAAACCCTGCTGGATGAGGAAGAGCGGCGCTTTCACGTTCACCGCGAACAGGCGGTCGAAAACCTCTGGCGAGGCGTCACTTATGCGCCCCGATCCGCTCACACCGGCATTGTTGACCAGAATATCCAGCACCGGATCTTCTCCCCGGTCAGCCATTCCGGCGCCGAACGCCTCGTACAGGACTTCGACGTCTCCCGGAACCCCCAGCAGGGAACCCACCGCGAAAGCCTGTCCGCCCGTATTCGCGATCTCCTCGACCACTTCCTGCGCCACATCTCCCCGCACGCCGTAGTGAACGGCGACCAGGGCCCCGTCGCGCGCAAGTCGCCGGGCAATCGCCCGACCGATGCCGCGGCTGGCACCCGTGACCAACGCGACCTTTCCCGTCAGCGAACCCATAAATCGTTCCCCCTAGCTCGGCCCTTCCGCAGATATCGCGAAACGCATTCACTCTACCCATCGGCCGCGGCGGAATGCGCGACCGCGAAGTGGCGCACACCCCACCCTCGACTGTGGCACCCCGGCGGCGACCGATCCCGGTCGGGGTCCCGTAGGCGGGGGCGGGGCGCCGCGCCTGACGTACGAACCTGACGCCCCTTCTGCTTGATATTGCTCGAAACGCTTGCCTAATATGCAGCTTCGAGCATCGATCGCCGCGAACAGGGAGCACAGATGACGCACGTGGCTCAGGAGCTGGCCAGCCAGCCCGACTGCTGGCAGGTGGCCGCCGGTATGGCGGACGGGCTGGCCCACCGGCTTCCGGCGGCGGGCGAGCGCATCGCCGTGGTCGGCTGCGGGACCTCGTACTTCATGGCCCAGGCCTACGCTGCCCTCCGGGAGGGCAGCGGCCAGGGTGAGACCGACGCCTTCGCCGCGTCCGAGTTCCCGGCCGGGCGCCCCTACGACCGGGTCGTGGCCCTGAGCCGCTCCGGCACCACGACGGAGGTGCTCGGGCTCCTCGGCCGGATCGGTAATACGACCCGCCGCACGGTGGTCATCGGCGACCCCGACACCCCGATGGCCGCCATGGCCGACGACACGATCGTGCTCGAGTTCGCCGACGAGAAGTCCGTCGTGCAGACCCGCTTCGCGACCTCGGCGCTGACCCTGCTCCGCGCCCATCTGGGTCTGCACAGCGACGCGGTCGTCGAGGACGCCCAGGTCGCGCTGGCCGAGCCGCTGCCCGCCGGTCTGGTGGAGTGCAGCCAGTTCACCTTCCTCGGGCAGGGGTGGAGCGTAGGGCTCGCCAACGAGGCGGCGCTGAAGATGCGCGAGGCGGCGCTCGCCTGGACCGAGGCGTACCCGGCGATGGAGTACCGGCACGGCCCGATCAGCATCTCCACCCGCTCCACTGCGACCTGGATGCTCGGTGAGGCCCCGTCGGGGCTGATGGACGAGGTGCACGCGACCGGCGCCCGCTGGGTGGCCGGGGGCCTCGACCCGCTGGCGGAGCTGGTCCGGGTGCAGCGACTGGCGCTGGCCATCGCGAACGCGCGGGGCCTGGACCCGGACCGGCCGCGCCACCTCACCCGCTCGGTCATCCTCAGCACCACGGCCTGACGGCAGCGGCACGGCCTGACCCATCGGGCCCCGCCCCTTCCCCGCCGATCGGTCCTCAGTCCCTCAGCCTCATCCCGGAGTCACCATGCCCCTCGCCGCCACCGGCGATCTGATCGCCGAGGCCGCCGCACAGCACCGTGCGGTCGCCGCCTTCAACGTCATCACCCTGGAACACGCGGAAGCCATCGCCGAGGGCGCGGAGGCGGCGGGGTCGCCGGTGATCCTGCAGATCAGTGAGAACGCGGTCGCCTATCACCGGGGCCGGCCGCGGCCGATCGCGCGCGCCGCGGCGGAGGTGGCGGACCAGGCGGCCGTCCCCGTCTCCCTGCACCTCGACCATGTGCAGTCGACGGAGCTACTGCACCGGGCGGCCGACTGCGGTTTCAGTTCGGCGATGTTCGACGCCGCACGGCTGCCGTACACGGAGAATCTCGCGGCCACGCGCGCCGCCGTCGTCTGGGCGCACGAGCGGGGCCTGTGGCTGGAGGCCGAGCTCGGGCAGGTCGGCGGCAAGAACGGGGAGCCGCCGCTGAACGCCCATGCGCCCGGGGCGCGTACGGACCCCGAGGAGGCGCGGTCGTTCGTCGCGGCCACCGGGGTCGACGCGCTGGCCGTGGCGGTCGGCACCTCGCACGCCATGACCTCGCGGGACGCCGTCATCGACCACGAGCTGCTGGGCGGGCTGCGTGCGGCGGTGCCGGTTCCGCTGGTGCTGCACGGTTCGTCCGGGGCCTCCGACGAGGAGCTGGCCCGCGCCGTGGCGGGTGGGATCCGCAAGGTGAACATCGGGACCGCGCTGAACATCGCGATGACCGGGGCGATACGGGAACGGCTGGCCCAGGACGACCGGGGCGTGGACCCGCGCCGGTATCTCGCGGACGGCCGGGACGCGATGGCCCGGACGGTGACCCGGTTGATGGCGGTGCTCGCCCCGGGGCGGGCGCACGCCGCGTAAGGACCAGGACGCCGGTGGCCGGCGGGCAGCGCGCCCGTCGGCCACCGGCGTCTTCACGTCACCCCGGCTCCTCCGGCCCCCATTCCCGTAGCAGGGCCGTGAGGTCAGTCCGTACCCGCCGCCCCGGGGCCGGCGCGATCGGCGCCGCCGAGGGCACGGCCAGCACCCTGCAGCCCGCCGCCTCCGCCGCGGCCACCCCGGTGGGGCTGTCCTCGACCGCCAGGCAGGCCTCGGGCGGAAGCCCCAGCCGCGCGGCCGCCTTCAGGTAGGGGTCCGGGAAGGGCTTGGAGCGGTCGCTCTCGCCGTCCGCCACCGTCGTACGGAACGCCTCGCCGCCCACCGTACGCAGGACCGTGTCCACCACGCGGCGCGGCGAGGCCGACACCAGAGCCGCGGGCAGGCCCTCCCTCTCCAGCCGGTCCAGCAGGGCGCGCGCTCCGGGCCGCAGTTCCACGCCCGTTTCGACGGCGGCGAGGAACGTGTCCTCCAGTTCGGTCTCCAGCCCGGCGACGGTGGTGGGCTCCGGGCACAGCTCTGCGAGGCCGACGGCGGTGTCGGCGCAGGTGCGGCCGAGGACCGAGGCGCCCTCCTCCTCGGTGAGGTGGTGGCCGTGGGCGGCCGCGACGGCACGGGCCGCCTCCAGCCAGAGGGGCTCGGTGTCGACGAGGGTGCCGTCCATGTCGAAAAGGACACCGCGCGGCACGGTGGGCACCTCGCGGCCGTCGAGCGTCCAGTGCGAGTCGGGCGTACGGTCCAGGGCCGCGTACACCTGGGCGGCGACGTCCTCATGCCGGACCGGGCGGGCGGGGCGGGCCCCGGCGGTGATGTCCGGCCCCGCGCAGGCGAGCCAGGCGGTGCGTTCGGCCGGGCTGCCGCCGCCGTGGCCGCCCTCGTCCCGGTGCCCGTGGTCGGTGACGACGAGGACGGTCCATGCCTCGTTCCCGTAACCGGGCCGGGCGCCCAGGGCGGCGAGGAGGTCGCCCAGGCGGCGGTCGGCGGCCTGGACCGATGACTCGTACGCGTCGCCGCAGCCGAGGTGGTGGGCGGTCTCGTCGGGGGCGCCGAGGTAGACGAAGGACGCCTCGGGATCCTCATGGGTGAGGACGGCCACCGCGTCGCGCACGGTCGAGGCGTCGGCCTCCTCCCAGGCGGCCGGGGTGTCGGCGGCCGGTGCGTGGTGGGTGAGCCGGGTGGGGCGGCGGAGCATCGGACCGCCGTCGGCGACGGTGACCAGAGGTTCCCAGGCGGCCGCGACATAGGTGCGGCGGCCGTCCTGGCGGGCCAGGCGGGTGGCGAAGTCCGGGAAGACGCCGAGGCGGTGGCCGCTGAAGTCGTTGCTCCACACGGCGTGCTTGGTGACGCGGACGCCGGTGACGACGGTGGCCCAGCACGGGCCCGACATGGTGGGGGTGTCCTCCCCCACGGTCACCGGGGCCAGGAACCCGGCGTCGGCGACCGCGTCGAGGTACGGGGTGGGCACCCGGTGCAGGGTGTCGAGGCGCACTCCGTCGATGCCGACGACGAGCACGCGGCGGGCACGGGACATGGCGGGTCTCCCGGAGAGGTACGGGGGTGGGTACGGGGACGGGTTCAGGCCTGCTGGTGCAGGGTGCGGGGGTCCACCGCGTGGGCGAACGGCAGGCCGTGCGCGTACCGTTCGAGTTCGTCGACGGCGGCGTCGGCGAGCCGGTGGAGTTCGCCGCCCTGGGAGCCGGCGATGTGCGGGGTGAGCAGGACGTTCGGCAGGTCGTAGAGCGGCGAGTCGGCGGGCAGGACTTCCGGTTCCGTGTGGTCGAGGACGGCGTTCAGACGTCCGGTGGCCGCTTCCTTCACCAGCGCTTCGGTGTCCACCAGGGAGCCGCGGGCGGTGTTGACGAGGGTCGCCCCGTCCCGCATCAGCGCGAGGCGCGGGGCGTCGAACAGGTGGTAGGTGCCGGGGAGTTCGGGGGCGTGGATGGTGACGACGTCGCTCTCGGCCGCCAGGGTGTCGAGGTCGGTGCGCTCCACACCGAGGGTCCGGGCGTCCGCCTCGTCGAGGTACGGGTCGTGGACCAGGACGCGCAGGTCGTAGGGGCGCAGCAGTTCGACGACACGGCGGCCGATGCGGGAGGCGCCCACGATGCCGACGGTGCGGCGGTAGTTGCCGACGCCGGGGAACCGTTCGAGGAGGTTCACCCGGGAGCGCGCTTCGCGGTAGACGCGGGCGCTCTCCAGGATGTGCTTGTTGGCGAAGAGGATCGCGGCGACCGTGTACTCGGCGACCGGGAAGGCGTTGGCCGTCGCGGCGGTGCTCACCGCGATGCCCCGGTCCCAGACGTCCTGGGTGATGTGGTGCTTGACGGAACCTGCGGCGTGGACGACGGCGCGCAGCCGGGGCATGGCGCTCAGGGCCGCCGGGTCCAGCGGGGGGCAGCCCCAACCGGTGAACAGGACCTCGGCCTCGTGGAGTCCGGTGCGCTGGGCGGGGTCGTCGGCGCCGAAGTCGGTGACGAGGAGGCGGGGGTCGAGGTCGGCGACGCGGGCGAGCCGGTCCAGGGCTTCGGGGGCGAGGATCGCGGCCCGGGTCTCGCCGCTCATCGCCAGGACGGTGCGGGGGCGGGTCACCCGGGGCGTGGCGGGGTGGCTCACTTGACGGCTCCTGCGGTGAGGCCCGAGCGCCAGAAGCGCTGGAGGCAGAGGAAGGCGACGATCAGGGGGACGACGGCGACGAGGGAGCCGATGATGACCAGCGGGTAGAGCTCCGGCTGCTGGTAGACGTTCTGGTTCCACATGAACAGGCCCAGGTTGACCGGGTAGAGCCGGTCGTCGTTGAGCATCATGAGCGCGCCGTAGAAGTTGTTCCAGCTCGCGGTGAAGGAGAACAGGAAGATGGTCACGAAGCCGGGCGCGAGCATCGGCAGGGCGACCTTGACGAAGGTCCGCACCTCGCCGGCTCCGTCGACGCGGGCGGCTTCGAGGACCTCGCCCGGCACGTACCCCTCGGAGAAGACGCGGGCCAGGTAGACGCCGAAGGGGTTGACGAGGCTGGGGATCAGGACGGCCCAGTAGGTGTTGACGAGGCCCAGTTCGGAGGCCATCAGGTACAGCGGGAGCTGGACGACGGTCGAGGGGATGAGGACGCCGACGAGGACGACCCCGAACCACTTCTCCCGGCCGCGGAAGGCGTACTTGTCGAAGGCGTAGCCGCAGGCGACGGAGATGAGGGTGGAGAGCAGGGAGGCGACGACGGTGTAGAGGAGGCTGTTGAGCATCCAGCGGACGAAGACGCCGTCGTTGTATTCCAGCAGGGCGTTCAGGTTCGACAGGAACGCGAAGTCGCCGAGGCTGAACGGATTGGTGGCGAACAGGTCCCGGTAGCTCTTGGTGGAGGCGATGAGGAGCCAGGTCAGCGGCATCAGCGTGTAGACGGCGACGACGGCGAGCACGGCGTTCACCGCCACCCGGGAGGTGAGGCCTCCGGTGCGGTTCCGGCGTGCGGGCGGGCGTGGTGCGGTGCGGCGTCCGGTCCTGTCGCGCCGGGTGACGGCGGCCGGTGCCTCGCGGTGGGCTGTCTGGGTGCTCATGAGGCCTTCCACCGGTTGCCGAGCTTGGTGACGACGAAGGACAGCAGGCCGGCGACGAGGGCGAGCAGGAGGGAGCTCGCGGCGGCCAGGCCGTAGTCGTGGCCCTTGAAGGCCACGGTGTAGATGAACATGGTCGGCGACCAGTCCTCGCCCATGGTGTTGGCGCGGAGTTGGACGAGTTTGGGGGCGTCGAAGAGCTGGATGGCGCCGACGCAGGTGAACAGCAGGGTCAGCACGACGGTCGGCCGGATCATGGGGATCTTGACCTGGAGGGCGGTGCGCAGGGCGCCGGCTCCGTCGACGGTCGCGGCTTCCAGGACCTCGCGGGGAACGGCCTGGAGACCCGCGTAGAAGATGATCATGTTGTACCCGGTCCACTGCCAGGCGGAGATGTTGACGACGGAGAAGATCGCCTCGTCCTCGCCGAAGAAGTTCCAGCTCGCGCCGAACGCGTCGAGGGCGTCGGTGACGGGGCTGAGGCCGGGTGTGTAGAGGTAGAGCCAGATCAGTGAGGCGATCAGGCCGGGCACCGCGTGCGGCAGGAAGTAGGCGATCTGGAAGAAGCGCCTGGCCCGGGCCATGGCCGAGTCGACGAGCAGGGCCAGGATGAGCGCACCGCCGACCATCGCGGGGATGTAGAGGGCGCAGTAGAGGGCGATGTTCCCGAAGGAGCGGAGGAACGCTTCGTTGCCGAGGGCTTCGGTGAAGTTGCCGAACCCGGCGAAGACGCGCTCGGTTCCGCCGAATCCCAGGCCGGAGGACTCCTCCCGGTAGAGGCTCATCCAGGCCGCGTAGATCATCGGCAGGACGGTGACGGCGGCGAAGAGGGCGAAGAACGGGACGGTGAACAGGGCGACGGCCCGGCGCTGTCCGCGGCGTGTGCCGGGGCCGCCCGGGGCACCGGGCCTTCCTGGTCCGGCCGGTCCGGCGGATCCGGCGGGCGGCGGCACGGCCGGGGGTGCCGGGGTCTTGGCCGGCCGGGCGAGTGGGGCTGCCACCTGGTGCTCCTTCGGCGGGTGGGGACGGTCGGGGTGGGGCTGCCCGGCACGGCGAGAGTGCCGGGCAGCCGAGGAATCAGGGCCTTTCGCCAGGCCCTACTTGTCGAGCTTCAGACCGCGGTCGGTCACCGCGGTCTCGCCCTTCGCCTGACCGGAGCTCAGCATCTTCGTGTGGTCTCCGCCCGCGGCCATCTGCACCGAGGTGACCTGCTGCTGGACCGGGCCCCAGGTCCAGCCGGGCACGATGGTGTCGGCTGCCTGACCGGCCACGGCGTAGACGTCCTGGTCCCCGAAGTAGGAGTTGTCGAACTCCTTCGCCGCCGCGGCGCGCATGCCCTCGTTGGCGGGCAGGGCGCTGCTGGGGGCCTTGAGGGAGCTGAGGCGGGCGGTCATGGCCGCCGGGTCGGTCGTGACCCACTTGATGAACTCGGCGGCGGCCTCGGTGTGTTCGCTGCCCTTGGGCACGATGTAGGAGGTTCCGCCGTACATGCCGGTGCTCGCCTTGCCGTCCCAGGTGGGCAGGGGCGCTATGCCCCACTTGCCCTTCGCGTCGGGGTAGCTGACGGGGAAGTTCCCGGCGCTCCAGGCGGCGCCGATGATGGTGGCGACCTTGCCGGTGGCGCGCTCCTTGTTCTCGCCCTCGCCCCAGAGCGGGGTCTTGGAGGCGAGTCCTTCGGCGAGGAGGTCGTCCCAGTAGGCGGCGACCTTGCGGGAGGCCGGGTCGTCGATGTTCACCTTCCAGGCGTCGCCGTTGGTGCCGTACCACCGGGCGCCGGCCTGCCAGGCGAGGCCGGAGAGCAGGGCGGGGTCGCCGCCGCCGAAGTTGGTGATGGTGACGTCGGGGTCGCCGGTGTGGATCTTCTCGGCGGCCGTACGGTATTCGGCCCAGGTCGTCGGCACATCGACGCCGTGCTTCTTGAAGAGGTCCTTGCGGTAGAAGAGCTGGATCGGTGTGACGTCGAAGGGGACCGCCCAGGTGGACCCGCCGAGGTTGACCAGGGACTGGACGGCCTCGGGGAACTCCTTCTTCACCAGGTCGCCGGAGCTGGGGGTGAGGTCCTCCAGGTTGCCCTCGCTCGCGTACTCGGGCAGGGCGGAGTAGTCCATCGTGGCCACGTCGGGGGCGTTGCCGCCCTTGACCGCGTTGGACAGTTTGGTGACGCCCTCGGGGCCCGCGGGGACCATGGAGAACTTCACCTTGATGTCGGTGTGCGTCTTGTTGAAGGCGTCGGCGGTCTCCTTGGCGCCCGCGGTGGCCGACCAGAAGGTGAGGGTGACGGGCTTGCCGTCGCCGGGGCCCGAGGCGTCCGAGCCCGAGCCGCCGCAGGCGGTGGCGAGCAGGGCGAGTGAGGCGGCGGACGCCGCGAGGGCGAGGCGGGACGTGCGGGCGATACAGGGCATGGGCCGGCTCCTACGGGACCTCGAACTGCGGGAGATGAGGTGAACGGCACACATCATTTTGCGCAGAACCGATCGTCGTCAAGAGCAAATGACCAATTCAATCGAATCGATCACCAACGGGTCGGGGTCGCGCCGGTGACGACCGTCGAGCCTCGGAAACGCGAAGAGCCGTGCCCGCAGGGCCTGTTGGCCCGGGCACGGCTCGTCGTGCGGTGCTTCTTGCGTCGCCGCCGGCGTCAGGGCGCGGCGGCGGCCGCCCCGCAGGAGACCCGGACCCGGAGGGTGGGGAGGATGTCCAGATGCCGACGGGCACCGGCACCCGGGCCCGTCGTGTCCGTCGCGCCGGGGTCGGCGACGCCCAGGCGGGCCAGCAGGAGCCGGGCTGCCGCGGCGCCCACGGCCTGCTTGTCGGGGGCCACCGCGGTCAGCGGCAGGTCGGCGAGCGAGGCGACCTCGTCGTCGTACGCGATCACCGCGAGATCCTCGGGCACCCGCACCCCCCTGGCCTGGAGCCGGGGGATGAGGACGATCGCGTCGGCGTCGCTGTGCACGATCGCGGCGGTCACGTGACCGCTCGCCACGCCCTGGCACAGGTACTCCAGGGTTCGCTCGAAACGATCGGCCTCCGACCGCGACGGAGCCTCGTCCAGCGGTGAGGGCGACACCGGGGTCAGCCCCAGCGCCTCCACGGCGGCCCGGTAGCCGACCCGGAGCCGGGGGGCGGTCGGGCTGTCCTGCACGGCGAGCGCGATCGCCCGGTGCCCGAGCCCGGCCAGGTGCGCCACCGCTTCGGCGGCCCCGTGCGCATGGTCCGAACGCACCCGGTCCAGGCGCGCCGCCGGATGACCGAGGGGCGCCGAGCGTTCCACCAGGACGACCGGGGTGTCCTGCTCCACCGTCCACAGCCCTTCGCCCTGCTCCGGGCAGCCGCGCTCCCAGCTCGGCGTGAGCAGCAGCCCGTCGGCGCCGGTGGACAGCAGCCGCCTGGCCTGGGCGGCGTCCTCGTCGGGAAGATAGCGGGAGAGCCCGATCGTCAGCCGGGCGCCCGCGGCCTCGACGGTCTGCCGGGCGCCGCGCACCACGTCCGCGTAGTAGTACTCGGTGGTCGGCACCACCATGCCCACCACCAGCCCCTCGGCGGAGGGTGCGGGGGCCGGGGCGGGCCGGGACTGCCCGGAGGGCCACACCACCGCGCCGTGCAGCCGCTCCACCAGACCCTGGGCCGCCAGCGCCTCGACGTCCCGGCGCAGGGTGACGGCGGACATGCCGAGCTCCTCGGCGAGTTCGGCGACGCGCAGGCTGCCGCGCTCGCGGACGAGTTCGAGCACCCGCTCATGGCGCTGGTCGACGTGCAGTCGCATGGATCCCCCTGGGCTCGGAGACGGCTGAGCTCTCAACCATATCGATCACATCCGCTCGAAACGATCCGAGCGGAGTTTTACCCCCGTGCGACGGCCGCACGCCGGTTCGCCCTCGGGAGTGACATACACGCCCAGAGAACCGATCGATACGATCAATTCGGCCAAAGTCATTGAGCGAGTCGTCAGGAGGCTGCTAGAAAGTGCCCGCCCGCTCAGAACAGTCGGATCCCGGGGTCGGTTCAGTGTCCGCCCATGCACCGCGCGCCGGGTTCCCGCCGGAGACACGTCACCGACCCGGAGCTCTCCCATGACTTCTGCCTGGTCCCGCCGTACCTTCCTGGCCACCTCGGCGGCACTCACCGCCGCGGGCGGCGGAGCGCTGATGCTCGCCGCGCCCGGCGCCGCATCCGCCGCGCCCGAGGACGATCCGTACAGCGCGCTCCGCACCACATGGAGCGCGCTGATCCTCGGCGAGGGGTTCAGCCCGACCGCCGAGCCCTTCAAGAGCCGGCTGGCCGATCTCGGCGCGAAGGCGTCGCAGTGGCTGGAGACGATGGCCCCGGTGGACGGCTCGCTCTGGCCCGACGCCGTCTTCGCGGATCCGGACCCGGACACGGACGCCGAGTCGTACGTCTTCTCGGGGCGGATGGCCGACAGCTTCATCCGCCTGAACACCATGGCCCAGGCATACCGCCAGCAGGGCACCGGGCTGACCGGGAGCACCGCTCTGCGCGACGCCGTGCTCACCGGCCTGGAACACCTCAGCACCCAGGTCTACAACGACGGGCAGACCCGGTACGGCAACTGGTACAGCTGGCAGATCGGTGCGCCGCAGGCCCTGCTGGACGTGTGCGTCCTGATGTACGACGCGATCGCCCCGGAGCGGCTCGCCCGCTACTGCGCCGCCGTCGACCATTTCGTACCGGACTCCGCCGTCGCCTCGTACACCGGGACCAGCACGGGGGCGAACCGGGTCGACCTTTGCCGGGTGCTGGCCCTGCGCGGGGTCGTCGGTGGGACCGCCGCGAAGATCGCGCTGGCCAGGGATGCCCTCTCCCCCGTCTTCCCGCTGGTGACGAAGGGCGACGGGCTGTACGCCGACGGCTCGTTCATCCAGCACACCACCGTGCCCTACACCGGCAGCTACGGATCGGTGATGCTCGGCGGGCTCGGGCTGCTGTTCGCGCTGCTGAAGGGGACCACGTGGGAGGTGACCGACCCGAAGCGGCAGGTGGTGTTCGACGCGGTGGAGAACGCGTGGGCCCCGTTCCTCTACAACGGCCTGGTCATGGACTCCGTCGCGGGGCGCGCGATCAGCCGGGGCGAGGTCGACGACCACCGGCGCGGGCACCCCATCATGGCCTCGATCGTGCTGCTGGGGCGGGGTGCGTCGGCCGCCGAGAACGCCCGGTGGCGGGCGCTCGTCAAGGGCTGGGCGCAGCGCGACTACTACAGCCCGCCGCTGAACAACCCTTCGCTCGGGCTCACCGCCCTGGCCCGGATCAAGAGCGTCCTGGACGACACCTCCCTCACCCCGGTCGCCGAGCCGGCGGGCCACCGGCTCTTCCCCGACATGGCCCGGGCCACTCACCGCCGTCCCGGCTGGACGGCGTCGCTCAGCATGGCCGACCGGCGGATCACCTTCTACGAGACCGGCAACGGCGAGAACCTGCGCGGCTGGCACACCGGGAACGGGATGCTCTACTGGTGGGGCGACACCTTCGCCAACGGCCAGTACAGCGACGCGTTCTGGCCCACCGTCGACCCGTACCGGCTGCCCGGCACGACGGTCTCGCGCAAGGTCCTCGCCGACGGGGCTGGCGGTGACTGGGGCGTCGCGCTCCCGGATGTGAACTGGGTCGGCGGGGTCACCGACGCCAGGCGCGCCGCCGTGGGCCAGTACCTCAAGGGGCTGACCAGCACGCTCATGGCGAAGAAGTCGTGGTTCTTCCTGGACGACACGGTGGTGTGTCTGGGCGCGGGCATCCACGGCCGCGACGGCGCGGCCGTGGAGACCACGGTCGACAACCGGAACCTGGGGCCGACGGGCAACGCCCCGTTCACCGTCGACGGTTCGGCGAAACCGGTCACCGCCCCCTGGTCGGCGACGCTGTCCGGCGCGTCCTGGGCGCACCTGGCCGGGCACGGCGGTTACGTCTTCCCGGGCGGGGCGGGCGTGAAGGCGCTGCGGGAGAACCGGACAGGCCGCTGGCGCGACATCAACCGGGCGGGCTCCACGGATCCGGTCTCCCGGAAGTACCTCACCCTCTGGTTCGACCACGGCACGGACCCGTCGGACGCCACGTACGCGTACCAGCTCCTGCCCGGCGCGTCCGAACAGCGGACGGCGGCGCGGGCGGCGGACAGCGGCTGGCTGCGCGTGCTCGCCAACACGGACGACCAGCAGGGGGTGGCGGTCCCCTCACTCGGGCTGACGGCGGTCAACTTCTGGTTCGGCGGGAGCGTCGGGCCGCTGGTGGCGGACGCCCCGTGCTCGGTGATGGTGACCGAGCACGCCGACGGGACGGCGACGGTGTGCGTGAGCGACCCCATGCGGGCGCGCACCAGCCTGACCCTCACGTGGAAGCGGGCCGTCGCCTCGGTCCTGTCGAAGCCGGCGACGGTGACGTCGGCGACCACGGGCGGGTCGCTGCGCCTCGTCTTCGGTGACCTTTCCGGTACGAGCGGGGCGACGCAGACGGTCAAGGTGCGGCTGGCCTGAGCGAGCCGTCACGCGGGGGCGTTCAGGCGCTCCTCGATCCAGCGGACGCCGAAGTCGACGGCGGGACCGGCATCGAACAGGCGGCTGTCGGCCGCCCCGACGGTGCCGGTCCGGCCGATGCCCGCGTCGAGCATGGCCCGGACGATGACCGCGAACGGGTCCTGTCCCTCGGGCACGACCGGGGAGTAGTCGAACGCGCCGTCCGTAGAGTCGATGTCGTGGAAGGTACGCCATTCCCGGACGCCGTCCACGCGGACGGGCTGCTCGTACGTCACGAACCGCTTGCCGGGCGCCTGGGCCAGCGACTCCGCGAGGTGCAGCAGCGTCATCGTCTCGCCGGGCGCCCCGAGCAGCAGCACCCGGCCGCCGAGGGCGACGAGGCGGGCCAGCGGGCTGCCGGGGCCGTGCGGGTCGTCCCAGGGGTGGTCGGCCATCAGCGCGGCGGCGGACGGGCCGAGCGCCGCGAGGCTCGCGTCAGGGTGGCGGCTGCGCACCGCCCCCGGTCTCCGGCGCAGAGCCTCGGGGAGGCGGCCGTTGCTGTGATCGGCCTCGCTCAGGTCCGGGTCGTACGCGGGGTGGTGGGCCCGCACGGCGTCCTGCCAGGAGCCCGGCCAGGTGGTGAAGTCGTACGGCGGGGCGTCGTTCCAGCCACAGGTGACCATCAGCGTGCCGGTCGGACCGACGACGTCGAGGAGGGCGTCGATGACGGTCTCGGGGCCGCCGGAGACGTAGCCGATCGCGGACAGGCGCGTATGGAACATCACGGTGTCGCCCGGTCCGAGGCCGAGCGCGGCCAGGTCGTCCGCGATCCGGTCTCGGGTCACCGGTCCCCCGGAGCGCCGCAGCAGGTCTCGTACGTCCATGCCGCACAGCCTAGAGGCGGCTGCGCGGAAACCCGGCTGCCCGGGGAACGCCGCGGCGGACATACTGTCGGCCGGCACCACGGAACCGAGGACGATGATCATGAAGACTGACGACCGGGTCGGGCCCCCGCTCCTGGGCAGTGAGCGCGAGACGCTGCGGGCCTTTCTCGACTATCACCGGGAGACCCTGGCCATGAAGTGCGCGGGGCTGAGCGACGAGGAGTTGCGCGAGCGGTCGATGGAACCGTCCACGCTGTCGCTGCTGGCCCTGATGCGGCACATGGCGGAGGTGGAACGCGCCTGGTTCCGGAGGGTGTTCGAGGACGAGGCGGCTCCGATGGTGTGGTCGGAGAAGCCGTTCGACTTCCAGGCGGCGTACGACGCGAGCGCTTCAACCGGGGCCGAGGCGTTCGCCGCCTGGGAGGCGGAGGTGGAGACCTCGCGCCGGATCGAGCGGGAGGCGGGCTCGCTGGACCTGGTGGGACGTCAGCCGCGCTGGGAGAAGGACGTCTCGCTGCGGATGGTCATGGTGCACGTCCTGCTGGAGTACGGCCGCCACAACGGTCACGCGGACCTGCTGCGGGAAGGGGTGGACGGCACGGTGGGGGCGTGAGGACGCGGGGTGGGCACCTGATCGGTCCGGGGGCCCGGTCGGGCGGGGAGCCTGGCCGGTCGGGCGGGAGTCAGGCCCCGTACGCCCGTCGACCGTCGCAGCCCCCCTCATAGACTCGGCTCCATGACTCAGCAGCCGACGCCTTCCGCCCTGGTCTCCACGTTCGCGCCCGGCGGCACCCTGCGGGCCTCGATCAACCTCGGCAACCCGATCCTGGCCCACCGGGATCCGGCGAGCGGGGAGCCGGCCGGGGTCTCCGTCGACCTGGCCCGGGAGTTCGGGCGGCGGCTCGGGGTGCCCGTGGAGCTGATGGCCTTCGAGCGGGCCGCGCTGTCGGTCGACGCGGTGCGGGCCGAGCGGGCGGACATCGGGTTCTTCGCGGTCGACCCGGCGCGGGGCGAGGGGCTGCGGTTCACCGCCCCCTATGTGCTCATCGAGGGCAGCTACCTGGTGCCGGAGCGTGCCCCCGTCACCGAGAACGACCAGGTGGACCGCGAGGGCACCCGCATCTCGGTCGGGGCCGGGTCCGCGTACGACCTCTTCCTCACCCGCGAGATCCGCCACGCCGAGGTCGTCCGGCTGGAGGGCGCCCCGCGCGCCCTCGCTGCCCTGCGGGCGGGGGACGTCGAGGTGGCCGCCGGGATCCGGCAGTTGCTGGAGGCCGAGGCCGCGCAGGAGGAGGGCGTACGGGTGCTGCCGGGGCGATTCATGGTGATCCAGCAGGCCATGGGGGTACCGGCCGGGCGAGGGGCGGCGGCACAGGAGCTGCTGGCGTCGTTCGTGGAGGAGATGAAGGCGGGCGGTTTCGTAGCGGACGCCCTCAAGCGTCATGGCGTCGAGGGCGCGTCGGTGGCCCCCGCCCAGGCGATCTCGGTAGAAGCCAGGTAGGTGAGTCCTCGCTGCTCCCGGAGCCGGCCGGGGTCAGCGGCGGAGGGTCAGCACACGGGTGGTGCTGCCGTCGTCCTCCTCGATGTCCCGCACGTACGCGAAGCCCATCCTGTCCAGCAGGGTCAACGAGGCCTCGTTCGCGGCGGCGACGGTGGCGTGGACCTCGGCCAGTCCGAGGGTGCCGAAGCCGTGGGCGACGACGGCCCGGGCCAGTTCGGTGCCCAGGCCGGAGCCCCACGCCGTGGGTGCGAGGGCGTAGATGATCTCGTGGCCTTCCACGGTGTCGGTCCGCTTGATCTCGGCGTGCCCGATCAGCCGGCCGTCGCGGCGGACGGCCCAGACGGCGAAGAGATCCTGGGCGTAGACCTTGGTGAAGACCCGCCCGAACAGCGCCCGGTCCTCCGCCTCGGAGGAAGGGCCGTCACCCATCCATCGGGACACCCGGGTGTCCTGGAACAGGGCGACGAAGTCCTCTTCGTCCTCGGGGACGTACGGCTCCAGCAGGAGCCTCTCGGTGCGCAGAGTGGGGGTCACGCCGCGTGACGCTACCCGGGCGGCACGCGCCCGGGCAATCGGCTTTTCCCGTACGAGAGGTCCTAGCGACCGGGGTCGGGCGTGGGCTCCTCGCGGAGCAGCCGCAGGGCCTTGGCCCGCAGCCGTCGGCGGTGCTCGGGGTCGGTGGCCCGGTCGGCGGCGCGACCCAGTTCCTCGGCGCGTTCACGGGTGCGGCGGGCTCGCTCCACCGGGCTGTCGTACAGGTTCATGGGGTGTCCTCCGTCGTGGGTCCTCCGTCGGCGACCGTGTTGCGTGCGCGACCGGAGCCCCAGCGTCACCGGAGTCGGTGCGCTCCGCATCTCGTGAGGCTACGTTCGGTGACGATGCCGGGGGATCCCGGTCCGACGGCAGGCATCGGCCCCACCGCCGGTCGGATCGGCGGTGGGGCCGGGAGGGGACGGTTCAGCGCCGGCGCGAGCCGCCGATCCGGGTGCCCGCACCCACGCCCGCGACATGGAGGGCGAGGAGCATGAGGCCGAGCAGCATCACGTTGGTCGACGCGAACACGTCGTTGGTGGAGATGTCGGCCGCGTTGATCAGGAACGCGATGAAGAACAGGACTGCGGCAGCTATACCGAGCATGGGGAGCTCCTTCCGAGCGGTGACCTCCGTGTGCCCGGGATCGCGCGACGTACGCCAGGGTGCGCCTGCCCCAACTCGCGGGGGCAGGAAGTCAGTCGGCCGTGTGGTCCGGATGTCCTTCGGTCCGCCGGGCCGCCTTCATCTCGGCTTCGTAGAGGTGGTCGCGGCCCTCGGCGAGTTCCTGTCTGATCTCCCGTTCGATCGTGCGGAACACGTCGTAGTAGGTGGAGTTGTACTCCTCGACGATCTGGAACGTCCAGCGCCCGGGGATGACGTTGCGGCCGAGGATCTCCCGTTCGACCTGATCGGCCCGGAGCCCGTGGCCCGCCGCGCGGAGCTGTCGTACGGCATCGTCGAGGGCCAGGTCGGCGCTCCCGGTGAGCTGGTGGAAGTCGTACAGCGCGCCCCGGGCACGCTCCGCTGTCTCCAGCGCCTTCGACAGGGCACCGAGCGCCTCGACCGTCGTGTCGGTGACACCTTCGGGGCGCCGGTGCCGCGGATCGGGCGGAGGGGTTCCAGGGCTCATGGGACTCCTTGTCCACGGGGCGGCCGTTCGCTCCCCCCTTCCTACCCGCAATCCCGCGCTCCCGCCGGGCCAGATCGGCGAGGTGGCCGAGCGTCCGGCCCGGCGCGGGCGGGCCGGAGGGGCGGGCAGGCCGGAAGGGCGGGCTGCCCCTTCCGGCCCGGGGCTCCCCCGGGTCAGCCCTCGTCCTCGCTCTCCTCGTCCTCCTCGCCCTCGAAGGCGTCACCGATCTCGTCGACGACCTCGGCCGCGACCATGCCGCCGACGACCCCCACGGCCACGCCCGCCGCGACCCCGGCCACCACCGCGCCCGCGCCGGGGCCCGAGCGGTGCCCGCCGCCGTGCTCGTCTCCGTACGAGGGAGACACGGCATGGCCCTCGTGGCCGGCGACGACCTCCTTCAGCCAGGCGTCGACCTGGGCGTTCCAGTCGGTCTGCGGGGCCGCGTGGTGGGATGTGGTGAAGCGGTGGACCGTGTCGTGGCCCTCGGAGAAGAGCCCGGCGCGCTTGTCCGCCTCGATGACTACCTCCAGGCCGCCCGGTGCGGCGATGAAGGTCACCTCGATCTCGTTCACGGTGTGCGCGTGACCGGCGGGCGGGAGGATCTCGATCTCCTGGTAGCAGGGCAGCTGCTGACCGGTGCCACGAATATGGCCGAGCTCCAGGTCCGCGGACCTGAACGCGTAACCGAGCTGACCGAAGGCCTCCAGGATCGCTTCCTGCGCGGGCAGCGGTCCCACCGCGAGCGCGTCGAGGTCGCCCTTGTCGCGTGCCCCGGCGATCTCCAGCTCCGTCCGGATGCCGAGCACGGGGCCGAGGTGCTGGCCGTGGAGTTCGGTGATCGGCGTCTCCCACGGCAGGGTGACGGTGAAGGGCACCGTGTGGTCGGCCTCCTCCGCCAGCCGGAATCCACCGCCGACGGTGAACCGTTCGAGGACGACCGTGCCCTCGTCCTCTTCCTCCTGGCCCTCCCTCTCGACCCGGGCGACGAGGAGAAGGGAGATCCGGTCGACCGTCACGTCCGACCCGCCGCCCCGCAGGCGGACCTCCCCGGAGAGGGGACCACCGGGCAGGGCCGGGCCGGGCTGCAGAACGGTGTCGACCGAGGGGCCACCGACCCCGAGGGCTCCGAGCAACTTCTTGAACACCATGTGCGGCGTCCGCTCCTTCTGTGGATGGGCGATCGAGGGGCGTGAGCCGCCTCGCCGGGCAGAAGCTCCCGGGAGGTGAAGGATTTCCCAAGCCCGCGACCGCTACGCACGGTTCCGGCCACCAAGATCGCGGTCGGCCGCCCCGCGACCGCGCCGTCACCCGGCGCGAGACACATCCCCGGGACGGCACTCCGTGTGACGCCCGCCACTCCCCATTGCTTTGCGCTCCCTTTACTATCTATCAGGCGGGTTTCACACCCGTCCCCCACCCGTCGATCCCGACGACCCGAACAGAGAAGGAGCTGCGGCACCGCAATGGGTGAGCCTCCCAGTACGAACCGTGTCATCCCTGACCCCACGCACCAGGGGACGGAGGTGACACGGTGAGCGAAGTGGTCCTTCTTCTCCTCGCCCTCGCGCTGACACTGGCCTGTGCGGTGTTCGTCGCGGCGGAGTTCTCGCTCACGACCATCGAGCGGAGCGAGCTCGAACGCGCCGCGAAGGCCGGTGAGCGCGGCGCCGAGAGCGCACTCAAGGCAGCCAAGCGGCTGACTCTCCAGCTCTCCGGCGCCCAGCTCGGCATCACCGTGACCTCCCTGGTCATCGGCATGCTGGCCGAGCCGTCCCTCGCGGTGCTGATGCGCGGCCCGCTGGAGGCCGTCGGGCTGCCGTCCGGCGCCGTGTCCACGGTCGCCACGCTCCTCGGTGTGGCCGTGTCCACCGTGGTCCTCATGGTCGTCGGCGAGCTGGTCCCGAAGAACTGGGCGATCTCCAGCCCGCTCACGGTCGCCAAGGTCGTCTCGACCCCGCAGCGGGCGTTCACTGCGGCTTTCGGCCCGCTGATCCGGCACCTCAACAACACCGCGAACCGCTTCGTGCGGCGCCTGGGCCTGGAGCCGGCCGAGGAGCTGGCCTCGGCCCGTACGCCGCAGGAGCTGATCGCGCTCGCCCAGCACTCCGCCCGCGAGGGCGCCATCGAGCAGGACTCGGCCGAGCTGTTCGTCCGTACCCTGCACCTGGCGGAGCTTTCGGCCGAGAACGTCATGACGCCGCGCGTCGACGTCCGGGCGCTGGAAGCCCATGCCACGGCGGCCGACGCCGCCAACCTCACGCTGGCCACCGGCCTGTCCCGCTTCCCGGTCTACCGGGACAGCCTGGACGAGGTCATCGGCACGGTCCACATCCGCGACGTCCTCGCCCTGGAGGAGTCGGAGCGGCCCCGGACCACGGTCACGGCGCTCGCCACCGAGCCGCTCCTCGTCCCCGACTCGCTGCCCGTCGACCGGCTGCTGGCGCAGTTGCGCAAGCACCGGACGATGGCCGTGGTGATCGACGAGTACGGCGGTACGGCGGGCGTCGCGACGGTCGAGGACATCGTGGAGGAGGTCGTGGGCGAGGTCCGCGACGAGCACGACCCACATGAGCGCCCCGATCTCGCACCGGCCGAGCCGCTCGGCGACGGCCGTCAGGTCTGGGCGGCCGAGGGCAGCATCCGGCTGGACCAGCTCGACCGGATCGGCTTCACCGCGCCGGAAGGCCCGTACGAGACGCTCGCCGGCCTGCTCGCCAACCAGCTGGCCCGCATCCCCGTCCGTGCGGACCGGGTGGAGGTCGAAGGCTGGCAGTTCGACGTGCTCGACATCGAGCACCACCGGGCCGACCGGGTCCGGATCACCGCGCCCGCTCCGGCGCTGGCCCTCGTGGAGGAGGACGCCCGATGACCACGATTCAGCTCGCCATCGGCGCGCTCACCCTCCTCACCAACGCGTTCTTCGTGGGCGCGGAGTTCGCGCTCATCTCGGTCCGCCGCAGCCAGATCGAGCCGCAGGCCGTCCGGGGCAGCCGCCGGGCCAGGAGCACCCTGTGGGGTCTCGAACACCTGTCGGCCGCCATGGCCACCGCGCAGCTCGGCATCACCATCTCCTCGCTGGTGCTGGGCGCCGTCGCGGAACCGGCCATAGCCCATCTGCTGGAGCCGCCGTTCGACGCGGTCGGCGTGCCCGACGCGCTGGTCCACCCGATCGCGTTCGTGATCGCGCTGACGCTGGCGACGTATCTGCACATGCTCATCGGCGAGATGATCCCGAAGAACATCGCGCTGGCCGCCCCCGTCGCCACCGCCCTGGCGCTGGGGCCGTCCCTGGTGGCCTTGACCCGGGCCCTGCGTCCGGTCATCTTCGGCATCAACGCCTTCGCCAACATGCTGCTGCGCCTGCTCAAGGTGGAGCCCAAGGACGAGGTCGCCTCGGTGTTCACCGACGACGAGCTCGTACGTCTGGTGAAGGACTCCAGCGACGCCGGGCTGCTGGCCCCGGCCGACGGCGAGCGGCTGCGGGACGCCCTGGAGCTCGGGACCCGGCCGGTCGGCGAGGTGATGGTCCCGCTGAACCGGACCGTCACCGTCGACCTGGGCATCACCCCGCAGGGTCTGGAGCGGGCCGCGGTCGCCTCGGGCTTCTCCCGGCTGCCGGTCACCGGCCCCGACGACGGGCTGCTGGGCTACTTCCACATCAAGGACGCCCTCGGTGTCGCCGAGCGCACCAAGGCGCTCCCGAAGAGCGCCCTCCACCCGGTCATCCGGGTCGAGATCGACACCCCGCTCGACGACACCCTCACCGCGATGCGCGCCGCCGGTACGCATCTCGCGGCGGTCACCGGAGGCAAGGGCACGGTCATCGGCTTCGTGACCATGGAGGACGTCCTGGACGAGCTGGTGGGAGCCGCCGCGGTCTGACCGGCCCGGCGGTGAACACCGGCGTACGAAACGGAAGAAGGGGCGGACCGTCGCGCGACGGTCCGCCCCTTCACGCTTCCGTGCACAGGGCTCTACCGGCCTGGCCCGAACGCGTAAGCTCGGCGAATGGCCAAGTACTTCGACGTGCATCCCGCAAATCCCCAGCCCCGCACCATCGGCACGGTGGTCGACAGTATCCGGTCCGGTGCGCTCGTCGCGTATCCCACCGACTCGTGCTACGCCCTGGGCTGCCAGTTGGGCAACCGCGACGCCATCGACCGGATCAAGTCGATCCGGAATCTCGACGACCGGCACCACTTCACGCTGGTGTGCCACGACTTCGCTCAGCTGGCGCAGTTCGTCCGTGTGGACAACGACGTGTTCCGCGCGGTCAAGGCGGCGACACCCGGCAGCTACACCTTCATCCTCCCCGCGACGAAGGAGGTCCCCCGCCAGCTGCTCCACCCGAAGAAGAAGACGGTCGGGGTGCGCATCCCCGACCACGTCGTCACCCAGGCACTGGTCTCGGAGCTCGGCGAGCCGCTGCTCTCCAGCACCCTGCTGCTGCCGGACGAGGAGGAGCCGCTGACGCAGGGCTGGGAGATCAAGGAGCGGCTCGACCACGAGGTGGACGCCGTCATCGACTCGGGCGACTGCGGCACCGAGCCGACCACGGTCATCGACTTCTCCGGCGACGAGCCCGAGATCGTACGCCGCGGAGCCGGGGACACGTCCCGCTTCGAGTGATCCGGGGCGGTGGCGGGGCAGACTGGCGGTCGTGACGGGTGAGCGACTGCGGTTCGACGGCTGGATCGCCGGTGTGGGGACGTCCTCGGGCACCCGGCTGGTGGTCGGGCACTGGCCGCGGTCGCCGTTCGGGGCATTCAGCGACGTCATGGTGGAGCATCCGGACGGTGAACGGGTCCTGCTGGCCCCGTCCCGGCGGATCGCGGACTTCGTCGCTGCCACCTACCGCTTCGACCGGATCGAGGTGGTGCCCGTGTCCGTCACCGCCGGCGCCCCGGCCGGGGACTCCACCTGGCTCGTCGAGGCGGGGCCGCTGCGCCTGCGGCTGCGGACCGGGCGCCGGACGGCCCTCGGTCTGCTGCTGTCCGCCGTGCCGGCCCCGTTCGCCCGCAGCCCGGTCTGGGCCGCGCTGTGCGACGTACCGGCCCGGTTGCTGATGCCCGGCGTACGGACCCTGGGCCGCGCGGGCCCGGGGCGGCGCGAGTGGTACGGGGCGCGGGGACTGCGGCCGGTCGTGGCCGCCGACGCCGCGCTGGACGGGGTGAGCCTGGGCGCGCTCGCCCCGCTCGATCCACCGGTCGCCTTCGGGTTCGGCTCCGCCCCGCGCAGCCCATCCCTGGTCAGCGTCACCACAACGGTGGAACTCGCGCCCCCCGGGCAGTGAGGACCCTGTCGGCCCCCGGGGGCGGTGCGGGGGCCTTTTCCGGGCGGTCTTCGGACCGCGCGCGAAGAGGTCGGGCCGGGGATGCGAGGGTGCGGGGCGCGTCGCAGGGTGGACCCATGGCAAATCCCCCGATCGTCATCCACCGGCCGACCCCCTCGGGCGGCCGCCGGGTGACCGTTCACTACGAAGGCCGGGACGAGATACTCGGGCTGGCCCACAGCGACCACGACGTGATCGTGTTCCTGAGCGAGGCCGGCCTCGAAGAAGCGGACCGGCTCCTCGACAACCCGGTCTGGGTGGAGTG
This sequence comes from Streptomyces rubiginosohelvolus, assembly GCF_014649875.1. Taxonomy (GTDB): domain Bacteria; phylum Actinomycetota; class Actinomycetes; order Streptomycetales; family Streptomycetaceae; genus Streptomyces; species Streptomyces rubiginosohelvolus. The sequence goes on along the minus strand of NZ_BMTW01000006.1, from coordinate 210,553 downwards.
GCGGGGCGGGCGGGCCCACAGCTACGAGGCGGCCTGAGAGCCCGCCGCCACCCGCATCGCACCGCCCCCTCCGTGTCACCCCGCCGCGGCCCGCGCGCGGCTCACTCGCGCAGTCCGTCGAGGATGGCCGAAACCGTCTCGTCGGGCGTCTGGCCGGACGTGTCCAGCCACAACCCGATCCGGGGCGTCCCGCCGCGCAGATGCGCGTCGAACGCCTCCACCGTCCACGCCCCGTACCCGGTCTTGCCCCGCCCCTCCTCCCGCTCGCGCACGGTTTCCGGCGAGGGGGCGAGCACGACGACGTGCAGCGGGCGGGTGCGGACCCTGTCGACGTAACGCGGCAGGTCTTCGCCGAGCACGATGTCCTGGACGACGGCCGTCCATCCGTCGTCCGCGTAGGCGTCGGCCACCTGCGCGGAGATCCGCTGGCGCAGGTCGAGCTGGCGCCGCGCCTCCTCGGCCTCGTCGGGTGTCATCTCCGCGCGGCCGGAGACGATCATGCGGCGGAAGACGTCGCCGCGCACATGGACCGCTCGCGGCAGGCTCTCCGCCAGGAGCTGGGCCACGGTGGACTTGCCCGCGGCCATCACCCCGGTGATCAGGACGACGCAGGGGCCCAGGTCGACGCCCGTCATACCGTGCCCGCCTGGGTGGATTCCGCGCTCCCGAACAGTTCACGGATCTCGTCGGCGTCGGTCTCCCGCAGCTCGTCGTCCAGCAGGATCCACCGGGTGATGCCCACGGATTCCAGGAACGGCAGGTCGTGGCTGGCGATCAGGAGCGCGCCCTCGTAGGACTCCAGGGCGCTCGTCAGCTGGCGCACGCTGGCCAGGTCGAGGTTGTTCGTCGGCTCGTCCAGCAGGAGCAGCTGCGGGGCCGGGGCGGCGAGCATCGTCGCCGCGAGCGCGGCCCGGAAGCGTTCGCCGCCGGAGAGCGTGCCGGCCGGCTGCTCGGCGCGGGCGCCCTTGAAGAGGAACCGGGCGAGCTGGGAGCGGATCTGGTTGTCGGTGGTGCCCGGGGCGGTGCGGGCGACGTTGTCGGCGACGCTCAGCGCGTCGTCGAGGACGTCGAGGCGCTGCGGGAGGAATTTCAGCGGCACCGCCGCCGTGGCCTCTCCGGTGCTCGGCGCCAGCTCCCCGGTGAGCGTGCGCAGGAAGGTGGTCTTGCCGGCCCCGTTGCGGCCGATCAGGGCGATGCGCTCGGGTCCCTGGACATGGAGGCTGCCCTCGCGCAGCCGTCCGTAGGGCAGGCTCAGGTCCCGTACGGTCAGGACGGTGCGGCCCGCGGGCACCGCGGTATGGGGCAGGCTCACCTTGATCTCGGCGTCGCGGCGGATGGCCTCGGCGGCTTCCTCCCTGCGCTCGCGGGCCTCGTCGAGGCGGTCCTCGTGCAGTCCGCGCAGCCGGTCTCCGGACTCCTGGGCCGAACGCTTGCGCTCCCCCGCGACGATGCGCGGGGCCTTCCGCTGACCGTCCAGCTTCTTGTCGTGGCGCTGGCGGCGGGCCACCTTGATCCGGGTCTCCTCCAGCTCGCGCTGCTGACGGCGTACGTCGGCGTCGGCGGCGCGCAGCATCCGCCCGGCGGCCTCCTGCTGGACGGCGAGGGCTTCCTGGTACGCGGACCAGCCGCCGCCGTACCAGCTCACCGAGCCCGAGCGGAGTTCGGCGATGCGGTCGACGCGCTCCAGCAGGTCCCGGTCGTGGCTGACGACGATCAGGATGCCGGTGCGCCAGGAGTCGACCGCGTCGTAGAGCCTGCGGCGCGCGAACAGGTCCAGGTTGTTGGTCGGTTCGTCGAGGAGGAGGACGTCCGGCCGTTCCAGGAGCAGCGCGGCCAGGCGCAGCAGGACGGTCTCCCCACCGGACAACTGCCCGACAGTGCGGTCCAGTTCGACGGCGCCGAGCCCGAGGGAGCCGAGGGTGGCCAGGGCGCGTTCCTCGACGTCCCAGTCGTCGCCGACGGTTTCGAAGTGCTCCTCCCGTACGTCGCCGGACTCGATGGCGCGCAGGGCGGCCCGCCGCTCGGCGATGCCGAGGGCGGCGTCGACGCGGAGGCCGGTGTCCAGGGTGATGTTCTGGGGCAGGTAGGCGAGGTTTCCGCCGACGGTGACGGACCCCGACGCGGGGCGCAGGAGTCCCGCGAACAGGCGCAGGAGGGTCGACTTGCCGGCGCCGTTGGCCCCGGCCAGACCGGTGCGGCCCCGGGGGACGGTGAGGGAGAGCCCGTCGAAGAGGTTCGTGCCGTCGGGCCACTGGAAGGTGAGGCTGGAGGCGGTGAGGGAGGCGCCAGGCGCGGTGGGATGGCTCATGGGAGTTCTCGCAGTCGGAAGCGGAGGAACAAGGGGGCTTCGTATGCGAACAGCACGCGGCGACCCGGCCGGGGGCCGGAGAGTGGTGGGGAGAACAGTCCTGCGAAGGTGAGGGACTGCTCAGCACCGAGGTCGCATCCACGCGGAAGTCACGGGCGGCGGAAAAGCCGACAGCGTCGTGACCGTGTACGGGCCAGGGCCGTACCGCGCGATGATCGCGGACCTCAGATGCGCAACGTCCACCTCTATCGGAGACAACAGGACCCGCCCAGCGTATCGGAGGGTCCTGCGGACCGTCGAGGGGATTTGCTTACGGCGCGTTCTGCGGGGCCGGGGAGGGAGCCGGGAAATCGGCGGCCGCGGGGGTGTCCTGGTGCTCTGCGGCGTCCTCGGGGCTGCGCCGGCGGGGCAGCCGGACGCCGGGCGGGGCGACGGGGGTCCGGCGGATCGCGAGCGTACCGAGGACGACGGCGAGTCCGGCGAGGGCGAACCCGTAGGGCGGGGTGGCCCCCATGGGGTGCGTCTCGTACACGAGGGCCGCCGAGAGCACGATCAGGACGGCGGAGAGGCGGCCGTACGGTGCGGTCGCGGCGACGACGGCCATGCCCCAGAGCAGGTACCAGGGCTGGACCATGGGCGAAAGGGCGACCAGCGCGAGCAGGGAGAGGCCGAGCGCGTGGGCAGGCTTGACGGTGCCGCGCAGCGCCCGGCGACCCAGGACGAGGATCAGGCCGAGCGCGACCACCAGGCCCAGTGTCTGGACGGCGGACTTGACCGGCTCCGCGTCGACGTCCAGCAGCAGGTGGGCCAGCTCTCCCAGGCCGAGGCCGAGGTCGCTGGTGACGGAGAGCGCGGTGTGGATGTTCGCGGCGACGCCCTGGGTGGTGAGCCAGCCGAATCCGGTGCCGCTGATCAGCGTGGCCCCGCCGGCGACCGCGCAGGCGATCAGGCCGGGGGCGAGGAGCCCCTTGGCCCAGCGGCGCCACTCGGGGCCCGTCGCCGCGGCGTGGACGAGGACCCCGATGAACAGCAGCGACACGGCCGCCGGTGACTTCACCATCATGGCGAGTCCGACCAGTGCGCTGCCCGCGATCCACTTTCCGCGCAGGGCGAGGGCGAACCCGGCGAGCATCAGGCCGATCATCAGCCCGTCGTTGTGCACGCCGCCGACCACATGGATCAGCAGCAGCGGGTTGAGGGCCCCGAGCCACAGGGCGCGGCTCTCGCTGCGGCCGTGTTCGCGGGCCAGGCGGCGCAGGGACCAGACGATCAGGGCGAGCGAGGCGAGTGCGACGAGCCGCATCGCCAGGACGGCGGGGACGATCGTGGCGCCGGTGGTCCAGGCGACGGCGGCCGAGATCAGGAGGAAGAGCGGACCGTAGGGGGCGGGGGTGTCGCGCCAGTGGTTGCCGACGCTCGCGGCGGCGTCGCCGCCGATTCCGCCGGGGTCCAGGGCGGAGGGACCGACGGTGTAGACGTCGTGCCCTTCGACGACCATCGAGCCCTGGGCGATGTAGCTGTAGACGTCGGCGCTGTAGAGCGGGGGCGCGAGCAGGAACGGAGCCGTCCACCAGGCGAGGGTGACCAGGGTGTCGCGGACGGTGGAGGCGGTCTTGCCGTACTGCCACCAGGCCACGACGAGAACGGTCAGTCCGACGTAGGCGACGGCGGCGGCCACGGCCTTCGTGGCGGATCCGTGGTCGGTCCACAGGCCCCAGGGGTCGTGGACCGGCAGCTTTCCGGCGAACCAGCCGCCGCCGACGATCGCCAGGGATCCCACCGCACCCAGCCGCCGGTACCCGACCGCGCTCAAAGCCCACATGACCGGCCAACCTATCGGACGGCCCGGACAGGCCGTCAGTCACACCCCCGGCTTGCCGGACGACCGGGGGGCGCCCGTGGCGGTCAGCCGGCGAGTGACTGCGTGAGCGCGGCGAGGCCGTCGGCGTAGATGCCGTGGAAGAGGGCGGCGGCCTCGTCGTCACCGATCCCGTCAGGGGTGAAGGTGCCGGACCACTCGACGCGCGCCCGGTCCGGCGCGGAGCCTTCGTGCACGGTGATGGTGGACAGGTAGCCGGTGACGGGGAACGGGGCCCGGAGGATGGAGTAGCTGTAGCTGCGTGCCGCGTTGTCGAAGGCTTCGAGGCGCTCGACGATGACGCCTCCTTCCTCGTTGACGAGAGTGCGGACGCGGCCGCCCTCGCTCAGTTCACTGGTCGGGATGTACGGGAGCCAGTCGGGCAGGGAGTCGAAGCCGCCGATGAGCTGCCAGACGCGGTCGGCGGGTACGGGGAGTTCGGTGGAGGCGGTGGTGCCGGTCATGGGATGACGTCCTTGATGTGGTCGGTGCGGGTGGTTCAGGCGGTGGGGACGGGGGCGTCGGCGGAGATCAGCTTCTCCTCGCGCAGGGCCGCCCAGAAGGCCTCCGGGACCTTCTCGTCGAGGGCGGCGAGGTCTTCGGCGATGCGGCTGGGCCGGGTCGCGCCGGGGATCGCCGCCGCCGTGGCCGGGTGGGCCAGGGCGAACTGGAGCGCGGCGGCCTTGATGCCGATGCCGTGCCGCTCGGCGAGGGCCTTGACACGCTCGACCTTGGCGACGATGTCGGCGGGGGCCTTCTGGTATTCGAAGTGCGCGCCGCCCGCGAGGATGCCGGAGCTGTACGGTCCGCCGACGACGAGGTCGACGTCGTGCTCGGCCGCAGCCGGGAGGAGCCGCTGGAGGGCGCGGTCGTGGTCCAGGAGGGTGTAGCGGCCGGCGAGGAGGAACGCGTCGGGGCGCGGCTCGTCGAGGTCGAGGGTGAGTTCGAGCGGCTCGACCTTGTTGACGCCGAGGCCCCAGGCCTTGATGACGCCTTCCTCGCGCAGCCGGGTCAGCACCCGGAAGGCGCCGGTGCGGGCGCTCTCGTAGGCCGCGAGCCACTCGTCGCCGTAGAAGTCCTGGGCGACGTCGTGGACCCAGACGATGTCCAGGCGGTCGGTGCGCAGCCGCTTCAGGCTGTCCTCGATGGAGCGCAGGGTGGCGTCGGCGGTGTAGTCGTTGATCATCTTGTTGGGGCGGCCGTGCTCGAAGAGCCCGCCCTTCTCGCCGAGATCGCGGGCGGCGGGGTCCTCGGTCTCGTCCAGGACGACCCGGCCGACCTTGGTGGAGAGGACGTAGGCGTCGCGCGGGTGCTGGGCGAGGACATCGCCGAGCCGGATCTCGGAGAGCCCGGCGCCGTAGAAGGGGGCGGTGTCGAAGTAGCGGATGCCCTGGTCCCAGGCGGCCTGCACGGTGGCGGCGGCCTCGTCGTCGGGGATCGCCCGGAACATGTTGCCGAGCGGTGCGGTGCCGAAGCCGAGCCGGCCGGGGAGGAGGTGGGTGATGCTCACGAGTGCGTCCTTCACGGGAGGAAGTCGCCGACGTTTCGTGGGTATTTATCCCTTTACTCACGCTCTGTCGGCCTTACGTATTCGAGGTTAGGATCGACGCCTTGAGACTGTCCAAGACTTGTTCGGGCTCACTTAAGTCTCTGAAGGTCTGACTAGGACGTGACATGCTCGATCTCCGCCAGCTCCGCTATTTCGTCGCCGTCGCCGAGACGGAACACGTCGGCCGCGCCGCCGAGCAGCTCCATATCTCCCAGTCGCCGCTCAGCCGGCAGATCGCCCAGCTGGAGAAGGAGCTCGGTCTGGTCCTGTTCGAGCGGGACCGGCAGCGGATCCGTCTGACGTCCGACGGCCGCGTCTTCCTCACCGAGGCCCGGGCCCTGCTGACCCACGCCGGCCGGCTGGAGAACCTGGGGCGCCGGCTCGGGCGGGGCGAGGAGGGCGGGCTCTGCGTCGGCTACGTACCGGACGCCATGCACACCGGACTCCTGCCCGCCGCACTGCGCACGCTGCGCCTGGAGCGGCCGGGCATCCATGTGGCGCTCTACGGACAGCAGAGCGCCGAGCAGTTCGATGGGCTGCGGCAGCGCAGCCTGGACATCGCCCTGGTCCAGGAGCCTCCGGCCGAGGACGATCCGGATCTGCGCTCGGCGCTGCTGCTGGAGGATCCGCTGCTGCTCGTGCTGCCCTCCGGCCATCCGCTGGCGGAGAAGGCGGACCTCGTGCCGGAGGACCTGGACGGGCAGCCGTGGATCGCGGTGGAGAGCAGCCGCGATCCGAGTTGGCGCGACGCCTTCGTCGCCTCGTGCGTGGCGGCGGGCTTCACACCGGACATCACGCTGGACGCCGCCGAACCCCTCACCGCGCTGGGGCTCGTCGCCTCCGGCTTCGGTCTGGCGCAGGTGCAGCGGAGCATGGTGCGGGGCACCTCGCCCGGCGTGGCCGTCCGTGAACTGCCCTGGCACAGCGGGTCCGCACGCCTGTGGGCGGCCTGGCACCGCGTCGATCTACGGCCCGTGGTGGGGGCGTTCCGCGCCACGGTGCTGGACACCGCACCCGCGTAAACCAGTTGGCGCGAGCCGGGGGGCGTGCCAGGCTTCAGCCCGTACCCAAGGGGCGTAGCTCAGCGGCCAGAGCGGCGGTCTCCAAAACCGTATGTCGCAGGTTCGATTCCTGCCGCCCCTGCCATCACCACCCGGCCTTCGTCAACGCACGTCGCCACGCCAGTCCCACTGGTGGCTGTCCGGCGATCGCGGCCCGTACTCGGCGCGTCCGCCGGGCCCGTAGGCGCCGATCTCGGTGACCAGCCCGACGCCGTCGCGGAGATCCGCCTCGCCCCAGCCGGTGACGTCGAGCAGCAGCCCGTCGAGCGGGCCGCCGACCAGCTCGCGGTAGTCGTGTCCCGGCCTCGGTCCCGGGCGGGGGTCGTCGTGGTCGGTGCCGTACACCCGTCGCTGCCTCATCAGCTCGTCCATGCGGGCAGCATCCCACCGAGCACTGACAACGGCTCGGTACGAGCGTCCATCCGGCCACCGCCCGGCGGCGGACCGTGTGGTGCCGGGCCGTCCGGCCGAGTGCGCGGGCGGCCGCCGGAAATCGGCGCGCGCCTGCCCGTCCGGTGTGGCACGCTCCCCCGGTGACCATCCCACCGCGCCTGATCCCCCTGCTGGAGCAGTTCGACTTCGCCTGTGAGCGGCTCCTCGCCCGCCTGGCCGGTCCCGTCATGGACAGCGGCAACGGCGTCGACATCGGCGTCACCCCGCTCGGCGACGACGAGTACCTCTGGGAACCCGTGCCCGACTGCTGGTCCGTACGCCGTCGCGGCGACGGGCCCGGTGCGCGGGCGACCGCTCTGGCCGGGGCCGGTGACTGGGGACGGGACACGGCGGACTCCCCGCATCCGTTTCCCCCGCCGTTCACCACCATCGCGTGGCGTCTGAGCCATCTCTCCGAGATGCTCGCCCTCCGCGCCGACCACACCCACGGCTGCAGGACGCTCACCCGCGAGGACTACCGCACCCCGGGGGACGCCGCAGGGGCGGTGGCCGCCCTCGAGACCTCGTCCGCCGCCTGGCGCGAGGCCCTGCTCACCGCGGACGACACGGCCCTGGACACCGTCGGGTACAGCACGTATCCGAACGGCAGTGACGCCGAGGATCTCTTTGTCGACATCGTCTGGTGGGTCAACCAGGAGGTGCTGCACCACGGTGCCGAGATCGCCCTGCTCCGCGATCTGTATCGCGCCCGTCCGTCCTGAGCGGCGCGTCACCTCGGCCGTCGGTACGCGGACATCGTCGCGGTCGCCGCAGTCGCCGCTCCGGGTGGCCCGCCATATGATTCAGGGACTTAACGCACCGCGGAGCGGCACATGAACCGGCGTCGGACTCCCCGCTCAGCCAGCGCCGAGGACCTGCTCAACACCTTGCAGGACCTCACCGCGCGTGCTCGGCGCGAGGTGGAGTTCCACCAGGCCAGGGTGGAACTCGCGCAGGCCCTCCAGCGCGACATGCTTCCAGCGGCCCTGCCCACCCTCCCCGGTCTGCAGTCCGCGGCCCGCTACGCACCGGCCCGCCACGGCCTGGACATCGGCGGCGACTGGTACGACGGTTTCCCCCTGGCGGACGGGGCGCTCGGCTTCGCCATCGGCGACGTACAGGGTCATGACGTCGAGGCCGCCGCCTTCATGGGGCAGGTCCGGATCGCGATGCGGGCCATCGCGGGCACGGCGTCCGATCCGGGCGAGATCCTGGGCCGGACGAACGATCTGCTGGTCTCCGTGGACTCGGGGCTCTTCGCGACCTGCACGTTCCTGCGGCTCGACCCGACGACCTGGGAGCTGCACAGCGCCCGGGCCGGGCATGTGGCGTCCGTGTGGGCCTCCACGGGGGGCAGGTCCGGCGTCACGGAGGACCCGGGCGGCCTGCCGCTGGGCATCGAGCCCGGCGAGGGCTATCCCGTCACCCGGCGGACCCTCGACTGCGACGGGGCGATCGTGCTGCTGACCGACGGGGTCGTCGAGGGGCCGTCGCTGCTGATCGAGGACGGCCTGGAGCGGGTCCGGCAGCTGGTGGCCGCGCGCGCCGGGGCGAAAGCGGCACAGCTGGCCGACGAGGTCCTGGGCGCGACCGAGATGACGGGCCACGAGGACGACGCCGCCGTCCTGGTCCTGCGCCATGCCGCCGCCCGCCGCGGAGCCCGGTGACGCAGGGCCGTACCGCGCGTGTCACCTGCCGACTCCCACCGCGGCCGGTGTCTGATGAGTGGTGTGATCCGCAGCAAGGAAGCCAGACGTCGGGCCGTGTACGTGGCGCAGGTCCTCGGCGTGGCCGGCGCCTACTACCTGGCGGGGCGGCTCGGGCTGATGCGCCAGGTCGTCATCGACGGCGCGGTCGTCACTCCGCTGTGGCCGCCCACCGGTATCGCCCTGGCCGCGCTGCTGTGCCTGGGCGTCCGTGTCTGGCCGGGCATCGCGCTGGGCACGCTGGTGACGGTCACCGAGATCGGCGACGCGTTCACGGTGAGCCGTCTGGCCATCATGCTCGGCAACACGGTCGCCCCGCTGGCCGCGTACGCCCTGCTGCGGAGGGTCGGGTTCCGCAATGAGCTGGCCCGGCTGCGGGACGGGGTCTGTCTGGTCTTCCTGGGCGCGTTCGCGGGGATGCTGATCAGCGCCACCATCGGGAGTTTCACCCTGTTGCTCGACGACAAGGTTCCGCCGGGGCGGTTCTGGCTGGTCTGGGCGTCCTGGTGGGCGGGGGACGCGATGGGCGTCCTGGTGGTCACCCCCGTCCTGCTCGTCCTGCGCGGGGCGCGGTGGCCCCGCCGGAGCGACCGCTGGCTGGAGGCGTCGGTTCTCGCGGTCGCCGTGGTCGTGATGTCGCTGATCGCCACGCGCAGCTCGCTGTCGATGATCTACGTGGTGTTCCCGGTGATCATCTGGTCGGCCCTGCGCTTCCAGCTTCCGGGCAGTGCCCCGTGCGCCCTGGTCGTCTCGGTGCTCGCCATTCTCGCCGGTACGGACGCGCTGGGTCCGTTCGCCGGGCACAGCCTGATGGAGATCATGGCCAATCTGTCGCTGCTCAACGGCTGCGTCGCGCTCACCGCGCTGCTGCTCGGGGCGATCGTCGCGGAGCACAGGAACATCCGCCGGGAGACGGAGTACGCCGTCGAGGAGCTGGAGGCCCTGGTGGAGCAGCTCGCGCCGCTGTCGGGGCCGGACCCGGGACGCTACGAGGACAGACCGCGACGGCACGGCCCGCTCGACGGCGGCCCTCACCCGGATGATCCGTGACGCACACGGACGTCCCGTAGCTCGCACGGCCGTATCCAAACCCCTGGGAGGGTGAAGCCGGTCAGTACGGCAGGGGGCGGCCGGACGGGGTACGCAGATCGAGCGGCGGCGGCCCCGAAGGGGGCGGGGGACGACGGACGACAACTCGGATGCGGCCCATTGCCACCACCTCCTCCTGGTCAACCGGTATGTGCCCAGTCGGCGCGGCTTCACACTTCCCGCGCTGCGCGGGTCCGTCGGCCGGGTCCTCGCCGTGTCCCGGCGCGGATGCGGGCAGGGCCCGGTGCGGTGACCCTTGGTGTGTGGGGGGCGAAGAGTCGACGAGGAGGACGCATGTCCGCGATGGACAAGATCAAGAAGATGCTCAAGGGCCACGAGGACCAGGCCGGCAAGGGCGTCGACAAGGCAGGCGACATGGTCGACGACCGTACGCAGGGCAAGTACAAGGACCACGTCGACACCGGCCAGGACAAGCTCAAGCAGCAGTTGGGCACGGACCGCGACCAGGACGGGCCGCCCCGCGCCTGAGCCGGTCCACCGGTGACCGGGCGGCCGACGCCCGGCCGCCCCCTTCCCGCGCACCGGTGTGTGTCACGGATCACCTTCCGTGACACACACCGGTGCGCGGAGCGTGCCGGGGCCGCTGCGCACAGTGCCGCCACGGGCCCGCCGGGGCCGGGCGGCGGAGGTCCGCGGCAAAGGTTTCGGGGTTGCTCGCCGGATTCTTGTTATCGTCCCGCCCTCACCCCATCTCCCGAGTGTGGGAAGTGACAGCACCGGACCCCGGAAGAGTGAGCACAGCATGGGCAAGGATCACCCGACGGTCTTGATCGCGGCCGCGCAGGGCGGCGACCAGCAGGCCAAGGACCAGCTCGTCTCGGCGTACCTGCCGCTGCTGTACAACGTCGTCGGACGTGCGCTGGACGGTCATGCCGACGTGGACGACGTGGTGCAGGAGACGGTGCTGCGCATGCTCCGGGGCCTGCCCGAACTGCGCGACCCGGAGCGCTTCCGTTCCTGGCTGGTGGCGATAGCCATGAACGAGATACGCACGCACTGGCGCGAGAAGCAGGCGGGCGCGATACCGGCGGACCGGCTGGACGCCGCGTACGACCTGCCGGATCCCCGCGCGGACTTCGTCGAGGTGACGATCCTGGAGCTGGGCCTGACCGGCCAGCGGCGGCAGGTGGCGGAGGCGACGCGCTGGCTGGACGAGGACGACCGCGCCCTGTTGTCGCTGTGGTGGCTGGAGACCGCCGGGCATCTGTCCCGGGCCGAGGTCGCCGCCGCTCTCGAACTCACCCCGCAGCACACCGCCGTACGGGTGCAGCGGATGAAGGCCCAGCTGGAGGCGGCGCGGGTCGTCGTGGGCGCACTGGCGGCGGAGCCGCCGTGCGTCCTGCTGGAGGACATCGCCGCCGGCTGGGACGGCGTCCCCTCCGCCCTGTGGCGCAAGCGGCTGGCCCGCCATGCCCGCGAGTGCACGGTGTGCTCGGGCCATGGCTCGGGCCTGGTCCCCGCCGAGGGGCTGCTGGTGGGTCTCGCGCTCGTTCCGGTGGCCGCGGCGGCGGGGGCGGGGGCGGGGGCCGCTCCCGAGCTGCTCGCCACGGCGGCGCACCTCCAGGCACCGGCTCCGGGCGCGGACGGCGCCGGGGCGGGGCGCGCCGAGCGCAGACGGGTGCAGGCCCGGCGGCGCCGTCGCAACTCGGCCATCGCCGCCGTCGTCGCGGTCGCGGCACTGGGCACGGGGGGCGCGGCGGTGCACCTCTACACCGACGGCGACGACCGGGACGCGACGACCGTCACGGCCGATGCTCCGGCCCCGCGTACGGAGGTGCCCACGTCGGCCGCCCCGGCCTCACCCTCCCCCTCGGCGTCCAAGTCGCCCAGCGCCTCGGCGTCTCCGAGCCCCTCGAAGAAGCCGAAGCCGAAGCCCAAGCCCAAGAAGAGCACGACGCCGCCGCCCGCGCCCAGCTCCGCCGCGCCGGCTCCGAAGCCGGACCCGCCCGCTCCCGCGCCGCCCGCCCCGTCGGGGATGGCCGAGCAGGTCGCCCAGCTGGTCAACGCCGAGCGTTCCAAGGAGGGCTGCGGTCCGGTGTCCGTCAACGGTCAGCTCAACACGGCGGCGCAGCGGCACTCCGCCGACATGGCCGCCCAGGACTACTTCTCCCACACCTCGCAGGACGGCAGGGACCCCGGTGCCCGGATCACCGCCGCCGGATACCGCTGGTCGACGTACGGCGAGAACATCGCCAAGGGGCAGCGGACGCCGGCCGACGTGATGCAGTCCTGGATGGACAGCCCGGGGCACCGTGCGAACATCCTCAACTGCTCGTTCAAGGAGATCGGCATGGGGAAGGTGGACTCCGGCGGCGGTCCGGTGTGGACGCAGGTGTTCGGGGCCCGCTGAGCCCGCGCGGCGCACGCGCCGTACGCGGCGGGTGCCTACGATGCGGTCATGATCGCTGAACTGGAGTGCGTGGTCCTGGACTGCCCGGACCCGAGGGAACTGGCCGGCTTCTACGCGTCGTTGCTGGGGGGCGAGGTCGACCGTCCCGACCGGCGGTGGGAGTGCGACGCGGAGTGGTCCACGCTGCACACGCCCGGTGGGCTCGTCCTCGCCTTTCAGCGGGTGGCGGGCTACCGGCCGCCGCGCTGGCCCGGCCAGGAGGCGCCCCAGCAGTTCCACCTGGACTTCGGCGTCACCGACCAGGAGCGGGCGCACGAGGAGGTCCTGGCGGCCGGGGCCACCCTGCTCGGCGCCGGGGACGAGGAGCGTGGCTGGCGGGTGTACGCCGATCCCGCCGGGCATCCCTTCTGCCTGGTGGGCCCCTGACCGTATCCGGCTCCGCTTCCGCGCCCCGGGCCCGTCCGGTGCGGCCGGGAGACCGGCCGCACCGGGGAGCTCCGGGACGCCGTGGGGCGCGGAGATCCGCCGGGGTCAGCGGATGGCCAGGGTCACCGCCGTACCGAGGCAGGTCACCGCGCCCACCGCACCGACCGAGACAGCGACGCAGCGGGCCCGGAGCCGCGCGTAGCGCCCGGTGTACTCCTCGCGCAGTTCTTCCGCGCGGTCGCGGACGCGGGTGAGCGACTCCCGCGAAACGGCGACCCGTTCGGTGATGAACACGCGCTCGACGTCCTCACGCTGCGCCGTGGTCAGCCAGGGCAACTGGTCGGTGAAGCGGCGTGCCTGCCGTCGCGCCCGTTCGACCTCGGCGTTCCACAGCAGAAAGCCCTCCAGTTGCGCCAGGCCCCTGGCGCTGTCCTTGTCGGGTTTCATCCGTCCTCCTCTCCGTCACACCGTCAGGTCCTGGGCCGATGTCACTGCGCGTGCCGGTCCCCCGGGGCGACGATCCTGGAGTTGTCGGGGCGGTTGGTGGCCTCCTGCAGGGTGCGGACCGCCGGGTGGTGCAGATCGAATGCCGGGGATTCGGACCGGATCCGCGGCAGCGTGACGAAGTTGTGCCGCGGCGGCGGGCAGGAGGTCGCCCATTCCAGCGAGCGGCCGTAACCCCAGGGGTCGTCGACCTCGATCTTCTTGCCGTACCTCGCGGTCTTCCAGACGTTGTAGAAGAACGGCAGGATCGACAGGCCGAGCAGGAACGAGGCAATGGTGGAAATGGTGTTCAGCGCGGTGAAACCGTCCGCGTCGAGATAGTCCGCGTAACGGCGCGGCATGCCCTCGGCACCCAGCCAGTGCTGCACGAGGAACGTGCCGTGGAATCCGACGAAGAGCGTCCAGAACGTCATCTTCCCGAGCCGCTCGTCCAGCATCTTCCCGGTGAACTTCGGCCACCAGAAGTGGAATCCGGCGAACATCGCGAACACCACGGTGCCGAACACCACGTAATGGAAGTGTGCGACGACGAAGTACGAGTCGGAGACGTGGAAGTCCAGGGGCGGTGAGGCGAGGATGATTCCGGTCAGACCGCCGAACAGGAAGGTGACCAGAAACCCGACGGCCCACAGCATCGGCGTCTCCAGGGACAGCGACCCTTTCCACATCGTGCCGATCCAGTTGAAGAACTTCACGCCTGTCGGTACGGCGATGAGGAACGTCATGAACGAGAAGAACGGCAGCAGCACCGCGCCCGTGACGAACATGTGGTGCGCCCACACAGTCGCGGAAAGACCGGCGATGGCGATGGTGGCCGCGATCAGTCCGATGTACCCGAACACCGGTTTGCGGCTGAAGACCGGGAAGATCTCGGTGACGATGCCGAAGAACGGCAGAGCGATGATGTAGACCTCGGGGTGGCCGAAGAACCAGAACAGGTGCTGCCACAGCAGTGCGCCGCCGTTGGCCGCGTCGAAGACATGGGCGCCGAACTTACGGTCGGCCTCCAGCGCCAACAGGGCTGCGGCCAGGACCGGGAAGGCCAGCAGGACCAGTACGCCGGTCAGCAGGACGTTCCAGGTGAAGATCGGCATGCGGAACATCGTCATGCCGGGGGCGCGCATGCAGATGATCGTGGTGATGAAGTTGACCGAACCGAGGATGGTGCCGAAGCCGGAGAACGCGAGCCCCATGATCCACATATCGGCGCCGATACCCGGCGAACGGACCGCGTCGTTGAGCGGGGCATAGGCGAACCAGCCGAAGTCCGCCGCGCCCTGCGGGGTGAGAAATCCGGCCACCACGATGAGCGAGCCGAAGAGATAGAGCCAGTACGCGAACATGTTGAGCCGCGGGAACGCCACGTCGGGCGCGCCGATCTGCAGCGGCATGATCCAGTTGGCGAATCCGGCGAACAGCGGCGTCGCGAACATCAGCAGCATGATCGTGCCGTGCATCGTGAACGCCTGATTGAACTGCTCGTTCGAAATCAGCTGGAGTCCGGGCCGGGCCAGCTCGGCCCGCATCACCAGGGCCAGGATTCCCCCCACGCAGAAGAACGCGAAGGAGGTGACGAGGTAGAGCGTACCGATCGTCTTGTGGTCCGTCGTGGTCATCCACTTGATGACCACGTTGCCGGGCTCTCCGCTCCGTACCGGAAGTTCGTCCTCGTCGGCGGTATCGGTCTCCACCGATTGCGAGATGCCCCTCGTCGTCACTACGACGCTCCTTCGGTCGACGGCCCGTGTGGACTCGGCGACCAGAATGGACCCGCGGCGATCGGTGCGGTGGGACATCCTTCCCCGTCCGGCGCGAGCGGCCGACAAGGACACTCAAATGGCCTACGGCGCACGCTCCGTCCTCGGTCGGCGCGACGCGAAGCGCATATCAACGCCCAGGGGCCGATCGGGTATTCCTTCGCGGAGACCGGAATAGCCCCTCCGGAGCCGGAGTTGGTGAAGCGACAGAAGCCACTCCTCTCCACTCGCACAGCTACGGAAGGTCTGATCCATGAAGATCGGCATCATCGGCGCGGGCAACATCGGCGGCAACCTGACACGGCGGCTCACCGCCCTCGGGCACGAGGTCTCGGTCGCCAACTCCCGCGGACCGCAGACGCTCACCGCCCTCGCCGAGGAGACCGGGGCGAAGCCGGTCACCGCGTCGGAGGCCGCGAAGGGCGCCCAGGTCGTCGTGGTCACCGTGCCGCTGAAGGCCGTACCCGATCTGCCCGCCGGCTTTCTCGACGGCGCGGCGGAGGGCGTCACGGTCATCGACACGGGCAACTACTATCCGCAGCGTGACGGCCGCATCGCCGCCATCGAGGACGGGCTGCCCGAGAGCCGGTGGACGGAGCAGCAGATCGGCCACCCCGTGATCAAGGCGTTCAACGGCACCTACGCCCAGGACATCCTGGACCGGGGTCGCCCGCAGGGCACTCCGGACCGCCAGGCGCTCCCGGTGGCCGGCGACGACCCGGCGGCCAAGCAGGCGGTGCGCGACCTCATCGACGAGTTGGGCTTCGACACGGTCGACGGCGGCGGCCTGGACGACTCGTGGCGTCAGCAGCCCGGCACACCGGTGTACGGCAACCGGGGCGACGCCGACGCCATCACGAAGGGCCTCGCGGAGGCATCGCCGGAGCGCACGGCGGAGTTCCGCGCCTGACATCGGGCGCTCTTCCGTCCGACACCTCGCGTCGGTCGGCGGACGGGTGACCGGGCGAAGACTCCGGCCGGGCGGGACACGGGGGTATCCGCCCGGCCGGATCGTCGGCCGCCCTCGGACCGCGCCCTCACGGCGAGGATCTACCCGTGAGTAAGGTGTGGACTCCGGGATGTCGGCTCCACGGTCCGTCCGGCGCCCGGGCGTGGACCGTCGACGGCCGTGGACAAGGAGTCGCGTCATGCCCCGCACCATGTCCGTAGCCGAGAGCATCGTGATCGACACCTCCCCGGCACGGGTCTACGCACAGCTCAGCGACCCCACAGCGATGGGGCGTTGGAGCCCCGAGAACCGGGGCGCGACCGTGCAGGGCGAGCGGAGTGACGCGTACGTCGGCATGGTCTTCGAGGGTCGAAACAAGCGCGGCGCGGCACGCTGGACGACCCGGTGCACGGTGACGGCGGCCGACCCCGGCGAGCGCTTCGCCTTCCGGGTGCACGCGATCGGTCTGCGGCGCCCGCTGCTTCCGGGGCCGATCGCCACGTGGGAGTACCGGTTCGAGGCGGTGGACGGGGCTACCCGGGTCACGGAGACCTGGACCGACGACCGGCGCCGCTGGCCGGACTTCCTCGCCAACGCCTTCGACCGCGTGGCGACGGGCGGCAAGACCTTCGCGCAGTTCCAGGTCGGCAACATCCGTACGACGCTGAAGCGTCTCAAGGCGGCGCTGGAGGAGGACGCGCGGGGAACCGGAGACTGACAGCCGCCGCCCTCACGTCGCCGCTGCTGTGGGCGTGACTCAGTACGCTACGGAGCACGAGGGGGCGCACGTATGGGCACCGAGGAGAGCACCGGTTTCGAACCGGCGACCGGCGACGGACCGCCGATCGCCGAGCCCGCGGCGACGCGGGCCGCTTCGGTGCGGACCGCGTTCGAGGGACTGTTGCAGATCCGCCGCCTGACCGGAACAGGACGGCCCGACCCCGAGGCCGCGCCGGCTCCGTGGGAGCTGAACCGTCCGGTGAGGGCGGTCGCGCTGGCGCTGGAGAGGTCGGGCGCCACGCCTTCGGCCGTCGACCCGTCGGGGCGCCGCGTGTCGGCCGGATACCGGGTGAGCGACGGGGAGTCGGCGGGTTCGGTCCGGGTCGAGTGGACCGGGCCGCCCGGCAGCGGGGCCGCGCACGACGAGGAGGAAGCGCTGGCCGGCTGCGCTGCGGCCCTGCGGGAGGCGGGCTGGACGGTGCTGCTGTATCGGGGGCCGCGCCGACGGCGTTACCTGGAGGTGGAGCCGCCGAGCGGGTTGTCCGGCGGGCACGCCCGGTCGTGAGGCTGTGTTGTCAGACCCATGGGAGATGCTTGACGGTCCGACAGCTCTGAGGAGGAGATGCTGAGATGGACAGCGACGAACTCGCCGCGGCGCAGGCGTACGTCCGCCTGCTGGAGGCCACCAGGGCAGCGCTCGCGGACCCCGACGACGCACCGGTCTACCTGCCGATGCTCACCTCTCCGATGCGCGAGGCCGACCAGGCCCTGCGCAGCGCGGGGCTGACGGGCAACGAGGACCGGCTGTTCGCTCTCGTCCGGGCCCTGCAGCCGAGCCTCTCCGGCAGCGACAGATAGCGCCCGGCGGGGTGGGCCTGTGCCGGGCGCGACGGGCGGCGTCCGTCCTACCCGGCCCGTCCCTCCCCCACCGAGGTGTCCGCGGGCTCCGGAGCGAGACCGAGTTCTTGTTCGCCGGGGCCGAGCGGTGCGAAGAACCGGGCGACCTCCTGGTCGTCGACCTCGGCGAGGGAGCCCGGCTTCCACTGCGGGGCGTTGTCCTTGTCGATGATCCGGGCGCGGACGCCTTCCACGAAATCCGGGTGCTCGAACGCCCGGCTGGAGACCCGGAACTCCTGGTCGAGCACGGCTTCCAGGCTGTCCAGCCGGGCGGCGCGGCGGACCGCGGCCAGCGTGACCTTGAGGGCGAGGGGCGACTTGGTCAGCAGTTCGTCCGCCGCCGTGTCCGCCGCGGGGACGCCGCTCTCGCGCAGCTTCCGGATGATGTCCTCGACGGTATCCCCCGCGTAACAGGCGTCGATCCAGTCGCGCTGCGCGGCGAGGTCTCCGGCGGGCGGCTGGGTGGCGAACCGCTGAACGATGTCCGCGAGGGACACGCCCGGACCGGCCGGCTCCCCCAGTGCTGCGGTCAGGGCCGGGAGGAGGTGGGCAGGTACGTGGTGATCGGCGAGGCCGCAGAGGATGGCGTCGGCTGCCCCGACGGAGCGGCCCGTGAGCGCCAGATGGGGGCCCAGTTCGCCGGGGGCGGCGGCCAGCAGGCGGGTGCCCCCGACGTCCGGCACGAAGCCGATGGCGGTCTCGGGCATGGCGACGCGTGAGCGTTCGGTGACGACGCGGATTCCGGCGTGGGCCGACACGCCGACCCCGCCGCCCATCACGATGCCGTCCATCAGCGCGACGTACGGCTTGGGGAATCGGGCGATGCGGGCGTTGAGGCGGTACTCGTCCCGCCAGAACTCCAGGGAAGCGCGTCCCGAGGCCCGGGCGTCGTCATGCAGGGCGCGGATGTCGCCCCCGGCGCACAGGCCCCGGTCGCCCGCCCCGGACAGCAGCACCGAGTGGATCGCTTCGTCCTGCTCGGCTCGGGCCAAGGCCTCGTCGAGCAGTCGCACCATGGTGTGGCTGAGGGCGTTGAGGGCCCTGGGGCGGTTCAGTGTGAGGTGCATGCATGTGCCCCTCGTCTCCAGCAGGACGGGCCGGTCGTCGTTCATGCGTGCGCTCCGCTCGCTGGGCTCATGGACGCGTAGGGACGCCTCCATGGTCGCGGACGGCTGCCGGCTGCCGTTCTTCGGCCCCCGGATCGGCCGCTGTGGCACTCCGCCGGATGCGGCTCGACAATTGAGGCTTACGGGACGCGCCGACGCCCGGCCCCGCCGGACGACCTCCGGAGCAGGAATGACCGACGACGAACGGCGGCAGGACGCCGAAGCCTCTCCGCTCCGCCGGATCGACCGGAAGACCAACGGTGAGATCCGGCCGACGGAACGCCTCGCCATGAACCGGACCGGCAGCTTCGACTGGGACCTGGACACCCGGACCCTGGACATCGACGAGGCCGGGCTCATGGTGTTCGGCGTGGATCCGGCGACGTTCGACGCCCGCCCGGGCGCCCTGCTGGAGCACCTGGAGCCGGCGGAACGGGCCCGGCTCGACGTCACGATCGACGAGGCCATCACCGGCGGGAGCAATTCCTTCAGCGTCCACTTCCGCGTGCCTCTGAACGACGGGACCACGCAGTGGACCCATGCCCAGGCCCGCATCCTGCGTTCGAAGGACGGAATGGCCCACCGGATCGTGGGGATCGTCCGGGACGCCACGGCGGAGGTCACCCATTCGGCCTTCGTGCTCGATCTGGAAAAGCGGCGGCAGCGCCAGACCAATATCGTTGAACGAACAACGAGTGCCATGTCCCGCGCGGTGACCGTGGACGATGTGACGGCCGCCCTCACCGGACCCGGCGGGCTGGCCCGCCTCGGGGCGGACGGCCTCGCCCTGGGGCTCGTGGAGAACTCCGCGCTGAACATCGTCGCGCTGAGCGGCGAGTCGCTCGAAGTGCTCGACGGGCTCGGCTCCGGTGACCTCGACCGCAACCTTCCCCTCGCGGACACGATCCGCAGCGGACGCCCCCGGTTCATCACCTCGCTGGCCGCCCTGGCCCGTCGCTATCCGGAGCTGGAGCCGCATCTGGGCAGGCTCAGGTTCCGGGCGGCGGCGTACCTCCCGCTGGTGGCCCAGGCGCGGTCGCTCGGCGGTCTGGCCCTCTTCTACCGCGAGCGCACGGTCTTCAACGCGGACGAGCGCATCCTGTGCCTGGGTCTCGCCGCGATCGTGGCCCAGTCCCTGCAGCGGGCGATGCTCTTCGACGAGGAGCGGGAATTCGCCACCCAGCTCCAGTCCGCGATGCTCCCGCCCCGGATACAGGAGGTCGAGGGCGGCGAGATCGCGGTCCGGTACCACGCCGCGTGGAGCGGCCGGCAGGTCGGCGGCGACTGGTACGACGTGATCACTCTGCCGAAGAACCGGTACGGGCTGGTCGTGGGGGACGTCCAGGGCCACGACACCCACGCGGCCGCGATCATGGGCCAGTTGCGCATCGCTCTGCGCGCCTACGCCTCCGAGGGGCACCCTCCGGCCACCGTGCTGGCACGAGCCTCCCGCTTTCTCTCCGAGCTGGACACCGAGCGCTTCGCCACCTGTACGTACGCCCAGGTCGACCTGACGTCCGGAACGGTGAAGGTCGTGCGGGCCGGGCACCTCGGGCCGTTGATCCGCCACGTCGACGGGCGGGTCGGCAGCCCTCAGGTACGCGGCGGGCTGCCCTTGGGCACCTCCACGGACCTCCTGGACGAGGAGTATCCGGAGACCCGGCTCGATCTGGTGCCCGGTGAGACGTTCGTGCTGTACACCGACGGGCTGGTGGAGGAGCCCGGGGCCGATCTCGACGCCGGGATCGACGCGCTGCGCAACGAGGTGAGCGCCGGGCCCGCGGGGGCCGAGGCGCTGGCCGACCATCTGTCGGAACGGCTGTGGGAACGGTGGGGGTCGGGGGACGATGTGGCGCTCCTGGTGCTTCGCCGCAGCCCGGACGTGGGGTCGTCGCACGCGCCGCGGCTCCACCAGTACATCCACCAGGCGGACCCGGAAGGGCTTTCGGACGCCCGAGCGATCGTCCGCCAGGCCCTTGCCGACTGGGACATGGCCGAGTTCGCCGACGATGCGGAGCTCGTCACGGGCGAGTTGCTGGTGAACGTGCTTCTGCACACCGAGGGCGGGGCGGTGCTGACTCTGGAAGTGCTGCCGGAACCGGTGCGGCGGATCCGGCTGTCCGTCCAGGACCGGTCCAGTGCCTGGCCCCGTCGGCGTACACCGGGCGAGACGTCCACTTCCGGCCGGGGACTGCTCCTGCTTGACGCCGTCGCCACGCGGTGGGGCATCGAGCCCCGCGGCGAGGGGAAGGCTGTCTGGTGCGAGATCGGCCCCACTCCCCCGTCGGCCGTCACACCGCCGCCGACGCTCACGGGGAAGTGACGGGCGAGGAGAGCTGCCGGGCGAGGCGTCAGCCCTGGGCGGTACGCCGCTTGCGGACGGCCCAGAGGATGCCGCCACCGGCCGGCAGCACCGATGGAGTGCTTGCCCTCGCCGTCGGCGTCCTTGATCTCCTGGGTAAGGCGGGCGGACCGCTGTCAGGCTGCCCTCCGGAGGTGGCCGAATGAGAGGGTGGGATGTGCATCCATGTGCCGCCGCCCACGCCCCCGAGCCTGGAGCATGACCCGTTCTATGCGATTGCTGCTGATCCGTCACGGCCAGACACCCTCCAACCTCGGCCATTTCCTGGACACCGCACGGCCCGGCCCCGGGCTCACCGACCTCGGGCTGCGGCAGGCGGCGGCTCTGCCCCGGGCGCTCGCCGGGGAGGACATCGCCGCGTTGTACGCCTCCACGCTGACCCGTACGCAACTCACGGCCGCACCCCTGGCTGCGGAGCGGGGCATCGAGGTCCGGATCCGTGACGGGATCCGGGAACTGTCCGCGGGTGACCTGGAGATGCGGGCCGACGAGGAAGCGGTGCGGCAGTACCTGACGACCGTCTTCGCCTGGCCCGCCGGGGACGTCGGCCGCCGACTGCCCGGGGGCGAGGACGGGACGGAGGCGCTGGCCCGCTTCGACGCGGTGGTGGCCGAAGCGGCGGAGGCCGAGGAGCACGGGACAGTGGCGCTCGTCAGTCATGGTGCCGCCATCCGCGTGTGGGCAGCCGCCCGCGCCGGGAACGTCACCGTCGATTTCGCCGCCCGGCACAGCCTGGACAACACGGGTGTGGTGGTGGTCGAGGGCTCGCCGGACTCGGGATGGACGGCCCTCTCCTGGGCCGGGACGGTCGTCCCGGCGGTCACCGCGAGCGGCGAGGCGGACGGCGGCCCGGCAGGCCGCACTGTGCCGGGCCCGGAGTTGGGACCGGCAACGGATCACCCCACCACCTGATCGCCGCTCCTGCTCCTGCTCCTCCTCCTGTTCCTGTTCCTCCTGCTGCTGCTTCTGCTCCCGTTGCTGTTGCTGGGGCGTGGGTGGGCCTAGGGCCTGGGACGGCAGTGCGTCGTCACAGGGCCTTGTGCATGATGTGAACCCCTACATAGCCCTCGGTCGGGTGGTTGAAGCCCTCGGGAAGGGTGCCGATCACGTCGAAGCCGATCGATTGATAGAGCTTCACGGCATGCGTGTTGGTCTCGACCACCGCGTTGAACTGCATGGCCCGATACCCTTCCGCGCGGGCCCAGTCGACCGAGTACTGGCACAGCGCGCGCCCCACGCCCCGGCCGGAGTGGGCGGGGTCGACCATGTAGGTGGCGCTGGCGATGTGGGACCCGTTGCCCATGTGGTTGCGGTTCATCTTCGCCGTGCCGAGCACCGTCCCGGCCTCGTCGACGGCGACGACCACCCGGCTCGGCGCCGGGACGAACCACCATCCCTCGGCATCCTCCTTACCGAGGTCGAGCGGATAGGTGAGCGTCTCGCCCGCGGAGACGATCGTATGGAAGAACGGCCAGATGGCGGGCCAGTCCTCGGAGGTTGCTTCCCTGATCAGCATGCGGACAGGATGGCCCATCCGGGCGATCGGCGCGAAACGTTATCCGGCACCCCGACCACGCCACCCCAGCCTGGCCAGCAGCCCTTTCCTCGTCGTTCGGCCCACCGCGGCGGGACGTGACGCCCCGGTACAGGCGGGAGGTGCGGCCGGCTCGGCGGCAGGCGCCGGACGCACGGCACGGGGCCGGGCTCCGGTCCGGGCGGGCGGTGTCGCCCGGGCTCCTCCGTCGTCCCCGGGGCGCGGGGCGGGCCGGTCCCCGCGAGCGCTGTCCAGCTCCAGCGTCAGGTTGACCCGCCGCCAGAGGATTTCGTCGGGGTCGTCCGCGAGCATCAACTCCGCCATCGCCTCCCTCGCCGCCATGGACCCCGGCCGCCCGAAGACCGGCTCCGGCCGGACCCGGACGAGATAGGCCCGTTCGTAGGGGTCGTCCACCACTTCCGCCAACTGCACCGGGTCCAGCGCCGACGCCTGGACCGCCGTTCGCGCCCAGGGGTCCGTCGTACGGTCCAGCAGCCGGTCGATGCGCTGCGAACGCCAGTTGCGCGCCCGCCAGTCGGCGCCCGACTCCAGCATCGTGCGCATCCCCGGGGGTGTCCGTCCGGCGAGCAGCTCGGGCTCCCGCGCCGCGAACGCGGCGAGCTCGTCCGCGAGATAGAGCCAGACCACGGCGCGATACCGGTTCAGATAGAACGTGACCGGTGAGACGCAGCCCGCCCGTGCCAGCCGGGTGAACCGTGCCGGTGCGATGTCCAGCAGGGCCGCCCCTCGCGCCGTACCGACGGTGCGGACCCGCTCCACCAGCGCGTCGGGGAAACCCGGCTGCTCCCGCAGGCGCGCGATCTCGTCCTCATGCACCCGTGGCCGCCCGCCGCCCGGTGCACCGGTGACGGCGATCAGCCCCAGGTGCACCGCCAGCTCGAACTCCGCACGTCGGACACCCAGTTCCTGCGACGCCCGCCCGGCCGCGACCGTCGCCGCCGGGGCGACGGACGAAGCGTGCCCACCCTCGCCCTTCGTCTCCGCGCTCGCGTCCTCGTGGGCCGCGGAGTGCGCTCGGAGCACTTCCTTGACTGTCATGACGGTTCTCCCCCATCGGCTCGAATACTCTCCGTAATCACGGTAGCCCGAGGGGGTGATCACCCGTCAGCCCTGTGGATAACTCTTCAGCGGCGACGAAAAGTGCAGGTCAGAGGGGATCGATGTCTTCGGGTCCGCCCTGTCGGACGGAGACTCCGAGGTGTTCACCGACCCGGTTGACGAGCAGGGTCATCTCGTAGGCGACCTGGCCGACGTCGGCTTCGGCCGCGGTCAGCACACACAGGCAACTACCGTCGCCCGCGGCCGTCACGAAGAGCAGTGCCTCGTCGAACTCGACCATCGTCTGGCGGGCCCGGCCCGCCCGGAAGTGGCGCCCCGATCCGCGCGCCAGGCTCTGGAGGCCGGACGAGACGGCCGCCAGGTGCTCCGCGTCCTCACGGGCGAGGCCGGTGCTGGCCCCGGTGACCAGCCCGTCGTTCGACAGCACCAACGCGTGCCGTATGTATTGCACCCTGCTGGTGAGATCGTCAAGCAGCCAGTCAAGTCCCCTGTCAAGCGGCATGTGCTCGTCCTCCCCGTACCTTCGTTCCCCGTTCCCCCGCTACGCGCGTAAGCCTCGCGCAACGGTCCCGTGGGGGCAAGCGCCCCTCATCGCCCGGGGTGCCGCTTCGCGCCACGCGGAGTTCGGGCTCAGGATGGGCCCATGGCACACCACATGACCGATGAAGAATGGCGGGCCTTCCTCTCGGAGGGAACCCGCACGGCGAAGGTTTCGACGGTGCGGGCCGACGGCAGTCCGCACATCGCCCCCGTCTGGTTCCTTCTCGACGGCGACTCGGTGGTCTTCAACACCGGCAAGGAGAGTGTGAAGGGGCGCAACCTCGCACGTGACGGGCGGGTCGCCCTCTGCGTCGACGACGACCGGCCCCCGTACGCGTTCGCGGTGGTGCAAGGGCATGCCGAGCTGAGCGAGGACCCCGAGGAACTCCTGCGCTGGGCGACGCGGATCGCCGGCCGCTACGTGGGGGCCAACGCCGCCGAGGAGTTCGGCCGGCGCAACGGGGTGCCCGGCGAACTGGTCGTACGGGTGCGCATCGACAAGGTGGTCGCGATGGCCGACATGGCCGACTGACGGAGGGGGCCCGGGCGCGGGGGCGTCAGCCCACGGAGGCGAGGAGCCGGGCGGTGTGCATGCGCCCGGCATACTCGACCGTACGGATCAGGACTTCTTTTCCCGAGGCCCGGTCGCGGGCGTCGCAGAGCACGACCGGCGTGCCCCCGTCGAGGTCGAGCGCCTGCGCGACATCGTGCTCCGTATGGTCAGGAGCGCCGGGGAAGCGGTTGACGGCGACGACGAACGGGATCCGCCTGCGCTCGAAGTGGTCGACGGCGGCGAAGCAGTCCTCCAGGCGCCGGGTGTCGGCGAGCACGACGGCGGCGAGGGCGCCTTCGCACAGCTCTTCCCAGAGGAACCGGAAGCGGTCCTGGCCCGGCGTGCCGAACAGATGGAGCGACAGGCCGGAGTGGATGGTGATACGGCCGAAATCCATCGCCACGGTCGTGCTGGTCTTCCGCTCCACCCCGCCGGTATCGCCCCGGCCCGGCCCGCTCCCGGTCTCCCTCTCGCTCAGTTCCTCCTCCGAGTGCAGCGGGCGGATCTCGCTGACCGAACCGATCAGAGTCGATTTCCCGGCGCCGAAGCCTCCCGCCACGACGATCTTCAGCGTGAGCGCGATGTCTTCTCCGATCATGGTCCTGCCGACGTTCGCGCGGGCGTGGTGGGTGGCACGGGGGTTCTCGTCGCTGTCGATGGACTCGGAGGGCATGCGTCCCTGCTCTCTTCAGGACTCGCGGCGGGCTGCACGGGTCGCTTCGGGCTTCAGGAACCCGGTCGGGCGGACAGCATGGCAACCGTTCGGCTTCGTTCGAGCCGGTTGATCGCTCTTGACCGATGAGGCTTCGTGTCCGTCGCTCCTTGCCGTATCCCGACCTCGTTGCGTCTCTCCTGGAGCTGTCGGAGGCGTACCGGACGCCCCGGACGAGCCCCGGCCTCTTCCGGCACGACCCCTACACTGGTCTTTTCGGCCGTCCTGAACGGGCAGCGGTTTCGGGTCCCTGCCGGCGGCGGCCCGGGGACGAGGAGATGCGAGCGTGTCGACAGGTTCCGGCGGCGGCTTCCAGGATCCGCCCGCGGAGGTGCTGGCGGAGGCCGCTGCGGCGTTCGGGCTCCTGGCGACACCCGCCCGGCTGCACATCGTGTGGGCTCTGGCCCAGGGCGAGAGCGATGTGACGGGGCTCGCCGAACGGGTGGGCGGGACGCTGCCCTCGGTCAGCCAGCATCTGACGAAGCTGAAGCTGGCCGGTCTCGTCCGGTCGCGCCGTGAAGGGCGGCGGCAGGTCTATCTGGTCGACGATCCCGATGTGGTGACGGTCGTCCGGCTGATGGTCGGCCAGTTGGCAGCGCGCGCCGGGCACCCCTCCCCCGCGCCCGTCCGCCTGCGTGAACTCGGTGCCTGAGAGCAGTCCAGCCGCGGGCCCCGGACACATCACCTCCGGCGTGCCGACAGCCGTCGTACCAGGTCCCGACGTTGTACCCACCCCTCTCCAGACGCTGCGTGCCCTGGGCAGCGGGCCGCGCGGGCTGCTGGAGGCAGAGGCCGAGATCCGGCTCGCCCGGACCGGCGAGAACGTGCTGCCCGCCCGGCGGCCCGTACCCTGGCCCCGCCGCTTTCTGCGCAGCCTCCGGGACCCCTTCACCTCCGTACTCCTCTGCCTCGGTCTGGTGTCGGCCCTCGTCACCGCCTGGGGTACGGCCTGCGTCATCCTGACCCTCGTCGCCGTGAGCTGTCTGCTGCGTTCCACCGAGGAGCACCGCGCGGACCGGTCGAGCGCGGCGCTGCGCGAACTGGTGGCGACCACGGCGACCGTGGTGCGCCGGGTCTCGGACGACTCTCCTCCCCGGGAACGGGAGGTGCCGGTCGCCGATCTGGTGCCGGGGGACGTGATCCGGCTGAGGCCGGGCGATCTCGTGCCCGCCGATGTGCGGTTGCTCCGCGCCGACGGCCTCACCGTGCATCAGTCGGCCCTGACCGGGGAGTCGGCGCCGGTGGTCAAGCAGGCCCTCGACCTCGCCGACCCGGCGCTGTCCGGGGCCGGACCGTTCGCACAGCCGCAGTGGTGCTTCCAGGGCAGCAGTGTCACCTCGGGCAGCGGTACGGCGGTGATCGTGGCGACCGGAGGGGAGACCCGGTTCGCCGCCGCGCATGACGGCCTGGCCGGGCAGCGGGGTGGGAGCGCCTTCGACCGTTCGGTCCGGGGGATCTCCTGGACCCTCATCCGTTTCATGCTCCTGACCCCGCCCCTGGTACTGATGGCCAATGCGGCGCTGCGCGGTCGGGGTCTGGAGACGTTGCCGTTCGCCGTGGCCGTCGCGGTGGGGCTGACCCCGGAGATGCTGCCGGTCATCGTCACGACGACCCTCGCGCGTGGCGCGGCGCGGCTGGCGCGTACCGGTGGAGTGATCGTCAAACGGCTCCCGGCACTGCACGACCTGGGAGCGGTCGATGTGCTGTGCCTGGACAAGACCGGCACGCTGACCGAGGACCGGCCGGTCGTCGCGGCGCCGACCGACGGCAGGGACCGGCACGATCCCGACGTACTGCGGTGGGCTGCGGTCAACGCGCTGTGGACGCTCCAGCTGGCGGACCTGCCCGCCGCCGACGCCCTCGACGAAGCGGTGCTGGCCGCCGTCGACGCGGACGTTCCGGGTGCTGCCGGGGCTGTGGATCCGGACGCGTACGAGGGGGTCGCCGTACTGCCCTTCGATCCGGTGCGCCGCGTCGCGACCGCCGTGGTCAGGCGGCCCGGCCGGCTCGGTGTTCACACCCTGGTCACCAAGGGTGCCGTCGAGGCCGTGCTCGACCGGTGTGCCATGGACGGGGAGGAACGTGACCGGCTGCTCGCCCTGGCGGACCGGAAGGCCGCGTCCGGGCTACGTCTGCTGGCCGTGGCCCGGGCCGACCGGGCGTCCCGGGCGGGCGCGTACACCCCTGCGGACGAGCGGGGCCTGACCTTCCTGGGGCTGGTGGCGCTGCGGGACGCTGTGGCTCCGAGCGCTGCCGACGCGCTCGGGGTGCTCGCGCGGCGGGGTGTACGCGTCAAGGTGCTCACCGGCGACCATCCAGGCACGGCGGCACGGGTGTGCGCGGACCTCGGTCTGCGCCCCGAAGGCCGGTCCGACGCCGACGACGTGGTGACGGCCGAGCTGGTGGACGCCCTGTCGGACGCGGAGCTGGTCGAGGTGGCGGACCGGGCCGTCGTGTTCGCGCGCTGCACCCCCGAGCACAAGGCGCGGATCGTCTCGGCCCTGCGCGCCGGCGGTCGTACGACCGGCTTCCTCGGCGACGGCGTCAACGACCTGCCCGCCCTGCACGCCGCCGATGTCGGCCTCTGCCCCCGCAACGCCGTGGACGTGGCCCGGGAAGCGGCCGATGTCGTGCTGGCGGAGAAGGACCTCACGGCGATCGACCGTGCGGTGCTCGCGGGACGGCGCAGCAGCGGGAACATCGCCGCCTATCTGCGGATCACTCTCTCGTCGAACCTCGGCAATGTCATCGCGATGCTGACGGCCGGGCTGATGCTGCCCTTCCTCCCGATGCTTCCGGCGCAGGTGCTGGTGCAGAACCTCTGCTTCGACGCGGCGCAGCTGGCGTTCGCGTTCGACCGCCCGCCGGCGTCGGTCCTGCGCCGCCCCACCGCGCTGCGGCCGCGTGATTTCCTGCGCTTCATCACGGGTTTCGGTCTGCTCAACGCCGCCGCCGACCTCGCCACCTTCGGGGTACTCGCGCTCGCCCTCCACAACGCGTCCGGGGACGGCGGGGAGGCGGCGTTCCACGCCGGGTGGTTCACGGAGAACCTGCTCACCCAGGCCCTCGTGATGGTTCTGCTGCGGACCGGCCGCAGTGCCGCCGAGCGCGGGGCGGGCGGGCCTCTGCGGGCTGCCGCTGCGGGTCTCGCCGCGGTCGGGGTCGCCCTCCCGCTCACCCCGCTCGGGCCGTTGCTGGGCATGAGCGCCCTGCCGCCCCTCTACTACCTGCTGCTCGGCTCGGTCCTGGGGCTGTACGCCGTCGGGCTCACGGTGGCCCGCCGCCGCTACGAGCGCCGTCACCCGGCCGATGTGCCCGACACCGCGAGGGGGCGCATCGGGGCGTCGAGGGGTGCCCGTTCCGACCGCGCACGCTAGTTGTACAGTTGCGCAATGCGGCAACTGTTGTTGCCGCGGAGAGACCCGTACGGAGAGAAAGGCGGGGCCGGAATGCTGCGCAACGGCCTGGAACCCTGGCACCTGCTGATCCTGGCGGTCGTCGTGATCGCCGTCTTCGGCTCGAAGAAGCTGCCGGACACCGCCCGCGCACTGGGCAAATCCGTGCGCATCCTCAAGAGCGAGGCCAGGGCGATGAAGGACGAGAGCACGCCCTGACGATCCGGGAACCGGGAGTGTCGCGCCGAGCGTTTGTAACGGGTAGCGGCCAACAAAAGTGACAAGTGACAGCAGAACGGCTCCGGTCACCGGAATCGGATGCGGTGAAGCCGCGGATTTCCGGATCACCGGTGCGGACCGACCGAAGACTGGAGGAAATTCATGGGTGTGACCCTGGCCAAGGGTGGCAATGTCTCCCTGTCGAAGGAGGCCCCCGGCCTCACCGCCGTGACGGTCGGACTCGGCTGGGACGTACGGACCACGACCGGGGCCGATCACGACCTGGATGCCAGTGCGCTGCTGTGCTCCGCGGCGGGCAAGGTCCTCTCCGACAGCCACTTCGTCTTCTACAACAACCTCAACAGCCCCGACGGTTCCGTCCGCCACACCGGTGACAACCTGACGGGTGAGGGCGAGGGCGACGACGAGTCGGTCGAGGTCGATCTGTCGTCGGTGCCCGCCGAGGTCGCGAAGATCGTGTTCCCCGTCTCGATCCATGACGCCCAGAGCCGTGGCCAGAGCTTCGGCCAGGTGCGCAACGCGTTCATCCGCGTGGTGAACCGGGCGAACGGCGTCGAGCTCGCCCGTTACGACCTGAGCGAGGACGCCTCCACCGAGACGGCGATGGTCTTCGGCGAGCTGTACCGACACGGTGCCGAGTGGAAGTTCCGGGCCGTCGGCCAGGGTTACGCCTCCGGCCTGGCCGGCATCGCCTCGGACTACGGGGTCAACGTCTGACCGGGCGGGTCTGGTTGCGGCGCTCGCACACCCCCGCCGGTTGCGCGAGCATGTCGTCATGACCGACGACCACACCCACACCCATGTCCTGGACTTCTTCACCCCGCGTGCGGCCGACTGGGACAGCCGGTTCCCCGACGATGGCCCCGCCTATGCGGCGGCGGCCGGCCTGCTGGGGCTGCGCCCCGGCGATGCCGTGCTCGACGCGGGCTGCGGAACGGGGCGTGCGCTGCCCGCGCTGCGAGCGGTGGTCGGGCCCGAGGGCATGGTGCTGGGGGCCGATCTGACCCCGGCCATGCTGGAGGCGGCGGTGCGGGCGGGGCGTGGAGCCAGCGGGACGCTCCTGCGCGCCGATGTCGCGCGACTGCCCCTGCGCGACGGCGCCCTCGACGCGGTGTTCGGAGCCGGGCTGATCTCGCATCTGGCCCGGCCCGAGGCCGATCTGGCGGAGCTCGCGCGCGTGGTCCGGCCGGGCGGGGTGCTCGCCCTGTTCCACCCGATCGGCCGGGCCGCCCTCGCCGCGCGCCAGGGGCGCACCATCACCGACGGCGACCTGCGGGCCGAGCCGAGGCTGCGTGAGCTGCTGGCCGGGGCGGGGTGGCGGCTGGAGTCCTACACGGACGAGGACGACCGCTTCCTCGCGCTCGCCGTCAAGCAGGGCTGAGGGCGACGGTCCCGAGTCCTGCCGCCCTCGCCGCGGCTCGGCGGCGTACCGGCGGGGCAATCACGGCCCCGACCCGACGGCGTACGGGCCGGGCGGTCGCCGTCACTCGGCGGGCGTCTGCTCCGGGCGGTGGCCGGGGACCGGGCAGCCGCGGACCCCCGGTGTGGGGTACGTGCCGAGCCCCGCGATGTCGTACCCGTCCGGGTATCCCTTGATCTCGGGATTCTGGCGCGCGTAGTGGGGCTTTCGCCGGGGCGGCAGCAGCCGGACGGCACGGGCCCGCATCCGCAGCGCTCCCCGGGTCACTCCGCGGGCCACCGGCCCCGGGCGGCGGTAGCGGAACGCCTTGAGCAACGAGTCGTCCAGGAGCGCGAGGCTCGCGCCGCGCACCATCGGGGCGAGAGGCGCCGGGTACCAGGAAGCCATCAGGGCCAAGGTGGCGTCGGAGACCCGTCGGGCTCCTTCGTCCCAGCCGAAATGCTTGTCCTCGTAGGCGTCGAGGGTGCGCTCGAAGTCCTCGTAGGTTTCCGGAACGTCCTTGATGCCCATCCGCGCGCCGAGCGTGCGGTAGTAGGCGGCGAAGGCGGCCAGCTCGTGGCAGCAGAGACGTCGCCAGCCGAAATCGTCCAGCCACCGCTTCGGTGTGACGACGAACGTGCACAGGACGTAGCGCATGTCGTCGTTGCTGATGTCGTAGCTGCGGTGCATCTGGTTGATCCTGCGGACGGCCGTGCGGCCCTCGTCGGTGTCGAAGCCGTGCTCCACCACCGTGTCGAGCAACAGGGCGGTGTCGTCATAGCGCTTCTGGGAGCGCTCCGTCAACTCCGCTGTCTCGTCGAGGAGTCGGCCGATGCTGGGCACCGCATAGGTGCGGTAGAGGGCCAGTTCGAGGGCGCGGGTGACGTCCCAGGGGAACTCGTACGTGACGGTGAGACGGTAGATCTCCAGGAAGTCCCGCTCGGGGTCCAGCCGCTGAATCTCTTTCAGCCGGTCGTACCGCGTCACCATGCTGTCCCCCTCGTTCGGCGCGAAGTCCAACCTTACGCGGAGGCCTCCCGCGCGCCCCTGCTCTTCGGCTCTCCCCACCCGGACGGGGCGGGTCCGCTCCCCTTTCGCCCTTGCTCGCCGGGCCCTCGACGAGAAGGTTACCGAGTAGTTAGGGTGCGCCGACGGACAGGGAACGGCGGGCCCCAGGAACGACAGGCCCGGGAACGACGAACCGAGAAGCGCGGGACGTAGAGATGGGGCGGGCAGGGCGATGAGCGATGGGGAGGGCACCGTGGCCGGTGCGGATGAGGCGGCCGCCGACGACGCACTGCTGGTGCTGACCGCGATGCTGCTGACGCCCTCGCGGTTCCCGAGTGTGCTGGGGGACGACTACGTCGCCGCGTGCGGTGCGCTCGCGCTCGAACCGTACGAGGAGGGCTACGGGCTGATCCTCGGCCAGGACGGTGAGGGCGCGCGGTGGACGGTCGTTGTCGAGGACGCCGCCCAGGTGGCCGTGGCCATCGCCGCCTGGGACTGCGGCATGGAGCACGACCTCTCCCCCGACGAGCGCTCCATGGTGTGCGCCCTGCCGGGCTGGCCGATGGACCTGGCCGTCTCCGCGCCCGGCGTACCGGACCCGCATGATCCGGATACGGACGGGGAGGGCCCGGCGCCGCTCACCCCGCCCGACGCCGAGGCCTGGGGTCCGGCGCAGCGGCGGCTCGGCGCCGACGAGATCGCCGCGCAGTGGTCGGCGTGGCGCGAGCAGATCGACGACACGCAGTTCCCACTGCCCGGCACCACCGGGGAGGCGGCCGGCGACGCCCGGGGAGAGGTGGGACGCGACGCCGAGGCGGACGCGGGAAACGACACCGGAGGGGATCAGGAGAGCGACCTCTCCCGGTCCCCCCGGCACCCCGGGGTCCGCAGGGCCCTGTCGGAGGCGACCGCCTATACGAAGACTCCGCCGCCGCCCGGGCGCATCCGTTCCTCGTACGCCTCGGGCGACGCCCGTACGCTGCGCGTCGACGGCCCGGGGTGGTCGATGGTGGCTCGGACCGACGACATCGCGTTGTTCCTGCTGGACGAGGAGCCGGGCACGGTCATTCCCGTGGGCCGTGGGGCCTCACTGCCCGGCCTGCTCATGGCCCTGGACGGGTTGGCCGCCCAGGCCGTGTGACGTCCTGGGCGGCCCTGCGACGTCCTGGGCGGCCCTGCGACGTCCTGGGTCAGCGGCCGATTTCCTTGCGGTTGATTCTGCGGAGCCTGCGCCTCTGTGACGGGTCCAGCAGCAGATAGCCCGCCACGGGGACACCGATCACGACCAGCAGCGCCCACCAGAATCCGATCAGGGGCCAAAGGACGGCTGCCGCGAGGACACCCCCGATAGCGACCTTCGCACCATTCGACATGGTCCACGCCTCCTTCGCGGCCGGCGCCGCTCCTGTTGTGTGAACGCCTCCGCGCTCCCTTACGTTCCCCGGCTCCCCGCGCTACCGCAGCGGCTCACCGACGTCGTGCATGTGCGCCAGCGCCTGGCGATAGGACTCGATCAGTCCGGTCTCCGTGTACGGCATGCCGATGCCGGCGCAGTGCGCCCTGACCAGGGGCTGGGCGAGCCGCAGGTGGGGGCGGGGCATGCTCGGGAAGAGGTGGTGCTCTATCTGGTAGTTCAGCCCGCCGAGGAACCAGTCGGTCAGGACGCCGCCACGGACGTTGCGCGAGGTCAGGACCTGCCGCTGGAGGTGGCCCCAGCGCTCGCCGTCGGGGTCGGGCATCTCCATCCCCTTGTGGTTGGGGGCGAAGGCCAGGCCCAGGTGGAGGCCGAACAGCGCGTGCAGCACGAGTGCGAAGACGATGGCCTTGCCCGGGGACAGCGTGCTGAACAGCAGCGTCGCGTAGAGGGCGACGTGCGCGGTGAGCAGCAGCGCCGAGACGGCCCGCTCCCGGAGGGGCTGCCGACGCAGGAACTGGAATCCGTAGATCTTCAGCGCGATGCCTTCGAGCAGCAGCATCGGGAAGAACAGCCGGGCCTGGTTCCTGGTCAGCCAACGGGCGAAGCCTTCCCTCTGCTCCGCCTGCTTCTGGGTCCAGACCAGGGCGCCGACGCCGACATCGGGGTCCTTGTCCACGTGGTTGGGGTTGGCGTGGTGGCGTACGTGCTTGTCGTTCCACCACGCCTCGTTCATGCCGAGGAGCAGATTGGCGTGGACAAGAGCGATCAGCCTGCTCGTCCTGCGGTCCGCGGATATCTGGGCATGCCCCGCGTCATGGGCGACGAAGGCCGTACGGGTCCACAGGACCGCCAGCGGCAGGGTGAGGAGCAGGCTCCACCAGGTGTCGCCCAACAGGACGAAGCCGGTGATCAGCGCGCCCAGGGCCGCGAGATTGGCGGCGATGCCGAGCACATACCGGTCCGTGCGGCGCTCCAGCAGACCCTGGTCCCTGGCGGCACGCAACAGCGGCGCGAAGTCGCTCCCGGTCGCCTCGACGTGCGCGGCGGCCCGGCGCTCCGGGCTGCTTTCGTCGGCGGGATCCGCACCGCCGGCTTCGGCGGGATCCGCAGCAGTGGCTGTCGCCTGGGGCATGGACGTCTCCGGTCTCTGGAACCTTCACGGCGCTGACCTCATCGAACGTACGGACCGAGGGCCGATGGCAGCCATGGCGCCACCACCCTGATCCCCCTGGGGCAGACCCCCGTGTCCGGTGGTGGGGCTGGCTGCACCATCGAGACCCGGCCGGCAGGAAGCGTGACGTACGCCACACGAAAGAACGACACGCCGCCGAGCGAAGTGGAGTACCCTCGGCGACTCCGCCCACTAGTCAAGTTTGAGGAATCAGCCATTCCTGTGCACAGGCACCCTGCGGCAAAGCCCTCCGAGATCGCCGAACTGTCCCGCTGCTCCGCGGTCTTCGTCCCCGCGGATCCGGCGCGTAACGGCATGATCGCGTTCTGGAATCCGGACGGTAGCCCCCCTTCCGACACTCCCGGGACCATGTCGGAGCTGACCGTGGTCGACGCCGAGCTGCGGCCCCGTACGGTTTCGGCGCTGTTCCTCCCTGTGCGGGACGCCTTTCCGGTACTGACCCGGGCTCGCGCCGCCGCGCAGGCGTCCCCCGCCACCGCTTTCTGGGGCGCCGGGGCGCTCCTCGCGCTCCAGTTCGTCGCCCGTGGCCTGCTGCTGCCGGGGCTGAGCCCCGGCGACCACGAAGCGTGGCGGATCGGACCGTTGAGCGCCGAGGACCAAGAGCGGGTCCGGGGGCTGGCGGCGTCGATGCCGCCGACCGCGCACGCGACCCCGGTCCCGGACGCGACGGCGAACGACGGCGACGGCGACGGCGACGGCGACGGCGAACCGTTGCTGCCCGAACCGGAGCGCCTGCTGCGTGCGTTCCTCGATGCCGTGGCCGACGCGATGCCCCGGACCCCGGCAGCGGGGTTCGCCGCCGCCGGTCCCGCGTTCACCTCACCGCAGCCCCAGCGCCTGCCCGAGGCACGGGCCTGGGCGGCCGATGTGGCGGCCGGTCACGACGCGGGCGTACGGCTCTCGTTGCGTATCGAGGTGTCGGGCCTCGCGTCGCGGCGGAGCGGAGCCGAAGCGGACCACGAGAGCGCCCGGGGCGCGGAGGGCTCCGGATCCGGTGCGGACGGGGGCGCGCCGTCGTTCCGTGCCGTGCTGCAGATCCACAGCGTCAGCGATCCTTCCCTGGTCGCCGACGCGGCGGAGCTGTGGGCGGGCGGCTCGCGGACCGCTGCCGCGTTCGGGCCGCGGGCCCGGATGGACGCGCTCCTCACGCTGCGGCGGGCCGCCCGGGCCTGGCCCCCGCTGGCGCCGTTGCTCTCCGCCGCGGTGCCGGACTCGGTGGAACCGGCCGACGAGGAGATCGCCGAGCTGCTGGGGTCCGCCTCGCGGGCTCTGGCCGCCGCGGGTGTGCAGGTGCACTGGCCCAAGGAGCTGGCCAGGAAGCTCACCGCACGCGCCGTGATCGGTCCGGACGACCGTGACGCGGCGGACCATGACGGCACGGACCGGGAGGGCGACGGGCAGGGGGCCGTGCCGCGGGGGCGTACGGCCGCGGACGCGCCCTCGTTCCTCTCCGCCGACGCGCTGCTGTCGTTCGACTGGCGGTTCGCGCTGGGCGACCAGAAGCTGACCCGCGAGGAGGTGGACCGGCTCGCCGAGTCGTCCAGGCCCATCGTGCGGCTGCGCGACCAGTGGGTGCTCATCGACCCCGAGGAGGCGCGCCGGGCGCGGGAGACCCAGGACCGCAAGGTCACCCCGATCGACGCGCTGAGCGCGGTGCTGACCGGTTCGACGGAGATGGACGGCCGACGTGTCGAGGTGGCGGCGACCGGCTGGCTGCAGCAGTTGCGGGACCGGCTGGCCGATCCGGAAGCCGCCGCCCGGCAGTCGATCGGGCAGCCCGAGGCGCTCACAGCGACCTTGCGCGACTACCAGGTGCGCGGGCTGAACTGGCTGAACACCATGACCTCGCTGGGCCTCGGCGGCTGTCTCGCCGACGACATGGGCCTCGGCAAGACGATCACGCTCATCGCCCTGCATCTGCACCGGCAGACCGACCGGGACGCCGCAGGACCGACGCTGGTGGTGTGCCCGACGTCGCTGATGGGCAACTGGCAGCGGGAGATCGAGAAGTTCGCCCCGGGCACTCCCGTCCGCCGTTTCCACGGGTCCTCGCGCTCCATGGAGGGTCTGGTGGAGGGCGAGTTCGTGCTGACGACGTACGGCACGATGCGTCTCGACGCGCCCCGGCTCGCCGCCGTGTCCTGGGGCATGGTCGTCATCGACGAGGCCCAGCACGTCAAGAACCCGCACTCGGCGACGGCCAAGCAGCTGCGGACGATCAGTGCCCGGGCCCGGGTAGCGCTCACCGGCACCCCCGTGGAGAACAACCTCTCCGAGCTGTGGGCGATCCTGGACTGGACGACGCCCGGTCTGCTCGGCCGGCTCGGTACCTTCCGTACGCGGTACGCGGCCGCGGTCGAGGGCGGCAACGATCCGGCCGCCGCGGAGCGACTCGCCGCGCTGGTCCGGCCGTTCCTGCTGCGCCGCCGGAAGTCCGACCCGGGCATCGCGCCCGAGCTGCCGCCGAAGACCGAGACCGACCGGGCCGTGTCGCTGACGCCGGAACAGACCGGTCTGTACGAGGCGGTGGTCCGCGAGACCCTGGCGGAGATCTCCGCCGCCGACGGTTTCGAGCGGCGGGGGCTTGTGATGAAGCTGCTGACCTCGCTCAAGCAGATCTGCAATCACCCGGCGCAGTTCCTCAAGGAGGAGCAGCCGCGGATCGCGGACCGGTCGGGGAAGGTCGAGCTGCTGGACGAACTCCTGGACACCATCCTGGCCGAGCGGGGCTCGGTGCTGGTCTTCACGCAGTACGTGCAGATGGCCCGGCTGCTGGAGGAGCACCTGGCGGCGCGCGGGGTGGACACGCAGTTCCTGCACGGTGGTACGCCGGTGGCCCGGCGCGAGGAGATGGTGGCCCGCTTCCAGACGGGCGATGCGCCGGTGTTCCTGCTGTCCCTCAAGGCGGCCGGGACCGGGCTCAACCTCACCCGTGCCGGTCATGTCGTGCACTTCGACCGCTGGTGGAATCCGGCGGTCGAGGCGCAGGCGACGGACCGGGCGTACCGGATCGGCCAGACGCAGCCGGTGCAGGTCCACCGGCTGATCGCCGAGGGCACGATCGAGGACCGGATCGCCGACATGCTCGCCCGCAAGCAGGGCCTCGCGGACGCGGTGCTCGGCTCGGGCGAGGCGGCACTGACCGAACTGACCGATGCGGAACTGGCCGACCTGGTCGAGCTGCGAGGGGGCGCACGATGAGCGATGACTACGGATACGACTACGAGGACGACTCCCCGTACGGGGTGGACGGCTCGGAAGGGGACGACGGGGCCAGCGCTTCGCGGGTCGGCGGGCGCGGACCGGAGCGTACGTTCGCGGCGCTTCCCCCCGCGCACGGCCGGGGTTTCGCCACGTCCTGGTGGGGCCGGGCGTGGCTCCAGGCCCTGGAGGACACGGCGCTGGACGGCCAGCAGCTGAAGCAGGGCCGCCAGTTGGCCCGGAAGGGCGGGGTCGGGGCGGTCTCCGTACGGCCGGGGCGGATCACGGCGATGGTGCGGGACCGCGACGGGACGGCCTACCGCAGCGACGTCCTGCTCCAGCAGCTCGGCGCGGGCGCCTGGGACCGGTTCCTGGACATGGCCGTGGACCGGGCCGGGCACATCGCGGCGCTGCTGGACCGGGAGATGCCGCCGCATCTGGTGGAGGACGCGGCGGGTGCCGGGGTCGAGCTGCTGCCGGGCATCGGGGACCTGGAGCCGGAGTGCACCTGCGGGGCCTGGGACCACTGCCCGCATTCGGGCGCCCTCTGCTACCAGGTGGCGCGGCTGCTGGACGAGGACCCGTTCGTCCTGCTGCTGATGCGAGGGCGCGAGGAGCGGCGGCTGCTGGACGAGCTCCAGGTGCGCAGCGCCGTCCGTGCGGTCCGGCTGGGAGACGGAGAGGAAGGCGAGGCCACCGGCGATGCGGAGCGGGATAATCGCGGGGTCCCGGCCGGGGAGGCGTTCGCGGCGGCCGGCATCCTTCCGCCGCTCCCCGCTCCCCCGTCGGCCCCCGACACTCCAGGGCTCGGGCCGTCGCTGGACACGGAGACCCCGCCCGCGCCCGGCATCGACCCGGCGGCGCTGGAGGTGCTGGCGGCCGACAGCGCGGTGCGGGCCCACCGGATGCTGCTGGACGCGCTGGCCCCGGGGCACGAGGAGCAGCCGCTCGCGGTGGAGCTGACTCCGCAGCAGGACGCGGTACGGCTGGCCGCGGACGCCCGGCCGGATGCGCGGATCGGGGCCCGGCTGGCCGCGGGGTCCGGCCGCCCGTCCGCGGATCTGGACGCGGCAGTGCGCGCCTGGCGGTACGGCGGGGTCGCGGCACTCGCCGTGCTCGACGAGGAGTGGGCGCCGGACCCGGAGGACCTGGGGCGGGCCCGTGCCCGGCTCGGCGAGGCGTGGGAGGCCGGTGAGCGTCCGGCCCTGCGGGCGAGCGGGCGGGCCCGCTGGACCGTGGCGGGCGCCGACCTCCAGCTCCGGTTCGACCGGGACGGGCGGTGGTGGCCCTACCGCAAGGAGCGCGGACGGTGGGTGCCCGCCGGACCGGCGGACGACGATCCGGCGGGGGCGCTGGCGGGTGTTGAGGACGGAGCGGCGGACGGGGTGGGCGTGGCGGTCTGACAGGGCCGGTTCCCGGGGGAGGCTGCGTCCTCCGGGAACCGGAGGACGGATTGGCGTTGTCCGGATGTACGGGAGCCGCACACGTCCGGAGGCGGCTGCGGGGAACCGGACATCCGATGCGCTCGTCATCTGCTGCGGCAGGGGTGATCGACGAGCCGGGGCCCCGGGCCGGCCCATCCCCCGGGTCCGGCCGGTCCAGCCCAGTCCCAGGAGCGCTGTTGCACCGCAGAAGGTTGATCCAGTACGCCGCCGCGACGATGGGTGCGGCGGCCGTCCTGCCGTCGTCGGTGCGGGCCGTGGCCGCGCCCCAGGGCCCGACCGACTACGCGACGGCCCTGTGGGTTCCGGCCGCCCCCGTCAACTACACCGTCCCCACCCGCCCTTCCGAGCGCCGGATCGACCGTGTCGTCATCCATGTCGCCCAGCAGTTGTTCACGCCGACCGCCGGTATCTTCCGCACCCCCTCCAAGCAGGTGTCGGCCCACTACGTGGTGCGCTCCGGCGACGGCCATGTCGCCCAGTGCGTACGGGAGAAGGACATCGCCTGGCACGCGGGCAACTGGAGCTGGAACACCCGGAGCGTCGGTATCGAGCACGAAGGGTGGGTGGACCGCCCGGAGTTCTTCACGGACGTCATGTACCGGCGGTCCGCCGTGCTCACCGCCGACATCTGCGACCGCCACGGCATCCCCAAGGACCGGGACCACATCGTCGGCCACCACGAGGTTCCGGGCAGCGACCACACCGATCCGGGCGTCCACTGGGACTGGGAGCGCTACCTCCGGCTCGTCCGCGACGTCGCCTGAGCTCCCTCCTGCGTCACCCGTGGTGATGACTCTCCGCACCGAGGTTGTCGCGGAGGCCGACGGCGACGACGATGGGAGAGCACGACGGCCCTGGACGGGAGGGTGAGTTGACGGATCCCTGGGTGGCCCTGGCGGCGGACGCCGATCCCGGTGAACGGAGCGGCGTGCTGCGCCGCGCCCACGATGTGTTCACCTCGGCGGGGCGGCTGGAGCGGCCGGTGCGCGCGGTGGTCGGTGCGTCCTGGCGGCGCTCGGCGCGGGCGAGGGTCAGCCCGGACGAGGCCCCCGTCGTGGAGCTCGGCCCGGACGAACTGGGGCCTTACCGGGCGGCACACCCCTTGGCCCGGGCGATGCCCGTGATCCGTGAGCTGATGGGGGCCTACGCCGCGGACGGGGAACATCTGCTGGCCGTCTGCGACGCCCACGGCCGCCTCCTGTGGGTCGAGGGCCACACGGCGGCGCGGCGGGCGGCCGGAGCGATGAACTTCGTGGAGGGCGCCCGCTGGGCCGAGTCCGTGGCGGGGACGAACGCGCCGGGAACGGCCATCGCGGTGGACCGTCCCGTCCAGGTCTTCGCGGCCGAGCACTTCCTGCGGCCGGTCCAGCAGTGGACCTGCGCGGCGGCACCCTTGCACGATCCCCGGACGGGCCGGGTGCTGGGAGCCGTGGACATCACGGGCGGGGACAGGCTCGCCCATCCGCACAGTCTGGCCTTCGTCCAGGCGGTGGCCCGGGCCGCCGAGTCGCACCTCGCGCTGCTGACACCGCCGGCCGGGCCCGACGTCGATGCGGTGCGGCTGAGTGCGCTGGGCCGGGACGAGGCGCTGTTGGTTGCGCACGGACGGCGGCTGCGGCTCAGCCGGCGGCACAGCGAGATCCTGGTCGCCCTGGCCCGTCGTCCGGAGGGCCTGAGCGGGGACGAGTTGCTGATCGAGCTGTACGAGGACGAGTCGGTGACCCCGGTGACGCTGCGGGCGGAGCTCTCCCGGCTCCGGCGGCTGCTGGGACCCGATCTGCTGGACTCACGCCCGTACCGGCTGGCCGTCCCAGTGGACGCCGATTTCGACACGGTGACGCGCCGGCTGGGTTCGGGCGCGGTGGCGGCGGCGCTGGACGCGTACGCGGGCCCGCTGCTGCCGGGGTCCGGGGCCCCCGCGGTCGTACGACTGCGGCGGCGGATCGAGGAGCAGTTGCGGGCCGCGCTGATCGCCCGGGGTGATCCGGGGCTGCTCGCCGACTGGGCGTACAGCCCGTGGGGCGAGGAGGACCTGCCGGTGTGGCGCGCGCTGGCCGGGGCGGTCCCGGCGAACCAGCGGCCGGCGTTGCAGGCCCGGGTCCGCGGGCTCGACGCCGAGCAACGCGGCTGACAGCCGCCCGACGTTGCAACGCGCTTGCAACGTCCCCGTCCCTAGCCTCGCGCCGAGGGCCGTCCAACGGCGGGCGGCACCGGATCCGGGAGGCCACAGAGATGACCCGTTACGCTGCGCCGGGCACCGAGGGCGCGATCGTCACGTACGCGTCCCGCTACGACCACTGGATCGGCGGGGAGTACGTGCCGCCGGCCCGGGGCCAGTACTTCGAGAACCCGAGCCCCGTCAACGGCCGCCCGTTCACCGAGATCGCGCGCGGCACGTCCGAGGACGTCGAACGGGCCCTGGACGCGGCCCATGCGGCGGCTCCGGGCTGGGGCGCCACGTCCGCCGGGGACCGGGCGTCGGTGCTGAACAGGATCGCCGACCGGATGGAGGCCCACCTGGAGGAGCTGGCGGTCGCAGAGAGCTGGGAGAACGGCAAACCCGTGCGGGAGACCCTGGCGGCGGACATCCCGCTCGCCATCGACCACTTCCGCTATTTCGCGGGAGCGCTGCGCGCCCAGGAGGGTTCGCTCAGCGAGATCGACGACGACACCGTCGCGTACCACTTCCACGAGCCGCTGGGCGTGGTCGGGCAGATCATCCCGTGGAACTTCCCCATCCTGATGGCCACCTGGAAGCTCGCCCCGGCGCTCGCCGCGGGCAACGCGGTGGTCCTCAAGCCGGCCGAGCAGACGCCCGCCTCGATCCACTACTGGCTGAGCCTGGTGGCGGATCTGCTGCCGCCGGGCGTCGTCAACGTCGTCAACGGCTTCGGAGCGGAGGCCGGCAAGCCGCTCGCCTCCAGCCCGCGCGTCGCGAAGATCGCCTTCACGGGTGAGACCACGACGGGGCGGCTGATCATGCAGTACGCCTCCGAGAACATCAAGCCGGTGACGCTGGAGCTGGGCGGCAAGTCGCCGAACATCTTCTTCGACGACGTCTCGCGCGCCGACGACGACTTCCTCGACAAGGCCCTCGAAGGGTTCACGATGTTCGCCCTCAACCAGGGCGAGGTGTGTACGTGCCCGTCGCGCGCTCTCATCCAGCGCGGCCACTACGGCGCGTTCCTGGAAGCGGCCATCGCCCGCACGGAACAGATCGTGCCGGGCCACCCGCTGGACACCGACACGATGATCGGCGCCCAGGCCTCCAACGACCAGCTGCAGAAGATCCTTTCGTACCTGGACATCGGCCAGCAGGAGGGGGCGAAGATCCTGACGGGAGGTCAGCGCGTCGAGCACGGCGGTGACCTGGAGGGCGGCTACTACGTCCAGCCGACGGTCTTCGAGGGCGACAACCGGATGCGGGTCTTCCAGGAGGAGATCTTCGGCCCGGTCGTGGCCGTGACGTCCTTCACCGACTTCGACGACGCCATCAGCACGGCGAACGA
The DNA here is from genome assembly GCF_014649875.1 of Streptomyces rubiginosohelvolus. Taxonomy (GTDB): domain Bacteria; phylum Actinomycetota; class Actinomycetes; order Streptomycetales; family Streptomycetaceae; genus Streptomyces; species Streptomyces rubiginosohelvolus. The sequence continues at coordinate 168,233 of NZ_BMTW01000006.1, read as the reverse complement.
CACCCTGTACGGGCTGGGCGCCGGAGTCTGGACCCGCGACGTGAACACGGCCTACCGGGCGGGGCGCGGGATCAAGGCGGGCAGGGTCTGGACGAACTGCTACCACGCGTACCCGGCGCACGCTGCGTTCGGAGGCTACAAGCAGTCGGGCATCGGCAGGGAGAACCACAAGATGATGCTGGAGCACTACCAGCAGACGAAGAACCTCTTGGTTTCGTACAGCCCGAAGAAGCTCGGGTTCTTCTAGAGCCTCACGTCGGATGCCTGGAGGCGGCGGTCCTCTGCCCGGCCGGGGCCGCCGCGTCAGCCCCTCTCAGTGTTCCGCGTGTCCCGCCGCACGCAGGCGGCGGTGCGACGCGCGGGCGGCCCAGGCGACGGCGAGCAGTCCGACGGCCAGCAGCGGGTAGCCCATGATGATCTTCGCGGTGCCCAGCGTGCCGACCTCGTCGGCCTGGTAGAGGTACTGCTGGACGGCGAAACGGGCGGCGAAGATGACGGTGAGGACGAGTGTGGCGATGGAGAAGTCGCGCCGCGAGCGCCGGTCCTCCTGCCAGGCCGTGCCCCTGCCGGTCATGGAGTTCCACAGCACGCCCGCCAGCGGGCGGCGCGCGAGGACGGAGATCCCGAAGACCAGGGCGGCGGCCAGGTTGGACCAGATGCCGATGAGGAAGTAGTCCTTGGCGGATCCGGTCCACCAGGAGATCCCTGCGGCGATGGCCACGCCGAAGACGCCGCCGACCGCGGGCATGATCGATTCCTTGCGGAGCAGGCGCTCCGCCGCGATCACCACGGAGAGGGCCAGGGCGGCGATGATCGCCGTCTTCAGCCCGCCGATGTTGTTGCCGATGACGAAGGCGAGGACCGGGAGCGCGGAGTAGATCAATCCGCGTACGCCGCCTGCTTGTTCCAGGGCGGAGGGCCGCTGCCGGTGAGCCTGCTCCGGGTGCTGCCGCGCCCCGGGCCCTGCGTCAGGACGAGGTTCGGCCGCAGACGGCCGCTCGTCGGCTTCCGGGACGGGTCGTCCGGCGTCCAGCGGTTGCTGCGTGTGGTGGATCGCCACGGGGGACCTTCTTCCGGCTGTGGGGGACGTCGTGCACCCCGTCACGTCACCGCTCGGACGGGTGCGGCGGCGGAAGCCGCCGTTCCGCGCGCGGTTGCGTGGGGCGCTGTGGGTCAGCGCCTGTCCCGAAAGCCGGGTGTCATGCCGGAAGGCTCGGACCAGGTCGAAGCCGGAGTGCCGTCGTGCCCGATCGGGCACGACGGCACTCCGGAACGATACGAACAAGGTCCCGTTCAGGGCCCGTTCCGGATCGGGGACAGCCGCGGGACCCGGCCCGTTCCGTCGGCCCGCATCTGCCGCCGGCCCGGATCGTTCCACCGGCCCGGTTCCATCCGCGCGGCCCGCTTCCTACTCGTCGCCTCCGGACAGGGCCGCGTCCACCGCCGCCAGGGCGTGCAGCCGGGCGGTGGGGAAGACCGGCACCGGGCTGTCCTCGGGGCCGATGAGCAGTTCGATCTCCGTGCAGCCGAGGATCACCCCCTCCGCGCCGTCCGCCACCAGGCCCCGGATGATCTCCCGGTACGCCTCACGGGATGCGGCACGCACCTCGCCCAGGCACAGTTCGCCGTAGATCACCTCGTGCACCAGGGCCCGGCCCGCCGCGTCCGGGACGCGTACGTCCAGCCCCCGGTCCCGGAGCCGGCCCCGGTAGAAGTCCTGCTCCATGGTGAACGCCGTGCCGAGCAGACCGACCTTCCGCACCCCCGCCGCGCGGACCGCGTCCGCCGTGGCGTCGGCGAGGTGCACCAGCGGGACCGAGACGGCTGCCGCCACCGTGTCGGCCACCTTGTGCATGGTGTTGGTGCAGATCAGCACCATGTCGGCCCCGGCACTCTGCACCGCGCGGGCGGCGTCGGCCAGAACCTCACCGGCCTCCTCCCAGCGCCCCTCCGTCTGGAGCCGCTCGATCTCGGCGAAGTCGACCGAGTAGAGCACGCACCGCGCCGAGTGCAGCCCGCCCAGCCGGTCCCGGGTGTACTCGTTGATGAGCCGGTAGTACTCCGCCGTCGACTCCCAGCTCATGCCGCCGATGAGCCCGATCGTCCTCACTGCCGCGTCCCTCCTCGGTCCGTCGTTCCGTCATCGTCCCGTTCAATCGTGCGTTTTCCCTTGACGGAACATACCGGGGCGGCCAAGGGTGGCCCTCAACCCGTTGACAACGTTGTCCATCGTGGCTTCATCGTACGGCCGTTTCCCCCTGAGCCGTCCGACGACCGCCGCGCGCACCCCCAGAGGAGAACCACCGTGGGCCCCACCTCCCTTCCCCTCGGCCGCCGCCGACTGCTCCAGATCCTCGGCGCGTCCGGAGCCGTGGCCGCGCTGCCGCTCGGCGCGGGTTCGCCGTCGGCGGCCGCGTCCCCGCTCGCCGGGGCCGGCGGGAGCGGCGCGGAGGACGATGTCGCCGCCACGTACTACCGGGTCCTGCTGCGGCACACCCGCTGGTCCGAGACACAGTGGGACGAGGCCCGGGGTGTCTACACGGACAAGTTCTTCGGGTTCGCGGTGGTCCTCGGCCACGCCGTGCTGCTGACACGTGGCAGCTACGACGCGGAGCTGGCGGGGGTGGACCGGGACACGCTCAAGCGGCGGACGCTGGCGACACTGCGGCACTTCGCCGCCTCCAACCGGCTGACCGGCGGCACCCAGTGGGGCCGCACCCTGTTCTTCGACACTACGTTCCAGTCGTACTTCGTGCTGGCCGCCCGGCTGCTCTGGGACGAGCTGGACGAGCGGACCCACTCCCTGGTGGACACCATCGTCCGGGAGCAGGCCGCGTACACGCATGCCCTGGGCACCGGCGACGACCCGGCCTCCGGGTCCTGGACGCCGAACGGGCTGACGGGCGGCCACGTCGGTGACACCAAGCTGGAGGAGATGGGCATCTACGCCCAGGCGCTGGCCCCCGCGCTGGCCTGGGCCCCGGACGACCGCCGACGCTCCGAGTGGGCGGCCGACTACGGCACCTGGTCGCGCAACGAGGCCGGACTGCCGGAGGCCGACCTCGCCAACCCGGCCCGCGTCGACGGCGTGCCGGTGGCCCGGAACACCGCCCGGAACGTCTACGACACGTTCGTCGTCGAGAACCACGGCTCCTTCGGCCCGCACTACCAGGCGGAGCTGTGGCGGACCTCGGGGCGCAACGCGGCGCACTTCCTGGCGGCAGGGGAGCCGCTGCCCGAGGTGCTGACCCGGCAGCCGAACGCCGGGCCGCTGTGGCGGACCCTGCTGGGGGTGATGTCGGACGCGGGTGAGCCGCTGATGCCGATGGTGAACGACCGGGAACACCTCTACGGCCGGGACGTGATCCCGCTGGCGTTCCTGTCCCGGGTGATGGGCGACCGGGCGGCGGCCCGTGCGGAAGTGGAGCTGGCGGCGCGGCTGGAGGCGTACCAGGCGTACCCGCCGGAGCACCGGCTGGCGAAGTTCTCCGGTGAGCCGAAGTACGAGCCGGAGGCCCGCGCCGAACTGGCCATCAGCTACCTGCTGCACGTGTGGCCCGGGGCGGGCCGGCCCGCCGTGCCGCTGTCGCAGCGGGAGCTGTTCGCGTACGCCTCCGGGGTGACGGACTTCGGGGAGGGGCCCGGCCTGGTGTCGCACCAGTCCCCCGCCGCCTGGGCCGGTGCGGTGTCCAAGCCGAAGTTCGTGAAGTTCGCCTGGCAGCCGGGCCACGACGACTGGCTGTTCCGGATCAGCGGCGCCACGCCGATGTTCCTCCCGTCGACGGGCGTGGAGGTCACCGGCCGCTCGGTGCGGACGCACACCCGGCTGCGCGACGGCTTCGACGGGAGCGCGACGCTGCTGCGGCTGAAGGACGGCTTCGCGGGCTTCACCACGCTGCCCAGCGGCGCGGTGGTCCACGCCGCCGAAGGACCGGACACCGCGGGCGGCCGGCTGGAGGTGCACAACCTCACCATGCCGGGCGTGGCGGGCCTGGACGGCAAGCGGACGTACCGCTTCGCCGAGGGATCGGCCACGGTCGCGTCCCGGGACTCCTCCGGTGGCTCGACGGGCCGCGTCGACGAGCTGTCCTTCGACCGTACGACGGTCCGGCACCTGCGGGTCCAGGGCGTGACGCCCGATCCGGCGTACGGCTACTCGCTGTTCGCCGTGGAGGCGCGGGACGGGGCCGACGGGCCCGACCTCGCGCGCGGTGGCCGGGCCACCGCGTCCTCGTCCGCACCGGGCAGGGGGCCGGAGCTGGCCGTGGACGGGGACGGCACGACGCGCTGGGCGGTCTCCACCGCCGACCGGCCGCGCCCCGACAGCTGGCTCGCCGTGGACCTCGGGGAGCCCCGCGCCCTGGACCGGGTCACCCTGCGCTGGGAGAGCGCGGCGGGCCGGAGCTACCTGGTGCAGGGCTCGGACGACGGGGAGAGGTGGACGGACCTGGCGGGCGGCCCCGTACCGGCGCTGCGCAGCGAGGGCGGCTGGCTGGACGTGGACGGCCGTGCGGGCTTGGTGATACGCGGCGTGCGCGGTCCGCTGGCGGTGTACGGGGACACGATCGTCCTGGCGGAGGGCGGCGGTACGGGCCCGCTGCTCGTGGAGGGCCACTGTGGGGTGTCCGCCGACGGCCTGCGCGAACTCGCGCGCCGGCCGGTGCCCACGGCCGGGGACGAGAAGGTGCGGGCGGCGGTGACGGACGGTCACCTGAGTCTGTTCAACCTGTCGGACCGGGCGGCGCGCACCCCGGTCGCCCTGGTGCAGGAGGGCCGCCGCCGGGAGGTCTACGAGGGCGAGCAGGTGGTGACCCGGGACGGCCTGCGGTACGAGGCGCGGCTGGAGGCGGCTTCGGCGCTGCTGCTGCCGCCCCGGTTCACGCTGGTCCCGCTGTCGGGCCGGTCGCTGCCGAACGGGCTGCGGGTGGAGGTCGTGGACGCCGCCACGGTGCGCCTGACCGGGCCGGTCTGCCGGGTGCGGGTCGAGGCACAGGGGCGCAGCACGGTGGCAGTGGTGCGGCCGGGCCGGGGCATCGAGGTCACGGTGCGCGGGGCGCAGGCCTATCCGACGACGGACCTCGCCCTGGGCCGGGCCGTCTTCCCGAACGCGCCGCTGCCGACGGGGATGTCGGAGCCGTCGGCAGCCGTCGACGGCTCCCCGGACACGGTGTGGCGGCCGGGACGCGAGGGCCGTCTGGTCGTGGACCTCGGGGCGCGGCGGGCGGTGGGCCGGGTGGAGGCCGAGTGGTCGGCCGGGCGGGTCCCGGGCCTGTCCGTGGAGTTCAGCGACGACGGGATCAGCTACCGCCGGGCGGGCGCGCTCACCGGTCATGGCCGGGTGCGGAGTCTGCGGGCCACGGGCTCCCCGCGTTATGTGGCGCTGCGGGTGTCGGGCACCCCGGAGGGGCGCGGTGGTCTCGTGCGGCTGTCGGTCCGCTGACGGACCGGCTTCACCGAGCACCGCAGCCGGCCGATCGACCTTCCGTGAGCGTTCTCACCAAAACCCGACATCAGGAGTGCTCAGAGGTGACGGTTTTTGTCACAAGGGTTGACATGGGCATTGGTATGAACCAATCTCCTGCACCAGGTCGGTGGCCACCGATGTCCCCCTCGTTCGCGAACTCCCCCCACGCACCTGGAGATTCCCCGTGGACCGGACGCATCGCAAGAAGCGCAGCAGCAAGCTCCTGGGCGGCAGTGTCGCCCTCGTCCTCGCCACCGGCGGGCTCATGGCGGCCACCACTCTGGGCAGTAGCGCAGGCGCCGCCGAGAGCGGTCAGGCCCGTGCTGCCGTACCCGCACACGCCGTCACCGGCTACTGGCAGAACTTCGACAACGGCGCGACAGTCCAGAAGCTGGGCGACGTCCAGGACGGCTACGACATCATCGCGGTCGCCTTCGCCGACGCCACCGGCACCGACGGCCAGATCGAGTTCAACCTCGACCCGGCGGTCGGCTATTCCTCCGAGGACGACTTCAAGGCCGACATCGCCGCGAAGCAGGAGGCCGGCAAGTCCGTCGTCATCTCGGTCGGCGGCGAGCTCGGGAACGTGACGGTCGACGACTCGGAGTCGGCCCAGCAGTTCGCCGACAGCACGTACGCCCTCATGCAGGAGTACGGCTTCGACGGCGTCGACATCGACCTGGAGCACGGCATCAACGCCCAGTACATGGGCGAGGCACTGAAGTCGCTGTCCGAGAAGGCAGGCGGCAACCTGGTCCTCACCATGGCGCCGCAGACGATCGACATGCAGAGCACCAGCACCGAGTACTTCAAGCTGGCGCTCGACGTGAAGGACATTCTGACCGTCGTCAACATGCAGTACTACAACAGCGGTTCGATGGCCGGCTGCGACGGCAACGTCTACGCCCAGGGCACGGTCGACTTCCTGACCGCGCTGGCCTGCATCCAGTTGGAGAACGGCCTCGATGCCGACCAGGTCGGCATCGGCACCCCTGCCTCCTCCAAGGGCGCCGGCTCCGGCTACGTCGACCCGGCGATCGTCAACGACGCCCTCGACTGCCTGACCAAGGGTGAGAACTGCGGCGAGTTCAAGCCCGAGAAGACGTACCCGGGGCTGCGTGGCGCCATGACCTGGTCCACCAACTGGGACGCGGCGAACGGCGACAACTGGGTCAACAGCGTGGCACCGCACGTCCACGAACTCCCGTAACCCGCCCCCGCACCCTTCGAGCCTGGCTGCCGGAACTCCGGCGGCCAGGCTCGCGGTCTGATGGAAGGTGCCTGACCTCGTCTTTCATCGGTCAGGCAGCTGGAAACCGCTTCGCGGCCGAGCCCGTGGCACCGGTATCCTCCGGTCTCCCGGCCTGCCGTACCGGTGAGCCTCGTACGGACCAGCGGGCCGACGGACCGACCATCCTGGAGCTCTGGGTTCCGGCCAAGAGGCTCGGCGAGATCCAGGTGGTCCACGAGTTCCGCTGAGGCGGGGAAGACGGCTGACAGGGCACGCCGGCATGAACGGGCGCTGTCCCCGCCGGTGAACCGGCGGGGACAGCGCTCAGGGCCGATGGCGACACCCTGGTTCGTGCGGGATCAGATGATGCTCACTCCGTAGACGCTGAGCGCCTCGGTGACGGGCTGGTAGAACGTGGTGCCGCCCGAGGAGCAGTTGCCGCTGCCGCCGGAGGTGAGGCCGAGCGCGGTGCTCCCGGAGAAGAGTGCGCCGCCGCTGTCACCGGGCTCGGCGCAGACGTTGGTCTGGATCAGACCGGAGACGATGCCGTCGGCGCCGTAGTTGACGGTGGCGTTGAGACCGGTGACGGAGCCGCCGTGCAGGCCGGTGGTGCTGCCGCTGCGCTGGACGGACTGGCCGACCGTCGCGTCGGCCGCGCCGTCGATCTCCTGGTAGCTGCCGTTGTAGAGGGAGACACGGCCGTCGGCCGCGCCCGGGTCGGAGTGCCGGATGATGCCGTAGTCGTCGCCGGGGAAGCTCGATCCGGTGGTGGTGCCGATGGACCACGAGCTGCCGATGTTGGTGCAGTGGCCGGCGGTCAGGGCGAACTTGGTTCCCGAGCCGTCCTGCACGTTGAAGCCCAGGGAGCAGCGGGCTCCGCCGGTGGTGATGGCTTCGCCACCCGCGATGAGCTTGGAGAACTTACCGGGGGTGCGCTTGACCACGAGAGCGTCGGCGTTGGCGCCGGCCTCGCTCCTCAGCTTGGCGATCTCGGCCTGGCTGACCGTGCTGTCGGCGGTGACGACGACCTTGCCCGACGCGCCGTCGACGTACCAGGCCGTGCCGCCGACGTCGGCGGTGCGGACAGAGGTGGCGGTCTGGTTGAGCTCGGTGGCGCTGAACGTCTTCGGGGCCGGCTGGGCGGATGCGGCGGTGGCGGGAACCGCGAGCGCCGCCGCGGCGGCGAGGCCGGTGGCCCCGGCGATGAGTCGTGCTCGTCTCGTGAGGCTGTGGGGGCGAGAGAGTCGCACTGTGTTCCTCCAGATCGTGGGGGGAAACTCGGGGCGTTTGGGTGGACGCCCATGACTCGTCATCGGGAACACGATCATTCCGACGTGTCCCTGACAACGTTATTCATGCTGGAGAGGCCGGTGGACCCGCACAAGACCCCCGGAACGGGACTGGCTGAGAAGTGGTTCTTGCGGTGAACTCCGGACCTCAACAAAGCGGTGGATTAACGGCATAGAGAGAGAAGGGGATGGCGGAAAATAGACCATGGAGTGTGCCGCCCTCCCTCGCGTCTTCGGTCATGGTCCGAGCTGCGGGCCGATCTCGGTGCGGGAGGAGACCCCCAGTTTCCGGAGGGCGCGGGCCACATGGTGCTCGACCGTCCGGTGCGAGAGGACCAGCTCGCTCGCGATCTCGCGGTTCGACAGGCCGAGCGAGGCGAGCCGGGCCACCGCCCGCTCCCGGGGCGAGAGGTGGTCGCCGTACCCCAGCGCGCCGGGCCTGCGGACGGTGGTCTGGCCGTGCTCCCGCAGTTCGCGCTGACACCGCAGCACATCCCATACGGCGTCGATGTCCTGGTAGGCCGCGATCGCCTCGTGGAGCACCGTGCGCCCGCCCGGCACACCCGAGGCCAGCAGGTGGAGGCCGCGGGCCTCCTTCACGTACGCGGCTTCGTGCGGTCGCTCCAGCCGCGTCCAGGCGTCTGCCGCGGACGCGTACAGCGCATCGGACGGCGCATGCCCGGACTGCGGGTCGTCCGTGGCGGTGAGCAGGGCCCGGCAGGTCAGCAGGGCGGCCCGGGCCGCCGGTGCGTCCCGGTCGGCGATGCCTGCGGCCAGCTCCGCGACCAGGCGATGTGCCTCCCCGCGACGGTCGTCCCGGACGAGTGCCTCGGTCGCCGGTGGTACGAGGGCGGTCGCCCACACCCACGCCCCCGTACGGCGGACATGGTGCAGCGCTCCCTCCACCGCCTGGACGGCCTGCGACGGCCGGCCGGCCGCCAGATGGACCCGTGCCACGGCAGCCGCGGCAGCGGTCAGCACCACGCCGGTGTCCAGCGCGGTCGTCTCCACGGCCCGCTCCAGGAGACGCCGTGCCACATCCGTCTGCCCCTTGGTGTGCAGGCGCAGCAGTCCGCAGACCAGCAGGGCCTCCGCGTGGAAGTCGGGCACGTCCTGGTACTGCGCTTCGGCACGCTCGGCCCGCCCCAGCAGGCCCTTCCACCGGCCGCTCATGAACGCAGCGACCACGTCCGTCGTCTCGACGAAGGCTTCCAGATAGGGGGCGTGGTTCGTCCGCACCTCCTGCCACGCCCGGGCCTGGAAGGCACGGGCACGCTCCGGGTGGCCCAGGGAGTTCGCGGCGCCCGCCAGATTGGCGTACACCCTCGCCGCCGCCTCTCCGGTGAGGGTGCCGGGCAGATCGGCCACCGCCTCCCACGCCGACGGGTCGCCCATCAGGGCCAGGGCGGTGGCGCGGTTGGCCAGCACGGCGGAGCGCAGGTCCGCCTCCTCGACCCCGGGCAGCAGCCGCTCCGCCTCGGCCAGCAGGCGGCGGTGCTCGCCGACCGGCCAGCCCTTGAGGGAGGGGATGGCCGTGATCGCGAGCGCGCGTGCGGCCTGGCCGGTGGAGACGACGAGGAGGTCGGGGACCGCTCGCGCTATCTCCTCCAGCGCCTCAAGGCCGGAACCCGACTGGTTGCGCAGCAACAGGCCCAGCAGCAGCCGGATCTCACCGCTCGGCCCGGGGCCCAGGGAGTGCTGGTCGAGGACCTGCCGCAGCGCGGCGGGCACCTGGGGTCCTGGCCGGGCGTTCAGCGCGACGCGGGCCAGCTTCAGCGCGACCCGGTCGCGGGCCACGGGCGAGGGGCCGTTGCGCAGGGCGCCGAGGTAGTGAGCCGCGGCCATGCCCGCGTCCCCGTCCCCCGCAGCCCGGTCCGCTGCCGCCTCCAGGCAGCGGGCCGCCTGCGCGGGGCGGCCGGCGCGCCGGTAGTGCTCGGCCATCCCCGCCAGCGGGAAGGGGCTCGTGTGCCGGGCCAGGGCGCGGGCCGCACGCAGGTGCAGAACTGGCCGTTCCGGTTCGGCGACCGCCTCGTACGCGGCCCGGCGCGCCAGGTCGTAGGGGAAGGCGTACCCGCCGTCGCGGGGGGAGGCGAGGAGGACGCCTTCCCCCAGCGCGGCCGCGAGTGCTCCACGCGTCTCCGGCTCGCCCAACCCCGCGACGGACCGCAGCAGTTCAACGGGCGCGGGTTCGCCGAGGACCGCTGCTGCGGCGACCACCTGCCGCGCCGCCGGAGGAAGGCCACGCAGCCGCTCCACCACCACCCGGCGCACGGACGCGGGCAGGGGCGGCTCCCCCGCCGCGCCGGTGGGAAACTCCGCGGAGCCGGGCCATCCGCGCAGCACCTCCTCGACGACGTACGGCAGGCCGCCCGTCCACCGGTGCAGACCGTCGGCGAACTCGTCCGGTACCGCCCGCACACCGAGCAGCCCGGCGGCCAGCTCACCGGTCTCCGCCGCCGACAGCGGTGCGAGGTGCCGCTCGACCACCGTCACGTGGGCCGGTGTGCGCAGCGGGAACGGGAGGCCGTCGCTGCCTTCGGCGTCGCGGTGGGGGACGGTCCCGCTGCGCGCGGTGAGAACGAGCCCCAGGCGAGGTGGCGGGTCGGCGATGACCGTACGGAGAAAGGCGCAGGTCGATGCGTCGGCCCACTGGAGATCCTCGACGACCAGGACGGCGTCCCCCAGCGCTGCCGTGTACGCGTGCAGGGCGCGCAGGACGCGGTGGTGTTCGGCACCCGGGTCTCCCAGGGGAGGCGGCGCGGGCGGGAGGCGGTCCGCGAGGTCGGGCAGCAGAGCGTGCAGGGCCCCGGTCACCGGCGGCAGGTCCGCCGGGAGGGGCCCGGAGCGGAAGTGGTTCAACGCCTCGACGAGCGGTGCGAAGGGGAAAGGTGTGTCCGCCTCCTGGCAGCGGGCGACCAGGGTGACGGCATCCGGTGACGTGGTCCTTGTCCTTCGCAGGAGTTCGTGGACGAATCGGCTCTTCCCGACCCCGGCCTCCCCGGTGATCACCGCGACGGCGGGCCTGCGGCCGAGCTCCGGGGACACCTCGTCCAGGAGGGCGGAGCGTCCGATCAGGAGACCGGGGGCGGAGGGCGGCGACGGCTCGGCGTTCACGGCTTCCTTCCGCGCTCCTGAGCGGCATCGGCAGGACGGATGTGCGGGCGGGCGATGCGACCGGGCCGTCGGAACGGCCTCATGATGGCCCGTTCCGACGGCGCTGGAAAGAGGAGTGGCGTCTGCGGCGCGTGTGCGGGCGACGCAGACGCCTCCGTCCCGGGCCGGTGAGGTTCGCGGAGAGGCTCACCGGCCGGGAGGCGCGAGCCGGGTCAGAACTGGAGGGACCAGGAGTTGATGGAGCCGGTGTCGTTGACCCAGTTGTCGGTGACGCGGAGCTTCCAGACGCCGTTGGCGGGGCTGTTGGAGGCATTGACCGTGAACGTGCCCTGGACGTTGTCGGCGCTGTCGTTGGAGTTGAAGTTCTTCAGGACGGCCGCGCCTCCGCCCGGGGGCAGCAGTTCGACCTTGAGGTCACCGCGGAAGGTGTGGCGGATGTCGAGGGTGACCGACAGGCTGGCGGGGGCGTTGCCGTCGATGCCGGTCACGGTGATGGGGGACTCGACGGTGGCGTTGTCGCGGATCTGGACCTGACCGGTGCTCTCGAACTTCTTGCCGGGCGGGTCGGTGGGGTCCTCGCCGCCGCCGGTGCCGGTGAAGAGCAGGCGGTTGGGTGAGCCGGGGCGGGCGTCGCTGATCTTGTCCGGCGTCGCGTCGGCGACCAGCTTGTCGCGGACCTGGGCGGGGGTGAGCGACGGATTGGCGGCCAGGAGCAGGGCGGCGGCGCCGGCGGTGTGCGGGGATGCCATGGAGGTGCCGCTCATGGACTGGTTGGCGCTGTCGCCCGCGTTGGACGAGGAGATGATCTTGTCGCCTGGGGCGAAGATGTCGAGGCAGGTGCCGTAGTTGGAGGCCTGGCCGTTGCTCCAGCCGGTGGCGCGGGCGTCGGAGCTGTTCGTGGCGCCGACCGTGATCGCCGCCGGGGTGGACGAGGGCGAGTACTGGCAGGAGTCGGCGTTGTTGTTCCCCGCCGCGACGACCCAGGTGATGCCGGAGGCGATGGAGTTGTTGATCGCGTCGTTGATGGACTGGGTCTTGCCGCCGCCGACGCTCATGTTGACCACGGCGGGCTTCTTGGCGTTCTTGGTGACCCAGTCGATACCGCGGAGGACCGGGTCCCAGCTGGTGCCGGAGCTGCCCTGGCAGTTCAGCACGCGGACGCTGACGATCTTGGCGCCCTTGGCGACCCCGTAGGAGCTGCCCGCGGCGGTCCCGGCCACGTGTGTGCCATGCCCATGACAGTCTGATGCGTTGGAGTCGTTGTCGATGAAGTCGTAGCCGCTGGTGGCCCGGCCGCCGAAGTCGCCGTGGCTCATCCGGACACCGGAGTCGACGACGTAGACCGTGACGCTGGAGGCGTCGCTGGGGTAGGTGAAGCTCCTGTCCAGCGGGAGGCTGCGCTGGTCGATGCGGTCCAGGCCGTAACTGGGCGGATTGGGCTGGGTGCCGGTGGCGTACGCCGCGCCGTCGGCTTCCACGCGGGCCACCGAGGGGTCGGCGGCCAGGCGCTTCGCCTTCTCCTCGCTCATCTTCACCGAGAAGCCGCGCAGGGCGGTGGTGTAGGTGCTCCGCACCTGGCCCGCGTGACGCTGGGACAGGGATCGCGCGACGGAGGGTATCTCCGTACGGGCCACGGAGTCCTTGAGCGTGACGATGTAGGAGCCTTCGACCGCGTCGGGGCGGTCCGCACCGACGATGCGGCCTTCGCCACCGCCCGGTGGTACGGGCGCGGCTGTGACTCCGGCGGTCGAGGCGGCGCCGACGAGCAGGGCGGCACCGGCGCCGACGGCGAGCAGTCTCCGCAAGGTGCGAACGGGACGATCCACAGCTTCTCCTCTTGATGCGTCACAGGCCCTGTCGGGCCTGGTGGGGGTGGACCGCCCGGCATGCGGGCACCACGGAAGAAGAGCCGTGGTGACGGGAGATCGGGGCCGGGCGGCCGCGGGGATGACCTGTGATGGGCTTTGCCGCCCAGAGTTTGCGGCGCTCGGACGGCGCCTATCAATACGTAGCCCTACCTAAAGGAAGGGCGGGTGCGACGGCTGCGGCGACAGGCACGCCGAGGTGCGAATCCGCGTCACGCCAGGTGGACGCGCGTCGGCGAACGGTCGCTGCGGCGGGCTCGGGCCCGCATCACGGACCGCGCGACCGGGGATCGTCGCGGCGCGGAAGCCGACCCCCTGAAGCCGATCCCGCGTCCTGCGAGAGAATCCGGCAGTGAGCCCGGAGCAGAAGCAGGGCATCGGCGGCGGGAGCCGCCCGGGCAGAACCTCAGGAGGGCGAGCGTGACCGAGACCAGCGATACCCGATCCGCGGACGGCGCGGCAGGCGGTGCGGCGGAAGAAGCGCCGCGGAGCCGTCTGCAGCGTCTGATGCGCTACATCCCCCTGGTCGCCCCCGTCCTGCTGTGGGCCGTGCCGTGCTGGGTCCTCCTGCACACCGGTCAGCGCTGGCCGCTGCCGGTCGCGCTCGCCGGCACCGGGCTGTTCGTCCTCGGTCTGGTCGGTATGCCGTTCGCGATGGTGCGGGGCCACGGTCGACGTCAGCAGGACCGGGCGGCGATCGTCGGGGACACCCTGCTCGGCGGCATATGGGTCCTGTTCACCTGGTCCGTTCTGCTCGGCGTCCTGTTGCGGCTCGCCCTGACCGTGGCCGGCGTCGGCGACGGGCAGGGCCGGGCACGCATCGTCACCTGGGCCGTCCTCGGTGTCGCCGCCGTGCTGCTCGCCTGGGGGTATGCCGAGGCCCGACGCGTGCCGCGCGTCCGTCGGCTCGATGTGGAACTCCCCCGGCTGGGAGCCGGTTTGGACGGCACCCGGGTCGTCCTGATCACCGACACCCACTACGGTCCGCTCGACCGCGCCCGCTGGTCCGCACGCGTCTGCGAGACGGTGAACACCCTGGAGGCCGATCTCGTCTGCCACACCGGCGACATCGCGGACGGCACGGCCGAACGCCGTCGTGCCCAGGCCGCTCCCCTGGGCACGGTGCAGGCCACCCGGGCCCGGGTCTACGTCACCGGCAACCACGAGTACTACAGCGAGGCCCAGGGCTGGGTCGACCTGATGGACGAGCTGGGGTGGGAGCCGCTGCGCAACCGCCATCTGCTGCTCGAACGCGGCGGTGACAGCCTCGTGGTCGCCGGCGTCGACGACGTCACCGCAGAGTCCTCCGGTCTTGCGGGCCACCGCGCCCATCTCGCGGGAGCCCTCGACGGCGCCGATCCCGGTCTCCCGGTCCTGCTCCTCGCCCATCAGCCCAAGTTCATCGACCGCGCGGCGGCCCACGGCATCGACCTCCAGCTCTCCGGCCACACCCACGGCGGCCAGATCTGGCCGTTCCACTACCTGGTCCGCGTCGACCAGCCGGTCGTCGCCGGGCTCAGCCGCCACGGCGCGCGCACCCTCCTCTACACCAGCCGCGGCACCGGCTTCTGGGGCCCGCCCTTCCGCGTCTTCGCCCCCAGCGAGATCACCCTGCTCGTCCTCCGGTCACCGCAGGGATCCGCCGCGGCCTGAAACGGGCGGTGGACCGGCCATAGCGGGAAGCTCTGAATGGTGATTCACTTCTTCTATGGCCTACCGCAAGACCCCGACCGAAATGCGGCGCCTCGAAGCCGCCCGGGAGCATCTCGTCGTCTGCGCCACCGAAGTGGTGGCGGACGTCGGCTGGGCGCAGGCATCCGTCACCGCCGTCGCCGACGCGGCCGGCATCGCCGCCGGCTCCGTCTACCAGCACTTCTCGTCCAAGTCGGCGCTGGCCGTGGAGGTCTTCCGGCGCGCCGCGCAGCGTGAGGTGGACGTGCTGGGCGAGGTACTGGAGGGCGAGGGTGACCCGGCCGACCGGTTGCGCCGGGGGGTGGAGGTGTTCACCCGCCGCGCCCTGGAGAACCACGGGCTGGCGTACGCGCTGCTCGCGGCGCCCGCCGAGCCGGCGGTCGGCGCGGAACGCCTGGCGTTCCGGCGCCGCTACCGGGCGCTGTTCGCCTCGGTGATCGAGGAAGGGGTCGCCGCGGACCAACTGCCCCGTCAGGACGCGGAGATCACCGCCGCCGCACTCACGGGCGCGATCGGCGAGGTCCTCGTGTATCCGCTGAGCACCCCGGCCGCCGAGGACGCGGACCTGCTCGTCGCCGGCCTGACCGCCGTGGCCCTGCGCTGCGCCGGCGCGGCCCCCTGACCCGGTCCGCGCCTCGCCCTGCCCCGCACTTGGTGTGCCCCGCCGTCCCGCCTCCCGGAGGAGAACCGATGTCCACGCCCACCGCACCACGCAGCAACCCGACCGCCGTGACGCACGAGGTGACCAATCAGGCGCCGCCGCTCACCGGTCATGACGCCGCCGACGACGCGGTGCTGCTCGAAGGGGTGCGCCGTGAGGGCGCCGAGTGGCATCTGGAGGAGCTGCACCGCTTCGGGCGGTACGTCGGCAGCGAGGAGGCGCAGCACTGGGCCGACCAGGCCAACCGGCACGAGCCGGAGCTGCGCACCCACGACCGTTTCGGCCACCGGATCGACGAAGTCGAGTTCCACCCCGCCTATCACTCGCTGATGGACGCCTCGGTACGGGCGGGACTGGCGGGCGCCGCCTGGGCCGACGAGCGCCCCGGGGCCCATGCCGCCCGGGCCGGCGGCTTCATGCTGGCCACGATGCTGGAGCAGGGGCATCTGTGCCCGGTCTCGATGACGTACGCCGTCGTCCCGGCGCTGCGCCGCTCCCCCGATCTCGCGAAGACGTACGAGCCGCTGCTGACCAGCCGGGTGTACGAGCCCGGGCTGAGCACCCCCACGGCCAAGCGCGGTCTGCTCGCCGGGATGGGGATGACGGAGAAGCAGGGCGGCACCGATGTGCGCGCCAACACCACGGCCGCCGTCGAGCAGGCCGACGGCACCTGGCGGCTGCGCGGGCACAAGTGGTTCACGAGTGCGCCGATGAACGACCTCTTCCTGGTGCTCGCCCAGTCGCCCGGCGGTCTGTCGTGCTTCCTGGTGCCGCGCGTGCTGCCGGACGGGAGCCGGAACACCTTCCGCATCCAGCGGCTCAAGGACAAGCTCGGCAACCGGTCCAACGCGTCCAGCGAGCCGGAGTTCGACGACACCGTGGCCTGGCTCGTCGGGGACGAGGGCAAGGGCGTGCGCACGATCATCGACATGGTGACGATGACCCGGCTCGACTGTGTGCTCGGGTCCGCCGCCGGTATCCGGGCCGCTCTGGCGCAGGCGGCCCACCACGCGCGCCACCGCTCGGTGTTCGGCGTCGAGCTGATCGACCAGCCCCTGATGCGCAACGTTCTGGCGGATCTGTCCCTGGAGTCCGAGGCGGCCACGACCCTGGCCCTGCGCCTGGCGGGGGCCGCCGACCGCGCCCACCGGGGCGACGCCGGGGAGCGCGCGTTCCTCCGGCTGGCCACCGCCGTCGGCAAGTACTGGGTGTGCAAGCGGCAGCCCGTCGCGGTCGCCGAGGCCCTGGAGTGCCTCGGCGGCAACGGCTACGACGAGGCCTCCGGGATGCCCCGGCTGTACCGCGAGGCCCCGCTCAACGGCATCTGGGAGGGCTCCGGCAATGTCAATGCCCTCGACATGCTGAGGGCGTTGACGCGGGAGCCCGAGTCCCTGGAGGCCCTGAGCGCCGAGATCGGGGCGGCCGCCGGGGCGGACGCGCGGCTCGACGCGGCCTGGCGGGAGCTGCGGGCCGAGCTGGCGCGCCCCGAGGACGCGCAGCTCCGGGCCCGCCGGGTCGTCGAACGGGCCGCTCTCGTCCTGCAGGGCTCGCTGCTGGTGCGCCATGCTCCGGCGGCGGTGGCCGACGCGTTCTGCGCCTCCCGCCTCGCCGGGGACCAGGGGCTCGCGTTCGGCACCCTACCGGCGGGCACGGACTTCGCGGCCCTGCTGGGGCGGCTGCCCGCCTGACCGGACCTGCTTACATGTCCTGCGCCCGGTGCGCGCCCTGGGCCCGCACCGGCCTCTCACGTTCGCGGAGGTAGGCGTCCAGCTCGGCGGCCCCGGCCAGCATCGCGCGCCCGCGGGCGGCCAGCCGGGCGTGCCAGTCGTCCAAGGCGGCGGCGAGCGGCTCCGGACCGCCGGCCGCCCGCACCTGGGCGATGAGCGGTGCGATCCGCTCCAGGCCGTAGCCGCCCCGCCGGAGCTGGTGGGCCAGGGCGGCGTCCCGTACGTCGGCCGCGTCGAACACCCGGTATCCGGTCCGCGGGTCGCGGCGCGGGGTCACGATCCCGGCGCGCTCCCACTTCCGCAGCGTGGCGGGCCGGATGCCCAGCCTTCCCGCCAGCGGTCCGACGAACATCGCGCCGGGGCCCGCCCTGTCGTCGGGTGCGGGCACGGCTCCGGGCCCCAGGTCGCGGAGGGCCCTTTCGACGGCGTCCAGCGTCCTGCGGTCCTCCAGGAGCTGTGCGTGGCTTTCGTCGATGAGCCGGAACGCCTCGGCCGGCTCGTCGCCGTTCACCGCCCGCATGATCGCGGTCGCGGTCGCGTGCCCATGGCCGGGGATCAGGGCGAGAAATGTCCCCAGGGCGTCGGCGTGCAGCGGTGCGTAGGTGCGGTAGCCGTGGGCGGTGCGCCCGGCGGGCGGGAGGATGCCCGCCGCTTCGTAGTTCCTCACCGCCTGGGTCGACAGACCGTGCCGACGGGCCAGGTCGACGGGGCGCAGGCGACCTGCCGTTTGAAGGTTCTGCCGCATGCAGTCGAGAATATCGCGCAGAAGTTTCAACCGAAGGTTCAACGATACGGTTGAAGCCATGGCAGACGACATCAAGGACATCGCCCACGCCGTCGATGCGGCCTCCGTCATGCGGCTGTTCGCCTCCCCGCCCCGGATGCTGGCCCTGGGCGAACCCACCCACGGGGTGGACGCCCCGCTCCGGCTGCGCAACTCCCTCTTCCGGCAACTCGTCGAACAGGAGGGGTACCGGACCATCGCCGTCGAGAGCGACTGCGTGGCGGGGCTGTTGGTGGACGACTACGTGACGTCGGGCGCGGGCGCGCTGGACGACGTACTGGAGCGGGGGTTCAGCCACGGATTCGGGACATCCGCGGCGAGTCGTGAACTGGTGTGCTGGATGCGCGCGTTCAACGACGGCCGCCCCGCTTCCGACCAGGTCCGCTTCGCCGGCTTCGACGGGCCGCTGGAGATGGCCTGGGCCGCGAGCCCTCGGGAGACGCTCACCGCGCTCCACCGCACCCTCGCCGACCACGTCGACCCGGGGCTGCTTCCCTGCACCGCCGGGACGCTCGACCGCCTGCTCGGCCCCGACGACCGGTGGACCGACCCCGCGGCGATGCTGGACCCGTCCGCGTCCCTCGGGCGGTCGGCCGAGGCCGGGGAGCTGCGACTGCTCGCCGACGATCTGGGGGCGCTGCTCCACGCCTGGGCACCCCACCTGATCGCGGCGGCCTCACGGGATGCGTTCGACCGGGCGCGGCTGTGGGCGCGGGCCGCGTCGGGGCTGCTGCGGTACCACCACTGGATGGCCGACGCCTCGCCGAGCCGGCTGGCGCGGCTGACGGGCCTGCGGGATCAGATGATGGCCGACAACCTCCTCGCGCTCGCGGAGCGGGGGCCGGTCCTGGTCCACGCGCACAACAGCCATCTCCAGCGCGACATCAGCTCGATGCGGATGGGCGGGCAGCGGCTGGAATGGTGGAGCGCGGGCGCCATCGTGCACACCCGCCTGGCTGAGGAGTACGGCTTCCTGGCCACCGCCTTCGGCACGATGCGGCACCAGGGCGTCGACGTCCCGCCGCCGGACACCCTCGAAGGCGCCCTGTACGCGCTCCCTGCCGGGACCTGCCTGGTGGACGCCTCCGCGTCGGGCGCCGCCCTCACCGCCACCGCACGGCGCACATCCCCGTACTTCGGCTATGCCCCGCTCGACCCGGCGCACCTGGCCCGCATCGACGGGATCGTCTTCATGAAGGACGTGCCCGAGGACTGAGGCTGCGCCTCACGGCCCCGGCGGGATCGGGCCCGCACATCCGGTCGGGTGAAAGGCTCTCCGGCCAGGAATAGTCGCGCCGGGCCGTTGTTGATCACACCATGACTTCTGAGACGACCGGAACGGGCAGCACCTTCGGACGCGTGGGGATCTGGAGCAGCGCCCTCCACGCGTCACGCGTGGACGACGCGGGCGGGAGGGCGATCGCGGAGGCGCTCGCCGAACTCGATGAACTGGGGTACGGCACCGTCTGGATCGGGGGCAGTCCGACGCCCGGCGACGCCGCCGCCGTCGTGGCCGCCACCCGCTCGATCACCGTGGCCACCGGCATCCTGAGCATCTGGAACCACACGGCGGAGGAGGTGGCGGCCGCGGTCTCGGCGATCGATCCGGACGCGCGCCGCCGCTTCGTCCTCGGGCTGGGCGTCAGCCACGGCCCGATGGTGCCCCAGTACGCGAAGCCGTACAGCGCGATGGTGGACTACCTCGACGCGCTCGACGCCGCAGAGCCGTCCGTGGGCTCCGGCCATCGGGTCCTGGCAGCTCTCGGGCCGAAGATGCTGAAGCTCGCGGCCGACCGCTCGCTCGGGGCGCACCCCTACCTCGTCACCACCGAGCACACCGCGGAGGCCCGGGCGGCGCTCGGGCCCGACTCCCTGCTCGCCCCGGAGCTGACCGCCGTCCTGGACACGGACCTCGACCGGGCCCGTACCACCGCGCGGACCATGCTGGGGATGTATCTCCAACTGCCCAACTACACAGCAAATCTCCTGCGCCTCGGGTTCACGGAAGGCGACTTCGAGGGTGGCGGCAGCGTCCGTCTCCTCGACGCCCTCTTCGCGCTGGGCGATGCGGAGGTGGTGACGCGCCGGACGCGGGAGTACCTCGACGCGGGCGCGGACCACGTCGCGTTGCAGGTCCTCACCGCCGACGAGGGCGGCGGCGGCCTGCCGCGCGCCGAATGGCGCGAGCTGGCCGAGGCGTTCGGCTCCGAACTCTGACAGCCCGCGCACACCCCCGCTCCACGATTCGGGCAACATTCGGGCGGTGAACGCGCGAAATCGGGCGGCCCGGACAGCCGACACGGCGGCTGTCCGGGCCTGACCAGCACGATCATCCCCGGAAAGCGGGCACGAACGGGCCGAGGGGATTCGGTGAAGCTGCTGGTGGTGGCCCCTGGACTGCTTGTACAAACGACACATGAGCCCGAACGGACTGACGGGCTCCGCCCGAAGCGGGCGCAGCAGCGACCAGGGAAGTGCGCCGTGGACACCGAGGAACGCCGTCGGGGAATTCTGGACACGGCCCGGCGGGAGGGGTCGGTCGGGGTGAACGCCCTCGCGGACCTGTTCAAGGTGGCCAAGGAGACCGTCCGCCGCGATCTGCACGTACTGGAGGAGCACGGGCTCGTCCGCCGGACCCACGGCGGCGCCTATCCGGTGGAGTCGGCCGGCTTCGAGACCACGCTCGCCGTCCGCACCACCCGTAACGTTCCGCAGAAGTCGCGTATCGCGGCCGCGGCGGCCGATCTGCTCGGTGACGCCGAGACGGTCTTCGTCGACGAGGGCTTCACCCCGCAGCTCGTCGCCGAGGCGCTCCCCCAGGACCGGCCGCTGACCGTGGTCACCGCGTCCCTGGCCGTCGCCACCTCCCTCGCCGCCGTCGAGAAGACCTCGGTGCTGCTGCTGGGCGGCCGGGTCCGCGGTTCGACGATGGCGACCGTCGACCACTGGGCCTCCCGGATGCTCTCGGAGTTCGTGATCGACCTGGCGTACGTCGGGGCCAACGGCATCTCCCGCGAGTACGGTCTCACCACCCCGGACCCCGCCGTCGCCGAGGTCAAGGCGCAGGCGCTGCGCAGCTCCCGGCGCAGGATCTTCGCCGGGATCCACAGCAAGTTCGGCGCGGTGAGCTTCTGCCGCTTCGCCGGAGTCGGTGACTTCGAGGCGATCGTCACCGACGCCGGACTCCCCTCGGCCGAGGCCCAGCGCTACTCCCTGCTCGGCCCCCAGGTCATCCGCGTCTGACCCGTCCGACCCGTCCCCACCGCCCGCTCGCAGGGCGCCCGTACCACCGCTCCACTCCCCCACCCGCCGGGGCGTGGTTCGCCATGCCCTCGTCCACCCGATCACCGAGCCGCTACGACTGATCAGGAGCCCCCATGCCTCATCCAGGACGCCGCCGCCGACCACGTAGGCGGGGGCGGACGTGTGCCGTGACCGCCGCACTGGCCCTGCTCGCCACCGGCTGCGCCGGAGCGGGCGGGACCTCCTTCGGGGGCGGCGACGCGCTGAACGTACTGATGGTGAACAACCCGCAGATGGTCGAGCTGCAGAAACTCACCGCGAAGCACTTCACGAAGGAGACCGGCATCAAGGTCCACTTCACGGTGCTGCCCGAGAACGACGTACGCGACAAGATCAGCCAGGACTTCTCCAACCAGGCCGGTCAGTACGACGTCGCCACCATCAGCAACTTCGAGCTGCCGTTCTTCGCGAAGAACGGCTGGCTGCATCCCCTCGACGACTACGCGAAGGCCGACACCGCCTTCGACCAGGAGGACATCCTGGCGCCGCTGCGGGAGTCGCTGACCGCCGAGGACGGCAAGCTCTACGCCCAGCCCTTCTACGGCGAGTCGTCCTTCCTGATGTACCGCAAGGACGTCTTCGAGAAGCAGGGCCTCACCATGCCCGAGAAGCCGACCTGGGAGGAGGTGGCAAAGCTCGCCGAGCGGACGGACGGCGCGGAGCGCGGGATGAAGGGCATCTGCCTGCGCGGGCTGCCCGGCTGGGGCGAGGTCATCGCCCCGCTGACCACCGTCGTCAACACGATGGGCGGTACCTGGTTCACCGAGGACTGGGAACCGCGCCTGACCGCACCGGAGTTCAAGAAGGCGACGAAGTTCTACGTCGATCTCGTGCGCGAGCACGGAGAGCTGGGCGCCCCGCAGTCCGGGTACGCGGAGTGCCTGAACAACATGACGCAGGGCAAGACCGCCATGTGGTACGACGCCACGGCGGGCGCCGGATCCCTGGAGGCGAAGGGCTCCCCGGTGAAGGGGAAGATCGGGTACGTCCCCGCCCCCGTCGAGGAGACCAAGAGCTCCGGCTGGCTCTACACCTGGGCCTGGGGTCTGCAGAAGGCGTCCAAGAAGTCCGACGACGCCTGGAAGTTCGTCTCCTGGGCCTCCAGCAAGGAGTACGAGGAGCTCGTCGGCGCCACCAGCGGCTGGTCCAACGTCCCGGCGGGCAAACGGGCTTCCACCTACGCCAACCCCGACTACCGGGCGGAGGCAGGGGCGTTCGCCGATGTCACCGAGCGGGCGATCTCCGAGGCCGACCCGAAGAACCCGGGCACCCAGCCCCGCCCGACGGCGGGCATCCAGTTCGTCGGCGTACCGGAGTTCACCGATCTGGGCACCCGGGTGGCGCAGGAGATCAGCGCCGCCATCGCGGGCCGCCAGTCGGTGGACGCCGCGCTCGCCGCCTCCCAGAAGCTGGCCGAGAAGGTCGCGGAGGAGTACCGATGACCGTCACCGCGACGAGAGAGACCACAGCCTCCCCGCAGGCTCCGGCGAAGAAGCCGGGCGGCGGTGACCGGCGGCGCGCCTGGGCGACCCGCGCGCCTCTGCTGCCCGCGCTGATCTTCCTGATCGCCGTCACCCAACTGCCCTTCGTGGCAACGCTGGTGATCTCGCTCTTCGACTGGAACTCCCTCAAGCCGGAGAAGCGCCACTTCACCGGCCTTTCCAACTACGCGTCGGTCTTCACCGACGAGGCGTTGCGCGAATCGGTCGTGACAACCGTCGTCCTGACCGCGACGGTCGTGATCGTCAGCGTCGTGCTGGGGCTGGTCTTCGCCCTGCTCCTGGACCGCACGTTCTTCGGCCGGGGGTTCGTGCGCACGCTGCTGATCACCCCGTTCCTGCTGGTGCCGGTCTCCGCCGCGCTGCTGTGGAAGCACGCGCTCTACAACCCCGAGTACGGGCTGTTCAACGGGGCACTCACCTGGTTCGGCGAGCTGTTCGGCATCGAGTCGATCGCACAGCCGGAGTGGACGTCCGAGATGCCGCTGATCGCCATCGAGGCGTCGCTCGTGTGGCAGTGGACGCCGTTCATGATGCTGATCCTGCTGGCCGGGCTGCAGAGCAGGCCGGCGGAGATCATGGAGGCCGCGCGGCTGGACGGGGCCGGGCCATGGCAGATCTTCCGCCATCTGACCCTGCCGCATCTGCGCCGCTATCTCGAACTCGGCATCCTGCTCGGGTCGGTGTACATCGTGCAGAACTTCGACGCGGTGTTCACGATCACCTCCGGCGGTCTGGGCACCGCCAACCTCCCGTACACCGTCTACGAGACCTTCTACCGGGCCCACGAGTACGGGCTGGCGTCGGCGGCGGGCGTGGTCGTGGTGATCGGCACGATCATCATCGCCACCTTCGCGCTCCGGGTGGTCTCCTCCCTCTTCCGTGAGGAGGCGAGCCGCGCATGAGCGCCTCGACCGTGACATCCGCAACCGCCGACGCCACTACGCGCAAGGCCCGTCGGCGCTCGGCCGCCCTGGGTGTGGTCGCCTGGGTCGTGGGCATCGGCTTCTGTCTGCCGGCCCTGTGGATGGTGCTGACGTCCTTCCACGCGGAGGCCGACGCGGCGACCAACCCGCCCTCGCTCGCCGCCGCGCTGACCCTGGACGGCTACCGCACGTTCTTCGGCGGCGGTGGCGGCCCGACGCCGTGGCCCCCGCTGGTCAACTCGCTGGCGGCCTCGTTCTTCTCGACCGTGCTGGTGCTGCTGCTCGCGCTGCCCGCCGCGTACGCACTGTCGATCCGGCGGGTGCGCAAGTGGACGGACGTGATGTTCTTCTTCCTGTCCACGAAGATGCTCCCCGTCGTCGCCGGGCTGCTGCCGGTTTACCTGTTCGCGAAGAACACGGGGCTGCTGGACAACATCTGGCTGCTGGTCCTGCTCTACACCTCGATGAACCTGCCGATCGCGGTGTGGATGATGCAGTCCTTCCTCGCGGACGTGCCCGTCTCCATCATCGAGGCGGCGCAGGTCGACGGGGCCCGGCTGCCGACGGTGCTGCGCCGGGTAGTCGCCCCGGTCGCCGGTCCCGGAATCGCCGCCACCGCCCTGATCTGCTTCATCTTCAGCTGGAACGAGCTGTTGTTCGCACGGGTGCTGACCGGCGTGGTCGCCGGTACCGCCCCGGTCCATCTGACCACCTTCGTCACCAGCCAGGGGCTCTTCCTCGCCCAGTTGTGCGCGGCGTCCGTGGTCGTGTCCCTGCCGGTGCTCGTCGCCGGCTACGCCGCCCAGGACAAACTCGTCCAGGGCCTCTCGCTGGGAGCAGTCAAATGAGGGCAGCCATCGTCGAAGCCGTCGGCAAGGTCTCCGTGACCACCGTCCCGGACCCCACGCCCGGCCCCCGCGACGTGGTCGTCAAGGTGGCGTCGTGCGGGCTGTGCGGGACCGATCTCCACATCCTCCAGGGCGAGTTCGCCCCGACGCTGCCGATCGTGCCGGGTCATGAGTTCGCCGGGGAGGTCGTGGGCCTCGGTGCGGACGTCACCGAGCTGTCCGTCGGCGACAAGGTGGCCGTGGACCCCTCGCTGCACTGTCACGAGTGCCGCTACTGCCGCTCCGGCCGGGGCAACCTCTGCGACAACTGGGCGGCGATCGGCGTCACCGTGCCCGGGGGCGCGGCCGAGTACGCGGTGGCGCCCGTCGCCAACTGCGTACGCCTCCCGGAGCACATCGACGTCCGCGACGCGGCGCTGATCGAGCCGCTGTCCTGCGCGGTGCGCGGCTACGACGTCCTGAACGGCAACCTCGGGGCCCAGGTGCTGATCTACGGGTCCGGGACCATGGGGCTGATGATGCTGGAGCTGGCCAAGCGCACCGGAGCGGCTTCGGTGGACGTGCTGGACATCAACGCACAGCGGCTGGCGACCGCGACGACGCTCGGCTGCACCGGAGCCGCGGCCCGCGCCGAGGAGCTGGACCGCCCGGGCGGCTGGGACGTCGTCATCGACGCCACCGGCAACGCGGGGGCGATCCAGGACGGGCTGGGGAGGGTCGCCAAGGGCGGGACGTTCCTCCAGTTCGGCGTCTCCGACTACGCCACGACCGCGGTGATCGAGCCGTACAAGATCTACAACCAGGAGATCACCATCACCGGGTCGATGGCGGTCCTGCACAGTTACGAGCGGGCCGCCGCGCTCTTCGCGAGCGGGGTGCTGGACGCGTCGGTGTTCATCAGCGACCGGCTGCCGCTGGAGCAGTACCCGCAGGCGATCGAGCGCTTCCAGGCGGGGATCGGCCGCAAGATCGTGGTGGAGCCGTGACGGGCTCCTCGCCCTCGGGTCCCGGCTCCGGCCGGGACCCCCGCTCCGTGCTCGTGCTCGGCGAGGCGCTGGTGGACCTGGTGCCGGCCGGGGAGGACGGCGCGGTCCGGGTGGCCCAGCCGGGCGGTGCGCCGGCGAACGTCGCGGTGGGCCTGGCCCGGCTCGGCGGGCGGCCGTCCTTCGTGGGCGGGCTCGGCGACGACGCCTTCGGCAGCCGCATCGGGGCGTGGCTGACCGGGGCGGGCGTCGATCTCTCGCTGAGCGCCCGCCCGCCGCTGCCCACCGCGCTCGCGGTGGCCGACCCGGGTGACCACGGGAACACGTACCGCTTCCATCTCGGCGACACGGCGACCTTCGCGCTGCCCGACCGCACGGCGGAGGTGCCGCGTTTCGGCGCGGTGTACGTGGGCGGGCTCGCCGCGGTCGTCGAGCCCGCGGCGGAGGTCGTGGCCGCCACCGCACGGGCGGCCGCCCGGAGCGGTGTGCTCGCGGTGGACCCCAATGTGCGCGAGGACCGCACCCTGGACCCCGTACGGAGCCTGGAGCGGCTGCGGGAGCTGTGCGCGCTCGCGCGGGTCGTGAAGGCGAGCGACGAGGATCTGGTGCGGCTGTGGCCGGACGCGGAGCCGGAGGCGAGCTGCCGGAGGCTCGCCGGGCAGGGACGGCTGGTGGTGCTGACCCGGGGTGCCCGGGGCGCCACCGCGTACGTCCGGGACGCTCCGGCGGTCTCCGTCCCCGCCCTTGCGGTGCGGGTGGTGAACACCATCGGCGCGGGTGACGCGTTCATGGCGGGGATGCTGGCCTGGCTCGGGGCGGAGACCGGGTGGCGGACCGAGCTGTCCGGCGCCGAGGCCCGGGCGATGCTGGAATACGCGGCCGCCACGGCCGCTTCGGTCTGCGCCAGGGCGGGAACGGAACCCACGGCCCCGCTTGGGGTGTGAATCGGGCGCCCACCGGGCATCAGCAGGTGGACCCGAGTTCCGCACGGCCCTCCCCCGGCCCACGGAAACCGCAGCGGCCTCGCCGGACCGATCGGTCCGGCGAGGCCGCTGCGCGTCCCGGCCCTTCAGCTCTGGGGACGCTTGCCGTGGTTCGCGCCGTTCTTGCGGCGGGCCTTCTTCTTACGACGTCGCTTCGAGGACATCGAACCCTCCTTATCTGCTCGGTGCCTTGGTGCGGACGGTCAGGCGGGTGAGGTTACCCGGTGATCACCGGGCCGCCTACCCACCCACACCGTGGCAAACACCCGGTGCGCGTGCAACCGGCGGTGCGGTGCCGGGCGGGGGTGGACTGATGTGCGGCGACCGGCGGTCAGGGCCGGTAGCGAAGAGGGTGGTCGTCGGGCACCTCGACGACGGCGATCCGCACACCGTCGGGGTCCTCGATCCACATCTCGACCAGTCCCCAGGGCTCGCGTTTCGGGGGTCGCAGGACGGCAACGCCCTTGGCCCGCAGTTCCTCGTGGGCGGCCTCGGCGTCGTCGACCTGGAGCCAGATCCGCACGGCCGACGAGGGCGGCTCCTCGCCCCGCCCGGAGACCTCCAGGAATCCGCCGCCGAGGAAGTAGACCGTGCCGCGCTCGGGGCCCGTACCGAATTCACGGTAGACGGCGAGGCCCAGGGCCTCGCCGTAGAAGGCGCGGGAACGGTCGGGGTCGGTGGGGTGGAGCAGGATCCTGCTGCCCAGTACATGCACCATGGGCCGAGCGTACGCCGCCGCCCCGGGGGGCGGCGGTTCCTCCGGGATCCGTCAGTTGCTCAGTTCGTCGATGAAGTCCTCCGTGCACCGGTCCTCGGCGGCCTGCCCGTTGGCCTGGTCCACGCACTTCTCGAAGTCCTTGAACTCCTGGGAGTCGAACACGGAGACGGCCACCACGAGGACGATCGCCGACCCGATGAGCCCGAGGGCACCGAACACGGCACCGACTATGGCCATCACGCGGCGCGGTGCGCGGCCCTGTCGGGTGCGGAGCGCGGCGATGATGCCGAAGACGACGGCGAGCAGGCCGAGGAGCAGTCCGCCGACGACGGTCCAGAAGAACAGGCAGGCGAGGAGGCCGAGCACCAGGGCGGCGACGGCGAAGCCGTTCGTCCGGGCGGGCTGCTGACCGCCGTAGGAGTCGTGGTCGGAAACGGGCGGCGCCGAGTACGGGGAATCCGGGTACGAGGGAAGGGACATCGGGAGGGTGCTCCTGTTCTCCTGGCTTCCCGTCCACCTGCCCCGTAGCCCCTTCGCCATGCCGCTGTTTCGGTCACGCTCCGGCAACTAACCGCCCTGGCCGGGCGCTGTTCGGCAGAGCTCGGCCGACAGGTGGTGCTGAAGCGGCCGGCCGACCGCGGCAAGGTCGTGGACGAAGGCGAGCGTGTCCGGATCCGTCAGGGTGTAGCGGCGGCGGGTGGCGTCGACCTCCTTGGCGGTGGGGGCGAGGGAGACCTGTTCGGTGGCGAGGTCGACGGCGCCGTCGCGGGCGTGGCCGGAGAGGATCTCCGCGATGCCGGTGGGCTGGGTGATCAGGGCTTCCACCCGGCCGTCCGGTTGCAGCCGCCACCAGCCGGTCTCCCGGGCGGACGGGCGCAGGGGTTTCCCGTCCGCGTCGAGCAGCCAGGCCCGGGCCTCGTACGCGAGGAAGGGGCGCCCGTCGTGGCTGAACGTGACCTCCTGCGCGTACGTGAAGTCCGCCTCCAGCGTGGGGTACCCGCCGCTCCCCGTGCCCCGCCAGGTGCCGAGGAATCCGGTCACCGGGGCGAGCAGGGGATGCGGCGCCGGGGACGCGTCGGTGCTCAGCGCGTCGGGGAAGGGAAAGGGGACGTCGCGGACGGGGTGGTTCATGCGGGGGTGCGCTCCTGAATCCGTCGGGGCCGGTGCCGGTCGCAGCCTAGGCCCTGGCCCGTACCGGTGCCGCGAGCACGCCGATGGCCCCGCACACGGGGTGCGGGGCCATCGGGCGGCCGGGACTCAGTTGTGGGCCAGCAGGGCGTTCTCGTCGAGGCGGATGATGCGGGGCAGCCGTTTGATGGTGGCCTCGCGGTGGGCGATGACGATGAGGGTGCGGTCGGTGCGCAGGGTGTCGATGGCGGTCTCCAGGGTGCGCGCCGTCTCCGGGTCGATGTCGGCGGTGGCCTCGTCGAGGACGAGGACCGCCGGGTCCAGGAGTGCCGCCCGGACGAGGCCGATGAGCTGGAGTTCACCGGCCGAGAGCCGGCCCGTACCGCGTCCGAGGTCGGTGTGCAGCCCCTCGTCGAGCGAGCGGACCCAGTCGGCGAGGCCCAGGTGGTCGACGGCCTCGGCGATGCGCTGCTCGTCGGGGTCGCCGGGCACCAGCCGGAGGTTGTCGAGGAGGGTGCCCTCGATCAGGTGGACGCGCTGCGGGATGAGCACGATGCAGCGGCGTGCGGCGGAGCAGGTCGCCGGAGGGGCCGCCGAGGCCGCCGCCGCCGGAACCGTTCGAGGAAGCGGAGCGGGGCCCGGGAGAGCCGGGTGACGGCCAGTTCGCGCAGGGCGCGCACGACGCGTTCGCCGACGGAGATGAGCAGCAGTTCGGACTGGCGGAGCAGGACCAGCCGGAGCAGGGCCAGTGCGGTGAGGGCGGCGACGGCGGTAAACAGGCCTGTGCGGTCCCGCTGGAGGATCTGGTCGACGCCCGCACCGATGACGGCGGGGACGGCGACGGTGGTGGCGGTCGCGGCAGCGCCGGCGAGCAGGGCGAGGGTGATGCCCCGGCGTTCGGGGCGCATGTGCGGCCAGGCTCTGCGCAGGACGCGGCGCTGGTCGGGGGTCGCGGTCAGGCGCTGATGCTCAGCCACCGATGGTCACCCGCGGTGACGGTGGCGCTGCGCTCGTGGTGGCGTCGGACCAGGGCGGGTTCGCCGCCGAGGCCGCGGACGGCGGCGCTGGCGGAGAGCAGTTCCTCGACGGCGTCGGCGCGGCTGCCGTGGGCGGCGGAGAGGGCGGTGTTGGCCGCGCCGAACCGCTTCGGGAACCAAGGTGTTGATCCACACCAGGGGCGGGACGCACAGCAGGCAGATCAGGGCGAGGAGCGGGTCGAGCCGCGTGATCGCGACGATCATGACGACGAACCCGGTGACGCCGGTGAGGAACGAGGCGACACCGGAGAGCCAGCCGCGGACCAGGTCCACGTCCCGGGTGCCGCGCATGCCGAGGTCGCCTTCCCCGTACCGGGCGACGGCCCGGGCGTCGAGGCGGGAGACGCGGTCGGCGAGGGCGATGTAGAGCCGGTTGCCCTGGGTGGTGGCGGGCAGGGTGGAGTACCAGCCGAGGACCATCTCGGCGACGGCGGCGAGGATTCCGGCGCCGCCGATGATCAGGGCCCAGCGGAGGAGGGCGGAGTGGTCCTCCTGGACGATGCCCTGGTCGACGGCGCGTTCGATGAACCAGGGCAGGGCGAGCTGGTAGACGAGTCCGCCGAGGACGGCGAGGGCAGCGAGGGCGGGGCGGTCCCGGAGGCAGCCCGCGAGGAGTCTCAGCCCGTCGCGGGTGGTGGGCTCGTACGGGCGCTGCCCGGTCGTGGCGTTCACGTTCCACCCCGCCCGGAGGTACGAGGGCTCTCGCCCCGGCAGGCGGCGGCGTGCGCTGCCTCGGGGCGCACGGCCTCGGGGCGGCGGGCGAAGAAGTCGAGCATGGCGGCGTTGACCTCCGCGGGGCGTTCGAGGTGGCCGTAGTGGCCGCAGCGTTCGATCTCGGTGTAGCGGGCGCCGGGGACGGTGTCGGCGATGTCCCGGCCGGCGGCCGCCGGGATCATGACGTCGTCGGCGAAGCCGATGCACAGCAGCGGTACGTCGAGCCCGGCGTACCGGGGCAGTTGGTCGACGCCGCGCATCGCGTCGTACTGGGCACGGATGCCGGGGCCGGTCGTCGCCTGGGCGTACGTGAAGACGTCGAGCCAGTCCCGGACGGCGCCGGGGTCGCGCAGGGTGTGGGGCGACAGGTAGCACAGGGCCCGGAAGACGGCTTCGTGGGAGGCGGGGACGGCGGCGCCACTGTCGTACAGGTCGCCGGCCGCGCGGGACATGGCGTCGCCGAAGGTGTCGAGCCGGGCCCGCCCGGCCATCAGCACGGCCTGGGAGACGAGTTCGGGCCGGGTGAGGCAGAGTTCGCCGACGATCGACGCGCCGAGGGAGAAGCCGACGAGGCGGCAGGGCGGGAGGGCGAGGTGGTCGATCAGGGCTGCCAGGTCGGCGGCCATGGCCTCCAGGGTGATGCCGCCGGGCGGTAAGGCGTTCGGCGGGATGCCGCGGTTGTCCGGGGCGATGACCCGGTAGCCGGCGGCGACCAGGGCGGGGGTCTGGTGGGCGCGCCAGGCGGTGCGGGTGGCGCCGGTGCCGTTGACGAGCAGCACGGGCTCGCCGTCGCCGCCGGTGTCGTCGAAGACGACGTCGATTCCGTTGAGGGGTGCGGAAGGCATGGTGGGGGTCGGACCTCGCTGTCCTGGGTGAGGGGTGGTGGCGTGCTCGCGCGGGAAGTCTCGTCGGGTACGGGGCAGTTCGACGCGGAGTTCGTCGCTCATGGCGTGCGGACTCCTCGTCACCGATCGGGATCGGCTCCCTGAATCCTGCTCGGAAGCGGTAGGTTAGGCATACCTTACTTGCGGTGGCGTCTTCGTGCGGCCGGAAGATCTTTCCGTTCCCGACGAAGGAGTGACCATGGCACGTTCACGTGTCCAGTCCGGCACGGTGGAGCGCAGGCGTCTCCCCGGCGGACTCACGGGCGCCGCGGCGGCGTTGGGGCTGACGGCCTGTGGCGTGAGCGAGTCCGACGACAAGGCCTCGGACGGCGACTCCAAGGAGACGTCCGGTGCGACGACGCGCAGCCTGGAGACGGACAACGGGACGGTGAAGGTCCCGGAGAACCCCAAGCGGGTGGTGGTTCTGGAGAACTACGACGCGCTGATGCTCCTCGATCTCGGGATCGTTCCCGTCGGCATCCCCGAATGGGCGGCCAACCCCCAGCTGCTGCCCGCGGACAGCTATGAGCAGCTCAAGAACGTCGCCACGATCGGTGCGCCCGAGACGCCCAACTCCCAGGCCATCGCCACCCTCAAGCCCGACCTGATTATCGATCAGTTCTACAAGGAGAAGTCGGCCCCGCTCAAGACCATCGCGCCGGTGGCCTACTTCGACTGGCACACCAGCGGGGCGTTCTGGAACGAGCAGATCGCCAAGGTGGCGAAGCCGTCAACCGCGAGGGTGAGCTGGCGGCGAAGAAGAAGGAGTACGAGGACCGGCTCGCGGAGGTGAAAACCGCCTACCGCAAGCAGATCGAGACCACCACGTGGGCGCCGCTGAGCGGCGGCCCGAGCGGCAAGTTCTTCCTGGGGACGCCGCTGGTCACGGGGGCGCGCGATGTCGGTCTGCGGATCGGCGCGGGGCTGCCCGAAAAGGAGGCGGGCTTCGTATTGAAGAGTTACGAGGAGATGGACGTCCTCAAGGACTGCGACGCCCTGATCTACTCGGTGCAGGCCGACGGCAAGCCGACGCCCACCACCCAGGCGCTCCTGGACCATAAACTGTGGAAGGGCGTGCCCGCGGTCAAGGCCGGACGGGCCTTCCCCTCGCGGCACTTCGTGATGGCCAACTACACCTTCGCCATCGCCACGGTCGACGAGATCGAAGGCATGCTGAAGAAGATGTAACGGGCTGCGACGCCTCGCGGCCCTCCCGTTCCGCCGTCACCGGTGACGGCTCCTCATGCGGGATCGGCCGCCATGCTCTCCATCAGGCTCTTGGGCCGCAGGTCGGTCCAGTTCTGCTCGACGTAGTCCAGGCATGCCTGGCGGGTGTCCTCCGGGTGGGCCACGGTCCATCCGGCGGGCACTTCGGCGAACGCGGGCCACAAGGAGTGCTGTCCCTCGTCGTTGACGAGCACCAGGTAGGTGCCGTCCTCGTCCTCGAACGGATTGGTCACCGCATCCTCCATTGACTTAGGCAAGGCTATCTTCACTTGATCGACGGCAACCTTACCCACTCACCCCACGGTTGACTCGCCGAACCCTGCAACTCACCTGCGCATCACCGGATTCTCCGACTGGTTCCCGGCACTCCCAGCCTCCACCGGACGCCCTCCGGCCGGGGGCTTCTCCTACACGCGGTCCCAGCGCCGCGCCGTTTGAACAGCACCCAGGCGAGGTACACCCCGCCCAGCACGGCGGTGGTGACGCCCACCGGCAGCAGGTTGTTGCGCTGGGACTCCTCCACCACCTCGATCCATCCGACCTGCCGGTCGGCCCAGACCAGGGCGGAGAAGAACTGGCCGGAAGCAAGGTGTGCGGCCGAGAGCGGTCCGGCGGCCACCGCCCCCGCCGAGACCAGGCTGACCCCGGGGCTGCGGCTGACCATGACGGCGATCTGCGCGACGGCCATGATCTGCACGGAGGACCAGCCCCGCCCGTTGAGCGTCCCGACGAGCCAGATGTGGGCGTTCTGGGCGTCGTTGAGGGCGGTCCCGGACCCTGGCGCTCGGTGCGCCGCGGGGCCGGGGAACGCGGAAGCGGACGGGGGCGGTCAGAGCCCGAGGTCGCTGAGGCGGGCCTCGTAGCGGATGGTGAGGTCCTCGGTCTCGCCGCCCGGCGCAGGGTTGTCCCAGAGGGCCTCCAGCTCGGAGCGCACGGCGTCGGGCAGGGCTTCGTACCGCTCGGACCAGGTGTCGGAGTTCGGTATCCAGTAGCCGACGACCTTGAAGCGCTCGGCCGGGAGCCCCAGCTCGCGCCGGAGGTAACGGCGCACGGCACGCAGGGCGTTGGTCTCCCCGGCCACCCAGACGTACCCGCCCGCGAGGTCCGTGCCGGGCGGGACGGCGGCGGCGACCAGGTCGGCCAGACGGCTCGGTCCGTGGCCGTTCCCGCCGTAGGTCCAGGTCACCTTGGAGTCGGCCGGCTCGCGCAGCGGCAGCGCGGCCGAGGGGTCGGGCGCCTCCAGGACCGCCCGGGTCCGGACATGCCCGGGGGTGTTCTCCAGCAGCCGGGCGGCGGCGGGCAGACCGGTCTGGTCGGCGACCAGCACCTGCCAGGAGAGATCGTCCGGGGGGCTGTAGAGCCCGGTGGGGTCGTTGACGCCCACGACGTCGCCGGGACGCGCCTCGGCGGCCCAGCCGGACGCCACACCGCCCTCGTGCAGCACGAAGTCGATGTCGACCTCGCCCGCCTCCGGGCGGACGGCCCGGATCGTGTACGTGCGCATCGGCGCGACCGGCTGCCCCTCGGGGGTCTCCCAGCCGCCCTGCTCGGTGGTCCGGGGCAGGGAGACGTCAGTGCGGTCCGGGCCGTGCGGGAGGAAGATCCGCACGTACTCGTCGCCGACCCCGGTGGTCCGGAAGCCGGCCAGCCCCTCTCCGTGGAGGGTGACACGGGTCATGCTCGGGGTGAGCGGCTGCACTCGGGCGACGACGGCTCGGTGGATCGTCATGGACACTGCCCCTTCGTACGCGTGGTCGGCCTGAGCGCCTCGCCCGCGGGGACGAGAGAACCGAATTGACTTAGGTCAGCCTAACCTTCCGCGCTCAGCGGTTCGAGACGGCCTCGATCGTGCGCCGCCGGCCGACGGCGCCCCCGCCACGAAACCGGCCAGGACCGCGAGCGTCCACGGATCGGCACGGATCCACTATGTGTTCAGCCCCGACGACGACATCCGCTTCACGATCGACGCCGAGGCTGCGCCCTACTCCCGCCCGCTTCCCGGACTGCCCCAGGGGCTGCCCACCGACGCGCGGGGGACGGTGAGCTTCCGCCACATCGTCGCCGCCACGGGGCAGGTCGCCACGGCGAAGGCCCGGGTGGACTGCCTGGTCACCGGGGGCGGCACGGCGACGCTCACCGCCGTGGTCACCCGGTCCGACGTGGGGCCCGTCGGCGAGCGGCTGGGCTTCAGCGTCAGTGAGGGGCGCGCGGGCGAGCCGGACCGGCTCGGGTTCTCGTGGGGCGTGGCGAACGTCGACCCCGAGAAGGCCGACGAGCAGGGAACGTCACCGCTCCGAAGGCGGGGACCTGCATGGCGCCCGCGCCCTTCGCTCCGGCGACCCGGGGCGGCTTCCGCGTCCGCCATGCCGAACTTCCCCTGCAGCCCGCCGAAATTCGCTGACCCGGCGCAGGCGGGTTGTGCCAAGATCCCACGCATGCCCGTTCGATACCCACGCCCCCTGCGCCCCGGTGACCGCATCGGCGTCACCTCCCCTTCGAGCGGAGTGCCCGAGGAACTGCGTGAGCGGCTCGCCGTGGCGGTGCGCGATGTGGAGGCGCGGGGGTACGAGGTCGTGACCGGGCGGTGCATGGACGGCTCCGGGCATGTCAGCGCGCCCGCGGCGGACCGGGCGGCCGAGCTGACGGCGATGCTGACAGACCCAGGCATCCGGGCCGTGGTGCCGCCGTGGGGCGGGGAGACCGCCATCGACCTGCTGCCGCTGATCGACTGGGAAGCGGTGCGGGCGGCGGAGCCGACCTGGGTGGTGGGCTACTCGGACATGTCGACGGTGATGACGCCGCTGACCCTGCTCACCGGGGTGGCGACCGTGCACGGGAACAACCTCATGGACACCCCGTACCGGGTGCCGGAGGGACTGGTGTCCTGGTTCGACGTCGTCGCCGCCCCGCCGGGCCACCGTTTCACCCAGATCCCGCCGGAACGGCACCGGGCCTCGGGCTGGGACGACTGGGCGGCGCACCCCGGCGCCCGTACGCTCACGCTCGACATCCCGGGCCGGTGGACCCGGCTCGACGGCGGCGGCGACGTGGACGTCGAGGGGCGGCTGATCGGGGGCTGCGTCGAGATGCTGTGCAACCTCACCGGAACGCCGTACCTCGACACCTCGGCGTTCGCCCGGACGCACGCCCCGGAGGGCCTTCTCGTGTTCGTGGAGGCCGCCGGCGACGACGCGCTCGCCATCTGCCGCTATCTGCACGGGATGCGCCTGGCCGGGTTCTTCGACGCCGCGAACGCCGTGCTCGTCGGCCGGACGGCGGCTCCGGACACCGTCTCGCTCACCCAGCACCAGGCCGTGATGGACGCGCTCGGACCGCTGAACGTGCCGATCGTCGCCGACGTCGAGTGCGGCCATGTGCCGCCGTACCTGCCGCTCGTCAACGGGGCGCGGTGCCGGGTCGTGCACACCGCCACGCGCAGCGAGGTGACGCAGACGCTCGCCTGACGGCCGACGGTGGACGCAGCCCGGGCCGGCCGGACCGCCCCGCACAAGGTGGCGGGGCCGGGTCAGTTCTCGGCGAGCACCGCATCGATCTCGCCCAGGAAGTCGTCCAGGTCTCCGGGGTTCCGGGAGGTGATCAGCGGCCAGCCCTCGGCGTCGTCGCGGACCACCGGCTTGTCGACCCAGGTGCCGCCCGCGTTGGTGATGTCGGTCCGCAGCGAGGCGTACGAGGTCAGCGTCTTGCCGCGGACATAGCCGCCCTCGATCAGCGCCCACGGCCCGTGGCAGATGGCGGCCACCGGCCGGCCGGAAGCGGCGAACGAGCTCACGATCCGGGTGGTGGCGTCCTCCAGGCGCAGCGAGTCGGCGTTCAGGGTGCCGCCCGGGACCAGGAGGAGGTCGTACGCGGCGGGGTCGACGTCACCGAGGGTGAGGTCGGGCCGCACGGTCTCGCCGGGATCGCGGTCGCCCACGAGGGTGCGGATCTCGTCGGCGGAGACCGCCGCCACGCTGACCTGGGCCCCGTGGTCGCGCAGGTGCTTCACGGGGACGACGAGTTCGTCCTGCTCGACGCCGTAGTTGGTGACGACGGCCAGGATCCGGCGGTCGTCGAGAGCGGTGGTGGACATGGACTGCTCCGTTCCTGTGGTGGCTGATGGGGGTTGATGGGTGGGTGGTTCATCCGGCCGTGATGCGGACGCATTCGGCCACGGTGTCACGCAGACTCCCGGTCCGCGCCAACGTCTCGCGCTGGATCCGTGCCCCGTTCCCGCGCCGGACCACGGTCGCCAGGGCCTTCTCCGCGGCTTCCAGGTCGCCGCTGTCCTTCAGAGCGTCCCGCACATGGTCCAGGAGGGCCGCGAGGACATCGGGCGCGGGCTCCGGCCGCCAGGTCCGGGGGTGGACAAGGCGGCCTTCCAGACCCGAGCGGCCCGCCTGCCAGGAGGCCGCGCGCAGCAGGGACGTACCGGCCCCCGGCGGCGGCTCACCGGCCCGCCACTCCCGGGCGGCCGTCTCCACCAGTCCTCGAACCAGGGTGGCCAGCAGCACGGTGTCGGCCGGGTCCAGACAGACGTCCGCGATCCTGACCTCCACCGTGGGGTAGCGGTGCGAGAGGCGCGCGTCGAAGTAGACCATCCCCTCGTCCTTGAGCACTCCGGTGGCGACCAGGGACCGCACGCCGGCGTGGTACGCCTCGGCGGAGCCGTGGACGTCCACCGGGCCGGCCGAGGGCCACCGCCCCCACACCTGACTGCGGTAGCTGCTGTACCGGCTGTCCTGCCCCTGCCAGAACGGCGAGTTGGCGCTCAGGGCGAGCAGGACGGGCAGCCAGCAGCGCACCCGGTCGAGCACGGCGACGCCCTCCTCGTCCGAGGCCACCGAGACATGGACGTGGCAGCCGCAGGTCAGCTGCTCCTGGGCGGTGAGACCAAAGCGCTCCGCCATCCACCGGTACCGCTCCCCCGTGCCGATCTTCGGGCTGACCGGGAGCGGAGAGGTCGCCAGGGCCGCGACCGACGCCCCGGCGTCGGCGGCGTGCTGCACGGCCTGGGCGCGCCACCGGTGGACCGAGTCGGCGAGCTCGCCCATGTCCGCGCAGGGGTGCGTGGAGAACTCCAGTTGCTGGCGGTGCAGCTCCGCCTCGAAAGGCGACTCCCCGGCCGTGTCCTTCTCGGCGATCGCCAGCACCGCCGATGACAGCGCCCGGGCCTCGCCGCTGTCCTCGTCGACCAGCAGCAATTCTTCCTCGACTCCCACCGTGCGGACCACGGGGCCTCCCCTTCGACGCTCGGCAGGTCAGGCGGACAGGACGGAGTCGTCCTCGGGGCGGGCGCCGGGCAACCGGTGGCGGGCGGCGACCAGCGCGCTGTCCACGTCGCTCGTGCCGGTCGACACGCACAGCGTGTACGCCACGTCGTCCATGCGCTGCCTGGCCTCCTGGCCGCCGTTCTCCGCGTGCAGCACGCGCAGGGCCTCGTACTGCTCGATCAGATTGCGCAGCACCGTGGGGTGGGCCATCAGCATGCGGGGATCCTTCCGCGGGGTCGGTCGGGTGATGTCGCGACCGAGTGGGGGCGACATGGTGCCCCGGTGGGGCATCGCCCCGGGTACCCACGCCCGGGCAGGTCACACTCCGCGAACGGCGCTTCCACCGCCGACTCCCGCGGCACGTGCCGGGCCGGTGGCCCGGAGCTCCCAATATGGCCGGACCACACGGGCCCCGCACCTTCTCATCCGCCTCCCCGGAGCGTGGCGCGGGAGGCCGCGCCCCTGTGTCCCCCGCCTCATCGGGCCGGGTGACTGCTTCGCCCGGCAGCGGGTACCCACCTGGGCGCATCACTCCTCCCCGGTCGCACCGGGGCCGTACGGAAGGAAGCTCTCATGACCGACCGCAGGCCGGAAGGCACCGCCTACACCGGGGCTTCCGGCAGCCCGCCCCCCGTACCGGCGGACATGCCGGACCAGCAGAATCAGGAGGGCGAGGACGCTCTCGACATACCGGTTCCGGACCGGGTGGCCCGCCAGAACGAGGGGCCCGAGCTGGACGAGGCGGGCGCCGGCCGGAACGAGCCCCGCAACGCGGGCGCGCACCCCGATGAGCACCCCGTCCCGGACGAGGCGACGGGCTGACCCGCCGCCTCCGACACCCACGACATGCCGGTGCCCCAGCCCTTCCGAAGGGCTGGGGCACCGGCATGTCGTGGGTTCAGTGGTGCCCGCGCGCGCTGCTCGACGCGCCGCCGAACAGACGGGCCAGCGCCCGGAAGGGCAACGTGACCACGGTGGCAATGGCTCCTCCGATGGAGCGAAGCACGTCCGCGATGGCCTTCAGCATGGATCTGCCCTCCGTTCTCGCTCCCAGAGGTTTCCAGGGGCGTTGGGTTCGCGAGCCACCGCGTACCCACGGTGCGGCCCCCCAATCCCCGGATCATGGCCACCCGACCGGACGACAGCCGGCAAGAACAGGAACCACCCCTTCCCGCGCGGCCCGCCGCCCCGACCGCTGTTTGTCCGGTTTCATCGCCGGGTACCCGCGCTCCGGCCCGAACCACAAGGCCGGGTCGCCGCAGCTGAGGAGTCAGGCGCATGAGCAGAGACGAACCGGTGCTGGGAACGGTCTCGACCCGGGTCCCCGCGCGGCTGGACCGGCTTCCGTGGTCACGGTGGCACTGGATGATCGTGGTCGGCCTCGGGACCGTGTGGATCCTCGACGGCCTGGAAGTCACCGTTGTCGGCAACATCGCGAGCCGCCTGTCCGAGGACGGCAGCGGCCTGGCCATCACGGACGCCCAGGTCACCGGTGTCGCGGCCGCGCTGTATGTGGCGGGTGCCTGCTGCGGGGCCCTCTTCTTCGGCCGCCTCACCGACCTCTACGGCCGCAAGAAGCTGTTCCTGATCACTCTGGCCGTCTACCTCGGGGCCACCGCGCTGACCGCAGTCTCGCTCTCTCCCTGGTGGTTCTTCCTCTGCCGCTTCCTGACCGGTTTCGGCATCGGCGGGGAGTACGCGGCCATCAACTCCGCCATCGACGAACTGATCCCGAGCAAGTACCGTGGCCGGGTCGACCTCATCATCAACGGCAGTTACTGGTTCGGAGCGATGGGCGGCGCCCTGCTCTCGGTCGTCGCCCTCAACACCGACATCTTCCCGAAGGACATCGGCTGGCGGCTCACGTTCGCCCTCGGTGTCGTGCTCGGCCTGGTCATCCTGCTGGTTCGCCGTCATGTTCCGGAGAGCCCCCGGTGGATGTTCATCCACGGCCACGGGGATGCGGCGGAGCGTCTCGTCGACGACGTGGAGCGCACGGTCGAGGAGGAGAAGGGAAAGCCGCTCCCGGAGGCCACGACGGAGATCACCATCCGCCAGCGCAAGAGCGTCGGTTTCCTGGAGATCGGCCGGAGTGTCTTCCGCGACCACCCCCGGCGGGCCACGCTCGGCTTCGCCCTCTTCATCGGGCAGGCGTTCCTCTACAACGCCATCACCTTCGGGTTCGGGTCCATCCTGGTGAAGTTCTTCGACGTCTCCAGCGGAACGACCGGGTATTTCTTCGCCGTCATCGCCTTCGGCAATTTCCTCGGCCCCCTCCTGCTCGGGCACCTGTTCGACACCTGGGGCCGTCGTCCGATGATCTCGGGCACGTACATCCTGTCGGGCGTGCTGCTGTTCGGAACGGCATGGCTGTTCGGCGCGGGGCTGCTGACGGCCACGACCATGACGCTGTGCTGGTGCGTGGTCCTCTTCTTCGCCTCGGCCGGTGCGAGCTCCGCCTACCTGACGGTCAGCGAGATCTTCCCGATGGAGACACGTGCGATGTCGATCGCGTTCTTCTACGCCATCGGCACCGCGGCGGGCGGAATCTCCGGGCCGCTGCTGTTCGCGAGCCTCACCGAGAGCGGCGTGGTGGCCGACGCGGTCATCGCCTTCTGTGTGGGAGCCGCGCTGATGGTGGCGGCAGGCGTGGTCGCGCTCTTCTTCGCGGTGCCCGCCGAGCAGCGCTCGCTGGAGGACATCGCCACCCCTCTGTCGGCCGTGGAGGCCGAGGGCGACGGCCCATCCCGCTGACCCACCGGCCCAGAACGCCCTGGAGCCCCGGAGCGCGTCGCGCTCCGGGGCTCCAGGGTCGGTCAACCCGGATCAGGCGGTGGTGATGTTCTCCGCCTGCGGGCCCTTCTGGCCCTGGGTGATGTCGAAGGTCACCGCCTGGCCTTCCTGGAGCTCACGGAAGCCGGTGGAGTTGATGTTGGAGTAGTGCGCGAAGACGTCGGGGCCGCCGCCGTCCTGCGCGATGAAGCCGAAGCCCTTTTCCGAGTTGAACCACTTGACGGTTCCGCTGGCCATGCCTGTACCTCTCAGCAGTAAACGGATCCGCACCGCGCGGACCCGGAGGTGATCGCCCTGGTTCTCAGGCACTGCACAGCAAAACGCCCGCGCCAGGCGCGGGCAGGTACTGCGAACCACGACATCTGTCGGCGACGCTACACGGCGGGATGACTCCTCACCAGAGAGCAACGCCATTTTGGCGTGGATCACCCTCTTGGTCACCGCCTCGAACCACACCGGTCACCGTCCGTTCAGGGGCGATCGGCTACTGGATGAACCGGGGCAGCCAACGCGCCTGGTAGTCGGGGTGGCCCGCGTACTCGGCGGCGAGCTGCCGGACGGCGAAGCCCAGGCCCACCGCACGGCCGGAGCGGAAGTCCTCGGCCGGGCGGTCGGTGTCCAGGTCGGCCACCTCCTCGTACTCGCCGAGCATGACGCGGTTCGTCTCGATGCGCTCCAGGGTCCGGGCGGGGTTCTGGAGAGCGATGTGCTGGTCGAAGCCCCGGCCCCGCACCGTGAACGCCACCCCGCCGGTGCGGTCGTGGACCTCGCCCGGCACATCGGCCGGGCACCGCCATCGGTCCCCGCCGGCGGCCAGTGCGACGTGTTCCTCGTCGGCGAGCCGCGCCCGGACGAAGGCCACCATCTCTGCGTTGCCGCCCATGTGGATGCCGCTCCCTTGCGCTGATGGATCTCTGCACGCGATACGGGGAGCATTCTGGTGGACCGGATGCGGCGCGATCCACCTTCGCATCCGGTTCACCCCACCGTGTCCCCCGAGTTCCCCCTGTTCCCGGCTGCCTGGTCGGCCAGAAGCTTGTACAGGGGTTCGGTCTCGCGGCGGCGGTACTCCTGCACGGCCCAGCCGTTGCCGTCCGGGTCGGTGAAGTACATGAAGGTCGCCCCGTCGTCGGAGGTGTACCGCTGCGGCTCGGAGACCTCGACGCCCCGGCCGACGAGTTCGGCGTGCGCGGCGTCGATGTCGGTGACGCAGAGCTGAAGGCCGTGGTACGTGCCCGGGTGCGGGGTTCCCGTGGGGCTGGGAAGCCCGTAGGTGAGGGCGATCGAACAGCCGGATCCCGGCGGCGTCAGCTGGACCACTCGGGCGCCCGGCATCACCTCGTCGTCGATGTCGACGTGGAAGCCGAGCTTGTCCCGGTAGAAGTCCCGGGCCCGGTCGATGTCGGTCACGGGAAGCACGATCACTTCGAGGGTCCAGTCCATGGGTCACAGCCCTTTCGTGGGTCGGTCGGTGTCCGGCTCCGGCCGTGGATCGTCCGGGTCGGGCGATGGTACGTCCGGGTCGTGCCGGGTCGCGTCCGGGCCGGGCGTCGGCTCGTCCGCATCGCCGTCGCCCGCCCCCTCCGCCCCGAGCGGCGTCGCGCCGCCCTGGAGGCGGGCCAGGTCGGCGGGGCGGACCTGGATGACGAACAGGGCGACCAGGGC
Source organism: Streptomyces rubiginosohelvolus (assembly GCF_014649875.1). GTDB lineage: Bacteria > Actinomycetota > Actinomycetes > Streptomycetales > Streptomycetaceae > Streptomyces > Streptomyces rubiginosohelvolus. Next base: position 126,428 of record NZ_BMTW01000006.1, on the reverse strand, counting down.
GGCCACCACGGCAAAGCAGGCCGCGACGACGAAGGCGCTGGAGACGCCCGAGGTGAGGATCTCGTCGCCCCAGGGCGGTGGCAGCTGGCCGGTTCTCTGGGCCTCCTCGATCTGGGCTCGCGTGGCTTCCTGGCGGAAGCTCGGCATCTGCTCGCTCGCCTCGTTGCGGCTGGCCGTGCCGAACGTCGTCACCAGAATCGACAGCCCCAGCGAGCCGCCGACCTGTTGGGTGGCGTTGAGGATGCCGGAGGCGGCGCCCGCCTCCTTGGGGGCGACACCCGACACCGCCATCAGGGTCAGCGAAACGAACTGCATGCCCATGCCGAAGCCGAAAACCAGCATCGGGCCGAGGATCGAGCCGAGGTAGGAGCTGTGGACGTCGGTCAGCGTCAGCCAGCCGAGCCCGACCGCGGCGAGGACCGCGCCCACGACCATGAAGGGTTTGGGGCCCCAGCGGGGCAGCAGCTGGGAGGCCAGGCCGGCGCTGATCGCGATGACGGCGCTGACCGGGAGGAAGGCCAGCCCGGCCCGCAGCGGGCTGAAGTCGAGCACGTCCTGCACGAACAGGGTCAGGAAGAAGAACATCCCGAACAGCGCCGCGGAGAGGCTGAGCATCATCGCGTACGACCCGGCGCGATTGCGGTCGCGGAACATCCACAGCGGGGTGATGGGCTGCCGGGAGCGGCGTTCGATGGCGATGAACAAGGCCAGGAGGACAACGGCGGCGGCGAACGAGGCGAGTGTGAGGGAGTCGGTCCAGCCGTCTTCGGACGCGCGGATGAAGCCGTACACCAGCAGCACCATGCCCACCGTGGAACTCAGGGCGCCCGCGATGTCGAAGTGGCCGGCGTGGCGCTCCGACTCGGCGATGTAGCGGGGAGTGGCGAACGCGATGAGCAGGCCGATCGGAACGTTGACGAACAGGACCCAGCGCCAGTCCAGCCACTCCACCAGCATCCCGCCGGCGAGCAGTCCGATCGCGCTGCCGCCCGCCGAGACACCGGCGAACACCCCGAACGCGCGGTTGCGTTCGGGGCCTTCGCGGAAAGTCGTGGTGATCAGCGACAGGGCGGTAGGCGAGGCGATCGCGCCGCCGACGCCCTGGAGGGAGCGGGCGGCCAGCAACTGCCAGCCCTCCTGGGACAGTCCGCCGAGCAGCGAGGCGAAGACGAAGAGGAGCACGCCGAAGATGAAGACCCTGCGGCGGCCGAGGACGTCGCCGAGCCGTCCGCCGAGCAGCAGCAGCCCGCCGAAGGTCAGCGTGTACGCGTTGACGACCCAGGAGAGGTTCTCCGTGGAGAACCCCAGGTCCTTCTGCATGTGCGGCAGCGCGATGTTGACGATGGTGACGTCGAGCACCACCATCAGCTGGCACGAGGCGATGACCAGCAGCGCCAGTCCGCTCCGGTGCCGGTCGTGCGCTGTGGCCGTGGGGGTGGATGTCGCGCGGGAGCCCGTCATGGTGGAGTTCGTCTCTCGTGCCGGGGGCAGTGCCCGGCGTGAGCGCGGGCGATCACCCGACCGACGTTATGCCCGAAATGAGAGGTCCGCCATTCGAGCGAGCGCCCTGCCGCACGCTCCACCGCGACCTCACTGGAGCGCGTGGACCGCGGTGCGGAAGACGGCGGGCGCCCGGTGGGCCGCGGCGACGATCAGCCGGCCCGAGGACGGGTGGCCCGCCGCGCTCAGCAGGGCCGCGGTGAGCAGGCGGTAGCGGCGGGTGACCCGCGCCCACCGGCGAGGGTAGTCCTCGGGCCGTCCGGTGCTCAGGCAGTCGACCGCGGCCGTCGCGGTGGCGACCGCGAGGGCGATGCCCTCCCCGGTGAGGGCGTCGACGTACCCCGCCGCGTCGCCGACGAGCAGGACGCGCCCGGCCCGTCGGCCCAGCGCCCGCTGACGCAGCGGACCGGCTCCGCGTACGGGAGTGGCCCCCGGGCCGTCCGCGAGCCGGGCCGCGAGGGCAGGGAAGGCGGCCAGGTGCTGGTCGTAGGGGCGGCGGTCGCGGCTCAGTACGGCCACGCCCACCAGGCGCTCGCCGACCGGGGTCACGTACGCCTCGCCGTGCCGGGACCAGTGCACTTCGACGTGGTCCGTCCAGGGGGCGAGCGGGTAGTGGCGGCGCAGCCCGTAGCGTCCGGGGCCGGGGACCGGGTGGTCGAGGCCCAGGGCGCGGCGCAGCGGCGAGTGGAGCCCGTCGGCGGCGATGAGCCAGCGTGCGGTGAGTCCGGCGGCGGTGACGGTGTGCTGGTCCTGCCGGATCTCGCCCACCTTGGCGGCGACGGTACTGATGCCGAGGGCTGCGGCCCGCTCGTGCAGGGCCGCGTGGAGTTCGGTGCGGCGGACGCCCGCGCCCGGGCCGCCCCGGAAGGCCGCTTCCGCGCTGCGCCGGCCGTCCGTGTAGCGGATGCCGCGCAGCTCGTGGCCCTTCACCCGGACGCCGAGGTCGCGCAGGGCCGCGACGCCGCCGGGCATGATGCCCTCGCCGCACGCCTTGTCGACGGGGGCGGTGCGCGGCTCGACCACCACCGTTTCCAGGCCCGCGGAGGCGGCCCGGATCGCGGCGGCGAGGCCGGCCGGTCCGCCGCCCGCGACCAGGACGTCGATCACGCCCGTGCGTCCAGGGCCGGGAGGCGGGCCAGCGCCCCGTCCTCGCAGCGGATCCGTACGACCATGAGCGCGGCGTTGAGGGCGGAGAACACCAGGGCCGTCACCCACGCCCCGTGGACCAGGGGCAGCGCGAGGCCTTCGGCGGCGACGGCGACGTAGTTGGGGTGGCCCAGCCACCGGTAGGGGCCGCCGGTGACCCGGGGCAGACCGGGGACGACGATGACGCGGGTGTTCCAGCGGGGGCCGAGCGTACGGATGCACCACCAGCGCAGCGCCTGCGCGGCCACGACGACGGCGACCATGACCCAGCCGAGGACGGGCGGGAAGGGGCGTTCGGCGAACCGGACCTCCGCCAGGCAGCCGGCCAGGAGCGCGGTGTGCAGCGCGACCATCGCCGGATAGTGTCCCCGGCCCGATTCGACGCCGCCCCGGGCGAGGCTCCAGCGGGTGTTGCGTCGGGCCACCACGAGTTCGGCGAGGCGCTCGGCGGCGACGGCGAGCACGAGGGCGGTGTACCAGGTCATGGGCCGTTCCTTCCTACCAGCGCAGCAGCACCAGTTCGCAGCAGAATCCCGGGCCCATGGCGAGCAGCAGCCCGGGGGTGCCCGGCTCCGGCCGGCGCTGTTCGATGGTGTCCCGCAGGACGTGCAGGACCGAGGACGAGGACAGGTTGCCGACGTCGGCCAGCGAGCGCCAGGTGACGTCGAGCGCCCCCTCGCGCAGGTCGAGGACCTCGGTCACCGCCTCCAGGACCTTGGGGCCGCCCGGGTGGCAGACCCAGTGGGCGATGTCCTTCGGTTTGAGTCCGTGTTCGCCGAGGAACTCCCGTACGTCGTCGGCGAGGTAGTGGCGTACGACGTCGGGCACGCCGGGATCGAGGACGACGCGGAATCCGGTGGAGCCGATGTCCCAGCCCATGACGTGCTCGGTGTCCGGGTACAGCCGGCTGCGGGTGGCCACGACCTCGGGCCCGGAGACGGCCCGGCGGCCGCCGAGGGCGACGACGGCGGCCGCCCCGTCCCCGAACAGCGCGGTCGCCACGAGGTTGGCGGGCGAGGTGTCGTGGCGCTGGAAGGTGAGGGAGCAGAGCTCGACCGACAGGAGCACGGCCACGTCGTCGGGGCGGCCGAGGAGGTAGTCGTGCAGCCGGGCCGTTCCGGCGGCTCCGGCGACACAGCCGAGGCCGAAGACCGGCAGCCGTTTGACGTCGGACCGCATGCCCAGCCGGGTGACGAGCCGGGCGTCGATCGAGGGGGCGGCGATACCGGTGACGGAGGTGAACATCAGCAGGTCGACGTCGGTCGGGCGCAGTCCCGCCGTCCGCAGCGCCCCGCGTACGGCCTGGGCGCCGAGGTCGACGGCGGAGCGGATGAACACGTCGTTGGACGGGCCGAAGCCGTCGAGGTCGCTGTAGCCGTCCAGCGGCAGCACGGTGTGCCTGCTGCGCACCCGCGCGTTCTCGTGGAGCCGGTCAAGAACGCGGCGGTCGGCACCGGGCGGCAGACAGGTCCGGGCCACCATGTCGGTGACCTCGCGCTGGGTGTGACGGTGTGACGGCAGAGCCCCGTGCACCGCGGCGATGCGGGTCATCCTGCCTCCTGCTTCGGTGGCGTCATGCCCCCATCCTGCCCACAAGGTGGTGCGAAACGGCGCAAAAGACCCGCCCGGTCGCGGCATTGACGGGGCGACAGCCCCCTACGATCGCCCGATGGACGCCACGGAGAGGGTGAGCCCGGCGGGTTCCGTTCCGGTCGACGCCGCTCCGGCCGGTGCCGGACGGCGAGGCGGATGGGCCTTGGGGCTCGCGCTCGCGTGCCACCCCGGGCCCGCGCTCGCGGTGACCGCGCTCGCCTGCGCCCTCGCGCTGGGCTCCGACCTCGGCGGCCCCCGTTCCGCGCTGGTCACGGCGGCCGTGCTGACCGGCCAGCTCTCGGTGGGCTGGTGCAACGACGCGTACGACGCGCGGCGTGACGCCCGGGCGGGCCGCCGGGGGAAGCCCGCGTCCGACGGCACGGTCGGGACGGGTGCGGTGTGGGCGACGGCGACGGTCGCGCTGGCCGCGTGCGTACCGCTCTCGCTGGCCTGCGGGGTTCTCGCCGGTACGGTGCACCTCGCCGCGGTCGCGGCCGCCTGGCTCTACAACCTGCGCCTCAAGGCGACCGCCCTGTCCTGGCTGCCGTACGTGGCGGGATTCGGGGCCCTGCCCGCCGCCGTCGCCCTCTCCCTGCCCGGCGGGCCGGCGCCCCGGTGGTGGACGGTGGCGGCCGGGGCCCTGCTCGGGTTCGCGGCGCATCTGGCCGACACGCTTCCGGACATCGCGGTGGACCGGGCGGCCGGGATCCGGGGCCTGCCGCACCGGCTGGGCGACACGGGCACCCGGCTGCTGCTGCCGCTGCCGCTCCTCGGCGCGACGGCGGTGCTGGCGCTCGGGCCGCCCGGACCGGTGGACGCCGGGGGTGTGGCGGCGCTCGTCCTGGCCGGAGCTGCGGCGCTCGCGGGCCCGGCGCTCGGCCGCCGGTGGCGCAAGGCGGCACTGGCCGGAGCGGTGGCCGTGGCGGCGGTGGATCTGGTGCTGCTGCTGGTCCGGGGCGTGGCGGCGGGCTGAACGGGCCTGCGCCGAGAGCTGTCTGACACTGAGTCAAGTTACGCGCCCGGATGACATGATCATGCGAAGACCGTTGACAAATCCGAAACAGCGCAGAAATCTGTGAACCTCTGGCCGCAAAAGATTGACTTGTGGACTCAAATATTGTGGAAGCAGAGGACATCATGAGATGGAAGCGACTCACCGGACGGACGGTCGCCGGGCTGCTGACAGCCGGACTGATCTCCGCCGGGCTCCTGCCCGTCACCGCGAGCGCGGCTGAGGCCACGGACCTCGCGCGGGGCAAGACCGTCACCGCCAGCGGATCCCACGGCGGATACCCGGCCGCCAACGCCAACGACGGCAAGGTCGACAGCTACTGGGAATCCAACGGCCACCCCGCCGACCTGACGGTGAAGCTCGGCGCGGACGCGGACCTGGAGTCCGTGGTCGTCAAGCTCAATCCGGACCCGATCTGGGCCACCCGGACCCAGGACATCCAGGTGCTCGGCCGGACGCAGAACGGAGCCGCGTTCACCTCGCTGCGGGCCCGCGCCGGCTATGTGTTCAACCCCGGATCCAACCGGAACACCGTGACCATCCCGGTGGACGGCCGGGTCGCCGACCTCCAGCTGAAGTTCTTCTCCAACACCGAGGCGCCCGGCGCCCAGGTCGCCGAGATCCAGGTCTTCGGGACGGCCGCGCCCAACCCGGACCTGACCGTCAGCGCACTGTCCTGGAGCCCGTCGTCACCGTCCGAGACGGACGACATCACCGTCCAGGGCACCGTCCGCAACGCCGGCTCGGCCGCCTCCCCGGCGACCACCGTCAATGTGAGCCTCGGCGGCGTGGTCGTGGGCAGCGCGCCGGTCGGCCCCCTCGCGGCCGGGGCCTCGGCCCCGGTCTCGGTCAAGGTCGGCAAGCGCCCGCAGGGGTCGTACACCGTCTCGGCTCTGGTGGACCCGACCGACACGGTCGTCGAGTCCGACAACACCAACAACAGCCGGACCACCGCCTCCCCGCTGGTGGTCGGCCAGAGCCCCGGCCCGGACCTGGAGGTCCGCTCCATCACCTCCAGCCCGGCCAACCCGGCCGTCGGCGCGCCGGTCACCTTCACCGTGGCCGTGCACAACCGGGGCACCAGTGCGGTGAGCGCGGGCACCGTCACCCGGCTGACCGTCGGTTCCACCACGCTCAACGGCACCACCCCGGCCATCGCCGCGGGCGCGACCGCGAACGTCACGGTCGGCGGCAGCTGGACGGCCGCGAGCGGCGGCGCGACCCTGACCGCCACCGCCGACGCGACGAACCTGGTCGCGGAGACCAGCGAGACCAACAACACCTTCGCCCGGTCCATCGTGGTCGGACGCGGCGCGGCCGTCCCGTACACCGAGCTGGAGGCGGAGAAGGCGAACTACCAAGGCATGTTGCTCCAGTCCGACGCCGAACGCACTTTCGGGCACACCAACTTCGCCACCGAGTCCTCCGGCCGCGAGTCGGTGCGGCTCAACTCCACCGGCCAGTACGTGGAGTTCACCTCGACCGCCCCGGCGAACTCGATCGTCGTCCGCAACTCCATCCCGGACGCGCCGGGTGGCGGCGGCCGTGAGGCGACCATCAGCCTGTACGCCGACGGCAAGTTCGTCCGCAAGCTCGACCTCTCCTCGAAGCACAGTTGGCTGTACGGCAACACCGACAGCCCCGAGGGGCTCACCAACACGCCGGGCGGCGACGCACGGCGGCTGTTCGACGAGTCCCACGCCCTGCTCACCGAGACCTACCCGGCGGGAACGAAGTTCCGCCTCCAGCGGGACGCGAGTGACAACGCCGCCTTCTACATCATCGACCTGATCGACCTGGAACAGGTGGCGGCGCCCTCCTCGCAGCCGTCCGGCTGTGTCTCCATCACGACGTACGGCGCGGTGGCGAACGACGGGCTCGACGACACGGCCGCGATCCAGCGCGCGGTGACGGCGAACCAGAACGGTGAGATCGACTGCGTCTGGATCCCGGCGGGCCAGTGGCGCCAGGAGCAGAAGATCCTCACCGACGACCCGCTCGACCGGGGCCAGTGGAACCAGGTCGGCATCCGGGACGTGACGATCCGGGGCGCGGGCATGTGGCACTCCCAGCTCTACACGCTGACCCCGCCGCACGAGGCGGGCGGCATCAACCACCCGCACGAGGGCAACTTCGGTTTCGACATCGACGAGAACACGCAAATCTCCGACATCGCGATCTTCGGCTCGGGCACGATCCGGGGCGGTGACGGCAACCACGAGGGCGGCGTCGCGCTCAACGGCCGGTTCGGCAAGAGCACGAAGATCAGCAACGTCTGGATCGAGCACGCCAACGTGGGCGTCTGGGCCGGCCGCGACTTCGACAACATCCAGGAGCTGTGGAACCCGGGCGACGGCGTCGAGTTCACCGGTATGCGGATCCGCAACACCTATGCGGACGGCATCAACTTCGCCAACGGCACCCGGAACTCCACGGTCTACAACTCGTCGTTCCGCAACACCGGCGACGACGCGCTCGCGGTCTGGTCCAGCAAGTACGTCAAGGACCAGTCCGTCGACATCGGCCACGACAACAGCTTCCGCAACAACACCATCCAGCTCCCGTGGCGCGCCAACGGCATCGCGATCTACGGCGGTTACGGCAACAAGATCGAGAACAACCTGATCTCCGACACCATGAACTACCCGGCCATCATGCTGGCGACCGACCACGACCCGCTGCCCTTCTCCGGGCAGACACTGATCGCCAACAACGGCCTGTACCGCACCGGCGGAGCCTTCTGGAACGAGGACCAGGAGTTCGGTGCGATCACCCTCTTCCCGCAGAACCTGCCGATCCCCGGAGTCACGATCCGCGACACGGACATCGTCGACTCCACCTACGACGGCATCCAGTTCAAGACGGGCGGCGGCCTGATGCCGGACGTCAAGATCCAGAACGTGCGGATCGACAAGTCCAACAACGGCTCCGGCATCCTCGCGATGGGCGGCGCACGCGGCAACGCGACGCTCACCGGCGTAACGATCACCGACTCGCGCGACGGCCATGTGCTGATCGAGCCGGGTTCGCAGTTCACGATCTCCGGCACCCCGAACGGTGCCCGCGCCAAGCGCTGAACCCCCTGAACGGTTCCCGGGCCGACGGATCCCCCGCCGGCCCGGGAACACCCCTTCTCCCCGGTGGATTTGGTGGTGTCACGGCTCTGGGAAGTGCAAGGCCCCGGGGCTACCCTCCGCGCATGATTCCCACGGTTGTCTGGGGTACCGGCAACGTCGGCCGCGCGGCGATCCGCGCCGTCGAGGCCCATCCGGCACTGACACTCACCGCCGTCCTCGTGCACGATCCCGCCAAGGCCGGCCGCGACGCCGGTGAACTCGGCGGTCTCGGGCGCACGCTCGGGGTCGCGGCCACCGACGACATCGCCGCCGTCCTGGCCGCCCGCCCCCGGGCGGTGGTCTACGCGGCGTCCGGCGACATCCGTCCCGATGACGCACTGGCCGACATCGGCCGGGCGATCCGGTCCGGTGCGGTGGTCGTCACGCCCTCCCTCTATCCGCTCTACGACCAGCGCAACGCCCCGCCCGAGCTGCGTGACCCGATCCTGGCCGCCGTCGCCGAGGGCGGCGGCTCCCTCTTCGTCTCCGGTGTCGACCCCGGCTGGGGCAACGACGTCCTGCCCCTGCTGATCAGTGGCCTCGGTACCGAGGTGGACGTCATCCGCTGCCAGGAGATCTTCGACTACTCCACCTACGAGCAGGAGGATTCGGTCCGCCATCTCATCGGGATGGGGCACCCGATGGACTATCAGCCGCTGATGCTGGCGGAGAGCGTACCGACGATGGTGTGGGGCGGTCAGGTACGCCTGATGGCGCGGGCGCTGGGCGTCCAGCTCGACGAGATCCGCGAGACGATGGACCGGCGGGCGCTGGAGACGGCGGTGACCACGCGCACGATGGGTGAGTTCGCGGCGGGCACTCAGGGCGCCGTGCGCTTCGAGGTGCAGGGCATCGTGGGCGGCGAGCCCCGGATCGTCATCGAGCACATCACCCGGATCCACGCCTCGTGCGCCCCGGACTGGCCGTCCCCGCCCGACGGGGTGGGCGCGCACCGGGTGGTGATCGAGGGGCGGCCCCGTATCGAGGTGACGGTCGAGGCCTCGGACGAGGGCGAGAACCGGTCGGCGGGCGGGAATGCCACGGCGGTCGGGCGGCTCGTCTCGGCGATCGACTGGCTGGTGGACGCGAAGCCGGGGCTGTACGACGCACTCGACGTTCCGCTGCGGCCTGCGGTCGGCAGGCTGGGAAGGAGACCGGCATGATCATCGACATTCCGGAGGGCCAGGAGCCCATCGGTTACGTGTGGGGGGAGATGGTCCCCGGCATCGGCGTGGCGGCAGCCACGTTCTCGATGTCCGTCTACGAGCACACGACGCTGGGACTGCGGGAGTTCGAGGCGGCCCGGCTGCGGGTGGCGCAGATCAACGGGTGCCTGTTCTGCCTGGACTGGCGGACCGAGCGGGACGGGGCGAAGGTCGAGGAGGAGTTCGCCGAGGCGGTGACCCATTGGCGTACGACCGACGCCTTCGACGAACGGACCCGGCTCGCGGCGGAGTACGCCGAGCGGTACACGCTCGACCACCACGGTCTGGACGACGCCTTCTGGCAGCGGATGACCGCGCACTACAGCCAGGCGGAGATCGTGGAGCTGACGATGAGCATCGGCTCGTGGCTGGCGTTCGGGCGGCTCAACCATGTGCTGGGGATCGACGCGGTGTGCGTTCTGCCCGGTCACTGACGGAGTCCGGGGCCGCCGGGTTGGCACTCCCGGCCCCGGGCTCTCCGTGGGCTCCCCTACGTGCGCGGGTCGCCTACAGGTCGGTCGCGATGATCCGTTCGATGTTGCGCTCGGCGAGCGCGGTGATGGTGACGAACGGGTTCACGCTGGTGTTGCCGGGGATCAGCGCCCCGTCGATGACGTACAGGCCGGAGTAGCCGCGCAGCCGGCCGTAGTTGTCGGTGGCCTTGTCCAGGACCGCACCGCCCAGCGGGTGGTAGGTGAGGTGGTCGCCCCAGATCTTGTAGGTCCCGAAGAGGTCCGTCCGGTAGATCGTCCCCTCCTTCCGGTTGATCTTGTCGAAGATGGTCTTCGCGGCGTCGATGGACGGCTGCTTCCATGCCGTCTGCCAGTCCAGTTCGGCCCTCCCCGCCGCCGCGTTCCAGGTGAACCGGGCGCGGTGGGGGTTCTTGGTGATGGAGAGGTAGAACGACGCCCATGTCTCGATGCCGGTGGGCAGGGGGGCGACCTCGGCGAACGCTCCCCCGGCGTCCCAGTTGTCGATGCCGCCGGTGGGGATGGACGACTGGACCTTCCCGGTCGGGTCCCAGAGGTGGTTGGCCCGGCCGCACATGACGTTGCCGTTGTCGCCCCAGCCCCTGCCGATCTCGTCGTTGAGGAGGGGCAGTGCGCCGGTGGCCTTCAGGCCGACGAGCAGTTTGCTGGTGCCGACGCTGCCCGCGGCGAAGAACACCTTGTCCGCGGTGACGGTCTTGGTGACGGTGGTCCGGCCGCCGGTGTCGAGCTGGTCGATGAGCACGGTGTAGCCGCCGCCCGGGGCCGGGGTGACGGTGGTGACCTTGTGCAGCGGGGAGATGGTGACCCGGCCGGTGGCTCTGATCCGGTCGATGTAGGTCTTCTGGAGCGATTTCTTGCCGTAGTTGTTGCCGTAGAGGATCTCGGCGTCCAGCGCTGACTTGGGAACGGTTCCGGCCGCCTCCTGCTTCATGTAGTCCCAGTCGTAGACGGCTGGGACGAAGAGGAACGGGAAGCCGGAGCGCTGGGCGTGTTTTCGGCCGACCCTGGCGTACTGGTAGCAGTCGACGCTGTCGAACCAGGCGGGGTCGATGGTGGTGACGCCCAACCCGCTGTTGGCGCGCGGGTAGTAGGTGCTGTACATCTCCGCGGCGTTCACCGTCGGGAGGATCGCACCGAAGTTCTCCCGGCGCGGGGTGACCGCCATACCGCCGTTGACCAGGGAACCGCCGCCGACGCCCCGGCCCTGGTAGACCGTGATGCCGCCGAACTCCTCGGCGTCGAGGATGCCGGTGTAGAGGTTGACGTTCTTGTCGATGGGGAAGCCGAGGAAGTTGCTCAGCGGCTGCTTGGTCCGGGTGCGCAGCCAGAAGGACCGGTCGTCCGGCCTGGTGGTGTTGGCGAAGACCTTGCCGTCCGCACCGGGGGTGTCCCAGGCCATGCCCATCTCGACCATGTGGACGTCCGTGCCGGCCTCGGCGAGCCGGAGGGCGGCCACGGAGCCGCCGTATCCGGTGCCGATGACCAGGACCGGTACATGGGCCCCGGACCCGATCGGCGCCGCCGCCGCACGGACACCCGCCCACGCCCGTGGGGCGTGCCCGACGATCGCCGCGGTCCCCAGAAGAGAACCTGTTCCAGTGATGAATCTTCGACGCGAAACACCCTTGGTCCCGCCGTCCTGCTTGGCAGTGTCGCTCATGTGATCTCCCTCACTCTCGGCAGAGTGCAACAGGTTCTACTGCCGTTCGCGTGGTAAGTCACGAGAAACTTGGGGGTAACTTCCCCGGCGGCACCCCGGTACGACGAAGGGGCCCCGGACCGTGCGGTCCGGGGCCCCTCGCGCTGCTCGGTCGCAGGAGGATCAGTAGGCGCCGAAGACGTTGTCGATCGAGCCGTAGCGGTCCGCGGCGTAGTTGCACGCGGCCGTGATGTTGGCGACCGGGTCGTAGCTGTCGGTCGAGGTGCCGGGCACGTGGTAGGCCTGGAACGTCGGGTCGATGACCTGGAGCAGCCCCTTGGACGGGGTGCCCTTGACCGCGTTGGAGTCCCAGTTGTTGATGGCGGCCGGGTTGCCGGAGGACTCGCGCATGATGTTGCGGTGGATGCCCTCGTAGGTGCCGGGGATGCCCTGCTCGGCCATGACCGCCAGCGATTCCTTGATCCAGCCGTCGAGGTCGTTCGTATAGGTGACGGCCTCCTTCTCGGCGGCCGGAGCGGCCTTTGCCACGGGGGCGGCGTCAATGCGCTCCGAACGGTCGGCACGGTCGGCCGAAGCCCCGCGCGCGGCGGACGGGGAAGCCTTGGAGGCCTTGTCGTCCGACGAGGCGGCGGACGTGGCCCCGATGACCAGCTTGATGCCGGGGTGAATGAGGTCGGGATTCGATCCGACGATCTTCCGGTTGCCTTCGTACAGCTTCTTCCAGCCGCCACTGACGGAATGCTCGCGGGCGATCTTGGAAAGGGTTTCGCCGGCCGCCACGGAATGCTTGGCGGGGGCGGCCTTCGCCGCGGAATTCGCCTGGGCGACCACCGCGGCAGGCGCCACGGCCTGCGGTGCGGCGGCGGGCGCGGGAGCAGCGAAGGCGCTGGTGGCGCCGATCACCGGAAGGGCGAGAACGGCTCCACCGGTGGTCACGGCGGCGAGGCCGCGGCCGAGCGAGGTGGACTTGGGACGGCGGTGCTTACCCTGTGCGGGCATGGGGGATTTCCTCTCCGGCGCCTGCGAGGTGAGCTGTCGGGTTCAGACGGGAGATGTCTGGCCGCACGGTCGTGCGACTTCACCCCAAGCCGTTCCGGTTGCGGATCGGCGACTTACCTGGGTCCCCCGCTCCTGCCGTACGCGAGTGGGTTTCGGATTCCCGGACGGCGGCAGGATTCGGCGTTCCATCCGGATTGACGGTGACCGTAGGCGAGAAACATCGGACGGAACAAGCCCCGCATTCCGGATTCCCTTTTCCGCGCATGATCGAATAGCGGAATTCCCGGATCGGGCCGCGCCGTCGTGGCGTCAACTTTCTTCGCACAGAAGGGAACCGATACGTCCGCTTCGACGTCCGCCCCCTCGGACGTGACGCTCACCACTTCTTCACGGCGATGGCGAAAATGCACCCAAACAAATACCCCAGCTACCCCAATAAGCCCTTTATGAACCAGGAGCGTCATAGGGGTCAAATCGGCCATATCGGAATAACAAAACGGGCTAAACGGGCACTCCAGGCGGGGCCGGTCGAGGGCCCGCGCGGCGATCGCTTACGGTGTGGGGTGGAGACTAGTAAGCCAACCCTTACCTCCGACGTACGCTGTACCTGCCCGCGTTCGCCCGCCCCGAAGGATCACCACGCCATGACACGCCCCGTCCGCGTCGCCATTGTCGGAGCCGGCCCCGCCGGTATCTACGCTGCGGACGCGCTGCTCAAATCCGAGGTCTGCCAGGACCCGGGGGTCTCCATCGACCTCTTCGAGCGCATGCCCGCGCCCTTCGGCCTCATCCGCTACGGCGTGGCCCCCGACCACCCGCGGATCAAGGGCATCGTGAAGGCCCTGCACCAGGTGCTGGACAAGCCCCAGATCCGGCTCTTCGGGAACGTCAGCTACCCGCACGACATCGGCCTGGACGACCTGCGGTCGTTCTACGACGCGGTGATCTTCTCCACCGGCGCCGAGGCCGACCGCGCGCTCGACATCCCCGGCATCGAGCTGGACGGCTCCTACGGCGCGGCCGAGTTCGTCTCCTGGTACGACGGGCACCCCGAGGTCCCGCGCACCTGGCCGCTCACCGCGGAGAAGGTCGCCGTGCTCGGCGTCGGGAACGTGGCCCTGGACGTGGCCCGGGTCCTGGCCAAGACGGCCGACGAGCTGCTGCCCACCGAGATCCCGGACAACGTGTACCAGGGCCTCAAGCAGAACAAGGCGCTGGAGGTGCATGTGTTCGGGCGGCGTGGCCCGGCGCAGGCCAAGTTCAGCCCGATGGAGCTGCGGGAGCTGGACCACTCCCCCAACATCGAGGTCATCGTCAACCCCGAGGACATCGAGTACGACGAGGGCTCCATCGCGACCCGTCGCGAGAACAAGCAGGCCAACATGGTCGCGCAGACCCTGGAGAACTGGGCGATCCGCGACATCGGCGACCGCCCGCACAAGCTGTTCCTGCACTTCTTCGAGTCCCCGGTCGAGATCCTCGGCGAGGACGGCAAGGTCACCGCGCTGCGCACCGAGCGCACCGAGCTGGACGGCACGGGCAACGTCCGGGGCACCGGCCAGTTCACCGACTGGGACATGCAGAGTGTCTACCGTGCCGTCGGCTACTACTCCGAGGAGCTGCCCAAGCTCCCCTTCGACGTCGCCTCCGGCACCGTCCCGCACGAGGCGGGCCGCGTCATCGCCGGGGACGAGCACATGGCCTCGGTCTACGTCACCGGCTGGATCAAGCGCGGCCCGATCGGTCTGATCGGGCACACCAAGGGCGACGCCAACGAGACGGTCGCCTGCGTCCTGGAGGACCGTGCCGCCGGCCGTCTGGCCGAGCCGGCCACGCCCGCTCCGGAGGCCGTCGAGGCGTTCCTGGAGGAGCGGGGCGTCCGCTACACGACCTGGGAGGGCTGGCACAAGCTGGACGCCCACGAGCAGGCGCTGGGTACGGCCCAGGGCCGTGAGCGGATCAAGGTCGTGGAGCGCGAGGGCATGCTGGACGCCTCCGGCGCCTGATCGGCAGGACGCTTTCCAGGCACCCTCTAGGAGGCCGGATCCGGGGCACCCGTCGTACGCCCCGGGTCCGGCCTCCTGAACGTGCGCCAGAGGTCGGGCCCGGGCTCCTGGGCCGTCCGGGGCCGACGGGCGACGGGGGCCTCGGCCCAGCGGGCGGCGAGCAGGAGCGCGATGTCGTCGGGGCGGTCGGTCGCCGCTCTCGCCTCGCCGATGACCTGGTCGGCCGTCTCGGCCAGGGGGACCGCGCCGATGCGTTCGACGGTGGCGCGCAACCGCTCGATGCCCTCGTCGATGTCCGTCCCCGGGCGCTCGATCAGCCCGTCCGTGAACAGGGCCAGCATCGCCCCCGGTTCGAGCCGCATCTCCGTGACCGGGTAGGCCGCGTCGCCGTCGATCCCGAGCACGATGCCGCCGGGCAGGTCCAGCACCCCCGTCCGGCCGTCGGGCCGCCGCAGCACGGGCTGCGGATGCCCCGCCCGGACGGCGCGGGCCACACCGGTCGCCGGGTCGAGGGCGATGTAGCAACAGCTCGCGAACTGGCCCGGATCCAGGTCGATGAGCAGCCGGTTCGTGCCGCTCATCACCTCCTGCGGATCGTGCTTGCTCAGCGCGAACGCCCTCACCGCACTGCGCAGTTGGCCCATCGTCGCAGCGGCGGAAACACCGTGGCCCTGCACATCCCCGATGACCAGGGCGAGTTCGTGGCCGGTCTCGATGACGTCGTACCAGTCGCCGCCCACGTCCATGCCCTGGGTGCCGGAGAGATAGCGCCCCAGCGTGTCCACCCCGTCCACCTCGGGCAGCCGGTGCGGCAGCAGGGCGTCCTGGAGGCCGCGGGCGAGGGCCGACTCGCTGTCGTAGCGCTGGGCGCGCTGCAGGGCCTGCGCGATCAGCCCGGCCAGAGCCGTCAGGACCGTACGCTCCTCCGGGCTGAAGCCGCGCGGCCGGTCGAAGCCGAGGATGCAGGAGCCGACGGGCCGTCCCGAGGCGATGAGCGGCAGGAATGCCCGGGCCCCGACGTCCGTGTCGATCGGGATGCCCGGATATGCCTCGGCAAGCCGCTGCATGGACTCGAAGAAGATCGGGCGGCCCGTGGTGAGGGTCTCCACCCCGGGGATGCTGACGTCGAGCCCGACCCCGTCGAAGCGGTCGAGGAAGCCCTTCGGGAACCCCGTCTCCCAGGCCAGATGGAGATGGCGCTCGTTCAGCAGATAGATCGCGAGCTGACGGCCGCCGAACGCGGGCAGCAGCTCGTCCGTGACCACCGAGGAGACCTGACGGGCCGTGACCGCCTCGGTCAGCGCGATGGCGAGGGCCACCGGCCGGTACAGCGCGGAGGAACGGTCGGCGGTCGAGCCGATGCCGAGGCCCGGTGTGGTGACGGAGCCGGGGGCGTAGGCCGGCTGATCGGTCGCCTGGAGGACGACGCTCACCCCGTCGTGCCCCGGGTACAGGGACACCGACAGCCAGAGTGCGGGCGGGCGGCGGGCGAGGAAGTGGACGGGCTCGTCGGCGATCAGGGCCGCCCGGTAGTGGTCCTCGTAGGCCTCGTGCCCGAACCACGGCAGGGCCTGCCACACCGGGTGGCCCACGAGCTCGGTGCGGGAGTGGCCGAGCAGTTCCTCGGCGAGGCCGTTGGCGTACGTGATCCGGCCCAGCCGGTCCAGGGAGAGGATTCCCCGGGGCAACCGGTCGGCGGCCTCCGGCACGACGGGCCCCGCACCCAGGTCGACCAGGAAGCCGGTCAGATGGCTGGCGGACACATCGCCGTCCGGGTGCGTCCAGCGGCCGGACAGCTCCAGCAGATGGGACCGGCCGTCGGGGCCGCGCAGCCGCATCCGGCGGACGACCGGCTCGGCGGACTCCACCGTCTGGCGGGCCAGGGCCCACAGCCCGTACACGTCCTCGGGGACCAGCCGCTCGGCGAGCGCGTCGACGGTGCCCGGGAAGGCGGCGGGCTCGAAGCCGAGGATCTCGCAGAGTTCGTCGTCGGCGGCGACCTGCCCGGAGTGCAGGTCCCAGTCGAAGCGTCCGACGCGCACCGGGGGCGTGGTCGCGGCGGGCAGTTGCACCGGGACCGGCTCCGCCTCCCACACGCAGTCGACACCCCGTCGCTCCAGATCGGTGAGCGCGGAGCCGAGCCGGCGGCCCAGGCGGAGGAGCCGTTCGCCGTCGGCGGTGGCGACGGGCTGTCCCGGTGTGGAGGAACGCATCACCGCAAGTACGCCCATACTCCCCCGGGGCCCGGTGATGGGCACCCACAAGGAACCGAACGGGAAAGGCAGTCCGGCCATCAGTTGCGGGAATCGGCGCATGGCCTCCTCCGCGTCGGAGAGCAGCACGGGCCGCCCCGAGCGGTAGGCCTCGGACACCGGGAAGGGGCGGTTCACATGCATCCGCCACCAGGGCCGGAACAGCGGGCCCGGCAGCCCGGCGAGCACCGCGAGCCGGAGCAGTCCGGGCGTCCGGCTGCGCAGGTAGACGCCGCCGGCGAAGCCGTCGCTCGACTCGACAGCGCTGACGAGGGCCTGGGCGAGAACGAGGGACAGCTCGTCGGGCACACGGCCAGCGTCGACTGCCCCGGCGACGGTCCCATGTCCGGCGGGCGGGGCAGACCGGGGCGTATCGTGCCGGGTCACACAGCCAGCATGCTCCCGATCCGGGGTACCGCGCACCTCCGCGACCGGCCGCTCCCCTCGTGGCGGCCGGTCGCGGAAGCGGGATCAGTGCAGCTTGGCGACTGCGGTGCGGGTCGTCTTCTTGAAGCCCTCCAGCGGAGCGCCGTCCAGCTCGCCCATCTGGCACCACTCGACGACGGTCACGGTCCTGCCGTCGCGGCCGACGGAGTGGAGCCCGATGTCGGTGGAGCCGGCCTCCGGGTACGACGTGTCGATGCTGTAGACGTGCGCGCCCTCCTCCACGTTGATCCGGCCCTGGTAGAACGCCTCCCCCTCCAGGCCGGGGTCCTGCTCCTTCAGCCGGTCGAGGCAGGTCTCCAGGGCGCCCCGCAGCTCGGCGGCGAGCGCCTTGGCCTTGGCGGTGGTGGGGGCGACCGTGATGGTCTGGCGGGCATTGGTGTCCAGCTCGGTGCGGAAGTCCCGGTGGCGGGTGCCGGCCGCCGGCGCGATCCCGGTGGTGCAGACGGACCCCTCCGCCGGCACGCCCTTGCGTACCGGACCGGCCGTCCACGGGGTGTGGGAGGCGGGCAGCTGGCTCGCGCTCAGGAACTTCGGCTGGGCGGGAGCGGCGGCCGGAGCCGCGGCGGCGGGCACCTGGGCCAGGGCGGTGACGGCCAGGCCCGTGGCCATGGCGGTCAGGAGGGCGGTGCGGAGGTTGCGCATGGTGAGGTTCCCCGTTTCGGATGGTGCGGTCAGGTGGTGCGTACCGTGCGGCCGTTCGCTCGTACGTACGGCGTGGCGTCGAGGCGTACGGAGCCCCCGTGAGGGCCGGACGGCGGCGGAGTGGAACGGGCACCAGCCTGGGCCGCCGCCCCGGAGCCGGACAAGCGCGACACGGCTTCCGGCCGGGCTGGAACCGTCCCACCCCTGGTGACGTGGGTGTTCCCGGAGGGCTGGAACGCCTTGGAACAGCGGCAGGGGAGGACGAGCGTGTCGGGTGACGCCGAGGGGGCCGCGCGGGCGGTGCTGGCGGAGCGGCTGAGCGCGCTGCGGGAGGGGTCGGGCCGGACGTACGCGTCGCTGGCCCGCCGCATCGGGGTCAGCGGCTCGACGCTGCACCGGTACTGCACGGGGCGGACGGTGCCCGCGGAGTTCGCCCCGGTGGAGCGGCTGGCCCGGCTGTGCGGCGCACCGGCCGAGGAACGGGAGGCGCTGCACCGCCTGTGGCTCCTGGCGGACGGCGAGCGGCTCGACCGGCAGGGGGCGGCGGAGGCGTCGGGCGCGGCGGAGGCGTCCGGCGCGGTGGAGCAGGCGGCGGTCGGGCAGCCGCCGGAGGACGTGGCGGGGCCGTCGGTATCCGGGGCTCCGGCCGGGCCCTCGGCGCCCGAGGTCTTGGCCGGGCCACCGGTGCCCGGGACCCTCTCGGGGCAGCCCGACGAGGACACGCCGCACACGGCATCGTCGCTCGGCTCCGGCTCCGGCTCCGGCTCCGGCTCCGGCTCCGGGCAGTCCAGCGTGATCGGCCGCCGCGCTTCCCGGATGCCGGCACTCCGGTCACCTCGCGTACGCCGGTACGGGCAGGGGCTCGGCGTCCTCGCCGCGGCGGTCCTCGTCCTCGCCCTGGTCGCGGCCTTCGTACGGCCGTGGTCGTCGGGCCCCGACGGGCGCTCGTCGGTGGCCCAGGTCCCGGGTGCGCCTCCGGTGGACGCCCCGGGGTCCCCCTCGTCCGGTTCCCCGAAGCCCGAGAAGCCACAGGGCACCGCGAGCGGGTCCGCGAAGAAGGCACCGTCGGGCAGCCCCTCACCGACCACGCCACCGGGGATCGGGCCGCGTAACGAGAGCCTCCCCCGGTCCTCCGGGCCCTCGTCCGGCCCGGTAGCCGGGCAGGTGCCGTTCACCTGGACCGGTGACGACCACGTCTGGAAGAACGGCTGCGACCACGCCTACCGCCTCGACCGGGCGCCCGCCGCCGTCCCGCCGCCCCCGGTGGAGGCAGACGCGGCGTCCTGGGCGGGGGCGCTCGGCGCGGTGCACGCCGGCGAGACCGGTGTCCGGATCACCTTGCAGGGCCGGGACGACCGGGCCGTGGTGCTGGAATCCCTGCGGATCCGGGTGGTCGAGCGCCGCTCACCGGCCGGGGGCCGCGTCTACCGGATGAGTTCCGGCTGCGGCGGGTCCCTCACCCCGAGGATGTTCGACGTGGATCTCGACGCCTCCCGCCCCGTGGCCCGCCCGGTCGCGGGCAACGACTCGGGCGAGCCCATCGAGGCGGTCTCCTTCCCGTACCGCGTCTCGGTCACCGATCCCGAGGTCTTCCTGATCACCGGCCGTACGGTCGGCTGCGATTGCTCCTGGGTCGCGGAGCTGGCCTGGAGCAGCGGCGGCCGGTCCGGCACGGTGCGCATCGACGACGGCGGGCAGCCGTTCCGGACGAGCGGCGTACGGGGACAGTCCGTACTCGACTACGACACGGCCGCCGGGCGCTGGGTGTCCGCGGCGGGCGACAGCGAGGCAGCGTCCTGAAGCGGTGAACGGGGCGCGGAGGCGGGCGGGGCCGGGGGCGCTCATGCTGGTGGGGCGGGCGGTGCGCCCGGCGGACCGGCGCCGGGCCGCAGACACTTCTGGTGGAGGTGCCGATGGATCCCGTCACCGCACTGCGGCGGATCGCGTTCCTGCTGGAGCGTTCGCAGGCCGCCACCTACCGGGTGAAGGCCTTCCGTACGGCTGCCGCCGCCGTGGACGCCATGGCCGCCGGAGAGGCGGCCGAGCGGGTGGCCGCGAAGTCGCTGGAGCGGGTCCCCGGCATCGGGCCGCGTACGGCCGAGGTGATCCGTGAGGCCCTGGCGGGGAAGACGCCCGGGTATCTGGACCGGCTGGAGAAGGAGGCCGCGGCCGAGCCGCCCGTCGAGGCGGGCGAGGACCTCTTCGCGCGGCTGACGGGCGACTGCCACATGCACTCGGACTGGTCGGACGGGGGCAGCCCGATCGAGGAGATGGGCCGGACCGCCGCGGAGCTGGGCCACGCGTGGGCCGTCCTCACCGACCACTCGCCCCGGCTGACGGTGGCCAAGGGGCTGTCGCCGGAGCGGCTGCGGGAGCAGCTGGAGGTGGTGGAACGGCTCAACGAGGAGTGGGCCCCGTTCCGGCTGCTGACGGGGATCGAGTGCGACATCCTGCCGGACGGCTCGCTCGACCAGGAGGACGAACTGCTGGAACGGGTCGACGTGGTGGTGGTCTCGGTCCACTCCAAACTGCGGATGGACCCGGCCCCGATGACACGGCGGCTGGAAGCGGCCGTGCGCCATCCGCGGGCGCATGTGCTCGGCCACTGCACGGGACGCCTGCTGGACGGGCGTGGCCGGCCCGAGTCGCGGTTCGACGCGGACCGGGTCTTCGCGGCCTGCGCCGAGGCCGGAACGGCGGTGGAGATCAACTGCCGCCCGGAGCGGCAGGACCCGCCCCTGCGGCTGCTGCGCGCGGCCGTCGCGGCGGGAACGCTGTTCGCGATCGATACGGACGCACACGCCCCGGGGCAGCTCGACTGGCAGCGGTCGGGGTGCGCCCGTGCCGAGGAGTGCGGGGTCCCGGCGGACCGGGTGGTGACTACCTGGAGCGCGGAACGGCTCCTGGAGTGGGCCGGCTGACCCCGCGCCCGGGGCTGCTCACGTGGCACGGGCCGGCCCGACCCCCTCGGCACCGCACGCGCCCGCCCGCCCCCGGACATGTGTCTCCGGGAGCGGGCGGATGGGCAGGCGTCGGCGGGGCTACTTCTGGGGGTAGATGTCCCCTGCCTCCATGGCGCTCTGCTGCTCGCTCCGGTCCCGGATCGTCCGGGACTTCTTCTCCAGCCGCTCGCGCTCCTGCGGGTCGCTCGCGCGCTCTGCCTCCTCGTGGAGCTGCTGGGCCTTCTCACGCATCTGCCGAGCCAGGTCGGCGGGTTCGTCCGAACCGCTCATCACCACTCCTTGCACGCCGGGTACGGGACCTCTGCCCCCAGCGAACCAGCGACCGGCCGCCTCCGCATCCCGCGTGGCCGGGGCCCGGTCGCCGGAATCGGTGGTGCCGGCGCGGCGCGGGCGGTCAGACAGGCTGCCGGCCGAGACGTTGCAGAAGCGCGCGCAGCCGGGGGTGGCGCGCGTGCGCCTCGCCCGAGCGGCGGTCCAGCTCCTCGCCGAGCCGTTTGGTGCGCTCCTCGATGTCGAGTTCGGCCAGCACCCGGTCGATCTCGGCGAGCAGAGCGCCGTGCAGCTGCCACTGGCGCGGGTGCTCCTGGACGTCCTCCAGCAGCAGGTCGGCCACCAGGTCCCGGGTGGCGCGGCTGCGGACGAGCGCCTCGGCGAGCCGTTCCTCGGCCGCCTCCGCGTCGGCGGCGAGCTGGGTGGTGACCAGGACGGCGAAGCTCTCGATCGCCTCGGCGAGATGGCCGAAGAGTTCCTGGAGCAGTTCCGCCACATCGGCCGGGAAGAGTGACTCCTCGGTGCGGGCCTTCGCGAGGTCGGTGAGGGTGCGGGACAGGACGCGCAGGACGACGGCGCAGATCTCCAAGGTGTCGAGCCCCGTGCGCAGGACGACCCGGTGGAGCAGCCCCTGTCTCACCCTGGGGTTGAGGGTGAGACTTTCCTCCGCCTGACGCAGGGAGGCGTCGACCTCCACGATGTCGTGGTCGAGCCTGCGGGCCTCGTGCAGCCGGGCGGCGGCGCGGGAGACGGGGTTGTTCCCCACGACCTCCTCGCCCATGCTGCGCAGCATCGTGCCCATCCGGGCGGCGAGCGACTCGATGGAGGAGCCGGCCGGGCCGACCCAGACGGGCGGGGCGAGGAGCAGGTTGAACAGGAGCCCGACCACAGCTCCGATGAGCGTCTCCCACACCCGGTCCCAGGCGGTGTCGGCGACCTGGGAGACGCCGAGGACGAGCATCGCGCTGATCGCCACCTCGGGCACGAACTCGTTGACCCGGACCAGTCGTCCGATCAGCAGTGACGTGAAGATGGTGAGGCCGAGGCTCCACCAGCTCAGACCCACCAGGGAGCTGAAGCCGATGGCGATGAGGACGCCGACGATGACCGAGTTCACGCGGCGGATGCCGGTCGTGAGGGTCGCGTAGAGGGTCACCTGGACGACAAGGAGCGCGGTGAGGGGCGCGGTGAGCGGGGCCGGTTCGGGCAGGAGCCAGACGGCCGCGGAGTAGGCGATGACGGCGGCGGCCGTCGAGCGCAGCGTCTGCACCCCGGCGGGTTCGGTGGTGCGCTGCACGAGCTTGACGACGGGGGCGGAGACTCGGGGCATTCCTTGACGGTGCCCCGATTCGCCCCGCCGCAGCGCTCCGTTCGGCCGGGCTCCGCCGTACGGCCCCGCATCCGGGTGCGGGAACCGGACGGCGTGCGCGGGGCCGCGGTCGGAGAGACCCTGGAGGCATGGCTGTACTACTGAACCCCCCAGGAGAGACACCGCCGGCCGAGGGCTCCATCAGCGAGGCCCACGAGGAACGGGCAGACGGAGGGCTGTGGGAGCACCCAGGCGTCTGGACCGCCCTGATCGTGCTGGGAGCGCTCGTGGTCGCCGGATTCTTCCTCGCCCGGATCTTCGGTTACGGATGACCGGCACGGCGTCCCCATCGGCGCGCCGGATCACCGACGCGCTGCTGGAGGAGTGCGGGCGGACGTATGCGGCGGAGGCCGGGATCCGGCTGCGCGACACCCCGCAGCCGCTCTACCAGCTTCTGGTGCTGAGCCATCTGCTGAGCGCCCGGATCCGTGCCTCGGTCGCCGTGGCCGCCGCGCGGGCGTTGTTCGGGCACGGGATGCGCACCCCTCGCCGCATGGCGGACGCGACCTGGCAGCAGCGTGTGGACGCGTTGGGCGAGGGAGGTTACCGCCGCTACGACGAGCGGACCTCGACCCAACTCGGTGAGGGCGCCCGCCTCGTCCTCGACGTCTGGAAGGGCGACCTGCGTCGGCTGCGCGCGGAGGCGGACGGCGACACGGAGGTGCTGCGGGCGGGGCTCCGGCGTGTCCAGGGGATCGGACCGGCGGGCGCCGACATCTTCGTACGCGAGGTACAGGCCGTGTGGCCGGAGACCGGGTTCTGGGTCGGCGCGAAGGGGATACAGGGGGCCGAGCGGCTCGGTCTGCCGACCTCCGGCGATCGGCTCCTCGACGTGGCACGCGACCGGGACCGGGCCGCGTTCGCCGCGGCACTGGTCAGGGCGGCTCTCGACCGGGAGACCGCCGAAACGGTCCGGGAAGCGGCCCTCGCCCGGTCGTGACCTCGGCCATGGCGAAGTCGCCCGGCCGTACGGTGACGGCACGGGCGCCTCGCGCACTCTCAGCGGCCGGAAGCAGCCCGCGACGCGCGTGCCAGGGCCTCCTCGCGGCGGGCCTCAGCCTGTTCCCTCCTGCCCTCGGCCTTCAGCCGCTCGTTCTCGAGGGCGATGCCGTCCGATTCCTTGATCATGCCTTTGAGCCGCCGCGCCTTGGCGCGGGCTATGTCGGTGCTCTTTCCCACAGCTGCCTCCATGCCGCGAGGGAGATACGCGCTTCCTCCCTCCACTATGCATACGCGCGCCGTGAAACGCAGGGGGCTACAGCAGGGGATTGTCGTCGTCGTCCGGACCGCCGCCCTCGACCCGCAACGCGAGGTCCTGGAGGACGTCGGCCGACGACACGTCGGTCTGCCCGGAGTCATGGACCTGGGCCAGCATCGTGAACGCGAGGGTGAAGGCGCTCACGAGCTGTTCGACCGCACCGCCGACCTCGCGCCCGACGACGGCGACCACCTCCTCGACGGAGAAGTCGTCGGGGATGGCGATGTGGGGCATCGTCTCGTTCAGCAGGGCGGTGACGGCGCCCGCTCCCGCGTCCAGATCTTCCCGTTCGAGGTCCGCCTCCAGCAGGCGCTGCATTTCGCGCGCCTCTGTGAGGATGCCGATCACGCGCTTCACGACTTCCCGTTGCTCCATGGGCGCCAGCCTAGGGTGTGCAACCCGGTCGCAACGTCCGGTCGAGTTGACTTGCGTCCGGTTGTCGCAGCGCTGCCACGGCCGGAAAGGGGCAGGTCCATGGAGTGTGACCCGGAATCACCCGCCGTCGAGCTGACACCCGCCGCGGCCGGTCTGCTGCGGCGGCTGCGGGCGGACCACGGCCCGTTGATGTTCCATCAGTCGGGTGGCTGCTGCGACGGCAGCGCGCCGATGTGCTACCCGGCGGGTGAGTTCCGTACCGGGGACGCCGATGTGCTGCTGGCGGAACTCGCCGTCGAAGGCATGGCCGAAAGGGTGCCTTTCTGGATGTCGCGGAGCCAGTACGCGGTGTGGGCGCACACCCGCCTGATCGTGGACGTGGTGGAGGGCCGCGGCAGCGGGTTCTCGCTGGAGGCCCCGGAAGGGGTGCGCTTCCTCATCCGTTCCCGCCTGGTGGAGGGGAACGGATGAGGAGGCGTGCTGCCCGTCAGGCGGTGTCGCGCACCGCGACGATGCCGTTGAAGACACCCGCGTACGCGGTGCCGTCGGGGCCGATGGTGATGGGCGCCCAGTTGTTGTCGTAGGCGGGCCCGGTGCCGGTGAGGGTGCGCCAGCGGCGCTCGCCGGTACGGAAGTCGACGGCGGTCAGGTACCAGGCGTCGATGCCCAGGGCGTTGGGTTCCTTCTCGTAGAAGTAGAGGAGCCCGTTGGCCGTGGACAGCTTCGGCACGGTGGAGGGCGAGCGGACGGCGCTCTCCCACACCGTGTCGCAGCCGCTGCCGTCGGGCCGTACGTCGATCCGGGTGGCGCCGCCGACGACGCTGCGGCCCAGCAGCAGGGAGGTGGGGTTCTCGTAGCCGTAGTTGTTCTCGACGACGAGGCTGTCGCCCCAGCTGATCAGCGAGTTGTCGGTGGTGGAGCGGCCGTGGCCGAAGACCGGGACCGAGCAGACCAGGCGACGGTCGGCGGGGACGTCCGTGCCCCGGCGGAAGACCAGGACGTTCATCCGGTCGTCCGCGTTGTCGGTGATCGCGACGTATTGCTCGTCGGTCCCGAACAGGTCCGGGGTGGTGCCGGAGCCCTGGTTGACCGAGCCGGGTTTGGTGCCGGTGCCCCGGTCGTAGGTCTGCCGCCACTGGATGCGCGGGGTGCCGTCCGCTGCGGCCGTGAAGCTGTAGAGGGCGTGGTCGGAGACGATGGAGACCGCGTCCCGGTCCACGGAGAACGAGTTCTGGATCTCCTCGCCGTCGAGCCGGACGGACCGGATCGCCGAGGTGTCCGGGTCGACCGTGCCGACCCGGCCGAGCCGGGTGACCCACCAGATCCGGCCCTGCCAGTCGGGCATCACGGAGGTCACCGGGTCGCAGACGCCACTGGGGAAGAGGTTGGTCCAGGACACGCAGTCGTGCGGGACATGCCCGGTGAGGTCCCAGTCGTCCTCGACGACGAACTCCCAGCGGCCGTCCGCGTCCTGGCGGTGGGCGATGCGCAGGACATGCTGGCGCGAGTCGGCGAGGACGACCCGGTCCTGGTCGTCCAGGTAGAAGTAGGCGCCGCCCGAGGTGTCCTTGAAGATCTTCGAGAAGTCGAGCCGGGTGATCGCCTCGACGGTGGAGGAGCGCTGCGGCAGCTTGTACTCGGCCAGGGTGTCGAGCGTGCGCGGGTCGAGCAGCTTGAGCAGGAAGCCGGTGAACGTCCCGCAGACCGTGATCAGCCGGCCGGCCGCGTCGAAGGTCGCGGTCGCGCACTCGCCGCCGACCGGGGCGATCTTCTCGCTGGTCACCTCCGGGCTCCGGCCGAGCGGCCCGGCGTACGGGTGGGTGCCGCTGCCCGCCGCGTCCGCGTGCATGCCGCTGCGGCCGTTGGGGGCGAGGTACGGATGTTGCGGAGGCGCCTGCCCGGGGACCGGCGACGCGGTGGCGGGAGCACCTTCGTACCCCTTGACCAGGCGGTGGCCGGGGGCCTTGGGGATGTCGTCGGCCAGGGCCGGGGCCGTGGGCCCGGCCAGGGTGAGCGTGGCGACGGCGAGCGTCAGGGCCAGGGCACGGGCGAGCGCTCTGCGGTACGGCGGGGGCATCGGGCTCCTCGGTTACGGACGGGGGTCGCGCCGCCGCCCGACGTTAGGAGGAGGTCCGTGAAGTGTCCATGGAAACGAGGAGGGTTTCGCGGGCCCGACACGCTGCCGCAACATGCCCGGGCCGGGGTGGGTTCCTCAGCGCTGCGGGCGCTTGGGGCGGGAGCGGTTCTCCTGCATGGCCCGGCGGATCTCCGCGGCCGTGGAGCGGGCGTGCTCCGTGGTCGCCGTGTGGTCGGCGACCGAGGTGACGAAGCGGTGCAGCGGCTGCCGGCAGTGGGCGCAGGGGGCGTCGGTCGTGAGGTGGTAGCCGTCCTCGCACAGGGGGTCGGTGCAGGAGCCGGGCCGCAAGAGCTGTTCGGTGATGTCCTGGGCGCTCCACCGGCGGCGGCCGTCCTCGTCCAGCTCGCCCAGAGCGTGGGCCCAGCGGAGGTTCCAGCGCCGTTCGATGCGCTCGCGGAGCTGGGCGGCGCTGCGGACGGCGATCTCCTGGTGGATGAGGTCGTGGACGGTGCTGGGGACCCTGCCGCCGAGGGCCTGGAGGAGTTGGTGCGGCAGGGCCTGGAGGACATAGCCGCGGGGGTTGCTGCGGGCGTTCTCCCGCCAGCGGTCGCAGGAGCAGGAGCCGTCGGGGCGCCGGGGGGCGTGGCAGCGGCCGCACAGGCCGCGGCACTCGGCGCACAGCCCGCCGTCGAGGCCGTCCAGATGGGGCGCGGGGGCGCGGCCGCACTCGTGGCAGCAGGCCGCGCACGGTCCGCAGAGCCGCTCGTTGCCCGCCTTGGTCGTCCAGGTCCGCATCTGGCACCGGCAGCACAGGGCGGTGTTGCAGTACTCGTGGTGGGCGGCGCCCGAGTGCCGGCCGGGGGGCGGAAAAGACATCTGCCCATTGTGCGGGATGTCCGGGGCGGATGCGGACGGTCAGGGGTGCAGGCTGCTGACCAGGTCGGCGGTGGCCCCGACGCCGTCGTGGATGGTCGGCGCCATGCTCGTACCCGCGAGGAAGAAGCCCAGCAGAAGGCAGACCAGGGCGTGCGAGACCTTCAGTCCGCCGTTGCGCAGAAAGATCACCGCGAGGATCACCAGGAGCAGCACCAGCGAGATCGAAACGGCCATGACCAACCTCCTCCGCCGCGCCTGATTTGCGGCTTTCGGCCGCCAGTGTGGCGCAGCGGAGGGGCCGTTCGGCGCACTGGCGTGTCCGCCGAACGGGTACTTCCGGGAGGTGGCGCGTTACGAGATCAGCGCACTGCGGGCCCGCAGGAACTTCTCGAGCCCTGCCAGGTCGTCGGTGTTGAGGTGGTCGACCCCGGCGGCGAGCAGTTCGGACCAGACGGCCTCGCGTTCGGGGCCCGCCACGTCCGGGGTCGCCCAGAACCGGATGCGGCGGCCTTCACGGTGGGCGGTGGTGACGAGGGTGCGGAGCCGGTCGCGCTCGGCCAGGGGGAAGGGGCCCACGCCGAGCCAGCTGAAGTTCTGGGTCCAGTTGGCGCTGACGAGCGGAGCGAAGGAGGCGGGGGCCGGGGTGCCGAGGTCGTCGAGGCGCCCGTCGTAGAAGGCGAGGCGGGTGCGCTGGGCCTCCATCGGGGCCCGGGCGGCGCGGTCGCCGGAGATGACGGCGGTGACGGCTTTCGGGACGACGCGGCCGTGCTGGTAGCGGGTGAACATGCTCTGGTGGCGGCGCAGCTGCCGGTCCAGCTCGTGGTAGGCGGCGACGCCGTCGGCCTTGATGTCGATGAGGAGCTGCAGCGGGGCCCGGTGGTGCGGGTGGACGCCGCCGTGCCCGGCGCGGACGAGGGCGGCGAGCGGGTCGAGGTAGAGCGAGGCGAGGGTACGGGTGGGGTCGAGGGTGGCGGGTTCGTGGGCGACGAGCAGTTCGCCGTCGACCAGGAAGATGTCCGCCTCGACGCTGGTGAACCCGTGGGCGAGCGCGTCGTGCAGCGGGCGCGGGTGGAGGTAGTCGTTGTGCGCGTGGGCGTGGCGTAACGGACGCGGGCCGCGCGGGCGGGCGGGTGCGGCGACGGCCGTCGCGGTGGGGACGGCGACGCCCGCTGCGGCGGTGGCGAGGGCGACGGTGAGCGCGCGGCGGCGGGTGAGGTGGGCCATGGGGACTCCCTGAGCGGCGGACGGGGTCGCGTCGAGTATGGGGGCGCGACCGGCCCTTCCGTCAGGTACCTGACAGGTGTTCGGCGATGTTTCACGCCGTGGCCACCTCGGGGGCGCGGATCGGCGGCCGGATACGACCGGAGGGAGACCTACAGCTGTCGGAGATGGTCGCGCAGGCGCCGGGCGGCTTCGGCCATCAGCCCGTCGACGCCGGGCTGTGCGCCTGCCGGGACCGACGACTCGGTCAGGACGGCCACGGCGAAGGTCTGTCCGTCGGCGTGCTCCACGACGCCGATCTCATGCCGCAGGTTCAGCAGGGTGCCCGTCTTGGAGGACCAGCGGCTCGCGTCGGAACTGAAGTCCGGGGTCAGCCGGTGGCGCAGCACGTTGTGGGCCAGGAGGTCGCGGAGCCGTTCGGCCACTTCCGGATGGATCTTCGACGGGGTCCACACGGCCTGGAGGAGGTCGACGAAGGAGCGGGCGCTGCCGGTGTTGGCGCGGGTCGTGTCGAGTTGGGGCACCCGGTGGCCGCGGCCGCTGGTGCCCGCGTCGATGGCCAGCGCGTGGGCGAGGTGCACCTGGTCGGCGTCGAAACGCTCCACGGGCGTGTCGAACAGCTCCTCCGTGCGGTGCCGGACCGTGATCCCGCGCAGGCCGGCCTCCCGGAGGAGGTCGGCGACCCGGGCGGGCGGAGTGAGGTCGAACAGCGCGTCGGCGGCCGTCCCGTCGCTCAGACAGGTGCTGAGGTAGAGCAGGTCGTCGATCGCGATCCGGGCGGGGTGCCGGAAGCGGCTGAGGCCGGTCGGGCCCGGCGTGGTGACACGCCCGGGCGCCACGTCCAGCAGGGCCGCGCCGTCCAGCTCGCCGCGCCGGATGCGTTCGAGCGTGGCGAGCGCGAGGGGAACCTTGACCAGGGAGGCCGACGGCAGGTCCGTGTCCGGCTCGATGCCCAGCTCCTCCCCCGTGCCCAGGTCCCGTACCAGCAGGCACGCGCGCAGGCCGCCTTCGGACAGCCGGGCGCGCACGTCCCGCAGCAGGGCCTCGGTGTTCATGCCGCCTTCCCTCCCCCGGCGCCGGCCGGGTCGTCCGCGCCCAGGCAGCGGGCGATGGCCCCGCCCAGCCGCGCTTCCATGGGCAGGGGGTTGCCGTCCGCCACGACCGTGAGGGCGTAGCCCCGGCGCGGCGTCATCTCGCCGATGGGATGCCAGGCCAGGGCGAGTTCCTCCGCCTGGGCCCGGGAGCACAGCAGCAGGTCGTCGGAGCAGAGGACTTCGGCCGCGGCGGCCGTCAGGTCCGGTGCGGCGAGAACCTGCGCGGGCCGCAGGCCCACCGCGTCCCGCAGCCGCGTCAGGGGGTCGCGGATGTGGGGTACGTCGTCCTCCGGCTGGATCCAGACGCGGCGGGCCGGGCCCGGCGCACCCCGGCCGAGCCGCAGAGTCTCGACGTAGATCCGCCGCACCCCGCCGTCCCGCGCCCCGGCCAGCCCCAGCGGCACGGACCAGGGCGCCCCTTCGGCGGGTACGGCGAGCAGAGCGGCGCGCACCTGCTGGGCCTGGATGAGCTCTCTGCGGCGCGCCGGTCCGGCGGTCCGGAGGTCGAGCCGGACGCCGTGCCCCCGCGCCTCGGCGACCAGGCGTGCCAGGGCGGGCGCGGAGCAGATGGCGGGGACGGCCAGTCGCCAGGGCTTGTCCTTGACGGCTTCGGCCTCCTCCAGCAGCACGTCGGCTGCTTGGACGAGCTGTCTGGCGGCGGCCAGCATGTCGCGCCCGAAGGGGGTGAGCACCGCCCGCCGGGACGTGCGCTCGAACAGTTGCTCGCCGAAGTGCTCCTCCAGGGCCGCGACCCGGCGGCTCGCCACCGACTGGGACATCCCCGCGGCGGCCGCCCCGTCGGTGAAGCCGCCGTACTCGCTGACGCTGACGAACGCGCGGCATGCTCCGACCAGATCCACACCCCGAGCCTATGCGGTTTCGGCATGGAAACGCGCATGAGCGTATTGGACCGCATGACCGGAGGGGACGAAGGTGGCTTCGGCAGGCATGATCACGTACCGGGACGGAGTCGTGCGGCCCCGTCCCCGATGCGCTCCGGTCCGGAGCGCCAGGAGGTTTCGCCCATGCATCACCCCCGCGTCAGGACCGCCGTCGCCGGTCTGGCCGCCGCGCTGTCCCTCGTACCGCTGGCGGCCTGCGGGCAGAGCGACTCCACCGCGCCGCCCTCCTCCGCCAAGCCCGCCGCGAGCACGTCGGCCTCCGCTGCCGCCGCGAAGCCGTACACCGGCGACTTCAAGAAGCTGGAGCGGAAGTTCGACGCGCGGCTCGGCGTCTACGCGATCGACACCGGCACCGGGCGCGAGGTGACCCACAACGACCGGGGGCGCTTCGCCTACAACTCGACCTTCAAGGCGCTCCAGGCCGCGGTCGTGCTCAGCACCTACTCCCTGGACGGGATGGACAAGCGGGTGACCTACACCCGCGAGGACCTGGTCGCCAACTCCCCGGTGACCGAGAAGCACGTCGACACCGGCATGACGATGAAGGAGCTGTGCGACGCCTCCGTGCGCTACAGCGACAACACCGCGGCCAATCTCCTCTTCGACCACGTCGGCGGGCCCAAGGGCCTGGACGCCTCGCTGGAGAAGCTGGGCGACGACGTCACGCGGATGGACCGGGAGGAGCCGGACCTGAGCCGCTGGGTCCCCGGCGAGAAGCGGGACACCTCCACGCCCCGGGCGCTGGCCGAGGATCTGCGCGCGTTCGTCCTGGGCAAGGCCCTGCACCCACCGGAGCGGGCGCAGCTGACGACGTGGCTGCGGACCAACACCACCGGGGACGCGGTGATCAGGGCGGGTGTGCCGAAGAACTGGGTCGTCGGCGACAAGACCGGGACCGGCAGCTACTACGGGGCCCGCAACGACATCGCCGTGGTGTGGCCCCCGGACTCCGCGCCCATCGTGATCGCCGTCCTGTCGCACCGCGGTACGAAGGACGCGGAGCCGGACGACCGGCTGATCGCCGAAGCGGCCTCCGTGGTCGTCGACTCGCTGTCCTAGCGGGCGGGGACCGAACAGCGCCGCGTGGACCGGGGCCCCGGTCCACGCACCCGATTCGGTCCGGCCGAGCGCCCGGCCGGTGGCCACGGGCGCCGTGGGAACTCGTACGCTTGCGCGGTGACTCAGGAACCCCGCCCCGACAGCCCTTCAGAGCCGCTGACGACCGACGCCGTGACGCGGATCGTGCTGCGACCGATCGCCAGCCCGCTCCCACTGGGCTTCTTCGCCCTCGGCATGGGCAGTACGGTGCTGTCCTCCCTCCAACTCGGCTGGGTGCCGGCCGCGCAGAGCAGCATCCTGCTGCTCCTCGTCCTCATCTTCGTCGTGCCGCTCCAACTCGTCGGCGGAGTCTTCGCCTTCCTGGCCCGCGACGCCGGGGCGGGCACGGCGCTGCTGCTGCTCGGTGCCGCCTGGGCGGGGACGAGCGTGACGTCCCTGGACTCACCGCCCGGCAAGCCAGTGGTGGCCCAGGCCGTCTTCCTCCTGGCGCTCGTCCCCTTCGTGCTCGCGCTCGCCGGGGCGGCCGTGCAGTCCAAGCCCCTGTTCGCCGTCCTCCTCACCCTCACCGCGGTGCGCTTCGCCCTCACGGGCCTGTACGAGGCGGACCTGGGCACCTTCTTCCAGACGGCGGCGGGCTGGACCGGTCTCGGCATCGGGGTCTTCGCGCTCTACGGCGGACTCGCCCTGCTCGTCGAGGACAGCAAGCAGCGCACCGTGCTTCCCCTCTTCCGCCGCGGCAAGGCTCGCGAGTCCATCGAGGGCGACCTCCGCGAGCAGCTCACCGAGGCGCAGCAGGAGGCCGGAGTCCGCCACCAGCTGTGACGGGCCCGGCCGGCCCCTTCTCGGTCTCGCGCTCGTCCCAGCGGACCGTACGGTCGCACCAGCGCTCCAGCAGCACCCGGTCGTGGCCGACGGCCAGCAGGGCCGCCCCGGACGCGGCGCGGTAGCGCTCGACGACGGCGACCAGGGCGGCCGTGGTGGACGCGTCGAGCATCGCGGTCATCTCGTCGCAGATCAGCAACCGGGGCCGCAGCACCAAGGCTCGCGCCAGGCAGGCCCGCTGGAGCTGACCGTCGCTGACCGCGTGCGGGCGGCGGTCCAGCAGCTCGTCGGAGAGGCCGACCGACCGGGCCAGTTCCGCCACCCGCTCGGGGACGTCCCGGCGGCGGCCGGTGGACCGCAGCGGCTGGGCGATCAGCTCGCGCAGGCTGAGGCGGGGATCGGCGGAGAGCCGGGGCTGCTGGAAGACCACACCGACGGCGGTGCGCTGCTCACGCGGGGCGCGGTGCCGCCAGCCGCGTATCACCGTGCCGTCGAGGGTCATGGTTCCGGCGTCCGGGCGGTGCAGGAGCGCGGCGACCTTGGCCAGGGTGGACTTGCCGCAGCCGCTGGGGCCCAGCAGTCCGACCGCCTCGCCCGCTCCGACGTGCAGGGACACATCGCGGACGACGGGGTCGCGGCGGTCGTAGCCGGCGGTGATCCGGGTCAGCTCAAGCATCGGCGGACTCCTTCGACGGGGAGGATGCCCGGCCGGTCGGCGGGTGGTGACAGGCCAGGCCCGCCGTGAAGGCCGGGCGTTCGCCGGTGCAGCGGGCGTCGGCGTACGCACAGCGGTCGGCGAAGGCACAGCCCTCGGGCAGCGCCCCCAGCTCCGGCGGCATCCCGGGGATCGGGGTGAACTCCCGCTCGGGCAGGGCGTCCAGCAGGCCCTTGGCGTACGGGTGACGGGGGCCGGGTCCGCCGAAGAAGGCCTCCGCGTCCGCGATCTCGACGATCCGGCCCGCGTACATCACGGCGACCCGGTCGGCGATGCGTTCGGCGGCGGCCAGGTCGTGGGTGATGATCAGCAGCGCCCGGCCCTCGTCGGTGTGGCGGCGCAGTTCGTCCACGGTCCGCTCGACGAGGTCCCGGTCGAGTCCGGTGGTCGGTTCGTCGGCGAGCAGCAGCGGGGCGTCGCCGATCAGGGCGAGGGCGGTCGCGGCACGCTGGGCGAGGCCGCCGGAGAGCTCGTGCGGATAGCGGTCGAGGTGGCCCTCGGGGAACGAGGCGCGGGCGGCGGCCGCGACGGCGGCCTTCGGCAGCTCGCTGCCCCGCGCCCGGGTCAGCTCGCGCAGGCTCTCCTCCAGCTGGGCCCGGACGGTGCGCACGGGGGTGAGATGAGCGGCGGGGCTCTGCGGTACGAGGCCGATGCGCCGTCCCCGTACGGTGCGGGCGAGGGCGCGCTCGCCGATGGTGAGCAGGTCCGTGTCGCCGCCGAGCAGCGCGCTGCCGGTGGTCCGCGCGTTGGCGGGCAGCAGGCCGAGCAGGGCGGAGGCCAGGACGGACTTCCCACAGCCGCTCTCGCCGACCAGGGCGAGGCACTCCCCCGGCGCGACGGAGAAGCGGGCGTCGGTAACGGCGGCGATGTCCCGGCCGCCGCGCATCCGGAAGCGGACGGAGAGGTTCTGCACGTCGAGGACGGGCACAGCGGTGTTCTCGCGGGCGTCGGTCACAGCATCAGCTCCGATTTCCGGCGCGGGTTGATCCGGTCGCGCCAGGCTCCGGCGAGTCCCGCGAGCGCGAGGGTCGGGATGATCAGGAAGAGGCCGGGGAAGAGGGTCGGCCACCAGTCCCCCGCGAGCAGCGAACCGCGCGCGGACTGGACGAGGTTGCCGAGGCTGGCCTGGTGTGCCGGGAGGCCGAGCCCGAGGAAGGACAGCGCGGACTCGTGCCACATGGCGTGCGGAACCATCAGCACCGCCGCGAGGCCCGCCTGCGGCAGCACGCCGGGCAGCAGGTGGCGAACGATGACCCGGGTGCGGGAGGCGCCACCGGAGACGGCCGCGTCGATGAAGGGGCGCGAGCGCAGCGAGAGCACCTCGGAGCGGACGATCCGGGCGGTGGAGATCCAGTGCGTCAGGGCGACCGAGACGATCACCGGCCAGACGCCGGGCCGGAACATCGCGACGATGAAGATGCCGAGCAGCAGGTGCGGGATGGAGGACAGAGCGTCCACGACGCGCATCACGACCCGGTCCGTCCAACCGCCGAACGCCCCGGCGAGCGCGCCGATCGCGGTGCCGATGACGGTGGCGGTGAGGGCGGCGACCAGGCCGACGAGCAGGGAGACGCGCAGGCCGTAGACGCAGCGCAGCAGGAGGTCGCGGCCGACGTCGTCGGTGCCGAACGGGTGGGCGAGGGACGGCGGGTCGAGCTTGTTGGCCAGGTCGACGGCCTGCTGGTCGAGCTGGGCCAGCGGCGGGACGACGAGGACGGCGAGCGCGACGGCGGTGACGATCACCGCCGAGGTGACGACCCGGACGCGGCGGGTGGTGCGCCCGGGCTGGGCGAGTGCGGTCTCAGCCATCGAAAGCCACCCGGGGGTCGGCGAGTCCGTAGAGGAGGTCGGAGAGTAGGTTGCCGAGCAGGACGGCGGCGGTGGCGAGCACCGTGAGCGCGGCGAGCAGGGAGAAGTCCACCGAGGTGGCGGCCTGGACGGTGGCGGCGGCGATGCCGGGCCAGCTGAAGACCGTCTCGACGAGCAGGGCGCCGGTGATGAGTTCGGGGACGCGGGAGCCGATGAGGGTGAGCATCGGCAGCATCCCGGAGCGCAGGGCGTGGCCGAGGAGCACGGTGCGTTCGCTCAGTCCCCGGGCCCGGGCGCCGCGGACCGGGTCCTCGGCCAGCGCGTCGGCTACCCCTTGGCGTACGTACAGGAAGAACCACGGCATCTGCGAGATGCCGAGGACCGCCGCGGGCAGCACGAGGTGCGAGGCGACCTGGCCGAAGGTGACGACGTCGCTGGCGGCGTCGGTGAGCCCGCCGGCCGGCAGGACGTCGAGCTTCAGGGCGAAGAACCAGATGGCGAGCAGCCCGAGCCAGAAGGCGGGGGCGGCTTCCAGGGTGTACGCGACGGAGCTGACGCACCGGTCGAGCCAGCCGCCGGGCCGGCGGGCGGCCAGGACGCCGAGTCCGGTGCCGAGGAGGATCGCGATGAGGAAGGCGGTGGCGGCGAGCAGGACGGACCAGCCCATGCGCTCCGCGATGACGTCGGCGACGGGCTGGCGCATCACGCTGGAGTCGCCGAAGTCGCCCCGGAGCGCGGAGGTCAGCCAGTCCCACCAGCGGGCGACGAGCGGCTGGTCGACGCCGAGGTTGGCCCGCAGCTGGTCGAGGTTCTCCTGTGACGCGGTGAGCCCGGCGGTGCCCGCGTACGCCTTGACCGGGTCGAAGGGGGACGCGGCGGCGACGGCGAAGACGCCGAAGGTGACGACGCCGAGGACGGGGACGGCGAACAGGGCCCGCCGACCCGCCATCCGCGCCATCGGCCCCCAGGGGAGGCGACGGCTCACTTCTTCGCGTCCCCGGCGCTCTTGGTGGACCACTTCTCGACGTTCCACCAGGGGCCGGAGGCCAGCCCGTGGTCGTGCGGCTCGACCTGGGTGGTGAGGGCGCCGAACCGGTCGTCGACGACGTAGAGGTGGTCGATGTGGGTGAGGAAGGTGTAGCCCGGGTTCTTCACCAGCTCGCGCTGGACGGTGTCGTACGCCTTCTTCCGCTCGGCCTTGTCGCCACTCTTGCGCCCGGCCTCGATGGCGGCGTCGACGGCCTTGTTGTCGTACCAGGCCATGTTGTTGAAGCCGTCGCCCGCGAGGGAGGACTTCAGCAGGGTGTACTGGTCGAAGTCGGGGTCGGCCGGGGAGCCGCCGCCCGCGAGCACGGCGTCGTGCTTCATGCGGGGCTCGATGACCTCCCAGGTCCCGGCCTCGGTGCGGATGTCGATGCCCGCCTTCTTGGCGTCGGAGGCGTAGGCGAGGGCGTGCTCCTGGCGGAGCTTGTCGCCGCTGAGGTACCAGAGGGGGAAGGTGGCGCGCACCCCGTCCTTGACGCGGACGCCATCCTTGCCGGGCTTCCATCCGGCCTCGTCCAGGATCTCCTTCGCGGCGGCGAGGTC
This sequence comes from Streptomyces rubiginosohelvolus, assembly GCF_014649875.1. GTDB lineage: Bacteria > Actinomycetota > Actinomycetes > Streptomycetales > Streptomycetaceae > Streptomyces > Streptomyces rubiginosohelvolus. The sequence goes on along the minus strand of NZ_BMTW01000006.1, from coordinate 89,962 downwards.
GTGCTTGCGCTCGGTGCCCTTCGTGAACCACTCGCTGTCGGTGGGGACGGGACCGTAGGCGGGCTTGCCGCTGCCGTTGAGGATGGCGTCGACCATGGTCTGCCGGTCGACCGCCACATCGAGGGCGCGGCGCACGGCGGTGTCGCCCGCGACCTTGTTGTTGGTGGGGAGCGTCACCGTGCGGTAGTCGTAGCTGTTCGCCGCGTAGGTCTTCTTGCCCTGGTCGTCGGCGAAGCCCTTGGCGAGGTTGGGCGGCAGGATCGCGCCGTCGAGGTCGCCGGAGCGCAGCCGGGTGGCGCGCACGTCGTCGTCCTTGATGATCGCCATGGTGAACTTCTTCACCTCGGGTGCGCCGCCCCAGTAGTCGGGGTTGGCGGTGAAGCTGAGCTTCTCGCCCTTGGACCACTTGGTGAGGACGTAGGGCCCGGTGCCGACCGGCTTGGTGGTGAAGGCCCCGGTGTTGACGTCCTGCTTGCCCGCGATGTGCTCGGGGGCAATGGGAAGCACGGTGCGCTGGGCGAACGGCGCGTAGGGGTACTTGAGCGTGAAGACGACTGTGTCCTCGCCCTTCGCCGTGACGTCCTTGACGGCGTCCAGCTCGGTACGGGAGGGGTTGTTGGTCTTCTCGTCGAGGATGGTGCGGTAGGTGAAGACGACGTCCTTGGCGCCGAAGGCCTTGCCGTCGCTGAACTTCACGCCCTGGCGCAGCTTGTACGTGTACGTCAGGCCGTCGGCGCTGACTTCGGGGAGCTCGGCGGCGAGGGCGGGGCGGAGCTTCATGTCCGCGTCCAGGGCGAGCAGCCCGTCGAAGATCTTGGAGTTGCCGTCCTTGCCGTAGCCGAGGAGCGGGCTCAGGCTGTCGGGCTCGTAGGCGATGCCGACGACGGCCGAGGTGGAGCCGGACCCGGATCCGCTCTTGGCGCTGTCCGGGTTCGAGCAGGCCGCCGCGGTCAGGGACAGGGCGGTCGCCAGTGTGGCGGCGACCGCCACCCGTATGGATCGGGCCGTCATACTCTGCACATCCCTGTTCAAGATCGACTGTAATTGCGAGCAGTACGCAATTAAACAGCACGCTCCGTCGCCACAGTTCTCCGACCGGTGATCGCGGCGGCGACGGCCCCGGCCCGGGTCACCCCTTGACCGCCCCCGCGGTGAGGCCCTGCACGATGTGCCGGCTGGCGAAGGCGAACAGCACCATGGTCGGGAGGATCGTCAGGACGGCGGCCGCGGACATCGAACCCCAGTCGATGTTGAAGCTGGAGATGAAACCGTTGAGAGCCGTCGGCACGGTCTTGTTGTCGTCGCTGTTCATCAGCGTGACGGACAGGAAGAGCTCGTTCCAGCAGTTGACGAAGTTGAAGATGAAGGCTGCCACGATGCCCGGCTTCATCACGGGAAGGAGCACCCGGAACAGTGCGCCGAGCCGTGAGCAGCCGTCGATCATGGCCGCCTCCTCCAGGGTGTCCGGGATGTTCGCGAAGAATCCGCGGAGCATGACCGTGCAGAAGGGGATGCAGACCGCGATGTAGACGAGGACGAGTCCGAGCCGGTTGTCGACGAGCTGCAGGTCGGTCATCAGCAGGTAGAGCGGGCCCAGCGCGATGAAGCTGGGGATCATCTGGGTGACCAGGGCCGCCATCAGCAGCGCGGTCTTGGTCCGGAACTCGAACCGGGCCAGTACGTAGGCCGAGAGCATCGAGATCACGGTGGCCACGGTCCCGGCCACCGCCGACACGATCAGGCTGTTGAGGAGGTAGGTGCCGAACTGGGACGCGCCGAACAGGCCGGAGTAGTTCTCCAGGGAGAAGTCCTCGGGCCAGTAGGCGAGGGGGAAGGTGAAGATGTCCCCGGCGGGTTTGAAGGACGTGATGGTGATCCAGTACAGCGGGAAGATCGTGAAGATCAGCCAGAGCGTGAGGAAGCCGATCCTCGCGGCCTTGCCGGCCCGGGACTCGCGGGTGTTCACCGCCGCACCCCCTTCTCTTTGGTGGCCGTGAGGTAGAAGACGGAGAACAGCAGGAGCCCGGCGACGATCAGCAGCCCGAGGGCGGACGCCCTGCCGTAGTCGCCCTGCTGCATGATCGTGATCATCCAGGTGGTGACGATGTGCGTCTCGTTGTTCGGACCGCCGCCCGTGGTGCCGAAGATGATGTCCGGGAAGTTGAAGATCCAGATCACCCGCAGCAGCACCGTGAGGGCCAGCGTCGCCCGGATGTAGGGGATGGTGATCTGAAAGAGGGTGCGCACCTTTCCGGCGCCGTCGAGCGCGGCGGCTTCGTAGATCTCGTCGGGGATCGACTGCAGCGCCGCGAGGATCATGATCGCGAAGAAGGTCACCCCGTACCAGATGTTGGCGACGATGATCGCGACCATGGCCGTCTTCGGGTCGGCCAGCCAGGCCACCGGTTCGTCGATCAGCGACGCCTTCATCAGCAGGTCGTTGACGACGCCGAACTCGCTGTTGAACATCCAGCGGAACAGGATCCCGATGAGGAAGCCGGAGATCGCCCAGGGGAAGAAGATCAGCGCCTGGTAGAGGCCGCGGAAGCGGAAGCGTCGTCGCAGCCAGAGGGCCAGCGCGAAGCCGATGACCAGCTGGGGCACGATCGAGGCGACCACCCAGAGGGCGGTGTTGCTCAGTACGGTGCCCCACAGCGGATCGCCGAAGACGGCCTTGAAGTTGCCGAACCCGACGAAGGAGGTGTCGGTCAGGTCGGAGAGGTTCCAGTTGCGGAAGGCCATCTGGCTTCCGGCGATCATCGGGTAGTAGGTGAAGAACGCCACGAAGAGAGCCGCCGGCGCCATGAACGCCGCGATGGTCAGGCCTCTGCGCGTCGTGAACTCCCGCTTGCGCCGCCCGCCGTCCGCCGGCTGCGCCCGGCGCGGGCTCCCGGAGCGTGGCCGGACCTTCTCGGGGGCCGGTGGAGCCGTACCTGCGCGCATGTCAGCTCTTCTCGCTCTTCCGCTTGGCAGTCCAGTAGGCGTCCCAGTCGGCGAGGAGCTGTTCCTGCGTCATCTTGCCGAGGAGCACGCGCTGGACGTCCGCGTCGGCCTTCTGCGTCCACTCGGTGAACCACGGCACGTCCCGGGGCTGGGTGGCGGTGAGATACCGGTCCGGGTTCTCGTTCATCGTGACGTAGCTGGCCCAGGGGCCGGTCTTGTAGAAGGAGTCCTCGGCCGCCTCCTTCAGGATCGGTACGAGGCTGTTCTCCTGGGCGAAGGTGGTGGACGCCTCGCCCTCCGACAGGAACTCGACCAGCTTCACGGCCTGCGCCTTGTGCTTGCTCCCCTTGGCCACGCCCCATCCCGCGGTCGCCAGCGGCTGCACGGCCTTTCCGCCCGGGCCGGCGAGCAGCGGGGCGGTGGTCCACTGCTCCTCCTTGATCGCCTTGGACTTCCGCAGGGTGGCGATCACCTCGGGGTCCTGGAGGAGGAACGCCGTGGATCCGTTGGAGAAGCCCTCGACCATCTCGGGGTAGCCCCAGGCCACGGAGGACGGAGGTGCGGCCTTCTTGAAGATCTCGATGTACGTCTTGAGCGCCTCGGCCGCTTCCGGCGCGGAGAAGATCGTGCTGCCGTCGGTCAGCCGGTAGCCGTCGGCGGGGTCGATGCGGTCGGCGACGTACGCCTCGATGACCGCGGTGACGTTGCTGACGGCGTTGGGCCCGCCCCGGAAGGCATAGCCGTAACGCCGTTTGGCCTTGTCCTGGACGGAGCTCGCCTGCTGGAGGAGTTCGTCCCAGGTGCCGGGCGGCTTGTCGTACCCGGCCTCGGCTATGAGGTCCTTCCGGTAGAAGAGGCTGAGCCCGTAGAAGCCGTACGGCACGAAGTACGTGCGGCCCTCTTCGTCCTTGGCGGCAGCGGCGGCGTTCTCGGTGAGCTGTGACCAGCCGGGCCAGCCCTTGAGGTCCGGGCCCATGTCGTGGAGCCACTTGTTGTTCGACCAGGGGCCGACCGTGATGTCCCTGACCTCGACGGTGTCGACCCCGCTGCCGGACTGCAGCATCTGCTGGATCTTCTGGTCGGCCTGAGCGGTCGGCGGCGAGACCAGGTTCACCTTGATCTTCGGGTTCTGCTTCTCGAAGTCGCCGATGAGCCGCTGCAGCAGCTCCGTGCGCGCGGGGTTGGTCAGGCTCTCGACCATGTTCAGGGTGACCGTTCCGTCGGCGGATCCGCCGCCCATGGCGGAGCAGCCCGTCGCCGTCAGTCCGAGGGCCAGGCCCAGGGCGACGACCGTGTTCCTGCGATTCATCGATGTCCTCCGTGGGAGTCGTTGCGGGACCAGGCGCCGAGTGTGGGAACGCAGTGCTCGGCGAAGTACTCGAAGTCGGCGGGCGTGTTGTACACATGCGTCGACAGGCGCAGGTATCCGACGCCGCCGAAGCTGGTGAACGCGGCCGCGACACCCAGCTCCCGCATCACGCGGTCGCGGAGCGCGTCGGCCTCGGGGTGGGTGGCGGCGAGCGGAGCGGGAAGGCGTACGAGCCGCAGGGCGCCGACGGGCATGCCGACGTCCACGCGGCAGTCCTCGCCGGTGAGTTCGGAGAACGCCTCGGCGACGATCCGCTCCGCGTAGTCCGCCAGCTCCGCCATGTAGGTGCGGGCGGCGTCCCAGCCCCAGGTGTCGCCCACGAAGTCGAGCGCGGTGGAGGCCGCGAGATAGCTGGTGGCGTCCACGGTGCCCTGGGTGTCGAACCGATGAGGGAAGGGGTCGCGGGCGCCCCAGGAGTCGATGAGGGGGAAGAGGCTGTCGCGCAGGGCGGTACGAGCGACCAGCGCTGCCGTCCCTCGCGGGGCGCAGCCGAACTTGTGCAGGTTGCCGACCCAGATGTCGCAGTCGACGCCCGCGAGAGGGTCGGCCGCGAGTCCGGGCACATGGGCGCCGTCCACGAGGACGGGAATGCCTCGGCGGCGCGCTTCGGCGGCGATGCGCCCGACGGGCATCCAGCGGGCGGTCGCCGAGGTGATGTGGTCGATCACGACGAGGCCGGTCGCCTCGCCGATCGCGGCGGTCACGCACGCGTACGCGGTGTCCTCGTCGGCGTCGAGCGGGACGTGGGCCGTACGCACGGTGCCGCCCCATCGCCGGGCGAGGCGTTCGGCCCCCATGGTCACCGCGCCGTAGCCGTGATCGGTGACCAGCACCTCCCCGCCGGGGCGTGCCGGAAGGCTGTTGTAGGCGACGCTCGCGCCGGCGCTGGCGTTGGGGACGAGGGCGAGGTCGTCGACCGCGACTCCGAGGAAGCCGGCCAGCGCGCTCCGGGCGGCCGCGATCTTCCCCGGCAGAGCGGGAAACCACTGCACGGGAGACGCCTCCATCAGCCGGCGCTGACGGTCCTGCTCCCGCTGGGCCAGGAGCGGCACGGCGCCGAACGATCCGTGGTTCAGATGCTTGACCGTGGGATCGAGGGACCAGGCGGCAGCGGCCGGGCGGCCGTCGGGAAGGGCCAGTGGCCGGGGCGCGGGGGCGAGGTCGATGGTGGGCACAGAACTCCCAGAAGCGGCAGGACATCAGACATGGACGAGAAGAGGTGTGATGACTTGGCCGGAATACTGCCCTCCTCCCGCCTCATGGGCAAGAGTTCGGCGCAAGTTATCCAATGACTTGTGGTCTCGTTGCGATGACATACGACGACTCGCCTAAACTGACGGCCTGCTCGGCATGACACCGGGCCGACACGGAGAGAGGGCCCGATGTCCGCAGTCGACAAGGCGTTCCACGGCCTGCGCCGGATGATCTCCAGTGGCCGCCTCGCGGCCGGCCAGCGGTTCCCACCGGAAGCGGACCTCTGCGAGGAGCTCGGGGTCTCCCGGGGGTCGCTGCGGGAGGCGGTGCGGATGCTGGCGGCGCTGGGGGCGGCCGAGGCGCGGCACGGATCGGGGACGTACGTCTCCGCACTGCGGCCGGAGGATCTGCTCGGGCGGCTGTCCCTGACCGTCGAACTGCTTCCGCTGGACGGCCTGTTGGAGCTCTTCGAGATCCGGCGGGTGCTGGAGGCGCATGTGATGGCCCAGGCCGCCGCCCGGATCACCCCGGAGGAGCTGGAAACCCTCCAGGGCTGGCTGGAGACGATCGAGGCCAGTGAGGACCCGGCGGAGTTCGCCGACTACGACCACCGGTTCCACGCGGAGATCGCCCGCATCGGCGGCAGCCCCTCCATGGAGGCGCTGCTCACGGTCTTCCGGTCCCGGTCCCGGCACTACCGCGTGTTCGCGCTGCCGGAGGGCCCGGAGTTCAAGCGCGCGGGCGACGAGGACCATCGGGCGATCGTCGCCGCCCTGGCGAACCGCGATCCGGCCGCCGCGGCGAGCGCGGCGGCCGCGCACATCGCCCGCAGTGAACGCTGGCTGAGCGCCACCCGCCCTCCGGTGACCGAGGAGGCGACGGAGGGGCCCGCCTGAGGGGACGCGGACGGCCCCGGAAGCCCGCCGCAAACCAGTGCGGCGGGCTTCCGGGGCCGATCCGGGCAGAGGCGCCAGGCCCTACGGCGCCGGAAGTTCCGCCAGCTCCGCGACGGCCTGGCGGTGGCTGCCCGCCGAGCCGTACGCCAGGGAGTCCGCCTTGGCGCGCTTCAGGTACAGGTGCGCGGGGTGCTCCCAGGTCATGCCGATCCCGCCGTGCAGCTGGACGCACTCCTCGGCGGCGTGCACGGCGACGCCCGAGCAGTACGCCTGGGCCACCGCCACGGCGAGCGGGGCGTCGGGGCTGCCGGTGGCCAGCGCGTCGGCGGCGTTGCGGGCGGCGGCCCGGGCCGAGACGACCTCCAGCCAGAGCTGTGCCATCCGGTGCTTGAGCGCCTGGAACGATCCGACCGGCCGGTTGAACTGGTGGCGTTCGCGGGTGTGGCGGACGGTCTCGGTCAGACACCACTCGGCGATCCCGAGCTGTTCGGAGGCGAGCAGTCCGGCCCCGGCGAGCATTCCGCGCCGTACGGCGGTGGCGCCGGCGTCAGCGTCGGCCAGCAGGGTCCCGGTCGCCCCGGTCAGGGTGACGGCGGCGAGCGGGCGGGTGAGATCGAGCGGGACGAGCGCCTCGACGGTGACGCCGGGGCCCGAGGTCTCGACCGCGTACAGCCCTTCGGCGGTCGGCACCAGCAGGACATCGGCGACCGCCGCGTCGGCGATGCCCCGGACCGTTCCGTCGAGCCCGGCGAGGACCGGCCCCGCCCCGGCGGGCGGGGTCGCGAAGGGCACGGCGAGCACGGCCGTACGCGCGCCGGAGGCCAGTTCGCCGAGAAGGGCTGCGGCCGGTCCGTCCTCGGCGCCGAGCGCGAGCAGGGTCTCGGTGGCCACCACGGAGCTGGTCAGATAGGGGGCGGGGGCGACGCTGCGGCCCAGCTCCTCCAGGACCACGGCGGCCTCGCGGTGGGATGCGCCCTGGCCGCCGAGCTTCTCGGGGACGAGGAGTCCGGCCGCGCCGATGTCACCGGCCAGCGAGGACCACAGCCGCGGGTCGTACGGCGTGTCGGACTCGGTGGCGGCGATCACCGTCGGCGCGTCGGCCCGGTCGGCGAGGAGGGCGCGGACGGCGGAGCGGAGGTCGTCCTCGTCCTGCGAGTAGAGCAGGTCGGGGGTGGCGGGGGGCTGGGTGGGCGCGGTCATCGGCTCAGGTCCTTCCAGGCGACGTCCTTGTCGTTGCGGGGCTCGGCGGGCAGCCCGAGGACCCGTTCGGCCACGATGTTCAGCAGGACCTCGCTGGTGCCGCCCTCGATGGAGTTGCCCTTGGAGCGCAGATAGCGGTAGCCGGCGTCGCGTCCGGTGAAGTCGACCAGCTCCGGGCGGACCATGGTCCAGTCGCTGTACAACAAGCCCTCGTCGCCGAGGAGTTCGACCTCCAGGCCACTGATCTCCTGGTTGAGCCGGGCGAAGGCGAGCTTCATGCCCGAGCCCTCGGGTCCGGGCTGTCCGGCGACGAGCTGCTGGCGCAGCCGTTCACCGGTGAGCCGGGCGACCTCGGCCTCGACCCAGAGGGTCAGCAGCCGCTGGTGGGTGTCGGGGGTGCGCAGCTCGGGGCGTTCGCGCCAGGTCTTCGCGACCGGGCCGATCATGCCGCCCTCGCGGGGGATGCGGGAGCCGCCGATGGAGACGCGCTCGTTCATCAGGGTGGTCTGGGCGACCTTCCACCCCTCGCCGACGGGCCCGAGCCGGTGGCTGTCGGGGATGCGTACGCCGGTGAGGAAGACCTCGTTGAACTCGGCCTCGCCGGTGATCTGGCGCAGCGGCCGGACCTCGACGCCGGGGTCCGTCATGTCGCAGATGAAGTAGCTGATGCCCCGGTGCTTGGGCAGGTCCGGGTCGGTGCGGGCGATGAGGATGGCCCAGCGGGCCAGGTGGGCGCTGGATGTCCAGACCTTCTGGCCGTCGACGATCCAGTCGCCGGTCTCGTCCCTCACGGCCCGGGTGGCCAGGGCCGCGAGGTCGGATCCGGCGCCCGGCTCGCTGAACAGCTGGCACCAGACCTCCTCCCCCACCCACAGCGGGCGCAGGAAGCGGCGCTTCTGCTCGTCGGTGCCGAAGCCGAGGATGGTCGGCGCGGCCATGCCGAGGCCGATGCCGATGCGGCGCGGGTCGTTGTCCGGCGCGTCGGCGGCGGCGAGTTCGGCGTCGGCGACCTGCTGGAGGGAGCGGGGCGCGTCGAGCCCGCCCAGGCCCACCGGATAGTGGACCCAGGCGAGGCCGGCGTCGAAGCGGGCCTTCAGGAAGTCGGTGCGGCCGGTGGTGGCGGGCGGGTGCGCGGCGAGCAGCTCGCGGGTGCAGCGGCGGACCTCTGTTGCGTCGACTGCGGGGCTCATCGGGCGCCTCCGGGCAGGACGACGATGCGGCCGGTGCTGGTGCCGTCGGCGACGCGCTGGACGGCGTCGGCGGCTCCGGCCATCGCGACACGCTCGCTGATCAGGGGTTTGACGATGCCCTGTTCGGCGAGCTTGGTCAGTTCCTCGTGGCAGGCGCGGACGGCGGCCGGGTCCTTGGTGTTGTAGAGGCCCCAGTGCAGTCCGACGACCGAGTAGTTCTTCACCAGGGCGTGGTTGAGGGCCGGGGTGGGGATGACGCCGCTGGCGAAGCCGACGACGAGGATGCGCCCTTCGAAGGCGACGCACTTGGTGGACTTGGCGTACGCGTCGCCGCCGACCGGGTCGTAGACGACGTCCGCGCCGCGCCCGCCGGTGGCTTCCTTGACGGCGGCGACGATGTCCTCGCTCCGCCGGTCGATGACCAGGTCGCAGCCGAGTTCGCGGGCGACGGCCGCCTTGTCGGGGCCGCCGACGACGCCGATGACCCGCGCGCCCGCGGCCTTGCCGAGCTGGACGGCGGCGCTGCCGACGCCGCCGGCCGCCGCGTGGACGAGGAGGGTCTCGCCGGGCTGGAGGTGCGCGCGGCGGTGCAGGCCGAACCAGCCGGTCTGGTAGCCGATGTGGAGGGCGGCCGCTTCGGCGTCGTCCAGGGCGTCGGGGGCGGGCACCAGGGCCGCCTCGTCCGCGACGACATAGTCGGCGAAGCCGCCGTGGGGCAGGGCGGGGGTGGCGAGGACCCGCCGCCCGTCCTCGGTGGTGCCGCACACCTCGACGCCCGGGGTGAACGGCAGCGGCGGCCGCACCTGGTACTGGCCCCGGCAGAGCAGGGCGTCGGGGAAGTTGACGTTCGCCGCGCGGACCTCGACGAGCACCTGCCCGTCGCCGGGCGTCGGCCGGTCCGTCTCCTCCAGCCGCATCACCTCGCCCGGCTCGCCGTTCCGGTGCACTCGCCATGCCTGCATGAGGGGCCTCCACAACACTGTCGGCGTCAACCGCCGGAGCGGTCGGCATTACCACTGCTGCGCCGCATACTAAGCGGTCGCTTGCCGATCTGGGAACACCCCGGCCCCGCCCCCGGGACGCCCGGGCCTCAGCCGCGCTTGGGCTTCGCCCGTACGTGCATACGCTCGCCCTGCGGACCGAAGAGGCTGAGGAACTCCACCCTCTCGTCCTCGGCCGGGCCGAACCAGTGCGGCAGCCGGGTGTCGAACTCGGCGGCCTCCCCCGGCTCCAGCACGAGATCGTGTTCGGCCAGCAGCAGCCGCAGCTTCCCGGAGAGCACGAACAGCCACTCGTACCCCTCGTGCGTGCGCTGCTCCGGCGGGCCGCCGCTGCCCGGCTCCTGGATCAGCTTGTACGCCTGGAGGCCGCCCGGCCGGGCGGTCAGCGGCAGCATGGTCCGGCCGTGCTGCACGATCGGCTTGGCCCGCACCCGGGGGTCGCCGACCGGTGCGGCGCCCACGAGGTCGTCGAGCGGCACCTCGTGGGCGCGGGCGATCGGCAGCATCAGTTCGAGGCTGGGGCGGCGGCCGCCGGACTCCAGCCGGGAGAGCGTGGAGACGGAGATGCCGGTGGCGGCCGAGAGGGCGGCGAGGGTGACCCCGCGGTCCTTGCGCAGCCGACGCAGTCGGGGGCCGACACCGGAGAGGACGGATTCCAGTTCCGGATCGTCGCGGTCGTGTTCCTTCATCCGGCTATTGCAGAATCGGCAAGCCGGTTTGTCAATACGGCCGAAACCGCCGGGCTCAGTGGGCGAAGACCTCGAAGGTGACCGCGGGCCGACCGCCGAACTGCTCGGCGGCGGCCTCGACCATGCCCGTGAGGAAGGTCCGGCAGTACCGCTCCGGGTCCTCCTGGGTCAGCGCCTCGATGTACGTACGGTGCTCCAGCAGGGACCGGACCGAGCGTTCGAGGCCGGCCGTCGCGTCGACCGCGTGGGTGGGCCGGTCGCTGCCCGCCACGGCGGTCCAGCGCACCCCGTCCCACGGCTGGAGGCCCTGCTCGCCGAGTTCCGGGAAGATCCAGCGGTTGCCCGCGTCGGCGACGGCGTCCAGGGTGGCGCGCCCGACGGCGCGGTGGTCGGGGGTGTTCCAGGCGACCCCGCCCCAGGTGTCCCGGTGGTTGAGGGTGACGACCAGTTCGGGGCGGTGACGGCGGATGGCGGCGGCGATGTCGCGGCGCAGCCCGGTGCCGTATTCGATGACGCCGTCGCGGTGGTCCAGGAACTCCACGGTGCGTACGCCGACGACGGCGGCGCTCGCCCGCTGCTCCCGCTCACGCACCGGCGCGCACTCCCCGGGCGACAGGGTGTCGATCCCGGCCTCGCCGCGGCTGGCGAGGAGGTAGACGACCTCGCGGCCGCCGTCGGTCCACTCGGCCACGGCGGCGGCCGCCCCGTACTCCAGGTCGTCGGGGTGGGCGACCACGGCCAGGGCGCGCTGCCAGTCGCCGGGCACGGGTTCGAGTCGCTGCGGCGTCATACGGGCAGGCTACCCCCGGCTCCGGCGGCGGGCGTGCGACGCTGGAGTCCGGCCGAACGAAAGGACCTGCCCCGTGCCCAGCCCCGCTTCCCTCTCCCCCGCCCAGGCCGCAGCCCGTCTGGAGGAGTTCACCGTCATCGACGTACGGGCTCCGGGCGAGTACGCCGCCGGGCATGTCCCCGGTGCCCTGAACATCCCGCTCGACAAGCTGCCGGACGCGCTGCCCGCGTTGAAGTCGGCCTCCGCTCGCGGTTCGCTGCTGGTGGTGTGCGCCTCCGGGGTCCGGTCCACGCGGGCCTGCGAGATCCTCGCGGGCGCGGACATCGAGGCCGTGACGCTGACCGGCGGCACCTCCGCCTGGGAGGTCGACGGCCGCGGCCTGGACCGCCCCGAGGGCGCGCGCACCACGTGGGCCATGGAACGGCAGGTCCGGCTCGCGGCGGGCTCGCTGGTGGTGGCGGGGCTGGTGGCGGGGATCCGCTTCCCGGCGGCACGCTGGCTCTCCGCGGGCGTCGGCACGGGCCTGGTCTACTCGGCGCTCAGCAACACCTGCGGCATGGCGGCGGTCCTCTCGAAGCTGCCGCACAACCGGGCCCCGCGTTCCGCCGGCGACCTGGACGCCACGCTGGAGGAGCTCCAGCGCTGATCCGGCAGGGCCGGCCGGGCGCGGGCCCTGTCCGCCGCGGCCGGCTCCGGGGCCGGCCGGTCCGCGGCCGGCCCCGGGAGGCAGGGCGGGTCAGGCCTCGTCGCGCACCAGGGACAGCAGCCGGTCCAGGACCCGGGGACCGCCCGCGCGGACCCCGTCGTGCTCGTACTCGTTCGTCACCCAGGTCCGCAGCCCCCGGATCGCCGCCGCCGTGCGCAGCGAGTCCGCGGTGTCGACGTACATGTCGTCGTGGTAGACGGCCGCCGCGACCGGGACCGCGTTGGCGGCGAGCCGCTCGGGGTCGTACAGCACCGGCCAGTCGGAGCGCTGCGCGAGGAGTTCGGCGGTCTCGCGCAGCGGGCGCAGCGCCGGGTCGACGTCGAAGTGCCAGGGGTGGATGGTCTCGCCGGTGAAGAGCACGGGGCCGTCGCCCTTCAGCGCGGTCGCCGCGTCGAACTGCGGGAACTCTCCCCGTACGCGCTCGGCGGCCCAGTCCGTGGCGCGCTCGCCCTGCCCGTAGATGGCCTCGTGCAGCAGGGCGTAGAGCGGGTGCCCTGCGAAGGAGGCGGCGGTGCGCATCGCTTCCTGGAAGGTGTCGGAGAGTTCGGTGCCGTGCGGAGTGCGGACGAACGCGTTCTCCAGCAGGTAGTGGAGCTGGTGGCTGCCACTGCCGGTGCCGAGCAGAATGCCGAGCGACTGGAAGCCCTCGGGGGTGAGCCGGTGTCCGGCGCTCTCGGGCCGGTGCTCGGCGAGGTACGCGGCGATCGCGCGGGCACGCTCGACGTCCTGCGGGTAGCGGGCGTAGTGGGCGGCGACCTTGCGCTCGATGCGGGGGTACGCGGCCCGGTAGACGTCGTCCGCGTGCGCGTCCAGCGAGGGCAGCCCGCCGGTGATCAGGACCTCCTTGAGCCCTTCCGGGGCGGCGGAGAGATAGCGGACGGCGCAGAAGCCGCCGAAGGACTGGCCGAGGACCGTCCAGGGCACTCCACCGGTGAGCTGGAGCCGGATCAGCTCGCAGTCGCGGACGATGGAGTCGGAGCGGAAGTGGGCGAGGTAGTCGGCCTGCTCGCGGGGGCCGCCGCGCAGCGGGAGGGTCTGCCGGTTGGCAGGGGTGGAGAGACCGGTCCCCCGCTGGTCGAGGAGCAGCACCCGGAACTCGCGCAGGGCCCGGCCGAGCCAGGCCTCCGTACCGACGAACCGGCGTGCGCCGAAGCCGGGGCCGCCCTCCAGATAGACCAGCCAGGGCAGTTCCTCGCCGGCCCGGGAGGCGGCGACCGCTTCCCGGCCGTAGACCTCGATCTGCTCGCCGCCGGGGTCGCTGTGGTCGAGGGGCACGGTGAAGCGGCGGTCGGTGAGGACGACGCCGGGCTGCCGGTAACTGCTCACATGAACTCCTGAATCCGGGGTGCTGGCCGATCCGGGCGAAAGCGCCAGTCCAGCACATGACCGCACCGGTCCGGCGGAGGGGGCATGCCCGAGGACGGACGCCGATCGGGATATCCCGCCCGCACCTTGCCCGCGTTTGCCCATAGCCCGCGCATGCAACTATTGTGGACGCCAGTAAACGTCGCACGCCGTTCATGTCGGCGCGCACCGCGCTACGGAAGGTCCCTGATGTCCACCGCCCCCACCGTTCCCACCGTCACGCTCAACAACGGCGTGACCATCCCCCAGCTCGGCTTCGGCGTCTTCCAGGTGCCCGACGACGAGACCACCGCGGCCGTCTCCGCCGCGCTGGAGGCCGGCTACCGGTCCATCGACACCGCGGCGATCTACGGCAACGAGGTCGGTGTGGGCCGGGCGCTGGCCGCCTCCGGGATCCCCCGCGAGGAGCTGTTCGTCACGACCAAGCTGTGGAACGCCGACCAGGGCTACGAGGCCACGCTCGCCGCGTTCGACGCGAGCCTGGCCAAGCTCGGCCTGGACCACGTCGACCTCTACCTGATCCACTGGCCGACACCCGCCCACGACCTGTACCCGGAGAGCTGGCGCGCCCTGGAGAAGCTGGCCGCCGACGGCCGGATCCGCGCGGCCGGGGTCTCCAACTTCCAGCCCGCCCACCTGAGCCGGGTGCTGGAGACGGGCACACTCGTCCCCGCCGTCAACCAGATCGAGCTGCACCCGGGCCTTCAGCAGAGCGAGCTGCGCGCCTTCCACGCCGAGCACGGCATCGCCACCGAGGCCTGGAGCCCGCTGGCCCAGGGCGCCCTGCTCAAGGAGGAGGCCCTGGTCTCCATCGCGGAGCGGCACGGCAAGTCCCCGGCCCAGGTGGTCCTGCGCTGGCACCTCCAGCTCGGCAACATCGTGATTCCGAAGTCGGTCACGCCCGAGCGGATCCGGCAGAACATCGACGTCTTCGACTTCGAACTGTCGGCCGCGGACCTGGACGCCGTCGCCGCCCTGGACCGGGGCATGCGCACCGGACCGGACCCCGACACCCTCAACTGACACCGGGCGGTCGGCCGTTGTGCCGATCGTCTTGGCCGGTCAGCGGCCGCGGCGGTAGCTGCTGCCGTCCCGGGGCCGGACCAGCAGCCCGGCGACGACGAGATAGCGACGCAGGGCGGAGCAGTCCTCGTGGACGGTGAGGAGCGCCTCGTTCACCTCGCGCTCGGTGTACGAGCGCTCCCGCTCGAACAGCGTGTCGGCGAGGTGCCGGAGCAGCTGCTCCCGGCGTGCCTCCTTGCGCGGGATCGCGACGAGGCGGCCGTGCGAGAAGAGGGCCTCCACCGGGTGCGTACGAGGGGTCCGGGCCGGCGGCGCGAGAGTCTGTTGTTCCGTGGGCATGGCCGGAGCGTCGCAGGCATACGCAAGGCGGGCAACGCGTTTTCGTGGCGTTGCCCGCCTTTCCGTTGCCCGCACTCGCGTTGACGTTGCCCGCCCTCGCGTTGACAGGAACGAGCGGATCGGGTTCTGATGCTGTCCGTGCAGCGTGACGTCAGCCAAAGAGATCTGGGCCGGCCGACGGTCAAGCCAGCACCTTCTTCCAGGGATGACGCCATGAGTCCATTCATCGCCCCCTGCATCTGAGCATCTCCGGCCCCGGGCACCTCTGCCCCGGCCGCCTCCGCGCACCCAGCGGCCGACACTCCGCGACACACCGGGCCTTCGCCTGCCCGCATTCCTTCCGGGAGACCCAGAACCTCCATGCCCCAGACCTTTCAGCAGTCCGTCATCACCGAATTCCGTGCCAACGCGGGGAAGGTCGGCGGCCCCTTCGAGGGCACCGACCTCCTCCTGCTCACCACCACCGGCGCCCGCTCCGGGAAGCCGCACACCACACCGCTCGGCTATGTCCGCGACGGCCACCGGCTCCTCGTCGTCGCCTCCAACCTCGGCGCCCCGCTCCACCCCGACTGGTACCGCAACCTCCTCGCCCACCCCACCGTGCGGGTCGAGCTGGGCGGTGAGGAATTCGAGTCCCTCGCCGTACCCGCCGAAGGGGCCCGGCGCGACGGGCTCTTCGCCCAGGTCGTCGCCGAGGCGCCGGGGTACGCGGAGTATCAGGAAGCCACCGACCGCGTGCTGCCGGTCGTGGTGCTGGAGCTCCCCGACCCCGACGCGGCGGCTCCCCCGATCGCCTCGCTCGCCGACAAGCTTGTGGAGGTGCACACCTGGCTGCGCGGCCAACTGCGCCACGTGCACGAGGAGACCGAGGCGCACTTCGCCGCGCGGGACGGGCACGAAGGCGACGGCGAACCGCCCGCTCCCGGTCTCGGGCTGCAGATCCGGCAGCGTTGCCTGGCGTTCTGCCAGGCGCTGGAGTTCCACCACACCGCCGAGGACGGGCACATGTTCCCCACGATGGAGGGCTACCACCCCCACCTGCGGGACGTCTTCGACCGGCTGCGGGAGGAGCACCGCTCCATCGGGGCCGTGCAGTCGGCGCTCGCGGACCTGCTGGCCGATGTGGCCATCGCGGAACCGGACCGCTTCCGCGCCGAACTGGCCCGGATGACCGAGGAGCTGACCGCCCACCTCGACTACGAGGAGGAGCACATCCTGCCCCTCCTGGCCGAGGTGCCCTGGTCTCCGGCCGCAGCCTGAGGACGAACCGTTCGAGGGGGTTGAGCGACTGCTCAACCCCCTCTGATAGCGTCCTGAAACGCGGAGGGACTTGAGCACTCGCTCAACCACGCGTGACGACCCGGGGGCAGGCATGGGGCTGTACATCGAGGCGTTGATCCGTACCGATCCGGAGCGTCTGTGGGACCGGACCCAGGATCCCGCCCAGCACCAGCGGTGGGATCTGCGCTTCACCGAGATCAGCCCGCTGCCCGGTCCGGCTGGCTCCGCCCTGCGGTTCCGGTACGCGACCCGGGTGCTGCCCTTCCTGACCGTGGCGGGGACCGGGACGAGTGCGGGCGAGCGGGAGCGGGCGGACGGTGAGCGGGTCTCCGCCCTGCGGTTCGCCTCGCCGGAGCGGCTGTCGCTGCTGGCCGAGGGCAGCGGCTACTGGCGTTACGTCCCCACCGCCGACGGCATCCGCTTTCTGACGGGGTACGACTACCGGACCCGCTGGGGCCGCTTCGGCGCGGTCGGGGACCGGCTGGTGTTCCGGCCGCTGATGGGCTGGGCGACCGCCTGGTCCTTCGACCGGCTGCGGCTGTGGTGCGAGCGCGGCATCAGCCCGGCCCGGTCGCTGGCGCACGCCCTGGCGGAGGTGCTGGTACGGCTCCTTCTCGTGGCGGCGGCCCTTCCCTTCGGCCCGGTGGCCGTTCTGCCCGCCACCCTCGCCGCGCTGCTGGTCCCTCCGTCGCCGCTCACGCCCGCCGCCCGGCGCTGCCTGCGCAGACCACCCGGCCGACCGGCCGTCGCCCCGCCCCTCCTCGCCCGACTGGAGCGCCCGTGACCTCGATATTCGCCCGTGCGATGGGAGACGATTTCGCGCGGCTCCACCCCGAGTTGCAGCGCCGCTTCTCGATCGGGCTGGAGAGCGGCGAGGCGTGCGTGGGGCGCGGATCGATGGACCGGATCTGGCACGGCCGGGCGTTCGTGAAGCCGTTCCTCGCGCTCGGCGCCACCCGCAACATCCTGGTGCCGAGGACCGGGCGCGATGTCCCGTTCACCATCGAGAACGTCCCGTACACCGACGCCTTCGGCCGGGAGACCGTGACCTTCGTCCGGACCTTCGCCCTGCCGGGCGGGCCGCGCCGTTTCGACGCCACGATGGTGCACAGCCCGGAGCGGTCCTGCGTACTGGACTACCTCGGGACGCACCAGCACCTGGCCACCGACCTGCGGCTGAGCGCGGAGCCCGACGGCTCGCTGCTGATCCGCTCGGGGGAGCACCGTTTCCGCGAGGGACCGTTCGACCTGCGGGTCCCGGATCTGATCGGCGGCGAGGCCGAGGTCCGCGAGTCCTTCGACGACGCCACGGGCCGCTTCCGTATCCGGGTCGCGGTGACGAACCGCCGCTTCGGCCCGCTGTTCGGGTACGAGGGGACGTTCCGCGCCCGATATGTCGACGCGCTGCGCCACGGCGTACGGGCGGGTCTGCGCCCGGTCCGTGAGGAGGCGCGGGCGTGACGGGAGGCGCGACCGGGGCGGACACCCGGACGAAGCTCATGGAAGGCGCGCTGCGCACGCTCGCCGAGCACGGCATCGCCAAGACCTCGGCCCGTTCCGTGGCGGCCTCGGCCGGGGTCAACCAGGCGCTCGTCTTCTACCACTTCGGTTCGGTCGACGAGCTGTTGGCGGCGGCCTGCCGGTACGGCGCCGAGCAGCGGGTGGCCCGCCACCGCGACCGGCTCGCCGGCGTCACCACCCTCGCCGAACTCCTGCGCTGCGGGCGTGAGCTGCACGAGGAGGAGCGGGCCGGCGGCCATGTCGCCTTCCTCGCGCAGGTGCTCGCGGGCGCCCAGACCCAGCCCCGGCTGGCGCCCGCGACCACGGCCGGGCTCGACCTGTGGACCGCCGAGATCGAGAAGGTCCTCGTCCGGATCGTGGCGGACTCGCCGCTGGGCGAGTTCACCGATCCGGCGGGCCTGGCGCGCGCCGTGACGGGGGCGTTCGTGGGGCTTGAGATGTACGAGGGCGTCGATCCGGAGGGCGCGGAGCGGGCCTTCGAGGCACTGGAGCAGCTCGCCGCGCTGGCCGGGGTGCTGGACGAGCTGGGGCCGGTGGCCCGGCGCGCGGTACGTCACCGGCTGCGACGTACGGAGAAGGTGCAGGGCGGGGCGTAACGGGACATAGGCGGGGCGGCCCGGAACGACCTGGGCCGCCCGAGCAACCCTCCGCATCCACCTGCCGTCTTGATCGACGACAGGACGGTTCGCCGCGCATGACGTGCGGCGCCCCACCCCCACATGATCCGGGCCTGCACGACCGGCCGACTATACCCCCCAGGTATACATAGAGGGTATAGTAGTCCGGCTCCGGGCCCGGCACCGCGCGGAAGGCACCCATGCAGACCAAGGCACTGGCGCCCGAGTACCAGGGAGCTCTCACCAAGATGTCGGTGAACGCCTCCCTCACCGACGTACTGGCCGAGGGAGTACGCCACTTGAGGCAGGCCGAGCTCTCCGGATCGCAGGAGGAGGTGGCACGCTCCGGCCTCGCCGTGGCCGAGGCGCACCGCAGGCTCGGGCAGGTGGCGGAGGCCGACCGGGCCTGGAAGGCGAGCTACCGGGCGGCACGGTCGGCCGGGAACACCGGGGCGATGGCCTGGGCGCTGTGGAGCGGCGGCACGCTGGCGCGTCAACGCGGCGCGCTGCGCCTCGCGTTCCGGCTGCTCGGCCTCGCCGCCGAGGCGGGGAAACGGGGCGGCGACGTGGTCGCCCGCGGCTACTCGCTGGCCGGCCTCGCCGAGACCGGGCGGATCCAGGGCGACTACGCGACCGTCGCGACACTGCACGAACAGCTGCTGGCCGAGGCCCGCGCCCGGGGCGAGGCCCGGCACACCGTCTGGGCGCTGGAAGGCATCGCGCAGATCCACCGCAACACCGGCTCGCTGGACACGGCCCTGGAGATGTTCGAGGAGGCGGCGGTCCTGGCGGGCGACGCGGACGACCGACGGGGCCGGGCCTGGGCGCTGCGCGGCATAGCCGACATCGTTTCCCTCCGGGACGGGGCGACCGCCCGCGCGCTCGATCTGCTCACCGAGGCCGAGGTCACCTGCCGCGAGATGAACCTCTCCAGCGCCCTGGCGTACAACCACAAGATGCGGGCCAACGTGCTGTTCCGCGCCGGACGGTACGAGGAGGCGCGCGCGGTGTACGAGCAGGCGCTCGGCGAGTTCCGCGCGATGGACGAGCCCCGGGGCGAGGCGCTGGCCTCGCTCGGCCTGGTCAAGGCCCGGGCCAGGCTCGGCCGGGACCGCGACGCCACCGCCGCCGACCTGGACGAACTGCGCGGCAGGCTCGACCGGATCGGGCTGCTGAACGCCCGGGAGATGGTCGAGAAGGCATACGCCGAACTCGGCGTGGCACCCGCGTCGGCCGGTGCCGGGGACGGCCGCCGATGACGCTCTCCACGACCCGCCGGGCGAGCGCGCCGCAGATACTGGACCGGTGCCGCGAGCTGGTGCGCCCGGCCCTGGTGGAGTCGGTGGGCCGGCTGCACCCCTGGCACGCGGAGACGGCGGCCTTCTCGCTCGGCTGGCGCGGAACCGGCGGCGAGCCGCTGCCCGGTTCGCAGGGCAAGGGGGTCCGCCAGGCGCTCGCGGTGCTCGGCGCGGAGGCCGCGGGCGGCAGCGGGGAGGACGCGGTGCTCGGCGCGGTCGCCGTCGAGCTGATCCACACCTTCTCGCTGATCCACGACGACATCATGGACGGCGACGAGACCCGTCGCCGCCGGCCGACGCTGTGGAAGGCGTACGGCACCGGCCCGGCGGTCCTCGCGGGGGACGCCCTGTTCGCGCTGGCCGTGTCCACCCTGGCGGAGGCCCCGGGGCCGGGCGGTCCCGCGGCGGTGCGGCAACTGGCGGGAGCACTGGGCGATCTGGTGCACGGTCAGGCGCAGGACCTGCTCTTCGAGTCCCGGCCGTGGTCCGGGCCCGGGGCGGTCCTGCCGCACGAGTACCGGGCGATGGCCACCCACAAGACGGGATCCCTGCTCGGCTGCGCGGCCGCCCTGGGGGCGGTGCTGGCGGGTGCTCCGGCGTCCACCGCCGAGGCGCTGGACCTGGCGGGGCGGCATGTGGGGGTGGCGTTCCAGGCGGTGGACGACCTGCTCGGGATCTGGGGCGATCCGCAGGTGACGGGGAAGCCCGTGCACAGCGATCTGCGGCGGCTCAAGAAGACGTACCCGGTGCTCGCGGCGCTGTCCGCCGACCACCCGGCGGCCAGGCGTCTCGACGCGCTGCTCACCTCCGCCGGGCCGCTCGACGACGCGGCGGCGCGGCGTGCCGCGGAGCTGATCGACGAGGCGGGCGGGCGAGAGGCCACGATCGCCGAGGCGCACGAGCACCTGGCCGCGGCCCACGCCTGTCTGGACCGGGTGCCGCTCGCCGAGGAGGCCCGAGGGGATCTGCTCACGCTGATCCCGTATCTCGTGGACCGCACCGGCTGAGGCCCGTGCCTCAGTGACCGCACCGGCCGACCCATTGCCTGGAGCGCCCCCGGACACCGTCCGGGGCGCTCCAGGCATTTCGGCGACGGCACCGATGGATGGTGCCGCCATCCGGTGCGGCGTTCGGCGGTGTGGGCTTTCCCGGAAAAGGATGACGGTATAACCGGCTGACGCCGCACGGAACATCCGGCCCATTCCCCGCGCGGGACCCCCGACAGCCCTTTCGCCACCGGCCCGCGAAGTCCACCCCGGCCTGCGCCTGTCTGCCGCGCGACCACCCGGACGGCCTACTCGGAAGCGCAATCCCCATGTGGTCGTATGAGCGAGTCACGCGCACCATTTCGCCACATATCTGCCAAAGTGCACCTCGGCTTTACTCACCGTATTGAGCGAAGAGAGCCGTGCGTGCTGCACATGCGTCGTACTCCACAAAGACAATTGACGGTCCTTCATGTGGTTCAGCCCGTGGACGGCGGAGTGGCCCGGGTCGTCACCGATCTCGTCAGGGCCCAGGCCGGCGCCGGACTGCGTCCCGTGGTGGCCTGTCCCCCCGGGAGCCCGCTGGCTCTCGGGGCGGCGGCAGCGGGTGCCGAGGTCCACGGCTGGGCCGCGACCCGTTCCCCCGGGCCCCGGCTGGCCGGTGAGGTCGCGGCCGCGCGCCGGATCGTCCGCGCGAGCCGCCCGCACGTGGTGCACGCCCACAGCGCCAAGGCGGGCCTCGCCGGCCGGATCGCGGTACGCGGCCGGGTCCCCACGGTGTTCCAGCCGCACGCCTGGTCGTTCGAGGCCGTCGGCGGACGCACCGCGGAACTCGCGCTCGGCTGGGAGCGGTTCGGCGCGCGCTGGGCCGATCACATCCTGTGCGTCAGCGAGTCGGAGCGCCGTACCGGGGAGGAGGCGGGCATCGCCGCCCGCTGGTCGGTCATCCACAACGGCATCGACCTCGACCGGTTCCGCCCCGGCGGCCACACGGTCCGGGCGGAGGCCCGCGCTTCCCTGCCCTTACTGGAGGGAGTCGCCGTGGACACCCCGCTGGTCGTCTGCGTCGGCCGCCTCACCCGGCAGAAGGGCCAGGACGTCCTGCTCCGGGCCTGGCGCCGGATGGCGGTGCCGGGGGCCCGGCTGGTCCTGGTGGGCGACGGGCCCGACCGGGAGGATCTTGAGGCGTCGGCCCCGCCGGGCGTGCTGTTCACCGGGGCCTGCGAGGACGTGCGGCCGTGGATCCACGCGGCGGACGTCCTCGTCCTGCCCTCCCGCTGGGAAGGCATGGCCCTGGCCCCGCTGGAGGCGATGGCCTGCGGACGCGCCGTCGTCCTCACCGATGTGAACGGCGCACGCGAGAGCCTGCCGCCCGGCCACGAGGACCACTGTCTCGTACCACCGGAGGATCCGGCGGCCCTGGCCGCCGCCCTGACCACCCTGCTCACCGACCCGGACCTGCGCGAGGCGGTGTCCCGCCGGGCCCTGCGCCACACCCGGGCGGCCTTCGACGTCCGACGGACCGCGGGGGCGGTTGCCGGTCTCTACCAGGAACTTGTCTCCATGTCCGGCCCCACGACGAGGAAGCGCACCGAGCGATGACGATGGAGAGTGCACCGGTTCCCGGAGCCGGCCAGGCAACAGCCGTGCAGGCTCACACGGTTCATCCGCCGCGAAGAAGCGGCGGCGGTGCGCAGGCGCGGCCGGGTGAGCGCCGGGCCGTCCGGTACGGCCGTCCCGTCCCGCTCCTGTGCGTGGACGCCCTGGCCCCGGCCGTGACGTTCGCCCTGGTGGTCCCGGTCGCGTGGCCCTGGCTGCTGATGGCCGTCCAGGCGGTGGCGCAGGTGCTGCTGTTCGCCTGGCGCGGCCTGTACCGGATGCGGTTGTCCCCCTCGGTCCTCTCCGACCTGCCCGCGCTCCTCGGTCTCACCCTCCTCCAGTGGTACGTGACGATGGAGGTGCTGGACGCCTGGGCCCCGCAGCAGGGGTTCGGCTGGGCGGTGCTGGCCTACGGGGCCGGTACGCAGACCGCGCTGACCTGTGCCGGGCGCGCGGCGGTCCACCGGGCGCGGCGGCGGGCAGCCGTGCGCCGCCCGCAGTCGACGCTGGTCGTGGGCCAGGGACCGACGGCCCGTCAGGTGACGGCCGCGCTGTACGACCACCCGGCGTACGGACTGCGGCCGGTCGGCCTGGTCGCCGCTCCGGCTGACGGTGACGAGCAGCAGGTGACGGGTTCCGACGCCGTGCCGCTGCCGGTCCTGGCCTCGCCCCAGGAGGTGGGGCGGGCCGTGGTGCAGAACAGTGTGCGGCACGCGGTGTTCACGGCACCGCCCGAGGCCACCCCGGACGGCGCCGCTCTCTTCACCCTGCTCACCGGGCACGGCTGCCGGGTGTGGCTGATCACCGGGCCCGGCGCCGTCGCGGGGACCCCGGCGGGCGGCAGGCCCGACCATCTGTGGGGGTTCATCGCCCAGCCGTTGCGCGACGGGACCGACCGTCCCCTCGGGCACGGGGTGAAGCGGGCGATGGACGCCGCCCTGGCCGCGGTCGGGCTGGTGCTGGCGGCCCCGGTGATGGCGGTCTGCGCCCTGGCCGTGCGGCTCTCCGACGGGCCGGGCGTGATCTTCCGGCAGGAGCGCGTCGGACGGCACGGACGCCCCTTCGTCCTGCTGAAGTTCCGTACGCTGCGGCCCGCCGACGTCCAGGAGTCGGCCACCCGCTGGAACGTCGCGTCCGACGGGCGGCTGAGCCGGGTCGGCCGCCTGCTGCGCCGGACGTCCCTCGACGAGCTGCCACAGCTGTGGAACGTCCTGCGCGGCGATATGAGCATGGTCGGCCCGCGCCCCGAACGCCCCTTCTTCGTGGCGCAGTTCAGCCGTGCCCATCCCGGCTACCAGGCCCGCCACCGGATGCCCGTGGGCATCACGGGTCTGGCCCAGGTGAACGGGTTGCGCGGCGACACCTCGATCGAGGAGCGGGCCCGCTTCGACAACCACTACATCGAGACCTGGTCGCTGTGGCAGGACGCGTGCGTGCTGGCGCGGACTGCGGGCTCCCTGTTCCGGCTCGGAGGCAGCTGATCATGACCGCTGTCCTGACCCCGCCCGTGCCGTCTCCGACGGCCGAGCCGCGCGCCGTCGCCCGCTCCCCCTGGGCCGCCTGGCGTGGCCGTTGGCCGCTGCTGCCGCTGGTCGCGACCGTCCTGCTGCCCGCCCTCCCGTACGGGACGTCCGGCGGAGGCGGCCCGGCCGACGTGGCCTCGGGGATCGCGGTGCTGGTGTGCGTGGGGCGGCTGCTGTATCTGCGGCAGCGGCCGCTGAGCGCCACCGCCGCGCTGGTCCTGGGCCTGCCCGCGGTGGGCTTCGCGGTGGCCACGGTCACCGCGGCGGACCCGGCGGCCGCCCTGCCGGGGCTCGTGCGCTACCTCCAGGTCTTCGTCCTGGTCCCGGCCGCGGTGTTCCTGCTGCTCAGGGACGCGTACGGATTCCGGATCGTCGCCGGTTCGCTGGTCCTCCTGGCGGTCGTCCAGGGCGTCACGGGCGTCCATCAGTACGTCACCGGGACCGGGGCCTCGTACATGGGCGAGGACGTCCGGGCGGTCGGCACCTTCGGGCCCAGCGACGTCATGGGGATGGCGACCGTCGTCGCCTACGGGCTGCTCGCCGCTGCGGCCTGCGCCCTGCGCACGCCCAGGAGCGCCCCGGCCTGGCTGCGGCCGTGCGCCGCCGTCCTCGCCGTCGTCCTGATCGTGCCGCTGACGCTGTCGTTCAGCCGGGGCGTGTGGATCGCCACGGCCGCCGCGGTGCTCGTCGCCCTGGCGCTGAGCGGGCGGCGGCCGGCGCTGACCTCGCTGGCCGTGCTGGGCGCGGCGGGCGTGGTGCTGGTCGGCGGGTTCGGCATCGGCTCCGAGATGATCGCGGACCGGGCCGCCAGCGTGACCCGGGTGACCAGCACCCCGGACCGGTCGGTCAGCGACCGGTACGCGATGTGGAGCGCGGCGGGTGCGATGTGGCGCGAGCAGCCGGCCGCCGGGGTCGGCCTCAAGGGCTTCCCCGACCACCGCGACGGGCACGCCTCGATCGGGCTCTCGTCGGGCAGCGACACCGCCGGGGCGGGCCAGCAGTTCCGCCGGCAGGCCCTCCTCTCCCCGCACAACATGTATCTCCTCGTCCTCGGCGAGCAGGGCCTCATCGGGCTGACCGCGCTGGTCGGGAGCTGGGCGGCGATCCTGGTCGGCGCGATCCGCCGGCTGTGGCTCGCCCGCTCGCGCGGGGGCGCCGCGCTGGACTGCGGTCTGGTGGCGGTTGCCCTGATCACCTGGCAGAGCGTCAACTTCCTGTACGCGGACATCGGCGGGCCCACCACGGTGCTCAGCGGTGTCGTGCTGGGGCTGGCCGCCTGGTGGGCGCTGGCCGAGCCGGACCGGGTGGGCGCCGCATGAGCGAGACGGGTACGGGCACGGAGGCCGAGGCGCGTCCGGCGAACGCGGCGGCGGGCCCTACGCTGCTCCCGGCGCCGGGGTCAGGACCGGAAGGGCCCCGGTCCCCCTGCGGCTCACCCGAGACGGCGAGCGGCGAGGCGCCCCGGCTCGGCGCCTTCCTCGCCCGGGCGGCGGCGGGCACGGCGGTGCTGACCGTGCTGGCTGCCGTCCTCGGCCTGGTGCGGGACCAGGCCATCGCCCGCTACTTCGGGGCGAGCGACGCCAGCGACGCGTTCCTGATCGCCTGGACCGTGCCCGAGATGGCGGCGACGCTGCTGATCGAGGACGGGATGGCGCTCCTCCTGGTCCCGGCGTTCAGCCTCGCCCTCACCCGTCGCGCCTCCGGTGAGACCGAGGGAGGCGCCGACCCCGTACGGGAACTGGTGGCGGCCACGCTCCCCCGGCTGTTCCTGCTGCTCTCCGGCGGCGCGGCCCTGCTCATCGCGGGCGCGCCGTGGGTGGTGGGCGTGCTCGCCCCGGGGCTCGCCGACCCCCGTCTCGCGGTGGACTGCACCCGGCTGACCGCGGTCACCGTCCTCACCTTCGGGATCACCGGCTACTTCAGCGCCGCGCTGCGCGCGCACGGCAGCTTCCTGCCTCCCGCCGGGGTCTATGTCGCGTACAACCTCGGCATCATCGGGATGACGCTGGCCCTGCACGCGGCGTGGGGGGTGCGGGCGGCCGCGGCGGGGGTCGCGGTGGGCAGTGCGCTGATGATCCTGACCCAACTGCCCGTGTTCCTGCGGCTGGTGCCGCTCGCCCGGCCTCGGCTGCCCCGGTTCGGGCGGCTGGGGCGGCGGGCGGCGCGGAGTGCTCCGCTGCTGGGGTTCGCGGTGCTGGCCCCGGTGGTCGTGTTCGTGGTGAGCCGTCAGTCCCAGGTGCTGGTGGAGCGGTTCCTGGCCTCCACCCTGCCCGCCGGGGCGATCTCGCATCTGAACTACGCGCAGAAGGTCGCGCAGATGCCGATGGTGCTGTCGCTGATGATCTGCACGGTGACCTTCCCGGTCGTCGCGCAGGCCATGGCCGCCGGGGAGCACGAGAAGGCCCGGCGGCGGGTCGAACGGGACCTCGGTCTCGCCGGGATGGTGGTGCTGCTCGGCACGGCCGTCGTCCTCGGGTACGCGCCCCAGATCGTCGAAGTGCTCTTCCAGCGCGGCGCGTTCGACTCCGCCGACACCGCGTCCACCGCGCAGGTCATGCGGGTCTACGCACTGGGGCTGCTGGGGCACTGCCTGGTCGGCGCGCTGAGCCGGCCGTTCTTCTCGTCCGGGCGGCCCACCTGGTTCCCGGCGTTCGCGATGGGGACCGGGCTGCTGGTCACGATGGGGGCCGGGTACGCGCTGACGTACCGCTTCGGCGTGGACGGCATCGCGACCGCCAACGCGATCGGGATCAGCGCCACGGCCCTGCTGCTCCTGATGGGCCTCGGCACCCGGGTGGTGCCGATCAGGGCCCGGGACGTGGCGCTCTCGCTGAGCCGGCTCGCCGGGGCGTCGCTGGCTGCGGGCGCCGCGGGCTGGGCGTGCGCCCCGCTCGTCCCCGATCCGGTGCTGAGCCTGGCCGCCGGGTGTCTCCTCGTCCCCGCCGTGTTCTTCCTCACCGGCCTCGCCCTGCGCTCGCCCGAGGTCGTCTCCCTGCTGGCACTCACCCGACGGAGGTTCCTTGATGGCCGCTGAATCCTCGGCACATCGCGCCGACGCTCGCTCGTCCCGGCTCCGCCCGCACACCCGCCGTCAGCCGTGGATCCTCACGTACCACTCGGTGACGGACCCCAGCGACGATCCGTACAGCATCACCGTCTCCCCCGAGCGGCTCGACGAGCAGCTGTCCTGGCTGCGCAGCCGGCGGCTGACGGGGGTGGGCGTGTCGGAGCTGCTGCGCACGGGGGCGTCGGAGCGGCGCGGGCTGGTCGGGCTGACCTTCGACGACGGCTACGCGGACTTCCTCGACGAAGCGCTGCCGGTGCTGCGCAAGCACGGCTTCCGGGCGACGGTGTACGTCCTGCCGGGCCGGCCCGGAGGAGTCAACGAGTGGGATCCGCTGGGCCCGCGCAAGCCACTGCTCACCCACGAGGGCGTCCGGCGGGTCGCCGCCGCGGGCATGGAGGTCGGCTCGCACGGCCTGTACCACCGGGACCTGACCGGCCTGTCGGACGAGGAGCTGCGCCGGGAGACCCGCGACAGCCGGGAGCTGATCGGCGACCTCACGGGCTCGCTCCCGGAGGGCTTCTGCTATCCGTACGGCATCCTCGACCGCCGGGTGACACAGGCGGCGCGCTCGGCGGGTTACGGCCACGCGTGTGCGCTGACCCCCGGTCCGCTGCTCAGCCGGTTCGCCCTGCCCCGTACGCACATCAGCCAGGCCGACCGGGGGGTCCGGCTGTGGGCGAAGGACCTGCGGCACGGGCTGCGGCAGGTGGCGCATCCCGGTGCGGGCTCGCGGACCGCGGCGCCGGTGCGGGCGGGCGGCCCCCGGTGAGGGCGCTGCACGTCATCACCGGGCTCGGGGTCGGCGGCGCCGAGCGGCAGTTGCGGCTGCTGTTGCGCCATCTGCCGGTGGAGTGCGATGTGGTGACACTGACCAACCCGGGGGCGGTGGCCGAGGAGCTGCGGTCCGACGGGGTCCGGGTGACGCACCTCGGGATGCGCGGCAACCGGGACCTGTCGGCCGTCGGACGCCTCGCCCGGCTGATCCGGGACGGCCGCTACGACCTGGTCCACACGCATCTCTACCGGGCCTGTGTGTACGGCAGGATCGCGGCGCGCCTCGCGGGGACGCGGGCCACCGTGGCGACCGAACACTCCCTGGGGCGGGCCGAGATCGAGGGCCGCCCCCTCACCCGCTCCATCCGCGCCCTCTACCTCTCCACCGAACGCCTCGGCGCGGCGACCGTCGCCGTCTCCTCCACCGTGGCCGGGCGGCTGCGGGACTGGGGGGTGCCCGCCGACCGGATCAGGCTGGTGCCCAACGGCATCGACGCGGACCGGTTCCGCTTCGACGCACGGCGGCGGGCGGAGGTCCGGGGCGCGCTGGAGATCCCCGAGGACGCGTTCGTGGTCGGCGGGGTCGGCCGGCTGGTGCCGGGCAAGCGGTTCGACGTGCTGATCCGCGCGGTCGCCGCCCTGCCGGAGGCCCGGTTGCTCCTGGCCGGCGACGGGCCCGAGGCCGGGGCGCTGCGGGCGCTGGCGCTGCGCCTCGGGGCGGTGGACCGGATCCGGTTCCTCGGCGAGTGCGACGAGGACGGGGAGGGACCGGTCCCGGGTGTTCCGGCGCTGCTGAGCGCCCTGGACGTCTTCGTCTCCACGTCCCGCGAGGAGTCCTTCGGGCTGGCCGCCGTGGAGGCGCTCGCCGCCGGGCTCCCCGTGCTCCACGACGCCTGCCCCGCCATCGACGACCTGCCCGCCGCCCACGCCCCGGAGGCGACCCGGATCGCCGGGAGTCCCGAGGAGCTGACGGCCCGGCTGCGGCAGCGGATACAGGCAGGACCGGACCGCCGGCCGCCGCCCCGGGCCGTCGGCCACTACGACATCCGGCGCAGCAGCGAGCGCCTGATGGACGTGTACGCGTACGCACTCGACACCGCCCCACCGAACCGGAGAGCCCTCTCATGACCGACTCACCCGAGCAGCAGCGACACGTCGTCGTCCGTCGGCTGCGCACCGCCCTCACCCGGCTGCCGCACTGGTGGCCCCTGCCCGTCAGCGTGCTGATCGGCACCGCGTCCGGGCTCTCGTACGGGGCGTTCGCCACCCCGCAGTACGAGGCCACCAGCTATGCGATGGCGGTCGCGGAGGGAGAGACGGACCCCACGGCGGCGCTGGGGTACGCCCAGTCCTACGGGCGGCTGACGACGAGCGACGCGACCCTCTCCTACGCGCAGGGCGCGGCGGGCGAGCCGGTGCGCGAACTGCGGTCCCACGTGACGTCGGAGACCTCCCCCGACTCGCCGATGATCTCCGTGACAGGCACCTCCTCGGACCGTCACAAGGCGGCCGACATCGCCAACGCGGTCATCGAGGCCGTCATCGTGAGCAGCGGCCATGTCTCCGAGGACACCGGGGTCAAGCTGATCAAGTTCACCCACGCGATGACACCGGACCAGCCGGTCTCGCCGTCGGTGCCGCTGGGCGCCGCCGTGGGGGCGGCGGCGGGCGGTCTGCTGGGCGGTCTCGTCCTGCTGGTGCGGCCGCGCAGGGAGGGCTGGAGCGTCTCGGCCCAGGTGCCCGGTCCGGCGGCCGGGGACACCGGCGTCGCCCAGGACGAGCGGGAGCTCGTCCGATGACGGCGCACCGGGCGGGCGGCCTGTCCGTGACGCTGTGCCGGGACTTCCGGGAGTTCGGGGCGCTCGCCGACGAGTGGGACGCGCTGCACCGCCGCTGCGCCACCCCCACCCCGTTCCAGAGCCACGCCTGGCTGCACTCGTGGTGGATCTCCTACGGCCAGGAGGGCCGGCTGCGGGTGCTGCTGGTCCGCCGGGCGGGGCGGCTGATCGGGGCGGCCCCGCTGATGCTGGTGCACCGTCCGATGCCGCTGCTCGTCCCGATGGGCGGGGCCGTCTCCGACTTCTTCGACATCCTCCTGGACCAGGAGGAGGCCGGGTACGCGGTGGGGGCGCTGGGGCGCGGTCTGGACCGGGCGGCCCGGCACACCGTGGTGGACCTGCGGGAGGTCCGTCCTGACGCGTCGGCGCAGTTGCTGTTCGGGCGGTGGCCGGGGGCCCGGAGCCGGCTCACGGACTCGACGTGCATGGAACTGCCGGCCGAGCCGCTGGACGACCGCGTGGCGCGGCTGACGGGCTCACGGGGCCAGCGGCTGCGGTCCAAGCTGCGCAAGGTCGACGCCCTGGGCATCGAGGCGCACCGGATTCCGCAGGACGGGGTGCCCGGCGCGATCGGCACGCTGCTGCGGCTGCACGAGCGGCAGTGGGAGGGCCGGACGGTCAACCCCGAGCATCTGCGGGCGCGGTTCTCGGACCATCTGATCCGGTCGGTGGGGCGGATGGTGGGGGACGGTACGGCGGCGATGACCGAGTTCCGGCTGAACGGCGAGGTGGTGGCGTCCAACCTGTCCTTGCAGTCCGCGCAGTTGACGGGCGGCTATCTGTACGGTGCGGATCCGGCGCTGCGCGAGAGGAAGGTCGATGTGTCGACGATGCTGCTGCGCGAGGTCGCCCAACAGGCCTCGGACGGCGGGCGTACGGTGCTGAGCCTGCTGCGCGGCGCGGAGAGCTACAAGAACCACTGGGGGCCGGTGCCGGTGATCAATCAGCGGCTGCTGCTGGCCCGGCCGGGTCTGGAGCCGCTGCTGCGGCTGCGCGAGTCTCAGGTGGCGGTGCGGGAGCGGGCGGTGGAGACCGTGAAGGCCCGGTTCCCGGCGGCGCGGGACTGGCACGAGCGGCTGTCGGGGCTGCCGATGATCGGACGCTGACGCGCGGGGCGTACGCCGGACGGCGGCGTCGGAGATATCACCTATGAGGAGATCCGTTACCGTCCGGCGTCTTTCGCGTTGTCAGGGGGTGCGGTCCTCGTGTCCGCAGCACAACCCCCTTCTTTACAAGGAGTTCTCCATGTCTCGTATGACGAAGGTCGCCGCTGTCATGGCCGGCACCGGCGCCCTGATCGCCGGCGGCGCCGGCCTGGCGTCCGCGGACGCCGGTGCGCAGGGCCTCGCCGCCGGTTCCCCCGGAGTCGGTTCGGGCAACGCCGTCCAGGTTCCCGTGCACGTCCCGGTGAACGTCTGCGGCAACACGATCAACGTGATCGGCCTGCTGAACCCGACCTTCGGGAACACCTGCGCCAACGTCGACGGCGGCCACGACAACGGCGGCGACTACGGCTACGGCCGCTGATCTCCCGTAGTTCCGGAACGGCCGGCTCCCTCCGCGCGGAGGGAGCCGGCCGTTCCTCCGTCCGGCCTCAGGCGTAGCGGTAGACCTTGCTGTGGTCGAGGAGTTTCCTCGGGGTCACCCTCCAGGGGGGCATCGCATCGTCGAGGCCGAAGACGTAGTCGCGGTCCGGGCCCGGTGAGGCGGGTTTGCGGCCCGGCCGGTAGGCGGACTTGGGATGCGCCTTGCGCCAGCGGTCCCAGAGCAGGTCGATGAAGGAGTGGTGGAGCCAGAACACCGGATCCTCGGGGGAAGCCGCTCCCGCCATCGGCCCGCCGACCCACTGGTGGACCCGGTTGTGCAGGCCGACCGTGCGCACGCCCCGGATGCCCCACCCTTCGACGCGGTTGCGGAAGCCCTCGGTGCAGACGCTGTTCCAGGGCGCGGTGTCGTAGACGGGGTCCTTGAGGGCCCGCGCCAGGTCGTTCTTGGTGGGCAGGGAGACCGGGTCGCTGCCCGGCCTGCCGAAGTTGCGGGTGAGGTAGTGCTCGTCGGTGACGCCCCTGCCGACGCTCCAGTTGCCCGCCGCGTAGGCGAAGGGGCCGGTGGTGACCCGGCGGTCGCCGGACCTGCCGTTGCCGCCGAGGAAGTCCTCCGCCCAGAGCGAGGAGGTCGGCCTGTTGTCCTGGGTCCAGTCCCAGTAGGGGACGCTGACGCCCGCGTCGACGCGCTGGAGCGCCTTCTCGAACTCCAGCAGGTACTGGCGGTGCCAGGGGAAGAACGAGGACGTCATGTGCGCCGGGCGCGGCCGGCGTTCGGTGTCCATGACGTAGTACTCCCGGTGCATGACGACGAAGTCGTCGTAGCGGCCCGAGCGCTTCAGTTTCAGGATCGCGTCGATGAGCCGGCGCTTCTCGGTGCGCGTGAGGTCGCGCTGGTTCTTGCGGGTGTACACCGGTGCTGGTCCTCCTGGTTCACATGTGGTGCGCGGCGGGCGGTGCGAGTCGGGCGGTGCCGAGTTCGTCGACGGCGGCACGGGCCGTCTCCAGCAGCGTCGGATACGACTCGTAGTGCCGGACGTCGCTCAGATAGGTGCCGTCCGCCCGCCTCATGACGTGCAGCGGCCTGCCGTCGATACGGATCTCGGTGACCGGTTCGGCGGCGACCGCGACCCGGTCGTCGGCCGGGGCGCCCGCGGGGACGACGGTCGCCGTCCCCCAGATCTCCCGGCCCCGGTACATCTCGGCGAACTCCTCCGCCGTGGCCCGGGAGCCGGAGCCGGCTCCGGGCCCGGGCGCCGGTGCGGGCCGGGCCGTGGCGGCCGGGTCGCGGTCGAGCAGCGGGAACAGGGCACCGGCGGTGCCCGTGACCACGGCGGCGGTGAAGGCTCCGCGCAGGACGGTCCGGCGGGAGGGAATGCGGGTGCCGCCCGGTTTCGCGGGGGTGGGGCTCATGAGATGACGACCTGCCTCTCGTTAACTCGTCCGAGGTGCTTCTGATGGCGATGTTGACAACGAGGCGGTGGCGAAACAGTTCTCGTGCGTGCGGCGTACGGCGCACACGCGGCGGTCGCGTTCCGGCAAACGCGTGAGGGTGCGGGGCGATCGGCGGCGGCGGGCCGCGTCGCGGGGGCTCCCGTGGCCGGCGGACCGGAACATGGCCAGGCGAACCGTGGAGGTGGTGGGCATGACCGTTCCGTATCAGTCGTCCGGGGACCGTGTGCTGCGCGCGGCGGACGTCGATCTGGCCGACCCGGCGTTCTGGCGGTTGCCGCGCCCCGAGCGGCTGCGGGCCTTCGCACTGCTGCGGGAACTGGAAGCGCCGGTGCTGTTCACGCCCCGGCCCGGTACCGCGCGTACCGCCGGAAAGCCGTTCTACGCGCTGGTGCGCCATGGCGATGTGCGGACCGCGAGCCGTACGCCCGGAGTGTTCGCCAGCGCTCCGGGGGTCACCACTCCGGAGCCGGCCGGCTGGGCGAAGGCGCTGTTCGGGAACTCGATGGTCAACATGGACGGGTCCGAGCACGCCGCGCTGCGCCGGATCATCTCGCGGCGGTTCACGCCGCGGCTGCTGGCGGGCGTCGAGGAGAACGTCGGACGGCTCGCCGGGCGGCTGGTGGACGAGCTGATCGCCGAACGGCCCCGGGATTTCGTGCCGTCGGCGGCCTCGCGGCTGCCGCTGGAGGTGATCTGCGACCTGATGGGCATCCCGACGGCGTACCGGGCGCGGATCGCCGAGCAGATCGACCAGGCCTCCGAGCATGTCGGCGTCGAGCGGCGGGGCCGGGCCCGGATCCGGATCCCCGGTCGGGGGCTGGCGTCCCTGGCCCGGATGCAGTGGGTCATGGGGCGGCTCGCCGCGGAACGCCGCCGTCG
Organism: Streptomyces rubiginosohelvolus; assembly: GCF_014649875.1. Classification (GTDB taxonomy): domain Bacteria; phylum Actinomycetota; class Actinomycetes; order Streptomycetales; family Streptomycetaceae; genus Streptomyces; species Streptomyces rubiginosohelvolus. The sequence goes on along the minus strand of NZ_BMTW01000006.1, from coordinate 56,875 downwards.
TCCCGGGGACGACCTCGTCTCGGCACTCGTGTGTGCGGACATCGACGGCGAGGCGCTGTCGGGGCGGCAGTTGGGGGCCTTCTTCTCGCTGCTGCTGGTGGCCGGGGTGGAGACCACGCGCAACGCCATCGCGCACGGGCTGTTCCTGCTCGACCGGAATCCGGAGCAGCGGGAACTGCTGCGGTCCGACTTCGACCGGTACATCGGCGGGGCCGTCGACGAGATCGTGCGGCATTCGACTCCGATCATCCAGTTCCGCAGAACGGTCACCGAAGAATGCGCACTGGGCGGTCGCACTTTCCTCCCGGGCGAGAAAGTCGCACTCATTTACGCCTCCGCCAATCGCGACGAGGCGGTTTTCACCCATCCGGATCGCTTCGACATCACCCGCTCGCCCAATCCCCATCTGGGATACGGCGGCGGGGGCCCGCACCACTGCCTGGGCGCACATCTGGCCCGCCTCGAAATGACGGCCCTGTTCCGGGAACTGATCGACCGACGTCCCGTCATGCGGGATCTGGGCGACCCTGGACTCGTCGATTCGAATTTCGACAACCGCGTCGGCTCGCTGCCGTTCACGTTCGGCCCCACATTCACCTGAACGGCACGCCCACAACGCCGAATACGATAAATGGACTCCCTCCGCATGCCTCCGGGGCATGATGATGAAACGCTCTCCCCACCGGGCCGAATCGACCGGAATTCATCACAGCCAGGAGGAGCAATGCCGGCAAAGCGCCGACTCTTCGTTTCCTGCATCGCGGCGCTTGCTCTCAGCCTCCTGGCGGGTGGCGGCATCGCGGGCCAGTCACCACCGGGCACCGATTCCGTCGACGGTGCGGCCCCCGGCGGGCCGCGGGCGGGGAGCAGTACGGCACACGGGGCTTATCTGGACTACGGGCCCGCCGGGGTCAGCAGGATGGCCGAGTTCTCGCGCTGGCTGGGCGGGGCGGAGCTGCGGGTGGGGCACACGTATCTGCCGGGCGACCTGTGGGTGAACATCGAGGGCTCCCCCGATTTCCTCGACTCCTGGGCGGAGTGGAGACGGGCGGACCCGGACCGGATGTTCGTCCTGAACGTGCCGATGCTGGAGCGCAACGAGGAGCGGGTCCCGGACGGCGAGGTCCGCACCCTGCTCCGGGCGGGTGCGGCGGGCGACTACGACCAGCACTTCACCCGGCTCGCGGAGCGCCTGGTGGAGCTGGGCGTGCCGGACACCGTGATCGTGCTCGGCTGGGAGATGAACGGCACGACGTACACGCACCGGTGCGGTCCCGATCCCACGTCCTGGAAGGCGTACTGGGAGCGGATCGTCACGGCGATGCGCGCGGTGCCCGGTCAGGAGTTCCGCTTCGACTTCACGCCGAGCCGGGGGCGGGACGCGGTGCCGTGGACCGAGTGCTACCCGGGCGACGACGTCGTCGACATCATCGGGATGGACTCCTACGACCAGCCTCCCGGTGAGACCTTCGACGACCAGATCACCGACCCGTACGGGCTCCAGAAGCACGTCGACTTCGCCGCGGAGCGCGGCAAGCCGATCTCGTTCCCGGAGTGGGGGCTCTTCCGCAACGGCGACAACCCCGAGTACATGCGGCGGATGCTGGAGTGGATCGACCGGCACGAGCCGCTCTACCAGACGGTCACGGACTACTGCCCGCACGGTGTCTGGCAGTGCGGGAGCAATCCGCGGTCCTCGAAGGTGTTCCGGACGATGATGACCGAGATGGCCGCGCCCGCCGAGCCCTCCCCCAGCCCGACACCGACGCCCACCCCCACCCCCACTCCGGCGGACCCGAGCCCGTCTCCGACCGTCCCGCCGTCCGTCCAGCCCTCCCCGCCGGTGTCCCCCTCGCCCACCTCGCCGGGGGCCGGTACTCCGCCCGGCCGCCGGTGGTGCGTCACCCTGCCGTCCGCCGAGTGGCTGGGGCCGTGGCTGCCGGAGCGCGAGATCTGCTTCCGCTACTGACCCCGGGCATGGAAACGGCTCCGGCCCTCCTGTCGGGGGGCCGGAGCCATCCACCCACACGGGTCCAGCGCGGGGCAGGGGGACGAGCAACCGCTTGTCACCCCACCAACGCGGGCACGTCCCGCCGCGTCACGCCGCCGAACGAGGGACAGCTCGCGCGCGTACCGCGCACGCCGCACCGGGCGCGGTCCGGGGCGACGCGCGACCATGGAAACCTACAGAGGGTGGTGAGGTGCAATGGCATCCGCCGATGAGGGCTTCCCGGCGGAGCCCGGCCCGCTGCCCTCCGGGGACGGGCGGGGACCGGCGCGGATGGCCGACGACGCGGCCGCGGTGATCGCCGGGGACGGCACGGTCATCGGCTGGACCCGCGGGGCCGAGGCGCTGCTCGGGTATCCGGCGGCCGAGGTGGTCGGCCGGTCCGCCGCGCTGCTGCTGACCGGCCCGCCGGACCCCCGCCGCACGGCCGCGGTGGCCGCCCGCTGCCGGACCGGGTCGGCGTGGAGCGGGCTGGTCTCACTGCGGGGGCGGGACGGCCGGTCCCTGGACATCGATGTGCGGGTCACCGCCTCGTTCCAGATCGCCGGGCAGGAGGTCTTCCTCGTGTCCGGGCGGGAGCTCACCCCGCACTGGACGATGAGCGGGTCCGTGCTGGACGACTTCATGTCCCGGTCCCCCGTCGGGATGGCCGTGCTCGACCCCGGCCTGCGCTACCTCTGGCTCAACGACACCCTGGAGCGGTTCGGCGGCGTACCGCGTGAGCAGCGTCTGGGGCGCCGGCCGGGCGATGTGCTGCCGACAGCTCTTGCGGCGCCCATCGAGCGGCTGATGCGGCAGGTCCTGTCGACGGGCGAGGCGATCACGGACTACGAGTACCTGGGCTGGAGCTGGGCCGATCCGCACCGCAGGCGGGCGTACGCGAGCTCGTTCTTCCCACTGGCCGACGCCCAGGACCGGCGGATCGGCATCGGCTACATGGTCCGCGACGTCACCGACCGGTGGAACGCGCGTCGGCTGCTCGCCCTGGTCAACGAGGCCGGGGCGAGTATCGGCTCCACCCTGGACGTACAGCGTACGGCGCAGGAACTCGCCGACTTCGCGGTGCCCCGGTTCGCGGACTTCGTCTTCGTCGACCTGCTGGAGAACCCGTTCGGCGGTGACCGGCCCGGGTCGGCCACACCCGCCGAGGGCGAGCGGCCCGCCATGCGCCGGGCGGGCATGAGCTCGGTGCGCGAGGGCTGCCCGGAGGCGGTCGTCCGGGTCGGGGACGCGGTGGACTTCGTGCCGCCGCCGCACGACGCGCACTTCCTGCTGGCGGGCGCCCCGGTGCTGCTGCCGTCGCTCGACCCGGACAGCCACGGGTGGACGGTGGAGCACCCGGCGCGGGCCGCCCGAATCCGGGAGTTCGGGCTGCACTCGTTGATCTCCGTACCGATGCGGGCCCGCGACACCGTGCTGGGGCTGACCACCTTCATGCGGTCGCAGAACCCGGTGCCGTTCGACGAGGACGATGTGGCACCCGCCCGGGAGCTGGTGGCGCGGGCCGCCGTGTGCGTGGACAACGCCCGCCGCTACACCCGGGAGCACACCGCGGCCCTGGTGCTCCAGCGGAGCCTGCTGCCACAGACACTGCGGGGCGGCACGGCGGTGGACGTGGCGTGGTCGTACCTCCCGGCGGACGCGAAGGACGGGGTCGGCGGTGACTGGTTCGACGTCATCCCGCTGTCCGGCGCCCGGGTCGGCCTGGTCATCGGCGATGTCGTCGGGCACGGCATCGGGGCCGCCGCGACCATGGGCCGGCTGCGTACCGCCGTACAGACGCTGGCCGACATGGACCTGCCGCCGGACGAACTGCTGGCGCGCCTGGACGATCTCGTCCTGCGGCTCAGCGAGGAGGAGCGTGCGGGGGGCCCGGCGGAGCGGGGCGGCTCGACGGTGGTGGGGGCGACCTGTCTGTACGCCGTGTACGACCCGACGAGCGGCTGCTGCACGATGGCGCGGGCGGGCCATCCCCCGCCGGTGGTCGTCACGCCCGACGGGGCCGTCACCTTCCCGGACCTTCCCTCCGGGCCGCCGCTCGGGCTCGGTGGGCTGCCCTTCGAGTCGCTGGAGGTGGTCCTGCCCGAAGGGAGCCTCCTCGGTCTCTACACCGACGGGCTCATCGAGGGGACCGACAGGGACGTCGAGAGCGGTATGCAACGTCTGGGCCGGGAGGTGTCCCGGGGCGGACTGCCGCTGGACGATCTCTGTCCGGCGGTCGTCAAGGAACTGCTGCCCGTGCCGCAGCCGGACGACATCGCGCTGCTCCTCGCCCGGACGCATGTCCTGAGCCCGGAGCACCTGGTGTCGTGGGACGTCCCCGTGGACCCCGCGGCGGTCGGGGAGACCCGGGCGAAGGTCTCCCGCCAGCTGGAGGCGTGGGGGCTGGAGGAGCTGTCGATGACGACGGAGCTGATCGTCAGCGAGCTGGTGACCAACGCGATCCGGTACGCCTCCGGGCCGGTGCGGCTGCGGCTGCTGTTCCAGGCGGCGCTGACCTGCGAGGTGTCCGACGCCAGCAACACCTCACCGCGGCTGCGGCACGCCAGGACGACGGACGAGGGCGGGCGCGGCCTGTTCCTCGTCGCGCAGCTCGCCCATCGGTGGGGCACGCGCTACACGCCCCGGGGGAAGATCATCTGGGCGGAGCAGCCGATTCCCTGAGCACCGCGTCCGGCGACTGCTCGTGGGCGAAGAGGCGGGTGAGCGGGCCTCCGGCCCGGATCAGCTCGTCCCAGGTGCCCTCCTCGACGATGCGCCCGCCGTCCAGGACCGCGATCCGGTCGGCCCTGCGGACGGTCGCCGGACGGTGGGCGATCACCAGGGTCGCCCGGGTGGCGGAGTCGGCCGCGAGCGCCCGGGCCAGTTCCGCGTCGCCCCGGTGGTCCAGATGGGCGGTCGTCTCGTCGAGGACGAGGACGCGCGGGCCGCTCAGCAGCCCCCGGGCCAGGGCCACCCGGGCGCGCTGACCGCCGGAGAGGGTGGCGCCGCGCTCGCCGACCGGGGTGTCAAGACCGTCGGGCAGGGCGTCGGCGACGGTGTCGACGCCGCAGATCCGGGCCACCGCGTCGAGTTCGTCCGCCGTCGCGCCGGGGGCTCCCAGACGGAGGTTCTCGGCGAGCGTGCCGTGGAAGAGCGGGGCTTCCTGCCCCACCACGGACACGGCGGCGCGCAGGTCGTCCTCGGCGAGGTCCCGCAGGTCGACGGGGTGAGCCGGGGCGGGGGGAACGAGTTCCAGGGTGCCTTCGGCCGGGTCCCAGTAGCGGGCCAGGAGGTGGGCGCAGGTCGACTTGCCGGCCCCGGACGCTCCGACGAGGGCCACGGTCTCACCCGGCCGGACGGTGAGGTCGACGCCGTCCAGCACAGCGTCTCCCCCGTAGCCGAACCGCACGCCGCGCAGCCGCAGGCCGAGCGGGCCCGGGGGTACGGGGCGGGGAGCGGCGGAGGCGGGCGCCCCTGCGGGGGCGTGCACGGCGGCCCTGACCCGGGCCGCGGCGGCGCGCAGACCACCCGCCCGGCCGAGCGCGGCCGCCGATTCCGCGACCGGGGCCAGGGCGCCCAGGGCGAGCGCCATGGCAGCCGGGGCCCATGCCCCGTCGAGGCGTCCGGCGGACGCGGCGTGGGCGGCGGCCGCGACGACCCCGATGACGGCGGCGACCACCAGCAGGTCGCGGGCCGCGCCCGCACCGGTCTCCCACGACTGTTCGGCGCGCTGCGCGCGGGCGAGCCGCCGTCCGGCGGACCGGAGCCCGGCCCGCCTGCGGTTCAGCGACCCCGTCATCAGGAGCTCGCGCAGTCCGTCGACGCTCTCCACGGTCTCCGACGACAGCTCGGCCAGCGCGCTCCGGGTGCGGTGTCCGCGTTCGGCCCGCCCGCGCGCTTCGACCAGCGGCGACCAGATCAGCAGCAGCGCGGCGGGCACGACGGCGAGCAGCAGCCAGGGCCCGAGAGCGGCCAGCACGGCCGCCGACACCGCGAAGACCGCACCGGAGGCGAGGAGTTGGGCGATGGCGTGGGCGTAGAAGAACTCCAGTGCCTCGACGTCCCCGAGCGCGGTGGCCGCGAGGTCTCCGCTGCGTCGGCCCGCGATCCGGGCGGGGGCGCTGCGGGCCAGCCCGTCGAAGACCCGTACGCGCAGTTCGGCCAGGACCCGGTAGGCGAGGTCGTGCGAGAGGTCCATCTCGCGCCAGGTGGCGAGTGCCCGGAGGAGGACGAGCCCGATCAGGACGGCGACGGTCCCGGGGGCGGGCGGCCGGTGCTCGGTGACGGCTGTGCCCACCGTGTACGCGGCGAGGGTGACCAGGGCCACCAGGGCGGCCTGGTCGACGAGGGCGGCCAGGCAGGTGCGCAGCACGGTGGCCCGGTGCGCGCCGAGGACCGGGAGGAGCGAGCGCAGGGCGCCGGACGGTGCCGAGTCCGGGCACTGGGTCCTGCGTGGGACCGGGGGCGAGGCCGGGTCCGGAGCCTGGGTCGTGCGCGGGGGCGGGGGCGGGTCCGGGGAATCGGTCGCGCGGGGGTTCGGAGTCATGCGGCGCGCTCCTCCTGTGCGGTGCGTCCGGCCGCGACGAGCGAGGCGTACACGCCGCCGCCCGCGAGCAGGGTGGTGTGGTCGCCCGCCGCGACCACCCGGCCGGCGTCGAGGACGACGATGTGGTCGGCGTGGCGGACGGCGTCGAGCCGGTGGGCGACGACGATGCAGGTGCGGCCGCGCCCGGCCGCCGCGAGCTCCCGGACGATGCGCGCCTGGCCGCGTTCGTCGACCGCGCTGGTGGCCTCGTCCAGGATCAGGACCGGGGCGTCGGCCAGCAACGCCCGCGCCAAGGCGAGCCGTTGGCGCTGCCCACCGGAGAGCGTGGCGCCGCGTTCGCCGACGAGGGTGGCGTAACCGTCGGGGAGCCGGCCGATCTCCTCGTCGATCCCGGCGGTGCGGGCGGCGGTGCGCAGGTGGTCGTCCGTGGCGGCGGGGCGGACGATGCGCAGGTTCTCCGCGATCGTGGCGTGGAAGAGGTACGTCTCCTGCGAGACCACGGCGATGCCCCGGCGCAGCGAGGCGAGGGCGTACGCGGCGGTGTCCGTCCCGGATACGGTGACGCGGCCCCCGTCCGGGTCCCGTTGCCGCAGCAGGAGGCTCAGCACCGTCGACTTCCCCGCGCCGGAGGGGCCCACGACGGCGGTGGTGCGCCCGGCGGCAGCGGTGAAGGACACGCCGTCGAGGGCGGGCCGGGCGCTCCCCGGGTGGGTGAAGTGCACGTCCTCGAAACGGATTTCGGGCGCGGTCTCCCAGGCGGCGGTCACGGTGCCCCGGTCCGGGACGGCCGCCTCTGCGGTGCGCAGGGCGGCGATTCCGTCGGCCGCCGACACCCCGAGGTAGCCGGCGTGCCACTCGCGGGAGAGGTCCCGGACGGGGCGGAAGCACTCGGAGGCGAGCAGCAGCAGGAGGTAGGTGCCGGTGGCGGCGGTGCGGCCGGTGGCGGCCGAGGAGCACGCCACGAGGACGGCGGCGACCGTGCCGCCCTGGACGGCCAGGTCGGTGAGGCCGGTGTCGACGAGCGAGACCCGCAGTTTGGCGACGGTGCTGCGGTGCAGGGCGGCCGACCGCCGCTCCAGCCGTTCCCGTACGCGGCCGACGGCACCGGCGTTGCGCAGCGTCGGCATCCCCTGGAGCGCCTCCAAATAGTCGGCGGCGAGGGCTTCGTAGGTGTCCCAGTGCTCCTTGCCGCGCCGCGCCAGCAGCCGGTCCCACCAGCGCGGCCCGAAGAGGGCGAGCAGCAGGGCGGGCCCGAGGGCGAGGGCGGCGTACGGCTCGACGAGAGTGACGGCGAGGAGCAGCAGCGGCGGTACGGCGGCGGTGATGAGGAGTTGGGGCAGGTAGCGCGAGATGTACGCGTCGACGCCCTCGACGCCGTCCACCAGCGTGGCGCGTACGGCTCCGGCCCGCGCCCCGGTGATCGCTGTCGGGCCGAGTGCCCCGAGCCGCTCCATCAACGTGTCGCGCAGCCTCACCCGCACAGTGGCACCGGCCGTGACGGCGATCAGGCGCTGGGCGCGGCCGAGGGCGGCGCGGACCAGGACGACGGCGATCACGGCCGTGAGCAGCGGGGCGAGGGCGGCCGTCTCCCCCTGGGCGATCCGGGAGAGCACGAGGGCGAGGAGGACGGCCTGGGCGAGGTGGGTGGCGGTGACCGCCGCGAACAGGGCGGTGGCGAGGCCGAGCGGGCGCCGCGCGGTGCGCGCTGCGCGCAGGAGTTCGGGGTGAAGCATCATGGGCGTTCTTCCTCGCCGGACGGGGTCGCGGGGGCGGCGGATGCCGTGGGTGGGGTGGTTGGTGCGGGGGCTGAAGTGGCTGCCGCCGTGGCCGCTGTCGTGGCTGGGGTGGCCGCGGGCGTGGCCGGGGTGGCCGCTGTCGTCGGGCGTGCGCCGAGGGCAAGGCCGTGCACGATCCAGTGGCGTCCGGGGGTGTCGCCGAGGGCCGCGCCCAGGTCGGCCTGTTGCCAGGAACCGATGGGGCGTGAGCACAGGCCCAGTGCGGTGGCATACGCCTGGGCCGCGCCGGCCGCGTATCCGGCGACGAGGTGGCTGCTGCGGACAGTGGTCCGCGCTGCGTCCTCGGGGCAGCCGTGGGCAAGAAGCACCGCGCCTGCGGCGCCGATCCACTGCTGGCCCGCGGCCCAGTGCGCGAGGGTGGGACGCGCGTCGCCCACGGCGCGGACGTCGAGACCCGGCCTGCCGGGAGCCGCTGCGTACAGGGCCGGGGTGGCACCGCCCACGGCCACCGTCCAGTCGGGCCCGTCCGGCCGCGCGCTCCGGGCGGTGGCCAGGATCCTGGCGAGCAGCTCCTTCCCCAACGGGCGGTTCAGGTCCTCGGGCGGGGCGCTCCGGCGCGACTCCAGAGTCTCGTAGGTCAGCTCTCCGGGACGCCGGGCCGGGTGCCAGGTGCCGTCGGGCCGCCCGGGTGTTTCGGCTATGTGGTGCAACAGGTGCCGGGCCGCGGCGAGTTCACGGGGTGGGGTGGTGTCTGCTCCGGGTTGCGGCGTCGGGGCCGAGGCCCGGGGCAGAGCGGCCCAGGCGCCAAGCGGCGGCCCGGCCTCGACGGGACTGCCCGGGGGCATCAACCGTACGGCCGCGAGCGGTAGTTCCGGCTCGGTGCCGGGCCAGATGTCCTGCCAGTCCGGGGCACCCGGCATTCCGGCTGCGGCGGACAGGAGGGGGCCGTCCGCGTCGAGGGAGACCAGCACGTCGGCGGTCGCGGCCCCGGCCAGTGCGAGGGCGGCGGCTGCATGACCCGTGTCGAGGAGCAGCAGCGGCCAGGCCCGGTGGCCGTAGTGGGCGACGGTACGGGACGCGGCCACGGTGAGGACGACGAGAGCGCCCGGGGGTACGCCGTCGGGGGCCGGGCCACGCCGGTGGGCACGGTGGGTGCGCGGGTCGTAGGCGTAACGCCCGGGCGGCAGCGAACACCCCGGGCCGAGCAGCAGATGGGCGCGCACCGGGTGCAGAGCACCCGCCGAGGGAACGGGGCGGAGCCGGCCCGGTGTGCCGGGGGGCGCGGCCAGGGAGAGCCGCAGCACATGGTCCAGGTCGATCGCGGTCCCGGGCTCGGCGTACGCAGTCGCGGCGCCGTTCCACGGGAACGGGCGCTCCGGAACGTACGGGGAGAGCTCCGGAGCACGCGGCGACCGGGCGTCCGCGAGCGCCGCGCGCAGGAGGTCCGGTGCGGCGGGCAGGACGGCACCCACCTCGCGAACGGGCGCGGCGGCTCGGTCCGGCGTATCGGGCATGGTGGCGCGCTCCATCACATGTGCGGCGGCGGGGCGAGGGTGAAGTCCTCGGGTGCTGCGGGCGGTCGGGTGCGCCAGCCCCTGGCCAGCGCCGCTTCCGCGAAACGCGGGCAGCCGAAGTAGCCGAAGGCGGCCGGAGCGTTGGGGATCAGTCCGGAGACCAGGACGCGGGCGACGCGCAGCGTGGTCTCCGCCACGTCCTCCGTGGTGAGGTCCGCGGTGATGACCCGGTGACCCCCGGCGGCGAGCGCCGCGTCGAGCGCGGTGCGGCTGCCGGGAGTGATCGCGGTGAGCGGGACGACGCCCAGGGCGGGTTCGGTGAAGCGGCGGGCGAGCGGGGCCATCCGGTCGTCCAGCCAGACCTGGACATGGGCGCCGAGGTCCCGGACGGCGGCGAACTCGGGCCCGCAGTCGTCGAGATAGCGCCGGTCGGCCCGGTGGTCGAGGTAGAGGCCGCGGGCGAGCATCCCGGCCTCGACCGCCCGGTACACCCACCCGTCGGCATCCACCGTGCCCTGTGTGAACACCCAGGTGTGCACGGCCTCCAGGACGGCCTTGCGGGCCGCTTCCGCCGGGTCGTACCGGCAGGCGAACCCCGCCGCGTACATACCGCGCCCGGGATCGTGCACGAGGGCCGCTACGCAGGGGGCGAACTCGGAGGGCATCTCCACGATGTGCACGTCCAGCCCGCAGCCGGCCAGGTCCTCGGTGAGCCCGGGGACGCTCGCCGGGTCGATGCCACGGGTGGGTCCGTCCAGGTGCCACCACAGCTCCAGCGCGTCACGCTCGACGACTTCGAGCAGCCCGCGCTCGACGGCGTCGTCGAGGCCTTGCCCGGTGGCGATGCCCGCGTAGTTGAGGTGGTGGGTGCGGGGCAGCGAACGCAGCTCTCCCTGACGCCAGTTGAGATGGGTCAGGGCGACGGGGGCCCAGCAGGGTTCCCCGTTCTCGACCACCCGGGTCCACAGCGCCGGTGTGTCGGGGGTGAGTTCGGCGTACGGGAATCCCGGACGGCCGTACTGCCACGGTGCGTACGTCGGCAGCGCGCCGGGGCCGTAGAGGCGGGCCCCCTCAGCGGTGAGCTCGGCCGCGGTGGCCCGCCGGGGCTCCTGGGGGTGGCCGGGCGGCGGGAGCCGGTTGCCGCAGTAGCGCTCCACGGCCTCGGCCACCGCGGCGATCCAGGCGCCCCGGGGGTCGCCGAACGTGGTGCCGAGCGAGACCCGGTCGGCGGGCCAGGCGCCGAGGCGGCGGGCGTCGGCGACGTCGGCGGTCATCGCGGTGTAGCGGGGCGGCGCACCGGCGGGGTGCTCGACGGGGGCGACGGCACGGACGATCCCGCTGACGGGGTCGACGAGGGCTTCGAGGGGCAGGGCGCTGGTCAACGGCATATCTCCGGTACGGGCTCGACGTAGCGGCGTCGGGCGACGACGGGCAGGTGGAGGGCGCTGCCCCGGGGGTTCACGGTGCGGCGGGAGGGGACGAGCCGGGTGGCCGTGACCGGGTCGTCGCCGGTGTGCGGGTTGCGGGCGTGGGCGGGGAAGTGGTGTCCGGCGATCTCCGCCCGCAGCCTGGTCCCGGCGGGCAGCCTGCGGCCGAGGGTGCCGAGCGGCACGGTGATGTCGGCGGCTTCGCCGGGCGGGCCGGTGCGCCGGACGATGCCGAAGGCCAGCGGACCGGCCCGGCCGGACGGGTCGAGCGCGGTCAGGCGTACGGCCCAGTCGGCCGATGGGGTGTCGGCCGTGACGGTGATCCGGGCGACGGCGGTCCCTGCCAGATCGAGCGGGCGGGGCAGCGGCGGCGAGAGCAGCAGACAGCGGTCGGCGTGATCGCCGTCGACCGGGACGGCGAGGTCGTCGGAGCGCACGGGGCGCGTCGGGTCGGCGCTGAACTCGGCTCCGTGGAGCAGCCGTAGACCGGTGGACGAGCCGAAGGGCCAGCGGCACTCCGCCTCGGGAGCGGTCTCGGGCCAGTGGGTGCCGCGCACCCGGGTGGTGTGCCAACGGCCGCTGTCGCCCAGGGCGATGGCCCCGTGCCGTGTCGGTTCCAGGCGCCCGGCGAGCGCAGCGTGGGCCCACCGTACGTACAGCGCACCGAGGTTGAGGCGTGCGCGGGCCGGCACGGACCGGTCGGCGGTCAGGTGGTGCCCCCAGGGTCCGAGCAGCAGACGTGCCGGTCCGCCCCAGCCACGCCAGAGGGCCACGGTGTCCTCGGCGAAGGGGTCACGGGTGCCGCCGACGGCGAGCAGGGGAAGGCGGGCGGCGGAGCCGAGCGCGACGAGGCGGCCGCGTTCCCGGTCGGCCCAGAGCCGGGGCCAGGACGGCAGTTCACGCCCCAGACCCGTGGCCAGCCGCTCCGCCAGGCGGGCGACCGGAAGGTGTTCGAGCAGCCGGGGGTCGTCGGCCAGGGCGCGTTCCAGGGCGTCGGGGTCGGAGTCGCGCCGGTCGCCGTGGGCCGCCCACCAGCCGGCCCGGGCCCACAACCGCTCCGGCCCCCCGGGCTCGCGCGCTGTCTCGGTGAGCCCGAGCGCCGGAACGGCGGCGATGACGGCGTCGGGGGTTCCGTCGCCCTGCACCACGCCAGGGGCCGCGTCGGGGGCGTCGAGTGTGGTGACGAGGGCGCAGTACGCGGCGTAGGAGGCACCGACGGCGACGACCTCCCCGCTGCTCCACGCCTGCGTGCGCGCCCAGGCGACCGTGGCCGCGCCGTCCGCCTTCTCCTGATCCTGGTACGGGTGCCACTCCCCCGGTGAGCCGTGGCGGCCGCGTACGTCCTGGGCGAGGGCGGCGAATCCGTGTGCCGCCCAGCCGCGCAGCTCCGCGCGGTGGGCCTCGCGCCCGTACGGGGTGCGGATCAGGACGGTGGGACGCGGGCGGTTCCCGTCCGGGAGGCATACGTCGGTGGCGAGCGGGGTGGCGTCCGGCGCGGGGACGGACACGGTACGGGTTTTCATGGGCGGGCCTCGGCTGCGCCCGCCCCGGCGCGCGTCCCGACCGGGGCCGGCGCGGGCAGCGGCGCGACGTCGGGGACAGGGAGCACGGGGTGCTCGGTGAAGGTGAGATCGCGCAGATCGACCCGCCGCAGCCGACGGCGGGCCGGAAGGCCGGTCGGAAGGCCCGCCCCATCCGGTCCCGCAGCTTCGGCTTCGGCTTCGGCTTCGGCCCAGGCGATCAGGTCGGCGGTGAGCAGCGCGGCGATCAGGGCTGCGGACGCTTCGGTGGGGTGGGGGCCGGTGTCGGGGGTGCGGTGTCCGGCCCAGTATGCGGCGAGTTCACGGTGGGCGGGGGTGGCCGCGAGTCTACGGAGACGGACATGCCGGGAGGTGACGTCCCCCGGGGCCACGGCAAGGGGCTCGATCCAGCTGTGGGAGCCCTCACGGTGGCAGCGCAGCCAGGCGATACGTCGGTCCGGCAGCCGGTCCACCGTGTCCCAGAGCCCTTCGGGCACGGGCGAGTCCAGGCACCACACCACGGCGACACGCCCTTCGGGGCGGTGGTGGTCCGAGGTCGCCCGGGCGAACCCCGCCACCTGGTCGGGGGTGATCCGGCGGACCTCGGCTCCTTCCGCCCCGGCACAGCGCGCCACAGGCCCGGTGAGCACGGGGTCGCCGAGGACGTGGACCGTGCGGCCGGCGAGCGGAGCCCGGGGCGGAGCGGACACCGCGTGTCCACCGGCCTCGAACGCCTGCACGAGCCGGGCGAGTTCGGCGGTCCGCGGGTCTTCGCCCGGCATCTGCCCGCCCGGCGTCTCCTCGCCCGTCAGCCGACGCACCAGGGCTTCCCCGGTGACGCCGCCGGTGTCGATGCGCAGGAACTCCCCTCCCGAGGTCCGGAGCACGGGGGCGGCGCCGGGAACGGTGACGATCCCGGTGCCGGGAGCGAGTCGACTGCGGGTCACGGAATCCTCCGGATCGGAAGGGGGCGGGAAGGCGGGGACGGGATGTTCGGGGGCTGAACGGGGCGGGCCCGCCCGGGTTGTCACCGGGCGGGCCCGCCCCCGCGCCACGCGGGAGACCTGCCTTCAGCGGCAGGAGTCGCTTACTTCTCGGCCGCGGTGTCGGCCTCGACGGCGTCGTCGAAGGGGTTCTCGACGAGGGCGTTCGAGTGGGTGGCGGAGAGGTGGGCGAGCTGGCCCTGGTCGGCGATCGGGCTGAACACCTTGTTCTGCTCCATGAGTTGATGCCTCCATTCAGATCGGATGGGTGTGGGTCGCGGCGTTGGTGCGTGCCGCAGCACAGACACTAATGAATATGATTTTCATTCCGCAATAGCTGGAGTGGATCGAGAGGGTGATCTGGGTAACAGACGGGCCAGCCGCCCTCGTCGTCGATCCCCACCCGGCCGTCCACGCCGAGGACTTCGGCCAGGAGATGCCGGGTGACCACCTCGGCCGGGGGCCCGTCGGCGGCGATGCGGCCTTCCCGGAGCGCGACGATCCGATCGGCGAACCGGGCGGCGTGGTTGAGGTCGTGCAGCACCATCACCACCGTCAGCCGGCGTTCCGCGCGCAGCCGTACGACCGTCTGGAGCACCTCCAGTTGGTGCCGCAGATCGAGATAGGTAGTCGGCTCGTCGAGGAACAGCACGGGGGCGTCCTGGGCCAGTGCCATGGCGAGCCGGACACGTTGGCGTTCGCCTCCGGACAGCGCGTCCACGGGCCGGTCGGCCCAGGCGGTGACACCGACGTCCGCGAGCGCCCGTGATGTCACCTCGTCGTCGCCCTCCCGCAGCATTCCCAGTGGCCCCCGGGCGGCATAGCGGCCTTGCCGTACGAGTTGGCGTACGGTCAGTCCCGGTACGGCGGGTGCTGATTGGTGGAGCAGTGCCACGCGCCGGGCGGCGGTGCGGCGGGGCAGTCGCGCCACGTTGTCACCGTCGAGCAGGACGCGCCCGCCGCTCGGGGTGAGCAGTCCGGCGGCGAGTTTGAGGAAGGTGCTCTTGCCGCATCCGTTCAGCCCGATCAGGGCGACCAGTTCACCGGCCCGGATGCTCAGGTCCACCCCACGCAGCACCGGACGTCCGGGGTAGCCGAAGGCCAGCCCCTCCGCCCGGACGACGTCCGGGGTCTTCGGTGCCGCGCTCGTCATCGCGCTCTTCTCCACTCTTCTCTCCCTTGCTCTCTCCCTCATCTCTCGTCCGCCCGTCGCCGCGCCACGACCATCAGCAGCCCCGCCCCCACGCAGGTGGTCAGGGCGCCGACCGGGAGGGTCAGCCGGTCCGCGTCCAGCGCCGTCGCCAGCAGCCGGGACAGCAGTTGGGCCGCGGCGTCCGCCCCGCACACCACCGCGGCACCGAGCAGCGCGGCGCCCGGAAGGGTGACGCGCAGATCGGCGCCGAAGACGGCCAGCGCCAGATGGGGCACCAGCAGCCCGACGAACCCGAGGGCGCCCACCGCCGACACCGCGCCGGCCGTCAGCGCCACCGCGCACACCAGTGCCGCTCCCCGGCCCCGGCCGGTGGCCAGACCTGCGGCGGCGGCCTGTTCGTCGCCGCAGCGCAGCAGGGTCAGCGGCCCGGCGAGCAGCCAGGCCGCCGCGCCCCAGAAGGCGGCCCACGGCCAGAGCAGATTCCAGTGCTGCCAGACCCGGCCCTCGGTGGAGCCGATCAACCACTGGACGACGCTGCCGAGTTCACCAGGGGCCACCAGGAGGACGACTGCGGTGAGTCCGGCGAGCACCGCTGACACGAGGACCCCGTAGACGGCGGTCTGCTCCGGGTCGCCCCGGTCCCGCCCGGCGAGCAGCCACAGCAGTCCCGCCCCGGCGAAGCCGCCGACGCAGGCCGCGACGACCACGGCGGTGGGGGACTCCCAGCCCGCGAGGCCGAGGCCGGTCGCGGTCACCGCGCCGAGCACCGCGCCGGGCGTGACGCCGGTGACCTCGGGTCCGGCCAGCGGGTTGCGCAGGGCGGACTGGAGCACGAGCCCGGCCACCCCGAGGCAGGCCCCGGCGACCAGGGCCACCAGCATGCGGGGCAAACGGAGTTGGAGCACGATGTGCTCGGCGGTGGGGTCCCCGCCCGCCCTGAGCAGCACGGCCCGCACGCCTTCGGGGGTGACGCCCCGGCCGGCGAAGAGTCCGGCACAGGCGACCACGGCGACGAGCAGCGCCAGGCCGCCGATCCGGACACCCGGTGCGCGCAGGGCCCGGCGGACGCGGCCGGCCGGGACGGGCGCGGTGTCGACGAAGGTCATCGTTCCGCCTTCCGCAGTACGGGAGCGGGGACGTCCGGCGACATCACCGGTGCGGGCAGGGACACGGGCCCCCGGTCCCGGGCGGGCCGTCTCCCCCGTTTCAGCAGGAGGACCCCGACTGGTACGCCGACCAGGGCCGTCCAGGCGCCGACGGGCGTCTCGACCGGGGCGAGCGCGAGCCGGGCCGGCTGGTCGGCGCAGAGCACGACGATCGCGCCGCACACGGCGGACCGGACGAGCCACCCGGCCGCGCCGCCGTCCGGGCGGAGACGGCGGGCGAGGTGCGGGGCGAGGAACCCGACCCAGGCCACCGGTCCGCAGACCGCGACGACGGGGGCGATGAGGACGACGGCGATGCCCAGCGCGGCCACCCGCGCCCTCTCCACCCGTACGCCCAGCGCGCGGGCGTCGTCGTCGCCGAGCCGCAGCACACCGAGCGCCGGCACGCACAGCACCAGCGCCGGGACGGCCACGGCGAGCCAGGGCAGCAGACCGGTGACGTCGTCCCAGGTCCGGGCGGACAGACTGCCCAGCAGGTAGCGGTAGATGAGCTGGAGGTCGAGCTGGTCGGCCATGACCATGAGCACCAGCAGGGCGGCCTGGAGCGCGGCGGCGACGGCGGCCCCGGTCAGCAGGACCGCCGAGGGGCTCCGCCCGAATCCGGCGGCGACCAGGGTGAGCAGACCGCCGAGCGCCGCCCCGGCCAGGGCGAGGAACGGCTGGAGCCCGAGCGGGACGGCCAGGGACAGCACCAGCGGTGCGGCGACGCCGAGGGCGGCCCCGGAGGAGACCCCCAGCATCTCGGGCACGGCCAGCGGGTTGCGCAGGGCCTCCTGGAGGACGAGGCCCGCGGCGCCCAGGCAGGCGCCCGCGATCAGCGCCAGCACCATGCGGGGCAGCCGCAGTTCGGTGACGACGAGCCCCGCGAGCCCGTCGGACCCCAGCGTGGCCGGGAGCCGGGCGGGCGGGACGTACGGCGTGCCGAGGCTGAGCGCGCAGACCACGCCCGCCAGGGCCGCCGCGCCCAGGCAGAGCAGCGCCACGGGCGGACGCCTCATCGCAGTGCGGCCGTCGCCTCGTCGAGGACGAGGCCCAGGGACCGGGTGCCGCGCCCCTTGGCCCACACCTCGGAGTCGACCTCGATGACCTTGCCGTTCTTCACGGCCGGGATACGGGACCAGAGCGGGTTCTTCGCCAGCTTGTCCGAGAGCTTCCCGTCGGGCGCGCCGAAGGACAGGGTCTCCACGAACAGGACGTCGACGTCCCGGGCGAGGATCTCCTCCAGGCTGTAACTGCCGTCGACGCCCCGGCTCTTCCAGGGGTAGTGGGAGATCTTCGGGAACAGTCCGGCCGCCACGTCGGTCTCCGGGGTGGCCACACCGAAGTTCTCGTCGCTGCCGTAGATGATCAGCGCGGTCTTGTCGCTCTTCCGCTGCTCCGCCTCCGCCAGGCGGGTGCGGAAGGTCTTCTCCGCCTTCTCCCCCTGTGCGGTGCGGCCGGTGAGCGCGGCGAGGTCGCGCAGGTAGCCGACGCTGTCCTGCCAGGATCCGGGCTGGAGCGGCCAGAAGGTCGTGGCGCCCTTCAGCGCGGGGGCCAGCTTGCCGTGCGTGTCCTCCAGGCCGATGACCAGATCGGGCTTGTGGGCGAGGATCGCCTCGACCTCGGGGCTGAGGAAGCCGCCGGGCACGACCGGTATCTTCGCCGCCTTCTCCTTGCCGAGGAACTCCGGGTGCGCCAGCACCTGGGAGTTGGTGGCGGTGGGGGTCATGCCCAGCTCGACGAGGATGTCGTCGCAGAGGGCGACCAGGCAGACGATCTTCTCCGGCGGCTTCGGCAGGGAGACCTGGACGCCCTTGGCGTCGGTGATCCGGGTGGCGGCCTCGATGGGCCGCACCTCCGTGCTCGTACGGGATCCGGCACCGGCCGCAGCAGCCGGCTCCCCGGGGCCGGGGTCGGCGTTCTCGGTGCCGCAGCCGGCCAGCAGGCCTCCCAGTACGGCGATCGCGGCCCAGCGGCGGACTCTCAGCGCGGTTCGTGGCATCGACGGGTCCCTCAACGTTCCTGTGCGGTCCCGGGGATGCGGCAGAGCGGGCGGCGGAGCCCCGGGAGCGATCCCCGCCACAAGCCGAAACCTTACACATGATTATCATTTCCAATAAAGTGAGCGGGGCTTCCGCCGGGATCTACCGGCCGCAGAAACGCCCCAGCACCCCCGCCGCCCTCACCGGCCCTGCCTGCCCCAGGAGTTCGCCATGCCCCACACCTCCTCCCCCGATCCCCACGCGCCGCCGCGCCTGCTGGTCTCCGACCATGTCGCGGGGCGGGTCAGCCTGCTCGACCTCCCGGACGGCACGGAGCGGGCGGAGGTGAACCACCGGCACCTCGCCGAGCACGCGGGTTTCCTCGCACTCCCCGACGGGCTCGTCGCCTGCGTCGACGACCGGGCGGGCGAGTTGCTGGTCCTCGATCCGTACGGACCTGGTACCGGGCGGCCGCTGGTCCGGCGGCGGATACCGGTCGCGGTCCCCGCCGAGCATCTGGCGGCGGACCCCGAGGGGCGGCGGCTCGCGGTGACCACCGGCCTCGGCCGCAACGAGGAGGCATGGACCGGACTGCTGACGGCCGTCGACCTCGACGCACCGGACGGCGCCGTCGCCGTACGCGTACGGGGGCGGACCGGCGAGCCGGGGGTCACGGTCCTCGGCGGAGCGTCCCCGCTGGTGGTGGTGCGCCACCGGGAGCCGGGCGAACTGCTGGTCCACCGGCACAGCGAGCTGATGCGGTCGGCCCCCTCCTGCCCGCCGGCGGTCCCGGTGCGACGGATCGCCCTGCCGGACGACGACGGGCACGGCGACGCCCACGACCCGCTCACCGGGCGGCTGTTCGCCGCGGCGGGCTCGGGCGTGCACCGCGCACGACGGGAGGGGGACGGCCTGATCCCCGAGGCCCCCTTGCCCTGGTCCGCCGACGGGCGTTCCGGCGGGCGCGGCTACTACCTGCGGCTCGATCCCGTACGGCGGATGCTCTGGTCGTGCGTGCGCGGCGGGCCGGGCGACCCCGGACAGTGGCCGGACTGGTCCAACGACGCCTGGTGGCATCACCTCGACACCGGCGAGTCGGGGAGGCTCGACCTGGGACCGGGGCTGGTCTTCCGGCTCGCGGTGACCGCCCGTCACATCGCGTTCACCCGGGTCCACCCGGACGGCGACGAGCTGATCCTCCTCACCGCTCCCCCGGCCGCCGGATCCCGCCCGGAGGTCGGCGCGCGACTGCCCCTGCCCGCCATGTCCGGTGCGCCCCGGCGCGGCGGGACCCCGTGGGACGGCGTGCAGCGGCGGGCGGTCGCCGCCTCCCCCGGTGGGGGTCTGGTCGCGGTCAGCCGGGGCGGCCACGGCGAGATCCACGTCTTCGACGCGGACAAGGCGGCGCTGGTCTCGACCCTGACCGTCCCGACACCGCTGGACGACGGGGGCCACCTCGCCCTCGTGACACCCGGGGACGGGGCACACGCGGACCCGGTCGGCCGCTGAGACCGGCGGGGGGCGGTGGCACGACGGAACCCGCCGCGCTCCACTGGGACCGGAGGCTCGGGCGGTGGCGCGACGGAACCTGCCGCGCCACCGCCCGCCCCACCCGGCCCGTTCAGCCCGGTGTCACCAGGAGGACTTGGTCACTCCGGGCAGGAATCCCGCGTGGGCCTGCTCCCGCATCCGGACCCGGGAGAGGCCGAACTTGCGCACAAACCCCCTCGGCCTGCCGTCGACGCTGTCCCGGTTACGGACCCGGGTGGCACTGGCGTCACGCGGCTGCCGCCGCAGCTCCTCCACGGCGGCGAGACGCTCATGCTCCGGGGTGCCGGGCCGGCGGATGATCTCCTTCAGCTCGGCCCTGCGGGCCGCGTACCGCTCGACGGTCGCCCGGCGGCTGTCGTTGCGCGCGATCTTGCTCTTCTTCGCCATCAGACCTTCTCCCCCCGCGCACGGATGCGCGCGACCGCGGCTTCGATGCCGATGCTGTCGACGGTCTTGATCGCCCGGGCGCTCAGCGTGAGACGCACATAGCGTCCCTCACCGGGCAGCCAGTACCGCTTGCGCTGGACATTCGGGTCGAACCGGCGGGACGTCCGGTGGTGCGAGTGGGAGATGTTGTTGCCGAATCCCGGCTTCGAGCCGGTCAGTTGGCAGTGGGCGGACATGAAAGTTACCTACCTCTCCTTCGACGCATCCATTATTGAAAATGGAAACCATTGCCATATAGTAGCGCCCATGGCTCGCAACGAAGTACGCCCGGTCATCAAGCTCCGCTCCACCGCGGGGACCGGCTACACCTACGTCACCCGTAAGAACCGGCGGAACGACCCCGACCGGATGGTGCTGCGCAAGTACGACCCGGTGGCCCGCCGCCATGTCGACTTCCGCGAGGACCGCTGAGGCCCGCCCGGCACCCCGCACACTCCGCACACTCCTGAAGCCCCACCCGAGGACACCGTCATGAAGCCCGGAATCCACCCCGCCTACGGCCCCGTCGTCTTCCGCGACAAGGCCGCCGACTTCGCGTTCCTGACCCGCTCGACCATGACCAGCGATCGCACCGTCACCTGGGAGGACGGCAACACCTACCCGGTGGTCGACGTGGAGATCTCCTCCGCGAGCCACCCCTTCTACACGGGCACCGCCCGCGTCCTGGACACCGCCGGACGCGTCGAGCGCTTCGAGCGCCGCTACGGACGCGGTGAGGCCCGGTGAGCGGGCGCCGCGCGAAACTGCCCGTCGTCATCGTCTGCGGTCTGCACTCCGAGGCGCGCGGCGAGGTCGTGGAAGGGCTGCTGCGGGACGTACCGCTCAGCGTCGCGCTGCACCACGACCTGTCGACGGCCACCGGCGGGACGGTCCGGCGCTCCCTGCGGGACGCCGGCGGAGAGCTGGCCTCCGGCGACACCCCGCTGGTGAACGAATGCGCCTGCTGCGCGCTGCGCGAGGACCTCGTCCCGGAACTCGAACGGCTCGCGGGGGACGGGGTGACCCGGCTCGCCGTCCTGGAGCTCTGGGACTCCGTCGAACCGAAGTCCATGGCCGAGGTGATCGCCGCGCACACCGACGCCGCCGAGGTCACCAACGTGTTCACGGCGATCGACCCCACGCTCGTCCTGCCCTGCCTCTCCAACGGCGACGATCTGGCCGAGGCCGGTCTCGCGGCGGCCCCGGCCGACCGGCGGACCATCGGCGACACCTGGGCCCGGCAGGTGGAATACGCCCCCGTCCTGGCCGTGGCGCCGAATTCGGCGGCCGACGACGAGGACCGCGCCCTGATCCGGCAGTTGAACCCGACGGCACGTCAGGCAGCGGCCGGATCGCCGGAGTTGGGACGGCTGGCGTTCGCCGGGTTCGACGTGGAGGCGGCGGCAGCGGGCCAGCACCCGGCCTGCGCCCTGCTGCCGCAGGAGGCGGAGGAGGCCGGGGTGGGCACGCTCGTCTGGCGGCGGCACCGGCCCTTCCACCCCGAGCGCCTGCTCGACGCCCTGGAGGACCTGAGCTGCGCCGCGGCCCGCAGCCGGGGCCGGTTCTGGCTCGCGGACCGGCCCGACACCCTGCTCTCCTGGGACGCGGCGGGCGGCGCGCTCTGTGTCGAGAACACAGGGCCCTGGCTCGCCTCGCTCCCGGACGCGGCCTGGTCCATGGTGCCGCCCTACCGGCAGGCGGCGGCCGCGCTCGACTGGCACCCCGAGCACGGCGACTGCTGCCAGCACCTGGTCTTCGTCTCCCCGGGCCTCGACCGCGAGGGGCTGACCGGTCTGCTGGACTCCTGCCTCCTCACGGACGAGGAGTACGGGTCGGGCCGGGAGGCGTGGAAGAGCCTGCCCGCCGCGTTCGACGCGCTCCTCGACCCGGTGCACTGAGACCGGCCGGCCCACCCCCGTAACTCCGCGGCCCCGGACCGTATCCACCGACCGCACCACCAGCACACCCATCCCACCGAGCACGAGGAAGCCTCATGGCACGTCAGCAGGACCCCCGCAAGCCGCTCAAGAACCGGCCGAACCCCCTGGACGCCGCCGGGATCACGTACATCGACTACAAGGACACCGATCTGCTGCGGCGGTTCATCTCCGACCGGGGGAAGATCCGCAGCCGCCGCGTCACCCGGATCAGCGCCCAGCAGCAGCGCCAGATGGCCGCGGCCATCAAGAACGCCCGCGAGATGGCCCTGCTGCTGTACTCCGGAACCGCCGCGGGCAAGTAGCGCGCGACGCCCCCGACCTGCGGCGGGGGCCGCGTGCGTGGCTCGGGATGCACCACGGCCGCCCCCCGGCGACCATGGACGCATGGGCAGAGACATCCCGGAGAAGGGCGCCCCGGGTCCGACGTCGTCGGATCCGGGAACAGTGGGCCGACCGGGCGGTCCGCCGAACCAGGGCCTCGCGCTCGCCGCCATGCTGTTCGCGGTGTCGATGACGTTCATCGACCAGACCATCGTGGCGATCGCCGCCCCGGACATCATCGACGAACTCGGGCTCACCTCCTCGCAGATGCAGTGGGTGGTCAACGCCTATCTGCTCACGCTGGCCGCCTTCTTCGCGCTGGGCGGCCGGTTGTCCGACATCTTCGGGCACCGCCGCGTGATGCTCATCGGCACACTCGTCTTCGTCATCGCCTCCGCACTGTGCGGTGCGGTGCCCGACGGGGACTTCGCGCAGGCCTGGCTGATCGGCTTCCGGGCCGTCCAGGGCATCGGCGCGGCCCTGATGTTCCCCGCCGCGCTCGCCGTCGTCATCGCCGTCTTCCCGGTGGAGCGGCGCGGGCGGGCACTGGCGCTCTTCTTCGGTATCTCCGGGGCGCTCACCGCCATCGGGCCGCTGCTCGGCGGCTGGCTCACCGCGTGGACCTGGCGGGCGATCTTCTGGGTCAACGTCCCCGTCGCCGTCATCGCGATCGTCCTGGCACTGCTGGCCCGGATCCCGGAGCGGTCCCGTCGCGAACCGCTGGATCTGCCCGGGGCGGCGCTGGTCGCCGTCGGTATGGGGCTGACCGTGCTGGGGTTGCAGCAGTCGTCCACCTGGGGCTGGGACTCCGTCGCCACCTGGGCCTGTATCGCGGTCGGTCTGGTCGTGCTGGCGGTCTTCTGCCGGTTCGAGCTGCGCACCCGCTTCCCGCTGATCAAACTGCGGGTCTTCCGCGACCTGGCGTTCAGCGTCGACAACGCCGTGCTGTTCTTCGCCATGATGGCGTTCGTCCCGGTGTTCTTCTTCGCCTCCGTCTACGCGCAGGTCTCGCTCAGCGCGTCGCCGAACCAGGCCGCGCTGTATCTCCTGTACTTCTTCATCGGCTTCGGGCTGGCCTCCCAGTGGGGCGGCCGGATCCTCGACAAGCGCGGCGCCCGCCCCGCGATGAAGCTCGGCACGGCGCTCGGCGCGGTCGGGTTCGCCCTGTGGGCGGGGAAGTTGACGACGCTCTCCATGCACGACCAGTGGCTGTACGCGGCCATGGCGGGCGCGGGGATCGGCCTGCTGCTGGCGCCGGCCTCGACGGACGCGGTGAACCGGGCGATCGACGCCAGTTACGGCGAGGTCACCGGCATCACCCAGACCGTGCGGAACTTCGCGGCCAGCATCGGACTGGCCGTCTACGGCACCCTGCTGACCCATACGACGATCACCAAGGTGGACGAGACCCTGCGGGACAAGGGGGTGCCGGAGGGAGCGTCGCGGGATGCCGCCGAGTCCATCGCGCAGTCGGTGACCGGTCAGGGGGACTCCCGGGGGCCGTCCGGTTCGGGACCGGTGGCCGAGACCGTACGGGACTCGATGTCGGCGATCCGGATGGACTTCGCCGAGGCGAACCAGTGGGTCTTCTACGGAATGGCCATCGCCCTGGGGATCGCGTTCCTCATCTCGCTGCGCCATCCGGGTACCCGGGTGACGCAGGAGGAGCCGTCCGGGCAGTGAGCGGGTCGAGGGGTTCGTGACCAACCGACCGGGGCGAGTCGCTGCCGGCCGCGGCGGAAACGGCCAGGGGCGACCGCAGGCTCCCGGTCGTCGTGGACGGGGGCGTGTGCGGGGCACGCCGGGCGGGACCAGAAGGCCGGACGCGGTGGGCGGGACGGTGTCGTGTCCCGTCAGCCCGGCGTCGGCAGGCCCCGGTGGATCAGAAGGCGAAGACGGCGTTGTCGTTCATGCTGCCCGCCATCTCGCAGGCGTTCCCGTACGTGGTGCTGAACTGGACCGGCTTGCCCTGCCAGACACCGTGGGCGGTCACCACGACCGGGTCCCACTGGCGGGTACAGGTGCGGTTCGACGGGCCTGCGGCGAGTTCGGCGAACTTGCCCTGCACCGCGGCCAGTTCCTTGCAGGCCGCAGCGGGGTCGGGGTGGGTTCCCTCGGCGGTGGGGGCGCAGGCGAGCGTCACGGCCCGCTCGACGGTGGCGGTCATCGGGTCCTCGCCGCGGGCGACGGTGAGGACGAGCGCCGAGGGTGCGTAGAGACTCTCCGCCTTCGCCGGCGCGGCCTGCGCGGTGGCGGTCGCGAAACCACCGAGGAGAAGGGTGCTCGCCGTGATGGTTGCGAAGATGGCGTGAGGGTTGCGTCGCATTGGTGAAAACTCCTTGCTCGGGTGCCTGATTGCGGTCAGGAGTCTTACGCATGCGGAAAGTAGGCGCACATCGACGGCCAGCTTCCAGCCGCAGACGGACGTTCGAACCGACCGAATGGTCATTCGGGCAGCTCAGAGGCCCTGCGTGAAGCGTCCAGCATATGGACAGATTTCGGCGGTTCAATCCGAAACAACCGCCTGACCTGGGAATATGCCGGAGCGGCTCGATGCACCAAACCGCCGCTTCGGCCGGAAAGTACCGCCATCCGAGGCCCCGAAGCGGCTCGACACCCTCCGGTCGTCGCTCGACGGCGGCCGTCGGCCGCTGGGCGAGCCGCCCGAGGGTCACGCGGAGGACACGATTCCGAATCCCCCTTGACCAGGGCAATTTAGGTTAGGCTAACCTCACGCTCGTGATCGCTCCTGCCCTCGACCGAGAAGACCCGCCGCCACGGCCCTCCGCGCCCGCTGCCGGTGCCACCGCACTGCCCGCCGACGACGCGGGCCTCGACGCCCGCGACATGACGATCGCGTACGACCGCACCGACGTCGTGCACGGCGCCGACCTCCGGCTGCCGCGCGGTCGTGTCACCGCCCTCATCGGGCCGAACGGCAGTGGGAAGTCCACCCTGTTGCGGGCCGTGGCCCGGCTGCACAAGGCCCGCACCGGCAGCGTGACCGTGGCGGCCGGGGCCGAGGACGGCGCGCCCGTCGACGCCCTCGCCCTGTCACGCTCCGACTTCGCCCGCCGCGTCACCCTGCTCGCGCAGAGCCGCAACGCACCGGCCGGGCTCAGCGTGCGCGACGTGGTCGGATTCGGCCGGCACCCCTACCGGGGCCGGATCCGCGGAACGGATCCGGACGGCGCCCGGATGGTCGAGCACGCGCTGACCGTCACGAACCTCACCGAGTTCGCCGACCGGGGGGTGGAGAGCCTCTCCGGCGGGCAGTTGCAGCGCGTCTGGTTCGCCTGCTGCCTGGCCCAGGACACCGACGTGCTCCTGCTCGACGAGCCCACCACCTTCCTCGACCTGCGCTACCAGGTGGAGATCCTCGACCTCGTCCGCGATCTCGCCGACACCCACGGCGTCACCGTCGGCGTCGTGCTCCACGACCTGGACCAGGCCGCCGCCGTGGCCGACCAGGTCGTCCTCCTCTCGTCCGGGCGGATCGTCGCCGCGGGAACGCCCGCCGAGGTGTACGCCCCCGAGCGGCTCACCGACGCGTACGGCATCCGTATCGACGTCGAACTCGACTCCCCCACCGGCATCCCGCGCACCCGCGCGGTCGGCCGCCACCACCTTCGTACCGAAAGGCCCTGAACACCCTCATGAAGAACCAGCACCTGACGTGGCCCGTCCTCGCCGCCGCGGCCGCGCTCGCCCTGACGGCGTGCGGCACCACCGAGGCGCCGAAGAAGGAGTCCGCCGGGGACAAGGCCGTGACGGTCACCGACTCGCGCGGCAAGAAGATCACGCTCGACGGCCCGGCCAAGCGGGTCGTCGGCACCGAGTGGAACGTCGTCGAGACGCTGGTGACCCTCGGCGTGCAGCCGGTCGGCGTCGCCGACGTGAAGGGTTACACCGCGTACGACACGGCGGCCCCGCTCACCAAGGGCGTCAAGGACATAGGCACCCGGGGCGAGCCCAGTGTCGCCACCGTGGCGAGCCTGAAGCCCGACCTCATCGTCGCCACCACCGACCTGTCCGACTCGGCCATCGCGCAGCTGTCGAAGGCCGCGCCGGTCGCCGTGGTCCGTTCGGCCGACGCGAGCCGGCAGATCGACCAGATGGTCGACACCGTCGACCTCATCGCCCAGGCCACCGGCACCGAGGACAAGGCCAAGTCCGAGATCGACTCCTTCCGCAAGGCGGTCGCCGACGGCAAGAAGAAGCTGGCGGACGCCGGGCTCGACGGCGAGAAGGTCGCCTTCGCCGACGGCTGGCAGGAGGGCAACCAGGTCTCGGTGCGCCCGTACGTCAAGGGCTCGCTGCTCTCCGACGTGAACACCGAGCTCGGCCTCGTCGACCCGTGGAAGCTGAAGGGCGACAAGGCCTACGGCCTGGCCGCGACCGACGTCGAGGGCCTCACGAAGATCGGCGACGCGCAGTTCGCCTACATCGCGAACGACTCCGACGGCGGCGACCCGTTCGCCGACGGCCTCAAGGACAACGCGGTGTGGAAGTCCCTCCCGTTCGTGAAGAACGACGAGGTCCACCGGCTGCCCGACGGCATCTGGATGTTCGGCGGCACCGCGTCGATGCGCGAGTACATCGACGCCCTCGTCGGCGCGCTGACCGCCTGACGATGAGCACCCGCACCACAACCGCTCCGCCCGCCCCCGTGAAGACGGTGGCGGGCGCGACCGGTCCCGCCGGGGCCGTGTCCCCGGCGGCGGCCGGCCAACCGGCCCGTCGCGGCCGGATGTTCCTCCTCGCGCTCGCGGGGCTCCTCGCCCTCGGCGCCCTCGCGTTGACGCACGTGAGCCAGGGCACCGCCGCCGTCGATCTGCACACGCTCTGGAACCTGGCCACCGGCTCGTCCTCCGACCGGACCGCCCACGAGCAGACGGCCGCCGTGGTCCTGGACTCCCGGCTGCCCCGGCTCGCCGCGGGGCTGCTGGTCGGCTGCGCGCTCGGTGCGGCGGGCGCCGCCCTCCAGTCGGTGTCGCGCAACATGCTGGCGTCCCCCGACACGCTCGCCGTGAACGCGGGTGCGTACTTCGCGGTGGTCACCGTCGCCGCGTTCGGCATCTCCCTGCCCGCGCTGCCCGCCGGGGCCACGGCGTTCCTCGGCGGGCTCATCGCGGCGGCCGTCGTGCTCGGCCTGTCCCGGGCGGGGGCCGGACCCATCCGGCTGGTGCTGGCGGGATCCGCGCTCACCCTCGCGCTGTCCGGCCTGAGCGGCACGATGCTGCTCCTGCGCTCCCAGCAGACCACCGGGCTGTTCGCCTGGGGCGAGGGTTCGCTCGCCCAGATCGGCATGCAGTCCATCGACCGGCTCACCCCGGTCGCGCTCGTGGCGTTCACCGGGCTCATGCTGATGGGCCGGCGCCTCGACATCCTCGCCCTCGGCGACGACGGTGCGGCGGTCGTGGGAGTGAGCCCCCGGCTGACACGGAGCATCGCGGTCACCCTCGCGGTGCTGCTGGCGGCGGTGTCGGTTGCGGTCGCGGGGCCGGTCGGCTTCGTCGGCCTGTGCGCGCCCGCGGCGGTCCGGCTGCTCAGCACCTGGATCCCGGGCCTGGTCCGGCACCGCGCGTTCATCCCGGCGTCGGCGCTCGCTGGCGTGCTCGTGGTGCTCGGCGCGGATGTGCTGCTGCGCGCGGTGTTCGGCGCCCAGGCGGGGGCGGAGGTGCCGACCGGCATCGTCACGACCTGCTTCGGGGCGCTCGTCCTGATCGTCCTCGCCTACCGGTCGCGCGACATGGGCACGGACAGCGGCTCGACGGCGTTCTCCCGGCTGCGCAGCCGGCGCGCGTTCGCCCTCACCCTGGTGGCGACGGTCGTGGGGCTGGTCGGCGCGGTGGTCGTGGCGACGCTCTTCGGCGACGCGACGCTGCTGATGGGCGATGTCGGCAACTGGCTCGCGGGCCGGTCGGGGCAGTTCGTCAGCTACGTCCTGGACACCCGGGTCCCCCGGGTCGCCGCCGCTCTGCTGGCCGGTGCGGCGCTGGCGGTCGCGGGAACGGCCGTCCAGGCGGTGTCGCGCAACCCGCTCGCGGAGCCGGGCGTCCTCGGCGTCGTCAGCGGGGCGGGGGTGGGTGCGGTCACCGTGCTCACCGTCGTACCGCTGGCGAGCTTCTGGCTGATCGGCGGCTCCGCGCTGGCCGGTGCGGCGGCGGCTGCGGCGCTGGTGTTCGGTCTGGCCTCACGCCGTGGTCTGGAGCAGAACCGTCTGGTGCTCATCGGCATGGGTGTGCACGCGGGTGCGGGCGCGGTCGTGAGTCTGCTGATCGTGCTCACCGACCCGTACAACGAGACGAAGGCGCTGGCCTGGCTGGGTGGTTCGACGTACGGGCGGACGTTCCCCGAGCTGATTCCGGTGCTGGTGGCGCTGGTCGTCGCGCTGCCCGTCCTGGTGCTGATGCGTCGTGAACTGGACCTGATCGGGCTGGACGACGAGACGCCCGCCCTGCTCGGCGTGCGGATCGGGGCCACCCGGCTGGGCCTGCTGAGCCTCGCCGTCCTCCTGACGGCGGGAGCCGTGGCGGCGGTCGGCGTGATCGGGTTCGTCGGCCTCGTCGCCCCGCACGCGGCACGCGCCCTGGTGGGCCGCCGCCACGCGCGGGTCCTGCCGGTCAGCGCGCTGCTCGGCGCGCTGCTGGTGGTCGTGTCCGACACGGTCGGCCGGACGGTCATCGCCCCGGCGCAGATCCCGGTCGGCCTGCTCACGGCCGTGATCGGCGCCCCGTACTTCATCTGGCTGCTCTGGCGGTCGAGGCGCGAGGGCTGACGGGCGGGGCGGGGGTCCCGGGAGCGCGTGCGCCGTACCGGCGGTTTCTGACCGCCGGTACGGCGCACGTCGCTCGTCCTGGCCGCCTCAGGCCGTGAAGCGGTACTGCCCCGAGCCGATCGCGAAGACCGCGCAGCCGTCGTCCATCCGCAGGAAGCGGGCGCCGGGGTGGGTGACGTCCTCGGCGCGGGCGGCCGGGATCCAGACCTCGGCGGTGGTGTTCACGGGCAGGCCCACGGTCAGGTGGAAACGGCCCTTCTCCGTCTTCCAGTCGGTGGTGACCGGGCCGTGGAGCGAGGTGAAGCGGCCCCGGGCGCGGGTGATGCCACCGCCGGGGCGTGGCCGCACGGTGACCTCGCGGAAGCCGGGGGCGGCGGGGGCGATGCCCGCGATGTGGGCGTACATCCACTCCCCGACCGAGCCGTACGCGTAGTGGTTGAAGGAGTTCATCCCGGCGTCCTGGAAGCTTCCGTCCGGCTTGATGGAGTCCCAGCGCTCCCACATGGTCGTGGCCCCGCGGTCGATCTGGTAGCCCCAGCTGGGGAAGGTCCGCTGGAGCAGCAGGCGGTACGCCACGTCCGTGTGCCCGGTGTCGGTGAGGACGGGGAGCAGACGCGGGGTGCCGAGGAAGCCCGTGGACAGGTGCCAGTCCTTGGCCTCGATGAGAGCGACGAGCCGGTCGGCGGCCGTGGTCCGCTCCTGTCCGGTCAGCAGGTCCATGGAGAGCGCGAGGACGTAGGCGGTCTGGGTGTCGCCCTTCACCCGGCCGCCGTCGGTGACGTAGGCGGAACGGAAGGCGTCGCGGATCTCCGCGAACAGTGCTGTGTACGGGGCCGGGTCCTTGCCCAGGACCCGGGCGGTACGGGCCACGAGGGCGGCGCTGTGGGCGTAGTAGGCGGTGGCGATGACGTCCTTGGGGGTGTCGTCGGCGATGTTGAGCCAGTCGCCGTAGCCGGAGGCGGGCCGCAGCCGTCCGGTGCTGTTCTCCTCCAGGTAGTCGAGCCACTTCAGCATCGAGGGCCAGGCCCGCTCCAGCACCTGGGTGTCGCCGTACGCCTGGTGGAGGGCCCAGGGGACGGTGACACCCGCGTCGCCCCAGCCGGCCGAGCCCGCGCCGAGACCGTCGACGTGGGGTGCGACGTCCGTGAAGGCCCCGTCGGCGGTCTGGTCGTCCTGGAGGTCGCTCAGCCACTTGGAGAGGAAGCGGGCGGACTCCATCGCGTAGGCGGCGGTGGGAGCGAAGACGTTGATGTCGCCGGTCCAGCCGAGGCGTTCGTCGCGGGCGGGGGTGTCGGTGGGGATGGAGAGGAAGTTGCCGCGCAGACCCCAGGTGATGTTGCTGTGGAGCTGATTGAGCATCGGGACGTTCGTCTCGAACTCCATGGTGAGCGGCGCGTCGGTGTGGATCACCCGCCCGACGATCGCGTCGAGCGGCGGCTTGCCCGGGTAGCCGGTCACCTCGACGTAGCGGAAGCCGTGGAAGGTGAAGCGCGGCTCGTACGTCTCGCGGCCGCCGCCCTTGAGGGTGTAGTGGTCGGTGGCGGCGGCGGTGCGGAGGTTGGTGGTGTAGACGGTGCCGTCCGGGTTCAGCACCTCGGCGTGGCGCAGCCGTACGGTGGTGCCGGCCCGGCCGGTGACCCGCAGGCGGGCGGTACCGACCATGTTCTGGCCGAGATCGAAGACGAAGACGCCGGGGCGGGGTTCGGTGATCTTCCGGGCCTTCAGCTCCTGGATGACGCGGCAGGGCCCGTCGGGCTCGGCGACCAGTTCGCCGGTGACCTCCTCCTCGGCGGGCACGGCCTTGGCCCAGGCGGAGTCGTCGAAGCCGGTGCGGAGCCAGCCGTCGGTCTCCAGGCGGGCGTCGTAGTTCTCGCCGGTGAGGAGGTCCGCCAGGGTGATGGGTCCGGTGGCGGCCCGCCATTCGGTGCCGGACAGCACCCGCTCGGTGGTGCCGTCCCGATAGGTCACCTCCAACTGGCCGAGGAAGGCGGGGTGTTCGCCATACTGATGCGGGCCGAACATCCCGACGTTGCCCGCGTACCACCCCGTCGCCAGCTCCACGCCGAGGGTGTTGGACCCGGAGGTGAGCAGCTCGGTGACCTCGTGCGTCTGGTACTGGATGCGCTTGGCGTAGTCCGTCCAGCCGGGGGCGAGGCGGTCCGTCCCGACCCGCTTGCCGTTGAGGTGGGCCTCGTACAGGCCGAGGGCCGTGGAGTAGAGCCGGGCCCGCGCGACGGGCTTGCGGCGGAGCCGGAACTCGTGGCGCAGCTGGGCGACGGGGGCGTAGGCGGCGGCGACCTCGCCCCAGGGGCCCGAGCCCCACGGGGCGAGGACCTTGGCGGTGGGCCAGGCGCCGTCGTCGTAGTCCAACGCCTGCCAGTCGCCTGCGGGTTCGGTGTCGGTGGCCTTCCAGCCGTCGCCGGTGGTGACGGTCCGTACGCCGTCGGCGGTGGTCAGCTCCAGGACGCCGAGCAGTCCGGCGGGGCCGGTGACCTCGTTGGTCGCGGCGACGGCGAGGACGTGACGGCCGGGGGCCAGCCGTTCGGTGACGTCGGTGACGGAGGGGCGGCTCCAGGCCCGGGCGACCTCGTCGGGTTCGGCCCGCGCCACTTCCGTACCGTCGAGGTGGGCGACGTACCCGTCGTCTGCGGTGAGCACGAGGCGGGCCCGCGTCACGCCGTCCGGTACGTCGAAGGCGCCCCGGAACCAGCGGGTCGCGGCGGGAGCGCTGGTCGCCGGGTCGCCCTCCGGGAACCAGATCCAGGAGGCCTTGTCCAGGGCGGGTGCGCCGACGAGGGCGGCCGGGGCGCCGATCCAGCGTGCGGACCAGTCCGAGGTCTCGGTGAG
This sequence comes from Streptomyces rubiginosohelvolus, assembly GCF_014649875.1. Lineage (GTDB taxonomy): Bacteria > Actinomycetota > Actinomycetes > Streptomycetales > Streptomycetaceae > Streptomyces > Streptomyces rubiginosohelvolus. The sequence continues at coordinate 25,013 of NZ_BMTW01000006.1, read as the reverse complement.
GCCGGTCTCCCACCAGGCGGGCTCGGACCAGCCCGAGACCCGGCCTTCGTCGTCCCAGACCCGCACGGTCCAGTAGTAGCGGGTACGGGAGCGCAACTCCGGCCCTCCGTAGAGGACTTGCGTGGACTCGGCGGACTCGACCTTGCCGCTGTCCCACACGTCGGGCCGTTCCAGGGCGCGTTCGCTCAGCGCGACACGGATCTGGTACGCGCTCTGGGTGCGGCCCGGCGCGGTGGCGGTGAGCGGCCAGCCGAGGCGGGGGCGGGCGGGGCCGAGACCGAGCGGGTTCTTCACGTACTCGGCGGTCGAACCGCCCACCCGGAGGCCCTTGGCCCCCGGCGCACCGCGTTCCGCGGCCTGTGCGGGTGGGATGGCTCCGGCGATGAGGGTGGTTCCCAGGGCGGTGGCGGTCGTGCTGAGCAGTCGTCGTCGGCTGATCACACTCGGCTCCGATTCAGCGAGGGGAAGGGGGATGGGGCAGGGAAAGCTGTCGGTCAGGCAGGCAGGGGGCGGGCGTCTTCGGTGCGGCGCGCCGCCGCCTCCCAGGCCGTCGGGTCACCCGACGGCTCGTAGCGGCTCAAGGGCTGGGTGCGGGCGATGAGTTCACGGGTGGCGGCCAGATCGCCGGGCAGGCCGTGGGCCCGCGCCTGGACGAGGACGTTGCCGAGCGCGGCCGCCTCGGCGGGGCCCGCGACCACGGGCACCCCGCAGGCGTCGGCGGTGAGTTGGCAGAGCAGGGCGTTGCGCGCCCCGCCGCCGACGAGGTGCACGACGTCGACCTCGCGGTCGGCCAGGTGCTGCGCCTCGCGGATCGCCCGCCGGTGGGCGAGGGCCAGCGAGTCGAGGACGCAGCGGGTGATCTCCCCCGGGGTGCGGGGCACCGGCCCGTCGGTCGCCCGGCAGGCGGCCGCGATCCGCCCGGGCATGTCTCCGGGGGCCAGGAACTCGGGTGCGGCGGCATCCACCACGTACCGCAGAGCGGGCATGCGGGCGGCGTCGGCCAGCAGGGGGGTGACGTCGGTCAGCTCCCAGGTGCGCATGCACTCCTGGAGCAGCCACAGGCCCATGATGTTGCGCAGGAAGCGCACGGTGCCGTCGATGCCCAGCTCGTTGGTGAAGTTCGCGGAGCGGCTCGCCCCGGTGGTGACGGGCGCGTCGAGTTCGAGGCCGGCCAGGGACCAGGTTCCGGTGCAGAGGTAGGCGAACCGCTCCCGCCGTCCGGCGGGGACGGCGGCGACGGCGGAGGCGGTGTCGTGCGAGCCGACGGCCGTCACCGGTACGGGGCCGGGCAGTCCGGTCCGTTCCTGGACGGCGGGGAGCAGCGTGCCCGCCGGGTCGCCCGGGCGGCGCAGCGGGGCGAAGAGGGCCAGGTCGATACCGAGGCGGTCGGCCAGGGGGCGGTTCCAGTCGCCGGTGCGCGCGTCGATGAGCTGGGTGGTGGAGGCGTTGGTCAGCTCGGTGCCCTGCTCCCCGGTGAGCCAGTACGCGATCAGATCCGGTATCAGCAACAGGCTTCCCGCAGAGGCGAGTTGGGGTGTCCCCTGTGCTGCCACGAGTTGGTAGAGCGTGTTGAAGGGGGCGTACTGGATTCCCGTCGCCCGGTAGAGGTCGTCGGGCGGAACCGTGGCCCACACCTGCTCCACGACGCCTTCGGTACGCCGGTCCCGGTAGTGGACGGGGTTGCCGAGGAGGGACCCGTCGGCGGCGAGGAGCCCGTAGTCCACCGCCCAGCTGTCGATGCCCAGGGAGTCGACCGGGCCCGCCGCGCGCAGCCCGTCGAGCACTCCCCCGTACAGGCCGAGGATGTCCCAGCGCAGGCCCTCCGGCAGGTGCACGGGCCGGTTGGGGAAGCGGTGGGCCTCGGTGAGGCGCAGGGTGTCCGGGCCGACGCGGCCGGTCATGACCCGTCCGCTGGACGCGCCGAGGTCGACGGCCGCGAAGGTCTTCGTACCGGCGGCGCTCATCGCAGGAAGGCCCCGGCGACCCCGGCGTCGACCGGGATGTGCAGGCCGGTGGTGTGGGTCAACTCGCCGCCGGTGAGCGCGAAGACGGCGTTGGCGACGTGTTCGGGCAGCACCTCCCGCTTGAGGAGGGTGCGTTGGGCGTAGAACTCGCCGAGCTTCTCCTCCTCGATCCCGTACGTGGCGGCGCGCTGCGCTCCCCACCCGCCGGCGAAGATGCCGGAGCCGCGCACCACACCGTCCGGGTTGACTCCGTTGACGCGAATGCCGTCGCTGCCCAACTCTGCTGCCAGCAATCGCACTTGGTGCGCCTGGTCGGCCTTGGCGGCGGAGTACGCCACATTGTTGGGACCGGCGAAGACGGCGTTCTTCGAGGCGATGTAGACGAGGTCGCCGCCGAGGCCCTGGGCCCGCATGACGCGCGCGGCCTCGCGGGCGACGAGGAAGGAGCCCCTGGCCATGATGGCGTGCTGGAGGTCCCAGTCCCGGACCGTTGTCTCGGCCAGCGGCTTGGAGATGGAGATGCCGGCGTTGTTGACCACCAGGTCGACGCCGCCGAAGGCGAGTGACGCCGCCGCGAAGGCACCGGCCACCTGCTCCTCGCTGGTGACGTCGACCGTGACGGCCACCGCCCGGTCGGGGCCGCCCAGTTCCTCGGCGACGGCGGCCCCGCTCGCCGCGTCCAGGTCGGCGACGACCACGCAGGCGCCCTCCGCGACGAGACGGCGGGCGATGGCTTTGCCGATGCCGCTGCCCGCTCCGGTCACCAGGGCGACCCGGGTGGCCAGCGGCTTGGGCGGGGGCATCCGCCGGAGTTTGGCCTCCTCCAGGGCCCAGTACTCGATGCGGAACTTCTCCGACTCCTCGATCGGGGCGTAGGAGGAGACGGCTTCCGCGCCGCGCATCACGTTGATCGCGTTGAGGTAGAACTCCCCCGCCACGCGGGCGGTCTGCTTGTCCTTGCCGAAGCTGAACATCCCCACCCCGGGGATCAGCACGATCGCCGGGTCCGCGCCCCGCATCGGAGGCGAGCCGGGCTCGGCGTGCCGGGTGTAGTAGGCGGCGTACTCCTCCCGGTAGGCGGTGTGCAGTTCGTCCAAGCGGCTTATGGCTTCGGTGAGTTCGACCGTCGGCGGCAGGTCGAGGACCAGGGGCCTGACCTTCGTCCGCAGGAAGTGGTCCGGGCATGAGGTGCCGAGGGCCGCGAGCCTCGGGTGTTCGGCACGGGCGAGGAAGTCCAGCACCGCTTCGGAGTCGTCGAAGTGGCCGACCTGGGCGTGGTCCCGGGAGGCGAGGGCGCGTACGTACGGGGCGAGGGCGGCGGCCCGCGCGCGGCGATCGCCCTCGGGCAGCGCCTCGTACCCCTCGGTCACCGGCCCGAACGGCTCGGGCCTGCCGTGCTCGGCCAGGAAGGTCTCGGCGGTACGGATGATGCGCAGCGCGTTGGCCTCGCACTCCTCGGACGTCGTGCCCCAGGCGGTGATGCCGTGGCCGCCGAGGACGCAGCCGATGGCTTCGGGGTTGGCCGCCTTCACCGCGGCGATGTCCAGGCCGAGTTGGAATCCGGGGCGCCGCCAGGGGACCCAGGCGACGGTGTCGCCGAAGCAGTCGGCGGTCAGCTTCTCGCCGTCGGCCGCGCAGGCGAGGGCGATCCCGGAGTCGGGGTGCAGATGGTCGACGTGCGGGGCGTCGACGAGCCCGTGCATGGCGGTGTCGATGGAGGGGGCCGCGCCGCCCTTGCCGTGCAGGCAGTAGTCGAAGGCGGCGACCATCTCGTCCTCGCGCTCCTCGCCCGCGTAGACGCCGCGCAGCGCGCGGAGGCGGTCGAGGCGGAGGACGGCGAGCCCTTCGGCGGTGAGGGTGCCGAGGTCGCCGCCGGAGCCCTTGACCCACATCAGCTCGACGTCGTCACCGGTGACCGGGTCGGGCGCGACGCCCTTGGCGGAGGCGTTGCCGCCCGCGTAGTTGGTGTTGCGGGGGTCGGAGCCGAGCCGGTGGGAGCGGGCCAGGAGCGCTGCGGCTTCGGGGTGGAATGCCATGGGGTTCCTCGGTGTCCTTCACGAAGGGAGGGGCGGGGAGGGTGTTCGGGTGCGGCGGGCTTTGCGGCGGGGCGTGGTGACACAGCGCGTACGGGGTGGCGTACGACGGGCCCGGGTCGGCCTACGCCCCCCACCCCGCCTGCTGCCCGCCGACCCGCTCCTCGGCGGTCTTCACCGCCCAGCCGGAGCGCCGGTAGGCGGCCATCGGGTCGCCGTCGAGGCCCTGTTCCTCACGGACCTCGGCGAGCAGGGGCCGTACGTCGGTGTTGTAGGCGTCCATCAGCACGGCGTTGGCCTCCAGGACGTCGCCCGTGCACTGGGCGTCGGCCAGGGCAGCGCGGTCCACGAGGAGCGCCTTCGCGGTGGCCTCCTGGACGTTCATCACCGAGCGGATGATCGCGGGGATCTTCTCCTCGATGTTGTGGCACTGGTCGAGCATGAAGGCGACGTCCGCGGTGAGTCCGCCGCCGCGGACGACCTCGTACATGATGCGGAAGAGCTGGAAGGGGTCGGCCGCACCGACCATCAGGTCGTCGTCGGCGTAGAAGCGGGAGTTGAAGTCGAATCCGCCGAGCCGGCCCTCGCGCAGCAGGGTCGCGACGATGAACTCGATGTTGGTGCCCGGCGCGTGGTGCCCGGTGTCCACGACGACCTGCGCCTTCGGGCCCAGCTTGAGGCAGTGGGCGTAGGCCGTCCCCCAGTCCGGGACGTCGGTCGTGTAGAAGGCGGGCTCGAACAGCTTGTACTCCACGAGCATGCGCTGGTCGTCGCCGAGCCGTTCGTACACGGCGGCGAGCGCCTCGGCGAGCCGGTCCTGCCGCCCGTGGATGTCGTCCTGGCCGGGGTAGTTCGTGCCGTCCGCGAACCACAGCTTGAGGTCCCGGGAGCCCGTCGCGTCCATGATGTCGACGCAGGCCATCAGGTGGTCCAGGGCCTTGCGGCGTACGGCGGCCTCCGGGTGGCAGACGCTGCCGAGCCGGTAGGCGTCGTCCTGGAAGGTGTTGGCGTTGATCGCCCCGACGGCCAGGCCCCGGTCGCGGGCGTGCTCGGCGAGGGCCGCGTAGTCGTCGACCGTGTCCCAGGGAATATGGAGGGCGACGGTGGGCGCGGCTCCGGTGAACTCGTGCACCTTCGCCGCGTCGTCGAGCTTCTCCTCGGGGGTGCGGGGCACGCCGGGCCGGGCGAAGACCTTGAAGCGGGTCCCCGAATTCCCGTACGCCCAGGAGGGCGTCTCGATGGACTGGGACATGAGGGTGGCCTTCACCGTGGCGTGCTCGGTCACTTCGTCGCTCCTGTGACGTCGGTGTGAACGCAAATGAATCTGAAACGATTCATGCGGGTTGAAGGTAGGAGCGCCCCTGAGGGCTGTCAACCCTTCCGGCAGACCTGACGCCGCAGAACCTTGTGAATGCAAGGGACAGTTGAGAATTTCCGTTCTACCCCATTGACGCACCCCGAGGGACCTGCCTAACGTCCCGGCAACTCATTTGAAACCTTTCACGATGCCGTGAGGACGCCCTCCGCATCGTCGAGGAGCCACCGATGACCCACCGGTCCGCCAAGGATCCGGCCCCCGTGCTGGCCCTGAGGGGCATCTCGAAGTCGTTCGGCGCCGTGCGCGCCCTGCGGGACGTGTCCCTCGACCTGTTCCCCGGCGAGGTCCACGCTCTCGCCGGGGAGAACGGCGCGGGCAAGTCGACCCTGATCAAGACGCTCGCCGGAGTGCACCGGCCCGACGGCGGCCAGGTTCTACTGGACGGCGAGCCGGTCACCTTCCACGGTCCCGCCGACGCCCGCGACGCCGGTATCGCCGTCATCTACCAGGAGCCCACGCTCTTCCCCGACCTGTCGATCGCCGAGAACATCTTCATGGGCCGTCAGCCCCGCCGGGCGCTCGGCCGCATCGACCACCGGGCCACCCGGACCGCCACGGCCGCCCTGATGCACCGGCTCGGCGTCGAGCTCGACCCCGACCGCCCGGCGCGCGGCCTCTCCATCGCGGACCAGCAGATCGTCGAGATCGCCAAGGCCCTCTCCTTCGACGCCCGCGTCCTGATCATGGACGAGCCGACGGCCGCCCTGACCGGCAGCGAGGTGGCACGCCTGTTCGGCGTGGTCCGGGCGCTGCGCGAGCAGGGGGCCGCCGTGCTGTTCATCTCGCACCGGCTGGAGGAGATCTTCCGTATCTGCGAACGCGTCACGACCCTGCGGGACGGGGCGCTGATCGCGAGTGAACCGCTGGCCGGCATGACGGAGGAGGACCTGGTCCGCCGGATGGTCGGCCGGGACCTGGACGAGCTGTATCCGAAGCAGCACGTCGAAGCCGGCGAGGTCGCCCTCAGCGTCCGGCGGCTCACCCGCGAGGGCGTGTTCACCGACGTCTCCTTCGAGGTGCGGTGCGGCGAGATCGTCGGCATGGCGGGGCTGGTCGGCGCCGGGCGTACGGAGGTGGCGCGGGCGGTCTTCGGCGTCGACCGGTGGGACGCGGGCGAGGTCGAGGTGGCCGGGCGGGCACTCGTCAACGGCGCCCCGTCCACCGCCATGGCCGCCGGGCTCGCCCTGGTCCCGGAGGACCGGCGGGCCCAGGGCCTGGTGATGGGCATGTCCATCGAGCGGAACATCGGGCTGACCGGGCTGCGCACCACCAGGCGGGCGGGGCTCATGGACCGGGGTGCGGAGCGCAGCCGCTCGCTCGACTGGGCGGTCCGGCTCCAGGTGAAGTACGCCCGCATCGCTGACGCCGTCTCCACCCTGTCCGGCGGCAACCAGCAGAAGGTGGTGCTGGCCAAATGGCTGGCGACCGGGCCTGCCGTGCTGATCGTCGACGAGCCGACGCGCGGCATCGACGTCGGCACCAAGGCGGAGGTGCACCGGCTGCTCAGCGCGCTGGCGGCCGACGGGGTGGCGGTGCTGATGATCTCCTCCGATCTGCCGGAGATCCTCGGCATGGCCGACCGGGTGCTGGTGATGCACGAGGGCCGCCTCACCGCCGAGATCCCCCGTTCCGACGCCACCGAGGAGACCGTGATGGCCGCAGCCACCGGGAGGGCCGCCGCATGACGGTGACGACGACCGAGCCGGCGCCCGTCGCGCCGATCCCCGCCTCCAGCAGCACCCGGCTGGTGGACCGCGTCTTCAAGATGCGTGAACTCGCCATCTTCGTGCTTCTGTTGGCGATGCTGGCGCTCACCCAGCTGGGCAACAGCGCGTTCCTCTCCGAGCAGGGCATCAAGGACCTGCTGCTCAACGCCACGATCCTGGTACTGGTCGCCACCGGCCAGGCGCTGGTGGTCATCACCCGCAACGTCGACCTGTCGGTCGGCTCGACCCTCGGAATCAGCGCCTTCGCCGCCGGGACGTATCTCCAGGGCGGCGGGCACCCGGTGGTGGCCGTGGTCCTGGCCGTGCTGCTCGGCGTCGGCTTCGGCCTGCTGAACGGACTGCTCGTGAGCCTCGGCCAGGTGCCCGCCCTGGTGGTGACGCTCGGGACGCTCTACATCATCCGGGGCATCGACTCGATCTGGGTCGGCTCGCGGCAGATCACGGCGGCCGATCTCCCGGACGGTTTCGTGGACTTCGGCTCCGGCGGGATCTCGGCGGTGCCGTGGCTCGCGCTGATCGCCCTGGCGGTGCTGGTGTCGACGGCGTACTACCTCAAGCACTTCGGCAGCGGGCGCGAGCTGTACGCCCTGGGCTCCAACCCGGAGGCGGCGCGGCTGGCCGGGGTTCCCGTACGCCGGCGGATCCTGCTCGCCTACACCTTCTGCGGGGCGCTGGCCGGACTCGCGGGGGCGCTGTATCTGGCGCGCTTCGGCAACGTCGACTCCGGTACGGGCAGCGGCTACGAACTCACCGTCGTCAGCGCGGTCGTGGTCGGCGGGGTGGTCTTCACCGGGGGCTCCGGCACGGTGTACGGGGCGGCACTAGGCGCACTGCTGCTGACCTCGGTGAACAGTGTGCTGCCCGCGCTCGGTGTCAGCTCCGTATGGGTGCTCGCGATCAACGGAATCCTGCTCATCCTCGCCATCGCGGTCGACCGGGTCGTGGCCCTGCGCGTGGCGTCCGCCCTGAAGAAGAGGAACGCCCGCCATGGCTGACTCCGCACGCGCGCGCGCCGTCCGCTGGGACACGGTCGTCGGCGCCCTTCTGATCGTGGTGCTGCTGCTGTCCTTCGGCTTCGTCGACGGTTTCGGCAACGCCCTCAACCTGTCGTTCCTGATCGGCAACACTCTGCCCATCGCGCTCATCGCGCTGCCGATGACCCTCCTGGTGGTCTCCGGGGAGATCGACCTCTCGGTGGCGTCGACGGCCGGCCTCTCGGGGGCGGTGATGGGGGCGCTGTGGAACCAGGGCCTGCCCATCGAGGCGATCATCCCGGTCTGCCTGCTGCTCGGTGTGGTGTGCGGGCTGGTCAACGGGCTGCTCGTGACCCGGCTCGGACTGCCCTCGCTCGCCGTGACCATCGGGACGCTGGCCGCCTACCGGGGCATCGCGCAGATCGTGCTGGGCTCGGACGCCGTCACCGACTTCCCGTCCCCCTACCTGGACTTCGCCGCCGGGCGGATCGGCGACACGTTCGTTCCGTACGCCCTCCTGCCGTTCCTGGCGCTCCTCGCCATCGCCGTCATCGCCCTGCACGCAACGCCGTTCGGGCGTTCCCTGTTCGCGACGGGCGCCAACGAGGAGGCGGCCAGGTTCGCAGGCGTACGGGTGAAGCGGCAGAAGCTGATCCTGTTCACGGTGACCGGGCTGATGGCCTCGCTCACCGGGGTGTTCTGGGCACTGCATTACGCCAGCGCCCGATTCGACAACGCCACCGGTCTTGAACTGTCCGTGGTGGCGGCCGTGTTGCTCGGCGGCATCGACTTCGACGGCGGCAAGGGCACGCTCGGTGGCGCGATCGCGGGCGTGTTCCTGCTCGGCGCGCTGCAGAACGTGATGAGCCTCGGGGACGTCTCCGCGCAGTCCCAGATCGTCGTCACCGGCGTGCTGCTCGTGCTCTCCGTGCTCGGCCCGCGTGTCGCCCGCCAGATCTCCGTCGCGAGGGCGGGGCGGCGGACCGCCTCGGCCCCGACTCCCTGACGACCCCGTGCTCGTAACCCGCCCCTCTTCCGCAAAGGACCCTGCCATGCGTACGTCATCGATCCGCCGTACCTGTGCGGCCCTGGCCGCAGTCACCTCCCTCGCGCTCGCCGTCACCGCCTGCGGGGGCACCACCAAGAGCGATGTGAAGAAGGAGAGCGGTTCGGCCGCCTCGGCCGGTGAGGCGGACCCGAACGCTCCCACCAAGAAGGGGCTGACCGTGGGCTTCCTGCCCAAGCAGGTCAACAACCCCTACTTCACCACCGCCGACAAGGGCGGGCAGAAGGCCGTCGAGGCGCTGGGGTCCACTTTCAAGGAGGTCGGCCCGACCAGCGCCACGGACACCTCCGGCCAGGTCTCCTACGTCAACACCCTCACCCAGCAGCAGGTCGACGCCATCGCCGTGTCCGCGCAGGACCCGGGCGCCCTGTGCACCGCGCTCAAGCAGGCCATGAAGAACGGCGTCAAGGTCGTCACGTACGACTCCGACACCAAGCCGGACTGCCGCAACGTGTTCGTGTCCCAGGCGGGGGCCGAGGACCTGGGCCGCACACAGGTCCAGCTGCTCGCCGAACAGATCGGCTACAAGGGCGAGATCGCGATCCTGTCCGCCGCCCAGACGGCGACGAACCAGAACCTGTGGATCGACTACATGAAGGACGAGCTGAAGGACCCGAAGTACAAGGACGTGAAGCTGGTGAAGGTGGCGTACGGCAACGACGACGCCCAGCAGTCCTTCCAGCAGACCCAGGGGCTGCTCCAGGAGTATCCGAAGCTCGCCGGGATCGTGTCGCCGACCACCGTCGGCATCAAGGCGGCGGCGCAGTACCTGTCCGGCTCGAAGTACCGGGGCAAGGTGAAGCTGTCCGGCCTCGGCACCCCCAACGATCTGCGGTCGTACGTGAAGAACGGCACGGTCGAGGCGTTCGAGCTGTGGGACCCGGCGAAGCTCGGCGAACTGGCCGGCCACGCCTCGGTCGCACTGGCGTCCGGACAGATCACCGGCAAGGAGGGCCAGACCTTCGAGGCGGGCGAACTGGGCACGTACACGATCGGCAAGGACGGGGTGGTCGACCTGGGCAAGCCGACGGTGTTCGACAAGGACAACATCGACGACTTCGACTTCTGATGGTCGCGGATAGGCTGAGGGTCCGTCCCGCGTCCCTCGCGCCTCTGGAGGTCTCCGTCTGATGGCCCAGTCGGTGGGTATCAAGGACGTGGCCCGGGTCGCCGGAGTATCGGTGGGCACGGTCTCCAACGTCATCAACCGCCCGGACACGGTCGGTCCCGGCACCCGTGCCCGTGTCCTGTCGGCGATCGACCGGCTCGGCTACGTCCGCAGCGAATCGGCGCGGCAGTTGCGGGCGGGGCGCAGCCGGATCATGGGGCTGCTGGTCCTCGACATGGGCAACCCGTTCTTCGTGGACGTGGCGCGCGGTGCGGAGCGGGCCGCGCGGGAGGCGGGGCTCGGCGTCATGGTCTGCAACAGTGCGCAGAGCCCCGGCGAGGAGGCGGAGTATCTGTCGCTCTTCGCGGAGCAGCGGGTCCGCGGGGTGCTGCTCACCCCGGCCGACGCGACCGGGCGCAACATCGCGGCGTTCCGGCGGCACGACATCCCGTTCGTCCTCGTCGACCGGGTCGCCGAGGGGACCACGGAGTGTTCGGTGTCGGTCGACGACGTGGCGGGCGGGACGCTGGCGGTGCGGCATCTGCTGGACGCCGGGCACCGCTCCATCGCGTACGTGAGCGGGCCGCCCGGCTTCAACCAGGTCCGCGACCGCCGCACGGGGGCGCTCGCCGCGCTCGCGGAGGCGGGGCTCGGCCCGGAGGCCCTGCGGGAGCTGCCCACGGAACGGCTGGACGTGGCGGCGGGGCGGGACGCGGGGGCGCGGCTGCTGGGGCTCTCCGACCGGCCGACCGCCGTGTTCTGCGCCAACGACCTGCTCGCGCTGGGGGTGTTGCAGTCGCTGTTCGCCGCCGGGGTCTCCGTACCCGATGACCTGGCCCTGGTGGGGTACGACGACATCGAGTTCGCGGCGGCGGCCGCGGTGCCGCTCACTTCGGTGCGGCAGCCGGCGGCGACGATGGGGGCGCTGGCGGCCGGTCTGCTGCTGGAGGAGACCGGGGCGGGGGCCTCGGCTGGGGCGCACGAGCACCGGCGGGTGGTGCTGCAGCCGGAGCTGGTGGTACGGCGGTCGAGCCTCGCCGCTCGCTGAGTCGAGGGCGCCGGGGACAGACCGGGGCGGGGGCCGGTGGTCAGAGGTGGGCGAGGAGCCCGTCGAGCGGCCGGGGCAGGTTGCTGAGGTCCAGGGCTTCGGTCAGCGCGCGGGCGTAGTGCTCCTTGCGGCCGCCGATGGTTCCCATGAAGCGCCGCAGCTGCGCCTCGACCGGCCGCTCCCGCTGGGCGGGCTGCCGCTGGAAGAGCCGGAAGGTCCGCAGGTCGCCCTGGTCGTCGATGACCTGCTGGACGCCGTCGGTGCCGAGCGCCCGGATCAGCTCGTCCTCCAGGTCGGCGTGGCAGGTGAAGAAGCCGACGGTCTCCAGGTCGCCGGGGGCGAGACCGCTGCCGAATCCGGTGCGCTCCAGGCCCTGGAGGAAGAAGCGCTGCTCCGCCGCGTCGCAGAGACCGGCGGGCCGGACATCGAGGCCGTCGCGACCCAGGAGCCGCAGGAAACGGGTGATGCTGGTGGCGCCCCCGAGCGGTACGACCACGACGCCCTCGGCGGTCAGGGTGCGGCCCTGGCGTTCGGCGAGCGCCTCGACCGCCGCACGGTCGCTGACACCCTCGACGAGCACCACCGTGCGCAGGCCCAGACCGGCCGCCAGCTCGCGGGCGGCCCCGGCCTCGGCGGGCGTCGGCGTGTCGCTGTCGTCCGCGGCCCAGGAGATGACCGTCTGCCTCAAGCGCGTCGCTGTGTCCACCGGGCCAGTCTCGCACCGTGATCGACGGGTACGACAAGGGTTTTCGTGTACGTCGACGAGGTCTTGGTCCACCCGGGCAGCGTTACGTCACCGGGGCGCGGGAGGCCTACGGGCCAGGTACAGGCCGACGCCCAGGGCGAGGGCCAGAACGCAGGCGGAGAAGGTCAGTCCGGCGTTCCGCAGTCCGATGCCGAGGGTGAGGGCGCCGACGCCGACGACGGGCAGGGAGATGCCCAGGTAGGCGATGACGAAGAACGCGGACACGGTCGCGGCCCGGTGCTCGGGCGGGGCCGCCGCGCTGATCGCCGCCACCGCACCCCGGAACGCCAGCCCCTGGCCCAGGCCGCCGCACAGGGCACCGGCGACCAGCAGGGGCAGTGAGGTGAACAGCAGCGAGGCGCCGACCAGGACGAGTCCGGCGACGAGGACGAAGCAGCCGCCCGGCAGGGCCCGGCGCTCGCCGACCCGCCCCATGAGCGCCTGTCCGGCCGTCGAGGCGAGGAAGACGGAGAAGACGACGAGCCCGGTGAGGGCCAGGTTGTGCACGTCGAGCGTCTCGGCGACGAACGCGGGGGCGACCGCCGTGAACAGGCCGAGCAGGGAGAACCCGGCGAAGGCGGCCAGCGCCGAGGTGGTGAACACACCGCGCATGGCGGGCGGGACGGCCAGGCCCTGGGGCCGCAGCCGTAGCCCCCTCACCCGGGCGGAAGCGACCGTCTCGGGGAGGAACCAGGTCAGCACGGCGGCCACGGCGATCAGTGCCAGGTGCGCGACGAAGGGGAGCCGCAGGGGCGAGGGGGCGTACTCGGCGAGCAGCCCCGACAGGAGCGGCCCGCAGCCGAGGCCGCCCATGTTCGCGGCGGTCGCGGCGAGCCCGGCGCGTGCGGCGCGCCCTGGCGGGGCCAGCTCCATCACCGTGACCGTCGCGGCACCGCTGAGCAGTCCGGCGGCGAACCCGGAGAGGAGCCGGCCTGCGAACAGGGCGGGGAGCCCGCCCTCGAAGAGGAAGCAGAGGGCGCTGGCGGCCGAGAAGCCCAGTGCGGCGAGGAGGACCGGCCGCCGCCCCGCCTCGTCGGACACGTTCCCGGCGAGCAGCAGGGTGGCGATGACTCCGAGGGCGTAGACGGCGAAGACCACCGTCACCATCAGCTCGGAGAAGCCGAGCTGTTCCCGGTAGAGGCCGTAGAGCGGGGTGGGCAGCGTGGTGCCCGCCATGCCGATGGCGAAGACGGCCGCGGCGGCCGGGTAGCCGAGGCGCTTCCCGCTCCGGGGCGCAGGGGTCATGAACCGGCGGGCGGGGCCGCGGGGGTGATGTGGCTGAGCACGCACCGCCAGTGCCCGTCACGCCGCACGAACACGTCGGTGGTCCATTCGTCGGCGTCGAAGCGCTGACCGCCGTAGTGGGCGGTGTTGGTGATGCGCGCGGTGACGACGGCGGTGTCCCCGTGGACCCGGACCCTCGGTGGGGCGACGGCTTCCATGGCCGAATGGGTCAGGGCGCCGGACCGTACGTAGCCGAGGAACTCCTCCCGGTCCGCGATGCCGGACTCGGAGACGATGACCCACTCGTCGGCCATGAAGGAGCCGATCCGGTCGGCGTCGTTGGCGACGATCGCGGTGGCCCAGTCGTCGACGATCGCGGTGAGCCGTGCGTGGTCGACGTCGGCCGTTCCCCGGTCCGGGGGCGGTCCGGGGGTCTGTTCCTCTCCGCTCTCTGCCATGGTGCGAGCCTAGCCCCGGGCCGCGTGCGTCGCGCGTCATGGCCGAGGGCGGGGCCGTGCGGGCCCCGCCCTCGGCGTCTCAGCGGTGGCGAGGGCTCAGCGCGCTCCGCCCTGGCGGCGTTCGAATCCGGCGAACGCGGCTTCCTGGCGCCACTCGGTGGCCGCCTTCGCGTTGTCCGCGAGATGACGGGCGCAGGCCGGTGCGGGCGGGGCCACGCCCGGCTGCGATCCGGCGCAGGCGCGGACCGGACGGTAGCCGGTGCGCGCGGAGCCGGAGGCCCAGAGGCTGTCGCCGTCGAGGAAGGCGTGCTCCAGCGAGGCGCGCGCCAGGTCCTTCAGCTCGGTGTAGCTCAGGCCGTAGGTGGCGCGGGCGTACTGGTACTCGTGGCTGATGTCGATGCGTGAGACGCCGGGGTCGTCGGTGGCGAGGACCACCGGGACGCCGTAGCGGCGGTAGGCGTTGAACGGGTGGTCGTCGCCCGCCACGCCCAGGATCTGCTTGTTGCTGCTGAACGGCACCTCGACGGCGACACCGCGCCGGGCCATCGTCCGGGCCAGCTGCTGCCAGTCGTCCTCGTGGACCAGGTCGACGCCGTGGCCGATGCGTTCGGCTCCGGCGACCTGGACGGCCTCGCGGATGTGGAACGTCAGGTCCTCGGGCTTGACCAGGCCGGGGGTCAGCTCACCGGCGTGCAGGGTGAGGCGGGCGTCCGGGTACTGGGTGCGCAGGTACTGGAGCATCCGCATCTGGAGGCGGTAGTTGCGCAGGGCGCTCTCGCCGTCCTCCGGCTGGACGAGGTTGACGGCGACGAACCGCGGGTCGCGCTCGGCGAGGCGCATACCGACGGCCATCTGCGTGAACACGCGCTCGTTCGAACTGCCGCGGGAGACCTGGGAGATCCACCGGACGGGCAGACGGCAGCCGGGGTCGGGGCGGCCGGTGTCGCAGTGCGCCGTCTCCCGGAACTGGGCGTCGGCGGCGTCCGCCTCGCGCACGGCCTCGTCGACGACCCCGTCGAGCTTTCCGCCGGCGACCAGCTTCCGGTGGAGGGCGGCGAGGTCGGCGTCGTAGCCCACGGATTCGGCGAGCTTCTTCGCGGCGTCCGATGCGGGGGTGACCAGGGTTTCCAGGTAGAACTGGTTCTGCTCCACGACGGTGTCGGCGACGTCGGCGAGCATCTTGCCGCGGTCGCGGGTCGCCTCGCCGAACTTGCCGAAGGTGTCGAAGAAGTGGTCGTGGCCCGACTGGTCGGCGGGGAAGTCCTGCATGGACCAGGCGCGGACGATCCGCTGCCGGAACTCGGCGTCCGTGCGGGCGTCGGCGGCCGGCCGGGTGCCCGGTCCGCAGGGCGGGCGCACGGCGGTGTCGGTGGCGTCGATGCACAGGCCGTTCTCGCCCGCGAGCCGGATCAGGTACTCGGTGGTGACCGCGCCCGAGAGGTGGTTGTGGAGGTCGCCGCCCTTGGGCAGTGCCGCGAAGAAGGCCTTGAGCCGGGCGGGATCGTCCCGCAGCGCGTCGAGGCGGGCGGCGGTCCTGCGTTCGGCGGGGGTGGTGACGCGGAACGCGGCCGGGGCGGCGGGGTCCTGGGCCGGTGCGGCGGTGGCGGGGACCGCGGGCAGGATCGTGAGTAAGGCGAGTGCGGCGATCCCGGCCGGGACCAGGGAGTGGGGACGGTGTGCCGTCCGAATCGTTGAGATCACCGCCGCATGATCGCGTCGGGCACGGTGCCCGCCCGCACGAAACTCATGGGCGCGCCCGGGTTCCACCCGATCGTGTGCTGTACCGCCCTGACGGCAGAAGGGCCGGAAGAAGTCTTGTGCGATCCCTTGACCGGGGTGGGGCAAGGGTCCACAGTGACTCACTAATGCGCATTACTAATACGCATTAGTGATCCGGAGGAACACCGTGGAAGAACCCAGGAAGCGGGCCAGGCCGGGCCGCGCGCCCGCCCCCGCGGGCCGTACGTCCCGGCCGCGGCAGGCAGAGGTCGCCCGGCTCGCGGGGGTCTCGCAGGCCACTGTCTCGCTGGTGCTCGGGGCCCGGAAGCAGGGCGCGACGATCTCCGAGGAGACGCGCCGCAAGGTGCTCGACGCGGTGCGGGCGCTCGGTTACGTCCCCGATCCGGCGGCCAGCCGGCTGGCGGCCGCGCGGAACAACCTGCTGGGGGTCTTCAGCTTCACGTCCACGTTCCCGACCGATGTGCAGCACTCGTACTACCCGTTCCTGGTCGGCGTCGAGCAGGAGGCCGCGGCCCGCGGCTACGACCTGGTGCTCTTCACCGGCTCCAGCACGGGCGGCGCGGGGGCGGCCGGGCCGAACGCCCTGGCCCGCGTCCGGCTCGCCGACGGCTGCCTCTTCCTCGGGCGGCACGCGCCGGCCGAGGAGCTGCGGCGGCTGGTCGCCGACGGCTTCCCGGTGGTCCACCTGGGCCGCAGGGACGAGTTGGAGGGGCTCGCCTGGGTCGGCGCGGACTACATCAGCGCGAGCCAGGAGGTCGTCGCCCATCTCGCGGCGCTCGGCCACCGCCGCATCGTGCTGGTCCGGGAGGACGACGAGGCGCCCGCCTCCACCGACCGTGAACACGGCTTCCTCAAGGGCCTGGAGGAGGCGGGGCTGCCCGGCGGTCCCGCCGCCGTCTTCCGCTCCGCCGACCCCGAGCGGGAGCTGACCGCGGAGCGGCTGCGCGGCTGGCTCGACGAGGGCGTCACCGCGTTCGTCGCGGAGGAGACGGACACCGGGGACGCCTGGCGCGCCCTGCACGGGGCCGCGCACTTCGTCGGGATCGACTGCCCGCGCGACGCCTCGCTGGCGCTGCTCGGCAGCCCGCCGCCGGACCTGGCCGAGGAGCCCGTTCCCACCGGATTCGACATCCCCCGGCCCCAGTTGGGGGCGGCGGCCGTCCGCATGCTCGCCGCGCTGGTCTCCGGGGAGGCGGCGGCCGAACCCCTGGTCGCCTGCACCTTCCGGCCCGGTTCCACGGCGGGCCCGGCCCCCGTCCGGTACTGACCTCCGAATCTGAGGGCATGTCACCGCACCACGTAAGTCCAGCACTTCAAGGAGAACCGTGATACCCGAACCCGACATCCTCATCGTGGGCGGCGGACTCGGCGGGGTCGCCGCCGCCATCGCCGCCTGCCGGGCGGGGCGCACCGTCGTCCTCACCGAGGAGACGGACTGGATCGGCGGCCAGCTCACCTCGCAGGCGGTCCCGCCGGACGAGCACCCGTGGGTCGAGGAGTTCGGCACCACCGCCTCGTACCGCACCCTGCGCGAGTCCATCCGCGACTACTACCGCCAGTGGTACCCGCTGCGTTCCGAGGCGCTGGCCCTGCGCACCCTCAATCCGGGTGCGGGCCGCGTCAGCAAGCTGTGCCACGAGCCGCGCGTCGCGCTCGCGGTGATGGAGGCGATGATCGCCCCGTACCGCTCCGCCGGACTGCTCACGCTGCTCACCGAGCACCGCCCGGTGGCCGCTGAGGCGGGCGACGACGACACCGTACGGTCCGTCACGCTCACCGACACACGCAGCGGCAACCGCCTGACGATCAGCGCCCGTTACGTCATCGACGCCACCGAGACCGGCGAACTCCTCGAACTCGCCGGGGTGGAGCATGTGATCGGCGCGGAGGCGCGGAGCGAATTCGACGAGCCGCACGCCCCCGAGGAGGCACAGCCCCTCAACCAGCAGGGCATCACGGTGTGTTTCGCGCTCTCGCACCACGAGGGCGAGGACCACACCATCGAGCGCCCGGCCGACTACGACTTCTGGCGCGCCTACCAGCCGGAGTTCTGGCCCGGTCCGCTGCTCGGCTTCCTCGCTCCGGACCCGCGCAGCCTGGAGGCGGTCCCGCGCACCTTCGTGCCGAACCCGGAGCTGGACCCGCTGGACGTCAGCGCCGACCAGTCCGCCGACGCGGGCGACAAGGAGCTGTTCGGCTTCCGCCGCATCCTGGCCCGCAAGCTGCACCGGCCCGGCGCGTTCGACTCGGACATCACCCTGGTCAACTGGCCCCTGAACGACTACTGGTTGAAGCCGCTGATCGGCGACGGCGAGGAGACTGCGGCCGCCGCGCTGCACGGGGCGCGCCAGCTGTCGCTGTCGGTCCTGTACTGGCTCCAGACCGAGGCCCCCCGGGCCGACGGGGGCCAGGGCTTCCCGGGGCTGCGACTGCGGCCGGACGTGACCGGCACGGCGGACGGCCTGGCGAAGGCCCCGTACGTCCGGGAGTCGCGGCGGATCAAGGCCGTCACCACGGTCACCGAGCACGACGTGTCGATCGACATCGTCGGCCCGTACGGCGGCACCCGCCACCGGGACTCGGTCGGCGTCGGCAACTACCGCATCGATCTGCACCCGTCGACCGGCGGCGACAACTACATCGACATCGGCTCGGTGCCGTTCGAGATCCCGCTCGGCGCGCTCATCCCCCGCCGGGTCCGCAACCTGCTGCCCGCGGGCAAGAACATCGGCACCACGCACATCACCAACGGCTGCTACCGGCTCCACCCGGTGGAGTGGAACATCGGCGAGGTCGCCGGCGCCCTGGCCGCCCACTGTGTCGCCGAGAACGTCGAGCCGCACCGGGTGCAGGCCGAGGACAAGCGGTTCGAGGTGTTCGCCCGGCTGCTGGAGCGCGACGGCATCCAGCGCCACTGGCCGGACGTACGCGGCTACTGACCGGGGACGCCCCGGCCTGCTTCATCCGCACGACCTGTTCCACCGCACGGCCCCCAGGGGCGGTCGCGGAGCGCCGGGCGGGCGCAGCTCCACCTGTACCCGCCCGGCCCAGGACCCACGGCGTCTGCCGACGCCCGGTCCTGCCGCCCTCGCCCTGCCCACCCGCACAAGGAGGTGCCCAGCCATGAACACCCACCGCATCCGCGTCGGCATCGACGTGGGCGGGACCTTCACCGACGCCGTGGCCGTAGACGCCACGACCCTGCGACTGCTGGGGCAGGTGAAGGTACCCACCAGCCACCACCACGAGGACGGTGTCGCCCACGGCATCGTCGAAGCTCTCGACCGGCTGCTGGAGCAGACCGGTCACACGCCCGAGGACGTGACGTTCCTCGCCCACGGGACCACCCAGGCTACCAACGCCCTGCTGGAGGGCGATGTGGCCACCGTCGGACTGATCGGCATCGGCACCGGTCCGGGCGCCACACTGACCCGCCGGCTGGCCGCCTTCCGCAAGCTGGAGCTGACCCCGGGCAAGCGGCTGCCGCTCGCCTACGCCCATGTCACCGACGCGGACGACGCCCCCGCCGTACGCGCCGCGCTCGACGAGGTCGTCCGCGAGGGGGCCGAAGTCGTCGTCGCCAGCCAGCCGTTCAGCGTCGACCGCCCCGAGGGTGAGGAGGCGGTCGCGGCGGTCGCCCGGGAACGTGGGCTGCCGACCACGGCCGCCCACGACATCACCTCGCTGTACGGGCTCCACAAGCGGACCCGGACGGCCGTGGTGAACGCGGCGATCCTGCCGCGGATGCTCGCCACCGCCGACCTGGTCGACGCCTCGATCACCAAGGCGGGCGTGAGCGCGCCGCTGATGGTGATGCGCTGCGACGGCGGGGTGATGTCGCTGGACGAGATGCGGCGCAGACCGCTGCTGACGGTGCTGTCGGGTCCGGCGGCGGGCGTCGCCGGGGCGCTGATGCAGGAGCGCATCAGCGAGGGCCTGTTCCTGGAGACCGGCGGCACGTCCACGGACATCAGTGTCGTCCGGCGCGGCAAGGTCGCCGTACGGCACGCGACGATGCTGGGCAGGACGTCGTACCTCTCGGCGCTCGACGTGCGGACGGTCGGAGTCGGCGGCGGTTCGATGGTCCGGATCGACGGCGGCAAGGTCGTCGGCGTCGGGCCGCGCAGCGCGCACATCGCGGGCCTGCCGTACGCCTGTTTCGCGAGCGCGGAGGACCTGCGGGACGCGAAGGTGACCACGATCCGGCCGATGGCCGACGACCCGGCGGACTACGCGGTGCTGGACGCGGCGGGCGGCCGGTTCGCGATCACCATGACCTGCGCGGCGAACGCGCTCGGGCGGGTTCCGGAGGGCGACTTCGCCCGCTGCGACCAGGAGGTGGCGCGGGCCGCGCTCGCCCCGCTGGCCGCCGCGCTCGGCACCGATGTCGCCACGGCGGCGACGAAGCTGCTGGACGCGGGCACCGACCAGGTGAAGTCGGTGGTCGAGACGATGATGCGCGACTACCGCCTGGACAAGGACACCGCGGTGCTCGTCGGGGGCGGCGGAGGGGCCGCCTCGGTCACCCCGCATCTGGCGGCGGTCACCGGCCAGGAAGGGCGCATCGCCCGGCACAACGAGGTGATCAGCCCCATCGGGGTGGCCCTCGCGCTGATCCGGGAGCAGGTCGAGCGGATCATCCCGGGCGCCGGCCAGGAGCAGATCCTCGCCGTACGGGCGGAGGCCGAGGCGGCCGTCATCGCCCAGGGGGCCGCCGCCGACGGGGTGGAGGTGGAGGTCACCGTCGACCCGCAGACCAGCACCGTACGGGCCGTCGCGACCGGTGCCACCGAGCTGCGCACCCAGGACCGCGCCCACCGGGCGGACGAGGCGGACCGGCTGCGGGCCGCCGCGACGAGCCTGCGCACCGACCCGGCGTCCGTGCGGGTCCTCGCGGGCACCCCCGCCCACACGGTGTACGGCACCGAGGTGCGCCGCCGCTTCCGCGCGGACCGGCACCCGGTGCGGGTGGTGGACGCGGACGGCGTCGTACGGCTGCACGCCCCGGACGCCCGGGTCGAGACGACCACGGTGGGGCGGGCCCCGGAGGTGCTGGCGGGCCTCGTGAAGGAGGCCACGTCGTACGGGGACGGCGGGGTGCGGGCCCCGGCGCTGCGGCTGCTGCTCGGCTCGCGGATCGCCGATCTGTCGGGGGTCCTCGATCCGGACCCGCTGCTGGCGCTGGCCCGCAGCGAGCTGCGGTCGCGGGCGGCCGACGAGCCGGTCGTCGCCGTGGTGGAGGTCCGGTCGTGACGGCCGCCCTGCTGGACCGGGCGGCACGGGCCGCGATCGCGGAGCTGGAGGCCGCGGACGACGTCGAGTTCGGCGTACGGCTGCTGCGGAACACGCCCACGCACGAGCGGCGCGATCCGGCGCTGCTGCGCCACTGGGCCGCGACGGCCGACGCGTTCGGGGCGGGGCTGGAGCCGGTCGCCGCCACAGCGCGGATCGTGGAGAGCGACGGGGGCCTGGCGAAGGGGCTGCTGGCCCGCTACACCTCGCGGCCGGTCCCGACCGTCGAGCTGTTCACCGACACGCTGGCGCTCGCCGACGAGCTGATCGACCTGCTCGGCTGGCGGCACTGGTACCCGGCAGGGTCGGTACGGGCCGCCGCCATCGCCCACGAGGCGGTGCACGAGCAACTGCACCACGGGCCACGGAAGAAGGACCTCAAGCGCGCCCTGGGCCACGTCGTGCTGCGCGCCGGACGGCACACCCTGTACGGCCATGTCGCGGGCGCCGACGAGATCGCCGCCCATGCCCACGCCCGCACGGTCTGCGGCCTCGGCCGCAGCCCCCTCCTGCTGACGGCGGCGCTGGCCACCGCGGCCGAGCCGCAGCACGGGTCCGCGCACGGATCCCCGCACGGAAGAGAGAAGTAACGCCATGGGCGTCGTCATCCTTCTTGTCATGGCGGCCGGTGTCGCCGCGATGCTCACCCGCAAACTCCCCACCGGCTTCGCGCTCGTCCTGCTGGCCGTCGCCATCGCCTTCATCGCGGGCGCACCGCTGACCGGCGAGAACAGCGTTCTGGACACGGTCCTCCAGGAGGGCGCCCCGGCGCTCGCCGCCACGATGGTCGCCATCCTGCTCGGCTCCTGGCTGGGCAAGCTGCTGGACGAGACCGGTATCGCGGGCACCCTGGTCCGCAAGATCGTCGAGTTCGGCGGGGACCGGCCGGTGGTGGTCGCCCTCGGCGTCCTCGCGGTCTCCACGCTGGTCGGTACGGTCACCGGCTCGGCCCCCGCGGCGATGCTCGCCGGGATCATCGGCATCCCCGCCATGATCGCCGTCGGCATCCCCAAGGTCACCGCGGCCGGAACGATCCTGATGGGCATCGCCGCCGGCATGCCCTTCGAGCTGCCGATCTGGCAGTTCTTCTCCACGGCGCTGGAACTGCCCATCCCGACGGTGCGCGGCTTCATGCTGAAGCTGTTCCCGTTCGCCCTGGCCGCCGCCGTGCTGTTCGTCCTCGTCGAGACGCGGCGCCGGGGGGTGGAGCACGCCTGGTCGCTCAAGTCGGCCTCGGCGAGGCCTGTTTCACGCCGCGAGCAGCTGGGCGACGCCCCGTGGTACGCGCTGCTCACCCCGGTCGTGCCGCTGGTGCTGGCCCTCGGCTTCGAGGTGGCGATCCTGCCGTCGATGCTGGCCGGCGTGCTGTACGCGCTGCTGACCACCACCCGGCCGCGCGAGATGAACAAGCGGCTGCTGCGCACCCTGTACGGGGCGTTCGAGGTCGCGGCGGCCCCGATGGTTCTGTTCATCGCGATCGGCATCCTGCTCGCGGCGGTCAAACTGCCGGGCGCGGTGGAGTCGTTGGAGCCGCTGGTCAAGGCGGTCAGCCCGCAGAACCCGGTGCTGTTCGTGCTGGTGTTCACGCTGCTCGTGCCGCTCTGCCTGTACCGAGGTCCGCTCAATGTCTTCGGTCTCGGCGCGGGCATCGCCGGGGTCCTCATCGCGGCGGGCATCTACCCGGCCGTCGCGGTGCTGGGGCTCGCCACCTCGTACAACCAGGTCTTCGGGGTGTCGGACCCCACCAGCACCCAGACCGTGTGGAGCGCGCAGTACGCCGGGGTGACCCCGCAGCAGGTGATGCTGCGGACCCTGCCGTACGTCTGGGCCGTCGCGCTCGGCGGCTTCTGCGTCACCGCCGCCACCTATCTGTGATCCATCACTTCTCGGGACGGAGAACGACATGACACAGCACCAGGACTCACCCCTCACGCCCGACGCGGGGCAGCCGAGCCGCCGGTTCTTCCTGCGCGGGACGGTCGCCGGGATCGCGGCGACCGCCGGACTGGCCGCCACCGGAGCGACGGCGAGCCCGGCAGCCGCGGCACCGGGCGGCTTCCCGGACTACAAGCACCTCAAGCCGCTCCTGACGCCCTCGCAGCTGAAGTACAACCCGACGGGCGAGATCATCTTCCCGTGCATCCGGGGCGTCTACGACCGGCTGGCCAACCCCTTGGGCCGCTACTACCTCTACTACGCCCCGCACGACGCCCCCGGCGGCATCTGCCTGGCCTACGGGAACTCGCTGGAGGGCCCGTTCACGGAGTACCCGGCGAACCCGATCGTCTCCAACAACTGGCAGCCGCACTACAAGGTCAGCCATGTCTCCTCACCGCACGTGCTGTGGAACGAGGACGTCAAGGAGCTCTGGCTGTACTTCCACGGCGAGAACCACACCACCCGCCTCGCCCGCTCCAAGGACGGCATCACCTTCACGTACGACAAGACCGTACTCACCAAGGACATGCTTCCGGCCGGCACCAGCGAGACCTCCTACGCACGGGTGTTCCGGCACAACCTGCCCGCGCGCGACGCCCGTTACGTGATGCTCTTCATGGTCAACAACCAGTCAAACCGCCGTGACATCGGCTGGGGCTGGTCCAAGGACGGCCGCGACTGGACGTTCGCACAACAGCCGTTGATCCGGCACTCCGACGTCGGCGCGAACAACATCAGCGGCGCACACCTGCTGACCCGTAACAACACCACGTACGTCGTCTACCACACCGGCAAGGACACCGGCGGGAACATGCTGATCACCGAGGTCGGCAACGACTTCTCCCGCCGCAACCACCTCGGCCTCTTTTACGATTCGAGCAACGCCGCACCGGAGAACGGCCGGGCCGCCGCGCCCAGCTTCGGTACGGACCGGGGTGTGCCGTACATGGTCTACGAGGCGGGCGAGCGCCTGAAGGGCTCGATCTGCGTGGCCCGGGGCTGACACGGGAGTGCGGGGGTGCGCCGGACGGCTGTCCCGGCGCACCCCCGCGCGTACCCCACGCCACGGGACTCCGAAACCGCCGTCGCACCTAGGAAGGCCGGCCCCTCCCATGTCCCACCACCCCAACCTGGACCCCGAGATGGCGGCCGCGCTCGCGGCCGACCCGCCGCCGCCCACCGTTCTCGACGGCCTGCCGTACGAGGAACTGGCCGCGCTACGGGCCGAGCGCGCCGCACGGCCCGCCGCCCCGCCCGTTCCGGGCGTCGTGGTGACCGACCGGTGGCTGCCGGGCCCCACCCCGCTCCGGGTCCGGACCTACCGGCCGCGGGCCGCGGGCGCCCGCGCACTGCCCTGCCTGGTCTGGCTGCACGGCGGGGGCATGGTGCTGGGCTCCCCCGAGATGGACGACGCCCGGGTCTCCGCGTACGCCTCGGAGGCCGACTGCGCCGTGATCTCGGTGGACTACCGGCTGGCGCCCGAACACCCCTATCCCGCCCCCGTGGAGGACTGCTACCGGGCCCTGCGGTGGGCGGCGGACCAAGCGGAGCCTCTGCGGCTCGACCCCGGGCGGCTGGCGATCGGCGGGATCAGCGCGGGCGGCGGACTGGCGGCCGCCACGGCCCTGCTGGCCCGGGACAGCGGCGGCCCCGGCCTGATCTTCCAGTTCCTGCTCTGCCCGATGCTGGACGACCGCAACACCACCGGTTCCAGCCGGGAGTTCGCCGAGGCCGTCACCTGGCCGCGCGCCAACAACCTCTACGGCTGGGCGGCCCTGCTCGGCCCGCTCGCGGGGAGCGACGAGGTCCCTCCGTACGCCGCGCCCGCCCGCGCCACCGCTCTGTCGGGGCTCCCGCCGACGTACGTCGACGTCGGGGAGCTGGAGGTCTTCCGCGACGAGTGCGCGCGGTACGCGCTGCGTCTGATCGAGGCGGGGGTGTCCACCGAGTTCCATCTGTGGCCGGGCGCGTTCCACGGCTTCGACGGAGTGCTCCCCCACCTCACGCTGCCGCGCCGGGCGGCCCGCGAACAGATCGCGGTGCTGCGCCGGGCGCTGGGCGGGGCTTCTCGACCGCCCGCATCCGGTCCGGGTGCACCAGCCCCCGAGGCCTGAGCGCCGAGCGGCGAGCGGCGGCTCGGAGGAATTGCCGGCCAGGTCACGGCTCTCCCCTTCGCACGGAGCCGTGGCTAGGCTCGTCCGCATGCTGAACCGGCTTCCGTTCGACGAGGCGTTGCGCTCGACCGTGGGCGTCCCCGAGCGGAGCAAGCTTCTGGACAGCAGTCCGCGGTCACGGGTGTGGCGGGTCCGGCTGGCCGA
>NZ_BMTW01000005.1:232662-363892 GCF_014649875.1 Streptomyces rubiginosohelvolus | reverse complement strand
GTCATCGCCCTCAACGGCTTCGACGGACACCAGCCCTACACCCCCGACGAGGTCCGCGAAGCGCTCCAGATCGGGCCGGACACCCCGATCCTGACGACGGACGCCCGCCACCGCGCGGACGCCAAGAGCGCGCTCATCACGCTGGTCGAGCACGCCCTGATGGCGCGCCTGCGCTAGGACCTCCACCGGTTCCGTACGCGAAAGGGCCCCGCACTCCTGAGGAGTGCGGGGCCCTTCTCGTAGAACGTGAGGCGCGGATGGCCGGGTGGGTCAGCCCTGCCAGCTGTGCGGGGCGCGGAAGCCCGGCGTGCGCTCCAGGCGGCGCCAGCCGGCGGTGTCACGGCCCCGGTGGGCGGGGGCGGCCGGCTGGGCGGCGGCACGGGCCATCAGGACGGCGGTGATGGCCGCCAGCTCCTCGGGGGCCGCGTGCCCCTTCTCGACGCGCAGGACGGACTCGGCGGGAGTGAGGCTCATGGTGGGTGTCTCCGTCTTCTCGGCAGGCTGTCGTGGACCGTGCGGCGGATCGCGCCGCTGCGGGGCGACTACTGCGGGGGGTTGCCGTGCTTGCGGGACGGCAGGTCGGCGTGCTTGTTGCGGAGCATGGCCAGCGAGGCGATGAGCACCTCGCGGGTCTCGGCGGGGTCGATCACGTCGTCGACCAGGCCGCGCTCGGCCGCGTAGTAGGGGTGCATCAGCTCGGCCTTGTACTCCTTGACCATGCGGGCGCGCATGGCCTCGGGGTCCTCGGCGTCCGCGATCTGGCGGCGGAAGATGACGTTGGCCGCGCCCTCGGCGCCCATCACCGCGATCTCGTTGGTGGGCCAGGCGTAGGTGAGGTCGGCCCCGATGGACTGGCTGTCCATGACGATGTACGCGCCTCCATAGGCCTTCCGCAGGATCAGCGAGATCCGCGGCACGGTGGCGTTGCAGTAGGCGTACAGGAGCTTCGCGCCGTGGCGGATGATCCCACCGTGCTCCTGGTCGACGCCCGGCAGGAAGCCGGGGACGTCCAGAAGGGTGATGATCGGGATGTTGAAGGCGTCGCACATCTGGACGAAGCGCGCGGCCTTCTCGGACGCCTCGATGTCCAGGACCCCGGCCAGCGACTGCGGCTGGTTGGCGACGATGCCGACGACCTGGCCGTCCATGCGGGCCAGGGCGCAGACGATGTTGCGGGCCCAGCGCTCGTGGATCTCCAGGTAGTCGCCGTCGTCGACGAGCTCCTCGATCACCTTGTGCATGTCGTACGGGCGGTTGCCGTCGGCCGGGACCAGGTCGAGCAGCACGTCGCCGCGCCGGTCGGCGGGGTCGTCGCTCTCCACGGTCGGAGGGTTCTCGCGGTTGTTGGAGGGGAGCATCCCGATGAGGTAGCGGACCTCGGCGATGCAGGTCTCCTCGTCGTCGTACGCGAAGTGCGCGACGCCCGAGGTCTCGGCGTGCACGTCCGCGCCGCCGAGGCCGTTCTGGGTGATCTCCTCGCCGGTGACCGCCTTCACGACGTCCGGTCCGGTGATGAACATCTGCGAGGTCTCACGGACCATGAACACGAAGTCGGTGAGCGCCGGGCTGTAGGCCGCGCCGCCCGCGCACGGGCCGAGCATCACGCTGATCTGCGGGATGACACCGGAGGCGCGCGTGTTGCGCTGGAAGATGCCGCCGTAGCCGGCGAGCGCCGAGACGCCCTCCTGGATACGGGCGCCGGCGCCGTCGTTCAGCGACACCAGCGGGGCGCCGGCCGAGATGGCCATGTCCATGATCTTGTGGATCTTCGTGGCGTGGGCCTCGCCCAGCGCCCCGCCGAAGATCCGGAAGTCGTGCGCATAGACGAAGACCGTGCGGCCCTCGACCGTGCCCCAGCCGGTGATGACACCGTCGGTGTAGGGCTTCTTGGCCTCCAGGCCGAACCCGGTGGCGCGGTGCCGGCGGAGCTGCTCGACCTCCTTGAACGAACCCGCGTCCAGCAGCAGCTCGATCCGCTCCCGGGCGGTCAGCTTCCCCTTGGCGTGCTGCGCCTCGGTCGCCCGCTCGCTCGGTCCGCGCCGCGCCTGCTCGCGCAGGGCCAGCAGTTCGGCCACCCGGCCACGGGCGTCGGTCGGCTCACCCTGGGTTTCGTCCACAACGGTCATACATCGACCCTACGAACCCCGACCCAGAAATAGCGCCGTCGACTCCGTACAGTCTCCCGCCCTGTTTCGTGGTGGGAGTGAACAGAACCATGCCGCCGTGCACGCGATCCACCAGCGAAACGCGGACTCCGGTTGTGGAGACTCCACAAGTGGATCGTGTGCGGTGGGCCACATGCCCTTGAGGGGGCCCGAAGGCCCCCTCAAGTATGGCGCAGGGTCGTCCCACGCCGTCCACCGCGCCCCGAGCAGCGCTCCGGCCGGGGTCAACCTCCGCAGTGGAAGCGGGCGTTGCCCCAGTCGGCGTGGTCGTTGCCGTTGCCGTCGCCGCCGTCCTGGACGACCAGCTCGACGTACTTCGCGCCGGTGACGTCGGCGGTGAGTTTCCAGGCGGGGTCGGCCGCCCCCAGCACGGGCGACGCCACCTTCTCCGTACCGTCGGCGGTGACCGAGAACCGCACGCTCCCCCGGGTCGTCTGGACGTCGTCCACCCCGACCTCGGCGGTGAAGGAGGTGCACTTCCCGCCCAGGTAGTAGCGGATCTTCGCCGGGGCGTGGGTGCCCAGGCCCTTGTCGTAGGCGACGCCGCCGATCTTCAGGGGCCCGCCGTCCCCGGCCCCGGCCTCCCCGTTGGACCGGTCGCGCTCGACGGGTCCCCAGCCGTTCTGGGAGGCGGTCCAGTCCAGGTCACTGGCCCAGCCGTCCTTCGTGGGCGGCGGCGGGAGCGTACGGACGGAGGTTCCCGCGCCGAGCGTGCGACCGGCTCCCTGGACGGCGTAGGTGGCCTTCGCCTCCAGCGCGTACGTGTCGTAGGGGGCGTCCACCGGCGGGGTGACCCGCCAGCTGCCGGTGACCTTCGCGCCCGGGGCGACCGAGTCGAAGGCGACCGGGCCCGCCGGCTCGGCCCGCCAGCCCTCGGGCACGGTCAGCGCGAGCTTCACACCGGTGGCGGCGCTCGCCTCGTCGTTGCCGAAGGTCGCCTTGACGGTGTTCGGGGCTCCGGGCTCCAGGGTCTCCGCGTCGGCGGCCACGCCGAGGGTGCCGCAGACGGCCTCCTCGCCCGCCGGGGCGGGGCCGAGGTCGGTGACGGTGAAGCCATCGAGTACGAAGTCCGCGCCCTCGGGTGCTCCGGGGAGCTTGCGCAGCCCGGTCCAGGTGTCGCCGCAGCCTGCGGTGAGGGTCCGGCTGAACTGTCCGGTGGTGCGCTGCTGCCCGATCGGGGTGGCCCGGGTCTCGGTCGAGGCGGCCTTGCCGTCGGCGACCCGGTCGTAGCCCTCGACCCAGCTGTAGGCGCCGGCGTGGCTGGACTGGTAGGCGAACTCGACCTTGTACCGGTGGCCGTCCTTCATCGGGACGGTCCAGGGGGCGGTGCGGTAGACGAGGCCGGTGTTCTCCTCGTGGGACTTCAGGGATTCCTTCCCGCCGAGCACGTCGTCGATGAGCTTCCCGTTCCAGCCGGACTGGGTGTACGGGGCGTTCAGCTGGGAGATGTGGGTGCGGGGGTCGGTCGAGCCGCCCGCGTCGCCCTTCAGGAAGGGGCCCCAGCCCTGGTCGACGGCCTCGAAGTCCTCGTGGGCCACGGTGCCGGTGCGGGTGGCGGGGGCGTTCGCGACGATCCGTACGTCATCGGCGCGGACCTTCGCCGCGGAGCCCGCGGCCGCCTCGATGCGCAGGGTGGTGCGGCCGTTCGCGGGGGCGGTGAAGGTGACCTTGGCCCGCTGGAAGAAGGTGCCGTGCCAGTCGGAGGCGGCGACGTAGTCCTTCGCCGTGGAGCGCTCGACGGCGACCGGCGTCCCGCCGGCGCTCAGGGTGGTGCGGCGGCTCTTGCCGGGCTCGACCTCGATGAGGGCGGAGGCGGTGTAGCGCTTGCCCGGCGTGAGACCGGTGACCGTCTGGGAGAGCGCGGCCGTGGCCGTCCCCGAGAGTTCGGCGCTGTTGCGGCCCTGGTCGTCGGTGTCGCGGACGGCCGTGCCGGTCTTCGTCCAGCCCTTCAGGTCGCGGTCGTTGAAGCCCGGGTCGGTGATCCCGGTCCCCTTGCCCCAGTCCGCCGGGGTCTCCTTCGGCGCCCGGTCGGGGTAGAGGACGTACGCCTGTCCGGCGGTGGCCGTCAGCGTGATCTTCCCGCCCGAGGGGCGGACGGTGGAAACCTTCTCGCGGCCGTTGTCGGTCAGCTTGTAGAGGGTGTACGCGCCCTTGCCCGGCACCTCCCAGGTGCTGGTCCCGCCGGTCTCGCTGTAGTGGTAAAGCTTCTTGCCGCCGTCCCACGGGAGCAGGTAGTCGGTGCCGCTGAGCACCTTGCGGCCCTGGTCGTAGAAGGTTCGCTTGCCGTCCTCGACCGTGCCGCGCACCCCGCCGGTGAAGGTGATGTCGTTGCCGTCCCAGCGGGTGATCCTCTGCTGCTGGAGGTACTTGGCGGGGAGGTTCTTCTGCCAGATGTTGGCGGTGAAGGCGCCCCAGTCGGTCTCGCCGGTCCAGCCCTCGAAGTCCTCCAGGGCGCTCTGGCCGAGGACCGGGTGGTTGTTCCAGATGTCCTTCTCGCCGTTGCGGATGAACCGGATGATCTGCGAGTTGAGGCCCTTGTTGGTGGCCCCGCCGTAGTTGAGGTCGTTGGCCCAGTGCGACCAGAGCGAGGCGCGCTCGAACTTGTCGGCCCACTCGGTGCCGACGGTCCAGCCCTGCTTCTGCACGGCCTGGATGGTCTTGTCGGCGATCCAGCCGTGGCTGTAGTAGACGTCGATGTAGAGGAAGTCGAGGTTCTTGTCGGTCTCGTCGCGCAGCTGCTGGAAGCGCTCGGCCAGGTCGCCGCTGTTGATGTCCCGGCGCTGGTCGATGTAGTAGCTCTGGTTGAGCCAGTTCCAGCCGGGCTTGGTCTTGTCGACGAGCTGCTCGGAGAAGGCCTTGGCCTCCGGGTAGGACTCGGTGGCGTTGACGTGGACGCCGAAGTCGGCACCCCACTTCCCGCCTTCCTTGAGCAGGGTGTTGAGGTCCTTCAGCCCGCCGGCCCGCTTGTTGTAGTTGCCGCCGTAGTCCGGGTGGGCGGAGTCGTGGCCCTCGGAGCCGTACCCCTTGAGGACGGCGAGCTGGCCGAGGCCGTCGGTGGCCTTCGAGATCCGCTTGACGTCGTCCAGGGTGCGCAGGAAGGGGTGGGTGGCCTGGCTGGCGAAGTTGAACGGGATGTGGGTGACGACCCGCTTGGCGGTGTCCTCGCTGCCGGGCGCGGCGACGCCGACGGAGCGGAAGGCGATGGCCCCGTCCTGCCAGTCGACGACCTTGTCCCCGTTGGCGTCCGGGGTGACGACGACCTTGGCCCAGGGCAGGTTCTCGCCGCTCTCGGGCTTGGGCGCGCCCTCGCCCCGGTAGGTCCACTGGCCGGACCAGGCGCCGACCCGGACACCGCCGCCCTCCTCGGCGCGCGCCTGGTGCCAGAAGCGGGCGTCGTCGCCGCCGGTGGCGCCGGAGGGCTTGTCGTACGAGGAGTTGGACTCGATCGCCGCGGCGAGGGATCCGGTGTTGAGGATCGCGTAACTGGCCCCGACGGGCGCGGAGTCGGGCTTCGTCTCGCCGGTGACCTTCGCGAAGACGTCGGCGGTGCGGGTGGAGTCCGGGTCCAGCTTCGTGAACGCGGTGGCGGCCCCGGACTCGGTGGACCCGACGGAGATCAGGTCGTGCCCGGGGATGTCGATGGTCCCGACCCGGAAGGCGGACGTGTCGCGGACGGCGGTCACCTTGAAGGTGGTGGCCCGCCCGGAGACGGTGAGCGAGGCGTCGATCTCCACGCCCGGCAGGGAGGCGAAGACCAGGGTGTAGCGGGCGGCGGAGCCGGTGACCTTCGGCGCGCCCTTGAGCTTCACCGGGTGGGCGGTCCCGTTGAGGGTGACGGCGGTGACCGGCCGGGTGGAGCCGAGCAACTGCTCGCCGCTCGCCCGGTCGGTGTACGACAGGACGCGCGGGAAGTCGTCGGCGACGGCGACGCTGAGCCGGTCGGACCGGATGACGGCGGACCCGTCGGCCTTGGCCTCTCCGGCCGGGGCGGGGGGCGACGGGGCGGCGGCTGCGGCGGGGAGGGCGGCCCCCACGAGCGCCAGGACGGCTGCGGAGGCCGCGGCGACCAGGCCGGGGCGAGGGAATCTTGGCGACATGGCCCCTGAGTAGTCGTCGTGTCCGGACACCGTCAACGAACTTCGGGCCCGGGGGCCGACTCCGTCCAACAACCCCGGTGCGTTAGTCCAAGTCGCACGGGTGCGCTCCGCATCACGGCCCCGTTCACCTCTTGGCCGGGAATGCCCTCTTCCGGTCACGGTTCGCACCCGCTCGGTTCCGGCAAGTACCGCTTCGGGGCGTCGAGTTGTGAAGACTCGGAATTTTTGAGAGCGCTCTCAGTCACAAGTATTGACGGTCGTGCCGGGCCTCGCGAGAGTGGTGCGCACCGCAGGCACCCCCACGGTTCCTGACCTCCCCGCGCCACCCCCCACCCCCCCGCCTGCGGCCCCCCACCACCTCGGGAGTCCCCTCGTGATTTCACGCCGAATGTTCTTGACCGGCGCCGCCGCATCGGCCGCGGCGCTCACGTACCCCGCCTGGGGCACCGCGCTGAGCCCCCGCGCGTCGGCGGCCCCCGCCACCTGCGAAATCGCCCTGGAGAACAAGTCGTTGCCGGGCACGGTGCACGCGTACGTCACCGGACATGAGCTGGGCACCGACCGCTGGGTGCTGCTGAAGCCGGACGGCGGCGTCTACCGCCCCGACTCCCCCGGCGCGCCGCAGACCCCGCTGCCCGTCGACTGCGCCATCCCGCTCAAGGGCGCGGGCGCGGGGCCGGTCGTGCTGACCCTGCCGCAGATGTACGGGGCACGGGTCTACTTCGTCCGCGACGACAAGCTGGACTTCTTCCTCAACCCGGGCCCGTCCCTGGTGGAGCCGGCCTTCGCGACGCCGACGGACCCGAACTACGGGCGGACCTGGGCGTTCGCCGAGTTCACCTTCAACACCGAGCAGCTGTACTCCAACATCAGCTATGTCGACCTGCTCACCGCGCTGCCGATCGGCATCACGCTGGAGGGGGACGCCACCCATGTCGTGGCCCCGCACCCGGAGGGCGCGGTGGAGCGGATCGCGGAGGACCTCGCCGCCCAGGCGGCCGCCGACGGACAGCCCTGGGACAAGCTGATCACGCGGGGCGACGACGGCAAGGTGCTGCGGGTCGTCTCGCCGCAGAACATCATGGCCCCGTACTTCGACCGGCCGGACGAGATGCCGTTCCGGGGCCTGTTCGAGGCGCAGATCGACGAGGTGTGGGAGAAGTACCGCTCCGAGGACCTGCGGATCGACCTCCAGGGCGGCCGGGGCACGCTGGCGGGCCGGGTGAGCGGTGACGTCCTCACCTTCGAGGGCGGCCACACCTTCACCAAGCCGCAGACGAAGGACATCTTCACCTGCAACCACGGCCCGTTCACGAACAACCCGGGCGACTCCGACGACAAGAAGGCGATCCTGGCGCGGCTCGCGGCGGGCTTCAACCGCTCGATCATGCTGAGCCACCCGAGCCAGCCGAACGGCACGTCCACGGGGGACTACTACACGACCGCGGTCACCAACCACTGGTCCCGGGTGGTCCACGCGAACAGCCCGATCGGTTACGCGTTCCCGTACGACGACGTACGCCCGGACGGTGAGCCGGACGTCTCGGGCGCGGCGCACGACGGGAACCCGCGTCGCTTCACGGTGAGCGTGGGCTCCTGACGCCCTCCCGCCATGCCTGTGTGTGCCCCCGCCCGTTACGGCGGGGGCACACACATGTCCGCACTGGAACCGGTGACCGACCGGGAATCCGATATCCCGTCAATTGACACGATGTGTGGCGTTCTTGACTTCGCTCCACCGCCCCGCGACGGTGCCGTATGCGAATGAACCGACTCCCCCGCCGACTCCCCCACCGGCTGCTCACGGCCGTCGCCGCCGGACTCCTGCTGACCGCCGCGGCCCCGGCCCACGCGGACCCCGCCCCGCCGCCGTCACCCGCTCCGCAGGCCTCGGGCGCGCACGGTCTGCGCGCCTTCCAGCAGAGCTACGGCCTGCCCGTGACCGGCCGGGTGGACACCGCCACCGCGCACCTGCTCAAGACCGCCCCGGACAGCGAGCTGCGGACGTTCTTCGCCGCCCCGTCCGACCTCGGTCCGGAGCAGCTCGCCCACGCCCGGACGGTCATCGGCGTCGGCAAGGGGGCGGAGCTCTCCGAGGAGGCCCAGGTCATCGCCCTGATGGCGGCGATGCAGGAGTCGAAGTTCGTCAACTACACGTCGCCGGTCGACCATGACTCGCTCGGCGTCTTCCAGCAGCGCCCCAGCATGGGCTGGGGCACGCCCGCGCAGATCACGCACGTCCCGACCGCCTCCAAGTCCTTCTACGGGCTGCCCTCGCCCAGCGCCAATCCGGGGCTGCTCCAGATCGACGGTTGGGAGTCGATGAAGCCGGGCGATGTGTGCCAGGCGGTCCAGCGGTCGGCGTATCCGGACCGGTACGCGCAGTGGGAGGACTTCGCCCTGGACCTGCTGGAGCAGGAGGGCCCGGACGCCGACCCGATCCCGTAGGCGTGCGAGGGGGCCGCCCCGGTGCGGGACGGCCCCCGACGAACCTGCCCTGTCAGCAGCCGCCGCAGTTGTAGTAAGTCACGTCCCAGTGGTTGCCCTCATCCGCGTAGATGTTGCCGGATCCGGACTGGTACTGGCGGGCGCCGTCACCGCGGGTGCCGATGTAGGTGAAGGTGCCGGTGACGTAGTTGTTCACGCAGGTGCTCTTGGCGAAGTCGAGCTTGTAGCCGTTCCAGTGCGAGTACGTGCCGCCGGCGTGCCCGGTCTCCGTGCCTCCGGTGATCCTGAGCGCGCAGCCGGTGGCGCTCTTGAGGGTCTGCGCACCCTGGGCGCTGGCGAGGTTGAGCTGGTCGAACGACGTGCAGGTGGGGTTGTTCCGGTTGGAGCAGCCACCGGAGGACGACCAGGTGATCCCGGACGAGCTGAACCGGGAGGTCGCCTGCGCGTGGGTCAGCTTGGTCACGGCGTGCGCCTCGGTGGCGCCGCCGCCGAGGACGCCGATCCCGGGCGCGAAGAGCGCGCCGAGGACGAGGGCCAGGGCGGTGAGGGCGGAGCGGAGTCGTGGACGGGTCACCATGGGGGGATTCCTCCTGCTCATGACAAAACTACGGGTACACGGGCACGGGTCCGCGCACACCGGGGGCAGGGAGATA
The DNA here is from genome assembly GCF_014649875.1 of Streptomyces rubiginosohelvolus. Taxonomy (GTDB): domain Bacteria; phylum Actinomycetota; class Actinomycetes; order Streptomycetales; family Streptomycetaceae; genus Streptomyces; species Streptomyces rubiginosohelvolus. The sequence goes on along the minus strand of NZ_BMTW01000005.1, from coordinate 354,529 downwards.
GTGCCCGAGTTCTACGCGCGTCGCCAGAGGGCCCGAGCCCACTCGCGCCACACCGGTCAGCACTGCGCACATCAAAAGGTTGAACTTTGAACAAGATGGAGTTACAGTCAATCTCGTTGAAGGTTAAACAACCTCCACGAACACGTCCCCCGAGGAGGAGCCATGGCTCTGTTCAACCGCAAGTCGACCGCCACCGCCCCGACCGCCGAGGCCCCCGCGGTGGACCCGGCGCTCGCCGCCCTGACCGGCACGTACACCCTGGACCCGGCGCACAGCAGCATCGGCTTCACGGTGCGCCACGCGATGGTCACCAACGTGCGCGGCTCCTTCGGCGAGCACGAGGGCACCCTGGTGCTGGACGGCACGGACCCGGCGAACTCCTCCGCCTCCATCGACGTGAAGATCGCCAGCGTGGACACCGGCATCGCCGACCGCGACGGCCACCTGGTCAGCGGCGACTTCTTCGACGCCGAGAAGTTCCCGCTCATGACGTTCCGCTCGACCAAGGCCGAGCAGCTGGGCGGCGAGGCGTACCGGATCACCGGCGACCTCACCATCAAGGACGTCACGCGCCCGCTCTCCATCGACCTGGAGTTCAACGGCTCCGCCACCGACGTCTACGGCAACGAGCGCGTCGGCTTCGAGGGCAGCACGGACATCCTGCGCTCCGACTGGGGCCTGACCTGGAACGCGGCGCTGGAGACCGGCGGCGTGATGGTCAGCGACAAGGTGAAGCTGACCTTCGACATCTCGGCGATCAAGGCCGCCCCTGCGGCCTGACCCCCTCCGCAGACACGCGCAGCGCCCCGCACCCGGATCCCCCGGGACGGGGCGCTGCGCGTGCGTGTACGCCTGCCGACTACTTCGCGACCTTCTCCGCGAAGAGCGGGACGACCTTCTCCAGCGCGTACGAGACGGACAGGATCGAGTCCGTCGCGAACGCCTGCGAGATGTCCTTGTCGTCGAAGACGATGGCGTTGCCCGCCTTCACCGACGGGACGGCCTTGTACAGCGGGTCGTTGCTGATGTCCGTGGCCGGGATGCCGATCGGGGTCATGACCGTCAGGTCGGCGTCGAGCAGGTCCAGGTTCTCCTTGGAGACGGACACGGAGAAGCCCTCGCCGGCCTGGGCCTCGGCCTTCGGGTTGTTCTTGAAGCCGAGCCGCTCGACGAAGTCGATGCGCCCGGTGCCACCGACGTAGACGCCGAAGCCCTCGGACGTACGCGAGCCGACCGTGATGGTCTTGTCCTTGAACTCGGGGTGGGCCTTCGCGGCGGCCTCGAACTTCTTCTCCGTCTCCGCGATCAGCTCCTTGCCCTTCTCCGGTACGCCCATGGCAGCGGCGATCATCGTGGTCTGCTGCTCCCACGAGAGCTTGTACTGGTCGCCGCCCTTCGGCACGCCCACGGTCGGGGCGATCTTCTTCAGGGTGTCGTAGCGGGTCTGGTCGCCGCTGGACTTGGTGTCCAGGATCAGGTCGGGCTGGAGGGAGGCGATCTTCTCGAACTCCGGCTCCATCGTGCCGATGAGCTCGGGCTTCTTGTCGTACATGCCCTTGGCCCACGGGCCGACGCCCTCACCGCCGAACGGCAGCCAGTCGCTGGCCCCGACCGGCTGGCCGCCGAGCGCGAGCACGGTCTCGGCGTCGCCCCAGCCGAGCGCGACGATGCGCTTGGGCTGCTTGTCGACGGTGACCTCGCCGAACTTGGTCGCCACCTTGGCGGGGAAGGCGCCTTCGGACGCACCGCCGGAGGCGGAGGAGGACGCGGAGCTGTCGGAGTCGTCCGACGAGCCGCAGGCCGAGAGGCCGACGAGCAGGGCGGCGACGGCACCGGCCACCAGGACGGGGGTGCGGCGGGCGCGCCGGGCGCGGGGAGCGGAAGCGTTCATACCCTTTAGGTTAGCCTCACCTAATGACAACGGTGCCATCGGGTTGGACCACACCGTTCCCGTACGAGGTTCAGGCGGCCGGGTCCTTGATGTGGTGGCGGCCCAGCGGCACGACCATCGGGGTGGCCGACGCCGGGTCCTCGATCACCGAGCAGCGCATCCCGAAGACCTCGCCGACCAGCTCCGCCGTCACGATGTCGACCGGCCGGCCCTCCGCGACGATCCGCCCCGCCTTCATCGCGATCATGTGGTCCGCGTACCGGCAGGCCAGGTTCAGATCGTGCAGCACGGCCACCATGGTGACGCCCTGCTCGCGGTTGAGGTCGGTGAGCAGGTCGAGGACGTCGAGCTGGTGGCTGGCGTCGAGGAAGGTCGTCGGCTCGTCGAGCAGCAGGATGTCGGTGCGCTGGGCGAGCGCCATCGCGATCCACACCCGCTGGCGCTGGCCGCCGGACAGCTCGTCCACCGACCGGTCGGCGAGTTCGAGGACATCGGTCGACAGCAGCGCCTGCGCGACCGCCCGGTCGTCCTCCGCGCTCCATCGGCGGAACCAGCCCTGGTGCGGGTAGCGGCCGCGCCCGACCAGGTCGGAGACGGTGATGCCCTCCGGGGCGGTGGGGCTCTGCGGGAGGATGCCGAGCACGGAGGCGACCTCCTTGGTCGGCATCTCCTGGATGGACCGGCCGTCCAGGAGGACCGCACCCGCGGAGGGGGCCAGCAGCCGGGCCATCGCCCGCAACAGGGTCGACTTCCCGCAGGCGTTGGGGCCGACGATGACCGTGATCTTCCCCGGCGGCACGGCCACGCTCAGACCGGGGACGATCTCGCGTTCGCCGTAGCCGAGCCGGACGTCCCGGGCTTCCAGAGTGTGTTCGGCCACGACAGGGCCACGCCTTTCTTCGTCGTCTTCTCGGTACGTCGCCATGTCCTGGGGCTTCTCGTCCTGGGGCTTCTCGTCCTGGGGCTTCTCCATGTCAGCCCCCGCTGCCGACGCGGTTGGCGCGGGCCAGGAGCAGCAGCAGATACGGGGCCCCGATGATGCTGGTGACCACGCCCACCGGCAGCTGCACCGGGAACAGGTGCTGCGCCGCGAAGTCCGCGACCAGGACGATCAGCGCCCCGGTCAGGGCGGCCTGCGGCAGCGCCGCGCCCCGGCCCGGGACCAGTCGGCGGGCGATCGGGGCGGCGACGAACGCCACGAACCCGACGGGCCCGGCGGCGGCGGTCGCGACCCCGGCGAGCGCGGTCGCGCAGGCCAGCAGCGCGAGCCGGCCGCTCTCGACCTTCGCGCCGAGCCCGGCCGCCGCGTCGTCCCCGAGCTGGAGGGGCCGCAGCGCGTGGGCGGCGAGGACGGTCAGCGGTACGAGGAGGCCGAGGGCGATGAGGAGCGGCCACATCTGGTTCCAGGAGCGGCCGTTGAGGCTGCCCGCGAGCCAGCGGAACGCCTCCTGCGCGTCGGTGACCTCGGAGCGGGCCATCACGTACCAGACGATGCTGGAGAGCCCCATGCCGACGCCGATGCCGACGAGGACGAGGCGCTGTCCGGCGATGCCCTGCCGCCAGGCGAGGAGGTAGATGGCGGCTCCGGCGACCAGGGAGCCGGTGAGGGCGCTCGCGGACAGGGCCAGTCCGCTGACCTGGAAGAGCAGGGCGGCGGTGACGGCGACGGCGCTGGCCCCGGCGCTGATGCCGATGAGGTCGGGGCTGGCGAGGGGGTTGCGCAGCACGGTCTGGAAGACGGCTCCGGAGAGTCCGAACGCGACGCCGACGAGGATCGCGAGGAGGGCGCGGGGCAGCCGCAGTTCCAGCACGACGAACTGCGATCCGCCGTCGCCGCCGCCGAACAGGGTGGCGACGACCTTCCCGATCGGCATCACCATGTCGCCGAAGCTGAGCGAGATCCCGAACACGACGACCACGGCGGCGAACAGGCCCGAGCCGACGAGGACGGAGCGGCGCAGGCCTTGGCCGCGTACGGCGGAGACCTGGCGTACGGCGTCGGCGAGGCGGTCGTCGTCGGCGTGCGTGGCGTTCTTGGCGACGGCGGGTGTCCGGTTCACAGTTCCACCAGCTTCCTGCGGCGGACCAGCCAGATGAAGGGGATGCAGCCGATCGCGGCCGTGATCACGCCGACCTGCACCTCGCCGGGGCGGGCGATGACCCGGCCGACGATGTCGGCGACGAGCAGCATGACCGGGGCGAGCACCATGCTGTACGGGAGCACCCAGCGGTAGTCGGGCCCGGTGATGAGGCGGGCGGCGTGCGGTACGGCGAGCCCGACGAAGCCGATGGGCCCGGCGACGACGGTGGCCGCGCCGCAGAGGATCACCACGGCGAGGGCGGAGACCATCCGGATCGCCCCGACGCGCTGGCCGAGGCCGCGGGCCAGGTCGTCGCCGAGGGAGAGTGCGTTGAGCTGCGGCCCGAGGGCCAGGGCGAGGACGGTGCCGACGAGGATGAACGGCGAGACCTGCCACAGCACCTCGGAGCTGCGGGCGGTCAGCGCACCGAGCTGCCAGAACCGGAACTGGTCGTAGCTGCCGCGGTCCTGGAGCAGGATCGCGCTGGTCACCGAGGTGAGGACGGCGGCGGTCGCGGCCCCGGCCAGGGCCAGCTTGACCGGTGTCGCGCCTTCCCGCCCGAGCGAGCCGACCCCGTACACGAGGAGGGCGGCCAGCAGCGCGCCGAGGAAGCCGAACCAGATGAACTGGGTGGCGACGGTGAACCCGAGCAGGGTGATCGAGCACACGACGGCGACGGACGCGCCGGCGTTGATGCCGAGGAGCTGGGGGTCGGCGAGGGGGTTACGGGCGACGCCCTGCATCACCGTGCCCGCGAGGCCGAGTGCCGCACCGGCGAGCAGCCCGGCGACGGTGCGCGGGATGCGGACCTCCTGGACGATGAGCTGGCCCTTGACGGAGACGTCCGGGTCGAGCACCCCGTCGACGACATCGCGGAAGGGTACGTCGCCGGAGCCGATGGCGAGACTGGCGACGGCGGTGAGGAACAGCACGGCGAGGGCGGCGAGCAGCCCGAGGGCGAGCACGGGCCGGCTGCGCTTGCGCCGCGCTTCCTTGCCACCGTCGGCCGACGTCTCCCTCCCCTTCTCCAGGGAGGCCGAGCCGCTCACGACCCGGCCGTCGGGGCAGCCGGAATGCGCTGGTGCACTGTTGTTCGTTCCTCACGCTGGTTCGTCGGCGCCGGGGAGCGCCCCCGGGCACGGGAGACGCCCTCATCACCGGTCCACCCGGACAGGGAAACCGCCGGTCGACCCCGGACAGGGGGCATGGCCGGTCCACCCCGGACGGGCAACACAAGGGGGCCCAAAGTAAGGTCACCCTAACAGCGCCTGTCAGCGCGGCGCGCTGCCGCACCCCACGAGCTCCGGAGCACCGCCTTGTCGTACGCCGCCGATCCCACCGCCCCCGCCACCGGTCCGGGCGTCACGTCCGGCGTACCCGACCCGCTGGCCGGGGCCGTACCCCTGAGCTCGGCGGACGAACTGCGCGAGCTCCTGGGCACCCCGCACCCGATCGTCATCGACAAGGTCCACGACCGGCTCACCGACGACGACCTGGCCCTGCTGGCCCGTTCGCCGTTCTGCACCCTGGCCACGTCCGACGCGGACGGCAACTGCGACTCGACCCCGCGAGGCGACACCCCCGGCTTCACCCATGTCCTGGACCGGGGCACGATCGCCCTGCCCGACCGCCCGGGCAACCGCCGCGCGGACAGCTTCCACAACATCCTGGCGAACCCGCGCGTGGGCCTGCTCTACCTGATACCGGGCGCGATGGACGTCCTGCGCGTCAACGGCCGCGCCCGCATCCTCACGGACGCCCCGTTCTTCGACGCGATGACGCTGAAGGGCCAGCGCCCGAAGCTCGCCCTGGTCGTCGAGATCGACGAGATCTTCCGCCACTGCCCGGCGTCGCTGAAGCGGTCGGGAGTGTGGGTGCCGGAGACGTGGGCGGGGGCGGAAGCGGCGGCGTGAGCGGTCCGCGATCCGCGATCCGCGATCCGCTGTGCAGGAATCTCATCTCCTGGCCGCAGGTCGTCGTCCCCGCCCGGGCCGGCCGCGCGGGTCGGCCGGTCGCCCGGAGGCCCGCCTTCCCCGTACGCGCCGGTGCGTCACCTCCCCGCACGCTCACCCGAATGCCGCGTCCCCTCGGCCGGGCCCTGTCGTTGTCGGGATGTGACAGCTGGAGTCTCGCAGAGGAATGTGCCGACCCCATGACTGAAGAAACCATCCTGCTCAGGGACTTCCTCGCCACGATGAACCGTCTGCAGGCGGATTTCGAACGGCGACTCGACGGCATCGGACGCGACGCCCCGCCGGGGGCGCCACCGCACGGCACCTCCCGTGCGACGGCGGATCCCTGTCAGTCCTGGGGCAGTCACGATCCGGGCCGGCCCCTCGGGCTGGAGGCCATCTGGGCCGATGCCCGCCGTTCACCGGTCGGGCGGACAGGCGGATACGAAGCGCGGAGAAACCATTCTTCTCCGCGCTCCCCCTCTCATGGAGCTCCCTCGTCGGCAGATCCGGCAGGAAGCGTTTCCCCCTGAGATTCCGCTAAGCCGCGCCCCCGGGGCGCGGCGCGCGCCGCATCACCCACAGCGCCGGGCCGCCGCCCGGCAGCGTTGCCTCGCCGAGCACCGTGAAGCCGAAGTGCTCGTAGAACGGCAGGTTGTCCGGCTTGGAGGACTCCAGGTAGACCGGCAGGCCCGCCGCGTCGGCCTTGGCCAGCCCGGAACGCAGCAGCGCCGCCCCGTGCCCCTGGCCCCGGGCCGCCGGGTCCGCGCCGACGACCGCCAGATACCAGTGCGGCTCCTTGGGACCCTGCTCGGCGGCCGCCGCGACCGCGTCCCGGAACAGCGGCGCCCGGTCGCCGAGGATCTCCTCCAGTTCCGCGACCGTCCCGGCGTCGGGAACGGTCTTCTCCTGCCCCTCCGGCGCCACCCAGAACGCGGCCGCCGACCCGGTGCGCTCGCACACCCCGTGGCGGCCGTACTGCCGGGTGAAGATCGTGGTGAAGTACCGGACCAGGTCGGGCTCGCGCGAGGCCCCGCCGGGGAAGAACCACCCCATCATCGGGTCGTCGGCGAAGGCGCGGGCCAGGGTGCGGCTGATCTCCGGGGCGTCGTCGAGCGTGGCCGCCTGCGGAGTGTTCGTTATCGACATACGGGTCATTCTGCACGTTGATGATCTTGGGAGGTGAGGGGGGTCCTCGGGCCCCGGACACCGGTCCCGGACACCGATGCCGGATACCGGAGACAGCCTCGCGCGATGGACCGACGACTGGCCGCGTACGCGGTGTGCATCGAGAACGGCCGGGTGCTGCTCGCTCTGGCCGTGAGCCCGGACGGCGACCGCACCTGGACCCTCCCGGGCGGCGGGGTCGAGCACGCGGAGGACCCGTTCGACACGGTGATCCGGGAGGTCGCCGAGGAGACGGGTCTGGAGGCCGTGGTCGAGCGCCTGCTCGGCGTGGACTCGCGGGTGATACCGGCGGGCGAGCGCCGCCTGCCCGGCGCGCCCGAGCTGCAGAACGTCGGCGTCTTCTACGGTGTCCGCGTCACCGGTGGCCGGCTCCGTCCCGAGCCGAACGGGGACACCGCCGCGTCGGTGTGGACCCCCGTCGCCGAGGTCGCTCGCCTGCGCCGGTCGTCGCTGGTGGACATCGGGATCGCCCTGGCGCAGCACCTCCCGCCCACCGGGCACGTGACCCCGGTCCCGGTCGGCGGGCTCGTCCAGCACTGAGAACGAACCCGGCCGCCGGCCCCCTGGCGGGAGACCGGCGGCCGGGACCCAGGGCATCGCGCCCTTTACGCCTTGCGCTGCATCGACGAGCGGGCCGGGTTGCCCTGCTCGCCCGCCTTCGGATCCTTCTCGCCCGCCTTCGCGCGGACGCCCTCTTCGATGCGCTTGCCGATCTTGCTGTCGATGTTCGACCAGTACTGGAACGCCCGCTGGAGGATCGGCTCGGTCACCCCGTTCAACAGGTGGCCGACCACGTTGTCCACCAGCCGGTCCCGCGCCGCGTCGTCCAGGACCTCGCGGACCATCGTGCCCGCCTGGCCCCAGTCGTCGTCCTCGGCGTGGTCGACGTAGGCCGCCCGGGTGATCTCCCCGTCGGCGTACCAGCTCGGCGGGGGACCGAACAGCGCCGGGTTCGCCTCCGGGCCGCCCTTGGAGTTCGGGGCGTAGACCGGGTCGGAGGTCTTCCGGTACGCCATCGCCCCGTCCTTGGAGTACGTGTGCACCGGCGCGACCGAGGCGTTGACCGGGAGCTGCTGGTAGTTGGCCCCGATGCGGTAGCGGTGCGCGTCCGCGTACGAGAACAGCCGCGCCAGAAGCATCCGGTCCGGGCTCGGGCCGATGCCGGGGACGAAGTTGTTCGGCTGGAAGGCCGCCTGCTCGATCTCGGCGTGGTTGTCCGTGGGGTTGCGGTCCAGCGTCATCCGGCCGACCTCGATCAGCGGGTAGTCGCCGTGCGGCCACACCTTGGTCAGGTCGAACGGGTTGAACCGGTAGTCCTTCGCGTCCTCGAACGGCATGATCTGGACCTTCAGCGTCCAGCTCGGGAAGTCGCCGTCCCGGATGTGCTCGAAGAGATCACGCGTGTGGTAATCCGTGTCCGCCGAGGCCATCTGGTCGGCCTCGTCCTGCGTGAACGTCTCGACGCCCTGGTCGGTCTTGAAGTGGTACTTCACCCAGAACCGCTCACCCTCGGCGTTGATCCACATGTACGTGTGCGAGGTGTAGCCGTTCATGTGACGCCAGGTGCGCGGGATGCCCCGGTCCCCCATCAGCCAGGTGACCTGGTGGGCCGACTCCGGCGAGAGGGTCCAGAAGTCCCACTGCATGTCGTGGTCGCGGAGGTTGTTGTCCGCCCGGCGTTTCTGGGACCGGATGAAGTGCTGGAACTTCATCGGGTCCTTCACGAAGAACACGGGGGTGTTGTTGCCCACCATGTCGTAGTTGCCTTCGCTGGTGTAGAACTTCACCGCGAAGCCGCGCGGGTCCCGCCAGGTGTCCGGGCTGCCCCGCTCCCCGGCGACGGTGGAGAACCTGATGACCAGGTCGGTCGTGGTGCCGGGCTGGAAGAGCGCGGCCTTCGTGTACGCGGAGACGTCCGCGGTCACCTCGAACTTCCCGAAGGCGCCGCTGCCCTTGGCGTGCGGCTGGCGTTCGGGGATGCGTTCGCGGTTGAACTGGGCCATCTGCTCGATCAGGTAGGAGTCCTGGAGCAGGATCGGCCCGCCCGGGCCGACGGTGAGCGAATGCTCGTCGCTCTCCACCGGGGCACCGGAGTCGGACGTGGTCGGCTTACGGGTCGTGTCCGTCATGTCCTCATGTCCTCTTGTCGGTCGTGCGCGGGCGTCGAGACCTCGGCTCGGCTCTGCCCGACGGCTACCCTGTCGCGCCTCTGCCAATGTAGGCATATGCGGATGAATCGTCCCGTCGAAGCATCGTGGCCGCCCGGATCAACGGGACCTGTTCCCCGCGATCAGGCGGTAGAGAGCGAGAAGGATCACGGAACCGACGACTGCGGCGATCCACGTCGACAGGCTGAAGAACCCGTCGATCGAATCGACCCCGAAGATCACCTTGCCCAGCCAGCCGCCGAGCAGGCCGCCCGCGATACCGAGCAGCATCGTGATCAGGCAGCCCCCCGGGTCCTTGCCCGGCATCAGTGCCTTGGCGATGGCGCCCGCGAGCAGGCCGATGAGAATCCAGGCGATGATGCCCACGAAAGTCTCCCTCTGTGTTCCCTCTCCCGGCGTCCTCGTTGCCCCGGGCACCCTCCGCGTATCCCCCCAAACGGAACTCACACATCCGCAGGGCGAAGTCCGTCACCCCCGCGACCCGTCATCCGCCCGCCCTCGTTACGCCGGACGGGGGCGGGCCGTGGAGCTGCCCGCCTGCGCACGGAACGACGTCACGCGGGGGCACCGAGCGGCGGGTGCTCCAGCACGCGGGGCTTGTACTCGACCAGCTGGGTGCGGCCGTCGAAGGTCCGGTGCCCGATCATGTCCAGGGCGACGTCCGGATAGCCGTCGTAGATGCGCTCCGAGCCCGTGGCACCGGTGATCACCGGGAACATCACGACCCGGAAGCGGTCGACGAGCCCGGCCCGCAGCAGGGACCGGCACAGGCTGAGGCTGCCGATCGTGCTGAGGAGCCCCGAGCCGTTCTCCTTCATCGCGCGGACCGTGGCGACGGCGTCGTCGCGGACGAGCGTGGTGTTGGCCCACGGCAGCGGCGCCTCCAGCGAGGAGGAGAACACCACCTTGGGCGCTCGCGTGAGCTCGTCGACGGACGCCTCTTCCTCGGGCCTGAACTCGTCCTGGCCACCCGGGACCTCCCCGGCGGCGAAGCCGGACATCAGGCGGTACGTCTTCGCTCCCATGAGGTAGGTGACCTCGGGCTGCTCACCGAGCCAGGCGAGGTACTCCGGGCCCTCCAGGCCCCAGAACCCGGGCCAGCCCTCTCCGGACGCATAGCCGTCGAGGGAGGTGATGAAGTCGACGAGAAGCTCCGACATGGCAGTGTTCCTTCCTGAGGTGTCATGAACCTTGGGTGTCATGAACTTGGACCGGCGGCGGGCCACAAACTCATCGGACCGGTCACGCCCGCCGGGCCGCCACCGCCAGTCGGGTGTCCTCGGTGATCAGGTCGCCGTTGACCGCGCCTCCCGCCATGAGGCCGGCCGCAGCGGCGCCGATCACCTGTTCGGTGAGACGGGTGACGTTGCCCGCCGCCCAGACGCCGGGGACCTCCGTCGCGCCGGTCGGGTCGGTCGGGATGTACGAACCGATCACCACCCCGCCCATCTCCTGCGCCACCGGCTTCAGCCCCAACGACTCCAGGACCGCCGAGCGGGCGGTGAACCGGGCCTGCACCACCAGCGCCTCACGCGGGACGACCCGGCCGGACACCAGCCGGACGCCGGTGAACCGGTCGTCCGTGACCTCCAGGCCCGTCACCTCGCCGTCCACGACCGCGACGCCCCGGGCCGCCAGCTGCTCGTACTCCTCCTCCGTGGGCTCCGGGCCCGTGTGGAGGAAGAGGGTCACGTCGTCGCTCCACTGCCGCCACATCAGCGCCTGGTGCACCGCGAGCGGGCCGGTGGCGAGCACGCCGATCGGGCGGTCCGCCACCTCGTGGCCGTGGCAGTACGGGCAGTGCAGCACCTCGCGCCCCCACCGCGCCGCCAGCCCCGGCACGGGCGGCAGCTCGTCGACGAGCCCCGTCGTCACCAGCAGCCGCCGCGCCTCGACGCTCCGGCCGTCCTCGGTCACGACCCGGAAGCCCTGCTCCCCATCGCCGGGAAGCCGCTCGGCCGAGGCGACCCGGCCCTCGACGATCTCCGCCCCGTACCCGGCGGCCTCGCCCCGGCCGATCGCCAGCAGCTCGCCCGGCGGGGTGGACTCGCGGCCCAGGTAGTTGTGGACGTGCGAGGCGGGAGCGTTGCGGGGCTCCCCCGCGTCGATCACCAGAACCGAGCGCCGGGCCCGCCCCAGGGCGAGCGCCCCGCTCAGGCCGGCGGCCCCGCCGCCCACGATCACCACGTCGTACCGCTGCTGCTTCATGTCGCTCCTCCTTCGTCACGCGGCATCACCACCGCTCGACGACGAGAGTGCGCCCGTGCAGGCCGAAACGACAAACATCCTTGCCGAAACAGCAAGTCATACGATGCTGAACTCGCACCACACGATCTTGCCGGGGTTCCGCTCGGCCACGCCCCACTTGTCGGCCAGCGCGGCGACGAGCAGCAGCCCGCGCCCACCTTCGTCGTCGGGCTCCGGCGGCCCGTCCGCCGCGCGCACGACACCGCCCCCGCTGTCGTGCATCTCGACGCGGATGATGCTCTCGACCCGCTCCAGGTAGATGTGGACCTTGAAGCCGCGCCCCGGAGGTACGCCATGCCGGAGCGCGTTGGTCGCCAGCTCGGTGGGTTGTCTCGTTCATGCTTCCACGCTCACACGGAGTTACTAGGCTGAAGCAGAGCTGAGAGACGTACAAAAGGTTTTGTACGGGTTCTGACGGGTTGACAGCGGGGCCGGAACGGGGAGAAGCCAGGTCATGCAACCGGGAAAGCAGAGTGGCATCAGGCGGGTTACTTCGTGGCAGGTGGTCGGGGCGCAGCTGCGCCACTTCCGCAAACTCGCCGGGCTGACACAGGCCGCACTCGCCGAGCAGGCCGGGGTGGGCGAGGACACCATCGCCTCGATCGAGCAGGGGCGACGGGCGCTCCAGTCAGACCTGGCCATCCAGCTCGATGAACTGCTGGACACCAAGGGCGTTTTGCGGGTCGCGGTGGAGAGGATCCCGCGGAAGGAGCGCTACCAGGCGCTGGTCAAGGACTTCGTGCAGTACGAGCAGGACGCGGCAAGCCTGCTCTGGTACGAGTCACAGCTCGTTCCGGGGCTGCTTCAGACCGACGCGTACGCGCGCTTCTTCTTCGGCTGCAACTACCCGCCGCTCGAAGAGGACGAGATCGAGAGCGGGTGGCGGACCGGCTCGACCGCCAGAAGATCCTGGAGCGTAAACCCCGGCCGATCCTTCACTTCATCCTGGAGGAGAGCATCCTCCACACGGAGTTGGGCGACCCCGACGTCATGCGGGAGCAGCTTCTCCACCTGCGACGCTGCATGGATTTACCGTTCGTCACCATTCAGATCATGCCCCGCAGCACCCCTCGGCACGCCGGACTCTCGGGGCCGCTGATTCTGCTGGAGACGCCCGATCACGACGGACTTGCCTACGTCGATGGTCAGCTGCGCGGAGAGCTGTACGACGAACCCGCCGACGTCAGCGCACTTATGCAGAGGTATGGGATGCTGCGCTCCCAGGCGCTCACCGTCGCGGAGAGCACCCGGCTACTGGACGCACTGCTTGGAGAGACATGTCCCGCGCAGCACACCCCGCCTCCGGCCCTACCGACCTCCACTGGTTCAAGTCCAGCCACAGCAACGGTGACGGCGGGGCCTGCATCGAAGTCGCCTACCACTGGCGCAAGTCCAGCTACAGCGACGGTGACGGTGGAGCCTGCGTCGAGGTAGCCACCCACCCCGGCGCCGTCCACATCCGCGACTCCAAGGTGACCGACGGCCCCGTCCTCACCGTCGAGCCCGCCACCTGGAGCACCTTCGTCCACGGCAGCACCACCCTCTGAGCAGTCCGACAGTGAACCGCCCCGGCCGCCGCCGCAGCCGGGGCGGTTCACTGTCCACCCGCTACCTCAGCCTCAGTAGCGCACCCACAACTCGTACACGCCCGGCTTCCCGGCGAACGGGTTGCAGATGAAGACCCGGCTCCAGAGGGCGTTGTCGGCGCCGGCGTTCCCCACCGCCTGGCACTCCGCCAGGCTCGCGTGATGGCTGCGGAGCCAAAATCCGGGGCCCGTGGCGGAGGCGGTCGAGGCGGTGCCGAGGAGCATCGCTCCGGCGGTCGCCACGGTCACCGCGAGTGCGGCAATACGTCTGTGCATGTCGGTAACTCCGTTTTCAGTCAACGCACATGACTGTGCATCAGTGAATGAATGAGTCGAGCCGATCCGAACAGCGCGCGCCGCCACGAGAAAGCTAGCGAGCCGCGAACGCCCGCACAATAGGTCTGGACCAATAGGTCACCGCATATGCCCCATGGCCGTAAACCTCTGCCGTGCCGCATATTTCGCTCGGCACGTCAGCTTTCGGCCGACCGCTCGACCGGGATCCAGAGCTCGGCCTCCGCCCGCTTCCCGTCCTCCGTCAGCCGCACCCGCAGAATCTCCGGGCCGGGCCTCGATGCGTACGGGTTCGACGGGAACCACTGCGTGAACACATCCCGCCAGAGGTACTGGAGGGCCTGCGGAAACGCGCCCTCGCTCTCGAAGACCGCCCACGTACCTGCTGGTACGTCCAAGGCGTCCAGGTCCTCCGGCGGAGGCTCAGCCGAACTCACCACCCCGTGGTAGTAATCGAGTTCGGTGCCCTCCGCGCGGCTCGGGTCGAGCTGGTCGCTCACCCCGACGATGCCCGCAGGCTCCTGGTCGGAGAGGGCCGCGATGCGGTCCAGCTCCTCCCGGCCGATGCCCCGGATGAACTCCGCAATGGCCGGATTCGGTCCCTCGTGGATGAGCGGGACGCGGGCCTTCTTTCCAACCACCCGGAACGCGTTCTTCTCCACCAAGCTGTAGCGCATGGCGCTACTCCCTTCGACGACGAGTCGGAAGGTCAGGCGTTGCTGGGACCGCAGGACCGCGCCCGTCCGGCGGGCCTCCCCGGGGCCGATGCCGTGGACGGCCCGGAATGCCCGGGCGAAGCCCTCCCCCGTGTCGTAGCCGTACCGCATCGCCACGTCCAGCAGCGAACGGTCACGGTCACCGAGCACCTCCGCCCCCGCGACCGTCATGCGGCGGCGACGGATGTACTCCGACAGCGGGAGGCCCGCCAGCGCGGAGAACATCCGGCGGAAGTGGTACTCCGACGTCATCGCGATCCGGGCGAGGTCCGCCGCCTCGATGCGCTCACCGAGGTGAGCCTCGATGTGCTCCATCGCGTCGTTCAGCCGTTCCAGCAACTCCTGATTCCCTTCCCTTGCCCGTTCACCGTAGGGAGAGGCCATCCTCCCGGACCCGACCGTCCGTGCCCGGTCCGGTCGGGTCGCCGGGCTTCGCCAGCAGCTCCACCAGGGACGAGAAGCTGTCCCCGGCGTGGCCCGCCTCCATGCCTCGCCGGAACAGGTCGACGACCGCCGCCGGGAGGGTGGAGTCGACGCCCGCTTCGGTGTGGGTGTGCAGAACGTGCTCGGCGCTCGCCACCCCCATGGCCAGGCGGTCGACGTCGCCGTCGTGCACTCCGGCGTCGATGCGTTCGGCGTAGAAGGCGAAGAACTGCGCCAGGGAGTCCGCCGTTTCCGTGGCGTGCGGCAGGATGTCGGCCGCCTTCAGCCCGTTCGCGCGGGCCAGGGCGACGGCCTGCCAGAAGCTCAGCATCGAGGTCCAGAAGACGACCATGCCGAGCTGGTAGGAGAGCGCTGCGAGCCCCGGGTCCTCGCCCTGGTGCTCGACCCGTCCGGTCAGCGCTTCGAGCACCGGCCGGTGCCGGTCGAAGGCCTCGCGCGGCCCGCTGTAGAGGGTGGCCGAGTCGGGCTGCCCGATGCCGGAGGGCGGCGAGTTGACGCCGCCGGTGAGCTGTGCGGCACCGTGCCCGGCCGCCCAGCGGGCTCCGGTGCGGGCCTCCTCGGGGGTGGCGGAGGTGAGGTTGAGCAGGACCTTGGCGTCCAGGGCCTGCGCGGCCGGCTCCAGTACGGCGCGGACCGCCTCGTAGTCCGTGAGGCTGAGGACGACCACCTCGCTCGCCGCGACGGCGTCGGCGGGGCTGGGCGCGAGGACCGCGCCCCTGGCCACCAGGTCGTCCGCGCGGGAAGCGGTGCGGTTCCAGACGGTGACACCGTAGCCGCGGTCGAGCAGGGCCCCGGCCATCGCCCGGCCCATGGGCCCCAGTCCTATGACGGTCACGGAGCCCGGGTGCTTCGTCGCTGTGTTGTTCATAGCCGCCTCCAGCGGGTCGGTCGGGGCAGGCGGAAGCCGTTCCGCGCACCCACCCTGACTAAAGCGAACGCTCTATTTAGCGCGTGCCGAGAACGTAGCACAGCTCTAGAACGAACGCTCTACCCAATTCCGCTACAGTGACGGCATGCAGACCAGCACCCGGGACCGGATCGTCGTGGCGACCGCGCGCCTTCTTCAGCGGCAGGGGTACGTCGGCACCGGCATCAAGCAGATCGCCACGGAGTCGCAGGCCACCCTCGGCTCGATCTACCACTTCTTCCCGGGCGGCAAGGAGGCCGTTGCCGTCGCCGCGATCCGGCACGGGGAACAGGAGTTCGCGGCGCTGCTGAAGGAAGCGCTGGACAGCGAGCCCGATCCGGCGGAGGCGGTGATGTCCTGCACCCGCGATTTGGCGGCCGGGCTCAAGGAGTCGGGCTGGGTGGACGGCTGTCCGGTGACGGCGGCGGCCCTGGAGACCCTCGGGGCCGACTCGGAGCTGCAGAAGGCGTGCGCCGACGCGCTGAACGGCTGGGAGCGGCTCGTCCTCGACAAGCTGCTGGGCTGCGGATTCCCGGCGGACGACGCCCGGGAACTGGCGACCACCGTCATCAGCGCCATCGAGGGCGCCGAGGTGACCGCCCAGGTCAACCGGAGCGAGGAGCCCCTTCTGGCGGCGGGCCGCCAATTGGCCCGTCTCGTCCGGTCGTACGGGATCGATCCGCCTCGCCGCTGACCGCGCCCGGCCCGGGAACGCCGACAGGGGCGGCCTTGCGGCCGCCCCTGTCCTTGTCCCAGCCGGTTCAGCTGAGCTTGGCGTCTTCCACGGTGCTGGTGACCGTGCCTGCGGTGGAGGTGGTCGCCCCGGCCGCGCCGTCGACCAGCTTGCCGAGGTCGCCGACGTCGTCCAGCGCGCCCAGCGAGACGGCCGGTTCGGCGGCGTGTGCGGTGTCCCCGCCGCCCGGGTGCGGGGCGATGGCGGCGATGACCGCTCCGGTGGCGAGGGTGACGGCGGCGAGTACGCTTCGCTTCTTCATGCCGGGTTCAACGGCAGAAACCCCACAAAGGGCACGCCCCGATTCCCTGGCGGCTCCCGCCCCCGCCTCCGGCCCACTCCGGACGACCCACCTCGCCGTCGACGGCCGCCGGGACGCTGCCTAGTCTGTGCGCATGCTCGCCTACGCCCCCGCGGCGCTTCTCTTCCTCGTCTTCTGCGTGAGCGTGCTGCTCGAACGCCGTAAGTTCAGCAACGCCGTCGTCCTGGGGCTCGCCGTGCTCTGCGCGCTGGGTGCCCTGCTGTACCGGTTGGTCAGCTCCGAGTCGCCCTCGGTGCCCTACGTCGTCGGGGCGCTGGTGGCCCTGGCGGCGGTGGCCCTGCTCGTGCTGGTGTGCTTCCTGTTCCTCAACGGCGTACGCATGCTGCGCAAGGAGGGCCGGAGCCCGGCCCATCTGCTGTCGTTGCTGGCCGCGTTCGCCGTCCTCGGCGTGGTCGCCCTACTGGTCGCGGCCGCCGTGCTGCGGACTCCGGTGCTGATCGGGGTGGCGTGGGCGGCCGGCGGGCTGGCGTTGTACTTCTCGTTCCTGTTCCTCTGCTTCGTCTGCTACGCGTTCCTCTACGGGCGGCTCCAGGTGCGGCGCAAGGCCGACTTCGTGGTGGTGCTGGGGTCGGGGCTGATCGGCGGTTCCACCGTGCCCCCGCTGCTGGCGAGCCGGCTGAAGCGGGGGCGCGAGGTGCATGAGCGGCTGTCCCGGCGCGGCGGGTCGCCCGTGCTGATCACCTCGGGCGGGCAGGGCCCCGACGAGAAGCTGCCGGAGTCCCACGCGATGGCCGACCACCTGGTGGCCGAGGGGTTCCCGGCCGACCTCATCGAGCGGGAGGACCGTTCGCGGAACACCGAGGAGAACCTGCGCTTCAGCAAGGAGATCATGGAGGCGGCCAAGCCCGGCTACCGGTGCGTGGTCGTCACGAACAACTACCACGCCTTCCGGGCCGCCCTCATCGCCCGGCGGGTCCGCATCCGGGGGCAGGTGGTGGGCTCCCCCACGGCCGCGTACTTCTGGCCCAACGCGATGCTCCGCGAGTTCGCCGCGATCCTCGTGGACTACCGGCAGAGCAACGCGGCGATGTGCGTGATCATCGTTCTCGGCGGGGTGGCCGCGTGGTGGGCGAGCTGAGACAGTCCCATGCACACCACCAGTTGCGCATACTTCACACACAACTCCCCCACACCCGCATAAGGTTGATCGCGTTCGCATCGCAGATGCGCACGATCGGTCAACTGACAAGGGGGGTCAGGTGTCCCGACACCTGTACACGAACAACCGCGCCCACAAACGGCGTACCGGGCTGACCACGGGGGCGGCGGCGATCGCGGTGGTGCTGGCCGCGGGGCTCGCCACGGCGCTGCCGTCCACCGCACACGCCGCCGGGAAGGCGGAGGCGGCGGAGGTCCTGATACCCGCGCCCGACGCGTTCGGCGAGGGGCCGGAGAAGATCCTGGCGACCGGCAGGCAGGGCGTACTGCACCGCGAGGGCGACGACTACCTCTGGACGAACTCGTACAACAGCCGGACCAGGGTCGTCACCGAGCTGGCAGGCGTCCCGGAAGAGCTGCTCGTGGGGGGCCACGACGAGCACAACCGGGCGATCTACACCCAGCAGCGGGCGGACGGCGGGACGGACATCGTCCGGATCGGCATCGAGGACCCGGCCTTCACCCACACCTCCACCGTGCCCGCCCGGTACCTCAACCTGCGCTTCGCGGGCGGCTGGACGGTGGCCACCGTCGACAAGGGCGACGGAACGTACGAGATGCGGGTGCCCCGGGGCGGGGACCCGTCGGCCGATCCCCTCGTGCGGCTGCCCGCCGGAGCCACCACGGGCGCCGAGCCCGTGGTGCTCGGTGCGCAGGGCAGCGAGGTCCTCATCGGCTACCGGCTGGCGGACGGCTCCCCGGGATACGGCATCCTCACCGCCTACGACGGCCGGGTGAAGCCGCTGCCGGTGACCGGTGACGCGAGCAGCTTCCGTATCACCCAGATGAACGTCACCTGGTTCTCGAGGAACGGTGACGGAGGCCAGGGGGTACGGATCCTCCCGCGCAGCGGCACGGGCAGCCCCAAGGTGGTCCCGCTGGCGACGGAGTCCCCCGACAGCGAGGTCACCGCGCTCTTGGCGGAGGACAGTGTCGTCTGGCACGAAGGCCTCGGCGGCCCGCTGCGGCTCACACCTCACACCGGCGTGGACACCGAGCGCACGCTCCTGGCCAGCGTGGAGTTCGCCCAGCTCAGGGCCGAGGGTTACGGAAGCGTGCTGGCACTGGGCAAGGACGCCGAGGGCAAGCGGGCCATCCACTCCTTCCACCAGGACGGCAGCGGGACCGTCTTCGACCTGGTCATGCGGGAGGTGCCCGGCGTCAAGAGCGCGGACGGCGAGATCGGGGCACTGAGCCTCGACCGGGGGCGGCTGCGGTACGTCAATTCGCTGGCCGGGAAGGACACGTTGCACGGCAAGGCCGTCGGGACCGGCCTCGACCCGGCGGAGGGCGCCCGGCTCGCCGATTTCCCCGGCCTGGCGGCGGGCCGCTTCGCCGAGGGCACGGACGAGGGTCTGGCCCGGCTGGTCACCGACCCGGCCACCGGCAAGGACGCGCTGGTAACCGGCGACGATCTCCAGCAGTCGTCCGAGGGCCTGGTGTTGCCCGGCACGGGCGGCCGCATCGTCGACACGTCACCGGAGTTCGTGCTGTACGAGTCGGGCGGGCGGCAGTACGTCGTCGACATCGCCCACGACCTCGTCGTCCGCGACCAGCGGGCGCAGGGCGCGGCGCTGGCCGGGGACCGGCTGTACAAGTCGGCGCCCGGCAAGCCCGGCACGGTGAACGTGGTCGACCCGCGCTCCGGGCGGGCAACCGCGAGCCACGATCTGGGCGTCGACTGCGTGCCCTCCGAACTCCAGGTCAGCGGGAGCCTCGTGTACTGGAGCTGCGCCTCCCGGGACGCGGCGGGCGTGTACGACACGGTGACGCACCGCGACTACCCCGCCCCGGTGTCCCGGGTCCTGCTCGGCGACCGCTTCCTGGCCGCCCGGGAGGCGTCGGGCGCCCTGCGCCTGACCGCTCTGCGGCCGGACGGCTCCACCGGCGACCTGGGCACGGTCACCGGCCTCAAGCCGCCCACGGACGACGACGGGCGCGGCACCACGTGGACCCTGGACCCGGCGGCGGGCAAGCTCGCCTGGGTCGGGACCGACGACACCGTCCACGTCACCGCCCCGCAGCAGGCGGTCTCCCCGCCGGTCGTCACCCACTCCGCCGTTCCCGCCGCCTCGGCGGGCGGATGGAAGGCCGCCTGGTGGCTGTCCAAGCCGGCCGCGTCCTGGAAGGTGACGCTGGTGCGCCGCTCGACCGGTGAGACCGTCCGCACCTGGACGGGCGAGGACACGCGCGGCACGGTGCGGGTCGAATGGGACGGTACGTCCGCCTCCGGCGATCCGGTCCTGGCGGGCGGCTACACCTGGCGGCTGTCCGCCGCACCGGCGGACGGCTCGGGCGACGACGTCGCGGCGTCGGGCACCTTGCGGGTCACGGCGGGCTGAGCGCGTACGGCCCCGGGGGCGGCACTCCGCCGCTCCCGGGGCCGTCCGCATGAGCGGTGCCCCTTGGACGCCCCCGGACCCCGGGCCCCGGCTGAGGGGATCCACCGGAACCCGGGGCGCTCAGAACCCCCCGCCGTCGAACCCGCCCCCGAAGCCTCCGCCGTCGCCGAAGCCGCCCCCGCCGAAGCCGGAGGAGTCGAAGTCGGAGCCGGAGAAGTCGCCGCCGCCCCAGTCGCCGCCCGCGCCGCCGTCGCCGAAGTCACCGCCGCCGTACTCGGAGGCGTACGCCGGGGTGGCGAGCATCGAGCCGAGCATGGTGCCGACGAGGAGGCCGGGGAGCAGGCCGCCGCCGAAGTAGCCGCCGGCCCAGGGGCCGTACGCCGGGCCCGCTTCCCAGTACGGGCGGCGGTTGCCGTCGCCGACGTCGACCGTGCGGCTCATGGGGTCCTCGCCCTGGCTGAGGCGGACCTCGTCCGCGCCGCAGACCGGGACCTCCCGGGCCGCGCCGCCGGACGGGGTCCAGAGGACGTCGGCGACCGAGGGGCCGTGGCGGGGGTCGAAGAAGCACGGCGGGCGGCGGGCCGGGATGGTCTTGCCGGTGCGGCGGGCGTCCAGGACCGCGAGGGAGTAGCGGCCGTCCTCCAGGGACTGGGTGACGCCGCGGACGTCCGAGGGGTGCGTGGCCCGGTCCATCCTGGTCTTGGCGCTCTCGTAGGAGTCCAGGGCCCGTTCGTAGTCGGCGCGCATGGTGTCGTCCGCGCCCTTCTCGGCGGGGTGGAAGTCCAGGCGTTCCAGGGTTTCGCCGTACGCGGTGATGTCCTCGTCGACGACGACCCGGAGCTTTTCGAGGGCAATGCGCTCCTCTTCCTCCTTGCGGCGCTTGTTCCGGCGGGAGATCGCGTAGGCGCCGGCGCCGCCCGCCGCGACGAGTGCGCCGAGCGTGATCAGACCGCCGACCGGGGCCCCGGACTCGTCGGCCGCCCCTCCGCCGCCGGACCAGGAGGCGGGGGCGGTGCCGCGGGCCTGTTCGACGGCGCGGTCGACGAAGGCGTTGAGCTGGGCGTCGGCGTTGCCGGCGGTGGTGGGGTTCTCCACGGCTGCGGTGAGGTTCTCGACGGCTCGGGTCGGCATGACCTGCGGGTCCGCGCCCGCGTCGAAGCCGTCGCCGAGGCGTATCGCGTAGACGCCGGTGATGCCGGTGTCGCTGCGCAGGGTCGGGAGGAGGCCTTCCTCGGGGAAGGCGGAGGTGTCGGGGAGGACGGCGACGAAGACCGGCTTGTCGGCGTCCGTGATCTTGTCTTCCAGGGCCTTCTCGTCAGCGACGGAGAGCTGATCGCGGGCGCCCGGGTCCACGTACACCGGGTCGTCGCGCAGGGCCTGGGCGGCGTCTTGGATCGTGGCGGCCGGGGCCGCCGACGCGGGCGAGGTCAGGGCGAGAGCCGCCGCTGCGATGATGAGCAGCAGGCCCGCCAGCAGCGCGGGGAAGAGCCTTTTCCTCATACTTAACGCTACTCCAGACGGGCGACGAACGCCGTCGCCCGTCCGGAGAGCGGGGAGCCTACGCGGCTCGGTAGGCCGTGCGCAGCTTGGCCACCGCGCCCGTCAGGTCACCCTTGAGCAGCAGGTGGTCCGCCTCCGCGAAGGGCTTGGCGACCGCCTGGCCGAACTTTCCGCCGATCTTCTGCTGGACCAGCAGCCGGGCCTGGTCCACGATCGCCTTGCCCGCCGGGGTCTTCCCCAGCTTCGCCTTCTCCGCCACCTGCGCGGCGAGAGCCAGGGCGGACAAGGTCAGCTCACCGCCGGCCGGGGGCTTCCTCAGGGTGGTCAGGCCCCAGCCGTACGGGAACTGCGGGTCGTACGTCCCGTCCCCGACGTTGATCGGGAGCTGGGCCTCCGACTTCGGCCAGGTCACCGGGAGCTGCCCGGTGAAGGCGCGCTTGCCGTAGAGCACGTCGGCCACGCCGTCGCCCTCGGAGCCGGGCAGCCAGGAGGCCACCAGCGCGTTGATCTTCCCGAGCTGGTCGCCGATGAGCTGGGGGCGGCCCGAGACGATGAGTACCGCGCACTTCATCGCCGCGCAGACCTTGTCGACCGCCGCCTTGTCGGCCGCCGTCAGCTCCAGGTCGTGGCCGTTGCCGACGTCCCCGATGCCTTCGGCGTACGGGGTCTCGCCGACGACCACCACACCGACGTCGTGGCCGTCCGTGGCGGCCGAGGCGTCGCGCGAGTAGGTGACGGACTCCGGGCTCTTCGCCGCCTTCTTCATGCCCTCCAGGATCGTCGTGCCGGTGGTGGTCTTCCCGGAGGAGCCCTGCCAGCTGATCGTCCAGCCGCCGGCCTGGTTGCCGATGTCGTCGGCGTTGGACCCGGCGACGTACACCTTCTGGTTCGGCTTGAGCGGCAGGACCGCCCCGTCGTTCTTCAGCAGGACCTGCGACTTCGCGGCCGCCTCACGGGCCACCGCTCGGTGTTCGGCCGAGCCGACCTTGTCGAGGTGGGTGGTGTCCGCGTACGGCTTCTCGAAGAGGCCGAGGCGGAACTTCTGGGTGAGGATGCGGGCGACCGCGTCGTCGATCCGGGCCTCGCTGATCCGGCCCGCGGTGACCTCGTCCTTCAGGGTCTTGGTGAAGTCCTGGTACGCGGTCGGGACCATGATCATGTCGAGTCCGGCGTTGACGGACGTACGGACGTCGCTCGGGTAGTCGCCGGGGATCTGGTCGATGGCCTGCCAGTCGCTGATGACGAAGCCCTCGAAGCCCATCCGGTCCTTGAGGACGCCGTTGATCATCTCGGCGTTGGCGTGCATCTTCACCGGGCCCTGGTCGTCGCCCAGGATGTCGAGGGAGGAGTACGAGGGCATGATCGTGCCGACGCCCCGCTTCACCGACTCCTCGAACGGCGACAGGTGCACCGCCTCCAGCTCCTCGCGGGTGACCTTGGTGATGCCCTGGTCGGTCGTGTACGAGCCGGTGGTGGAGGAGCCGAACTCGGTACCGCCGTCGCCGACGAAGTGCTTCGCACTGCCGAGCACCTTGTCGTTGCGGTGCAGGTCCTTCCCGGACGGGCTGCCCTGCATGCCCTGGATGACCGTCTCCATGGCCTCGACCAGCGCCGGGTCCTCGCCGAACGCCTCGTAGCTGCGGCCCCAGCGCTCGTCACGGGTGACGCAGACGCAAGGAGCGAAGTCCCACGGGACACCGGTGGAGCGGACTTCCTTCGCGGTGATCGCGCCGGTCCTCTCCGCGCTCTTCGGGTCGCGGCCCGCGCCGATGCCGATGTTGTGCGGCATGATCGTCGCGCCGACGACGTTGTTGTGGCCGTGCACCGCGTCCACGCCGTAGATCAGCGGGATCTGGAAGCGGGTGGCCTGGGCGCGCAGCTGGTAGGCGTCGACCATCTTGGCCCAGGCGGCCGCCGTGTTCGGGGTGGGGACCGAGCCGCCGCCGGAGAGCAGCGAGCCGAGGTCGTAGGCGGCGATGTCACCGGGGGCGCGGAGCGCGTTGCGCTCGGCCTGGGTCATCTGGCCGGCCTTCTCGGAGAGCGAGAGGCGTCCCAACAGATCGGCCACCCGCTGCTTCACGGGCAGCTTGGCGTTCTGGTACGGGAGTCCGTGGGCGTCGATGACGACCTGCGGGTTCTCCCGGGGGGCCTTCGCGCCGGTGACGGTCAGCTCCAGCGGGATCGTCTTCGCCTCGGCGGGCTTCGACGCCTTCGCCGTGCGGACGGTGACCTTGTGGGTGGTGCCGGACGCGGTGCCGGCCGGGAAGGTGTGGCTGCCGGTGACCGGGGCGTAGTCCTTGCCGGCCTCCGCCGTGCCGCCCTTGGTGGCGTACGTGACGGTCACCGGCTCCTCGGTGGGGACGGAGCCGGTGGTGGCGACGGACAGCGTCAGCTCCGCGCTCGCACCGTTCTTCACCGGGCGAACGGCCGTGTCGGTGACGACGCTCGCGGTGAGCGCCGGCTCCGCCTTGCCGTACAACTCGACCGCGTCCAGGGCGAATTCTCCGGGCGCCCCGCCGGGGAGGGTGAGGGCGTAGCCCCACATCTCGTTGAGGCCGAGGATCTGGTCGATGCCGCCGACGGGCTGGTAGTCGGCCCGGTAGACGAAGTCCGCGAAGGGGATCTCGACGAGGTGCCAGCCCTCCCAGTCGTCGGTGAAGGAGGTGGTCCACAGCTCGGACGCGCCGCCGTTCGCGCCGCCGTCCTTGATCTCGAAGTTGACGCGCTTGCCCGAACCGGGCGGCAGGGGTGCGGTGTTCTGGCCGTACCACCAGAAGCGGATGCCCTTGTGGGCGGTCCAGTTCTGCGGCGGGGTGTCCACGGCGAACTCGTGGCTGAACCCGCCGTACGCGCTGATGTCGTAGGAGCCTTCGAGGACCTGCTCACCCTCGGGGGCGTCCGCGCGTTCGGCCAGCTTCAGCTGCGGGTGGTCGTCCGCGTCGCCGCCCCAGGTGAAGATGGCGTCGGCGGGCGGGTTGTTGCCGAGCGGCACCTCGCCCTCGAAGCGGTCGATGAGGACGGGGGCGGGTTCGTCGGCCGCCGCCGCGGGGCCGGTGGCCGACCCGGCGAGCAGGGTGGCCAGGACGGCCGCGGCGGCGAAGGCAGCCGTCGCGGGTCTGCTTCTGCCCTTGCGGGGGCGGGCGTACGGAATGCGGGACATTTTTGGGAGCGCTCTCTTTCCGGGGTCGGGGGTGCCGGACGTTGTTACGGATCAGGGGTGTCGGTGCGCTACGCGGTATCGGCGTCGCGGGTGAGGCGGATCGTGTCGCGGTACCACTTGGCGCTGTCCTTGAGCGTGCGGGTCTGGGTGTCGTAGTCGACGCGGACGATGCCGAATCGCTTGGCGTAGCCGTAGGCCCACTCGAAGTTGTCCATCAGCGACCAGGCGAAGTAGCCCCGGACGTCGACCCCTCGGGCGCGGGCGGCGACCACGGCGTCGATGTGGTCGGCGAGGTAGGCCGTGCGGTCGGCGTCGGGGACCGAGCCGTCGGCGGCGACCGCGTCGTCGAAGGCCGCGCCGTTCTCCGTGATGACGGTCGGCAGCCCGTAGTCGCGCTCCAACCGCACCAGCAGGTCGGTGAGTTCGGTCGGGGTGATCTCCCAGTCCATCGCGGTGCGCGGCAGGTCGCGGTCCACCGCCCGGACGACCGGCAGGCCCTCGGCGTCGAGCGGCGAGCCGTCCTCGGTGACACCGGAGAACTGCATGCCCCGGTAGAAGTTGACGCCGAGCACGTCGAGCGGGGTGGCGATGGCGGCCAAGTCGCCTTCCCGAACGGGGAGTTCGATGTGCTGGGCGGCCAGGTCAGCGACGATGTCCTCCGGGTAGCGGCCGTGGACGAGCGGGTCGAGGTAGAGCCGGGTGCCCATGCCGTCGGCGCGACGGGCCGCCTCCCGGTCGGCCTCGCTGCCGGTCTCCGGCGTTGCGGTGCCGAGGTTGAGGGTGATGCCGAGCTCCAATGGGTTGCCTCCGGCCGCATCCCGCAACGCACCGGCGGCGAGGCCGTGGCCCAGGAGCAGGTGGTGGACAGCCGCCATGGCGTCGCCCAGGTCGCGGCGGCCGGGGGCGTGCAGTCCGTAGGCGTAGCCGAGCATCGCCGAGCACCAGGGCTCGTTGAGCGTGGTCCAGTGCTCGACCCGGTCGCCGAGGGCCTCGTACGCGAGGGAGGCGTACTCCGCGAAGCGCAGGGCGGTGTCGCGCGCGGGCCAGCCGCCCGCGTCCTCCAGCTCCTGCGGCAGGTCCCAGTGGTACAGGGTGATCCAGGGGGTGACACCGCGCCCCCGGAGCTCGTCGATCAGCCGCTTGTAGAAGTCGAGGCCCTGCGCATTGGCCGGGCCCCGGCCGCCCGGCTGGATGCGGGGCCAGGCGAGCGAGAAGCGGTACGTGTCGACGCCGAGGCCCGCGATCAGCTCCACGTCCTCGGGCATCCGGTGGTAGTGGTCGCAGGCCACGTCGCCGTGCTCGCCGCCTTCCACCGCCCCGGGCACCCGGCAGAAGGTGTCCCAGATGGACGGGGTACGGCCGCCCTCGGCGGCGGCTCCCTCGATCTGGTACGAGGAGGTGGCGACGCCCCAGCGGAAATCGGCCGGGAGTCCGCGTACCGGGGCCGGAGAGAGGATGCGCTGCGGAGTGGTGGCGAGGTTCATCGGTCTCCGTACGTAGGAGGGGAGGGACCTGGTCAGGCGTGCAGATGGCAGGCGACCGCGCGGCCCGGTCCGTCGGCGGGCGGGGCGAGCAGGGGGATCTGCCCGGCGCACGGCGCGAAGGCCTTGCCGCAGCGCGGGTGGAAGGCGCAGCCGGTGGGCATCGCGGAGAGATGCGGCGGGGAGCCGGGGATGCCGGTCAGTTCGCGGCGCGGGCCGTGGAGCGCGGGGAAGGAGTGCAGGAGCCCGTCGCTGTAGGGGTGGCGGGGGTCGCGGTAGATCTCCGCCGCACCCGCCTGCTCCACGATGCGGCCCCCGTACATGATCGCGATCCGGTCCGAGAATTCGATCAGGAGGGAGATGTCGTGGGTGATGAACACGACCGAGAAGTTCAGCTGTTCCCTCAACTGGACGAGCCGTCGCAGGATCTGCCGTTGCATGACGACGTCGAGCGCGGTGGTCGGCTCGTCCATGATGACGATCTCGGGTTCCAGGGCGAGGGCCATGGCGATCATCACGCGCTGCCGCATCCCGCCGGAGAGCTGGTGCGGGTAGGCGGCGAGCCGGTCGGCGGAGATGCCGACGAGCTCCAGCAACTCCTTGGCCCGGTCCGTGCGTTGGCGCTTCTTCAGCTCGGGGCGGTGGGCGGCGAGGACGTCGGTGAGCTGGCTGTGGACGGTGTGCACGGGGTTGAGGGAGTTCATCGCACCCTGGAAGACGATGGACAGCTCCTGCCAGCGGAAGGCGCGCAGTTGCCGCGGGGCGAGGGAGAGGATGTCGACGTGGTCGCCGCCGGGGCGGTGGTAGTGGACCCCTCCCCCGGTGATGACGCCGGGCGGGGACAGCAGCCGGGTCACGGCGTAGGCGAGCGTGGACTTGCCGGAGCCCGACTCCCCTGCCAGGCCGAGGACTTCGCCCCGGTGGAGGGTGAGGTCGATGTCGCGCAGGGCGTGGACGGCGCCCGCGTCGGTGCCGTAGTCGACGTTGAGTCCACTGATGGTCAGGACCGGCTCGGCGCTCATGTTCGCGGCTCCTTGCTGCTGTGCTCGCGGGGTCCCTCGCCGGTGGACTTCCGGGCGACCGGGGTGAAACCGACGCGCATCTTCACCTTCCGGGAGGAGCCGGTGGCGGTGCGCAGGCGGGGGTTGACGAACTCGTCGATGCCGAAGTTGATGAGGGCGAGCGCGGTGCCCAGCAGGGCGATGCACAGGCCGGCCGGGACGAACCACCACCAGGCCCCTTGGGCGAGGGCCTGGTTGGACTGGGCCCAGAAGAGGACGGTGCCCCAGTTCCAGTGGGAGATGTCGGCGACGCCGATGAAGGCGAGGGTGATCTCGGTGAGGACGGCGAAGATGACCGTGCCGACGAAGCCGGAGGCGATGACGGCGGTGAGGTTCGGCAGGATCTCGAAGAGGATGATGCGCGGCGTCGACTCGCCGGTGGCGCGGGCCGCCTCGACGTAGTCGCGGCGGCGCAGGGACAGGGTCTGGGCGCGCAGGATCCTCGATCCCCAGGCCCAGGAGGTCAGGGCGATGGCGACGGCGATGACGAGGTCGCCGGTGTCGGGGACGAAGCTGGCGACGATGATGATCAGCGGGAGTCCGGGCAGCACCAGGAAGATGTTGGAGAGCGCGGAGAGGATCTCGTCGACCGCTCCGCCGAGGAATCCGGCGCTGACCCCGATCAGGACGGACAGGGCGGTGGCGATGGCGGCGGCGAGCAGTCCGACGACGAGGACGCCCCGGGTGCCGACGAGGATCTGCGAGAAGACGTCCTGCCCGGTGTGTGTGGTGCCGAACCAGTGGTCGCCGGAGGGCGGTTGGAGCAGCTGGTCGCTCATGGCGTCGGGGTCGTACGGGGCGAGCCAGGGTCCGGCGATGGCCAGCAGGACGAAGAACGCCAGGATGATCAGGCCGGTGCGGGTCTTCCCGCCGCGCAGGAAGCGGAGCCGGGCCCGGCGGGTGGGGGCCGTGGGCGGGGGCGCGCCGTCGAGGACGGCGACGTCGGTGGCGGTGATGGACATGCCCTATGCCTCCTTCCGGGTACGGGGGTCGAGGGCGGCGTAGACGAGGTCGGCGAGCAGGTTCGCGGCGAGGACGGAGAGCGTGATGATGAGGAAGACGCCCTGCATCAGGGGGTAGTCCTTGGCGCCGACCGCCTGGAGCAGCTGGAAGCCGATGCCCGGGTAGGTGAAGACCATCTCGACGAGCAGCGTGCCGCCGACGATGAAGCCGAGGGAGAGGGCGAACCCGGAGATGTTGGGGAGGACCGCGTTGCGGGCCGCGTAGCCGAACATCACGCGCCGCTCGGAGAGCCCCTTGGCCTGGGCGACCATCACGTAGTCCTCGGAGGAGACGGTGACCATCATGTTCCGCATGCCGAGGATCCAGCCGGCGACCGCGCTGAGGACGATCGTCACGCCGGGCAGGACCGCGTGGTAGAGGGCGCTGGAGATGAACGGCCAGTCGAAGGCCGGGACCAAGGCGTTGTCGTAGCCGCCGGAGTTGGGGAACAGCGCCCATTTCTCGGCGAACACGGCGATGGCGACGAGGCCCAGCCAGAAGTACGGGATGGAGGAGATGAAGGTGGTGACGGGCAGCAGCCCGTCCAGCCAGGAGCCGCGCTTCCAGCCGCTGTAGACGCCGATGCCGGTGCCGAGGACGAAGCTGATGAGCGTGGTCGTGCCGACCAGGGCCAGGGTCCAGGGCAGGGACTGGCCGATGACCTCGCTGACCGGGGTGGGGAAGAAGGTGAAGGAGAGGCCGAGGTCGCCGTCGAGGAGGTGGGCCCAGTAGTCGGTGTACTGCTGCCACATCGACTGCTGTTCGTCGAGGCCGAAGAGGGCCTTGAGCGAGTCGATGGCCTTGGTGTCGAGCTGACCCTGGTAGCGGCTGAGCAGGGCCTGGATGGGGTCGCCGGGCATGAGCCGGGGGATGAGGAAGTTGATGGTGATCGCGGCCCACGCGGTGACGGCGTAGAAGGCGAGGCGCTGGAGGAGGTACTTCACCGGGTGGCCTCCTTCACGGCCGTGCGGTCCGCCACCGGTTCCGTGCCGTTCGCGGCCGCCCCGTCGTAGAGCCAGCAGGCCGCCCACTGCCCCTCCGGCAGGTCGAAGCGCGGCGGCAGTTCGGTGCGGCAGCGCTCCATCGCCTGCGGGCAGCGGGGGTGGAAGCGGCAGCCGGCGGGCGGGGTGATCAGCGAGGGCGGTTCGCCGGTGCCGGTCTCCTCCTGTTCCTCGTCGGCGACGATCCGGTCCGGGTCGGGCGCGGAGGCGATCAGAAGCTGGGTGTAGGGGTGGGCGGGGTGCTGGGTGACGCGTTCGCTGTCGCCGCCCTCGACGATCCGGCCCGCGTACATGACGAGGGTGGTGTCGGCGAAGTAGCGGGCGGAGGCGATGTCGTGGGTGATGTAGAGGATCGCCAGGTGGAGGCGTTCCTTGAGGTCGCGCAGGAGGTTGAGGACGCCGAGCCGGATCGACACGTCGAGCATCGAGACGGGTTCGTCGGCGAGGAGGACCTGCGGGTCGGCGCCGAGGGCCCGGGCGATGGCGACGCGCTGGCGCTGCCCGCCCGACAGCTCGTGCGGGAACTTGTCCAGGAACTGCTGCGGCGGGGTGAGCTGGACCCGGTTCAGCAGGGCGGCCAGGTTCTCCTCCAGCTCCGTCTCCCCGCTGCCCGCCCGGCCGTGGATCTTCAGGGCGCGGGTCAGGTGGTAGCGCACGGTGTGCACCGGGTTCAGCGAGGCGAAGGGGTCCTGGAAGATCAGCTGGACCCGGCGTACGTAACGGCGGAAGGACCGGCCGCGACCGGCGACCACCGGCTCGCCGCCCAGCCGTATCTCGCCCGAGGTGAGCGGATGGAGCTGGGCCAGCAGGCGGGCGACGGTGGACTTGCCCGAGCCGGACTCCCCCACCAGAGCCGTGACGGTGCCGCGTCTCAGCCGGAGCGAGACGTCGTCGACGGCGTGGACGCTGCGGCGCTCGCGGGCGAACAGGTCGCGGGCGGTGCGGCGCAGGGGAAAGTGTTTGGTGACTCCGCGCGCTTCCAGCACCACGTCGGTGCCGGTGGGCGCGGGCCCGGAGCCGGTCCGCGTGGTCGCGGAGCCGGTCCGTGCGTGCTCGGGCTGATCGCTGGTCATGGCCGGTTTCCCGTCTTCTTCCCGTCCGGTCTTTCCCCGTGCCTACTTGGTGGAGGGCTTGAGGTTGAGCACGATCTCCAGCGCGGTCCGCTGGGTGTGCTGCGGCGGGGCGTAGGGGTTGGCCTCGGAGGGCCAGCCGATCCAGTTCTTCGTGGAGAACTCGGCGCCGATGGGCGCGGCGGCCGTCGGGATCATGGGGGCCTGCTCGACGAAGATCTTCTGGAGGGTGTTGAGGGCCTTGGTGCGGGCGGCGTCGGTGGTGGCGTTGGCGTACTCCTTGAGCGCGGCGGTCGCCTCGGGGTTCTTGAAGCGGCCGAAGTTGCCCGCCTGGGAGCTCTTGCCGATGGGCTGGGCGATCGCCCCGTCCATGATGTTCTGGTACATGTCGTAGGGGGTGGCGCCGCTGTTGGTCCAGTGCAGGGTGGCGTCGAAGTTGCCGTTGGCCACGTCGGTGCCCCAGGCCTCGGCGGTCTGGGTCTTGACCTTGGCCTCGATGCCGATCTCCTTGATGTTGTCCTTGATGATCGCGAGCCCGGTGATGTAGTCGTTCCAGCCGGCCGGGTCGGTGAAGGTGAGCGTCACCGGCTTGCCGCTCGGGTCCTTGAGCACACCGCCGCTGAGCTCGAACCCGGCCTCGGCGAGCACCTTCTTGGCCCCGGCGACATCGGGCTTGGTGGTGGCGTCCTCGTACTCGGGGGCGAGGAAGGGCTCACCGGCGGGGAGCGGGATGCCGGTGGGGTTGGTGATCTCCGGGTAGAGCGTGGCCTGAGCCTGGATGTGGATGGCCTTGCGGTCGACGACCATCGCCATCGCCTTGCGCAGGGCCGGGTTGTCGAAGGGCTTGCGCGTGGTGTTGAACCAGAGGCCGTGGATGCCGAGGCCGGAGGGGAACCAGAGCTGGTGGTTCTTGGGGTCCTTGTCGATGAACAGCTGCTTGTGGTTCGGCATGAAGACGAAGGACCACTCCATCTTGCCGGTGGCCAGGGCGGTGGTGGCGGCGCTGTTGTCGTTGTAGGCGGTGTAGCGCAGCTCCTTGACCTTGGTGTCGCCGTTCCAGTAGGTCGGCGTGGCGGTCAGGGTGGTGGTCTGCGGGGTGAACGTCTTGAGCTTGTACGGTCCGGAGCCGACCGGGGTGCGGTTGGGCCAGGTCTCCGGGTTCTCGACCTTCTCCCAGATGTGCTTGGGCACGATGAAGGTCTGGATGATCTTGTTCTGGTTGACGAACTGGCTCTCCTTGAAGGTCAGGACGACCTGCTTGCCCTTGACCGCGATCCCGTCGAAGGGGACCCCGTCGCCGTTGAGGGCGGGGTGCTTCTTCAGCAGGTTGAAGGTGAATTCGACGTCGGCGGCGGTCAGGGGCTTGCCGTCGGCCCACTTGGCCCGGTCGTCCAGGGTGAAGGTGACCTTGGTGAAGTTGTCCTCCCAGGCCCACTCGGTGGCGAGCCAGGGGTCGGCCTTCTCGGTGGGCCGGATCATGTTCGTCATCGCGAGCGGCTCGTAGATCATGTGCCGGTAGCCGAGGACCGCTCCGGCCGAGGTCGTGAGGAACGGGTTGCTGTTGTTCGTCTGCGGGCCGTCCGGCTTGCCGAGGGTCAGTACACCGGCGGCCCCGCCGCCCTTGTTGGCACCCGAGTTGGCGTTCGAGCAACCGGCGGCGAGCGCCACCACGACGGTGGCTGCGGCGACCGCTCTGAGGGTGGTGCGACGGCGTACGGACATGGCGACTCCAGGATGGGGCTGCCGGGTCTGGGAGATCCCGGCGGGCGGAAGGTGCGAGGCGGGGCGCGGCCGGGCGGCCGGGTCCGTTACGGCGCCGAGTGGCGCACGACCAGTTCGGTGGGCAGCACGGCCGGTCCGTCGGGTACGGGCGTGCCGCCGAGGTGGGAGAGCAGCATCCGGGCCGCCGTCTCGCCCATGCGGCGGGTGGGCTGACGCACGGTGGTCAGCGGAGGTTCGGTGTGTTCGGCCATCGGGATGTCGTCGAAGCCGACGACGGCGATGTCGTCCGGGACCCGGCGTCCGGCGGCCCGCAGGGCGCGGAGCACGCCGGCCGCGCTGATGTCGTTGTGCGCGAAGACCGAGTCGAACGTGACGTCCCGCGCGAGGAGTTCCTCGACGGCGAGCCGGCCGCCGCGTTCGGTGAAGTCCCCCTCGACGACCAGATCGGTGGGCAGGACGGAACGGAAGCCGTTCAGCCGGTCCCGTACGCAGCCGAAGTGCTGGGGGCCGGTCAGGACCAGGGGCCGGGTGCGTCCGGCGGCGAGCAGGTGGCGGGCCGCGGACGCGCCTCCCTCGTGGTTGGTGGTCACGACAGAGGGGAACTCGGGGTGGTGGCCGCGGTCGTCGATGAGCACGATCGGCAGGCCGTCGCGGTGCAGTTCGGTGAGGTGGCCGAGGGTGTTCTCGGGTTCCACGACGACGAGCCCGTCGAAGGCGCGCGCGGACACCTGGCTGGTGAAGCGCTGGACGGACTCGGCCCCGCGGTTGCAGGTGAACAGCAGCAGCCCGTAGTCGGCGGCCTCGACGGTGTCGACGACGCCCTGGAGCAGTTCGCCCATCCACGGCCAGGTCAGCGAGGGCACGAGCATGCCGACCGTACGGCTGGAGCCGCGGGCGAGACCGACGGCGCCCGAGCTGGGTACGTAGCCGAGCTGTGCGATCACTTCACGAACACGGGCGGCCGTGGTGCGGTCCACCTCGCCCTTGGTGTTGATGACCCGGGACACGGTCGTCTTGCTGACGCCGGCCTCACGGGCGACATCGGCGATGGTGACGCGCATCCGGTCCTCCAGGGGGCCAGGCGGGGCGGAAGAGGGCAGGCGGGGGTAGGGCGCGGGCATGCGGGGGGAGAGGTGCTTCGGTACCGGTTCCGGAACCGGTACCGGCGTTGCGGCGTGAGTTAACCGCGCCGCAACAGGGCCGTCAATACTTCACGTCGAGATTGGACGGGTCTCATCTGCCGGGCGGGCAGGCGGGGTTGTGCGTTCACCTATTGAATGCTCGGGGAATGTACGAGAGCCGCCGCCCGGCGACGGGCGGCGGCTCTCGTACGAGGAGGTCGTGGGGCGGGCTACTCCGTGGGCTCGACACCCGCGCGCAGCAGTCCGTAGGTGTACGCGTCCTCCAGGGCCTGCCAGGAAGCGGCGATGACGTTCTCGGCGACCCCCACGGTCGCCCAGTCGCCGGCGCCGTCGCCCGTGGTGATGAGGACGCGGGTGGTGGACTCGGTGCCGGTGCGGCCCTCCAGGATGCGGACCTTGTAGTCGATCAGCTCCAGCTTGGCGAGCTGCGGGTAGATCCGTTCCAGGGCGACGCGCAGCGCCCGGTCCAGGGCGTTGACCGGGCCGTTCCCCTCAGCGGTCGCGACGATGCGCTCGCCCTTGGCCCAGAGCTTGACCGTGGCCTCGTTGGCGTGGGTGCCGTCGGGGCGGTCCTCGACGATCGCCCGCCAGGACTCGGTACGGAAGTAGCGGCGGGCCCGGCCCTCGACCTCGCCGCGCAGCAGCAGTTCGAAGGAGGCGTCGGCGGCCTCGTAGGTGTAGCCCTGGAGTTCGCGTTCCTTGACCCGCTCGACGACCCGGCCGACCAGGGCGCGGTCGTCGCCGAGGTCGACGCCGAGCTCCTTGCCCTTCAGCTCGATGGAGGCGCGGCCCGCCATGTCGGAGACCAGCATCCGCATGGTGTTGCCGACCAGTTCGGGGTCGATGTGCTGGTACAGGTCCGGGTCGACCTTGATCGCGGAGGCGTGCAGCCCGGCCTTGTGGGCGAAGGCCGAGACGCCCACGTACGGCTGATGGGTGGAGGGGGTGAGGTTGACGACCTCGGCGATGGCGTGCGAGATCCGGGTCATCTCGGCGAGCGCGCCCTCGGGCAGCACCTTCATGCCGTACTTGAGTTCCAGGGCGGCGACGACGGGGAAGAGGTTGGCGTTGCCGACCCGCTCGCCGTAGCCGTTGGCCGTGCACTGGACGTGGGTGGCGCCCGCGTCGACGGCGGCCAGGGTGTTGGCGACGGCGCAGCCGGTGTCGTCCTGGGCGTGGATGCCGAGCCGGGCGCCGGTGTCGGCGATGACGGTGGAGACGACGGCCTGGACCTGGGCGGGGAGCATGCCGCCGTTGGTGTCGCAGAGGATGACGACCTCGGCGCCCGCCTCGTGGGCGGTGCGGACCACGGACTTGGCGTACGCGGCGTTGGCCCGGTAGCCGTCGAAGAAGTGCTCGCAGTCCACGAAGACCCGGCGGCCCTGTTCGCGCAGGTGGGAGACGGTGTCGCGGACCATCTCCAGGTTCTCCTCCAGGGTGGTGCGCAGGGCCAGTTCCACATGGCGGTCGTGGGACTTGGCCACCAGGGTGATCACCGGGGCGCCGGAGTTCAGGAGCGCCTTGACCTGCGGGTCGTCGGCCGCGCTGCCACCGGCTCTGCGGGTCGCGCCGAACGCCACGAGCTGGGCGTTCTCGAAGGTGATCTCCTTCTGGGCGCGGGCGAAGAACTCCGTGTCGCGGGGGTTGGCCCCCGGCCAGCCGCCCTCGATGTACCCCACACCGAAGGTGTCCAGATGACGGGCGATGGTCAGCTTGTCGGCGACCGTCAGGTTGATGCCCTCACGCTGAGCACCGTCGCGCAGTGTGGTGTCGAAGACATGGAAACTGTCGTCGGTGGCGTTGGCCTTGGTGGTCATGCTGATCTGGCTCCTGTCGGATGAGTGGATCCGGACGATCGGGTTCCACTTGCCCCCATCATCCCGCTTGCCTCGTTCCGACCCGGGTGCGGGCCGGAAAACGAAAAAACCCCTCGCGGGTGCGAGAGGTCTGCGCGCGGGTCTGGGGCACGGTGGCCGTGCCGTACGGGGTGGTACGGGACGGTCACTGCGGACCGGCGCGCCTGCTGCCAATAATCATGACGAACGAGGACACGACAGCAGTCTGGCACAGCACGGGCCGCCTGACGGCGGTGTCTCAGGATGCGGTCGTGACGCCGGTCGCATCTCCCCCGGACCGTGCGGGCGTCAGCGTCTCGTCCAGGAACTCCGCCGCCTGGGCGAGCACCTGCTCCCGGCCCGTCCCCGGGATCCCGACGGTGACGTGGATGCTGAACCCGTCCAGGAGCGCCCGCAGCCGGGCGGCGGACCGGTCGGCGTCCACCGGCCGGAACTCGCCGCGCGAGATCCCCTCGGCGAGCAGCGCCACCAGGTCGCGGTGCCAGGCCCCCTCGATGGCGGCCTGCCGGGCGCGGGCGTCGTCGTCGGCGTTCTGCGAGCGGCCCCACACCTCCAGCCAGAGCGTCCAGTGGGGGTCGCGGTGCCCGGCGGGGAGGTAGAGGCCGATGTACGCCTCCAGCCGTTCGCGGGCGCTCCCCGGCCGGGCGAGCAGGGCGCGGCGCTCGGCCCCGAGGCGGCTCTCGCTCCACTCCAGGGTCCGGAGCAGCAGTTCGTCCTTGGTGCGGAAGTAGTAGAGCAGGTGCCCGCTGCTCATCCCGACGTCCCGCCCGAGCCCGGCCATGGTCAGCCCGTCGAGCCCGCGCTCGGCGATGGTGGCCATGGCGGCGGCGAGGACGTCCTCGCGGGGCGGGGCGGCGTGGTGGGTGCGACGGGGGGCGGGGGCCATGGGCGCGGGCTCTCGGCTTTCGGCTTTGGCTTTTCGACTTCCGGGATGCGTCAGATCTTCGGCTGCTGCTGGGTGATGCAGTGGATACCTCCACCACCGGCGAAGATCGTACGGGCGTCGACGGGGGTCACCGTACGGTCAGGGAACAGGCCCCGGAAGATCGCGGCGGCCTCTTCGTCGCGCGGGTCGTCGAAGGCGCAGAGGACCACGCCGTCGTTGCAGAGGTAGTGGTTGATGTAGGAGTAGTCGACCCACTCGCCGTCCTCGTCGCGCAGCACGGTGGGCGCGGGCACCTCGACGACCTCCAGGGCGCGGCCCCTGGCGTCCGTGGCGGCGCGCAGGACGGCCAGCAGCTCCCGGGTGACCGCGTGGTCGGGGTGGGCGGGGTCGGGCTGGACGTGGACGAGGACGGTGCCCGGGCGGGCGAAGGCGGCGACGATGTCGACATGGCCGAGCGTGCCGTACGTCCCGTAGTCGCCGGTCAGCCCGCGGGGCAGCCAGATCGCCTTCTCGGTGCCCAGGCGGGCGTGGATCTCGGCCTCGACCTGCTCACGGCTCCAGCCGGGGTTGCGCTCCTTGCCGAGCTGGACGGTCTCGGTGAGCAGGACGGTGCCCTCGCCGTCCACGTGGATCGCGCCGCCCTCGTTGACGAGCGGGGAGCTGTGGGCGGGGGTCCCGGCCAGCTCGGCGACGGCCCGGGCGATGTGCTGGTCGTTCTCCCAGCGGGCCCAGCCCTGGGCGCCCCAGCCGTTGAACGTCCAGTCGACGGCGGCGAGCGTGCGGCCGTCGGTGACGAAGGTGGGGCCGATGTCCCGCATCCAGGCGTCGTCGAGCGGCCGTACGACCAGCTCGACGTCGGGCCCGAGCAGCGCTGCCGCCCCCTCCTCCTGCCCCGGCCCGACCACCATCGTGACCGGCTCGAAGCGGCGTACGGCCCGGGCGACGGCGGCCCAGGCACGGCGGGCCTCTGCCAGCTGGGCGTCGGAGTCGAAGGTGGGGTTGGGCCCGGGCCAGGCCATCCAGGTGCGCTCGTGCGGGGCCCACTCGGGGGGCATACGGAAGGGGGCGGGGGTGGTGGGCATGGAGACTCCTGGGACGACTGCTTTAGAGCATCACTCTAACCTTCTCGGCGCGCCGTACAACAGGGCTTCGGCCCTTGCTTCGAGCAGTGTTCAATGTCCCGGGTACGGAAAAGGCCGCACCGGCAGCGGAGCCGGTGCGGCCTTCTCGAGGGGCCCGGGTGGGACTAGCCGAGCGGGTGCATCCAGCCGTGGGTGTCCTCGACGACACCGCGCTGGATGTCGAGCAGGCGCTCCCGCAGCTTCATGGTGACCTCGCCGGGCTCGCCGCCGCTCTGGGTCCACTCGCCGCCCTCGGACTTCACCAGGCCGACGGGGGTGATGACGGCGGCGGTGCCGCAGGCGAAGACCTCCAGGAGGGTGCCGTTCGCGGAGTCGTCGCGCCACTGGTCGATGGAGACCCGGCCCTCCTCGGAGCCGTAACCGAGGTCCTGGGCGACCTTGAGGAGGGAGTCGCGGGTGACGCCGGCGAGCAGGGAGCCGGTGAGGGACGGGGTGA
The DNA here is from genome assembly GCF_014649875.1 of Streptomyces rubiginosohelvolus. Lineage (GTDB taxonomy): Bacteria > Actinomycetota > Actinomycetes > Streptomycetales > Streptomycetaceae > Streptomyces > Streptomyces rubiginosohelvolus. The sequence goes on along the minus strand of NZ_BMTW01000005.1, from coordinate 317,041 downwards.
CGATCTTCTTCGAGCCGTCCTCCTGGGCGTACACGAAGTAGAGGTTCATGCCGCCGAGCTCCTCGACCCACTTGTGCTCGACCGCGTCGAGGTAGGCGACCTGGGCGCAGCCGTGCTCGGCGGCCTCGGCCTGGGCGAGGAGGGAGGCGGCGTAGTTGCCGCCGGTCTTGGCGTCGCCCATGCCGCCGGGGACGGCGCGGACGCGGTTCTCGGACAGCCAGATGGAGACCGGCTTCACGCCGCCGGGGAAGTAGGCGCCGGCGGGCGAGGCGATGACCAGGAAGAGGTACTCGTTGGCCGGCTTCACACCGAGGCCGACCTCCGTGGCGATCATGAACGGGCGCAGGTAGAGGGACTCCTCGCCGCCGTGGGCCGGGACCCACGCCTTGTCCTGCTGGACCAGCGCGTCGCACGCCGCGATGAACGTCTCGACGGGCAGCTCGGGCATGGCGAGCCGGGCGGCCGAGCGCTGGAAGCGGCGGGCGTTGGCGTCGGGGCGGAAGGAGGCGACCGTGCCGTCGGGCTGGCGGTAGGCCTTGAGCCCCTCGAAGATCTCCTGCGCGTAGTGCAGGGTCATGTTGGCCGGGTCCAGCGACAGCGGGCCGTAGGGGACCAGCTGCGCGTCGTGCCAGCCGCGGCCCTCGGTCCAGCGGATGGTCACCATGTGGTCGGTGAAGTGCCGGCCGAATCCGGGGCTGGCCAGGATCGCCGCGCGCTCCGCGTCGGACAGCGGGTTCGAGGAGGGCTTGAGCTCGATCGTGGGCGTCGTCATGAGTGCGTGTCCTTCACCGGTCTTGTGTGTGATGGACCGCGCTCACGCCACCTCGGCCCGACGTTTTCCGGTCAGGTCCTAGGACGTCCGAGCTTCACCGCGAGCCACGGCCCCGCGTTCGATTATCACTTGCGGAGGGCCGTGCACGAAATGGTGTGAATGCGGTCCAGAGGTCGATGGTGGCACCCGGGGGCCGCACAGGAGAAGCCGCCGGGCGCTGATGCGACCCGGCGGCTTCGAAGTGGAGTCGTCGGGTCAGCTCGCTACGCGTACCGCGAGGGCGTCGCCGATCTCGTCGGTCGTCCGCGCGGTGCCCCCGTCGCGCTCCGCGAGATCGGCGGAGACGGCGTCCTCGATGCGCGTGGCCTCGGCGTCGTAGCCGAGGTGACGCAGCAGGAGGGCGACGGAGAGGATCGTGGCGGTCGGGTCGGCCTTGCCCTGCCCGGCGATGTCGGGGGCGGAGCCGTGGACCGGCTCGAACATCGACGGGAACGCGCCCGTCGGGTTGATGTTGCCGGAGGCGGCCAGGCCGATTCCGCCGGTGACGGCGGCGGCCAGGTCGGTGAGGATGTCGCCGAAGAGGTTGTCGGTGACGATGACGTCGAAGCGCTCCGGCTGGGTGACGAAGAAGATCGTCGCGGCGTCGACGTGCAGGTAGTCGGTGCTGACCTGCGGGTATTCGGCGGCGACCCGGTCGAAGGTGTTCTTCCACAGGTGGCCGGCGTAGACGAGGACGTTGTTCTTGTGGACCAGCGTCAGCTTCTTGCGGGGCCGGGCGGCCGCACGCTCGAAGGCGTCCCGGACCACGCGCTCGACGCCGTAGGCCGTGTTGACGCTGACCTCGGTGGCGACCTCGGCGGGGGTGCCGGTGCGCAGCGAGCCGCCGTTGCCGGTGTACGGGCCCTCGGTGCCCTCGCGGACGACGACGAAGTCGATGTCGGGGCGGCCGGCGAGCGGGGTCGCGGTGTTCGGGAAGAGCTTGGAGGGGCGCAGGTTGATGAAGTGGTCGAAGGCGAAACGCAGCTTCAGCAGCAGCCCGCGCTCCAGGACGCCGGACGGCACGGACGGGTCGCCGATCGCGCCGAGGAGGATGGCGTCGTGGTTCCTGAGGGCTTCCAGCTCCGCGTCCGGGAGGGTGTCGCCGGTGCGGTGCCAGCGCTGGGCACCGAGGTCGTACTCCTTGGTCTCCAGCTTCACGTCCTGCGGGAGGACAGCGTTGAGGACCTTGAGGCCCTGGGCCACGACTTCCTGGCCGATTCCGTCACCGGGGATCACTGCGAGATCGATGCTGCGAGACATGCCGGGAGCCTAACGGTGCGTCCCACCCCATGACATCCGCCGTCCACCATATGGACGGACGCAAGGATGTTCGGGGTGGGGTGGGTGGTACGGCGGAACGGGTGGAATACGGCTGCGGAGGCGGCGGCTCAGTGGCCGGTCTCGCCGCCGTTGTCGCGGCGGTCCAGGGCGCGCTGGAGGGCGGCTGCGGCGTTGCGGCGCTCGACCTCGGCCTGGCGGGAGGTGTGACGGACTCGGCGGACAGTGGTCTCGGCCATGATGGATCGACTCCTTGAGATTCCTGAGATCGCGTGGCACCGGCACGGGCGGCACAGCGCCGCGCGGTGGTGGGGAACGGGATCGGATTTCGAGGTGCCGGAAGGGGCGGGGAGCGTACGCGGCAGGGGTTGCCTGCCTCGGGCGTGCGCCACCATCCGCCGGTCGCTCGATCGAGCGATGCGTTCGGCTTCTACCAAGTTAGGACAGTCGGGCCGTCCTGTCTCCACAGTTAGTCGGACTTCCTACTATCTGAGACGGCCTCTTGGATCGGTGCAGGTCACAGCCCTGGAGGCAGTCCGTCCGCGAGCGGCCCCGTCAGCTCCGAGCGGACCGTCGGCTCAGAGGAGGTCGCCGTTCCGCCAGTCGAAGGCCAGCGCGTGGGCGGGAGCGGGCAGGGGGTGTCCGGCCGCCGGTCGGACGTAGGTGCTGCCCTCCTCCTCCGGGAGCGGGAGCGGGCCGTCCGGGCCGAGGGCGGTGAGCCGGCCCGGCCAGATCTGCCAGCCGCGCGCGGCGTACAGGGACGCGCCCGCGTCGGAGGCGGAGAGGGCCCCGAAGTCGTGGGCCGCGTCGATGACGTGCTCCAGGGCGGCCATGATCCGGTGGCCGAGGCCGCCCCGGCGGTGATCGGCGCGGACGGCGACGCCTTCGACGTAACCGGCGCGGTAGGAGCGGTCCGCGTGCAGGACGCGGCGCTGGACGACGGCGCCGTGGGCGATCAGGTGGCCGTCCGCGTCCCGGATCAGGGCGTGCACGCCGCCGAGGGTGTGCTCCCAGTCCTCGTCGGCGAAGTCGCCCTCGAAGGCGGCGTCGAGCAGGTCGCGGATCTCCGCTCGCTCGGCGGCGGCCAGTTCGAAGGTGGGGGCGGTGCGCGCGGCGGGCTCGGTCATGGGGCCCATCCTCGCGCGCGGGGGCGGCCGCCCGCACACGGATAACCCGCCCGGACCGGGGCGATGGGTGGTCCGGGCGGGCATCGGTTCGCTGCGGTACGGGAGCGCCGGCGGGTCAGTGCACCGTCATGCCGTGCGGAGCGTGTCGGTCGACCGTCACGTCGCACGTGGCGCGGCCGGGCCGACCTTCACGTCGTACGGGGCGCGGCTCAGTACACCGTCACGCCGTACGCGGAGAGCGCCTCGGTGACCGGCTGGTGGATGGCCGAGCCCGCGGTGCCCGAGCAGCCGGAGCTGCCGGAGTGGATGCCGAGGGCGACGGATCCGGCGAAGTGCGCGCCGCCGCTGTCGCCGCCGGCCGAGCAGGCGGTGGTGCGGACCATGTTGTAGACGGGCCCGTCGCCGTAGTTGACGGTGACGTTGACCGCGGTGACCGTGCCGGAGGTCACCTTGGTCGTGGAGCCGCTCTTCTGGATCGCCTGGCCGACGACGGCGTTGGCGGCGGAGGTGATGTCGCGGGTGGAGCCGTTGTAGAGGTCGACGGTTCCGGCGGGCGAGGAGCCGTCGGTGTAGCGGACGATGCCGTAGTCGTTGGTCGGGAAGCTGGTGCCCTCCCGGACGCCGATGACCGAACCGCCCGAGCTGGCGGACCAGTTGGCGGAGATGTTGGTGCAGTGTCCGGCGGTCACGAAGTAACGGGCCCCGCCCTTGGTGACGTTGAAGGCGGCCGAGCAGCGGCTGCCGCCACCGTAGATCGCGCCGCCGCCCAGCACCTCGCGGCGGAACTCACCGGGGACGCGCTTGACGGCGACCGCGCCGTCGAGCCGTTCGGCGACGGCTTCGAGGCGGGCCATGTCGCGGGCGGAGACGGAGGAGTCGGCCTCGACGGCGACCTTGTTGGTGCGCGGGTCGATGCCCCAGGAGGTGCCGGTGATCTTCGCCTCGGCCTCCAGGGTCTCGATGGCGGCGTCGAGCTGGGCGGCGCTGCGGGCCACCCGGCGGACGGTGGCGCCGGTCGCGCGGGCCTGCTCCTCGGCCCGGTCGGTGGTGACGGTGACGACCAGCTTTCCGGTCTTCGCGTCGAGGTAGGTTCCGGCGGTGGCGGTCCCGAGCGCGCGGTCGACCTGGGCGTCGAGGGCGTACGCGGACGGGGCGGGGATCGCCGAGGGGGCGGCGGCGGGGGTGTCGGCGGCGGTGGAGGGGGCGGCTCCGAGGCCGAGGGCGCCGGCGACGAGCAGCAGGGAAACGCCGATGCGCGCGCGGGAGTTGCGTCTCATGGGGGAACTCCTTCTCGGGTGACGTGTGGGGACGTACCGAGAAGGAATTTGACATGCCCATTACCTAAACCACAAGACCGCGTGACCCGGGACCGCGCCGAAGGCCCCGTACGCGGGCGCGCACATGGAAACCGCCCCCCGGCCGGCAGGGGGGCCGGTCGGGGGGCGGTGCTCTGTGGGGGCCCTCAAAAGGACCCCGGATCCGGGGCGCCGTGCTGCGGTGCCCCGGGAGGGCGTCAGCCCTGGTGGGGGTAGGTGTAGTCGGTCGGCGGGACCAGCGTCTCCTTGATGGCCCGGGTCAGGGTCCAGCGCTGGAGGTTCTGCGGGGCGCCCGCCTTGTCGTTGGTGCCGGAGGCGCGGCCGCCGCCGAAGGGCTGCTGGCCGACGACGGCGCCGGTCGACTTGTCGTTGATGTAGAAGTTGCCCGCGGCGTAGCGGAGCTTGTCCATCGTGTACGCGGCGGCCGCGCGGTCGCCCGCGATGACCGAGCCGGTCAGCGCGTAGTCGGAGACCGACTCCATCTGCTCCAGCATCGCGTCGTACTTCTCGTCCTCGTACACGTGGATCGCGAGGATCGGGCCGAAGTACTCGGTCGTGAAGACCTCGTTCTCGGGGTCGGTGCAGACGATGACGGTCGGGCGGACGAAGTAGCCCACCGAGTCGTCGTAGGTGCCGCCCGCGATGACCGTGCAGGTCGGGTCGGACTTGGCGCGGTCGATCGCGGCCTTGTTCTTGGCGAACGAGCGGTCGTCGATGACGGCACCGATGAAGTTGCTCAGGTCGGTGACGTCACCCATCGTGATGCCGTCGACCTCGGCCGCGAACTCCTCCTTGAAACCGGAGTTCCAGATGGAGGCGGGGACGTACGCCCGCGAGGAAGCGGAGCACTTCTGGCCCTGGAACTCGAAGGAGCCACGGGTCAGCGCGGTCTTCAGGATGGCGCGGTCGGCGCTGGGGTGCGCGACGACGAAGTCCTTGCCGCCGGTCTCGCCGACGAGCCGCGGGTAGGTGCGGTAGTTGGCGATGTTGTTGCCGACCGTCTTCCACAGGTGCTGGAAGGTGGGGGTCGAGCCGGTGAAGTGGATACCGGCCAGGTCGCGGTGGTTCAGCGCCACCTCGGAGACGGCGATGCCGTCGCCGGTGACCAGGTTGATGACGCCCTTGGGCAGCCCGGCCTCCTCCAGGAGCTGCATCAGCAGCACGGCGGCGTGGGTCTGCGTCGGGGACGGCTTCCACACCACGACGTTGCCCATGAGGGCGGGGGCGGTGGGGAGGTTGCCCGCGATGGCCGTGAAGTTGAACGGCGTGATCGCGTAGACGAAGCCCTCCAGCGGGCGGTGGTCCATGCGGTTCCACACGCCCGGGGAGTTGGCCGGGGGCTGCTCGGCGAGGATCTGGCGCGCGTAGTGCACGTTGAAGCGCCAGAAGTCGATGAGCTCGCAGGGGGTGTCGATCTCGGCCTGCTGGGCGGTCTTGGACTGGCCGAGCATGGTGGAGGCGGCCAGCGTCTCGCGCCAGGGGCCCGAGAGCAGCTCGGCGGCGCGCAGGATGATCGCGGCGCGGTCGTCGAAGGACATCGCGCGCCAGGCCGGGGCGGCGGCGAGGGCCGCGTCGATGGCGTCCTGGGCGTCCTGCTCGGTGGCGCCGGCGAAGGTGCCGATGACGGCCTTGTGGTTGTGCGGCTGTACGACGTTGACCCGCTCGCCGCCGCCCATCCGCTTCTCGCCGCCGATGGTCATCGGCAGGTCGATCGGGTTGTCGGCGAGCTCCTTGAGCTTCACCTCCAGGCGGGCGCGCTCCGGGGAGCCCGGGGCGTAGGAGTGGACCGGCTCGTTGACCGGCGCGGGGACCTGGGTGACGGCGTCCATGAGTGCCTTGTCTCCTTGATGTCGGCGGGGGTGTGGGTCGGCCCGGGGGCCGCTCAGCCCTTGGTGAGGATCGAGCGGCCGAAGAACAGCAGGTTGGCCGGCTTCTCCGCGAGGCGGCGCATGAAGTATCCGTACCAGTCGGTGCCGTACGCCGTGTAGACGCGCATCCGGTGGCCCTCGGCCGCGAGCCGGACGTGCTCGTCGCTGCGGATGCCGTACAGCATCTGGAACTCGTACTCGTCCAGTTTGCGCCCGGCCTGGCGGCCGAGCTCCTGGGCGATGGCGATGAGACGGGGATCGTGCGACCCGATCATCGGGTAGCCCGCGCCCTCCATCAGGATCCGGGTGATGCGGACGTACGCCTTGTCGATCTCGGCCTTGTCCTGGTACGCGACGGAGGCGGGCTCCTTGTAGGCGCCCTTCACGATGCGGACGCGGCTGCCGGCCTCGGCCAGGCGGCGGGCGTCGTCCTCGGTGCGGAAGAGGTAGGACTGGATGACGCAGCCGGTCTGCGGGAAGTCCTTCCGCAGCTCCTCGTGGATGGCGAACATCGAGTCGAGGGTGGTGTGGTCCTCGGCGTCCAGGGTGACCGTGGTGCCGATGGCGGCGGCCGCCTCGACGACCGGGCGGACGTTCGCGAGGGCCAGCTCGTGGCCGCCCTCCAGCGCCTGGCCGAACATCGACAGCTTGACGGACATCTCGGCGCGCGGGCCCAGGTCCAGGGCCTTCAGGCGCTCGATGAGCTCCAGGTAGGCGTCGCGGGCGGCCTCGGCCTGCGCGGGGGTGGTGATGTCCTCGCCGACGACGTCGAGCGTGACCTCCAGGCCCTTGTCCGCGGCGTCCTCGACGATCGGCACGACCTGGTCGACGGTCTCGCCGGCGATGAAGCGGTCGACGACCTGCTTGGTGCCGGGCGCGGCCGAGATGAACCGGCGCATCTTGTCGCTGCGCGATGCGGCGAGAATCACGGGACCCAGCACGGGGCACCTCCACGAATGTACGGACGAGGGGCCGTAACGGTACGAACATGAACGAACCGGTACGGCACGGATAACCACTGTGAAATCTAGGTACCCCGTGCGTGCTGTGCCATCGACACCTGTCACGCATCCGTGGCCGCCATCTCAGACATCTGTATGAGGATGGCCGCGCGGAGGTGCAGAATGGCGGAGTGACAGGCGATTACCAGGAACTGGTCGACGAGATCTCCTCCCTCCTCGACGCCCCGGCCACCCTGGAGAACCGGGACTTCGGCCTGGTCGCCTTCGGAGCCCACGACAGCGACGACGACAGCGCGATGGACCCGGTCCGCACCCGCTCGATCCTGACCCGGCGCTCCACCCCCGCCGTCCGCGCCTGGTTCGAGGGGTTCGGCATCACCCGGGCCACCGGACCCGTCCGGATCCCCGCCGCGCCCGAGGCCGGGGTGTTCCGGGACCGCATCTGCCTTCCGGTACGCCATCGGGGTGTCGTCCTCGGTTACGTCTGGCTGCTCGACGCGGACCCGGGCCCGACCGACGAGCAGCTGGCCGCCGCGATGGAGGTGGCCGCCCGGATCGGGGCACTCCTCTTCGACGAGGCGCGGGCGGGCGCGGACCTCTCACGGGAGTTCGGCGCGGTGCTCACGGCGGGCCCCGGCCGGCAGCGCGACACCGCCGTCGCCGCGCTGGGCGAGGCCCTGGGCCGGGACGCGGAGGGGCTGCACACGGTGGTGTGCGTGACCCCGTGGGCCGACGACACGCCGTCGGTACGGGGCGTGGCGTCGGCGGCCGCGCTGGCGACGGTCCCCGCGCCGGGGGCCGCCGGACCCCTGTCGCTGGCCGCGCTCGTCCGGCTGCGCTCGCCGGACCGCCTGGACCCCGCCCTGAGCGCGGCGGACCGGCTGCGCGCGGGCGGGGACCCGGCCGTCACCGGGGGGATCGCCACGCCGCGCCGGGGCCTGGACCAGCTGGCGGTCTCCTGGCGCGAGGCCACGGCGGCGGCCCGCGCGGCCCGGGCCGAGCCCCGTCTCGGCCCGGTGGCGCAGTGGTCGGCGATCGGCCCGTACCGCCTGCTGACCGCGCTCCCGGGCACCGCCACGGACCCCGGGGACCCGGCCGCCGCCTCGCTGCTGACCCCGTTGCACCGGGAGCTGGCGCACACCGCCGAGGTGTTCCTGGACTGCGCGGGCCAGGCGAGCCGGACGGCCGCCGCCCTGGGCATCCACCGCCAGACGCTCTACTACCGGCTCTCCCGGATCCAGCAGATCACCGGCCTCGACCTGAACGACGGGGAGGACCGGCTGCTGCTGCACATGGCGGTGAAGCGGGCGCGGCTCTAGCCGGTCCTGGACCGCTCACTTGCCGAAGCGGCGTTCCCGGTTGGCGTACGAGCGCAGCGCGCGCAGGAAGTCCACGTGGCGGAAGGCCGGCCAGTAGCAGTCCACCCAGTGCATCTCGGCGTACGCGGACTGCCAGAGCAGGAAGCCGGACAGGCGCTGCTCGCCGGAGGTGCGGATGATGAAGTCGGTGTGGTCGGCGACGGGTGAGTAGAGGTGCCGGGAGATGTCGTCGATCCCGAACCGGGCGACCAGTTCGGCCGGGTCGCCGCCGGCCGCGATGTGCTCCTCGAAGGCGCTCTTCACGGCGTCGACGATCTCGCGCCGGCCGCCGTAGCCGACCGCCACGTCCACCTTGAGGCCGCCGCGGCCGGTCGTGGCGGCGGTCGCCTCCTTGAGCACCCGGGCGCTGGTGCCGGGCAGCATGTCGAGCGAGCCGATCGCCCGGACCTCCCAGTCCCGGCCCTCAGCCGTGATGTCCCGGACGGTCTCCTCGATGACCTCGATCAGTGGGCCGAGTTCCTCGGCGGGGCGGCCCAGGTTGTCGTCGGAGAGCATGAAGAGGGTCACGTGCTCGATCCCGGCGGCCGTGCACCAGCCCAGGAACGTGGTCACCTTGGCGCCGCCCGCCCGGTAGCCCTCCCGGACGTCCGTGTGCCCGGCCTTGCGGGCCCAGCGCCGGTTGCCGTCGACCATGATCCCGACGTGCTGGGGGCGCGGCAGACCCACCAGGGTCGCGGCGAGCCGACGCTCGTACACCGCTTCGATGGGCCTTCGGAGGAACAGGGGGAGCAGCTTCATGAACCCTCTCCAGCGCGGGACACCAGCACGGGACAGCTGATGCCGACGGACCTTATCAGCGGCTCCGGCCGCCACCCGCCGGATCCCGGCGGCGCCGGGCGGGCCTCACAACCGCCCGTCGAAGTCCGCCGGTTCGGGGATCGGACGGTCGCTGACCAGGGCGGCGAGCACGAACGGCGCGTCCCCGTCGCTGTGGCCGGAGATCAGGCCGATCCACCGGCCGCCGGGGTCGAGGGGGCCCCAGACCTCCAGGTCCCCGTACAGGTCCTGCGAGAACAGCGCCTCGAACAGCGGCTCCACCGGCGATCCGCCCTGCCGGCGCATCAGCGGCCCGTCCAGCCGCACCCTGCGGTGCGGCCCCCAGCGGGCGTCCAACGCCCGGGCCAGCTCGGCCAGATGGGACGCGGCGGCCTCCTCGGCGTCGTTCCACTCGGGGGCGTACACACCGGTGAGGGGGTCGCCCTCCCAGAGCGGCACGATGCGGAAGCCCGCCCCGGCGGTGACCGTCCACTCCTCGGTGACCGGGTCGCCCTCGGCGGTGACGGGACCGTCGGCCGGCACGGGCGCGGTGAGCAGGTCGGTCACCTCCGCCGCCGCACGGTCCGTGTCGAAGGGCTCGCCCGCCCGGGAGGTCACAGCACCGCCCGGTCCATCGGGCGGGGCAGCGGCGCCAGGGCTCCCGCCTCGCGGAGCCGTTCGCACGCGCGCACCACCGCCGCGGTGTCACCGGGTGCCGCGATGCTCAACAGCTCTCCACCGCCCGGGACTTCCTGACGGACCGCTTCCAGACCGGCCGGCACGAGGGCGGCACGGGCCGGGGAGAGGTAGCCGACCCGGCCCACGGCCGGGTCCTCGACCGAGAACCCGGCCTCGTCCTCCAGGGCGTCCAGCACGTCGTTGTCGCTCACATCGCCGAAGTCCGGCTCCCACACCCGGGCCAGGAGCGCGAGGACGTCCTCCTCGGGGACGGGTGCTCCGTCCGGCGCGTGGATCACCACCATGATCGACTGGAGCAGGAACTCCGGTGTGCCGCCCGCGACTCCGCTGACCTCCACCTCCCAGCCGGGCATGCCCGTGCCGACCACCCGCAGCCCGGTACCCGTCAGATCCGACCAGTCGGCCGCGCTCTGGGCGGCGCGCACCGCGCCGAGCAGGGCGTCCTCGTCGGGTGCGACGGCCGTCGCGGGTCCGTTCGCGTGGATCTGGCTCCAGGCAGCCGCCGCCTGCGGGAGCAGCCCGGTCAGTCCGTCCAGGGTCCGCTGCCACCGACCGGCCAGGGACTCGACCGGCTCCGGCCTCGGGCCCCAGAAGCCTCGCACCAGACATCGCATGCTGATCTCTCTCCTCCGTCGCCGGACCGCACCGGGTCGCCCACAGGGGCAGGCTACTCGGCTACTCGTCGAAGGCGCCGGGCTTCCTCGTGCTGTCGCCCGGTCTCACCGGCGTCGGAACCACCTTGATCGGCAGCCTTGCCTCCCGGAACGCCGCGCGGGCCGCCTTCGCGACCTCCGGGTTCGAGAAGTGCCACTCCACGGGCTTGCCGCCGGCCGCCTCCACCTGGGCGCGGGCCTCCGCGACGAACTTGTCCCTGCCGGAGGGGGTGAGCGTTCCCGGGCGGGACTGCGAGAGGTAGGAGTCGTAGCCGTTCTTGGCCTCCAGGTAGGTCTGCCGGGAGGAGTCCCACCCGTCGTACTCCACCGCGGGTTTGCCCTCGCGCGGGTGCGGGACGACGTACTCCTGGCCCCGGTTCGTGCCGGTGATCTGCTCCTGGTAGCGCAGCCAGGACTCGTTCTTCCAGTTGGGCACGGGGTTACGGTCCCGTCCCGCCCAGTAGCCGTCGCCCGCGTCCGCGTCACCGAGGGTGCGGGTGGTGAGTTCGTCCGCCCAGGAGGGCGGGTTGTAGTTGCGCGGGTCGCTGGTGTCGTTGCGCTGCGGCTCCGGGTGCTGCTTCTTGTCCAGCTGCGCCTGCCGGGCCCGCTCGGGCTCCTCCAGCCGCTTCTGGTCCAGGTGGGCCTGGCGTTCCGCCGCCCGCGCGTCCTCGGCCGCCTTCTTGGCCGCCTCGTCGCAGCCGCCCTCGGCGAGGAGGATCCGGCCCGGCGAGCCGCCCGCGAGCACCCCGGTGCCGGCGCCCGGCACACCGCCGGACCCGCCGCCGCCTCCGCCGTACGGCACCCTCGGCGGCCCGCCCGCGATCGCGCAGCCGGTGCGGCGCGCCGCGTCCTCGGCACTGTCCGCCGCCTCGTCGGCCTCCTTCGCCGCCTTGCGTACGCCGTCGAGATCGCCCGCGTCCGCGGCCTGCCGGGCCCGGCGGGCGGCCGTGCTCGCATCGCCCGCCGCGTCCGCGACCTCGGAGGCCACCTTGCCGAGCTTGCCGAGTTTGCCGGCCTTGCCGACCACCTTCGCGACGTTGTAGCCCGGGATGAACAGCGAGCCGACGTTCCAGATCACATCGGTGACGGCCCGGGTCTTCTCGCCGTTGTTCCAGCGCTCGCGGACCTCGTCGCCGACGAAGATGTCGTCGCCGACCGTGATCACCGTGTTGACGGAGGCCCCGCCCCAGTCCCAGAGCGCGCCCAGGTAGTCGCCGTCGGCCCACTTGTCGCCCGCGCCCGAGGAGTCCTTGACCCACTGGTCGCCGAGCTGCTTGCCGTAGTCGACCAGGCCCGACCAGGTCTCCGGCTTGAACAGGTCGATGATCCCGGAGATGTCGCCCCAGATCCCGTCGACCACCAGTCCCTTGAAGACCTGGGTCGTACGGTCCCAGGCGCAGCCGAAGAAGCCCCAGCCGCCGCAGTCCTCCTGCTCCTCGGCCTGCTCGCCGCCCTCACCCTCGCCGTCGTCGGACGCCTGTACGTCGTAGGCGGCCTCGGGCTCCTCGTGGTCCTCGGGGAAGGTGTCCTCGCCGGTGCCGGGGCGCCCGTTGTCGTCGGGACCGCCGGTGCCGCCGCCCGTCGTGGTGGAGCCGGGGCCACCCGAGCTCTCCCCGCCGGTCCCGCCGGTCGTACCGCCGCTGCCCTGGGTGCCTTCAGAGCCACCGGTGCCTTCCGTGCCGCCGGTCCCGCCGGTGCCTTCCGTGCCGCCCGTCGCGTCGCCGCCGGAGCCACCCGTCGCGTCGCCGCCGGTCGTGCCGCCCGTGGTCGTACCGCCCGTAGTGGTCGAACCGCCGTCGGCGGCACCCCCGTCGGCTCCGCCATCGGCACCACCGTCAGCGCCCCCGTCGGCTCCGCCATCCGCGCCGCCGTCCGCGCCCGCCGACGTACCGCCGTCCGCTCCACCGCCCGGGTCGTCTCCCGCCACCGTGTCGCTGCCTCCGGGCGACACCGGGCACGAGCTGCCCGTCAGCGAGCAGATCGCCGACTGGAGCCCCTCCGTGATCCGGCCGCCGAGGCCGCCCACCGTCAGCGCCCCGATCAGCGCGACGACGATCAGGACCAGGCCCAGATACTCCAGGGCTGTCTGCCCCCGGTCCCGCTTCCACGTGATCATGTGCGGGAGCGAGAACTTCGGCGGCTCCCCGCGCTCCCGGGGCGGCAGCAGGAACCACGCGCGGCTCTGCGGACGGCGCAGCAGCACCAGGATGAGGACCGGCAGCACCAGCTGCGTGAACCCGTCCGGCGACCCGTCCGACACGTTGCCGAGGCCGCCGATGATCAGCCAGATCTGGACGGCGACGATCCCCCACAGCACGCGCCTGCCGCCCGTCCGCAGGTGCCGGGCCAGCAGGGCGCAGAGCACCCCGGGCGCGGAGGCGTACAGCAGGATGCCGAACACCTGGGCGCCCATGGCGTCGGCGGCGATCGCGGAGCCGGAGAGGCCGACCGCGCCGAGGACCGTCGCGCCGAGCAGGACGAGGAGGGCCACCCGGACCGCGGCGAGCGGGCCCGGGAGGTCACGCCGGGGGGCGGCGGCCGGAGCCGGGCCTCCCGCTACGGGTATGCCACCGACAGCAGACATACGTGATCCGACCCCCGGTGCCCATGAGTGACATGACAACCGGTCACCCTAGGGTCGGGCGCCTCGCGCGTCGTGGGCCCCAGGGCCCAACCCCGGGCCCATTGGGGCGGATCGGGCCGATCGGCCCCCGAAAACGCGGCTGCCGGGCGCCCCGGTGAAGTGGGCGCCCGGCAGCCGGGGTCGTACAGGTGGGTCAGTCGGTGAGGTTCACCGAGCGGGCCGAGGACGCGCCGATCTCCTCGGCGATCTCGGTCAGCACCGGCTGCGGGACCGTCTCGTCGACGGTGAGGACGACCAGCGCCTCGCCGCCCTCCGCGGCACGCGAGACCTGCATGCCCGCGATGTTCAGCCCGGCCTCGCCGAGGATCTTGCCGACCGCGCCCACCACACCGGGACGGTCCTGGTAGCGCAGGACGACCATGTGGTCGGCGAGCGCCAGGTCGACGTCGTGCTCGCCGATGGCCACGATCTTCTGAAGGTGCTTCGGGCCGGCCAGCGTGCCGGAGACCGCGACCTCCTCGCCGCTGCCGAGCGTGCCGCGCACGGTGACCACGTTGCGGTGGTCGGGCGACTCGGAGCTGGTGGTGAGGCGGACCTCGACACCGCGCTCCTGCGCGAACAGCGGGGCGTTGACGTAGGACACGGTCTCGTCGACGACGTCCTCGAAGACACCCTTGAGCGCGGAGAGCTCCAGCACCTTCACGTCGTGCTGGGTGATCTCGCCGTACACCTCGACGTCGAGGCGGGCCGCGACCTCGCCCGCGAGCGCGGTGAAGATCCGGCCGAGCTTCTCGGCGAGCGGCAGACCGGGGCGTACGTCCTCGGCGATGACGCCGCCCTGGACGTTGACCGCGTCCGGGACCAGCTCACCGGCGAGGGCGAGGCGCACGGACTTGGCGACGGCGATGCCCGCCTTCTCCTGCGCCTCGTCGGTGGAGGCGCCGAGGTGCGGGGTGCAGACGACCTGGTCGAACTGGAACAGCGGGGAGTCCGTGCAGGGCTCCTTCGCGTACACATCGAGGCCGGCGCCGGCGACGCGGCCCTCCTTGAGGGCGGAGTACAGCGCCTCCTCGTCGACGATCCCACCGCGCGCGGCGTTGACGATGCGGACCGACGGCTTCACCTTGTGCAGCGCCTCGTCGCCGATGAGACCCAGGGTCTCGGGGGTCTTCGGCAGGTGCACGGTGATGAAGTCGGCAACCTCCAGGAGCTCGTCCAGGCTGAGGAGCTTGACGCCCATCTGCGCGGCGCGGGCCGGCTGGACGTAGGGGTCGTAGGCGACGATCTTCATGCCGAAGGCCGACATGCGCTGGGCGACCAGGACGCCGATGCGGCCGAGGCCCACGACGCCGAGGACCTTCTCGCTGAGCTCGACCCCGGTGTACTTCGAGCGCTTCCACTCACCGTTCTTGAGCGCGGTGTTGGCCTGCGGGATGTTGCGCGCGGTGGCCACCAGCAGACCGCAGGCCAGCTCGGCGGCGGTGACGATGTTGGAGGTCGGGGCGTTGACGACCATCACGCCGGCCTTGGTGGCGGCGGAGACGTCCACGTTGTCCAGACCGACGCCCGCGCGGGCCACGACCCGGAGCTTCCTGGCGGCGGCCAGGGCCTCGGCGTCGACCTTGGTGGCGGAGCGCACCAGGATCGCGTCGACGTCGGCGATCGCGGGGAGCAGCTCGGCGCGGTCCGCGCCGTTGCAGTGCCGGATCTCGAAATCCGGACCCAGGGCGTCGACCGTGGCGGGCGACAGCTCTTCAGCGATGAGTACGACAGGTTTCGAGCTCACGTGAGTCCTCACAAGTCCAGTGCGGACGGCCGTCCCGACGGCCGCAGGCGGTGGAGGGGCTAGCCGCGTGGTAGACGCACGACACTGTGGGCCCTGACGCGTGTATGTGTTGAGAAGTGTAGTCATGCGACGGGCTGTGTACCGCGCCCCCGTGGAAGGATCACCCGCACGAGGGTGGACGTGGTGTACACCCGTACGGAACGCCCCTGGGGCACTGTGGAGCGGGGCGGGTCCGTCATGGACCCGCCCCGCTCCCCCGAGGCCTAGGCCTCTTCGTCGTTCACCCAGCTCATGAGCTTGCGCAGCTCGCGGCCCGTGGTCTCCAGCAGGTGGTCGCTGTCGGCCTTCTTGTACTCGTTGTACTTGGGCAGACCGTTGTGGTACTCGGCCATCCAGTTCTTGGCGAAGGTGCCGTCCTGGATCTCGGCGAGGACCTTCTTCATCTCGGCCTTGGTGGCGTCGGTGATGATCCGGGGGCCGGTGACGTAGTCGCCCCACTCGGCGGTCTCCGAGATGGACCAGCGCATCTTCTCCAGGCCGCCCTCGTACATGAGGTCGACGATGAGCTTCAGCTCGTGGAGGCACTCGAAGTACGCGATCTCGGGCTGGTAGCCGGCCTCGGTCAGCGTCTCGAAACCGGCCTTGACCAGGGCGGCGGTGCCACCGCAGAGGACGGCCTGCTCACCGAACAGGTCGGTCTCGGTCTCCTCGGTGAAGGTGGTCTTGATGACGCCGGCGCGGGTGCCGCCGATGCCCTTGGCGTACGACAGGGCGAGCTCCAGGCCCTTGCCCGTGGAGTCCTGCTCGACGGCCACGATGCAGGGGACGCCGCGGCCCTCCTCGTACTGGCGGCGGACCAGGTGGCCGGGGCCCTTGGGGGCGACCATGCAGACGTCGACGTCGGCCGGCGGCTTGATGAAGCCGAAGCGGATGTTCAGGCCGTGGCCGAAGAACAGCGCGTCGCCCGCCTTGAGGTTGTCCTTGACGGACTCCTCGTAGACCTGGGCCTGGATCGGGTCCGGGACGAGGATCATGATGACGTCGGCCTCGGCGGCCGCCTCGGCGGGGGTCACCACGCGCAGACCCTGCTCCTCGGCCTTGGCCTTGGACTTCGAGCCTTCGTGCAGACCGACGCGGACGTCGACGCCGGAGTCGCGGAGCGACAGCGCGTGGGCGTGGCCCTGGCTGCCGTAACCGAGAACCGCGACCTTGCGGCCCTGGATGATGGACAGGTCGGCATCGTCGTCGTAGAACAGCTCGGCCACTGGGTCTTCTCCTTGGTGTGCAGGTGTTGCGTCCCACCGTACGGCGGGGTGCGTCGTATGCGTTGTCGGGTCTCGCCATGCGAGCGGCGCGGGCGCCGCTCCCGGTGCCGCTAGGCGGAGCGGTCGAGGGCGCGCAGGGACCGGTCGGTGATCGAGCGCGCGCCGCGCCCTATGGCGATGGTGCCGGACTGGACGAGCTCCTTGATGCCGTACTGCTCCAGCATCTTGAGCATCGCCTCCAGCTTGTCGGCCCCTCCGGTCGCCTCGATCGTGACGGCCTCCGGGGAGACGTCGACGGTCTTGGCGCGGAACAGCTGGACGATCTCGACGATCTGGGAGCGGGTCTCGCTGTCGGCGCGCACCTTCACCAGGACGAGCTCCCGCTGGATCGCAGCGGACGGCTCGAGTTCGACGATCTTCAGGACGTTGACCAGCTTGTTGAGCTGCTTGGTCACCTGCTCCAGGGGCAGGCCCTCGACATTCACGACGATGGTGATGCGGGAGATGTCGGGGTGCTCGGTCGTACCGACCGCGAGCGAGTCGATGTTGAAGCCGCGTCGGGAGAACAGGGCGGTGATCCGGGCGAGGACACCGGGCTTGTTCTCGACCAGGACGGAGAGCGTGTGCTTTTCGGACATGGGAGTCGTTCTCTCTCTGTCTCTCAGTCGTCTTCGTTGTCGCCGAAGTCGGGGCGGACGCCGCGCGCGGCCTGGACCTCGTCGTTGGAGGTGCCGGCGGCGACCATCGGCCAGACCATGGCGTCCTCGTGGACGATGAAGTCGATCACGACGGGGCGGTCGTTGATGGAGTTGGCCTCTTCGATGACCTTGTCCAGGTCGGCCGGGTCCTCGCAGCGGATGGCGTGGCAGCCCATGGCCTCGGACAGCTTGACGAAGTCCGGGACGCGGGTGCCCTTGGCGGCGTTGCCGTCCGTGTCCGCGCCGGAGTGCAGCACGGTGTTGGAGTAGCGCTGGTTGTAGAAGAGGGTCTGCCACTGGCGGACCATCCCGAGGGCGCCGTTGTTGATGACGGCGACCTTGATCGGGATGTTGTTGAGCGCGCAGGTGGTCAGTTCCTGGTTGGTCATCTGGAAGCAGCCGTCGCCGTCGATGGCCCAGACCGTGCGGTCGGGCATGCCGGCCTTGGCGCCCATCGCGGCGGGGACCGCGTACCCCATCGTTCCGGCGCCGCCGCTGTTGAGCCAGGTGGCGGGCTGCTCGTAGTCGATGAAGTGGGAGGCCCACATCTGGTGCTGTCCGACACCGGCCGCGAAGATCGTGCCCTCGGGGGCGAGCTGCCCGATGCGCTGGATGACCTGCTGCGGGGAGAGACTGCCGTCCTCGGGCAGGTCGTAGCCCAGCGGATAGGTGTCGCGCCAGCGGTTGAGGTCCTTCCACCAGGCGGCGTAGTCACCGGTGTTGCCCTCGGTGTGCTCGGCCTGGACGGCCTGGACCAGGTCGGCCAGGACCTCGCGGGCGTCGCCGACGATCGGCACGTCGGCGGTGCGGTTCTTGCCGATCTCGGCGGGGTCGATGTCGGCGTGGACGATCTTGGCGTACGGGGCGAAGCTGTCCAGCTTGCCGGTGACGCGGTCGTCGAAGCGGGCTCCGAGGGCGACGATCAGGTCGGCCTTCTGCAGCGCGGTGACGGCGGTGACCGCACCGTGCATGCCCGGCATTCCCACGTGCAGCGGGTGGCTGTCGGGGAAGGCGCCGAGCGCCATCAGGGTGGTGGTGACGGGCGCTCCGGTCAGCTCCGCGAGGACCTTCAGCTCGGCGGTGGCCCCGGCCTTCAGGACGCCGCCGCCGACGTACAGCACGGGGCGCTTGGACTGGGTGATCAGCTTGGCGGCCTCGCGGATCTGCTTGGCGTGCGGCTTGGTCACCGGGCGGTAGCCGGGCAGGTCCTGGGTGGGCGGCCAGCTGAAGGTGGTCTTCGCCTGGAGGGCGTCCTTGGCGATGTCGACGAGGACCGGTCCGGGGCGGCCGGTGGAGGCGATGTGGAAGGCCTCGGCGATGGTGTGCGGGATGTCCTCGGCCTTGGTGACCAGGAAGTTGTGCTTGGTGATCGGCATCGTGATGCCGCAGATGTCGGCTTCCTGGAAGGCGTCGGTGCCGATGGCCTTGGAGGCGACCTGGCCGGTGATCGCGACGAGCGGCACGGAGTCCATGTGCGCGTCGGCGATCGGGGTGACCAGGTTGGTGGCGCCGGGGCCCGAGGTGGCCATGCAGACGCCGACCTTGCCGGTGGCCTGCGCGTATCCGGTGGCGGCGTGGCCGGCGCCCTGCTCGTGGCGGACCAGGACGTGGCGGACCCGGGTGGAGTCCATCATCGGGTCGTAGGCGGGGAGGATCGCACCGCCGGGAATGCCGAATACCGTGTCGGCGCCGACTTCCTCGAGAGAACGGATGAGGGACTGCGCGCCCGTGACGTGCTCAACGGTGACGGACGGCTGTCCGCCGGTACGGGCGCGCGGCTGCGGGTGGTGGGCCCCGGTGGCCTGCTCGGTCATCGGCATTCTCTTCTCGAAGCTGAGGGTTTTCGCGGGTGTTTTGCAGCGTTTTGAGAGGTGTCAGTGCAACAAAAAACCCCTCGTGCCGTGAGGCAAGCGAGGGGAGCGCGCCGGGTGCGGTCCGCAGAGTGTCGTGGAGTGACTCTGCTTCAGCCGACGCGCTTTCCAAGTACGAGAATTCGGGTGCGCATGGCATTGACCCTCTCTCCGGCACGCATGACGTGTCAAGTGGGTGGGACAGGCGTCTCAGTATGTGATCCGGTGAGCAGCGGGATCGAGCCGCCCGCCATCACCGGCCGGGGGCTGGGAATGCCCGGTACGGGGAACTCCCCGCGCACCAGGGCGCGGCGCAGCCGGTACTCGTCGAGCGGGCCGGAGAAGGCCATTCCCTGGCCGTGGGTGCACCCCATGGCGCGCAGGGCGAGGACCTGCTCGGGGACGTCGACGCCGTCGGCGACGGACTGGAGGCCGAGGTCGCAGGCGATCCGCAGGAGGCCGCTGGTGATCTTGTGCAGTCTGGCCGATTCGACCACCCCCTCCACCAGGTTCCGGTCGAGCTTCAGTACGTCGATGGGGAGCCGGCGCAGCGCGTTGATCGCCGCGAAGCCGCTGCCGAAGCCGTCGAGCGCGATCCGTACGCCGAGCCGGCGCAGGGCCACGAGGCGCTGCTCCAGGGCGTCGAAGGAGACGCGCGGGTCGCTGTCGGCGACCTCGATCATCAGGGCGCCTGAGGGCAGCCCGTGGCGGGTGAGCAGCGCCTCGATGGAGCCGAGGGGCGGGGCCGCGTCCAGCAGCCGGGCGGCGGAGAGGCGGACGGAGACGGCGACGGGGTGCCCGGCCCTGGCCCGGTCGGCGGCCTGGGCGACCGCCTCCTCCAGGAGCCAGCGGCCGAGCTCGGCGGTGCGGTCGTCGTCTCCGGAGACCCGGAGGAACTCGGCGGGGGTGAACAGGATGCCCTGGGCGGAGCGCCAGCGGGCCTGGGCGGCGACGGCGGCGACGGAGCCGCTGGCGAGGTGCACGACGGGCTGGTGGAGCAGGGCGAACTCGCCGTCGCGCAGGGCCGTGCGCAGTCGGGTGGCCAGCTCGGAGCGGCGTACGACGTCGGCCTGCATCTGCGGGGCGTACAGTTCGACCCGGTCCTTGCCGCCGGCCTTGGCGCGGTACATCGCGAGGTCGGCGTTGCGCATGAGGTCGGTGGGGCTGATGGCGGGCTCGGCGAAGGCCACCCCGATGGACGCGGCGACCCGGACCTCGCTGGCGCCGATCCGGTAGGGCTGGGAGAGGGTGAGACGCAGCCGGTCGGCGATCTCGTGGACCTGGTACTCGCGGGCGCCCTGGTCGCGGGTGCCGTCGCCCATGATGAGCGCGGCGAACTCGTCGCCGCCGAGCCGGGCGGCGGTGTCGCCGGCCCGGACGGAGTCCTGGAGGCGGCGGCCGGCCTGGATGAGCAGTTCGTCGCCCGCCTGGTGGCCGATGGTGTCGTTGACCTGCTTGAAGCCGTCGAGGTCGATGAAGAGGACGGCGGTGCCGGGGTCGCTCGCGCGCCGGCCGCCGAGCGCCTGGCGGACCCGGGCGGTGAACAGGGCCCGGTTGGGCAGATCGGTGAGCGGGTCGTGCTCGGCGTTGTGCTGCAGCTGGGCCTGGAGCCGCACCCGTTCGGTGACGTCCCGGCTGTTGAGGAGGAGGCCGCCCTGGTGGCGGTTGACGGTGGACTCGACGTTGAGCCAGTCGCCGGTGCCCGAGCGGAAGCGGCATTCGATACGGGTGGTGGGTTCCTCGTGGGGCGGGGCGGCGAGGAAGCGCCGCACCTCGTGGACGAACCGGCCGAGATCGTCGGGGTGGATGATCGAGGACAGCTCGGCACCGACGAGCCCCTCCGCCTCGCGCCCGTAGACCCCGGCGGCGGCGGGGCTGACGTAGCGCAGGGTGCCGTTGGGCGCGGCGATCATGATGACGTCGCTGGAGCCCTGCACCAGGGAGCGGAAGTGGTTCTCCTTCTGGGCCAGCTCCTGGGTGAGGGAGATGTTGTCGAGGAGCATGATGCCCTGCCGGACGACCAGCGCCAGGACGACGGTGCAGCCGGTGAAGATGACCACCCGGTCCACCCGGCGGCCGTCGACCACGTTGTACAGGATGCCCAGGGTGCAGACGGCGGCGGCGAGATACGGGGTGAGGGCCGCGAGGGAGCCGGCGATCGGGCGGCTGACGGTGGTGGCGCGCGGCGGGCCGGGGCGGGCGGGCCGGCGGGCTCCACGGCGGGCGCCCCAGGGGGCGTAGGCGAGGAGCAGCGACCCGGCGAACCAGCCGGCGTCGAGGAGCTGGCCCGAGTGGTAGGTGGAGCGCAGCAGCGGCGAGGTGAACACCGCGTCGCTCAGCACGGTGAGCGCCAGAGCGGCGATGGCGGTGTTCACCGCGGAGCGGTTCACCCCGGCCCGCCGGAAGTGCAGGGCGAGCACCATCGAGACGAGCACGATGTCGAGCAGCGGATAGGCCAGCGAGAGGGCCGCGGGCGCGACACTGGTGTCCTGGACGCCCGCCAGATGCGCGGTGTGCGCGAGGGCGAGGCTCCAGGCGAGCGTCAGCAGGGAGCCGCCGATCAGCCAGGCGTCCAGGGCGAGGCAGACCCAGCCGGCCCGGGTGACGGGCCGTTTGGCGAGGACGAGCAGCCCGACGATGGCGGGCGGGGCGAAGCAGAGGAAGAAGACGTCGGCGAGGGAGGGGGTGGGCACGGGGACGCCGAGGATCACCTCGTACCACCCCCAGACGGCGTTTCCGCAGGCCGCCATGAGGGAGGAGAGCGAGAACAGCAGCCAGGCGGGGCGCAGCCGGCCCGCGCCCGTCCGTGCGTAGAGGAAGCAGGAGACCGCGGCGACCAGTGCCGCGGCGGCGAGACCGAAGTCCCCCATGAAGACGGCGACTTGCGGTGAGCCCCAGCCGAAGGCGGCGCCCACCGAATATCCCGCGCAGACGAGGCCGAGCAGGATGCGGGACCGCATCCCGGTGGAGCCGGACTCGGACCGCGTGGCGAGCAGGGCCCCCAGCGCGCTCACCGGAGGGCTCCCCGCCCCGGGCCCGCCGGGCACGTGCCCCCCGGCGCCTGGCTCTTCACGGAGCCCCTCCGGCGTCGCTCGCTCCGCGGCGGCCGGGGCCGCTCCCGGGAGACCGCTCCGGGGCATGGATCCGGCCATCGGCGGCCGGTGCGCCCCGTCGGCGCGGACGGCCGCGACCGCCCGCTCGTCCGCGTCGGCTCGTCTCTCCATGGCCAGCACATCGCCCGTCGCCCCCTCGCGTTCCGATGCTCCCCCGCGCCGTCCCTTTCACGGCGCAGCGCCCCGGATCGGACGATACACCAGATCCGTCACTCAGGGCCATAGCTTCTCTACGCTCCGTGACGAAACACGAGGTGAGCGGCACTGCGTGCATCCGGACCACCCCGTAGCGTGGCCGCCTCGGCGGGGTCAGCCGGTGGTGACGACCACGTTCCGCACCGGCTCTCCGGCGGCGAACCGGGTGAGCTGTGCGGCCAGCAGCCGCTTGGCGCGGGGTTCGAACGCCGAGGTGCTGCCGCCCACATGAGGCGTGATCAAGACATTCGGAGCATGCCAGAGGGGATGGCCCTGGGGCAGGGGTTCGGGGTCGGTCACGTCGAGCGCGGCTCGCAGCCGTCCGGATTCCAGTTCGGCCAACAGGGCCTTGGTGTCGACGACTCCGCCGCGTGCGACGTTGACGAGGAGTGCACCGTCGGGCATCGCGGCGAGGAAGTCGGCGCCCACCAGCCCCTGCGTGGACGGGTTCAGCGGGGTGGAGAGGATCACCACGTCGGCCTCGGGCAGCAGGGCGGGCAGACCGTCGAGCGTGTGTACGGGACCGCGTGCGGTGGTCCGCGCGGAGCGCGCGACGCGCGCCACCCGCGCGCACTCGAAGGGGGCGAGCCGGTCCTCGATGGCCGAGCCGATGGAGCCGTACCCCACGATGAGGACGGACTTGTCGGCGAGCGCCGGGTAGAAGCCGGAGCGCCACTCCTCCTCGTCCTGGCCGTGGACGAACCCGGGGAACCCGCGCAGGGAGGCCAGGATCAGCGCGAGGGTCAGCTCGGCGGTGGACGCCTCGTGCACCCCCTTGGCGTTGCAGAGCCGCACCCCGGCGGGCAGCAGGGAGAGGCCGGGCTCGACGTGGTCGATGCCGGCGGAGAGCGTCTGGACCACCTGGACGCCGCTCATGGCGGCCAGCGGGCGCTGCGCGACCTCGGGGCCCTGCATGTAGGGAACGACGTAGTAGGCGCAGTCGGCCGGATCGGCGGGGAAGTCCGGGCCACCGTTCCAGAAGAGGTAGTTGGGCCCGTCCGGAAGCCCGTCGATCTCCTCGGCCGGGAAGGGCAGCCATACGTCAGCAGTCGTCGCAGTCATGGTCGGGAGGCTATGCGACGGGTGTGCGAGCGCTCCAGGGCGGCTGGGAGAAGACCTCGGGAGGCCAGAGGTTACTTTGGGGTGCGGTACGGCCCCGTAGCCGCATGTACGAGGGAGGGTTCGGGGAGTTGGAGTGCAGGACTATCGGGGCGGCGGGGCTTGCCGTGGGTGCGG
Organism: Streptomyces rubiginosohelvolus; assembly: GCF_014649875.1. Classification (GTDB taxonomy): domain Bacteria; phylum Actinomycetota; class Actinomycetes; order Streptomycetales; family Streptomycetaceae; genus Streptomyces; species Streptomyces rubiginosohelvolus. The sequence goes on along the minus strand of NZ_BMTW01000005.1, from coordinate 293,465 downwards.
TCGGGCTCGGCTGCATGCCGATGAGCTGGGGTTACAGCGCGTCGCAGCGGCTCGGCGACCGTTCGGTGCGGACGGTGCACGCGGCCCTGGACGCGGGCGTCCGGCTGCTCGACACCGCGGACATGTACGGCCCCTTCACCAATGAGCTGCTGGTGGGGCGGGCGCTGAAGGGCCGCCGCGAGGAGGCGTTCGTCTCCACCAAGTGCGGGCTGCTGGTGGGCGATCAGCACATCGTCGCGAACGGTCGGCCGGGGTACGTCCGGCGGGCCTGCGACGCCTCGCTGCGACGGCTCCAGACCGATGTGATCGACCTGTACCAGCTGCACCGGGCCGACCCCGAGGTGCCGGTGGAGGAGACCTGGGGCGCGATGGCGGAGCTGGTCACCGTGGGCAAGGTGCGCTCGCTGGGGCTGTGCGCCGTGGGGGCGCGGGCCCCGCGCCGGTCGGGCGAGGGCCCGTTCGAGGGAACGATCCGGCAGTTGGAACGGATCCAGCAGGTCTTCCCGGTCAGCGCCGTCGAGGCGGAGCTGTCGGTGTGGTCGCGGGAGGCGCTGGCGGAGCTGCTGCCGTGGTGCGTGGCGCGCGGGGTCGGGCTGCTGGCCGCGATGCCGCTGGGCAGCGGTTATCTGACTGGGACGCTGAAGCCGGGGCAGGGGTTCGAGCCGGAGGATCTGCGGGCCCGGCATCCCCGGTTCACGGCCGAGGTGATGGCGGCGAACCAGCCGGTGGTGGCCGGTCTGCGGCGGATCGCGGAGCGCCGGGGGGCGACCGTGGCGCAGGTGGCGCTCGCGTGGGTGCTGCGCCAGGGCCCGCATGTGGTGCCGGTGCCGGGGACGAAGCGGGAACAGTGGGCGGTGGAGAACGCCGGGGCGGCCGGGGTGGTCCTGGACGACCGGGACCTGGCGGAGATCGACGCGCTGCCCGCCGCCCGCGAGTCCTGGGACTGAGCGTCGCGCCCCGTACGGCGGGAGAATGGGCGGATCGGGAACTTCTGGCCCCGCCGGGAGGTAGGAACACTGTGAGGGAACGCGGTGTGGGGGCAGGTAGTCGGGCAACCGTCGAAAGGATCGGTTCCGTGCGTGGTGCTCTGTTCGGACATGTGCAGTCCCCGGCCGTGCGCAGGGGGGTGCTGGCCGCGGTGGCGTCGGCCGCCCTGCTGCTGTCCGCCGCGTGTTCCGGCGACGGGGACGGGGACGGTGGTGCGTCCGGCCGGCCGGCCGGTTCCCCGACCGCCTCGGGCTCCGCTTCCCCGGCCTCGCCGAGCCGGTCGGCGGACCTGCCGCCCGAGAAGGGTTCGGCGAAGGTCGTCTCGACGCTGACGGAGAACCTGAAGTCGCCCTGGGGTCTGGCCGCGCTGCCGGGCGGTGATCTGCTGGTGTCCTCGCGGGACGAGGGGACGATCCACCGGATCGACGGCGAGAGCGGCAAGCAGACGCTGCTGGGCTCGGTGCCCGGGGTCGCCCCGGCCGGCGAGGGCGGACTGCTCGGGCTCGCCGTCTCGTCCACGTTCGGCGCGGACCAGTTGGTGTACGCGTACTTCACGACCACGTCCGACAACCGCATCGTCCGGATGAGTTACGACGAGAAGCGCCCGGCGGGACAGCAGCTCGGCGCCCCGGACACGGTGCTGCGCGGTATCCCCAAGGGCAGCATCCACAACGGCGGCCGGATCGCCTTCGGCCCGGACAAGATGCTGTACGCGGGCACGGGCGAGGCCGGGGACACGGAGCTGTCGCAGGACAAGGAGTCGCTGGCGGGCAAGATCCTGCGGATGACGCCCGACGGCGAGCCGGTGCACGGCAATCCGGAGGCGGACTCGGTGGTGTATTCGTACGGGCACCGCAATGTGCAGGGGCTCGCCTGGGACGCGGAGAAGCGGCTGTGGGCCGCCGAGTTCGGGCAGAACACCTGGGACGAGCTGAATCTGATCGAGCCCGGCGGTAACTACGGCTGGCCCGAGGTGGAGGGCCGGGAGGGCGAGGACGGGTTCATCGACCCGGTGGCGCAGTGGAAGACCTCGGAGGCCTCCCCCAGCGGGATCGCATACGCGGAGGGCTCGATCTGGATGGCCGGGCTGCGCGGTGAGCGGCTGTGGCGGATCCCGCTGTCCGGTGAGAAGGCCGGGGAGCCTCTCGCGGACCCCCAGGCGTTCCTGGAGGAGGAGCACGGCCGCCTGCGCACGGTGGTGAGCGCGGGGAGCGACCGCCTGTGGCTGCTCACCAGCAACACGGACGGGCGCGGCACACAGCAGAACGGGGACGACAGGGTCCTTCAGGTCGAGGTGGAGTAGCGGGCCGCCGCCCCGGCAAGACACCCCCTAGGCCGCCGGGTAGAGCCTCAGGCGGTGGGCGAGGGCGGCTGCCTCGCCGCGGCTGGAGACGCCCAGCTTGGCCAGGATGTTGGAGACGTGGACGCTCGCGGTCTTCGGGGAGATGAACAGCTCCTCGGCGATCCGCCGGTTGGTGTGTCCGGCCGCGACCAGCCGGTGCACGTCCTGCTCGCGCGGGGTCAGCCCGAAGGACGCCACGGCGGCGATGGCGGGGTCCTCCTCCTCCTCGGCCGGCGGCCGGCCGGGGCCGTCGGCGGCGGATACGGGGGCCAGGACGGCCGGGGGGATCCCGGGGTCGGGGCCGGGTACCGTGCCGGAGCCGTCGAGGGTGATGCGGGCGCGGGCGGCCAGCTGTTCGACCGCCTCGGCGAGCGGGCGCGCGCCGAGGCGCCCGGCGGTCTCCTGGGCGCGGTGCAGCAGGGCCGTGGCGGTGGACCGCTCGCCGGGGGCGATGAGCAGGGACTCGGCCCACCGGCGGTGGATCTGGGCCAGTTGGTACGGGCGGCACAGCGGGCCGAAGGCCTCGGCGGCACGGGCCCAGTGGCCGGGGGTGTCCGTGCCCTCCGCGCGGGCCAGCTCCGCCTCGATGAAGACGCCGTAGGCCTGCCATACGGGGACGAGCATCGGGATCGGCTTCACGCACCGGCGGATCAGGGCGAGCAGCTCCGGGCGGTCCGGTTCGGCGGCGGGCAGTCCGCGGGCGTCGGCCTCGATCATGGCGGCGGTCTGGAGCAGGGGCAGGGCGTAGCGCTGGGTGCCGGGCGGGAAGCCGACCCTGGCCAGCTCCTTGAACGCCGTCCGTGCCTCGGCGAGCCTGCCCTGGGAGGCGGCCAGCACCATGGTGTGCCGCCCGGGGTCGATCGTGTGCTGGTGCTGCGGGTCGCGGTGCCCGAAGTGTCTGCGGACCAGGGCGAGCTGCTCCTCCGCCTCGGCCGTGTCCCCCCGGGCGACGGCCAGTTCGGTACGGCGCAGCGCGGCGAGGCCCTTGGCCCGGAGGCCCAGCGCCAGGCGGGCGGCGGACGCGGCGGCACTCTCGCTCTGGGCCCAGTGCCCGAGGGAGAACAGGGACTGGGACTGGTTGGCGTACACCCAGGCCCCGGAGTCGGCCAGACCGTGGCTGTGGCAGATCTCGATGCCGTGGTCGGCGGCGGCGACGGCCTCCAGCGAGCGGCCCATCGCCTCCAGCGAGGAGGGCAGGTTGACGCTGACCCGGCCGAGGAGGTTCATCAGGTGGAGCTGTTCGGCACGGTCCCGGACCGCGTACATCTCGGCGAGGCCCTCCTCGACGCCGCCCGCGTCCGCGACGAGCCAGCCGCGGGTGAGGCGGGCGTGCAGCTCGATGTACTCGTCGCCGACGAGCCGGGCGTACTCCACGGCGCGGTCGCTGTCGGCGAGCGCCTGCGGTCCCGGCTGGTGGAGCGCCCTCCAACTGGCCACGTTCGTCAGGACGTCGGCCTGCACCGACGACGGCGGCAGCCCCCGCACCAGCTCCTGGGCGGCTGCCAGCTCCTCCCAGCCGTCCCCCTTGTCGAGCCCCTGCACCAGCCGGCTGCGCTGCACGAGGAACCAGGCCTCGCGCAGCGGGTCGGCCTCGGCGGCCAGGACCCGCATGGCCTTCTTGGAGATGGCCAGCGCGCGTTTGCGGTCGCCGCCGAAGTGGGCGGCGACGGTGGCCTCGGCCATCACGTCGAGGTAGCGCAGGGGCGTGTTCTCGGGGTCACAGGCGGAGGCCGGGTAGACCTCGGCGTAGTCGAAGGGGCGCAGGGTGGCGAGGACCTCACCGGGGACGTCGTCCCAGAGCTCCATCGCCCGCTCCAGCAGCCGCAGTTGCTCGGAGTAGGCGTAGCGGCGGCGGGCCTCGACGGCGGCGCGGAGCACGGCGGGCAGGGCCTTGGCGGCGTCGTGGGCGTAGTACCAGTAGCTGGCGAGACGGGTGGCCCGTTCGTCGTCGCGGACGAGGGAGGGGTCGGCCTCCAGGGCTTCGGCGTAGCGGCGGTTGACGCGGGTGCGTTCACCGGGCAGCAGGTCGTCGCTGACGGCCTCGCGGACCAGGGAGTGCCGGAAGCGGTAGCCGTCGCTGTCGGGCGCGGGCTGCAGCAGGTTGGCGCCGACGGCCGCGCGCAGGGCCTCGTCGAGGTCGTCCTCGCCGAGCCCGGCGACGGCGGCGAGCAGTTCGTGTTCGACGAAGGAGCCGCCCTCCGCGACGATCCTGGCGACCCGCTGGGCGTGCTCGGGGAGCGCCTCCACGCGGACGAGCAGGAGGTCGCGGAGCGATTCGGAGAGCCCGGAGCTGTCGCCGCAGCACTCCAGGGACCTGGCCAGCTCCTCGACGAAGAAGGCGTTGCCGTCGGAGCGTTCGAAGATCTCGTCGACGAGTGCGGCCTCGGGGATCTCGGCGAGGATCCCGGCGAGCTGGCGGCCGACCTCGTCGTGGCTGAACCGGTCGAGTTCGACGCGGGTGACGGTGCGCAGCCGGTCCAGCTCGGCGAGGAGGGGGCGCAGGGGGTGGCGGCGGTGGATGTCGTCGGCGCGGTAGGTGCCGACGACCATGAGGCGGCCGGTGTTCAGGGTGCGGAAGAGATAGGCGAGCAGATGCCGGGTGGAGGCGTCCGCCCAGTGCAGGTCCTCCAGGACGAGGACGACCGGGCGGTCGGCGGAGATCTGCTCCAGCAGGCGTGCGGCGAGTTCGAAGAGGCGGGCGGTGCTGTGCTCGTCGGTGGCGTCCCGGTGGGCCTCGCCCAGCTCGGGCAGGAGGCGGGCCAGCTCGCCCTCCTTGCCGGCGCAGGCGGCGGCCATCTCCTCGGGCAGAGCACGCCGCAGGGCGCGCAGGGCGGTCGGGAAGGGGGCGAACGGCAGCCCGTCGGCCCCGATCTCGACGCAGGACCCGACGGCGACCACGGCGTCGCGCCGCTCGGCCGCCGAGACGAACTGCTCGACCAGACGGGTCTTCCCCACACCCGCCTCACCGCCGATCAGCAGCGCCTGCGGATCGCCGGAAGCGGCCCGCGCGAGCGCCCCGGTGAGCGAGGCGAGCTCCTCGGCGCGCCCGACGAACACGGGGCTGACTGACCTGGTCTCCACGCCGCTGAGCATCGCATACGCGTGCGAGGCGGCGGGAGTCTTTTCGCGCAGGGTGACCATGCCCGCCGTACGGTCCCGGCCCACCGCGCCCGGTACGGAAGGGGCGGCGGGACCGGGGGCCGGCACGGGGGTCGTCCCGGGCCGGGCCATCGTCAGGCGGCCGGGGTGAAGCGGCTGCGGTCGCCCTGCCTCACCTTCCCCTCCGGGTCTTGGCGCCCACTGCGGCGGGCGGCCCGGCGGGCGCGGCGGGCCCGGCCGATCTCGCGCTCGGCGTCGGCCCGGCGGATCAGCTCGGCGGAGGTGGAGCGGTAGATCTCGTACTCGTACATGGTGTTCCCCTGATTCCTGGTCGTGGCAGCGGACCGGAGGGGTGGCCCGGCCGGTCGGCCGGGGCCCTGTGTTCGCTGTGTGTCCACTGTCGTCGGCCAGGTGGGGGTGGGGCATCGGGCGAGTTCCGCATCTTCGCGGCGGTGGGGGCCTTAGGCGGGCTCATCCCGTGCCCGAGGGGTGGGCGGGGGCCTTAGGAGGCGGGCCCGCGCGCCTTACGCGGGTACTCGGCCGGGTCAGCCGCCGGCCGGGGTGCCCGCGCTGGGCAGGGAGGCGAAGAGGTCGAAGTACATGCCCGCGGAGATCAGCACACCGAGGACGCCGAGGGCGACACCGGCCAGGGCGACCGCGCGGACCCAGGCGGGCTGCGGCCGGTCGGCGGGGGCGCCGAAGGCGGGGCGGACCAGGACGACGACGCCGACGAGCAGGGCCAGGACGGCGAAGACACCGTTGACCAGGGCGGTGGTGTGCCAGGCGTCCCCGTAGATCTCCGAGATCTGCTGGGCCGCGCTGCCGCCGCCGGAGGTCTTGATCTGGCCGATGAGCGTCTCGCGCTCGGCGGCGACCCGGCCGCTCCACGCGCCGGTCAGGGCGACGACGCCGAGGGCGGCGGAGACGACGGCCGCCGCGCCCGCGCCGACGCCGTGCCGGGCCGTCTCGAAGGGGTCGGGCTCCAGGTCCTCGTCCGCGATGCCGTCGTCGGCGGCGTCGCCCTCGGGCTGCGTGGAGAGGTCGTCGGGGGCCGTCGCGGAGTCGCCGGCCCCCGACGACGTACCCGGGGCGTCCTTCGTCTCCGTGTCCTTCGCCGCCGCGTCCTGGGCGGCAGCCGTCTCGTCGGGGGTCGTCGTCTTGGCGGGGGTGGTGTTCATGCGCCGCACGCTAGGGGGCCCGGATGAGAGCGCCCTTAACGCCGGGCGTGCGCCGGGGCTCAGCGCCCGGTGCGGGCCTTCCACTCGGGGGCGAGGACCGACCAGATCTCGGAGTCGTGACGTACGCCCCGGTAGAGGTAGTTCTGCCGGATCACCCCGTCGCGGGTCATGCCCAGCCGCTTCGCCACCGCGATCGACTTCGTGTTCGCGGCGGAGGCGTCCCACTCGACGCGGTGCATACCGCGCTCGTACACCGCCCAGTCGATCAGCCGCTCGGCGGCCCGGGTGATCAGGCCGCGGCCCTGGGCGGCGGGCTCCAGCCAGACGCCGATCTCGCAGTTGCCGGACGCCGTGTCGAAGATCCGGAAGAGGACGCCGCCGACGAGGGTGCCGTCCAGCCAGATCCCGTACAGCCGTCCGGTGTCCGCCGCCTGCTTCTCCGCGTACCGCTGGAGCAGGGCGCGCGCCGAGTCCCGGTCCGTGGCGAAGGAGGCGAAGGGGATCCAGGGGTCGACCAGCTCGCGGGCCCGGTCCATGTGGGCGAGGAACTCCTCGTCCTGCCAGATCTCCAGCGGCCGCAGCTCCGCCTTGTCGTCACCCAGGGATATGGCGAACATCGTGCTCCTCCTCCGTCTGCGCGACACCCTCCTCGGTGGCGCGCGCCCCCGGGATCTTCGCATGGAGCGGTACGCAGTCGGGCGGCTCGATGGAGATCCGGGGCAGCCGCTTCTCCAGCCAGCCGGGCAGCCACCAGTTCGCCCCGCCGAGCATGTGCATCAGGGCGGGCACCAGCAGGGTGCGCAGGACGAAGGCGTCCAGGGCTACGGCGGTGGCCAGCGCGATGCCGAACATGGCGATGACCCGGTCGCCGCTGAGCACGAAGGCGAGGAAGACGGAGATCATGATCACGGCGGCGGAGTTGATGACCCGGCCGGTCTCGGCGAGGCCGACCCGTACGGAGCGCCGGTTGTCGCCGGTCTCCAGCCACTCCTCGTACATCCGGCCGACCAGGAAGACCTGGTAGTCCATGGAGAGGCCGAAGAGGACGGAGACCATGATCACGGGGAGGAAGGGTTCGATGGGCCCGGCGCTGCCGAGGCCGAGCAGCTCGCTCCCCCAGCCCCACTGGAAGACGGCCACGACGACGCCGAAGGAGGAGGCGACGGCGGCCACGTTCATCACGGCGGCCTTGATCGGGATGCCGATGGACCGGAAGGCCAGGAGCAGGAGCAGACAGCCGAGCCCGATGACGACTCCGACGAACAGGGGCAGCTTCCCGACGATGATCTCGGCGAAGTCGTCGTAGCTGGCAGTCACCCCGCCGACATGGGCTTCCAGCGAGGTGGTGTCCTGGACCGGCGGCAGCACGTCGCCCCGGATCCGGTCGACCAGCTCGCTGGTCTCCTGCGACTGGGGCGAGGAGTCGGGGACGACGGTGAGGAAGGCGGTGTCGCCGCCGCTGTTGTACGTGACCGGGCTGACGGACGCGACGCCTTCGGTGGTGCGCAGCTTCTCGGGCAGCGAGTCCAGGGCGAGCCGGTCGTCCGCGCCGTCGAGCTGGGCGGCGATGGTGAGCGGGCCGTTGACGCCGGGCCCGAAGCCGTCGGCGAGCAGGTCGTAGGCCTGCCGGGTGGTGGCGCCGGCCGGGTTGTTCCCCTGGTCCGATGTGCCCAGGTGGAGACCGAGGGCGGGCAGGGCGAGGACCAGCATGACGACGGCCGCGACCCCGCCCAGCAGCTTGGGGTGGCGCTCGACGAAGGCGGACCAGCGGGCGGCGAAGCCGGTGGGCAGTTCGGGGCGCGGTCCGTGTTCGGCGAGCTGCCGGCGTTCGCGGCGGCTGAGGGCCCGCATCCCGATGAGGGAGAGCAGGGCGGGCAGCAGGGTGACCGAGGCCAGCACGGTGAGGACGACGGTGAGCGAGGCGGCGATGGCGACGCCGTTGAGGAAGTCGAGCCGCAGGATCAGCATGCCGAGCAGGGCGATACAGACGGTGACCCCGGCGAAGACGACGGCGCGGCCGGTGGTCGCGACGGCGTTCTGGGCCGCTTCGGGCACGGACATGCCGCGCCGGAGCCCTCTGCGGTGCCGGGTGACGATGAACAGGGCGTAGTCGATGCCCACGCCGAGCCCGATGAGCATGCCGAGCATGGGGGCGAAGTCGGCGACGGTCATCAGATGGCCGAGCAGCACGGTGCCCGCGTAGGCGGTGCCGACGGAGACGAGGGCGGTGGCGATGGGCAGCAGGCTGGCGGCCAGGGAGCCGAAGGCGAGGAAGAGCACGACGGCCGCGACGATCACGCCGATGCCTTCGGCGAAGTGGACGGAGGGCGCTTCGGTGAGGGCGACGGCGGTGCCGCCCAGCTCGACCTGGAGTCCGTCGGCCTCGGCGGCCTTCGCGGTGTCGACGAGGGCCTGCGCCTGGGAGGCGGGGATCTCGTCGGCGGGGCGGTCGAAGGTGACGGTTGCGTAGGCGGTGTGGCCGTCCTGGCTGATCTGGCCGGGGCCCGCGGTGCCGTAGGGGCCGGTGACCGCGCCGACGCCCGGCAGGTCCTCGATCGCGTGGAGCGTGCGGGTCATCGTCTGCTCGACGTCGGCGGCTCTGACCGTGGAGTCGGTGGTGTGCCAGACGACGGTGTCGGTGTCGCCGCCGAGGTCGGTGAAGCCCTGCGAGAGGAGTTCGGTGGCCCGGCCGGATTCGGTGCCGGGGACCTCGTAGTCGTTGGAGTACGCCGAACCGGCGATGCCCGCCGCTGCGGCGGTCCCGCCGAGAGCGGCGAGCCAGATGAGAACGGCGACGAGACGGTGCCTGATGCACCAGCGAGCGATGGCAGCCAACGGACGAGCTCCCTGCGGGTTCGTGGACCTTTACCCGCAGATAACGTGATCTGCCCGTAAACGTCTCATGACCTGAGACCGCCCACTCTGACAGCAGATCGTGATCCTTTGTCCGTTTCGTGGCCATGGTCACAGGGCCTGATCTGCCCCTTATACGGGACGGATCAGGCCCGGCGGCCTCGGCGACCGGTCAGCCCGAGACGCTCGCCCGGCCGTTCTCGATGTGCCCCATGAGCCGCCGCCGGAAGCCGTCCTCCCCGTCCACGGTGACGTCGAGGTCGTACCAGCCGTGGGCGTCGGCCGCCGAGTGCACCAGCGACCGGCTGCGGCCCGGCTTGACCGTGACGCGGCGCGTCCAGTCCCGTACGTCGTCCTCGTCGACGTAACCGAGCGGCCGCACCAGGAAGGTCAGGGCCCGGCGGCCGGTGTTGCGCAGGGTGAGGTGGATGTCGCGGTCGCGGTGGTCGATGCGGCTGGCGACCTCCGCTCCCCCGTCGGCCGGTCCGGCGAACTCGCGCCGGAAGCCGTTCGGGCCGGTGACCGTGAAGCGGTACGCCTCCCCCGCCACCGGGACCGTCCAGTGCGCGCGGCCCCGGACGTCACGGTGCTGCGGGGCCGGGAACTCGTCCGCGTACGGGTAGAGCGTGAAGTGCGCCGAGGACCGGCCGCTGTTGTCCAGCTCCACCCGCAGTCCGCCGTCGGCCCGCCGCGCCTGGGCGTCCGGCCGGTAGGGCAGCGGGCGCGCCGGGCGCAGGCCGGGCTCCTGCTCCGGGAGGTGCTGGACGGCGGGCGGCTTCGGCTGCCAGCGGCCCTCGAAGGGCGGGATGGCCCCGGGGCTCTGCACGGCGGGCTGCCGGCGGGCCCGGGTGAAGTCGAAGGCGGAGGTGAGGTCGCCGGTGACGCGGCGCCGCCAGTCGCCGATGTTGGGCTCCTTCACCCCGGTCCAGCGCTCCAGGAACTGGATCACGGAGGTGTGGTCGAAGACCTCGGAGCAGACGTATCCGCCGACGGTCCACGGCGAGACGACCAGCAGCGGCACCCGGATCCCGAGGCCGGTCGGGCGGCCCTCCCACTGCTCCTCGGTCGCCTCGGGGGGTGCGACGGGCGGCGGGACGTGGTCGAAGAAGCCGTCGTTCTCGTCGTAGTTGATCAGCACGGCGGTGTGCCGCCAGACGTCGGGGTGCTTGCCGAGCGCGTCGAGGATCTTGTAGACGATCGTGGCGCTGTGCACCGGCGATGAGGTGCTGGGGTGCTCGGAGTCGATCGCCGAGGGGACCAGGTAGGAGACCTCCGGCAGCGTCCCGGCGGCCACGTCCTTCGCGAACGCGTCGGCGAGCGTCCCGGTGGGCACCCTGCGCAGCCCGCGCTCGAACAGGCTGCGCTCCTGCCGCGTGAGCGTCGCGACACCCTCGTCCAGCAGCCCGAGCAGCCGGGTGCGCTCGGCCTCGGAGGCGCCGCGGACCTTGGCGTAGAAGGCTTCCATGTACGTATGGCCGCCCGTCTTGGCCAGGGCCTTGCGGGCGATCGCCTTGAAGGTGGCGTAGAACTCGATCTGGTTGTCGGTGAAGTTCTCCCACTCGGTGTACGTCCGCCAGCTGCGCCCGGCCTTCTCCAGCCGCTCGGCGTAGGTGGACCAGTCGTAGCCGGGGTGGGTGCCCTCGTTGTACGCGTCGTTGCCGACGGCCCGTTTCCCGTTCGCCTCGAAGCCGGTCTTCCCGCTCCAGAGGTGGTTGCGGTTGGGGCTGGTGGAGGTGTGGATGGAGGAGTGGTAGGCGTCGCAGACGGTGAAGGTGTCGGCCAGCTCGTAGTGGAGCGGGATGTCGCGGCGGTCGTAGTACGCCATCGTGGCCGCGGTCTTGGCGCTGATCCAGCCGTTCATCCAGCCGCCGCCCCAGGCCTTCGCCCCGCCGCTCCAGGAGTGGTCGAGGGCGCCGATGTACTGGAGGTCCTTCTTCTGCTCCTCGGCCGCCCCGCGCACCGGGAAGGGCAGCACGGTGGAGCCGGCCGCCCCGGGCTGCTCGAACACGGTGGAGCCGGTCGGCAGCTCGATGGCGTTACGGTCGCCGAAGCCGCGGACCCCGCGCAGGGTGCCGAAGTAGTGGTCGAAGGACCGGTTCTCCTGCATCAGGATCACCACATGCTTGATCGACCCCAGCCCGCCGGACCCCGCGTGGGCGGGCTGCGCGGCGATGGCGGCCTGGAGCGACGGCGGCAGGAACGATCCGGCCGCAGCGGCGCCGAGTGCGCCGCCGCCCAGCGCGAAGAGCCGTCGCCGTGACATGTCCGTGGTCAAAAGAGCCTCCTGGTTGCGGTGGTTACAGCCGGGAAGCTAGTCAGACCGGGTGGCGTCGGGAAGGACTGTGCACGGCCCGGTGGTGAACGTCCAAGAGGTCCGGTCCGAAAGTCCAACCCGGAGTGACGGGTTCCTCACACTCCGATGAGGTGCAGGGACCCCCAGAGCGCGAGGGTGGAGGCCAGCAGCGTCGCCGGTACGGTCGCGATCCCCAGCCGGGTGAAGTGGCCCAGCTCGGGTGCGTCCCCGTGCGCGTGCAGGATGCGCCGCCACAGGAGCGTGGCCAGCGAGCCGACGTACGTGAGGTTCGGCCCGAGGTTCACCCCGATCAGGGCGGCGAGGAGCGGTCCGGGCCCGGCCGCCGCGACGATCGGCAGCAGGGCGAGGATCGCGGGCAGGTTGTTGATCAGGTTGGCGAGCAGGGCCGCGACCACGGCGACGCCGAGGAGGGCGGGCAGGGTGTCGCCGTCCGGCAGCAGGGCGGCGATCCCGTCGCCGAGGCCGTTGTCGACGACCGCCTTGACGACGACGCCGAGCGCGAGGACGAAGAGGCAGAACAGCGGGTTGGCCGAGCGGACGACGGCGAGCGGTGTGGTCTCCCGCTTGGCGAGCGCCCGTACGGCGAGCACCAAGGCCCCCGCGAGCGCCGCCCACAGCGGCTCGGCCCCCTCGAACGAGGTGACGACGAACCCGGCCAGCGTCAGCGCCAGCACGACGAGCGTGAAGACGGGCACCGGTGTGCGCTCCGCCTCGGGATCCGGCGCGTGCGCCCCGGCGGCCAGGTCGTCCCGGAAGGCCCGGCGGAAGACGGCGTACTCGACGGCGATCGCGGCGAGCCACGGCAGGGCCATCAGCGCGGCGAACCGGGTGAAGGAGAGACCGCTCGCGGTGAATGCCAGGAGGTTGGTGAGGTTGGAGACGGGGAGCAGCAGGGAGGCGGAGTTGGCGAGGTGCGCGCAGGCGTAGACGTACGGGCGGGGCCGCGCGCCGACCCGGGCGGCGGTGGCGAGGACCACCGGGGTGAGCAGGACGACGGTGGCGTCCAGGCTGAGGACGGCGGTGATGAGCGAGGCGACGACGAAGACCCCGCCGAGCAGGGGCCGGGTCTGCCCGCGACAGGCGCGGGCGACGAGATCACCGGCGGCCCGGAACAGCCCCTCGTCCGCGCAGAGCTGGGCCAGCACGAGGATCGCCGCGAGGAAGCCGACGACGGGCAGCAGCTCGCCGACCTGTTCCCGCGCCTCGGGCCAGGACACCGCGCCGAGGGCCACCACGAGGACGGCGGCGGGCACGGCGACGGTCGCCTCCGGCAGGCCCCGGGGGCGCAGGACGGCGAAGGCGAGGACGCCCAGGAGCAGGGCGAAGGAGACGATCTCGGCGGTGACGGTGTTCAGGGGGGTCTCTCAGAGCGGGAGGGGTTCACGGGTGAAGGGGCGGTGCGCCCGCGTTGTGCGGGTGCACCGCCCCTTCAGGGTGATGACGGGGGGATCAGCCCTCGACGCCGAGCTTCTCCAGGATCAGCTCGCGCACGCGCGCCGCGTCCGCCTGGCCGCGGGTGGCCTTCATGACCGCGCCGACGAGCGCGCCCGCCGCCGCGACCTTGCCGCCGCGGATCTTGTCCGCGATGGCCGCGTTGCCCGCGATGGCCTCGTCCACGGCCGTGGACAGCGCGCCCTCGTCCGAGACGACCTTCAGGCCGCGCTTCTCGACGACGGTGTCCGGGTCGCCCTCGCCCGCGAGGACGCCCTCGATGACCTGGCGGGCCAGCTTGTCGTTGAGGTCGCCCGCGGCGACGAGCGCGGCCACCCGGGCGACCTGCACGGGGGTGATCGGCAGCTCGTCCAGACCGCGGCCGGTCTCGTTGGCGTTACGGGCCAGCTCGCCCATCCACCACTTGCGGGCCTGGTCCGCCGGAGCGCCCGCCTCGATCGTGGCGACGATCAGGTCGACCGCGCCCGCGTTGAGGATGGACTGCATGTCGTGCTCGGAGACGCCCCACTCCTCCTTGAGCCGCGCCCGGCGCAGCCGGGGCAGCTCGGGGAGGCCCTTGCGCAGCTCCTCGACCCAGTCGCGCGCGGGCGCGACGGGGACCAGGTCCGGCTCGGGGAAGTAGCGGTAGTCCTCGGCGTTGTCCTTGATGCGGCCGGCCGTGGTGGAGCCGTCCTCCTCGTGGAAGTGCCGGGTCTCCTGCACGATCGTGCCGCCCGAGGACAGCACGGCGGCGTGCCGCTGGATCTCGAAGCGGGCGGCCCGCTCGACCGAACGAAGCGAGTTGACGTTCTTCGTCTCGGAGCGCGTGCCGAACTTCTCGGTGCCGTTGGGGCGCAGCGACAGGTTGACGTCGCAGCGCATCTGGCCCATCTCCATGCGGGCCTCGGAGACCCCGAGGGCCTTGATCAGCTCGCGGAGCTCGGCGACGTACGCCTTGGCGACCTCCGGCGCGCGGGCCCCGGCTCCCTCGATCGGCTTGGTGACGATCTCGATGAGCGGGATACCGGCCCGGTTGTAGTCGAGCAGGGAGTGGGACGCGCCGTGGATCCGGCCGGTGGCGCCGCCGACGTGCGTCGACTTGCCGGTGTCCTCCTCCATGTGGGCGCGCTCGATCTCCACCCGGAAGATCTCGCCGTCCTCCAGCTGGACGTCCAGATAGCCGTTGAAGGCGATCGGCTCGTCGTACTGCGAGGTCTGGAAGTTCTTCGGCATGTCCGGATAGAAGTAGTTCTTCCGGGCGAACCGGCACCAGTCGGCGATCTCGCAGTTGAGGGCGAGACCGATCTTGATGGCCGACTCCACGCCGATCTCGTTGACGACCGGCAGCGCGCCGGGCAGTCCGAGGCAGACCGGGCAGGTCTGGGAGTTGGCGCCCTGCTTCAGCTCCGTGGAGCAGCCGCAGAACATCTTGGTCTTGGTGCCGAGCTCGACATGGACTTCGAGGCCCATGACGGGGTCGTAGGACGCGAGCGCGTCCTCGTACGACACCAGGTCAGTGACAGTCACGGTGAAACTTTCCCTCTCAGCCCAGCAGGACGTCGTCGTCGCCGAGACGCTTCAGTTCGCGATAGAGGATCGCGAGTCCGGTGACGATGGCGGCGGCGGAGACGGCCGCGTCCACGAGTCGCAGTACGTCGTTGTCGTGGCGGGCGAGCTTCGCCTGCTTGACGACACTGATCGCGCCGAACGCGGTCGTGCCGATGGCGATGTACGCGCCCGTCTTGGACTTCTGGAAGTTCTTGGCCTTCTTTGCCATGGCACTCACAGCGACGGAGCCTCCTCAAGCAGCGGGTGCCCCCACTTTTCCACGAAAGCGGCCTCGACGGCGGATCCGACCTTGTACAGCCGGTCGTCCTTCATGGCGGGGGCGATGATCTGCAGTCCGACCGGCAGGCCGTCCTCCGGGGCCAGGCCGCAGGGCAGCGACATGGCGGAGTTGCCGGCCAGGTTGGTGGGGATGGTGCACAGGTCCGCGAGGTACATCGCCATCGGGTCGTCGGCGCGCTCGCCGATCGGGAAGGCGGTGGTCGGGGTCGTCGGGGAGACGATCACGTCGACCTGCTCGAAGGCCTTCTCGAAGTCCTGGGTGATGAGGGTGCGGACCTTCTGGGCCGAGCCGTAGTACGCGTCGTAGTAGCCGGAGCTGAGCGCGTACGTGCCCAGGATGATGCGGCGCTTGACCTCGTCGCCGAAGCCCGCCTCGCGGGTCAGCGCGGTGACCTCCTCGGCCGACTTCGTGCCGTCGTCGCCGACCCGCAGGCCGTAGCGCATGGCGTCGAAGCGGGCCAGGTTGGAGGAGCACTCGGACGGGGCGATCAGGTAGTACGCGGAGAGCGCCAGGTCGAAGGACGGGCAGTCCAGCTCGACGATGTCCGCGCCCAGCGACTTCAGCAGCTCGACCGACTCGTCGAAGCGCTGGAGGACACCGGCCTGGTAGCCCTCGCCGCGGAACTGCTTGACGACGCCGACGCGCATGCCCTGGACGGAGCCGTTGCGCGCGGCCTCGACGACCGGCGGGACCGGGGCGTCGATGGAGGTCGAGTCCAGCGGGTCGTGGCCGGCGATGGCCTCGTGCAGCAGTGCCGCGTCCAGGACCGTACGGGCGCAGGGCCCGCCCTGGTCCAGGGAGGACGAGAAGGCGACCATGCCGTAGCGGGAGACGCCGCCGTAGGTGGGCTTGACGCCGACGGTGCCGGTCACGGAGGCGGGCTGGCGGATCGAGCCGCCCGTGTCCGTGCCGATGGCGAGCGGGGCCTCGTAGGAGGCGAGGGCGGCGGAGGAGCCGCCGCCGGAGCCGCCGGGGATCCGGGTGAGGTCCCAGGGGTTGCCGGTGGGGCCGTAGGCGCTGTTCTCGGTGGAGGACCCCATGGCGAACTCGTCCATGTTGGTCTTGCCGAGGATGACGACGTCGGCGTCGCGCAGCTTCTGCGTGAGCGTGGCGTCGTACGGCGGGACCCAGCCTTCGAGGATCTTGGAACCGACGGTGGTCGGCATGTCCTTCGTGGTGAAGATGTCCTTCAGCGCGAGCGGGACGCCGGCCAGCGGGCCGAGCTTCTCGCCCGCCTCGCGCTTGGCGTCCACGGCACGGGCCTGGGCGAGCGCGCCCTCGCGGTCGATGTGCAGGAAGGCGTGGACCTTCTCGTCGACGGCGTCGATCCGGGCCAGGTGGGCCTCGGTGACCTCGACGGCGGTCAGCTCGCCGGAGGCGATCTTCGCGGCGATCTCGGCCGCGGTGAGCTTGATGATGTCCGTCATGGCGATTAGTCCTCCCCCAGGATCTGCGGCACCTTGAAACGCTGCTGCTCCTGGGCCGGGGCGCCGGAGAGCGCCTGCGCGGGGGTGAGCGACGGACGGACCTCGTCCGCGCGCATGACGTTGGTCAGCGGCAGCGGGTGGGAGGTCGGCGGTACGTCTTGGTCGGCGACCTCGGAGACGCGGGCGACCGCGCCGATGATGTCGTCGAGCTGACCGGCGAAGTGATCGAGCTCTTCGCCCTTCAGCTCCAGACGCGCCAGCCGGGCGAGGTGGGCGACCTCCTCGCGCGTGATGCCAGGCATGCAGCGATCCTCAGGGGTTGGTGTGTGGTTTTGAGCCCAATCCTATGGGGTCTCCCGGGGGCGGGTGCCCCGGCCCGATCGGGCTACGCCTCTGCCTGGTCCACTGCCCGGGATCTTCAGGGGGTGTCGGTCTCCGCCGCGCTGTTCACCGCACCATTGACCGCGCTGTTCACGGCGCCGTTGAGCGACCCGTTCATCGAGCCGGTCGCCGAGGCCGTGGCCGACCCCGCGGCGGCTGCCGCCTGGGCCTTCAGCTCGGCGGGCCTGCGCCAGCCGTGCTCGCCGCGCGCCCGCAGCCAGGCCGTCGTCTCCTGCGGCGGCATCGCGGCCGCCACCAGCCAGCCCTGCACCGCGTCGCACCGCAGATCCCGCAGCCGCTCCCAGGTCGTGTCGTCCTCGACGCCCTCGGCGACGACGACCAGGCCGAGCGAGTGGGCCAGGTCGATGGTGCAGCGGACGATCTCCGCGTCCTCGTGGTCGACCGCCAGCCGGGCCACGAAGGAGCGGTCGATCTTCAGCTCGCTGACCGGGAGCCGGCGCAGGTGGACCAGGGATGAGTAGCCGGTACCGAAGTCGTCCAGCGACATCTTGACGCCGTGCGCGGTGAGCCCGGCCAGGGTGTCGGCGGCGCGCTGCGGGTCCTCCAGCAGCACATGCTCGGTGATCTCCAGTTGGAGCGCTCCCGCGGGCACGCCGTGGCGGGCGAGGCGGGCCGCGACGCCCCCCGCGAAGCCCGGGGTGTGGACGTCGCGCGGGGAGACGTTGACCGCGACGGGCACGCACAGGCCCTGCGCCCGCCAGCGGGCGACCTGCGCGAGCGCCGTCTCCAGGACGTACTCCGTGAGGTGCGGCATCAGCCCGGAGGACTCCGCGATGGCGATGAACTCGTCCGGGGGGACCCGGCCGCGCTCCGGGTGCACCCAGCGCACCAGCGCCTCAAGTCCCGCGACCTGCCCGTCGAAGCGGACCTTGGGCTGGTAGTGCAGCTCGACCTCGCCCGCGTCCAGCGCCCGGCGCAGGTCGCCGAGGAGACCGAGCCGGTCGGGGGTGTTGCTGTCCCGCTTGGACTCGTAGACCTCCACGCCCGTGCGGTCCCGCTTGGCCTGGTACATCGCGACATCCGCCCGGCGCAGCAGGCCCTCGGCGTCCAGGGCGTGGTCGGGGTAGACGGCGACTCCGGCGCTGGCCTCCAGCACGAGGGTGAGCCCGTCGAGGTCGAGCGGCGAGGACAGCTCGGCGACGAGATGGCGGGCGACCTGCTGGGCGCTGGTGGTGGAGTCGGTGTGCGGGAGGAGGACGGCGAACTCGTCGCCGCCGAGGCGGGCCGCCTCCGCACCGCGCGGCAGGGCGAGCCGCAGCCGCTCCGCTATCTGGAGCAGCAGCCGGTCCCCGGCCAGGTGGCCGAGGGTGTCGTTGACCGCGCGGAAGCGGTCCAGGTCGATGAGGACCAGCGCGGAGCGGGTGCCGATGGACTCCGCGTCCTCCAGCGCCGACCAGGTCCGCTCCAGCAGCCACTGGCGGTTGGGCAGCCCGGTCAGCGGGTCGCGCAGCTGCTCCTCGGCGCGGGCGCGGGCGATCCAGAGCGTGGAGTCCAGGGCGATCAGCGGCACCGCGAAGAGCGGCAGCAGTATGGGCATGGACATCGCGACGGCGCAGATCAGCGGGGCGAGCCCGAGGAGCGCGACGGCGACGAGTCCCTGGCGCAGCATCGCGGTACGGGCGATGGTGGGCAGCCCGCCGTTGTGCGGGGCCTGGGCGTACCACAGGAGGACCCGGGTGACGAGCAGATACGTCGACGCGGTCAGGAGCAGTTCCGGGACGGCCGTGATGCCCCAGTCGAGTGGCCGCCAGGGCTCCTCGACGGTGGGGACCACGCCGAACGCGGCCAGGACGAGCGCCGCGGCGCCGATGCCGAGCATGTCGACCCCGCCGTGCAGCAGCCCCTGCCACCAGCGGTGCCGGCGGGCGGTCCCGACGAGCACCACGACGGCGAGGCTGACCAGGACGGCCGGCAGCCAGCCGTACAGCAGGAGCACGGCGAGGGTGAGGGCGGCGCCGGAGCCGGTGCCGCCCCACCACCGGTCGCGGCCGAGGGCCACCAGGTGGCCGACGATGATCCCGGTGAGCACGGCGAGGGACCAGCCCACCACTCCGTCCGGGAAGAGCGCGTGGCCCTGCTGGACCGTCCGGTACGACCCGACCGCCAGCAGTAACGCGGCGATCCCCACGACGGCGGCGCCCACCGGGGGCGTGAGGCCGACGAAACCTTGCAGCCGCGACACCGGGGCGGCGCTCTCGGTCGGTTTCATTCCGTCCCTCTCACAGCCGGCGGTGCCGATGGCCCTCGGTGGCGCCCGCTTCCGTGGCACCACGGCCCGGTCGAGGGCCGTGCACGGCGGGCGCACCTCTCAACAGTAGGCCGCGAAAGGCTTCGAGGGGCAGCGCTCTACAGCTCTTGCCCGAATGCGAACCGACGACCCGTCACCATCTGCTATTGGCCCGAACGGGTGGTACGGCAGGGCCATTCGGGGAGCGGCCGACCCTTCTTCACCCCTCTGCCCCGTTTCTTCCCCCGCGCGGGCCGCGCCACGCCGGGGCATCGTCTCGAAGGCGTCTCGATCCGGGGAACGGGGAGCGAACGGCGGCCCGGCGGGCGGTCACTCCCCGTCCATGCTCCGTCTACGCCCCGCTGTCCTCCGGGGCGGCCTCGGGCGCGGCTTCGGGGACGGACAGGGCTGCTTCCCGGGCGCGTTCGGGTCCGTCCTCGAGCAGGATCGCGAATCCGTCCTCGTCGAGCACGGGCACCTTCAGCTGCATCGCCTTGTCGTACTTGGAGCCGGGGTTGTCGCCGACGACCACGAACGCGGTCTTCTTGGACACCGAGCCGGTGACCTTGGCGCCGAGCGTCTGGAGGGCTTCCTTGGCGCCATCGCGGGTGTGGGTGGCGAGGGTGCCGGTGACGACGACGGTGAGCCCTTCGAGGGGGCGGGGACCCTGGTCCTCGTCGGAGCCCTCGTCGGCCATTCGCACCCCGGCCTCGCGCCACTTGCGCAGGATCTCGCGGTGCCAGTCCTCGGCGAACCACTGCTTGACCGAGGCAGCGATGGTGGGCCCGACGCCGTCGGCGGCGGCCAGCTCCTCCTCGGTCGCCTCGTCGATGCGGTCGACGGAACGGAACTGGCGGGCCAGCTCCTGGGCGGCGACCGGGCCGACATGGCGGATGGAGAGCCCGGTGAGGATCCGGGCGAGGGGCGCCTCCTTGGCGGCGGCGATGCCCTCCAGCATGGCCACCGCGTTCTTCTTCGGCTCGCCCTGCTGGTTGGCGAAGACCGTCGCGATCTTCTCCTCGCCGGTCTTCGGGTCGCGCTTGGGCAGCCCGCTGTCCTGGTCCAGGACGTACGCCCGGATCGGCAGCAACTGCTCGATGGAGAGGGAGAACAGATCGCTCTCGTCCTTGAGGACGGGCTCGGCGGGCTCCAGCGGGCGGGTCAGGGCGGCGGCGGCCACATAGCCGAAGTGGTCGATGTCGAGGCTCTTGCGCCCGGCGAGGTAGAAGACGCGCTCGCGCAACTGGGCCGGGCAGGTGCGGGCGTTGGGGCAGCGGAGGTCGATGTCGCCCTCCTTCATCGGGCGCAGCTCCGTCCCGCACTCGGGGCAGTGGGCCGGCATCTCGAAGGGCTTCTCGGTGCCGTCGCGCAGATCGACGACGGGGCCGAGAATCTCCGGGATGACGTCGCCCGCCTTGCGCAGGACCACGGTGTCCCCGATGAGGACGCCCTTGGCCTTGACCACGTTCTGGTTGTGGAGGGTGGCGAACTCGACCTCGGAACCGGCCACTTCGACCGGCTCGACCTGGGCGTACGGAGTGACACGGCCGGTGCGGCCGACGCCGACGCGGATGTTGACCAGCTTGGTGTTGACCTCTTCGGGGGCGTACTTCCAGGCGATGGCCCAGCGGGGGGCACGCGAGGTGGAGCCCAGGCGGCCCTGGAGCGGGATCTCGTCGAGCTTGACGACGACGCCGTCGATCTCGTGCTCCACGGAGTGCCGGTGCTCGCCGAAGTACGCGATGAACTCCCGTACGCCCGCGAGGGAGTCGACGACCTTGTTGTGCTGGGCGGTGGGCAGACCCCAGGCGTGCAGGAGTTCGTAGGCCTGGGAGAGGCGGTCGATGCTCAGGCCCTCGTGGGCGCCGATGCCGTGCACCACCATGTGCAGCGGGCGGGTGGCGGTGACCTTGGGGTCCTTCTGGCGCAGCGATCCGGCGGCCGCGTTGCGCGGGTTGGCGAAGGGCTTGTCGTCGGCGGCGACCAGACGGGCGTTCAGCTCCTCGAAGCCTTCCATGGGGAAGAAGACCTCGCCGCGGACCTCGACGAGCGCGGGGATGTTCTCGCCCTTCAGGCGGTGCGGGATCTCGGCGATCGTCCGGACGTTGGGGGTGATGTCCTCGCCGGTGCGGCCGTCGCCGCGAGTGGCCGCCCGGGTGAGGCGGCCGTGCTCGTAGGTGAGGTTGACCGCGAGGCCGTCGACCTTCAGCTCGCACAGGAAGTGGTGGTCGGGGGTGCCGGTCTCCTTGGCGACGCGGTCGGCCCAGGCGGCCAGCTCCTCGTCGTCGAAGGCGTTGTCCAGGGAGAGCATCCGCTCGCGGTGCTCGACGGAGGTGAACTCCGTGATGTAGGGCCCGGCGACCTTCTGGGTCGGGGAGTCAGGGGTGCGGAGCGCCGGGTGCTCCTCCTCCAGGGCCTCCAGGGAGCGCAGCAGCCGGTCGAACTCGGCGTCGCTGACGACAGGCTGGTCCTTCACGTAATACCGGAAGCGGTGCTCCTCGATCTGCTCGGCCAGCAGCGCGTGCTCCTCCCGCGCCTCCGCCGGGACCGAACTCTCCTGCTCCACCCGCTGTTCGCCCGCCATCGTCCCGTCCTCCTGTGTACCCGTCGTCCCCGTCACTCAGGGTTGTCCGCGAGCGACCTCGCCGCCCGGGCGCTGTGGGCGAGCGCGGTACGGGCGTACGCGGGCGACGCGCCCGCGAGGCCGCACGACGGGGTGATCGTGACGGACTCGGCGAGAGTCCCCGGATTCAGCCCCAGTCTGCTCCACAGCGTCCTGACTCCCATGACGCTACCGCCCGGGTCTGACAATGCCCCCGTTGCCGCGTCCGTTGAGGGCACCACGCCCAGGAAGAGGTGGGTGCCGCCTTCGACCGCTTCCCCGATCGCCTCCTCCTCACGCTCCGTGAGCAACGAGAAGTCGAACGAGATGCCGTCGGCCCCGGCCCGGCGCAGCAGCGCGAACGGCACCTCGGGCGCGCAGGAGTGGACGAGCGCCGTGCCGTCCTCGCCGGCCGCCGCGAGGACGTCGCGCAGGGCGCTCTCGACGACCTGGCGGTCGACGGCGCGGTAGGTGCGGTAGCCGCTGGCGGAGCGGACCCGGCCCAGCAGGACGGCGGTCAGGGAGGGTTCGTCGAGCTGGAGGACGACGTTGGCCCCGGGCATCCGGCGGCGGACCTCCGCGAGGTGGGCGCGGAGCCCCTCGGCCAGGGATCCGGCCAGGTCGCGGCAGGCGCCCGCGTCGGCCAGCATGGCTTCGCCGCCGCGCAGTTCGAGGGCGGCGGCGAGCGTCCAGGGCCCGACGGCCTGGACCTTGAGCAGCCCCTCGTACCCCTGGGTGAACTCCTCCAGGGCGTCCAGGTCCTCCCCCAGCCAGGAGCGGGCCCTGCGGGTGTCGCGGCCCGGCCGGTCGCTGATCCGCCAGCCGCTCGGCTCCACGTGCCCGTACATCTCGACGAGCAGGCCGACGCTCCGGCCGATCATGTCGGCGCCCGGCCCGCGCGCGGGCAGTTCGGCCAGGTACGGCATGCCCTGGCCGTCGGCGAAGGAGCCGGTGACGGTCTTCGCCGCCTCCCTCGCGTCTCCCCCGGGCATCGACCCGATGCCGGTCGCCGGACACCCGCTGAACTTGCTCTTCTCGCTCACCCGGGAAGCCTACGGTCCCCCGTGCGCCGGTAGCGCGCTGGGCCGCTCAGCGGCCGGGGCGAACCGTGAGGTCGTTGACCTCGGCGTCGCGCGGCAGGTCGATCGCCATGAGGATCGTGGTGGCCACCGACTCCGGGTCGATCCAGCGCTCCGCGTCGTACTCCTTGCCCTCCTGCTGGTGCACCTTGGCCTGCATGGGGCTGGCGGTGCGGCCCGGGTAGACGGAGGTGACGCGGACCCCGTTGCCGTGTTCCTCGTGGCGCAGCGAGTCGGCGAGCGCCTTGAGGCCGTGCTTGCTCGCGGCGTACGCGCTCCACCCGGCGTGGGCGTTGAGTCCGGCGCCGGAGTTCACGAAGAGGACATGTCCCTGGGCGACGCGGAGCTGCGGCAGGAGGAGGCGGGTGATCTCGGCGGGGGCGATCAGGTTGGCGTTGAGCTGGAAGTGCCAGGCCTTGGGGGTGAGCTCCCCGACCTCGCCGAGCTCGACGACGCCCGCGATGTGCAGCAGGGTGTCGATCCGCTCGGGCATGGACTGCTGGCCGAACGCCCAGGACAGCCGGTCGGGGTTGCCGAGGTCGCCGACGAGGGTGCGCGCGCCAGGGTAGCGCTCGGCGAACTCCTTGGCGCGCCCGGCGTCGCGGGCGAGCAGGACGAGGTCGTCGCCGCGCTCCTGGAGACGGCGGGCGACGGCGGCGCCGATGCCGGAACCGGCGCCGGTGATGAGGTGGGTAGCCATGGGCCGATCCTAGATCCGCGTCTCTTACCGGCGTCCGGCGGTCTCCGCCGGGTGGGCGAGCGCCGGTCCCGGGTCCGGGCCGCTCACTGGAGTCCGGCGCTCTCCTCCAGGTAGGCGAGCGCGCCGACGCCGTCCTTGGCGAAGAAGACGAGGTCGGTCAGGGGCAGCGGCAGGAAGCCCTCGTCCTCCATGCGCTGGAACTGCTGGCGCAGCCCGTCGTAGAAGCCCGCCGTGTTGAGCAGGACGACGGGCTTGGTGTGCTTGCCGTGCTTCTTCAGCTCCAGGATCTCGGTGGCCTCGTCGAGCGTCCCGGTCCCGCCGACCATGATCACCACGGCGTCGGCCTTCTCCAGGAGGAGCGCCTTGCGCTCGGCGAGGTCGCGGGCGATGACCATCTCGTCGGCGCTCGGGCGGGCGCTCGCGGCGAGGAATTCGACCGACACCCCGACAAGCCGGCCCCCCGCCGTCTGCACACCGTCCGCGACGACCTTCATCAGCCCCTTGTCCGATCCGCCCCAGACGAGGGTGTGCCCGCCCCGGCCGAGCAGCTCGGCGAACTCGCGGGCGGGCACGGTGTAACGGTCGTCGAGGTCGGCGGCGGAGAGGAAGACGCAGATGTTCATGGAGCCACCGTACGACCCGCCTCGGACACCCCCCGCCCGGGGGAAGTTCCTGGCGAAGTTCGGCGTACGGGGAAGAAGCCAGCCCCGTACGCCGCTGAAACAGGCATGACTGCCACCCGAGGACACCGCATCACCGTCGAGCAGGGCACCGAGCATGTGCGGGCCGTGCACGACGGACAGGTGCTGGCCGAGAGCCGCCGCCCGCTCGTGCTCCGCGAGACCGGCTGTCCGGTCCGTTACTACCTGCCGCCCGAGGACGTCCGCACCGAACTGCTCGCCCCGTCGGACACCTCCACCCACTGCCCGTTCAAGGGGGATGCCTCCTACTGGTCGCGGCCCGGGGCCGCCGATCTGGTCTGGGCCTACCCGGACCCGAAGCCCGAAGTCGCCGCGATCAAGGACCACTTCTGCTTCTACGCCACGGAGACGGTGGCGGACTGACCCTCGATCCGCTCGCCCGGGGAAGTTTTTTCCGGGCGAGCGATGAGTTTCCCGGCCCACCCCGGTCTCCTCTCCCATGGACAGGATTCTCTCCGCCGACGGCACGCCGATCGCCTACCGCCGCCAGGGCGAGGGGCCGCCGCTGGTGCTGGTCGGCGGGGCGCTGAGCGTGGCGGCGACCGACGCGGCGCTGGCCGCGCTGCTCGCGCCGCGCTTCACGGTGATCACCTACGATCGGCGGGGCCGGGGCGCCAGCGGTGACACCGGGCGCTGTGCCGTGGCGCGGGAGGTCGAGGACCTGGCCGCCGTCGTCGGCGCGGCCGGGGCGGGCACGTCGGTCTTCGGGATGTCCTCCGGCGGGGCGCTGGCCCTGGAGGCGGCCGCCGCCGGGCTCCCGGTGGAGCTGCTCGCCGTGTACGAGCCGCCCTACACCCCGGGGGCGTCCGGGCTGCGGTTCAAGGCCCGCTGCACGGCACGGCTGCAACGGCTGCTGGCGGCCGGGGACCGGGGCGGGGCGGTGGAGCTGTTCCTGTCGATGACGGGGGTAGCCGAGGAGACGGCCGCCCGGATGCGGCGGTCCCCGGTGTGGCCGGAGCTGGAGGCGAGGGCGCACACGCTGGCGTACGACGACGCGCTGCTGGGCGACGGGGCGATCCCCGCCGCCCGGTTCTCGGCCGTCGCCGCCCGGACCCTGGTGATCTGCGGCGGCTTCAGCAGCGCCCCGGCACGGGCGGCGACCCGGACGCTGGCCGAGGCCCTGCCGCGCGGCCGGCACCGCACCCTGACGGGCCAGATGCGCGAGGTGGCGCCCCAGGTGCTGGCGCCGGTCCTGACGGAGTTCTTCGCGAGGGACGTGTACGCGTACGGGCGGGCTTCCTAGCCGGTACGCGGGCGGGGCCCAGTCGGCCCCTGGGCCCGCGTCGCCCGGTCTCAGCCGCCCGCCGCCACTCGTTCGCGGCGGACCGTCGTCGCGATGGTGGCCGAGCCGACCACGCGCGTGCCGTCGTAGAGGACGACCGCCTGGCCGGGGGCGACGCCCCGGACCGGCTCGGTGAAGGTGACGTTCAGCTCGGAGCCGTCGACCAGTTCGGCGGTGACCTCGGTCTCGCCGCCGTGGGCGCGGAGCTGGGCGGTGTACGTGCCCGGGCCGGACGGGGGCGTTCCGCACCAGCGGGGCTTGATCGCGGTCAGGGCGGTGACGTCCAGGGCCTCGACGGGGCCGACGGTGACGGTGTTGTTCACCGGGGAGATGTCGAGGACGTAGCGCGGCTTGCCGTCGGGGGCCGGGTGGCCGATCTTCAGGCCCTTGCGCTGGCCGATGGTGAAGCCGAACGCGCCCTCGTGGGTGCCCAGCTTCGTACCGGACTCGTCGAGGATGTCGCCCTCGGCCGGGCCGCCGAGGCGGTTCGCGAGGAAGCCCTGGGTGTCGCCGTCGGCGATGAAGCAGATGTCGTGGCTGTCGGGCTTCTTGGCGACGGCCAGGCCCCGGCGCTCGGCCTCGGCGCGGATCTCGTCCTTGGTGGTGAGGGTGTCGCCGAGCGGGAACATGGCGTGGGCGAGCTGCTTCTCGTCCAGGACGCCGAGCACATAGCTCTGGTCCTTGGCCATGTCGGACGCCCGGTGCAGCTCGCGGCTGCCGTCCTCGGTGAGCACGACCGTGGCGTAGTGGCCGGTGCAGACGGCGTCGAAGCCGAGGGCAAGCGCCTTGTCGAGCAGCGCGGCGAACTTGATCTTCTCGTTGCAGCGCAGGCAGGGGTTGGGCGTGCGCCCGGCCTCGTACTCCGCGACGAAGTCCTCCACGACGTCCTCGCGGAAGCGCTCCGCCAGGTCCCAGACGTAGAACGGGATACCGATGACGTCGGCCGCGCGGCGGGCGTCCCGGGAGTCCTCGATGGTGCAACAGCCGCGCGCCCCGGTCCGGAAGGACTGGGGGTTCGCGGACAGGGCGAGGTGGACACCGGTCACGTCGTGGCCCGCCTCGGCGGCGCGGGCGGCGGCGACGGCGGAGTCCACGCCGCCCGACATCGCGGCGAGGACACGCAGGGGGCGCTGGGAAGTCTGAGTCATAGCCCCTCCAGGGTACGGGTCGCCGGGAACCGAACGCTCGCGGATAAGCGTTGACGATCACATGGGGAACAACGGGAGCACCCGGGCCGCGCGAAAGCCCTCGGGAAAGCCTTCGCGGAAGAAGCCGGCGGACGGCGTCAGCCGCCGCGCACTGCTGATCGGCGGAGGCGTGGTGGCGGCCGCCGGCACCGCCGCCGTGCTCGCGCGCGACCAGGTGAAGCGCCTGTGGTGGCAGGTCCCCGGCGTCGAGAAGCCGCGGAAGCCGGGTGAGCTGGACTACGCGGGGGCGACCTGGGTGGCCGCGTCGGAGGCGAACTGGCGGCGCGCGGACCGGCCCGACGACTTCCCCATCGACCGGGTGATCATCCATGTCACCCAGGGCAGCTTCGCCAGCGCGGTGAAGGTGTTCCAGGACCCCGCCCACCAGGCCGCGACGCACTACATCGTGGGGCAGGACGGGCGGGTGGTGCAGATGATCCGCGAGCTGGACGTGGCGTACCAGGCGGGCAACCGGTCGTTCAACGAGCGGGCGGTCGGCATCGAGCACGAGGGGTTCGTGGACCGGCCGAAGGACCTCACGAAGGCGATGTACGCGTCGTCGGCGCGGCTCACGGCGTCGATCTGCGCGCGGCACGGCATACCCATCGACCGGGAGCACATCATCGGGCATGTGGAGGTGCCGGGCACCGACCACACCGATCCGGGGCCGCACTGGGACTGGGAGCGGTACCTGGAGCTGGTGCGGCGGGCCGCGACGGCGCCGCCGAGCCCCACGCCCTCGCCGTCGGCGAAGGCGTAGCGGAGCCGGGTGGCGGCCCTCGTCAGCTGAGTCCGGCCGTCCTCGCCCGCTCGACCGCGGGGCCGATCGCCTCGGCGAGCGCCTTCACGTCGTCCTCGGTCGAGGTGTGGCCGAGCGAGAAGCGCAGGGTGCCCCGGGCCAGGTCGGGATCGGTTCCGGTGGCGAGGAGTACGTGGCTGGGCTGGGCGATCCCGGCGGTGCAGGCGGAGCCGGTGGAGCATTCGATGCCCTGCGCGTCCAGCAGCAGGAGCAGGGAGTCGCCCTCGCAGCCGGGGAAGCTGAAGTGGGCGTTGGCGGGCAGGCGTCCGGCGGGGTCCGGGTCGCCGCCGAGCACGGCGTCCGGCACGGCCAGGCGCACGGCGGTCACCAGTTCGTCGCGCAGGGCGCCCACGCGCCGGGCGAACTCCTCGCGCCGTTCGGCCGCCAGCCCTCCGGCGACGGCGAACGAGGCGACGGCGGGCACGTCCAGGGTGCCGGAGCGCACGTGCCGCTCCTGGCCGCCGCCGTGCAGGACGGGCACGGGGGTGTGGTCGCGGCCCAGCAGCAGCGCGCCGATGCCGAACGGGCCGCCGATCTTGTGTCCGCTGACCGTCATCGCGGCCAGTCCGGAGCGGGCGAAGTCGACCTCCAGCTGACCGAAGGCCTGGACCGCGTCGGCGTGCATGGGGATCCCGAACTCCGCTGCCACCGCCGCCAGTTCACGTACCGGCATGATCGTGCCGATCTCGTTGTTGGCCCACATCACGGTGATCATGGCGATGTCGTCGGGGTTCTTGAGGATCGCCTCGCGCAGGTCTTCGGGGTGGACCCGGCCGTGGCGGTCGACGGGGAGGTAGTCGACGTTCGCGCCCTCGTGCTCGGCGAGCCAGTCGACGGCGTCGAGGACGGCGTGGTGTTCGACGGGGCCGGCGAGGACCCGGGTGCGGCGGGGGTCGGCATCGCGGCGGGACCAGTAGAGGCCCTTGACGGCGAGGTTGTCGGCCTCCGTGCCGCCGGAGGTGAACACCACCTCGCTGGGGCGGGCGCCGAGGGAGTCGGCGAGGGCTTCTCTGGACTCCTCGACGGTGCGGCGGGCCCGGCGTCCGGCGGCGTGCAGTGAGGACGCGTTGCCGGTGACGCAGAGCTGGGCGGTCATCGCCCCGATCGCTTCGGGAAGCATCGGGGTGGTCGCGGCGTGGTCGAGGTAAGCCATGGTGGGGCCGATTCTACGAGCCTGGGGTGGGGCGCATGCCGGGCGCGTCACGGCCTGGTCCCCGCGCACGCCTTCACGGAGCGCGGCGGACCGGTACGGAGACCGGCCGAAGGTCCCGGTCCGGAGCCCGATCCGGAACGGGGAGAGCGACTCACGGGGCCGCTTCGGGGCCTGTGTCAGCCCCCGATGCTCCAGGCGACGGTGCCGTTGGCGGTGACCAGGGCGGCGAGCACGGCGAGGTCGGCGACGCCCAGGGCGAGGCCGAGGAAGGCGCGGCCCCGGCGGCGGGTGTGCCGCGCGAGGGCCAGCAGCGCCATCACGATCGCCATCGGCCCGAGCACGATGTTGAAGACCAGCAGCCCGACGAGGCCGAGGACGAACGAGGCTACGGCGAGACCGTCCGCCTCACGGCCGACGGCCCGGCGCGGAGCGGAGTCGGGGGCCATCTCCGGCGCCGCATCCGTGCCGACGACGTCCTTGTCGAGGGCCGTGTCCGCGCCCCTGTCGGGGGCGGCGTCCGTGCGGTGGGTGCGGTCGATGAGGGTGAGGGTCATGGTGCGAGCTCCTTCGGATCGGTCCGGGAAACGGCAGGCTCGGCGGGTGCGGCGAGTCGGTACGTACGGCGGGTCAGTGGGTGCGGCGCGATGTGCGCTCGCGTACGGCGAAGATCAGCAGCCAGCAGCCGATCACGGCCGTGGCGGCCAGGGTCAGCGGCAGCGGGAGGTGGGCGACCGCCCCGAGGAGGATTCCCAGCAGGAGCAGCGCGGCGACGAGGACGAGCACGGCGGAACCTCTCTGTTCGACGACGAAAGCCGTTCGGAGTACGAGTGTTCACTGACTCGAAAGTCTAAACCCCGCACCCTTCCCCAGACTCGGAGAACGGTTGTTTACTGAATGGCATGAGTCACACTCCCGCCGGCATTCGCCAGACCCAGAAGCTCAGGACGCGCCAGGCCCTCCTGGACGCGGCGCTCGCCCTCCTGGAGCACCAGAGCCTGAGCAGCCTGGGACTGCGGGAGGTGACCCGGGCCGCCGGGGTCACGCCGACGGCCTTCTACCGGCACTTCGAGGACACCGCGGCGCTCGGCGTCGCCCTGGTGGAGGAGACCCTGGGCAGCCTGCACGGGCTGATCGCCGCGGTGCTCGCGGAGACGGGCGACAGCGAGGAGCGGCTGGACCGCAGCGTGGCGGTGATAGCGCGTCATGTCGGTGCGCAGCCCGCCCACTTCCGGTTCATCGCGCGTGAGCAGCACGGCGGGGTCGGCCCGGTGCGCGCGGCGATCGCGGCTCAACTGCGGCGGTTCGCCGAGGAGGTGGCGTGCGCGCTCGGCCAGGAGCCGGGGGCGGCGGGGTGGAGCGAGGAGGATCTGCTGATGCTCGGCGGCCTCTATGTGGACCACATGGTGATCACCACGTCGACCCTGCTGGAGGCCGGACCCGAGGGCGAGGCGGAGGTCGTCCGGGTGGCCCGGCGACGCCTGCGGCTGGTCACCATCGGCCGGGCGCACTGGCTCGACGAGGCACCCGCCAGGGACTGACAGGGACGGCGCCCCGCCCGGGACCGACTACGGCGGCGCCCGCCCGGGGCCGCCCCGGACGGGCGCGGGAGCCGTTCCCTTACGTCCGTAAGCCTTAGTACGTACGCATTACTTCGTGCGCGGGGCCTTGGCGAGCTGGCGGGACTGGGCGACGAGGCGGTCGGCGCTGTCCCAGACCTCGGCGTCCTCCTCCAGGAAGCCGCCGGCGAGGTTGCGGGTGGTGATGGCGACGCGCAGCGGGCCGGGCGCGGGGCGGCAGCGGATGTGGGTGGTCAGCTCGACGGTGGGGGTCCAGCCGGTCAGGCCCAGCTCGAACGAGGTCGGCGGCAGGGCGTCCACGGTGAGCAGAAGCGACAGCGGGTCCGGGTCGCGGCCGTCGGCCAGGCCGAACCAGCCGCGCATCTCGCCCTTGCCGGACGGGGCGCCGATCGCCCAGCCGACGGTGGCCGGGTCGAGCTTGATGTCGAGGCGGTCGGTGATGGCGGAGCTGCCGGGGATCCTGGGCGCGCCGTCGCTCGGGCCGAGGCAGTGGTCCCGGTCGGGCATGGCGGGCGGCAGGGCCGTGGTGCGGACGTCGTCGGGGAGCGTGTCCAGGTCGCCGTAGGTGGCCAGGACCCGGATGCGCTCGATCTCGCTGCTGTCCTCCGCGTACTGGAAGAGGGAGGCCTGGCCCGTGGAGAGGGTGCGGCCGGTCCGGACGGTCTGGGTGCGGATCACCGCGGGGCCGGGCACGGAGGCGGTGAGGTAGTGCGCCGAGACGGAGAACGGGTCGGGATGCGGCAGGGCTTCACCCAGGGCCCGGCCGAGCAGGGCCAGCAGATAGCCGCCGTTGACGGCGTGGATGATCGTCCAGCCCGCGGAGAGCTCGGCGCCGTAGACGCCCTCCTCGCGCAGGGTGACCGCGGTGTCGCGGTCGAACTCGCTGTCGCCGATGGTCGCCGGGGCGGTCCGCGCCGCTCCGGTCACTGCCTCAGTCGCTGCCTGTGCCATGGCATGCACGGTACATCCATTGCATTACTGAGCGGTAGCTTTTTCGTTGCCGAATCATGGCGGGCGGATCGCGGTGCAAGGCACCCTAGGTCGCCGCCGAGCCCTCCTCGGCCCGTGCGGAGGACCGGTTGTAGGCGCGGGGCGCCCGCCAGTGGAAGCGCAGCGCCAGCAGCCGCAGGACGAACGCGGCGATCACCGCCATCCCGCTGGTCAGCGCGTTCAGGGTGTCGAAGCGGATGCACAGGACCACCATGGTCGCGCCCACGATCGCGGGCACCGCGTACAGGTCGCGGTCCCAGCGCAGCAGCGAAGGGACCTCGTTGGCGAGGACGTCGCGCAGCACACCGCCGCCGACCGCCGTGGCCAGGCCGAGCGCGGCGGACGCGGTCAGCCCGAGGCCGTACTCGTACGCCTTGACCGTGCCGGTCACGCAGAACAGGCCGAGCCCCGCCGCGTCGAAGACGTTGACGCCGACCTGGATGCGCTCCACGTGCGGGTGGAGGAAGAAGACCAGGCCGGCGGCGAACAGCGGGGTGATGAAGTAGCCGAGGTCGGTGAAGGCGGCGGGCGGGATCGCGCCGATCATGACGTCACGGAACAGCCCTCCGCCCAGCGCTGTCACCTCCGCGAGAACCGCGATGCCGAAGACATCGAAGTTCTTGCGGACGGCGAGCAGGGCGCCCGAGATCGCGAAGACGAAGATCCCGACGAGGTCGAGCGCATGCTGGACGGAGGGCGTGAACAGTTCGGTGAGCACCGGGCAATTGTGCCGGTCCCGGACGCTCCCTAGGCCTTGGGGCTGCCCTCCGCCTTCTCCGTGGCGCCCGAAGCCTCGTCCGTGGCGTCGGCCGTCTCCTTCTCGACGTCCGTGGCGTCCGAAGCCTTCGCCCCGGTCTCCTCGGCGGCCGCCGCCTTCTCCTTGGCGTCCGCGTCGGCCTGGGCCGGTACGGTCACGGGCGCCTTCTCAGGGGCGTCGGCCGCCGGAACCTCGGTCTCGGTCTCGCCCTCCGAGACCTCCACCGCCTCGGCCGCCACCGTCTCCGTCCCCGTGACCGCCTCGATGCCGGTGGCCAGGGTCTGCTTCACCGTGCCGGCCTCGATCTCGGCCGTGAAGTGGCAGGCCACCTTGTGCCCGTCGCCGGTGTCCAGCAGCGGCGGACGCTCCGTGGCGCACTTGGTCTCCTGCACCCACGGGCAGCGGGTGTGGAAGCGGCAGCCGGCCGGCGGGTTCGCCGGGGAGGGCAGGTCGCCGTGGAGGAGGATGCGCTCGCGGCGGTCCTCGACCTCGGGGTCGGGCACCGGGACGGCCGACATCAGCGCCTTGGTGTACGGGTGCCGGGGCTTCGCGTACAGCGCGTCGCTCGGGGCCTCCTCGACGAGCCCGCCGAGGTACATCACCCCGATGACGTCCGAGATGTGCCGGACGACCGCGAGGTCGTGCGCGATCACCAGGTAGGTCAGGCCGAGGGACTCCTGGAGCTCCTCCAGCAGGTTGATGACCTGCGCCTGGACCGAGACGTCGAGCGCGGAGACCGGCTCGTCGCAGATGATCACGTCCGGCTCCAGGACCAGCGCGCGGGCGATGCCGATGCGCTGGCGCTGGCCGCCGGAGAACTCGTGCGGGTAGCGGGAGAGCGCGTTGGACGGCAGGCCGACCTTGGCCAGGATGTCCTTGATCTTCTCCCGGCGCTCCGTCTGGTCCTTGCCGATGCCGTGGGCGGCCATGCCCTCGGACAGGATCGACTCGATGTTCTGCCGGGGGTTGAGGCTGCCCAGCGGGTCCTGGAAGACCATCTGGAGGCGGCGGCGGAAGGCCCGCATCTCCTCGGACGGCAGCTTCGCCAGGTCGGTGCCGTCGAAGACGACCCCGCCGTCGGTGATGTCG
Source organism: Streptomyces rubiginosohelvolus (assembly GCF_014649875.1). GTDB lineage: Bacteria > Actinomycetota > Actinomycetes > Streptomycetales > Streptomycetaceae > Streptomyces > Streptomyces rubiginosohelvolus. Next base: position 260,440 of record NZ_BMTW01000005.1, on the reverse strand, counting down.
TTCAGCCGCAGGACCGCCCGGCCGAGCGTCGTCTTGCCGCAGCCCGACTCGCCGACCAGGCCGTACGTCTGACCGGCCTCGATGGACAGCGAGACGCCGTCGACCGCGTAGACGTGGCCCACCGTACGGTCGAAGAAGAGGCCCTTCTTGACCGGGAAGTGGACTTTGACGTCGTCCAGTTCGAGCAGGCTCATGCCGGGACCTCCGCTGTGGGCAGGACCGGGTTGACGCAGCGCACCTGGTGTCCGGCCGTGCGTGGTTCGGTCAGTTCGGGGGTGCCGGTGAGGCACTCCATCGTGTAGTGGTCGCACCGGGGTGCGAACGCGCAGCCGTCGGCCCAGGCGATCTTGTCGTTGATGGAACCGCGGATCGGGTTGAGCGGCTCGCCGCGCGGTGCGTCCAGACGCGGGATGGAGCCGAGCAGCCCGTGCGCGTACGGGTGGGTGGGGTGGGCGAACAGTTCGCGACGGCCCGCCGATTCCACCGCCCGTCCGGCGTACAGGACGTTGACCTCGTCGCAGAGACCGGCGACGACACCGAGGTCGTGCGTGATCATCAGGAGGGCGGTGCCCTCCTGGTCGACCAGTTCCTTCAGAAGCTCCAGGATCTGCGCCTGGATGGTCACATCGAGTGCCGTCGTCGGCTCGTCGGCGATCAGCAGACGGGGCGCACAGGCGACCGCCATGGCGATCAGCGCCCGCTGGCGCATACCGCCGGAGAGCTGGTGCGGGTACTCCTTGAGCCGCCGCGCCGGGTCGGGGATGCCGACCCGGTCGAGCAGCGAGGCCGCTTCCTTACGGGCCTTCTCGCCCTTCAGGCCGCGGTGGCGCTCAAGGATCTCGGTGACCTGGATGCCGATCGGGACGACCGGGTTCAGGGAGGACAGCGGGTCCTGGAAGATCATCGCGAGCTGGCTGCCGCGCATGTCGCGGAGCTTGCGCTCGCTCATGGTCAGCAGGTTCTGGCCGTCGAACTCGGCGCGGCCGCCGATCCGCACGCCCTTGCGGGGCAGCAGCCCCATCAGGGCGAGCGAGGTGACGGACTTGCCGCAGCCCGACTCGCCGACCAGGCCCACGACCTGGCCCTGGTCGACGGCGAAGGAGACGCCGTCCACGGCCGTGGCGTCCTTGCGGCCGCGGGCGGTGAAGGTGACGCTGAGTTCCTCAACGGAGAGCAGTGACATGGGACTTCAGCCTCGCAACTTCGGGTCGAGGGCTTCGCGCATGGCCTCGCCGAGCAAGGTGAAGCCGAGGGCGGTGATGATGATCCCGACGGCCGGGTAGGCGGCCATCATCGGCTCGTTGTCGAAGAAGCGCTGCGCCTGGGAGAGCATCACGCCCCACTCGGGAATGGCCGGGTCGGGGTTGCCGAGCCCCAGGTAGGACAGGGCCGCGGCCTCGATGATCGCGGTGGCCAGGCTCAGGGTGGCCTGGACGATCACGGGGCTCAGCGAGTTCGGCAGGATCTGCGTGAGCACGATCCGCTTGCGCCGGATGCCGACCGCCTTCGCGGCGAGCACGTAGTCCGCGCCGCCCTGCACCAGCATCGAACCGCGCAGCAGGCGGGCGAAGATGGGGATCTGGACGACACCCACGGCGATCATCACGGTGGTCAGCGACTGGCCGAGCACGGCGGCGATGGAGACCGCGAGCAGCAGCGAGGGCAGCGACAGCATGATGTCGGTGAAGCGCATGATCACGGTGTCGACGCGCTGACCGGCCTTGCCACCGAGGGTGGCGGCGGCTCCGGAGAGCACACCGACGAGCGCGCCGACGATCAGGCCGATGAGCATGGAGACCACACCGACGAGCAGCGTCTGCCGGGCGCCGACGAGCCAGCGGGAGAACATGTCGCGGCCCAGGTGGTCCAGGCCGAACCAGTTCTCGCCACGCATGCCGACGAACTTGCCCTGGTTGGGGAAGACTTCGCTGCGCCAGTTCTGCGCGGTGGGCCCGTGCGGCGCGACCCAGGGGCCGATGATCGCGACGAGGACGAACGCGCCGATGATGACCGCGCCGATGATCGCCATCTTGCTGGAGCGCATCCGGCGGAACGCCTCGCGCCACAGGCTGGTGCCCGTGACGGCCTCCGAGCTCTGCGTCAGCTCGGCGAGACGGTCGATCTTGTCTGCTTTGTTGGTCAGGATCGTCACGTCAGTGCACCCGCACTCTGGGGTCGATGATGCTGTACGCGAGGTCGACCAGCAGGTTGATCAGCACGTACACCATCGCGATGAAGAGGATGAACCCGACGAGGACCGGGTAGTCGCGGCCGTCGATCGCGGTACGGATGAAGGAGCCGAGGCCGCCGAAGTCGAAGACGGACTCGGTGAGCACCGCTCCGGAGAGCAGGCTGCCGGTCAGCAGGCCGACCGCGGTGATCACCGGCAGCAGCGCGTTGCGCAGCACATGGCGTCCGCGCACGGTCTTCTTGTCGAGGCCCTTGGACTCGGCGGTGCGGATGTAGTCCTCGCCGAGCACCTCCAGGACGCTGGCGCGGGTCATCCGGACGATGACGGCGAGGGGGATCGAGGACAGTGCGACGGCGGGCAGGATCAAGTGCATGATCGCGTTCCAGCTCGCGTCGAACTCACCGGTCAACAGGCCGTCCAGGACGGCGAATCCGGTGACGTCGGTGGCGTTGATGCCGGAGTCGAGCCGCCCCTGGCTCGGGAACCACTGCAGCTGTACGGAGAAGATCCCGCGCAGCAGCACGGCCAGGAAGAAGACCGGGATGCAGATGCCGAGCAGCGATCCGGAGACGGAGGCGACGTCCAGCCAGCCGCCGCGGTGCTTGGCCGCGAGGTAGCCCATCGGGATGCCGACGACGACGGCGATCAGGATCGCCGCGAGGCTCAGCTCCACGGTGGCGGGGAAGGCGCGGGTGAATTCGTCCCACACCGGCTGGCCGGTCTGGGTGGAGGTTCCGAGATCGAGCTCGAAGATGCGCTTGAGAAAGCGCCAGTACTGGACGTGCACCGGCTCGTCGAGCCCGAGTGCGCGGTTGATTCTCGCCACTTCGGCTTCGGTGGCCCGCTCGCCCAGGATCGCTGTGGCGGGTCCGCCGGGCAGTCGGTTCAGCCAGAGGAACAGCAGGACCGACAGGCCGAGCAGGGTGGGAATGAGCTGGAGAAGTCTTCTTACGACGAGTCGCAGCACCCCGCATGCCCCTTTCTCACGTGCGTCGAAGCAGGACCGCCCGGCCACCTGGTTGCTGTGGCCGGGCGGACCCGCTGGTGTGCGATTACTTGAAGGAGACCTCGGCGAAGTTCTCCTGCGTCAGCGGGGAGACCTTCGGCGGGTTGACGTTCTTCGCGAACGCGATGGCCGGGGGCGACGAGGAGATCGGCACGCCCGGGACGTACTCGGCGATGGCCTCGTTGGCCTTCTTGTAGGCCTCGGTGCGGCCGGCCGGGTCCGTGATCTTCGAAGCGGCGTTCACGGCGTCGAAGACCTTCTGGTCCTTGAAGCCCCACTGCTTGTCCGGTCCGGCGAACCAGGTGCCGATGAAGTTGTAGCCGTCGTTGAAGTCACCGGTCCAGCCGAGCATGTGCAGGGCGCAGGAGCCCGCCTCGGTGGCGTCCAGGTAGTCCGGGGCCCACTTCATGGCCTTCGGCTTGATGGTGATGCCGGCCTTCTCCAGGTCGGCCTTCATCAGCTCGAACATGTCCTGCGGGGCAGGCATGTACGGGCGGGTGACCTCGGTCGGGTAGCAGAAGTCGATGCTCAGCTTCTCCTCACCGGCCTGCTTGAGGAGGTCCTTCGCCTTGGCGGTGTCGAACGGGTAGGTCTTCACCTTGTCCGAGTAGCCGGCGACCGTGTCGGGCATGAACTGGGTCGCGACCTTGCCGCCCTCGGGCAGCTGGGTGTTGACGAGGTTCTCGCGGTCGATGGCGTGCGTGATCGCCTGACGGACCTCGGGCTTCTTCAGCGCCGGGTTCGCCGACTGGCTCATGCCGATGTAGAAGATGTTGAAGACGTCACGGGTCGGAACCTCGTAACCCTCCTTCTCCAGCGTCGTCACGTCGGCCGGCGCGACCAGGTCGTAGCCGTCGATGTCACCCGCCTGGAGCGCCTGGCGGCGGGTCTCCTCGGTGGAGATGGTGCGGAAGACCAGGTTCTTCACCTTGGCCTTGGCGCCCCAGTAGTCGTCGAAGCGCGTCAAGGAGACTTCCTTGTTGCCCTTGTTCCACTTCGTGATCTTGTACGGGCCGGTGCCGGCGACCGTGCCGGCCTCCTGGCTGTACTTCGGGTACGTGATCGCGTCGCCCTTGGCGCTGGCGTCCTGCTTCGCGTACTCCTTGAGGGCCTTCGGCGAGTGGATCGCCAGGGCCTGGAGCGAGAAGCCGCCCGGGAGGTTCGCCGAGGGCTCGTTCACCTCGATGACAGCCGTGTTGTCGTCCTTGGCGGTGCAGGACTTGTAGTTCGGCTTGGGCGTCTCGGGGTCCTCGTTCTTCGCGAACCCGCCCATGATGGTCTGCCAGTAGTAGGAGACCGCGCTGGACTGGTACGTGCCCTTCCAGTTGAACCAGTAGTCGTAGTTCGCGCAGACCGCGGCGGCGTTGAACGCCTCGCCGTCGTGGAACTTGACGTTCTGGCGGAGGTTGAACGTCCAGACCTTGCCGGCCTCGTCGCTCGACCACTTCTCGGCGAGACCGCCGACGAGCTTGCTGCCGCCGGGCTCGTGCTCCAGAAGCGCCTCGAAGGCCTGACGCGTGACGCGGAACGTCTCGCCGTCGCTCGCGAGGGCCGGGTCGAGGGAACCGGGGTCACCGGCTCCGGCGAAGACGAAGGTGTCCTTGTCGCCCCCCTTGGCGTCACCCCCGTCCCGATCGCTGGAACAGCCCGTGGCGATCAGACCGACAGCGACCGCTGTCGTGATCGCCCGGACAGCCCGGGACTTGAATATGCGCATGGGTCCACCCCTGGTTCGCCATGTGGTGAGGTTTGATGGCCGCACACTACAGACGGTGCCTGCCGCAAGAGAACAGTCCGGATAGCGGTGAGACCTAGTCGAGACCCGGACAGTTAACAAACCGTCCAGTTCCGGGACATCCTCCCGGGGGAAGTTAACAAGCCGGACATCGAGGGGTGTTCGACGGAGGGTGACGGAGGGCGGAGCCCTTCCCCGCGACGGGGGTTCGTCGGACCCTCGGGGCTCTTCGGGTCAGCGCGGAAGCGGCGGGTAGCCGTAGCCCGGTGCGGAGGCCGGCGGCGGGCCCGCCGGGGCGTGGGCCTCGCGGTCGTAGAACGGGCGGGTGTTGGCGCGCAGCCACATGCCGACCGGGTCGTACTCGTCGGAGAGCGCGACGGTGGAGACGGGCAGCCCGTCGGGGACCGCGCCGACCGACTGCCGCATCATCTCGCGCACCGATTCGACGGCGGCGCGGCCGGTGTCGTAGAGGTCGAGGCCGATCGCGAGGTACGGGACGCCGATCGCGGGGTGCACCCAGGCGCGGCGCAGGGAGCGGATCGCGGGGGTGCGGTGGGCGTTCTGGGTGAGCAGGGCGTAGAACTGCGGGAGTTCGATGGCGGGTTCGCTCAGCCGGAGCGGTCCGGCGGGCAGCCGGTCCAGGCCGGTCGCGATACGGCGCAGATCGAGCCAGGGGATGCCGACGCCGCCGCCGGGGGCGTGCGGGTTGAGCCAGATGCCCCAGCGGTCGGGGAACAGGGCGCGGGCGATCTCGCGTCCGGTGACCAGCTCGTGGGCCCGGTTCCAGCCACTGGCGGAGAGCTCCTGGGCGGAGGTGACGCAGGGGGCGTACCCCAGACCGTCGATCTCCATGTTTCCGTACTGGGCGTCCGGCGAGCCGGCCGTCCCGTGCCAGAGCAGCATCCAGATCCGGCCCTCGGCGACAGCGGAGAGCAGCTCCTCGTAGGCGTCGTAACGCCCGGGGGTCACCTGGCGGAGCAGCTGCTCCACCTTTCCGGCCGCCGCGGTGCCTGACGCACTCACCCTGGGTTCCGCCCCTCGTCGATCCGTCGCAGATCCGTCGCATTCACGCCATCGTTCCCGGGCACACGGGAGCGACCACGCCATCAAACCAGCTTATGCGCCACTTCAGGGACCGACTTGACGCCGCGGTCCCGCGGCGCCCGGCCCCGCGGCCCTCACCGGCCCTCGCGCCGATGAGTCAGTGGCCCTCAGTGGCCCTCGCGGCGGTAGAACGGGCGTACCTTCTCCCGCATCCAGTCGCCCACGAGGTCCTGGGCCACATCGAGCAGGACCAGGTTGACCGGCCAGGGCACCTGGACCCGGCCGAGGGCCCGGCCGATGGCGTCCATGGGGGCGCTCTGCCCCGCTCCGTCCCAGGTGGCGAACTCGACGCCGACGAAGAGGACCGGGTCGCCGCCCTCGATGCTGGCCAGCGTCCGGCGGGCGGTGCTCACGACCCCGGTGGCCTCGAACTCCTCGGCCACGGCGGTGAGGAAGTCGACCGGGTCGTGCTGCCAGTCCGGCTCGAACAGCCGGACCCGGCCGCCGGTGGCGGGCCCGTCCAAGGCCGTGCGGCCCGCCCGGCAGAGTTCGGCGACGGCGGGCGGCGGCAGCGGTATGCCGACGGCGCCGCCCGGGTTCACGGCGATCCCGACCTGCGGGGGCAGGCCCCGGGCGAAGTCGCGGGCGGGCGCGACGGTGAAGGACATGTGGCTGCCGACGCAGCTGAGGAACTGGGCCTCCGAGCTGAAGACCGGGACGAAGGCGGCGCCGTCGATCTCCATCATCGGCAGGTCGAGGTCCGCGCTCGCGGGGGTGCCGCCGTTCGGCAGGGGCACCCAGACGGAACTGCGACCGAGCACCTCGACCAGGCGGCCGCCCGCGTCCGGGACGCCGAGCGAGGCCGTCAGTACCTCTTCGAGCTCGTTGGCGGGCCACCCCTGCTGGGGGTGGGCCGGTGCGGGTGCCGGAATGTCCACTGGCTCTGTGCCCTCTCTCAACCGCCCGGGCCGCGCCGCGGCGGCCCTCTGCTCCGGCCAGCACCCTAACCGCAGCGGGCGGTGGAAGCTCAGGCGTCCGTGAACGAGATCCGGCCGAGCGCCCCCGCGGCCTCGCGGTCGAGCAGCACCGCGGAGGTGCAGCCGGCGGGCAGCAGGCCCTGTTCGGTGTCGCGGAGCAGCCGGGCCACCGCGTGCCGGTGGCGGGCGAAGGCGTAGCCGGAGACCCCGCGGCCGCGCTCGCGCTGCCCCTGCCGGGCCACCTCGGGCGTCACGTCGAGCAGGATCAGATGGAAGGTGCGGCCCCGGGCCACCGCGTGCCGGGCGAGCCAGCGGCGTACCCAGGTCTGGGTGCCGCAGTCGTGCACGACGACGGACTCACCGGAGCGCAGGGCTTTCCGCAGGCCGAGGTAGTGCGCGGCGCGGACGAGGGGCCGGTAGAGGGCGTAGGGCAGTAATCCGGGCACGGCGGCGGCCCAGCTGTCGCGGGTGTTCTGGGAGTCGATGGCACGCCCCTGCACGGCCCGCCGGATCAGGGTGGACTTGCCGCTGCCGGGGAGCCCGGAGACCACGACGATGTCACCGGCGGTGAGATCGAGGCTGTACGGGCCGTTGCCGGTGCGCCCGCGCAGGTCACGTACCACCGGCGCACGGGTCTCCAGCAGCTCCCGCACGGGAGCGCTGCGCCGGGCGGGCACCGCGCCGTGCGCGACCCCCGCGGCCGGTACCGACCGCTGCAACGTCATCGCCATCCCCCTGCTGTCGGGTCTCGCCCATCTGCTTCTGAAGTGTAAAGAAAAGGCAATGCGGCACAACCGACATCGGACCCGCCGTCCGGATCATGCCCCGATCGCGGGGCTTCACGTCTCCGGGGAACGGAGTGGAGACCGGGCCCCCCACTCCGGCCCGATGCATGCGATGATGACCCCGCCAACTGCATACCGGCCGTTCGAATCCGCGCGGGAGAGTTCCGGCCACAGTGTGAGCCGGGCGCCGAAGGAGCAAGATCCTCCCTTGAATCTCTCAGGCCCCGTACCGCGTGGATGAGGCAGATCTGAAAAGCGAGTCGCCCCGCGACTCCACCCAAGGTGCAAGCCGAGCCCCCTGAACAGGGGCGCCCTCCAGGGGCATACCCCGCCAGGGGCTATCGGCGAACCTCTCAGGTTCCGATGACAGATGGGGAGGATTTTCCGTCCTGACGTCGTCATGCCCTGGAGCCGTATCCATGAGCACTGCCCCCCGTCTCACCGCCCTCGACGCGCTGCACCGCTCGCTCGGCGCCACCATGACCGACTTCGCGGGCTGGGACATGCCCCTGCGGTACGCCAGCGAGCGCGACGAGCACAACGCCGTACGCACCCGGGCCGGTCTCTTCGACCTCTCTCACATGGGCGAGATCACCGTCACCGGGCCCGAGGCCGCCGCCTTCCTGAGCTACGCGCTGGTGGGCAACATCGCCACCGTCGGCAACGGCCGGGCCCGCTACACGATGATCGTCCAGGAGGACGGCGGGATCGTCGACGACCTGATCGTCTACCGGCTGGGCGAGACCGAGTACATGGTGGTCGCCAACGCGGGCAACGCCCAGATCGTGCTGGACGCGCTGACCGGGCGCGTCGGCGGCTTCGATGCCGAGGTGCGCGACGACCGGGACGCCTACGCGCTGCTCGCGGTCCAGGGCCCGGAGTCCCCCGCGATCATGAAGGCCGTCACCGACGCCGATCTGGACGGGCTGAAGTACTACGCGGGCCTGCCGGGCACGGTCGCCGGGGTCCCCGCGCTCATCGCCCGTACCGGCTACACCGGCGAGGACGGCTTCGAACTGTTCGTGGCGCCCGAGCACGCCGAGCAGCTGTGGCGGGCGCTGACCGAGGCCGGCGCGCCGCACGGCCTGATCCCGTGCGGGCTCTCCTGCCGGGACACGCTGCGCCTGGAGGCGGGCATGCCGCTGTACGGGCACGAGCTGACGACCGCGCTGACCCCGTTCGACGCGGGCCTCGGCCGGGTCGTGAAGTTCGAGAAGGAGGGCGACTTCGTCGGCCGCGAGGCGCTGAAGGCCGCCGCCGAGCGCGCCGAGACCGCCCCGCCGCGCAAGCTGGTCGGCCTGGTCGCCGAGGGCCGCCGGGTCCCGCGCGCCGGTTTCCCGGTCGTGGCCGACGGCAAGGTGATCGGCGAGGTCACCTCCGGCGCCCCCTCCCCCACCCTGGGCAAGCCGATCGCCATGGCGTACGTGGACGCGGCCTTCGCCGCGCCGGGCACCGAGGGCGTGGGCGTGGACATCCGGGGCGCGCACGAGCCGTACGAGGTCGTCGCGCTGCCGTTCTACAAGCGCCAGAAGTGATATTCCGGAACAACCCGGACCCTCATGCCAGCGTGCGGGCGTCACAGAAGTGACGTACCTCCGTCTCACACCGCAAGACCACCGTTCATCAGCACTCCCCCGCGTACAGGAGAATTCAGGTCATGAGCAACCCCCAGCAGCTGCGGTACAGCAAGGAGCACGAGTGGCTGTCGGCCCTCGAGGACGGCGTGGCCACCATCGGCATCACGGAGTACGCGGCCAACGCGCTCGGTGACGTCGTCTACGCCCAGCTCCCGGAGGTCGGTGACACGGTGACCGCGGGCGAGACCTGCGGCGAACTGGAGTCGACCAAGTCCGTCAGCGATCTGTACTCGCCGGTGACCGGTGAGGTGACGGCGGCCAACCAGGACGTCGTGGACGACCCCTCGCTGGTGAACTCCGCTCCCTTCGAGGGCGGCTGGCTGTTCAAGGTGCGCGTCGCGGAGGAGCCGGCCGATCTGCTCTCCGCCGACGAGTACACCGCGTTCTCCGGCAACTGAGACCTTAAGGGACCCCCTGATGTCGCTTCTGAACTCCTCCCTCCACGAGCTGGACCCGGACGTCGCCGCCGCCGTCGACGCCGAGCTCCACCGTCAGCAGTCCACCCTCGAAATGATCGCCTCGGAGAACTTCGCTCCGGTCGCCGTCATGGAGGCGCAGGGCTCCGTCCTCACCAACAAGTACGCCGAGGGCTACCCCGGCCGCCGCTACTACGGCGGCTGTGAGCACGTCGACGTCGTCGAGCAGATCGCGATCGACCGGATCAAGGCCCTGTTCGGCGCCGAGGCCGCGAACGTGCAGCCGCACTCCGGTGCGCAGGCGAACGCGGCCGCGATGTTCGCGCTGCTGAAGCCGGGCGACACGATCATGGGCCTGAACCTGGCCCACGGCGGTCACCTGACCCACGGCATGAAGATCAACTTCTCCGGCAAGCTCTACAACGTGGTCCCGTACCACGTCGACGAGACCGGCGTCGTGGACATGGAGGAGGTCGAGCGCCTCGCCAAGGAGTCCCAGCCGAAGCTGATCGTGGCCGGCTGGTCCGCCTACCCGCGCCAGCTGGACTTCGCCGCCTTCCGCCGGATCGCGGACGAGGTCGGCGCGTACCTGATGGTCGACATGGCGCACTTCGCGGGCCTGGTCGCCGCCGGGCTGCACCCCAACCCGGTGCCGCACGCCCACGTCGTGACCACCACCACGCACAAGACCCTCGGCGGTCCGCGCGGCGGCGTGATCCTCTCCACCCAGGAGCTCGCCAAGAAGATCAACTCGGCGGTCTTCCCGGGCCAGCAGGGCGGCCCGCTGGAGCACGTGATCGCGGCGAAGGCGGTCTCGTTCAAGGTCGCGGCGGGCGAGGAGTTCAAGGAGCGCCAGCAGCGCACCCTGGACGGCGCGCGGATCCTGGCCGAGCGCCTGGTCCAGCCGGACGTCACCGAGGTGGGCGTCTCCGTCCTCTCCGGCGGCACCGACGTGCACCTGGTCCTGGTCGACCTGCGCAACTCCGAGCTGGACGGCCAGCAGGCCGAGGACCGGCTCCACGAGCTGGGCATCACGGTCAACCGGAACGCCATCCCGAACGACCCGCGTCCCCCGATGGTCACCTCGGGCCTGCGGATCGGCACCCCGGCGCTGGCCACCCGCGGCTTCGGCGACGAGGACTTCGCGGAGGTCGCGGAGATCATCGCCTCCGCCCTCAAGCCGTCGTACGACGCGGACGACCTCAAGGCCCGCGTCGCCGCGCTGGCCGAGAAGTTCCCGCTGTACCCCGGCCTGAAGTAGCACCTGGCCTGCGGTTCCGCGCATCCGGACGGGGCACCGCGCACACTGGAGAAAAGTGAGCGCGGTGCCCCGTTCCTTGCCCCCGCCGGTCCTACTCATCCCGCTTGCCCCGCTTGTCCCGCACCACCCAGGCAGACAACGGCGTCTTCCCACCCCCCAAGGAGTCTTCCCGTGGCCATCTCGGTCTTCGACCTCTTCTCGGTCGGTATCGGCCCCTCCAGCTCCCACACGGTGGGACCGATGCGCGCCGCCCGGATGTTCGCGCGCCGCCTGAAGAACGAGGGCCTGCTCGCGCACACCGCCTCGATACGGGCCGAGCTGTACGGCTCCCTCGGCGCGACCGGCCACGGGCACGGGACACCCAAGGCGGTCCTGCTCGGCCTGGAGGGCGAGTCGCCGCAGACGGTGGACGTGGAGAGCGCCGACACCCGCGTGGAGGAGATCCGCTCCACCGGCCGGATCAACCTGCTGGGCATGCACGAGATCCCGTTCGCCTTCGACGACGACCTGGTCCTGCACCGCCGCAAGGCGCTCCCGTACCACGCCAACGGCATGACGATCTTCGCGTACGACACCGAGGGCGCCCCGGTCCTGGAGAAGACGTACTACTCGGTCGGCGGCGGCTTCGTCGTCGACGAGGACGCGGTGGCCGGGGAGAACCCGATCGTCCCGGACGACACGGTCCTCAAACACCCCTTCCGTACCGGCGACGAACTGCTGCGGCTCTCCCGCGAGACCGGCCTGTCCATCTCCTCGATGATGCTGGAGAACGAGCTGGCCTGGCGCACCGAGGCGGAGATCCGCTCCGGTCTGCTGGACATCTGGCGCGTCATGCAGGCCTGCGTCTCGCGCGGTATGTCCCGCGAGGGCATCCTCCCCGGCGGCCTCAAGGTCCGCCGCCGCGCCGCGAACACGGCCCGCCAGCTGCGCGCCGAGGGCGACCCGCAGGCCCACGCGATGGAGTGGATCACCCTCTACGCGATGGCGGTCAACGAGGAGAACGCCGCGGGCGGCCGCGTCGTCACCGCCCCCACGAACGGCGCGGCGGGCATCATCCCGGCCGTCCTGCACTACTACATGAACTTCGCGTCCCACGGCTGCACCGAGGCGGAGAAGGAGGACAGCGTCGTCCGCTTCCTCCTCGCGGCGGGCGCGATCGGCCTGCTCTTCAAGGAGAACGCCTCGATCTCCGGCGCCGAGGTCGGCTGCCAGGGCGAGGTCGGCTCGGCCTGCTCGATGGCGGCCGGCGCTTTGGCCGAGGTCCTCGGCGGCTCCCCCGAGCAGGTGGAGAACGCCGCCGAGATCGGCATGGAACACAACCTGGGCCTGACCTGCGACCCGGTCGGCGGCCTCGTCCAGATCCCCTGCATCGAGCGCAACGGCATGGCGGCGGTGAAGGCGGTCACGGCGGCGCGGATGGCGCTGCGGGGCGACGGCAGCCACAAGGTCTCCCTCGACAAGGTCATCAAGACCATGAAGGAGACCGGGGCCGACATGAGCGTGAAGTACAAGGAGACGGCGCGGGGCGGGCTCGCGGTGAACATCATCGAGTGCTGAGGACGTGGGCCCTGACCAGCGCGTTTATATCTTTCAGCGCTGTCAGGGCCTTCCCTGCTTGCACGGCGGAAAGTCCCTGGACCGCCCCTGGGCCGGACGCGAAAGTCCCTGCCGGGTCCCTCGGCGATGTGCGCTTGACCTGGAAGTTCGCGACACCCGCGCATCTGTGGATGTCTCTCCGACACACCCGGTCGGAGAATCATCCTCATCCAATAACAAGAGTTTTGTTAAACTCGGCCGCATGGCTACCTCCCAGGCGCCCGGCGAAGGACCCGTCCGACCCGTATCGGTCTCCCTCCACGAAGGCACCATCGCTGCCCTCAAGGCACGTACAGGCAAACGAGGCATGTCCGCCTACGTCGAGACCCTGATCCAGCGCCAATTGGAACGGGACCGCCTGCGCGAGCTCATCGAAGACGCGGAAGCCGAACACGGCCCGGTCGATCAGGCGGCGGTCGACGCCAAACGCGCCATTCTCCGCGGCGACGCCGCGGGCTCGGCGGACGCCGCGTGAGCGGCACGCTCGTCCTGGACTGCGAAGGCCTGTCCAAACTGGTGCGACGCACGCCCGAGATCAGCGAGTGGCTGGCCGCGGCCGAAGCCGAAGACATCCGCGTCATCACCAGCTCCGTCACCCTCGTCGAAGCACGCGACCCCAGGGTCAACCAGGCCCGATTCGACTACGCAGTCTCCCGCGTGAACATCATCCCGCCCACCGAAGCCGTCGCCCGCCAAGCGAGCAAGCTCCTGGCCGCGGCCGGACTGCACGGCCACAAGTACGCCCTCGACGCCATCGTGGCCGCCACCGCACTCACCTCGCCAACCCCAGCGACCGTCCTGACATCCGACCCCGAAGACCTCCTGATGCTCTGCGGCCCCAGCATCCGCGTCATCAAGGTCTGACCGCGAGGCCGCGACCCGACCCACCTCTTGTGCGAATCAGAGCACTGTGGGGCCGACATGAGCGTGAAGTACAAGGAGACGGCGCGGGGCGGGCTCGCGGTGAACATCATCGAGTGCTGAGGGAGTGGGCCCTGACCCGTGCTGATGGGCGTGGGGTCCGGAAGTCCCCGGGGCATTCTCCGAGCGATGACGCCCCGGGTCAGGACGAGGGCGTCTCGTTCACCATGCGGGTCACCGCGTCTCCCGCCTCGGGCAGCTCGGAGAACACGCAGTCCCAGCGCGCTCCGAGTTCCTTCAGCGCGGCGGTCGGCGGATGGCCGTTCGTCGCCGCGTTCAGGTCCGCCATCTCCGCGAAGAACCCGTCCAGGGCCGGCGAGGTGATGAACAGGAACCGGCACTCGACCTCTCCGGCGTTGTAGGGCCGGTGGACCTCGCCCCGGGGCACGACCGCGTACTCCCCCGCGCTCAGTGTCAGCGTCCGCGCGCCCACATCCAGGCTCAGCTCGCCAGCAAGGACCCGGAAAGCCTCATCGTGGTGCTCGTGCACATGGGGTGGCGGGCCCGGCGCGTGGGGAGCGTGGGAGTACTCGATCAGCGAGTACGCCCCTCCGGTCGCGGAGCTGTCGATCTTCACTGTCATCGGCGCTCCGGTCGGGCCGGGAAACCTGCGTCCCTGGCCGGCCGCCACCACTGCCGGATCACTCATACCGCACCACCGTCTCCGATCCGTCCCGCTGTCCCATCATTCCGCTTCTGCTCCGTCCCGGCCATCGCCGCAGTCCGCCGGTCCCGGGGCGGGCTCACGGCACGGCGAGCATTTGATTGCGTATCCGTGGATCCGCCTCCTCGGATATCCGTAGGCACAGCCGTGGCATAGCTTCGGGCCGCGGTGACCGGGCTTGCGGAAGGAACCTGCGCGCGTCGTCCTCCCGGGTCCCAGCCGGAAGGGCCCTGCGCCCTGCGGGCAGCAGTCGGCCGGGCGTGCTCCGCTGCGCGCCGTTTCGCCGAAGGGCCTTCCGTACGCCCGGGCATCCGCATCCCCCCGCGTGCGCGGACCGTGACCGCGGGCGACTACCCGTGAAGAGGTACGTCCGTTGTCGTTCGCCGAGAATGGGCCTGGGCATCACTGTGGTGGGCCGGGGCAGCGGGACGACGGAGAGCGAGGGTGGCGACGTGATCGCGACGTGTGGTTCTGCCCGGCGGTCCCTCGCCCGCGCCTTCGCCGCCCCCGACGCCGGGCCGGTGCTGCTGTTCGTCGAAGGCGCCGCCGGCCTCGGCAAGACGCATCTGCTGCGCGAGCTGGCCGAGCTGCCCGGGACACCGGATGTGGCCCGCCTGTGGTGGCGGTGCGGGGCCGACGGCGGGCGGCCGGAGCCGGCGGAGGGCGAGGTCTGGCGGGAGCCGGCCCTGCTGCTGGTGGACGACGTCCACCGGGCGGACGAGGACGAGCTGCGACAGCTGCGCCGGGTGCTGGCGGGGATGGAGCCCGGATCGGCGGCCGCCGTGACCTACCGCCCCGAGGAACTCCCCGTCCCCGGCATGCCGTTGGGCGGCTCCGCCATGACGTACCCCTTCCGGCTGACGGTGCTCGGGGACCGGCTGGCGCCCTGGGACGAGGACCGCGTCCGCCGGGCCGCCGCCGAGGTGCTGGGCGAGAGCTGTACGGCCGAGGCCGTGAGCGCGCTGCGCGAGCGCACCGGCGGGGTTCCCCGGGCGGTCGTCGATCTGCTGGCCATGCTGCGGGAACAGCGGCCCGCCTTCACCGGCACCGCCGCCGAGGTGGCCGCGGCCGGGGTGCCGGCCCGCCTGGCGGAGCTGGTGCTCAGCCGCACGTACGCGGTGTCCCCGGCGCACCGGCCGCTGGTCTGGGCGGCCGCCGTCCTGGACGGGCCCGCCGCCCGGGACGAGCTGATCGCGGTGTCGGGGCTCGGGGCCGTACCGGGGAGCGACGCGCTGCTGCGGGCCCTGGAGAGCGCGGCGCTGGCGGAGCTGGGCGAGGGGCGTTACGGCTTCGCCGTGCCGCTGGCCGCCGACGCCGTACGGGACACCGTGCCCGGTCCCGTACGGCAGGACCTGCACCGGCGGGCGGCCGGGGTGCTCAGCCGCAGGCAGCCCGTGCCGTGGGCCGCCGTGGGCGCACACCACCGGGCGGCCGGCGAGCACCGCGGCTGGCTCAGGGCGGTGGAGAAGGCGGCCGAGTCGGCGGCGGCGTCCGGCCGGCACCAGGAGGCGATCACCCTGCTGGAGCGGACGCTCGCCACCCCGGGCATCCCTCCGCAGGCCCGGGCCCGGCTGGCGCCGCTGCTGGCCCGTAACGCGGTGACCGGGCTGCGCTCGGACCAGACCGTGGAGGTGCTGGAGCAGATCGTGCGGGACGCGGATCTTCCGCCGGCCGTACGCGGGGAGCTGCGGCTCGACCTGGGGCTGATGCTCTCCAACCAGATGGGCCGGTTCGCCGAGGGCTGGCGGGTCCTGGAGGTCGCCGCCGCCGAACTGCGCGAGGTGCGATCCGTGCTGGCCGCCCGCGCCATGGCGGCCCTGGTCACCCCCTACTGGCCGGGCGCCTCCCTCGACGTCCACCGGGGGTGGCTGATCAAGGCGGCGGCCGCCGCGGACGACAGCGGGGACGACGCCATGCGGACGGCGGTGCTGGCCAACCACGTGGGGCTGGCCATGAGTTGGGCCGACCCCGAGGCCTGGGACCTGGTGGAGCGGCTGCCCGTACAGAGCACGGACCCCGCCTGCGCCCGGCAGGCGGCGCGCGGTCTGTGCAACGCCGCCGACTCCGCCGTCTGGCTCGGCTTCTACCGGCGCGTGGACGGTCTGCTCACCGAGGGCCGCGAGCTGGCCACCCGCAGCGGCGCGCCGTACACGGAGCACAGCGCGTCGGGGACGCGGCTGCTCCAGGAGTGGTGGACCGGCCAGTGGCTGGGCCTGGCCAAGCGGTGCGAGGACTTCGTCGCCGACACGGCGGACATGCCGTTCCTCTCCTCCGACGCCTACGTCGTACGCGGCCTGCTCGCCGTCGCCCAGGGGGACTGGGGAGAGGCCCGGGCCTGGCTGTCCCAGCGCGGAACGTTCGGTACGGAGAACCTGCCGGTGCCCCTGGGCGCGACGGCGGCCGGCGCCGTGATCCGTCTGACGCTGGCCCGCCAGGAGGTGGCCGACGCGGCGGAACAGGCACGGGCGGCATGGACGGTGGTGGCCGACAAGGGGGTGTGGCCCTGGGCCGCGGAACTCGCGCCGTGGGCCGTGGAGGCCCTGGCGCGGGCGGGCGACACAGCCACGGCGCACTCGATGGTCCGGGACTTCGCCCAGGGCCTCGGCGATGCGGACGCGCCCGCCGCCAGGGCCGCGCTGACCTGGAGCCGGGCCGTACTCGCGGAGAGCGAGGCCCTGGCCGAGGGGCGGCCGGACGGCCTGCCGGCAGCCGCGGAGACGTACCGGAAGGCGGCGGCGGCCTACGCGGAGCTTCCGCGCCCCTACAGCCAGGCACTGACCACGGAGTGCGCGGCGCGGTGCGAACTCGCGGCGGACACGGAGGGCGTGGCGGAGGGCGGGGCCGGAGAGTCAGCGGCGGCCGGCGCGGGTGAGGGCCGGACCGGGCCGGCGGCCCCGGCAGGTCCGGAAAGCTCCCCGAACCCCGCCACCACCGCCTCCGCCATCGCCGAACTGGAGTCCTGCGCCCAGCACTTCACCGACCTCGGCGCCGTCTGGGACGCGACGCGGGCCCGGGCCCTGCTGCGTACCCGGCAGCCGGCCAAGAAGGGCCGCCCGCCCGGACGTCCGTCGCACTCCGACCAGTTGTCCCCCCGGGAGGCGGAGGTCGCGCAGCTCGCGTCCTCCGGCCTCACCAACCGGGAGATCGCCGCGACCCTGCATCTCTCCCCGCGGACCGTGGAGCAGCACATCGCCGGTGCCATGCGGAAGACCGGCGCGCTCTCCCGCCGCGACCTCACCCACCGGCTCTGAGGTCACCGGCTCCGAGGTCACGGGCTCCGGGCTCACCGGCTCCGAGGGGCGTCCACCGGCAGAAAGGACCTGGCGGCCCAGAAGGTCCGGTCGTGTTCCCAGACGGCCACGGTCGCGGCCGCCCAGTCGAACACCCAGCCGGAACGTACGCCGCGCGCTCCCCAGCCGTCCGGGCGCCGGCGCGGGATGGCGAAGCCGGCTTTCTGTGCGGCGACCGCCGCGTCGCACGCCTCGCGCGCGATGCGCAGGGCATCCGACTCGGTCTCCGCGCACCCGGTGAAGACGTGCAGGCCGCACCGGTCGGGCTGCACGGTGTTCCGGGTGGGGACATTGACCTGGAAGTAGAACTCGGCCATGACGCCATCTCCTCGGTGTCGCGGTATCTCCAACGTACGAGGTGCGTCCGGCCCTCAATATCCGGAATGACCCGATCACCTATACGTATCTCGTACGCGCCCCGTACGTATCCCGGCATCCGAAGGGCAATCCCGGCCGCGCTCGCCCCGCATCCGGCCGACCGGAGCCCGGCGACGGCGGGCGAGCGGCGTGCCCGACGCCGTGGCCCCGCCGCGACGCACACCGCAGCGGGCCGGTCCGTGCGCACAACGCCGTATCCGTGATTCACGCCCACGGATAAAAAACGCGCACGCTCTGTCACTAGGTTCCCCCACCGACGCAACATCGCCATGCCCATGACCAAGGGAAGCATGAGCACCTCCATGACATTCATCCGCCCCGGAATCCTGGCAGGATCCTTCGCACTTCTGTTCGCCAGTGGCTGCCAGTTATCCCCCACCGATTCCGCGGACGAAAAGCCCATCACCATCGGGACGTCCAGTGTTCTGGCGGGACTGGACCCCGCCGGGGTGTACGACGCCGGCTCCTGGGCGGTCTTCACCAACATTTACCAGAACCTGCTCACCTTCGAACCGGGGTCGCCCACCCCGAAGCCCGACGCGGCCGAGTCCTGTGAATTCACCTCCCCCGCACTCACCACGTACCGGTGCGAACTCCGTGACGGCCTCACGTTCTCCAACGGGAATCCCCTCACGGCGACGGCGGTGAAGCATTCGTTCGAACGCATTCTGCGTATCCGCGATCCGCTGGGGCCCGGCCCGTTGTTCGCGAACCTCCTTTCCGTGGACGCCCGGGGTTCCCTCGTGACGTTCCGTCTCGCGACCGCGGATGCCACCTGGCCGTCGAAGATCGCCACCGGAGCCGGGTCCCTCGTCGACCCGGCGGAGTTCCCGGCGGACCGGCTGCGGGAGGAGAAGAGCGCCTCGGGTTCGGGGCCCTATGTCATCGCGTCCTACACGGCCGAGAAGTCCATCACCCTGAAGCCGAACGCCGCGTACAAGGGCGCCGTGACCAGACGCGGGGTCGCGGTCGAGGTCCATTACTTCGAGACATCGCAGAACGTCGAAGAGGCCTGGAACGCCCGGACGGTCGACATCGCCTACGCGGGACTTCCGGCCGCCACCCTCGCCGGGATCGACCCCAGCGACGAGGACGTACGCCTCTCCGCCGGAGACAGCGCCGAAGCCCACTACCTCGTGCTGAACATGCGCTCCCAGCGGGAGCCGTTGGGGCGCGCCGAGACCCGCAGAGCCCTGGCCTCGCTCATCGACCGCGGGCACCTGGCGGGCGAGGTGTTCGAGCACACCGTGACGCCGCTGTACTCACTCGTCCCGCAGGGCGTCGTCGGACACAGCACGGCGTTCTTCGACCGCTACCCGGAGGCGGACGCCACGTACGCGGCCGAACGCCTGCGGTCCGCCGGCGTCAGCACTCCGGTACGCATCAAGCTCGGCCACCAGAACGGGATCGCCGCCGTCGAGGCGCGTGCGCTGAAGGAGCAGTGGGAGAAGGACGGCCTGTTCCGGGTGGAGCTGGTCGAGGAGCGTGACTTCACGACGTACCAGAAGCGCAGCCTGAAGGGTGAGTTCGACGTCCACCTCTACCAGTGGATACCGGACTTCCCCGACGCGGACACGTTCGTCCAGCCTTTGGTGGGGACCGGCAACGTCCTCGGCAACGGCTACACATCGGCCGAGGTCGACCACGCCATCAGGGACACCCAGCGGTTCACCGATCGCAGCAAGGCCATTCAGCGGTTCCGGGCGGTCCAGGACACGATCGCGAAGGACGCTCCCCTGATTCCCGTCTGGCACAAACAGCGCCATGTCGTGACGCGTTCCACCGTCCTGGGCGGGCATCTGCTCGCCGAGGACGCGATCTGGCGGTTGTGGGAACTCCGCCGGCTCTGAGGCGCCTTGAGCCTCGGAAGCTCCCTTCGCATTATCTGCGTATCCGTGAATGCGCCGCTCCGGGTATCCCGGCGAACGCCGGGCCTCAATAGTTCGGCTCGCGGCGAGTTCTGAACTCGCCGTCGGCCGGGGCCCGGCGCTTCACCCCCCATACGGGTCTCCGGCTGTCATCCGGAAGGAATCAGCGTGCGCAACACACGGAAGTACAGCCTTGCCGCCGCGGGCGTCCTGCTCTCGGCCGCCACGGTTCTGGGCACCCAGAGCATGGCGCAGGCACAGGACGCGGCGACCACGCCCCGCTACCAGCCCGAGATGGTCCGGGCGTTGGCCGCTTCGCTCGGTGTGAGCGAGAAGGCCGCGGCCGACCGGCTGGACCGGCAGGACGCCCAGCAGGGCAAGCTCGCCGAGCTGCGGAAGCGCGGCATATCCGGCGACGGGGCGTTCTTCGACGCCTCGGGCCGGCTGACCGTCAACGCCGGCGACCAGGCCGAGGCGGCCCGGATCGAGCAGGCCGGCCTCGATGCCCGCGTGCCCGCCAGAGGCCAGGCCGCACTCGACAGGATCAAGGCCGAGCTGGACCGCCTCGCCGCCGGGAAGACCCCCTCCGGTGTGGTCGCCTGGTCCGTGGACCTGCCCGCCGACCAGGTGACCGTGAAGGTCAACAACGAGCGGGGAGCCGCCGCCAAGGCGTTCCTCGCCCAGGCCGCCGAGCACGGCTCCGCCGTCCGGATCGTGCGCGGCCAGGAGAAACTGGAGGCCAAGGCCGCGATCTACCCCGGCAGCAAGATGACGTTCAACAACACCACCCAGTGGTGCTCCGTCGGCTACGGCGCCCGGGACAGCTCCGGCAGGCAGTACCTGGTGACCGCCGGGCACTGCGTCACGAACACCCTGCGCTACGACGGGGCGGCCTTCGCCCAGGGCTACAAGAGCCGGTACGCGCTCGGCACCCGCAGCGTCGACATGGGCATCCTGACCATCAACTCCGGTCACTCGATCACCACCAGCGTCGGCACCTGGGGCAACAGCAGCCCGGTCGCCGTCCGCGGCGGCACCCGCGCCTCGTCCGGCGCCGCGGTCTGCAAGTCCGGCGCCACCACCGGCTGGACCTGCGGCACGATCGGCTCGTACAACAACACCGTCACCTACGTCGACCTCAACGGCGGCCCCGACACGGTCGTCAGCGGCCTGGCCACCTCCAGCGTCTGCGTCGAGGGCGGCGACAGCGGCGGTGCGTACATCTCCGGAAACCAGGCGCAGGGCATGACCTCCGGCGGCCCGACCAACCAGCAGTGCACCGGCGGGGTCAACTCGCGCGGCTCCTCCTACTTCCAGCCGCTCGACGACGCCCTCCGCTACTACGGGCTAACGCTCAACACCAACTAGGCACCGACAGAGGCGCCGAAGGGGAGACACCCCTGACAGAACAGGCCGGGGGCCGCTCGCACGACCTGCGAGCGGCCCCCGGTCGCGCCACCGCCCCACACTCTGGGACAAATCGCCCGATATGTTGCTAGCTTTCCCTGGTTGGCCGATGACCGCATCGACGAGGGAAACCATGAGCCACCCCGAGGCCCCGCCCCGACCGGCCGCCAAACTGACGCTCCCGACCCTGACCGCGATGGTGGTCGGCTCGATGGTCGGGGCCGGAGTCTTCTCGCTGCCGAGCCGGTTCGCGCAGGAGACCGGGGTCGCGGGGGCCCTGATCGCCTGGGCGGTCGCGGGGACGGGCATGCTGATGCTCGCCTTCGTCTTCCAGGCGCTCGCCGTGCGGCGGCCGGACCTGGACGCCGGGGTCTACGCGTACGCGAAGGCCGGGTTCGGGGAGTATCTCGGCTTCTTCTCCGCCTTCGGCTACTGGGCCAGCGCCTGCGTCGGCAACGTCACCTACTGGGTGCTCATCATGTCGACGGTCGGCGCGGTGGCACCGGTGCTGGGCGACGGCGACACGGTGACGGCGGTGGTGGTCTCCTCGGTGGGGCTGTGGGGGTTCTTCCTGCTGATCCGGCGAGGTGTGAAGGAGGCGGCGGCGATCAACCGGATCGTCACCGTCGCGAAGATCGTGCCGATCCTCTTCTTCGTCGTGCTGGCGCTCTTCTACTTCGAACCGTCCGTCTTCGCCGACAACTTCAGCGGGACCGACGAGGCCGGCACCCTCTTCGACCAGGTCCGCGGGACGATGCTCGCCACCGTGTTCGTCTTCCTCGGCGTCGAGGGCGCCAGCGTCTACTCGCGGCACGCGAAACGCCGTGAGGACGTGGGCCGGGCCACCGTCCTGGGCTTCCTGAGCGTGTTCGCCGTCTTCGCCTCCGTCACGATCGTCAGTTACGGGCTGCTGCCGATGGCCGAGATCGCCGAGCTGCGGCAGCCGTCGATGGCCGAGGTACTGGAGTCGGCGGTCGGGACGTGGGGGAAGGTCTTCATCAGCGTCGGCCTCATCGTCTCCGTGCTCGGGGCTTATCTCGCCTGGACCCTGATGGCCGCCGAGGTCCTCTTCGTCGCCGCCAAGGACAAGGACATGCCGCGCTTCCTGGGGCAGTCGACCGCGGCGGACGTGCCTGAGAACGCGCTGCTCCTGACCACGTGCCTGAGCCAGATCGTGCTCGTCGTGACGCTCTTCTCCGACGACGCGTTCACCTTCGCCCTCGATCTGACCAGCGCACTGAGCCTGATCCCGTTCCTGCTCGCCGCCGCCTTCGCGCTGAAGGTCGCGGCCCGGCCGGAACGCTGGGGCGCGGTGGGGCGCTCCACCCGGCGCGAGCTGGTCACCGCCGTCGTGGCGACGCTCTACACCGCGTTCCTGCTGTACGCGGCCGGGCCGAAGTTCGTCCTCGTCTCCTTCATCCTCTACGCCCCGGCGACCTTCCTCTTCGTCAAGTCCCGCAGGGAACAGCGACGCAGGCTCTTCTCCCCCGGTGAGGCGGTCATCTGCGCGGTGTCGGTCATCGGCGCCGCGATCGGGATCGCGGCCCTGTCCGCCGGCTGGATCGAACTCTGAGCGCCCGCACCCGTCGCCCCTCCTCCCTACCGAGTGAAAGGCCCACCGTGACACCTACCGCCCCCGCCTCCGCCCTCGGCGTCCACTCCGAAGTGGGGCGGCTGCGCAAGGTCCTGGTCTGCGCCCCCGGCATGGCCCACCGCCGGCTGACCCCGACCAACTCCGACGATCTCCTCTTCGACGACGTGATGTGGGTGGAGAACGCCCAGCGCGACCACGCCGACTTCGTCGCCCAGCTCACCGAACGGGGGGTGGAGGTCGTCGAACTGCACGCGCTGCTGGCCGCCACCATGGAGATCCCCGCGGCCAGGTCCTGGCTGCTCGACCGGAAGATCGACGCGAACGAGGTGGGTCTCGGACTGGTCGACGACACCCGCGCCTTCCTCGACTCCCTGACCCCGCGACGGCTGTCCGACCATCTCATCGGCGGCCTGGCCATCGCCGACCTCCCGGAGGAGTTCCGTTCGGCTTACGTGGGTCTGGCCCGGGAGGGCACGGGGGCGCGGGAGTACCTGATGCCGCCGCTGCCCAACACCCTCTACACCCGGGACACCACCTGCTGGCTCTACAGCGGGGTGACGCTCAACCCGCTCTACTGGCCCGCCCGGCACGACGAGACCCTGCTGATGAAGGCGGTCTACACCTTCCACCCCGACTTCCGGGGCTCCACGATCTGGTGGGGCGACCCCGAGAAGGACTGGGGCCGGGCCACCTTCGAGGGCGGGGACATCATGCCGGTCGGCAACGGCGTCGTCCTCATGGGCATGAGCGAACGGACCTCCCGCCAGGCGATCACCCAGGTCGCGGCCGCGCTCTTCGCACAGGGGGCGGCCGAGCACGTCATCGTCGCCGGGATGCCGAAGCTGCGCTCGGCGATGCACCTGGACACGGTGTTCACCTTCGCGGACCGCGACATCGTCACGCTGTACCCGCGCATCATGGACGGAGTCCACACGTTCTCGCTACGCCCCTCGGACCGGGCGCCCGGAATCGAGATCACCGACGAGGGTTCGACGCCGTTCACCGAGGTGGTGGCCCGCGCCCTGGGCCTGCCCCAGCTGCGGGTGATCGAGACGGGCGGCGACGTCTACGCCTCGGAGCGCCAGCAGTGGGACAGCGGCAACAACGCGGTGGCGCTGGAGCCCGGGGTGGTCTTCACCTACGACCGCAACACCCAGACCAACGCCCTGCTGCGGCGGGCCGGGGTGGAGGTCATCACGATCGTCGGCGCGGAGCTGGGGCGGGGCCGGGGCGGCGGGCACTGCATGACCTGCCCGCTGATCCGTGACGCGGTGGCGTTCTGACGGTGTACGGGCACGGGTACGGATCCGCGGAGGGCGCGGGCCCCGGATCCGTACCGTACGAGCTACCGCCCGGCGCGGGCCCCGCACCCGTACCCGTACGAGCTACCGCCCGGCGCGCGCCCGTTCCTTCGCCAGCCAGGGGCCGAACTCGCTCTCCAGCACCAGTCGCCCCAGCTTGCGGTACTCCTGGAGCACCGCCGTGACGAGCTGGTCCATGGTCAGCGGGGCCCCCGACTCGGCCGCGAGGTAGGCGGCGGTCACCGCGCAGGCCCGGATCGAGCCGCCGGCCAGCTCGAAGCGGTCCGCGCAGAACTCCAGGTCGAGCGTGGCGTCGCGCGGGACCGCCGGGCCCAGGCAGCGGTCCCACAGGGCGAGGCGCTGGCGGGCGTCGGGCATCGGGAACTCCGCGATGACGTCGAGGCGGCGGGTGAACGCCTCGTCGAGGTTGGCCCGGAGGTTGGTGGTGAGCACGGCGATGCCGTCGAAGGACTCCATGCGCTGGAGCAGATAGGCCGACTCCATGTTGGCGTGCTTGTCGCGGGAGTCGTTCACCTGGGAGCGCTTGCCGAAGATCGCGTCGGCCTCGTCGAACAGCAGGATGCCGTTGACGTCGGACGCCTCGACGAAGATGCGCTCCAGGTTCTTCTCGGTCTCCCCGATGTACTTGTCCACCACCGTGGAGAGGTCCACGACGTACAGCTCCATGCCCAGGTCGGCGGCGACCACCTCGGCGGACATGGTCTTCCCGGTGCCGGACTCTCCGGCGAACAGGGCGATGACGCCTCTCCCCCGGCCGCCGCCCGGCCGCATCCGCCACTGTCCGAGGACCGTCTCGCGGTGGCGGGCGCGCAGGGCGAGTTCGGCGAGCTGGGTGCGGGTGGCCGGGGGCAGCACCAGGTCGTCCCAGCCGACGCCGGGCTCGATGCGGCGGGCGAGCCGCTCCAGGCCCGCGCCGTTCTGGGCGCGGACCGCCGCCCGCAGGTCCTCCGGGGTGACGGGCCGGGGCCCGAGGACGGCCAGCCGGGAGGCGACGGTCGCGGCCCGGCGCAGCTGTCCGGAGTCGAGCCGGTAGGCGGCGGCCGCCTCGATCAGCGCGTCGTCGGCGGCGGCGTACGCGGCGGACAGACCGACCGAACGACCCGCGTCGGCGAGTGCCCGCCGCCACTGCCGCGCCATGCCGTCGGGGCCGGGCGGCGGGACCGTGACGGGCACCGGGCTCTCCGGGGTCCACAGCGGGTCCCAGTTCTTCTTCCCGTACGCGATGAGGGGTGTCGAGCCGAGCGCCGCGCACAGGGACCCCAGCAGCCGGGCCCCCTCGGGGCGTTCGGGGGCGAGCGTTTCGAGCGGGCCGAGGACCACCCCGGCCCGGCCGAGGCGGGCTTCCGTCGCCAACGCCCTTACGAGCGGCGCTGGTTCGGGGGCCGTGGCGAGCGCGGCGATGTCGACGACGAGCGGGCGCCGGCCGGCGGTGCGCAGGGCCTGGACCGCGAGTCCGTGGGGGTCGCCGCCCCGGTCGAGCAGGTGGACCAGGCCGCTGCCGGTGCCGAGGGCGGCCGCGACCCGGGGGACCTCGGGCCGTTCGTCCGGCTCCGGGGCGCGGGTGTCCTCGCGGACGATGCCGCGCAGCCGGCCGTCGGTCTCGTCGTCGCCGAGGAGATACGCGGTGACCCGGTCGGGTACGCACAACAAGCGCGAGAGCAACGGCCGTTCGGTGTCGGCGATCTCCAGCAGGCCGCCCGCGACGAGCGGGGCGGCAGGCGAGAACCGGAAGCGCCCGGAGCCGGCGGCGGGGAGCCCGCAGAGTTCCAGGGCCAGGCCGACGGTGGGGCGGCGGCGGGTGAGGTCGTCGTTGAGGTAGCCGTACAGCCGCTCGAACCGGGGGTCGATGTCCGGGGCGAGGGCGACCAGCAGGAGGTCGACGTCCGGCGGGGCGAGGCCGAAGCGTCCGGCCAACTCACCGATTCGGCCGCCGCCTTCCGCGCCGGACGGTTCCCCGGCCGGTTCCCCGTCCCCGTACGCCGGTACGGGCGTGAACGCGTCGCGGGTCTCCAGGACGCGGTCCGCGGCCTCGGGGGTGAGGTACTGCCCCCGGTAGGGGTCGTCGGGGTCCGGGTCGACGGCCCGGCGGGCGGCGACGGCTTCCCGGACGCGCTGCTCGACCTGGCCGAGCCGCTCCCAGAGCGCCTCCACGTCGGTCAATTCACGTGCCTGCTGGGCCTGTTGTACTGCCGGGGTCATCGTGCGGCGTTCCCCCGCCTGCGTCGGCCGGGCGG
This sequence comes from Streptomyces rubiginosohelvolus, assembly GCF_014649875.1. Classification (GTDB taxonomy): domain Bacteria; phylum Actinomycetota; class Actinomycetes; order Streptomycetales; family Streptomycetaceae; genus Streptomyces; species Streptomyces rubiginosohelvolus. Next base: position 234,114 of record NZ_BMTW01000005.1, on the reverse strand, counting down.
CAGTCGCCGTTCCCGGGGTGCGGCGAAGCCCTGTCCGCCGGGGTCGGTCGCCCCGTCGTAGCGCAGGCGGCGGCCCGGGTCGCCGGGTTCGCCGTCCACGTGCGGCGCGGCCTTCATGACGAGGCCCTCGGTGACCGGCGGTCCGGCGGCGGTGCGTTCACCGGCCAGCGGGGCGAGGACCCGGAGGTCGATGGCGGCCTTCAGTTCGCCGCCGAGCGCGGACCAGACGTCGGAGGCGGACGGGCCGCCGGCTCCGGGGCCCGCCGCCTCCAGCTCGACGGTCAGGCCGAGTTCGGCGAGGCTGCCGGTGTGCAGCCGGGCGGGCAGCGTGTCCGTGCGGACGAGGGTGCGCAACACCTCGGAGAGCAGCCGGTGTTCGTCCTGCGGCCGGTTGGTCCAGGCGGTGACCAGATAGGTCAGCTCGAACCAGCGCGGCGGGGTCCGCCACCCGGTGATCACGCCCTCCTCGTCGTGCGTCTCCGCCGTGCCGGTACGCCGACGGCCCGCGTCCTCGCGGATGCCGTGCAGGAAGACGCTGATGGTCGGGGCGTTGCGGCGGGCGGACCAGTCCTTCGTCGGGGCGTCGAAGACCAGGTCGACGCCGCTGTCCTCCAGTCCGGCCTCGGCAAGCAACAGCCGTAGCCCTTCGTCGACTTCGTGGATCATCGGCGGATCACCGTGTCGGGCGGCGTGATGGTGCCGAGCACGACGAGGAAGTCCGTCTTCACCGGGCTGAACCCGGGGCCCTTCGCGATGATGTCGCGCGGCCCGGTCTCGTCCTTGGCCAGGATGAGGAGCTGGGCGATGAACGTGCCGTCGCCCAGCGGCCGGGTCGGGGCGGCCGCGGCGGTGATGCCGGGCTTCCAGCTGAGGGTGACGGGTGCGCCGGGCGGGAAGTCCTTGCCGCGTACGGAGGTGACGAACCCGGGCTTGCCGACCTCGGGCACCGCGATGATCCGGGGCTGCAGGATGCGCAGCGGGATCCGGGAGACGTTGTCGCGGAGGTTCGCGTCGGTGCCGGTGGTGGTGAGCGACGCGGTGATGGTCGTACGGAGCGCCTTGTCGGGCGAGAGGACGACGCTGATGACCGTGGACGCGCGGGGCGCGAGGTCGGGGAGCGTGCACGCGCCACGGGCGCAGCCCGCAGGGAGGGCGCCGGCGGGGATGCCCCGGGGCAGTCCGAGGTCCAGCCGGAGGCCGGTGGCCAGGGCGTTCCTGCCGTTGCGCACGGTGTACGTGACGACCACCTTGCCGCCGACGTAGCCGGGGCTGGGCTGGGCCCGCACGGTGACGGCGGGTCCGGCCTCGGGCGCGGGCGGCGGGGGTGCGGGGGCCGGCGGCGGGGGCGGTGTGGTCGTCGGCGGCGGGGTGGGCGCCGGGGTCGTCGGGGTGGGGGTCGGGGACGGCGGGTCCGTGGTCGGCGGAGGCGTCGTCGGGGGCGGGGTGGGCGGC
>NZ_BMTW01000005.1:104455-232641 GCF_014649875.1 Streptomyces rubiginosohelvolus | reverse complement strand
GGGGCGTCCTCGACCGGGACGATCGTTCCGGTGGCGTTGTCCGTCGGGTTGGGGTCGATGACGGCCCCGGTGACGGACCAGTTGACGCGCTGGATGCCGGAGGTGACGCCGGTCAGCCGGGCGGTGATCTTCACGTCGGCGCCGGGCGGGACGATACCGAGGGCGCACTGGGGGGTGCCGGGCGCGCAGGTCCCGGCGTCGGTGGTCAGTTCCTCCAGCCGTACGCCGGGCGGGGCGTCGACGGTGAGGATGGTGCCGGGCGAGGGGGCGGGGCCCCGGTTGGTGACGGTGATGGTCACCTCGGTGTCGGAGCCGACCTCCACGGCGGGCTGGGTGGGCGGCGCGGTCAGCGACAGGTCGACGGACTGCTGAAGGGCGGGCTCCTTCTGCCGTCCGGCGTGCGTGTTGTCGACGGGGCTCAGGTCGCCGGAAGCGATGTCGAGGACGGAGAGCTGCTCCATGGAGTTCGGGGCGAGTTCCCGCCGCGCGGTGAACACGAGCCGGTCGCCGCCGGGGGTCCAGGCCACGTCACGGGGCTGGTGGGGGCCGGTCGCGGAGGTGTCGGGGATCGGCAGGTCGCAGCCGGCCGGGTTGTCCTTCTGGACGGAGGGCAGCACGACACGGCAGCCGCCGCCGCGCAAGGGCTTGACGATGACGCCGGCCTGCTGGTTGACCCTGCCCCCGCCGTCCTTGCGGTTGAAGGCGACCTTCAGGCCGTCCGGGGAGAACGCGGGGCTGTCGTCGATGACGTCGCAGGCGCCGGGGCAGATCGTGGCGCTCAGGTCCCGCTGGTTGCCGAGGTCGGCAACCGGCACGACCCAGATGTGCTTGTTGCCACCGTTGCCGTTGATGACCTGGTTGCGGGTGAAGGCGAGGTTGACGCCGTCGGATGACCAGGTCGGCTGGGCGTCGCCGCCGGTCTGCTGCCCTTCGGGGGGCCGGACCTCGTCGAGGATCTCACCGCTGGCGACGTCGGCGACGAGGATCCGGCTCGGGCCCGCCGCGTCGCCGGTGCCGCCGGGCGAGGTGCGGGTGAAAGCGAGCTTGGTGCCGTCGGGCGAGAAGGCGGGGTCGGTGTCCCAGTCGTTGGCGCCGCGCCCGGCGAGCGGCAGTGCGGCCGCGTTCCTCCCGTCGGCGTCGGCCATCCAGATCCGCTCGATGCGCCCGGCGTCGGTGTCCTCGAAGCGGGTGACGACGATGCGGCGGCCGTCGGGGGTGTAGCTCTGCCGCTCGGTCCAGGGGTCGAACCCCGGGCGCGGGTTGAACAGGCGGTCCACGGCGGCGTCCTGGTTGGTGCGCGCCTCCGGGTCCTCCTTGAGGATCGTGAGCCCCAGGTCGCGGGGGTCGGAGCCGTCCTGGCGTACGTCCTGGAGCGTCACGATCTGCGCGGCGGCCAGCAGTTCATCCGGCTTCTTGACGGTCTCGGGGTCCGGGGTGATCCGGGGGACGACGACGGTCCCGGCCGGGGCAAACCAGGTGGGCGGCCCCACCTGGCGGTTCTCGTCGACCAGTTGGTCCGGTGCCTTCGTGCCGTCGAAAGCGGTCACCCGGTAGACGTGGTCGAAGTCGTCGCAGCCGCAAGTGTGGTACGGGCTGAGGAAGACGACGTCCTTGCCGTCGGGCAGCCAGGAGGCCGAGCGGGTGCCCCACTCCGCGTGCCCGCCGACCAGCAGCGGGCGGTCGGTGCCGAGGCCCTCGGTGGCCCGCAGTTCGGTGCCGTCGTCGACGTTCGGGTCGGGGTTGGTGGTGAGGGTGTACGCCACGGTGTTCCGGGCGGCGGGGTCGGTACCCGGGTTCCAGGACGGCTCGGTGGCGTCACCTGCCCCCGCGTCGCTGATCCGGGTCTGCGGGCCGCCGGCGACGTCCCGCACGTAGATCTGCCAGCCGAGGGCGGTGTCGCCGTCGCAGGCGTACGCGATCCGCGTGCCGTCCGGGGACCAGGTCGGGGACTCCTCGTTGTCGGCGGTGTCGGTGAGCCGCCGCAGATTCGAACCGTCGACACCGACCGACCACAGGTCGCGCTGGGTGCCGCCGGGTCCTGGCTCCGCCGAGTCGAAGACGACGGTCCGTCCGTCCGGGGAGAGTTCGGGGCGGGCCGCGTCCCGGCCGTCGGTGAGCCGGCGCACGGACCCGTCCGCGCCACGTACGTACACCTGGGGCTTGGCGCTGTCCCGCAGGCTGGTGAAGACCAGGACGTCACCCCGGGCGGAGGGGTCCTGGTCGTAGTGGGCGGGCCCGTCGCCGAACAGCGGGTCGGTGTGGTCCTGGTCGTTGGCCCGCCCGAGGCTGCGGTGTTCGGTACCGGCGAAGGCGATCCGCCCCGCCTGGGCCGCCTCCGCGTCCGCCGGGGCGGCGACGGCCTGGCCCGCCCCGTCCGGTGCGGCGGCCGAGCCGACCAGCAGCAGCGGCGCCAACAGCACCACCGCGCCGGTCAGTCGGCCGAACCGGGAATGCTTCGCCGGGCCAGCAGTGCCGGTCACGGCCCACCTCACAGTCTCTCGATCGACTCTCCACCGGCCAGCTTCGCGCTCGCGCGGGGACGGAGAACAGGCCGCGAGTACCCGGACCGGGGGAAGGGACCGCTGCCCTTTGCGGCGGCCGCCCCTCCCTCAGATCAGCCCGTGGCGCATCGCGTAGCCCACCGCGTGGGCCCGGTTGCGCAGTTCGAGGCGGGTCGCGACCTCGTGCAGCACGTTCTTGACGGTGCGTTCCGAGTACGAGGTCTTCTGCGCGATCTCCGCGGTGTCGCAGCCCTCCGAGACCAGCCGGATCATCTCCGCCTCGCGCGCGGTGAGCGTGGACAGGGTGAGCCCCCGGGGGTCGAGGACCGTGCGCTGGAGAGAGCTGACGTGGTCGAGGAGCTTGCCGAGCAGATCGCCCGGCAGGACGCCCTCGCCGTTGGCCATGGCGCGCACCAGGTGGACGAGCCGGTCCTGGTCGGCCTCGGCGCGGCGGAGGACGGCGGCGACCCCGCACTCGATCATGGTCTGGAGGGCGCCCGACTCGAAGTACCCGACGACCAGTCCGGTGCGGGTGGAGGTGTTGCGCTGGAGGCGGTGGAGGAGCTGAACGGTGGTCTCGCCCACCGTGTCCACCACGACCAGGGAGACCTGCGCCCGGTCCGCCTCGGCCTCCGGGAGCAGTTCTATCTCGGGGCGCACCCGCAGTTGGTGGACCATGCCGGTCTGCAGGATCAGGTCCTCCGCGTACACCGCGACGGAGACCCTGCCCCCGGGCGCTCCCCCGGCGCCGGGCGTGCGGCGGTCGGCGGCGTCGGGCCTGCGGTACTGCCCGCGTGCCGCCGTGCTGTTCGTCGTTTCCGTGATCGTCATCGTTCCGTGCCCGTCTTCCTCAGGTACTTCAGCCCTGTATGCCTGCTGTGCTCGTGATCGCCCCTGCCGGCCGGGGCAGGGCGAGCGGGCCCGGCGCGGGGGCGCGGGGACACCGTGCCGGTGGGCCCGCGGGGCACCACCGCTGCCCGCTTCTTGCCCTTGCGTCTCTGCTGCCGAGCCGGGGCGGCGGCCTACCGTCGCAGAGTGACCACATCTGCCGAACTCGCAAGCCCCACGGTGACGGTGTCGCCGGGCGGTACCGCGACGACCACCCTGACCGTGCGCAACGACGGCGACATCGTCGAGGCCTACACCCTCGAAGTGGTCGGCGACTGTGCCGCCTGGACCACCGTCGAGCCGGCGCGTGTGTCGCTGTACCCGGGCACCTCCGAGACGGTGACCCTCACCTTCGCCCCGCCCCGCTCCCACGAGGTCCGGGCGGGCGAAACCCCCCTGGCCGTACGGGTGCTGCCCGCCGAGCGCCCCGAGTCGGTGGTGGTCCCGGAGTCGACGGTGACCGTCGCGCCCTTCCACGAGCTGCGTACGGAGCTGGAGCCGCGCCGCCGCCGGGGCTGGCTGGGCGCCCGGTTCCGTACCGCCGTGCAGAACAAGGGGAACACCCCGGTCGACGTGGTCCTCGCGGGCCGGCAGGACGGGGAGGACCTGACTCTCGCCTTCACGCCGGACAAGAAGCGGCTGGAGCCGGGCGAGTCGGCGGAGGTCGGGCTGAAGGTCCGGGCCCGGAAGCTGATCTGGTTCGGCGAGCCCGCCACCTGGCCGTTCGAGGTCCTGGCGACCGAGAGCGCCGAGGCTGCCGAGGGCGCCGAGGGGGGCACCGAGAAGGACGCCGAGCCCAAGGCCGTGGCCACGGCCCCGGTCGACGACGGGCAGCCCGGCGGGGCCGAGGCGCTGCCCGGGGAGTTCGCCCAGATACCCGTGCTGCCCAAGTGGCTGCTGATCGTGCTGGCCGCGCTGCTGGCGCTGCTGCTCGCATGGTTCGCCCTGGTGCGGCCCGCGGTGCAGAGCACGGCCAAGCAGGCCGGGGCGAAGGCCGCGCAGGAGGAGACCGAGCGGGGCAAGGAGCAGGGGTCGACGCCGCCCGGAGGCGCGGAGAACCCGGCAGGCGGCCAGGGCGAGGGGACCGGTCCGGACGGCACGGGCCCCGGCGGGACCGGTTCCGGCCCGGGCGGCACCGGCGGGGGTGGCGGCACCGGCGGAAGCGGTGGCGGCGAGCAGGCCTCCCGGACCATCGACGTGAAGACCCAGGCAGGGGCCACGGCGGAAGGCGCCTACAAGGTCCCGGCCGGGAAGGTGTTCCGCGTCACGGACGTCGTGGTGGCGAACTTCCAGGGCGACGAGGGCCTCGTGACGATCTCCTTCGGCGAGAACAAGATCACGACGATCGCTCTGGAAACCTTCCGCAACCAGGATTATCACTGGGTCACCCCCATTCAGGTTCCGGAGAACGCCACCGTCACCGCTTCCGTCACCTGTGCCAAGCCCGGCACTCCGGCCACCGGACAACAGGCTTCCGGGTGCCATCAGGTTCTGAATGTCAGCGGTGTACTGAGCGATCTCGCTCGATAGCTCGACAGAAGGACGATAGAAGGACGTTGGGAGCGCGGCGGAATCAGTGGCGCCGACCCCTCTGCCGCGCCTGTTGACGAGACAACAACAGAAACCCGGCCGGAAGGAAACCCGGCGTGCCGGGCGGTGGCGGATTCACCCTCCCCACCGCACCGGAGATCTCCGACAGTTCGGTCGTCCGCCGCGTCGACAGCACCGGAAGAATATCCGCTGTCGATGGCCGTGGACACGAACGGGCCTGCTCAGGACTGATTCTGACGGTTTGGTGAAGGTCGACCGGTGCCCGTTCGGAGCGCTTCCGCGCCCGTTTCCCCCGTCCACACCCGACTGATTCCGCCACTCTTCCCGGCGCATTCTGGCCGAATCGCATCACCTCGGAGTGTTTCCCCCGGTACCCCCGGACGGCCATCGGCCGCCCAGGGTTTACCGGGGAAATGAGATACCAAACACATGGGCTCCCCGGCGCGCCGTCCGGCCTTTCCCTCAATCACCGCGCCGAGGGGGCTTGTTCGGGCTCCGGCGTAACACGCTGTTCTCGTTCTCGTCATGTGGGCGGCCGAATACGCGGGGGCGAACGGGAATAGGGGTGAGCAGTTGCGGCCGTACCGCCAAGGGCAGGGTTACCCGGCGTTCGAGAGCCCGGAAAGGGCAGTCTCCTTGCCCCGGGTCCAGGACTCCGGGACCTACTCCCGGCCCGCGCGGCCGGTCAAGACTGGGCGGTGATCGAGTGACCGTCCAGAAGGAGCGAGCATGCCGTCGTACCTCACCCCCGGTGTTTACGTGGAGGAGGTGCAGTCCGGAGCACGGCCCATCGAAGGAGTCGGCACCGCGGTCGCAGCCTTCGTCGGCTTCGCGGGGACGGGCCCCTTCCACCAGCCGACGCTGGTGACCAACTGGGACCAGTACGTGCAGACGTTCGGCGCCTTCACCGCCGACACCTATCTGGCGCACGCCGTCTACGGCTTCTTCGCCAACGGCGGCGGCGCGGCCTACGTCGTGCGCATCGGCGGCCCCGCGCAGGGCGCCGAGGGCGCCGCCCAGGGTTCCGTCGCCCAGGCCCCCGCGCCCGTCGCGCTCGGCGGGTTCCTGGTCGCCGCCAAGCCCGGCACGGGCGACGGCCTCTCCGTGGAGATCGCCGACGCCGAGGGCGAGAACCCGCCGGAGGACCGCTTCCGGCTGCTGGTGCGCCAGAGCGGCAAGGTGACCGAGACGTACGACGTCTCCACCCGCAAGAACGTCAAGGGCTACCTGGTCACCCAGGCCCGCGACTCCAAGCTGATCCAGGTCACCGAGCAGCCCGGCACGGCGCAGAGCCGCCCGGAGAAGCAGACCGTGGCCCTCGCTCCCGCGACGGCGGCCGCGCCCGGCAACGGGGTGGCCCGGCTCGACGCCTCCGAGTACGTGGGCGACGCCTCCGCGCGTACCGGGTTCGCCGGTCTCGAAGCGATCGACGAGATCACGATGGTCGCCGTCCCGGACCTGATGAGCGCCTTCCAGCGCGGCGACATCGACGCCGAGGGCGTCAAGACCGTGCAGCTCGCGGTCATCTCGCACTGCGAGCAGATGGGCGACCGCGTCGCCGTCCTCGACACCCCGCCCGGCATGAACGCCCAGCGCGTCCGCACCTGGCGCAACGAGGACGCCGGCTACGACTCCCGCTACGCAGCCCTCTACTACCCGTGGGTCAAGGTCTTCGACCCGGCGAGCGGCCGCAACTCCCTGGTCCCGCCGAGCGGTCACGTGGCCGGCGTCTGGGCCCGCAGCGACAACGAGCGCGGAGTGCACAAGGCCCCCGCCAACGAGGTCATCCGAGGAGCGGTGGACCTGGAGATCCGGCTCTCCAAGGGCGAGCAGGACCTCCTCAACCCGATCGGCGTGAACTGCGTGCGCGCCTTCCCCGGCCGCGGCATCCGCATCTGGGGCGCCCGCACCCTCTCCTCCGACCCGGCCTGGCGCTACCTCAACGTCCGCCGCCTCTTCAACTACCTGGAGGAGTCCATCCTCCTGGGCACCCAGTGGGTGGTGTTCGAGCCGAACGACGACCGCCTCTGGTCGAGCATCCGGCGGAACGTCACCGCGTTCCTCACCGAGGAGTGGCGGCGCGGCGCACTGTTCGGCCGCACCGCCGAAGAGGCGTTCTACGTGCGGTGCGACCGGAGCAACAACCCGCAGGAGTCGATCGACCTCGGTCAGGTCGTCTGCGAGATCGGGGTGGCGCCGGTGAAGCCCGCGGAGTTCGTGATCTTCCGGCTCTCGCAGTTCTCGGACAGCACCAGCCTCGTCGACGAGTGACCCTCGCGGCCCTTCCCCACCACCCGCAGCACCATCGCAACCGGAACAGGTGACACACAGTCATGGCAGAGGGCGACGCTCTTTCCACCCATATCTTCGGCGTTCAGCTCGGCGGCTATCTCGTGGAGTCCATCCAGGAGATCAGCGGCATGACCGTCGAGGAAGAAGTCGTCGAGGTCCGTCAGGTGACCGCAGACGGCAAGCAGATCATCCGCAAGCAGCCGGGCGCCCGCCAGGCGGGCGAGGTGACGATCACCCGCGGGCTCGACAAGAGCAGCGAGTTCACCACCTGGATCAAGGAGACCCTCAACAACGGGGCCGTCGACACCGCCCGGCAGAACCTCACGATCGAGATCAAGGACTCGACGGGCGAGACCGTCCGCCGCATCCAGCTGATGCAGGGCTGGGCCTCCAAGTGGGAGGGCCCCTCGCTCAAGGCCGGCGAGTCCAGCGCGGCGACGGAGACGGTGACCATCACCTTCGAGGAGATCGTGGTCGAATGAGGCGCCGGACCGTTACGCCGGGTGCCGGGCTCGAAGAGACCCTCGACAACCTGGCCGCCGCGACCGCCACCCGCCAGGAGGCTCCGGCCACGCCGGCGCCCTCCCGCGCGCCCCGGCGCGAACGGGACACGCTGCAGACGGAGTTCGCCTTCGAGCTACCGCGTGGGTACGTCGACGACGAGGGCCAGGTGCACCGGAACGGCACCATGCGGCTCGCGACGGCCCGGGACGAGCTCAAGCCCCAGATCGACCTGCGGGTGAAGGAGAACCCGGCGTACCTGTCCGTGGTGCTGCTGGCCCAGGTGATCACCCAGCTCGGCCCGGTCACCGACGTCCACACCGGGATCGTCGAGCGGATGTACGCGACCGACGTGGCGTTCCTCCAGGACTTCTACCGCCGGATCAACAGCGAGGGCCACACGCATGCCGCGGTGACCTGCCCGCTGTGCCAGGGATCGTTCGAGGTGGACCTCTCGGGTGGGCGCCTGGGGGAATCGTGACGTACGCGCTTCCCCGGCTGCGGGAGGAGATCGCGTACGTCGCCTACCACTTCCATTGGCAGCGTGAGGACATTCTCGACCTCACCCACGGCGAGCGACAGCAGTGGGTGCGGGAGATAGCGCGGATCAACACCCGCGTCAACGAAGGCGGGTGATCGTGTGGGGTTCGGGGACTGGCTGCGCCGGGCGGACCGTCGGCGGTCCGACGCGCCCTCTCCGGAGGGCGGGAGCGGGCACGGCGACGCCTCCGCCGTGCCCGCCACGCCCGCCGCGTCCGACGAGGGCGGTAACGGTGGCGCCGACCACGGTGGCTGGGACGGCGGTGGCTGGGACGGCGGATGGCGGCGGGTGGCCCCGCCGTCGGTGACCGTCGCCCGGTCCTCGATCGGTGTGAGCGACGGGCTGCGGTTCCGCTCGCGCCTGGCCTCCTGGCAGAACCCGTCCCTCGGCGGCGAACTCGGCCACGCCGTCCTGCCGTCGGCCCCGGTCGGCCTCATCCACGGAGTCGCCCGCCCGGGCTCCGCGCGCCCCGCGACGTCCCCCGGCGGCCCGCTGCTGCTCCGCGCGGTCCGGCCCGCCGACGATCCCGCCGAGCCCGTCGGGCCCGCGTCGGACCTGCCGTCCGCCTCGGCGGGGAGGGCATCCGTGCGCGGTACGGGTAGGGGTACGGGGTCGGGGAAGCCGGGTCCGGCGTCGCCGCCGGTCCAGCGGTCGGCGGCTTCTGGGACCGTGAACCGGTCGTCGCCGCGTGCTGCGGATCCCGCGAGCGGCTCGTTGTCGGCTGCTTCGGGAGCGGCGTCGCGGTCGTCGTCCGGCGCTTCGGGGCCTGCGGACCGGTCGTCGTCGGCTGCTTCAAGGGCTACGTCGCGGTCGTCGTCGCGTGCCCCGAAGTTCGGGGACCCGTCGTCGGGTGCTTCGGGGTCCGGGAACCCGTCGTCGTCAGGTGCCTCCGGACCTGCGAACCGGTCGTCATCGGCGGGTGCGCCGGAGACGGTCTACGTGTCGCGCTCGGCGGCTTCGACGGGACGTGCGGCCGCGTCAGGTACGGCGGGCTCGTCGGGACCCGCTGAAGCGGCCCGGTCCGGGGAGGCGTCCGGGCGCTCGACCGCGGCGCGGTCCGGGGCGGGATCCGGGTCCGCGAACTCAGCCAGGTCCGGTTCGGCGACCCGGTCCGCGGCCGGATCGGCGGACTCGTCCGGCTCCTCGGCTCCGTCGGGCTCGTCCGGCTCATCGGCCTCGGGCAACTCCTCGCTCCGGTCCGGCTCGTCCGGCCCGTCGGACTCGGTCGGCTCGGCGAGCTCATCCGGCTCGTCCTCCACGGCCGGCTCGGGCTCGGGCAGCTCAGGCAGTTCGGCGTCCGGCTCAGCCCGCTCATCCGGCTCGGGCAGCTCAGCCGGCTCATCGAACTCGGCCCGCACATCCGGCCCCTCGGCCCCGGCCGACTCGGTCGAGCGTGCGGGAGCCCATCCCGCTCCCGCGCGGCCCACGCTCGGGCCCGGGAACAACGCTGCGGCCGCCGTCCGCCCGCCGTCGCGGCCCGCTGCCGTGCGCCCGCACCGCATCGCGCCGCCGCTGACCGTGGCCCGGCGCCCGGCCATGCCGCTGCGGCAGATCACCGGGCTCGCGCCTGCCACACCGGCCGCCCCGGCCGCGCCCGCGCCGTTCTCGGCGGCGCCCCCGACAGCCGCACCCGCCGCCGTCCAGCGAGCCGCGTCCGAGGAGCGGAGCCGCCCGGACCGTACGGAGCCGGTCGCCCCGCACCGTAGGGAGTCGGTCGCCCCGGACCGTACGGGACCGGTCGCCCCCGACAGGCCCGCTCCCCCGCACTCCGACCCCGGCGCCAGCCCCGACCGGCCCGCCCCCGAGGCCGTACGCCCGGCCCTGGGCAAACCGCTGCGCGAAATGCCCGCCGGGGCCAGGCCGGCCCCTACCGCCGAACCGACCGGAGTCGTCCCGTCCGCTCCCGGGGCCGTGCCTCCAGCAGCAGCCATGCCGGTGCTCCAGCGCCAGGCGTCGGAGCAGCCGAACCCCCAGATCCCGCTGGCCCCTTCGGCCGCGACACCCGCGAAGGCCGGGCCTTCGTCCTCCGGTCCGGCCGAGACCCCGGCACGGCGTCAGCCGTCGTCGAAACCGTCCGAGCCGTCCCCCACCGTGCTGCGCGCACCGGCCCCGGGACCGAACACTTCCGCCCGGGTGCGCGGCGGGATCGGTGCGCCGCTCCCCTCGCTGCCGCCGACCGCCCGGCTCGGCGGCGGCGCTCCGCTGCTCGGTGACCTTCCGTCCGCCATGACGCGCCCGAGCACGGACCGGGCTCCGGCCCCCGCCCCGGCACCGCCGACGACGACGTCCACCGCGATGCCCGTGAGGTCGGCCCCCGCCGAACCGTCCCGGCCCGGACCCGAGCCCGCACCCGTCCAGCGCTCGGCCACCACCGCTCCCCCGCCCCCGGTACGCATCCGGCCCATCCCCCGGGACCGTACGACGACGGCACACGGCTCCGGCGGTACGGCACCCACGTCAACGCCCTCCAGGGTCCAGCGGGCACGCACCCTGCTCCCGGACCGCCCCCTGAGCATCAACACCGGTTCCGCCGAAGGGTTTTCGGGACCTCCGGTGGCGACGGGCGCCGACTCGTCCCGCCCGGTCGTCGCGGCCACCTGGCGGCGCGACGTGGCGCAGCCGGGATCCGGCGACGCCCAGGCAGGTGCCGGGCAGCACTCAGCCTCCGCCACAGCACCGGGAACGGCGGTCCAGCGCTCCGCGACGCCCTCGCCCCTGCCTCCCGTCCCACAGCCCCCGCAGCAGGCGTCCGGCTCGGCGACCCGCCAGACCCCGCAACCGGGCCTCGCACGGCGGCCCCCCGTCGTCCGGCCCCATCCGCCCGCCGCGCCCCGGTCGACGGACGCCGTACCCGTACAGCGGCAGGCGCTGCCGGTCGTGCCCGACAGCGCCGGTCCGCCGGCCACCGACCCGGCTCCCGTGGGCGGCCCCGCTCCCGGCGGGCCGCCGTCCCCCTCCGTACGGGTACCACCCCGTACGCCCGCGCGGAGCGCCGGAGCGGGCCGCCCGGAGACCAAGGCTCAAGCCGTCCAGCGTGCGGCGGCGAACGCCGGGATCACCGGGGTGCCCGTCCAGGCCGCCCCGGCCAGGCCCGCAGCCGGGGCGGCGGGGGCGGCCTCCGGGCCCGCCGACGCCTCCGACGCACCCCCGGCGAACCGGCTGAGCGGATCAGAGATCGAGGAGCTGGCCCGGCGGCTCCTCGACCCGGTGAGCCGGCTCATCCGCGCCGATCTGCGCCGGGGCCGGGAACGCAGCGGGCGGCTGCACGACGGCCGTCGCTGACGGCCCCGGCACAGACACCGGCCTCCGCCCCCGCCACGCCCCGTACGACCGACCGACCGCAGAGAAGACGAGAGACGCATGACCGACAACATCTTCGCGACGAGCGTGTTCTTCAAGCTCGCGATCGGCGGCAGCGACCTGGGCGCGTTCCACACCTGCTCGGGCCTGGGCGCCGAGGTGGAGATGGAGACGTACGCCGAGGGCGGCAACAACGGGTTCACCTGGCAGCTGCCGGGGCGGATCACCTGGACGAACATCACGCTGACCCGCCCGGTGACCACCGACACCCTCAAGATCGCGCGCTGGCTGAACGAGACAATCCAGCGGGTCGAGCCCAAGGACGGCGAGATCGTGGCACTGCGCCCCGATCTGAGCCGGATCATCAGCTGGCAGGTCCACGGGATCGTGCCGGTGCGCTGGCAGGGACCGTCCTTCGACCCGGCCAACTCCCAGGCGGCGATTGAGACGTTGGAGATCGCGCACGAGGGTCTGGAGCCCTCCTGACAGGCAACAGCGCATCCGCCAGGGACAGGACCAGGACGTAGGAAGGAGGAACCGCAATGTCACCCGCTCTCCGCGCGAGCCGCGCTCGTGCCCAACTCACCATCATGGAACCGCCGTCGGCCGTCGGCGCCAAGCCCGGCGGCACGCTCGCCCGCCTCACGTTGCAGTTCAACCCCGCGAAGCTGTCGCTCAGCAAGAGCACCGAGTGGCGGCGTACCCCGTCCCGGATGGCCGGGCAGTCCGCGCTGCCCGAGTTCGTCGGCAGCGGGCCCCGGGCCCTGTCGCTGGAGGTGTTCCTCGACGCGACCGCCACCCACGACAACTCCGTGGAGAAGGCGGTGGAGCAGTTGATGACCGCCTGTGTCCCCACCCCCAGCAGTCTGGCCCGCAAGACGCCCGCCAGCCCCTGGGTGCGGTTCGACTGGGGGACGTCGAAGACGACCTCGTTCGACGGGGTGCTCTCCAACCTCCAGGTCTCGTACACCCTGTTCGACGTCGACGGGAAGCCGCTGCGCGCCACCTGCTCCCTCTCCATCGAGGAGGCGAGCGTCGATCCGGCGGGCCAGAACCCCACCTCGGGTTCGAAGGAGGCGCGGCGCACGCACCGGGTCGTGGCCGGGGACAGCCTGCCCCTGTTGGCCTGGCGGGAGTACGGCGACGCCACCGCGTGGCGCACCATCGCGTACGCCAACGACATCGACGACCCGATGACGCTGACGCCCGGCCGGGAGCTTCTGGTGCCCGGGCGGGAAGACGGACCGGCGGAGGAGGGCCGATGAGCGGGAAGGAAGCGCCCGGCCGCTCGTTCGCCGCCGACCCGATCGTCGAGGCGCCCGCCGAGCTGCCCGCGGCCTGGGCCACCCAGCTGGTGAGCTGCGTGGTCGACGAGAACGTGGGTCTGCCGGACACGGCCGTCCTGATGTACCGGGATCCTGACCACACGTTCCTCGCCAAGACCGGTATCGGCATGGGCACCCCGCTGAAGATCTCGGTCGTGACCGTGAAGGACCGGGGGCGCGAGCGGCTGTTCACCGGGGAGGTCACCGCGGTCGAGCTGGACACCGACACGACCGGGTCGTTCACCATCGTCCGGGCGTTCTCCAAGGCGCACCGGCTGCAGCGCGGCCGGAAGGTGGTGGCGTACCGGAACATGAAGACGGCGGACATCGTCCGCAAGGTCGCCGCCGGGGCGGGTCTTGCGGTCGGGCGGATCGAGGCCGCGCCGGTCACGTACAAGCAGCTGACCCAGCCGAACGTGTCGGACTGGGAGTTCCTCCAGCACCTCGCGGCCGAGAGCGGCGCCACCGTACGGGTCGACGACAAGGGCCGGTTGCAGTTCACCAAGCCGGACCCGGCCTCCTCGGCGCCCTCTCCCTCGACGTCCGCGACGCGCGACCCGATGGTCCTGGAGTACGGGAACAATCTGCTGGCCCTGCGCGCGGTGCTGACCGGGGCCGACGGGTCGGACAGCGTCGAGGTGCGCGGCTGGAACGTCGACACCAAGACCCGGCTGGTGGCCCGGCAGCAGTCCGTGCGCAGCGACACCGTCGCCCCGGGGATGAGCCCGTCGACGGCGGCCAAGATGTTCGGGGGGAACTCCCGGACGACGATCGCCGACACCCCGTACCGCACCCAGGCGGAGACCCGGGCCGTGGCCGGGGCGCTCGCCGCGTCCGTGAGCGCCGGGTTCGGGGAGGTCGAGGCGGTGGCGTACGGGAATCCGCAGCTGCGGGCGGGCCTGCCGGTGACGCTGGGCAATGTGGGCCCCGCGTTCTCCGGCCGCTACACCGCCACAGCCGCGCACCACGTACTCGAACCGGACACCGGCTACCGCACGACGGTGATCGTCAGCGCCTCGCCGGACCGGTCGCTCTCCGGGCTCGCCGCCGGTGCGAACGCCCCCTCGCGCGGTCCGCGCATGCCGGGTCTGGCGATCGGGGTGGTCACCGACATCCGCGAGGAGGGCAAGGGCCAACGCGGCTGGGTGCGGCTGAAGTTCCCCTGGCTCGACGACACGTACGTCACCGACTGGGTGCGCACCGTGCAGTGGGGCGGCCAGGGCGGCGGCGGGGTGTTCAGCCCCGAGGTCAACGACGAGGTGCTGGTCGGGTTCGAACAGGGGCTGCTGGACAGCCCGTACGTACTCGGCGGGCTCTACAACGGGGTCGACAAGCCCTCCCCGCACGACGTCCCGCTCGTCGACCCGACCAGCGGAAAGGTCAACCGCCGCTCCCTGGTGTCTCGTTCGGGGAACCGGCTGGAGCTGCTGGACGCCCCGCGCGGTCCGGCGGGCGTACGGATCGCCACCGGCGACAAACGGCTCGACGTCGTCCTCGACGAGAAGAAGGGCGAGATCACCCTCACCGTCAAAGCGCGAGGCGGGACAAGGGAGTTGAGCTCGGTGACGCTGTCCGCCTCGGGCATCACGCTCGACGCGGGCGCCACGGGTGACGTGAACATCAAGGGCCGCTCGGTGACCGTCAACGGCAAGACGGGGGTCACGGTCGACGGCGGCCTGCTCGCCGTCCTCAAGGCCAAGCTCATCAGGATCAACTGACCGCCCGCCCGCTCCCTCCCGCATCCCCGAAGCCCCTTTCCACAGCAAGGAGAACCCCGGTCATGCCCCCCGCAGCCCGCACGGGCGACAGCACCGCCCACGGCGGCCTCATCGGCACCCCGCCCCCGGGCGCGATGGCCGTGGCCACCGTGCTCATCGGCGGCCGGCCCGCGGCCGTCACCGGGAGCCTGCACGGGTGCGTCGTCCCCCCGCACGCGGCGCTCGGCCCCGGCAACGTGATCATGCCCAACCCGGCCGCCGCGATCGGCGGCGCGGTGCTGATCGGCGGGCTGCCCGCGGCCCGGATGGGCGACAAGACCACCTGCGGCGCGCCGATCATCAGCGGTGCGTTCAACGTCCTGATCGGGGGCCCGATGTGAGCGGCGACGGGTACGCCGGACGCGGCGGCGGATTCATCGGACGCGGCTGGGGCTTCCCGCTGCGGACCGGGCCGACGGGCGGCATCGCCCTCGTCGAACGGGACAAGGAGATCGAGGAGGCCATCGGGCTGATCCTCGGCACCGCGCCGGGTGAGCGGCCGATGCGCCCCGAGTTCGGCTGCGGCATCCACGAGTACGTCTTCGCGCCCGGCGACGGGGCGACCGCCGGGCGGATCGCGCAGGAGGTCCGCACCTCGCTGGAGCGGTGGGAGCCGCGGATCGAGGTGACGGATGTGGTCGTCGCCTTCGACGCGGTCGAGGAGGGCACGCTCTACATCGACGTGCACTACACCGTGCGGGCCACCAACGACCTGCGCAACCTGGTCTTTCCCTTCTACACGATCCCCTCCTCCGAGGGCTCGGCGGCACAGTCCGCTCCGGAAGCGGGGAGGCTCTGATGGCGCTGCCCTCCCCCAACCTGGACGACCGGCGCTTCCAGCAACTCGTCGACGAGGCCAAGCGGTTCGTCCAGCAGCGCTCCCCCGAGTGGACCGACCACAATGTGTCGGACCCCGGGGTCACGCTGATCGAGACGTTCGCGTACATGGTCGACCAGTTGCTGTACCGGCTGAACCGGGTGCCCGACAAGAACTACGCGGCCTTCCTCGATCTGCTCGGCGTGACGCTGTTCCCGCCGACCGTGGCACGGGCCGACATCGACTTCTGGCTCTCCGCGCCGCAGCCGGAGACCGTGCACCTGCCCGCCGGTACAGAAGTGGCGACCGCGCGCGGTGAGGCCGAGGAGCCGGTGGTGTTCTCCACCTCCGAGGACCTGCCGATCGTGCCGAGTTCGCTGGAACGGCTGGTGACCGCGCCGGTGTCGGGCGACCAGACGGACCGGACGGCGCCGCTCGGCGCGGGCAAGGACATCCCGTGCTTCCAGGCCCGCCCGGAGCCCGGCGACGCCCTGCTGTTCGGGCTGCCGACGGCCGTGCCGCGGTGCATCGTCGCCGTCCGGCTGGACAGCCGGGTGGAGGGCGTGGGCGTCGACCCGCGGCAGCCGCCGCTGGTGTGGGAGGCGTGGGACGGGGCCCGCTGGGTGGCCTGTGCGACCGGCACCGACTCCACCGGCGGCCTCAACCGGCCCGGTGAGGTCGTGGTGTTCGTCCCGGCCGGGCACACCGCGTCCGTCGTGGCGGGGACCCGGGCGGGGTGGCTGCGCTGCCGGGTGACCGCCCCGGAGCCGGGCCAGCCGTTCTACTCGGAGTCGCCGACGATCCGGGAGGCCGAGGTGTTCACGGTCGGCGGTACGACGGCGGCCGAGCACGCGGAGACCGTCCTCGATGTGCCCCTCGGGGTGTCGGAGGGCATCGCCGGGCAGCGGTTCACGGTGAGCCGGGCGCCGCTGCTGCTGGACGGGGACCCGCCGGTCGTCCAGGTGTCGACGGACGAGGGCTGGGAGATCTGGACCCCGGTCGAGCACTTCGGCGCGTCCGGGCCCGGGGACCGGCACGTCCGGGTCGACGCGGTCGCCGGGGAGTTCGCGTTCCCGCCGGAGGTGCGGGAGCCCGACGGCACGATGCGCGCGTACGGGGCGGTGCCCGCGAAGGGCTCCCAGCTCCGCGTCCCCCGCTACCGCACGGGTGGCGGATCGGCCGGGAACGTCGCCCGGGGCGCGATCGCCGTGCTGCGCAGTTCCGTGCCGTACGTCGCGGGCGTGAACAACCGCGAGGCGGCGACAGGCGGGGTCGACGGGGAGACCGTCGAGAACGCCAAGGTGCGCGCGCCCAACATCCTGCGGGTGCAGGAGCGGGCGGTGACGGCCGAGGACTACGAGCTGATCGCCCGGGAGGCCGCGCCGTCCCTGCGCCGGGTGCGGTGCCTGCCCGCGGTGCCGGGCGAAGCCGGTGCGGTACGGGTGCTGGTGGTGCCGGACGCGGTGGCCGACGAGGACGGGCAGGTGCGGTTCGAGCAGCTGATCCCCTCGGACGCGGTGCTCACGGCGGTGACGGAGCGGCTCGACGAACGGCGCCTGGTGGGAACCCGGTTGATCGTCGAACCGCCCGCCTACCAGGGCGTCACGGTCGTCGCCCGGCTGGTGGCCGCGCCCGGTGACGTGGACCGGGTGCGGGCCGAGGCGCTGGAGGCGCTGTTCCGCCACATCGACCCGTTGCGGGGCGGGGCGGACGGGCGGGGGTGGCCGTTCGGCAGGCCCGTGCAGTACGGGGAGGTCTTCGCCGTGCTCCAGAGCGTGGAGGGGGCGGGGCTCGTGGAGGACGTCCGCCTGTTCCCGGCGGACCCGATCACGGGCCGGCGCGGGGCGGCGGCGGACCGGGTGGACGTGGCGCCGGGGGCCCTGGTCTTCTCGCACCAGCACCAGGTCGTGGTGACCGCGAGCGGGGCCGGTGAGGTCGTATGACCCGGGCGGCGATACCCGGCCTGCCCAGCCGCTACCCGATCGGCGAGCTGCTGCCCGCCCTGTACGCGGACGACGACCTGGCCCAGCGGTTCACGGCGGGCCTGGACACGGTGCTCGCGCCGGTCCTGTCCACGCTGGACAACCTGCCCGCGTACGTCGACCCGGCCCTCGCCCCCGCCGACTTCCTGCCGTGGCTGGCGTCCTGGGTGGGCGTGGAGGCCGATCCGGCGTGGCCGGTGGCGCTGCGCCGGGCGGTCGTGGCGCGCGCCGTGGAGCTGCACCGGTGGCGCGGCACCCGGCGGGGTCTCGTGGAGCGGCTGCGGCTGTGCTGCGGGGTGCACGCGGAGGTCCGGGACGGCGGGGGCGCGACCTGGTCCGCCGAGCCGGGGGCAGTGCTCCCGCCGCCGCCGACCGGTGAACTCCTGGTCCGGGTCTGGCCGGTGCGCGCGGACGACGGGGTGGACGCGGTGGACGCCCACCGCGTCCTGGAGGTCGCCACCGCCTCGTGCCCCGTCCACCTGACCTGCCGGGTGGAGGTCCTGCCGGGCCCGCCCGGAGCGCCTGAACAGACTGGAGGCTGACGTGATGCGTTCGTGCCCGGCGTGCGGTACGGCCAACGGCGAGAGCGACGACTTCTGCGGCAACTGCGGTGCGTACCTGGGCTGGTCCTCGGAGCCCGTACGACGAGGCCGCACGCCGGATCTTGAGCCGGAGGAGGAGTCGGTACCGGAGCCGGAGGTGGCCCCGGAGCCCGCCGACGAGCCGCCGCCCAAGCCGGAGGCCGCAGCCGGGGCTCCGGCTTCGAAGCCCGAGCCGCAGTCCGCCCCCGGCCCCGAGCCGCAGTCCGTCCCCGCACCCGAGCCCGAACCGGCACGGACGGCCGAGCCGGAGCCTGCGTCCGGGCCGGGGGCGAAGCCCGAGGCCGGAGCTGGAACCCGGGCGCCGCAGGCCGAGCCCGCGCCGCCCCCGGCACCGCCCGCGACCGCGCGCCCGGAGGCCCCCGCACCCACCCCCGTACCGGCGACGCCTCCCCCGGCGCGCCCCTCCGTACCCCCGGCGCCCCCCGTGCCCTCGGTGCCTCCCGTACGGCCCGCCCCGGCCCCCGCCCCCGTACGCCCGGGAGTCCCGACCACCGCGACGACGAGCGGGCCCGGGACCGCGTCCGACGCGGACGAGCCGGTGGGGGCCGTGCGGCCCGCGCGGCCCGTGGCCCGGCGGCCCGTCGTGCGGCCGGTGGCGGCGGACGAGGCGCCGGACGGGCCGCCCTGTCCGGCCTGCGGTACGCCGAACCTGGCCGGGCGGAAGTTCTGCCGGCGGTGCGCCGCGCCCCTCCAGGTCCGGGAGCAGCCCGCCGCCCTGCCGTGGTGGCGCACGGTGTGGCCGTTCCGCCGCCGGGTGCGCGGCGGTTCGGGCCGGGCGCTGCGGCGGACCCTGCTGGTGCTGGCCGTGGCCGGCCTGGTGCTCGCGGGCTTCCTGTTCTTCCCGCTGGGGCGGTACGCCTTCGAGGACGTCCGGGACAAGCTCGGCGGCACGGCGGAGATCAGCCCCACCGGGGTGTCCGCGAGCGCGGCGGCCCCCGGCCATCCCGGGAGCGCGGCGATCGACGGTCTGACGAACAAGTACTGGGGCGCACCCGCGCTCGGCACATCGCTGACCTGCTCGTTCGGGACGCCGTTCCGGCTGGTCGGCATCGTGGTGCACACCGGGGTGTCGAAGGAGCCGCAGGAGTTCCGGCGGGGCGCGCGGCCGACCCGGGCGGACCTGCTCGTCACCACGAAGGACGGCAAGGTCCACAAGAAGGCGGTGACCTTCAACGACAAGCCCGGCAAGCAGACGGTACGGATGGGCATCAGCGACGTCCGCTCCGTCGAGCTGGTGCTGAGGGAGGCGACCGGCCAGGGCGAGGGGCGCCCGATCGCCCTCGGCGAGGTCGAGTTCTTCCGGCGTACCTGAACCGGGCCGCCGCCCCAGAAGTTCACCAACGCCCCAGTAACGATCAGAGAGTTATTGACGATCAAACAATTTCGGTCACAAATGGCTTCCCTCGGCACCCCCACACGCGGTTGACTGGGCATTACACATGGTGACGCGCCCGCCCACCGGCTCACCGGCCCTGCCCGGGCTCCGTGGCTCCCGGCGGAGGAAGGAGGACAGCGGTTGGCCAGCCCTCCCGCCTCGCGACGCCGCTCCGGCGCCCGGTCCCCGAGGCTCGCGGCGGCCGCTTTCCGACGGGCCCGTCCCCTGCTCGATCACCCGGAATGCGCCGTTCACATCGTCCGCCCGTATTCATCAGACGAGGGGCAGCAATGAGCCAGATCACGTTACCGGCGTTTCATATGCCGTTCCAGAGTGCTGGATGCCACCCAGGCCTGGCGAAAACTCGTGAGGCCGCCTGGGAATGGGCCGAATCCGAGGGACTCGACCTCTCCGTACCGGCCCGGAAGAAGATGATCCGAACCCGTCCGGAACTGTGGATATCCCTCATCTTCCCGAAGGCCTCGCAGGACCATCTCGACCTGTTCTGTCAATGGCTCTTCTGGGCCTTCCTGGTGGACGACGAGTTCGACGACGGACCGGCCGGACGTAATCCGCTGATGTGCGAGAAAGCGATCACCCGCCTGGTGGACGTCCTCGACGGGGCCGCACCGAACGGGCCCATGGAGCGGGCGCTCGCCGGGCTGCGGGACCGGACCTGCCCCGGACGGTCGCCGCAGTGGAACCGGCAGTTCCGGCGGGACACCGCCGCCTGGCTGTGGACGTACTACGCCGAAGCCGTCGAGCGGGCCGCCGGACAGGTGCCGAGCCGCTCCGAATTCGCCAAGCACCGGCGGGATTCGGTCGCCATGCAGCCCTTTCTCTGCCTGCACGAGATCACCGCGGAAATCGATCTCCCGGATTCCGCCCGGAGCCTGCCCGCGTATATCGCCCTGCGGAACGCGGTCACCGATCATTCCGGGCTCTGCAATGACATCTGCTCCTTCGAGAAGGAAGCCGCCCTCGGCTACGAGCACAACGCCGTACGCCTCATTCAGCGCGACCGCGGATGCACCCTCCAGGAAGCCGTGGACGAGGCCGGGATCCAACTGGCCCGGATAGCCGAGCGGGTGCAGCGGGCGGAAAAGGAACTGATCCAGGAAATCGAGGCGGCGGGCATCACCGGCCCGACCCGGGCGGCCCTGGAGCGCTGCGTCCAGGACTACCGGGGCCTCGTCCGGGGTGACTTCGACTACCACGCGCGCGCCGAGCGCTACACCCGTCCGGACCTGGTGGAGCTGGACGAACGGGACTCGCTGTCCCAGTACTTCGCGGCCTGAGCGGCCGGACCGCCCGTACCCGGGCCCGGGGGGATTCCCGGGCCCGGGTACGGGCCGACCTGGACGCCCACCGGCCGATCAGCCGCCTGGGGGGTGTCGCGGGTCACCGCTTCGGGGCAGGCATACGTCCGTGCCCTGGTCTTCGGCACGAAGGGCCGCCCGGCGAGAGGGATCGGCAGGCATCATGACCGACATCGCGGCAAGGGCTCCCCACGACAGCGTGGCGGGCGCCCCGCAGGTGACCACCGTGCACGGCACCGTGCGCGGTGCCGTGGAACGGGGCGTCGCCGTCTTCCGCGGCATCCCGTACGCGGCCGCACCGGTGGGCGCGCGGAGGTTCCGCGCGCCGGAACCGCCCGAGCCTTGGACGGGGGTGCGCGAGGCCGTGGCGTTCGGTCCGACCGCCCCGAAGCGGCCCTACGCCCCGCCGCTGGACCGGCTGCTGCCGGACCCGGCGGTGCCGGGCGACGGGTGGCTGAACCTCAATGTGTGGACGCCCTCGCCGCGGCCGGACCGGGCCGCCGGGCTGCTGCCCGTCCTCGTGTGGATCCACGGCGGCTCGCTGGTGCACGGCTCCTCGGCGGTGCCGGTGTACGACGGGTCCGCGTTCGCCCGGGACGGGGTGGTCCTCGTCTCCGTCAACTACCGGCTGGGCGTCGAGGGCTTCGGCGTCCTCCCGGACGCGCCCGCCAACCGGGGCCTGCTGGACCAGCTGGCCGCCCTGGAGTGGGTGCGCGAGAACATCGCGGCGTTCGGGGGCGACCCGGACCGGGTGACGGTGGCCGGGGAGTCGGCGGGCGCGATCAGTATCGCCGGGCTGCTGGCCGCGCCCCGGTCGGCGGGGCTCTTCCGGCGGGCGGTGCTCCAGAGCGGGGCGCCCACCGCGCTGCCCCCGGACGCGGCGCGCGGGACGACCGAGCTGATCGCGAAACGGCTCGGGGTGCCCGCGACGGCCGCCGCGCTGGCCGCCGTGGACCCGGAGGCGCTGCTGACCGCGCAGACCGAGGTCACCAGCGGCGGCAACCCGCTGACCGGCCGCCACTCCTTCCAGCTCGTCGTCGACGGCGACCTGCTGCCCCACGACCCGATGGAAGCACTGCAGGCGGGCGCGTCCGACGGAGTGGACCTGCTGCTGGGGACGAACACCGAGGAGTACCGGCTCTGGTTCGTGCCCGGCGGCCTCACCGAGAAGATCAGCCGGCTGAAGCTGCGGCTGGCGCTGCTGAAGTTCCGGGTGCCGAACGCCACCGCCCGCACCTACCGCGCCAACCGCCCGGACGCCACGCCGGGTGAGATCCTCGGCGCGCTCGCGACGGACCTGCTGCTGCGGGTCCCGCTCAACCGGCTGGCCGACGCCCGGACGGCCGCGCCCGGTGCCACGTACGTGTACGAGTTCGGCTGGCCCACCCCCGTACAGCGGCTCGGCGCCTGCCACGCGCTGGAGCTGGGCTTCGTCTTCGACACGCTCGCCCACCCCGACACCCGGGCCCTGACAGGACCGGACGCCCCGCAGGAACTGGCGGACACGATGCACCGGGCCTGGGTGGACTTCGCGACGGGCGGGGACCCGGGGTGGCCGTCCTGGGACGCGCGACGGCCGGTCGGGTTCTTCGGCCAGGACGGCCAGGACACCGAGGACGGCCGGAACGGCCCGGCCGTGGTCCTCGCCCCGCGCGACGACGAGTTGCGGAGTTGGCAGCGGGATTAGGGGCGCAGCGAGATCCAGTGCGGGTCAGGAACCACGGTGAGGACCGCCGAGACCACCACGACCAGACCCAGCACGACCTGTTCGCGGCGGGCCAGCCGGTGCGCGACCGACGGGTCGGTGTCCCGGAGCATCCCCCGCCGCGCCGCCAGGGCCAGCACGCTGACGACGGCCATCAGCGCCAGCTTGAGCAGCAGGGTGCGCCCGTAGGCGGAGGTGAACACCACGTCCAGCGGCAGCCGGCGCAGGGCCGAGGCGGTCCCGGTGGCGGCGAGGGCGACGTACAGCCAGATCGCCAGGCGCGCGTACCGGCCGAGCAGGGCGCGGGCCGCGATGGGTGAGCCGCGCCAGAGCCACATGGTGCGCAGGACGTACAGCAGCCCGCCGGTCCACAGCGACGCGGCCGTCAGATGGACGACGGTGAGGGCGGCGCCGAACTCCGGGCTGTACACCTCCGGGTGGGCGCGCAGGGCCTCCGCCCGCCGTGCGCGGCTTGCTGTGGCTTTGTCCACCCGCGAGGATCGAGCCGTGATGCTCTCCGGACCCCCGGCCGATCCGGCCACGCCGACGATGCAGGCGAGCGGCGCGCCGAGCGCCGTACCGCTCGTCGGCGAGACGGGCGAGATATCTGAGATATCCGAGCGAGCGTCCGGGGCGGCGTCGGCCCGCCGCTTGTGGACGATCCCTCTCCTGCTCGGCGCGGCGGGCGTCCTCGCCCTCCTCATCGCGCTGTTCGGGCCCGGCCTCATGGCCCGCGGCACCGGCGAACTCCGGATACCCGGCGCGGGGCTCACCACCGTGCTCCGCACCGAAGGGGTCCCTCCGGACGTACGCGGCGGCGGTCGGCCCCCGACGGCGCGGGACCGACCGCCGCGGCGGATGAAGCTCTACGTGGTTCAGGCCTTGTTCTGCGCGGCCCAGAACTCGTCGAAGGTGAGCAGGCCGTCGCCGTTGCCGTCGTGTGCGTTGATGATCGCCTGCGCCACCGTCTCGGTGACGAAGGGGTCGCCCAGCTGGGCCATCGCGCTCTTGTACTCGTTGGCCGTGATGAGGCCGTCGCCGTTCGCGTCGAACTTCTCGAATACCGCGCGCGCCGACTCGATGTCCGCCACTGTTCCGCCCCTTCGTGATGCCGAATGTCAGGGGTCAGATTATCGGGCCGTCCGGGTGACGTCGGCGGCCGGTCGGTCCAGCAGCTCCGTGGCCGTCACCGCGTGCAGCCCGCGGCGGCCGATCTCGGCGAGCAGCAGCGGCAGCGCCTCGATGGTGACCGGGCGGCCGAGGCTCAGCTCCACCACCGATCCGTTGCGCAGCTCCCCGGCGACCTTCCGGGTGACGGCGGCGACGCGGGTGGCCGCGTGGTCGCGCGACTCCACGTCGCAGCCGAGGACATGGGGGTAGCCGGCCCGCCGGGCGAGGCGCTGGACGAGCGGGGAGGCGTACGCGGTGGGCGAGGGCCGGAACCAGGCGCCGATGGATCCGGTGAGCCGGCGCAGCCGCCGGGCGCAGGCGGCGATCTCCTCGTACGCGGCGCGCTCGTCCAGGGCCGCGAGGTCGAGGTGGTGCTCGGTGTGGTTGCCGATCTCGTGGCCTCCGTCGAGGATCCGGCGGGCCAGTCCGGGGTGCTCGGCGAGCCAGGTGCCGACCGCGAGGACCGTGACGCGCGCCCCGGCCCGTTCGCACCGGGCGAGTGCGGTGCGGGCGAGGTCCGGATCGCCCCGCCCGTCGAAGGTGAGGGCGACGCGGGGCCGGTCGCGGGGGCCGTGGGCGATCCGGAAGGGCAGCCCGGGGAAGCGGCGCGGGGCAGCGGCCGGGAGGGTGGCCGGGGCGGCGGAGCCGGGGGCGCTGGGCCCGGGGGCGGCCGGGGCCCCGGGGGCCGGGGCGGCACAGCCTGCGGCAAGGGCGGCGGCCAGCGCCCCGGCCCCCGCGCCCAGCACGTCACGGCGGCCCATCGGAGCCCTGCGTCCGTCCATGCCCGACCACCTCACGTTCCACGGGTACGACC
This sequence comes from Streptomyces rubiginosohelvolus, assembly GCF_014649875.1. Lineage (GTDB taxonomy): Bacteria > Actinomycetota > Actinomycetes > Streptomycetales > Streptomycetaceae > Streptomyces > Streptomyces rubiginosohelvolus. The sequence continues at coordinate 208,201 of NZ_BMTW01000005.1, read as the reverse complement.
GATTCCCGGGGGACACAGTAGGGGCGGAACGAGCGAAATGGGACGATTGAGCAGTTCAGTAGATGATCAATGAATCATTCAAACGTCGCCATAAAAATGCATGGAAAACCAGGCGAGTGACCGAGCACACCTGCGATTCAACCGAGAGTTGCCCGTTTGTTCCTTAAATATTCCGACAAGTCGCTTTGGCACCGGGGTCGCCCATCTGCCATAGTCGGAGCCACGACCCCCATTGACCCGGGCCAGGTCGCCCTGAGCGGCCGTGGACACACCCCCCATGCCACGGCCTCCGTCAGAAGCCCCCGCAGCGCCGCACCACGGCCGACCGGGGGCTTCTGCGTTCCGGCGGCAGGGTCGCCCCGGGGCTGCCCCGCATCAGCGGTCGGAGATCCGCATCTCGAACCACGTGGTCTTGCCGCGCGGCAGCAGGTCCACGCCCCAGCGGTCGGAGAGCTTGTCGACGAGGAAGAGCCCGCGGCCGCTGACGTCCATCTCACGCACCGGCATCAGACACGGCAGCCCGCGCGAGGGGTCACGCACCTCGACACGGATCCACCCCCGGCGGCGCACCATGCGTAACCCGAAGACCCGGGCCCCGGTGTGACGCACCGCGTTGCCGACGAGCTCGGAGACCAGGAGCACCGCGTACTCCGCGGTCTGCGGCGAGAGGGCCCACTGGCGGAGCACGACGCAGGAGGTGAGCCGACGGGCCGTCGCCGCCGACTCCGGGCGGGACGGCAGCCGGACTTCCGCCTCGGTCGGATTTCCGAACAACTCCAGCGCCTTGAACGCCTGTTCGTCATCCATGATCGACGAACTGCGTGCCGCCGTCGCGCTGCTGCGCGGTCGCGGCTGCTCCACACCCTCCAGGCCCGCCATGCCCACCATCATGGCCGCACGTATCGCCTTCCGGGGCCGTTCCTTCGGAATCCGCACCCCGAGCCGACGTCGTTCTGGGAAGGCTCTCGGCATATGCCCATGGCAATCCAACCCCACGAACGACCGGCCTGAGCTGCGACGACGCCCCACCCGACGCGCACGCCCCGGACGACGACGGCACCGGGCCTTAAGGTTGCCTTAAGGCCCGGATAATCCGCCCTGATTGGTGAACCCCGCACGCGAGGCCCACCCGACCCGACTATCGGCGGGCCCGACCTGACTACGGATCACCGGTCATCTGACTACGGATCAGAGGAACGTGGCCTTCCCCGGCCCCTCCTCCACGAAGCTGCGCATCCCCCGCTCGCGGTCCTCCGTGGCGAACAGACCGGAGAACCAGTTGCGCTCGATCGTGAGGCCGGTGTCGATGTCCGTCTCCAGGCCGGCGTCGATCGACTCCTTGGCCGCGCGCAGCGCCAGTGCGGGGCCCTTGGCCAGCTGGGCGGCCCAGGCGTGTGCCTGGTCGTAGACCTCGGCGGCCGGGACAACCCGGTCGACCAGACCCAGGGTCAGGGCCTCCTCCGCCCTGACCATGCGGCCGGTGAAGATCAGGTCCTTGGCGCGGGAGGGGCCGATCAGGCGGGCGAGGCGCTGGGTGCCGCCCGCGCCGGGGATCAGGCCGAGGAGGATCTCCGGCTGGCCGAGCTTGGCGTTGTCGGCGGCGATCCGGAAGTCGGCGCAGAGAGCCAGCTCGCAGCCGCCGCCGAGCGCGTAACCGGTGACGGCGGCGACGACCGGCTTCGGGATGCGGGCGACGGCGGTGAAGGCGTCCTGGAGGCCCTTGGAGCGGAGGACCATCGCGGTGTGGTCCATCGCCTGCATCTCCTTGATGTCCGCGCCCGCCGCGAACACCTTCTCGCCGCCGTAGAGGATCACGGCGCGCACGTCCTCGCGCCGGGTCGCCTCCTCGGCCAGCTCCCGCAGCCGGTCCTGGATCGCGACGTCCAGGGCGTTCATGGGCGGCCGGTCGAGCTGGATGGTGCCGACGCCGTCGCGTACTTCGAAGGTCACAGTCATGACTAGAGGTTAACCAGCGCTAACGACGGCGGGCCCGGTGCCGTTGGTCACAGCACCGGGCCCGCCGGGTCGGTCGAAGAGGGGAAGAGCGTTACTTCTTCCACTCCTCCCAGTCCATGTTCCAGCCGTTGAGGCCGTTGTCCGGAGCGATCTGCTTGTCCTTGGAGTTCTTCACGATGACCACGTCGCCGATCATCGACTTGTTGTAGAACCAGGCCGCCGGCGTCTGGTTGTCGTAGCCGCCGCGCACGTCGCGCAGACCGACACAGCCGTGGCTGGTGTTGGTGTTGCCGAAGATCGAGGACGCGCCCCAGTAGTTGCCGTGCAGGAAGGTGCCCGAGGTGGACAGCCGCATGGCGTGCGGGACGTCCTTGATGTCGTACTCGCCGCCGAAGCCGACGGTGTCGCCGTTCATCCGGGTCACCTTGAGCTTCTCGCTGATGACCATCTGACCGTTGTACGTGGTCGTCGCCGGGGCGCCCGCGGAGATCGGGATGTCCTTGATCTGCTTGCCGTCGCGGACCACCTTCATCCGCTTGCCGCTCGCGTCGACGGTGGAGACCTGGCTGCGGCCGATGGTGAACTTCACCGTCTTGGCCTGCTTGCCGTAGACGCCCGGCCGGCCCTCGACGCCGTCGAGGTTGAGCTCGACGGTCACCTTGGTGCCCGGCTTCCAGTACGTCTCCGGGCGGAAGTCGAGGCGGTCGTTGCCGAACCAGTGGCCCTCGATCTCGACGGCCGGTTCGGCCGTCACCTTGACGCCCTTCTCCACCGCGTCCGGGTCGGTGATGCCACGGGTGAAGTTGATGGAGACCGGCATGCCGACGCCGACGGTGGAGCCGTCCTCCGGCGTGTAGTGCCCGATGAAGGTGTTCGCCGGGACGAGCGTGGTGAAGGTGGTGTCCTTCGCCGACTCACGGCCCTCGGAGTCCTTGGCGACCGCGTGCACCGTGTACTTGGTGGAGGCGGCGAGGTGCCGCTCCGGCGTCCAGCTCGCGCCGTCGGCGGAGATCTCGCCCTCGACCTCGTTGCCCTTGGGGTCGGCGACCTTCACCGTGGTCAGCTTGCCCTGCTCGGCGCCGATCTTCAGGGCGCCGCTGGTCGCCACGGAATCCGCCCCGTCCTTGGGCGCGATGGTCACGACCGCCTGCGAGGCCGTCGTGTCCTCCTTCTTCGTACCGCCCGCCGGCCCCTTCTTGTCCCCCGCGTCGTCGCTGCCGCCGCCTCCGCACGCCGTCACCAGCACCAGCAGTGCCCCCAGAACCAGGGCCAGAAGCCCCGGTCCGCCGCGCCGCTTCCCGCTCGCCCCGGCCGATGCCCCCGATATCGGCTGCCCGTTCACTGTGGTCGTCTCCCCTCGCACGGCCCGGCTCCCGCCATGGCCCGCACCCCCGCGCGCTACACCTGCACGCCCGCCGCAAGATAATCACATCGCGGGCGCGGTGAACTCCCTCCGGAATGTCACCGTTCCGTCCCAACTGGTCCGGCGGGATCGCGGGGAGCTGTGCAGGTGGCGCGGGGTGCCGGGGGTGGAGCCGCCGGAGCCGGGGCGGCCATGCGAGGGCGACGCGGCCCGGGCGGGGGCCCTGTGCGGAACAGGCAGCCGGAACCCCGGGAATTCAGCGCAGGGCCGAGCCCGCCGTCCACTTCTTCCAGGTCATGTTCCAGCCGCTGAGCCCGTTGTCCGGGGCGACCTTCTTGTCCTTGGAGTTGACGACCTCGACCACGTCGCCGATGAGGGTCCGGTCGAAGAACCAGCCGCCGGGGGTGGAGCCCCCGCCGCCCTTGGCGTCGCGCAGTCCGATGCAGCCGTGGCTGACGTTCTCCTCGCCGAAGACGGACTCGTCGGCCCAGTAGTTGCCGTGCAGGAAGGTGCCGGAGGTGGTGAGCCGGATCGCGTGCGGTACGTCCTTGATGTCGTACTCGCCCTTGCCCTTCTTGTCCGTGAAGCCGACGGTCGCCCCGTTCATCCGGGTCACCTCGTGCATCTCGGTGACCACCATCTTCCCGTTGTACGTGGTGGTCTTCGGGGCGCCCGCGGTGATCGGGACCGTACTGACGAGCTCGCCGTCCCGGCGTACCTCCATGGTCTTGGCCTCCGCGTCGACCCGGGAGATCTGGTGGCGGCCGACGGTGAAGACGACGGTCTTGTCCTGGCTGCCGTAGACGCCCGGGGCGCCCTCGACGTCCCGCAGCCCGATGTCGACGGTCACCTCGGTGCCGGGTTTCCAGTACGTCTTCGGGCGGAAGTCGAGCCGGTCCTTGCCGAACCAGTGGCCGGCGACCTCCACCACCGGATCGGACGTCACCCGGATGGCCTTCTCCACCGCCGCCCGGTCGGCGACCGGGCGGTTGAAGGCGAAGGAAACGATCATGCCGGTGCCCACGGTGGACCGGTTCTCCGGTTTGAAGTAGCCGATGAAGCGGTGCTCGGGCACGAGCGTGGTGAACGTGGCGTGCCGGGCGGAGCGGCGGCCCTGTGCGTCCACGGCGACCGCGTCGATGCTGTACTTCGCGGCGAGGGCGAGCCGGGCCACCCTGGGCTCCGGGGCCCAGGAGCGTCCGTCCTCGGCGATGCGCCCCGCGACCGTCTGCTGCTGCGCGTCCTCGATCCGCATGACCTTCACGCTCTCCAGCCGCCCGTCGGGGACCTTCACCGCGATCCGGGTCTCCTCGTCGACGTCCTTGGCCCCGTTCTCGGGGAAGACGCTGATCACGTCGCCGGGGGACCGTGCCTTGCCGTTGAGCAGGGCCTCCCGGGTGTCGGTGCAGCCGGTCAGCAGGGCCAGCACGGTCAGCAGTCCTGCCCAGGTCAGCACGGCGGCCGACGAGGCTCGTGCGCTCTTCGCTGTGTGGTTCACGCTCCCCCAACGACCAGGGCCGGTCGGGGGAAACGTGAGTGCGGGCCGCCCGGTGGGCAGAACAGAGGGGAGGACTACCCCGAAGGGCCGCGGCCGGGACGCCGCGCGCCCCCTCGAAGGTGCCCGTCCCACGAGCCGCGGGAGGCTACACGGTGTCGAGCGCAGCCGAGCAGGAGGCAGTACAGGATCCCGAGCGGGAGGCGGTGCAGGATCCGGGGACGGTGGCCGCCCTCCGGGCGGAGATCGTGGAGGTGCAGCGCACGGAGTACGCCGAAGCCGTACGGGCCGCGGCCCCGGCCCCCGCCGTGTGGCCGGGAGCCCCGATGCCGCTGGGGGCCCGCTTCCGGGTCGGCCCGGACGGGGTGGCGGGGACGAACTTCGCGCTGTGGGCGGGTGGGGCCGAGGCGGTCGAGCTGTGTCTGTTCGACGAGCGGGGCGTCGAGACGCGCTGCCCGCTGACCGAACTGACCCATGAGATCTGGCACGGCTTCGTCCCCGGCGTACTGCCCGGTCAGCGCTACGGCTACCGGGTGCACGGCCGCTGGGACCCGTGGACGGGGGCCCGCTGGAACGCGGCGAAGCTGCTGCTCGACCCCTACGCCCGTGCCGTCGACGGGACCTTCGGCCTGCCGCCCGAGGTGTACGGGCACGTTCGGGACTGGCCGGACCAGCGTGTCGCGGACACCGTGCGCGACGACCGGGACTCGGCCCCGTACGTCCCCAAGGGCGTCGTCGTCCACGATGACGACGACTGGGTGGAGGACCGGCGGCCCAAGACCCCGTGGGCCGACTCCGTCATCTACGAGCTGCACGTGCGCGGCTTCACCAAGCGGCACCCGGACATCCCGCCCGAGCTGCGCGGCACGTACGCCGGTCTCGCGCATCCGGCGGCGATCGAGCACCTCACCCGGCTCGGCGTCACGGCGGTGGAGCTGCTGCCGGTGCACCAGTTCGCCCACGAGGACCATCTGCTGCGGCGCGGGCTGCACAACCACTGGGGCTACAACTCCATCGGCTACTTCGCCCCGCACGCCGACTACTCCGCGTCCGGCACGGCCGGCCAGCAGGTCGGCGAGTTCAAGCGGATGGTGCGCGCGCTGCACGACGCCGGGATCGAGGTGATCCTCGACGTCGTCTACAACCACACCGCGGAGGCGGGCGAGCTGGGGCCGATGCTGTCGCTGCGCGGCATCGACAACCGGGGCTACTACCGCCTGGAGGGCGACCCGCGCCGCTACGCCGACTACACCGGCTGCGGCAACACCCTGCACGTCGTGCAGCCCCAGGTGCTGCGGCTCATCACCGACTCGCTGCGCTACTGGGTCACCGAGATGGGCGTCGACGGCTTCCGCTTCGACCTGGCGGCGGCGCTGGCCCGCTCGATGCACGACGTCGACATGCTCTCCCCGTTCCTCGCGGTGATCGCCCAGGACCCGGTGCTGCGCCGGGTGAAACTGATCGCGGAGCCGTGGGACGTCGGCAACGGCGGCTATCAGGTGGGGGCGTTCCCGCCCCTGTGGACCGAGTGGAACGACCGCTACCGCGACGCCGTACGGGACTTCTGGCGCGGCGCGCTCCCCGACGTACGGGATCTCGGCTACCGGCTGACCGGCTCCAGCGACCTGTACGCCTGGGGCGGGCGCCGCCCGTACGCCTCGGTCAACTTCGTCACCGCGCACGACGGCTTCACGCTGCGCGACCTGGTCAGCTACGAGCACAAGCACAACGAGGAGAACGGGGAGGGCAACCGGGACGGGACGAACGACAACCGGGCCTGGAACTGCGGGGTCGAGGGCGAGAGCGACGATCCGGAGATCAACCGCTTGCGCCGCCGTCAGCTCCGCAATCTGCTGACCACGCTGCTGCTGTCCACCGGGGTGCCGATGCTGGTGGCCGGAGACGAGATGGGCCGGACGCAGGGCGGCAACAACAACGCCTACTGCCAGGACAACGAGACCGGCTGGGTCGACTGGTCGCTGCTGGACCAGCCGCAGTGGCGGGAGCTGACCGCGCTGACGGCCCGGGTGCTGACGCTCCGCCGGACCCATCCGGTGCTGCGGCGCCGCGCGTTCTTCTCCGGCCGGGCGCAGGCTCCGGACGGGCTGCGGGATCTGGCGTGGTTCGCCCGGGACGGCCGGGAGATGACGGAGGGCGACTGGTACGCGCCCGCCTCGACGCTCGGGCTCTACCTCTCCGGGCGGGACATCCCGGGGCGGGACGCGCGGGGCGAGCCGGTGACCGACGACAGCTTCCTGGCCGTCCTGCACGCGGGCGCGGAGCCGACGTCCTTCGTCCTGCCGGGAGCGCCGTGGGGAGACGCGTACGAACTGGTCCTGGACACCTCGCGGGAGGAACAGGCCGAGGCTCCGGGCACGCTGCTGGACGGCGGTACGGAGATGACGGTGCCGGCCCGTTCGGTGCTGCTGCTGCGGGTGGTGGAGTAGCGGGGTGGGAGGGGTCAGCCGAGGATGCCCCGGTCGTAGCCGACAGCGACGGCCGCGGCCCGGTCCTTGGCGCCCAGTTTGGCGAAGACATGGGTGAGGTGGGTCTTCACGGTCGCCTCGCTGATGAACAGTTCGGCGGCGATCTCCCGGTTGGTGGTGCCCCGCGCCACCAGGACCAGCACCTCCCGCTCCCGGGCCGACAGTGCGGACTCGGCCGGGTCGGCGGCAGGGGTGCGGACCCGGGTCATCAGCCGGGAGGCGACGGCGGGCGACAGGACGCTGCGCCCGTCGGCGGCGGCCCGGACGGCGGCGAACAGCTCCTCGCGCGGGGCGTCCTTGAGGAGGTAGCCCGTCGCGCCCGCCTCGATCGCGGGGAGGGTGTCGGAGTCGGAGTCGTACGTGGTCAGCACCAGGACCTTCGAGCGGGCGCCGCGCCGGGTCAGCTCCGCGATGGCCGCCACTCCCCCGCCGCCGGGCATCCGCAGGTCCATCAGGACGACGTCGGGGTCCAGTTCACCGACGACGGCGAGCGCGTCCACCCCGTCGGCCGCCTCGCCGAGCACCTCAAAGCCGGGGGCCGCGGTGAACATGCCGCGCAGCCCGTCCCGGACGACCGGGTGGTCGTCGACGACGACGAGGGTGACGGTACGGGCGGGGGTCTCGGTCATGATCGCACCGTAGAGGGGCTCACGGGTGTCTGGCCAGGGCCTGCGGTGGGGCCGTCGACGGGTGCCCGGCCGGGTTGCGCCGCGGGGCCGTTCACGGGTGCCTGACCAGCGGAACCCTGGCCGACACCGCCGTGCCGCCGCCCGGTTCCGACTCCACCTCGACCGCGCCCGCGATGCGCTCCGCGCGGGCCCGCATGCCGCCGAGGCCGAAGCCGCCGGTGCGGCCGGCCGGGGCGGCGGCCGCCGGGTCGAAGCCGCGGCCGTCGTCCCGTACGTCCAGGGTCAGTTCGTCGTCCATGAACGACAGCGTCACCCCGACCCTGGATGCCCCGGCGTGCCGCCCGGCGTTGGCCAGCGCCTCGCCCGCGATGCGAAGGAGGGTGGCGGCGATCTCGTCGTGGACCGGTTCGACGGTGCCGGTGACGGTGAAGTCGGCCCGGACGCGGTGCTGTTCGGCCCATGCGGTGACCGACTTCTTCAGCGCCCCGGCCAGTTCGTCGTGTTCCAGGGCGACCGGGGCCAGGTTGTGCACGGAGCGGCGTGCCTCGCCGAGGCTGTGGCGGGCGAGCGCGGCGGCCCGGTCGAGGTGGACGCGGGCGGTCTCCGGATCGCGGTCGGTGAGGGAGGTGACGACCTGGAGCTGGGCGATGATCCCGGTGAGGCCCTGGGCGAGGGTGTCGTGGATCTCGGCGGCGAGCCGGCGCCGCTCGTCGTCGACCCCGGCCTCGCGTGCCTGGACGAGGAGTTGGGCGTGCAGGGCCGCGTTCTCGGCCATGGCCTGCTCCAGCCGGAGGTTGGTGCGCTCCAGCTCGGCGATGGTCGCGCCCTGGATGCGGGCCTTCTCGTCCTCGCGCATCCCGACGTGCCAGAAGAAGAGGGCGAGGGTGGCGTTGACGGCGTAGAGCACGCAGAAGGCGACCCAGTTCATCAGGGAGGCGGGCGGCAGCCCTCCGCTCTGCGAACCGGCCAGGGTGACGGCGGTGGTGAGCAGCCCGGCGCGGATGAAGCGCTTGGGCAGCAGGGGTTCGACGTCGAAGTAGCTGAGCGCCGCGTAGATCGCGAAGAACGGGTTGAGCCAGGACAGCGCGAAGGCGAGGACGGTCCTCGCGGTGTAGTAGGCCACCCCGGCCGGAGCGCCCGGAACGGTACGCGGGCGGGCACTGCCCCACCAGATCTGCAGCCCGTACGCCGCCACGGCCAGGGCCCCGGCCGCGTACATCTCGGTGCGGGTCATGATGAGGTCGGCGGCGACACCCCCGACGAGGACCGACAGGGTGAGGACGGCGTAGGCACCGTACCGGTGGAACTGCTCCCAGCGGTCCTCGATCGTGCGGGGCCCCGTCGCACCCGACGGGTACGAGGAGCGGGGCGGCAACGTCATGCCCGAAGTCTCCGTCACTGCCACCGGAAGAGTCGAGCGGCCGCGATGCCCAGAACAACGGTCCACAGGGCGAGGATCCCCAGGTGGATCCAGCCCGGCCAGCTCCCGGACGCGGCCTGCTCCAGCGCCTGGGAGGCGGCCCCGAACGGGGTGATCTCCACGATGCGGCGCAGGGCGTCGGGCAGCGCTTGGACCGGCAGATAGACCCCGGCGGTGAACATCATCACGAGGTAGGCGCCCGAGCCGACCGCGGTGACCGCCTTCGTCGTGCGGGACAGGGCGCAGAGGGTGGCGCCCAGGGTCAGCGCGGCGGCGACGGCGAGCAGCAGCGCCAGCAGATAGCCGGGGAGCTGTTCGGGCAGCGGCACCGAGTAGCCGATCCGGCCGACGGCGGTGACGAGCAGCGCGGAGCCGAGGCAGGCCGCGCCGTGCAGCAGGATCTGGGCGGAGAGCAGGGCGGAGGACCGCACCGGAGTGGTGGACATCCGGCGCAGGATGCCGCGCTCGCGGTAGGCGGTGAGGACCGGCGGCATCGCCTGGATCCCTGCCGTGATCATGGCGAGCAGGATCGAGATCGGGACGTACAGGTCGATGACGCGCCGTCCGCCGAGGTCGTCCCGCGCCTCGTCGAAGGCGGGGATGAATCCGAGGATCACCAGGAGGACGGAGGGGAAGGCGAGGATCCAGAACAGGCTGCCCGGTTCGCGGAGGAAGAGCCGGGTCTCGGCGATCAGGACGGCGGCCGCGGGGCCGCGTCGCCGGGCGGCGCGGGGTTCCGGGACGGTGGCTGGTGCGGTGGTGGTCTCGGTCGGCATGTCAGGCGTCCTGTCCGGTGAGGTCGAGGAAGGCTTCGTCGAGGCTGGTCTCGGTGATGCGCAGCCGCAGGGCGGTGACGCCGAGTTCGGCGAGCAGGGCGACGAACGGGGTGAACGTCTCGTCGGTGCCGTGCAGCGCGAGCTCCCCCTCGCGGTCGGGCGGGGTCACGGACGCGACGCCGGGAAGCGCGGTGAGCCGGGTGAGGTCGGGGCCGGTGAGCGCCCGGGAGGGCGCGAAGGAGATGACCGTGGATCCGGTGGCCCGCCGGATCAGCCCGGCCGGGGTGTCCAGGGCGACGACCTTGCCCCGGTCGATGACGGCGATCCGGTCGCAGAGGCGCTGGGCCTCCTCCATGAAGTGGGTGACGAGCAGGACGGTCACCCCGCCGTCGCGGATCTCCTCGATGAGCTTCCAGGTGTCGCGGCGGGCGCGCGGGTCGAGCCCGGTGGTCAGCTCGTCGAGCACGACGACCTTCGGGTCGCCGATCAGGGCGAGGGCGATGAACAGCCGCTGCTTCTGGCCACCGGAGAGCTTCGCGAAGCGGGTGGAGAGCCGGTCGGTCAGGCCGAGCCGGTCGGCGAGCGGCCGCCAGTCGACGGGGGCCGGGTAGAAGGCGGCGTAGAGCTCCAGCGCCTCCCGTACGGTCAGTTTGGCCTGGAGCTCGCTCTCCTGGAGCTGGGCGCCGAGCAGCCGGGTCACCCGGTCGTGGTCGGCGACGGGGTCGAGCCCGGCGACCCTGACCGTGCCCGCGTCGGGGATGCGCAGGCCCTCCACGCATTCGACGGTGGTGGTCTTGCCCGCCCCGTTGGGGCCGAGGATGCCGAAGATCTCGCCCTCGTCGACGGAGAAGGAGACGCCGTCGACCACGTCGCGGCCCGCGTAGGTCTTGCGCACCCCGGTGACTTCGATGATTGCCATGCCCTCAGGGTTCCGGCGGGCGGGCCGGGCCGGTATCCGCCGTCACGCTCGACGTCGTATCAGCCGATCGGTTGACGGCGGAGTACGACCGGGGCGGCGGGTTGGTGCTGGAGGGCGGCGGGGGATGCCGGCGGCCGGAAATTGGGAGGCCCGATGTCAGTGGTGAAACGTACAGTCGGCCCTGATGCCCAAAATGCCTGCAGAGCGCACGGACCGGTCCGCCGTGCGCTCCCTCCTGCGTCTGTGGCCCTATGTCCGACCCGTGCGGGTGCGCCTGTTCACGGCCGCCTTCGTGGCGATCCTGGCGTCCTGTCTGGGGCTGGTGATCCCGCTGGTCCTGAAGTGGATGGTGGACGGCCCGGTCGCCGACCGCGATCCGGGCGGGGTGTGGCTGGGGGCGCTGTATCTGCTGCTGCTCGGCATCGCGGAGGCGCTGCTGTTCGGGTTCCGGCGTTGGCTGGTGGCGCGGCCGCTGGCCGGGGTCGAGGCGGCGATGCGGGCGGACCTCTTCCGCCATCTGCAACGGCTGCCGGTCGCGTTCCACGACCGCTGGGCCTCGGGTCAGCTGCTGTCGCGCGGGACGACGGACCTGATGCTGCTGCGGATGTTCCTGGCGTTCCCGCTGACCTTCCTGGTCGTCAACACGGCGACGATCCTCGTCGGGTTCGTCCTTCTGTTCGCCCAGGACTGGACGCTCGGTCTGGTGCTGCTGGCGCCCGCGGTGCCGCTGATCATCCTGTGCTCGCTGTTCGAGACGAAGTACTCGGTGGTCGCGCGCCGGGCCCAGGACCAGGTCGGCGACCTCACGACGGTCGTCGAGGAGAGCGTGCTGGGCATCCGCATCGTCAAGGGCTTCGGCCGGCACCGCAGCCAGGCGCGGGCGTTCAAGGCCATGGCGCACCGGCTGCGCGACACGGAGCTGGGCAAGGCCCGGCTGCTCGCCGGGATCTGGGCGCTGATCACGGCCATCCCGGAGCTGGCGATCGGGGCTGCGCTGGTGCTCGGCACGATCCAGGTGGCGGACGGGTCGCTGTCGGCGGGCACGCTGGTGGCGTTCCTGTCCACGGCGCTCGCGCTGCGCTGGCCGGTGGAGTCGATCGGCTTCCTGCTGGCGATGAGCCAGGAGTCGGCGACCGCCACCGACCGGTACTTCGAGGTGATGGACGTGGCGGAGGAGCGGGGTGCCGCCGCCGTACGCGAGGGCGCGCCGGCCACCGCGCCGGGAATGGTGTTCGAGGGCGTCGCGTTCCGCTACCCGGACGCGGACCCGGAGTCACCGCCCGTCCTGTCCGGCATCGATCTGCACATCCGGCCGGGCGAGACGCTGGCCCTCGTCGGGGGTACGGGGTCGGGCAAGACGACGCTGACGGCGCTGGTGCCCCGGCTGCACGAGGTGACCGGCGGGCGGATCACGCTGGACGGCGAGGACATCGCCACGATGGAGCGCTCGCGGCTGCGGGAGCTGGTCTCGGTGGCGTTCGAGGAGCCGACGCTGTTCTCGGCGACGGTCGGCGAGAACGTGACGATGGGCGCGGCCGAGGCGGACGAGGCGCAGGTGCGCCGGGCGCTTTCCGTGGCCCAGGCGGACTTCGTGCACGAGCTGCCGCAGGGTCTGGACACGGAGGTCGGCGAGCAGGGCCTGAGCCTCTCCGGCGGTCAGCGCCAACGTCTTGCGCTGGCCCGCGCGGTGGTCGGCGAGCCGCGCTTCCTGGTGCTGGACGACCCGCTCTCCGCGCTGGACGTGCACACGGAGACGCTCGTCGAGGCCGCGCTGCGACAGGTCCTGGCGCGGACGACGGCGGTGGTCGTGGCGCACCGGCCGTCGACCGTGATGCTGGCGGACCGGGTGGCGCTGCTGTCGGGGGGCCGGATCGCCGCGGTCGGCACGCATCAGGAGCTGCTGCGGGACAACGCGGAGTACGCCTGGCTGATGTCGGGCGCGGAGTCCGGTCCCGCACCCGGACGAAAGTCCCCCGCGGCGCCGACGAGCGCCCCCGCCGAGCAGATTCCCGCCGAGGAGGGCAGTTCCCGATGACGACGACCACCGACGACGCCTCGCTTCCCGCGGCCGAGGACGACGGCCTGCGGAAGAAGAGTCCGGCCGCGCCCGGACCACGGCCTTCCGGCGACCCGTTCGACCAGGACGACCTGCCCGCGCCGCCCGGGGCGACCCTGGCGCTGCTGTTCTCGCTGCTGGCCCCGATGCGCGGCCGGGTCGCGGTGGCGGCCCTGCTGCTGGTGGTGCAGCAGGTGGCGATGCAGGCGGGCCCGCTGCTCGTGGCGTACGCGATCGACAGCGGGGTCCCGGCGTTCCGGGACCACGACTACGGGCCGCTGGTCGCGGTCGCCGTCGGCTACGCGCTCTGCTCGGTCGGCGCTGGCGTCCTCCAGTACGGCTTCATCCGGGCGGCCGCGCGGATCAACCAGGACGTGCTGCTGGAGCTGCGCGGCCGGATCTTCCGGCACGCGCAGGCGCTCAGCATCGACTTCCACGAGCGCTACACCTCGGGCCGGCTGATCTCGCGCTCGACGACGGACGTCGAGTCGCTGCGGGAGCTGCTGAGCGAGGGGCTCCAGGAACTGATCGGCGTGGTCCTCTCGTTCGTGTCGATCGCCCTGGTGCTGCTCTGGCTGGACCTGGGGATCGGCGCGATCGCCACGCTCTCCTTCGTACCGCTGTATCTGATGGTCCGGATGTACCGACGGCGGGCGTCCGTGGCGTTCACCGCGCGCTCCACGGCGATCGCGGCGGTGATCGTGAAGTTCGCGGAGACGATGAACGGCATCCGCCCGGTCCAGGCGTTCCGCCGGGAGCGGAGCAACGACGCCGCCTTCACGGAGCTGAACACCCGCCACGAGCGGTCGAACGGCGACGCGATCCTGGAGATGGCCCGCTATGTCGTCGGCTCCCGGCTGATCGCCAACACGGCGGTCGCCGGGATGGTGCTGTGGGGCGCCTACCGGGTGGCGGAGGGAACGCTGGCGCTCGGAGTCCTGGCCGCGGCGGTGCTGTATCTGCGCCGGCTGTACGACCCGATCGACCGGCTGGGGATGTTCCTCAACTCCTACGAGTCGGCTGCCGCTTCCCTGACGAAGATCGCCGGCCTGCTGGCCCAGACGCCGAACGTCCCCGAGACCGACCACCCCACCGAACTGCCGCCGCGCTCGGGCGATCTCCCGGGCCGGGAGGTCGTGTTCGACGGGGTGCGGTTCGCCTACCGTACGGGCGGCGAGGTGCTGCCCGCCTTCGACCTGCGCATCCCGGCGGGCCGGACCGTGGCGGTCGTCGGCTCCACGGGCGCGGGCAAGTCGACGCTGGCCAAGCTGCTGGCCCGGTTCTACGACCCGACCGACGGCCGGGTCCTGCTGGACGGCACGGACCTGCGCGACCTGTCCACCGCCGAGCTGCGCCGGGGGGTGGTGATGGTGACGCAGGAGGCGTTCCTGTTCTCCGGGACGGTCGCGGAGAACATCGCGATCGGCCGCCCGGACGCCACCCGCGAGGAGATCGAGCACGCCGCGAAGGCGATCGGCGCGCACGAATTCATCGCGGCCCTGCCGGACGGCTACGACACCGACGTACGCAAGCGGGGCGGCCGGATCTCGGCGGGCCAGCGCCAGTTGGTGGCCTTCGCCCGCGCCCTGCTGGCGAACCCGTCGGTGCTGATCCTCGACGAGGCGACCAGCTCCCTGGACATCCCCGGCGAGCGCGCGGTCCAACGGGCCATGGACACGGTGCTGCACGGCCGCACGGCGGTGGTGATCGCCCACCGGCTCTCGACCGTGGAGATCGCGGACCGGGTGCTGGTGATGGAGCACGGCCGGATCGTGGAGGACGGCGCGCCCGCGGAACTGATCGGCGGTAAGGGGCGGTTCGCGGGGCTGCACCGGACGTGGAAGGAGAGTCTGAGCTGAGGGGAGGCGGCGACCGGGGATCCACGGTTCCGGGGAGCCCGCGCGCCGCGTCGCCGCGTGCGGCCCGGCCCCGGGTGCCGGACCGGGCGGCATCGTTGAGAATCGGACCGGAGGTGGTAAGGGTGACCGGTCGTCGGTCCTCTCGGGGAGCTGCCCGGTTCCTGGCCCGGTGCGCGCTGGTGGCGCTCGCGGCCGTGGTAGCGGTGCTGTGTCTGGCGCTCGTCGACGTCGGGGTGCTGGTCTTCGTCGCCGGGATCGCGGGTCTCGTCCTGTCCGCCGCGGGCCTGTGGTGGCTGCTCTCCCTGCGCGGGCTGTCCCGCCTGCTGGGCGCACTGCTCGCGGTCGCCGCGCCGGTCGCGGTGCTCGTCTACTACATCTGGCGGGGCGTCTGGGTCTGGGCGCTGCTCGCCCTGGTGCTGTACGGCCTGGCCCTGGTCTGCGGCCGGGCGGCGATGCGCGCGCATGGCAAGGCGTACGTGGTGCGCGGCCGCGCCGGAAAGCAGCCGCGGCAGCCCTTCCTCATCATGAATCCGCGCTCCGGCGGCGGGAAGGTCGGCCGCTTCGGCCTCGTGGAGAAGGCCGAGCGGCTCGGTGCGCGGGTGCACCTGCTCGACACCGAGGGCGGCGGGACCGATGTGGAGGAGCTGGCGCGCGAGGCCGCCGCGAACGGTGCCGACCTGCTCGGCGTGGCCGGCGGTGACGGCACCCAGGCGCTGGTCGCGGGGGTCGCGGCCGAGCACGGGCTGCCGTTCCTGGTGATCTCGGCGGGCACGCGCAACCACTTCGCCATGGACCTCGGCCTCGACCGCACCGACCCGGCCCGCTGCCTGGACGCACTGACCGACGGCGAGGAACTCCGCGTCGACCTGGGCATGGTGAACGGGCGGCCTTTCGTCAACACCGTGTCCTTCGGGGCGTACGCGGACATCGTGCAGCAGCCCGAGTACCGCGACGCGAAGGCGGGGACCGCGCTCGCGCTGCTGCCCGACCTGCTCGGGACGCAGGGCAGGCGCCTCGACGCGGCCGTCGGGGAGAAGCTGCTCACCGGACAGCAGGCCGTCCTCGTCACCAACAACCCCTATGCCGGGCCCGATCCGCTCGCCGGGGGTCTGCGGCCGCGCCTGGACCGCGGCAAGCTCGGGGTGATCGCCGTGCGCGTGGAGAGCGCGGCCCAGGCCGCCGACCTCGCCGTCCGGGGCGCACACGCGCAGGGCGTCGTCTTCGCGACGGTGCGCGGCGTCGAGGTGACGGCCCCGGAAGACGCGATTCCGGTCGCGGTGGACGGTGAGGCGCTGATGCTGCCCGCCCCGGTCGTCTGTACGGTGCGCCACCGGGCCCTGCGCGTCCTGGTCCCCCGCACCCGGCCGGGCACGGTGGCGCCGGCCTCACCGCTGAACTGGCGCTGGATCACGGCGCTGGCCCTCGGGCGTGCGCGATGAGGGCGGCGGACGCACACGGTGCCACCGGCGTTCCCGACGACGAGACGGGCGGGTCGCGCCGGGCCGGGTCCGTGGGGGCGATCGTCGCCGCCGCGCTGCGCGACCTGCGCGCCATCGACGGTGCGGTGTACGCGGCGGTGGCCACCACACCCACGCCCACGCTGGACACGGCGCTGCGGCGGCTGTCCCGGGCGGCCGACCACTCCAAGCTCTCGCTGGGCATCGCCGCAGGGCTCGCCGTCTTCCCCGGACGGCCCCGGCAGGCGGCCTGTGCGGGGCTCGGCGCGGTCGCCGTGGCCTCCGCCTCGGCGAACCTGCTCGCCAAACGCCTGGTCCGCCGGCGGCGCCCGGACCGGGAGTCGGCCCGGGTCACGGTCGCACGCCAGGTCCCCATGCCCGCTTCGGCCTCCTTCCCGTCCGGCCACACCGCCTCGGCCGTCGCCTTCGCCATCGGAGCCGGCACCGTCCTGCCAGGGGCCCTGCTGCCGCTCTGGAGCCTGGCGAGCGCCGTCGCCTACTCCCGCGTCCACACCGGCGTCCACTACCCCGGCGACGTGACCGCGGGCGCGGCCCTCGGCGTAGCGAGCGCGGTCACGGCAGGCCGACTGCGCAGGGTTCTGCCCTGGGGAGGACCCTGCTGACAGCAGGGAGGTGAGGCAGGGGTTCAGTCCATCCTCCGCGGTCCGCTGCGGCGGTATCCCTCCCAGACGGGCCCGCCCGCCGCGTCGAGGACCTCCGTGACCAGGGCGGTGAGACCCTCC
Organism: Streptomyces rubiginosohelvolus; assembly: GCF_014649875.1. Taxonomy (GTDB): domain Bacteria; phylum Actinomycetota; class Actinomycetes; order Streptomycetales; family Streptomycetaceae; genus Streptomyces; species Streptomyces rubiginosohelvolus. The sequence goes on along the minus strand of NZ_BMTW01000005.1, from coordinate 191,042 downwards.
GGAGCGCCGCGCAGCGCGGCCTGCGCCGCCTCGTCCAGGCGCGCCGCCAGGTCCGGCGCGACCGGTTCGAGGCGCCGGGCCAGCCACTTGCCGCCGCCGAGCCACGTGCCGTGGGTCAGCAGGGCCAGTTCGCCGGTCCGCCGGACGAGTTCGGCCACGACGAACAGCCGCTCCCCCGCGTCCGTAACGGCGCCGAAGTCGTCGAGCAGGTCCGTCAGCGCGTACCGGGCGTCCTCCAGCGCCGCGCCGGTGACCGGGGGCGGGCCCGCGGCCGCGAGGCGCTTCGCCGTCTCCGCCATCCGTGCCCCGGTCCCGTCGGCGTCGAGCAGCAGCGCCCCGTCGGCGCACATCCACAGCAGAGGCGATTTCCGCTGCGCGATCTCCGGGGTCACGAAGCTGTGCCAGGAGTCCTCGGTGTGCACGAACAGCTCCACCGGCCAGTCCCGGTACCGCAGGCTCTCGCGGTACGGGGCGGGCGGGCCGTCGAGCAGGACGACGACGTCCAGGTCGGACCGGGCGGTGCGGCGGCTCGTCAGGACACTGCCGCCGAGGAACGCGGCGCGGGCGTCGGGGTGACGCTCCAAAACAAAGGCACGGGCAACTTCGAGTACGTCCATGCCCCTACTCTGCCGTGGCCCCCGTGGTCCGGGCGTCGCGGGGCGCTGTCAGTGGTGGGTGGCAGCATCGGTCGTATGACGGATGCGACGCCATTCACCTGGGGCCCGTTCCTGCGCGACTGGAGCGGGGAGTGGTCGGATTCCCTCTCCGACGACGAGACGCACGCGCGGGAGGACGAGACCGCCCGGCGGGATCGTTGGCTGGGGTTTCCGGCGGCGCCCGAGGACCGGATAGCGGCCTTGGAGGAGCGCCTCGGCCGGCGGATGCCCCCGTCGTACCGGGAGTTCCTCGCCGTCAGCGACGGATGGCGGCACGCGGGCGGTTTCATCACCCTGCTGGCGGGGACCTCGGAGGCCCGCTGGCACAACGACGCGTCCGGGCTCGCGGCGATGTTCGAGGAATACCTGGACGACGATCCCACCCCCGAGGAGCTGCGGGACGTGGCGATCTGGCGCCGCGGGCTCCAGCTGGACGTCGAGTCCGACGCGATGAGTGTCGTGCTGGATCCCGAGGACGTGGACGAGAACGGCGAGTGGGCCGTGTTCACCTGGGCGAGCTGGCTGGCCGAACCACCCCAGCGGTTCCCGGACTTCGCCACGTTCATGCGGGACAAGCACCGGGAGTTCCACCGCTTGCGGGCCCGTCCGGCGGACGGGGAGCCGGAGTTCGTCAACGCCACGACGCGACGGCTGGACGCCCAGGTGGAGGAGGCCCGGCTGCGGGCGCTGGGCGGCGACTGGGAGCGGGCCGAGCGGGCGCTGGACGAGGCGAAGGGGTACGGCAGGCCGAGGGCCGACGGGCTGAGCGACCAGATACGCCGCCTGCTCGGGCAGACGGACCTGTCCTACCAGGACCTGGCGATCGACCCACGGTACGCCGTCGAGCTGCTCCCGCCGTTGGTCGCCGACTACGCGAGGCACCGGCACCGGGACGACTCCGGGCTGAAGTACAGCCTGAGGGGAGCAACCGACGACGTGATGGCGTCGGCGCACTCGCTACTGGAGCAGGTGCGCTCGGGCGCCTACCAGTACACGGCGGCCGGGCCGTTCGGGGAAGCGGTCGAACGGGCCCGCGAGTCGGCGCGGTGGGGCGACACCGACGGGGCGTGGCGGACGATGACGGACGCCCTGCCGCTGTGGCAGCCGCTGGGGCCCGACCACTTGGCGCCGCTGGGCTGGGTGGCCGATCCGCTGCTCGGCCCGCTGCTGACCCCGGAGCGGGGGCGGGAGCTGTTGTCCTCCCCCAGGGGCGGACAGCCGGGTGAGCCACGCGGCGATGAGGCACCATCGGATCCGGCGGGCCTGTCCTGGCTCGCCGACCCGGACTCCCCCGGCAACCACACGTCCTACCGGTTCGTCCTGGTCGAAGGGGTGGAGCCGTGGGACCTCCCCGGACGCCTCGCGGACGAGGAAGGGGCCGCGCTGGACCAGCCGATGACCTCTTTCGAAGCCCACAGCCGATGGCTCCGCGGGCGGCGGGAGTTCTCGTCCTTCGACGACCGGGCCCTCGTGGCGGTCGGCCGGGCGGGCGCTCGCTGGAGCTTCGCCTTCGACGGCGACCGTCCGCGTCTCGCACCGCAGCGGTTCGTCTCCCCGGCCGCCGCCGCCTGTGCGGACGCCCGTGCCGTGGTCGTGTGGGGCGGTCTGCGGGACGGGTTCGGGGACCCGTTCTTCCACCTCTCCGTGGCGAAGGCCGGTGCGGAGATGTACGCCTTCACGTACGCGGACGGAGAGGTGCGGCGGACGGGGCCGATCCCACCGGCTCTGGACCCGGACCGGTTCTTCACGTCCCAAGAGGAGCCCGCCGGAACGGAGGCGGTCATCGGGACGGAACGGGCGCTGCTGGAGGCGATAGCCGGCGAGTTCGGAGTCCATCTGCCGCGCCACGCGATCACGTGGGGACGGCTACACACGTTCACCACCCGCTCCTGGACCCGGCCGCCGCAGGACGGTGAGACCTTCACCGTGATCAGGCTCGGCTGAGGCCCGAACCGACGGACGCGGGGCACGGGCCCCCTCCGGCGTGTGCGCCGAGCACCGGCCGACACCGGGTCCGGGCGAGCGGATCGTCGCCCTCACCCCGGCAGCAGCCGCACCGCCGCGTCCCGCAGCCGGGTGCGTTCCGTGCTCATGAAGCGGTGCAGGGTCCGGGAGGCGAAGGCGGTCCGCTGGGCGCTGCGGCGGCGTTCGCGGTCGTAGGCGCGCAGGGCTCCGACGACGCCCGCCGGGCCCGGGGCGTCACCGATGGCTGGCTCCCTCCCAGCCAAGAGCGTGAAGCAGCCAGCCAATAACTGCTCGAACGGCTCCCGAGACAGCTGCAGCCGCCAGAGTTACCCACAAAGGGGGCGAAATTGTGATGATGTACGAAGTTTCATGAGAAAAGCTCTCTAGTCGCATCCGCTGATGCGGCATGCCCACGCCAGCACGCCAGGGAACGATGAGGTAGGCAGCACGAAGGGTTCGATCGACCTCAGAACCGAGTCGGTCGACATGACGCAGAAGCTCACGCAGACCTCTGGACGAGTAGAAGCAAGCCCAGAGGCTGCATATAGCGAGCATCAGGAAGCGTTCAGCGAAACCTGGAGCATCTCGGTGAACGACTTGAGCAGTGTCACGTACTGAGCTGTAGGCATCGCAGCCAGCTCCTGTGTGCTCATTCCCAGAATGAGCCCTTCGTCTCGCACCGGTTCACGCCTACTGGGCAGGTCGGCAGTTGCTGAATCAGGCAACTGACCGCCAGCAGGCGCGTGCACACGTCCATAGCGGTCGCGGTGGATGATCAGGGCCTCTGTCAGCCACTCGATCAAGTACATCCCGCGCCTCGGATTACGGGACAAGCCTCGCGCCAGATGCTGCGCCAACGCCTCTGACTGGACCGGCCCGTCCTCGAGAGCCGCAAGCGCAGATCGCGCAGACCAGTGCCGCTGGAACAAACCGTGCAGCAGAAGCCTACCTCGGGTATGGTCATCCACCCTGATCTCTGCCCACGAATCACCCGCGGCCGTAGACGAGTACCGCCCGCGCGCACCGGAGAGCAGTCCCACGGAGACAAAGAATCGAAGACACTCGGTCACGGTCTCGCTGCCGATCTGGATCTGCGCGGCAACCTGCGAGCTTTTGACGGTGAGGAAATCAGGACCGCTGAGCCGAATGGCTGCGAGCAGGATCTGTTCCTGATGTTTCAAGGTTGTCCTACTGGTCGGCAGCACGCGCTCCAGTGAAGCATCAGCACTCACTGCCGCACCGCCCGCCACCTTCAAGGCTCAGCTCTGCGAAGTCAGGTTGGAACATCAGCCCTACTTTTCGATTAGTTGCCGACTCGAAGGCGCGTGACCGATGTTGCTTCGCTATAGTGACCACGCGCGATCGAAAAATCGAATGTCTCTACGTTCGCATGCGCACCCGGGCACCGTCGGCCTGCCTGCCGGCGGTGCTCGTACGCTCCCGGCCGTCCGGGACCGCTTCGCTCAGGAAGCACCATTCCCTGCCGATTGCGAGCCGCTCCCGTACACACCACGACCGCACCGAACAACGTCACCGCGCTTGATCAGCCGACTCAATTCGGCACTCACACTCCCGGGCTTTGTGCCGGGGCGCAGCTGCTGAACGTGATCGACGATCTCACTTCGTGCGGCTTGGCTTCGCTCCTCGATGAAAGCCCTGATCAAGCTGGCTACGGGGTCTTGTTCCGGTGCGGTCTGCGTTTGCTGTGCCCGGTAAGAGCCACTCAGCCCGTCCTGCCCGACGCCAGGGCCAGGCACGAGCTCATGCAAGAGCGCTTGAGTCACTTCAAGCGCGAGAGCGGAAGCCTGAGACCTCAGGACCATCTCCTCAACCTTGCCGTTCGCCGCCCGTGCTGCTTCACGCGCTTCCTCCAATGCAAGAGCATCACGATCTCTCAACTCCTGCAGTTGGCGCGCGCCAGACAGAAGGTATGCCTTGCGAGCCACGCCTCCCCTCCTCTCTCATCGGTGCGACCATAGTGGCTAACCAGCGCACACAAAGCGGCCGCATCCACAACTTCTTGTCTCGCGGCACGACGTCCAAGCAACGGCGCACTGAAATTTTCCTTGGCACCTGGGAAACCACGCCCTCAACCAAGGATGCACGCCCCTCAAAGGGAATTATTTCGACGTAGGGGTGACAACGAGATCACCTAGTTGACAGGCGAGTGCCGCCACCCCACCGCGCATGCTTGGTAGCCACCAGTCGGTGCCTGCAAACCCCCAAAGCCAACGCCCTCAGCCAACAACACCGCCCTCCGTCGCGCTCCGCGTTGGAGCAGTCGGCTTCCACGGCCAGGGCTGCATGAAAGGGCCTTAAAAGCACAGCCCCCACCGACGAGGCTCGCCCTCACCCCGGCAGCAGCCGCACCGCCGCGTCCCGCAGCCGGGTGCGTTCCGTGCTCATGAAGCGGTGCAGGGTCCGGGAGGCGAAGGCGGTCCGCTGGGCGCTGCGGCGGCGTTCGCGGTCGTAGGCGCGCAGGGCCCCGGCGACGCCCTCCCGGCCGCGGGGCGCCGCGGTGAGCGCGCGGGTCAGGGCGTCCGCGTCCAGGATCGCGGTGCAGGCGCCCTGGCCCAGGTTGGGCGTCATGGCGTGGGCCGCGTCGCCGACCAGGGCGACGGGGGCCACGGGGGCGGTGGAGACGAAGGACGGCAGCGCCGGGTGCAGGTGGCGCATCTCGTAGCGGATCCAGGTCGCCGGGTCGGTGGCGGCCAGGATGCGCGGGATCGGGTCGTGCCAGCCGGCGAAGAGGCCGCGCAGGTCGTCGGCGGTGGTGGCCTCGGGGGCGGTGGCGTACCAGTTGGTGCGGCCCGGTTCGACCGGGGTCAGCCCGAAGAAGCGGCCGCTCCCCCAGGTCTCTCCGTGCACCGGGCTCTCGATGTCGGCGATGCCGATCCAGGCGACGGTGCCGACCTCGCGCGGGCCGCTGCGGTCGCCGAAGCGGGCGGTGCGTACGGCGCTGCGGATGCCGTCGGCGCCGATCACCAGGTCCTGCCCGGCGGCGAGGGCGTCCACATCGGTGACCCGTTCGCCCAGCTTGATCGGTACGTCACCGAAGGCGTCCAGCCCCGCGAGCAGGGCGTCGAGCAAGTACGGCCGGGAGATGAGGAGTTCGGGGCGGCCCGCCTTGCGTTCGATGCGTTCCAGCGGAAGCCGGGCGATCGACGTGCCGTCCGGGGTGCGGATGTGCGCGTCGCGGTAGGGCACGGCGTGCTCGCGCAGTGCGTCGCCGACGCCGAGGCGGTCGAGCGCGGACTGCGCGGTGGGGTGGATGCCGAAGGCCGCTCCGTACCGCTCCAGTTCCGTGCGGCGCTCCAGCACCGTCACGCTCCAGCCCGCGCGGCGGAGTCCGATCGCGATCGCCAGTCCGCCGATGCCCGCGCCGACCACGGTCGCCGTCCCTGTCATGTCGCGCTCCCGGAGCTCGTAGGGCCATGCAGAAGAACCACCACATCCGTGGTACCACGGCTGGGGTAGCATCGGCAAGGACAGGTGGCGGAGACGAGGGAGCGGGCGCGGGTGAATCCGGACCGGCGGGACCGGCTGCGGGACGCGGCGATCGAGGTGCTGGCCCGGGACGGCGGGCGCGGGCTGACGCACCGGGCCGTGGACCAGGCCGCCGAGGTGCCGTCCGGCACCACCAAGAACTACTTCCCCACCCGGGACGCCGTCCTCCGCGCGGTGGCGGAGCGCTGCCTGGAGCAGTACCTCGCACTCACCGGACAGCTCGCCGCCGGCCCGGGCCCCGCGGACCGCGAGGGACTGGTGGCCCTCTTCCGCTCGCTCCTGGAGAACGTCGCGGGGCCGGGCCGCCCCCGTCTTCTCGCGGTGCTGGAGCTCCAGGCCGAGGCGACCCGGCGACCCTGGCTCTCCGGCATCCTCGACCCGATGGCGAGCGGCGACTTCGCGGGCTTCGCGCTGGCCCAGCGCGCCGCCGGGCTGCCCGTGACCCCGCAGCGGGCCGCCGTCGTCACCCTCGCCCTGCACGCGGCGGTCCCGCACCTCCTGACGGACGGGCCGGAGACGCTCGCGGCGGCGGGACTCGACGATCCGGACCGCTTCGTGCGCGACCTCCTGGACACGGTGTACCCGCCGGACGCGACGGCCTGAGGCCCACGCCCGGCCCGACGGCGAACACCCGGGCGCCATGCCCGGCCCGGCGGACGCGACCACCCGAGCGCACGCGACCCGCCCGGCAGCGACGACCTGAAGCCCGCACCCCGATCCCGGCAGGATCCCCGCACCCTGACGGACCGGCACATTCCGGCGCGCGGATCTGGCCAGAACCCGACGCCGTCTCATCTGGCGGTCATCACACCTCTTCCCGCCCGCGACGGCCCGGTGACCTTCACGCGCGAAACCTGTGACCACCCTGTGAATACCGGGCTCCAGAACGCCCGGTAACACTGTGGCAATGATCGGCGAAACGTCCGCTTAACGAACATGACCTTTCCGGCAACGAACGAAAACCGGCCAAGTTATTGACGCGCTCCTGACAGGCACGGTCGTCGGCTGACACTCTTCACCCCGTTCTGCGCACCGCCTGCACCGTCCGGACAGCCCCTCCAGGCCGCCCGGTACCCCCCTCGCAGAAGGAGTCCGCGTGAGATCCACGCCCAGCCGTCGCGCCACCGCGACCGGCGCTCTGATAGCCGCAGCAGCCCTCATAGCCGTCGCCGTCCCGTCCGGCGCCGCGACCGCCACCTCCGCCCCCGCCTCGGCCCCGCTCGGCGGCATCACCGCCGGTACGAAGGCCGACCCGGGCGCCCTGCCCGCCAAGCTCTCCCCCGCCCAGCGCGCGGAGCTGCTCAGCGAGGCGAACGCCACGAAGGCGGCCACCGCCAAGGAGCTCGGTCTCGGGTCCTCCGAGAAGCTCGTGGTCCGTGACGTGGTCCAGGACCGCGACGGCACCACGCACACCCGCTACGAGCGCACCCTCGACGGGCTCCCCGTCCTCGGCGGCGACCTCGTGGTCAAGGAGTCCGCGGCCGGGAAGACCGAGGGCGTCAGCAAGGCGTCGAAGGCGACCAGCGCGCAGCTGAAGGCCGTCGGCCTGACCGCCGACGTGGCCCCGGCCGCCGCCGAGAAGCAGGCGCTCGGCGCGGCCAAGGCCGAGGGTTCGAAGGCCAAGAAGGCGGAGAACGCCCCGCGCAAGGTGGTCTGGCTGGGCAGCGGCTCCCCGCAGCTCGCGTACGAGACCGTGGTCGGCGGACTCCAGCACGACGGCACCCCGAACGAGCTGCACGTGCTCACCGACGCCACCTCGGGCGAGAAGCTCTACGAGTGGCAGGCCGTCCACAACGGCACGGGCAACACGCAGTACAACGGCCAGGTCACCCTGGGCACCGCGCCCTCGTACACCCTGACCGACACCACGCGCGGCAACCACAAGACGTACAACCTGAACCGGGGCAGCTCCGGCACCGGCACGCTGTTCTCCGGTCCGGACGACATCTGGGGCGACGGCACTCCGCAGAACGCCGAGACGGCCGGCGCGGACGCCCACTACGGCGCGGCCGAGACGTGGGACTACTACAAGAACGTGCACGGCCGCTCCGGCATCCGCGGTGACGGCGTCGGCGCGTACTCCCGCGTCCACTACGGCAACAACTACGTCAACGCGTTCTGGCAGGACAGCTGCTTCTGCATGACGTACGGCGACGGCAGCGGCAACGTCAAGCCGCTGACCTCCCTGGACGTGGCCGCCCACGAGATGACGCACGGCCTGACCTCGGTCACCGCCAAGCTCGTCTACAGCGGTGAGTCCGGCGGTCTCAACGAGGCCACCTCCGACATCTTCGCCGCGGGTGTGGAGTTCTACTCCAACACCACCCAGGACCCTGGCGACTACCTGGTCGGCGAGAAGATCGACATCAACGGCAACGGCACGCCGCTGCGTTACATGGACAAGCCCTCGAAGGACGGCTCGTCCAAGGACTACTGGTACTCGGGCATCGGCAACGTCGACGTCCACTACTCCTCGGGCCCGGCGAACCACTGGTTCTACCTGCTCTCCGAGGGCAGCGGCGCCAAGACCGTCAACGGGGTCAACTACGACTCGCCGACCTCCGACGGGCTCCCGGTGACCGGCATCGGCCGGGACAAGGCGCTGCAGATCTGGTTCAAGGCGCTCACCACGAAGTTCACCTCGACGACCAACTACGCCGCCGCCCGCACCGGCACGCTCGCGGTCGCCAGTGAGCTGTACGGGGCCACCAGCCCCGAGTACGCGGCCGTGGCCCACGCCTGGGCCGGCATCAACGTGGGCGCCCGCCCCGGCGGCGGCAACCCCGACCCGGGCGGCAAGGTGTTCGAGAACACCACCGCGGTGAACATCCCGGACGCCGGTGCGGCCGTCACCAGCTCGGTCACCGTCTCCGGTGTCACCGGCAACGCGCCGAGCACCCTCAAGGTGGACGTGAACATCTCGCACACCTGGCGCGGTGACCTGGTCATCGACCTGGTGGCCCCGGACGGCACGGCCTACCGGCTGAAGAACTCCTCCTCCGGCGACTCCGCGGACAACGTGGTGGCGACCTACACGGTCAACGCCTCGTCCGAGGTGGCCAACGGGGTCTGGAAGCTGAAGGTCCAGGACGTCGCCCGGCAGGACACCGGAAAGATCAACAGCTTCAAGCTGACCTTCTGATCCACCGGATCCGACCGATCCACCCGCTGTGACCGAACGGCCCGGGAGAGGGAGACCTCTTCCCGGGCCGTTGGTCGTCGTGCGAAAGGCCTTGTCAGGCCGGGTTGTTCGCGTGGGTCAGGGTCTCCCAGGCGACGAACAGGTTGTTCGACCCGGCGGGCCGCTGCCGCTCGGTCAGCGTCTGGGTGTTGGTCATGGCGTACCCGAGACGGTTGGCGAGCGCGTTGAAGCCGACCTCGGTGACCGGGCCCAGACTGTCCTTGAGGGAGCCGCCGCAGAGCGAGGACGGCACGGGCGTGCCCAGCTGGTGCTTGGCGTGCAGCCCCATCGCGTGGCGCAGCCGGTCGGCGATCTCCGGATAGAGGTCCTGGCCCTGGATGCGGCTGGTCTCGGCGATGTGCGAGATGGCGGAGAGGCCGTAGCCGGTGTGGGTCAGGTCGCGGCAGGTCTCCTGGGAGAGCCCGTCCATGAAGGTGGACTGCCCCTGCCAGTAGTTGATGACTTTCGCCCGGGTGTCGAGCCCGCTGCCGGGGGCGACCTTCGGCAGCGACCCGTCGGCGGTCACATAGATGTACGCCGGGACACGTCCGCGGAACTTGCCGACGGCCTTGTCGTAGGCGGCGCGGTCCTCCAGGAAGACCGCGATCCCGATCGCCGCCTCGGTCATGGACAGCTCCCAGTTGCCGTTGGAGTGGGAGCCGTTGGTGACCTCGGGGAGGTACACATTGCGCAGCATCGTGCCGAAGCGGCCGGAGCCCGGCCAGCTGCTGTAGGTGTACTTGATGATCTCGGCGGCGCGCGGCCAGGAGGATCCGGCCCAGCCGGTCTGGAGCGGCGCGTTGCTGTTGGTGTGGTCCTTGATCACGGCCGACCAGGCGTCCATGATCTGGATCGCCTTCTGGGCGTACCGGCTGTCCTGGGTGATGTACCAGGCGAGCGAGAGCGTGTACGCGGCGATGGCGTCCTCGCGCTCGTCCGTGCAGCCGTTGTTGGGGTTGGAGTACGAGCCGCACTCGACGACCGCGCGCGGCTTGGCGGTCCGGGTCAGGGAGGCGTACTTGCTGCCCATCATCTGGTCGTAGGCGCTCTTCCAGGGCTGGGCGCCCGCCTGGACCCGGCCCCGGACGAAGTCCAGCTGGGGGCGGCTGACGAGCACGCCGGGGTGGGTGAAGCTCGCCGGGGCGGCGGCCTCGGCGGGCGCCCGGCCGGGCGTCGTGGATCTCTCCGCCACGGCGGGTGCGGCGAGGGCCGTGGTGAGCAGCGCGGCCAGGGCGGCGGCGGTGCCGAGGACGCGGGGGATGGTGCCGGTACGCATGTGGGGTGCCTTCCGGTGGGGTGGCGGTTCAACAGCCCGGCCCGACACAGCAGTTCATGGATATGAACGATGGGCCGCATGTTGAACTCTGCGATGAGTCAGGAACGTAAAGCCATTCCATGGGCACGTCAAGGTTCTGTGTTCACCCCACGAAGGAACCCACCGGCACACACGCAGGGGCCCGGCACCGCGCGGGTGCCGGGCCCCTCGGGTCCGCGATGACGCGCGCTCAGCGCATCAGCACGCCCCCGCCCTCCCCCGTCGCCTCGGTCGGCAGGGCGACCAGGCCCAGTTCGGCGCTGGTGGCCAGCAGCCGGTGGGCGGGCAGGACGCGCACGGTGTAGCCGTACGGTCCCGTCCGGTCCGGGGTGAGCGGGCCCTCGTACAGCCAGCGATCCTCCAGGTCCTGACCGCCCGCCGGCTTCAGCGGGAAGGTCTGGGCGTCCGCGATGGCGTCGCCGGAGTCGACCCGGCCCGCGACCACCTGGACCTCGACGTCGTCCGGCTCCAGGCCGCCGAGCGCGATCCGTACCCGCAGCGCCAGGGTGGCCCCCAGCTCCGCCGAACCGCCCGCGGCGTCCCCGGTGACCGTCTCCACATGGTCGACGGAGACCCCGCGCCAGGCCGCCCGGACCCTGGCCTTCCACGCGGCGAAATCCTGCGCCACCGCGGGTTCCAGTGCCCGGCGGGCCCGCGCGGCGGGGGCGTACAGGCGCTCCACGTACTCGCGCACCATCCGCCCGGCGAGCACCTTCGGGCCGAGGTTGACCAGGGTGGAGCGGACCATCTCGATCCACCGGTCGGGCAGGTCCCCGGCGCCCCGGTCGTAGAAGCGCGGGGCGACCCGGTCCTCGATCAGGGCGTAGAGGGCGTTCGACTCCAGCTCGTCCCGGCGGTCCTCGTCGACCGCGGAGCCGTCGGCGGTGGGGATCTCCCAGCCGAAGTCCGGGTCGAACCACTCGTCCCACCAGCCGTCGCGCACCGACAGGTTGAGGCAGCCGTTGAGCGCCGCCTTCATCCCGCTCGTGCCGCAGGCCTCCAGCGGGCGCAGCGGGTTGTTGAGCCAGACGTCGCAGCCCGGGTAGAGCTTCTGCGCCACGCCCATGCCGTAGTCCGGGAGGAACACGATGCGGTGGCGCACACGCGGGTCGTCCGCGAACCGCACCAGCTCCTGCACCAGCCGCTTCCCGCCGTCGTCGGCCGGGTGGGCCTTGCCCGCGACGACGATCTGGATCGGGTGCGTCGGGTGCAGCAGCAGGGACCGCAGCCGGTCGCGGTCGCGCAGCATCAGCGTCAGCCGCTTGTACGAGGGGACGCGGCGGGCGAAGCCGATGGTCAGGATGTCCGGGTCGAGGACGCCGTCGATCCAGCCCAGCTCGGCGGTGCCCGCGCCGCGCCTGCGCCAGGAGGCGTAGAGGCGGCGGCGGACCTCGGTGACGAGCTGTCCGCGCAGGTCCCGGCGCAGGTCCCAGATCTCCTGGTCGCCGATGCCGGTCACCGCGTCCCAGCGGCGGGGGGTGCCGGTCTGCGCGGAGGCCTCGTCGGCCACCGGGCCGCCGGCCAGCACCTGGTGGGCGCGGCCCTCGCCGACCCGGCCCGCCCCGAGCCGGAAGACCTCGGGGGCGACCCAGGTCGGGGCGTGGACCCCGTTGGTGACGGAGGTGATCGGCACCTCGGCGGGGTCGAAGCCCGGCCAGAGCCCGGAGAACATCTCCCGGCTGACCGCCCCGTGCAGGGTGGAGACCCCGTTGGCGCGCTGGGCGAGCCTGAGGCCCATCACCGCCATGTTGAACAGCTCCGGCTCGCCGCCGGGGTAGGTCTCGGTGCCGAGCGGCAGGATCTTCTCGACGGGTACGCCGGGCAGTTCGCCCTCATCGCCGAAGTGGCGGGCGACGAGCCCCCGGTCGAAACGGTCTATGCCGGCGGGCACCGGGGTGTGGGTGGTGAAGACGGTGCCGGCCCGGACCACTTCGAGGGCGGCCTCGAAGTCGAGTCCGGTGGGGATGAGTTCGCGGATGCGCTCCAGGCCGAGGAAGCCGGCGTGGCCCTCGTTGGTGTGGAACACCTCCGGCTCCGGGGTGCCGGTAAGACGGCACCAGGTGCGCACGGCGCGCACCCCGCCGATGCCGAGCAGCATCTCCTGGAGGAGGCGGTGGTCGCTGCCGCCGCCGTAGAGCCGGTCGGTGACGTCGCGTTCGCCGGGGGCGTTCTCCTCGACGTCGGAGTCGAGGAGGAGCAGCGGCACACGGCCGACCCGGGCCAGCCAGATGCAGGCGTGCAGCGAGCGTCCGCCGGGCAGCGCGAGGACGACCCGGGCCGGGGTGCCGTCGGCCTCACGGACCAGGTCGAGCGGGAGTTCGTTGGGGTCGAGGACGGGATAGTGCTCCTGCTGCCAACCCTCGCGCGAGAGGGTCTGGCGGAAGTAGCCGTGCCGGTAGAGCAGCCCGACGCCGATGAGCGGGACGCCGAGGTCGCTGGCGGCCTTGAGGTGGTCGCCGGCCAGGATGCCGAGGCCGCCGCTGTACTGGGGCAGGGCGGCGGTGACACCGAATTCGGGTGAGAAGTAGGCGATGGCAGAGGGGAGTTCGGCTCCGGCGGCCCGCTGTTCCTGATACCAGCGCGGGCCGTCCAGATATTCCGCCAGATCGGCGGAGGCCGCGGTGAGGCGGCCGAGGTACTCCGCGTCGCCGGCCAGTTCGGTCAGCCGCCCGGCGGACAGCGAGCCGAGCAGGCGTACGGGGTCGGCGTCCGCGGGCCGCCAGCCCTCGGGGTCGGCGGCCCGGAAGAGCTCGCGGGTCTCGGTGTGCCACGACCAGCGCAGGTTGCGCGCGAGGTCGTGGAGGGGTCGAAGGGGTTCGGGGAGAACAGGACGCACGGTGAATCGACGAATGGCCTTCACTGCTCCACCTTTACAGGGGACTTGCGCATCCGAGCGGACGCACCACGGTGTGCGTCCCTTCCGTCACCCCTGACGGTAGCGGCCGTCCGTGGCGGGCTGCCACGGCGCGCGGAGGGCGCGCCCGGCCCGGGGCCCACACGCCGCGCGCCTCCCCACAGATGCCCCACGCACCCCATCAGTGATCTCCCGCCACTCCTCCCACCTGGGGGTTTGGCCGATTTCCCTCCCGTACGCGGCCTTGTGGACCTCATTGCCACAGGGAAAGCTGCCGTGTGGCGCCGCAGAGCGGGTATCCGGAACCCGTGGGGGCGCTTCGGGTCTCCTGCGCCGGGCGGGGCGTGCGCGCCGCGTGCGGCGGAGCCCGAGCGGCCCGTTACGACCGAGTAGTTAACACGGCGCCGGATTTCCCACCCTCCGACGCGGGGAAGGCTTCCCCGGTACACGGCACGACCCGGCCCGCACTCGTTCTCCCGTGCATCCCGAAACATGCACGAAACCCCCGCGACCCACCCATTCGAGTGCCATTCGAGTGAACGCGGACAGGAGCGGCCATGCCCACAGCCCGTCAGCAGACAGCTGAGCAGTTACAAAGGACAGATCCCCGTCTTCGCGGCACACGCGGTCGGTCCTCCGCGCCCGTGCCGTCCTCCGTGCACGCCGAGCTCCTCCAGCCCCCAGGTGATTCCATGATCGGTCGTATTCCCGTCCTGGACGTCCGTCCCCTCGTCGACTGCGGCAGACGGGCGGCGAAGGCCGTCGTCGGTGAGACCTTCCAGGTCACCGCCACCGTCTTCCGCGAAGGCCACGACGCGGTGGCCGCCAATGTCGTCCTGCGCGATCCGAGCGGGCGGGTCGGGCCGTGGACCCCGATGCGCGAGCTGGCGCAGGGCACGGACCGGTGGGGGGCGGACATCACCCCGGACGCCGAGGGCCGCTGGACGTACACGGTGGAGGCCTGGAGCGATCCGGTCGCCACCTGGCGGCACCACGCCGCGATCAAGATCCCGGCCGGCATCGACACGGACCTGGTGCTGGCCGAGGGGGCGGCGCTGCTGGAGCGGGCCGCCGCGGGCGTGCCGAAGAAGCACGGCCGCGAGGCGGTGCTGGCCGCGGTGGACGCGCTGCGCGACACCGGCCACCCGGCCGAGGCCCGGCTGGCGGCGGCCCTGACCCCGGCCGCCGACGCGGTGCTGGCCCGCTATCCGCTGCGCGAACTGGTCACCCGCTCCAAGCCGCTGGCGGTCCGGGTGGAGCGCGAGCGGGCGCTGTTCGGGTCCTGGTACGAGCTGTTCCCGCGCTCCGAGGGGGCGGAGCGGGTGCCGGTGGACCCGGCGGACACCTCGCCGGACGCGCCGACCCGGCTGGTCAGCGGCACCTTCCGGACGGCCGCCGAACGGCTGCCCGCGGTCGCCGCGATGGGGTTCGACGTGGTGTACCTGCCGCCCATCCACCCGATCGGGACGACCCACCGCAAGGGCCCGAACAACACGTTGACGCCCGGGGAGCACGACCCGGGCGTGCCGTGGGCGATCGGTTCGCCCGACGGCGGGCACGACGCGGTCCACCCGGAGCTGGGCACGCTGGAGGACTTCGACCACTTCGTGGCGACCGCCCGCAATCTGCGGATGGAGATCGCGCTGGACTTCGCGCTCCAGTGCTCGCCGGACCACCCGTGGGTCAAGGAGCACCCGGACTGGTTCCACCACCGCGCCGACGGTTCGATCGCGTACGCCGAGAACCCGCCGAAGAAGTACCAGGACATCTACCCGATCGCCTTCGACAAGGACATGCGCGGTCTGGTGGCGGAGACCGTACGCGTTCTGCGCTTCTGGATGGACCACGGGGTGCGTATCTTCCGGGTCGACAACCCGCACACCAAGCCGGTGGTGTTCTGGGAGAAGGTCATCGCCGAGATCAACGGCACCGACCCCGACGTCATCTTCCTGGCGGAGGCGTTCACCCGCCCGGCGATGATGCACACGCTCGGCGCGGTCGGCTTCCAGCAGTCGTACACGTACTTCACCTGGCGCAACACCAAGCAGGAACTGACCGAGTACGTCACGGAGCTGGCCGGGGACGCCGCCTCCTACATGCGGCCCAACTTCTTCGTGAACACCCCCGACATCCTTCCCGGCTACCTCCAGGAGGGCGGCCGCCCGGCCTTCGAGGCGCGGGCGGTGCTGGCCGCGACGCTGGCCCCCTCCTGGGGCGTGTACGCGGGATTCGAGCTGTGCGAGAACACCCCGGCCAAGCCCGGGAGCGAGGAGTACCTGCACTCGGAGAAGTACGAACTGCGCCCGAGGGACTGGGAGTCGGCGGAACGCGAGGGCCGCACGCTCACCCCCCTGATCACCTCGCTGAACCGGATCCGCCGACGTCACCCCGCTCTGCGGCAGCTGCGCGACGTCCACTTCCACCACACCGACAACGAAGCGCTGATCGCCTACAGCAAGCGCTCCGGAACGAACACCGTTCTGGTGGTCGTGAACCTCGACCCGCACCACACCCAGGAGGCCACCGTCTCGTTGGACATGGAGCGGCTCGGCCTTTCCTGGCACGAGCGCGTTCCGGTGCGCGACGAGCTCACCGGCGACACCTATCACTGGGGCAGGAACTTCTACGTGCGCCTAGAGCCGGGCATCACGCCCGCGCACATCGCGGTCCTGCGACCGTCCCCGCCGACCGGAGGGTCACCCACACCATGATCGTCAATGAGCCTGTCCCCGACACGTTCGAGGACACCCCCGCCAAGGACCGCGATCCCGACTGGTTCAAACGAGCCGTCTTCTACGAGGTGCTCGTCCGGTCCTTCCAGGACTCCAACGGCGACGGAATCGGCGACCTCAAGGGCATCACCGCCAAGCTGGACTATCTCCAGTGGCTCGGCGTCGACTGCCTCTGGCTGCCGCCGTTCTTCAAGTCGCCGCTGCGCGACGGGGGCTACGACGTCTCCGACTACACCGCCGTGCTCCCGGAGTTCGGCGACCTCGCCGACTTCGTGGAGTTCGTGGACGCCTCGCACCAGCGCGGCATGCGCGTCATCATCGACTTCGTCATGAACCACACGAGCGATCAGCACGAGTGGTTCCAGCAGTCCCGGACCGACCCCGACGGGCCGTACGGCGACTACTACGTCTGGGCGGACGACGACAAGCAGTTCCAGGACGCCCGGATCATCTTCGTCGACACCGAGACGTCCAACTGGACCTTCGACCCGGTGCGCAAGCAGTACTACTGGCACCGCTTCTTCTCGCACCAGCCGGACCTCAACTACGAGAACCCGGCGGTCCAGGAGGAGATCCTCGCGGCCCTGCGGTTCTGGCTGGACCTGGGCATCGACGGCTTCCGGGTCGACGCGGTGCCCTACCTCTACCAGCGCGAGGGCACCAACTGCGAGAACCTCCCCGAGACCCACCACTTCCTCAAGCGGGTCCGCAAGGAGATCGACGCCAACTACCCGGACACCGTCCTCCTCGCCGAGGCCAACCAGTGGCCGGAGGACGTCGTCGACTACTTCGGCGACTACGAGGCGGGCGGCGACGAATGCCACATGGCGTTCCACTTCCCCGTGATGCCGCGGATCTTCATGGCGGTGCGCCGCGAGAGCCGCTACCCGGTCTCCGAAATCCTGGCCAAGACCCCGGAGATCCCGAAGAACTGCCAGTGGGGCATCTTCCTCCGTAACCACGACGAGCTCACGCTCGAAATGGTCACGGACGAAGAACGCGACTACATGTACGCGGAGTACGCCAAGGACCCGCGGATGCGCGCCAACATCGGCATCCGCAGGCGGCTCGCCCCGCTGCTGGACAACGACCGCAACCAGATCGAGCTGTTCACCGCGCTGCTGCTGTCGCTGCCCGGCTCCCCGATCCTCTACTACGGGGACGAGATCGGGATGGGCGACAACATCTGGCTGGGCGACCGGGACGCGGTGCGCACACCGATGCAGTGGACGCCCGACCGCAACGCCGGGTTCTCCTCCAGCGATCCGGGGCGGCTCTACCTCCCCACGATCATGGACCCGGTCTACGGCTACCAGGTCACCAACGTCGAGGCGTCGATGGCCTCGCCGTCCTCGCTGCTGCACTGGACCCGCCGGATGATCGAGATCCGGAAGCAGAATCCGGCCTTCGGTCTCGGCGAGTACACCGAACTCCCGTCCTCCAACCCGGCGGTGCTGGCGTTCACCCGCGAGTACAAGGACGACCTCGTCCTGTGCGTGCACAACTTCTCGCGGTTCGCGCAGCCGACGGAACTGGACCTCCGATCGTTCAACGGACGTCATCCGGTGGAATTGATCGGCGGGGTACGCTTCCCGGCCATCGGTCAGTGGCCCTACCTGCTGACCCTTGCGGGACACGGCTTCTACTGGTTCCGGCTGCGCAAGGACGCGCCGCCGGCCTGAGAGAGCGTCGGTTACGTGCGGGGCGGTTTCCACCGCCCCGCACGGGGCACTCTGAGCGAAACGAGAACCCCGGGGCACTCACCGGTTCCCTCGCCCCGGGCCGTCACGGTTCCGCCGTTCGAGTCCGTAAGCACCTTCCTCTCCCGACACGTCCCGCACAGCCGGACAGCCATTGCCGCAATCCGGGACACTCTTCGCATCCTGTGTGCCCGGGGAAAGGACGCGATGCCATGTCGGAGGCTGCATCCACTCACGTCGCCCTGGCGAAGAGCACGAGGAACAGCGCAACCACCGGAAGTACGACGGACGGGGCCCTGCTCCCGTCCCTCGCTCCGCTGCTCCACGAATGGCTGCCCCGGCAGCGCTGGTTCGCCGGCAAGGGCCGGCCCGTCACCGGCTTCCGGCTGGTCTCGGCCACCGAGATGGTGCCGGTGCACGGCACGGCGGGCCCCGGGCTCCTGCACCTCCTGCTGCGGGTCGAACAGCCCTCCCGGTCGGTCCGGGCGGCCGACGACTGCTACCAACTGCTCCTGGGCGTAAGGACGTCACTGCCGCCGGTGCTCGCCGGAGCGCTGGTCGGCCGGGTGGAGCGGGGGCCGCTCGCCGGACGGACCGTGTACGACGCGCTGCACGACCCCCGGCTGGCCGATGTGCTGCTGGAACGGTTCCGCCGCCCCGGCAGTCTCGGCTCGCTGCGCTTCGAGCGGACCGCCGAGATCCCGGCCGGTCTCGCGCCCCGGGTGCTGGACGCCGAGCAGTCCAACTCCTCGCTGGTCTACGGGGACGCGTTCATCCTGAAGATCTTCCGGCGCATCTTCCCAGGCACCAACCCGGACCTGGAGCTGCCGCTCGCCCTCACCGGCGAGGGGTGCGAACGGGTACCCGCCCCGATCGCCTGGTTCGAGGCCCCCGGCGCCGAACCGCTCACCCTCGGCGTCCTCCAGCCCTTCCTGCAGGGGGCGCGTGACGGCTGGCAGCTCGCGCTGGCCGCGCTCGCCGCGGGCCGCGACTTCCTGCCCGAGGCGCGGGCGCTGGGCCGGGCCACCGCCGAGGTGCACACGGCGCTCGCCGCCGCGCTGCCGACCCCGGCGCTGCGCGGCACCCAGACCCGGCAGCTCGTCGCCCAGATGACCCAGCGGCTGGAGGCCGCCGCCCAGGCGGTCCCGGCGCTCGTGCCGTACGTCCCCGGGCTGCGCGCCGCGTTCGACGCGGTGACGGACCTCGGGGTCCGGGGCAGCGGCTGGGCCCAGCAGCGGGTGCACGGCGATCTCCATCTCGGGCAGACGCTGCGCTCCGCCGACGGCTTCTGGTCGCTGATCGACTTCGAGGGCGAACCGGCCCGCCCGCTGCCCGAGCGCCGGATGCCCGCACCTCCGGTGCGCGATGTCGCGGGCATGCTGCGGTCCTTCGACTACGCGGCCCGCTCGCACCGCCCGTGGAACCCGGAGTGGGCGGCCCGCTGCCGTGCCGCCTACTGCGAGGGGTACGCGCAGGCCTCGGGCAGCGATCCGCGTGGCGAACCGGAGCTGCTGCGCGCCCACGAGACCGACAAGGCCGTGTACGAGGTGGTGTACGAGGCCCGGCACCGCCCCGACTGGCTGCCGGTGCCGATGGCGGCCATCCAACGGCTGGCCCAGTCCGCGGCGGCCTGACCCTTCCCCTCCCCCTCCCGTCGCTCCCGCCCCTCCGCCCGTGCTTCTCCCCTTCACTCCCCGAGGAGGCAGTCCCTGTGACCGCCCGCAAGCCGTCCCGCAAGGCATCCCGCAAGTCCGCCGAGGTTCCCGCCGAGGCGGCTGTCGAGACCGTCGCCGAACCCGCCGTCGAGCCCGCAGCCGCCGAGACCGCAGCCGACACGGCGGCCACCCCCGCACCGGTGCCCGCCGCCACCGCCACCAAGGCCGCGCCCGCCAAGCGCACCCGGCCCAAGCGGGCTGACGCGGGCCCGCCGCGCCCGCGGCAGGCCGGTGACGGCCAGGGCGCCCGCCCCGCACCGGCCCTGGACGGCGCGGACCGCGGCCGGCTGCTGGCCGGCGACCACCACGCGCCGCACGACGTGCTCGGCGCCCACCCGATCCCCGGCGGGGTGCTCGTCCGGGCGCTGCGGCCGTACGCCCGGACCGTCACCGTGCTGGCGACGGGGCTGCGGGCCGAGCTGCACGACGACGGGGACGGCTTCTTCTCCGGTGTGCTGCCGGTGCCGCAGGTGCCCGCGTACCGGCTGGAAGTGGCGTACGACGACAACACCGTCGAGGTGGAGGACCCGTACCGCTTCTGGCCGTCGATCGGCGACCTCGATCTGCATCTGATCGGCGAGGGACGCCACGAGGAGCTGTGGCGGGCGCTCGGCGCGGAGCCGATGGAGCACCAGGGGGTGGCCGGGACCCGGTTCACCCTGTGGGCGCCGAACGCGCGCGGGGTGCGGATCACCGGTGACTTCACCTACTGGGACGGCACGGGCTTCCCTATGCGGTCGCTCGGCTCGACCGGAGTGTGGGAGCTGTTCCTGCCGGGGGTCGGCGAGGGCGCGCTGTACAAGTACGACATCTGCCGCCCGGACGGTTCGCACACGGTGCGGGCCGACCCGATGGCCCGGCGCACCGAGGTCCCGCCCGCGACCGCGTCGATCGTCACCGCCAAGCACCACGCGTGGCAGGACGCGGACTGGATGGCGCACCGGGGCGACCGCCCGGTGCACGAGGCCCCGTTCTCGGTGTACGAGGTGCATCTCGCTTCTTGGCGACCCGGACTGACGTACCGTCAACTTGCCGAGCAGCTGCCCGCTTACGTCAAGGACCTCGGGTTCACGCACGTCGAGCTGATGCCGGTCTCCGAACACCCCTTCGGCGGCTCCTGGGGCTATCAGGTCACCGGGTTCTACGCGCCGACCTCCCGGCTGGGCACCCCGGACGACTTCCGCTTCCTCGTCGACGCCCTGCACCGGGCGGGCATCGGCGTCATCATGGACTGGGTCCCGGCCCATTTCCCGCGCGACGACTGGGCGTTGGCCGAGTTCGACGGGCGTCCGCTGTACGAGCACGCCGACCCGCAGCGCGCGGCGCACCCGGACTGGGGGACGCTGGAGTTCGACTACGGCCGCACCGAGGTCCGCAACTTCCTGGTCGCCAACGCCACGTACTGGTGCGAGGAGTTCCACATCGACGGGCTGCGGGTCGACGCGGTCGCCTCGATGCTCTACCTCGACTACTCCCGCGAGGACGGCCAGTGGTCGCCCAACGAGTTCGGCGGCCGGGAGAACCTGGACGCGGTCGCCTTCCTCCAGGAGATGAACGCGACCGTCTACCGCCGCAACCCGGGCGTCGTCACCATCGCCGAGGAGTCCACCGCCTGGGACGGCGTCACGCGCCCCACCGACAGCGGGGGGCTTGGCTTCGGGCTGAAGTGGAACATGGGCTGGATGCACGACTCGCTCCAGTACGTGTCCAAGGAGCCGATCCACCGCAAGTACCACCACAACGAGATGACGTTCTCGATGGTGTACGCGTACAGCGAGAACTACGTGCTGCCGATCTCGCACGACGAGGTGGTGCACGGCAAGCAGGCGCTGGTGTCGAAGATGCCCGGCGACTGGTGGCAGCAGCGCGCCAACCACCGCGCCTATCTGGGCTTCATGTGGGCCCACCCGGGTAAGCAACTCCTCTTCATGGGGCAGGAGTTCGCCCAGGGCGCGGAGTGGTCGGAGGGCCACGGCCCGGACTGGTGGCTGCTGGACCCGTCGTACGAGGCGTCCGGCGACCACCGCGGGGTGCGGGACCTGGTGGGCGATCTGAACGCGGTGTACGGGGCGGTGCCCGCGCTGTGGCAGCGGGACACCTCGCCGGAGGGGTTCAGCTGGGTGGACGGCGGGGCGGCCGAGGACAACGTGTTCGCGTTCCTGCGCTACGACGCGGACGGCTCGCCGCTGCTCGCGGTCTCGCACTTCTCGCCGGCGGTCCGGAGCGACTACCGCTTGGGGGTGCCCGAGACCGGCACGGAGGGCTGGGTGGAGGTCCTCAACACCGACGCGGCCCGGTACGGCGGCGGCGATGTGCGCAACGAGGAGCCGCTCAAGGCGGAGGCGGTGCCCGCGCACGGCCGGCCGTCCAGCATCTCGCTGACGCTGCCGCCGCTGGCGACGGTGTGGTTCCGCCCGGCGTAGCCCGTACGGGACCGTGAAAGCGGCCGGGGCCGGTACCGCGTCCGATGTGGCGCGGTACCGGCCCCTCCCCCGTTCCGGGCCGGTCAGCGTTCGGCGGCGATCACCTCGACAAGGCTCGACCAGGAGCCGGGGCCGCGTCCCTGGGCGATCGCCCGGTCGGTGAGCGACTTGAGCCCGGCCAGCTGCGAGACGTCCAGGCCCCGGTCCTTCGCGGTGTGCAGGATGTGGTCGACGCTCGCCGCCATCATGCCGAGGTTCGCGCCGTTGGCGGGGTACGCACCGGAGCCGGCCTCCGCCGCGGTGTACTCCACGATCGGCGGCAGGATGCCGGTGATCGTGGTGAGGTACGGGGCGAGCGAGGCGGGCTCGATGCCTTCCGCTCGGGCCAGCGCGAAGGCGTGGACGAGACCGCCCATGGCCCCGTAGAAGAAGTCCAGCGTCGCCATGTCGTGGGCGGCGGCCAGGCCGTGGTCCTCGCCCAGGTAGGTGGCGGGCTCACCGAGCGCCTTGAGGGTGTCCTCGTGCGCGGCGTAGGCGGCACGGTCGCCGGAGTGGAAGACCAGGGCGTCCGCTGTGCCGACCACGTCGACCGGCACCATGATCGCCCCGTCGAGGTAGGCCAGGGAGTGCTTCGCGGCCCAGGCGGCGGCCTGCCGGGAACGGGCCGGGGTGTCCGAGGTCAGGTTGACCAGGACCCGCCCCTCCAGCGCTCCGGCCAGCGGTTCCAGGACCGCGTCGGAGGCGTCGTAGTCGACGAGGCAGACCACGACGAGTCCGCTCGCCCGCACGGCCTCCTCGGCGGACGCGGCCCGCACCGCGCCCAGCGCGACGACGTCCTCGCCCTTCCCGGGCGAGCGGTTCCAGACGGTGGTGGGGTGGCCGGCGGCAAGGAAGGCTCGGGCCAGGGAGCGGCCCATGTCACCGAGGCCCAGGACGGTGACGGGGGTGGATGCGGGTGCGGGTTCGGTGGTCGTGTGCGCTTGCGTCATGGGGACCATCCTTGGCGCGCGAACAGGGCCTGACCAGAACCCACTTGACTGTCAGATACGCACTTCCGGGAAAGGATGCAGGTCAACGGCCGACCGGGCGGAACCCGTGAGGGTCCCGCCCGGTCGTGTCGGTCCGGTCGTCAGCCGCCCTGGGCCGCCGACCGCCGGCGCACGGCCCACAGGATGCCGCCGCCCGCGGCCACCGCCGCGGCCGCCATGCCGATGAGCGGGCCGGTGGAGTCCGAGCCGGTCGCCGCGAGGTTGCCGCCGGTCTGGGGGGTGGCGCCGCCGGTCGTCGAGCCGCCCGTGTCGGCGGCGCCGCCGGAGGTGCCGGTGGAGCCGGTGGTGCTCGTGGAGCCGGTGGAGCCGGAGCCTCCGGTGGACGAGGAGCCCCCGGTGGAGCCGGAGGAACCGTTGGAGCCCGAGGAGCCCGCCGTGCCCTCGTCCTTGCCGGTGTCGATCACGATCTGCGCGGTGTCGTTCCCGGCGTTCCGGTCGAAGGGGCGCTCCTGGCCGGTGAAGGAGACCTCGCCGGTGGTGCGGCCGACCGCCTTGTCGATGCGCAGGACGAAGGGGTAGCTCTCGCCGCCGTTCACGTCGACCCAGGACTGGGAGGTGCCGCAGCGGTAGTGGGTCTTGGTGATCACCTCGCAGAAGTCGTACGGCTTGACGACGGAGGTGCCCTTCGGGATGTGGATGTCGACCGTGGTGACGCTCTGGTCGGGGAGCCCCTGGACGCGGGCGGGGCCCTTGTTGGCGAACTTCACCGTCGCGGTGACCTTCTCGCCGACCTTCCCCCGCTTCTCGTCGCCGGTCAGGGCGAAGTCCGCGGTGTTCGCGGCGGTGACGTCCGCCCTGGCGTACGCCTCGGGGTGGTTCGTCCGGTCGGCGTCGGTGGCCGGGCCCTTCTCGACCAGGGTGAGCGGGTCACCGGTCCCGGGCACCGGCTCGGTGGAGCCCCCGTCGTCCGGGCCGGGCTCGTGCACGCCGATCGACACCCGCAGGTTGTCCCGGAACGCGGAGTCGAGCGCCTTGAGCGAGACGGGCTTCGCCGTGCCGTAGACGACGCCCGGCTTCAGCGGCTGGTCGATCTTGCAGGAGGCGACGTTCGACGCGGGCATCTCGTCGTAGGAGCCGATGGTGTAGTAGGTGCAGTTCTCGTGCGTCTCCTCCGCCTTCAGGCCCGGTGACACGGAGTACGTCACCCAGGCCGAGGGCACCTCCTCCGTCCCCTTGTTGAGGAAGGTCAGCGGGGTCGAGAAGGAGCTTCCGGGCTGGACCCCCTTGACCGGCGCGATCGTTCCGACGCCGAGGTCCGGCTCCGGGTCCGCGGCGAGCGCCGGGACGGCGCCCAGCGCCACCAGCGCTGCGGCGGCAACGGCGGCAGTCCCGCCGCGCAGGGTACGGCTGCGGGAAGGGGCGATACGCATGGAAGTCCTTCGGTCGTGGGGCGCATGGGGGCTGACTGCGGTCCTTCATCTCTCAAGACCGGTGCCGGACGAGGAGGGTTGTCCGGGCCGGACCGGTCGTGACAGAACACGGACACAAGGGGGCGGTACCGGCCACCGGTACCCGCAGCCCACGCGAGGACACCCGTACCGGGTGGATACGGGTGTCCTCGGGCGGACCGCAGCGGCCGGGGGGAAGCCGCCGCGGTCCTGGTGGGTGGCGCGGTGGCCCCGGTGGTGACGCGGGGCCTGGTGGGTGGCGCGGGTCAGACCTTGGCGGGCTGCTCGGCGGGCGCGCTGTCCCGCTGTTCGGGGACCTCGTCGGAGGGGGCCGGGCCGTGGCCGTCGTCGACGAGGGTCTTCTCGTCGAACGGGATCCGTCCGGCCAGCACCTCGCCCACCCGGTCCTTGTCGATCTCCTTGGTCCAGTGGCCGACGAGCACCGTGGCGACCGCGTTGCCCGCGAAGTTGGTCAGCGCGCGGGCCTCGCTCATGAAGCGGTCGATGCCGACGATCAGGCCGACGCCGTCGACGAGTTCGGGGCGGTGCGACTGGAGGCCGCCGGCCAGGGTCGCCAGGCCCGCGCCGGTCACACCGGCCGCGCCCTTCGAGGCGATGACCATGAAGACCAGCAGCGAGATCTGCTCGCCCGCGCTCAGCGGGTCGCCCATCGCGTTGGCGATGAACAGCGAGGACATCGTGAGGTAGATCGCGGTGCCGTCGAGGTTGAAGGAGTAGCCGGTCGGCACGGTGATGCCGACGACGGGCTTGCTGACGCCCATGTGCTCCATCTTCGCGATCAGCCGCGGCAGCGCCGACTCGGAGGAGGAGGTGGACAGGATCAGCAGGAACTCGCGGCCCAGGTACTTCAGCAGCGAGAACAGGTTCACCCCGGCGATCATGCGGAGCAGTGCGCCGAGCACCACGAAGACGAACAGCGCGCAGGTGACGTAGAAGCCGATCATGATGATCGCCAGGGACTTCAGGGCGTCGAGGCCGGTCTCGCCGACCACCGCGGCGATCGCGCCGAACGCGCCGACCGGGGCGGCCCACATGATCATGGCGAGGATGCGGAAGACGAGACGCTGGATGTGGGTGATGCCGCGGATGATCGGCTCACCGGTCCTGCCCATCGCCTGGAGCGCGAAGCCCGCGAGGAGCGCGACCAGGAGGGTCTGGAGGACCTCGCCCTCGGTGAAGGCGGAGACGATCGTGGTCGGGATGATGCCGAGCAGGAAGTCCGCGGTGGACTCGCCCGCGCCCCCGGCCTGCTCCGCGCCCGCCTCGCGGGCGGCCTCGGTGATGTGGAGGGTGGAGCCGGGCTCCAGGAAGTTGCCGACCAGCAGGCCGATGGCGAGGGCCACGGTCGACATGACCAGGAAGTAGCCCAGCGCCAGACCGCCGACCGCGCCGACCTTGGCGGCCTTGCGGACCGAGCCGACGCCCAGGACGATCGTGCAGAAGATGATCGGCGAGATCATCATCTTGATCAGGTTCACGAAGCCGGCGCCGATGGGCTTCAGCTCGACGGCCACGCCGGGGGCCGCGAAGCCCACCAGGATGCCGAGCGCCACGGCGGCGATCACGGCGATGTACAGGTAGTGGGTGCGGTCCCGTTGTTTGGCTGCCACAGCCATGGTGGGGCTCCTCGGCTCGGTCAGGGGGTTGCGCCCCCGTCCCTGGGGGCTTCGGTGACTATCCACCGGCCTGTGACCCCGGTCACCCTTGCGTTCATATCGTTCACAGTCGCTTTCCGGCCATCCGGGAGACTTCTGGGAGCGTCCGGCCGGGCCAGGCAGACTGTGGGGTATGCGCCTCCCCCGTACCCGCCCCCGCAGCCTGGCGGGCCAGCTCTTCGCCATGCAGGTCGTGCTCATCGCCGCCGTGGTGGCCGGGTGCGCCGTGTTCGCGTACGTCTCCGGCAGCGCGCAGGCCGAGGAGACGGCCGCCCGGCAGGTGCGGGTGGCGGCCCTCGCGGTGGCCGATTCCCCCTCCGTACGGGAGGCCATCCGTACCCCGGACCCGTCGGCGGTACTCCAGCCGTACGCGGAGCGGGTGCGCGAGGACACCGGGATCGCCTTCGTCACGATCATGGACACCGAGCGGGTGCGCTGGACGCACCCGGACACCAGCCAGATCGGCGACACCTTCCTCGGGAACACCGCGAAGGCCCTGCGCGGGCAGACCTTCACCGAGACGTACACCGGCACGCTGGGCCCCTCGATACGGGTGGTGACCCCGATCCGCGACAACGGCCGGATCGTCGGCCTGGTCAGCGCGGGCATCACCGTGGACCGGGTCTCCTCGCAGGTACGGGAACAGCTCGGCGCCCTCGCGCTGGCGGCGGGCGGGGCGCTGGCGCTCGGCGGGATCGGCACGTACGTGATCAACGCCCGGCTGCGGCGGCACACGCACGGGATGAACGCGGCCGAGCTGAGCCGGCTGCACGACTACCACCAGGCCACCCTGCACGCGGTGCGCGAGGGGCTGCTGATGCTGGACGGACGGCGGCGGATCGCGCTGATCAACGACGCGGGGCGGGAGCTGCTGGGCCTGGGGCCGGACGCCGAGGCGGTCGGCCGTACGGTCGACGAGCTGGCCCTGCCCGCGCCGCTGACCGGGGCGCTGCTGGCGTCGGAGCCGCGGGTGGACGAGCTGCACCTGACGGCGGACCGGGTGATCGTGGTCAACACCCGTCCGGTGGTGGGCGGTGAGCAGCGGGGCACGGTGGTGACCCTGCGGGACCACACCGAGCTGCAGGCGCTGACCGGGGAGCTGGACTCCGAGCGCGGCTTCACGCAGGCGCTGCGCTCCCAGGCCCACGAGGCGGCGAACCGGCTGCACACCGTGGTGTCGCTGATCGAGCTGGGCCGGGTGGAGGAGGCCGTGGACTTCGCGACGGCGGAGCTGGAGCTGGCCCAGGTGCTGACCGACCGGGTGGTGGGGGCGGTGGAGGAACCGGTCCTGGCCGCGCTGCTGCTCGGCAAGGCGGCCCAGGCGAACGAGCGGGGGGTGGAGCTGGTGCTCGCGGAGGACAGCCTGATCGACGACGGGGCGCTGCCGCCCTCGCTGGCCCAGCGGGATCTGGTGACGATCCTGGGCAATCTGATCGACAACGCGGTGGACGCGGCGTCGGAGGGTCCCGAGGGCGCGGAGGAGTCCGGGGCGGCGGTGCCCGCGCCCCGGACGGCCGGGGGCCCGGCGGCCCGGGCCCGGGTGACGGTGACGGCGCTCGCGGACGAGCGGGAGCTGCTGCTGCGGGTCGCGGACACGGGGGCGGGCATCGGGCCCGAGGCGGCGGACGAGGTGTTCCGGCGGGGCTGGTCCACGCACGGGGCGGGGCGCGGGCTCGGCCTGGCGCTGGTGCGGCAGGCGGCCCACCGCAACGGGGGCACGGTGGAGCTGGACGCGGGTCCGGACGGCGGTGCGCGGTTCACCGTACGGCTGCCGCTCGGGGACCGTACGGCGGGGTCGGCGGCGGGCGCCCGGGCGAAGGAGGTCACGGCGTGATCAGAGTGCTGGTGGTGGAGGACGATCCGGTGGCCGCCGACGCCCACCAGATGTACGTGGAGCGGGTCGAGGGCTTCACCGTGACCGCGGTGGCGCACACCCGGGCGGCGGCGGTGCGCGCGCTGGAGCGGACCCCGGTGGACCTGCTGCTGCTCGACCTCTATCTGCCCGACGGGCACGGGCTCGGGCTGCTGCGTTCGCTGCGCGCCTCCGGCCACGGGGCCGATGTGATCGCGGTGACCTCGGCGCGGGATCTCGCGGTGGTGCGGGAGGGGGTGTCGCTCGGCGTCGTGCAGTACGTGCTGAAGCCGTTCACGTACCCCACGCTGCGGGACCGGCTGGTGCGGTACGCGGAGTTCCGGGGCGTCGCCGGGGAGGCCAGCGGTCAGGAGGAGGTGGACCGGGCGCTGGGCGCGCTGCGGGTCGCGCATCCGGCCGCGCTGCCCAAGGGGCTCAGCGGCCCGACGCTGGAGGCGGTCACCCGGGTGCTGAAGGAGTCCCCGGAAGGGGTGACGGCGGCCGCCGCCGGGGAGCGCCTCGGTATCTCGCGGATCACGGCCCGGCGGTATCTGGAGCACCTGGTGACCGTCGGCAGCGCCGCGAGGCGTCCACATTATGGGCAGGTCGGCAGACCGGAGTTGCACTACAGCTGGCTGGCCGCGGGGCGCTGACCGTTCGGCGCCCGCCGGGCCGACAAGCGCTTGCCGGTCGGTTTTCCGGTCCCGGAGGTCCCTTTCTGCGCCGGAAAAGAAAGCGCTGGTGGGGCGGGTTTCCCGTACCGCCCGCCCGGTTCGCGGCTGGAGGTTCCTACGAAGCGTGTTCTGTGGGGAACGTACCGTAGCCAGGGCGGAAATGGACTTCTACGGTGGGCCCGTGCACCCCACCCCGCCCTTCAACGCCCCCGCCGCGCGCCGTCTCCGCGAGGCACTGGGGATGGCTCCCGGCCATGTCGCCTACGGGCTCGCCGCCCAGTACGGACTCCGGATCAGCGCAGAGACCGTCGTCGCCTGGGAGCGCGGCATCGCGACCCCCGGGGAACGCGAGCTGACCGCCCTCGCCGGCGTCCTGTGGTGCGCGCCCGGAGAGCTGCTGGCCGCCGCGGCCACCCTGCGGGAGCACCGGATGACCCGGGAGCTGACCGTGGACGAGCTGGCCCGGCAGCTGGGGATGACCGGCGCCTCGTATCTGCGGATGGAGGAGTCGGGGCGCTGGCGGGGCAACGAGAAGCAGTCCACGGCGCTGTGTCGGGCCCTGGGTCTGACGGCGGCGCAGTTCCTGACGGCGACGGGACGTGACGACGAGCTGGCGGAGTTGCTGAGCAGCGCGGTCACCACGCGCTGGCAGGCGTACGTCCGGCCGGTGGCGAAGGTCGTCCCGCTGGACCGGGCGCTGATCCAGGACGTGCTGGAGCAGCTGCACACCGACTACCAGGCCCTGATGGTCTCGACGCTGAGCTGGAGCAGCACCGGCCAGGAGCGCTCCGGGTCCACGGGCGACGCGGGCCGGGCGTTCCTGGCCCGGGTGGTGGAGCAGTTCTGGCGGACCGCCGGGGTGTGACTCCGCACGGGCCGCCCGTGCGGCCCGTGCGGTTCGGAGCGACCGGAAGAAGCAGGTCCTAGAAGACCGACTCGGCCTCGTCCATCCGCTCGACAGGCACCCGCTTCAGCTGGGTGACGGCCTCGGCGAGCGGGACCATGGCGATGTCGGTGCCGCGCAGGGCGGTCATCCGGCCGAACTCGCCCTGGTGCACGGCCTCGACGGCGTGCCAGCCGAAGCGGGTGGCGAGCACCCGGTCGTACGCGGTCGGGGTGCCGCCGCGCTGGACATGGCCGAGAATGACCGGCCGGGCCTCCTTGCCGAGCCGGGTCTCCAGCTCGATGGCGAGGCGGTTGCCGATGCCCTGGAAGCGCTCGTGGCCGTACTGGTCGATCTCGCCCTTGGCGTACGGCATGGAGCCCTCGGCCGGGTGCGCGCCCTCGGCGACGCAGATGACGGCGAACTTCTTGCCGCGCGAGAACCGCTCCTCGACCATCTTGACCAGGTCGTCGACCTGGAAGGGGCGCTCGGGCAGGCAGATGCCGTGGGCGCCGCCGGCCATCCCGGACTCCAGCGCGATCCAGCCGGCGTGCCGGCCCATGACCTCGACGACCATCACGCGCTGGTGGGACTCGGCGGTGGTCTTCAGACGGTCTATGGCCTCGGTCGCGACGCCCACCGCCGTGTCGAACCCGAACGTGCGGTCGGTGGAGGAGATGTCGTTGTCGATGGTCTTCGGGACGCCGACGACCGGCATCCCGGCGTCGGCGAGCATGCGGGCCGCGGTGAGCGTGCCCTCGCCGCCGATCGGGATGAGCGCGTCGATGCCGTAACGGCGGGCCAGCTCCTCGCAGTTCTCGGCGGCCTCGCGCAGCCGGTCGCGCTCCAGGCGGGCCGAGCCGAGGATCGTGCCGCCGCGGGCCAGGATGCCGCTGACCGCGTTGAGGTCGAGGGGGCGGAAGTGGCCGTCGAGCAGCCCCTTGAAGCCGTCCTCGAAGCCGATGACCTCGTCGCCGTGGCCGACGACGGCCCGGTGGACGACCGACCGGATCACTGCGTTCAGGCCGGGGCAGTCGCCGCCCGCGGTGAGAATTCCGATGCGCATCGAGGTATGTCTCCTGCTCGCTAGTCGCGCTTTTCCGGGAGGCCGACGGTGGCGGCCCCCCTGCCCTGAACCGCGACGATTGTCCCACGCCCGGCACGGACCCCGCGCTTTCGGCCGGGCCGGGCGGGCCTTTCTTGGGTAGGAGGAATCCCGAGGACGGGGCCTCCGGCCGTGGCCCGCCGGGACCTCCGGCGGGCGATATAGCGGCCCCCGCAGGTATCGTCAAGAGGCAATGCAGGCCAATGCCGCACCCGGCGGAACACCGGGCGGGCACGGGGGCAGCACCGCACGTCCGGACGCCCCGCGGGTCGCGGCACCGAACATGGACGGAGAGCACGCGTGGCGCGGAGCGTGTACGTGACCGGGATCGACCGGGGGGACGGCCGGCAGGTCGTCGAGCTGGGAGTCATGGAGCTTCTGACGCGTCAGGTGGACCGGGTCGGGGTCTTCCGCCCGCTGGTCCATGACGGTCCCGACCGGCTCTACGAGCTGCTGCGGGCTCGCTACCGGCTCTCCCAGAGCCCGGCCACCGTCTACGGCCTGGACTACCACGAGGCCTCCGCCGTGCAGGCGGAGAAGGGCACCGACGAGCTGGTCTCGCGGCTCGTCGACCGGTTCCACCAGGTGGCCAGGGAGTACGAGGCGGTCCTCGTGCTGGGCAGCGACTTCGCGGACACCCAGCTCCCCGACGAGCTGGCGCTGAACGCGCGGCTGGCCAACGAGTTCGGGGCCTCCGTGATCGCGGTGGTCGGCGGCAAGGGGCAGACCGCGGAGTCCGTGCGCGCCGAGACCCGGAACGCCTACCGCGCCTACGCCGGTCTCGGCTGCGACGTGCTGGCCATGGTGGTGAACCGGGTCGCCGCCGAGGACCGCGCGGCGATAGCGGAGCGGCTGGCGGCCCGGCTGCCCGTCCCCGTCTCCGTCCTGCCGGACGATCCGGCGCTCTCGGCCCCCACGGTCGCCCAGATCACCGCGGCGCTGAACGGCACGGTGCTGCTCGGCGACGATTCGGGTCTTGCGCGCGACGCGCTGAACTTCGTGTTCGGCGGGGCCATGCTGCCGAACCTGCTGAACGCGCTGACGCCCGGCTGCATGGTGGTCACCCCCGGGGACCGCGCCGACCTGGTGGTGGGCTCGCTGGCCGCGCACAGCGCGGGCACCCCGCCCATCGCGGGGGTGCTGCTGACGCTGGACGAGCGGCCCGGCGAGGAGATACTCACGCTGGCCGCCCGGCTCGCACCGGGGACCCCGGTCGTGTCGGTGGCCGGCGGATCCTTCCCCACCGCCGCCGAACTCTTCACCCTCGAAGGCAAGTTGAACGCGGCGACCCCGCGCAAGGCGGAGACCGCCCTCGGTCTGTTCGAGCGCCACGTGGACACCGCGGCGCTGCTCGACCGGATCTCGGTGGCCCGCAGCGGCCGGGTCACGCCGATGATGTTCGAGCACGAGCTGCTGGAGCAGGCCCGCTCCGACCGCAAGCGCGTGGTGCTGCCGGAGGGCGCCGAGGAGCGGGTTCTGCGCGCCACCGATGTGCTGCTGCGCCGGGACGTCTGCGACCTCACGCTCCTCGGCGATGTGGACGTGATCCGCAAGAAGGCCGCCGACCTCGGCATCGACCTCGCCGAGACCCAGCTGATCGACCCGCACACCTCGGAGCTGCGGCAGACCTTCGCCGAGCGGTACGCGCAGCTGCGCGCGCACCGCGGGGTGACGGTGGAGCTGGCGTACGACGTGGTGGCGGACGTGAACTACTTCGGCACGCTGATGGTGCAGGAGGGTCTGGCCGACGGGATGGTGTCCGGGTCGGTGCACTCCACGGCGGCCACGATCCGCCCGGCGTTCGAGATCATCAAGACCAAGCCGGACGCGTCGATCGTCTCCTCCGTCTTCTTCATGTGCCTGGCCGACAAGGTCCTCGTGTACGGCGACTGCGCGGTCAACCCGGACCCGAACGCCGAGCAGCTCGCGGACATCGCGGTGCAGTCGGCGGTGACGGCGGCCCGCTTCGGCGTGGAGCCGCGGGTGGCGATGCTGTCGTACTCCACCGGGACCTCCGGCTCCGGCGCGGACGTGGACAAGGTGCGCGAGGCGACCGAGCGGGTGCGGGCCGAGCGGCCCGACCTGCGGGTGGAGGGGCCGATCCAGTACGACGCGGCGGTCGAGCCGACCGTCGCGGCGACGAAGCTCCCGGACTCCGAGGTGGCGGGCCAGGCGACCGTGCTGATCTTCCCGGACCTGAACACCGGCAACAACACCTACAAGGCCGTGCAGCGCTCGGCGGGCGCCGTGGCGGTCGGCCCGGTCCTCCAGGGTCTGCGCAAGCCCGTCAACGACCTCTCGCGCGGCGCGCTAGTCCAGGACATCGTCAACACGGTGGCGATCACGGCGATCCAGGCGCAGAGCGAGGAGTCCCCCGCATGACCCCGGCCCCTTCCTCCGTACCTCCGTCCGCCCCCTCCCCCGACCACGAAAGCACGGCAGCCCCTGTGGAACCGCACCGCGTCCTCGTCCTCAACTCCGGCTCCTCGTCGGTGAAGTACCAGCTCCTCGACATGCGCGACCGCTCGCGGCTCGCCTCGGGTCTGGTCGAGCGGATCGGCGAGGAGACCTCGCGCCTGGTGCACACGCCGCTGACCGGTGGCGGCGCCGAGCCCCGGGAGCGTACGGGCCGGATCGCGGACCACGACGAGGCGCTGAAGGCGGCGGCCGAGGAGCTTGCGGCGGACGGGCTCGGCCTGGACTCCCCCGAACTCGCCGCGATCGGGCACCGGGTGGTGCACGGCGGGCTGCGGTTCAGCGCGCCGACGGTGATCACCGACGAGGTGCTGAAGGAGATCGAGCGGCTGGTCCCGGTCGCCCCGCTGCACAACCCGGCGAACATCACCGGCATCCGCACCGCCCAGGCGCTGCGGCCGGACCTGCCGCAGGTGGCGGTGTTCGACACGGCGTTCCACACGACGATGCCGGAGGCGGCCGCGCGGTACGCGATCGACGTGGAGACCGCCGACGCGCACCGGATCCGCCGCTACGGCTTCCACGGCACCTCGCACGCGTACGTCTCGCGGAAGACGGCAGAACTGCTGGGGAAGACCCCCGAGGAGGTGAACGTCATCGTGCTGCACCTGGGCAACGGGGCGTCGGCCTCGGCGGTCGCGGGCGGGCGGTGCGTGGAGACCTCGATGGGGCTGACGCCCTTGGAAGGGCTCGTGATGGGTACGCGCTCCGGGGACATCGATCCGGCGGTCACCTTCCACCTGAAGCGGGTGGCGGGCATGTCGGCCGACGAGATCGACGTCCTGCTCAACAAGAAGAGCGGTCTGGTCGGCCTGTGCGGCGACAACGACATGCGGGTGATCCGCCGCCGGATCGACGAGGGCGACGAGCAGGCCTCGCTGGCCTTCGACATCTACATCCACCGGCTGAAGAAGTACATCGGCGCCTACACGGCGGTGCTCGGGCGGGTGGACGCGGTGGCGTTCACGGCGGGGGTCGGGGAGAACGCGGCCCCGGTGCGGGAAGCTGCCATCGCGGGTCTGGAGGAGCTGGGCATGGCGGTGGACGCCTCGCTCAACTCCGTACGATCCCCTCAGCCGCGGCTGATCTCGCCGGAGTACGCCCGGGTGGCGGTCGCCGTGGTGCCGACGGACGAGGAGCTGGAGATCGCCGAGCAGACGTTCGCACTGGTCAGCCGGGGTAACGCCGACAGCCCGGTGCACAGCGACAACTGAGCGCCCCCGCGCCCCTTTGTATCTTCCACCAGACGGAATATTCCGCAGCGAAACAAACCGATAGGATCCGCCTCATGCGCCGTTCCAAAATCGTCTGTACCCTCGGTCCCGCCGTCGACTCGCACGAGCAGCTCGTCGCTCTGATCGAGGCCGGCATGAGCGTGGCCCGTTTCAACTTCAGTCACGGCTCCCACGAGGAACACCAGGGCCGTTACGACCGTGTCCGCAAGGCGGCCGCCGAGACCGGCCGCGCGGTGGGCGTGCTCGCCGACCTCCAGGGCCCGAAGATCCGGCTGGCGAAGTTCGCCGAGGGCCCGGTCGAGCTGGTCCGCGGGGACGAGTTCACCATCACCTCCGAGGACGTCCCCGGCGACAAGTCGATCTGCGGCACGACCTACAAGGGTCTGCCCGGCGACGTCGTCAAGGGCGACCCGATCCTGATCAACGACGGCAACGTCGAGCTGAAGGTCGTCGCGGTCGAGGGCCCCCGGGTGAAGACCATCGTCATCGAGGGCGGTGTCATCTCCGACCACAAGGGCATCAACCTGCCTGGTGCGGCGGTCAACGTCCCGGCCCTGTCCGAGAAGGACGTCGAGGACCTGCGCTTCGCCCTGCGGATGGGCTGCGACCTGGTCGCCCTCTCCTTCGTCCGGGACGCGAACGACGTCAAGGACGTCCACAAGGTGATGGACGAGGAGGGCCGACGGGTCCCCGTCATCGCCAAGGTGGAGAAGCCGCAGGCGGTCGAGCACATGGAGGGCGTCGTCATGGCGTTCGACGGTGTGATGGTGGCCCGCGGCGACCTGGCGGTCGAGTACCCGCTGGAGAAGGTCCCGATGGTGCAGAAGCGCCTCATCGAGCTGTGCCGCCGCAACGCCAAGCCGGTGATCGTGGCGACCCAGATGATGGAGTCGATGATCACCAACTCGCGGCCCACCCGCGCCGAGGCGTCCGACGTCGCCAACGCCATCCTGGACGGCGCGGACGCGGTCATGCTGTCCGCCGAGTC
This sequence comes from Streptomyces rubiginosohelvolus, assembly GCF_014649875.1. Lineage (GTDB taxonomy): Bacteria > Actinomycetota > Actinomycetes > Streptomycetales > Streptomycetaceae > Streptomyces > Streptomyces rubiginosohelvolus. The sequence goes on along the minus strand of NZ_BMTW01000005.1, from coordinate 155,669 downwards.
CTCGGTGGGCGCGTACCCGATCGAGACGGTCAAGACGATGTCGAAGATCGTCTGCGCCGCCGAGGAGGAGCTGCTCTCCAAGGGCCTCCAGCCGCTCGTCCAGGGCAAGAAGCCCCGTACGCAGGGCGGTTCGGTGGCCCGTGCGGCCTGCGAGATCGCGGACTTCCTCGACGGCAAGGCCCTGGTCGCCTTCACCCAGTCCGGCGACACCGCCCGCCGTCTCTCCCGCTATCGCACGGCACAGCCGATCCTGGCCTTCACCACGGACGAGGCCACCCGCAACCAGCTCGCGCTGAGCTGGGGCGTCGAGTCGCACGTCGTCCCGCACGCGGACAACACCGACGCGATGGTGGACCTGGTCGACGCGGAGCTGCTCAAGCTGAACCGCTACAGCTCCGGCGACACGATGGTCATCACCGCCGGCTCGCCCCCCGGCGTCCCCGGCACCACCAACATGGTCCGGGTGCACCACCTGGGCGGCGGCGAGCGGGACTGACCCGCAACCCGCACCACAACGCCGTGGGCCGTACTCCTGGTGAGGAGTACGGCCCACGGCGTTGTGCGGCTCCCGGACGGGCTCGGGGAGGCGGGCGGGGGACGGCTAGCCCTGGCCACCCTCCAGGTAGTTCTTCAGTCCGGGCACGGTGAGCGTGCCGCCGAACTGGCCGGCCTGCGTCACCTTCACCTTGGTGAAGAAGGCGAAGGGGACGTTCAGCGGCGGCGGGGTCTCCGGGCTGAAGGTGATCGGGATGAGGCCGAAGAGGTTGCCCTTCAGCTCCTCCGTGTACATCGTCACCTCGCCGTCGCGGATCGTCGACGTGGAGCCGGGCCGCGACTTCACATGGCCCGTCGTGCCCGCGGGTCCCACGGTCAGCTGGTGCAGGTCCTTGATGTCGATGGAACTGGCGGTGAACTTCAGCACCTTCTTGATGCTGCCGTCCGCCTTCTTCACCTCGACGATGCCGTGGTAGTCGAGCCCGTTGAGCGTGAGCAGCGTCGACTCCAGCGTCCACGGGTCGGACGGGAGCAGCGGGATGCCGGGCTCCAGCTCGGCCGCGGCCAGCGCCTCCGGGTCGGCCTCGGGGCACGGGAAGCGGGGCTTGGCGCCGTCGGGGATGTCCTCGTCCTTCTTGGGGTCGAGTCCCTTGGCGTCCTCGTCGAGCTCCTCGACGTCCTTGCCGGCCTTCCCGGCCGCCTCACGGATGGCGTCGGCCGTCTTGTCGGACGTCTCCTTCGCCTTGTCCGCGGCACCCTTGACCGGGTCCTTCGGCTGCTCCTTCGCCGTGTCCTCGGGCTTCTCGGACGGCTTGGGAGCCTCGGTGGTGGGGCTCGCGGACGGGTCGGCCGACTCCTCGGCCTCGCCCTCCGCCTTGTCGTCGTCCGGCCCGTCGAAGAGGTCCTTGAGCGCGTCGCCGAGGCCGAGCGGGTCGAGGGGGTTCTTCGACTTCGTGGGCGTCGGGGTCGCGGAGGGCTTCTCGGCGGGCTTCTCACCGGCGGACGAAGCCGACTTGTCCGGGTCCGGCTTCGCGTCGTCGGCCGCCGGGTCCTTGTCCGGGTCGGACGCGGAACCGCTCGCCGAGGGCTTCGGAGTCGCGGAGTCGTCCTTGCCGGAGGCGTCGTCCTTCTCGGTGGCCGAGGGGGACGGGGTCGGCTTCGGCGACTCGCTCTCGCTCGGCTCGTCGGACCGGGTGACACACGGTCCCGCCGCGAAGGGGATGTCGCCGTTGTCGTCGGCCAGGGCGAGCTTGGGGGTCAGTCCCATGCCCACGAAGACCGCCGTCGGCATCGCCGCGAGCGCCAGCGCCTTCTTACCGCTGGGGAGGTGGAGCTTGGTCAGCAGCGACTTCCTGGGGGCCGCGTGGCGGGGGCCCTTGCGCTCGGGGAAGCCGTCGCCGGGGTAGGTGCTGGTCTGCTGTCCGTCGTCACCCCGCACGATGCCTCCCGCCCTCGGCCGGCGCGTCGAACTCGGCGCCCTGCTGCTGCGGCACGGCCGCCGCACCCTGGAGCTCGCCCTCGGGGCGCTCCTCGTACGGCTGGTCCGGGCGCGGGGCCTCCTCGACGCTCTTCGGGTCTCCCGGCGCCCAGGAAATGGACAGGGCTCCGCCGATGAGGGAGAAGAGGAATCCGACGATGAAGCCGCCGATGTTGGCGACGGGTATGGAGATCAGCGCGAGCAGAATGGCCGCGACGCCGGCGAACACCCGCACGATGCTGTGGAACCACATCGTCAGGCCCAGCGTGACCAGCAGGACCCCGATGATCAGGGATCCGGCGCCGGCCGTGGTGGACATGGCCAGCGTCACGTTGCCGAGGTGCATGTTGGCATACGGGAAGTAGGCGATGGGAACACCACCGACCATGGTGAACAGTCCGGCCCAGAACGGCCGGTTACCCCGCCAGGCGCGGAAGCGTCGCCGATAGACGCGGATGTAGTGCTCGTTCTGCCCTGTGGACTCGGGGCTCATGGAAAACAGCTCCCTGGAACCGGTACTGCTGAAGGAGAAGAAGAAAGGGTGGGCGGCCGGACGCCGTTGAAGCCCCGACCGCCCGGGCGAGTGCTAGTAGCACTCCTTGACGCCGGAGACCAGCTTCAGCGACAGGTCGGGGAGCTTGAACGTGCCCGCCGTCGTCGCCCATGCCTTCTGCTCGACATCCGTCAGCACTGCCTTGTCCGCGCGCTGGGAGAAGCCGTTCGGATTGGCCTGCGTTCCCGGCTGGATGCCGGGCTTGCCGTCCGCCTTGGGCAGCGAACCCGCCGCGACACCGATGTCGATGTTCCGGAACTCGGCGTCCGCGCCCAGCTCCGAGACATCCAGGTAGAGGTCCTTGGCGTAGACCTTCTTGTCGCCGGTGCCGGCCGTCAGCTGGAGGGTGACGTTACCCAGCCCGAACGGCAGGTTCGGCGTCACCACCGACTGGCACATGTTGGTGATGTAGGCCTTGCTGAAGCCGGACACCGCGACGGGCGCGTGCTGCGGCTTGCCGTCCAGCGTCTTGCCCGACGCCACGCTGCCGTACTGGACGAAGTCCCAGCCCTCCAGCTCCTTGGCCTTGACCTTGAACTCCTGGCCGGAAACGCTGAACGAAGCCGCCAGCGCACCCTGGGCCAGGCCTATGCCCACCGCGGCCGTCGCGGCGACGCTCGGCACCATGACCAGAGCGAACCGCTTCCATCTCGTCCCACCGCGAACCTGGGAACCCATACTTGCTCCTTCTTCTCGGACGTACATCTCCGGCCGGGCGTCGTGCCCGTCCTGGGATGGGAGAAGTGCTACGTCCTCGGGAAGGAGAGCGCCCGTATCGGAGACGTGTCCCGCATCCGATCCACCGGCGTTCACCCCCGAGCGACAACCACTGGCCGCACTGTCCGCGCGGCCGGTCGGACAGGCCCCGCCTGTGAGCGGGAACCCCCCTGTCCACGGCCGGCGCCTCTGCCGCCGACCCACCCGGTGGGGACCCAACAGACCCTCGGACACCGGCTGGAGACCGGGCTGAAGGTATTGGACCGAGCGTGGCCGATCGTGGTCCATTCACGGCCCTGACACAAGGGGGATCGTTACTGGCTAGTAACGGCCCGATAACCACGGGACGACAGGGCGGCATCGAGCGGCGACGCAGGGTGGCACGAAAGGGACATCGGAATGGCGGGAAACTTCCTGGAAACAGGACAGAACAGCCCGCCCGGCTTACTGCGAGTAACAGCTTGCATCTTTGTCAAGTTTTGGTAAAGCGAAGGCTTACGGTGCCCGTATTCGGCGTCGGAACGGAAAAACGGCCGCGCTGCCCGGTGGGCAGTGCGGCCGCCTTGTCACATCGGCGCAATCGGGCGCGTCCGGACCGGAACGCGGGCCGGGTCAGAACAGGACGCGGGCCAGCGCGGTGCGCGCGGCGGTGACCCTGGGGTCCTCCGGACCGATCACCTCGAACAGCTCCAGCAGCCGGAGCCGGGCGGCGTTCCGGTCGTCGCCGACCGTGCGGCGGACCGCCTCGACGAGCCGGCCGAAGGCGTCCTCGACATGACCGCCGACCAGATCGAGATCGGCCGCGGCGATCTGGGCGTTCACATCGCCCGGGTTGTCCGCCGCCTCCTTGCGGACCGCCTGCGGGTCCATGCTCTGGACGCGGCCGAGCAGCTCCGCCTGGGCGAGTCCGAGCTTGGCCTCCGGGTTGCCCGGGTCGTCCACGAGGACGTTCTTGTACGCCTGGATCGCCCCCGGGAAGTCATTGGCGTCGAGCGCGGACGCGGCGGCCTCCAGCAGCGCGTCGTACGGTCCGGCCGGCACCTCGGCCGGGGCCGCGTCCGGCGCCCCGGCGTCCGGGTCGACGGCGATCCCGGTGAGGCCGAAGCGCTCCTCGCCGACCTGGATCAGCTGGTCCAGCGTCTCGCGGATCTGGGCCTCGGGGGCGGCGCCCTGGAAGAGCGGAAGGGCCTGGCCGGCGACGACGGCGAAGACGGCCGGGATGCCCTGGATGCCGAACTGCTGCATCAGCATCTGGTTGGCGTCGACATCGACCTTGGCCAGCAGGAAGCGGCCGTTGTACTCGACGGCGAGGCGCTCCAGCAGGGGCCCCAGCTGCTTGCACGGCTCGCACCACTCGGCCCAGAAGTCGATGACGACGGGGACCTCGGCGGAGCGCTGGAGGACATCGCGCTCGAAACCGGCTTCGTCGACGTCGATCACCAGGGCGGCGGGCGGCACGGCGCGAGCGCCCCCGGTGCGGGCGGCCTCCGCGCGGGCCTGCTCCGCCTTGGCCTTGGCCTCTCCGGCCGCCTTGACCGCGGCGAGGTCGACAACGCCGCTCATGGACATGTTCCTAGGCTGCATACGTACATCCTCCCCCGAGAGCGCTCCGCTGCGAAAAGCGAGCGCGAGAACCGGCCCGGCCCGGGGCCCTCACTGGCGTGCGAGGGCGGACGGACCGGAACGGCTGCGGGCCCCTGAAAGACCCTGGTGGGCCTGGAAAGACCCTGGTGGACCTGCCGGATCCCCATCCGGGCCGGTCCGTGCGGCTCCGGGTCCCCACCCGGCGCCTGGGGCCCTCTGAAGGCCCCGGTGGCTGTCGCTCGTGTGTTCCGTGGCGTCCGGGGCGATCCTGACCGCCTTCCTTACGCTACGACCCGTAGCGTAACTGCCGATCAGCCCGGCGGAACAGGTGATCCCGGTGATCTGTCTCACGGGCACCGGGGCACAACCGTTCTCCCTACCGACCGGTATGGTCGCCGCATCATGAGCGACACCGACCCCAAAGCCACCCGAACAGGGCGTCCGCGCAGCACCGCGGCCGATGCCGCGATCCTTGAGGCGACGCGGGCGTCCCTGGTGGATCTCGGCTGGTCGAAGCTGACGATGAGTGATGTGGCGACCCGGGCCGGGGTCGCCAAGACGACCCTCTACCGGCGCTGGGCGGGCAAGAACGAGCTGGTCGTGGACGCGGTCGCGGTCCTGTTCGACGAGCTGGAGCTGCCCGACCGGGGCAGCCTGGCCGCCGATGTGCAGGGCGTCGTACTCCAGTTCGCCGCGCTGCTGGAGCGGCCGGAGGCCCGTACGGCGCTGATGGCGGTGGTCGCCGAGTCGACCCGGGACGACTCGCTGCGCCACCGGATCCGCTCGGCCATCGTGGACCGGCAGAAGCGGCTGGTCCTGCTGGGCCGGGAGCGCGCCCAGGCCCGCGGTGAACTGCGGTACGAGGACGACGCGTCGGCCGCGGCCCGGAACGCGGACCTGATCTTCGACGTGATCGCCGGAGCGGTGGTGCACCGGACCCTGGTGAGCGCGGAGCCGGTGGACGCCGAGTGGGCGAGCGGCTTCACCTCGCTGCTGCTGCTGGGGCTGGCGGGCGCCCAGGCGGGGTGACAAGGTTGTCAGTGGCCCTTCAAGAGTGGCCGCGTGAACCTTAGTCTCGGGGCGATCCTTCCGACCAGAGGAGTCGCCCCGTGCGTACGCGCTTACTGGCCCCGCTCGTCCTCCTGTTGACCGGAGTGCTGCTCTCCCCCACTGCGGCCACCGCCCAGCCGGAACGGCCCGCACCGACCGCCCCCGCCGCCGCACAACCGGCCGCGTCGCCCGACTGGACGCCGCCCCTGAGCACCCGCGGCCGCTATGTCGTGGACGCCGAGGGCCGCCGCTTCAAGCTCAAGTCCGGTAACTGGCACGGCTCCAGCGGCACCTGGAACGGCTCGGGGCCGGAGGACGACCCGGCCAACAACCACGCGGGCGAGGTGGGTCACCGAGCGCCCCTCGGGCTCGACCGGAAGCCGATGGGCGAGATCATCGCCGATTTCGGGGAGTTGGGGCTCAACAGTGTCCGGCTGCCCTTTTCCAACCAGATGATCGACGACACCCGGCCGGTCTCCGGGCTGACCGCCAACCCGGAGCTGAACGGCCTGCGCCCCCTGGAGGTCTTCGACCGGGCGGTCCGCGCGCTGACCGACGCAGGGTTCGCGGTCATCCTCAACAACCACAGCACGCAGACCCGTTGGTGCTGCGGGGTGGACGGCAGCGAGCGCTGGAACAGCGGCCAGAGCACCGAGGAGTGGGTCGAGGACTGGGTGCTGCTGGCGGAGCGCTACCGCTCCAACCCCCGTGTGGTCGGGGCCGATCTGCGCAACGAGGTCCGCCGCGACGTGTGGGACGACCCCAACTGGGGGCGCGGCGACGGACACGACTGGGCCGCCGCCGCCCAGCGCGCCGGCGACCGCATCCTCAAGGACGCCAACCCGGATCTGCTCATCATGGTCGAGGGCATCAACTGGGCCGGTATCCCGGTGGACGGCTTCTGGCGCGACCGCCCGCACCTCAAGCCGGTGGCGGAGCTGTCGCACACGCTGGTGCGCTCACACAAACTCGTCTACGCCGCCCACTACTACGGCTACACCGGCCCCCGGCACAGCGGCGCGACCGGGATCGGGGAGACCAGCGATCCGCGCTACCGCGATCTGAGCCGCTCGGAGCTGTTCGCCGAAATGCACCGCAGCTCCGCCTATGTGGCCGACACCCCCGACCGGCACTTCACCGCGCCCGTCTGGATCAGCGAGTTCGGCGTGGCGAAGGACGCGGACGCCACGGACCGCGCGTGGTTCACCAACACCGTGGACTTCCTGGTCGCGCACGATCTCGACTTCGCCTACTGGCCCGTCGTCGGCTTCCACGACGGCGACCGGGGCAATCAGTGGGGCCTGGTCCGCTACGACGGGAACGGCGAGCGGCGCAGCGTTCTGGACCCCCACGACTGGCGCTCCACCGCCTGGCGCGCGCTGACCTCGGCCCCGGGGCGGCAGGGCGTGGTGGAGCCGGTGCGGACCTGGTCGATGCTGAAGGCCACCCACGCGGACGCCAACCGCTCCCTGCGGACGGCGGCCGACTGGGACAACGGGGCCCGGAAGCTGACCTGCCCGGACGACCAGCGCCTCATCGGCATCAGTCAGCGCGGTCAGGGCGGGTTGTGCACCGACGCGGGGGCCGCCGGTCTCGGTGCTCCGGGGGCGCTGAGCAAGGTGACCTCGGAGGCCGGCGTCACCACGGACTGGGCCCGCGGCTTCACCAAGTACCAGTGCGCCACGGGGCAGTTCATGACCGGCTACAGCGTGCGCGGCGACCGGGTGTCGGCGGTGCTGTGCGCCCCGGCGCGGGTCGCGCTCGCGGGCGAGGGGCGCACCCTGTGGGACGACCGGGGCGACAGCCGCCCGGCCTCCGGCGAGGGCGGGGACTACGCGACGGGGTACCACAAGGCGCAGTGCCGGGCCGACGAGTACGCGGCGGGCATCGCCTTCTCCACGGCGATCGGCCGCGGTGGCACCCCGGACGCGCTGTACTGCCGCCGCCTGCCCGGCTGAGCGGCCCGGTCCGAGGCCGGGGCGTTTCCGCGCCCCGGCCGCACGTCCTCAGAAGCCCGGCGGCTCCGTGTAGACGCCCCACTCGTCGCGCAGTACGCCGCAGATCTCGCCGAGCGTGGCCTCGGCGCGTACGGCGTCGAGCATCGGCGCGATCATGTTCGAGCCGTCGCGGGCGGCGGCGAGCATCGCGTCCAGCGCGGCGGTGACCTTGGCGTCGTCGCGGGCGGCCTTGCGGTCGGCGAGCTGGCTGACCTGGTCGCGCTCGACCTCGTGGCTGACCCGGAGGATCTCCAGGTCGCCGGTGACCGAGCCGTGGTGGACGTTGACGCCGACGACCCGCTTGTCGCCCTTCTCCAGGGCGCGCTGGTACTGGAACGCGGACTCGGCGATCTCGCCGGTGAACCAGCCGTCCTCGATGCCGCGCAGGATGCCGGAGGTGATCGGCCCGATGGGGTGCTGCCCGTCGGGGTGGGCCCGGGTGCCGCGCTCCTTGATCTGGTCGAAGATCTTCTCGGCCTCGGCCTCGATCCGGTCGGTGAGCTGCTCGACGTACCAGGAGCCGCCGAGCGGGTCGGCCACGTTGGCGACGCCGGTCTCCTCCATCAGCACCTGCTGGGTGCGCAGGGCGATCTCGGCGGCCTGCTCGGAGGGGAGCGCGAGGGTTTCGTCGAGGGCGTTGGTGTGGAGTGAGTTCGTGCCGCCGAGAACGGCGGAGAGCGCCTCCACGGCGGTGCGGACGACGTTGTTGTACGGCTGCTGCGCGGTGAGGGAGACCCCGGCGGTCTGGGTGTGGAAGCGGAGCCACTGCGCCTTGTCGGTCTTCGCGCCGTACGTCTCCTTCATCCAGCGGGCCCAGATGCGGCGGGCGGCGCGGAACTTGGCGATCTCCTCGAAGAAGTCTAGGTGGGCGTCGAAGAAGAAGGAGAGGCCGGGGGCGAAGGTGTCGACGTCGAGACCGCGCGAGAGGCCCAGCTCCACATAGCCGAAGCCGTCGGCCAGCGTGTACGCCAGTTCCTGCGCGGCCGTGGCTCCGGCCTCGCGGATGTGGTAGCCGGAGACGGAGAGCGGCTTGTAGGCGGGGATGGAGGCGGCGCAGTGCTCCATCAGGTCGCCGATGAGGCGCAGGTGGGGCTCGGGCTGGAAGAGCCACTCCTTCTGCGCGATGTACTCCTTGAAGATGTCGGTCTGGAGCGTGCCGTTGAGCACGCCCGGGTCGACGCCTTGGCGCTCGGCGGCGACCAGGTACATGCAGAAGACGGGGACTGCCGGGCCGCTGATCGTCATGGAGGTGGTGACGTCACCGAGGGGGATGTCACCGAAGAGGATCTCCATGTCGGCGGCGGAGTCGATGGCGACCCCGCAGTGGCCGACCTCGCCGAGCGAGCGCGGGTCGTCGGAGTCGCGGCCCATCAGCGTCGGCATGTCGAAGGCGACGCTGAGGCCGCCGCCGCCCGCCGCGAGGATCATCTTGTAGCGCTCGTTGGTCTGCTGGGCGTTGCCGAAGCCGGCGAACTGGCGGATCGTCCACGTACGGCCCCGGTAGCCGGTGGGGTGCAGTCCGCGGGTGAAGGGGTACTCCCCCGGCCAGCCGATCCGCTCGAATCCCTCGTACGTGTCACCGGGGCGGGGCCCGTACGCGGGCTCGACCGGGTCCCCGGAGAGCGTGGTGAAGTCCGCGTCACGCTTGCGGGCCTTGTCGTAACGGGCCTGCCAGCGGAGGCGGCCTTCCTCGATCGCGTCAGCGTCCATACCTCGAATTTACTAGGACGTCCTAGTAAATGTCGATGGCAAACCGCCCGGCGCTTTGTGCGCGGGGCGGTCGGGGAGTGCCGGAGGTGCCGGGTCAGACCTTCGCGGGGGCCGGGGCCGGGTCGGTGACCAGGGCGCGGGCCTCGCGGCTGACCTTCGGTTCGACGAAGAACGACGCGAAGGGGATGCAGCCCGCGGCCAGCACCCACAGGAGCTTGCCGAAGGGCCACTTCGCCTTGGAGCCGAGGTCGAAGGCGAAGACGACGTAGACGATGAACAGCACGCCGTGGATCTGGGAGATCAGCATGGTGTCGCCGGTCTCGAAGCCGTACTTCGCGATGATCGCCACGGTGAAGACGAGCAGCCAGATGGCGGTGACGTAGGCCATCACCCGGTAGCGGGTGAGCACGTTCTGTTTCATGGCATCGAGCGTAACCGGGCGTCCGGGGCGATCTTCGCGCGACCCCTCCTACCGGAAGGGCCCCCTTCACGGAGAAACGCCCCTCACGGGAAGGCCGCGCTCAGCGCTCCTCGAAGTCCTTGGCCGCCACCCGCAGCGGGCGCAGCATGGCGAAGATCTCGGCGCACTCCTCGGAGTCGTACACCCCGAGTCCGAAGTCGACCGCGACCAGGTCCCGGGTGGCCGCCTCGACGACGTCGCGGCCCTTGTCCGTGATGGAGGCGAGGGTTCCGCGGCCGTCGTTGGGGTTGGGCCGCTTGTCGACCAGACCGGACTTCACCAGCCGGTCCACGGTGTTGGTGACCGAGGTGGGGTGCACCATCAGCCGCTCGCCGATCTTGGACATCGGCAGCTCCCCGGCCTTGGAGAAGGTGAGCAGCACCAGCGCCTCGTACCGGGCGAAGGTCAGCCCGTACGGCTTGACGACGGCGTCGACCTCGGCGAGCAGGATCTGCTGGGCCCGCATGATCGAGGTGATCGCCCCCATCGAGGGCACGGGTCCCCAGCGCTGCTGCCAGAGCTCGTCGGCGCGGGCGATGGGATCGAAGGGAAGGCTGAGCGGCTTCGGCACGGCACCGACCTTACCGACTGGTCACATGCCGGTCAGCCCCGTCTCGTTCTTCGGTATACGACATCCGCCGGGGGTCCGTCCGGCGGACCTCGGCGACGAGCAGGAGCGTGCAGACGGTACCGATGATTCCGGATCCGGCGACCACCTGGTGGACCGGGAAGAACTCGGCCGCGAGCCCCGCCAGCGCCATCCCGAGACCCTGCACGGTCATCAGCCCGGCGGTGAGCAGCGTCATGGCCCGGCCGCGCAGCTCCTGGGGCACGGCGTCGACGAACCACTGGTCGAGCCCGATGACGTACGCCGCTCCCGCCCCGGCCAGCGCGAGGGCGGCCAGGGCGAGCGGCAGCCCGGGCCGGACCGCGTACACCAGCAGAGGCAGCAGGCCGACGGTGGCGACCGGCAGGACGATCCGGGAGCGGTTACGGGGGCTGAGCGCGGACCCGACGAACAGTTCGGCCCCGATGTGCCCGACGGCCATCGCGCAGAGCAGCAGCCCGAGCGCGGCGGGCGAGGCCCCGATCGCGTCGGCGTAGGGGGCGGCGAGCGCCTCCGGGGCCACGACGAACATCGCGGGCAGCCAGAACAGCAGCATCAGGGCGCGGATGCGGCGGTCGCCCAGGACCAGGCGGGCCCCGGAGAGCGACTCCTTGAGGAGGGTCCCGCCCGCGCCCGCGCCCTCGCCGGTGGTGGCGCGGGCGGGGCGGTCCTGGGTGCCGAAGCGCAGGAGAGCTGCCGAGCAGAGGAAGGTCACCACCGTGACGGTGATCGCGCCGCGCGGGGACAGCACGGTGAGCAGCATCCCGCCGGCGCCGAACCCGATGAGCATCGCGCTCTGCGAGACGATCCGCAGGAGGGAGCGGCCGAGCACATAGAGGTCGCCCTCGCCGAGGATGTCGGTGAGCGCCGCCATCCGCGTCCCGGTGAAGACGGGCGCGATCGCGGCGACCAGGCAGCGCAGCGCGAGGAGTCCGGCGACCGGGGTCGCGGGCACGAGCATCACGGCGACGCAGGCCGCGCAGAGCAGATCGCAGACGACCAGGACGCGGCGGGCCGGGTAGCGGTCGGCGACCCCGGCGAAGAGCGTGCCGCCGACGATGTACGGGAGCAGCCCCAGCGCGAACGTCAGCGCGCTGAGCAGCGGGGAGCCGGTGAGGTCGTAGACGAGGACGGTGAGCGCGAGCTCGCTGACGACGACGCCGAGCAGCGAGAGCAGATGCGCGGCGAAGACGGCCCGGAACTCGGCCACGGCGAAGACCGCGCGGTAGCCGCGCGGGGTGGCGGGAGCCGGGCCACCGGGCCCGGGGGCCCGGGCGTCGGGGTCCCGGAGCGTGGGCGCGGGGCCCGGGTCGGGGAGGGCGGCACGCTCCGGGAACGGAGCCGGGACCGGCGCCGCCGGGGCGGGCGGGGTACGGGGTGTGTCCGCCGGGGCGGGGCTGTCGGTCGGCATGGGACGAGACTGGGGCCCAGGCCCCCGCCCTCCGTAGACTTTCGGCCCAGCACGAATGTTGAGGACCCGCAAGGGCTTCACGGCGGAGGGAGAGGCGTGCCGTTCCGGTTGCACTTCACCGAGAGCGATCTGCTGCGCTGCCGGTTCGCCCTCTCGCCGCTGTTCGAGACCCAGGAGGCCGTGCGCACCCTGGCCCGTCGTCACCGGCACGGCTACCACCTGCCCTGGCTCCGGCGGATCCGGGAGGCGGCCTCGGCCCTGGATCTGGAGCCGCTCTGGCTGCTGATGCCGGACGGCGGCCACAACCCGGACTTCATCTGCCCGCCGCCGATCGGCCCGTTCGCCACCTTCGACGAGGAGATCGCGGGCGTCCGGGCGGTCGACCCGGAGGTGGCGTGGGCGGACATGGCGCTGGCACTGGCGGAACGGCCCGGCGCCCGGGAATCCGCGACGGGCCGACGGCTGCTGGCCGATCCGGCACGGGCCGTGCGCGAGCTCGCCGATCTGCTGGAGCAGGTCTGGCGGGCACTCATCGAGCCGTACTGGCCCCGGCTGCGGGCCCTGCTGGAGGCCGACATCGCCTACCACTCCCGCCGACTGGCGGACAGCGGCCTGGAAGGGCTGCTGGGCGAGGTGAGCACCCAGCTGAGCTGGAACGGATCGACGCTCACCGTGAAGGGGACGCGGGGCGACCACGAACAGGTGCTGGGCGGCCAGGGTTTGGTGCTGATGCCGAGCGTCTTCGTCTGGCCCGAGGTGGTGGGCGGCCATCTGGAACCCTGGCAGCCCGGGCTGATCTACCCGGCGCGCGGGATCGGCGGGCTGTGGAGCGAGGCCGGGGAGCGGACGCCGGAGACCCTCGCCCGGCTGCTGGGCCGGGTCCGGGCCGATGTGCTCTGCGCGCTGGACGAACCGGCCGGGACGAGCGCGCTGGCACACCGGCTGGGCCTGGCCGCCTCGTCCGTGTCGGCCCATCTGTCCGTGCTGCGCGGGGCGGGGCTGCTGACCTCGCGGCGCTACGGGCACCAAGTGCTGTACGAGCGCACACCGCTGGGGATCGCGCTGGCCGCCTCGGACTGAGGGCGCGCCCGCGGGCGTAAGGAAGGCGCGCGGGCGTAAGGAAGCTCAGGAATCCCGCGGGCGTACGTACAGACGCGTCACGGACGGTGTCGTGCCCCCACTCTCTGTAACCGCTATGTCACGATTGCCCCAGTTTCCCCGTGTCCGTGAGCCACCGCCGCCCGAGGGGTCTGGATGTCCGGCCGCAGCATCGTCCCGCGCGCTCTCCCCCGTACCGTCCGTGTCCTGGCCGCCCTCGCCCTGGCGACCGCCCTCACCGGGGGGTGCTCGACGCCGGAGCCGCGCGTCACCGGGGCCGCCGAAGAGGGGGACGGACCCGTCCGGGGGGAACCCGCCCCGAGCGCGGCCTCCCCGTTCTGGGTCGACCCGAACAGCGATGCGGCCCGCCAGGTGCGCGCCTGGGAGAAGGAGGGGCGCGACGCGGAGGCGAAGATCCTGCGGCGGATCTCCGAGCGGCCGGTGGCCGACTGGCCCGCGTGGGACGACCCGGCCCCGGGGATCCGGGCCGCCGTGCGGTCCGCCGCCCGCACGAAAAAGACCGTCGTGCTCGTGGCGTACAACATCCCGCACCGCGACTGCGGGCTGTACTCCGCAGGCGGCGCGAAGGACGCGGACGCCTACCGTTCCTGGATCGGGGAGTTCGCCGGCGCCGTCGGGGGCGCCCCCGCGACCGTGATCCTGGAGCCGGACGCGCTCCCCCACATCACGGACGGCTGCACCCCGCCCGAGCACCACACCGAGCGCTACCAGCTCCTCTCCGAGGCGGTGGACACACTGGGGGCCCTCCCGAACACCAAGGTCTACCTGGACGCGGGCAACCCGGACTGGATCGACGAGCCGGCCAAGATGGCGCAGCCGCTGCGGCAGGCGGGCGTCGAGCGGGCCGACGGCTTCTCGCTGAACGTCTCCAACTTCCAGTCGAACGACAGCGTGAAGACGTACGCGGGACAGCTCTCCGACGCGGTGGGCGGCTCGCACTTCGTGATCGACACCAGCCGCAACGGCAACGGCCCTCTGTCCGGGGGCCGTGAGGAGGCCTGGTGCAATCCGCCGGGCCGGGGGCTCGGCACGCCCCCGACCACCGACACCGGCGACGACCGGCTCGACGCCTACCTCTGGATCAAGCGGCCGGGCGACTCCGACGGCACCTGCCGGGGCGGCCCCCCGGCCGGCGACTGGTGGCCGGAGTACGCCCTCGGCCTCGCCCGGCGCGCCGCCTCCTGAGGCCGCAGCACCGCCTCCTGAGGCGGCCGCGCGCCCTCAGGCGACCTTGACCCATTTCGCTTCGGAGGGGATGCCGTCGGTGTCGGTGACGAAGAGCATGTACCAGCCGGGCGGCACGAGCGTGGGGTCGTCCGGGACGGTGACGCTCAGCTTGCCGCCGGCCTTCTTCAGCCCCAGCTCGATGGAGCGCTGTTCCACGTCGGTGGTGTGGGTGACGGCGCTGGGGCGCATCAGCCGGGCGGTGGCGATGCGGTCCGCGTCGGCGCTCTCGTAGGTGACCGTCGTACCGCGTTCGGCGTTCCCGGGGCCGTTGCCGATCACCGGGCGCTTGTCCTTGCCGCGGTGCAGGGCGGGCGGGGTGTAGACCTCCATGCGCTGCTCGAACTTGCCGAGCTTGGTGTTGTCCTTGTCGCCGTAGAGGGAGTCGGAGCCGAAGGTCGCCACCCGTCCGTCGGGCAGCAGGAGCGCCTCGGAATGGTAGTTGCGGCCCACCGTCGGCTCGGCGGCCTCCTTGAAGGTGTTGGTCTTCGGGTCGTAGGACTGCGCCTTCAGGATGTTGCTGCCCCCGCGGCCCCGGTAGTCCTCGGATCCGCCGCTGGTGAAGACGGTGTCGTCGGGCATGATCACGCTGTTGAGGTAGCGCGTGCCCTGCGGCAGGTCCGGGCCCGCCTCGAAGGCCGGGTTGTCCTGCTTCAGGTCGATGACGGCCGTGCGGGACGTGGATTTCTTCGACTCGCCGACCCCGCCGCCGCCCAGCACCATCACCTTCTGGTCCTGCACGGGCGGCAGCATCAGCGAGGCCGCCGTCTCCAGCTGGTCGGTGTCGGTGAGGCCGGGGACCTTGGTGAAGGTGTTCTTCTTCAGGTCCCAGATACCGGGCTCGCGCCCCTTGTCCGCCGGGCCGTAACCGGCGTTGGCGCCCGGGTAGAAGAGCTTGCCGCCCTTGGTGAGGAACAGCGCCGGGTAGGTCGGGAAGTAGTGGAAGGGCCCCTTGCCCCACTTCTTGGTCTTGGGGTCGTAGATCTCGTTGTCGCCCGGCAGGATCGCGCCGACGTCGTCGAGACCGGAGACGGAGAGCACCCGGCCGTCCTCCAGACCGACGAGGGTCGGGTACCAGCGGGCCTCCTTCATGGGGTCGACCCTGATGTACTTCTCCGCCGTCGGGTCGAACTCGTAGGCGGCCCGGATCCCCTGGAAGTCCTGCTTGTCCATGGTGATCTTCTCGGCGAGGCCGTAGGAGTTGGCGGCCTCCTTGCCCTTCAGCCCGACGATCTCGTACTGGGCGGCGTCCGTCGCCACCGCGTCCGGGCCGTCGTCCACCGCCTCGACGAACACCCGCTGCTCGGCGGCGGTCACCTTCGTCTTCCACGGCTTCATCTGGCCGCTCTCGAAGTAGTCGACCTCGAACTCGCGCTTCGCCTTGGGCACGGTGACGTCGAACCTGGCCCGGTACTCGACGCCCGACGGCGAGCGGAAGACCGTGCCCTTCTTGAGCTTCAGCGGCTTGTCCGGGTTCTCGTTCTTGACCCGCATCCCGCCGCCGGCCCGCTTCACCTTGTCGTCGAGCACCTCGTAGCGGGCGGTGCCGCCCGCGATCAGGAGGCGGCCGTCGGGGAGCTGGGCGTGGCCGCCGCAGAAGAAGTCCTCCGGGGTGGGGATCTTCTGGAAGGTGTTCTCGGCCGGGTCCCACAACACGGTGTCGAAGGTGCCCTCGTCGAAGTTCTTCTCGTCGTTGCCGGAGCCCGCGACGATCAGGACCTTCCCGGTGTGCAGGAGTGCCGCGTGGATGGCGTTGGTGCGGTACTCCTTCGGGATGTTCACGCGCTCCCAGGAGCCGTACTCCGCCTTGTACGCCGGCTGGTCGATCTTGTACGCGTGATACCTGTCCTCGGCGAAGGACAGCGCCGCGGGAGCGTTCAGGCCGGCGAGCAGCACCACCGCGCCGCCGCCCAGGAGCGTCTTCCTCGTCTTCTTCGAGGGCCGGTAGGCCATGGCTCAGTTCCCTCCTGCGGTGGTGGTGGCGGTGGTGCCGGCGCTCGCCGTGGTGGTCGCCGACGGGGCGGGCGCCGTCGTCGTGGTGACGTACGCCGGTTCGGGCGGCGGGGGCGCCGGGACGGGGACGGCGCGGGCGGCCTCGGCCCGCTTGTCCTGCCGGACGGTCCAGGCCCACACGGCGACCGGCGAGAGGGATATCGCGAGGCCCAGCGTCGCCCACGTGCGCATCGCGACATGGGTGTGGTCGAGGTACACCGACGCGGCGAGCGAGGACAGCAGGACCGCCGCCCAGAAGAGGTGGATACGGAAGGTGAGCAGCCGGTCCGGGGAGACCTGGCCGCCCTTGGGCGTGACGACGAACCGGCCGTCGGTGCGCAGCACGGCCGAGCCCAGCGACTTCAGGTAGATCGGCGCGGAGAGCGCGGACATGGCCATGCCCGCCAGGCCGCCGGAGCCCTCGGGCTCGTGGGGCGAGACGTTGTGGCGGCGGTTCCAGAGGTAGAGCCCGATCTGAAGGGCGGCGGCGTCGCTGTAGAGCATCAGCCAGATGGAGGCGGCGACCTGGGTGCCGGAGGCCCCGAACCAGAGGAACAGCACACAGCTGAGCATGCCGAGCAGCCAGTTGACGGCGGTCATCGGGTAGTAGACGAGCATCAGCGTGTAGCTGAAGAGACGCCCGGGGGGCACGCGGAGGAGCGCCTTGCCGTACTGCTTGAACAGCGTCTCGTACGTCCCCCTCGACCAGCGCAGCTGCTGGGTGAAGAAGTCCGTCCAGGAGGCGGGGCCCTCGCCCACGGCGAGCACGTCGGGGGTGTAGACGGAACGCCAGTAGTGCCCGGTCCGCGGGTTGCGGCGACGGTGGATCTCGAAGCCGGTGGCCATGTCCTCGGTGATCGAGTCGTACAGGCCGCCGACCTGGCGCAGCGCGGCGATGCGCACGACGTTGTTGGTGCCGACGAACATGGGGGCGCCGTAGCGGTTGCCCGCGCGCTGGATCAGGGCGTGGAAGAGGAACTGCTGTGACTCGGCGGCCTTGGTGACGGCCGAGTCGTAGTTCCCGTAGACCTGCGGTCCGACGACGAAGGCGACGTCCGGGTCGCGGAAGTAGCCCATCATCCGTTCCAGGAAGTTCGGCATGGGCACGTGGTCGGTGTCGACGGAGGCGAAGAAGTCGTAGTCGCCGCCGTGCAGGGCGATCCAGGCGTTGTAGTTGCCGTGCTTGGTCTTCGCCTTGTGGACGCCCTTGTCGCGGTTCCACTCGGGGACCCCGCGCCGGGTGAAGTGGTGGACGCCGAGCTCCGCGCAGAGCATCCGGGCCCCGGGGTCGTCGCCCTCGTCGAGGAGCCAGACGTCCAGCGGGCCGGGGTGCTCGATCTGTACAGCGCCCTTGAGGGTGGCGCGGACCATGGAGAGCGGTTCCTTGCCGGGGACGTACGTGGTCAGGAAGGCGACCCGGGTGCCGGGCTCGGGCGTCACCGGGACCGGGTCGCGCGCGACGAGCGTGGCGTGCGCGATGGAGACCACGTTGACCAGCATGAACAGCTCGATCAGGGCGATCGACACCAGCATCACGGTGTCGGCGACGACCAGCCAGCGCTCCCCGTTCTCCCGCTCGGTCCAGTGCGTGGGCCAGACCAGGTACAGCAGGAGGATCCCGGTGAGCACCGGGGCGAGCGTCATCAGCAGGACGGCTCTTATTCGGTGCTTCTCCGTCGAGAGCAGGCTCTTGTACCGCACCCGGTACCCCGTCGGTTCCGGCTCCGTGAGCGGACCCGCGAGCCGGCTGTAGGTGTCGTAGTCGTAGCCCTCCGACCGCACCGTGCCTCCCACTGTCGAACGGGTTGATATCCCCACAGAAGGGGACGGTTAACGGCGTGTCGACTTGGCAGGTCCGAGTGAGCGGTTTTTGGTCCGGGACCGGAAAAGCCCCCGGCCGTGTGGCGCCGGGGGCTTTTCGGGTGAACGCACGACAGGCCGCGCGGACGGTGTGTCAGAGGGTCAGGAGCCCCCGAGATACCGCTCCACGGTCTCGACCTTCGAGGTCAGACCGTCGGTGACGCCGGGCCGGATGTCGGCCTTCAGTACCAGGGAGACGCGACCGGCGCGGGCCTCGACGGCGGCCACGGCGCGCTTGACGACGTCCATGACCTCGTCCCACTCCCCCTCGATGGAGGTGAACATCGCGTCGGTGCGGTTGGGGAGCCCGGATTCCCGCACCACCCGTACGGCGTCGGCGACGTACTCCCCGACGTCCTCGCCGACTCCGAGCGGCGAGACCGAGAACGCGACGATCATGCGCTGACCGTGCCCTCGCGCCGGGCGCGGGCGGCGATGACGCCGTCGGCCTCGTACTTCTTGAGGAGCTTGTCGCCGTAGAGACCGCCGAAGGGGATGACGGCGAGGAGGAAGAAGAGCGCGACGCGCTTGAGCGGCCACTTGGCCTTGACCCAGACATCCAGCAGGAACACGACGTAGATCGTGAAGAGGACGCCGTGGATCATGCCGAGGGGCGGCATCAGGAAGTCGATGTCCGAGACGCGCATGAGCAGCGAGCCGAAAATGAGGAGCGCCGGGAAGGAGAGCGCCTCGGGAAGCGAGATGAGGCGCAGCCGGTGCAGGGCGGAAGCGGTCTTGATGTCCACGAGGGCACCTTCGGTGAGAGGGAGCATGCGGGCTTGTGAACGCGGGCACAAGCCGCCCCCATTGTGGCATCGCTCCGCTACGCCCCCGGAGCCGGGGGCCGCCGCGTGGTAGGGCCGCGCGTATCACCGCATATCAGGGCCGGTCCGGGTACGCATCAGGGGCGTAACGGTTCGGTCGGACCTGGTACGGGCGCGGGGTGGCGGGCTACCTTCGGGGCGTGGCGATGTTCCGACTCCAAGGCAGCAAGACGCTCGCCGTCGATCTGACCGGCGATGCCGTCAAGGCGAAGAACGGCTCGATGGTCGCGTACGACGGCCGGATGACCTTCAAGAAGATGTCCGGCGGCGGTGAGGGGCTGCGCGGCATGGTGACCCGCCGGCTGACCGGCGAGCAGATGACCGTGATGGAAGTGTCCGGGCAGGGCACCTGCTACTTCGCCGACCGGGCGAGCGAGATCAATCTGGTCTCCCTGCACGGCGACACCCTGTATGTGGAGGCGAGCAATCTGCTGGCCACCGACGCCGGGCTGCGCACGGGCACCACGTTCACCGGGCTGCGCGGCGGGGCGAGCGGCAACGGCCTGTTCACCACCACGGTGGAGGGCACCGGGCAGGCGGCGATCATGTCGGACGGGGCGGCGGTGCTGCTGCGGGTGTCGCCGCAGTATCCGCTGATGGTCGACCCCGGCGCGTACATCGCCCACCAGGGCCGGCTCCAGCAGAGCTTCCAGTCGGGTGTGAACTTCCGGACGCTGATGGGCGAGGGCTCCGGCGAGGCGTTCCAGATCCGCTTCGAGGGCGACGGGCTCGTCTACGTCCAGCCCAGCGAGCGCAACACCGTCGGGGGCGATGTCTGATGCCGTTCCGCGAGATCAACTCCAAGATGGTCGAGGCCACGCTCGCCCCGGGCCAGAAGCTGTTCAGCCAGCGCGGCGCGATGCTGGCGTACCGGGGCGAGGTCTCCTTCACCCCGAACATCCAGGGCGGCCAGGGCGGCGTCGCGTCGATGATCGGCCGCCGGGTGGCGGGCGAGGCGACGCCGCTGATGACGGTCGAGGGGTCGGGCACGGTGATGTTCGGCCACGGCGGCCACCACATCCAGGTGATCAATCTGTCGGGCGACACCCTGTACGTGGAGGCCGACCGGCTGCTCGCCTTCGACGGGACGCTCCAGCAGGGCACGATGTTCATGGGCTCGCAGGGCGGGGTCATGGGCATGGTGCGCGGCCAGGTGACCGGCCAGGGCCTGTTCACCACCACGCTCAAGGGGCACGGCGCGGTCGCCGTGATGGCGCACGGCGGGGTGATCGAGCTGCCGATCACCCCGGGCCGGGACGTCCATGTGGATCCGCAGGCCTATGTCGCCCACCACGGGGACGTCCGCAACAAGCTGTCCACGGCGGTCGGCTGGCGGGACATGGTCGGGCGGGGCTCCGGCGAGGCGTTCCAGCTGGAGCTGAGCGGGAACGGTGCGGTGTACGTCCAGGCGTCGGAGGAGAAGCTGTGAGCACGCCCGTGGTCTTCGATCCGATGACGCTGCCGTCGGACGACAACGTCAACTCCTACACCTTCTGCGTGGAGCTCAAGGGGAGCCGGTGGTTCCTGCAGAAGGGCAAGATGATCGCCTACTACGGGCAGATCAACTTCGACGGCATCGGGCACGGCCGGTTCGAGCGGCTGGTGCGCACGAGCTTCCATTCGCCGCTGCACGCGAGCGACTGGGTGGTGGCCGAGGGCAGCGGGAAGATGCTGTTGGCCGACCGGGCCTTCGATGTGAACTCCTTCGACCTGGACGACGGGAACCTGACGATCCGGTCCGGGAACCTGCTGGCGTACGAGCCGTCGCTCGCGCTGAAGCAGTCGATCGTGCCGGGGTTCGTGACGCTGATCGGCACAGGGAAGTTCGTGGCCGCTTCCAACGGTCCGGTGGTCTTCATGGAGCCGCCGCTGCGGGTGGACCCGCAGGCGCTGGTGGGGTGGGCCGACTGCCCCTCCCCCTGCCACCACTACGACCACGGGTACATGACGGGCGTGATGGGCGGGATCCGGTCACTGACGGGGATCGGCGGGACGTCGGGCGAGGAGCACCAGTTCGAGTTCGTCGGGGCGGGCACGGTGCTGCTCCAGTCGTCCGAGGCGCTGACGGCGGAGCAGGCGACGGGCTTCGTGCCGAACGAGCCGGGCGTTCCGGGCGGGCCGGGCGGTGGCGGTCAACACGGCACCACCCCGCGCATGCCCGGCCAGCTGGGGGACCTCCAGCGTCGCTTCGGTTTGTGAGCGGTAGTCTGCGGAGTGTGACATCGAACGTCTGCGCCGATTGTCACACTCCCCAGACCTCGCCGATTTCGTCCGGCTTTCAACTTCTTAGGTAGAATCCATATATGGAGACCGAGACGGCCACCCGCTGGCTGAGCGACGCGGAGCAGTGCGCATGGCGCACCCACCTGGACGTCAGCAGGCTGCTGATGCACCAGCTGGAGAAGGACCTCCAGCCGTTCGGCCTGACCATGAACGACTACGAGATCCTGGTCAACCTCTCCGAGTCGGACGACCAGCGGATGCGGATGAGCGACCTCGCCGCCGCCACCCTGCAGTCCAAGAGCCGGCTCTCGCACCAGATCACCCGCATGGAGACCGCCGGTCTGGTACGGCGTACGCACTGCGAATCGGACCGGCGCGGACTGTTCGCCGTCCTCACCGAGCACGGCGCGGAGACGATGCGGAAGGTCGCCCCGCACCACGTCGACTCGGTGCGGCAGCACTTCATGGACCTGCTGTCCCCCGAGGCGCTGACCGATCTGCACGCGGCACTGACCCCGATCGCGGAACACCTGCGCGGCAAGCGCGGCAAGCTGTAGCGACCGGGGCCTGTCCGGCGGATCAGGCCGGGCGCGGCAGCCACAGCCGGAAGGCCGCACCGCCCTCCTCCGCCCGGTGCACCGTCAGCGTTCCGCCGTGGCGGGCCGCGACGTCCCGGGCGATGGCGAGGCCGAGACCGGCGCCGCCGTCGTCGCGGCTGCGGGCGTCGTCGAGCCGGACGAACCGTTCGAAGATCCGCTCCCGCTCGTCCTCGGGTACGCCCGCCCCGTCGTCCCGGACCTCGACCCGCACGCCGCGCCCGTCGGCCGCCACCGACACCGCGACGCTGCCTTCGGCGTGCCGCTGGGCGTTGTCCAGCAGATTGCCGATCACCCGGGACAGCTGCCCCCGCGACCCGTTCACCTCGAACGCGCCGCCCTCCGGGACCTCCACCGCCACCGCGATCCGGTCCCCGGTCCGCTGCGAGACCTCCTCGCGGACCAGCGCGCCCAGCTCCACCGTCCCGCCGCCGGGCTTCTCCCCCGCGTCCAGCCGGGCCAGCAGCAGCAGATCCGCCGCCAGCACCTGGAGCCGTACGGTGTCGGCGACCGCGCCCGGGAGGTCCAGCAGCTCCGGGTGGGCCTCGGCGACCTCCAGCTGGGTACGGAGCGAGGCGATCGGGGAACGCAGTTCGTGCGAGGCGTCCGCGACGAACCGCCGCTGCCGCTCCACGGACGCCTCCAGGACGGTCAGCGTCTCGTTCGTCGTCCGGGCCAGCGCGGCGATCTCGTCCCGCGAATCGGGCTCCGGCACCCGGCGGGCCAGGTCCTCGGAGGCGGTGATGGCGGCCATCTCGCGGCGGATGTCCTCGACGGGCCGCAGTGCGCGCCGGGTCACCAGCCAGGTCACCCCGGCGACGACGACCAGCAGGACCGGCAGCCCGGTCAGCATGGCCCCGCGCACGGTGCCGACCGCCTCCTGCTCGGCGGCGAGCGGGGCGCCCGCGTACACGGTCAGGGTGACCCCGTCCCGGGTGGTCGCCTTTACGGCGGCGAAGCGGTAGTCGGCGGTGGTGCGGTCGACGGTGGCGGTGCCGTCGGAGAACTCCGGGTCGTCGGAGGACACCTCGCCCGAGTCCGGGCGGCTGCTGTCGTCGTCCTGGCCGTCGTCCCCGTCGTCATCGTCGTCGGGTGACGGGGTGGCCCCCGCCGAGGCCGAGGGCACGGGGGTGACGTCCGTCGCGCCGGTGCCGGTGACGGCCCGCAGGTCCTTGGAGACGATGACGACCCGGCCCTCCTCGTCGACCACCTGGACCGGGTGGTCCTCCTCGTCGTCCAGCTCCAGGTCGTCGTACGCGGTGCCCGTGGCGAGCTGTCCGGCCACGTCGCGGGCCGCCACCTCGGCCTGGAGGTCCGCCTGGCCGATCAGGTTGTCCCGCAGGACCAGGAGCACGGCGAGACCGGCCCCGATCAGGGCGACGGCGACGACCAGGGTGGCCCCGAGGGCGGCCCTGGCCCGGACGGACCTCACTTCGCCTCCAGCCGGTAGCCGGCGCCGCGTACGGTACGGATGGCGGCGGCGCCCAACTTGCGGCGCAGGGTGGAGATGTAGACCTCGACGATGTTCGGGTCGCCGTCGTAGGCGAAGTCCCAGACGTGCTCCAGGATCTCCGCCTTGCTGACCACCTGCCCGGCGCGCAGGGCGAGTTGCTCCAGTACGGCGAACTCCTTCGCGGTGAGGGTGACTTCGTCCTCACCGCGGATCACCCGGCGGGCGGCGGTGTCGATGCGCAGGGGGCCGACGGTCAGGACGGGCGCGGCGGTTCCGGCCCCGCGCCGGCGCAGCAGGGCGCGGACGCGGGCGACGAGGACGACGTAGCTGAAGGGCTTGGTCAGATAGTCGTCGGCGCCGGTGTCCAGGCCCTCGGCCTCGTCGTACTCGCCGTCCTTGGCGGTGAGCATGAGGATGGGCACCTCGTGTCCGGCGGCGCGCAGGTTCGAGCAGACGCGGTAGCCGTTCATGCCGGGCAGCATGATGTCGAGGATCACCAGGTCGTAGCCGCCCTCGCTCGCCCGGTGCAGCCCTTCCAGGCCGTCGTGCACGACATCCACGGCGAAGCCCTCGGCGGTCAGTCCCCTGGCCAGGGACACCGCGAGACGCTTCTCGTCCTCCACGATCAACAGGCGCATGCGCACAGCCTCGCAAACTCCACCTGAAGACGCCTTCAGGTGGCTTCAGGCTGCGTTCAGCATCGGGTCGGCAGTGTGGACCCCGTCAACCAGCACAGCAGCTCTCGGGGAGGAACCTCATGAAGCGCAACGTCACCATCGCAGCGATCACCGCGGCCGTTCTGATCAGCGGCACGACCGCCGCCACCGTCGCCTTCGCGGACAGCGACGGCGACCGCGACCGCACGTCCACCAGGAGCGCGGGCACCGTGAGCCTCGCCGACGACGACCGGGACGACCGTACGGACGACGCCTCCGACGACCGGTCGGACGACCGGGCCGACGACCGCGCCCCGGCCGCCGCGAAGAGCGCCGGGATCTCCCTCGACCAGGCCGTCGCCGCCGCGCTGAAGAGCGTTCCGGGCACGGTCACCCAGGCCGAGCTGGACCGGGACGACGACGACCACAACGGCCGTGCGGTGTGGGAGCTGGACGTCCGGGGCTCCGACAAGAAGTGGCATGACGTCACGGTGGACGCCGCCGACGGCAAGGTCCTCAAGACCCGCGACGACGACAACGACGACCGTGACGACCACGCGCCCCGCTCCTCCGCCGTCACCCTGAACGAGGCGGCCGCGGCCGCCCTGAAGACCGCGCCGGGCACCATCACGTCGATCGACCTGGACGACGACGATGACGACGACAACGGCAGCCGGAGCGACGTCCTGCGCTGGGACGTCGACGTCGCGGGCAAGGACGGCAAGCAGCACGAACTGCGCGTGGACGCCAAGACCGGCAAGGTCACCGTGGACCGCGACGACGACGGCGACGACCGGGACGACCGCGCGGACGACCGGGACGACCACGGCGACGACCGTGACGACCGGAACGACGACCGGGACGGCGACGACGACTGACGGGAGCCCGTACACGGCCCCGTAACCGGCCCCGTACGCCAGAAGGCCCCCGGAGCGGCACACACGCCGCTCCGGGGGCCTTCTCCGCTCGCTCAGGCGCTCAGGAGCCCTCCGTCAGCCCCGCCACCAGCTCGTCCGCCGCCGCGTACGGGTCGAGGCTGCCCGCCACGATCCGCTCCGCCAGGGCGTGCAGGCGGCGGTCGCCGCGCAGGTCCGCGATCTTCTCGCGGAGCGCGGTGACCGCGATCGACTCCACCTCGTGGGCGGCGCGGGCGGTGCGGCGTTCGGCCAGGACGCCGTGCTCCTCCATCCAGGCGCGGTGCTTCTCCAGGGCCTCGACGACCTCGTCCGTGCCCTGGCCCCGGGCCGCGACCGTCTTCACGATCGGGGGGCGCCAGTCGCCGGGGCCCCGGGACTCGCCCAGGCCCAGCATGTGGTTCAGCTCGCGGGCGGTGGCGTCGGCGCCGTCGCGATCGGCCTTGTTGACCACGTACACATCGCCGATCTCCAGGATTCCGGCCTTCGCCGCCTGGATGCCGTCGCCCATGCCCGGGGCGAGCAGCACGACGGAGGTGTCGGCCTGGGACGCGATCTCCACCTCGGACTGGCCGACGCCGACCGTCTCGACGAGGACCACGTCGCAGCCCGCCGCGTCGAGGACGCGGATGGCCTGCGGGGCGGCCCAGGCGAGGCCGCCGAGGTGGCCCCGGGTCGCCATGGAGCGGATGTAGACGCCCGGGTCGGATGCGTGGTCCGACATCCGGACCCGGTCGCCCAGCAGCGCCCCGCCGGAGAACGGCGAGGACGGGTCGACGGCGAGGACGCCGACCCGCTTGCCCGCCCGGCGGTAGGCGGAGACCAGGGCGGATGTGGAAGTGGACTTGCCGACGCCCGGCGAGCCCGTCAGGCCGATGACGTACGCATGGCCCGCCAGCGGGGCCAGCGCCGCCATCACCTCACGGAGCTGCGGGGACGCCCCCTCCACCAGCGAGATCAGCCGGGCCACCGCACGCGGCCTGCCTGCTCGCGCCTGCTCGACCAGCGTGGGGACGTCCACGTCCACGTTCACCGCTCCGTTCTCGCCTTGCCTCGTGTCGCTACGGTGTTACTTGCCCGGGACGCGGATGATCAACGCGTCGCCCTGACCGCCGCCGCCGCACAGCGCAGCCGCGCCCGTGCCGCCGCCGCGCCGCTTGAGCTCCAGGGCCAGGTGCAGGACGACCCGGGCGCCGGACATCCCGATGGGGTGACCGAGCGCGATCGCCCCGCCGTTGACGTTGACCTTGTCCGAGGTGACGCCCAGGTCCTTCATGGACTGGACGGCGACGGCCGCGAACGCCTCGTTGATCTCGATCAGGTCGAGGTCGTCGACGGTCAGGCCGTCCTTCTTCAGAGCGTGCAGAATCGCGTTGGAGGGCTGCGACTGGAGGGAGTTGTCGGGGCCCGCGACGTTTCCGTGGGCGCCGATCTCGGCGATCCAGTCGAGGCCCAGCTCCTCGGCCCTGGCCTTGCTCATCACGACGACCGCGGCGGCGCCGTCGGAGATCTGCGAGGAGGTGCCCGCGGTGATCGTGCCGTCCTTGGCGAAGGCGGGGCGCAGCTTGCCGAGGGTCTCCACGGTCGTCTCGGCGCGGATGCCCTCGTCCTGGGAGAACAGGACCGGGTCGCCCTTGCGCTGCGGGATCTCGACCGGGGTGATCTCCGCCTCGAAGACGCCGTTCTTCTGGGCGGCGGCGGCCCGCTGGTGGGAGAGCGCGCCGATCTCGTCCTGGGCGGCGCGGTCGAGCCCGAGACGCCCGTTGTGCTTCTCGGTGGACTCGCCCATGGGGATGTTCTCGTGGGCGTCGGTGAGACCGTCGTACGCCATCGAGTCCAGCATCTCGATCGCGCCGTACTTGTAGCCCTCGCGGGACTTGGGGAGCAGGTGCGGGGCGTTGGTCATGGACTCCTGGCCACCCGCGACCACCACGTCGAACTCCCCGGCGCGGATGAGCTGGTCGGCCAGCGCGATGGCGTCGAGCCCGGACAGACACACCTTGTTGACGGTGAGCGCGGGGACGTTCATCGGGATGCCGGCCTTGATCGCGGCCTGCCGGGCGGGGATCTGGCCCGCGCCGGCCGTGAGCACCTGGCCCATGATCACGTACTGGACCTGGTCACCGCCGATGCCGGCCCGGTCCAGGGCCGCCTTGATCGCGACGCCGCCGAGGTCGGCCGCGGAGAAGCTCTTCAGGGAGCCGAGGAGACGGCCCATGGGCGTCCGGGCGCCCGCGACGATCACTGAGGTGGTGGTACCGGTCGTTGCTGGCATGGGCACGGCCCCTTGGGATCGGATGTGAACGAGGGTTTACCTGAATGTACTGAGCACTCCCCCGCCCGTCATCCGGCTACCGGTGTGACGGCGCGCACGTTGCGTAACCATGGCGGGAGGGCCGCGGTCACTCCATGCTGAATCCATGCTGACGCGAATCGATCACATCGGGATCGCCTGTTTCGACCTGGACAAGACGGTCGAGTTCTACCGTGCCACGTACGGCTTCGAGGTGTTCCACTCCGAGGTCAACGAGGAGCAGGGGGTCCGCGAGGCCATGCTCAAGATCAACGAGACGTCGGACGGCGGGGCCTCGTACCTCCAGCTGCTGGAGCCCACCCGCGAGGACTCCGCCGTGGGCAAGTGGCTGGCGAAGAACGGGGAGGGCGTGCACCACATCGCCTTCGGTACGGAGGATGTGGACGGGGACGCCGCGGACATCCGCGAGAAGGGCGTCCGGGTGCTGTACGACGAGCCCAGGACGGGGTCCATGGGGTCCCGGATCACGTTCCTGCACCCCAAGGACTGCCACGGTGTCCTCACCGAACTGGTCACGAGCCGGGCGGACCACTGACCGCCGCATACCCGGCCCGGTAGAGTGGGCGGTTCCGGGCCGGGGCCGGGTCGGGGCCGTACCGCGTCCTCGTCGTTTGTCTGTCACCATTCCCCGGGGGACCGCTCGTCGGCGAGCCCCCCGTGTGCAGAGTCACGACCAGGGTTGGGGTCTCCCCTGCTCGCAGAAGTTGAGAGCTCGGGGAAGGATGGGACCGCGCAGTGCGGGGCTACGAACGCCAGGAGAGCCACCGAGCTGAAGACGACCATCTCTCGCGGTTCGAAGCCGAGATGGACCGGCTGAAGACCGACCGGGAGAAGGCCGTCCAGCACGCCGAGGACCTCGGTTACCAGGTCGAGGTCTTGCGTGCCAAGCTGCACGAGGCCAGGCGCAATCTCGCCACCCGTCCCGCCTACGACAGCGCGGACATCGGCTACCAGGCCGAGCAGATGCTGCGGAACGCGCAGGCCCAGGCCGAGCAGATGCGCAGCGACGCCGAGCGCGAGCTGCGCGAGGCCCGGGCCCAGACGCAGCGGATCCTGCAGGAGCACGCCGAGCACCAGGCGCGCCTCCAGGCCGAGTTGCACACCGAGGCCGTCCAGCGAAGGCAGCGGCTCGACCAGGAGCTGGCGGAGCGCCGCCAGACCGTCGAATCGCATGTCAACGAGAACGTCGCCTGGGCCGAACAGCTCCGCGCCCGCACCGAGTCGCAGGCTCGCCGGCTGCTGGAGGAGTCCCGCGCCGAGGCCGAGCAGGCGCTGGCCGCCGCCCGCGACGAGTCCGCCCGGCTGGCGGAGGAGACCCGTCGGCGGACCGGCTCGGAGGCCGAGACCGCCCGGGCCGAAGCGGAAGCGATCCTGCTGCGCGCCCGCAAGGACGCCGAGCGGCTGCTCGGGGCCGCCTCCGCCCAGGCGCAGGAGGCCACCAGCCACGCGGAGCAGCTGCGCTCCAGCACGACCGCGGAGACCGACCAGGCCCGCCAGCAGACCGCCGAGCTGAACCGCGCCGCCGAGCAGCGTCTCGCGGAGGCGGAGACCCGGCTGCGCGAATCCCGCCTGGAGGCCGAGAAGGTCCTCGCCGAGGCGAAGGAGGCCGCCGCCAAGCAACTGGCCGCCGCCGAGTCGCAGAACGAACAGCGCACCCGTACGGCCAAGTCGGAGATCGCCCGGCTGGTCGGCGAGGCCACCAAGAGCACCGAGGCGCTGAAGGAGGAGGCCGAGCAGGCCCTCGCCGACGCCCGTGCCGAGGCGGAGCGGCTGGTCGCCGAGGCCACCGAGAAGGCCGGTACGGCGGCTGCCGAGGACGCCGCCGCCCAGCTGGCGAAGGCGGCCCGCAGCGCCGAGGAGGTGCTCACCAAGGCCTCCGAGGACGCGCAGTCGACGACGAAGGCGGCGCGCGAGGAGGCCGAGCGGATCCGCCGTGAGGCGGAGGCCGAGGCGGACCGGCTGCGCGGCGAGGCGGCCGAGCAGGCCGACGAGCTCAAGGGCGCGGCCAAGGACGACACCAAGGAGTACCGGGCCAAGACGGTCGAGCTCCAGGAGGAGGCCCGGCGACTGCGCGGCGAGGCCGAGCAGCTGCGCTCCGAGGCGGTCGCCGAGGGCGAGCGGATCCGGGGCGAGGCCCGCCGCGAGGCGGTCCAGCAGCTGGAGGAGGGCGCCCGCACCGCCGAGGAGCTGCTGACCAAGGCCCGCTCCGACGCCGACGAGCTGCGCGCCAAGGCGAACGGCGAGAGCGAGCGCATCCGCACCGAGGCCGCCGAGCGGGCCGCGACCCTGCGCAAGCAGGCCGAGGAGACGCTGGAGCGCACCCGGACCGAGGCCGACGCGCTGCGGGCCGAGGCCGAGGAGCAGGCGGCGGCCGTCACGGCGGCCGCGGAGGCTGCGGCGGCCGAGCTGCGCGAGGAGACCGAGCGCGGCGTAGCCGCCCGGCAGGCCGAGGCCGCCGACGAGCTGACCCGGCTGCACACCGAGGCCGAGGCGAAGCTCGCGGCCGCCGAGGAGGCGCTGGGCGAGGCCCGTACCGAGGCCGAGCGGATCCGCCGCGAGACGAACGAGGAGTCGGAGCGGCTGCGCGCGGAGGCCGCCGAGCGGCAGCGCGCGCTGACCGAGCAGGCCGAGACGGAGGCCGAGCGGCTGCGCGACGAGGCCGCCGCGGACGCCGCTCAGTCCCGGGCCGAGGGCGAGAACGTCGCCGTACGGCTGCGGAGCGAAGCGGCCGCCGAGGCGGAGCGGCTCAAGTCCGAGGCGCAGGAGAGCGCCGGCCGGGTGCGCGCGGAGGCCGCGGCCGCCGCCGAGCGGGTCGGGGCCGAGGCCGCCGAGGCGCTGGCCGCCGCCCAGGAGGAGGCGACCCGTCGCCGCCGGGAGGCCGAGGAGACCCTCGGCGCCGCCCGGTCCGAGGCGGAGCAGGAGCGTGAGCGGGCCCGCGAGCAGAGCGAGGAGCTGCTCGCCTCCGCCCGTAAGCGGGTCGAGGACGCGGAGGCCGAGGCGCACCGACTGGTCGAGGAGGCGGACGCCCGGGCGACCGAGCTGGTCGCGGCGGCCGAGCAGACCGCCCAGCAGGTACGGGACTCCGTCTCGGGTCTGCACGAGCAGGCCGAGGAGGAGATCACCGGCCTGCGTTCGGCGGCGGAGCACGCCGCGGAGCGCACCCGTACCGAGGCGCAGGAGGAGGCGGACCGGGTCCGCGCCGACGCGCACGCCGAGCGGGAGCGGGCCTCGGAGGACGCGGTCCGGCTGCGCCGGGAGGCGAACGAGGAGTCGGGCCGGCTCCGGCAGGAGGCGCACGAGGAGACCGAGGCCGCGAAGGCGCTGGCCGAGCGGACGGTCTCCGAGGCGATCACCGAGTCGGAGCGGCTGCGCGCGGACGCCTCCGAGTACAGCCAGCGGATGCGCACCGAGGGGTCCGACGCGCTGGCGTCGGCGGAGCAGGACGCCTCGCGCGCCCGTGCCGAGGCCCGGCAGGATGCCAACCGGATCCGTTCCGAGGCGGCGGCCCAGTCGGACCGGCTGATCGGCGAGTCGACCACCGAGAGCGAACGCATCCGCAACGAGGCCGCCCAGGCCGCCGAGCAGCTCGTCGTCGAGGCCACCACGGAGGCCAACCGCCGCCGCAGCGAGTCCACCGAGAAGGCGGACCGAATGCTGGCCGAGGCCACCGCCGAGTCCGAGCGGCTGCGCACGGAGGCGGCCGAGCGGCTCGGCTCCGCGCAGGAGCACGCGGCCCGCGCCCACGAGGAGGCCGAACGGCTGCGCGCCGAGGCGGAGTCGGCGGCGGAGGAGCTGCGCTCGTCGGCCCGCGAGGAGGCGGACCGGCTGCTGGACGAGGCGCGCGAGGCGGCGGCCAAACGCCGGGCGGACGCGGCCGAGCAGGCGGACCAGCTCATCAACAAGGCCCGGGAAGAGGCGCTGCGTACGGCCACCGAGGCCGAGACACAGTCCGACACGATGGTCGGCGCGGCCCGCACGGAGGCCCAGCGGATCACCTCGGAGGCGACCGTCGAGGGCAACACCCTGGTGGAGCGCGCCCGTGCCGACGCCGACGAACTGCTGGTCGGCGCCCGGCGTGACGCGACGCAGATCCGGGAGCGGGCCGAGGAGCTGCGGGCCCGGCTGGAGAGCGAGATCGAGGAGATGCACGAGCGGGCCCGCCGGGAGACGTCCGAGCAGATGAAGACCGCGGGAGAGCGCGTCGACCATCTGATGAAGGCGGCGACCGAGCAGCGCGACGAGGCCGAGGCGAAGGCCAAGGAGCTGATGGCGGAGGCCAATTCGGAGGCGAGCAAGGT
Source organism: Streptomyces rubiginosohelvolus (assembly GCF_014649875.1). Taxonomy (GTDB): domain Bacteria; phylum Actinomycetota; class Actinomycetes; order Streptomycetales; family Streptomycetaceae; genus Streptomyces; species Streptomyces rubiginosohelvolus. Next base: position 124,135 of record NZ_BMTW01000005.1, on the reverse strand, counting down.
CCGTATCGCCGCGGTGAAACGGGCCGAGTCGCTGCTGAAGGAGGCGGAGACCAAGAAGGCCGGGCTGATCCGCGAGGCGGAGAAGCTGAAGGCCGACGCCCAGGCCGAGGCCGAGGCCACGGTCGACGAGGGCAAGCGCGAGCTGGACGTCCTGGTGCGCAGGCGCGAGGACATCAATGCGGAGATCTCCCGTGTCCAGGACGTGCTGGAAGCGTTGGAAGGTTTCGAGACTCCGGGCGGGGGCGGGAAACCGGCCGGTGGTTCCGCGGGAGGCGCCAAGGCTCCAGCGGCGGCGGGCACACGGTCGGGGGGCAAGTCGTCCGAGCGGTGACCGGTCCGCGGTGCGCCGTGCTTCGTCATGGACATTCAAGCCTTCGAGTGGCAAGCACTCCGGGGGTCAGCCACTCAAAAGGGGTGTCATTCTCCAGATCAAACCGGCATCTTCACGTTGACACGCCGCAATGGCCCCTAGGATTCCCTCTATCACCTCACCGGTCTCATTCGACAGGAACCCCATGAGTGACCCTTCCTCCCCCTTCGGCTTCGAGCACGTGCGCCGTGGCTACGACCGCGGTCAGGTGGACGACCGCATCGCCAAGCTCATCGCGGACCGTGACAGTGCCCTGGCCCGAATCACCTCTCTGGAAAAGCGCATCGAGGAGCTGCACCTCGAGACGCAGAACGCCCAGGCCCAGGTAAACGACGCCGAGCCGTCGTACGCCGGTCTCGGCGCCCGTGTCGAGAAGATTCTCCGCCTCGCCGAGGAAGAGGCGAAGGACCTGCGCGAGGAGGCCCGCCGGGCCGCCGAGCAGCACCGTGAGCTCGCCGAGTCCGCCGCCCAGCAGGTGCGCAACGACGCCGAGTCGTTCGCCGCCGAGCGCAAGGCGAAGGCCGAGGACGAGGGCGTCCGCATCGTCGAGAAGGCCCAGGGCGAGGCGAACACGCTCCGCTCCGACGCCCAGAAGGACGCCCAGCAGAAGCGTGAGGAGGCCGACGCCCTCTTCGAGGAGACCCGCGCCAAGGCCGCCCAGGCCGCGGCCGACTTCGAGACCAACCTCGCCAAGCGCCGCGAGCAGTCGGAGCGCGACCTCGCCTCCCGCCAGGCCAAGGCCGAGAAGCGTCTCGCCGAGATCGAGCACCGCGCCGAGCAGCTCCGCCTGGAGGCCGAGAAGCTCCGCACGGACGCCGAGCGCCGGGCCCGCCAGACGGTGGAGACCGCCCAGCGCCAGGCCGAGGACATCGTCGCCGACGCCAACGCCAAGGCCGACCGGATCCGCAGCGAATCGGAGCGCGAGCTGGCGGCGCTCACCAACCGCCGCGACTCGATCAACGCGCAGCTGACCAACGTCCGCGAGATGCTGGCGACGCTGACCGGCGCCGCCGTGGCCGCCGCCGGCACCCCGGTGGAGGACGAGCCCGCGACCCGCGGTGTCCCGGCCCAGCAGAGCCGCTGACCCCCAGCAGCGCCGTACCCCCGTGTGCGCCCGGTTCCGCCTTTGTGGTGGCGCCGGGCGCTCTGGCGTTCTAGCGTGTGCGCATGATCGAGCTCGAGGGACTCACCAAACGGTTCGGCAGCAAGGTCGCCGTCGATCATCTGTCGTTTCAGGTCAGGCCGGGCATCGTGACGGGCTTTCTCGGCCCCAACGGCGCGGGCAAGTCGACGACCATGCGGATGATGCTCGATCTCGACAACCCCACCAGCGGTACGGTGCGCATCGACGGCAAGCACTACCGCGACCTCCAGGAACCGCTGAAGTACATCGGGGCGCTCCTCGACGCCAAGGCGATGCACGGCGGCCGCAGCGCGTACAACAACCTGCTGTGCCTGGCGCAGAGCAACCGCATCCCGAGCGGCCGGGTCGACGAGGTGCTCGACATGGTCGGGCTGAGCGCGGTCGCGAAGAAGAAGTCCAAGGGGTTCTCCCTCGGTATGGGCCAGCGGCTCGGTATCGCCTCCGCGTTGCTGGGCGACCCCGAGATCCTGATGTTCGACGAGCCGGTCAACGGACTGGACCCGGAGGGCATCCACTGGATCCGCAATCTGATGAAGGCGCTCGCGTCGGAGGGCCGGACGATCTTCGTCTCGTCGCACCTGATGAGTGAAATGGCGCTGACCGCCGACCATTTGATCGTGATCGGCCAGGGCAAGCTGCTCGCCGACACCTCGATGGCGGACTTCATCCAGGAGAACTCCCGCAGCTACACGCGGCTGCGCTCACCGCAGTTCGAGCGGCTGCGGGACGTGCTGCACCAGGAGGGCTTCACCGCCGTCGAGACGGCGGGCGGCGTCCTGGAGATCGACGGCGCCACCACCGAGGAGCTGGGCGAGCTGGCGGCCCGGCACCAGGTGGTGCTGCACGAGCTGAGCTCCCAGCGGGCCTCGCTGGAGGAGGCGTTCATGCAGATGACCGCCGGCTCGGTGGAGTACCACGCACATTCGGACCGGGATCCGGCGGCCGAACCCCCCGCGGTGGGGGCCGGCTGGGGCGAGACCTGGAACAAGCCGGGCAGCAACGACACCGAGGGGAAGTGACGACGATGGCATCGGTACCCGCGGTTCTCACCTCGGAATGGACCAAGATCCGGTCGGTCTCCTCGACCACCTGGACCCTCATCTCCGCGTTCGTGGTCACGGTCGTGATGGGCGCGGCGCTGAGCGCCCTGCTGAACGCCACGTTCGACGACCTCTCCGAGGCCGAGCAGGCCACGTTCGACCCGACCTTCGTCAGCTTCTCCGGGACGGTGCTCGGCCAGCTCGCGATGGTGGTGTTCGGGGTGCTCGTGGTCGGCACGGAGTACAGCTCCGGCATGATCCGCACCTCGCTGGCGGCGGTGCCCCAGCGCGCGACCTTCCTCTTCAGCAAGATCGCGGTGGCCGGTGTGCTGGCCCTCGTCGTGGGGCTGCTCACCAGCTTCGTCTCGTTCTTCCTGAGCCAGGCCATGCTCGGCGACCGGGGCACCGACATCGGCGCGGACAACGTGCTGCGCGCGGTCGTCGGTGGCGGGCTCTACATGGGTCTCATCGCGATCTTCTCCATGGGTGTGGCGGCGATGCTGCGCAGCTCGATGCTGTCGCTCGGCATTCTGATGCCGTTCTTCTTCCTGGTCTCGCAGATCCTCGCGGCGGTGCCGGGGGCCAAGGACGTCGCCCGGTACTTCCCCGACCAGGCCGGGTCGAAGATCATGCAGGTCGTCCCGGACGCGATGAACACCGATCCCGCCCCGTACGGTCCCTGGGGAGGGCTCGGGATCATGGTGCTCTGGGTGCTGGCGGCGGTGCTCGGCGGCTTCCTGGTCCTGAAGAACCGGGACGCGTAACGCCCGTAACCGCCCGCTCGCGCCCTGTGCGCAACTTGGCCGGAACCGACAGCGCCTGGTTATCCTCCTAAGTCTTACGGGGGTGTGCGGCCAGGTGGCCCGAGCCCCGAACGACAGAGTGAGTCGATGGGGCTGGAGCATGATCGAGGCAGTCGGCCTGACCAAGCGCTACGGCGCGAAGACGGCCGTGGACGACCTTTCCTTCCAGGTGCGGCCGGGGGCCGTCACCGGCTTCCTCGGTCCCAACGGGTCGGGCAAGTCCACGACCATGCGCATGATCCTCGGCCTGGACAGCCCCACCGCAGGTCATGTCACCATCGGCGGCCACCCCTACCGCAGCCTGCCCAACGCACCGCGCCAGGTCGGTGCGCTGCTGGACGCCAAGGGCGTGCACGGCGGCCGCACCGCCCGCAACCACCTGCTGTCCCTGGCCCAGCTGGCCGGTATCCCGGCGGCCCGGGTCGACGAGGTCCTCGGCGTCGTCGGCCTCCAGGACGTCGCCAAGCGGCGTACCAGCGGCTTCTCGCTCGGGATGGGGCAGCGGCTCGGGATCGCGGCGGCGCTGCTGGGCGATCCGCAGGTGCTGCTGTTCGACGAGCCGGTCAACGGTCTCGACCCGGAGGGCATCCACTGGGTCCGCAACCTGATGAAGATGCTGGCCGCCGAGGGGCGCACGGTCTTCGTCTCGTCCCACCTGATGAGCGAGATGGCCCTCACCGCCGACCATCTGATCGTGATCGGGCGCGGCCGGCTGCTCTCCGACATGAGCGTCACCGACTTCATCTCCGCCAATTCCGCGGACTTCGCCCGGGTCCGGGTGCCCGAGGACGGCCCCGAGGACCGGCAGAAGCTGACGGCCACGCTCGTCGAGGCGGGCGGCCGGGTCATGTCGGAGCCGGGCGGGGCCCTGCGGGTCACCGGGCTTCCGCTGCCGAGGATCAGCGATCTGGCCCACGGCTGCGACGTACGGCTCTGGGAGCTGTCGCCGCACCAGGCGTCGCTGGAGGAGGCGTACATGCGCCTCACGCAGGGCCTGGTGGACTACCGTTCGACGGACGACGCCAAGGCGGGCCTCGCGGAGCCGCCGCCGCTGGACGCGTACGGCTATCCGATCGGCGGCCACGTCGATGAGCCCGTCGCACCGGTGGAGGTGCCACAGGAGGGCTGGTACGCCCCGCCGCCGCCCGGTCCACGCCCGGCCCCCGCGCACTCCCCCGCCGCAGAGCCGTCCCCGGCCGCCGAGCCCTCTTCCGCCGTCCCGGCCGGAGAGCAGACCAGCAAGGACCTGAGATGACGTCCCCGGCCACCCCGCAGGACCGCCGGCAGGCGCCGGAGACGGGCCTGCTGAGCTTCTACGAGTCGCCTATCCCGATCCGGCCCGCCACCCTGGGCGATGCGATCGCCTCGGAGTGGACCAAGCTCCGTTCCGTACGCGCCACGGTCTGGACGCTCGGCGTGATGGTCGCGCTGATGCTGACGCTCGGAGTGGGCACCGCGCTGCTGCTCGCGGCGAACGACACCAACCTGGCAGGCGAGCCCGCGCTGGCCCTCGGCCTCTTCGGGGTGTTGCTGGGCTCGCTCTGCGTGATCACGCTCGGGGTGCTGACCATCGGCTCCGAGTACAGCACCGGCATGATCCGTACGACGCTGACGGCGTGCCCGAGCCGGGCCCGGGTGCTCGCGGCGAAGGCGATCGTCTTCTTCTCGCTGGTCTTCGTCATCACGACGGTGACCGCCACGGTCGTGGCGGTGTTCCAGACCGTGATCCTGAGCGGTACGGTCACCGCCTCGGGCGGCGCGTGGGCGCTCGCGACGGTCGGCGTCGGGCTCTACATCGCGGGGCTCGGCCTGCTGTCGCTCGGGGTCGGCGCGATCGTGCGGCACACTGCGGGCGCGATCACCATCATGATCGGCGTGGTGCTGCTGCCGCTGGTCCTCGCGCCCTTCATGTTCGCCGACGCCTTGCGGGGCGTTCAGCGCTTCCTGGTCGAGTACTCGATCCCCAACCAGCTCAGCGCGCTCTACGGCACGACGATGACCAGTACCGGCCCGTCCGCCTGGGAACCGCTGCTGGTGATGCTGGGCCTGGTCGCCGTGGCGCTGGGCGGGGCGGTCGCCCTGCTGAACCGGCGCGACGTCTGATTCAGGCCGGATACGAACAACGGGCTTCAGTAGCGCGGCGCGTTCCGGGACCGCTGCACCTTCGTGGTGCGGCGGTCCTTCGCGTTCCAGCAGGCCTTGTGCCAGTGCCTGCGGTCGTCGATGCCGCCGTACTCCGGCCAGGTCACCAGGTGCGGGACCCCGGAGGGGATCTCCTGGTCGCAGCCGGGGCAGCGGTACCGCTTGCCCTGGGCGCTCGCGCCGCTGACCGGGCGCACCGACCACTCCTCGCCCTGCCAGCTCTCGGTGGCCCCTCCCCCGCCGTACCTGCCGGGCGCCGTACCGGGGCGTTCGTCGGGACTCTCGCCGCCACGGGGGCGGTTGCGGCGCGGGGACACGGGACACCTCACGGGAGCGGATCGGGCTGGGTTCCACCAAGCCTAGGCGGTCTCGTCCGGGGCAGTCGTCGGTCAGCCCGCCGGTCCGGTCCGGCAGTGGGGTGAGTTAGCGGAAAATCGCAACAACTTCCGTCCGGACCGTGCCTTTGGCACGTGTCAGACGTTGTTGCCGGTGGGGGAGAAACGCGTCGGGCCGCAAGGAGGCAAGTAACGATGCGCATCGGAACGTTCGTTCTGGCAGCCCAGTTCCCGGGACAGGGGCCGGGTGAGGCCCTGCACCGGGCCGTCCGGTCCACCGAGGCCGCGGAGGAGAGCGGGCTCGACTCGGTCTGGCTGGCCGAGCACCACTTCGTGCCGTACGGGGTCTGCCCGTCGGCGACGACGCTGGCCGCGCTGCTGCTGGGCCGCACCCGCAGAATCCGGGTCGGCACGGCGGTCAGCGTGCTGCCCAACCACCACCCGGTGGCGCTCGCCGAGCAGGCCGCGCTGCTGCATCTGACCAGCGGCGGGCGCTTCTCGCTCGGGGTGGGCCGGGGCGGTCCCTGGGTGGACCTGGAGGTGTTCGGCGGCGGTCTCGACGCGTACGAGAACGGCTTCCCCGAGGCGCTGGACCTGGTGCTCGACTGGCTTCGGGAGCCGCGCGTCGCGGGGCGCGGCGAGCGGTTCGGCTTCCGCGAGGTGGCGGTGGTGCCGCGCGCGGACGAGCTGCTGGAGGGACCGGGACCGGATGCCTCGGGGCCCGAGACCGTCGTGGCGTGCACCTCCCCCAGGACCGTGCGGCTCGCGGCGGCGCGGGCGCTGCCGATGCTGCTGGGCATGCACTGCGGGGACGAGGAGAAGGCGGAGATGGTCGCCCTGTGGCGTACGGCCGCGCGGGAGGCCGGGCATCCGCCCGAGGTGGTGGAGGGGGCCGCACATGTGTCCGCCGGGGTGGCCCAGATCGCGGACGGCGCAGGGGACGCCACGGAGCTGCTGGTGAAGACGATGCCGGGCTGGCTGCGCCAGGGGCTCGACGCCCATGTCACGGTCGACGGCAGGCACCGCGTGATGCGGGACCCGGTCGCGTACACGGAACTGCTGTGCGGGCTGCACCCGGTGGGGACGCCGCGGCTGGCCGCGGACCGGCTCGCGGCCACCGCCGAGCGGACCGGGATCACGCGGTTCGCCCTGCTGGTGGAGGGGTCGGGCGATCTCGCGGCGACCGAGGAGAACGTACGGCGGCTGGGCGCCGACGTGCTGCCGCTGCTCACCTGACCTGTGCCTGTGCATGGACGAGGACCTCGCGTGGGACATGTGGTGCGGTGGTACGGGAGCTGCCGCCCCGGAGCCAGTTGCACCTCCCGCGGCCCGGAACGGCAGCAGAAGCGTTCAGCAGTCCCGTAGTTCGGGCGACTGGTTGAGCAACTGGCCCCTCACCGAGGTGAACTTGGCCAGTCGGTCGTCGACCGAGGCGTCCAGTGGGAACACCGCGACGCGGTGGCAGTTCTGGAATGCGAGACGCACTCCGAAGTGCCGCTGCAGCGCGCCGCGTATCGCATCACTCGCGAGCGCGCGCAGCAGCTGACCACGAGCCTGCTCGTCCGGCGGCGGCGTCTGGTTGTCGGCGAACTCTCCGCCGTCGACCTTCAGCTGAGCCACCAGCGAGCTGATCATCTCCCATGCGAAGGGCAGGGAGGTCCGGACGCAGTCGACGAAGTCGGCTTCGTCGACCTCGCCTCGCTCGGCCTGTTCCAACAGAGCCGGTGAGACGTCGAGCGACATGGGTTCTCCTCTCGCGACCCCGGAGAGTGGCCGGGGCCTTACGGGCAGGGAAGGGGGGCGACGACGCAGCGTGCACGGGCGGCGACCTCCTGCTTCCACGGTAAGCGCGCAGTCGGGGCCGCACCAGGAGATTGGGAACACAACCGGCCAATAACGAAGGGGCGCAAAGAGGGGCAAGCCCGCGCCGCCCCGGTGCGGCGTGCACCGAGTGACGGGAGGCGACGCATGGGGAAATCGCGTCGGGCCCCCGTCGTCGAGTAGCGTTGCCCACCATGCGTCTCGTCATCGCCCGTTGCTCCGTGGACTACGCGGGCCGGCTCACAGCCCACCTGCCCTCCGCCCCCCGACTGATCCTGGTGAAGGCGGACGGAAGCGTCTCCATCCACGCCGACGACCGGGCGTACAAACCGCTCAACTGGATGTCCCCGCCGTGCACCCTGAAGGAGGGCGTCGACGGTGAGGAAGGCGTCTGGACCGTGGTGAACAAGGCGGGCGAAAAACTGATCATCACGATGGAGGAAGTCCTCCACGACTCGTCGTACGAGCTGGGCGTCGACCCGGGGCTCATCAAGGACGGCGTGGAAGCACACCTCCAGGAGCTGCTCGCGGACCGGATCGAGATCCTCGGCGAGGGACACACCCTGATCCGCCGTGAGTACCCCACCGCGATCGGTCCGGTGGACATCCTGTGCCGGGACGCGAACGGGCAGACGGTGGCCGTGGAGCTGAAGCGGCGCGGTGACATCGACGGCGTGGAGCAGCTGACGCGCTATCTGGAGCTGCTGAACCGCGACCCGCATCTGGCGCCGGTGCGGGGCGTCTTCGCGGCACAGGAGATCAAGCCGCAGGCCCGGGTGCTGGCGACGGACCGGGGCATCGGCTGTCTGGTCCTGGACTACGACGCGATGCGCGGCATCGAGGACGACAAGCTGCGGCTGTTCTGACCGTCCGGCACCTCTGTCCACGGCAGAGAGCCCGGGTGGTTCACGCTTCCGCGTGAACCACCCGGGCTCTCTGTTCGTCCGGGCCCGCTCAGGCCGCCGGGTCGGACTCCGACGCGCTCGCGGACTCGACGGGGGCGGAGGCGGATTCCACCGGGCCACTGGCCGAGGAGGAGTTCTCCGCCGGGGGCGGCTCCGGCCCGTCGGTGGGCGGCTCGGTCGGCGGGGTCGTCGGCGTCTCGGTGGGCGGAGTCGTCGGCGGCGTGGTGGGCGGGGTCGTCGGCGGCTTGGTGGGCTTGGTCGGCTTCCCGGTCGGCGTCGGCTCACCCGGCGTGCTGCTCTCCCCGTCCGTCGGCTCGCCCGTCGGTGACGTACCGCTCGACGAGGAGGCGCTCGGGGAGGGCGATCCGGAGGTGCTGGGGCTCGCGGAGTCCGAGGCGCTCGGGGCCGCGGACGTCTCGTCGGTGGCCGCCCCGGTCGGGGACGAGCCGTCGTCCGTCTCGTCCGCGGGCAGGCCGTCGTCGGCCGGGTCCTCGGTGGCGGTCTGCTCGGTGGTGACGTTGCGGCTGTCCGGCTCGTCGCCGTCCGAGGTGACGCCGAGGGTGACGACGGTGCCGAGCACCGCGATCAGCAGGGCGCCCGCGCCCGCGGCGGCCAGGTTGCGCCGGGCGCCGCCCAGGACGGCGCGGCCGGAGACCTTGCGCGCGGCGGGGCCGGGCGGCAGCGAGGAGATGACCGTGGGCTCCTCCTCGGCGGTGTTGCGGAGGAACAGCGGCGCCCCGGGTATCCCGCCCTGCGGCGTACCCGGAAAGTCCTGGCGTACGGAGGTCGCCTCGTCGCCCGAGGGAGCCCCTCCGAGGGGGGCGAAGTCGCCGGAGCGGTCCGCGACCAGGGCGAGCGCGCGGCGCCCGGCCACGGCCCCGGACTTGTCGGCGAGCACGCCGCGCATCCCGATCGAGGTCTCCAGCTCGGTCCGGGCCCGGTCCGGGTTGCCGGTGCAGAGCGCGAGGACACCCAACTCGTGGTGGAAGTACGCCTCTTCGGCGACCTCGCCGGCGATCCTGGCGGCCTCCTGGCCGATCCTGAGCGCCCGCTCCCAGGCTCCCCAGCCCAGACCGGCGGCGAAGGCAGGGGAGGCGCTGCGGGCCAGCAGGACGGCCGCGCTGGCCGCTCCCGCCTCGTCGCCCGGGACCAGCCGGGCCAGGGCGGCGACGATCGCGTCGGACTCGGCGACGGCCCGCTGCGGGGTGACCGAGGGGTGCGAGGTCCACCAGGCGTAGTGCTGGGCGGCGGTACGGGCGTGGGTGGCGGCGTCGTCCTCGTAACCGGCGGCCACGAGCTGGGCGAGGACTCCGGCGGCGAGGCGGTAGCGCGGGCCGGCCGGGGAGAGCAGATGGCAGCCCGCGAGTTCGCCGAGCGCGGCGTCCGCGTGGGTGTCGCCCACGAGGGCCGGCAGATGCGCCTGGTGGGGCACCTCGCCGCCCAGGGCTACGGCGAAGCGCAGGGTGGCGCGGGCCGCCTCACTGAGCCGGGAGGCGAGCAGCTCGGCGGGCGCGGCGCCCTCGCCGAGGCTCGGCAGGGGGACGTCGAGGCCGTCGGCGGGGGGTGCGGCGGGAGGCGGGGGCGCGTCGTCCGCGCGTGGCTCGAAGTAGTCGTACTCGTCGAAGGCTTCCTCGGGAGCGGCGCTCAGCCGGTCGCGCTGGACGAGGAGGGATCCGGCCTGGACGAAGCGGAGCGGCAGGCCCTCGGACTCGAACCAGAGGTCGCCCGCCCAGTTCCGCTCCTCCTCGGTGAGGGGGCGCTCGACGACCTTCTCCAGCAGGGCCAGCGAGGCACCGCGGCCGAGGCCGGCGAGGAGCACCTCTTCCAGGTGGCCGTCGACGCCGGTGGTGTCGGTGGTGGCGGCGAGCAGGAAGGCGCACTCGGGGGTGGCGGCGAGCAGTTCGCCGAGGGCCGCTCCGCCGATCTCCAGGTCGTCCACGGTGACGACGGCCCCGATGGAGCGGACGAGCGCGAGCAGTTCGTCGCGGTCGGGGCGGTGGCCCGGCGCCTTGTAGACGGCGTCGAAGAGGGCGTGCAGCAGGTCGGCGCCGGTGCGGCCGCGGCCGTTGAGGCGGACGACCCCGTCGGGGGCCAGGTCGGCGCAGTCGGAGGCGACGGCGTCGAGCAGGGCCGTGCGGCCGGAGCCGGGCTGGCCGGTGAGGCGGACGCTGCGGCCGCGCGCCAGCAGGCGGACCAGGCGCTCGCGCTCCTCCTGGCGCTCCAGGAGCGGCAGCTGCGGGGCGGGCGGACCGGCGGGCACGGGGGGTGCGCCGGCGCGTTCGTGGTCGGCGCGTTCGGCGGGGGTGCGGCGGACCGGGGCTTCGGGTCCCGAGCCGGGCGGAATCGCCTCGACCTCACTGCCGTCGACGGGGTTCACCGTGAGCAGCAGGTCGCCCGCGGTCAGCTGGACGACGCGGACCTGCTGCGGTGTCTGCGGGCCGAAGTCGGCGCCGCCGGAGTCGCGGGACGGCCGACGGTGGCCGGGCTCGCCGCCCGAGCGGTCGTGGCCCTGCCCGTACTCATCGGGTGCCCGGTGTGTCGGGTCCATCGCAAAGTCCCCCAGACGCGTCGTGCGCGGTTGCCCCTCCCGGCCTCACACGCGCCCCGCTGTCGCTTCCGGTCCGGTGTCCGCCATGGGTTCGTTGTCATTCGGCGGACGGCCGAACCCTAGACCTTGGCACAGTATTCATGAAGCGCCGGGGTGCCACGCCGTCCAGACCGTCACGTTCCGGTGAGGATTGCGTGACTTCTTCGCCTGATGCCCGTGCCCGTCCGCCGGGCACTCCTCAGACGCGCGGCAGCGACTCCGCGGCGATGCCGCCCTCGATGGCCAGGATGCGGTGCAGCCGGGTGGCCACCAGGAGGCGCTGCATCTGCGGCGGCACGCCGCGCAGCACGAGGCGGCGGCCGGCCCGTCCGGCCCGGCGGTGGGCCCCCATGATGACGCCGAGCCCGGTGGCGTCCCAGGAGTCCAGCTCGGTCAGGTCCAGCACGAGGTCGCCGACTCCGTCGTCCACGGCGGAGTGCAGGACCGTACGGGCGTCCGCCGCGCTTCGGACGTCGAGGCGGCCCCCGACGACCAGCTCGGCGTGGTCGCCCCTGATGTGCATATGCGCTCCCCGGTCATGCTCCGTAGTAAGTCCGTCTGTCTGTCCGTCTGATCCGCCGTCGCCGCCGGCCGTGCCTCTGCCACCACTGACTGCCGCAGCGACGGGGAAGTTGCCGTCTGTAAGCGAACCGATACCGAATTCACTCGGTGGAGTGACTCCGGTTCGTCGGCTTGCGGGCTCCGCCGGGTAGAGTGCCCGGCTCCCCCGGCCCGGACGGCGGTGGGCCGACCGGGCCGAGAGGGCGGATCCGATCAGGTTCCGCCCTCGGATCCGATCAGTACGTGTAGAAGCCCTGCCCGCTCTTGCGCCCGATGTCACCTGCGTCGACCATCCGGCGCATCAGCTCGGGGGCGGCGAACTTCTCGTCCTGCGACTCGGTGTAGATGTTGCTCGTGGCGTGCAGCAGGATGTCGACGCCGGTGAGGTCCGCGGTGGCGAGCGGGCCCATGGCGTGGCCGAAGCCCAGCTTGCAGGCGATGTCGATGTCCTCGGCGGTCGCGACGCCCGACTCGTACAGCTTGGCGGCCTCGACGACGAGCGCCGAGATCAGCCGGGTGGTGACGAAGCCCGCCACGTCGCGGTTGACGACGATGCAGGTCTTGCCGACCGACTCGGCGAACTCCCTTGCGGTGGCGAGGGTTTCGTCGCTGGTCTTGTAGCCGCGTACCAGCTCGCAGAGCTGCATCATCGGGACCGGCGAGAAGAAGTGCACGCCGACGACGCGCTCCGGGCGCTCGGTCACGGCCGCGATCTTGGTGATCGGGATGGCGGAGGTGTTGGAGGCGAGGACGGTGTGCTCGCCGACGACCTTGTCGAGGGCGCGGAAGATCTCGTGCTTGACCTCGAGCTTCTCGAAGACGGCCTCCACGACGACGTCCGCGTCGGCCACGGCGTCGAGGTCGGTGGTCGTGGTGATGCGGGCGAGCGCGGCCTCGGCGTCGGCCGCCTCCAGCTTGCCCTTGGCGACGAACCTGTCGTACGAGGCCTTGATCCCGTCACGGCCCCGGGTCAGCGCGGCATCGGTGACGTCCCGCAGCACGACGTCCCAGCCCGCCTGGGCGGAGACCTGCGCGATCCCGGATCCCATGAGTCCGGCACCGATGACGGCGAGCTTCCTGGCCACGTTCGCACCCCTTGGTTTCTGTTCGCCCGTGCGCTTGAGTTCACGGGGGTTCACATACTCTCCGGCGGAGGTTAGTACCCGTCGGGCGTGCTGGGGCGGTGAAGAGATGCGCGTCACGTCTCAGATGACGGACATCACACCGGGACGCGTCATTCGGCTCCGCGCCGCGCGTAGTTGAGGACCTGATCGCCGAGCAGCCCCTCGATCTCGTCGAGGACGCCGAGGGCGTCGTGGGAGACGTCGACGGCCTTGCGGCCCTTCATCATCTCCTGGCTGACGTAGCCGACGAGGGCGTGCTCGATCCAGGCGATCTGGCCTCCGACGAGGAGCGGCAGCGGGTCGTCCTCGCTCGCCCCGGTGTCCTCGCGCAGCGTGGCGACGACGGTCTGGAGCACCTCCTGCTGGAGGTACCAGAGGCGGGCCTTGAGGGTGGGGGCGTCCTCGATGACGCGCATGAAGTCGGCGAAGCCGTCCATGAGTCCGAACTCCGGGGAGACCGCGACGACGGCGGCGCGCACCTCGCGCAGGACGGCCTCGGCGGCGGACTCGCCCCGGTCGCGGGCGCGGACGTACCGGGCGACGCGCTGGGTGACGTGCTTCATCCGGTCGAGGAAGAGGTCCTCCTTGGCCGGGAAGTAGTTGTAGACGGTGTTGACGGAGACGTCGGCCAGTTCGGCGATCTCGGCGACGGTCACCGTCACGAAGCCGTGTTCGAGGAACAGTCCGGTCGCCATGTCCGAGATGCGCTGCCTGGCCTGGCGCTTCTTGCGTTCCCTGAGTCCCTCAGCCATGCCTCCATCGTAGGACGCACCACACGATCATGGAGCCTCTGAATTTTTGGTGTCATTGCAATTTTGGGCTTGCTCTGTTTTTCTGACCCCATGACCGTCATCAGCACCTCCGGGCTGGCCCGGACCTTCACGACCCCGAGCGGCCCGGTGGAAGCCGTCCGCTGCGTCGACCTGACCATCCGCGCGGGCGAGATCGTCGCCCTCCTCGGCCCCAACGGCGCGGGCAAGACGACCACTCTGCGCATGTTGACCACGTTGCTCACTCCGACCGGCGGAGCGGCCACCGTGGCCGGCCACGACCTGCTCGCCGATCCGGCGGCCGTCCGCGCCGTCTGCGGGTACGTCGCCCAGTCCGGCGGCGTCGACCCGTTCCTGACCGTCCGGGAGGAGCTGGTCACCCAGGGCAGGCTGTACCGGCTGAGCCGGGCGGAGGCGGCGGAGCGCGCCGAGGAACTGGCCGCCGCGCTCGGCCTCGGCGGACTGCTCGACCGGAAGGCGGTGACCCTCTCCGGCGGCCAGCGGCGACGGCTCGACATCGCCATGGGCCTCACCCACCGCCCGGCCGTGCTCTTCCTCGACGAGCCGACCACGGGCCTGGACCCCGGCAGCCGGGCCGACCTGTGGGACCTGGTGCGGGGCCTGCGCGACAAGGACGGCACCACCGTCGTCCTGACCACCCACTACCTCGACGAGGCCGACGCGCTGGCGGACCGGCTGGTCATCGTCGACGGCGGCACGGTGATCGCCGAGGGCACGCCGGCCGAGCTGAAGACCCGGTACGCCGGCTCCCCCGACGCCGCCCTCCAGAACGCGTTCCTGGCCGCCACCGGCCGCCCCGCCACCCCCGCCGACTCCGCCCCCGCAGCCGTATAGGACCCCTCCCGTGCTTCTCCACGACACCGCGATCATCTTCGGGCGGTACGCCCGGCAGACCCTGCGCTCCCGCTTCCAGATCTTCTTCGGGATGCTGATGCCGCTGCTCTATCTGTTCTTCTTCGGCCCGCTGCTCCAGGACCTGCCGCTCGGCTCCCCCGTCGACTCCTGGCAGGTCCTCGTCCCCGGTCTGCTCCTCCAACTCAGCCTGTTCGGAGCATCCTTCGCCGGTTTCGCGATCATCGTCGAGAAGTCCACGGGCGTGGTGGAGCGGATGCGGGTGACCCCGGTCAGCCGACTCGCCCTGCTGCTGGGGCGGGTGCTGCGCGACGCCCTGCTCTTCACCTTCCAGGCCGTCCTGCTGGTGCTCGCCGCGCTGCTCATGGGGTTGCGCGCCCCGCTGGCGGGCGTCCTGATCGGCTTCGCGTTCACCGCCGTGCTGGCGCTCTCGCTGGCCTCCCTCTCGTACGCCCTGGCGATGCGCGTCAGCACCCCGCAGGAGTTCGGGCCGGTGATCAACGCGGTGACGATGCCGGCCATGCTGCTCTCCGGTCTGATGCTGCCCATCACGCTCGGCCCCGGCTGGCTGGACGTGCTCTCGCACTTCACGCCGTTCCGCTATCTGGTGGACGCGGTGCGGGACGCCTACAGCGGCTCGTACGCCACGACACACATGCTGTACGGGGTCCTGGTCGCCGCGGGTTTCGCCGCCGCGGCCGTGACGGTGGGCACACGGGTCTTCCGGCGGGCCGGAGCATAACTACGCTGACCCCATGGTCAATCTGACGCGCATCTACACCCGGACCGGCGACCAGGGCACGACGGCCCTCGGCGACATGAGCCGCACCGCCAAGACCGATCTGCGGATCTCGGCGTACGCGGACGCCAACGAGGCCAACGCGGTGATCGGGACCGCCATCGCGCTCGGGCAGCTGCCCGAGGACGTGGTGAAGGTCCTCGTACGGGTCCAGAACGACCTGTTCGACGTGGGCGCCGACCTCTCCACCCCGGTGGTCGAGGACCCGAAGTACCCGCCGCTGCGGGTCGAGCAGTCCTACATCGACAAGCTGGAGGCGGACTGCGACCGCTTCCTGGAGGAGCTGGAGAAGCTCCGCAGCTTCATCCTGCCGGGCGGTACGCCGGGGGCGGCGCTGCTGCACCAGGCGTGCACGGTGGTCCGGCGGGCCGAGCGGTCCACCTGGGCGGCCCTGGAGGTGCACGGCGAGTCGATGAACACCCTGACGGCCACGTACCTCAACCGCCTCTCCGACCTCCTGTTCATCCTGGCGCGGAGCGCGAACAAGGAGGTCGGGGACGTGCTGTGGGTGCCGGGCGGCGAGCGGTAGGTCCTGGAGCCTAGAGCCGGTCGGCCGGCTCGCGGTCAACCGCGTCGGCATCCTTCGGGGCCTGCTTCGGGAAGAGCGTGTAGCCGCCGGCGATGATCACGTTGATGCCGATCACCAGAAGCATCTTCTGCTGCCAGCTCTGAAGCGAGTTGATCGCGCCGTCCGGGCCGACATACCAGACCGCCGCCTGGAGCAGGGCCAGGGCGACCACCGCGGCGAGGATCCAGCGGGCGGCCGTGCGCCACTCGTGGATCGCGCGGGCCGTGCCGTACTTCGGCGGCTTGACCGGCGGCGGGCCGCCGAACCAGCGGTGGGCGACCCAGGCGTCCACCTTCTTGATGGTGTGGTGGCCGAGGCCCACCGTGAAGCCGATGTAGACGGCGGCCAGGCCGTGCTTCCAGTCCGGCTCGGCCCCGCTCTTCAGGTCGATGGCGGTCACCACCAGCAGCACGACCTCCAGCAGCGGCTCGCACAGCAGCACGGCCGCGCCGAGTTTCGGCTTCCTCGCGACGTACCGCAGGGCCAGTCCGACGGCCAGCAGAACCCAGAATGCGACCTCGCAGGCCACGACCAGTAGGGCGATCACGACTCTCTCCTCCCGTTCCCCTCCAGCCTCCCGGTCGCCGGGCGCGGTGACGTCGTCGGCGGAGACGAAACCGGACTGCATCCTTCGATGTAGTCGCGGATCGGCCCGCGAAGGGAGGTCCGGGGGCGGCGGTGCGTGTTGGATGGAGGGGTGCTCACCTCGATCCGCCCCGACCGCGACGCGGTGGCCCTCGCCGTCTCCGGGCTGCTCGGGGGGCTGCTGCTGTGGCTGCTGGGCCTCCACACCCAGGGCGGCCGCCCCTTCTCCGCGTCCTGGGTCACCCTCGTACCGCTGACCGCCATGGCCTCGGCCGAACTGCTGCGCCGCAACGCCCCGCGCACGGCGCTGGCCGTCGGCACGCTCGCGCTGGTGGCGGACCAGTTCACCCGGGGCAGCCTCGCCACCATCCTGATGTTCACGGACGTCATGTACGCCGCTGTCCTGTACGGGACCCCGGCCGCCGCCCGCCGCCTTCCGCCGGCCACGCTGCTGGTCACCGTGGCGTCGACGATCGGCTTCCTGGCCTGGTTCCGCAAGCCCGAGGCGCTGCTGATCGGCCTGGTCATCGGGCTGGTCTCCTTCATCCCCGCCCTCACCGGGGTCAGTGTGCGCAGCCATCGCACCGCCGCCGACGCGGCCCGGCTGGCGGCCGCGCAGACCGCGCGGCTCGCCGAGATGGACCGGACGCAGGCGGTGATCGCCGAGCGGGCCCGGATGGCCCGGGAACTGCACGACATGGTGGCCAACCACCTCTCCGCGGTGGCGATCCACTCCACGGCGGCCCTGTCCATCGACGAACCGGAGACCTCGCGGAACGCGCTGAAGGTGATCCGGGAGAACAGCGTCGAGGGGCTCGCGGAGATGCGCCGGCTGATCGGGCTGCTGCGCGAGGGCGGCAAGGACGACGCCCCGGCCGCGGCCCCGACGCTGGCGGCCCTGGACACCCTGGTCGAGCAGACGAACGCCAACGGGGCGTCCGGTGGGCTCGTCTGCACCCTGGAGGACACACGGGACCGAGGAGCCGAGGCGCTGCCGACGCCGGTCGAGCTGGCCGCGTACCGGATCGTGCAGGAGTCCCTGACCAACGCCCTCAAGCACGCGGCGCCGGGCCCGGTCGCGGTGCGGCTCGGCCGGTCCGGGGAGCTGCTGACGGTCGAGGTCACCAGCGTGTTCGGCAGCCGGACCGGGCCCACGGCGCCCGGCTCGGGGGCGGGTCTGGTCGGCATGCGGGAGCGGGTGGCGCTGCTCGGCGGAACGTTCGGGGCGGGGGCCGAACCGGGCGGCGACGGCGCGAAGATCTGGCGGGTGCGGGCCGAACTGCCCGTACGGGAGAGGGAGATGCGGGAATGACGATCCGGGTACTGGTGGCCGAGGACCAGGCGGCGGTGCGCGCGGGGCTCGTACTGATCCTCTCCAGCGCGCCGGACATCGAGGTCGTCGGGGAGGCGGGGGACGGGGAGGCGGCGGTGCGCCTGGCCCGAGAACTCCGGCCGGATCTCGTCCTGATGGATGTGCAGATGCCGCGGCTGGACGGGGTGTCGGCGACCCGGCAGGTGGTGGCGGAGGAGCTGGCGGACGTCCTCGTGCTGACCACGTTCGATCTCGACGAGTACGTCTTCGGGGCGCTGCGCGCGGGCGCCTCCGGTTTTCTGCTGAAGAACACCGACGCCCGCGAACTGCTGGAGGCGGTACGGACGGTGGCGCGCGGCGAGGGGCTGATCGCCCCCGCGGTGACCCGTCGGCTGATCGCCGAGTTCGCGGGAGGCGGAGGCGGGGCCGTACGCGAGCGGAGCACGGTTGATCCGGCGGTGCTGGAGGCGCTGGAAGAGCTCACCCGGCGTGAGCGCGAGGTGCTGGGGTGCCTGGGCGAGGGGCTGTCCAACGCGGACATCGCGCTGCGCCTGTCGATGGCCGAGGCCACGGTGAAGACCCATGTCAGCAGGTTGCTGGGCAAGTTGAAGCTGCGCAGCAGGGTTCAGGCGGCGGTGCTGGCACAGGAGTTGGGGATCTGAGCCAGGCCTCGATCTTTGGTCCAGACCTCTTGACGGTTGGTCCAGACCTTTCTACTGTCACCGAACACACACTGCGGTGAGTACGAGAGCACCCGTACTCAGGGCGGCGCAGGGTTTGCAGTCCACGAATCACCCCCGTTTGTTGGACCTCACCCGAGGAGCACCGTTGAGCACTGAAACCCCCCAACGCCGTTCCAGATTCAGATGGATGCCCGCCCTCAGCGGCAGATCCAAGGTCGTCGCGGGCCTCACCGCGCTGGTCGTGCCGCTGGCCGCGATGGTGGGCCTCGCCTCCCCCGCCTCGGCAGCCGCGTCGGCCACCGCCACGTACACCAAGAAGTCGGACTGGGGCAGCGGCTTCGAGGGCCAGTGGACGGTGAAGAACACCGGCACCACCGCGCTCTCCTCCTGGACCATCGAGTGGGACTTCCCCGCGGGCACCGCGGCGGGCTCCGCCTGGGACGCGAGCCTCACCAAGAGCGGCAACCACTACACCGCCAAGAACCTCGCCTGGAACGGGACCGTCGCGCCCGGCGCCAGCGTCAGCTTCGGTTTCAACGGCACCGGCTCCGGCTCCCCCACGGGCTGCAAGCTGAACGGCGCCTCCTGTGACGGCGGCAGCGTCCCCGGCGACAACGCGCCCTCCGCCCCCGGCAAGCCCACCGCGAGCGACATCACCGACACCTCGGTGAAGCTCAGCTGGACCGCGGCCACCGACGACAAGGGCATCAAGAACTACGACGTCCTGCGCGACGGCGCGAAGGTCGCCACGGTCACCGGCACCACGTACACCAACACCGGCCTGACCGCGGGCACCGACTACTCCTACGCCGTGCAGGCGCGGGACACCGCCGACCAGACCGGTCCGGCCTCCGCCTCCACCGCCGTACGCACCACCGGTGGCGGCGGCGAGCAGCCCGGCGGCGACAAGATCAACCTGGGCTACTTCACCAACTGGGGCGTCTACGGGCGCAACTACCACGTCAAGAACCTGGTGACGTCCGGCACGGCCGCGAAGATCACGCACATCAACTACGCCTTCGGCAACGTGCAGAACGGCAAGTGCACCATCGGCGACGCGTACGCCGACTACGACAAGGCGTACACCGCCGACCAGTCCGTCGACGGCGTCGCCGACACCTGGGACCAGCCGCTGCGCGGCAACTTCAACCAGCTGCGCAAGCTGAAGGCCAAGTACCCGCACATCAAGGTCCTCTGGTCGTTCGGCGGCTGGACCTGGTCCGGCGGCTTCGGCCAGGCCGTCCAGAACCCCGCCGCG
>NZ_BMTW01000005.1:0-104429 GCF_014649875.1 Streptomyces rubiginosohelvolus | reverse complement strand
TTCGCCCAGTCCTGCTACGACCTGGTCGAGGACCCCCGCTGGGCCGATGTCTTCGACGGCATCGACCTGGACTGGGAGTACCCCAACGCCTGTGGTCTGACCTGTGACACCAGCGGCCCGGCCGCGATCAAGACCATGGCCGACGCGATGCGCGCCAAGTTCGGCGCGAACAACCTGGTCACCGCCGCCATCACCGCGGACGGCTCCAGCGGCGGCAAGATCGACGCCGCCGACTACGGGGGCGCGGCCCAGTCCTTCGACTGGTACAACGTGATGACGTACGACTTCTTCGGCGCCTGGGCGGCCAAGGGCCCGACGGCCCCGCACTCCCCGCTGACCTCGTACACCGGAATCCCCCAGCAGGGCTTCACCTCCGCCGACGCCATCGCCAAGCTGAAGGCGAAGGGCGTCCCGGCCAAGAAGCTGCTCCTCGGCATCGGCTTCTACGGCCGCGGCTGGACCGGCGTCACCCAGGCCGCCCCCGGCGGCACGGCGACCGGCGCGGCCCCGGGCACGTACGAGGCCGGCATCGAGGACTACAAGGTCCTCAAGAGCTCCTGCCCGGCGACCGGCACCATCGCCGGCACCGCGTACGCCCACTGCGGCACCAACTGGTGGAGCTACGACACCCCGGCCACCATCGGCTCGAAGATGACCTGGGCGAAGAACCAGGGCCTGGGAGGCGCGTTCTCCTGGGAGTTCTCCGGTGACACCACCAACGGCGAACTCGTGACCGCGATCGCCAACGGTCTCAAGTGATCCCCACGCCGTAGCCCGAAGCAGCACGAAAAGCACGACCCCGGAAAAAGCGCCGGGGAGACGGGTCCGCCCCCCGTCTCCCCGGTTTTTCGCTGTGTACGTACGCGGTTACGCGACGTTGACCCGCTGGCCGGGCGGTGCCGCCTCCAGCCAGGCCAGGAAGCCGGTGAGGGCGTCCTCGCTCATCGCCAGCTCCAGGCGCGTCCCCCGGTGGAGACAGCCGAGCACGACGGAGTCGGACAGCAGCGCGAGCTCCTCCTCGCCCTCCGGCATCCGGCGGGCGATCACCTCGATCGCAGAACGCTCCAGGCCCCGGCGGGGGCGAGGAGCGTAGGAGAAGACGCGGAACCAGTCGACGCGGTCACCGCTGTAGCGGGCGACCCCGTACACCCAGCCTTTTCCGAGGGAGTCCGGTTCCTCGGGCACATCCCAGCGCAGACTGCAGTCGAAGGTCCCTCCGGAGCGCTGGATCAGCCGCCGGCGCAGACCGAAGACGAACAGTCCCAGCAGGACCATGACGACGACGGACAAGCCCACCCACAATGCGAGGACCATCTCCACCGACCTCCTCGCATCGTCGAGTAACGAACACCGAAACCGTATTTCACCTGCATCGCCTCAGCCGCGACACGGCTGGATCGCTCCAGCTCGGGCCGCGGCTGAGTAAAAACATCTGTCCGTGGGGGTGCTAGAGCACCGCCACCGCGCGCAGACGGATCTCGGCGCGCCGCTCGGCGGCAGCGTCGGCATCCGACTTCGCGAGCTCCAGCGCCCGCTCGGCGCGCTGGACATCGATCTCGTCGGCCAGCTCGGCGATCTCGGCCAGCAGCGACAGCTTGTCGTCCGCGAACGAGATGAATCCACCGTGCACAGCGGCGACGACGGTGCCGCCCTCGCTCGTGCGGATCGTCACCGGGCCCGATTCCAGCACACCGAGAAGCGGCTGGTGACCGGGCATGACGCCGATGTCGCCGGACGTGGTACGCGCGACGACCAGGGTGGCCTCGCCGGACCAGACACTTCGGTCCGCGGCGACCAGCTCGACATGCAGCTCAGCAGCCAAGGGTGGCTCCTCGGGTCACCACCCGGCCGCCCGGCCGGGTGTTGGGTCAATTCTACGGGGCGTGGTGAGGGGGGCGGGACACACCCACCCCCCTCGGTGAGCCGGAGGCTCAGGAGACGCCGAGCTCCTTGGCCTTGGCCTTGAGGTCGTCCAGGCCACCGCACATGAAGAACGCCTGCTCGGGGAAGTGGTCGTAGTCCCCGTCGCAGATCGCGTTGAACGCGGCGATCGACTCGTCGAGCGGGACGTCCGAACCGTCCAGGCCGGTGAACTGCTTGGCGGCGTGGGTGTTCTGCGACAGGAAGCGCTCGACGCGACGGGCACGGTGGACAACGAGCTTGTCCTCCTCGCCCAGCTCGTCGATACCGAGGATCGCGATGATGTCCTGCAGGTCCTTGTACTTCTGCAGGATCCCCTTGACGCGGCTGGCCGCGGCGTAGTGGTCCTGGGAGATGTACCGCGGGTCCAGGATGCGGGACGTCGAGTCCAGCGGGTCCACGGCCGGGTAGATGCCCTTCTCCGAGATCGGACGGGAGAGAACCGTCGTCGCGTCGAGGTGGGCGAACGTGGTGGCCGGGGCCGGGTCGGTCAGGTCGTCCGCGGGGACGTAGATCGCCTGCATCGAGGTGATCGAGTGACCACGCGTCGAGGTGATGCGCTCCTGGAGCACACCCATCTCGTCGGCCAGGGTCGGCTGGTAACCCACCGCGGACGGCATACGGCCGAGCAGCGTGGAGACCTCGGAGCCGGCCTGCGTGAAGCGGAAGATGTTGTCGATGAAGAGCAGCACGTCCTGCTTCTGCACATCGCGGAAGTACTCCGCCATGGTCAGGGCGGACAGGGCCACGCGCAGACGCGTCCCCGGCGGCTCGTCCATCTGGCCGAAGACGAGCGCGGTCTTCTCCAGAACGCCCGACTCGGTCATCTCGTCGATGAGGTCGTTGCCCTCACGGGTGCGCTCGCCGACACCGGCGAACACCGACACACCGTCGTGCAGCTTCGCCACACGCATGATCATTTCCTGGATGAGGACCGTCTTGCCGACGCCCGCACCACCGAACAGACCGATCTTGCCGCCCTTGACGTACGGGGTCAGCAGGTCGACGACCTTCAGGCCGGTCTCGAACATCTCGGTCTTGGACTCGAGCTGGTCGAAGGCCGGGGCCTTGCGGTGGATCGGCCAGCGCTCGGTGATCTGCGCCTCGGCCTCCGGCTCGTTCAGGATCTGACCGAGGGTGTTGAACACCTTGCCCTTGGTGATGTCACCGACGGGAACGGTGATGCCCGTGCCCGTGTCGATGACCGGGGCCTGGCGCACCACGCCGTCGGTCGGCTGCATCGAGATCGCGCGGACCATGCCGTCGCCCAGGTGCTGGGCGACTTCGAGGGTCAGCGTCTTGCGAGCGCCCTCCTCAGCCGGGTCGGCGACCTCGATGTGGAGGGCGTTGTAGATCTCCGGCATCGCGTCGACGGGGAACTCCACGTCGACGACCGGGCCGATGACCCGGGCGACGCGGCCCGTGGCAGCGGCCGTCTCAACAGTGGTCGTCATTACTTGTCACTCCCCGCGGTCGCGTCGGCCAGAGCACTGGCACCGCCGACGATCTCGCTGATTTCCTGGGTGATTTCGGCCTGGCGGGCCGCGTTGGCAAGCCGGGACAGGCTCTTGATGAGGTCCCCGGCGTTGTCGGTGGCCGACTTCATCGCGCGGCGGCGGGCGGCGTGCTCGGAAGCGGCAGCCTGCAGCAGTGCGTTGTAGATACGGCTCTCGACGTAGCGCGGCAGAAGGGCGTCGAGGACGTCCTCGGCCGACGGCTCGAACTCGAAGAGCGGGAGGATCTCACCCTTGCGGGTGCTCTCCTCGGCGACGTCGTCGAGCGAAAGCGGCAGCATCCGGGCGTCGACCGCGTTCTGCGTCATCATCGACACGAATTCCGTGAAGACGATGTGCAGCTCGTCGACGCCGCCCTCGGCCGTCTCCTTCTGGATGGCCTCGATCAACGGGGCGGCGACGCGCTTGGCATCGCTGTACGCCGGGTTGTCGGTGAAGCCGGTCCAGGAGTCGGCGACCTTGCGCTCGCGGAAGCCGTAGTACGCGACACCCTTGCGGCCGACGATGTACGTGTCGACCTCCTTGCCCTCGGAGGCAAGGCGCTCCCGCAGTCGCTCCGCGGCCTTGATGGCGTTGGAGGAGTAACCGCCGGCCAGACCGCGGTCGCTCGTGATGAGCAGGACCGCGGCCCGGGTCGGGGTCTCGACCTCGGTGGTGAGCGGGTGGTTGGCGTCGGAGCCGGTCGCCACCGCGGTCACCGCGCGGGTGAGCTCGGTCGCGTACGGCTGCGATGCCGCCACCTTGCGCTGCGCCTTGACGATGCGCGAGGCGGCGATCATCTCCATCGCCTTGGTGATCTTCTTGGTCGCGGTGACGGCTTGGATGCGGCGCTTGTAAACGCGAAGCTGAGCGCCCATCGATCAGCCCTCGCCCAGGAGCTTGCCGTCCGAGGTCTCGAACTGCTGCTTGAAGGCGGCGATCGCGTCGGCGATCGACTGCAGCGTGTCGTCGGACATCTTGCCGCCCTCGGCGATGCTGGTCAGGAGGTCCTTGCGCTCACGGCGCAGGTACTCCAGCAGCTCGCTCTCGAAGCGGCGGATGTCCTCGACCGGGACGTCGTCCATCTTGCCCGTGGTGCCGGCCCAGACCGAGACGACCTGCTCCTCCATCGGGAACGGGGCGTACTGCGGCTGCTTCAGCAGCTCGACCATGCGCTTACCGCGCTCCAGCGAGGCCTTCGAGGCCGCGTCCAGGTCGGAACCGAAGGCGGCGAACGCCTCCAGCTCGCGGTACTGGGCGAGGTCCACGCGAAGCCGGCCGGAGACCTGCTTCATGGCCTTGTGCTGGGCGGAGCCACCGACTCGGGAGACCGAGATACCGACGTTGAGCGCCGGACGCTGACCCGCGTTGAACAGGTCGGACTCCAGGAAGCACTGGCCGTCGGTGATGGAGATGACGTTGGTCGGGATGAACGCCGACACGTCGTTCGCCTTGGTCTCGACGATCGGGAGGCCCGTCATCGAACCGGCGCCCATGTCGTCGGAGAGCTTCGCGCAGCGCTCCAGCAGACGGGAGTGCAGGTAGAAGACGTCACCCGGGTAGGCCTCACGGCCCGGCGGGCGGCGCAGCAGCAGGGACACGGCGCGGTAGGCGTCGGCCTGCTTCGAGAGGTCGTCGAAGATGATCAGGACGTGCTTGCCCTGGTACATCCAGTGCTGGCCGATGGCCGAACCGGTGTACGGCGCCAGGTACTTGAAGCCGGCCGGGTCGGACGCCGGGGCGGCGACGATGGTCGTGTACTCCAGCGCACCGGCCTCTTCGAGCGCACCACGCACGGAGGCGATGGTGGAACCCTTCTGACCGATGGCGACGTAGATGCAGCGGACCTGCTTGTTCACGTCGCCCGAGCGCCAGTTGTCGCGCTGGTTGATGATCGTGTCGACGGCCAGCGCGGTCTTACCCGTCTGACGGTCGCCGATGATCAGCTGACGCTGGCCGCGGCCGATCGGCACCATGGCGTCGACGGCCTTGTAGCCGGTCTGCATCGGCTCGTGCACCGACTTGCGGACCATGACGCCAGGGGCCTGCAGCTCGAGGGCGCGACGGCTGTCGGTCTCGATCTCGCCGAGACCGTCGATCGGGTTGCCGAGCGGGTCGACGACGCGGCCGAGGTAGCCCTCGCCGACGCCGACGGAGAGCACCTCACCGGTGCGCTGCACCGGCTGGCCCTCCTCGATTCCGCTGAACTCGCCGAGGACGATCGCACCGATCTCGCGCTCCTCGAGGTTGAGGGCGAGACCGAGGGTGCCGTCCTCGAACTTCAGCAGCTCGTTCGCCATGGCGGAGGGCAGACCCTCCACCTTCGCGATGCCGTCGCCGGCAACGCTGACCGTACCGACCTCCTCGCGCGAGGCCGCGTCCGGCTGGTACGACTGGACAAAGTTATCCAGTGCGTCCCGGATCTCCTCCGGCCGGATCGTGAGCTCCGCCATCTGGGTTCCCTGCTCTCCTTGTTGGGCCCGAAGTTTCTTAAGGGGGTCTGGGGGCCGACCCCCAGGAATCTTCTGCAATTTCTGCACGGCCCAACCGGGCCGCTGGTCTTGCTAGGTCTTGCTCTGTCTCAGCCGGCCATGCGACGGGTCGCCTCGTCGAGGCGCTCCGCGACGGTGCCGTTGATGATCTCGTCACCGACACGCACCGACACCCCGCCGAGGACCGAGGGGTCCACGTCCAGGTTCAGGTGCATCTCGCGGCCGTAGAGCTTCGCCAGAGCGGCGCCGAGGCGCTGCTTCTGCCGGTCGCTGAGCGGCACCGCCGAGGTGACGACGGCGACCATGCGGTTCCGGCGCTCCGCGGCGAGCTTGGACAGCGAGTCCAGCCCTGCTTCCAGGCTACGTCCACGCGGCTGGGTCACGAGGCGGACGATGATCCGCTCGGTGACCGGCTGCGCCTTGCCGCCGAGCAGGCTGCGCAGCAGCTCGCCCTTGGCGGTGGCCGTGGCCGTACGGCTGGTCAGCGCGGAACGCAGCTCCGTGTCGGAGCCGACGATCCGGCCGAACCGGAACAGCTCGTCCTCGACGTCGTCGAGGCTGCCGCCGCGCTGGGCCGCGGTGAGGTCGGCGGTGTTCGCCAGTTCCTCGACCGAGTCCACCAGGTCACGGGACTGCGACCAGCGGGACCGGACGAGTCCGGAGACCAGGTCGACGGTCTCGCCGCCGACCTGTCCGCTGAGCAGACGCGTGGCCAGCTCGGCCTTGCTCTCGCCGCTCTGGGCCGGGTCGGTGAGAACCCGGCGCAGGGATACTTCGCGGTCGAGCAGCGAGGTGACCGAGGCCAGCTCCTCGGCGAGCTTCGCCGCGTCGACCGACGTGTTGTCGGTCAGCGCGTCGAGACGCTCGCGTGCGGCAGCCAGTGCTTCGCGGCTCGCGCCGTTCATCGGGCCGCCTCGGCCTTCGCCTCGAGCTCGTCGAGGAACCGGTCGACGGTGCCGCTCTGCCGGGCGTGGTCCTGGAGGGACTCGCCGACGAGCTTGCCGGCCAGGTCGGTGGCGAGCTTGCCCACGTCCTGACGCAGCGCCGAGGCGGCGGCCTTGCGGTCGGCCTCGATCTGGGTGTGGCCGGCGGCGATGATCTCCTCGCGCTGGCGCTGACCCTCCGCCTTCATCTCCTGGATGATGACGGCGCCCTGCTCCTGCGCCTCCTGGCGCAGACGGGCGGCCTCGTGACGGGCCTCGGCGAGCTGGGCCTTGTACTGCTCAAGAACGCTCTGCGCCTCGGTCTGAGCCGCTTCGGCCTTCTCGATGCCACCTTCGATCGCCTCGCGACGCTCGTCCAGGGCCTTGTTGATGGCCGGGAGGAGCTTCTTGTAGAACGCGAAGAAGACAATGCTGAAGCAGATCAGACCGATGACGATCTCGGGCCAGACCGGCAGCAGCGGTGACTGCGGCTCCTCGGCTGCCAGATGCAACATGGTGGACCTTTCGTCGGAAACGTATCGTCAGGTCGCCGGGACTACTTCGGGTAGATGAAGGGGGCGACGAAGCCGATCAGGGCCAGGGCCTCGATGACCGCGAAGCCGAGCAGCATGTTCTGGCGGATCAGGCCGGCCGCCTCGGGCTGGCGGGCGATGGCCTGCACACCGTTACCGAAGATGATGCCGATACCGACGCCGGGGCCGATCGCCGCGAGGCCGTAACCGATGGTGCCGACGTTGCCCACAACGGCTGCGAGAGTCTCAGACATGGATCTGTGATTCCTTCTCTTGATTGGCCGGTGGAGATTGCGTCCACCGGACGTTCTAGGGGGTGTCCGGGTGGTGGCCCGGGTGTCCTCAGTGCGCTTCTTCGAGCGCCTGGGACAAGTACGTGGCGGTCAGCACGGTGAACACGTAGGCCTGGAGCGCCTGGATGAACATCTCGAAGACGGTCAGGGCCAGGGTCACGGCGAACGACGCGGTGGCGTAGACGGTGCCGAGCACGGTGCCGAGCATGTACCAGGTCGCGATCGTGAAGACCAGGATCAGGATGTGGCCGGCGAACATGTTCGCGAAGAGCCGGACCGCCAGCGTGAAGGGGCGCACGAAGATGTTCGAGACGAACTCGATCGGCGTCAGGATCACGTAGATCGGCTTGGGCAGGCCGCTGGGTACGCACAGGTTGCGGATACCGCCGACGAAGCCGTTGCTCCGGAAGGTCACCGTCATGTAGACGACCCAGACCAGCAGAGCCAGTCCGACCGGGTACGCGATGAGCGAGCTCACCGGGAACTGCGCGATCGGGATGATCGCCCAGAGGTTCAGCATCCAGACGAAGAAGAACAGGGACACCAGCAGCGGGACGAAGGGCTCGCCCTTCTTGCCGATGATCTCCTTGGCGATACCCCGGTGCACGAAGTCGTAGAGCGTCTCCGCGATCATCTGGAGCTTGCCCGGGACGACCTTGGGCTTGGAGAAGCCGGCCCAGAACAGAGCCAGGATGGCGAAGGTCCCGATGATCGCGAGCAGCATCGGCTTGTTGAACTCGACCGGCCCGATCGAGAAGATCGGGTCGAAGATGAACGACCACGCGCTCGGGGCTGGGAATCCGCACGAGCCCTGGAACAGGTGGCAGTCAACCTCGAAGGCGAGCGTCTGGGCGTCAGCAGTCACCAGGAGCTCCTTCTGCATGGCGCATGGATACGGCTACCTCGTTGTATCGGAGCGGCTGGCAGCCGCAGGTCGGCACCGGACTGGTTCTTACGGTGGGGAGGCGGCGGCCGGGCCCGAAGCCTCGCGATGTATCAGGCGACAGCCGTGTTGTCCGCGCCCGCAGTACCGCAACCGAGACCGGACGATAGCAGCATGTCGAACAGGGCTTTATCCCGGCCCTACTGGTCATGCTTCCCCTCGGTTCCGCCCGGGGTCTTCCCGCTCTCCCCGTCGGGATCGACGTACAGGGTCTTGCTCCTGGCGTGCAGCACGGTCTGCGTGACGATCCACGTGATCACCGAAACGACCAGCGTGAGGGCGAAGACCTGGAGGTCGAAGAGAGTGGTGTTCCTGATGGCCATGATGAGGCCGAGCAGGAGCACGAGCTGGACCGAGTAGACCAGCAGCCCCATGCCCTGGAAGAGGTGCGGCATCGACTTGGCGACCCACTGCAGCGCCAGCTGTCCGAGGGCCATGAAGAGGATGACCACCACGCAGCCCACGACGGCGCCGATCGCCCCCTTGCCGCCGACGACGAGCCCGCCGACGAGCGTGGCGATGGCTCCCACCGCGGCGGTGGGGGTGGCGATGCGCAGTACTTCGCGCATGTCGGACTGCATGGCGGCAGCTCCACTGGTCTGAGAGGAGGAATGGGGCGTCGTCATGGACGAGCGTAGGCCCGGTCCGCGAGGCGGTTTACCAGGCCAATGGACCGTCTCACTAGGGTCCTTCGGCTCCGTCACCGGGTCTCGTGAACGGTATCACAAACTATTTGATGAGGTCTTTACCTGGAAAGTGTGCCAACTGTCACACATGAGAGTTAACCCGCGCGTGTGTGCACGACAAGGCGTCGCAATGTCTGCTAATGCACCGCGACTTCCGAATCGTCAACGGGAGGAGTCGACGGAACGGCGATCGGAGAACCGCGAACGAGCGCCGATCGCGGTAGCGCCGTTGACGCCGGACACCCCGACCGCCACAGGGGCCCGGTCGGCGGCTTCCTCGCCCATCTGAGCGCCCCCCGCGCCCTGTTGGGCCCCGGAGGCCACAGGCGCCGGCTGGTCGCCCGAGGGGGGCGAGGGAGAGGATTCCTGCTCCGCGGCCCGGTGGCGGTAGCGCGGCGGCACGAAGCGGTTGGCCCAGTGCGGGGTACGCGGGGTGAAGCGCGGCAGCAGCAGCAGGATCAGACCGACCGCGCTCGCCCCCACGATCACGAACACGATCCACATCGAGGCCGAGTGCACCGAGTAGCTGACCGTGCCGAAGGCGATCAGGGCCGACCAGAAGTACATGATCAGCACGGCCCGGCTGTGCGAGTGACCGATCTCCAGCAGCCGGTGGTGCAGGTGGCCCCGGTCGGCGGCGAACGGCGACTGGCCGTTCCAGGTACGCCGGACGATGGCCAGGATCAGGTCGGCGGCCGGGATCGCGATGATCGTCAGCGGCAGCAGCAGCGGGATGAAGACCGGGAACATCGCGTGGGTCGCCCCGCGCTCACTGCCCTCGAAGAAGAGCCGCATGTTGTCCGGGTCGACCTGGCCCGTGATCGAGATCGCGCCCGCCGCCAGCACCAGGCCGATCAGCATCGAGCCCGAGTCGCCCATGAAGATCCGCGCCGGGTGCATGTTGTGCGGCAGGAAGCCGAGGCACATGCCCATCAGGATCGCCGAGAAGAGCGTCGCGGGGGCCGCCGCCTCGATCCCGTACCCCATCCAGAGCCGGTAGGCGTAGAGGAAGAACGCCGCCGAGGCGATGCACACCATGCCCGCCGCGAGCCCGTCCAGGCCGTCGACGAAGTTCACCGCGTTGATCGTGATGACGACCAGCGCCACGGTGAGCAGCGTGCCCTGCCACTGGGTGAGGGCGACCGTGCCGACGCCGGGGATCGGCAGCCACAGGATCGTGAGCCCCTGGATGACCATGACGGCGGCGGCGATCATCTGGCCGCCGAGCTTGATCAGGGCGTCGATCTCGAACTTGTCGTCGAGCACGCCGATCAGCCAGATCAGGGCGGCTCCGGAGAGCAACGCCCGTGGCTCGTTGGAGAGTTCGAAGACACCCTGCAGATTGAACAGGTGGTCGGCGACGATCAGTCCCGCACACAGTCCGCCGAACATGGCGATCCCACCGAGCCGGGGTGTCGGCTCGCGGTGGACGTCGCGCGCACGGATCGCGGGCATCGCCCCGATCGCGATGGCGAACTTACGCACCGGTCCGGTCAGCAGATAGGTCACCGCTGCCGTGACACAGAGCGTCAGCAGGTAATCACGCACGGGCTGCCCCACAGGTTTCGCCGGCCATCTCAGCCCCACACCCTAGTCTCTGATACAAGGACTCAACGGTACGGGTGATGGTTCCATGCGCCTCGCCTACCCCGGATAGGGAGGATTCCGCTCCGCCAGCGCCCGGACCTCCGCCGCGATCGGGCTCACATCGCCCGGCTCCCGTACGGCCGCTCCGAACAGGGCCGCGATGCGGGCCATGTCCCCGTCGTCCATGCCCTGCGTGGTGACGGCGGCGGTGCCGAGCCGGATGCCCCGGGCGTCCCCGTACGGCAGGGCGCACGTGTCGAGGACCATACCGGCCGCCGCCAGGCGCTCACGGGCGGTGCGGCCGTCGACACCGAGCGGGGCCGGGTCCGCGACGACGATATGGGTGTCCGTGCCGCCCGTGGTCACCTCGAAACCCTCCGCCTCCAGGCCGGCGGCGAGCACCCGGGCGTGGGCGACGACCTGGTGGGCGTAGAGCGTGTAAGCGGGGGTGGCCGCCTCCCCGAACGCGACCGCCTTCGCCGCCACCGTGTGCATCTGCGCCCCGCCCTGGGTGAACGGGAACACGGCCCGGTCGATCCGCTCCGCGAGATCGGCGCCGCACAGGATCATGCCGCCGCGCGGTCCGCGCAGCACCTTGTGCGTGGTGGCGCAGACCACGTCGGCGTACGGGACCGGGTTCGGCGCCGCTCCCCCGGCGATCAGCCCCATCGGGTGGGCGGCGTCCACGATCAGATACGCCCCGACCTCGTCGGCGATCTCCCGGAACAGCGCGTAGTCGGGGTGGCGGGGATAGGAGATGGAGCCGCAGACGATGGCCTTGGGGCGGCGGGCGCGGGCCAGGGCGCGGAGCCGGGTGTGGTCGATGAGCCCGGTGTCCGGGTCGACCCCGTAGCCGACGAAGTCGAACCAGCGGCCGGAGAAGTTGCCCGGCGCCCCGTGGGTGAGGTGGCCCCCGTACGGGAGTCCCATCGCGAGGACCGTGTCGCCGGGGCGCAGCAGCGCGGCGTAGGCAGCGAGGACGGCGGAGGAGCCGGAGTGCGGCTGGACGTTGGCGTGTTCGGCGCCGAAGAGGGCGGTGGCCCGGCGTACGGCGATGCGTTCGGCGGCGTCCGCCTGCTCGCAGCCGCCGTGGTGGCGGGCTCCCGGGTACCCCTCGGCGTACTTGTTGGCGAGCGGGGAGCCGAGGGCGGCCAGGACCGCGGGCGAGGTGAAGTTCTCGGCGGCGATCAGCTGGAGGGTGCCCGCCTGCCGGTCCCGCTCCGCGAGGAGGATCCCGGCGATCTCCGGGTCCTGGCCCAGCAGCGTGCCGAAGTCCTGGGGCAGGGCGTCGGGGCGGTCGGGCGCGGGCGGCACGGCCGCGGACGGGGGTGCGGCGGGAGAGGTGACCGGCATGGGACGGCTCCGGGCCTGGAGGTGGGTGCGCCGGCGAGGGGTGCCGGTGTCAGCTCCAACGTACGCCGGGGCGGGGCGGCGTGCCCGCTGTCGGAGGGTGCCGTACGCCGGTCGGCGCACCGGCGTACCGCACGGCGCGGGAGGGCCGGTCAGTGCGGGGCGCGTACGCCGGTGAGCGCGGTGACGACCGGGTCGAGCGCCTGGTTGATCTCGTCGCCGATCGAGCGGAAGAAGGTGATGGGGGCGCCGTAGGGGTCGTAGACCTCGTCCGCGTCGGCGGTCGGGGCCAGCAGCCAGCCGCGCAGGGCAGCGGCGGCGCGCACCAGGGCGCGGGCGCGCTCGACGACGCCCTCGTCGCGCGGGTCGGGCAGGGTGGCCGGGTCTATCGCCCGGACCAGCCGGGTGAACTCCTTGAGCGTGAAGGTGCGCAGGCCCGCGGAGTGGCCCATGGAGATGACCTGGGCGCGGTGGTCGCGGGTGGCGGTGAGGACCAGGTCGGCGCGGATGACGTGCTCGTCGAGCAGTTCGCGGCCGACGAAGCCGCTGGCGTCCGCGCCGAAGTCGGCGAGGACGACCTCGGCGTTGGCCTCCATGGGGGCGCCTTCATGGCCCCAGGTGCCCGCGCTCTCCACGATCAGGCCGCCGCTGAGCGGATCGCCGAGGCGGTCCACCAGGGCATGGCGGGTCAGCCGCTCGGTGATGGGCGAGCGGCAGACGTTGCCGGTGCTGACGTGGAGGATGCGGAAGGTGTCGGTCCGCCCCGCTATGCCACGCCCCTCGGGGGCGGTCAATTGGCCACCTCGAGGTCGGGGACCACCTTGCGCAGCTCCTCCGCGGAGAGGGCGCCGGCGCGCAGCAGGACCGGGGTGGCGCCGGTGACGTCGACGATGGAGGACGGCACGATGCCGGGCGTCGGGCCGCCGTCGAGGTAGACGGAGACGGAGTCGCCGAGCATGCCCTGGGCGGCGTCGCAGTCCTCGGGCGAGGGGTGTCCGGTGAGGTTGGCGCTGGAGACGGCCATCGGGCCGACCTCGGTGAGCAGCTCGATGGCGACCGGGTGCAGCGGCATCCGGATCGCCACGGTGCCCCGGGTGTCGCCGAGGTCCCACTGGAGGGAGGGCTGGTGCCGGGCGACGAGGGTGAGGGCTCCGGGCCAGAAGGCGTCGACGAGCTCCCAGGCCTGCTCGGAGAAGTCGGTGACCAGGCCGTGGAGGGTGTTCGGGGAGCCGATGAGGACGGGCGTGGGCATGTTGCGGCCCCGGCCCTTGGCGTCCAGCAGGTCCGCGACGGCCTCCGCGGTGAAGGCGTCCGCACCGATCCCGTACACGGTGTCGGTGGGCAGCACGACCAGTTCGCCCCGGCGGACGGCCGATGCGGCCTCGCGCAGGCCCGTGGTCCGGTCGGTGGCGTCGTTGCAGTCGTATCGCCGAGCCATCAGCCGGCCTCCTCGGACAGATGCGGGTACGGGTGGTGGTGCCGGGGGCCGGTCACGGCATGGCCTTGCGGGCGGTGGCGAACCGGGGGCGCTTGTTGAGGTCGGGGTGGTCGGCCGCGTCGGCCCAGCCCCGCTCCTCGGTGAAGATCCAGGGGACCTGGCCGCCCTGGGTGTCGGCGTGCTCGATGACGACGAGGCCGCCGGGGCGCAGCAGACGGTGGGCGGTGCGTTCGATGCCGCGGATGGTGTCGAGGCCGTCCTCGCCGGAGAAGAGGGCCATCTCCGGGTCGTGGTCGCGGGCCTCGGGGGCGACGTACTCCCATTCGGTGAGCGGGATGTACGGCGGGTTGGAGATCACCAGGTCGACCTGGCCGTCGAGCTCGGGAAGGGCGCTCAGGGCGTCTCCCTTGTGCACGGTGACCCTGGACCCCTCGGCGTTCTTCCGCGTCCACCTGAGGGCGTCCTCGGAGAGCTCCACGGCGTGGACGCGGGAGCGGGGGACCTCCTGGGCCATGGCGAGCGCGATGGCGCCCGATCCGGTGCACAGGTCGACGACGACGGGCTCGACGACATCCATCGCGCGCACGGCGTCTATGGCCCAGCCGACGACCGACTCGGTCTCCGGGCGGGGCACGAAGACGCCGGGTCCGACCTGGAGCTCCAGGTAGCGGAAGAAGGCGCGGCCGGTGATGTGCTGGAGGGGTTCGCGGGCCTCGCGGCGGGCGATGGTCTCCCAGTAGCGGGCGTCGAAGTCGCTGTCGGGGACCGCGTGGAGCGCGCCCCGCTTCACCCCGTGGACGAAGGCCGCGAGTTCCTCGGCGTCGAATCGCGGTGAGGGGACACCGGCGTCGGCCAGCCGCTGGGTGGCCTGGGCCACCTCGGCGAGCAGCAGGTTCATCGCGGTTCTCCGTACGGGGGATGCGGGGCGGGCGGGTCGCTTACGCGTTGGCGAGCTTGGCGGCGGAGTCGGCGTCGACGCACGCCTGGATCACCGCGTCCAGGTCGCCGTCGAGCACCTGGTCCAAGTTGTACGCCTTGAAGCCGACGCGGTGGTCCGAGATGCGGTTTTCCGGGAAGTTGTACGTCCGGATCTTCTCGGAGCGGTCGACGGTACGGACCTGGCTGCGGCGGACGTCGGAGGCTTCCTGCTCAGCGGCCTCCTGGGCGGCGGCGAGCAGCCGGGACCGCAGGATGCGCATGGCCTGCTCCTTGTTCTGGAGCTGGCTCTTCTCGTTCTGGCAGGAGGCGACGACGCCGGTCGGCAGGTGCGTGATGCGGACGGCGGAGTCGGTCGTGTTGACGGACTGGCCGCCGGGGCCGGACGAGCGGTAGACGTCGATGCGCAGGTCGTTGGCGTGGATCTCGACGTCGACCTCCTCGGCCTCGGGGGTGACGAGCACGCCCGCGGCGGAGGTGTGGATGCGGCCCTGGGACTCGGTGGAGGGAACGCGCTGCACGCGGTGCACGCCGCCCTCGTACTTCATCCGGGCCCAGACGCCCTGGCCGGGCTCGGTGGCGCCGTTGCCGCCCTTGGTCTTGACCGCGACCTGGACGTCCTTGTAGCCGCCGAGTTCGGACTCGGTGGAGTCGATGATCTCGGTCTTCCAGCCGACGCGCTCGGCGTAGCGCAGATACATGCGCAGCAGGTCACCGGCGA
The DNA here is from genome assembly GCF_014649875.1 of Streptomyces rubiginosohelvolus. Taxonomy (GTDB): domain Bacteria; phylum Actinomycetota; class Actinomycetes; order Streptomycetales; family Streptomycetaceae; genus Streptomyces; species Streptomyces rubiginosohelvolus. The sequence goes on along the minus strand of NZ_BMTW01000005.1, from coordinate 89,114 downwards.
ACAGGGCGGACTCGTCGCCGCCGGCGCCCGCCTTGATCTCCAGGAGCACGTCCTTGTCGTCGCTGGGGTCGCGCGGGACGAGGAGGAGGCGGAGCTTCTCCGTGATCTCCTCGCGCTGCTTCTCCAGCTCCTTGACCTCGGCGGCGAAGTCGGGGTCGTCCGCGGCGAACTCGCGGGCGGTCTCGATGTCGTCGCCGGTCTGCTTCCAGGCCCGGTACGTGGAGACGATCGGGGTCAGCTCCGCGTAGCGCTTGTTCAGCTTGCGCGCGTTGGCCTGGTCGGCGTGGACCGACGGGTCGGCGAGCTTCTTCTCGAGACCGGTGTGTTCACCGATCAGTTCCTCGACCGCCTCGAACATGCGGGGGCTCCTGGTTGCTCTGAGATCTGCGGGCCTGCTGGAGGGCGTGACTGCCCGGTGTTGGCGTCCGGCGGGTCTCCCCCGGACACCCGACCGGAAAAAACGCCGGTTCCGACGCCCCCGGGAAGAGGGCGCCAGGAACCGGCGCAGTGGCTCGCTACTTGCTGGCGGAGCCGGCAGCCTTGCCGAAGCGGGCCTCGAAGCGGGCCACGCGGCCGCCGGTGTCGAGGATCTTCTGCTTGCCCGTGTAGAACGGGTGGCACTCGGAGCAGACGTCGGCACGGATGGTGCCGTTGTCGATGGTGCTCCGGGTGGTGAACGACGCACCGCAGGTGCAGCTGACCTGCGTCTCGACGTACTCGGGGTGGATGTCGCGCTTCAAGGTGTCTCCTAGTTTCGGGAGGGCGCCGGGTCGTCCGCGCGGATTTGCGGGGCCGTGAACCGGGGCCGACGTACCAGTCTGCCAGGACCGGCCGTATCTCCCAAAACCGGGGGCGGGGCGCGGGTATTCCCGCCGCCCGGCCGTGCACCCGGGGTGACCGGTGGGCTACTCGACGACCTTGTCGGCGTCGCCCTTGTCGCCGGCCGACTTCTCGGTGGCGGAGGCGGGGATCGGCCGGTCGTTCCTGAGCGCGGCCCACACCTGCCGGCCGGCCTTCTCCTGCGGCAGGACCCGGTTCGGGTCGGCCGGGTCGTACTCCACGGGCAGGGTCACCATGTGCACGTTGTCGGCGCCGAGCCCCTTGAGACCGTTGGCGAAACCGGTGAGCTTCTTGACCGATCCGAGTCCGGAGTCGGTGGTGACGGCCTTGGTGGCGGCGTCCGCGAGACCGTAGAGCTTCTTGGGGCTGGAGAACACCCCGACGCTCTTCGTCTGGTCGATGAGCGCCTTGATGAACGCCTGCTGGAGCTGGATGCGTCCCAGGTCGCTGCCGTCGCCGACGCTCTTGCGGGTACGGACGAGCCCGAGGGACTCCTCGCCGTTCAGGGTGTGGGTGCCGGGCTCCAGGTCGAGGTGGCTCTTGGAGTCGTCGATCGCGGTCTTCGTGGTGATCTCGACGCCGCCGAGCTCGTCGATGAGCTTCTTGAAGCCGGTGAAGTCGACTTCCAGGTAGTGGTCCATGCGGATGCCGGACATCGACTCGACGGTCTTCACCGCGCAGGCGGGTCCGCCGACCTCGTAGGCGGTGTTGAACATCGCCCGGTGCTCGGCGGGGACCGTCTCGTCCGTGGTATCGCTCGCGCAGGCGGGGCGCTCTATCAGGGTGTCGCGCGGTATCGAGACGACGCTCGCGGAGTTGTGGCCCTTGTCGACGTGGACGACCATCGCGGTGTCCGAGCGGGCCGCACCTTCGTCCTGGCCGTACTTGCCGTTGTCGCCGGAGCGCGAGTCGGAGCCCAGCACCAGGATGTCCTGCGAGCCGTCGTCGACGTCGTCGGGACGGTCGGTGCCCAGCTTGGCGTCGATGTCGATGCTGGAGAGGTTGCCGTCGAGCGCCATGTACGCGTAGCCGAGCCCGGCCCCGCCGACGACCACGACTCCCGCCACCGTCCAGGCCGCGATGACCTTGGCGCGGTGCCGGCGGGTCGGCTTCCTCCGTCGGCTGCCGGTGCCGCGTATGCGACCCGTGCCCCTGCTCTGCTCGCTCACGCGTCTCCCTCGTCACTCCTGTGTGCCCGTGTGCCCCCTGCCGTGGTGTCCCACGCGCGGTCGGCCTCTCCTGTTGGGACGGCCGAAGCACCAAGAAGGGTTGCACAGACGCCTGTGGCCCCCGTCGGAGGACGGGGGCCACAGGTCTTACGGGCGTACGAGCCGTGAGGCGGCGTTCACCTGGGGTTTCGTTCCCCGTACGGCGATCGTGCGGACTGCCGGTGAGCCGTACGGGATGTGGTCAAGGTCTCGGGTCAGCCGAACAGGTCGTAGTTGTTGGCTCCGGTGCCGAGCAGCTTGCGGGCGCCGAAGATGTCGCTGTTGGCCTTGCCGGTGCCCGGGTAGAGGTACAGCTCCCCGGTCTTCACCCGGACGATGATGTCCGCGTGGCCGTCGCCGGTGAAGTCACCGGTGGTGACCAGGGCCGTGGCGACGTCCCAGGTCCGGACGAGGACCTTGGGCGCGAACGGGGCGCTCGCCTTGCCGGTGCCCTTGAAGAGGTACATCTTGCCGCCGCTGCCGCGGGCGATGATGTCGGCCTTGCCGTCGTTGGTGAAGTCACCGCTGCCGCGGACCATGTTGTAGCTGAGACCACCGCCGCCGATCTTGATCCGGGCGGCGAAGGTGCCGTTGCCCTTGCCCGGGTACAGCCAGAAGCCGCCGGAGGAGTCGGTCGACAGGATGTCCGGGTGGCCGTCGCTCGTCAGGTCGCCGGGGGCGAGGATCTGCTTGCGGGTGCCCCAGCCGGTGGCCAGGCGCGTGGTCTGCCAGTCGTCGGCCGCGATGCTGTACCACTGCCAGTACAGGTTGCCGTCCGTGCCGCGCACGAGCAGGTCCTGGTTGTCGTCCCGGTTCAGGTCCGTCTGGAGCAGGACGTTGATGCCGCCCCAGTCGCTGCTGTACGTGGCCTTCGTCATGCCGGTGCCGGTCGACTTGAACTGGTACATCGTCTTGTTGGACTTGCTGCGGGCCATCAGGTCCGCACGGTGGTCCCAGGTCATGTTGGTGTCGTAGGCGCGCGCGTTGATGGCGGACGTGTAGCTGGTCACCTTCGCGAAGACGCTGTACGCGCCCTGTCCGACGCAGTCCTCGATGCCCCAGGAGACGATGCCGGCCAGCTTGCCGCCGATGACCAGCGGGCCGCCGGAGTCACCGTTGCACGCCCCGACGGTCTCCGCGTCGCTCGCGCCGGTCTTGCCCGCGCAGACCATGTGGCCCGCGACGAAGTAGCTGCCGTACGAACTGCGGCACGCCGAGTCCGAGACGATCGGCAGGGTCGCCGAGCGCAGGGTGGTGGAGATGGCGTCGTCGGTGGAGCTGGTGCGGCCCCAGCCGTAGACCTTGGCCTGGGTGCCCGCGGTGTACAGGCCGGTGTCCGTGTTGGCCGCCACCGGAAGGGACTTGGCCGTGACCGGCTCGAAGAGGGTGAGGACGGCGACGTCGTTGTCGGCCGCGCCCTGCACGTCCTTGTAGACCGGGCTGTTCCACTGGCGGTAGGGCCAGGAGACGGTGCCGCTGCTGTTGGGCTCGGTGGAGGTGCTGCCGGTGACGACCGCGCCGTTGGCGTTCCAGTCGTAGCCCTTGACGCAGTGGGCGGCCGTGGCGATCTTCGTGGGCGCGATGACGACGCCGCCGCAGAAGAAGCCGGTGTCGTCGCTCTCGTCGGCCGGGGTGCCCTGGTCGTCGTAGTACCAGAGCTGCGCCATCCACGGGGCGCTGGAGATCGAGGTCTGCGTTCCGCCGATGACCATCGGGGCGGGGGTGCCCGGGCCGTCCCCGGCGAACTTGGCCGGCGGGAGCACCTCGCGGTCCGATCCGGCCGCGTCGGCCACCAGCTCGCGCAGCTGCGACTCGGCCGGGGCGGCGGGCCGTTCGGGGGCTGCCATCGGCAACGAGGGCGCGGGCTCCTCGGCCTGGGAGGAGGACATCGTCAGCGCGGTGCCGACGAGGGCGAGGACGGTGACGGCCGCCGCCGGAACGGCGAGTCTGAGCCGGCGCGCGTGCCGGCCCCCCGTGGTGCGTATGTGCACGCGGTGATCCTTCGGATAGGAACCGGGGAGACGCGAAAGCCCCGCCGGTCGGGAAACGGCGGGGGGTGCGTGAACTGTCCGCTGCGCAGGGCGGATCACCGCAGGGCTCACGCCTCTGCCGTTCCGCCTCGATGGCCCCCCACCTCAACTGCCCCAGACATTACGTCAGTAACAACGGCAAGGGAATGTGCAGGGAAAGAAAAGAAGAAGAAAAGGGAACCGGAGTGACGGAAAAAGGCTCCGCCCCCTCACCGAGGTGAGGGGGCGGAGCCTTGCATGCCGGTGACCAGGTCAGTCGTTGCCGTTTCCGCTGCCCGGCGTCGTCTTCTGGATCTGGAGCAGGAACTCCGCGTTGGACTGGGTCTTCTTCATCCGGTCCAGGAGGAGCTCGATCGCCTGCTGCTGGTCGAGCGCGTGCAGCACCCGGCGCAGCTTCCAGACGACCGCCAGCTCGTCGGTGCCGAGCAGGATCTCTTCCTTACGGGTGGAGGACGCGTCGACGTCCACCGCCGGGAAGATGCGCTTGTCCGAGAGCTTCCGGTCGAGCTTGAGCTCCATGTTGCCGGTGCCCTTGAACTCCTCGAAGATCACCTCGTCCATGCGCGAGCCGGTCTCGACGAGCGCGGTGGCCAGGATGGTCAGCGAGCCGCCGTCCTCGATGTTGCGCGCGGCGCCGAAGAAGCGCTTCGGGGGGTACAGCGCGGTCGAGTCGACACCACCGGAGAGGATGCGGCCGGAGGCCGGCGCCGCGAGGTTGTACGCGCGGCCCAGTCGGGTGATCGAGTCGAGCAGGACGACCACGTCGTGACCCAGCTCGACGAGGCGCTTGGCGCGCTCGATGGCCAGCTCGGCGACGGTGGTGTGGTCCTCGGCGGGACGGTCGAAGGTCGAGGAGATGACCTCGCCCTTCACCGACCGCTGCATGTCGGTGACCTCTTCCGGACGCTCGTCGACCAGGACGACCATCAGGTGGCACTCGGGGCTGTTGACCGTGATCGCGTTGGCGATCGACTGAAGGATCATGGTCTTGCCGGTCTTCGGCGGGGCCACGATGAGCCCGCGCTGGCCCTTGCCGATCGGGGCCACCAGGTCGATGATCCGCGTCGTCAGGATGTTGGAGTCGGTCTCCAGACGGAGCCGGTCCTGCGGGTAGAGCGGGGTCAGCTTCTGGAACTCGGGGCGGCCGCGGCCGGACTCCGGCGCCATGCCGTTGACCGAGTCGAGGCGGACCAGCGCGTTGAACTTCTCGCGCCGCTCGCCGTCCTTGGGCTGGCGCACCGCGCCGGTGACGTGGTCACCCTTGCGCAGGCCGTTCTTGCGGACCTGGGCGAGCGAGACGTACACGTCGTTCGGGCCCGGCAGGTAGCCGGAGGTCCGGATGAACGCGTAGTTGTCGAGGATGTCCAGGATGCCCGCGACGGGGATCAGGACGTCGTCCTCGGCCACCTGCACATCGCCGGCGAAGTCGTCGCGCCCGCGGCGGCCGCGGCGGTCGCGGTAGCGGCCACGACGGCCGCGGCGGCCGCCCGCCTCGTCGTCGAAGTCGTCCTGCGGACCGTTGTCACGGTTCTGCTGGCCCTGACCCTGGCCCTGGCGCTGCGGGCGCTGCCCGCCGCCGCCCTGCTGGCCCTGGTCGTCGCCCTTGCCGCGACGGTCGCGCTGGCGCTCACGGCGGCCCTCCCGGTCACCGCGGCCCTGGCCCTGGCGGTCACCGCGACGGCCCTCGGCCGTGTCGGCGGCGTTCTCGGCCCGGGCGTCGCCCTTGGGCTCGGCCCGCTCCTCGGTCTTCTGCTGCACCTCGGGCTCCGCCTTCGCCTTGACCTCGGTCTTCGCCTCGGTCTTGGTGTCGGGGCTGCCCGCCTGCGCGGTGGCACGGCGGCGACGGCGCTCGCCCGCGGGCTGGTCGTCGCTGGCCGGCTGGCCGGGGATGTCGATCTGCTGCTGCGCGGCCGTGCTCTTCTCGGCGGCGGCAGCGCCCTCGTCCCCGGTGCGCGCCTTCGAGGTCGCGCGGCGCTTGGGCTTGCTCTCCGCCTCGGCGGGGGCCTCTGCGGCCTTGGAGGAGGCCTTGGGGGCGGCGGATCCGCCACCCGCCTGCGCCTCCTTGATGACCTCGATCAGCTGGCTCTTGCGCATCCGCGCGGTGCCCCTGATGCCGAGGCCGGACGCGACCTGCTGCAGCTCGGCCAGGACCATGCCCTCGAGGCCGGTGCCGGAGCGGCGGCGCCGTGCGGTGGTGCCAGTGGCAGCACCTTCGGCGGGCGCGGCGCTGTCGACGTTCTTGTCGGCAGTGACGCCCATCAGATCGGTGGTGTCGCTCACGAAGGGTCCTTCCCTGGAGCGGACGTCGGCCTTCTGGCTCGGCGACCGGTTGTGCTGTCCGACTGCGGTCTGTTGATCTTGCTGGATCGCGGACCTTGCCGGGGCGGTGGTCCGCCGGGTACGGCGGAGAGATGAACATGCGGGGTCCGGCGCGAGATCCCCCTGCTCGGCCCACTCCTGGACGAGCGAGGGGTGTCGTGCCGGTTCCGGAGCGTGCTCGAAACTGCTCAGGCAGGCTGCTCAGGCAGTTGGGGAGGCTCCCGGAAGAATGGTGGTCCCGGAGGGGGACACGAAGCAACGCGCCTCAAAGACGTCGGTTGCAGACTTGAGGTTAACACTACCGGCTCCAACAAACATTCCCCCTCTCGCTCACCGGTAATCACATGCGGTTACGCGGCCAGCGGCAGCACAGTGGCGCCCGTCGCGTCGAGGGCCAGCCGATTCGCCGCCCAGCCCTCCCCCGCCAGTCGGGCGACCTTGTCGGCCGAACCCTCCTCCGTCAGCGCGAGGACCGTGGGTCCGGCACCGGAGATGACCGCGGGCACGCCGTCGGCGCGCAGGCGGTGCACCAGCTCCACGCTCTCCGGCATGGCCGGGCCCCGGTATTCCTGGTGGATCCGGTCCTCGGTGGCGGCGAGCAGCAGCTCGGGGCGGCGGGTCAGGGCCTCGACGAGCAGGGCCGCCCGGCCGGCGTTGAGGGCCGCGTCGACGTGCGGGACGGTGCGCGGCAGCAGGCCGCGCGCCGTCTCGGTGAGCACGGGGCGCCCGGGCACGAAGACGACGGGCACGACGGAGTCGGCGGGGTCCATCCGGATCGCCCGGGCCGAGCCGCCGTCCATCCAGGCGAGGGTGAATCCACCGAGCAGACAGGCCGCGACGTTGTCGGGGTGCCCCTCGATCTCGGTCGCCAGCTCCAGCAGGGCCGCGTCGTCGAGGCGGGCGTCGCCGCCGGTCGTCACGGCGCGGGCGGCGACGATTCCGGCGCAGATGGCGGCGGAGGAGGAGCCGAGGCCGCGGCCGTGCGGGATGCGGTTGGCGCAGACGATCTCCAGCCCGCGGGGCTGGCCGCCGAGCAGGTCGAACGCGGTGCGCAGGGAGCGCACGAGCAGGTGGCTCTCGTCGCGCGGCAGGCTCTCGCTGCCCTCACCTGCGATGTCGATGTGCAGCCCGGAGTCGGCGACCCGGACGACGACGTCGTCGTACAGCCCCAGCGAGAGGCCGAGGGCGTCGAAACCCGGCCCCAGGTTGGCGCTGGTGGCGGGGACGCGCACCCGGACGGCGGCGGCTCGGAACGCGGGACCGGCCATCGGTCGGACCACTCCTTGTAAGGCGGCGGGGATGCAGTGCGGTGGATCTGCGGCGGGGTCTGCGGGGACGGGGGCGGGACACGGTGCGCACCGGGGTGTTCAGGGGATCCGGTGGCCCGTCCCGCGTTCGCCCACGACGGCTGCCGTACCGCAGCGGACCGTCGGGCGGGTGTCGGGCGGATGGGGTACAGCTTATCGAAGGAAGGTTCTGTCGCGACATAGGGCGCACAGGAGGCGCACGATGCGTGTCGCCCGCCTCCTATGCGCTCTCCGCCCGGGAAAGAGGGCGGTTGAGCTGGGTTGTCACGGTTGGCCGGGCGGCGTCGGCACGGGCGGCGTCACCCTGGTCGGCCGGACGGGCCGCGGCGGCCGCCGCGGCCCGTCCGGCACTGGATCAGACGAGGCCGAGCTTCTCGGCGGCGGTGGCCGCGTCGACCGGGACCGTGACCGGCTGCGGTGCGCCCGCGACGGCCCAGTCGGGGTCCTTGAGGCCGTTGCCGGTGACCGTGCAGACGATCTTCTGGCCGGGGTCGACCTTGCCCTCCTCCGCGGCCTTGAGCAGACCGGCGACGGACGCGGCCGACGCGGGCTCCACGAAGACGCCCTCCTGGGAGGCCAACAGCCGGTAGGCGGACAGGATCTGCCGGTCCGTCACCTCGTCGATGAAGCCGCCCGACTCGTCCCGCGCGGCGAGCGCGTAGTTCCAGGAGGCCGGATTCCCGATGCGGATCGCGGTGGCGATGGTGGACGGGTCCTTGACGACCTCGCCGCGCACGATGGGCGCCGAACCGGAGGCCTGGAAGCCCCACATGCGCGGGGAGCGGGAGGAGACGCCGTCACCGGCGTACTCGGTGTACCCCTTCCAGTACGCGGTGATGTTGCCCGCGTTGCCGACCGGCAGGACGTGGATGTCGGGGGCGTCGCCGAGCGCGTCGACGATCTCGAACGCGGCGGTCTTCTGGCCCTCGATCCGGACCGGGTTGACCGAATTGACCAGCGCCACCGGGTAGTTGTCCGAGAGTGCGCGGGCCAGGGTCAGGCAGTCGTCGAAGTTGCCGTCGACCTGGAGGATCTTGGCGCCGTGCACGAGGGCCTGGCCCATCTTGCCGAGCGCGATCTTGCCCTGCGGTACGAGGACGGCGCAGACCATCCCCGCGCGCACCGCGTACGCCGCGGCGGAGGCCGAGGTGTTGCCGGTGGAGGCGCAGATGACGGCCTTCGCGCCCTCCTCCTTGGCCCGGGTGATGGCCATGGTCATGCCGCGGTCCTTGAAGGAACCGGTGGGGTTGGCGCCCTCGACCTTGAGGTGCACCTCGCAGCCCGTGCGCTCGGAGAGGACCTGCGCCGGTACGAGCGGCGTACCGCCCTCACGAAGCGTGACGACCGGCGTCGTGGCCGTGACCGGAAGCCGGTCCCGGTACTCCTCGATGATGCCGCGCCACTGGTGGGTGCCCTTGCTGGTCATGGGTCCTTTACTCCCCTTCAACACGCATGATGCTGGCGACACCGCGCACGGTGTCGAGCTTGCGCAGCGCTTCGACGGTCCCGGAGAGGGCGGCGTCGGGCGCGCGGTGGGTGACGACGACGAGCGATGCCTCGCCGTCCTTTCCCTGCTGGCGGACGGTATCGATCGATACCCCCTGCTCGGCGAAGACCGTCGCGACCTGGGCGAGGACGCCCGGCTTGTCGGCCACGTCGAGGCTGATGTGGTAGCGCGTGACGACCTCGCCCATGGGGCTGACCGGCAGGCGCGTGTAGGCGGACTCACCGGGTCCGGTGGCCTCGCCCAGTTTGTTGCGGCAGACCGCGACGAGGTCGCCGAGGACCGCGGATGCGGTCGGGGAGCCGCCGGCGCCGGGCCCGTAGAACATGAGCTGTCCGGCGGCCTCGGCCTCGACGAACACCGCGTTGTACGCCTCGCGGACGGAGGCCAGCGGGTGGCTGAGCGGGATCATCGCGGGGTGGACGCGGGCGGTGACGGAGGCCCCGTCGGCGGCGCGCTCGCAGATGGCCAGCAGCTTGACGGTGCAGCCCATGCGGCGGGCGGAGGCGATGTCGGCGGCGGTGACCTCGGTGATGCCCTCGCGGTGCACGTCACCGATCTTCACGCGGGTGTGGAAGGCGATCCCGGCGAGGATCGCGGCCTTCGCGGCGGCGTCGAAGCCCTCGACGTCGGCGGTCGGGTCGGCCTCGGCGTACCCGAGGGCGGTGGCCTCGTCGAGCGCCTCGGAGTAACCGGCGCCGCTGGTGTCCATCTTGTCGAGGATGAAGTTGGTCGTGCCGTTGACGATGCCGAGCACCCGGTTGACCTTGTCGCCGGCGAGCGACTCGCGCAGCGGCCGGACCAGCGGGATGGCCCCGGCGACGGCGGCCTCGTAGTAGAGGTCGCGGCCGTACTTCTCGGCGGCGGCGTGCAGGGCGGCGCCGTCCTCGGCGAGCAGCGCCTTGTTGGCGGAGACGACGCTCGCGCCGTTCTCGAACGCGGTGGTGATGAGCGTACGGGCGGGCTCGATGCCCCCGATGACCTCGACGACGACGTCGATGTCGCCGCGCCGCACGAGCGCGGTCGCGTCGGTGGTGATCAGTGCGGGGTCGATGCCCTCCCGCACCTTCGAGGGCCGGCGGACGGCCACTCCGGCGAGCTCGACGGGCGCGCCGATGCGCGCCGCGAGGTCGTCGGCGTGCGTCGTCATGATGCGCGCCACCTCTGAGCCGACCACACCACAGCCCAGCAGCGCCACCTTCAGCGGACGCGTACGCATCATCCGACCTCGTTTCTCATACATGCTCATTGGGGACCAGTCTCACTCACCGGACGGGAGTTTCTGACCCCCGTCCGGATCCTGAGATGACTATTTCATCAGCCGACATCGAGACGCAGGAGATCTTCCTCCGTCTCGCGCCGGACGATCACACGCGCCTCGCCGTCGCGCACCGCGACGACCGGCGGGCGCAGCGCGTGGTTGTAGTTGCTCGCCATGGAACGGCAGTACGCGCCGGTGGCGGGGACGGCGATCAGGTCGCCGGGGGCCAGGTCGGCGGGGAGGAACGCGTCCTTGACCACGATGTCGCCGCTCTCGCAGTGCTTGCCGACGACCCGGACGAGCATCGGTTCGGCGTCCGAGGTGCGGGAGACCAGCGCGACGCTGTACTCGGCGTCGTACAGCGCGGTGCGGATGTTGTCCGACATGCCGCCGTCGACGCTGACGTACGTCCGCAGCCCCTCCAGGGGCTTGATCGTGCCGACCTCGTAGAGCGTGAACGCGGTGGGGCCGACGATGGCGCGGCCCGGCTCGACGGAGATCCGGGGCGTGCGCAGCTTCGCGGACTCGCACTCCCGCGTGACGATGTCGCTGAGCGCCTTCGCGATCTCGTGCGGCTCGCGGGGGTCGTCGTCCGAGGTGTACGCGATGCCGAGGCCGCCTCCGAGGTCGATCTCGGGCAGTTCGACGCCGTGCTCGTCGCGGATCTCGGCGAGCAGCTGCACCACGCGCCGGGCGGAGACCTCGAAGCCGGCCATGTCGAAGATCTGCGAACCGATGTGGGAGTGGACGCCGATGAGTTCGAGGCCGTCGAGCGCGAGCGCGCGGCGCACGGCCTCGGCGGCCTGCCCGTCGGCGAGCGCGATGCCGAACTTCTGGTCCTCGTGCGCGGTGGCGATGAACTCGTGGGTGTGGGCCTCGACGCCGACGGTGACGCGGATCTGCACGCGCTGGCGCACCCCGTGGCGCTGGGCGATGTGGGCGACGCGGACGATCTCCTGGAAGGAGTCGAGCACGATCCGCCCGACGCCCGCCTCGACGGCGCGCTCGATCTCGGCGACGGTCTTGTTGTTGCCGTGGAAGGCGATGCGCTCGGCGGGCATACCGGCGTCGAGAGCGGTGGTCAGCTCTCCGCCGGAGCACACGTCGAGATTGAGTCCTTCCTCCTTGAGCCAGCGGACGATCGCGCGGGAGAGGAAGGCCTTCCCGGCGTAGAAGACGTCGGCGTCGGGCCCGAAGGCGTCGGCCCAGGCGCGGCAGCGGGCCCGGAAGTCGCTCTCGTCGAGGAAGTAGGCGGGGGTGCCGAACTCCTCGGCGAGCCGGGCGACGGCGATCCCGCCGACGGTGAGGGCGCCGTCCGCGTCACGGGTGACGGTGCGCGACCAGACCTTCTCGTCGAGGGCGTTGAGGTCGGCGGCGGGGGCGGAGTAGTGCCCCTCGGGGAGGACGTCGGCGTGACGGGGGCCTGCGGGGTGTGCGGAGCGGCTCATCGTGATGCTCTCTCGGGTCTTTTCTGATCTCGTCAGAGATGTTCGGGCGCGCGGATGCCGAGCAGGGACAGGCCGCCTGCCAGCACCGTCCCGGCGGCTTCGGCGATGGCCAGCCGGGCACGGTGGGCGGCCGAGGGTTTCTCGTCACCGGCGGGCAGGGGCGGGCAGGAGTCGTGGAAGTCGAAGAACGCGTGCGCGACGGCTTCCAGCTGCCGGGCGACCCGGTCGGGCGCGCGGTGACGGGCCCCGGCGAGCAGGACGCCGGGGTGGTCGGCGAGGAGGTCGAGGAGGGGGCGGGCGGCGCGGTCGTACGGGGCGGGGCTTTCGCCGTACGGGGCTGCCTCGGCGGTGAAGCCGAGGGCGGTGGCACTCCGGGTGAGGGCGCGGGCCCGGGCGTGGGCGTAACGGACCCGGAAGAGCGGATTGGCCTCGCCCTGGACGAGCAGTTCGGGGCCGAGGGCGGCGTGGTCGTGTCCGGCGGCCCGCAGGAGCCCCCACCGGGCCGCGTCGGGCCCGAGCCGCTCCAGCAGCTCCCCCGCGGTGACCCCGGCGGGGACGGGGCGGATCTCGGTGAGCGGTGTGGGCGGTGTCCCGTACGCGTTGACGGTGACGCCGAGGCGGACCCAGTCCGGGTCGGGCGCCTGTTCGCAGGTGGTCCGGCCCCGGGCGCCCTGGGCGACGAGGAGCCGGAACACGGCCTGGGCGGTGACGGCGGCGCGGGCCTCCCGCGCGTGGTGGAGCTGGTGGATCTCGTCCCCGAGAGCGCCCCCGTGCCCGTAAGCGAGGCCCTGTTCCCGTACAGCGGCGAGCACGGCCCGGTCGCTCTCGGCCGGGGCGTCGAGGGTGAAGCTCAGGAACCCCGGCCCGGTGATCTCGACCCGCCCGACGCCGGGCTCGGCGGCGACGCGTTCGCGCAGGATGCGGGCGACCTCCAGGGCGGGCAGCGCGGCGGGCCCGGCGAGCTGGAGGGCGACGGCGCAGGCGTAGTCGCCGCTGCCGCCGGGCCGGGTCCGCTCCACCCGTACGCGCGCGGGCACGGGCGCGCGCAACGCATCCTCGTCGACCGCGCGGCGCACGGCGTGCAGCACGGTCCGGGAGAGGTCGGCGGGGGTCACGGGTCAAGCGTAGGTGAGAGAGGGGGGCACTTTGCGACCCGGTTTCGCCATCCGGTCAGCCGGGCCCGGTTCCACGGCGCGGGGCAGCCGCTCCCGGCCCGCCACGCCGGTCAGCCGGCGGTGCTCCCCGCCCGCCCGGCACCGCGCCGCCCGTCCGCCGGTGCCTCTTCCTCCCCGGTCACCAGCCGGCGCATGATCCGCACCAGTTCGCTCGGCTCGAACGGCTTCGCCAGGAACGCGTCGACCCCGGCCGCCACGCCCGCGTCGACCTCGTGAGGCGTACAGGCGCTGATGACGGCGATGGGAAGCCGGCGGGTGCGGGGGTCGGAGCGCAGCCGGGTGGCGGTCTCCAGACCGTCCAGCCGGGGCATCACGACGTCGAGCGTGATGGCGTCGGGGCGGACTCTCGCGACCAGGTCCAGGGCCTCGACACCATCGGCCGCGGTCACGACCTCGAAGCCCTCCAGCTCGAGATTGACCCTGATCAGCTGCCGGATGACCTTGTTGTCGTCGACAACAAGCACGCGGCCGTACGCCCCTGACACCCTTCGAGAGTAGGTCGGCCCGAGGGACCGCGTCCGGGTTTTGTCCACTTCGACCCCGGACGGGTGGCCACTGCCTCACCACGCCGCTTCCGCACCCCGCCCGACCGGGAGGAAGAGGCGCGGAGGCACGGCGGAATACCTGTTCACGGAGACCCCGTGGGAGCTGGTAGTGTTTCACCCGTCGCAGAGCAACACCGCGATTCGCCCCCGTAGCTCAGGGGATAGAGCATCGGCCTCCGGAGCCGGGTGCGCAGGTTCGAATCCTGCCGGGGGCACTTCCGGATTGAAGAACCGGACCAGCAGAGGCTGGTCCGGTTTTTTCGTGTCCGCCGCGCATGCCGCAGCCCTGTGAGGGCGAGCGGGATGCGGTCCGGCTCGCCCTCACAGGGGGTGGTCAGAACTTCCCGTCGACCGGGATCCAGCCGGACCACGCCTCGGGCTGGTAGAACTTGCCGGTGTCGCCGTCGTAGCGCAGGACGCGCAGGCGTACGTTGCCGGTCTCGCGGTAGTCCTTGTTGCAGGTCGCCCAGGTGTTCACGCCGAGCTTGTTGACACAGACCTCCTCGGCGCGCCCGTAGTCGGTGTAGACCCCGACGGCGGCGGACATGCCGTCCTTCTTCGTGTCGCCCGCCCAGATGATGTCGCCGTTGTGCTGGAAGCACCCGCTGGTGCCGTAGGCGGCGGTCGCGCCCAGGCAGGTGTTCGACGGCGGGGCGGCCTTGGCGGCCATCGCGCCCGCCGGTCCCGTCTTCTCGTCCTCGTCCGACGGGAAGGGGAACTCCGTGCCGGGTTCCGTGGCGAGGCCTTCGACGATCTTCACGTCGATGGGCAGCTGGACTTCCACGGGGGTCTCCGGGGCATCGTCGGCGAGCGCCGGCGTCGCGGTGACGGCCGAGAGGGCGAGTGCCGACGCCCCGGCGAGAACGCTCAACTTCGAGCGCCAGTTTTCACGCATGCTTCACTACCCCCGCGCCTGACCTCTGTGGCGAGATCATCAATTATCAAATGTGAACAGGGTGTGAGACTAAGAGATCGCTGTGACGGAAGGAAGGGGCCCCTGTGACGCAAGTGGTTAACGGTGCCCGTGATCCTGCGAGTCGCACGGGTGCCGAGGACGGTGGGGTACGCGGAACGGGAGGGCGGGCACACGGTTGTGTGCCCGCCCTCCCGTTCCGGTTCTCTCACCCGCTCACCGGGGACGCGCTCACGGCAGGGTGGGCGGTTCGGCGGCCCGCTCCCCCTCGGTGACTTCGGCGAACGAGGGGTCGACGGCGCACTCCGCCGGGATGTCGGCGGCGGAGCGGGCGCACTTCTCGGGGCCCGCCACGCTCTGCTCGTTCAGCTCGGGCGGCTCCGTCTGCAGCTTGCCCGTCTCGATGTTCTCCGCGAGTTCCTTCACCGAAGCCGGTCCCGTGGGGGCGGCGGGCCGCTCGGCGTCCGCCGTGCCCGGCGAGGACGAACAGGCCGCCAGGCCCGCCGTGGCGCACAGGACGAGGGCGGCTGAAGCCGCGGCGGTACGAAGTCGCATGGAAATCCCCCCTACGCGGATGCCCGGACACCCGGGTCATCAGTCGATCCACGGTGCCACAGAGGGGGGTTGGGCGGGCGGAGATCAGGTGAAGAAGGCGCAGAGAGTGCCGCGTCAGCCGACCGGCAGCCCCGGTGCCGGATAAGCGTCCATCAGCTCCTTCACCTCTTCCCGTACCTTCCTGATCGCCGCCTCGTCGCCCGTGCGTGCCGCGTCGACCGCCGTGGTGATCCAGGTGGCGACCGTGCCCATCGCGGAGGCCGGGACGCCCCGGGAGGTGAGGGCCGGGGTGCCGATCCGGATGCCGGAGGGGTCGAAGGGCTTACGGGGGTCGTAGGGGACGGTGTTGTAGTTGACGACGATGCCCGCGCGGTCGAGGGCCTTGGCCGCGGTCTTGCCGGGGACGTCCTTGTTCGTGAGGTCGATCAGCAGCAGGTGGTTGTCGGTGCCGCCGGAGACCAGGTCGAAGCCGCGGGCGGCCAACTCCTCGCCCAGAGCGCGGGCGTTGGCGACGACCTGGTGGGCGTAGGAGCAGAAGCCGGCGGTGGCGGCTTCGCCGAGGGCGACCGCGATGGCGGCCGTGGTCTGGTTGTGCGGGCCGCCCTGGAGGCCGGGGAAGACCGCGCGGTCGACGGCGCGGGCGTGTTCGGCGGTGGAGAGCAGCATCGCGCCGCGCGGGCCGCGCAGGGTCTTGTGCGTGGTGGTGGAGACGACGTCCGCGTGACCGGCGGGCGAGGGGTGCGCGCCGCCCGCGATCAGGCCGGCGATGTGCGCGATGTCCGCGACCAGGACGGCGCCCGTCTCGCGGGCGATCTCCGCGAAGCCCGCGAAGTCGATCGTGCGGGGAACGGCCGTACCGCCGCAGAAGATGAGCTGGGGCCGTTCGGCGAGGGCCAGGTCGCGGACCTCGTCCAGGTCGATCCGGCCGGTGTCCCGGCGCACCCCGTACCGGACACCCCGGAACCAGCGGCCGGTGGCCGAGACGTCCCAGCCGTGCGTGAGGTGGCCGCCCATCGGGAGGGACATGCCGAGGACGGTGTCACCGGGCTGGAGGAAGGCCAGGTAGGCGGCGAGGTTGGCCGGGGAGCCGGAGTACGGCTGGACGTTGGCGTGGTCCATCCCGAAGAGGGCCTGGGCGCGGCGGATCGCCAAGGTCTCGACCTGGTCGATGACCTGCTGGCCCTCGTAGTACCGCTTGCCGGGGTAGCCCTCGGAGTACTTGTTCTGGAGCACGGTGCCCGAGGCTTCGAGCACGGCGGCGGAGACGTAGTTCTCGCTGGGGATCAGGCGCAGGGTGTCGGCCTGGAGCTGCTCCTCCGCACCGATCAGGGCGGCCAGTTCCGGGTCGGACGCGGTGAGGGCCGGATGGTGGGGCGCGGTGGTGGTCGCGGTGGCGGTGATGGGCCGGGTGGTCATGGAAGAGGTCCTTCCGGGTCGGCCGCTCGACGCGGCGTGGACCCGGATGCCCAGGCGGACGGCTCTCCGGAGATGACGCCCCGGGCACGCCCGGGGTGTGCCGCTTCCTCGTGGTCGGTTCCACGGAGCGCCCCTGCCGGGGCGCGCGCCAGTCGCGGCGTTCGGCAGTTTAGGGGGTGGGCCCGGGCGGCGGTGGCCCGGCGCACGAAGAGGCTGCCGCGACCGTGCGTGATCGGTGACAGAACGGGGCAGATTCCCGGTGACTTTTTCGGCTCGGCGGTGGGGGACCGTTATGGAGTCCGGTGATCGTTACGGCGTTGCGGGGTACGGGTCCGGGGGCGACGGGGCGGTGCCGCCTCCGCCTGCTCACGCGCCGTCCGTCGGGCCGCCGCCGCCCGGTGCGTCGTTGCGGGCGGCCGCCGCCGCGTTGCTCAACCTGACCGGGCTCGGGCTCGGTTACGCCCTGTTGGGGCGCTGGGGGCGGGCCGCGGTGTGCTGGGCGGCCACGGCGGTGCTGCTGTGGGTGGCGTTGCCCGCCGATCCGGACGGGGTGCCCGCGGGGGTGCTCGTCGGGTATCTGCTCGTCCTGGTGCTCGCCGCCGTCGACGGGGGCCGGATCGCCCGGCGTTCGGCGGTGGGCGGGGCGTGGCGGCCCGGGCTTGCGGTCGGTCTCGGCGTGGTGCTGCTGGCCGTGCCGGCGGGTGGGGCCGTGGTGTACGGCTCCGCGCGGGACGAGGCGCGGGAGCAGATGCTGCTGGAGAGGCTGGAGTCCGGGGACGAGCGGGTCGCCACCGCCTCGGGGCAGCCGTTCGAGGCGGCGAAGGGCGAGTACGGGAAGGCCCTCGACGTCTATCGCGCGCTCGGCGAGGACCATCCCGGGTCCCGGGCCGCGAAGCTCGTGCCGGACCGGCTGGAGGCGTACTACGACGCCGTCTCCGCCCCGTACGCGAAGAAGCGGCACTGCGAGGCCGTCGCGCCGTTGACGTATCTGCGGACGCTGCCGGACTCGGTGGACAAGAAGGTGCTGGGCGAGCTGGCCGCCTGGCCCGACACACCGCTCGCCGAGTCGCTCTATGCGTGCGGCGTCTCGCGCCTGGGCGGGGCGGGGAGCGGTAGCGGCAGCAGTGGTGGCGGTGACGGCGGTGCGGAGCTGGGGCAGTTGCTGCGTACGTTCCCCGATTCCGCCTCCGCGCGGCGGGTCGCGCCTGCGATCGACGAGCGGATCGAGGACCAGGTCACGGCGTTGAAGGGGGCCGAGCCGTGTACGGCCACCGAAGTGCTGCGCGGCCTCGGCGCCACCGCGTCCCGGCTGCCCGACGACAGCGTGAAGAAGCTGAGCGCCGACGCCGACGAGGGGGTCGTGGACGGGGTGTACGCCTGCGGGGTCGACCAGTTCAAGGACGGGAAGTTCGGCGCCGCGCGCACGACGCTGACCGATTTCGCGCGGACGTACAAGAGCGACGGTCGGGTGCGGCAGGCCCGCAACATCGCGGTAGCCGCGGAGATAGCCGACGACCGGCCGGCCGCGGGCAAGCGGCTGCCGCCGTCGAAGCGGCCCGGCGGGGCCCGGATGGAGCTGGTCATCAGCAATGACGCGCCGAACACGGTCGAGGTCCTCTACACCGGCCCGGTCACCGGCACCGTCACGCTGAGGGCGTGCGCGGGGTGCGAGCGGTACAGCGCCTCCGAAGGACCGCGGCGGGCCTGCAAGGCGAGCGGCAGGAACTACCCGAAGGCGCGGCTCCAACTGCCCGCCGGGGAGTACCACTTCCTCTACAAGCACGGCACGGGCGCGGCCGCCCGGGTGGACAGCTACTCCTCCGGGACCCGGGTCCAGCCGGGCTACACCTACACCAGTTGCACCTACGTCATCGAGCGGAGCCCGTTCGACCTGGACCTGCCGCTGCTCCCCGATCCGATCCAGCCGGTGGTCAGCCCTTGGGGCGCGGGTTCTTCTCGATGACCCGGCCGTCCAGTTCGGCGGTGAGGAAGGCGCCGCCGTGCGCGTCGGAGACGTACACGCGCAGCACCGGGCGGTCGTCGTGGAAGGGCGACGAGGGGTCCACGATCACGTAACTGCTCTCCGGATCCTCGACGTTGAGCGTCTTCTCCGCCGCCTTCAGCAGCGCGGGCAGCGCGTCCCAGTCGACGGAGTCCAGGTCGACCGTCGTGGACCCGGACATCAGGGTGCCGCCCATGTCGTCGTTCTTCGCCCGGCCGTCTCGGTAGCTGAAACGGTCGTACAGAGCGGCGTTGGACTTCAGCGGCGCCTCGGCGGAGGCGTGTTCGCCGTAGAGCGTGAAGTCGGTGACCTTCGTTCCGCCCATGAGCGGCTTCAGCGCCTCGATCGCGGTCCGCGCGCCGTCCGGGGTCAGGAGGTTCGCCGCGTCCGCCCCCGGTACGTCCTGCTCGTCGGATCCGTCGGCGATCGGGTCCGGCGTGGGGGCCGGGACCTGGGGTGCGCTCGCCCGGTCGCGCGGGAGGTCGTCGCCGCCGGAGCCCTCGGAGGAGAAGGCACCGGCCGTCCAGAGGATGGCGCCCGCGATCACCACGGCCGAGACGACGGACGACGCGGCACTGATCCGCCAGACCCGGCGCTCGATGCGGCGTCCGCGCTCCCGCGAGACGGTGTCGGAAGCGGGGGGCGGGGTGCCGTAGCCCGTCGGGACGCGGTCCTCCGGGGCTCCGAAGGGCGCGGGCCCCGGCCGGGGCGGCGGTGTGGCGGCAGACTGCGTGGGCGCGGCGTGTACGGACCCGGGGTGCGCGGAGACGGGGTGCGCGGAGACGGGGTGTGCGGAGGCGGGCCGTTCCCGTACGGGCTGCGTGGGTGTCGGGGGCGTGCTCCCGACACCCCGTGCGGCCTCGTCCAGCAGCCGGTCGAGGGTTGCCGCGTCCGGGCGGGCCGGAATGTCCCGGGTGAGGAGCGCGCTCAGGACCGGGGCGAGGGCCCCGGCCCGTACCGGCGGCGGGATCTCCTCGTCGAGCACGGCGGCCAGCGTGGCGAGGGTGGTGGCCCGGCGCAGCGGGTGGCGGCCCTCGACGGCGACGTACAGCATCATGCCGAGCGACCAGAGGTCGGAGGACGGGTCGCCCTCCGTGCCCCGGATGCGCTCGGGGGCTATGTAGTCGGGCGAGCCGATGAGGGCGCCCGTCATCGTCAGGCTGGTCGACTCGCGGATGGCGGCGATGCCGAAGTCCGTGAGGACGGGGCGGCCGTCGGGGCGCAGCAGGACGTTGGCGGGCTTGACGTCCCGGTGCTGGATTCCGGCCGCATGGGCGGCGCGGAGGGCGGAGAGGATGCCGCGCCCCAGCTCGGCGGCGTCGTCGGGCTCCATGGGGCCGGTGGCGAGCCGGTCGTGCAGGGAGGAGCCGGCCACCAGCTCCATCACGATCCACGGGTAGCCGTCCTCGCCGGGGTCGACGATGTGGTGGACGGTGACCACGTTGGGGTGGTCGACCCGGGCCAGGGCGCGGGCCTCACGGAGCACCCGGGCGCGCAGGGTGCGGGCGCCCTCGGGGTCGTACTCCGCGAGCGCGGGGTCCGGGGGCCGCACCTCCTTGAGCGCGACGTCGCGGTGGAGCGCCTCGTCGCGGGCCCGCCATACCATGCCCATGCCACCGCTGCCGAGCCGCTCGACCAGCGTGAAACGGCCGTCGATCACCCGTCCCGAGGGGACCTCTTCGCTCATGGGCCGTAGCGTACGGGGGGCGTCGGACAGCGGGGAGCGGGGGCGGGGCCGGGGGCCGGGTCGGCAACCGCCGTCAGGCCGAGGCGCGTTTGCGGGACGATGCCGTCTTCTTCGTCCCGGTGCCGCCGCCCGACGACGTCTGCTTCTTCGCCGCCGTCTTCGTCGTCGTCTTCTTCGCGGTCGACCGGCTTCCGGTGGCCTTCTTCGTCGTCGACGTGGACTTCTTCGCGCCGGTGGACTTGGGGGTGGACTTCTTCGCTGCCGTGGTGCTCTTCTTCGTGGTCTGCGCGGAGGACTTCCCGGTCGGCTTCCCGGACGTCTTCTTGATGGGGTGCACGTCGGCCATCTCGCCGTCGCTCTTGTCCTCCGCCCCGGCCCCCTCCTCGCCCCGGGACTTCTTCGCCGCCTGGACGCTGTTCTCCAGGGCCGCGATCAGGTCGATGACCTTGCCGCCGCCGGCGTCCCCGGACTCGGCCGGGCGCACGGTCTCGCCGGAGGCCTTCGCGGCGATGAGTTCCTCCACCGCTTCCCGGTAGTCGTCGTGGAGGCTGTCCATGTCGACCTCGCCGAGGGTGTCCATCAGGGCGTCCGCCAGGTCGAGTTCGGCGTCGCGGACCGTGACGTCACCGTCCGGCGCGACGCCCTCGGGGGCGCGGATCTCGTCGGGCCAGAGCAGTCCGTGCATGGCGATCACGTCGTCCACGACGCGGAGCATGCCGAGCCGTTCACGGCCGCGCAGGGCGTACTTGGCGACGGCGACCTTGTTGCTGCGCTTGAGGGCCTCGCGGAGCAGGGTGTACGGCTTGGCGGCGGGTACGCCGTTGGCGGAGAGGTAGTACGCCGCGTCCATCTGGAGCGGGTCGATCTGGTCCGCGGGCACGAAGGCGACGATCTCGATGGTCTTCGCGGTGGGCAGCGGGAGCTGGGCGAGATCCTCGTCGGTGATCGGGATCATCGTGCCGTCGGCGTCCTCGTACGCCTTGCCGATCTCGCCGCCCTGGACCTCTTCCTCGTCCAGTTCACAGACCTTGCGGTACCGGATCCGGCCACCGTCGGCGAGGTGGATCTGCCGGAAGTGGATCGAGTGGTTCTCAGTGGCGTTGACCAGCTTGATCGGGATGCTGACCAGACCGAAGGAGATCGCGCCGTTCCATATGGACCTCACCGTTCACCCCTTGTCGACCGTGAAGGACTCTGTGGCGGATAAAGACGCTTTGGCCTGATTTCGTGTGACTCTTATCGTATGACGCCGATCACCGAGGTGGAGGGGCGACGGGTCTCGCTCAGCAATCTCGACAAGGTCCTGTATCCGGCCACGGGAACGACCAAGGGCGAGGTGCTGCACTACTACGCGGCCACCGTGGGCAGCGTGATCCTGCCCCACCTGGCCGACCGTCCCGTCTCCTTCCTGCGGTATCCGGACGGGCCCGGCGGCCAGCTCTTCTTCACCAAGAATCCGCCGCCCGGTACACCCGCCTGGGTGGAGACCACCCCGGTCCCCCGGAGCGAGGACCAGGGTGCGCGGCAGGTGGTCGTGCGCGATCTGGCCTCGTTGATGTGGGCGGCGAACCTGGTGGTGGAGTTCCACACCCCGCAGTGGCGCACGGGCGCGCCGGGGGTCGCCGACCGGATGGTCTTCGACCTGGACCCCGGCTCCCCCGCGACCGTCGTGGAGTGCTGCGCGGTGACGCTCTGGCTGCGGAAGCGGCTCGCGGACGACGGGCTGGCGGCGTACGGGAAGACGTCCGGGTCCAAGGGGCTGCATCTGCTGGTTCCGCTGGAGCCCACACCGTCCGGCGAGGTGTCCGCGTACGCGAAGCGGCTCGCCATGGAGGCGGAGGAGGCCCTTCCGGCGCTCGCCCTGCACCGGATGAAGCGCGCCCTGCGGCCGGGCAAGGTGTTCGTCGACTTCAGCCAGAACTCCGCGTCGAAGACGACCGCCACGCCCTACACCCTCCGCGCCCGGCCCGAGCCCACCGTCTCGGCCCCCGTCACCTGGGACGAGATCACGGGGTGCCGGGAGGCCGGGGCCCTGGTGTTCCGGGCCGGGGACATGGCCGCCCGCCTGGACCTGCACGGCGATCTGCTCGCCCCGCTGAACGACCCGGAACAGGCGCGTCCGCTGCCCGCGTGACACCTTGGGGAGCCCTGCGACGCCCACCGCTCACAGCGGCCTCACAGCCGGATCGTCTTGACCCGGTCATGACCTGGTTACGGCGCGAGGAAAGGCCACAAGTGGCGGGTGGATTGTCGGGGCCGTGGTGCACACTCTGCGCAGGCGCTTTCTACGGGGCGCGCCGGGAGGGGTGTGACGGGCCGGGTGCGCCATGCGGTGCGCCGGTCCGGGCGCTGTCGTGATCGTGGGGAGGGGATGGCGTGTTCTCGGGGATCGACGAGGTCGACTGGGCTTCGATGGAGCATGCCTACGGGCCGGCCGACGACGTACCGGAGCTGCTGCGGGGGCTCGCCTCCGCCGATCCGGCGGAGCGGGAGGCCGCGCTCGACGGTATGTACGGGGCCGTGCACCACCAGGGCGATGTGTACGCGTGCACGCTCGCGTGCATCCCGTTCCTGTTCGAGCTGGTGGTGGACCCGGGGGTGCAGGACCGCGGCGGTGTCGTCGAACTGCTCACCAGCATCGGGGGCTTCGACCTCGACGAGGACGACGAGGCGGAGATCGACGAGGACGAGATCGAGGGCGCCGCGAACTACGCGATGGCGGCGGCCGCGGTCACCGCGGGCGCCGGGGTGTTCTTCGAGCTGATCGCCGACGAGGATCCCGGGGTGCGGCTCGCGGCCCCGCTGGCGCTCGCCACGCTGCACCGGCACCCGGTGCGGGTGCTCGCGCTGCTGCGGGAGCGGTTGCCGGTGGAGCCCGACGAAGAGGTGCGGCTCGCCCTCGTGGAGGCGGCCGGGCGGGTCGCCCTGCGGCACCGGCCGCTGGCGGAGCGGGTCGGGAAGTGGCTGGGCCTGCTGGCGGAGCGGGCCGACTCCCCCGGGCTGCGGCTCGCGGCGCTGGCCCAGCTGGCGCGCTGTTCGCCCGACGGGCTGCCCGGCGATGTGGTGCCGGTGGTCGCGGGGCTGCTGCGCGAGATGCGTTCGGCGCCGGAGGAGTCCGGCGACGGGGGTGAGCACGCCCCTGCCGGAGGGATCGCCGCGCGGGAGGACGACGAGCCGGAGCCCGGCCAGGACACGACGCCGGACGCGGAGCCCGTGGACCCCGAGCCGCTGCCCTCGGCGGAGACCGGGCGTTGCGAGCACGTCGCGACGCCGACGCTCGTGGGGCAGCTGCGTTCGCTGTCCGCCCAGGAGAACGCCGGGCGCGGCGCCCCCTGGGCCGCGGATCTGCTGCGCACCCTGCACGTCGGACTCGACGACCGGGTGGGCGACCGCACCGCGCTGCTCGCCGACCAGTTGCGCAGCCCCGACCGCCGCCAGCGCATCGACGCCGTACGGATGAGCGGCGGGCTCATACGGGCCTGGCGCGGCCCCTACGAGGAGTTGGTGGCGCTCGTCGGCGAGCAGTTGTCCGACCCCGAGCCACGGCTCGCCGAGGCCGCGTCCCATGTGCTGGAGGAGTTGTTCGGGCTCGCCGCGCCCGCCGCGGACGCCCTGGCCGCCCGGCTGGCCGCCGATCCCGGGAGCTGGGTGAAGACGTGGGCCAGCGGTCCGCCCGGGCTCTCCTCCACCGTGAAGGCCCTGGCCCGGCTCGGCGACGCCCGTGCGGTGCCCGCGCTCGCGGGGGCCCTGGAGCTGCCGGAGGTGGCGCACGACGTCGGGTTCGCGGTGGGGCACCTGGGGGCGACGGCCCGGCCGCTCGCCGGGGCGCTGCGGCGCAGGCTCGCGGAGGTGGAGCTGGACGAGGGCGCCTACGACCGGGCGAGCCCGCTGCTGGCCGGGCTGACCGCGCTGCGGGCGGGCGAGGCGGCCCCCGAGGTGCTGCGGGTGCTGCGCGGGGCACCGGAGTACCGGGGCGAGTGGCTGCGTACGGCGGCGCTGCGGGCACTCGGCGCTTTCGGGCCCGCCGCGCGGGAGGCCGTCCCCGAGCTGCGGGCGCTGGTCCGCCGCCCGGGGACGGCGTCCGCGACGGAGGCGGCCGAGGCCCTGTGGGCGGTCTCCGGGGATGCCGAAGCGGTGCTGCCGGTGCTGATCGAGGGCCTCCAGTCGGACCAGGTGCACGACCGGCGGGCGGCGGCGGTGGCGCTGGGTGCCCTCGGGCCGCAAGCCGCGGTGGTCGCGCCCCGGCTGCGCGGGCTGCTGGCGCACGAGGAGCTGTGGCTGCGGGTGGACGCGGCGATCGCGCTGTGGGAGGTGTCCGGCCGGACGCGGGAGACCGTCGGGGCCCTGCTCACCGCCTGGGAGCAGAACCGCCATGTCCGGGTCCGGGTGGCAGAATGCCTGGCACGGATGGGGCCGGTCCCGGAGGGGTCGGCCGCGGCACACGTCCTGCGGAGCGAACTCGTCTCCGTACGCCGTCACAACGCGATGGACGGCGGGTACGGCAGTCATGACATCCACGAGGACGAAAAGCTCCTGGCGCTGTGCCGGCAGGCACTGCGGGGGACGGGGAAAGGAAGCACGTCATGATCATTTTCGGTACCAAGGGCTACCTCTACCAACTGGCCGTCCTGACGATGGTGTGCGGCTGGTGCGGCAATCCGGCGGCGCACACCCTGCGCAAGCGGGTCACGAAGTTCACGCTGTTCTTCGTGCCGCTGTTCCCGTTCTCGACGAAGTACGCCACGCAGTGCACGTTCTGCGGCGGGGAGCGGCAGATATCCAAGGAGGAGGCGGACCAGCTGCTCGCCCAGGCCGCGGCCGGGCAGGACGGCAACGCCTACGGCCAGGCCCCGCAGCAGCCCGGTGTCACGCCGCCCGGGCAGAACCCGTACCAGCGCTGACCCGGTCCTGCCCCCGGCGCTGACCCTGCGGCGACCGTAGGGCCACGCAACGTCACACAGTGGTGCGAACCGGGCATTGCACACGGCCGTCCGATTAGGGTGTGAAGCCTCTGTCGTCGAGGAGGAGGCGAGCCGTGCGACCGCACCGCGCCCCGGCGGCGACCCGCACCGCCGTGTGCGCCGTCGCCGCGCTCGCCCTGCTGTCCGGCTGCGGCGCGGCGGGCGGGCTGAAGAGCGCGGGGGACGCGCCGTCGGCCGTCGAGCCCAAGGCCCTGTGGCCGGAGCTGCCGCCCGCCTCCTCCGCCCCGTACGACTACGGGGAGGGCGAGACCGCGCGGATCCCGGGGATCCGGGTCACCGGCGGGGATGTGCGGCGACTGGATCCGGTGGCCGTGGCGCAGGCCGGCCTGAAGGCCAAGACGGACCGGGACAGCGGCCTGGACGAGCTGCCGGACGGCACGGTGCGGCAGATCAAGGCGTGCCGGACCGCCCCGGACGACTGCCCGGTCCTCCCGCCGTACTACCGCGACCTGACCGGTGACGGCAGGGACGAACTCGTGCTCGGCATCCGCATGCCCGATCAGCAGCTCGCCGTGCGCGTCTACATGCCCGACGCGGGCGGGCTGACCCGGATCATGTCCACCTACGACGCCGTGATCAGCGTGGAGCTGGCGGGCCGGGACCTGATCATGCGGGCGCCCTCGGTGATCCCGGGGTACGAGTACCGGACCGCGTGGTCCTGGGACGACCGGCAGCGCGCGATGCTGCCGACCCGGGACGAGATCCTGCGGACGCCCGAACACCGGAAGGCCCCGAGGCCGAAACGCACACCGACGGGCACGCCGACGAACCCGGCGACGGGCACGCCCACCCCGTCCGCCGACGCCCCATCGAGCCCGGGCACGCCGACGCCTTCCGACTCCGCCACGGGGACGCGATGAGGCGTCGGCGCCGGTTCCGCTCGCCCTCCTGGACCGCGAGCCTCACCTGGAAGTCCGCGGTCTTCCTGACCGCCATGTGCTGCACCCTGGCCGCCCTCCTCGGCGTCCTAGTGCACACCGCCGTCACCCGGCAGACCGTCGAGCACGCCCGCGAGAAGGCGCTCGCCCGGCTGGAGGTCGTCACCGACGCGTACGAGGCCGGGGAGCCGCTGCCCCGGGGGTCCGGTATCGACCCGCCCGGCCTGCCGGGCTCGCTGCGCGCCCTCGCGGCCGGGGGCGAGCGGGGCACGGTCGTCGCGGACGGGCCGCACCGGCCGGGCGACCCGGACGGCCAGGGCGGCCCCGCGATGTGGGCGGCGGGCCCGGCGGACGGGCGGGCGCTGGCCACCTGGACGGACTACAGCCACAGCGCGCGCACCATCGGCGGCCTCGACCGGGCGATCATCGGCTCCTCGCTGCTGGCCATCGCCGCCACGCTGCTCGTCGGGCTGTTCGCCGTCGGCCGGGTGACCCGCCGCCTCCACCAGAGCGCCCGGGTGGCCCGCCGGATCAGCGCGGGCGATCTCGACGCGCGGGTGAACGATCCGCGTACGGCGCGTCCGGTCCGCGCCCAGGACGAGGTGGCGATCGTGGCGGGCGCGCTCGACACGATGGCCTCGACCCTCCAGCGCAAGCTCCAGACCGAGCAGCGGTTCACCGCCGATGTGGCGCACGAGCTGCGCACTCCGCTGACCGGTCTGTCGGCCGCCGCCGAACTGCTGCCGCCGGGCCGCCCGGCGGAGCTGGTGCGCGACCGGGTGCAGGCGATGCGGGCGCTGACGGAGGACCTGCTGGAGATCTCCCGACTGGACGCCCGTACCGAGCAGGTCGACCTCGCCGTGCACGATCTCGCGCCGATCGCGGAGCGGGTCGTCCGGGCGTCGGGCACCGACACCGAGGTACGGGTGAGCGGCGCGGCCCGGGTGGAGACCGACCGGCGGCGGCTGGAGCGGGTGATCGGCAATCTGGTGGCCAACGCCCACCGGCACGGGGCCCCTCCGGTGGTGCTGAGCGTGGACGGCGCGGTGGTCTCCGTAACGGACCACGGGCCCGGGTTCCCGGCGTATCTGCTGGACGGCGGACCGCAGCGGTTCCGTACGGACGGCGCGGGCAAGGGGCACGGTCTCGGGCTGACCATCGCGCTCGGCCAGGCCCAGGTCATCGGCGCCCGGCTGGACTTCGGCAACGCGCCGGACGGCGGGGCGCTCGCCCGGTTGACCCTGCCGGAGTACGTGCGGCTCGACGACGGTGATTCCGCCGGGAATCCCGGTGGGGACAGGGGTCGGCGGGGCCCGGACGACCCGGACGGCTCAACGGGGAACGGCCCTCACGCATCGTGACGCGTTGCAGACCGTGAGTGGCGATTTTAGCGTGACGATCACGAGCCCAGCTCGTGTCCCCCACGTTCCGCTTTCCTCATCGCATGGAGGCAGCATGTCCCCCCTGTCCCGCCCCTCGCGGCTCCGCCGGCTCGGTCTCTGCGTCGCCACCGGCACGCTCGCGGCGCTCACGGCCGCCGCTCCCGCCGCCATGGCGGCCGACCCCCAGCCCGTCGGCCAGCGTGCGGAGGCCACCGCTCCGGACCCGACGTCCGACGAGCTCTCCGCCTCGGCGCTGCAGCGCGAGCACGAGGCGCAGCAGAAGGAGGCGCAGCAGAAGGAGGCGCAGCAGCAGGGCCAGGCGCGGCCCCAGGCGCCCAAGCGGACCTACAAGGGACGGGTCATCGCCAAGCCGTACCTGCTGCTCCGTGACAAGCCGACCCGCAGCAGCCGCGTCGTCGGCTCGGTGAAGTACGGCTCGTACGTCAACATCTTCTGCAAGACGAAGGGCGACAACGTCGACGGCAACAACCGCTGGTACCTGCTGACCGACGGCACCTGGGCCTGGGGTTCGGCCCGCTACATCGAGAACATCGGCACCGCGCCGAAGTGGTGCTGACCTCGCGTCACCCGCACATCCGCACCTGCGCCCGCCCCTGGAGCCCGGCCCCTGTCGCCGCGCGCTCCACGGGCGGGCGCGGGTGCGAGAGGGCTTCGGAAGCGACAAAGTTGTGACATAAGGGAAATACCGCCCACCTCTTGCTACGTTGCGGAGCATGACCGCAAAGACGGCGGACGCTCCCCCGCCCGAGCTCCGCCTGCCCAAGCGGCGCGGGGTGGAGCTCGCCCTCCTCGTCGGGGGCGTCCTGATCTCCGTCTTCGGCTATGCGGCGGTCGGGCTCACCCACGACGGAGCCGTGCCGCCCGATGTCGCCGGATACGGCGCCGGGCTCGGGGCGCTCGCGCTGCTCGCCCATGTCGCGGTCCGCTTCCGGGCCCCGTACGCCGATCCGCTGCTGCTGCCGATCGCCGTGCTGCTCAACGGCCTCGGCCTGGTGCTGATCTACCGGCTCGACCTGGAGACCCCGAGGGACCAGGCCGCGCCCACCCAGCTCGTCTGGTCCACGCTCGGCGTCGCGCTGTTCACCGCCGTGGTGGTGCTGCTGCGCGACCACCGGGTGCTCCAGCGGTACGCGTACCTCTCGGTGGCCACGGCGCTGGTGCTCCTGATCGTGCCGATCTTCTTCCCGGCGGTGAACGGGGCGAAGATCTGGATCCGGATCGGCGGACTCTCCTTCCAGCCCGGGGAGTTCGCCAAGATCCTGCTGGCGGTCTTCTTCGCCGCCTATCTCGCCGCCAACCGCAATGCGCTCGCGTACACCGGCCGCAGGGTGTGGAAGCTGCAACTGCCCGCGGGCCGGGTGCTCGGGCCGATCGTGGCGATCTGGCTGCTGAGCGTCGGCGTGCTGGTGCTGGAGCGCGACCTCGGCACCTCGCTGCTGTTCTTCGGGCTGTTCGTCATCATGCTGTACGTGGCGACGGGCCGGACCGGCTGGATCGCGGTCGGGCTGCTCCTGGCGGCCGTGGGGGCGTTCGTCGTCGGCTCCTTCGAACCGCACGTCCACAGCCGGGTGGAGGACTGGCTGGACCCGTTCGCCTCGATCGACGCGGGGCGGGGCCCGGGCCAGCTCGCCCAGTCGCTGTTCGCGTTCGCGGCGGGCGGGATGCTCGGGACGGGGCTCGGCGCCGGGAACTCCATCCTGATCGGCTTCGCCGCCAAGTCCGACTTCATCCTCGCGACCGCGGGCGAGGAGCTGGGCCTGTCCGGGCTGACCGCGATCTTCCTGCTCTACGCGCTGCTCGTGGCGCGCGGCTACCGGGCCGGGCTCGCCCTGCGCGACCCGTTCGGGCGGCTGCTCGCCATCGGTCTCGCCTCGATCCTGGCGCTCCAAATGTTCGTGATCGCGGGCGGGGTGATGGGGCTGATCCCGCTGACCGGGATGGCGATGCCGTTCCTCGCGCAGGGCGGCTCGTCCGTCGTCACCAACTGGATCATCGTGGCGCTGCTGATCCGGCTCAGCGACGTGGCACGCCGGCCCCATCCGGAGCAGGTGGAGACGGGGGTCGTCGCGGCGGCCGTGGAGGAGGAGAACCGGTGATCCGCTACATCCGGCGGGCCGCCGCCTTCTGTCTGCTGCTGCTCGTGGCGCTGCTCGTCAACGCGGCCCGCGTCCAGCTCTTCGAGGCCGACGAGCTGGACGACAACCCGGCCAACCGCCGTGACGCCATCGTCCGTTACGACCAGCCGCGCGGGAACATCCTGGTCGGCGACCGGTCCGTGACCGGCAACAAGGAGACCGGCGAACAGCTCAGTTTCGAGCGCACCTATCTGCACGGCCCGCTGTACGCACCGGTGACCGGATACGCCTCGCAGACGTACGGCACCACGCTGATCGAGAACGCCGAGGACGCCGTGCTCTCCGGTACGGACTCGCTGCTGGCTCCGCTGCCCTTCTGGAACGAGTTCACCCGGGGCCGGCAGCCGGGCGGCGATGTCGTCACGACCATCAAGGCCTCGATGCAGCAGGCCGCGTACGAGGGGCTGCGCGGGCGGCGGGGCGCGGTGGCTGCCCTGGACCCGTCGACGGGCGCGATCCTGGCCCTGGTGTCGACCCCCTCGTACGACCCCGAGCGGCTGTCAGGGACCGGGGCGGCGGTGACCGACGCGTGGTCCCGGCTGAACGACTCCACGAGCATGCCGATGCTCAACCGGGCCATCCGGCAGACCTATCCGCCGGGCTCCACGTTCAAGATCGTGACGGCGGCGGCGGCTCTGGACGACCGGGTGGTGACGGACGCGGACGCGGCCACGGACACCCCGTCGCCGTACGTCCTGCCGGGGACGCGGACGACCCTGCCGAACGAGGCGAGGGGCTGCGAGAACGCGTCGCTGGCGGACGCGATCCGGGTCTCCTGCAACACGGTGATGGCCCATCTGGGGGTGGAGGTCGGCCTCGACGGGATGGTGGGGACGGCGGAGAAGTTCGGCTTCAACGACACCGGGCTGCGCATCCCGTCCGGGGTGGCGAGGAGCAACTTCGACACGGACATGAGCGAGGACCAGTTGGCCCTGTCCTCGATCGGGCAGTTCAACACGACGGCGACCCCGCTCCAGATGGCGATGGTCGCGTCGGCGGTCGCCAACGGCGGGGATCTGCGGCGCCCGCATCTGGTGGACCGGGTGACCACGAACACCGGGGACACCGTCCGGCAGGAGGGGTCGGAGTCGTACGAGCGGCCGATGAACCCGGCGACGGCCGTGCAGCTCCAGCGGATGATGGTCGAGGTGGTGGAGAACGGCACCGGGTCGAACGCGGCGATCGACGGGGTCCGGGTCGGCGGCAAGACCGGCACCGCCCAGCACGGCGTCGACAACTCCGGTCTGCCGTACGCCTGGTTCATCTCCTGGGCCCAGGCCCCCGACTCCGGCCGCCCCGCCGTCGCGGTGGCGGTGGTGGTGGAGGACGCGGCCGCCGACCGGGCCGACATCAGCGGCGGCGGCAGCGCGGCCCCGATCGCCCGGGCCGTGATGGAGGCGGCAATGGAGGAGTGACCCGCCAGGCGTCGGACGGTGCGGGCAGACTGGGCCCATGACGCGTACGACCTCCGCCGTGGCGCGGGCCCTGGAACGGATCGAGCGGCTGGACCCGGCGCTGCACGCGTTCATCGAGGTCTGGCCGGAGACGGCGCTCGCCCGGGAGCGGGAGGCCCTGGCGCGGCGACTCCCCCTGGGCGGGCTGCCGTTCGCGGTGAAGGGCCCTTCCGGCATCCGCTCGTACGCGGCCCGCCGGCTGATCGCGGCGGGCGGGGTCCCGGTGGGCGCGACCTCGGTGCCCGACCCCGGCACCGTCTGGCAGACCTGGGGGCAGGGCGCGCGCGGTCGTACGGTCAACCCGTGGCGGGCTGACCGTACTCCGGGCGGGTCGTCGGCCGGGTCGGCGGTCGCGGTGGCGGCCGGGATGGCGGAGGCGGCGACGGGCAGCGACGGGGCCGGCTCGGTCCGCATCCCGGCCGCCTGGTGCGGGGTGTTCGGGCTGAAGACGACGAACGGGCTGCTCCCCTCCCCCGACCGGACCGGACTGGCCTCGGCCGGCGTGTTCGCCCGGTCGGCGGCGGCAGCGGAGCCGTATCTGCGCCGGGTGCTGGGCGGTGGCGGCCCGCCGGACGAGGCCTTCGGGCTTCCGCTGCCTCTCCCCCTGCCCGCCGTGTACAGCGAGGACCTCGGGTTCGCGGAGGTGGACCCGGAGGTGGCGGCCGTCGTCCGGGCGGCGGTGGACCGGCTCGTCGCGGCGGGGACCGTACGCCTGCTGGACCGCGACGCCGGACTGCTCGACCCGGCGGGAGCCTGGACGGCGGTACGGGGCGGGCCGCCGGACGACCCGGAGGCGGTGCGGGTGCGGCGGACGAACGGCGAGCGGCTGGAGGCGCTGTTCTCCGGAGGGGCCCTGCTGCTGACCCCGGCCACCCCGAACCGGCCGCACGGCCATGAGGGCCCGGGCTCCCGCTACTCCACGGCGCTCACCTGGGCGTTCAACCTGAGCGGGCATCCGGCGGCGAGCCTGCCCGCCGGGTTCACCGGGGACGGCTGTCCGGTGGGTCTCCAGCTGGTGGCCTCGCGCGGCGCGGACCTGGGGCTGCTCGCCGCGGCCCGCGCGGTGGAGGATGCCCTGCCCGCCGCGCCGACGCCGCCGCCACCGGGACATCGCTGAGCGACGGTCAGCCGATCGGCCGGCGGATCTCCTCGCGGACCTTGGCCGTCTCCTCCGCGACCGCCGCCAGGTCGATGGACTTCGGGTCCTTGAGCAGGGTCTCCGGGCGGATCACCCCGATCATCGCGGCGGTGTTGTCGTCGCCCCAGGCGCACATGGGGATGCTGACGAGGCCGCCGGACTCCTTCGACTGCACGACCTGGCACTCGACCGTGATGCTGTGCCCCTCGGGCCGGAACTTCTTGGGGCGCACGACGAGCGTCGCGCCGTCGGCCTCCGCCGCCCCCTCCATGATCTTGCCGCGCATGAAGTCGGGGCTGGCCAGCCGCCCGTACATCCCCGAGAGCACCAACGCGCCGCCCTTGGCCGAGGTGTAGTGCGCGACGACCGCCTCGGCGTCCCGGATGCTGGCGTCGGGGGTCTTCTCGATCTCCTCGCCCTCGGTCTCCGAGAGGTCCTGCTCCAGGCTGAACTCGCCGTCCAGGAGCTTCTTCTCCACGACGAGTTCGTACTCCGCCTTCGGATACACCAGGTCGGCGCCCTTGTCGGCGAGCTGGGTGACCCCGAAGACGATCCCGCCCGCCGCCAGGACCGCGCCGACCGCGATCCCGACGATCAGCCCGGTCCGCTTGCGGCGCGGGGGCTGAGGTCCCTGGGGCGGCCAGCCGCCGCCCGCACCCGGAGGGCCGGGCTGCCCCCAGCCGCCCTGCTGGGGCGGGAGCGGGGGCTGCTGCGGGTAGCCGTAGGGCTGCTGGTGCGGCACGGCCCCCGGCGCGACCGGCGGCGGGCCGCCGTACGGATTCTGCGGGTGCGGCGGCCCGTACGGGCCCTGCGGCGGATGCGGCGGGGTGGTCATGCGCTCACGGTACGGCAGGTTTGCGAACAGAATTTCGATGCGGCCGATATCGGTATCAGGTCGAGAGGAAGGCGTCCCGGGCGGCCGCTTCGCCGCCCTCCTCGGCTCAGGCGGCCGCCTCGCCGCCTTCCTCGATCGCCTCCGCGACCTCCGCCACCCGGGCCTCCTCCTCGGCGGCGAAGCGGTCCCGGTCCAGCTGTTCGGCTATCTCCTCGTCCTGCGACATCAGCAGGTCGAGGTTGGAGTCGCCGAGTTCGAGGACGCCCATGTCGACGTACGCCTTCTGGAGGCGGGGGCCCCACAGGCCGATGTCCTTGACACACGGGACGATGCGGCTGAAGAGCAGCTTCCGGAAGAGCTGGAGGTACTCCGAGTGCTCCGAGAGGTCATTCGCCTCCTGCTTGCCGATGCCGAAGTTCTCCAGGACCTCGACCCCGCTGAGCCGGTCCCGCATCAGGTAGCAGCCCTCGATCACGAACTCCTCGCGCTCGCGCAGTTCGGCGTCGCTCAGCTGCTTGTAGTAGTCGCGCAGCGCCATGCGCCCGAAGGCGACGTGCCGGGCCTCGTCCTGCATGACGTACGCGAGGATCTGCTTGGGCAGCGGCTTGGTCGTGGTGTCGCGGATCATCCCGAAGGCGGCCAGCGCCAGGCCCTCGATCAGGACCTGCATGCCGAGGTAGGGCATGTCCCAGCGGGAGTCGCGCAGGGTGTCGCCCAGCAGCCCCTGGAGGTTGTCGTTGACCGGGTAGAGCATGCCGATCTTCTCGTGCAGGAACCGGCCGTAGATCTCGGCGTGCCGGGCCTCGTCCATGGTCTGGGTGGCGGAGTAGAACTTGGCGTCCAGGTCGGGGACGGACTCCACGATGCGCGCCGCGCACACCATCGCGCCCTGCTCGCCGTGCAGGAACTGGCTGAACTGCCAGGAGGTGTAGTGCTTGCGCAGCTCCGCCCGGTCCTTCTCCGTCATCTTCGCCCAGTGCGGGGTGCCGTACAGGGTGAGCGCCTCGTCGGGGGTGCCGAGCGGGTCGGCGGGGTCGACCTCCAGGGACCAGTCGATGCGCTTGTTGCCGTCCCACTGCTTGTCCTTGCCCTTCTGGTAGAGGGCGAGGAGGCGTTCACGGCCGTCGTCGTAGTCCCAGCTGAACCGGGCGGCCCCGGTGGCGGGGACCTGCCAGATCGGTTCGGCGGGCGGGGTGGTGTAGAGCTCATGGGTGGACACGGACGGCTCCTTCGCCTCGGACAGCGGGACATGATCGACAAGTTCCGTGACGCCGAAGGCAGTTGAG
The DNA here is from genome assembly GCF_014649875.1 of Streptomyces rubiginosohelvolus. Classification (GTDB taxonomy): domain Bacteria; phylum Actinomycetota; class Actinomycetes; order Streptomycetales; family Streptomycetaceae; genus Streptomyces; species Streptomyces rubiginosohelvolus. The sequence goes on along the minus strand of NZ_BMTW01000005.1, from coordinate 54,793 downwards.
CGCGTGCGTCAGCCGCCTCCCCGGCAGGTTCACACGTTGGTAGACATCGGGTCAACAAGTCGGACGGAACCGTGCGCAAGGGATTGACGGCCTTGCTGACGAGCAGTCTCATAAGAGGTGACCGTCGGTAACTCCCGTTTCCGGTGGCTCCTGTTCCCGGTCCCCCTCTGTGAGGTGCTCCCGCCATGACGACCGTCACCGCTCGCGATGCGACCGTGCTCCGCGACGCGCTCGGGCCGCTCCGCGACCGCGAGCAGATCGCCCTGCGGCTGCTCGAATCCTCGGCCAAGCACTCCTTCGACCCCGACACCGAACTCGACTGGGACGCGGCGGTCGAGGACGGCAAGTGGTTCTGGCCGCCGGAGCTGCTCTCGCTGTACGGGACCCCGATGTGGGACCGCATGTCCGAGGAGCAGCGGCTCGACCTCTCCCGGCACGAGGCGGCGGCCCTGGCCTCGCTCGGCATCTGGTTCGAGATCATCCTGATGCAGCTGCTGGTCCGGCACATCTACGACAAGCCCGTCACCAGCAACCACGTCCGCTACGCGCTCACGGAGATAGCCGACGAGTGCCGGCACTCGATGATGTTCGGCCGCATGATCGACTGGGGCGGCGCCCCGACGTATCCGGTGCCGCGGGTCTACCACAACCTCGCGCGGGTCCTGAAGACCGTCTCCACCACCCCCGGTTCGTTCGCCGCGACCCTGCTCGGCGAGGAGATCCTCGACTGGATGCAGCGCCTCACCTTCCCGGACGAGCGGGTGCAGACCCTGGTGCGCGGGGTGACCCGGATCCATGTCATCGAGGAGGCCCGGCACGTCCGGTACGCCCGCGAGGAGCTGCGCCGCCAGATGGTGACCGCCCCGCGCTGGGAGCGGGAACTGACCAAGGTCAGCTGCGGCGAGGCGGCCCGGGTGTTCTCCGTCTGCTTCGTGAACCCGCAGGTGTACGAGAACGTCGGCCTGGACCGCCGGGAGGCCCTCGCCCAGGTGAAGGCGAGCGGCCACCGCGCCGAGGTCATGCAGTCCGGGGCGAAACGGCTCACGGACTTCTTCGACGACATCGGGCTGCTGAACGGCGTCGGCCGCCGGCTGTGGCGAAGCTCCGGCCTGCTGGCCTGAGGTGTACGGGCCGGCACGGTCTAGGCTCGGGGGCATGACGTCCACCGCCGCAGTCCCGCCGCCCCGGGCGACGTACCGGAGGCTCAGCGTCGAGGAGCGCCGCGCCCAGCTGCTGCTCGCCGCGCTCGGCCTCTTCGCCCACCGGGCGCCCGACGAGGTGTCGCTCGACGAGGTGGCGGTGGCGGCCGGGGTGTCCCGGCCACTCGTCTACCGCTACTTCCCGGGCGGCCGGCAGCAGTTGTACGAGGCCGCGCTCGGCTCGGCGGCCGACGAGCTGACGCTGTGCTTCACCGAACCGCCGGTGGGCCCGCCGACCGAGCGGGTCGCCCGGGTCCTGGACCGCTATCTGCGCTTCGTCGACGAGCACGACACCGGGTTCAGCGCCCTGCTGCGCGGCGGCAGCGTCGTGGAGACCTCCCGGACCACGACGATCGTGGACGGGGTGCGCCGGGCGGCGGCCGACGAGATCCTGCGGCACCTCGGGCGGATGGGCGGGGCCGGGGAGCAGCCCGCCGGGCCCAGGCTGCGGATGATGGTGCGCAGTTGGATCGCGGCCGTCGAGGCGGCGTCGCTGATGTGGCTGGACGACGGGAAGCAGCCGGCCGCGGCCGAACTGCGCGGTTGGCTGGTCGACCACCTCATCGCCCTGCTCGCCGCGACCGCCGCCACCGACCCGGAGACCGCGGCGGTGGTGAACGACCTGCTGGCCCTGGAGACCTCCGAAGGACCGGCCGGACAGCTCGCGGAACGGGTGATTCCGGTCGTCGCGGAGGCGGCGCACCTGCTGCCCGCGTCCCCTGCGTCAGACTGACCGGGTGAAGAGCGAGAACACCCCTTTCCGCGGCGGTCCCCTGGACGGCCGGGTCCTGCCGATCCTGCTGGGCCCGACCGGCCATCCGCCGAAGTGGTACGAGGTCCCGGTGCCCTCCCCCGACGGCGGCCCCGCCACGGTGTACGCCTACCAGCGGGTCCCGGCCGGCTACACCAAGCGGCTCGGGTTCCAGCGCGGCTGGGTGTACGAGTACGCCCCCGGCGGCCGTGAGCACCGCACGCTCAAGTGGCCCTGGTCCAAGCCCCCGCGCCGCGACTGAACGACCGCGGGCGGTCCCCGCGTACGGCACAGGCCCTTAGACCCATCGGCAATGGGGGGGGTGGGTCTAAGATCGACGGTCAGGCGCCGGGGACGGGCCATCCGGTCGCCGCACAACGGTCACAAGGGGGTGCGCCATGGAGGCGCTGCGTCAGGACGATCCACGCCGCTTCGGTCGCTTCACCGCGCTGGCCCGCTTCGACGAAGGCGCGAGCGCCGTGCGGTACGTGGCCCGGGACATCGCGTCCGGCGAGACCGCCCTCATCACCGCCGCGCGCCCCGAACTGGCCGCCGTCCCCGTCTTCAGCCGCCGCTTCCAGGCCGAGGCCCGCACCGCCGAACGCCTCGCGGGCGGCTGGGTGACCCCGCCCCTGGACACCGGCGACCCGGCCGAGACGCCGGCGGGCGAGACGGAACCCCTGTGGACGGCGGCGGGTTACGTCCCCGCGCTGCCGCTGGCCGAGGCGATCGGGATCGCCGGTCCGCTGCCCGAGCGGGCGCTGCGGATACTGGGCGCGGGCATCGCCGAGATCCTCTCCCGGGTGCACGCCGCCGGGTCCGTGCTCCAGGGCCTGGCCCCCGGCACGGTGCTGCTGGCCGCCGACGGCCCCCGCCTGACCGCCTTCGGTCCGCTGGGCGCGGCAGCGTCGGCGGAGGCCCGCCCGGGCGGCCAGCTGTCGGTACGGCTCGGTTATCTGACGCCCGAGCAGATCGAGGGCAAGGAGGTCTCCGCCGCCTCCGACCTGTTCGTACTGGGGCTGCTCCTGGCGTACGCGGCGACCGGGACGACCCCGTTCACGGAGGGCCCGGCCGAGGAGGCCACCCGCCGGATCGCCGAGGACGAGCCCGAACTCGACGCCGTACCCGAGGAGTTGCGCGAGCTGATCGCGAATTGCCTGGCGAAGGACCCGGATCAGCGGCCCACCGCCGGCACGGTCGCCGCCGAGCTGGCCCTGGAGGGCGCGGCGGGCCTCGCCCGGGGCGGCTGGCTGCCCGAACCGCTCGCGGCGGCGGTGGCGGACCAGGAGGCGCGGGTGCTGGCCCTGGAGGTGCCGGAGGAGGGGGCGGCCGCGGCGGAGCACGAGCAGGGGGTCGCCCCCGCCGCGCCCGGGGACGCCGGGACGAAGCCCGACCAGGCCGATGCCGCCGCCCCCGAGGACGCCCGGCCCGAGGCCCCCCGGACGCTCCGGGAGCCGGAGGGCGCGCGCACGGCCCCGGAACCGGAGGACGCACGGCCGGAGGACGCGCCGCCGGTGACGGCCTCCGGGGCCCCCAAGGCCGCCGAGAGCCCCGCGGCCCCGGAGCCCGAGGACGCCCGGCCGCTGCCCGCGCCGCCGGTGGACGCGCCCGCGCTCCAGAAGCCCGCCGACGCCCCCGCGCCCTCCGGGAACGCCGACACGGGGAACGGGGACATCGGCGAGGACCGGGGCACCACCCGCTTCCTCAACACCGGGCCGCGCCCGCCGCAGAACGACCGGCCGACCACCCAGCTCGCGCTCCCCCACGAACTCACCGCGCCCCGGGCCCCGGACGCCCTCCCGGCTCCGCACCCCGTGCAGCCCGCCGCACCCCTCGCCCTGCCCGCCGCACCCGTCACCGCGCAGCCGCACAGCCACACGCACGGCGGGCCCGCGCCATACCCCGCGGCCGCTCTCCCGGCCAGGCCCGCGGGCCCGGCCGGTCCCGGCCAGGGGCCGATGGTGTCGTTGCCGCTGCCGCCCGCACCGGCCCCGGCGCCCGACCCGGCCGCTAGCCGCCGGACCCTCCTGACCATCGCGGCGGCGGCCGTCGGCGGGCTGATCGTGGGCGGCGGTTCGGTCGCCGCGCTCGGGTCCGGGGACACCGCCCGGGCGACGGACGACAAGCCCGCGCCCAAGCCCCGCCGTACGCTCCCCGGCCAGGCCCCCGAGCCGCGCTGGATCTACGCGCACCCCGCCTCCGAGTCGTCCCCGCTCACCACCGCGCTCTGGCAGGACAAGCTCCTCGTGGTGACCAGCGAGAGCCAGGCCAGCGCCGTCGACCTGCGCACCGGCAAGCGGCTGTGGCAGCGCGCGGACGGGGCGAAGGGACAGGTCGCACTGGCGGCGGGCGCCGATCTCGTCTTCGTTGCGAGCCCGACGGAGTTCCTGTGGCTGTCACCGAAGGACGGCAAGGTCGTACACCGCGTGCGCTACACCGAGGCCTTCGACGACCTGCCGGGGCTCACCGTCGGGCGGCTGGCCGGGAGTTCCGGGCCGGTCATCTGGTTCACCGGGTCGCACACGGTCACGGTGAAGGCCCCGAAGCCGAAGAAGGGCAAGAAGAAGGGCAAGGACAAGGAAGTCGTCGAGGCCTACTTCTTCGCGTACGACATCGTGCAGCGCAAGGAGCTGTGGCGTACCCCCGTGCCCGCGGGCCGTGCCCCCGGCACCCCCGCCTACCGGGTGGTAGCGGAGCGCTCCGCCGACGTCCTCGTACGGCAGGACGCGGTCAGTCTGACGGCGGCCGAGGTCAAGAAGGCCAAGGGGAAGGGGTCGGTCCGCTCATTCGACCAGAAGACCGGCAAGCTGCTGTGGACCAGGCAGTACGGCGCGGCCTCCCTGGAGGCCGCCACCTCGGGCGACGAGGACGGGTCGCTGTACGCGGCGGTCGGCCAGGACCTCCAGGCCTTCGAGGCGGACACGGCGAAGCCGCTGTGGCGCGTCGAGGGCAGTGACGGTTCGTGGTTCGGCACCCCGCTGATCGCCGGGCCCCTCATCCACACCACCGAACGCAGCCGGCTGGTCGGCGCGGTGGAGCGGGAGAGCGGCCGGCTCGTGTGGCGCCGCTCCACGGAGGTGCCGGGCACCGGACCCGCCCCCTCGCTCACGCTGAGCGGCAGCGAGAAGACCCTGATCGCCGCCGACGCCATCCAGGTCACGGTGTTCTCGGCGGCCGACGGCGAGCGGCTGTGGAAGTTCCAGGACATCGGGTCGGCCGACCCGAAGGGCGAGACGGTCAGCGCGTCGTACCGGACGCTCGCTTTCGGCGAGACCGTCGTCGTCCAGCGGGACCGGTCCTTCTACGCCTTCCCGGTGGCCTGAGGCAGCACGCCCTCCCGTCATCACCGCCGTCCGGGGGATGCCCCGGGCGGCGCGCCGCGCGGTGCTTGCATCACCCGACACCGAGTGACCGGATTAATAGGATTCGCTCACTTATGGACGGGTCCGTTGCCGGGCCGCGTCTCCGTCACGGAGGTGATGTCGTGTCAGGCAGGTTCCTGCGCGCGGTCTGCACGACCGTGCTGACCACGGCGCTCACGGTCTCGCCGGCCACCGTCGCTTCGGCCGAGCCCGGCCCCGTACCGTCCGAGGAATCCGACGCGACGGACACGAACACGGACACGCCGGATGCGGACGCCGACACGGACGCGGCGGACGAGGACCCTGCGGACACGGACACGGAAACGGACGCTGCGGAGGTCGACGCCGAGACCGCCCTCGCCGCCCCCGAGGCGCCCAGAAGCGTCGTCGCCCTGCTGCGCGAACTCCAGACCCGCTACCAGGCGGCGGAGGAGGCGAGCGAGACCTACAACGCCACCGCCGAGAAGCTGAAGCAGCGCACGGCCCAGCTCAAGAAGGTGAACGCGGACCTGGCGAAGGCGCGGGCCGCGCTGGAGGTGAGCCGCGGGGACGCCGGGCGGCTGGCCCGGGAGCAGTACCAGGGGCGTACGGAGTTCTCCGCGTACCTCCGGCTCCTGCTGGCCCACGATCCCCAGCGGGCCCTGGACCAGAGCCACGTCGTGGGGCGGCTGGCGGCGAACCGCGCGGCGACGGTGGACCGGCTCACCGACTCCGCCCGGCGGGCCGACCGGTTGGCCGCCGCCTCCCGCAAGGCGCTGGACCAGCAGAAGAAGCTCGCAGCCCGCCAGAAGAAGCAGCGCGATGCCGTGAACGGCAAGCTCAGGGAGGTCGAGGGGCTGCTCGCCACGCTCTCCGAGGAACAGATCACCCAGCTCGCCGGTCTCGAACAGCAGGGCGTGGACAAGGCCCAGCGCGAGCTGGTGGCTTCCGGCGCGCTCAGCTCCACCCGGCCGCCGACCCGGCAGGGCGGGGACGCGGTGGCGTACGCGGTCCGGCAGATCGGCAAGCCGTACGTGTGGGGCGCGGAGGGGCCCGACTCCTTCGACTGCTCCGGGCTCACGTCCGAAGCCTGGTCGGCGGCGGGGCGGGCGATCCCGCGCACCTCGCAGGAGCAGTGGAAGCAGCTCCCGAGGGTGCCGGTGTCCGCGCTGCGCCCCGGGGACCTGGTGATCTACTTCCCCAAGGCGACCCATGTGGCGCTGTACATCGGCGACGGCCTGGTGGTGCAGGCGCCCCGCCCCGGCGCGAAGGTCAAGGTCTCACCGCTGGCGTCGAACCCGCTGCTGGGGGCCGTACGCCCCGACCCCGGCGGCGCCCCGCTGTCGACGTACACCCGCCCGGAGCTGCCCGAGGGCGCGCGGGACGGCTCGGACACGGGGTACGGCACGGATGCGGCGCCCGACGCCTCGTAGGCCGTACGTGGCCCGTACGAACAGACCTCGGCGGCCGGACCGGCGGTGCTGGTCCGGCCGCCGAAGCGGTGATCGGGGCGCTCAGGCCCCGGCGACCGAGGCCAGGTAGGCGTTCGTCTTGTCCGGCTCGTAGAAGAAGTTCTCGAAGTCCGCCGGGTTGTTGAACCCGTTGGCGAAGCGGTTCGCGACCGGCTGGAGCTGGCCGGCGGCGCCGATCAGGTTCAGCACGTGCTCCGGCGGGACGCCGAGCATCGCGTTGGTCCACTTGGTGACGTGCTGTGCGGTCTCCCAGTAACGGTCGAAGGTGGACTGCATCCACGCCGCGTCGAACTCCTTCTCGCCGTGCTCGACGATCGCGTCCAGGTACGCGTTCGCGCACTTGGAGGCCGAGTTGGAGCCCTGGCCGGTGATCGGGTCGTTGGCCACGACGACGTCCGCGACGCCGAGGACCAGGCCGCCGCCGGGCAGCCGCCCGATCGGCTTGCGGACCGTGGGGGCGTAGCGGCCGGCGAGGGTGCCGTTGGCGTCGGTCAGCTCGACCTTGGTGGCGCGGGCGTACTCCCACGGCGTGAACTTCTCCATCAGCTCCAGGGTCTTCGCCAGGTGCTCGGAGGGGTCCTTGATGCCCTGGAAGGCGTCGAGCGGTCCGCCCGGGATGCCCTCCCAGAAGAGGATGTCGGCGCGGCCCGAGGTGGTGAGCGTCGGCATGACGAAGAGCTCGCCGACGCCCGGCACCAGGTTGCAGCGGACCGCGTCGAACTCCGGGTGCTCCGGGCGCGGGCCCATGCCGTGGACGTACGCCACGGCCAGCGCGCGCTGCGGGGCGTCGAACGGCGAACGGGCCGCGTCCCGGCCGAACATGGAGACCAGTTCGCCCTTGCCGGCCGAGACCATCACCAGGTCGTAGGTGCGGGAGAAGTAGTCCAGGTCGGAGACGGCCGCCCCGTGGATGACGAGCTGTCCGCCGCGCTGGGCGAAGGTCTCCATCCAGCCGGCCATCTTCACGCGCTGGTCGACGGACTGGGCGTACCCGTCCAGCTTGCCGACCCAGTCGATGGCGCGGGAGGAGTCGGGGGCGGCGACGGAGACGCCGAGTCCCTCGATCTTCGGGGCCTGGGACTCCCAGAAGTTCAGCTGGTAGTCCCGCTCGTGCTGGAGCGCGGTGTGGAACATGCACTGCGTCGACATGACCCGGCCGGAGCGGATCTCGTCGGCGGTCCGGTTGGACATCAGGGTGACTTCGTAGCCTCTGGACTGCAGCCCCAGGGCCAGCTGGAGCCCGGACTGGCCGGCTCCGACTATGAGTATCTTCCGCATCGCGGCTCTCCGTGCTCCGTCGTTTCTGAATTCGAGGCGTCAGGCGGGGGTGACGTCGAGAGCATGGCCCACGAGGGCCAGCAGCGACTCGACGACCGTGATCCTGTTACGCGCGTCCATGATCACTATCGGCACCTGCGGGGGTACGGTCAGGGCCTCCCTGACGTCCTCCGCCTCGTAACCGGGGGTTCCCTCGAAGTGGTTGACCGCCACGATGTAGGGGAGGCCGCAGCTCTCGAAGTAGTCGAGCGCCGGGAAGCAGTCCTCCAGACGCCGGGTGTCGGCGAGGACGACCGCGCCGATCGCCCCGCGCACCAGGTCGTCCCACATGAACCAGAAGCGCTGCTGGCCCGGGGTGCCGAAGACGTACAGGACGAGGTCGTCGTCGAGGGTGAGACGGCCGAAGTCCATGGCCACCGTCGTGGTGGTCTTCTCCGGCGTCGCCGAGAGATCGTCGGTCTCCTCGCTGGCCTGGGTCATCAGCGCTTCGGTCTGGAGCGGTGTGATCTCGGAGACCGAGCCGACGAACGTCGTCTTGCCGACGCCGAATCCGCCCGCCACCACGATCTTGGTGGCGGTGGGGGCGCGGGTGTGGTCGAGCTGCCAGGCCTGGAGGGACTCCTCGGCCTGGTCCTGGGGCTGCGACGGCCGGTCGTCCCGGGAGCCCGGCTGACGCGGGGCGAAGAGCGGCGCCTCAGAGACGGCGGAGTCCATTGAGCACCCTTTCGAGCAGTGCGCGGTCGGGCTGGCCGGTGCCGTGACCGGTTCCGTACACGCGGATCTTTCCTTGGTCGGCCAGGTCGCTGAGCAGCACCCGGACGACTCCGAGCGGCATCTTCAACAGGGCCGAGATCTCCGCGACCGTACGCATGCGGCGGCAGAGTTCGACGATGGCCTGGAGCTCCGGCATGACCCGCGATGCGAGGTTGCCGTTGGTGAGTTCGCGGCGCTCCTCGGGTGCTTCGAGGGCAGCGACGAACGTCTCGACCAGCAGGACGTGCCCGAACCGGGTGCGGCCGCCGGTGAGGGAGTACGGGCGGACCCGGGCGGGGCGCTTGTCGGCCCCGCGGACGGGGAGCCGGGGGGCGGGTTCCGCTGCGGCGGTGGTCACAGGGCGCTCTCCATCGATGTGCGCAGCTCGCTGCGGAGTTCGGGGGTGAGGACGTGTCCGGCCCGGCCGACGAAGAGGGCCATGTGGTACGCGACGACGCTCATGTCGCAGTCCGGGGTGGCGTGGACGCCGAGGAGGGAGCCGTCGCTGATCGACATGACGAAGACGCTGCCCTCGTCCATGGCGACCATCGTCTGTTTGACGCCGCCGCCGTCCATCAGCTTCGCGGCTCCGACGGTCAGCGAACCGATGCCGGAGACGATCGTGGCCAGGTCGGCGCTGGATCCCTTGGGGCCGTCCGACGGTCCGGCGGCCTTCGCCTGGTGATGGCCGGGGTCGGAGGAGAGCAGCATCAGGCCGTCGGACGAGACGACGGTGACCGAGTGGACCCCTGGCACCTCCTCCACGAGATTGCTCAGCAACCAGTGAAGGTTCCGGGCCTCGGTACTCAGCCCGAATGTGCTGGGCGCAGTCAACTGCGTGCCTCCTCGACTGTGTCCCCCGTCTCTTCGTTCCGTGTGTCCTGTGCGGCGCCTGTGGGGTGCGCGGTGGTGCTCTCGTGCCCCGTACGCCCCGTGGGTACGCTCCCGGGCTGGGCGACGGCGATGCCGCCGGTCTCGGCGATCTCGGCCTCGACGTCGCGCCGGCCCTCCTTCGCCGCCTGGTGGAAGCTGCCGAGCCGGCGGCGCAGCGCGTCCCGGTCGAGGCTGCCGGTGCGTCCGGGGGCGGGGGTCGCGTCGTCCGGCCGGACCACCTTGGGGGTGCGCTTCGGCAGTCCCTTGTCAGTGACACGGCCTGGCTCGGGGCGGCGGGGGCCGGGGACGGTCTCGGCGGGGGCGTCGGGCACTGCGGCCGCTTCGGGGGCCTCGGCGCGGGGCGCGGGGCGGAACGCGGGCCCGTCCGGGTCGTGGTGGCCGGGTCCGGTGTCGGCCGGGCGCTCGTGGCGGTCGGGGCCGATGGCGTACGGGTCGGCGGACGGTGCGGCCTCTTCCGCCGGAGCCGCGGGCGGCTTCGGCAGCCGGACCTGCAGCGTGATCTCGGACTCCGACTCGGCGGCGGTGTCCGTGTCGGCGTCCGCGTCGGCGTCCGGGGCGGTCCCGGCGTCGGTCTCGGTTTCCGCGATCGGCTGCCGGACCTCCCGCGTCCGGTCCTGCGGCGGTACGGCGGTGGCTTCCGGGTTCTCGTCGGCGGTCTCGGCCGGAGCGGTCCCGGCGTCGGCGCCCTCGGAGGCGTCGGCGTTCTCGCGGATCGTCCGCTCGGCGGCGGCGATCATCGGGTCGGCTTCGGCCGGGCCGGGCTCGGCGGGCGTCCCGGCGGCCGTCTCGTGGGCGTTCTCCGCGTCGGCGGCCGGCTCGGGCAGCGCGGCCGGCTGCGGGGAACGGCTGGGCAGGGCATTGGAGTTGGCTTCGGCCACCGAGCCCGGGAGGTTGAGCGTGGGCGCGTCGCCGGGCAGTTGCACGGCGGGCGGGGTGGCGGCGGGCAGCGTCTTGGGCAGCAGGGCCTGCGGCAGGACGACGACGGCCGTCACTCCACTCCCCTTCTGCTCGCGCAGCTGGACCCGCACGCCGTGCCGGGCGGCCAGCAACGACGTCACCTGGAGACCGAGTCCGGCGCCGTCGGCATTCTGCTCACCGGCCTCGAACGAGGCCGGGTCGGCCAGCCTGGCATTCAGCTCGTCCATCCGGACCGTCGACATGCCGATGCCCTCGTCCGACACGGAGAGCATCACCTCGCCGCTCTCCAGCAACCAGCCGGACAGCTCGACATGGGAGTCCGGCGGGGAGAAGGAGGTGGCGTTCTCCAGGAGTTCGGCCAGCAGGTGGCTGAGGTCGTCGGCGGCGAACCCGGCGATCTGGGCGTGCGGCGGCAGGGACTGGATGGTGACTCGCTCGTACCGCTCGATCTCGCTGACGGCGGCGCGCGCCACGTCGACCAGCGGGATCGGCCCGGCGTGGCCGTGGCCGTGCTCGGCGCCCGCGAGGACGAGCATGTTCTCGCTGTGGCGGCGCATGACCGTGGCCATGTGGTCGAGCTTGAAGAGGGTGGCCAGGCGCTCCGGGTCCTGCTCGCGCTCCTCCAGGCCCTCGATGACGCCGAGCTGCCGCTCTACGAGGCCGAGGGTGCGCAGCGAGAGGTTGACGAAGGTGTGGTGGACCGTGTTCTTCAGCTGTCCGAGCTGGGTGGCGAGCTCGGCGGTCCGCTCCTGGAGTTCGGTCCGCTGCTGCGCCAGGGACTCGCGGCTCTTGATCAGGCCGGAGCGTTCGGCGGTGAGGCTTTCGACGCGTCCGCCGAGGTCCTGGTGGAGGGCGGTGAGCCGGCCGTGCAGGGTGTTCATCGACCGGACGACCTGGGCGAACTCGTCGTTGCGGCCGGTGTAGCGGACCGGTTCGGCGTTCTCGGGGTCCTCGGCCAGGCGCGCGGCGCCGATGCGCAGGACGGCGAGCGGCTGGGTGAGGGTGCGGGCGACGGCGGTGGAGACGCCGACGGCGAGCAGGAAGCAGCCGCCGAGCAGGGCGATGGCCAGTTCGAGGGCGGTGACGTCGTCGTCGCGCAGGCCCTCCAGGTGCTGGACCTGGCCGGTGGTCAGGGCGGACTCGACGCTGCGCATCCGGTCGACGCGGGCGGAGAGCGCGGCCTCCAGCTTCCGGGGGCTGACCTTGCGTTCGGCTTCCGACAGCTCGGGGCGGTCGGTGAGGCGGGTGAGGTACTTCTCGGCGTCGTTGACCTGGGAGCCGGTGACGGTGGCGGAGAGCTTGTCGCGGGCCTCCGGGTCCGCCGCCTGGTCGAAGTCGGCGAGCGCGGCCAGCTCCCGTACCCGGGCCTGCTGGGCGGCGGCGCTCAGCTCGTCGCGTTCGCGGTCGGCCCGGGCGGCGCCCTCGTCCTGGGTCTGCACGGGCAGCCCGGTGAAGGGGTCGGTCTGCGGGGCCGTCGGCTCGGGGCTGGGCACGGAAAGCGCGGCGAGGAGGAGCCCGCGGGTGGCGGAGGCCTGTTCGGAGGCGCCGCCGAGGGTGAGCGGGGCCCGGGTGGCGTCGGCGGCGCGCGGCGGGGTCTTCTCCGCGAGTTCGGCGGCGATGCCGTGCAGTTTGGCGATGAGGTCGGAGTACGCCTGGTGCGCCTCCAGGGCCGAGCCCTTGCCGGTCAGCGCGGAGCGGCGCACGGAGGGGACCGTCGAGAGGTCCCGGCGCAGGGCCGCGGAGGCCGCGTCGTGGATCTCGTCGATCTGCTGGTCGACGCGGGTCGTGCGGGCGGTGCGGTTCTTCGCGCCGTCGCCGCCGTCGCCTTCCTCGGCGCGGCCGGCGGCGATGTACGCGGTGACGGCGTCACGCTCGTCGGCGAGGGAGTGCCCGAGGGTGACCGCCTGCTGGTTCAGCTCGGCGAGGGTGACCAGCCTCTGGGACTCGGTGAGATCGGCGGAGGCTCCGAGCACGGCGGGGGTGCCCGCCGCCACGACGATGACGCCGACGACCGCGACCCCGGCGACCAGTCGGCTGCGCACCCGCACGGTCCGCTTGTCCGCACCGGGTGCCGGAGGCGTCGCCCCGGAACCGTCGCGCGTCGTGCCCTTGCTCCGCGGCCGCTTCTTCTGCACCGGTGCTCGCAATCTTGACTCGTCCACCCTTGAAGCAGAGGTGACGCACGGTCACATGGAAGGGCGCCCCGCTCCTGGTACGGCTTCCGACCATTCCAGCGCTTATGAGAGGGGGGCGCGCATCAACCGCTCCGCCACTCGAAGGAGTGAACATCACTCTGGAGTTGACGAACAAGTCTCCCCCGCGGGACCCCTGACCATGCGTGGGTCACGGGGTGGAACTTCCGCTCAGCCTTTGGCAGGATGCCCGCCCGCACGCTCCCCGGAGCCCGTCCTTCCGCCTCGCGCGCCCGCGTTGACCTGCTGGTACAGGCCATCTTCGGCCGCGTGCGGGGATGGTGAAGGGCTCGTGCAGACTGGCGGTATGCGCATCGAACTCGCCACCGTCCCCGGCAGTCCCGAACGCCCCAACGAGGACTGGGTGTCCGGGACTCTTCCCGCGTCCGGCCAGGGCGGTGCGCTGGTGCTGCTCGACGGTGTCACCCCACCGCGGGGGAACGACGGTTGTGTGCACTCGGTCCCGTGGTTCACCGCGCGGCTGGGCGGTGCGCTGGTGGAACTGTCCGGTTCCCGCCCTGATCTGACCCTGGCCGAGATCCTGGCCGCGGCCATCTCCCGTACAGCCGAAGCCCATCGGGTCACCTGTGACCTTTCTCACGTGCGCACGCCTCAGGCGACCGTGGCCCTGGCGCGTTGGGGCGAACGCACGATCGAGTACCTGGTGCTGTCCGACTCGGTCCTGCTGCTGGAGTCCCACGACGGTGCGGTCCGGTCGATTCTGGACGACCGGCTGACGCGGCTGCCGCCGGGTTCGCTCGCCTCGAACGAGATCGCCGACGCCACCGTGCGCAACAAGGAGGGCGGCTTCTTCACGGCCGCCGCCGATCCGGCGGTGGCCTCGCGCGCGGTGACGGGCCGTGTCCCGGCGGCGGACGTCCGGGCGCTGGCCGCCCTCACGGACGGCGCGGCCCGCTGGACGGAGGTGTTCGGCGAGGGCGACTGGGCGGACACGCTGGGGCTGCTGCGGAAGGCGGGGCCGCAGGGGCTGATCGACCGGGTGCGGGAGCTGGAGGAGGCCGACGCGGCGGCCGGGCGCGTACGGCTGCGGCGGGGCAAGACGCACGACGACGCGACCGCGCTCCTGGTGGAGCTGGTCTGACGGACAGCCGGAAGCCGGGTCAGCTCTCCGCGCGGGCGTTCAGCTGGTGCAGGAGCCGGGCCAGCTCGGCGACCTCGGCCCGGTCCCAGTCGGCGAGCTTGCGCACGTAGCGCCCGCGGCGGGCGTCCCGGACGCTGCGGAAGCGGGCCAGGCCGTCGTCGGTGAGGTGGACGAGCCAGGCGCGCCCGTCGGCCGGATCGGGTTCGCGGGCCACCAGACCGAGGTTCTCCAGCGAGTGGAGCTGGCGGCTCATGGTGGCCTTGCCGACGCCGAAGTAGGCGGCCAGTTCGGTGGCCCGCTGCCGGCCCGCCGCCTCCAGGCGGACGAGCAGACCGTAGGCGGCGGGCTCCAGTTCGGGGTGGACCTCCCGGGCCATCTCGCCCGAGCTGGCGCGCGCCCGGCGCAGGAACACGGCGAGCTCACGCTCCAGCGCCAGGAACTCATGGTCCACGCCGCTCACGTCGGGCGCGCCCGGCCCCTCGGGTGCGCCCGGCTCCGGCCCGCTGTCGTCTCCGCGCACGTCAGTACCCCTCGTACGGTTCCCTGCCGATGAAAGCTGCCACCGCGGCCGGTCATCGCCGCAGCTCGGCCAGTATTTCGCAGGAGTGGACCCACCACGCCGCCCCGGCCCCGATCCGGGGCCTGTCGCCATCCCTCACCCCACTATGCACTCGATGTATACATGCTATGTATAGTCATCGCCGTACCGCACACCTGTGCGGGATTTCCCGCACAGAGGAGTGATGTGTCGTGCCCGGAAAGATGCCGTTGCCCGGGATGGGGTTGGCCGCGGCGCTGGTGACGGCGCTCACACTGACGTTGAGCGGCTGCTCGATGGAGACGACCGCGCCGGGTTCGGCACGCGGGGAGGCGGCGTCCGACGCCAAGGGTGAGTTCGGGCCGGTCGACTGCCGCAAGGCCAAGTGCATCGCCCTGACCTTCGACGCGGGCCCGGGCGAGGACACGCCGAGACTGCTGGACATCCTCAAGGAGAAGAAGGTGCACGCCACCTTCTTCCTGCTGGGCAAGCACCACGTCGTCAAGCACCCCGACGTGGTGCAGCGCATCGAGGACGAGGGCCACGAGGTCGCCAACCACACCTGGACGCACCAGGTGCTGACCGACCGGAAGCCGGACGAGATACGGGCCGAGCTGGAGAAGACCCAGGTGGCCATCGAGAAGATCACCGGCAAGAAGCCCCGGCTGATGCGTCCGCCGCAGGGCCGCACCGACGACACGGTCTCGGACATCAGCAAGGACCTCGGGCTCTCCCAGGTGCTGTGGAGCGCCACCGCCAAGGACTACTCGACCAACGACTCCGCGCTGATCAAGAAGCGGATCCTGGACCAGGCGAGCAAGGACGGCGTCATCCTGCTGCACGACATCTACGAGGGCACCGTCCCCGCCGTGCCCGGCATCATCGACGCGCTCCAGAAGGACGGCTACACCCTCGTGACCGTCCCCGAGCTGATGGCTCCCGCCGAGCCGCAGCCGGGCACGATCTACCGCCCCTGAGCGCCCCGGCCGGCCATCACGGCATGCGGAACGGCCCGCCCCCGTTGACTCGGGAAGCGGGCCGTCCGTACCGGTCGCGCACCTGATACCGCGCCCGTCACTGCGTGGCACTCAGGCCGCGGCCGGGATCCTTCCGGCCGGGGCCGTGGCCGGGGCGAGGGCGATCTCCAGCACCTGGCGGACGTCGGTGACCGGGTGGACGTCCAGCTTCTCCAGCACCTCGGCCGGCACGTCGTCCAGGTCGGCCTCGTTGCGCTGGGGGATCACCACGGTCGTGATGCCCGCCCGGTGCGCGGCCAGCAGCTTCTGCTTGACGCCACCGATCGGCAGCACCCGTCCGGTCAGCGACACCTCGCCGGTCATCGCCACATCCGTACGGACCAGGCGTCCGGAGAGCAGCGAGGCCAGCGCGGTCGTCAGCGTGATGCCGGCGCTCGGGCCGTCCTTGGGGACCGCGCCCGCCGGGAAGTGGACGTGCACGCCCCGGTCCTTGAGGTCCGCGACCGGCAGCTCCAGCTCCGCGCCGTGCGACCGCAGGAAGCTCAGCGCGATCTGCGCCGACTCCTTCATGACGTCCCCGAGCTGACCGGTCAGGGTCAGTCCGGACGCCCCGGTCTCCGGGTCGGCGAGCGACGCCTCGACGAAGAGGACGTCACCGCCCGCCCCGGTCACCGCGAGCCCGGTCGCCACGCCCGGCACCGCGGTGCGGCGCTCGGCCGGGTCCTGTGCGGAAACGGCAGCTCGCGGTCGCCCAGTTCGTGCTGGGCCGCGACCTTGCGGAGCAGCCGGGCGACGGCCCGCTCCAGATTCCGTACGCCCGCCTCACGGGTGTACTCGCCGGCCAGCTTGCGCAGCGCCGACTCCTCCAGAGCGACCTCGCCCTTCTCCAGACCGGCCCGCTCCAGCTGGCGCGGGAGCAGGTGGTCCCGGGCGATGACGACCTTCTCGTCCTCGGTGTAGCCGTCGAGGCGGACCAGCTCCATGCGGTCGAGCAGGGCCTCCGGGATGGCTTCGAGGACGTTGGCGGTGGCCAGGAAGACCACGTCGCTGAGGTCGAGCTCGACCTCAAGGTAGTGGTCGCGGAAGGTGTGGTTCTGCGCCGGGTCGAGGACTTCGAGGAGGGCGGCGGCCGGGTCGCCCCGGAAGTCGGAGCCGACCTTGTCGATCTCGTCGAGCAGGACGACCGGGTTCATCGAACCGGCCTCCTTGATGGCCCGCACGATCCGGCCGGGGAGCGCGCCGACGTACGTACGCCGGTGGCCCCGGATCTCCGCCTCGTCCCGGACACCGCCGAGCGCGACGCGGACGAACTTGCGGCCCATGGCGTGAGCGACGGACTCGCCGAGCGAGGTCTTGCCGACGCCGGGCGGGCCCACGAGGGCGAGCACGGCACCGCCGCGACGCCCGCCGACGACGCCCAGCCCTCGGTCGGCACGCCGCTTGCGCACCGCCAGGTACTCGGTGATCCGCTCCTTCACGTCGGCCAGGCCTGCGTGCTCCGCGTCCAGGACCTCCTGGGCGCCGCGGATGTCGTAGGCGTCCTCGGTGCGCTCGGTCCAGGGCAGTTCGAGGACGGTGTCCAGCCAGGTGCGGATCCAGGAGCCCTCGGGGGACTGGTCGCTGGAGCGCTCCAGCTTCTCGACCTCCTTGAGCGCGGCCTCGCGGACGTGCTCGGGCAGGTCGGCGGCCTCGACGCGGGCCCGGTAGTCGTCGGACTCGTCCTCCGGGTCGCCGTTGAGCTCGGCGAGCTCCTTGCGTACGGCGTCGAGCTGGCGGCGCAGCAGGAACTCGCGCTGCTGCTTGTCGACGCCGTCCTGGACGTCCTTGGCGATGGACTCGGCCACGTCCTGCTCGGCGAGGTGCTCGCTCAGCCACTGGATGGCGAGCTTCAGCCGGGCGACCGGGTCCACGGTCTCCAGGAGCTGGACCTTCTGGGCGGTGGAGAGGAACGGTGAGTATCCGGAGTTGTCGGCGAGCGCGGAGACGTCGTCGATCTGCTGGACCCGGTCCACGACCTGCCAGGCGCCGCGCTTCTTCAGCCAGCTGGTGGCGAGCGCCTTGTACTCCTTGACCAGCTCGGCCGCGGATCCGGGCAGCGGATCGGGGGCGGCGGTCTCCAGCACGGTCCCCTCGACCCAGAGCGCCCGGCCGGGACCGCTGGTCCCGGCTCCGATGCGGACCCGGTCACGGGCCCGGATGAGGGCGCCCGGATCGCCGTCCGACAGGCGTCCGACCTGCTCGACGGTGCCGAGGACACCGGTCCCCGTGTAGGTGCCGTCGATGCGCGGGACCAGCAGCACCTGGGGCTTGCCGCCGCCGGGGCGGGCTGCGGCCTGCGCGGCCTCGACGGCGGCGCGCACCTCGGTGTCGGACAGGTCCAGCGGCACCACCATGCCGGGCAGGACGACCTCGTCGTCGAGCGGCAGCACGGGCAGGTCGATCGGTGTGAACGCCTGGGACTCGTTAGTCATGATCTCCCCTTCGGCAGGCAAGTTGAGCTATGTGGGCTCAATGCTTGTGAGTCGCCGAATGTTCCCCGACCGGTGTTCGCTCTGAGCGATCAGCCCGGCGGCGGTACGTCTCACCAGGGCTCCCCTCCCCCGTACGGCAGCACTCGAAGGCGAGCGGTTGTTCCCCTCCCCGGCGCGGGAAAGGCGCTGGCATCCACCCCCACAGCGGGCCAGGATGGGCGGGCACCGACCGCCACGACCGGATACCGGAGAGCCGCATCATGTCCGCGACGACCGCCCCCGAACCGATGGAATCGCTGCCTGTGCGCTCCCCCGGCACCCCCGTCGTCCTCGACCGCCGGGAGGGGCCCTTCGGCGAGGTCGTCCTGCGCGAGCGCGGGGAGCACTTCGAGATCATCGCCAACGGCTGCTTCCTGATGGACACCTCCGACGGGCGCTCCGAGCGGCTGCTGATCGATGTCGCGCTGGCCTCACTGCCCGCAGACCGGACAGCCCCCTCCGTACTCATCGGCGGCCTCGGTGTCGGGTTCTCCCTGGTGCGGGCCGCCGAGGAGGAGCGCTGGGGGCGGATCGTGGTCGTGGAGCGGGAGCAGGCGATCGTGGACTGGCACCGGGAGGGGCCGCTGGACCGGATCTCCGGAGCGGCGCTGGCCGACCCCAGGACCGGGATCCTGCACACGGACCTGGTCGCCCACGTCCGTACCACCACGGAGCGTTACGACGCTCTCTGCCTGGACATCGACAACGGCCCCGACTGGACGGTCACGGAGAGCAACGGAAGCCTCTACTCCCCCTCCGGTCTGGCGCACTGCCACGACCGGCTGACCCCGGGCGGCGTGCTCGCGGTCTGGTCCGCGCAGCCGTCGCCCGCCTTCGAACAGGCATTACGGAATGCCGGGTTCAGCGGGGTTCGGACCGAAGAAGTGGCCGTTGCCCGAGGTGTGCCCGACGTGGTCCATCTCGCACTCCGGGCCGGCTGAACCCCCTCCCGGTATGCGTGGCCCCGGCGGTGGCACGGGTCAACCGTCACAAGGCCGACGATCCGGCCGCCCGTCCGGCCCGAACTCGTGACCCCGGGGCAACACCCTGCGTAGCCGGGAGGCCTCCGCTGCCTTTACGCTGCTGACCGGCACACGGGATCACCCACGAAATCCACGAGCGAAGACCGTGCCTCCGGGGGAATGGCCCCCGCGAGAACGGGCAGGGGCGGGGCGATGGAACAGACACACACCACCCACAACGGCGTCGCGGCCACCCCGGGGGCTCAGCGCCGGGTGCTGGTGGTCGAGGACGACGCCACGATCGTCGACGCCATTTCCGCCCGGCTGCGGGCGGAGGGCTTCCTGGTGCAGACCGCGCTGGACGGCCCCGCGGCCGTGGACGCGGCCGAGGCCTGGCAGCCCGATCTGATGGTGCTCGACATCATGCTTCCGGGCTTCGACGGCCTGGAGGTCTGCCGCCGGGTGCAGGCGTCGCGCCCGGTGCCGGTGCTGATGCTCACCGCACGCGACGACGAGACCGACATGCTGGTCGGGCTCGGGGTCGGCGCCGACGACTACATGACCAAGCCGTTCTCCATGCGGGAGCTGGCCGCCCGGGTGCACGTGCTGCTGCGCCGGGTGGAGCGGGCGGCGCTGGCCGCCGTCACCCCGCGCAGCGGGATACTGCGCCTGGGTGAGCTGGAGATCGACCACGCGCAGCGCCGGGTCCGGGTGCGCGCCGAGGACGTCCACCTCACGCCGACCGAGTTCGACCTGCTGGTCTGCCTCGCCAACACCCCGCGCGCCGTGCTCTCCCGGGAGCAGCTGCTGGCCGAGGTGTGGGACTGGGCGGACGCCTCGGGCACCCGCACGGTCGACAGCCACATCAAGGCGCTGCGCCGGAAGATCGGCGCGGAGCGGATCCGTACCGTGCACGGTGTGGGCTACGCCCTGGAGACCCCCGCGCCATGACCCGGCCAGGGTCCGGACTGCGGCCCTTCTCGATCAAGGCAAAGCTCGGCACGCTCGTCGTGGTCTCGGTGTTCATCACCACGGGTCTGCTGATCGTCGCGCTGCGGACCCGTACGGAGTTCCGCTTCATCACGGTGTTCTCGGTGATCGCCACGCTGCTGATCACCCAGTTCGTGGCGCACGGTCTGACCGCGCCGCTGGACGAGATGAGAGCGGTGGCCCGGTCGATCTCGCACGGCGACTACACGCGCCGGGTGAGCGGCGCCGGGCGGCGGGACGAGCTGGGCGACCTGGCGCAGACGATCAACCGCATGGCGGACGATCTGGAGGCGGAGGACCGGCATCGAAAAGAGCTGGTCGCCAATGTCAGCCATGAGCTGCGTACGCCCATCGCGGCGCTCAGAGCCGTGCTGGAGAACGTGGTGGACGGGGTGTCCGCCGCCGATCCGGAGACGATGCGCACGGCGCTGAAACAGACGGAGCGGCTCGGCCGGCTGGTCGAGACGCTGCTGGACCTGTCGCGCCTGGACAACGGGGTCGTCGCCCTCAAGGCACGCCGTTTCGAGGTGTGGCCGTATCTGTCGGGCGTACTGAAGGAGGCGAATCTCGCCGCCTCCCAGCGACGGCTGTCGTCGGGTTCGGGCAATCACTCCCGTACGGACGTCCATCTGCATCTGGACGTCTCGCCGCCGGAACTCACCGCGCACGCGGACGCCGAGCGGCTGCACCAGGTGGTCGCGAACCTCATCGACAACGCGGTCAAGCACAGCCCGCCGCACGGCCGGGTGACGGTGCTGGCGCGGCGCGGGGCCTACCCCGAGTCGCTGGAGCTGGAAGTCATCGACGAGGGGCCGGGCATTCCGGAGGCGGAGCGCCACCGGGTGTTCGAGCGTTTCAACCGGGGCCAGGCGCCCTCCCCGCAGGGGCCGGGCAGCGACGGCGGTACGGGTCTCGGCCTCGCCATCGCCCGGTGGGCGGTCGATCTGCACGGCGGCCGGATCGGTGTGGCCGAATCCGTGCGGGGCTGCCGGATCCAGGTCACTCTCCCGGGAATCTCCGAGCCGCGCGGTTGACCGTCTCGTTGGCATAGGGTCGAACCGGAAGGGCACGTTCATACGTGTCCTGCCAGCAAGGGGCCTCAAGGGGATGCGGTCGCAGGGCCGTGTCCACGGTCCTGCGTACCCGAAGTGCAGTGGAACCTCGCTTGTTTCCCGCCATTTCCTGCGCCGAAACCCGCCCTTCGATGTGATGTGCACGACGAAGCACCGGCCCGGCCTGCAAGGAACGGTTCGGGGGGCGTAGCCTTGATTTCCGCTGTCCATCACCTTGTGAAGCGGAAGAGGGCGGTTGCCGCCGTGTCGTCTCAGTCCCCCAGTAACTCAAGCGTCTCGACCGACCAAGCCAGCCCGGGCACCAACCCGGCCGCGGCTTTCGGCGCCAATGAATGGCTCGTCGACGAGATCTACCAGCAGTACCTCCAGGACCCCAGTTCGGTCGATCGTGCCTGGTGGGACTTCTTCGCCGACTACAAGCCGGGTGCCGCCGGCACGGCGGACAAGCCCGCTCCCGGGGCCTCGGGGGCCCCGGTGACCGAGGCAGCCGCCCCGGCCGCGCCAGCTCCGGCAGCCGCTCCGGCTCCGGCGAAGGCCGCGCCCGCCGCCGCTCCGGCAGCCCCCGCGCAGCCGGCCCCGGCCAAGGCCGCGCCCGCTCCGGCGAAGGCCGCCCCCGCCGAGGCGAAGCCCGCGGCGGCGAAGCCCGCTGCCGCGCCCGCCAAGGCGAAGCCCAAGGCGGACGAGTCCACCGAGGCCCCGGCAGGACCGGAGTACGTGACGCTGCGCGGCCCCTCGGCCGCCGTCGCGAAGAACATGAACGCCTCGCTGGAGCTGCCGACGGCCACGTCCGTCCGCGCGGTCCCGGTGAAGCTGCTCTTCGACAACCGCATCGTCATCAACAACCACCTCAAGCGCGCCCGCGGCGGGAAGATCTCCTTCACGCACCTCATCGGGTACGCGATGGTGCAGGCCCTCAAGGCCATGCCGTCGATGAACTACTCCTTCGCGGAGAAGGACGGCAAGCCGACCCTGGTCAAGCCGGAGCACGTCAACCTGGGTCTGGCCATCGACCTGGTGAAGCCGAACGGCGACCGCCAGCTGGTCGTCGCGGCCATCAAGAAGGCCGAGACGCTCAACTTCTTCGAGTTCTGGCAGGCGTACGAGGACATCGTCCGGCGCGCCCGCATCGGCAAGCTCGGCATGGACGACTTCACCGGCGTCACCGCCTCGCTGACCAACCCCGGCGGCATCGGCACCGTCCACTCGGTGCCCCGCCTGATGCCCGGTCAGGGCCTCATCATGGGCGTCGGCGCGATGGACTACCCGGCGGAGTTCCAGGGCACCTCGCAGGACACCCTCAACAAGCTCGGCATCTCGAAGGTCATGACGCTCACGTCGACCTACGACCACCGGGTCATCCAGGGCGCCGCCTCCGGCGAGTTCCTGCGCGTCCTGTCCCAGCTGCTGCTCGGCGAGAACGAGTTCTACGACGAGATCTTCAAGGCGCTGCGCATCCCCTACGAGCCGGTCCGCTGGCTCAAGGACATCGACGCATCGCACGACGACGACGTCACCAAGGCCGCGCGGGTCTTCGAGCTGATCCACTCCTACCGGGTCCGCGGCCACGTCATGGCCGACACCGACCCGCTGGAGTACCACCAGCGCAAGCACCCCGACCTGGACATCACCGAGCACGGCCTCACCCTGTGGGACCTGGAGCGGGAGTTCGCGGTCGGCGGGTTCGCCGGCAAGACGATGATGAAGCTCCGCGACATCCTCGGCGTGCTCCGTGAGTCGTACTGCCGCACCACCGGCATCGAGTTCATGCACATCCAGGACCCGAAGCAGCGCAAGTGGCTCCAGGACCGGGTGGAGCGCCCGCGTCCGAAGCCCGAGCGCGAGGAGCAGCTGCGCATCCTGCGCCGGCTGAACGCCGCGGAGGCGTTCGAGACCTTCCTTCAGACGAAGTACGTCGGCCAGAAGCGGTTCTCGCTGGAGGGCGGCGAGTCCGTCATCCCGCTGCTCGACGCCGTTCTCGACTCCGCCGCCGAGGCCCGTCTCGACGAGGTCGTCATCGGCATGGCCCACCGCGGCCGCCTGAACGTCCTGGCGAACATCGTCGGCAAGTCGTACGCCCAGATCTTCCGCGAGTTCGAGGGCAACCTCGACCCGCGCTCGATGCACGGCTCCGGCGACGTCAAGTACCACCTGGGCGCCGAGGGCACCTTCACCGGTCTGGACGGCGAGCAGATCAAGGTCTCGCTGGCCGCCAACCCCTCGCACCTGGAGGCGGTCGACCCGGTTCTGGAGGGCATCGCCCGCGCCAAGCAGGACATCATCAACAAGGGCGGCACGGACTTCACGGTCCTGCCGGTCGCGCTCCACGGCGACGCGGCCTTCGCGGGCCAGGGCGTCGTCGCCGAGACGCTCAACATGTCGCAGCTGCGCGGCTACCGCACCGGCGGCACCGTGCACGTGGTGATCAACAACCAGGTCGGCTTCACCGCCGCCCCGGAGTCCTCGCGCTCCTCGATGTACGCCACCGACGTGGCGCGCATGATCGAGGCGCCGATCATCCACGTCAACGGCGACGACCCGGAGGCCGTGGTCCGCGTCGCGCGGCTCGCCTTCGAGTTCCGGCAGGCGTTCAACAAGGACGTCGTGATCGACCTCATCTGCTACCGCCGCCGCGGTCACAACGAGGGCGACAACCCGGAGTTCACCAACCCGCAGATGTACACCCTGATCGACAAGAAGCGCTCGGTGCGCAAGCTCTACACCGAGTCCCTCATCGGTCGCGGCGACATCACGCTGGAAGAGGCGGAGCAGGCGCTCCAGGACTTCCAGGGTCAGCTGGAGAAGGTGTTCGCCGAGGTCCGCGAGGCCACCTCGCAGCCGGCGTCCCCGCACGTCCCGGAGCCGCAGGCCGCGTTCCCGGTGGCCGTGGAGACGGCCGTCTCCGCCGAGGTCGTCAAGCGGATCGCCGAGTCGCAGGTCAACATCCCCGAGTCGATCACCGTCCACCCCCGTCTGATGCCGCAGATGCAGCGTCGCGCGGCCTCGGTGGAGAACGCCACGATCGACTGGGGCATGGGCGAGACCCTGGCCATCGGTTCGCTGCTGATGGAGGGCACCCCGGTCCGGCTCGCCGGCCAGGACAGCCGCCGGGGCACGTTCGGCCAGCGCCACGCGGTCCTGGTCGACCAGGTCACCGGCGAGGACTACACCCCGCTGCTGTACCTGGCGGACGACCAGGCCCGTTACAACGTCTACGACTCACTGCTCAGCGAGTACGCGGCGATGGGCTTCGAGTACGGCTACTCGCTGGCCCGTCCGGAGTCGCTGGTCATCTGGGAGGCCCAGTTCGGTGACTTCGTCAACGGCGCGCAGACCGTCGTGGACGAGTTCATCTCCTCGGCCGAGCAGAAGTGGGGCCAGACCTCCGGCGTCACGCTGCTCCTGCCGCACGGCTACGAGGGCCAGGGCCCGGACCACTCGTCCGCCCGCCCGGAGCGCTTCCTCCAGATGTGCGCGCAGGACAACATGACGGTCGCGATGCCGACCCTGCCGTCGAACTACTTCCACCTGCTGCGCTGGCAGGTGCACAACCCGCACCACAAGCCGCTCATCGTCTTCACCCCGAAGTCGATGCTGCGTCTGAAGGCGGCCGCCTCGTCCATCGAGGAGTTCACCTCCGGCGGCTTCCGCCCGGTGATCGGCGACGCGTCGGTCAAGGCGGAGGACGTCCGCAAGGTCGTCTTCGTCTCGGGCAAGCTGTACTACGACCTGGACGCCGAGCGGGAGAAGCGGGGCGACACGGAGACCGCGATCATCCGCCTGGAGCGGCTGTACCCGCTGCCGGGTGCGGAGATCCAGGCCGAGATCGCGAAGTACCCGAACGCCGAGAAGTACCTGTGGGCGCAGGAGGAGCCGGCGAACCAGGGTGCGTGGCCGTTCATCGCGCTCAACCTGATCGACCACCTGGACCTCGCGGTCGGCGCGGACGTGCCGCACGGCGAGCGCCTGCGCCGCATCTCGCGGCCGCACGGCTCGTCCCCGGCGGTCGGCTCGGCCAAGCGTCACCAGGCGGAGCAGACGCAGCTGGTCAACGAGGTCTTCGAGGCCTGAGGACGCACAGCTGAACATCCCGGGGACCCGGTTCCGCGCTTGTCGCGGGGCCGGGTCCCCGGCGTTTCCCCGCTGGATATCCTTCTCCCATGTACTTCACGGACCGTGGCATCGAGGAACTGGAGAAGCGGCGCGGCGAGGAGGAGGTCACCTTCGAGTGGCTCGCCGAGCAGCTGCGGACCTTCGTCGATCTCAACCCCGACTTCGAGGTGCCCGTCGAGCGCCTGGCGACCTGGCTGGCCCGGCTGGACGACGAGGACGACGAGGACGAGTGATCCTCGGGGCCTGATCTGCGGGGTCCAAGGGTCTAGGGAGTACCCGCCCTGGCCCGCTCGTAGAGGAGCCCCAGCGCGCCCTGTGCCAGCAGCACCGCCCCGGCCGCCGCCCAGCCGCCGCTGCGGCGTCGCGCGCCCCAGAGCAGGAGCGGGAGCCCGGCCGCGAGCTGGACGGCGGCGACGGCCCGGGCGCGGGGGCCGCGTACCCACGGGCCGACCCGGCTGTTCTCGACCGCGTCCAGTTCGACCCGTACGGCATCGCGCCAGCCGGCCCACTCGACGCGGTCGACCTGGCGCTGCGCAGCAGCGACGCTGCGCAGCCGGTCGGCGCTCTCGCCCGGGGAGAGCCCGGCGGGCAGGGCCAGTCCGGTGCCGGTGAGGACGGCGAGCAGTCCGCGCAGCCGGGCTTCCGCGTCGCTTTCCGGATCGGGGCGGGTCAGCTGCTCCAGCGCCTGGACGTCCAGCACCGGGTCGAGGCCGAGCCGGGCGGCGAAGGTGCGCATGGCCTCGTCCTCGCCCACCGGGGTGCCGTCGGTCAGCCAGACGTACCCCACGGGCCGGCGGAACCCGGCGGCGAGGGTGTATCCGGCCCGGTCGGCGTCCCACCACAGGGCGAGCACCGGCCAGGTGGAGCCGACGGCGAGCGCGGTGGCCCAGCCGCCGAGGACCCGGTCGACCGGCTCGGCGTCCTGCTCCGCTCCCCCGGCCCGCCAGGGCTTCCCCTCCGGGACGAGCGCACTCCACTCCTCGCCCGCGCGGACCAGCAGCATCTGCTCGCGCAGCAGGTGGGCGAGCGGCCGTACGGTCTCGGGGTCGGCCCGGCACAGCAGGAGGGCCCCGGTGGATGTCGCGTTCATGGCTCATACGCTAGGGCAATATGCCCACATTTGATCGTGTTGCAGGCATTCTGCTGACCGTTGACGAGGCACGACATCCCTTGACTTCCCCCATCCGCGATATATCGTGTTCTTCACGAGACGCGATATGTTGCGTTGCCACGCTTCCCGGGAGGTCACATCCATGCCTGTGTCGACATGGACCATCGATGAGCCGCGGAAGCTCTCCTTCGACGATCCGGTGACGGCGCTCCAGGTGCGTGTCGTCGACGGCACGGTCAACGTGGTCGGGACCGACGAGCCGGGCGCCCGGCTGGAGGTCTCCGCGATCGAGGGGCCGCCGCTGATCGTGACCCAGGAGGACGGCCGGCTCACCGTGGCGTACGAGGATCTGCCCTGGCAGGACCTCCTGCGCTGGCTCGACCCCAAGGGCCGCCGCCGCAGCGCCGTCGTCTCGCTCGTCGTGCCCACCACGGCCTCGGTCGAGGTCGGCGTGATCGGCGCGGGGGCCTTCGTCTCCGGCATCAGCGGCCGCACCGAGGTCCGCGGCATCACGGGGGACTCCACGCTCGTCGGGCTGACGGGCGCGGTGCGCGGGGAGTCGGTGTCGGGCAGCCTGGAGGCCCAGAGCGTCACGGGGGACCTGCGCTTCCAGTCCGTGGCCGGTGATCTGACGGTGATCGACGGGGCGGGGGCCTCGGTCCGGGCCGAGTCGGTCAGCGGTGACATGGTGCTGGACGTCGACCCGTCCGGGAAGCCCACGGACATCCGGCTGACCACGGTGTCCGGCGAGATCGCGATCCGGCTGCCGCACCCGGCGGACGCCAGGGTCGAGGCGAACACCGCGAGCGGGGCCGTCTCCAACGCCTTCGAGGACCTGCGGGTCGGCGGGCAGTGGGGCGCGAAGAAGATCACCGGCACGCTGGGCGCCGGGACGGGAACCCTGCGGGCGACGACCGTGTCCGGTTCGATCGCCCTCCTGCGCAGGCCGCCCGCCGAGGACGACGCGTACGCCGCCGAGCCGACCGGAAAGGTTCTCTGACATGCCCCCCGTATTCGCCCACGGCCGTCTGCGCCTGTATCTCCTCAAGCTCCTGGACGAGGCCCCGCGCCACGGTTACGAGATCATCCGCCTGCTGGAGGAGCGCTTCCAGGGCCTCTACGCCCCGTCCGCCGGCACGGTCTACCCGCGGCTGGCCAAGCTGGAGGCCGAGGGCCTGGTCACCCATGCCACCGAGGGCGGCCGCAAGGTCTACTCGATCACCGACGCCGGCCGCGAGGAACTGGCGGGCCGCAGCGGCGAACTGGCCGACCTGGAGCTGGAGATCCGCGACTCGCTCTCCGAGCTGGCCGCCGAGATCCGCGACGACGTACGGGGCGCGGCGGGCCGGCTCCGCAGCGACATGCGGGCGGCGGCATCGGAGTCCCGGCACGGCACGAAGGCGGGGCCCGGGTCCGGGTCCGGGTCGGGGACCGGGAAGACGAAGGGGAAGGGCGAACCCTCCTCGCCCTTCGGAGACTTCGGCGACTTCGGCAATCTGGGCGACCTCGGCGACAGCGAGGCGTGGCGCACGGCGAAGGAGGAGCTGCGCCGGGCCAAGCAGGAGTGGAAGGAGCAGGCGCGCCGGGCGAAGGACGAGTCCCGGCGCGCCCGGGAGGACGCCCAGCAGGCCCGCCGCCAGGCCAAGGAGGCCCAGGAGAAGGCGCGCGAGCAGATGCAGACCGCCGCCCGCCAGGTGCAGGAGCACTTCGCCCGGGGTGACTGGCCCTCCGGCGTACGGGAGGGTCTCGCGGAGATCACCGGCCAGCTCGGCGGCTTCGCCCGGTCCGGCACCTGGCCTCCGTTCGGCAAGCCCGGGCCGGAGACCGCCCCGCCCGTCCAGGACCCGGCCCCCGGTGCGGACTGGGGGCAGGACGTGCCGACGACCGGGGACCCGGTGCGCGATCTGGACCGCCTGCTGGACCGGTTCCGCGACGGCGTCCGGGACACGGCCCGCGATCACGGGGTGACGGAGACCCGGCTCGCGGAGGCCCGCCGCCATCTGGGCGAGGCGGCGGCGCGGATCGAGGCGCTGCTGACGGCGGAGGACGAGGACAAGGCCTGAGGCTCCCGGGGGTGGGGCGGGAGCCCCGCCCCTCACCCGGCCTGGGCGTGCCCCTGGCCCGCGCCGCCCCTGCCCGCTTCGGGGCCGTACAGCGCGCGCTGCACGGCCGTGTAGGTCGCACCGTGCTCGGCGAGGACGTCGGCGACGACTCCGGGCTTCGCGGTGAGGGCCAGGAGCAGGTGTTCCTCGCCGATGAACCGGTCGCCACGGCCGAGGGCCACCCGGAGCGCGTTCTCCAGCACGGTCTTCGCCCCCGGAGTGAAGGGGCGGTGCCCGGACCACCACCGGCGGCTGCGGCGGTCGGCGTCCAGGGCGCCTTCGCCGTGAGCTCCCTCGACGCGGGAGACGATCGCGCCGAGGTCGATCCCGATGCCGGCGAGGGCGTCGGTGTCGGCCCTGGTCAGGCCGCCGCGGCGGCGGGCCTCGGCGAAGGCGGCGTCCAGGGAGGCCCGGCGGTCGTGGAGGCCGAGTGCGGTGACGGCGAACGCGGCCCGGCCGCCCTCCTGTTCCAACAGTGCGAGCAGCAGGTGTTCCTCGGTGACCGAGCCGGCCCCGGCCCGCTCGGCCTGGGCCACGGCACCCTTCACGGTGGAGCGGGCCCCCCGGGTGAATCGCTCGAACATCAACGCCTCCCGTACTTCTTGTGCACGGCCTGCCGGCTGACGCCCAGCTCGGCGGCGATCTCCTGCCACGACCAGCCCTGAGCGCGGGCGCTTCCGACTTGTACGGCTTCGAGCTGCTCCAGCAGCCGCCGCAGCGCGGCCACCGCCCGCAGCCCGACACGCGGGTCGCGGTCACCGGCGCGCGCGGCCAGATCCGTTGCTTCGGTCATGATGTCAACTTACATTGACACGCATCGCCCGTCAATCAAAGTTGACATCATCGTCGGCGAGGCGCGCGTGCCGCTCGACGTCGTACCGGACCTTGCCGTACCGCAGCTTGGCCCGCTCGATGCCCTCGGACGCGAATCCGGACCGGGTCGCGACCCGGCAGGAGGCGACGTTGTCGGTGCGGTGGCCCAGCTCCAGCCGGTACAGCCCGAGCTCGTCGAAGGCCCAGCGCGTGAGGGCCCGCACGCCGGCCGGGGCAACGCCCCGGCCGCGGGCGGATTCGGTGGTCCAGTAGGAGACCCAGCCGCTGTCGTGTGCCCGGTTGACGACGTTCAGCGCCACACAGCCGAGCGCCTCGCCCTCCTCCCCCACGACGGCCCAGGAGTAGCCGGTGCGCGCCCCTCGCTCGCGCGCGCGTTCGGCGATCCAGGCCAGCGCCCCGGACCGGTCGTCCACGGGCCGGTCCGCCTGGCGGTCCATCTCGGCCGGGGCGAAGGCGCGGAGCACCGCCGAGGCGTCGTCGGGCAGCCAGGGGCGCAGCAGAAACCCTTCAGGGGTGGTCAGTTCGTCCATACGGCCCAGCTTCCCGCACGGTCACGACCACCTCACCCCCGGGCCGCGCGAGGACGACCGGCCATGCACCGCGCGACGAGGCGCCAAGGACATGGGCGGGTCCGGTGACGGTGACACGCCAGCCCCGGGACGCGGGCGGCAGGGACAGCTCCGTCACCCCGGGCCGGGCGGCGGCCCGGTAGGCGAGGCGGTAGGTGCGGGTGCCCGCGTCGTACGTGTCGGAGCGGACGGTTCCCGCGACGGCCGGGGCGTACGGGGTGGCGGTCTGCTCCTTGTTCGTACGGAAGCGGCCGCGCTCGTCGACCGCGCAGTAGCCGCCGCCGTAGCACCAGACGTACCCCGCCCAGCCGGAGCTGTAGCGGTTCAGGGAGGCGACGGCCTCGCGGTAGAAGCGGCCCATGTTGGGGAGGGCGTTGTTCAGCGGCCCCCACTCCCCCACGACGACGGGCATACGGTGGCGGGCCGGATAGGCGGTGACGGCGGCCTCGTACGCCTCGATCCAGCCGGCGTCCGGGTCGTAGTCGGCGCCCGCCTCCATGGCGGTGTTGTAGAAGTGCGGGGCGTAGACGGTCCGGTTGTCCTTGATGCGCCCCAGCCCGGTCGGGACACCCTCCCCGACGATGGGGGTCGGCTCGACGAAGATCCAGGTGTCGCGGTCCTTCGTGCGGACGGCGCGGGCGAGCCGGTTGTACATGGGTGTGAGGTGCTCGGCCTCGATGCGGCGGGCGGCGGTCGGCAGGTCCTCGCCCTCCCGCAGCTCCCCCATGGGCTCGTTGATCAGGTCGTAGCCGATGACGGCGGGGTGGCGGCCGAAACGGTCGGCGAGGACCTGCCACATGGCGGCCTGGGCGCGCTGGAGGTCGGGGTCCTCGTAGAGGTGGGTGAAGGCCCGCTGGACGGCGGGCTGGAAATACTCCGAGAACCAGTCGTCGGGGTTCGGCGTGAACGGCAGCCCGTCGGTCCTGGTGGCCCATTCCGGGATACCGCGGTGGCCGAACGCGGGCCCGAAGACGTCCTGGTGCGCGTCGATGAGGACGTGGACGCGGTGCTTGCGGGCCCAGTCCAGGATGCGTTCGATCTTGTGGAGGTAGCGCGCGCTGTACTGGCCGCGCCGGGGCTCCAGGTCGTCCCAGAAGACCAGCAGCCGGGCGAAGTTGAAGCCGTTGGCCCTCAGGTCGCGGAAGTGCCGTTCGGTGATGGCGCTGAGGGCGTCCTCGCCGCGGTTCGCCTTGTCCTCGACGTTCCAGCCGCGCAAGGTGAGGGTGCGCCCGCGGTCGTCGGTGAGGGGCGGGATGGCGCGGTCGTACGAGGACGAGGTCGGGGGCGGGGAGGGGGAGACGGGTGCGGGGCGCGCCGAGGCGGCGGGGGCGAGGGCCCCCGCCGCGAGCACGGACGCGACGACAAGTGCCATGAGTGCTCTGCCCATTCGCATGGGCGGCATCCCATCAGCAAAGATGAGACTTGTTCAAGTATGCGGAGCGGAGGAGTTCCTGGCGGATCTAGGAGGTCGGCGTGAGGACGATCTTCCCGAACAGGTCGCCGGACTCGAGCCGCTGGAATCCCTCCCGGGCCCGGTCGAGCGGCAGCACCTCGTCGATGACCGGGCGCACCCCGGTGGTGGCGCAGAACGCAAGCAGGTCCTCCAGCTCGTCCTTGGACCCCATGGTGGAGCCGACGACCTTCAGCTCCAGGAAGAAGATCCGGGTCAGTTCGGCGTGCGTGGGCCGGTCGCCGCTGGTGGCCCCGGAGATGACGAGGGTGCCGCCGGGGCGCAGCGACTTCACGGAGTGGGACCAGGTGGCGGCCCCCACGGTCTCGATGACGGCGTCCACGCGCTGCGGAAGCCGGGCGCCGGGCTCGTACGCCTCCAGCGCGCCGAGTTCGACCGCCCGCTCGCGCTTGGCCTTGTCCCGGCTGGTGGCGAAGACCCGCAGCCCGGCGGCCTTCCCGAGCACGATCGCGGCGGTGGCGACCCCGCCGCCGGCGCCCTGGACGAGCACGGAATCCCCGGGCCGCACCCCGGCGTTGGTGAACAGCATCCGGTACGCGGTGAGCCAGGCGGTCGGCAGGCAGGCGGCCTCGGCGAAGCTGAGTTCCTTCGGCTTGGGCAGGACGTTCCAGGTGGGGACGGTGACCTGCTCGGCGAAGGTGCCCTGGTAGCGCTCGGTGAGGATGGAGCGCGGCTCGTTGGGCCCGACGCCGTGCCCGGACTGCCCGATGACGGAGTGCAGGACGACCTCGTTGCCGTCCTGGTCGACGCCGGCCGCGTCGCAGCCGAGGATCATCGGCAGCCGGTCCTGCGACAGGCCGACGCCGCGCAGGGACCAGAGGTCGTGGTGGTTGAGGGAGGCGGCCCGGACGGTGACGGTGCTCCACCCGGGACGCGCCTCGGGGGCCGGGCGATCGCCCAGCTCCAGGCCGGCGAGGGGCTGGTCGGGGTCGATGCGGGCTGCGTAGGCGGCGAACATGGGTCGACGATAGGCGGGGCGGGGCGCGCACGTAACCGCCTCCGCGTGTGACGCACACCAACCGGGGTGGGCCCGCGCCCAGTGCTTGGCCGACGGGGCCCGCGCCCACCAGCTCCTGCCCGGCGGGCCCGCACCCACCAGCTCCCGCGGCGATTGAGCCGCGCCAACTCAGCCCCTCCGGCGTTTGAGGAGCGGGGTCCGGGGCAGCGCCCCGGGGGGCTCCGCCCCCAGACCCCCGCTGCTCAATCGCCGCAGGGGCTGGTGGTTAGGGCACCCCCCTCAATCGCCGGAGGGGCTCAGTGGTGCAGGCCTCAATCGCCGCAGGGGCAGAAAAGGGGCGCCTCGATCACCGCAGGGCGGAAACGCACGGGCGGGGCCCGTACAAGTACAGGCCCCGCCCATCACGCGCCGCTCGGCAACAGCCTCAGCGTCGAGCCACACCCTCAGCCCGCGCCGCCGCGGCCACCGCAGCAGTGACCGCCGGCGCCACCCGCTCGTCGAACGGGGACGGGATCACGTAATCCGCCGCCAGCTCATCGCCGACCACGTCGGCCAACGCGTTCGCCGCGGCGATCTTCATGCCCTCCGTGATCCGCGAGGCCCGCACCTGCAGCGCACCCGCGAAGATCCCCGGGAACGCCAGCACGTTGTTGATCTGGTTCGGGAAGTCGGACCGCCCGGTCGCCACCACGGCCGCGTACTTGTGCGCGACCTCCGGGTGGACCTCCGGATTCGGGTTGGCCATCGCGAAGACGTACGCGCCGGGCGCCATCGAGGCCACCGCCGCCTCCGGGACCGTACCGCCGGAGACGCCGATGAAGACGTCCGCGCCGGCGAGCGCCTGCTCCAGCGAGCCGGACAGGCCCGCCCGGTTCGTCAGCTCCGCCAGCTCGCGCTTGACCTCGGTGAGGTCCTCGCGGTCGCGGCTGACGATGCCCTTGCGGTCGGCCACCGCGATGTCGCCGATCCCCGCCTCCAGCAGGAACTTGGCGATCGCCACGCCCGCCGCGCCCGCGCCGGAGATGACGCCGCGCAGATCGCCGAGCGTCCGCCCGGAGAGCTTCGCGGCGTTGCGCAGGGCGGCCAGCGTGACGACCGCGGTGCCGTGCTGGTCGTCGTGGAAGACCGGGATGTCCAGCCGCTCCTGGAGCTTGCGCTCGATCTCGAAGCAGCGGGGCGCCGAGATGTCCTCCAGGTTGACCCCGCCGAAGGAGGGGGCGAGCCGGACGACGGTGTCGACGATCTCGTCGGCGTCGGTGGTCGCGAGCGCGATCGGCACCGCGTCGACGCCGCCGAACTGCTTGAAGAGGATGGCCTTGCCCTCCATCACGGGGAGGGACGCCTCGGGCCCGATGTCGCCGAGGCCGAGCACGGCGGTGCCGTCCGTCACGACGGCCACGACCTGGGACTTCCAGGTGTAGTCGTGGACGAGCTCGGGGTTGTCGGCGATGGCGCTGCACACTTTCGCCACACCGGGCGTGTACGCCAGGGAAAGGTCGTCCTTGTCCCGGATCGGGACGGTGGACTGCACGGCCATCTTCCCGCCCCGGTGGAGGGCGAAGGCCGGATCGAAGGGCTCGTCGGCCCCCGTGTCCGCCGCGCTCGTGCGCTCGATGCCACGGTCGGTGGCGCTGTCGATGGTGCTGTCGCTGCGAGGATTGACGATCTCCGCTGCCATGGTGTTGACCCCTTAAGTCTTCATCGTTTGAGGGTGGCCACTCCTGGTTGAGGAGGGGTGGGCGGGCACCGCGTACGTGCCCCGCACCGAGCGGTTGGCCCGCCCTGGCAGGGAGAGGTACATACGCGCGGGCGCGCCGCACACGCGCCCTGAGCCCCGGATGAGGGGTGTAAACGTCTTTCTTACCGGACGAACGGTGTTACGGACGAGTCCATATCGACGCGGTGACGTGACTCATAGTCGAATATCTGGACAAGTCGGCAAACCGGTATAAATGCCGTCCACCAGTCAAGACGTGCCGAAGATTCTCCGGCCTGAGGAATGAATCCCCACAGAAGGTCCGGTCCCGAGGTACCGGCCGTTGATGTTCGGGGGTCGCCCGTTATCCGATTTTGACATGGCAGGACCCCTGAATGGGCCAGTCCAAATGGCAGGATGCCGTTCACACGAGGTGGCGACACTCGAAGGTGCGTGCCAAGCCGCCCCACCAGCACCTCACCCTCACCTGCCGGAGGATCCCGACATGACCGCAAGCACCACGCGTCGTACGACCGCCAGGGCCCGGATCGCGGCGGTCGGCGCCATCGCGGTCGCCGGCACGCTGCTCCTCACCGCCTGTGGCGACCAGACCGACAGCGCCTCCCAGGAGAGCGGCAGCGGCAAGGAGACCAAGAGCGGCGCTCCGCTCTTCTCGAAGCTGCCGGAGAAGTACCAGAAGTCCGGTGTGATCAAGGTCGGCACGAATGCCGAATACGCCCCGATGGAGTCCGTGGAGAACGGGAAGATCGTGGGTGTCGACCCCGATCTGGCCGACGCGCTCGGCAAGCAGCTCGGCGTGAAGTTCGAGTTCACCTCGGGTTCCTTCGACGGCCTCATCACCGCCCTGAACTCCGGCCGCCACGACATCGCGATGTCGTCGATCACGGACAACAAGCAGCGTCAGGAGGGCCTGGACGACGCCGGCAAGAAGCTGGGTCCGGGCGTCGACTTCGTCGACTACTTCCTCGCGGGCACGGCCGTGTACACCAAGAAGGGCAACCCGCAGAACATCAAGTCCATCGAGGACCTGTGCGGGAAGCGCGCGGCGGTACAGCGCGGCACCACGTACGAGGAGGCCCTCAAGAAGCAGTCGAAGGCCTGTACGGACGGCGGCGAGAAGGCCATCACGATCGAGCCCTTCGAGAACGACACCGAGGCCCAGACCCGCGTGAAGTCCGGCGGTGCGGTCGCCGGCGTCAACGACTACCCGGTCGCGGTCGACCTGGCCCGCAAGGCCGACGGCGGCAACGCGTTCGAGGTCGTGGGCGAGCAGGTCGACGCCGGCCCGTTCGGCATCGCCGTCAAGAAGGGCAACACCGGTCTCCGGGACGCCCTGAAGGAGGCCGTCGACGCGATCATCGCCGACGGTTCGTACCAGAAGGTGCTCGACAAGTGGGGCGCCGGTACGGGAGCGATCGACAAGGCCGCCGTCAACGGCGGCAAGTGACCGGACGCTTCACCGAAGGGCAGTCACGATGACTGACAAGTTCGACAAGACACCCGCCGCCTCACCGGCCGGCCAGGTGTCCGTCTCCAAGGCCGCCACCACGGCCCCGGAGAACATCAAGGCCATTCCCGTCCGCCATGTCGGCCGTTGGATCAGCGGCGTCGTGGTCATCGGCCTCCTCGTCGCCCTGGGGTACGCCTTCTCGCAGGGCAACATCCAGTGGCAGGCCGTCGGCGACAAGCTGTTCGACAGCAACGTCGTCGCCGGTGCGGGCCGCACCCTGCTGATCAGCGTCCTCGCGATGGTGCTCGGCGTGATCCTCGGCGTCGTGCTCGCCGTGATGCGGCTGTCGAAGAACCCGGTCACCAGCTGGGTGGCCTGGCTGTACATCTGGTTCTTCCGGGGCACCCCGGTCTACGTACAGCTGCTGCTCTGGTTCAACCTGGCGCTGATCTTCCCGGTCCTGAACATCCCGTTCATCTACAAGGACGAGATGACGGACGTCATGACCCCGTTCATGTGCGCCCTGCTGGGCCTCGCGCTGAACGAGGCCGCCTACATGGCGGAGATCTGCCGCGCGGGCATCCAGTCGGTCGACGAGGGCCAGACCGAGGCCTCGCACGCGCTGGGCATGACGCAGGCGAAGACCATGCGCCGCGTGGTCCTGCCGCAGGCGCTGCGGGTGATCATCCCGCCGACCGGCAACGAGTTCATCAACATGCTGAAGACCTCGTCGCTCGTCTACGCGGTGACGTACAACGAACTGCTCCGCTCCACCTCGCAGATCGGCTCCACCTCGTACGCGGTGATGGAGATGCTGTTCGTCGCGTCCATCTGGTACATCGTGATGACCAGCGTGTTCAGCGTCGGCCAGTACTACCTGGAGCGCCGCTACGCCCGCGGCTCGCTGCGTTCGCTACCGCTCACGCCGCTGCAGCGCGTCAAGGTCAACCTCGCCGCGTTCAGCAACCGGCCCTCCGGAGGTGTCTCCGCATGACCACCCCCATGGTGAAGGCCGAGGGCGTCCACAAGTCCTTCGGCGCCGCCCACATCCTCAAGGGCATCGACCTGGAGGTCGCCCCGCGTGAGGTGTTCTGCCTGATCGGCCCGTCCGGCTCCGGCAAGTCGACCTTCCTGCGGTGCATCAACCACCTGGAGAAGATCAACGCCGGCCGGCTCTCGGTCGACGGCGAGCTGGTCGGCTACCGGCAGAAGGGCGACAAGCTCTACGAGCTGAAGGACAGCGAGGTCGCCCTCCAGCGCCGTGACATCGGCATGGTCTTCCAGCGCTTCAACCTGTTCCCGCACATGACGGCGCTGGAGAACGTCATGGAGGCGCCGATCCAGGTCAAGGGCGAGGCCAAGGCCGTGGCCCGGGCCCGCGCCGAGAAGCTGCTGGACCGGGTGGGCCTCGCCGACAAGGCGAAGAACTACCCCTCGCAGCTCTCCGGCGGCCAGCAGCAGCGCGTCGCCATCGCCCGCGCGCTGGCGATGGAGCCGAAGCTGATGCTCTTCGACGAGCCGACCTCCGCGCTCGACCCGGAGCTGGTCGGCGACGTGCTGGACGTCATGCGGGGCCTGGCCGAGGACGGGATGACGATGATCGTCGTCACCCACGAGATGGGCTTCGCCCGCGAGGTGGGCGACGCGCTGGTCTTCATGGACGACGGCGTGGTGGTCGAGTCGGGCCACCCTCGCGAGGTGCTGACCAACCCGCAGCACGACCGGACGAAGTCGTTCCTGTCGAAGGTGCTGTAGCGGCGGACTGACAGCCGATACGGAAGAGGGCGGTACGGACACGGGTCCGTACCGCCCTCTTTCTGGCTTGCGCGCCCTACTTCACCGCGAGGACGAGGCTGTCCGAGGGGGACGCCCAGACCGCTCGGGCCTCACCGAAACCGGAGGCGAGGAGGGTGCGGGCGTGCCAGTCGGCGGAGGGCATGTCGCCGTCCGCGTGCTCGCCGTAGATCGCGAACCGCTCGGCGGTGGGTGCGGCGAGGACGGGGTCCTTGGCGGCGACGGCCCACCACTCCGCCCAGTCCAGGGCGCCCGCGGCCTTGGCGCGGTCCATCGCGGCGTGCCGGTGGGCGCGCTCGGCGGCGTTGATCCGCGGGGTGGCCGGGTCGATGGTGCGGTCGGCGTTCATGAAGACCCCGCCGTCCCGGACGAGCCCGCCGAGCTGCCCGTACAGGACGGCCAGCGGCTCGCTGTGCAGCCAGTGCAGGGCGGTGGCGGTGAGGACCGCGTCGTACGAGGTGTGGGGCAGCCGGGTGGTCCAGTCCGGGTCCTTGAGGTCGGCGGTGACGAAGGTGACCCGGTCGTCGCCGTCGAAGGTGCCGCGGGCGATGGTGAGCAGCGCGGGGTCGAGATCGACGCCGGTACTCGTGGCGTTCGGGAACCGCTTGAGGAGCCGGTCCGTAATACTTCCCGTACCGCACGCGAGGTCGAGGATCCTCGGTTCCGGTCCGACGACCGCCTCGACCATGTCCAGCATCACCCGGAACCGCTCCTCGCGGTCGGGCATGTACCACTCCTGCTGCCGGTCCCAGCTCTCCTGCCAGGACTGCCAGTCGGTGCCCGTAGCCGTCTCCGTCACGCCAACCTCCGCATCAAGCCCGCTGTAATACCCATCAACCTAGATCGACCATTACACTGGTCGACGCCCAGACTCTAGCCCGACGCCGTAAGGACTACAAGTGGAACTGGCCTCTTACTCGGACTACGCCGTGCGCCTGGTCAACACCGAGGAGCCGGCCCGCAACAAGGACACGCTCACCTCCGTCGAGGCGGTCCGGGAGCTGTTCGGCGGCAGCCAGCAGGCGGCACGGCGGGCGACGGAGGCGGACGTGACCCGGTTCCGTTCCGTACGGGCCCGGCTGCGCGCGGTCTTCGAGGCGGCGGACGGCGGCGAGGAGACGCTCGCGGTCGACCTGCTGAACTCGCTGCTGCTGGAGTTCCCGGTGAGCCCGCAGATCTCGGGGCACGACTTCCGGGACGAGGACGGCAGGCCCGACTGGCACATGCACCTGGCGGACCACCCGTCGAACGCGACCGCGGGCTACGCGGCCATCGCGGCGATGGGCCTGGCCTTCCATCTCACCGGGCACGGTGTGGACCGGCTCGGCCTGTGCGAGGCGGCCCCCTGCCGCAACGCGTACCTGGACACCTCCACCAACCGGTCCAGGCGCTACTGCTCGGACCGCTGCGCGACGCGCGCGAACGTGGCCGCCTACCGGGCCCGCAAGCGCGAGGAGGCCGAACGCACCGGCCGCAGCGCGGAGGCCGCCCAGCCCAGCACCGCCGTCACCGACCGCTGACCCTTCGCCAGGGGCCGGTAGCGGGCCCGCACCCGGGCCAGCACGAGTTCCTCGGGCACGACCCCGTAATCCGTGCTGTCCCCGCCCGCGAAGGTGTTGTCGCCCCGCACCCACCAGCCGCCGGGCCGCCGCTCGACGGCCCGTTTGACCACCAGCAGGTCCTGCTGGAAGGGGTGCCGCAGGATGACCACGTCACCGGGGCGGACGGGCAAACCGTACTGCACGAGCAGCAGATCGCCGTGGTAGAGCGTGGGCACCATCGAAGGGCCCGTCACCTCCACCACGCGCAACGGACGCCGCGTCACCCGCCCGCCCCCGGACACCCGTCGCCGCTCCGGCATCTGCGCCACCGCCCGTTCCTCCTCCTGCACCGTCCCGTAGGACACCCTTCCGCCGACCGCCCCGTACATTCGGCCGACGGCCCGATTCTCACACCGGACTTTTGACCTAAGCCCCTGGGGCAGCCACGGAAAGCGGCGCTCCACGGAGTAATGTCCCACCTGAGAAGACGATCACGAGGAGGACAGCTCCATGCTTTCCCGCCTGTTTGCCCCCAAGGTGAAGGTCAGCGCCCACTGCGACCTGCCCTGCGGCGTGTACGACCCGGCCCAGGCCCGCATCGAGGCCGAGTCGGTCAAGGCCGTCCAGGAGAAGTACCAGGCCAACGAGGACGCGGACTTCCGCACCCGCGCCGTCCTGATCAAGGAGCAGCGCGCCGAGCTCGCGAAGCACCACGTCTCGGTGCTCTGGAGCGACTACTTCAAGCCCCCGCACTTCGAGAAGTACCCGGAGCTGCACCAGCTCATCAACGACACCCTGAAGGCGCTCTCCGCGGCCAAGGGCTCGAACGACCCGAAGACGGGCCAGAAGGCGCTGGACCTGATCGCCGAGGTCGACCGGATCTTCTGGGAGACCAAGAAGGCCTGATCCACGGCTGCGCGGCCTGACCTTCGATTCCGCCGGTCAGGCCGCTTCAGCTACCCGCACCCGGTCCGCAGGCCGCCGAACACGGCGGCCATGGCGGGCCGGGTGCGGTGCTTCCTGGCCCTGTTCAGCGGGCAACCGCCTGCACGAGGTCAGGCGAGGTGTCGTGGTCAAGGTTCTCGAGGATCGTGCGCAGCCATGGACTGCGCACGGCCGGCAGCCGGACCAAGGTGCGCTCGAACGTTCGCCGGTCGGCCCAGAACGGAGAGTGGGGAAGCAAGGGGAGCGGGTCGTCGCGGAGTTCGTCGCGCGGCATGCGGCCCGATGCCGGAACCGGCAGGTACGGCGGGGGCGAGACCAGTGTCAGCCACACCCCCAGCGGCAGGGGCACCAGGTAGGCCGAGGCGGTCGGGCCCTCCGGGGTCCAGGTCCGGCCCGTCCGGGGATGGATGGGTACGAGGAGGATGTCGGCGTCGGCATCGGGCGAAGGCAGTTCCGGTCCGGCCAGGGCGGCACGCCGCGTCGGGGCACCAGCGGGCAACAGGGCGTCGAGCGCTCGTTGGAACACCTCCGTTGCCACACCGTCGGGGGCCTTCACCGGCTGCCCCTCGGAGGCCACCAGCAGATGCGCGAGCGCGTGTCCGGCCGCCGCCTCCCACCGCGGGCTCCACGACCAGTAGTGGCTCGTCCCCCACCGGCCGTCCCACGTGGCGATCGGTTCGAACAGGGGCGTCGCCTCCTCCGTCTCCGCCAACTCGCTCCACGAGAGGGGCGCGGGGTGGCTGCCGTCGACGGGGACGCGGTGCACGGCAGCCGAGCCGAGCCAAACCGCCTGCCAGAGCGAGCAGTCGTCGACGCGGGTCGCCACGGGCGCATCGCATGCCTCGCAGGCCATGTTGGGCCCGTCGGCTCCGTCCAGGCCGCAGCAGGAATCGCCGCGCTTCTCGGGAATCAGCCGGGTTCCCCGCACATCACCGGGCGCGATGACGACGGCCCCGGGTGCGGCGTCGGACAAGGCGCGGACGGGTGCGTGGATTCCGCGCGCCTCCGCCTCGCCCGGTCGGATCTCGTCCCACATCCGCCACGGCCCGCCCCAGGGCTCCGGGTCCGCGGCGAACGTCCCTGCCCTCATGAGCGCCGGAAGCTGGACCCCGTTCCCGTACGACTGGTGGGCGTGGACCGGCAGGGCGACCTGGGACAGCGGGGTGGTCAACTCGGCGCCGCATCCGGCACACACGAAAACGAACAAACATCCTCCGTCCGGGAAACAGACGCATCCTCGCAGCTCACCGACGGCCGGCCAACGTGTTTACTCCTCGCCGGGCGGGTGGGGCCGGGGTCCTGGTGACTGGGCCGTGAGGCCGGTCAGTGACCGGCGGTCAGTTCGCCGCTGAGCTTGCCGTGCAGGTGGGCGCTCGGGGTGTTGAGCCCGATGATCTCCACGGTCTTGCCGCGCCGGGCGTACTTCGTCTCGATCGCGTCGAGGGCGGCGACGGAGGAGGCGTCCCAGATGTGCGTCGAACTCAGGTCGATGACCACCTTGTCCGGGTCGGTGGCGTAGTCGAACCGGCCCACCAGGTCGTTGGAGGAGGCGAAGAACAGCTCGCCGGTGACCCGGTAGACCACCGTCCGGCCGTCGGGATCGACGACGGCGGTCACCTCGGCGAGGTGGGCGACCCGCTTGGCGAAGATGACCATGGCCGTGACGGAACCCAGGACGACGCCGACGGCGAGGTTGTGGGTGGTGACGACCGCGGCGACGGTGATGACCATGACGGCGATCTCACCCGCCGGCATGCGCCGGAGGGTCTTCGGGGCGATGGAGTGCCAGTCGAAGGTCGCGAACGACACCATGATCATGACGGCGACCAGGGCAGCCATGGGGATGTCGGAGACGACCGGGCCGAAAGCGATGCACAGCACCATCAGGAACGCCCCGGCGAGGAAGGTCGAGAGCCGGGTGCGGGCGCCGGACACCTTCACGTTGATCATCGTCTGGCCGATCATGGCGCAGCCGCCCATGCCGCCGAAGAAGCCGGTGACGATGTTGGCGACGCCCTGACCGATGGACTCGCGCGTCTTGTCGGAGTGGGTGTCGGTGATGTCGTCGACCAGCTTGGCCGTCATCAGCGACTCCATCAGGCCGACCAGCGCCATCGCGAACGCGTACGGGGCGATCGTCGTCAGCGTGTCGAGCGTGAGCGGAACGTCCGGCAGGCCCGGCACGGGCAGGGAGGACGGCAGTTCACCCTTGTCGCCCACGGTCGGCACCGCGATGGCCGCGCCGACGGTGATCACGGTGAGGATGACGATGGAGACCAGCGGCGCCGGAATCACCGTGGTGGCCTTCGGGAAGAACACCATGAGCGCCAGACCGGCGGCGATCAGTGGATAGACGGCCCAGGGGACATCGCGCATCTCCGGGACCTGGGCCATGAAGATCAGGACGGCGAGGGAGTTGACGAAACCGACCATCACCGAGCGCGGGATGAACCGCATCAGTCTCGCCACGCCCAGCGCGCCCAGAACGACCTGGAAGACGCCGGCGAGGACAACCGCGGCGACGAGGTAGCCGAAGCCGTGCTCCCGGTTCAGCGGTGCGATCACCAGGGCGACGGCGCCGGTGGCGGCGGAGATCATCGCCCGGCGGCCCCCGACGACCGAGATGACGACGGCCATGGTGAAGGAGGCGAACAGGCCGATCGCCGGATCCACGCCCGCGATGATCGAGAACGAGATGGCCTCGGGGATCAGCGCGAGGGCGACGACCAGGCCGGCCAGGACCTCCGTACGCCAGACCTTCGGGTCGGAGATCCAGTCGGGCTTCAGGCCGCGCAGGCGGGCGGCCGGGGACACAGCGGGGGCGGCAGAAGACAAGGGAGCGGAACCTGTCGTACTCGGGCACGCCCCGTTCGGCGGGCCGGGACATGCGGGAGGGAGCGGAGAAGCCAGGCCGGGACCCCGCGGGCGGCGCCGCGACATACGGCGCCGGAAGGCGAATGGGGACGGTGCCGGGAACAGCCGCCGACACGGCCAGGGTCACGTCCGAAGACGAAGCGTCACGGCGGGCAGGCGGCGGCACCATGCGTCATGGACTCGCGCACGCTTCTCTCCTGCAAGAATCGGTACTTCGCCGGGGCCACCATCGACCCCGACACGGCAAGGGCGGGGCTGCGGAATGCGGCCCTCACCACCAACAACTCTACCCTAACGTTAGGGTAGAGATCGGCGGCGTCGCCCACCCGGCCGAGGCCGCCGACGAAGGAGAAGGGCCAGGGGTCACGGACGTGGACGGCAAGCACATGCAGATCGGCGAGGTCGCCGCACGGACCGAACTCTCTCTGCGCACCATCCGCCACTACGAGGAGACCGGCCTCGTCGCCCCCTCCGCCCGCTCCCGGGGCGGCTTCCGCCTCTACACCGAGACCGACGTCGCCCGCCTCATGGTCATCCGCCGCATGAAGCCGCTCGGCTTCACCCTGGACCAGATGCGCGACCTGCTCGACGCCACCGATCGCCTCGACGCCGACACTCCCCTCCGTGCCGACGAGCGCGAAGCCCTCCTGGAACGCGTCCGCACCTACCAGCGGGAAGCCGCCGCTCAGGTCGAGAAGCTCCGCGTGCAGCTCTCCCGCGCCGAAGACTTCGAGGGCACCCTGCGCGCCCGCCTGGAACGGGATGCTCACACCGATCGAGCCTGACAGTCGACGCAGGTCAGGCGCCGGCCTTGCCCGGGTGCAGGTCGAGAGCGATGTGCGGCTCCAGTGCCCGCAGGAAGTCAGGAGCGTCGAAGATCCCGCCGGCGGGGACGACGCCGAGCGACCTGGTCCGGCCGGTGAGGACGCGGTCGAGGGCCTCGGCGACCAGGGGTGCGGTGACGGCGTAGATGTCCTGGCCGCTCGCGGTGGCCCGGCGTTCGGTGTCGCCGCGGCGGACAACGGCGTCGACGAGGAAGGTCTGGTCCGAGCGGCCGCTCTCGTCCGCGGCGGCGGGGGCCTGCGTGTCGGGTGAGACGACGTCACGGGCGGCCTCGGCGCTCATGTACGTGGTCACATCGGGAATCACGAGGTGCTGGGGGACCGTGACGACGTCCGCCATCGTGAACTCCCCGATCACCGGCCGACGGCCCACCGGTTCGGGGAACGTCCACTCCAGGGCGGGCGCGGCGTCGGTGCGGCGCTCCCACTTCCCGCCCCGGTAGCGGAGGCGGTGGTCTCCGCGCCGCTCGCGGGAGACCGCGCCCGACAATCGGGTTCCGGCGGTGGGGTGCCAACTGCTGAGCGCGTAGGCGATGTGGGCCTCGTCGGCCTCGGTCCAGTCGCCCATCGCCGCCGTGACCAGCAGATCACCGAGCCCGCCGAAGAAGGCCATGGCCGGAACGATGACCGCCCCCTCCCCCAGAGCCCTTTCGCGGTACTGGCCGAAGGTGTCGAGGTTGGCCTCCAGCTCGGCGGCCACGTCCAGGTAGGGGATCTTCGCGCGGAGCGCGGCCTCGATCACGGGGCCGGTGGTCGAGGCGAAAGGACCGGCGCAGTTGATGACCGCCACCACGCCAGCCAGGACCCGGTCCAGCGAGGCCGGATCGTCGGCCGACGCCACCCGGGCCGTCCAGCCGTGGTCGAGGGCCAGCTTCTCCAAGGCCTGCGGGTTGCGCCCGGACGGCACCGGGACGTATCCACGTGCGGCCAGCTCCGCCACCACGAACCGGCCCGTGTGACCGTACGCCCCGAACACCGCCACCTGCTGACCCGAACCCATGGGACTCCCCCTCGCTGTTGCCCTGCTCCGAGACCCGCCCCGGTGGTGGGCCGCCGCGGCTCGACACCACTCATCCTGGTCGCGGGCCGCCTCACGCGCGAGCGTCGGAAACGACAGGCCCCGTACAGTTTCCGACATGCCCTCTGTCGCCCTGGCCGTCGCCGACGGGATCCTCCACTACGAACTGTCCGTGGCCGTGGAGGTGTTCGGGGCCGACCTGGCCCACATCGTGGACCCCTGGTACGACTTCGCCCTCTGCGGGAGCGGCCCGGTGCGGGTCGACCGCTTCCGCCTGGAACCCGACCACGGGCTCGACCACCTCACGCGCGCCGACACGGTGATCGTCCCCGGCTGGGCCGACACCGACCGCGAACCGCCCGCCG
The DNA here is from genome assembly GCF_014649875.1 of Streptomyces rubiginosohelvolus. GTDB lineage: Bacteria > Actinomycetota > Actinomycetes > Streptomycetales > Streptomycetaceae > Streptomyces > Streptomyces rubiginosohelvolus. Next base: position 10,142 of record NZ_BMTW01000005.1, on the reverse strand, counting down.
AACTGGTCGAGGCGGTGCGCGCGGCCCACACGGCGGGCGCACGGGTGGCGTCCCTGTGCACGGGCGCCTTCGTCCTGGGTGCGGCGGGGCTGCTCGACGGGAGGCGCGCCACCACCCACTGGGGCCACACCCGGGAGCTGGCCCGGCGCCACCCGGCAGCCACCGTCGACCCGGACGTCCTCTACGTGGACAACGGCGATGTGCTCACATCCGCGGGCAAGGCCGCCGCCATGGACCTGTGCCTGCACCTGGTCCGGCTCGACCACGGCTCGGCGATCGCCAACAGGATCGCCCGGCGCCTGGTCGTCCCGCCGCACCGCGACGGCGGCCAGGCCCAGTTCATCACCACCCCCGTCCCCGCGCCGGGCGGTCATCCGCTGAGCGATCTCTTCCCGTGGGTGCTGGAGCGGCTGGACCAGCCGCTCACCGTGGAGGACCTGGCCCGCCGGGCGGGGATGAGCTCGCGCCACCTCGCCCGCCATTTCAAGCACCTGACCGGCACCACTCCCCTGCAGTGGCTGCACGCCCAACGCATCCGTCACGCCCAGGAGTTGCTGGAGACGACCGACGCCGGGGTGGACACCGTCGCCGCCGCCGCCGGCATGGGCACGGCCACCACCCTGCGCCGCCACTTCCAGCGCAGCGTCGGCGTCCCGCCGGACGCCTACCGCCGCACCTTCCGGTCCTGAGGCACCCGCCGAATCCGTCCGGTCCACCAGTCCCCCTTGCCCTCACCCTTGCCACTGGCCCTGGGGCCGATGATGGGCTACTCTGCACAGACATGGCGAGACGATACGTCTCGTCTAAGCATTCATCGTCGAACAGTGAGGTCCACCATGGAACGCTTCGTCGATGCCGCCCTCGGCGTCCGCCTCTGGGCCGAGGAGCGCGGTGCTCCGGACGCGCCCGTCCTGCTCCTGGTCATGGGTGCGCAGGCGTCCGGGCTCGGCTGGCCCGACGAGTTGGTCGAGCTGCTGGCCGAACGGCACCGGGTGATCCGGTACGACCATCGGGACACCGGCCGCTCCACCGCAACCTTCGACGAACAGCCGTATCCGCTCACCGCGTTGGCCGAGGACGCCGTCGCCGTGCTGGACGCGTTCGGCGTGGAGCGCGCGCACGTGGTGGGGATGTCGATGGGCGGCATGCTCACGCAGTTGCTCGTCGCCGACCACCCCGAGCGGCTGCTCAGCGCCACCGTCATCGGGACGAACGCGCTCAGCTCCACTCCGTACGTCGCGCCGGACGGCCGCCGCGTCCCGCCGGAGGAGCTGCCCGGCGTCTCCCCGGAGCTGATGGAGCTGTGGTCGCGGCCCGCCGAGGACCGGGGCCCGGAGGCGGAGCTGGAGCGGCGCGTCGAACACTGGCGGGTGCTCGGCGGCGACCTGATCCCGTTCGACACCGCGTACGCCCGCGAGCTGGAGCGCCGGATCATCGCGCACACCGGCCACCACCACGCCGGGACCGCGCACGCCCGCGCCGACTACTCCGGTATGGAGCGCACCGAGCAGCTCGCCGCCACCGACGTGCCCACGATGATCACCTCGGCGCCCGCCGAGCCGGTCGCGCCCGCCCCGCACGCCGAGCACCTCGCCCAGGTCATCCGCGGCGCCCGGCTCGTCGAGATCCCCGGCATGGGGCACGCCCTGCCCCGCGAGGTCCACGCCCCGCTCGCCGCCGCGATCCTGGAGCACACGGGCCGGAGCTGACGGCACACCACCTCTTTCCCCCAGGCGTACGACCCTGAGATGACGCCGTGCCCCCTACCCCGCGTCATACCTGAGAGCCACCCCGCAGGTGCACTCCCCAGCGGGACGCCGACTACCGGCTCCCGTTCATAACTTCTGTACCGGAAGCACGCATTGCCCCTGGTACGGAAGGACCTCACCCCATGGCGGACCGCCCGCGCAGACCCCGTCTGCGCCGCACCCTGCTCGCCGCCCTCGTCACCTTCGCGGTGGCCGTGCCGGTGTCCGGCGCGGCCCGGCCCGACGCCGTGCCCGCCCCCGCCCCGACCGCGCTCGGGCCGCTGCGGGACGCGAGCCCGGCGGCGCTGGCGGAGCGGTACGCGGTCAGCCGGCGGGACATCCGGGCGGCCGGACGGGCGGCGGACGCGCACGGGGACCGGACGCGGGCGGCCTCGCTGCGGGCGATGGCAGCGCCCGGGCGGCAGTTCCTGTCCTTCGACGGGCGGGACGGCGGCCGGAGCGTGGAGGTCGTGGGCGAGCTGTCCTCGGCTCGGCGGGTCGCGGTTCTGGTGCCGGGGGCCGGTGTCGGTCTGGACGCGTACGGGCGGCTCCGGCGCGACGCGACGGCCCTGCGCGAGGAGTTGGGTGGGGGCACGGCCGTCCTCGCCTGGCTGGGCTACCGCTCGCCCGCCACCGTCAGCCCGGCCGCCCTGACGACCGGGCGCGCCGACGAGGCCGCGCCGGGGCTGCGCGCCCTGGTGGACGAGGTGCGCGCGGTGCGGCCCGCCGCCCGGATCAGCCTGCTCTGCCACTCGTACGGTTCGGTGATCTGCGCCCGGTCCGCCTCCGGGACGGCGGCCGACGCCCTCGTGCTGTACGGCAGCCCCGGAGTCGGAGCCGAGAGCGTGGCCGCGCTGCGCACCGGTGCGCGGGTCTGGGCGGGCCGGGGCGGTGACGACTGGATCGCCCGGGTGCCCCATGTCCGGGTGCGGGTGCCGTTCGTCGCCACGGTGGGGTTCGGGACGGATCCGGTGGCGGCCCGGTTCGGGGCCGAGGTGTTCGACGCGGGCGACGGCGGCCACAGCGACTATCTGCTGCCCGGTTCGCGTTCCTTGACGAACCTCGCCCAGATCGTGGCCGGGGCCGAACCGCCGGGGGCCTCCCGATGACCGGGCTCGTCGCGCGGATCGAGGCCGCCACCCCGCCCGGCCGCGACCGGGCCGTCGACGCCCTGCGCGCCCTGGCGATCCTGGGCGTGCTGGGCGGGCACTGGCTGGTGACCGCGCTGGTCGCCGACAGCGGCACGGTGCGCGGGGCGAGCCCGCTGACCGCCATGCCCCATCTCACCCCCGTCTCCTGGGTCTTCCAGACGCTCGCGGTGTTCTTCCTGGTGGGCGGGATGGTGGCGGCCCGGAGTTGGGACGCGGCGCGCAAGCGGGGTGTGCCGTACGGGCGGTGGGTGGGCGGCCGTCTGGCACGGCTGTTCCGGCCGGTGGCGGTGGTGCTGGTGGTGTGGACGCTCGCGGCGGCGGCGATGCTGGCGGCCGGGGTGGGCGAGTCGACCGTCCGGGCGCTGGGCAAGCTGGTCTGGTCCCCGCTGTGGTTTCTGCTGGTCTTCGCCGCGCTGACCGCGCTGACTCCGCTGGTGGCGCGGCTGCACCCGCTGTGGCCGCTCGTGGTGGTGCTGCACGTCGACCTCGTACGCCTGGGGCTTGACGGCCCGCGCGAGCTGGGGTGGGTCAACGTGGTCGCGGGGTGGCTGGTGCCCTACTGCCTGGGGGCGCTGGTCGCCCGGGGCGGGCTGCGCGGCCGGACGAGCCGCTGGGCACTGCTGCTCGGCGGGGCGACGGCGGCCGCCGCCCTCGTGCTGTGGGCCGGCTATCCGGCCTCCATGGTCGGCGTTCCGGGCGGCCGGATGTCGAATCTGGACCCGCCGAGCCTGGCCGCCGTCACCTTCGGCCTGGCCCAGTGCGGGGCGGCGCTGCTGCTGCTCGGACCGCTGCGGCGGGTGCTGCGCAGGCCCGCAGCGTGGGCGGTGGTGGCGGTGGTGAACCTGGCGGCGATGACCGTGTTCCTCTGGCACCAGACCGCGATGATCGTCGTGACGACGAGCACGCTGCTGCTCGCGGACGGCCCGCTGCCGGGGCTGCACACCGTGCCCGAGGGGCCCGGCTGGGTGGTCGCCCGGTTGCTCTGGCTGCCGGTGTTCGCCCTGGCGCTGCTGGGGTGCTGGGCGGTGTTCCGGAGTTACGAGCAGGGCGGGCGGCGCGGCGGCGGGGGCTCCCTCGTCGTACGGGAATCCGCCCCCGAGCGGAAGGGATGGGCGCGACGTGCCTAGTCTGAGCGCGAACGGAGCCGAGGGGGCGGTGGGGGCCGTGACGCCATCGAGAGCGGAGCGCCTGCGGGCGGCGGTGCGCCGTGCGCCACGTGCGCTGTACGAGGAGTTGTGGGCGGCGCCCGCGGACCGGGTGCCGCGTATGGGTGAGCCCGGCGCGCCGGTGTGGCGGCCGGTGTTCCTGGTGGCGCTGGTGTTCGCCGCGATCGGCGCCATGGTGATCCGTACCGTCGAACTCACCCCGCACGGGGCCGAGGTCAGCGGCCTGGCGGTGCTGGTGGCCGTCGCCCAGGCCGCGGCTCTGGTGGCCGGGATGGTCCGACCGGTGGGGGCGTGGTGGGCGGCGACCGGTCTGACGGCGGTGGCGATGCTGGTCATCGTGGCGGGCGCGCCGTCAGAACTCCCGTACCCGCTGGTCAGCATGGTCCCCCTGACTCCTCAGGTCCTGTACCCCACCCCCTTCGCGGGGGTGGGGTTGCTGGGCGGTGCCTTGTTCCTGCTGGCGCTGCGCGTGCGGCCTCGCCGGGCGGTGACCGCGCTGGCGCTGTCGATGGCGCTGTCGCTGTTCCTGGCCCTGCGTACGCCGTCGCTGCCTCATGTGGGCCTCGCCGCGTCCGCGCTCGTGTTCGCCACCGCGATCGTGCTCGGCACCGCGCTGCGCAGCCTGCGCCTCGCCCGTAAGGACCTCGTCGTCCAGGCCGAGTTGACGGCCGAGGAGCGGGCGCGGCGCACCCTGCTGGAGGAGCGCAACCGGATCGCCCGGGAGCTGCACGACGTGGTCGCCCATCACATGTCGGTGATCTCCATCCAGGCGCAGGTCGCCCCGCACTTGGTGGAGAACCCCACCGACGAGCTGCGGGAGAATCTGACCGGCATCCGCGAGAACGCGCTCGAAGCCCTCGCCGAACTGCGCCGGGTGCTGGGCGTCCTGCGCTCGGAGGACGCGCCCGCGCAGAGTACGCGGCATGCCCCGCAGCCCGGTCTCGACCGGCTCGGCGAGCTGGTCGCCACCGTGCGTTCCGCCGGGCTCGCCGTCACCCGCTCCACCACCGGCGAACCCCGCCCCCTCCCGCCGGGCGTCGAGTTGTCCGCGTACCGCATCGTGCAGGAGTCCCTGAGCAACGTGATGCGCCACGCGCCCGGGGCGAGCGCCGAGGTGGTGATCGGCCACCGGCCCACCGGGCTGACCGTCCGGGTCGTCAACTCCGCGCCCGACCACGCGGCCGCCCCCTCCCCCGGCGTACGCCACGGTCTGCTCGGGATGCGTGAGCGAGCCGCGATGCTCGGCGGCGAGCTGGCCACCGGCCCCACGCCCGACGGCGGCTGGGAGGTCACCGCGATTCTCCCCACCAGCACGCAGACAACCCGGACGACCGAGGAAGCCCGATGACTCCACCCATCCGTGCCGTGATCGCCGACGACCAGATGATGGTCCGCCAGGGCTTCTCGGTCCTGCTCAACGCCGAGCCGGACATCGAGGTCGTCGGCCAGGCCGTGAACGGGCTCGACGCGATCGACAAGGTCGCCGAACTCGCCCCGGACGTCGTCCTGATGGACATCCGGATGCCCGAGCTGGGCGGCATCGAGGCGACCCGGCGGATCACCTCCCCCGAGGGCTCGACGGTGAAGGTGCTCGTCCTGACCACCTTCGATCTCGACGAGTACGTGTACGAGGCGCTGCGCGCGGGCGCCTCCGGCTTTCTGCTCAAGGACGCCTCCGCCGATGAACTGGCCCACGCCGTAAGGGTGGTGGCGGCGGGCGATGCGCTGCTCTCCCCCAACATCACCAAGCGGCTGATCGTGGAGTTCTCCCGGACGGCCGGGGCGCCCCGCGCGCCGCTCAAGGAGCGGATCGGGGATCTGACCGAGCGCGAGACGGAGGTGCTGACGCTGATCGCGGGCGGCCTGTCGAACGCCGAGATCGCCCGGCAGTTGATCGTCGCCGAGCAGACGGTGAAGACCCATGTGGGCCGCATCCTGGTCAAGTTGGGAGTCCGCGACCGGACCCAGGCGGCGGTGTTCGCGTACGAGTCGGGGCTGGTGCGCCCGGCGGGCCTCTGACCACCCGGGCCGGGCGCGGGGCCCGTTTCGTAGGATCGGCTCCGTGACGACGGGGAACGGGGCAGGAACAGGAGGCGTCGGTTCGGTGCCGCCCACGGAGATCGAGCGCGCGCTGTCCGCGGCGGTCGCGGGCGGGAGCGCCGAGGCCGTGGTGGAGCTGCTCGCGCGCACCCGGCTGTACGTGCTCGTCGCCCGGCTGCACGCGGACATCCCCGGCTGGACGGCCCCGCTGCCCACGATCCGTGACGAGGCCACCCGGCGGACCTGCGTCCCGGTCCTGACCCAGGGCATGCTGCCGCCCTGGCACCCCGAGTGGGTCTTCCGCGAGGTGGGTCTCGACGAGCTGGCCCGGACCTGGCCGTACGACGTGCGGCGGCTGGCGGTGAACCACGGCACCCCGTACGCGGCGATGGCCGACGCCCGGCCGGGCCGCCTCAAGGCCTGGCTGAAGGCCGCCGAACGCCTCGGCGGGCCCGAGCGGGGGATGCTGCTCACCGACAGCGGCGGGCCCCTGCACGGTCCGCTTCCCCACGGTCTGGCGCTCGGCGCCCATCTGGCCGTCACCAACGGCCTGATCTGGAACCGGCTCGGCGCCGCCTACGAGAACTACGCGACGGACCGCGCCCGGCTGCGCCGTCCGTGGGGCATCCAGCACCGCGCCGAGTACCGCGACCGCCTCACGTCGCTGAAAAGGAACCAGCTGGTCGGGCGCGTCCAGGAAGCCGTCCTGCGCGCCCGGCAGACCCTGGCCGCGAGGACGGGGCGGACGCCGACGCGCGAGGAGTGGGCCGAGGCGGTGGGCCGGGCGTTCACCGCGCGGGACGCCGACGACCGGGCGCTGGCGGAACGGTCGTTGCGATGGATCACCCTGTACGAGGACAAGCTCCGGACCGACGGCGCGCTGGCCCCGGACGGCCGCGTCGACACCCTTGCCGCCTTCGATCTCGGCCGGGCGGTCAACGTCGTACGGCTCGCGCTCGGCGCCCGGTACACCGATCCGTACGAGGCCGAGCAGGACGTCCTGCACCTCGGCGAACTCGCGCGGAGCGCCTACTCCTCCTGGCCGGACTTCTCCCTCGGCTACCTCATGGCCCGGCTGGTCCACCGCGCGGAGGACGACGGCCCGGAGGCGGCGGAGGCCACCTACCGGCAGTCGCTCGCCGAGCACCGCACCCTGACCCAGGACCCTGCAAGCCCCTACCGGAACCTCCCCTGGTCAGGAACCTCATGAACCCGACCCCGGACCCGCACGCCGCTCCCCCGGCCCCGGGCGCGCCCGCCGCCGCACTCTGGGCCCCCGCCCCCTGGATCCCGCCGTCCGAGACCGAACAGCTCCTCCACGAGGCCGCCCTGCGCGGCGACGTGCGCGGCCAGCTGTCCGCGCTGGCCGGGACCGAGCTGTACATCCCGGCCCCGCGCGCCGAGGTGGACGCCGACCCGGACACCGTGATGTGGCGGCGGCACATCGACCCGGCGGGCTTCGTCTGCCGGCCGCTCCTCACCCGGGGCATGCTGCCCGCCTGGCACCCGGACTGGGTCTTCCGCGGGGTCTCGCTGCGGTGGGTCGCGGAGTTCGGCTGGAGTGATCCGCAGGTGTGGCTGGGCGTGAACGTGGGAACACCGGGTCAGTTGCTGCTGCCCACCGCCCCGCCCGACCTGGCGCTGTGGCAGCGGGCGTACGCGGAGAACGACCGGACCTCCGCCAACCGCCTCGTCGCACTGCGGCACGGCGCGCTGCACGGCCCGCTGGCGTACGGGCTGGCCTGCGGGGTGCACCTGGCGATCGGGAACGCCGTGCCGTGGAACGAGATCGGCACCGTCTACCGCGAGTACGTCGACGAGCGCGAGCAGCTCCGCGACTCCTGGGGTATCACCGACCACGAGGGGTGGCGCCGGCAGCTGGACTTCCTGCTGGACGCGGCCAACAGCCCGCCGGAACCGGACTTCGCGCTGCGCGTCCGCGAGCAGCTGGCGGCGGCGATCGGCGAGCTGCCCTCGGCCGATCAGTGGCGGGAGACCGCCGCCGGGCACGCCCAGGACCTCGGGGCCGGAGCGAGCACGGTCAAGGGCATCGAGGACCTGGTGCGCCGGATCATGCGCTACGAGGCCCGGTTCCGTGCGGACGGGCTGCTGCCGCCGGACGGCCGGGTGCGCACGACGGTCGCGTACGACTACGGGCGCGCGGTGAACCTGGCGCGCTGGGGGCTGTCGGCGCGGTTCTGCGGCCCGGCCGACGCGGAGGCGGCGATCGTGTACGCCGGGGCGCTGAGCAAGTCGGCCCACCGCTCGTGGGAGGAGTTCTCCGCGGGGTACGCGCTGGGGCGGGTGCTGCGGTTCGACGAGGAGGAGTACGGGCCGTTCTACGAACAGAACGTCCTCGCCCACCGTCTGCTGACGGAGAGCGAGGGCAGTCCGTGGAAGCACATCCCGTGGCGGTGAGCCGGGGTGGGCCCGCCGGTCAGCCGCCGGGGAGCAGATGGCGGTAGCTGTCCGGGTTCTCCACCAGGAACTGGGCGAAGCTCTGCGCCGGGCGCCCGGTGAGCGTGGGCACCGCGTCGGAGACGGCGGCCAGTTCACCGCGCGCGATGGCCTCGTACGAGGTGACCCAGCCGGCCACCTCCCAGTCCTCGGCCCCGTAGCCGGCCCGGGAGGCGTAGGCCTCCTCCCGGGTCTCGGGGACGTAGACGACGGGCCGCCCGGTGACCCGGCTCAGTTCGTCGGCGGCCTCGGCGAGGGTGAACGCCTCGGGTCCGGTGAGGTCGTAGACCCGGTCGTCGTGGTCCGTGCCCTCGTCCAGCAGCACGGCCGCCGCCGCGTCGGCGATGTCCTCGTGGGCGACGGCCGCCACCCGCCCGTCGCCACCGGGTCCGCGCAGGACGCCGTCGGTCCCGGTCATCGCGGGCAGCCCCGCGAGGTACCAGTTGTCCCGCAGGAAGGTGTGGCGGATCTCGGCCGTACGGATGTGGGCCTCGGTGTCCCAGTGGTCGCGGGCGAAGGTGAACGTGGCGTCGGGGGCGGCGCCTTGGAAAGAGACGTACACGATCCGCTCCACCCCCACGGCCACGGCGGCGTCGATCGCGGTGGTGTGCTCACGGACCCGGTGGGGGCTTTCGTGGGCGGAGACCAGAAACAGGGTGTGGGCTCCGTCGAGGGCCCGGCGCATGGCCTCCCCGTCGCCGTAGGGGGCGGCGGGCGCATGGTCGGCGCCGGGCACGTCGGGCAGCCGGGCGGGGTCGCGGCCGAGGAGCCGTACGGGGACGCCGGTCCGGGCCAGCCGTCGGGCGACCCGGCCGCCGACCGCTCCGCTCGCTCCGGTCACCGCGGTGAGGGGGCCGATCACTGGGGTTCGTCTTCCTCTCGTCGGTCGTGGTACCAGTCGTCAAGGGGCCGCACCTGGACGACCGCGCTCACGGGGAGCGGTCCGTACAGGTGCGGGAACTCCTCGCCGCCGGGCTTCATCGCCTCGAACCGGACGGGGTCGGCGAGGCGGGCGGGGTCGACGACCAGGACCACGAGGTCCCGGTCGTCGCCTCCGTACAGCATCCGGGCCACACCGGGGAGTTGGCGGGGCAGCGAGAGGTGGATGAAGCCCTCCTCCTGGAGGGTGCGGCCGCGGGTGGACATCTCGTACGTCCCTGTCCCCCGGGCCGCCTCCCACAGAGGTGCTTCGGCGAGGTGCAGCAGCGGTTCGGTCATCGAACCACGCTAACGGGCACGGCCGCGTGCCGGTCAGTAGGTGCGGCGACGAGCCCTGCGCGTGGCCACGAGGACCGTACCGCCGGCGGCCACCAGCGCTGCCGCGATGGACCCGATGATCCATTCGCCGCCCCGGGAGCCGGTGTCGGGCAGCTCACCCGGGTGACTCGGCGAGTGCGTGGGGCGCGGCGAGTGGTGGGTGGGGGTCGGCGTGGGGTCGGTGGGGGTCGCGGTGGGGTCGGTGGGGTCGGTGGGGGTGGGCGTCGGCTCCGTCGGGGACGGAGTGGGGTCCGTGGGCGTCGGGGTGGGGTCCGTCGGGGTCGGGGTGGGGTCGGTGGGGGTCGGGGTGGGGTCCGTGGGGG
>NZ_BMTW01000004.1 GCF_014649875.1 Streptomyces rubiginosohelvolus | reverse complement strand
GTGGGAGAGTAGGACGCCGCCGAACAATCTTTGTGGGAAAGCCCCGTGCCCTTGTGGCACGGGGCTTTTCTGCGTTCCGGACCTTTGCCCGAAGTCCACCCTCCACACCCCCCTGCACCCGACGGCGGAAGCTGAGGGTAAGGTCAGGGGGCATCATTGGCACGTTCTTCACAGGAGGCTCCCGGGTGGAGGTCCAGGAGACCCGGGTCCAGACGGACCGGGTCCTCACCATCCCCAACATCCTCAGCATGGCTCGCCTTGTCGGGGTACCGCTCTTCCTGTGGCTGATTCTTCGCCCCGTCTTCGGAGGGCCCAACAGCGACAACTGGGCGCTGTTGGTACTGATGCTCAGCGGCATCAGCGACTACCTCGACGGGAAGCTCGCCCGCAAGTGGAACCAGATCAGCAGCCTCGGCCGGCTCCTGGACCCGGCGGCCGACCGTCTCTACATCCTTTCCACCCTGGTCGGCCTCACCTGGCGGGAGATCCTGCCCCTCTGGGTCACCGCGCTGCTTCTCGCCCGGGAACTGATGCTTCTCGTGATGGTGGCCATCCTGCGCCGCCACGGCTATCCGCCGCCGCAGGTCAACTTCCTGGGGAAAGCTGCAACCTTCAACCTGATGTACGCGTTCCCCTTGTTGCTGCTCAGCGACGGGAGTGGTTGGCTGGCCACACTGGCCGCTGTTTTCGGATGGGCGTTCGCAGGTTGGGGTACAACCCTCTACTGGTGGGCAGGAATCTTGTACGTGGTTCAGGTCCGCCGGCTGGTGAAGGCGGACGCAGTAGCCGATTGAGCTCGTTGATGCGGTGCCGCGCAATGTGGCCGGCCCGCGGCAGATGGTGCGAATGATGCCCCGACGGGCGCAGTCGGCTGACCGTCGTCTCTTGTAGGAGGACGTTTCCGACATGAAGGCCGTCGTGATGGCTGGCGGCGAAGGCACACGCCTTCGCCCCATGACCTCGAGCATGCCCAAGCCGCTCCTCCCCGTGGCCAACAGGCCGATCATGGAGCATGTCCTGCGGCTACTCAAGCGGCATGGGCTCAGTGAAACCGTAGTGACCGTCCAGTTTCTCGCCTCCCTCGTCAAGAACTATTTCGGGGATGGCGAGGAGCTCGGGATGGAGCTCACCTATGCCAACGAGGAGAAGCCACTCGGCACCGCGGGCAGCGTGAAGAACGCCGAGGAGGCGTTGAAGGACGACACGTTCCTCGTCATTTCCGGTGACGCGCTCACCGACTTCGACCTCACCGATCTCATCGCTTTCCACAAGGAAAAGGGCGGGCTGGTCACGGTCTGCCTCACCCGGGTTCCCAATCCGCTGGAATTCGGCATCACCATCGTGGACGAAGAGGGCCAGGTCGAACGGTTCCTGGAGAAGCCGACCTGGGGACAGGTCTTCTCGGACACCGTGAACACGGGCATCTACGTCATGGAGCCCGAGGTCTTCGACTACGTCCAGGCCGACACCTCGGTCGACTGGTCCGGTGATGTCTTCCCTCAGCTGATGAAGGAGGGCAAGCCCATCTACGGCTATATCGCCGAGGGCTACTGGGAGGACGTGGGCACCCACGAGAGCTATGTGAAAGCCCAGGCGGACGTCCTGGAGCGCAAGGTCGACGTGGAGCTCGACGGCTTCGAGATCTCCCCGGGTGTGTGGGTCGCCGAAGGAGCGGAGGCCCACCCCGACGCCGTGCTGCGCGGGCCGTTGTACATCGGCGACTACGCCAAGGTCGAGGCCGACGTGGAGATCCGCGAGCACACGGTGGTCGGATCCAACGTCGTCGTCAAGACCGGGGCCTTCCTCCACAAGGCCGTCGTGCACGACAACGTCTACATCGGACAGCACAGCAATCTGCGGGGCTGCGTGGTCGGCAAGAACACCGACATCATGCGGGCGGCCCGTATCGAGGACGGCGCCGTCATCGGTGACGAATGCCTGGTCGGCGAGGAGTCGATCATCCAGGGCAACGTCCGGGTGTACCCGTTCAAGACCATCGAGGCCGGCGCGTTCGTCAACACCTCGGTCATCTGGGAGTCCCGAGGGCAGGCCCACCTCTTCGGCGCGCGCGGGGTCTCCGGAATCCTGAACGTCGAGATCACCCCCGAGCTGGCCGTACGCCTGGCCGGCGCCTACGCCACGACCCTGAAGAAGGGGTCGACGGTCACGACCGCCCGTGACCACTCCCGAGGTGCCCGTGCCCTCAAGCGGGCCGTCATCTCGGCCCTCCAGGCCAGCGCCATCGACGTGCGCGACCTGGAGAACGTACCGCTGCCCGTCGCCCGCCAGCAGACCGCCCGGGGCAGCGCCGGCGGCATCATGATCCGTACGTCGCCCGGGGTGCCCGACTCCGTGGACATCATGTTCATCGACGAGCGGGGCGCGGACCTCTCGCAGGCGCAGCAGCGCAAGCTTGACCGGGTCTACGCACGTCAGGAGTACCGCCGTGCCTTCCCCGGTGAGATCGGGGACCTGCACTTCCCGTCCAGCGTCTTCGACTCGTACACCGGGTCGCTCCTGCGGAACGTCGACGTCGAGGGCATCGCGGAATCCGGGCTCAAGGTCGTCGTCGACGCGTCCAACGGCAGCGCCGGGCTCGTTCTGCCGAGCCTGCTCGGACGGCTCGGCGTGGACGCGCTGACGATCAACCCCGGCCTCGACGAGGCGCGGCCCACCGAGTCCGCCGACACCCGGCGGGCCGGTCTGGTGCGGCTCGGGGAGATCGTGTCCTCGGCGCGGGCGGCCTTCGGAGTGCGTTTCGACCCGGTGGGCGAGCGGCTCTCCCTCGTCGACGAACTCGGCCGGATCATCGAGGACGACCGGGCCCTGCTGGTCCTCCTCGATCTCGTCGCCGCCGAGCGGCGCAGCGGTCGTGTCGCCCTGCCCGTGACGACCACGCGCGTCGCCGAGCAGGTGGCGGCCTACCACGGCACGCAGGTGGAGTGGACGACCACCTCGCCCGACGACCTGACCCGAGTGGGCCGTGAAGAGGACACCATCTTCGGAGGAGACGGGCGCGGAGGGTTCATCGTTCCCGAATTCAGCAGCGTCTTCGACGGGACCGCCGCCTTCGTCCGGCTCATCGGGCTAGTCGCGCGCACCCAGCTCACCCTGAGCCAGATCGACGCGCGCATTCCCCGGGCACACGTCCTGCGCCGCGACCTGGCGACGCCGTGGGCCGTCAAGGGGCTCGTCATGCGCCGGGTCGTCGAAGCGGCCGGAGACCGCAGCGTGGACACCACCGACGGGGTCCGGGTGGTCGAGGCGGACGGCCGGTGGATCATGGTCCTGCCCGACCGGGCGGAAGCCGTCACCCATCTGTGGGCGGAGGGCCCGGACGACGCCTCGGCCCAGGCGCTCCTCGACGAGTGGGCCGCGGTCGTGGACAGCGCGGGAGACTGATGTGAGAAACGGTGCGCCGCGACCTCCCGGACAGGGGGCCGCGGCGCACCGGTGGGGCCATTCGGCGGCAGCCGTGATGACGTGCGACGATGTGCGGCATGTCGCAGCAGTCCCCCGATCGGAGCACCGCCCCACCGTCCGCACGCCCCGACGCCTCCATGTCGCTGCTGAACAACGTGATGGACCACAGCCTCGACGACGGGTACGCGGAGGCCTCGGCGCGGCGCAAGGCCGACGGGAGCGCGGGGCTGCCCCGGACGCTCAAGTCGAAGCTCGGCCTCGCGGCCGGACTGGTGGTGGCCGCCCTGGTGGTCACCCTGGGTGCCGCCGAGGCGCGGATCTCGGCTCCGGTCGTGGCCAAGGAGCGCGAAGAGCTGATCGACCGCATCAACGCCGAGACGGAGGCCGCGGACACCCTGGAGTCGAATGTCGACAAGCTCCGTGCCGATGTGAGCGAACGTCAGCGCAAGGCGCTCGAGCAGCACGGCGGGGACCAGGGGCAGCTGGTGGCCCTGCTGGCCGGGGCGACCCCGGTCGAGGGCCCCGGTGTGAAGCTGATCGTCGACGACGCGAAGGACACCGACCAGGGAGGCGGCGGGCCCCGTGAGTCCTCGGGCTTCGCCGACACCGGACGGGTGCGCGACCGGGACATGCAGCGCGTCGTCAACGGTCTGTGGGAATCCGGCGCCGAGGCCATCGCCATCAATGGGCAAAGGTTGACGGCCCTGTCGGCCATCCGGGCCGCCGGCGACGCCATACTGGTCGACAACAGACCGCTCGTACCGCCGTACACGGTGCTCGCGGTGGGGGACGGGAAGAAGCTCGCGACCGCGTTCCAGGACAGCGCCGACGGCCAGTACCTGCAGGCGCTCAAGGAGAGCTTCGACATCCGCACCAGCATCTCCGACCAGGCGAAGGTCCAGCTTCCGGCGGCGCCGAGCCTGATCGTCCGTACAGCAGAGCCGAAGGCCGCCGGCAGTGGTGCGGCAGACACAGGGAAGGGCACATCGTGATCGCCGTACTGGGCCTCGTCGTGGGAGTCGTGGTCGGACTGTTGGTCCGGCCCGAGGTACCGGCGGTGGTCGAGCCCTACCTGCCGATCGCGGTGGTCGCCGCGCTCGACGCCGTGTTCGGCGGTCTGCGGGCCATGCTCGACGGCATCTTCGTCGACAAGGTCTTCGTGGTCTCCTTCCTCTCCAACGTCGTGGTGGCCGCGCTGATCGTCTTCCTCGGCGACAAGCTGGGCGTCGGCGCCCAGCTCTCCACGGGTGTGGTGGTGGTGCTCGGCATCCGGATCTTCTCCAACGCCGCCGCGATCCGCCGGCACGTCTTCCGGGCGTGAGGCCGATGAACAACGAGCCGATGAACAACGACGAGAACCCCCGCAGCGAACAGCCCGAGGGCGGCGCGTCCGCCGCCCCGGACGCCCCCGTGGCGCCGCCCCCGGCCAAGGAGACGACCGGCCGGCAGCGGCTCAAAGCGGGTCTCTGGCCGCCGCGGCTGAGCCGGGCCCAACTGATCGTCGCCGTGCTGCTGTTCGGCCTCGGCCTGGGGCTCGCCATCCAGGTGCGGTCCACCAGCGACGACAGCGCGCTGCGCGGCGCCCGGCAGGAGGACCTGGTCCGCATCCTCGACGAGGTCGACGACCGGACCCAGCGCCTGGAGGACGAGAAGCAGCGCCTGGACGACCAGCGCACCGAGCTGGAGAACAGCTCCGACCAGGCGGAGGAGGCCCGGAAACAGACGCTGGAGAAGGAACGCCAGCTCGGCATCCTCGCGGGCACCGTCGCGGCACAGGGCCCCGGCATCACCCTGACGATCACCGACCCCGCGCGTGCGGTCGCGCCCGACATGCTGCTCGACGCCATTCAGGAGCTGAGGGCGGCGGGAGCCGAGGCGATTCAGGTCAACGGGGTGCGGGTGGTGGCCAACACCTACTTCTCCGGGGACGCCGGGGACGTCCAGGTCGACGGGAAGAAGATCGAAGCACCGTACGAGTTCACGGTGATCGGCAAGCCGCAGGATCTGGAGCCCGCCCTCAACATCCCCGGCGGTGTGGTCCAGACGCTGGAGAAGGAGCAGGCCACCGTGCTCGTGGAGCGGTCCGACGACATCGTCGTCGACGCCTTGCGACCGGCGCAGCGGCCTGACTACGCTCGGTCGTCCTCCCCGTGAGCGGGGCGGGCGTGGGAGCCGGTCGACCGGGTCGAACGGTTGCGGGGGGTCGCCGCACCGGATTGGTGGTGCGTGGTGGAAACTGTCGGGTGGATACGGACGTTGTGAAGATGTCCGGGTCGGCAGGTGTGTTCAATCAGGGTTCGTCCTGCCCCACGGGCGGGTCTATGTCGGTCAAGGGGAATCGCCCGTGAAGTTGTTTGCGAAGTTGTTCGGGAAGAGTGCGCGCGAGGACAGCAACAAGGCTGCCCGCCACCGCGCTCCGCGCCACGCCCAGGGCGAGGAGCAGGAGGCGGAGCGCCCGCTCTTCCGCGACGAGGTGTCCGGAGCCCCGGGGGGTGACGGCGTGTCGTCTGTTGACCCTGCCGGTGCCGGACGCATAGGTTTCGGCGCACCATCAGCCTCGAGTACGGGTGGAGGGTTCACCCCGGAGGGCTCGTCGATGCCGGTCTGTACGAGGTGCGGTCACCGCAACGCGGAGGCCAGCAAGTTCTGCTCCAACTGCGGTGCGCCGCTGCGGGGCGGCATTCCCGAGCGTCCCTCGGAGACGACGTCCACGATCTCCATCTCCGGTCTCGAGGCGTACGAGGCGGAGGCGACCGGCCAGACCGCTCTGCCCTCGCTCTCCCCGGAGGCCCAGGCCGCGGTCGACGCCCTGCCCGCGGGCTCGGCGCTGCTGGTCGTGCGGCGCGGTCCGAACTCCGGCAGCCGCTTCCTGCTCGACAGCGACCTCACCACGGCCGGCCGTCACCCGCAGAGCGACATCTTTCTCGATGACGTGACCGTGTCGCGGCGTCATGTGGAGTTCCGCAGGAGCCCGGACGGTAGCTTCACCGTGGGTGATGTCGGCAGCCTCAACGGCACCTACGTCAACCGTGAGCGCATCGATTCGGTCCCGCTGTCCAACGGCGACGAAGTCCAGATCGGAAAGTACCGCCTGGTCTTCTACGCGAGCCCGCGGGGAGTGTGACCAGCCCCGGACCTCGTCCGGGGGGACCCCCAGGAAGGCCCATGCTGCGAACACCGACAGGCGGTGCCGGTCACGGCACCGCCACCGCGGAAGCGCGACCGATGAGCATCGGAACGGTGCTCATCCAGCTGCGCGAGGAGTTTCCCGAAGTCACCATCTCCAAGATCCGGTTCCTGGAGGCCGAGGGGCTCATCGAGCCGCAGCGCACTCCTTCCGGATACCGGAAGTTCGCCCCGCGTGATGTGGAGCGCCTGGCGCAGGTGCTCCGCATGCAGCGGGATCACTACCTGCCGCTGAAGGTCATCCGGGAGCACCTGGACGCGCTGGCCCGGGGGGAGCAGCCCGTTCTGCCCTCGCCCGGTGCGCAGCGCGACCTCGGCGACGGGGTGTGGGAGGCATGCCCCGGTGGAGCGACCGCCGCCCGGATCGGGCGGGCGGAACTGCTCGCGGCCGCCGAGGTCGACGAGGAGCGGCTGACCGAGTGGGAGTCCTACGGGCTCATCGTCCCCTCCCCGGACGGCGGCTACGACGCCGAGATGGTGACCGTCGCCAAGCTGGTGGCGGATCTGGGTCGTTTCGGTCTGGAACCACGTCATCTTCGGGCCATGCGGGCCTCGGCCGACCGGGAGGCGGGCCTGGTGGAGCAGGTGGTCGCACCCCTGCGCCGGCACCGTAATCCGCAGACCAGGGCCCATGCCGAGGCCACCGCGAACGAGCTCGCCGAGCTGTCCGTACGGCTGCACGCGGCGCTCGTGCAGAGCGCTCTGCGCACCCGCCTGCACTGACCTCGGCGGTGCCCGACTACCCAAACATGGCGAGCACGTCCTAGGGTTGCTGTGTGAACGAGCTCGACGTTGTCGGTGTCCGGGTGGAAATGCCCTCCAACCAACCGATCGTTCTCCTGCGTGAAGTGGGAGGCGACCGGTACCTCCCCATTTGGATCGGTCCGGGGGAGGCGACCGCGATTGCCTTCGCCCAGCAGGGCATGGCTCCCGCCAGGCCGCTGACCCATGACCTGTTCAAGGATGTGCTCGAGGCCGTGGGCCAGGAGCTCACCGAGGTCCGCATCACGGACCTGCGCGAAGGGGTCTTCTACGCGGAGCTCGTCTTCGCCAGCGGAGTCGAGGTGAGCGCGCGGCCCTCCGACGCCATAGCGCTCGCCCTGCGGACCGGCACGCCGATCTACGGCAGTGACGGCGTGCTGGACGATGCGGGCATCGCGATCCCCGACGAGCAGGAGGACGAGGTGGAGAAGTTCCGCGAATTCCTCGACCAGATCTCTCCGGAGGACTTCGGTACGAACAGCCAGTGACCGTCCCTCAGAGGGGTGCCGTCAGCGCATCCGACAAGCCTTTCCCGGAAACGAGACACGGGAAACCACCCTCAGGGTGATTATCACTCGGCGTGCCGAGTGTGGCGATCGTTGACGCACCCCGAGTGACTGCCTACCTTCGAGTGGGCAGGTCAAGGACGGAGGTCGGCGTGAGAAGCAGCGGCGACGGAGCGGCGGCGGGTGGGCCGTATCCGCAGCACGGCAGTGGAGCCGACCACACCATCAGGCAGCCGGTTCAACCGGCGGCGATGGCAGCGGGCGGCGTGGCAGCGGCGAGCGATGCCGGCGACATCGGCTATCGCGGACCGACGGCGTGCGCGGCGGCGGGGATCACCTACCGCCAGCTGGACTACTGGGCCCGTACGGGGCTGGTCGAGCCCAGTGTGCGCCCGGCCTACGGGTCGGGGACCCAGCGTCTTTACAGTTTCCGGGACGTGGTCCTCCTCAAGATCGTCAAGCGGTTCCTGGACACCGGGGTCGCGCTCCAGAACATCCGCACCACGGTCCAGCATCTGCGAGACCGCGGTTTCCAGGATCTCGAACGCATGACGCTGATGAGTGACGGCGCCTCGGTCTACGAGTGCTCCTCGCCCGACGAGGTCGTCAGCCTGCTCCAGGGCGGGCAGGGGGTCTTCGGGATCGCCGTCGGCGTCGTCTGGCGGGACGTGGACGCGGCGCTCTCGCAGCTGCACGGCGAGCGGGTCGACACCGGCGAGACGCTCATCGGCCACAACCCCGCGGACGAGCTGGCCCGGCGGCGTAACCGCGCGGGCTGAGCACCCGGGCGAGCGGGACGACGCGACAGGACGACGGACACGGGACGGTCCGGTGCCTCACGGGGCGCCGGACCGTCCCGTTGTCAGTGCCGTAGGGCAGCATCGACGGTGTGAGACCCGCGCCCACCATCCTTCACCTGGACATGGACGCCTTCTACGCGTCGGCGGAGCAGGCGGCCAAGCCGAGTCTGCGCGGCAAGGCGGTCGTGGTGGGCGGCCTCGGCCCGCGGGGAGTGGTCGCCACCGCCTCGTACGAGGCCCGGCGGCTGGGAGTGCACTCGGCGATGCCCACCGCGCAGGCCCGGCGGCTCGCACCCAACGCGGCCTACCTGGTGCCCCGCTTCTCGCTGTACCGGACGGTGAGCGACCAGGTGATGGAGCTGCTGGGGCGGCTGTCCCCCCTGGTGGAGCCGCTCAGCCTGGACGAGGCCTTCGTGGACCTGGAGGCCGGCGGGACGGCGGACGACTCGGCCTCGGCCCGCGCCACGGGGGAGGGGCTGCGGGCGGCCATCCGGGCGGTGACCGGTCTGAGCGGATCCGTCGGACTGGCGGGTTCCAAGATGCTCGCCAAGATCGCCTCCGAGGAGGCCAAGCCCGACG
Source organism: Streptomyces rubiginosohelvolus (assembly GCF_014649875.1). GTDB lineage: Bacteria > Actinomycetota > Actinomycetes > Streptomycetales > Streptomycetaceae > Streptomyces > Streptomyces rubiginosohelvolus. The sequence goes on along the minus strand of NZ_BMTW01000004.1, from coordinate 451,922 downwards.
GGCTGCTCGTCATCGAACCGGGCACCGAGCGCGAGCTGCTCGCCCCCATGTCCGTACGCATCCTGCCGGGGGTCGGCCCGGCCACCGGCGACCATCTCCGGCGCGCCGGGATGACCACGGTCCACGACCTGGCCGAGGCGGGCGAGGCGGAGCTCGTGCGGCTGGTCGGCAAGGCCCACGGCCACGGGCTCTTCCGGATGGCGCTGGGCCTCGACGACCGGCCGGTGGTCGCCGAGCGGGACGCCAAGTCCGTATCGGTGGAGGACACCTTCGACGTGGACCTGCACGACCGGGTCCGGGTGCGCGCCGAGGTCGAGCGGCTGGCCGTGCGGTGCGTGGAGCGGCTGCGCGCCGCCGACCGGTCGGGCCGCACGGTGGTGCTGAAGGTGCGCCGCTACGACTTCTCCACGCTGACCCGCTCCGAGACGCTCAGAGGCCCCACGGACGACCCCACCGTGGTCCGTGAGGCGGCGGCGCGGCTGCTGGAGTCCGTCGACACCACGGGCGGCGTACGGCTCCTGGGGGTCGGGGTCACGGGACTTGCCGACTACACCCAGGAGGACCTGTTCGCCCAGGCCGCGGATGCCCGGGAGCTCGCACAGCGGGCCCTGGAACACCCCGCGCCGACCGCGGAGGGCGGCGAGGAGGAAGCAGTACCGGAAGCCGAGGCGGACAGTGCCGAGCAGCTCGCCGCTCGCCGCTGGCCCGCCGGACACGACGTGCACCACGAGGAGCACGGGCACGGCTGGGTCCAGGGGAGCGGGATCGGCCGGGTCACCGTCCGGTTCGAGGAGCCGTGGAGCGCGCCCGGCCGGGTCCTCACCTTCCGGATCGACGACCCGCTGCTGCGGCCCGCCGATCCGCTGCCGCTCGTCCGTGAGAGCCCCGACTACTCCTCCTGGCCCGCCAGCCTGCCGAAGTCCCGGTCCTCGGGCGCCGGCTCCTCCGAGGGCGGGGAGTCCAGCCCGTAATGCCGGTAGAGCTGGAGCTCCTGCTCGGGTGACAGGTGCCTGCCGACGCCGAAGTCCGGCGCGCCCTTGATCAACGCCCGGTCGAAGGGGACGCGCAGCGCGTCCTCGACGAACTCGCTGGGCTCCAGCGGGACGAAGGCGTCCCTGCTGAACAGGCCGGTGCGCACGGCCGCCCACTCGGGCACCCCCGTCGCGTCGTCGAGATAGACCTCATCCACCGTTCCGATCTTGGCGCCCTTGCGATCGAAGGCCTTGCGGCCGATCAGGCGGCGCGGATCGATATCCGTCTGCACGGTGCCTCCCACTGGTCGCGGACTGCTCACGGCGGTCCTGTCGCTCCACCAGCACCAGACAAATGCAGATCCGTGGTGTCGGCCACTCGAGAGCTCCGGCGCGGAGGCCGCTGGTACGCTGGCAATGGCTGCTGACCCCGTGCGGGAGAGTCCTCCGGTGGAGAATCCGGAGGCGCCGAAGGAGCAACTCCTCCCCGGAATCTCTCAGGCCCCCGTACCGCACGGACGAGGTCACTCTGGAAAGCAGGGCGGATCCGTGCGGGCGCAGGCCCGGGTGGACCCTGACCCTCACCGACGGTGAAAGTCGGCACGCCCCCGGGCGGGCCGGTGAAGCTCTCAGGTTGAGATGACAGAGGGGGAGGCCGTTCGGGCACCCGCGCCGTGGTGCCCCTCGCAGGTCGTGACAGACCAGGAGGCCTCCACCATGACCCCCCGTCGCACTCCGCTCTCCCAGCTGGAGCAGGGCATTCCGTTCGAGCAGCGCCACATAGGGCCCGATGCCGAGGCCCAGGCGAAGATGCTCGCCCAGGTCGGCTACGGCTCCCTCGACGAGCTGACCGCCGCCGCGGTGCCCGACGTGATCAAGAGTGCGGAGGCCCTGAACCTTCCCTCGGCGCGCACCGAGGCGGAGGTCCTGGCCGAGCTGCGCTCGCTGGCCGACCGCAACGAGGTGCTGGCCCCGATGATCGGCCTCGGCTACTACGGCACCTTCACGCCGCCCGTCATCCTGCGCAACGTCATGGAGAACCCCGCGTGGTACACGGCCTACACGCCGTACCAGCCGGAGATCTCCCAGGGCCGCCTCGAAGCCCTCCTGAACTTCCAGACGATGGTCGCCGAGCTGACCGGGCTGCCCACCTCCGGCGCCTCCCTGCTCGACGAGGGCACCGCGGCCGCCGAGGCGATGGCCCTCGCCCGGCGCGTCGGCAAGGTGAAGAAGGGCGTCTTCCTGGTCGACGCCGACACCCTGCCCCAGACCGTCGCGGTCATCGAGACCCGCGCCGAGCCGACCGGCGTCGAGGTCGTCGTCGCGGACCTGAGCGACGGCATCCCCGCCGAGATCGCCGAGCGCGGCGTCTTCGGCGTCCTGCTCCAGTACCCGGGCGCCTCCGGTGCCGTCCGCGCCATCGAGCCCGTCATCGAGCAGGCCCACGAGCTGGGCGCGATCGTCACCGTCGCCGCCGACCTGCTGGCCCTCACGCTGCTCACCTCGCCCGGCGCGCTCGGCGCCGACATCGCGGTCGGCACCACCCAGCGCTTCGGTGTCCCGATGGGCTTCGGCGGCCCGCACGCCGGCTTCATGGCGGTCCGCGAGAAGTTCGCCCGCTCCCTGCCCGGCCGCCTCGTCGGCGTCTCCGTCGACGCCGACGGCAACAAGGCCTACCGTCTGGCCCTCCAGACCCGCGAGCAGCACATCCGCCGCGAGAAGGCCACCAGCAACATCTGCACCGCGCAGGTCCTCCTCGCCGTGATGGCCGGGATGTACGCGGTCTACCACGGCCCCGAGGGGCTGCGGACGATCGCCCGCCGCACCCACCGCTACGCCGCGATCCTCGCCGACGGACTGCGCACCGCCGGGGCCGACGTCGTGCACGGCGCGTTCTTCGACACCCTGACCGTCCGGGCCCCCGGCAAGGCCGCCGGCATCGTCGCCGACGCCCGCGAGCGCGGGGTCAACCTCCGCCTCGTCGACGCCGACCACGTCTCCATCGCCTGCGACGAGACCACCACCCGCTCCCAGATCTCCGCCGTCTGGGCCGCCTTCGGCGCCGAGGGCGACATCGAGGCGCTGGACGCCACGGTCGCCGACGCGCTGCCCGAGGCGCTGCTGCGCTCCGACGACATCCTGACCCACCCGGTCTTCCACCAGCACCGCTCCGAGACCGCGATGCTGCGCTACCTGCGCAAGCTCGCCGACCGCGACTACGCGCTGGACCGCGGCATGATCCCGCTCGGCTCCTGCACCATGAAGCTGAACGCGACCGCCGAGATGGAGTCGATCACCTGGCCCGAGTTCGGCGCGCTGCACCCCTTCGCCCCGGCCGAGCAGGCGCAGGGCTTCCTCACCCTCATCCGTGAGCTGGAGGAGCGTCTCGCCGAGGTCACCGGCTACGACGCGGTCTCCATCCAGCCCAACGCCGGTTCCCAGGGCGAGTTCGCGGGTCTGCTGGCCGTCCGGGCGTACCACCGGGCCAACGGCGACGACCAGCGCACCGTCTGTCTCATCCCGTCCTCCGCGCACGGCACCAACGCCGCCAGCGCCGTCATGGCGGGCATGAAGGTCGTCGTGGTGAAGACCGCCGACGACGGCGAGGTCGACGTCGCGGACCTGCGCGCCAAGATCGAGCTGCACCGCGACGAGCTGGCCGTGCTCATGATCACCTACCCGTCCACGCACGGGGTGTTCGAGGAGCACGTCGCCGACATCTGCGGCGAGGTGCACGACGCGGGCGGCCAGGTGTACGTCGACGGCGCCAACCTCAACGCGCTGGTCGGGCTGGCCAAGCCCGGCAAGTTCGGCGGCGACGTCTCGCACCTGAACCTGCACAAGACCTTCTGCATCCCGCACGGCGGCGGCGGCCCCGGCGTCGGCCCGGTCGGCGTCCGCGCCCACCTCGCCCCGTACCTCCCCAACCACCCGCTCCAGCCCGCCGCCGGCCCGGAGACCGGTGTGGGCCCGATCTCGGCCGCCCCGTGGGGCTCCGCGGGCATTCTGCCGATCTCGTGGGCGTACGTCCGTCTGATGGGCGGCGAGGGCCTCAAGCGGGCCACGCAGGTCGCCGTGCTGGCCGCGAACTACATCGCCAAGCGCCTGGAGCCGCACTTCCCGATCCTGTACAGCGGCCCGGCCGGACTGGTCGCGCACGAGTGCATCGTGGACCTGCGCCCGATCTCGAAGGCGACGGGCGTCTCCATCGACGATGTGGCCAAGCGCCTGATCGACTACGGCTTCCACTCGCCGACCATGTCGTTCCCGGTGGCCGGCACGCTGATGATCGAGCCGACGGAGAGCGAGGACCTCGCGGAGCTCGACCGGTTCTGCGACACCATGATCGCGATCCGCGCCGAGATCGAGAAGGTCGCGTCGGGGGAGTGGAGCGCGGACGACAACCCGCTGTCCAACGCCCCGCACACCGCCGCCGCGCTCGGCGGTGACTGGGAGCACGGCTACAGCCGCGAGGAGGCCGTCTTCCCGGCCGGGGTGTCCGCCGCCGACAAGTACTGGCCGCCGGTGCGCCGCATCGACGGGGCTTTCGGCGACCGGAACCTGGTCTGCTCCTGCCCGCCGCTGGACGAGTACGACAACTGAATCAGCCTGTCACAGGGCGTGCGCCGGGAGCGGCGCGCGCCGGACATGCGTCGGGGCCGGTGCGGAGATCTCTCCGGGCCGGCCCCTTTTTCCGTATGACTCTTGCGTACGGCCGTTCTCAGGCCGCCTTCACCACGCGGCCGGCTGCCAGCGGCCGGTGCGGGGCGATGATCTGCCCGTCGGGCAGCAGTTCGCCGGTGTCCTCGAAGAGCAGGACGCCGTTGCACAGGAGGCTCCACCCCTGTTCGGGGTGGTGGGCCGTCAGGCGGGCGGCCTCCCGGTCGGGCGAATCGGCGGTGGGGCAGGGTGGCTGGTGCTGGCACATGGATGGGTTCTTTCGCTGCGTCGAGTCGAGTGTCCTGCGGCTGGATGAGTCGTTCATGGCCGCCCCCGTATCAGTCGGTCCGGTCCCAGTGTTGCCCTACGGGGAAGAATCCGCAGGGATTTCGCTGCAGCACCCGTATTCCTCCCATGACGCATCACCCGCGCGGACGGTTCAACGCAACTGCACTGTCCCTTTGGGTGGTTCGGGGTGGTCGGATGGGACTAGTCCGAACGGGCAGCACAGCGCCCCCGCAGCGAACCCTCTCCGCCGCCCGTCGTGCGGGGGCGGATCGGGGTCGCCACGGGGGCGCTGTGCCCGGGCCGTGCCGACGTCGGTCAGGCCGAGCTGAGGAGTGGCCCCGGGGCCACCCGCAGCGAGATGACGGGCAGCAGATCGGCGACCCGGTGCGGGCGGTGGGCCGCGATGCCCGGCGGGGCCGGCGCCAGGGGCACCAGGACGTCCGTCGGCGCGAGCACCCCGCCGGAGGGATCGGCCTCGGTGTCGCCGTGCAGCCACAGGGTGAGCATGTACAGCTCCGGGATCGACAGCAGCCGCGCCTGGCAGCCGGGGGCCGAGGCCTCCGCCTGCCGGACGGCCAGCTCGGTCGAGGCGAGGTAGGGGCCCTCGAAGAAGTGCGAGAACGTCCAGCCGTCGGGGGTGAGCACGGTGTCCGCCGCGGCGACCGCGCGGCCCTCGCTCCGGATCAGGAAACGCCAGGCCGCCAGGCGGGTCAGCGGCGCCGTCCCGGTGGGAGCGATCCGGTCCAGCACATGCACGGGAAGCGGTAGTTCGGGGCTCAGCGGTCCCTGGACGGACCGGAGACCGGGGGTTCGGGCTTCGCGGACGGCGGTGGGAGAACCGAGGGCCGCGAGAACGCTGCGCAGGGCGGGCGCGGGAGCCGGGGGAACATGCAGCGGCATAGTGGGTCGCCTCTCACTTCGGAGACACGGTGGAGCGTGGGCGGGTGCAGACGGCGCTGTCGGCGTGCGGGCCAGAGGAGGCCGATGACGGGCGAGTCGTATCAACGCTCTGCCTCGTTGAGCGGAGTTTATATGACGCGTGTTCACACAGTGTTTCCGCTAGCAGTCGCGGATATGTCGCGCAAGGCGTCATCCGGCCTTCGAATCGCGGTATTCCTGCGGATTTCACCGGCCGCGGTCGATGGCGACCAGGCACCCTTCCGATGACACGGACGGCCGAAACTCGTCGGTGTTTTCACCACGCATGAACCAGCCGAAAATGCCCCGTGCCGCATGCCGTGGGAATGTGCCCCCGGTCTCCTGCAACCAGACTATCGGGTATCGGAGGCCCGTGGGGGCGTTACGGATCACTCTCGCTGGGCACTATCGATCGTGATGCGAGCGGCCTGGGCCGCGGGCCGCCCACTGGAGGAGGGACCCCTCGATGGGGGAGAAGGTCGTGGCGGGAGCCCTTGACCTGTCCGATCGACAGGCGTACCGGACGAAGCTCAACCGGTGCCTGGAAGGGCTGGGGAGGCTTCTGGAGGAGCGGAGGTTCGACCGTCCGCGGAATCTGATGGGGCTGGAGATAGAGCTGAATCTCGCGGGTTCCGACGGGCTGCCCCGCATGATGAATCAGCAGGTGCTCCAGCGCATCGCGAGCCGGGATTTCCAGACCGAACTGGGGATGTTCAATCTCGAAGTGAATATCGTCCCGCACCGCCTCGGCGGCCGGGTATTCGATCAGCTCTCGGAGGAGTTGCGGACCGGCCTCGCCTATGCACACCGGAAGGCGGGGGAGGTGGACGCGGGGATCGTGATGATCGGAATCCTGCCCACCCTGGGGGAACACGACGTGGTGTCCGCGAATCTCTCGGACGTGGACCGCTACACCCTGCTCAACGATCAAATGGCGGCCGCCCGGGGGGAGGATTTCGCCCTGGATATCGAAGGCGTCGAGCGGTTGGTCTGCACCTCGCCCTCGATCGCCCCGGAATCGGCCTGCACCTCGGTCCAGCTGCATCTCCAGGTGACGCCGGCCCGGTTCGCCGACGTCTGGAATGCCGCGCAGGCGATCACCGGCGTCCAGATCGCGCTGGGCGCCAACGCCCCGTTCCTGTTCGGCAAGGAGCTGTGGCGCGAGTCCCGGCCGCCTCTGTTCCAGCAGGCCACCGACGTACGGCCGCCGGAGCTGGCGAACCAGGGCGTACGCCCCAGGACCTGGTTCGGGGAGCGCTGGATCGGCTCCGCGCACGAGCTGTTCGAGGAGAATCTGCGGTACTTCCCGCCGCTCCTGCCGATCTGCGATGACGAGGACCCGCTGGAGGTGCTGGACGCGGGCGGGGTGCCCGAGCTGGGCGAGCTGGTGCTGCACAACGGCACCGTCTACCGCTGGAACCGCCCGGTGTACGGGATCGCCGACGGCGTTCCCCATCTGCGGGTGGAGAACCGCGTCCTGCCCGCAGGACCGACGGTCACCGACGTGATCGCCAACGCCGCGTTCTACTACGGACTCGTGCGGGCGCTCGCCGAGGAGTCCCGGCCGGTGTGGAGCCGGCTGCCGTTCGAGGCCGCCGAGGAGAATTTCACCGAGGCCTGCCGGCACGGCATCGAGGCCGAGATGCTCTGGCCCCGGTCCGGCCGCTCCGGCGGACTGGCCAGGATCCCCGCCGTACAGCTGGTGCTGGAGGAACTGCTGCCGCTGGCCGCCGCCGGACTGGACGCCTGGCACATCGAGCCCGCGGACCGGGACCACTATCTCGGCGTGATCGAGGAGCGGTGCAGGCGGCGCGTCAACGGGGCCTCCTGGCAGGTCGCCACGTACGACCGGGCCCTGGACGCCGGGCTCGGACGGGAGGCGGCACTCGCGGCCATGACGCGGCGCTACGCCGAGCTGATGCACGCCGGGGAGCCGGTGCACACCTGGCCGGTGGGGTTCCCGGCCCCCTGAGGCGCGCACGTACGCGAGGGAGTGACGGGACCGGCTCGCGGCCCGTCACTCCGTTGCGTTGCGGTGCGGCCGGTCCGGGCCGTCACTCCTGGGCGGCGCGGCCGTTCTGTCCCGCCGCCATGATGGCCTGGAGGATCACCGCCTGGATCTCCGCCGGGTCGCTCACCTCGTAGCCGTCGCCGCCGGTGACCCGGGCGATCTCGGCGACCTCGTCGCGGTCCGCGTCCGGGCCCACCGCGATCGCGATGACCGGGACGGGGCGCTCCGGGTCGACGAGCTCCTTCAGCTCCGTGATGAGGCCGCTCCGCGAGATGCCGTCCGTGTCCTGGTTGGAGCCGTCGGTGAGGATCACCAGTGCGTTGAACTTCCCCTTCACATACGTCGACCGTGCCTCCTTGTACGAGGCCAGCGTCGTGTCGTACAGCCCGGTCGCCCCGCCGGGCACCGGCTGGAGTCCCGCGAAGGCGGCCGTGAGCTTCTCCCGGTGGGTCCCGCCGCCCGCGGCGCGGTCGCCGAGCCGCTTCGTCTCCATGAGCCGCCGGTAGTCCTTCTGGCCGTCCAGTGTGGTGGCGAACTCCCACAGCCCGATCTCGTCGTCGGGCGTGAACTGGTTCAGCGCCTGGATCAGCGACTCCTTGGTGACGTCCATCCGGGACTGGTTCCGCCCCGGCACGAGCGTCGCCATGGAACCGGAGGCGTCGACCACCGTGGTCAGCCGCGCGCTCTGCACGGTGATCGTCCACATCCCGAGGGTCTCCTGGAGCTCCTCGGCCGAGGGCGCCTGGAGGGCCGGTTCCGCGTACGGCTGGGGCTTGCGGCCACCGGCCGCCGCGACGAGGGAGTCCTTCGCGCTGCCGTCACCGGCCCGGAAGCCGTGCTCGGCGAACGTGGCCTGAGCCTCCCGGTCGCCCAGCAGGTTCATGAAGCGCAGGGCCGCGCGGGACTCCGCGGTGCTCAGCCGCGCCTCGTTCACCAGCGTGTACGGGTAGTCCAGCAGCGGAGTGCCGTCTTCCGGGTAGAAGAGGTCCAGCTTGCCGGCGCCGGTCGCCTCCGCGTTGTGCGTGAAGGCCGCCTGCTCGGAGATCAGGACCGCCTGGTTGCGCTTCGGATTGCCCTCCTCGGCCCCGGACGTGCTCCGCGCCAGGGTCTCCAGCACCTGTGCGTCGCCGTCCGACATCCGCTCGGCGAGCACCTTCGCGGTCTGGGCGACCCGGGTGTCACTGTCTCCGCCCTGCCGCGCTGACGAGGCACCGATGCCGGCGAGCGCCAGCAGCCCGGTGGCGCTGCGCGCCGGGTCCGCGGCGCCGAGGCGCACCCGGTCCGAGCCCAGCGCCCCGGCCACCAACTCGGCCCAGGAGTACGTCTTACGGGGCCAGCCCAGGGCACGCGAGGCGGAGGGCACCATGGCCAGGGCCACGGGGGAGGAGGCCACCGAGTCGGACGGGGAGACGGGGACGCCGTCGCCGAGGCCCTTGGCCCGCTCCAGCCACAGGTCGGAGTCGGGCAGCCAGACCTGGAAGCCGGGTTCCGAGTCCCCTGCCGCGAGGGCCTCGGCGACCTTGTGCGCATCGCGGGCCAGCACCTCCACCACGAGGCAGCGGCCGTCGGCCTTCACCTGGTCGGCGTGGGCCTGCTCGGCTATGGAACGTACGGCGGGGGCGATGTCCGGGGACGCGACCACGGACAGGCGCACCGCGGAGTCCTCGCAGGACTCGGAGAACGACAACAGGCCGCCCTTGGCCGCGACAGCCGTTCCCGTCGCCACGGCGAGGACGAGCAGGGTGGCGATGGCGACCGTACGACGCCGGCGCCGGGTGCTGGGGTGGCCCCGGCGTCCCTCCGCCGCCTGGCTGTCGGGCAAGCTATGACGTCCCATGTCGGTGGTACCCCTCCTTGAGGATCAAACAAGGAAAAGGGGGACCCGACCATCAGCGATGGTGGTCATCCCCCGGCCTGTCGCGCATGATCTTCGTACCTTTATTCGAGACCCTAGCGGGACGGTCGGTGGGATGAGACGCGATTGCAGAACAAAAGGCAGGTGTGCAGGTGGAGGCCGGGCGCGTGGCTGATTCTTATCCCCAAGAGGCCGTGTCACGAAGGATCTTGCGGTCCGAGGTGGTGCTGGTCCTGGCGCTCTCCCTGGGAGCCAGCGCACTGTCGGCCCTCATCAGTTTTGTCGGATCTCTGACCAAACCGGGAGGATTGAAGGACCAGGCGGCGACGCTCAACGGTTCGTACGCTCCGGGCCGTCCATGGCTTGATCTGGCCTGGCAAATGTTCGGGATCGCAACGGCTCTGGTGCCGGTCGCGCTGGTCGCGCATCTGCTGATCCGGGAGGGGGCGGGCCTGCGGGCCATCGGCTTCGACCGTACGAAGCCCTGGTTCGACCTCGGCCGGGGAACCCTGGTCGCGGCCGGTATCGGCAGCGCCGGCCTCGCCTTCTACCTCGTGGCCCGCGCCACCGGGTTCAACCTGACGGTCGTTCCCGAATCCCTGCCCGACGTCTGGTGGAAGTTCCCCGTACTGATCCTCTCGGCGATCCAGAACTCCGTGGTGGAGGAGGTCATCGTCGTCGGGTATCTGCTGCGCAGGCTCGGGCAGTTGGGGTGGACGCCGATGGCCGCCCTCGTGACCAGCTCCGTCCTGCGCGGGTCGTACCACCTGTATCAGGGCATCGGCGGCTTCATCGGCAACGTGGTGATGGGCGTCGTCTTCGTGCTGCTCTACCGGCGCTGGGGCCGGGTGGGCCCGCTGGTCGTCGCGCACGCGCTCCTGGACATCGGGGCGTTCGTCGGATACGCGCTGCTCGCAGGCCGGGTGGACTGGCTGCCGACGCCGTAGGGGCCCGCTCCGGGCTTCAGAAGGTTCCGGGCTTCAGAAGGCGGTGAGCAGTTCGCCGTCGATCACGGTGACCGCGGTGCCGGTCAGCAGAGTGCGCTCACCGCGCAGCGCGGTGCGGACCAGCCCCGAGCGGGCCGACGCCTGGAGCCCGGTGAGGTCGTCGCGGCCGAGCCGGGCCGACCAGAAGGGGGCCAGCGCGGTGTGGGCGCTGCCGGTGACCGGGTCCTCGTCGACGCCGACGCCGGGGAAGAAGCCGCGCGAGACGTAGTCGTAGCCCCGGGCGGGGTCCTCGGCCGCTGCGGTGGCGATGACGCCGCGCCGGGAGTGGGTCGCCAGGGCGGCGAAGTCCGGGGCGAGCGCCCGTACAGCCGCCTCGTCGCGGAGTTCGACGAGCAGGTCGCCGATGTGCTCGCCGGTGCCGTGCACCGAGACGGGGTCGCCCCCGAGGGCGTCGGCGAGTCCGTACGGCACCGGCTCCTCGGACAGCGGGGCGGTGGGGAAGTCGAGGGTGAGGCTGCCGTCCGGGTGGGCGGTCGCGCTCAGGATCCCGCAGCGCGCGGTGAAGCGCACCGGGCCGGTGGCCAGGCCCGTGGTGTGCAGGACGTGGGCGGTCGCGAGCGTCGCGTGCCCACACATGTCGACCTCGGCGACGGGGGTGAACCAGCGCAGCGCCCAGTCGGCCGTGCCGCCCGGCGGCAGCGGGTGGGCGAAGGCCGTTTCGGAGAGGTTGACCTCGGCGGCGATCTCCTGAAGGCGTTCGGCGGCCGGGAACGCACCGCCCTCCAGCAGGAGCACACCGGCGGGGTTGCCGGAGAAGGGGCGGTCGGTGAACGCGTCGACGATGCGAATCCTCATACGCCGACCGTAGAGCGCCGGAACGGAGACCGGCCAAGGCCAATTCGCGGTGTCTGGCTCCTTGGCCTCCGGCTGTTCCGAGGCGGCCGGCGGCTCCTGGGCCTCAGGCGGCTCCGAGGCGGCCGGCGCCTCACGGGCAGGAGGTGCCGCCGCCGCGGTGGGGGAGGCCGGGCCGGGTGTCCAGCGACCAGGTGTGCGTACAGCCGGGGCACTGGAGGTGCAGGACCGGGCCGTTGCCGGCGATCAGATGGCGCCAGTGCTCGCCGCAGGTGCGATGGTCCGCGCAGGTCGCGCAGTGGCGGGCGGCGTCGCAGGCGGGGCAGGCCACCCAGGCGCGGCGGGCGATGTCCGCCCTCGTCCGGCAGGACACCGGCGGCCACCAGCCGGTCGTAGGTGCGCTGCTGCTCGGCGTCCAGACCCGAGTAGAGCAGGGCGTAGGCCTCGTTCTCGCTGCGGAGGGCGGCCACCGGATCCCAGTCGGGCCCCAACGCGGCGACGACCTCGGCCCGCCGCCGGGCTTCCTCGAAGGTCAGGTCGATGGTGAAGGGGGTGAGCTCGGCTGTCCGGTCCTGGTTCATGGCTGCGCTTCCGGTGCGGGGGTGAAACCTCACCATCTGTACCAGGGGCGCGCGGGAAGAGGGAAGGGTGACCTAAGTTGCCCGGCGGCGGCTCGGACGCGCCGTCCCGGGGCCGTGTCCGACGGATCGGCGGGGGAGGGCGGGGGATTGTCCCGTACGGAGATGCCGACGGTGGCCCGCGCCGCGCGCGGCCCTGTGGCCCTGTGGCCCACGTCATAGCGGGAGCCGGTCCGGCTCGGGCCGGACCGGCGACGAGGCCGCGTCAGGCGACGGCGGTGCCTTCCAGCTCGACCATCAGCCCGGGGATCGCCAGCCGCGTCACCCCGAGCATCGTGCTGGCCGGCGCCACCCCGGCCGCGCCCAGCCGTCCCGCCAGGGTGCCGTAGTGCTGGAAGAGCAGATCGACGTCGGTCGTGTAGACGTTGAGCCGGACGAGGTTCGCGAGAGACATGCCGGCCTCGCTCAGGACGGCCTCCAGATTGTCGACGCTCAGTGCCAACTGGGCCGCCATGTCACCGTTGTGCTGGGGCTTGCCGTCCTCGCCCGTCGCGGTCTGCCCCGCGATGTACAGGGTCCGCGACTGTCCGGAGACGAGTTCGCCCTGGTTGAAGCCCAGATCCACCGACCAGGTCACCGGGTTGACGGCCGTTCGTTCCACTGCCACTTCAGCTCCATTCGATTCGACCGAGAAGGTACGAGGGGAGCCTTCCAACAAATGATGACACCCTTGGTCAGGTATTTCGTTAGGGTTCCCGCATGCGCGCCGACCGCCTGGTCTCGCTGGTCCTGCTGTTGCGACAGCGTGGCCGGCTGACCGCCGACACCCTGGCCCGCGAGCTGGAGGTGTCCACCCGCACGGTGCTGCGGGACATCGAGGCGCTGTCCTCGGCCGGCGTTCCGGTCTACGCCGAGCGCGGCCGGCACGGCGGGTTCGCGCTGCTGCCCGGCTTCCGGACCGAACTGACCGGGCTGAACCACGACGAGGCCCTCGCCCTGCTGGCCGCCGGATCGGGGCGCGGGGAGCAGGTGTTCGGCCTCGGGGCGGCGCTCGCCTCGGCCATGCGGAAGGTGGTCGACGCGCTGCCCGAGAGCCATCAGGCCGCCGCGGGCGACGCGGCCCAGCGGTTCCTCGTCGACCCGGAGACCGATCTGCTCTCACGCCGCACGGTCGCCGACGAGGTGCCCGACACCACCATGCTGGCGGTCCGCCGGGCCGTGCTCACCGGGCACAAGCTGCGTATCCACTACGCGGCCACGGGCCGGGCGCCGCAGTGGCGCACGGTGGACCCGATCGGCCTGGTGACCGTACGGGACCGGGGCTATCTGCTGGCCACGCGATCCGGCGAGGACCGCACCTACCGGCTGTCGCGTGTGCTGGCGGCCGAGGAACTGCCCGATCCGGCGGAGCGGCCCGACCGCGTCGACCTGGACCGGATCTGGCGGGAACGTTCCGCGCGGTTCCTCTCCGACGACCACATCACCGCGCTGGTACGGGTGAGCCCGATGCGACGCGAGGAGCTGCTGGGCACCGTCCGGGCCGTCCGCGCGGAGGGCCTCGAAGACGACGGCTGGTCGCGCCTCGAGGTTACCTTCCAGGACGCGCGGCACGCCGAATGGGCGGTGTGGCAGCTCGGCACGGACGCGGAAGTCCTGTCTCCGCAGTCCCTGCGCACCGCCCTGCGCGACCGCGCGGCCACGATCGTGGCCCGCTACGGGGGCGCGCCCTGAGAGAGGGGACTCACCGGGCCGTCTCCTGCGGGCCCGGTCTGCCCGCAGGAGACGGTCCGCCCGGTCACAGTCCGGGGATCCCGTTTCGCCGCAGGTGCAGTTCGGAGCGGACGAGTTCGAGGAGACGGCCGGTCCAGTTGCGGCCGCGACCGGCGTTGTCGCCCCAGAAGGTCGAGTCCATGTCGTCGTAGATCAGGGTGGCGTCGTCCGTCGCCAGCAGGATCTCGGCCAGCTCGCGATGCTGGTCGTACTTGGCGCGGAGCAGGCCGGTCATGACGGCGGTGCGGACGTGCTCCCAGCCCTCACGGCGGGGTGCCGCGGCCGCGAGCTCGCGTGCCGCGTGAGCGGTGTCCGCCGCGGTGACCGCGCTGCTGATCTCCGGCCGCGCGACCGACAGGGCCCAGTAGGCATGGGCGACGGAGGGGTGGAGGACTTCCCCGACGGTGATGGGGGCGGGGTAGTCGTTGCGCAGTCCGCGGTGGCCGGGGTCGGCCACCGGCTTGTCTGGATACGACTGGTAGAGCTGGATCGCGGGGGCGTGCGGGGTTGCCGGTCCGTCCGCCGGGACGCGTGTGTCGTACTCCCGCTTCCAGTGGGCGCGCTCCTCGAAGTACGCGAGGGCCCGGTCGTGGTCCTCCTGGGAGACCGGCGGGTCGCCCGGCAGATAGGTCCGGCCCCCGGGCCCGGCCACCAGGACCCGCAGCGGCCAGTCCTTGCTGTCCATGTCGCCCAGCGCGTAGCGGCGCTGGGAAGCCGGGACGGCGAGGAACGCGGCTTCCGCCGCGGCTCGGTTCTCCTCGGTCCGGTCCGCGAGGAAGACGTCGACGGCGGCCAGAGCGCGTCCGGTCGAGTCCGGCCGTTTGTTCAACTGATCGATGGTGTCGCGGACTTCGGCGATGAGCAGTTCGGGGGTGAGCCAGCTCTGCGGCTCACTGAACTTCCAGCTCGCCAGTTCGTGCGCGGAGGCCTCGGCGCCGTCGGGGAGCGTGGTGGCCACCCAGCCGGTCCGCAGCTTCTCCTCGAACTCCTCGATCGTGACCAGGCCCCAGCAGTCGATGAGTCCGTCGGCGTAGATGAAGAGGTCGGTGAGGAAGTACCTGCCGTTGCGGATGAAGGCGTGCCGCCAGGTTCCGGGTATGCGGACGCCGTCCGCGATGCGATAGGTGATCCGTCTGCCGATCATCCCGCGATTGTGCCGCAGCGGCCGCCGGGCGGACCTTGATTTTTTCCGTCAGGGGCAGGGCGGGCAGCACGGGCGGCCCGCGCCCCGACGGTCTTGTCATCCGATAGTTTCCGATATATCGTTGACGCATCGCGACAGATCAACGATGGAAGGAGCGTAGCGATGCGTTCACACGGACATGGACACGAGCACGGGCCGGGGCACTGCGGGCCCGGTCATCACGGTCGAGGCGAGGGTGACGGCCGACGAGCCGCTTTCGGGCCGTTCGGGCCGCCCTTCGGTGGTGGTCCCTTCGGGGGCGGGCGTGGCCGGGGCGGCGGCGGTCGGGGGAGGGCGCGGCGCGGTGACGTGCGGGCGTCGATCCTGGCTCTGTTGAAGGACCGCCCGATGCACGGTTACGAGATGATCCAGGAGATCGGCGAGCGGAGCGGCGGGGCCTGGCGGCCCAGCCCGGGCTCGGTCTACCCGACGCTCCAGCTACTGGAGGACGAGGGGCTGATCGTCAGCGCCAGCGAGGGCGGCAAGAAGCTGTTCACGCTCACCGAATCCGGGCGGAGCGAGGCCGAGACCGGCCCCGAGGCTCCCTGGGAGGAGGCGGGGCGTGGTGTCGACTGGGAAGGCGTCAATGAGATCCGGCAGGCCGGATTCGGTCTGATGGAGGCGTTCGGGCAGGTCTGGAAGACCGGCTCCGCCGATCAGCGGCAGAAGGCGCTGACCGTCATCAATGACGCGCGCAAGAAGCTCTACCTGATCCTCGCCGACGAGCACTGATCCGTGCGCGGTATGCGGCGCGGCAGGCGGTACGTGAAGGGCCCCGCGGGAACGGATTCCCCGGGGCCCTTCGCGTACCGTTCGGGCGTGGGTCACGCAGTCGCGAGACCGCCGAGCTTGCGCAGCGACTCCTGGAGCGCCGCCGTCGCGGAGTCCGTGAGTTTGCCGCCCATCAGCGAGACCGCCGCGCCGGTGAACTCCCCGTCGATGCGTACCGTCGTGGCGTCGCCCTCCGGGGTCAGGGAATACCGCATCGCCAGATTGACCCCCATCGGGCCCTTGCCCCGGGTCGCCAGCAGACGGCCCTGCTCCAGGGCGTCGACCGTCCAGGTCACCTCGGCCGGGAAGCCCATGAGCTTCATGTTCTCCTCGTAGGCGGCCCCGAGCTTGAGCTCGGCCGGCCCGCCCCCGGGGAAGCTGGTGTGAGTGGCGTTCCACTCCCCGTACGACCCGTAGTCCGTGAGGTGGTCCCAGACCTTCCCCGCGGGTGCCTCGATCCGTGCCTCGGCGCTGACTTCAGCCATGCGACCACCCCTGGTTCGTCCGGTATCGGTTCGCGGAACGTAGCGGGGGCCGCACCAACATTCAATACTGATGAACCGTCAGATCTGCTGGGGCTGTCGGTGCCCGCCAGATCACCGCGGCGTCGAAGCGGTCCGACGCGCGGGGGTGGGGCCCGTCGTCGTGGCAGTGGAAGGCCGTCCAGAAGAGATCGGCGGGCAGGGCGTCGTCGGGTGCGTACACACGGTAGACGTACTGCAGCCCGTCCTGGGCGAGCAGGGCGACCATCCAGAACACCCGTTCCTCCCCTCCCGTCCCCGCTGTGTGCGTTGTGGCGTGAGGGACGTGCGCGCGGGGGTCCGCGGTTGCCGCGGGGGCGCGCGATGCAAGGCGGCGCGCGCCCCGGCGGTCGCATGGTTGCCTCCCCCGGCACGATCTCATCCGCAAGGATGACGGATCGCTCTACCGTCCCCAACTTCGGTGGGATGCTCAATGGGTCGCTCCGGCGATGCCTTCCAGCTCCGGGACTGATGGGGTAGAGAGGTGCAAAACCGGACGCCGCGGATCCCTGAGCAGCCCGCACCGAACCACCCCGAACTCGATGCCCGTTTCACCGACGAACTGGCAGCGGTGCTGACCGGTGCGCGCAGGCGTGCGCTGCGGGACGGGGACCGCCAGATCGACACCGCCCACCTTCTGCACTCGCTGATCGAGGCGGACCCCGAGGTCCGTGAGGCCTTCGACGGCGGGCCGCAGCTCGCCAGGGTGCTCGGCTATCTCGTCCAGCGCAGCATCGGTTACGGGCTCCGCTGGCAGGGCTCCGTCGAGGACTCCGGCGCCGTTCCCGTGGTGCGCGACCCGGCCGCCGACGGCTGGTCGCCCTCCGCGCTGGCCGCGCTGGACGACGCGCTGTACCGCGCGGCGGCGCGCGGCGAGGACCGGGCCGCCGGTCTCGACCTGCTCGCCGCGCTGGCCGCCGACGCCGAGTCGCGCGCGGTGGAAGTGCTCGCCCGCGGAGGCGTGGACGCCCGGTGGCTGGCCGACCGCGTCGCGGGGGTGCTCGCGGCCGAGGAGTCGCGGCGCGGCTGAGGTTCCGTGGTGCTCGCCCCCGAGGGCGTCGTCTCGACAGGTGTCACGAGGGTGACGGTGCTGTCGACTGCTGCCATGATGTGCCGATGCACGCGTCTTCGAGGTTTCAGGGCAGAAGCGCAGGGCTGGGACTCGCCCTGCTCTCCGCCTTTGCGTTCGGCGGTTCCGGAGTGGCGGCCAAGCCGCTGATCGAGGCGGGCCTCGACCCGCTGCACGTGGTCTGGCTCCGCGTCGCGGGCGCCGCCCTCATCATGCTGCCGGTCGCCTGGCGCCACCGGAACCTCGTACGCGAACGCCCCGCCCTGCTCGCCGGGTTCGGCCTCTTCGCGGTGGCCGGGGTCCAGGCGTTCTACTTCGCCTCGATCTCCCGTATCCCGGTCGGGGTGGCGCTCCTGGTCGAATATCTCGCGCCCGCGCTGGTCCTCGGCTGGGTCCGCTTCGTGCAGCGCAGGCCCGTCACCCGGGCCGCCGCCGTCGGTGTGGTGCTGGCCGTCGGCGGACTCGCGTGTGTCGTCGAGGTCTGGGCCGGGCTCAGCTTCGATCTCCTCGGACTGCTGCTCGCCCTCGGCGCCGCCTGTTGCCAGGTGGGGTACTTCGTCCTGTCCGACCGCGGCGGGCAGGACGGCCGGTCCGGTGACGGCGCCGAACCCCCGCACCCCGTCGGCGTCATCGCGTACGGACTGATCGTCGGCGCGGCCGTCCTCACGGTCGTGGCCCGCCCCTGGGGCATGGACTGGGCGCTGCTCGGCGGCAGCGCGGGCATGAACGGCGACGAGGTCCCCGCCTGGCTGCTGCTCGGCTGGATCGTGCTGCTCGCCACGGTCCTCGCGTACGCCACCGGGGTCGTCTCGGTCCGGATGCTCTCGCCGCAGGTGGCCGGGGTCGTCGCCTGCCTCGAAGCGGTCATCGCCACCGGGCTGGCCTGGGTGCTCCTCGGCGAGCACCTCTCCGCGCCGCAGCTCATCGGCGGATTCGTCGTGCTGACCGGTGCGTTCATCGCCCAGTCCGCCGCCCCGAAGCCCCCCTCGGGTCCGGTCGCCGCCGGGGCCGGCACCGGAGCGGTCGCCGGGCCGGTCGAGGACGAGTTGTCCCACGGCCGGGCCCCGCATTAGTGTGCCGACCATGCATCTCACCGTGCTGCCGCCGCCTGCCGCCTAGCGCGCGCGGCCACTCCTGACGAAGACCGGGCTCGGGCAGTCCCCGAGCGGTTCGTCGCTGCCCGCGTGCGGAGCCGAGCGACCTGTCGAAATCCTGTCTTCCGCTGGAGAAGTCACATGTCCTTCCCTGTCCCGTCCGCGCTGCCCGTCGGGCGGAGCCTGCTGTATCTCGTCATCGCCGGAGTCGCCTGGGGCACCGCCGGCGCGGCCGCGTCCCTGATCTTCCGGGTCAGCGATCTCGGCCCCCTCGCCCTGTCCTTCTGGCGCTGCGCGGGCGGTCTCGTCCTGCTCGCCGGGGCGCTCGCGCTGCGTCCCCGCCGTACGCCCCGGGAACCCGAGCCCAGGCGACGCCGGCTGCTCCGCATCCTCGGCACCGGCATCGGGCTCACCGTGTTCCAGAGCGCGTACTTCGCCGCGGTCGAGGTCACCGGACTCGCCGTCGGCACCATCGTCACGCTCGGAGCCGGGCCCGTCCTCATCGCCGTCGGGGCGCGTGTGCTGCTGGGCGAGCGCCTCGGCCTGGGCGGACTGGCTGCCGTTGCCGGGGCGTTGACCGGGCTCGCCGTGCTGGTCCTGGGCGGCGAGGGCTGTGACGTCGTACCGGCCGGGGTGCTGCTCGCGCTGCTGTCCGCCTCCGGGTACGCGGCGATCACCCTGCTCACCCGGTGGCTCGGGCGCGACGGCGGCGGCGGTGACGCGCTGACCACCAGCGCCTGGGCGTTCGCCATCGGAGCGGTGGGCCTGCTGCCCATGGCCCTGGCCGAGGGGCTGGTCCCGCACACCGCCGAGACCGGGCAGGTGCTGTGGCTGATCGTCTACGTGGCGGCGGTCCCCACCGCCCTCGCCTACGCGCTGTACTTCGCCGGAGCGGCCGCCGTCCGCGCGGCCACCGTCTCCGTGATCATGCTCCTGGAACCGGTGAGCGCGGCCGTCATCGCGGTGACCGTCCTGCGCGAGCGGCTGACGGCGGCCACGGTCCTCGGCACGCTGCTTCTGCTGGCCGCCGTGGCCGGACTGGCCCTCGCCGAAGCGCGTGGCGCGGCGGTCGCCCGCCGGAAGGAGCCCGTGGCTGTGTGACGGGCCCGGCCGGAGCCGGATGACGTCGGCGGAGGCCTCCGCTCCGTTGCGGTCGGCCTCCGTCGTCGTCAGAGCGCCGACAGGTAGTCCGGTACGTCGATGGCCGGGTCCAGGTCGTCCGCCGGGACCGGCGGGGCGTAGCCCCGGGTGAGCGGGACGATGCCGGTCCAGTGCGGGAGGGTGCCGTCCTCGGGCTCGTCGTTGGGGCCGCCGGTGCGGACCTTCGCGGAGACCTCGTTCAGGTCCAGCCGGATCACCGCGGTCGCGGCCAGCTCCTTGCCGTTGGCGGGGCGGGAGTCCTGGGAGCGGCCGGGCACCACCTGGTCCACGATCGCGTCCAGGGCGAGCCGCAGCTCCTCGGGGTCGGTCACCGTCACGGCCGTGCCGTGCACCACCACCGAGCGGTAGTTCATCGAGTGGTGGAAGGCGGACCGGGCCAGCACGAGGGCGTCGACATGGGTGACCGTCAGGCAGACCGGCAGCCCCGGGTCCGTGGTCTTCGCCGCCCGCAGCGGTCGCGAGCCCGTCGAGCCGTGGACGTACAGGCTCTCGCCTATCCGGCCGAAGAGGGTCGGCAGGACGACCGGGGCGCCGTCCCGCACGAAGCCCAGATGGCAGAGGTAGGCCTCGTCGAGGATCGAGTGCACCAGCTCCCGGTCGTAGGAGGCGCGGTCCCTGGACCGGGTGGGGACCGTGCGGTCGGTGGGCAGGTAGGGGGCGGCCACGCCGGATTCCGGGGCGTCGGAAGCCGTGCCTTCGGGCGCTGCGGTGTGCTGCATGGCGATCTCCGTTGTACTAGTGCATAATGTTGTTTGTGCTAGGAGAGTATCGGATCAGTGGGCGGCGTGCATCGGAGATTGCCGCCAGCGTCGAGCGCGGGGTCGGCTCCGGAGACCTTCCGCCGGGCCATGTGCTGCCGCCCATGCGGGAGTTGGCCGCGCGTCTGGAGGTCAACCCCAACACCGTGGCGGCCGCCTACCGGACGCTGCGCGAGCGCGGGGTGATCGAGACGGCGGGCCGCCGGGGGAGCCGGGTGCGGGCCGCCCCGGCCAGCACCTCGCGCGGCTCCCTGCGGATCGAGGCGCCGCCGGGCGTCCGGGACCTCGGTGAGGGCAATCCCGATCCGGAGCTGCTGCCCGACCTCGGACCGGCGCTCGCCGCGGCCGCCGCCGCCGATGCGGAGAGCCACGGTCTGTACGGGCAGGCCCCCGTGGTCCCGGAGTTCGCCGCGTACGCCCGCGCCGCGCTGGACGCCGACGGGGTCCCCGCCGGGCCGGTCGCCGTGACCTCCGGTGCCCTGGACGCGATCGAGCGGGCTCTCGCGGCGCACCTCAGGCCGGGCGACACGGTGGCCGTGGAGGACCCGGGCTGGGGCAGCGTGCTCGATCTCGTACCGGCGCTCGGACTCCGTGCCGTACCGGTCGGGGTGGACGACTCCGGGCCACTGGCCGCGGATGTGGAGCGGGCGCTGCGGTCCGGGGCGCGGGCCCTCGTCGTCACGTGCCGCGCGCAGAACCCGACCGGCGCGTCGGTGGACGCCCGGCGCGCCCGGGAGCTGCGCGCGGTCCTCGCCCGCCATCCGGACGTGCTGCTGATCGAGGACGACCACGGGCACGCCATCGTCGACCTGCCGCTGCACCCGCTGGCCGGGGCGACGGTCCACTGGGCGTTCATCCGCTCGGCTGCCAAGGCGTACGGCCCGGACCTGCGGGTCGCCACGCTCACCGGGGACGCCGTCACCGTCGACCGGGTGGAGGGGCGGCAGCGGCTCGGGCCCGGCTGGGTCAGCCGGCTGCTCCAGCGCGCCGTGCTCCACCTGTGGACCTCGGGGGCCGTCGACACCGGTACGGTCGCCCGGTCCTACGGTGACCGGCGGGACGCGCTCATCCAGGCGCTGGCGGAACGCGGTGTCAGCGCCCGGGGCCGCAGCGGGATGAACGTGTGGGTGCCCGTGAGCGACGAGACCGGGGCGGTCGCCCGGCTGCTCCACGCGGGCTGGGCGGCCGCCCCGGGCGCCCGCTTCCGGCTGGACACGCCCCAGGCGGTCCGGCTCACCGTCTCCCCGCTGACCGCGGCGGACATCGGGCCCCTGGCGGACGCGGTGGCCGCCGCGGCGGGGCCCGCGCGACCGGTCAGTTACGGCTGAGGCGGGCGGGGGCCGTGTCCGGCGGCCTCGACCGGAGGCGATCCCGGGGCCGGAGCGGCGGGCAGGCTGCCCTCCGGGGTGGGAGCGGGGGTCGGGATCGGGGCGGTGGCGGGGGTCCGGCGGGGGCGGCTCTGGGTGAGGGCCGCCCCGACGAGGACGACCAGTGCCCCGACCGGAGTGTTCCAGCTCAGCTGTTCGCCGAGCAGCGCGACGCCCGCCGCCGTCGCGATCACCGGGATGAAGTACGTGACCATCTGCGCCGTCGTCGGGCCGACTTCCTGGACCAGGCCGTACTGGAGCAGCACCGCGAGGCCCGTGCCCAGCGCCCCCAGGGCGAGGACGGAGAGCGTGGGAAGAAGCGGGAAGGAGGTGGGGGCGGAGGTGAACAGCGGTGTCACCACGGCCAGTTGCACCGTGGCAAGGCACAGCTGACTGCCTGTCAGCGCCAGTGTCGACGAGCCGGTCCCGGCCAGCGTGCGGCGGACGTAGATCCAGCCGACCGGATAGCAGAACGAGGCGAGCAGGGCCATGCCCGTGCCCGGCAGATCCAGGCCGGAGAAGCCCTGCCAGGCGCCCAGCACCGTGAGGACGCCGAGGAAGCCCACGCCCAGGCCGGCCACCCGGCGGCGGGTCGGGCGGTCCTCGGACAGGGCGACCACCGACAGCGCCATGCCCCACAACGGCGAGGTCGCGTTGCAGATCCCGGCCAGCGTCGAGGGGATCGTCAGTTCCGCGTAGGAGAAGAGGGAGAACGGCAGCGCGTTGAGGAGCAGCGCCGCGACCGTGAGGTGCCCCCAGGTCCGGGCCGAACGCGGCAGCCGCTCCCGGCGCATCACCATGGCGGCGACCAGCACCGCCGTACCGGCCAGCAGGCGGCCGAAGGTGACCTGGAACGGGGCGTACCCCTCGGTCCCGACCTTGATCAGCAGAAAGCTGAACCCCCAGATGAGCGAGAGCCCCGCGAACCGGATCCGCCAGTCGAGAGCCGGCCGCCGGGCGGCCGGGGCCGACGCCGATGCCGTGGTCGTCGCCGACGGCACGGGCGGGACGGGAGGGGCTGACGCCGGGGCCGTGGCCCTCGGCTCGCAGGGAGCGCTCATGAGGTCCAGCTTGGCGGCGACAATGTCGTAGGACAAGCGAATCTTTCTGCGGTGGATCGCGTAGCATCACTTATATGTTGAACCTGGAGCGGCTGCGTACCCTGGACGCCCTCGCCCGGCACGGCTCGGTGAGCGGGGCGGCCGACGGGCTGCACGTCACGACGTCGGCGGTCTCGCAGCAGATGGCCAAGCTGGAGCGCGAGGTGGGGCAGCGGCTGCTCGCCAAGAACGGCCGCGGTGTCCGCCTCACCGACGCCGGCCGGCTGCTCGCGGACCACGCCGCGCGGATCCTGTCGCAGGTGGAGCTCGCCCAGTCCGACATCGAGGCCCAGCGGGGCGAGGTCGTCGGCGAGGTGCGGATCTGCGCCTTCCCGACCGCGGCCCGGGGGCTGTTCCCCGCGACGCTCACCTCCCTGCGCGCGGACCACCCCGATCTCACCGTCCGTACCAGGGAGCTGGAGCCCGAACAGGGGCTGCGCGCGGTGTTCCGCGGAGACGTCGACCTAGCCGTCGTGCTCGACTGGAGCAACAAGCGGCTGCCCGTGCCCGGGGGGCTGACCAAGGCCGAACTCCTCGACGACGCACCGGACATCGCCATGCCTGCCGGGCATCCGCTGGCGGACCGCGACGAGGTGGACCTGGAGGACTTCGCGGACGATCCGTGGGTGTCCTGGCCCGAGGGCGAATTCTGTTACGACTGGCTGATGTTCACCCTCCGCTCCCGGGGCATCGAGCCGCGCATCGCCCACCTGGCCGGTGAGCATCACACGCAACTCGCCCTGATCGCGGCCGGTTTCGGCGTCTGCGTGGCTCCGCGGCTGGGGCGCGGTCCGGTGCCCGACGGGGTGCGGCTCGTCCCGGTGCGACAGACGATGCGGCGGCATGTCCACGTGGTCTGGCGCACGGACGCGGACCGCCGCCCGTCGGTCAGGGCCGCCGTGACGGCGCTGCGTGCGGCGGGGGCGGGCGTGGCGGCCGCAGGCGGGTGAGCCTCTGAGAGGCAGCCCGAAGGGCGGCGGCCCCCGGGTTCAGGTGAGACCGGCGAGCTTGCGGAAGTCCCAGGAGGTGATCTTCTCCGGGGTGAGCCGCAGCCAGGCGTGCCGTCCGTCGTGCGGCATCTCCGTGATGCCGAAGTACTTCACGGGGAACAGCCGCTCCGGCTGCACCAGTTCGGGGCAGGGTTCGCCCGTGCGGGGCGCCTCGCCGACGAACTCCGCCCGGCCGGTGAGCTCCACGCCGCGCAGCTCCTCGTACCCTTCGCCGTCGTCCACGACCACGGCGATCCTGGGATCCTTGCGCAGCTGCGACCAGCGCAGGCTGCGCGTGATGGAGTACAGCCAGAGCGAGCCGCCGTCCCAGACGAACCACAGCGCGCCGATGTGCGGAGCGCCGTCCGGGCCGAGGGTCGCCACCCGGCAGGTGCGCTGTTCGCCGAGATACGTGTCCCGCTCCTCGGGCGTCATCATGATCCGGCGGCCTCGTCGCTGGGTGTCGGTCATGGCCGCCCTCTCCTCGAAGTCCATGGTGCTGACTGGGTGTCAGAAATCATGGACGCTCTTCCTTCATGACGCAATGGCCGCTACTCTCGCGCGCCCGGTCCGTCCACGGGACCCGCCCCGGAGACACAGGAGAGGAGTGCCCGTGCCGTCGAGGGAATCGCACGAGCGGCTCACCGCTCTGCTCGACCCCGCCACCACCGTTCTTCTGACCGTCGAATGCCAGCAGGGCGTCGTGGGCCCGGACAGCGCCCTGCCCGAACTCGCCGCCGCCGCACGCTCGTCGGGCGCGCTGGCCAACGTCGCCCGCCTCGTCACCGCCGCCCACGAGGCCGGCGTCCAGGTCATGCACGCGGTCGCCGAGAGCCGGCCCGACGGACGCGGCGGCAACCGCAACGCCCGGCTCTTCCGCGCCGCCGCCCGGCTGCCCGTCCAACAGCACTCCGGCAGCACCGCCGTCCGGGTCGCGCCTCCCATCGAGGTCGCCGACGAGGACCTCGTCGTCCGCCGGCTGCACGGACTCTCGCCCCTGGCCGGCACCGACGTCGACCCGCTGCTGCGCAACCTCGGCTGCCGCACGCTCGTCGTCACCGGCGTCTCGGCCAACATCGCCATCCCCAACGCCGTCTTCGACGCGGTCAACCTCGGCTACACGGCCGTCGTCCCGGCCGACGCCATCGCGGGGGTGCCCGCCGAATACACCCCCGCCATGGTCCGCAACACCCTGGCCCTGGTCGCCACCGTCACCACCACGGACGCGGTCCTCGGCGGCTGGAAGCGGCCCCGCAGACAGGGGGCGGCGGTTACGCCAGCCTGATCGAGTCGCCCTCGACGGTGATCTCACGGGCGGGCAGCGGCTGCGTGGCGGGCCCGCCGGTCGGGCTGCCCGTGGCGGCGTCGAAGGTGGAGTTGTGGCAGGGGCAGGTGATCGTCCCGGCCGAGACGTCCTTGACCGCGCAGCCCTGGTGGGTGCACGTGGACGAGAACGCTTTGAACTCGCCCGGTTTCGGCTGGGTCACCACGACTTTCTGTTGCGCGAAGACCTTTCCGCCCCCTTCCGGAATGTCGGCGGTGGCGGCGAGCACCGCACCGCCGCCCTGCTGTTCGCCCCCGCTCCCGGGCTGCTCGACCGCGTCGGAGCCTCCCTTGTCGTCCGATCCGCCGCCGCACGCGGTGAGGGCGGCAGCCGCTCCGGCCGCTCCCACCGCGGCGACGACCGTGCGGCGTCCGAGGAGGCTCCGGTGCTCCTGCGTTGCGCTCATCGCGGCATTCCCTTCGTCGGTGTCCCCGTCTCGGGCAC
Source organism: Streptomyces rubiginosohelvolus (assembly GCF_014649875.1). Taxonomy (GTDB): domain Bacteria; phylum Actinomycetota; class Actinomycetes; order Streptomycetales; family Streptomycetaceae; genus Streptomyces; species Streptomyces rubiginosohelvolus. The sequence goes on along the minus strand of NZ_BMTW01000004.1, from coordinate 426,291 downwards.
GTCGGTCAGAGGTACGTGCCCTGAGACCGCGATGTTCACGCCGACGACCGCGCCGTAAGCCGGTGGCCCGGCCCGTCAGGCCTTACGGAGGCGGGCGATGATCCCGTCCACATCCCGCCGGAACAGATCGGGGCGGACGAAGTGGCCGCCGGGCACCTCGTGCCACTCGTGCGGAATCCCCGCCGCGCCGAGACTGCCCCGGAACTCCCGCTGGCCGGCCAGGACTTGTGTCTCGTTGACCGTGTCGAACCAGTTGACCGGGTCGGGGCTGGTGCCCGCCGCCAGGAACACCCGCTTGTTCCGGTAGCTCTCGACGCGCTGCACCGGATTGTCGGCGCTGACCCGCGCCTCGTCCCACAGCGGCGCCCCGTAGACCGTGCCGCCGCCCAACTCCACGGCAGCGGAGGAGAGGTTGGCCCAGTGGGTGACGAGTCCGGCGTCACGGCGCAGGCTGGCCGGGCCGGAGTGGGAGCTGACCGAGGCGAAGTGCCCGTAGTACTTGGCCGCGTACTTCAGCGCGCCGAACCCGCCCATCGAGAAGCCGGAGACGGCCCTGCCGTCGTACTCCGCGTACGTACGGAAGTTGGCGTCCACCCACGGGAGCAGCTGGGCGATGTGGAACGTCTCCCAGTTGCGGGGGCCGACGTTGGAGGCGACCGGGTTGGAGTACCAGCCCGCCGCACCGCCGTCCGGCATCACGACGATGAGCGGCTTTCCGGCGGTCCAGTCGCGGATGCCCATCCGGTCGAAGGTGATGAAGTCCTGCCCGGTGCCGCCTCCGTGGAACAGGTACAGGACCGGATACCTGCGCCCGCCGGTGTGGTAGCCGTCCGGCAGCAGGACGTTGACGCCGGGGTTCCAGCCGATCGCGTCGGTCGCGAAGCGGAAGTAGCGCATACGGGGATCGCGCTCGTCGCGGTCCACGATGCGCAGACCGAAGCCGTCGCCCACCGCATGGGCGGCGGACGCCGACGCCAGGACGCCTCCCGCGCCCAGTGCCGTGGTCGCGGTGATTCCGGCGGCGGCCTTCAGGACGCCTCTGCGGGTGGGCCGTCGGGTGCTCAACGTGACCTCCTGGTCAGGGGAGTGGGAGTGCGGGACGTGGGGTGCGGAGCCGTCAGGCGGAGTAGCCCTTCGGTGGGATCAGCGTGGCCAGCTGGTCGAAGGAGATCCAGTAGATCTGGTTGCCGCCGAAGGACGCCGGGTCCGCGATGAGGACCGTGCGGTCGACCGCGTCGTAGCCGAAGACGGTGAAGTAGTGGTAGATCGTCTGGTCCGGCGGGTAACCGGGCGGCTGGTTGCCGGGCGGGGCGACGATGTTGGCGACCAGCGGATAGTTGCGGTCGATGTCGAACACGATGTCGTGCCACAGGAGGTCCCGCTGCGCCTGGGTGGGCGGGTCGTTCGGCATCTCCTTGGTCTCGTACCAGCCCCCGCCGAGACGGGCGTTGAGCACGGCGGTGACCTGGCCGATGTGGTCGGTGCCCGCCTCCGTCGTGCCGAGCTGCGCCGCCAGCTCGCCCTGGCTCGGCGCGGCGGTGCGGGCGGAGAGCGCGATGCGGGTCGCGGCGGGACCGCACCAGTAGCCGGTCTGCTGGACCTGGTAGTCGATCTCCAGCCAGCGGGCGGCGCTCGTCCGCCCGGCGTCGACGCGCAGTTCCGTTCCCGGCTCGTTGTATCCCGAGGCGAGGGCGGTGCCGGCCGTCGAGTCGTGGGCCCGCACGTCCACGACCGGGACGGCGGGGCCGGGGGCGGCCTGAGCGGTGCCGGGGAGCAGAAGGGCTCCGAGGGTCAGTGCTGCGATCACACCGGGGACAAGTCTCGCGCGCATGAGGGCTCCTGTGGGGGACGGGGCCGTACGGGAACGTCGCCGTGCGAGGACGGGAGGATGGGGCCGTCCGGCCGGGCGGTGCGGTGACAGGGGACAGCGTGATGGCCCGGCGGCGACGGGCACAAGCGCTGTAAGTCCAGGCTTACGGGCGCGGGTTGACGCCGGGTCCGCGTCCCGCTCGGCGGTCCTCGGCGGCCAGCAGCGCCCGTCCCTCGGCGGTCGCGACGTGAAAGGCGCGGCCGGCCGTGCGGACGGTGGTGGTCAGCCCCGCACCGCGCAGGACGTTCATGTGCTGGCTGACGGCCGGGTGGGTCACCTGGAGCATCCGGGCCGCCTCCACGGTCGAGCATCCGCTACGGGCGGCTCGCAGCAGATCGGCGCGGGTCTGCCCGAGGAGGCGGCCGAGAGGGCTCCGGCCGGTCGCCGGTTCCGTCGAGCCCGCGGTGTCCGCCCAGTCGGCCGCGTGCTGGACCGGATGCACCAGGACGGGCGGCAGATCACTGTCCGCCAGGGTGGTCGGGGTGGGCCAGCAGAAGAACGACGGCTGGAGCACCAGGCCCCGCCCGTTCAGCCGCAGGTGCTGGTCGACCGGGTAGGTGACCTCCAGCACGGGCGGCCGCCAGCGGACGTCGGGCCCGAGACCGGCCAGCAGCGCCTCGGTGCCGCCGTCCATCAACTGCCGTGTCCGCAGCGCCCGGTCGGCCTCCAGCGCCACGCGGACATGCCGCCAGTGCGGTACGAGCGCCTCCGCCTGGTAGGCGTGGAGCGCCTTGCCCAGCCGTGCGAGCGCGTCCGGGTCTCCCTCGGCCAGAGCGGCGGCCCAGCCGGGCAGCCGCCTCGTCCCGGCCAGCCGGGTCAGCTCCGCCCGCAGCCTCGGCCGCGGCGTACCGAGCAGGGTGTCGACGGCGGCCCCGAGCGTGGTGCGGTCGCCGGAGGTGGGGGTGAGGAAGTCGGGGGAGTACCCATGAGGCGGCAGGAGCGGGGAGAGCAGCCGGCGGCTCTCCGGGAGCCGGGGCCGCACCCAGCGCCGCCAGGCGCCGAACACCCGCTCCCCGTCCGTCCGTTGCAGGGTCTGCACGCTGTTGGTGATCTCCCACAGGAAGTCCGGCCCCGGCGCGACCCTGACCCGCGTCAGGTCCTCGGGGGTGAAGTGGATCCGCAGCATGGACGCTCCATGGGAAGGCGGGCCGGGCGACCGCACACGCGGCCCGTTCGGCTGCACGCGCCTGCGGCCCGGCGGGCTGCCGACCGTGCGCGAACACCGGCGGGGAACGGAGGACCACCTACCGCTCGCCGCACCGGCGGAGAACAGGCCACTACCCGTCACCGGGACGGGGTATGCCGGGCTCCGGGCCGAGGCCGTCCAGCGGACCGGCAGCCGCACCAGACCGCCGCGCCCCTCAGGGGTGCCGGACACCCGTAGCGCCGCGTAACGTGGGGCGCCTTCTGCGACGGACCCCCGGAGGGCTCAGACCGTCGCCGCCACCCGGACGAGATCGGCCACCGGCCGCGACCGGCTCTCCGGCAGCCAGGCGAGCACCGTCGTCACCGGCGGCGCGTCCGTCACCGGCACGGCGACCAGGTCCCGCCGCAGGTCGACGGCGGCCGAGGCGGGCAGGACCACGGTGGCCCGGCCGAGGGCGATCAGCTGGAAGAGCTGGGTCAGGTTCCGCACGGCGACCCCGGGGCCCTCGGGGCAGCTGCCGTCCGGGGCGGGCCAGCGGGCCGAGGGAGGGCCGGGCGCGGTGGTCACCTCGGCCTGCGACACCGCCGTCCGGCCGGCCAGCGCGTGGTCGCCGGGCAGGACCACGACCTGCCCCTCGGTCAGCAGCGCCTCCGTGTCGAGTCCGGTGACGGTGTCGAACGGCAGATGCAGCAGCGCCACGTCCGCCCGCCCCGAGCACACCAGCTCCCGCTGCTCGTGCGCCTCGCACAGCAGCAGATCGACCGCGCACGCGCCGGGGTGCGCGGCGTACGCGTCGAGCACCTTGGCCAGCAGCTCGCCCGCCGTCCCGGCCTTGACCGCCAGGGCGATACGCGGCCGCCGCTCGGCCGCTTCCCGGGTGCGGCGCTCGGCAGCCTCCGCCGCCGCGAGGATCGCACGCGCCTCCGTCAGCAGCACCGCTCCCGCATCGGTGAGCCGGACCCGGCGGCTGGACCGCTCCAGCAGCACCACCCCGAGCCGTCTCTCCAGGCCGGCGAGCGCACGGGACAGCGCCGGCTGGGCGATCCCCAGCCGCTCGGCCGCTCTGCCGAAGTGCAGTTCCTCCGCGACCGCGACGAAGTACCGCAGCTCACGCATCTCCATGGCGGCACCGTAACCCGCCCTGACCGCTACCGATGCCGCGAAGGCATCGCTGCCAGGCCCGTACGGTGTTGGTCCCCGGCGCCCGGCCGCCGATGCTGGCGGACATGAGCGAACAGACGATCGCGCTGGTCACCGGCGCGAACAAGGGAATCGGATACGAGATCGCGGCGGGCCTCGGCGCGCTCGGCTGGAGCGTCGGCATCGGCGCCAGGGACCGGGAGCGCGGCGCGCAGGCCGTCGCGGCGCTGTGCGCGAGGGGGATCGACGCCTTCGCCGTCCCGCTCGACGTCACCGACGACGCCGACGTGAGGGCCGCCGCCCGGCTCGTGGAGGAGCGCGCGGGCCGGCTCGACGTACTCGTCAACAACGCCGGTGCGGCGGGCGGTTGGCCCGACGAGCCGACGTCGCTCGACCCCGCCGCCCTCCTGCGGCTGGTCGACACCAACGTCGTCGGGGTCGTCCGGGTCACCAACGCGATGCTGCCCCTGCTGCGCCGCTCCGCGCATCCGCGGATCGTCAACCAGTCCAGCCACGTCGGCTCCCTGACCCTGCAGACCGACCCCGCCACCCACCTCGGAGGGGTCAGCGGGGGCTACGCGCCGACGAAGACCTTCCTCAACGCGGTCACCGTCCAGTACGCCGCGGAGCTGCGCTCCACCTCGATCCTCGTGAACAACGCCTGCCCCGGCTATGTGGCCACCGACCTGAACGGTTTCAGCGGGACCCGCACCGCCGAGGAAGGGGCACGGGTCGCGATCAGGCTCGCGACCCTCCCCGACGACGGGCCGACCGGGGGCCTCTTCGACGACGAGGGCTCCGTGCCCTGGTGAAGAGGCGCCCCGGCGCGGCGTGCCGGGGAGGTCAGGCGGCGCCGTCGCTCATACGGCGCTGCAGTTCCCACAGGGACCGGAAGAGCCCCGGCTCCCGGGTGAGCTGGGCGTAAGTGCCCTCCTGCACGATCCGGCCCTCGTCCAGGACGACGATCCGGTCGGCGACCGCCACATTGGTGAGGCGGTGGGTGATCAGCAGGACGGCGCGGTCCTTGGCCAGGTCGCGCAGGCCGGTGAAGATCCGGTGCTCCGCGCGGGCGTCGAGCGCGGCCGTGGGTTCGTCCATCACCAGCAGCGCGGCCTGCCGGTGGAAGGCGCGGGTGAGGACCAGGCGCTGCCACTGTCCGCCGGAGAGCTGCTGCCCGCCGAACCATTCGCTGGTGAGGAGGGTGTTCAGGCCGGAGCGGAGCTCCGGCAGGATCTCCGCGGCACCGGACGACTCGCACGCGGCGAGCACGGCCGCGTCACCGGTGTCGCCCTGGCCGAAGGTGATGTTGTCGCGCATCGTCAGCGGCAGATACGTGAACTTCTGCGGCACCAGCGCGACATGCTCCCATGCCGTCCACGGATCGAGGTCCACCGTGGAGGCGTGGTCCCAGGCCACGTCGCCCTCGGTGGGCAGCAACAGCCCGCACAGCAGGCGGGAGAGCGTGGACTTGCCGGAGCCGTTCTCCCCGACCAGCGCCACGATCTCGCCGCGCTTCACCAGCAGCGAGACGTTGCGCAGGCTGTCCTTCGGGGCGCCGTCGTAGCGGTAGGTGACGTCGCGGACCTCGAAGCGCTGCGGGGCGGCGGTCAGGGAGGCGGTGCCACGGGAGTCGGTCATGGCCTGGCCGTGGGCGTTGTCGAGGAAGTTCTGCCAGTCCTGCACATACCAGCCGGTGCGCACCAGGCGGGCCCCGCCGCTGATGATGCCCCGCACCGAGCCGGTGGCGGTCTGGAGAGCGAACACGGCGCCGCCGCCCGCCGCCAGGTCCATCCGCCCCGAGGCCAGGAGCCACAGCAGCGCCGCCCACACCGCGATCGAGGCGACTCCGCCGGCAGCGGCCCCGGCCAGTCCCATCCAGGCACCGGTGTTCGCGGCGCTGCGTTCGGCCGCGTTGACGGTGGCGGCCAGCTTTCGGTAGCGGCCGGTGAGGAAGGGACCGGCCAGGCAGGCTCGCATCTCCTCGCTGGACTCCATGTAGGCCATGTGCCAGCGCAGTTTGCTCAGCATCCGGCGCCGCCCGGAGGTCTCCAGACCGGCGAGATAGATCACGCGGGCCGAGCGGACGTAGGCGGCGGCCTGCGGCAGGGTCGCGAGAAGGAGGAGGGGAAGGAGAAGCGGGTGCAGGACGGTCAGCACGGTCGCCCCGGCGGCGAGTGTGGCGGTGGCCGCGAGGACGTCCTGCGCCTCCTCGACGAGGTCGGGGGTGACCTGCGCGCCACGGTCGGCGATGTCGTAGGCGTCGTTGTAACCGGGCTTGTTGTTGGCGGCCAGCTCCGCGCCCAGCGCGGCCTCGATCATCGTCAGCTCCGCCGCCCGGCCGAGCACCGGGCGCAGCCGGCCGGTGAGCCAGACGACGGTGATGCCCAGCAGCGCGCGCAGACCGGCGGCGGTGGCGATGACGGCGAGCTGCGGGGCGGCGTCCCACAGGCGCTCGGTGATGTCGCCCGAGGAGACCAGTGCGGTGATCGTGCCCGTGACGGCCAGGAGACCGAGGGCCGCGAGGACACCGGTCCCGATCTGGCACACCAGCAGGCCGACGGTCGCGCCGCGGTCCACGTGCCAGGCCATCCGCACCGAGCGCCGGACGAGGGCGGGCAGGCGCCGTGCCATGGTCCGTGAGGTCAGCTGGGATCCGGCCCCGAGCCGGGACTCGTCCCGGTAGAGATACTCCTCCTCTCGAACACCGGCCTCCTCCGGTGCGTCGTCCGGCGCACCCCCTCGCGGTCGTTGTGGCGGCTGGTCCTGCGTGATGGCCGACGTCATCGTTCCCCCTCGGACGGTCGCTGCGGCAGAGTCACGAGGTACAACGAGGCGGCCGCAATATCGAACACACGTCATCCGGTCGTGCTGTGAGGCCCGTGATCCCCGGCGTCAGGAACCCCGCGGGCGCGGGACCCCTGGTGGGGCCCGGAGCGGGACCGGGCAGGAAGTGGCCGAAACGCCGACACCACCGCGCGGCACGAACCGTTCACCGGGGGAGCGGGCGCCGAGGCCGGCCTGCCCGGTGATCACCCCCGGCTAAAATGCTCACTTCACAAGGGATGGGTGGCCCGAAGAAATGCTAGAAGAGGTCATTGCGACCCGCTACGTCACGCCCCTGCGTGAGGGTGGCTCGCTCCCCGGCATCGTCGAGGCCGACGATCTCGGTACGTACGTCATGAAGTTCACCGGTGCAGGACAGGGCCGCAAGACGCTCGTCGCCGAGATCATCTGCGGGGAGCTCGGCCGGCGGCTGGGACTGCGGGTGCCCGAGCTGGTGACCATTGAGCTCGACCCCGTCATCGGACTCGCCGAGCCCGACGAGGAGGTGCAGGAGCTGCTCCGGGCGAGTGGCGGGCTGAACCTCGGGATGGACTATCTGCCGGGCTCGTTCGGGTTCGACCCGCTCGCCTACGAGGTCGGGTCGGCCGAGGCCGGGCGGATCGTCTGGTTCGACGCGCTGATCAACAACGTGGACCGTTCCTGGCGCAACCCCAACCTGCTCGTCTGGCACGGCGACCTCTGGCTCATCGACCACGGCGCGACCATGATCTGGCACCACAACTGGCCGGGTGCCCAGGCGTCCGCCGCCAAGCCGTACAACGCCTCCGACCACGTCCTGGCCCCCTTCGGGCCGGACATCGCGGCCGCCGCCGCCGAGCTCGCCCCGCTCGTCACCGAGGAGCTGCTCACCGAGGTCGCCGCCGACGTACCGGACGTCTGGCTGGCCGACGAGCCCGGCTTCGGCTCCGCCGACGAGGTGCGCCGGGCCTATGTCGCCCCGCTGCTCGCGCGGGCCGCGACCATCCACGAGCGGATCACGCTGGACGCGCCCACCGCGACCCGGCCCTCCCAGGCCCCGGGCTGGCTCACCGACCGGCTGCCACCACGGCGGAAGCAGGCCGCGGGCGACGACCGCGCCGCGGCGGTCGCCCGTACCGGCGAGGAGGGCGGCCGATGACGCGGCGCGATGTCTTCGAGTACGCGCTCCTGCGCGTCGTGCCCCGGGTCGAGCGGGGGGAGTGCTTCAACGCCGGGGTGCTCGTCTACTGCCGGGCCCACTCGTTCGTGGCCGCCCGGACCTACCTCGACGAGGCGAAGCTGAACGCGCTCGACCCGGACGCCGACGTCGTCGGGGTGCGGGCCGCCCTGCGCGCCGTCGAAGGGGTCTGCGGCGGCGGTGCGGAGGCCGGTCAGGCGGCGGGCGACGACGCCGGACGGCGGTTCCGCTGGCTGATCGCCCCGCGCTCCACGGTCGTCCAGCCCGGGGCGGTGCACAGCGGGCTGACCACCGACCCGGCCGGTGAGGTGGAACGGCTGCTCGACCTCCTCGTGCGCTGATCCGCGCCCCGGCCGGGCCACGACGGCACAGCGGCGGACGCTCCCGCCCGGTGTGACGTACGGCCCGCCGGGGCGTGCGCCGTTGACACCGGGTGCCAGGGCTTCTAGCGTCTCGTCTGCTGAAGGTACTAAGCGGTTGCTCAGCAATCGGAGGTCTTTCCGTCAGGGAGTGTCAGGGCTGGCGGGGAAGCGCCCCGATGTCCGCTGAGCCGCTATCCAAGGGCGAGGAGAACCAAGCATGTCCACCACCGAGCAGCGCGTCGCCATCGTGACGGGAGCGGCGCGGGGCATCGGCGCCGCCACCGCCGTACGCCTCGCGGCCGAGGGCCGCGCCGTCGCCGTACTCGATCTCGACGAGGCGGCCTGCAAGGACACGGTCGAGAAGATCACCGCCGCCGGGGGCACCGCGCTGGCCGTCGGCTGCGACGTGTCGGACGCCGGTCAGGTGGAAGCCGCCGTCGCGCGGGTCGCCGCCGAGCTGGGCGCGCCGACGATCCTCGTGAACAACGCGGGCGTGCTCCGCGACAACCTGCTGTTCAAGATGAGCGAGTCCGACTGGGACATCGTGATGAACGTGCACCTCAAGGGCGCGTTCCTGATGGCCAAGGCCGTCCAGGCTCACATGGTCGAGGCCAAGTTCGGCCGGATCGTCTCGCTCTCCTCCTCCTCGGCCCTCGGCAACCGGGGCCAGGCCAACTACTCCGCGGTCAAGGCGGGCCTCCAGGGCCTCACCAAGACGCTCGCCAAGGAACTCGGCAAGTTCGGCGTCACCGCCAACGCCGTCGCGCCGGGCTTCATCGTCACCGAGATGACCGCGCAGACCGCCGAGCGCGTCGGCATGGGCTTCGAGGAGTTCCAGGCGGCGGCCGCCACCCAGATCCCGGTCCAGCGCGTCGGCCGTCCCGAGGACGTCGCGAACGCCATCGCCTTCTTCGCGGGCGACGACGCGGGCTTCGTCTCCGGCCAGGTCATGTACGTGGCCGGCGGACCCCTCAACTGATCCGAAGGGCAGCGGACATCATGACGGTGCAGGACAGTGGAAAGGTCGCCCTCGTCACGGGCGCCAGCCGGGGCATCGGCTACGGGATCGCCGAGGCGCTCGTCGCCCGCGGCGACCGGGTCGCCATCACCGGGCGGGGCGAGGACGCCCTCAAGAAGGCCGTGGAGCGGCTCGGTGCCGACCGTGTCATCGCCATTCCCGGCAAGGCGCACGACGAGGCGCACCAGGCCGCGGCGGTCGAGCGCACGATGGAGGCGTTCGGCCGGGTCGACTTCCTGGTCAACAACGCCGGGACCAACCCGGTCTTCGGCCCCATGGCCGAGCTCGACCTGAATGTGGCCCGCAAGGTCTACGAGACCAATGTGATCTCGGCGCTCGGCTTCGCCCAGCAGACCTGGAAGGCCTGGCAGAAGGAGAACGGCGGGGCGATCGTCAACATCGCCTCCGTCGCCGGCGTCGCCCCCTCGCCGTTCATCGGCGCGTACGGGATGTCGAAGGCGGCCATGATCAACCTGACCGCCCAGCTGGCGCACGAGTTCGCCCCGGTCGTCCGGGTCAACGCGATCGCCCCGGCCGTGGTCAAGACGAAGTTCGCCGAGGCGCTCTACGAGGGCCGTGAAGCGGAGGCGGCCGCCGCCTACCCGCTGGGCCGGCTCGGTGTGCCCGAGGACATCGGAGGTGCGGCGGCCTTCCTGACCTCCGCACAGTCCGACTGGATCACCGGCCAGACCCTCGTGGTCGACGGAGGAATTTTCCTCAACGCGGGCGTGGGCTGAGAGCGGCCTGGACCGATTTGGCCCTGATTGAGTCAAGTGCCCCGCCGGGTCAGCGGATTGACCTGGTGGGGCGCTGCGGTATGGTCTGCCGACCCATGGCTGATCGAGGAGCGTGCACGTGTTCTACCGGGCCAGTCTGCAGGCTGCTGCAGCCCTAGCTTCCCTTTCTCTGCTGGCCGGCTGCGGTCTCCTTTCCGACAGCGGATCGGAAACGAACCAGAAGATAACCGTCGGGACGACCAGCTCCCCGTCCACGCTCGATCCGGCGGCGGCCTGGGACGGTTCCTGGGAATTGATGCGGAACGTTTACCAGACCCTGGTGAGCTTCCCCACCGGCAGTACGAGCCCGGAGCCGGACGCGGCGGAAGAGTGCAAGTTCACCGACGCCACGAGCATGGCGTACCGGTGCACGCTCAAGAAGAACCTCAAGTTCTCCAACGGCGAGAAGCTCGACGCCGAGGCCGTGAAGTACTCCATCGACCGCATCGTGGACATCCACTTCAAGGGCGGCCCGGCCGGGATGCTCGGCTCGCTGGACCGGATCGAGACCAAGGGTGACGACACGGTCGTCTTCCACCTGAACAAGTCCGACGCCACGTTCCCGTTCATCCTGGCCACGCCCGCCATGTCGCTCGTCGCCCCCGGCGACTACCGCAAGGACAAGATCCGCGACGACGGCAAGGTCACCGGCTCCGGCCCGTACCTCCTGGAGTCCTACGAGGGCCAGAAGACCGCCGAGCTGAAGAAGAACCCGGACTACAAGGGCTTCGCCAACCGGAAGAACGACGCGGTCACCATCCGCTACTTCGAGAAGTCCGCGGACATGGTGAGCGCGCTCAAGGCCGACGAGATCGACGCCACCTACCGGGGTCTGACCGCCGAGGAGGTCGTCAGCCTGGAGGACAACAAGGACGACAACGCCGGCCTCCAGATCGTCGAGAGCACGGGCGCGGACATCCGCTTCCTGGTCTTCAACCCGAAGGACCCGGCCGCCGCGAACCCCGCCGTCCGCAAGGCGATCGCCCATGTCGTCGACCGCGACGCGCTGGTCGAGAAGGTCTACCGGGGCACCGCCGAGCCCCTCTACTCCATGATCCCCAAGGGCATCGCCGGACACACCACGAGCTTCTTCGACACCTACGGCGACCCGGATGTGAAGAAGGCGAAGAACATCCTCTCCGAGGCCGGTGTCACCGAGCCCGTGAAGATGACCTTCTGGTACACCACCGACCGCTACGGCTCCGCCACGGAGCCCGAGTTCGAGGAGCTCAAGCGGCAGCTGGAGGAGTCCGGACTGTTCAAGATCACGCTGCGGGGCGAGCCCTGGCAGAAGTTCCAGGAAGGCTTCAACAAGGGCGAGTACCCGGTCTTCGGCCGCGGCTGGTTCCCCGACTTCCCGGACCCCGACAACTTCGTCGCCCCGTTCGTGGGCCAGGAGCCCGTCACCGGCAGCCCGTACATCAACAAGGAGATCACCCAGCAGCTGATCCCCGCCTCGCGGCAGGAGAGCGACCGGGGCGCGGTCAGCAAGCAGTTCGAGCGGGCCCAGGAGATCCTCGTCAACGACGTCCGCCTGCTGCCGCTGTGGCAGGGCAAGCTGTACGTCGCCGCGGGCGAGGACATCGGCGGCGGCGAGCGGGCACTGGACCCGCAGACCGTCATGCAGATGTGGGAGCTGTACCGCAAGGCCAGCTGGTAGCACCTGGTGGCAGGGACGACGGGCCTCCTCGGGGGCCCGTTGTCAGTGGTGACCGGTAGGTTCTGGGATCAAGAACCTGTTGCTCACCGGAGGTTGTGGACGTGACCGATATCGACCTGCTGCCCGAGTCCTGGCGCGGCGTCCTCGGCGAAGAACTGCAGAAGCCGTACGTCAAGGAGCTGGCGGACTTCGTCGAGGAGGAGCGGGCCAAGGGTCCCGTCTATCCGCCCCGTGAGCAGGTCTTCGCCGCCCTGGACGCCACGCCCTACGACCAGGTGAAGGTCCTCGTCCTCGGCCAGGACCCGTATCACGGCGAGGGTCAGGGGCACGGGCTCTGCTTCTCCGTGCGGCCCGGCGTCAGGACGCCGCCGTCGCTGCGCAACATCTACAAGGAGATGCAGGAGGAGCTGGGCCTGCCCATCCCGGACAACGGCTATCTGATGCCCTGGGCCGAACAGGGCGTCCTCCTGCTCAACGCCGTGCTGACCGTCCGGGGCGGCGAGGCCAACTCCCACAAGGGCAAGGGCTGGGAGAAGATCACCGACGCCGTGATCCGCGCCGTCGCCGACCGGCCCGACCCGGCGGTCTTCGTGCTCTGGGGCAATTACGCGCAGAAGAAGCTGCCCCTGATCGACGAGGAGCGCCACATCGTGGTGAAGGGCGCGCACCCCTCGCCGCTCTCCGCCAAGAAGTTCTTCGGCTCCCGCCCCTTCACGCAGATCAACGAGGCCGTGGCCGCCCAGGGGCACCAGCCGATCGACTGGCGGATCCCCGACCTCGGCTGATGTGGCCCGCCGCCCGTGTCTGACCGGTTATGCGGAAGCCCGGCGTTAGCGTCGGACGGACGGGTGACCGGCCGGACGGGCGACGAGGAGAGCGCAGTGGTGGAGCAGCAGGAGGCGTCGGAGGACGCCGTCATGACCAGGATCGGCCAGGCGATCATGCTGCTCCACGGAGGTGACCGGGAGGAGGCCCGCAACCGCTTCGGCGCGCTCTGGTCGGAGCTCGGAGCGGACGGCGACGCCCTGCACCGCTGCACCCTCGCGCACTACATGGCCGACACCCAGGACGACCCCGGCGACGAGCTGGCCTGGGACCTGCGCGCCCTGACGGCCGCCGAGGGTGCGGGCGGCGGGCGGGCGGCGGAGCACCGGGACCTTCCGGCCGTCCGGGCGTTCTACCCCTCGCTGCACCTCAACCTCGCGGCCGACTACCTCAAGCTCCAGCGCCCCGACTCCGCCCGTATCCACCTCCATCGGGCCCGCGCCGCGGCCGAGTCCCTCGCGGACGACGGGTACGGCGGCGGGGTCCGCGCCGCCATCGACCGCCTGGAGCTCCGCCTGCGGGAGCAGTGACCCCCGGGGCCCCGCAGGCCCCGGGGGCCAGGAACGCAGGAGCGTCAGCGGCCGTACGCCTCCGAGCAGATGCGGGCCTGCGGGCTGCCCGCGGGCCAGCCGCCGTACCCCCGGCCGAGCGCACAGACGTCCGCGCCGCCGGGGACGCGTGGCAGGGCGGGCACCGTGACGGACGGGACCCTCGGGGCCCGGTCGGGCGCCCGCCGCGGCGGCGGGTCCCCGCGCTCGGGCGGCCTGGCGGCCCCCGCCGGCCCGGCGCGTCGTGTCTCCGTGGGGGAGCCGGCGGCCGGAGGCGCGGGGGAGGACGGCCGCGCGGGCGGCCCGCTCGGATCCGGCACGACCTCCAGCCCCTCACGTGCGGGAGGCTGCACGATCTGCGGAGCCACGTCCTGGGCGGGCCCGGTGGCTCCCGGACCGGGCGGCGGGGAAGAAACGGTCCCGGGCGCCACCGAGACGCATCCGGAGACGGCGGTGACCGCTAACCCGACCAGGAGTTTCGCGGTGATTCTGGTTCTCTGCACCCGGCCAACTCTGCGGTGCGGCCCGGCCCCGGGGGGCCCGGTGGGCGGGGAACAGCCCGCACGAGTGACCCGGTCAGCGCGGCGCCCCGCACCCTGCTGACCGGGAGCCACCGACGTCCGGCAGCGTCCGCCGACGGCTCGGGGAGGTCAGACCCCGGTGGCGCCGTCCACGCGCTCGCGCACCAGGTCGGCGTGGCCGTTGTGCCGGGCGTACTCCTCGATCATGTGCGTGTATATCCACCGCAGATTGAACGGTTTGCCCGACGAACTGAGGCCCTTGGAGAAGTCGTCCAGGCCGAACGCGGCCGCGCTCTCGCGCGCCGCCGCCGTCTCCGACCGCCAGACGGCCTCCGTCTCGGCCCAGGTGGTGGTCTCCGACACTGTGAAGTCCGCGTCCGGGTCCTCCTCGGTGGAGTAGAGGTCCGGGAGTTCCTCGCCCGCCAGGATCTCCCGGAACCAGAAGCGCTCCACCTCGGCCAGATGCCGCACGAGGCCGAGCAGGGTGAACGCGGAGGGCGGCACGGACGCCTCCCGCAACTGCGCGTCCGTGAGACCCGCGCATTTCGCGATGAGCGTCTCGCGGTGGTAGTCCAGCCAGCCCTCCAGCATGGGGCGTTCGGCGGCGTCGATGGGGGGTTCAAGGCGTTCGGCAAAAGTCATGGGGGTCATCGTGACCCCTGATCAGGGGGCTGGCCAGGGGTTTTCTGAACGGACCGGCAGCCGGGCGCCAGGCGGCGGCGACGTATGCTGCCGGGGCGCGAACAGCCGCGTACAGCGGCCCGGCACGGCGACAGGGAGACCCTCGTGAAGATCGGTTGCATCGGACTCGGCGATATCGCGCAGAAGGCGTACCTGCCGGTGCTCACCGCCGTACCGGGGGTCGAACCGCACCTGCAGACCCGCACACCGGCCACGCTCCAGGCGGTCGGCGACGCCCACCGCGTTCCGGCCGAAGGCCGTCACGAGACCCTCGACTCCCTCCTCGACGCGGGGCTGGACGCGGCGTTCGTGCACGCCCCGACCGCCGTGCACCCGCAGATCGTGGAGCGCCTCCTGGACGCCGGCGTCCACACCTATGTCGACAAGCCGATCGCCTACGAGTACGCCGAGTCCGAGCGGCTGGTGAACCTCGCCGAGGAACGCGGTGTCAGCCTCGCCGTCGGCTTCAACCGCCGTTTCGCCCCGGGCTACGCGCAGTGCGCGGAGCACCCGCGCGAGCTGATCCTCCTGCAGAAGAACCGGGTCGGGCTGCCCGAGGACCCCCGGACGATGATCCTCGACGACTTCATCCACGTCGTCGACACCCTGCGTTTCCTGGCCCCGGGCACCGTCGACCACACCACCGTGCGGGCCCGGATCGTGGACGGCCTGATGCACCACGTGGTGCTCCAGCTGTCCGGCGACGGATTCACCGCGATCGGCATGATGAACCGGCTGAACGGGTCGACCGAGGAGATCCTCGAAGTCTCCGGCCAGGACACCAAGCGCCAGGTCCTCAACCTCGCGGACATCGTCGACCACAAGGGCCAGCCCTCGGTGCGGCGGCGCGGCGACTGGGTCCCCGTGGCCCGGCAGCGCGGCATCGAGGCCTGTGTGCACGCCTTCCTCGACGCCGTGCGCCGGGGCGAGACGCTCAGCGCCCGGGACGCCCTGGCGACCCATGAGCTGTGTGAGCGGGTGGTCCGGGAGGCCGTGGAGCAGACCGCCTGAGCGCCCGCAGCCCCTCGACGGCGCACAGCGCGGCGAGCGCCGCGAACGCCCCGTACACCGGCCAGTCGCCGAACCGCCCGTAGAGCGTCTCCCCGCGGGCCAGCGGCAGGTCGAAGACCTCCGCCGCGCTCGCGTCCGTGCCGAGCGGGCGGCCCGCCCGCTCGCCCCGGGGCCCGTACGCCGCGCTGATCCCGGTGAGCGTGGCGTGGACCATCGGGCGGCCGTTCTCGGCGGCCCGCAGCGCCCCCAGCGACGCGTGCTGGGCCGGGGCCCAGCTCTCCTGGAACGTCGAGGTGGCGGACTGGGCCACGAGCACCTGCGCACCGTCGCGCACCAGCCTGCGGCTCATGTCGGGGAACGCCGTCTCGAAGCAGACCAGCGGGCCGATCCGCAGCCCCCGCGCCCCGTCCGGCAGGGTCATCACCACCTGGCGGTCGCCGCGCAGCCGGTCCTCGCCCGCCGCCTTGCCCACGGAGGTCGCCCACCCCAGCAGGGAGCGGGCCGGGACGTACTCGCCGAACGGGACAAGGCGCATCTTGTCGTAGCGGTCCCCGGTCGGCCCGTCAGGACCGACGAGCACGGCCGACTTGAAGATCCCCGAGCGCCCCGTACCGTCCGTCTGCCGGGCGTCCACGTTGACCAGCAGGTCCGCGCCGACCAGCCGGGACAGCTCCGCCAGCCGCCGCGCGGTCTCCGGGTTCTCCCACGCCCCGGCCCCGATACTGCTCTCGCCCCACACCACCAGGTCCACGCCCCGGCCCGCCAGCGGACGGGTCAGCTCCTCGCCCCGGTCGAGCCGGCGCGCGACGCTTCCCGGCCCCTCCACGATCCCCGGCTGTACGACGGCGATCCTGACTGTGCCCGCGTCCTCGGGCCGGGGCGCCCAGGCCCACATCGCGGTCACGGACAGGGCGCACACCAGGAGCGCGACCCCGGCGGCCGTACGGGCGCGGGGTACGGCGATCAGCAGCGCCGCACCGGTGTTCACCGCCAGCACCAGCAGGCTCACCAGCCACACCCCGCCCACCGAGGCGACCCGCAGGGCGGGGGAGACCTCCCACTGACTCGCGCCGAGGAGCCCCCAGGGTCCGCCGAGCCCCTCCCAGGACCGGACCAGCTCGATCAGCAGCCACCCGGAGGGCACGACGACCACGGCGGCCACGGCGCGCCGCGCGGAGGGGGAGCCGCCGAGCAGCCGGGACACCAGCAGGCCCCAGGGGGCCCAGAGCAGCCCGAGCAGGGCGGCCAGCAGCACGATGAAGACATGGAGGCTCGGCATCAGCCAGTGGTGCACGGCGATGACGAACCCGATGCCGCCGATCCACCCGTCCAGCACCGCGCGGCGCGGCGTGCGGGCCGTGCGGATCAGCAGCAGCCAGGGGACCAGGGCCACGTAGGCGAGCCACCAGAGCCCGGGTGCGGGGAAGGCGAGCGCGGGCAGTGCCCCGGCGAGCAGGAGGGCGGCGGCCCGGGTCCAGGGTGACGCGAGCCGGCCCGCGCCGGTGGAATCCGGGCCGCCCGCAGTCGGCCCGTCGCCGGATGTGCCGCCGCCGGGCGTGACGCCGCCGGGCGTGTCGTCACCAGAGGCGCCGCCGGACGTGCCGGAGCCGCCGCTTCCGGAGGTGTCGGCCGCGTTCCTGCCGACCGGGAGACGCCCGCCCCGGATTCGCATGCCGTGCCCTCCTCGGTCCCGCGCGGGCGGGCGATCGCCCCGCCGCGTCGACCCCTGGATACCCAGTGTGGGGGAGGTGATCCCCGCCGGACACAGGACGCGGGCCGAGCGGGGCACGGCAGACGGCTCCAGGGCCAGGCAGGCGGCACTCGGACGACAGGCTCTACGGGGTCCGGCGCCACTTCTCGTGGACGGTGACCGTACGGATCAGCCAGCCCGCCTCGGCGCGGTGCAGCGCGAAGGTGTAGCGGCCGCCGGTCACGAAGTCGGGCGTGGCGGCACCCGCCTTGCCCGGCGTGTCCGCGTCCGGACCGCTCGCCGTCCGCCGGGCCAGGCACATCGGATTGAGGTAGTCGGCCCGCACCTCGGCCCAATCGCCCGTGTAGCCGCCCAGGTCCTCCAGGTCGATCCGGCGGTTGACGATCAGGTGCTGGCGTACGGGGAAGAGACGCATCGTCTCCTCCAGCCACCGGGCGACCTCATCGGCCGGGCCCTCCATGCCACCCGCGCCCCGGTAGTCCGCGCGGCCGTCCGGGGTGAACAGGGCACCGTAGTCCGACCAGGCCCCGTCGTCGACGGCCACCGCGTATCCGGTGATCACCGCATCGATGGCAAGCCGGTCCATCACGGTCGCGAGCGCCACACGCTGTGTCATCGGTCAAGTCTCGGCCAAGCCGCCCGCCAGGCCAAGAGTCCTGCGTCCCTCGGAGACGGAACAGCCTCAGCAGGGGACGACGGCGACCGGCCCCAGCGCGTGCGTGACCGCCGTCTGCGCCACCGGGGACAGCCCGAGCCCGAGCGACTCGCCGCCCTTGCGGCGGCCGATCACCGTCAGGGCCGCCGTCGCCGACGCGGTCACCAGGGTGCGCGAGGCGGAACCGTTGACCGGCTCCCGGACGATCTCCACCTGCGGGTACTTCTCGTGCCAGCCCGAGGTCAGCTCGGCCAGCGTCCGGGCGGCGGACCCCGCCGCCTCCTGCCGGTCCAGGACCGGGCCGCCCGCGAGCATCGAGGAGAACATCGTCCAGCCGTGGACGATCCGCAGCCGGGCACCCGGCCGGGAGGCCGCGGTGGCGAAGGCGAACTCCAGAACCGCCTCACTGCTCTCGTCGGCGGCCACCCCCGCCACGATGTCGGTGAAGGCGTCCGCGTCGGAGCCCCGGTCCTCGTCCCCCTCGGGGCGGTCGTCCTGCACCACGACGACGGGACAGCTCGCCATCGACGCCGTGGCGAGGCTGTTGGAACCGATCATCAGCGAGCGGAAGCCGCCGAGCCCGCGCGATCCGACCACGATCATCGACGCGTCCCGGCCCAGCGAGACCAGGGCCGCCGACGGGAAGTCCAGCGGGGCCAGCGTGGAGGGCCGCAGCTCCGGGGCGATGAGCGCGCTCCGGCGTACGGACTCGGCCAGGAGCGCCTCGGCCTCGCGCCGCCCGGTCTCCTCGTCGACCTGCCGGGTGAGCGGGCGCACGTGGACGATCAGCAGCGGCAGTCCGCGCCGCGCGGCTTCGCGGGTGGCCCAGTCCAGCGCCTGCCGGCTGTGTGTGGAGCCGTCGACGGCGGCGATCACGGGAAGATCGTTGGTGGTCATGCCCCCGAGCGTACGTCGCCGGGCCGGCAGCACTCGTCCCTGGTGCCCGAGAGGCCCCGGGGGTCCGGCGGCCCGTCAGTCGTGGTTGTGGGTGGAGGAGGTGTCGTCCGGGGGCACGCTGCGCCCGCCGTCCCTGCCGCTGGCCACGACGGCGACCAGGGCCACCACGATCGCCACCACCGCGAGCCGGCCGCCCAGCCGCAGCGCCCATCCTGTCCGGGCCTTGGCGGTCTCCCCGGGCCTGCCCGGCAGTTTCTCGGAGCGCCGGGCGGGCCGCAGCAGCCGCAGGAGCAGCAGGGCCGCGATCGGGATCTGGAGCAGCCAGACGCTGGTCCGGAACCAGCCGTCGTACCAGACGTTGGTCCCGTACAGCAGGGTGTGCCAGACGCTGAGGACGTACACGACGATCACGCACCGGTGCAGGACCCGCCAGGTCTTGGGGCCGATGCGGTGGCGTACGTAGAAGAGCAGGCCGAGCGGGATCGCGAGGTAGAGCGCCGCCTGGCCGACGGGGATGGCGATTCGCCCGGTCCCGGAGTCGTAGCCGCCGGGCACGAAGGCCTCCACGAAGGCGGTGGCGACGGCGGAGTTCCAGGTGGCCGTGTCGTGCCGGACCAGTTCGGCCGCGAAGAGCAGGGCGTGGGCGGCGATCAGGGCGATGGTGTTGAGGCTCGTGGTGCGGTGCAGGCGTTCCAGCCGGGGGCCCGACAGCGGAAGGCGGGAGGGCCGCGGCCCGGACAGCATCAGGCCGAGGACGACCGTGCCCCAGGCCCAGAGCAGGGCGGACCAGCCGAACGCCTGGCTGAGGAAGTACATCCAGAAGCCGCCCGCGTCGGCCATGAACGGCATCACGGTGACCGTGGAGGAGGTCTTGTTGCGGATGCGTATGTAGAGCAGGACGAAGACCGCGGCGGTAATGACGAGCGCCACCAGACCGTCGGGCCACGAGGCCCGCAGGTCGGAGCGGAGCGTCGGCCGTCTCGGCTCTCCCGCCCGCCGGGGGCCGGGGACCTGCGGATCGCCGGATGCGGTGCTTTCGGGCGCCTCGGCGGCCGCTGCCGGTTCGGGGGCGGGGGGCGGGTTCGTCATGCGGCCTCTTCGGGGCGGGGATGGGGGCGGATGCGGCGGCCCCGGGCCACGAGGCGTACGCAGACGCGTTGTTGGAGCAGTCGGGCGGCGGGCAGGGAAAGTTCCCCGCAGCGCCATGTGACATGGATCACACATGGTGCTGGTGGGGCAAACGAGGCGAACTCCCGTTGTTTCGGCATCTGGTGCTCTTCTCGCCGGGGTGGGTACGGCTGGCACCATGGCTGCCATGGCTGCCATGGGAGCCGGAACCGCACTCCGACTCGGGCGCACCGCGCTGTTCGCGGTCGTGTGCGTCGCCGTGTCCGGGCTCGGCCACGCGCTGATGTCCGGCGCGCCCCTGCCCCTGCTCGTCCAGGCCGCCGCGCTGCTGCCGGTGTGCGGGGCGGGATGGTGGCTCGCCGCGCGGGAACGGAGCGCTCCGGCGACCGTCGCCGCCCATGTCCTGGGCCAGTTGGGGCTGCACGCCTTCTTCTCCGGTGCCGGATCCTGGCTGCCGTCCGGCGCCGGCGCGCACCACGCGGGCGGTGGACACCATGGGGCGGGGACGATGGGCCACTCCGCGCACGAGGTCCCGATCGGCGGCTCGTCGGACCTGATGGGGCTTCTGGCCGCCTTCGACGGGACGGTGTTCACCCTCGGCATGGCCGTCGCCCACGCGCTGGCCGGGCTGGTCTGCGGCTGGTGGCTGTGGCGCGGCGAGGTCGCCCTCGCCCGGCTGGGCCGCTGCCTGGTGCTGTTCGTCCGCGCCCCGCTGCGGACCGCCTGGGGCCTGTGGTCCGCGACGCCGCCCGCCCCGGTGCCGCCCGCCCGGCGACGCACCCGGCGCCGGGCCGGCCGCCGCCCCCAGGACCTTCTCGCCCTGCACGCCATCTCCCGGCGCGGGCCCCCGCTCTCCCTCCGCTTCCTCTGACCTCCATCCGCCCTCCGGCCTCTGTGCGCCGGAGGCGGTACGGGTGTGCGCCCGCGCGCACACCCGTGACAGGCATACCGGTTCCCCGGGCCCGCCCCCAGCGGCGCGTCCGGAACGGAACCGGTCACCGGAGCCGGGCGACCGCTGCCGCGGCTCCGCAAGGACGCGAAGGACTGCTGTGACACTTCCTGCTCCCGCACTACCGGCCGCCGCCGCATCACCGGCTGCCGCGCCGCCCGTCCGGCCCCCCGCACTGTCGGCCGCCGCACTACCGGCCGCCGCGCAACCCGCCGTGGCCCTGACCGCCGCACTGTCGGCCGCCGCATCGCCGCCCGTCCGGCCCACCGTCTCCCGGCCGCCGGTCCTCCGGGTGTCCGCCGCCCGGCCGCCCCACCCCCGGGTCCCGGCCGCCCGGCAGAACGACGGGCAGATCACCGACTGGGCGCTGGCCGCGGGCGGCGGGGACCAGGAGGCCGCCGACCGGTTCGTCCGGGCGACCTACGAGGACGTCCGCCGGTTCGTCGCCTACCTGAGCTCCGACGCCCCGGGCGCCGACGACCTGGCCCAGGAGACCTACCTGCGGGCGATGAGCGGACTGGCCCGGTTCGCGGGGCGGTCCTGCGCCCGGACCTGGCTGATGTCGATCGCGCGGCGCGTCGTCATCGACCGGCACCGGGCGGCCGCCGTGCGCCCCCGCACCGCCGACACCGCGGACTGGCAGACCGCGGCGGAACGCGCCCAGCCCCGCCATCTGCCCGGGTTCGAGGAGTCCGCCGCGGTGCTGGACGCCCTGCGCCGACTGGACCCGGCCCGCCGCCAGGCCTTCGTGCTCACCCAACTGCTGGGCGCGTCCTACGAGGAGGCCGCGGCCGCCGCGGGCTGCCCGATCGGTACGGTCCGCTCCCGGGTGGCGCGCGCCCGCCGCGAACTCGCCGGACAGTGGCGCGCGGAACCGGCCGACCCCGCCGACCTCGTCCGAGCGGGCTAGCCCGGCTCAGGCACCCTCCGCCCGGGGCCCCGCACGGCCCCGGGCGGTACGGCGGCGGAGCAGCAAGACCGACGGCAGCAACAGGCACTGGAGGCAGACCACCGCCCAGAACCCCCGCGCCGAGCCCGCTGTTTCGGCCGCCCCATACAGCTGACCGCCCACCACCCCACTGGCGAACGCACCGACGCCCGCCGCCAGCCGCTGCCGCCCGAACACGCTCGCCGGGGCGGCGGCCGAACGGGCCAACGCCTCCAGGTCGTTCTTGAGGAAGAGCACGATCTCCCCGAGGCACAGCAGCGCCCCGCCCACGGCGATCCCCGCGTGTCCGCCGGCCCCGATCGCCGCCATCCCCGCCGCCATCGCCCCGAACCCCCACCGCAGCGCGGCCGGGTAGCTCAGCGCGGCGACCCGTTCCGCCAGCAGCGGCTGGGCGACGACGAGGAGGGCCGCGTACCCCGTCAGGACGGCCCCGTAGAAGGCGGCCGACGTCCGGGGGACCGCGTAGAGCGCCAGGTAGTGCTGGAAGAACATGAAGGCGTACACGCTGAGCACGGTCACCAGGAACGGCGAGAGTCCGGAGGCTCGTTCACCGGTGTCCCGTGCCTCTGCGGCGGTGGGTCCGGCACCGCCCGACGGCCGGTCCGCCACACCCTGCGGCAGCAGCGCGTGCCCGGCCCCGATCAGCGCGAACAGCCCGGCGACGCACGCGAACAGCACCCCGGGCGAGCCCAGGACGAGCGGCGCGGCGGCGGGCGGGCCCAGCGCCATCCCCGCGTTGAACGCCGAACTGCTCGCCGACAGCAGCCGGGGGCGGCCCGCCTCGGGCACCCCCTCCACCAAGTACGCCTTGTTCGCCGGGAGATACAGAGCCGCACCCGCCGACACCAGCAGCAGCGCCCCGACCGCGAGGACCGGACTGGTCAGCCCGGGCACGAACGCGGCGAACCCCGCCGTACGCAGCGCCAGCGCCAGCAGCATCGCGCGCCGCAGCCCGATCCGCGCCACCACCGGACCCGCGACGGCACCCCCGGCGAACTGGATGAGCGAGGCCACCGCCAGCACGAGACCGACCGTGCCGAGGCCGATGCCCAGCCGCTGGTGCAGCAGCACCGACATGTAGGGCAGCACGGCGAAGCTGCCCAGCGTGATCAGGAACGAGCCCGCCAGCAGGAACCGTTGAGGACCGGAGAAAGGCTGCCGTACGCGGGCCCCGGGGGACGCCTCCGCGCGCAGCGGCCTCACCGCCCCGGGCTCACGGCTCGTCCGCGATGACCGGGCGGACCCGGACGGCCGCGCTCCACGCCCGGTGCTGGGCCAGCTCCGCCGTCCGCCCCTCGGCCAGCACCATGCCCGTACAGCCCCGCTGGTCGCCGACGTGGACCACGCTCTCGCCCGGCTCGCGTACCGGGAACCACTCCACCGACCCCGGGAACGCGGCGAGTTCGTCGAGCCCGAGCCAGCCCTTCAGCACCCCGGGCCGCTCCGGGTACACCAACACGAAGCCGTACGCGGGGCCTTCGGCGTCGAGCGGGGCGTCCAGCAACGCTGGGCGCTGGCCCAGCGCCTCCTCCATCATCGCCGTGTAGACGTTGGTCCGCAGCGTGCGGCACAGCACCTCGCCGACCAGCGCGCCGCCGATCCTCCGGTTGACCTCGACCAGTTCGGGCCCGTCGGCCGTCAGGATGAACTCCACATGGGCGAAGCCCCGTTCATGCCCGGCCGCCGCCAGGACCCGGCCCGCCCACGCCTCGATCCCGGCCCGTTCGTCCTCCGGCAACGCCACCGGGAACGCCGCCGCCTCCTCCCGTACCACCGCCGCCCGGGACGTCTGGCGGCTCAGCACCCCGAGCAGCCGGGTGGTCCCGTCCCAGCTGAGGGTCTCCGCGCTGTACAGCGGGCCGGCGAGAAACCCCTCGGCGAGCAGGGCGCCCGTCAGGCGCTGTTCGGCCGCCTCCGCCAGGGCCCGGTGCAGGGCCTCCTCGTCGTGCACGATCCACACATGGCGGGACGAGGTGCCCGCCGAGTCCTTCAGGACCGCGGGCAGCCCCACTGCCCGCAGCACCTCCCCGGCGCCTTCGGGACCCGGCGGGACAGCTAGGGCCGTACTGCGGCTCAGCCCGTGCGCGTGGAGCGTCTCCCGGACCCGGCGCTTGTCCCGCAGCAGCGTCACGGACTCCGGGTGCGGCCCCGGGAGCCCGAGTTCGCGGGCCAGTTCGGCGGCCGGCAGGCTCCAGGTGTCTGTCGTGTTGATCAGCCCGGCCAGGTCCGGCATGGCGGCCAGCGCCCGGCGGACGGCGTCCTGGTCCCACGTGTCGACATCGACGACGTCCAGCGCGTCCGGCGGCAGCACCGCCAACTCGTGCCGGTAGACCGCACGGTCACCGGTCAGCAGGCACAGCCGATGCCCGGCATCCGCAGCGGCCTCCGCCATCCGCCCCAGACCGAAGGACAGGGACTCCAGTGCGACGATCGTCATGGCAGCAGCTCCACGCTCGGTACGGAGGAAGGGGAGGGGGACGGGGAGGGGACATCGCCCTCGGAGGTCCAGGAGCCCTCGGCGGTCCTGGCCGCCTCCGGAGCGGCACGCCCGGCCCACTCCATCACCGACCACGGCGGCCGCAGTTCGTCCGGTGACGCGATGATGCGGGGCCGTAGCCCGGCCGGGTCCATGGCTTCGGCGTGCCGGGCGAACACCCGCTCCGCGTAACGGTGTCCGGTGTCTGCGCCCAGCACCAGATGCAGCCGTCCGGGGTCGCGGGCCGCCTCCCAGGAGGCCGTCAGATGGGCCGCCCCGGTGGAAAGACCCGCGAACACCGCGTGCTCCCGCAGCAGTCCGACCGCCCCGGCCATCGCATGGCGGAAGTCCAGCCAGTGCACGGTGTCGTACAGCTCGTGGCGGACGTTCCCGAACGGGATCGAGCTGCCGATACCCGCGATGATCGCCTCCGGGTCCTCGAAGCGCTCGCTCCCGAAGGTCACACTGCCGAACGGCTGGATGCCCACCAGCCGCACCGAACGCCCCGACTCCCGCAGCGCACGCGCCAGTCCACCGGTCGACGCACCCGTGCCCACCGCGCCCACCACGGTCAGCGGACCGTCCGGCAACGCACCGGACAGCAGCTCCGCGAACTCCCGGTAGCCCTCGTGGTGGACCCCGTCGTGGTACTGCCGCATCCAGTGGAAGTCGGGCCGCTCGGCGAGCAGTCGGCGCACATGGCGTACGCGCAGCTCCTGGTCCAGGCGCAGGCTCTGCGAGGGCGGCATCGCGTCGACCGTCGCGCCGAGGATCTCCAACTGCGCCCGCATGGTGGCGTCCACGGTGGTGGAGGCGACGATGTGGCAGCGCAGCCCGTAGCGGTGGCAGGCCATGGCGAGGGCCAGCGCGTAGATGCCGCTGGAGCTGTCGACCAGGGTCTGTCCGGGCACCACCCGGCCCCGGCGCAGCAGCGAGCGGACCGCGCCGAGCGCCGCGTACACCTTCATCGTCTCGAAGCGGGCGAGGACGACGTCGTCGGTCAGCCGGATCAGGTCCGGGGTCTTCACCGCGTCGGTGATGTGGTCGTGCACGGTGGCGGCAGGCGTGGTGGTGCTGCGCGGACGGGCGTCCGCCCCCGCCCTCACGTGCGCCGCCCGCGCACGATGAGCCGGTCCGAGCGCTGGTCGTAGCCGGAGGCGTCGAACCCGCCGAAGCACTCCACGTCGGTGAAGCCCGCGCTCTCGAAGAGGGCGTGCAGCTCGGCCGCCGAGTAGAGCCAGGAGGTGATGGAGGCGGTGCGGGCCGTCGTGCCGCGCACCAGCGTCCAGTCCGTGCGCAGGCGCCGCCAGCTGTCGAGCACGGTGTCGCGCTGGACGACGTAGGCACCGTCGGGCAGATCGACCGCCTTCGGCCGCCCGATCCAGCCCGCCAGCACCTCCTTGCCCATCACGTCCACCAGCAGCTGCCCGCCCGGCGCGAGGCTCTCGTGGGCGTTGCGCAGCACCTGGAGGTTGTCCTCGGCCGCGTCGAAGTAGCCGAACGACGTGAAGACGTTCAGGATCACGTCGAAGGCGCCCGGCTCCCGGTACGTGAGCATGTCGGCGCGCTCCAGCCGGACCGCGGCGCCCGCCGCGTCGCAGGCGGTACGGGCGCTGTCCAGCATCGACGGGGACAGATCGACGCCCGTCACCTCGTACCCGCGGCCCGCCAGCGGCACCACGAAGAGGCCGGGGCCGCAGCACAGGTCCAGGACTCTCGTGCCCGGTGGGAAGTCCAGCAGCGGGGAGGACGCGACCAGGGCGGCGGCGGACTCGGCCCGTGCCGGTGGGAACATCGTCGCGGCGAAATCCGACCAGAGCGCGTCGTCCTCGTACCAGTGCATGCCTCGCGGTCTCCTCCCGGGCCCGGGGCCCCGTGGGTGTACTGCGGCGGTCATCCCGGCGGCGGTCCCCCTCGCACCGGCCGCCGCTTCCGTCACCGGGGCGTCGTCCGCACCCGGTGTCTCTCCAGTAGTCGGCCGCCCCGGCCGGGAAGTTCCCGCGTGATCACCGGCCGATGTCCTGCCCGGACCTTCCCCGTGATCACCGGACGACGCCGGGGCCCGCTGCCAGGCGGCCTCACCGGAGGTTTCCGGCATCGGGGCCCACTGCCGGGCAGCCTCACCGGAGGTTCCCGGCCGGTGTGCAGGCGACGTAACCGGCGTTGTTCGCCCGGTGTCATCCCTGGGTAACGGGCCTTTCCTAGATTCGGGAGCGACCGCCGCCCGCCCCGCGTCCCTCCGGGAACGCCCGCCCCCGAAGGGCCCCGCACATGACCGTGCCGACCCCGCCGCCGGACGCCCCCGCCACCGACCGGGTGCGTACGGTCTGCTCGTACTGCGGTGTCGGCTGCGGGATCGTCCTCGACATCGCCGCCGGCCCCGACGGCCGCCGCACCGTCGTCAAGGCGTCCGGCGACAAGGAGCACCCCTCGAACGCCGGCCGGCTGTGCACCAAGGGCGCGACCGGCGCGGACCTCCTCGCCGCGCCCGGCCGGCTGACGACCGCCCTGGCCCGCGCCGACCGCAGCGAGCAGCCCGCCCCGCTCGGCAGGGACGCCGCCATCGCGGAGACGGCGCGCCGGCTGCGGTCCGTGCTGGACACCCACGGCCCGGACGCGGTGGCCCTCTACGTCTCCGGCCAGATGACGCTGGAGGCGCAGTACCTCGCCAACAAGCTGGCCAAGGGGTTCCTGAGGACCAACACCATCGAGTCCAACTCCCGGCTCTGCATGGCGAGCGCGGGCAGCGGCTACAAGCTGTCCCTCGGCGCGGACGGGCCGCCCGGCTCGTACGAGGACTTCGCCCACGCCGACGTCTTCCTCGTCACCGGCGCCAACATGGCCGACTGCCACCCGATCCTCTTCCTGCGGATGATGGAGCGCGTCAAGGCGGGCGCGAAGCTGATCGTCGTCGACCCCCGGCGCAACACCACCGCCGCCAAGGCGGACCTGTACCTGCGGATCCGGCCCGGTACCGACCTGGCCCTCCTCAACGGCCTGCTGCACCTCCTCGTCGAGAACGGGCACACCGACCCCGCGTTCATCGCCGAGCACACCGAGGGCTGGGAGCAGATGCCCGCCTTCCTCCGCGACTACCCGCCCGCCGTGGTCGCCGAGATCACCGGCATCCCGGAGGACGACATCCGGCAGGCCGCCCGCTGGATCGGCGAGGCGGGCGAGTGGATGAGCTGCTGGACGATGGGGCTCAACCAGTCCACCCACGGCACCTGGAACACCAACGCCCTGATCAACCTGCACCTGGCGACCGGCGCGATCTGCCGCCCCGGCAGCGGCCCGTTCTCCCTCACCGGCCAGCCCAACGCCATGGGCGGCCGCGAGATGGGCTACATGGGCCCCGGGCTGCCCGGCCAGCGATCGGTCCTGTCCGACGAGGACCGCGCCTTCACCGAGGAGCTGTGGGGCGTCCCGCCCGGCACCCTGCGCGCGGACGGCTCGGGCAGCGGCACGGTGGACATGTTCCGGCGCATGGCCGAGGGGGAGATCAAGGCCTGCTGGATCATCTGCACCAACCCGGTCGCCTCGGTCGCCAACCGCCGGACCGTCATCGAGGGCCTGGAGGCCGCCGAATTCGTCGTCACCCAGGACGTGTTCGCCGACACCGAGACCAACGCGTACGCCGATATCGTCCTGCCCGCCGCGCTCTGGGCCGAGTCCGAGGGCGTGATGATCAACTCGGAGCGCACCCTCACCCTCTCCCGCCGCGCCACCGACCCGCCCGGGGAGGCCTGGCCGGACTGGCGGATCATCGCGGAGGTCGCCTGCGCCCTGGGGTACGAGGACGCCTTCGGCTACACGAGCGCCGAGGAGATCTTCGCCGAGATCACCCGGGCCTGGAACCCGCGCACCGGCTACGACCTGAGGGGTGTGACGTACGAGCGACTGCGGGGGACGCCCGTCCAGTGGCCGAGCGCGGACGTCGAAGGCCCGGCCCGCAACCCCGTGCGCTACCTCAACGACGGCGTCAGCCAGGAGCTGACCGTACGACCCGACGGAACGGTCCCGAGGCTCGCCTTCCCCCTGCCGGACGGCCGGGCCGTCTTCCACGCGCGCCCGCACCTGCCGCCGGCGGAGATGCCCGACGAGGACTTCCCGTTCGTCCTCAACACCGGGCGGCTCCAGCACCAGTGGCACACCCTCACCAAGACCGCCAAGATCACCAAACTGAACCGGCTGGACCCGGCTCCCTTCGTGGAGATCCACCCTGATGACGCGGCCGCTCTGGGACTGGCCGAGGGCGACGGCGTCGAGGTCGCCTCGCGGCGCGGGCGCGCTGTGCTCCCGGCGCGGATCACGGACCGGGTCGCGGCGGGGGAGTGCTTCGCGCCGTTCCACTGGAACGATCTGTTCGGCGAGTACCTCGGCGTGAACGCGGTGACGAACGACGCGGTCGACCCGATCTCGTTCCAGCCGGAGCTGAAGGTGTGCGCGGTCCGGCTGGCGAAGGTCGCTGCCCCGGCGGTCACCACGGAAGGCCTGCCGGACACCTCGGGTCTCGCGGGCACCTCAGGTCTCGCGCACACGTCTGAACTCGTGGACGCCTTGGGGCTCGCGGAGATCGCCCCGCCCGTCCTCAGCGACGCGGAACGCCGCTATCTGGCCGGATTCCTGGCGGGCCTCGGCGCCCGCCCGGCGGGCACCCCGGTCCTCCCGGCGGGCGCCCCGTTCGCCCCGGAGACCGCCCTGTGGGTCAACGGCATGCTGGCCGGCGCCCACTCCCGGCTCCCGGAGCCCTCGGGACCCGGGATCGCGCCCGTACCACCGGAGAGCACCCCGGCGCACCAGGGCGGCCGGCCGGTCGTCGTGCTGTGGGCCTCGCAGACCGGCAACGCCGAGGAGGTCGCCGCGACGGCCGCCCGGACGCTGGCCGCCGAGGGGTACCGCACCACGCTTCTCGGCATGGACGACGGGACGCCCGACGCCCTGCCGAGCCCGGCCGACCTCCTCGTCGTCACCAGCACCTTCGGCGACGGCGACGCCCCCGACAACGGCTCCGGCTTCTGGGAGTCGCTGAACACGCCCGAGACCCCGCGTCTGGAGGGCGTCCGCTACGCCGTACTCGCGCTCGGCGACTCCACGTACGACGACTTCTGCGGCCACGGCCGCCGCCTCGATGAACGCTTCGGCGAACTGGGCGCGGAGCGGCTGGTCCCGCGCACCGACTGCGAACCGGAGTACGAGCAGCCCTTCGACCAGTGGCTCAAGGAGGTCAGGGCGGCGCTGGAGGTGACGACACCGGAAGGAACGACGGGGCCGGAAGCCACACCGACAGCGGCACCGGCCCCGCCGGAGAAGCAGCCCTCCAGGGCCGAGCCCGTCACCGCCCTCCTCACCGGGAACCGCCTCCTGAGCCTGCCCGGTGCGACGAAGGAGGTGCGTGCCTTCACGATCGACACGCGGCACGCCGACACCCCCCTGACGTACACGGCCGGGGACGCCCTCGGCGTACGGCCGCTCAACTGCCCGGACCTGGTGGCCGAGTGGCTCGCCGTCACCGGGCTCGACCCGGCGGCCGAGGTGGACGTCCCCGGCCAAGGGACGGTCGCGCTGGGCGAGGCCCTGTACCGCCACCTCGACATCACCCGCATCACCCCGGACCTGCTGCGCCTGGTCGCCGACCACACGGGGGACCGGCCCCTGAAGAAGCTGCTGCGCCCCGACAACAAGGGCGAGCGGGACCGGTGGACGTGGGGGCGGCAGGCCGTCGACGTGCTGGCCGAGCACCCGGTACGGGCCACGGCCGCCGCCTGGGCCGAGGTGCTGGGACCGCTGCGCCCCCGGCTGTACTCCATAGCCTCCAGCCCGCTGGAGGACCCGCACCGGATGCGTCTCACGGTCTCCGTGATCCGCTACGAGAGCGCCCTCGGCGGGATGCGGAAGGGCGTCGCCTCCACGTTCCTCGCGGACGCCGAACCGGACAGCTCCGTACCGGTGTTCGTCCAGCGCAACGACCGCTTCCGCCCGCCCGCCGACCCGGCCACCCCGATGATCATGGTCGGTCCCGGTACGGGAGTCGCCCCGTTCCTGGGCTTCCTGGAGGAACGCCGTGCGCTGGGCCACTCCGGGGCCAACTGGCTGTTCTTCGGCGAGCAGCACCGCGCCACGGACTTCTACTACCGCGAGGAACTCGACACGATGAGCCGCTCGGGCACCCTCACCCGGCTGGACACCGCCTTCTCCCGCGACCAGCGGGCCAAGGTCTACGTCCAGGACCGGATGCGCGAGCACGGAGCCCAGCTCTGGTCCTGGCTCCGCGACGGCGCCCACCTCTACGTCTGCGGCGACGCCTCCCGCATGGCCAAGGACGTCGACCGGGCGCTGCGCGACATCGCCGTCGCCCACGGAGGGCTCGAACCCGACGCCGCGGCCGCCCAGGTCAAACAGCTAGCCTCGGACCGCAGATACGTACGGGACGTGTACTGACGGGACGAGGGAGTACGGGGATGGCCTGGGCGGAAGTACCGGTGGACACCGCGGAACCGGCGGTGGGCGCGGTCCTGCTGACCGGCATCCCCGGCAGCGGCAAGAGCACGGTGGCCGCGGCGCTCGCCGCCCGGTTCCCCGCCTCCGCCCACATCGAGGTGGACGCCCTCCAGGAACTCATCGTCTCGGGCGGCCGTTGGCCCTCGCCCGACCCGGACGAGGAGGCCGACCGCCAGATCTTCCTCCGGGCCCGCAACGCCTGCCTGCTGGCGGACAGTTTCCTCGCCGCGGGCTTCCTCCCGGTCATCGACGACGTCGTCGTACGCCGCGCCCACCTCGACTTCTACCGAGCCACGCTCTCCGGCGGACCGCTGCACCATGTCATCCTGGCCCCGGGCGCGGTGAAGGCCCGGGAGCGCAACCTCGCCCGGGACAAGACCCTCACGACGGACTGGTCGTTCCTGGAGACGGCGATGCGCGACGAACTGGCCGACGAGAAGATCTGGATCGACAGCGCGGACCTGACGGTGGCCGAAACGGTCGAGGCGGTCCTGTCCGCCACCGGCCTGACACCCACGGCACCCTGACGCCCCAGGCGTTGTCAGACCCCCGCCGTACGGTGGAACCATCTATCCGCGCTGCTGGCTGCTGCGCTGCTGGATCGCCCCGCCCGGCTGCTCCCGGGCGGGGCGCACCCTCCTTCTCGGGTCAGGAGACGTCACCGCGGACGCTGTCGCCGATGAGCCCGTCGGTGTACGTCACGTACTTGGCGTCGAAGGTGCCCTTGGCGGTGACGGTTCCGGTGACGTTCTCGCCGGGGGAAAGGGTTACGGCGTCCAGCGGGTCCTCGTCGACGCCGAGTTCGACGGTGTGCTTGCTGCCGTCGGTGTCGGTGATGGTCACGTACAGCGGGTTGACCTCGATGTCGTTCTTGCTGTTGTTCGTGATGGTGACCTGGACGCTGGTGTAGTCGTCGCCCTGGGCGAGGACGCTCTTCTTGAACGCGACGGCCTTCGCGGTGACCGTCACGGGAGCCTTCTCGGCGGACTCCTCTTCCTTGGGCTCGTCCTTCTTCGCTTCCCCCTGGGTGGCCGACGGATTCGTGGTCGACGATTCGTTGCCGTCGTCACCGCCACTGGCGACCATGGCGATGACGACGATGAGGACGATCAGGCCGACGACCCCGAGGCACCCGAACCCGATGATCTTCCCGGTCTTCCTCTTCCGAGGCGGGGGCGGCTGCTGCCCCCACCCGGGCTGCTGCGGCTGACCGGGCTGCGGCTGCTGGTACGTCATGCGTCCCCCTTGTGCGGTTCGTGGAGGCATGACCGTAGCGACCCGTAGGCAACGGGAGAGGCTGGTTGTCCGGTTGGTGACGGAGATGTGACCGAAAGGTAGAGGAAGTCTCGATCGTCCGTTCTGTGCTCGAACTGAACGCCGGTTTCTGGAGCCCCTGCCGACGCTCGGCGGCCGGGTCAGCCCGCCGACTCGCCCGCGTGCGGGCTCAGCGCGCCCGACCAGACCAGGGCGAAGATGAGGATGCCGAGCAGAATGCGGTAGATGACGAACGGCATGAAGCTCTTGGTGGTGATGAACTTCATGAACCACGCGATGACGGCGTAGCCGACGACGAAGGCCACCAGGGTCGCGAAGATCGTCGGGCC
Organism: Streptomyces rubiginosohelvolus; assembly: GCF_014649875.1. Classification (GTDB taxonomy): domain Bacteria; phylum Actinomycetota; class Actinomycetes; order Streptomycetales; family Streptomycetaceae; genus Streptomyces; species Streptomyces rubiginosohelvolus. Next base: position 393,862 of record NZ_BMTW01000004.1, on the reverse strand, counting down.
CCAGGAGACATGTCCCTCGCCCACGTCCTTCAGCTCGTACGCGCCCGAGGCGAGCACCGCGGGGATCGCGAGCAGGAACGAGTAGCGGGCGGCCGACTCGCGGGTGTAGCCCATCAGCAGGCCGCCGCTGATCGTCGCGCCGGAGCGGGAGACGCCGGGGATCAGTGCCATCGCCTGGCAGAACCCGTAGATCAGACCGTCCTTGACGCTCAGGTCCTTGAGCGTCTTGCGCTCCTTCACCACCCGGTGCCTGCCGCCCGTCTCGTCGCGCGCGGCAAGCCGGTCGGCGACGCCGAGCACGATGCCCATGACGATCAGCGTCGTCGCGATCAGCCGCAGATCGCGGAACGGGCCCTCGATCTGGTCCTTGAGCGTGAGGCCCAGCACGCCGATGGGGATCGAGCCGACGATGACCAGCCAGCCCATCTGGGCGTCGTGGTCGCTGCGCATCGCACGGTCCGTCAGGGAGCGGAACCAGGCCGACAGGATGCGCGCGATGTCCTTGCGGAAGTAGATGAGCACCGCCGTCTCGGTGCCGATCTGGGTGATCGCGGTGAACGCCGCCCCCGGGTCGTGCCAGCCGGCGAACGCGGCCGTCAGCCGCAGATGCGCGCTGGAGGAGATCGGCAGGAACTCGGTCAGTCCCTGAACAAGTCCCAGGACGAATGATTCGAACCAGCTCATGGGGCTTAGGCCATCCCGGAGGTGATCGTGCATCGGCCACGGGCGGCTGGGGCCCGTCGGCTGCGTGCAAAGTGCGGTCAAGGACATCGAGGTCGCGGGCAGCGTATCGCCTGAAAGTGAACGTCAGGCCGACTGCACCGGTCATCCACGTGCCGCCGTACGCTCAGTTGTCCGGCGTGTCCCGGCCCAGCCGGTGGCGTCTGCGCCAGGCCACCAGGGCCCCGCCGAGACCGGACAGCACGATGAAGCCCATGGCGGCCAGGAACACCGGCGAGGTCGGCGACGCGGCCTCGCTGCCGGCTATCACGTACGCCGCCGTGTTCGGGATCGACCCGAGGCCGGTCGCCAGCAGGAACGGCGGAGCGCCCATCCGGGAGGTCGCCGCACAGTAGTTGGCGGCGGCGAACGGCACACCGGGGAAGAGCCGCAGCGCCAGGACCGAACGGAAGCCGTGCCGGCTCAGCACCCCGTCCGCCGCAGTGAGCAGCCTCCCGCGCAGCAGGGTCCGCAACGCGTCCTGGCCCAGCACCCGGCCCAGCATGAACGACACGCCCGCACCCAGCACCGTGCCCGCCAGCGCCGCCGCCAGACCCGTCTGCGCGCCGAACAACGCGCCCGCGGCGACGTTGAGCAGCGGGCGCGGCACGAACGCCACCGTCAGCGCCCCGTACGCCAGACCGAAGAGCATCGCGGCCGTGCCGCCGGTCAGCTGGGTCGGCCACCCCGACTCCAGCAGCCGCTGTGGTTCGAACAGCAGCATCGTCGACGCGGCGCCCAGCAGGACGACGACGAGCAGCGAGAACCGGGACCACGGCGACAACAGCGCCCGGGAGAGGCGCAGGGCCGGACCCGAGGCGGGCCGGGCGGCGGGGACGGGGTCGAACATTCGGGGAGAGTAACCGAAAAGGATGTGTGATCGCCGTAATGTGCGTCGCGTGACCCCCGACGCCGACCCTGCCGCCCACGCCTCCGCCCCGCCGGTCAGCACCCTCGCCGACATCGTCCTGGAGCGGCTCGTCGCCGCCTACGCCCCCGCGGCCGACCCCGTACGGGCCGAGGGCGCCGCCGCGTACATGAAGCACGTCGCCCCCTTCCTCGGGATCCCGACCCCCGAGCGCCGGGCCCTGTCGCGGACCGTGCTGGCGGGCACCGGGCGGCCGGACGAGCGGGACTGCACGGCGATCGCGCTGCGCTGCTGGCGGCTGCCCGAGCGCGAGTACCACTACTTCGCCGTCGACTATCTGCGCCGCCACGCGGGCCGCTGCACCTCCGGCTTCCTGCCCGTCCTGCACCACCTGGTGACCACCGTCCCCTGGTGGGACACGGTCGACCTGCTGGCCGCGCATGTCGCGGGCCCCCTGGTCGCCGCCGACCCGGCGCTCGTCCGGGAGATGGACCGGTGGATCGACGACCCCAGCCTCTGGGCCGCCAGGACCGCCCTGCTGCACCAACTGCGCTACAAGGAAGCCACCGACGCCGACCGGCTGTTCGGCTACTGCCTGCGCCGCGCGGACCACCCCGACTTCTTCATCCGCAAGGCGATCGGCTGGGCCCTGCGCGAGTACGCCAAGACCGACCCCGCCGCCGTACGCGACTTCGTCGACGGCGCGCGGACCCGCCTGTCGCCGCTCTCCGTGCGCGAGGCCCTCAAGAACCTCTGAGCCTCGTAGCCGTCCGAAAACCATTCGACGCGGCCGCCGTGCCCGGCCATGATCAGGGGCATGTTCCGGTACGCCTTCCTCGCAGCGCCGTCCGCAGTCGCGGACGCGCCGAAGGCTGCCGTGAACGACGCGGTCGCCGAGGCACTCGCCCCGACCGCAGCAGCAGTTGCCGCAGCAGCAGTCGCATCGGCTTTCGCCGGTGCCGCAGCGCCCTTCGGCGGCGCCCGAAGCTGACCCTCCCCCGACAGTCCGGCGGACCCCGCAAGGGGAGGGTCGGCGGGGCCCTGGGGTCTTCATCTTTTCTCAGCTTCGCGTGCTTCAGAAGGAACGAGCCATGTCCAAGACGGCTTACGTGCGCACCAAGCCGCACCTCAACATCGGCACCATGGGCCACGTCGACCACGGCAAGACCACCCTCACCGCCGCCATCACCAAGGTCCTCAGCGAGCGCGGCGGCAGCTCCACCTCGTACGTGTCGTTCGACCGGATCGACCGGGCACCCGAGGAGGCCCAGCGCGGCATCACCATCAACATCGCGCACGTCGAGTACGAGACCGACACCCGCCACTACGCCCACGTCGACATGCCCGGACACGCCGACTACATCAAGAACATGGTCACGGGCGCGGCGCAGCTCGACGGGGCGATCCTCGTCGTCTCCGCGCTCGACGGGATCATGCCGCAGACCGCCGAGCACGTCCTGCTGGCCCGTCAGGTCGGCGTCGACCACATCGTCGTCGCCCTCAACAAGGCCGACGCGGGCGACCCCGAGCTGACCGACCTGGTCGAGCTGGAGGTCCGCGAGCTGCTCTCCGCGCACGGGTACGGCGGTGACACCGTCCCCGTGGTCCGGGTCTCCGGGCTCAGGGCGCTGGAGGGCGACCCACGGTGGACGGCGGCGATCGAAGGGCTGCTGGACGCCGTCGACACGTACGTACCGATGCCGGTGCGCTACACCGACGCCCCGTTCCTGCTGTCCGTCGAGAACGTCCTGACCATCACCGGCCGGGGCACCGTCGTCACCGGCGCCGTCGAGCGCGGCACCGTTCGCGTCGGCGACAAGGTGCAGGTGCTGGGCGCGGACGTCGAGACGGTCGTCACCGGCCTGGAGACCTTCGGCAAGCCGATGGAGTCCGCCGAGGCCGGGGACAACGTCGCGCTGCTGCTGCGCGGGGTGGAGCGCGACCGGGTCCGCCGCGGCCATGTCGTGGCCGCGCCCGGCAGCGTCACGCCCAGCCGCCGGTTCACCGCGCAGGTGTACGTGCTGTCGGCGAAGGAGGGCGGCCGGACCACCCCGGTCGCCACCGGCTACCGGCCGCAGTTCTACATCCGTACGGCGGACGTCGTCGGCGACGTCGACCTCGGCGAGGCGGCGGTCGCGCGCCCCGGCGACACGGTCACCATGACCGTGGAACTGGGCCGTGACGTGCCGCTGGAGTCCGGCCTCGGCTTCGCGATCCGCGAGGGCGGCCGCACGGTCGGCGCGGGAACGGTCACCGAGCTGCTCTGAGACCGCCCGTTGCCCGCCACCCCTCGGTTCGGGGTGGCGGGCAACGGCGGCGACAATGGAGAGGTGAACGAGCCGATACCCGTCATCCGCGAGGTCGACTGCGGCACCGCCCGGCTGCTGCCCGACCTGGACCGCGACCGGGCCTGGCTGCTCACGGTCGACGACGCGCCCCAGTCCTACGTCGACCTCGACGACCCCTCCCACCTGGAGTTCGAATACGTGCGGCGGCTCGCCCACGTCGTGGACGGCGCGGTGGAGCCGGGCGCGCCCCTGGACGTCCTGCATCTGGGCGGAGGCGCGCTGACCTTGCCCCGTTATGTTGCGGCGACCCGCCCCGGCTCGCGGCAGGACGTCGTCGACGCCGACCGGGGGCTGCTGGGGCTGGTCCGGGAACATCTGCCGCTGCCCGACGGGAGCGGCATCACCCTGCACGCGGCCGACGCCCGGGCGCGACTGGAAGCGGCGGCCCCCGCCTCCGCCGACCTTCTGATCGCTGACGTCTTCGGCGGCTCCCGGGTTCCGGCGCACCTCACGTCCGTCGAGTACGCGCGGGCGGCCGGACGGGCCCTGCGCACGGACGGGATCTACGCGGCCAACCTGGCCGACAGTGCGCCGTTCGCCTTCCTCCGCTCGCAGTTGGCGAACTTCGCCGAGGTCTTCCCTGAGCTGGCGCTGGTCGGGGAGCCGGCGGTGCTGCGCGGGCGGCGCTTCGGCAACGTCGTGCTGCTCGCCTCGTACACGCCGATCGATGTGGATCCGCTCGTCCGCCGCTGTGCTGCGGACGCCTTCCCCGCGCGGGTCACCCACGGTGCCGCGCTGAGGCGGTTCATCGACGGGGCCCGCCCGGTGGCGGACGCGGACGCGGTCGCCTCGCCCGTACCGCCCGCCGGGGCCTTCAGCGTGGGCTGAGGCGCCCGGCGGGCGGGGCGGGGCGGCAGGGTGGTGCGGGAACGCGGTGCGGGTGTCAGCCCGTGGGCTCACCCGCGAGGCGGACCGTGCTCAGGATCTGCTGGATGGTCGTGTCCGGAAGCTCGTCCTTGACGCCGGTGGCGGCGTAGAGGACCCAGGTCGAGAAGTCGCCCTTGGAGTTCTTGAAGGAGAACGCGATCGACTTCCCGTCGCTGTCGCACTTCTCCTTGTTGGCCAGCTCCAGGGCGGTGGCCTGCGCGACGCTGCCGGAGAGACCCGACTTCGTCGTGAAGGGCTTGGCCTTGCCGATCTTGACCTTGGACTTCGGGTCCAGCTGGGAGTAGGCGGCCCACACCCAGTTGGCGGCCTCGTTCCGCGCGGCCTCGTCGGTGTTCTTGGCGCCCTGGGCGCCCTTCGTCCCGACGCCGGCGAGCCCGGTGTCCTCCTGGCTGCCGTCCCCGTCGGAGTCGTCGACGCACCACTTGCTCTTGTAGTAGGCGGGCGCGGAGAAGCCGGCGACCGGCGACCCGTCCTCCTTCTTGGCGTCCTCGAAGCCGGCGAACGTTCCCGAACTGGCGACCTCCCAGTCACCGGGAACGTCGAACTGCGTGCCCCACTTGGGGTTGGTGACGACCTTCCAGCCCGGGATCAACGGCTTGGGGTCGCTTTCGGAACCCCGCGGGTTCTCCCCGGGAGGCGCGGCGTCGGTGGCCGATTCGCTGGGCTTGGCACTCGGCGACGCGGACTTCTTGTCGTCGGCGACGTTCTTGCCGTCGTCGTCCTTGCCGAGCACGAGGAAACCGGTGACGCCCGCCGCGACCACGACGGCCAGCGCCGCGACGATCGCCACGATCGTCGTCTTCTTCTTGTCGTCGCCGGGCGTCGGCCCGCCGGGCGGACCCGGGACGGCGTACTGCGGAACCGTCGGCTGCTGGTAGGGATTGGGCTGCTGGTAGCCCGGCTGCCCGCCGGGCGGGCCCTGCGGGTACCCGTAGCCCGGCTCGGCGGGCTGCCCCGGCTGGCCCTGCGGCGGATATCCCGGTTGCTGATAGGGATTCGGCTGCTGGTACCCCGGCTGCTGGTACGGGTTCTGGTTCTTGTCCTGCGGGTTCTGCTCGCCCCCGGGCGGCTGCGTTCCTGGCCACATGGCCAGTAACCATAGATGGGCCGTGCGCCCACTTCTACGGCCGCCCTGTACCGGAGCCGTCACAAGGGGATGGCCAAACGGTGCTACTGGTGAGTAACCTTCGGACATGAGCGCTGAACAGATGACCGTCGGCGAGATGCTCGTCGCGACGGTTCCGATGGCCCGGACCCTCAACCTCGCATTCCTGGAGACCACCCCGGAGCGGGCCGTCGTCCGGCTGCCCGACCAGGCGGATTACCACAACCACGTCGGCGGACCCCACGCCGGAGCGATGTTCACGCTCGCCGAGTCCGCCAGTGGCGCGATCGTCATCGCCGCCTTCGGCGACCAGATGTCGCGGGCCGTGCCGCTCGCCGTGAAGGCCGAGATCGGCTACAAGAAGCTCGCCATGGGCGAGGTCACCGCCACCGCGACCCTCGGCCGCCCGATCGCCGACGTCGTCGCCGAGCTGGACGCCGGACAGCGGCCGGAATTCCCCGTCGCCATCGAGATCACCCGCGCCGACGGCGCCGTCACCGGCGAGATGACCGTCGTGTGGACCCTGCGCCCCAACGGCTGACCACTGCCGTACGCAGATGAGACCGGGCCGCCGCCCCTCCGGGAACGGGAAGGGCGGCGGCCCGAGTGCCTTTCGGTGCCTTCCGGCGTTCTGCGGGCGGGCGTCAGCCGCCGTGCGCCTCGCGGTGCGCCTTCGCCAGCTCCACGTACCCCGCCGCGTTGAAGCGGATGCTCTCCAGCTCCTCGGCGGTCAGCGGCCGCTTCACCTTCGCGGGCACCCCCGCGACGAGCGAGCCCGGCGGCACCTGCATCCCCTGCGGGACCAGAGCCTGCGCCGCGACCAGCGAACCCGCGCCGATGTGGGCCCCGTTGAGCACCGTGGCGCCCATCCCGACCAGCACGTCGTCCTCGATCACACAGCCGTGCAGCACCGCGTTGTGTCCGACCGAGACCCGCGCGCCCACGGTGAGCGGGAACCCGGGGTCGGTGTGCACGCTGCAGTTGTCCTGGATGTTGCTGTCGGGGCCGAGCGTGATGGGACCGCAGTCGGCGCGCAGCACGGCCTGATACCAGACGCTGGAGCCCGGGGCGAGCGTCACCTCACCGATCACCACGGAGGTCGGGGCCACGAAAGCGTCCACGTCGATGTCCGGCTCCTTGCCGCCCATGCCCGTGATCAACGCCTGCTCCGCCATCGCCTGCTCCTTCGCGCCGGTGTGGTGCTCCTGGGCCCTCTCCACCGGATCAGGCCGACTCTCACGGTAGGCGACGGCCCCCGGCGGGTGCCGCGCAGTGGGGTGAACATCACAGGTCACCGCGGGGATCGCCCACCGCGCCGCCGACTACCGTGAGCGCGTGCCGAAGAACCGAAACACGTTCTCCTTCCTCGCCCGCTGGCCGCGCAGCGCCGCCTCCCGCGCGGTTCACCTCGGCTGGGCCTGGGCACAGCGGGCGGGCGCGGTCACCGCCGAGCACCCCGGGCGGCTGCGGTTCGGCGCGATCGGCGCGGGCACCCGGCTCGCCTTCCCGCAGGGGACCGTGTTCGGGGAGCCGTGGATCGAGCTGGGCGCGCACTGCATCATCGGCGAGCAGGTCACCCTCACCGCCGGGATGATGCCGGACCTGGACCTGGGACCCGACCCGATCCTCACCCTGGGCGACGGGGTGGTGCTGGGGCGCGGCAGCCATGTGATCGCCGACACGACGGTGACCATCGGCTCGGACACGTACTGCGGCCCGTACGTCTACATCACCTCGACCAACCACAGCTACGACGACCCGCACGAGCCCGTGGGCAAGCAGTGGCCCCGGATGGAGCCGGTGGCGATCGGCCCCGGCTGCTGGATCGGCACCGGTGCGGTGATCCTGCCCGGGGCCCGGCTCGGCCGGAACGTGGTGGTCGCGGCGGGCGCCGTCGTCCGGGGCGAGGTCCCGGACCACGCGGTGGTCGCCGGAGCCCCCGCCCGCGTCGTGCGCAGCTGGGACCCGGAGAAGGGCTGGCAACCGCCCCTGCGAACGCCCGCCCCCGTGCCGATCCCGGAGGGCGTCACGCCCGAGCAGCTGCTGGCCCTCGCCGAGCTGGACGAGGTGCGGGAAACCCCGTAGGACGCCGGTACGGCCCGGTGGATGGTGGAGTGCACCGTACGGCAGTCGGCAGTGCAATATTCTTGACCGCGTTCTCGACCATCCACCGCAGGGACGGTACGTGTCCGACCTCGACCAGCTCACCCAGTCGCTGGCCCGCAACCTCAAGCGCTGGCGGGGCGAGCGCGGCTTCACCCTCGACGCCCTCGCGGCGCGCTCCGGGGTCAGCCGCGGGATGATCATCCAGATCGAGCAGGCGCGGACGAACCCGAGCGTCGGCACCACGGTGAAGCTGGCCGACGCGCTCGGCGTGCCCATCACCACCCTCCTCGACCACGAGCAGGGGCCCCAGGTCCGGCTGGTCCCGGAGAGCCGGGCCGTCCGCATGTGGTCCACCGAGGCGGGCAGCTTTACCACCCTGCTCGTCGGAACGGAGGCCCGCGGTCCGCTCGAACTGTGGACCTGCCGGCTGATGCCCGGGGAGGGCACCACGTCCGACCCGCACCCCGAGGGCACCGTCGAACTCCTCCACATCACCGAGGGCGAACTGACCCTCCTCGTCGACGGCCTCGCCCATGCCGTCCCCGCCGGGACCTCCGCCACCTTCGAGGCGCACGTGTCGCACGGCTATCGCAACGAGGGCGGCGAACCGACGGTCTTCACCATGGCCGTCGCCATCCCGCCCGTTCGCTGAGACGCCTTCGCCGAGAAGCCTTCGCGGAGGCTCCTTCGCCGAGGCGCCTCTCGCCGGGGTGCCCGTCCCCTGAGACGCCCGGCCGGCCCCGCTCCCGCCGCTGTTAGCGTGAGCGCCATGCGCGCACCCATCGGCACCTTCGAGGACGCCGCTCCCGCCGCGGAACGGTTCGACCTGCTCCCCGCCCCCGTCGTCGCGGCGCTGACCGCGGGCTGGGGCGAGTTCACCGCCGAGCAGCTCGTCCACGTCGACAGCGACCCGGCCGTCGCCGACACCGCCGTCTTCGCCGAGCACCACGGCGTCGAACTCCTCGACACCTCGGCCAACTGCGTGGTCGTGGCGGGCAAGCGCGGCCAGGACGTCACCCTCGCCGCCTGCGTCGTCCTCTCCCGTACCCGGGTCGACGTCAACGGCGCGGTCCGCAAGCACCTCGGCGCCCGCAAGGCCTCCTTCGCCCCGATGGACACGGCGGTCGGCGAGAGCGGCATGGAGTACGGCGGCATCACCCCGATCGGCCTGCCCGCCGCCTGGCCGCTCCTCCTTGACCCCGCCGTCGTCGACCAGGAATGGGTCCTGATCGGCAGCGGCAGCCGGCGCGGCAAGCTCATCGTCCCCGGCAAGGCGCTCGCCGCCCTCCCGGGCGCGGTGATCGTCGAGGGCCTCGGCGTCTGAGCCTCCCCCCTCGAACGGCCGTGGGCGGCCGGGTCAACTCCCGGACGTCCGGTGCTCCGTGAGCCAGGTCGTGGCGAAGTCGACGGCTGGGCGCAGCCGGACGAGCCGGCACTCGGCCGCGCCGACGCACCCCACCCGTACGTCACCCTCGGCGGCGGCCTCCTCGAACGCCGTGCCCAGAGCGGCGAAGTCCCCGTCGTCCAGGGCGACATCCTCGTACTCCCACCACCGGCGCACCCCCCGCGACGCCACCACACAGCGGTAGCTCCGGCGCGGCGGGCCGGGCATCCGGTACTCGCCCAGGTGGAACGCCGTACACGTGGCGTAGCCGGTGCCGAGCAGCAGGATCCGGGCATCCGCCTCGTACAGCCGGGCCAGCGGCGAGTCCTCCCCGAGGTGGCAGTCGGGGCGGTGCCCGGCCAGCAGCCGCCCCGCCCCGGGGCCGAGCGCGGCGAACGAGGTCTGCGGATGCGCGCTGCGTTCGGCCCCCGCAGTCGTCCGTACGGTCTCGGCCAGCGCGCCCATCGACGGCGCGGGCGTCAGCGCCGGATCGTACGCCGGCATCGCGGCGCGCACGGCGTCCACGGCCCCGGCGTCCAGGCCCCGCACCCGCTCGCGGTAGTGCGGGGAGGTGTCGGAGTTCTCCGGGGTGAAGGCGGGGACCACCACCGTCCCCGAAGGCCCGACGGCCCGGCGCACCGCGTCCAGCACCCCCCGCGCCCCGCCCGCCACCGGCCCCAGCGACCGCAGCGAGGCGTGCACCAGGAGCACATCACCCGGCCGTACGCCGAGCGCGGTCAGCGCGGCCGTCGTCCGGGCCCTGTCGGTCACATCGAGTACGTCCTTCACGGCGGGGATTCTGCCCACCCCGCGGCGCCCCGCACACCCGGGCAGCTCAGGCGCGAGCACCCAGCCGCGGGATCTCGATCGCGGGGCACCGGTCCATGACCATGTCCAGGCCTGCCGCGCGCGTCCGCCCGTAGGCGTCCGGGTCCACGACACCGAGCTGGAACCACACCGCCTTCGCGCCCACCGCCACCGCTTCGCCCGCGACGGAGCCCGCCAGCTCGCTGTTGACGAACACGTCCACCACGTCGACCTGGAAGGGGATGTCGGCGAGCGAGGCGTACCCCTGTTCCCCGTGGACCGTTTCGGCCTTCGGGTGGACCGGCACCACCCGCTTGCCGAACCGCTGGAGGACCTGGGCCACTCCGTAGGCCGCCCGGGAGGAGTTGTTCGACAGGCCGACCACCGCCCAGGTGTCGCCCGTGTCCTCAAGAATCCGCCGGATCGTCGCGTCGTCCGCGTACGAGTCCACCACGCCGCTGCCGTCCGCGTTGCCGTCTGCGTTCCTGCCGTCTGTGTTCATGCCGGGACAACCCACGGCCCCCACCTCCCCATTCCCGCCGCGACCCGCCCTCGCGGCGGCGCATAGGGTGGACGGATGCAGGAGCAGTACCGGACCGTCGCCCGCGCGGGCGTGCACGAGAGCGAGATCAACCGATCCCGTTTCCTCTGCTCGCTCGCCCCCGCCGCCACCGAAGAGGAAGCGCAGGACTTCGTCGCCCGCGTCCGCAAGGAGCACCCGACCGCCTCCCACAACTGCTTCGCGTACGTGATCGGCGCCGACGCCTCCGTACAGAAGGCGAGCGACGACGGCGAACCCGGCGGCACCGCGGGCGTCCCCATGCTCCAGATGCTGATGCGGCGGGAGATGCGGTACGTCGTCGCGGTCGTCACCCGTTACTACGGCGGGGTCAAACTCGGGGCGGGCGGACTGATCCGGGCGTACGGGGGAGTGGTCGGCGAAGCCCTCGACGCGCTCGGCACCCTCACCCGGCAGCGCTTCCGGCTCGCCACGATCCACGTCGACCACCAGCGGGCCGGAAAGCTGGAGAACGACCTGCGGGCCACCGGGCGGGACGTCCGCGAGGTGCGGTACGCCGAGGCCGTCACCATGGAGATCGGACTGCCGGACGGCGATGTCGAGGCGTTCACCGCCTGGCTGGCCGACACGACCGCGGGGACCGCGACCCTGGAGCTGGGCGGCGAGGCGTACGGGGACGCGACCGCGTGAACCGCGTGAACCTCGTGAGGTGAGGGCAATCCCACGGACGCCCACGGGGGCCAAAATCATGATCGATGCGGGTTCGGCGGCCCGGCGGCGTTAGCGTGGTCGGTGCCGAGCGGGATCACGGGCCGCCGGTGCGCGGCCCACGGGGTGGAGGACGACGACGATGCAGGGCAAGACCGGCGGAGTGATGGCGTGAGGCTCCTGCACACCTCGGACTGGCATCTGGGCCGGTCCTTCCACCGTGTCTCCCTGCTGGACGCGCAGGCCGCCTACCTCGACCACCTGGTGGCGACCGTCGCGGAGCGCGAGGTGGACGCCGTCCTCGTCGCGGGCGACGTCTACGACCGGGCCGTACCGCCGCTCACCGCCGTCGAGCTGTTCGACCGGGCGCTGCACCGGCTCGCCGCCGCAGGCGTCCCCACCGTCATGATCTCCGGCAACCACGACTCGGCCCGCCGGCTCGGCGTCGGCGCCGGGCTCTTCGAACGCGCCGGGATCCATCTGCGGACCGACCCCGAGGGCTGCGCCACCCCCGTCGTCCTGTCCGACGACCACGGCGACGTGGCGTTCTACGGACTGCCCTACCTGGAACCGGCCCTGGTCAAGGACGCCCTGGGCGCGGGCAAGGCCGGTCACGAGGCGGTCCTCACCGCAGCCATGGACCGGGTCCGCGCCGACCTCGCCACCCGCCACGCCGGCACCCGCTCCGTCGTCCTCGCGCACGCCTTCGTGGCGGGCGGCGAGCCCAGCGACAGCGAACGCGACATCACCGTCGGCGGGGTCGCCGCCGTCCCCGCCGGGGTCTTCGACGGCGTCGACTACGCGGCACTCGGCCACCTCCACGGATCCCAGCGGGTCACGGGCAGGGTCCGCTACTCCGGCTCCCCGCTCGCCTACTCCTTCTCCGAGGCCGACCACCGCAAGACCATGTGGCTCATCGACCTCGACGCCGACGGGGGCATCGCCGCCGACGAACGGATCGACTGCCCCGTGGAGCGGCCCCTCGCCCGGCTCCGCGGCCGCCTCGACACCCTCCTGGAGGACCCCGCCCTGGACCGCCACGAGCACGCCTGGGTCGAGGCCACCCTCACCGACCCGGTACGCCCCGCCGACCCCATGGCCCGCCTCGCCCGGCGCTTCCCGCACACCCTCAGCCTCGTCTTCGACCCCGAGCGGCCGCCGGACGACCCGGGGGCCTCCTACGCCCAGCGCCTCAAGGGCCGCGACGACCACCAGATCGCCGAGGACTTCGTCGCCCACGTGCGCGGTGGCAGCGGCCCCAGCGACCTCGAACGCACCGTGCTGCGTGCCGCGTTCGACGATGTCAGGGTGGACGAGACCGTGCGCGAGGTGTCCCGGTGAGACTGCACCGCCTGAGCATCACCGCCTTCGGGCCGTTCGGCGCCACCCAGGAGGTCGACTTCGACGCCCTGTCCTCCGCCGGACTCTTCCTGCTCCACGGCCCCACCGGCGCGGGCAAGACCTCCGTCCTGGACGCCGTCTGCTTCGCCCTGTACGGAGCCGTTCCCGGCGCCCGGCAGAGCCCCGGGGCCTCCCTGCGCAGCGACCACGCGCCCGTGGACCTGCCCACCGAGGTCCAGCTGGAGCTGACCGTCGGCGGCCGCCGCCTCGAAGTCACCCGCAGCCCAGCCCAGCCCCGCCCCAAGAAGCGGGGCGACGGCTTCACGATGGAGAAGGCCCAGAGCAGGCTGCGCGGTTACGACCCCGAGCGCGGCTGGCACGCCCTCAGCAAGTCGCACCAGGAGATCGGCGAGGAGCTGACCCAGCTCATCGGCATGAGCCGGGACCAGTTCTGCCAGGTGGTGCTGTTGCCGCAGGGCGACTTCGCCCGCTTCCTGCGCTCGGACGCCGAGGCCCGCGGCAAGCTCCTCGGCCGGCTCTTCGACACCCGCCGCTTCGCCGCCGTCGAGGAACGCCTCGCCGAACTGCGCCGGGGCGCCGAGGCCAGGGTCACCGCCGCCGACGAACGGATCCTCGCCCTCGCCCAGCGCATCGCCCAGGCCGCCGGACCCGCCGGGGCCGAGGCCACGCCGGTCGCCGCCCGGCCCGGCGAACCCGGCCTCGCCGAAGCGGTGCTGGAGTGGGCCGCGATCGCCCGGTCCACGGCCCGCGAACGGCTCGACATCGCCCACCGCGTCGTCGCCTGGGCCGAGGGCCGGCAGCGCGAGGCCCGCCACGCCCTGGACGCCGTACGTGAACTCGCCCGCCTCCAGCAGCGGTACGAGGAGACCCGGCTGCGCTCCGCGGCGCTGGAGGAACGCCGCCCCGAACACGACCGCTGCCAGAAGGAGTTGGAGCGCGCCCGCAAGGCCGACCGGGTCGCCCCGGCCCTGGAGCTGCGCGAGGAGGCGGAGCGGGCGTACCGGGCCGCGAGCGACGGTCTCGGCCGGGCCCGCGCGCTGCTCTCTCCGGAGCTGCGCGACGTGGGCGCCGACCGACTGGCCGAGCTGGAGCGGAAGTTCCAGCAGGAGCTGTACGCACTCGACGCGGCACGAGAGGCCGAGGAGCGCAGCGCGCGGATCGAGGGGGAGCGCGTCCGGCTGAACCGGGAGGCCCAGGCCGACGACGAGCTGATCCGCGAGGCGGACGTGTGGCTCGCCGACTGGGACTCCACCCGTGCGGCCCTCAAGGGACGCATCGACGCCTCGCAGGAAGCCGCCACCCGCGCCGAGCAGCTCGCCGGACTCCTCGCCCCGGCGCGCCGCCGCCTGGACGCGGCGGGCCGCCGCGACGCCCTCGCGACCGACGTACAGCAGGCGGAGGAGCGGCTCACCGGCGCGCGCGAACAGGAGTTGGACGCCCGGAAGTCCTGGCTCGATCTGCGGGAGCGCCGGCTGCGCGGCATCGCGGCGGAACTGGCCGCGGGTCTCGTCGCGGGTGAGCCCTGCACGGTCTGCGGGTCGGCCGACCACCCGGTCCCCGCCAGCCCCGGCGACGGTCATGTCGACCGGGCGACGGAGGAACGGGCGCTGGCCGCCCAGCAGTCCGCCGAGGAGGCCCGCGCCCGCGCGGAGCAGCAGCTCGGACTCGTACGCGAACGGCACGCGGCGGCGGAGACGGAGGCCCGGGGGGACGATGCCTCCGCATCCTCCACCGTGGCCGAACTCGGTGAGCTGGTCGACCGGTTGACCGGCGAGCACGCCGAGGCCCACCGGCTCGCCGCCGCGACGAACCCGGCACGTGAGGCACTCACCGCCGCCGAGCGCGAGCACACCGAGCGGCTGGAGCAGCGGCAGCAGGCGCACGGTCGGATGTCCGCCCGTACCGCCGCGCGCGAGGCCCTCGACGCCGAGCAGGCCCGCCTGGAGGAGCAGATCGCCGCCGCCCGGGGCGAGTCGCCGTCCGTCGCGGCCCACGCGGAGCGGTTGACTCGCCGCGTGGCACGCCTCGCCGACGCCGCCGAGGCCGTACGCACCGAACAGGACGCCGCCCAGCGGCGCAAGGAGGCCGACGACCGGCTCTCCGACGCGGCGTTCCGGGCCGGCTTCGACACCCCGGAGGCCGCCGCCGCGACGCTCCTCGACGCCGCGGCCCAACGCGACCTCCAGCACCGCATCGACACCTGGCAGGCGGAGGCCGCCGCGGTGGCCGACCGCCGTGCCGAGCGTGACGCCCGCGAGGCCGCCGAACAGCCCGCCGCCCAACCATCAGCGGCACAAGGTGAGTTCGAGACGGCGGAATGGCTGCTGCGCGAGGCGTCGTCCGCGCTCGCTGCCGCCGACGAGCGCTGCGGCGAGCTGACCCGGCTCTCCCGGCAGGCCGCCGACGAGGTACGGCGGCTGGGCCCCGTACGCCAGGAATACGACCGGATCGCCCGGCTCGCGGGACTGGCGGCGGGCACCTCCGCCGACAACGAACGCAAGATGCGCCTGGAGGCGTACGTCCTGGCCGCCCGCCTGGAACAGGTGGCGGCCGCCGCCACCGCACGGCTCCAGCGGATGTCCTCGGGCCGCTACACGCTGGTCCACTCCGATGCCCGCACCGGCGGCCGCCGCGCCGGACTGGGGCTGCACGTGGTCGACGCCTGGACCGGCAGCGAACGCGACACCGCGACGCTGTCCGGCGGGGAGACCTTCTTCGCCTCGCTGGCCCTCGCGCTGGGCCTGGCCGATGTCGTGACCGAGGAGGCCGGTGGCGTACGTCTGGACACCCTCTTCATCGACGAGGGGTTCGGCAGCCTGGACGACCAGACGCTGGACGAGGTGCTCGACGTACTGGACTCCCTGCGGGAGCGGGACCGCAGCGTGGGCATCGTCAGCCATGTGGCCGACCTGCGCCGCCGGATCCCGGTCCGGCTCGAAGTGGTGAAGGAGCGGCAGGGCTCGTCCGTCCGGCACCGCCTCGCGTGAGCCGGGGCCCCTCCGGGCGGTTCAGCGGCCGATCGCGCGGCGGGGGAGCGGTGAGGAGTACACGACGCTCGTGGTGACGGAGCCCAGCGCCCCGATCCGCCCGGTGGTCTCCTCCAGATGCTTCATCGAGCGGGCCGTGACCTTGAGGACGAAGCAGTCGTCGCCGGTGACGTGGTGGGCCTCGATGATCTCCGGCGTGGTCTCCAGCAGATCGTGGAAGGGCTTGTAGTTCCCGTTCGGATAGCGCAGGCGGACCAGGGCGAGGATGGGCAGCCCGAGCCGTTCGGCGTCGACCACCGCCGCGTACCCGCTGATCACCCCCAGCTCCTCCAGCCGCCGCACCCGCTCCGTCACGGCGCTCGGGGACATGGCGACGGCACGGGCGAGCTCGGCGAAGGTGGCGCGGCCGTCGCGCTGGAGGACGTCGAGGATGCGCCAGTCGGTGGCGTCCGGGGAATAGTCGGTCACCTCCCCGAGACAACAGGGAATTCCCCGGAGAATCAAGAGAAGCGCCGGGGGATCTCACTTCCCGGGCCGGTTTCGCGGCCATAGATTCATGGTCATGACCTCGCACTCCACGGCCCTGGCCGACCACCCCGTCCTGCGCGTCCCGCCCGCCTCGCCCGCTGCCGCGGCCGCCTACTTCGGCGCCTCGCTCGCCTTCCACGCGGACGTCTCCGACGTCGCATCCGCGCTCGCCGCCGACGGCGACCCCGGGTTCGTCGTCCTGGACAGCCGCTCCACCGCGTCCTGGGACCAGGGGCACATTCCCGGGGCGGTCCACCTGCCGACCGCCCTGATCCCCGAGCAGGCGGCGGCGCTGCTGGACCCGGCCGTGCCCGTGGTCACGTACTGCTGGGGGCCGGGCTGCAACGGCGCGACCCGCGCGGCCCTGGTCCTCGCCCAACTGGGTTTCCAGGTCAAGGAGATGCTCGGCGGGTTCGAGTACTGGGTGCGCGAGGGGTTCGCCTACGAGACCTGGGAGGGCGGCGAGCGGCGCGCGGCCGATCCGCTGACCGCTCCGGTCGACGCGGCCGACTGCGGCTGCTGAGCGCCGAAGGGGTCCGGGTGGAGGGCCCCTGGAGGTCCGGCGGGAGTCAGCGTGCCCCGGCCGCCGCGAGCGCGGCGAACAGGGCACCCGCCCCCGCCCCTGCGGGGAGTCCGCTGACCTGGCCGTCGCCGACCTCGACCACCCGCCACACCCCGTCCTCGCGCAACGCCAGATCGGTGGTGACCCAGCGCAGGCCGAGACGGCCCACCGCCTCCCGCACGGAGTCGAGTTCGGGGACAGGGAGCCGGTCGGGGGTGTCCGGGTGGGCGGTGACGAGCACCGCCTCCCCGTCCACCCACCACACCCGTGCCTCGCCGCCCGCGACGAACGGCTCGAAGGCCCGCAGCACCAGACCGCCCGCGAGGAAGTCACCCTGCAACGCGACGAACCGGCCGGCCACGGAGGCCAGTTGTCTCCGGTCCCCGAGCTCCGGCACATAACAGGCCTCGTGCCACTCGTGCTTGCGGGACTTCACGAAGTCCTTCACGATGCCGGGCCCCGGCCCCAGCGGCGCCGCGAGCCCGGTCAGCTCCTCGACGGAGGGCGGCGGAGCCCCCGGAGCCATGGCGCACCAGGCGCTGCGCGGCGTCAGCCCGTCGAACTCCTCGTACCAGCCGGGGAGTTCATGCGCCCGCCGATAGCCCACGGCGTCGGTGAGCAGGGAGCAGCCCCGCGCACCGAGCGCCGTCTCCAGCTCCGCGTACCGGGCGGAGGGGATCATCCAGCCGCGGTACCAGTACGGTCCGGAGTCCCGCGCGACCCGGGCCACCGCCCCGGCCGCGTCTCCGGCGAGCAGCGCGTCATGATCGAGCAGGGCGATCCGGCCGCCCGCCGCCCGCGCTGCCGCGACGTCCTCGGCGAACTGCGGATCGGGCCGCGACGCCCTCAACGGGTCGGCGCAGAACAGGAATCCGCTGCGCTCGGTCATGACGGGCTGCCTTCCTTCACCTGAGGAGACTCCGGACCGTACGTACCACCGGCCCGGTCAGAGCCGCGACAGCTCGTCCACCAGATCGTCCAGGCCCAGCGACCCCTGCGAGAGCGCCGCCATGTGCCACGCCTTCAGGTCGAACGCGTCGCCGTGCGCGGCGCGCGCGTTCTCCCGGCCGAGCAGCCAGGCACGCTCGCCCAGCTTGTAGCCGATGGCCTGGCCGGGCATCGACAGATAGCGGGTCAGCTCGCTCTCCACGAAGTCGGCGGGGCGGCCGCTGTGGTTGCCGAAGAACTCCTGGGCCAGATCGGGGGTCCAGCGCTCGCCCGGGTGGAAGGGGGAGTCCGCCGGGATCTCCAGCTCCAGGTGCATGCCGATGTCGACGATCACCCGGCAGGCGCGCATCATCTGGGCGTCCAGGTAGCCGAGCCGCCGCTCCGGGTCGGGCAGGAAGCCCAGCTCGTCCATCAGCCGCTCCGCGTACAGCGCCCAGCCCTCGGCGTTCGCGCTGACCATGCCCACCGAGGCCTGGTAGCGGGAGAGGGTGTCCGCGACATGCGTCCACTGCGCGAGCTGCAGATGGTGGCCGGGAACGCCCTCGTGATACCAGGTGGAGACCAGGTCGTACACCGGGAAACGGGTCTCGCCCATGGTCGGCAGCCAGGTGCGCCCAGGACGGGAGAAGTCCTCGGAGGGACTGGTGTAGTACGGCGCGGCTGCTCCGCCGGGCGGGGCGATCCGGGACTCCACCTTCCGTACCCGCTCGGCCAGGTCGAAGTGCGTGCCGTCCAGCGCCTCGATCGCCTCGTCCATCAGGCCCTGGAGCCAGTCGCGGACCTCGTCCACCCCTTCGATGTGCTTGCCGTGCACATCGAGGTGGGCGAGCGCCTCCCAGGGACCGGCTCCGGGCAGCACCTTCTCGGCCTCGGTCTTCATCTCGGCAAGCAGCCGGTGGTACTCCGACCAGCCGTACGCGTACGCCTCGTCGAGGTCCAGGTCGGTGCCGTTGTACAGCCGCGACCAACGGGCGTAACGCTCCCGGCCGACCGGGTCCGGGGCGCCCTCGATCGCCGGGGCGTACACGTCGCGCACCCAGTCCCGCAGCGCGAGCACCGAGGCCGTCGCCTGCCCGGCCGCCTCGTCCAGCTCCGCCCGCAGTGACGCGGGGCCGGGGGCCACGAACTCGGCGAAGAACCCCTCGCTCCCGCCCTCCCCGCCCCACTCCGAGAGCTGCCCGACGAAGGTGGCGGTCGCACGCGGGCCGCCGTACAGCTTGCGCTCCAGACCGAGCGCGAGCGAGGCGCGGTACCCCTCGTACGCGGCGGGCACCGCGCGCAGGCGCTCCACGACCGCCGCCCAGTCCTCGTCCGTCGCGGTCGGCGTGAGGGTGAAGACCTCGGTGACGTGGTGGGCGGGCGACGACAGGTTGGAGACGGCCCGCAGGCCCTCCTCCGCCTCGTGCACGGCGAGTTCCGCCGTCAGGCGCTCCCGCAGGAGCCGTCCGCAGCGCCGCTCGGCATCGCTGTCCGCACCGGGCAGTTGCTCGGCGGCGTCCAGCTTCCGCAGCGTTTCGCGGAGGAGGCCGGCGGACGCCTCCTGGCCTGCCGGTGAGAAGTCGGGCAGCCGGCGCGAGCTTTCGGGCACACCCAGAAAGGTGCCCGTGATGGGGTCGAGTTCGATGAGTGCGTCGACGTAGGCGTCGGCGACCTGACGGGGCAGCGCGCTGCTCGAAGTGTCTGACATGCGGACATCCTCGTACGGCGGCGGCCCTTCCGTCATCACCGGGGCCGCCCGGTGTCCGAACCCGGCCGGTCAGTTCGCGGCGGGCGGCAGCAGCGGACCGCACTCCCACTGCTGGAAGATCAGCCGGGTGTCCACCCGGGCGACCTCCCGGCGCGAGGTGAACTCGTCCAGGACCAGCCGTTGCAGATCCGCCGCGTCGGCCACCGCCACCTGCACCAGATAGTCGTCGGGGCCGGTGAGATGGAACAGCGCACGTGACTCCGGCAACGACCTGATCCGGTCGACGAACGGCCCGATCAACTCCCGGCGGTGCGGCCTGACCTGCACCAGCAGCAGCGCCTGGAGCCCTCGGCCGAGCTTCGCCGGATCGAGGCGCAACTGGTCCCCGAGGATCACCCCGCTGCGGCGCAGCCGGGCCACCCGGTCCAGACAGGTCGAAGCGGCCACGCCGACCTCGGCCGCCAGCTCGCGGTACGTGGTCCGCGCATCGTTCTGCAGTAGCCGCAGAATCTGCAGATCCACCGGATCGAGAGCGACGGAATCGGACATGTGGCGAACGTAGCACGGGGACCGGCCGCTACGAACCGGTAACTGTTCAGAGTGACGCCATGGACAACGAAGTCTCGATGACGCCCCCTGCTCCCACCCCGTCCAGGGCTCTCGCCACCGAAGCCGTGCACGCCGGACGCGACGACCTCGCCTCCCTCGGTGTGCACGCCCCGCCGATCGACCTGTCCACCACCTACCCCTCCTACGACTCGCGCGACGAGGCGATGCGCATCGACGCCTTCGCCACCACCGGCTCCCTCCCCGACGGGCCGCCCGTCTACGCCCGGCTCGACAACCCCACCACGGGCCGCTTCGAGACGGCGCTCGCCCGGCTGGAGGGGACCGACAGCGCGGTCGCCTTCGCCAGCGGGATGGCCGCGCTCACCGCCGTACTGCTCGCCCGCGCGAGCCAGGGACTGCGCCATGTCGTCGCGGTCCGCCCGCTCTACGGCTGCAGCGACCATCTGCTCGGCGCCGGGCTGCTGGGCACCGAGGTGACCTGGACCGACCCGGCGGGCATCGCCGACGCCATCCGCCCGGACACCGGCCTGGTGATGGTCGAGACGCCGGCCAACCCGACCCTGGCCGAGGTCGACATCAGGGCCGTCGCCCACGCCTGCGGAACCGTGCCGCTGCTGGTCGACAACACCTTCGCCACCCCGGTCCTCCAGCGCCCCGTCGAACAGGGCGCCCGCATCGTGCTGCACAGCGCCACCAAGTACCTCGGCGGCCACGGGGACGTCATGGGCGGCGTCGTCGCCTGCGACGAGGAGTTTGCCGCGACCCTGCGCCAGATGCGGTTCGCCACCGGCGGGGTGCTGCACCCGCTGGCCGGCTATCTGCTGCTGCGGGGCCTGTCCACGCTGCCGGTACGCGTCCGGGCGGCGTCGGCGAGCGCCGCCGAACTCGTCCGCAGGCTCACCGCCGACCCGCGGATCGCCCGGGTGCACTACCCGAGGATCGGCGGCGCGATGATCTCCTTCGAGGTGTACGGGGACCCGCACCGGGTGATCTCCGCGGTGCGGCTCATCACGCCCGCCGTCAGCCTCGGCAGCGTGGACTCGCTGATCCAGCACCCGGCCTCCATCAGCCACCGCATCGTGGAGGAGGGAGACCGGCGGGCGGCCGGTGTCGGCGACCGGCTGCTGCGGATGTCGGTCGGCCTGGAGGACGTCGAGGACCTGTGGGCGGATCTGTGCCAGGCGCTCAGCGACGGGCCCGTTCCGTCGGCGCGGACGGCCGTGCGGCCCCTTCACTCGACAGCCGGGCGGTGATGACGAGCGTGCCCTCCTCGATCTGGTAGTCGAGGGGCAGCTCCAGCGCGCGCATCGCGGCCACCATGCCGGTGTTGCGGGACTGCGTCACGGCGTACACGCTGTCGCAGCCCGCCTCCTCGGCCAGGGCGACCAGGCGGCGGAGCAGTTCGGAGCCGATGCCCCGGCGCTGCCAGTCGTCCTCGACGAGGAGGGCGACCTCGGTCTCATCGCCGTCCCAGAGGAGGTGGCCCAGCGCCACCAGCCTGCCCGACGCCGTCTGCACCGCCAGGGTGCGGCCGAAACGGGGGCTCAGCAGATGGTCGAGATAGCGGTCGGCGTCCGCGACGGGACCGTGGTAGCGCAGGCCCAGGGTGTCCTGCGAGCAGCGGTCGTGCATGGCGCGGGCGGCGGTGAGATCGTCCTGGTCCGCGCGGCGCACGGTGATCTCGTTGCCCTCGGGCAGGGTGAGGACGTCCTCGCTGCGCGGCACGCGGGGGCCGAGCCGGGCGTCGAGCTCGACCAGGGCGCGCGCCCGCGCGAACTCCGTCGGCGTGAACGGCAGATAGGGCCGCTCGACGGAGATCACCCCGCCGGACGGGTCCCGCAGCCGCATCACCGTCTCCTCCAGCACGCCCTCGACCGGGGCGCTCTGGCCGGTCGCCCGGCCCGTCACGGAGACGGCGGGCAGCGAGTGGATGGTGCACCGGCCGAGCAACTGGCGCAGGGCGAGCGGCAGCTCGGCCGCGTCCAGTGCCGTCCGGGTGGCCAGCGACAGCACCCGGGTCGGGGTGTCCACCAGGTCGTGGGCGTCCGCCCGCTCGATCCAGGTGGAGGCGCCGCCCGCGGCCGCGATCTTCCGGGACAGCTCCTGCGCCTGGAGCGAGGCCGGGGCCCGCAGCAGGAACTCGTCGACGGTGCCCTGGGCGAGCGGGTGCGTCTGGAGGGTGAGGATGTCGACGCGGAGCCCGGCGAGCGCCGTGCACAGAGCGGCCAGACTGCCCGGGGCGTCGAGCACCGTCGTCCGCATCCGCCACAGCGTGGTCCCGGTCTCCCCGGCGCCGACGACCCCGCCTTCACCGGTGCCCTCGGCCTCGCCGGCCGATGTGCCGGTCCCACCCGCCGCGCCGGCCCCGACCGGCGCGACGTCCGCCTCGTCCGACGGGGGTGCGTGACTGTGGCGTCGGGCCCACCAGGTGTGGAACGCGGCCGTGGCCACCAGCGCCACCGCCGACGCCATGAGCAGGTAGGGCCCGTCGGGCTGGTGTCCGATCAGGTTGGCGATCGCGTCGGCCACGGCCACGGCGGTGAACAGGGCGGCCAGTTCGATCAGGTCCCGCCGCCAGTGGTGCGGACGGCGGGCGCTCTTCGCGGAGGTCACATCAGTCATATCCTCACTGTGAACGAATGGTGTTGCCTGATCACGAACGCCTTGTGACTGATGGGTTACGTGTTGATCTGGTCCTCTATCGTCGCTTTTCGGTCAGATTCCAGGGCCGGTCGCTGCTGGGTCTCCCGGTCCCCGAACGTGGCGATCAGCCGGGCGGCCTGGCGGACCGTCTGGGACGAGCCCTTGCGCCCCGCCGTCGCCGCGAGCCCCGCTATCGGCTCGATCCCGTCCGTACCGCAGCGCTCGGCGCACTCGGCCGCCACGGACAGCAGGTCCCCGAGCCCCCGGGGCGTCTTCTCGTACGCCAGGAGACCGGGCAGCATCGCCGCCAGCACGGTCAGCACCGTCCGGCAGGCGCCGGTGGCGGCGGCCGTGCCGAGCGCGTCGGCCGTACGGTTCACCTTCACCAGGTCGCGGTCGACCAGGATCGCCAGCTCCCGCCCGAGCATCGCCCCGTCCAGCCGCCCCCGCGCGGCCAGCACCAGCAGCGTGTCCACCGCCGCCGTCCGGTCCTCGGGGTGCCGGGCGCCGAGCGCGTAGGCTAGCGCGAGATGCATCGCCCCGCCCGTCTCGCCCGCGCTCTCGGCCAGCGCGGGCAGGAACCCGACGGCTCCCCGCTGCCCCTGATCGGCGGCGAACAGCAGGTCAGGCATCAGCCAGGCGGCCAGCGTCTCCGGGTCGCCGGGCAGGGTGGCCGTCCAGTGCGAGGACCGCTCGGGTCCCCAGTGGTAGCACTCCTGGGCGCGGGGGAGCTGGGCGCGGCCCAGCCAGTGGAAGGCCTCCGGGAAATCGCGCTGGATCACCAGCCGTTCGCGGGTGGCCGGCAGCACCTGACGGGCCCCGGTCGTCGTCCGCTGCCACCACGTGCCCGCCGACGGGCGGGAGACGATGGTCGCCGGATGCCGCAGCACCGGGGCCACCGACTCCTCGGCACGGACCCAAGCGGCCAGCCGGTCGCCCTCGCCGGTGCCCAACGCCTCGGCCGCCGCGGCGGCCTCCGCGCGCTCGGGCCCGCTGCCCCGGCGGACCCGCAGCAGGGCCTGGGCGAAGTCGGCGGGACCCGGGCGAACACCCAGCTCCCCGTAGGCCCGCAGCCGCTCCACGAGCTCGGCCGCCTCGACCGCCCCGGTGTGCCAGGTCGGCGTCGCCAGCAGGAACGGCACCCGCCCGGCGGCTATCGCCTCCGACACCTCCCACACCCGGTCGAGCAGCACCCCGTTCAGCGCGGCATGAGCACAGGCGGCCGACCCCGTCACGACCGTCTTCGCCCGCCACGCGACCCTGTCCCGCTCGGATACCAGGCCCAGCAGCGAGGCCACCACGACGGAGAGCCCGTGCGAGGTCGAGACGCCGCGCGGATCGACCATGTACGGAGACAGACCGTGCTCGACGAAATGCACCCCGGCCAGCGCCTCCCGCAAACCCCCCGTCAGCTCCTCCCGGTCGCTCCGGGCCAGCCGGACGATACCGTCGAGCGCCCGCTCGAAACCGGTGATCCCGGCCGAGGTGTCCAGAACGGCCGACGCCGGGATCCAGTGCTCCGACGCATGCGCCTTCACCCGGGCGGCCACCTCCTCGACCAGCTCGGCCACGGTCCCCGGAGCGGGCTCCTGACGCCGCAGCACCGGCGCCGGCGGCAGCCACTCCTCGTACGCCTCCTGCGGCACCTCCTCCACGAGACCGCCGAACAGGGAGGTGACCGTCTCCCGGTGCACGGGGCCCAACTGCGCGGCGGCGGATGCCAGCAGCTCCCGCACCTCCGGGCCGGCGGCGGGGAGATACCGGGCCACCAGCTTCAGGGCCCGCTCCTGGATGTCGATGCCCTCATGGCCGAACGCCTCGGCGACCGCCGGAAGAAGCTCACCCGCCGTCGAGGAGTCCCGGCGCAGCACCTTTCCCAGCAGGGTCAACTGGGCCCGTACCAGCTTCTTCTCCGGGCGGAAGAGCAGCGCCCCCGACACGTCCGCCAGCTCCCGGGTCGGCAACGCGCCCCGCGCGTCGAGCCGTACGAGCACCTGCTGGGCATGCGAGGCGACCGGGGCGATGCCGTCCGCCGCCATCGCCGTCCAGTCCCGCAGATGCCTCTGCTCCTCGTCCTCCGTCGCCTCCAGCCGCTGCAGAACGGCCAGGAAGAACCGCTGGTCGACGGATCTGCCGCCACGTATCAGACGCGCCACGCACCGCTCCACCAGATACGACCGGTCCAGCACCCCGTCCTCGGCCAGCGCGCACAGCGCTCCGGGCCAGTGGTCCTGTGCATCCGGCGCGTCGTGGAAATCGACCTGCGGCGGCAGCTCCGCCATCTCGAACAGCCGGGGTGCCAGCACGGCGGTGTGCGGATCGTCCCGCAGGATCTCGGTCAGCGGGCGGCGGGTCCGGCGCCGCCAGCGCGCCGCGCCGACCAGCTCCGTCCAGCCCGTCACGAGGTTGTCCGTGGCAGGAAGCGGGACCCGGGCGATCCGGGTCAGCTCGCCGACGAAGGTGTACTCCGCCTCGGAGAGGGCCGAGCGCCCCGCGAAGCGGCGGGCGAGATCGCCGAGCCACACCGGATCGCGGTCCTTCAGCGAGGCGAGGATCAACGGATACGGGGAGCGGGTCCAGTCCCGCAGATCACGGCCGCCGATCCAGGCGGCACACCCCGCCGCCCCGGTGTGACAGCCCGCACCGGCCACCAGCAGCGCCTTGCGGATCTTGTCGCGCCGCTGCCAGTCCCAGCCCCGCACCTCCTTGCGCAACTCCTTCAGCTCGGCGAGCGCGGACCTGCGGCCGGGCCGGTCCAGGGCGAGCACCAACGGCGGCACATCGTGGTGACGCCCCGCCCGCACGGCGGTCAGCAGCTCGTTCATCGCGCACCTCCGGCGACCGGCGCACCCCGGCGGACCATACGCACGGCGAGCGCGTGCTTGCAGGGACCTCGCCGCCCCCGGTAGTCCGCCCACCACTGACACGTACAGCTGAACGCGGAACCGCTCTCCCGCACTTGGTAGCGGCGGTCCCCGGAAACGACCGTCGCCCGCGAACCGTCGAGGGACACCGCGCCCTCACCGGCCAGCCGGCGGGCGGCCACAAGACGCGGATTGTGCCGCTCCGCCCGGTCCGCGTCGTACGGCAGCTCGCGGTGGAAGTACGCCGCGTCCGCCAGGTCGTACCCCACGCGGCCCGCCGTGCCGAGCCGGGTCAGCGCGGCCCGCACCCGCTCCACGCTCAGCCCTGACTGCTCGGCCAGCGACGCCGGTTCGATCCGGGGCTCCCAGGCGAGCAGCACCGACACCAGCTCGGCATCGGCCGCCGCGTCGTCCGTGGCCAGCGCCTCCAGGACGCCGCCCTCGCCCGAGAACCCCCGCGCGGAATCGGGGGAGAGCGTCAGCGTGAGCCGCATCCCCGGCAGCACCACCTCCCAGGCGCTCGCCGCCGCCGCACCGTCGGCCACTGGCCCGTACACCCGCAGGGCCGTCGCGTCGCGCAGCACCCGCTGCAACGCCACCAGCCGCTCCGGGCCCGGCAGGCACACCGCGCCCGGGACCGGCCGGGTCGTGGGGCGCAGGGACCCGCCCGCCGCCACCACCCACCGGGCGCCGCGCCCGGCGTTCCCCGAGGACGGGGTGCGGGGCAGCGAACGCAGGAACGCCACCGCCCGCGCCGCCGTCAGCTCGGCCCGCAGATCGAATCCTGCCGAGGCGACCTGCGCCTCCGCGAAACCGCGCAGCCACCTGTCGGGCAGCGGCACCTTCTTCTCCACCACCGGACCGTCCAGGGTGGTCACCGCCAGCTCCTCGGGCCCCACCCGCAGATGCAGCGGATCGTCCGCCGTGATCCGCGAAAGCGCCTCCCGCAGCGGAGCGTTCACATCCACATTCGTCGTACCGTGGCCCGTCTCCTGCCCGTCCAGCCCTTCCCGGAGCACATCGAGCCGGGCATACACCCCGCAGCAGCCGGAGAACGACTCGAAGCGCAACCGGTCCCCGTTCCCCGTCACCACCGGGTCCAGCGAGGCGGGCAGCGTGCGCTGGTGGTAGCGGGCGGCGGCCACGTCCGCCACCGCAAGCAGCCCACGCGCCGCTATGCGCGGATCGGAGAGGAAACCCGCGAAGAACCGCGGGTGCGCCTCCGCTCCGCGCGGGGTGAGGCCCCCTGCGGTCTCCAGACCGAGGGAGGGCCCCACCTGCGAGGACGCCAGGGCGGACGGGCGTGCGTAGGCCAAGGCCTGAACGGATCGGGTCATGAAAAAAAGCGTAGGACCCACCACTGACAACGGTCCTCGCCGAAGCCGCCGTTCGCTGCGGAACGCCCCGTTCACCCGCCCCTGTTCGCTCCGAAGCCGTTCGCCGCCGCTACTGCCCGACGCGGCCCGGCCGGAGCACCTTGGTGAACAGCACCGACCCGCCCTCGGCCCGCAGACGTACCGTCAGCTCCGCGCTGCCCCCGTCGATCTCCACCTCGCCGAAATACTGCGGCGACTCCATCGGCGAGACATTGGCCCGGTCGGGGGCCCGCACGAAGACCCGGTCGGGGCCGAACGTGCCGTCCAGCGCATTGGCCGGGAAGCCACCCGCGGCCAGCGGGCCCGACACGAACTCCCAGAACGGGGCGAAGTCCTTGAACGCCGCCCGCTCCGGCGCGTAGTGCTGGGCCGAGGTGTAGTGGACGTCGGCCGTCAGCCACACGGTGCCGGTGATCCTGCGGTGCTTGACGAAGCGGAGCAGCTCGGCGATCTGGAGCTCCCGCCCGAGCGGGGCCCCGGGGTCACCCTGCGCCACGGCCTCGAAGTTCGTCGCACCGTCCGGGACCACCAGGCCGAGCGGCATGTCGGCGGCGATCACCTTCCACTCCGCCCGGGAGGCGGCGAGCGAGCGCTTCAGCCACCGCAACTGCTCGGCGCCGAGGATGCCCGTCGCGTCGTCGGCCTGCCGATTGGGGGAGTTGGCGTTGCGGTACGACCGCATGTCGAGGACGAACACGTCGAGCAGCGGCCCGTGGTGGACCACCCGGTACATCCGCGACCGGCGCCCGGAACCGTGCGACGGCGCGAGCGGCACGTACTCCTGGAACGCCCGCACGGAGCGCGCCGCGAGAATGTCCACGTTCTTCTCGGTGTAGCGGGCGTCGTCGAGGATCTGGCCGGGATACCAGTTGTTGCGCACCTCGTGGTCGTCCCACTGCACGACGGAGGGCACCTGCGCGTTGAAGCGGCGGACGTTCCGGTCGAGCAGGTTGTAGCGGAAGTTGCCCCGGTACTCGTCCAGTGTCTCGGCGACCTTCGCCTTCTCCTCGGTCATGACGTTGCGCCAGATCCGGCCGTCCGGCAGCGTCACGCTCTCCTCCAGCGGACCGTCCGCGTAGATGCTGTCGCCGCTGCACAGGAAGAAGTCCGGGTCCAGGCGGCGCATCTCCTCGTACACCCGGTAGCCGCCGATGTCCGGATTGATGCCCCAGCCCTGCCCCGCGATATCGCCCGACCACACGAAACGCACCCCGGACCGGCGCCGCGCCGGAGCGGTGCGGAAGGTCCCGTACACCGGTTTTCCGGTACGGCGCGGATCGGCCGGATCGGCTAGCGTCACGCGGTAGTGCACCTGCTCGCCCGGCGGCAGTCCGTACAGCGGCGTGGTCCCCGTGAAGTCCGTTCCGGGCCCGATCGACGGCCCGTGCCACCTGCGGACCCGCCGGAACGATTCGGTCGCCGAGGTCTCCACCAGCATCCTGGCCGGCCGGTCCGAGCGCACCCACAGCAGCGCCGACGAGGAGGTGACACCGCCCACCTGCACACCCCAGGACGCCTCGGGCCGCCCCGCCAGGTGCAGCGAGGGGGCTGCCGACGCGACCGCGGGTGAGAGGGCGAGGGCCGCCGGGGCGATCAGCGAACCGCGCAGGACGGTACGGCGGCCGGGAGAGGACACCAGCGGACGGTGCGGACGGTGGGACATCGAAGCGCCTCCAGGGAGGTGGTCGGGCGGTGCACCGTACGGGGAAGGGCGCGGCCCGTCCCGGTACGGAACCGGTCTGCGCCATGCCTAGTGCCTCGCGGCGGCCGGAGCCCGAACCCCGGGTGAACGACGCCCGTCGGCCGGGCCCGGGCGGTCGGTCCCGGCCAGCCGTGCGAGGCCGGTCGGTCGCCCGGCCGGTCGGCTCCGAGCGGCCCCACCGACCGCTCAGCCGGAACCCGCCCGTCCGGTACGCCACGCCTCCGCCAGCGCCGCGACCCCCCGGGCGATGTCCCCGGGTGCGAGATGGGCGTACCCGAGAACGAGCGGCAGGGTGCCGTCCTCGGAGCCGGCCGTTCCGCAGTCGCGCAACGGCCGCAGGGCGATGCCCGCCCCCGCCGCACGCTTGAGGAAGACGTCCTCGGGGCCGTACCGCGCGGGCAGCCGGGCGATGATGTGCAGCCCCGCCGCGATCCCGCTGACCGCCGTGCCGGGGAAGTGCTCGTCGAGCGCGGCCACCATCCCGTCCCGCCGTGCCCGGTAGGCCCGTTGGCAGCGACGCAACTGCCGGTCGTAGCCGCCGCGCACGATGAAATCGGCCAGCACGGCCTGGTCGAGCACCGGGTTGCCCAGATCCATCGTCCGTTTGCGGGCGACGATGCGCTCGGTGAGCGCGGCGGGCGCGATCAGCCAGCCGAGCCGCAGACCGGGGGCCAGCGACTTGCTCACGGAGCCGGTGTACACGACCCGCTCGGGATCCAGACCCTGCAAGGCGCCCACCGGGGCCCGGTCGTACCGGAAGTCCCCGTCGTAGTCGTCCTCCATGATCACGGCGTCCGCGTCCCGCGCCCAGCCGAGCAGTTCGCCGCGCCGCTGCGCGGAGTAGCCGATTCCGGTGGGGAACTGGTGCGCGGGCGTGGTCACCACCGCGCGTACGCCGGAGCGCTCCAGGGGCGCGAGAGCGAGCCCCTCGTCGTCGAGGGGGAGCGGGACCGTGCCCAGGCCGGTCGCCGCGAACAGCGAGGAGTGTTCCGGGCTGCCCGGATCCTCCACCCCGACCGAGACCACGCCCTCGTCCCGGAGGACGAAGCCGAGCAGAGTCGTCGCCTGGGCCACCCCCGAGCAGACCACCAGCCGCTCCGGATCGGCCACCACGCCCCGGCGCCGGGCGAGCAGTCCGGCCAGGGCCTCGCGCAGCTCCGGCAGCCCGCGCGGATCGGGGTAGCCCAGAGCGCCGTGCGGCAGCCGGCCGAACACCGTCCGCTGGGCGGCGGCCCACGCGCTGCGCGGGAAGAGCGACAGGTCGGGGGTGCCGGGCCGGAAGTCCACGCGTGCGCCCGCCGCGCCCGGCGCACGGTCGCGCACGGGACGCTCCGCAGCGCGTACGCCCTCGCTCACCCAGGTGCCCGCGCCCCGTCCGCTGCGCAGATAGCTCTCCGCGGTGAGCTGCTCGTACGCCTCGGTGACCAGACCCCGCGACACCCCCAGATCAGCGGCGAGTTCACGGCTGGAGGGCAGCCGCGTGCCGCCTGCCAGACGGCCGGAGCGCACCGCTTCCCGGAGCGCGGACCGCAGCGCACGCCCCCGCCCGCGCGCCGGCGCGGCAGCGGCGGGCAGGAGCAACTCCCAGGCCGGAGAGAGCGATTCCGCCGCCGGACGCGGCGGACCGGCCACTGGAGCGGCCCCCGAACCGGCTTCCGAGTCGGCCCTCGACTCGGCCCCCACCTCCGCCCCCGCATTGGTCCCCGAACTCGTCATGGAAGTGGACCTTAAACCGGTCCGTCGCCGACCCTAGCGTCGGCCCCATGAACGCAACCTCTCTGCGCGGGGCCCTCCTCGCGGCCCTCGCGTGTGTGCTGGTGGGGGCATCCTTCACGGCCAACAGCGTCCTCGGCGACTATCCGTTCGCGGGCGGCCAGGCGCTCCGCTACGGTCTCGCCGCGCTGCTGCTCATCCCGTTCCTTCGCCGCGACCCCGACTCCGCGACGGCCCGGCTCCGACGCCTCACCCGTCGCCAGTGGGTGCGGATCGTCCTGCTCGCCGCCGTGGGCATGGTCGGGTTCAACCTGGCGGTCCTGGCGGCCGAACAGACGGCGGAACCGGCTGTTCCGGGCGTCTTCGTGGGCTGTGCGCCGATCGTGGTCGGCGTGCTCGTCCCGCTGCTGGACGGCCGTCGTCCGTCCCGCGTCACGCTGTACGCGGCAGGCCTCGTCGCCGTCGGGGCGTTCACCGTCCAGGGCTGGGGGCGCACCGACCTGGCAGGCGTGCTGTTCTCGGTGGGCGCGCTCGCGGGCGAGGTCGGTTTCGCGGTCCTGGCCGTCCCGGTCCTGCGGCCGCTGGGCCCGAAGCTCCTCACCGCGACGGTCTGCGGCGTCGCGGCCATCGAGTCGGCGCTGCTCGGGCTGCTGCTGGACGGCGGCTCGTTCCTGCGGGTCCCGACGGGCGGCGAGGCGACGGCGCTGCTGTGGCAGGCCGTCGTCGTCACCGTGATCGGGTTCGTCTGCTGGTACAGCGGGATGCAACGCATCGGTGCGGAACGCGCCACGCTCTTCTCCGGGCTGATCCCGGTCTCCGCCGCCCTGACCGCCCCCTTGGTCGGGGCCGGGACGTACGGCCTCGCGCAGGGCGCGGGAAGCCTCCTGGTCGGCGCCGGTGTGGCGTACGGCTCCGGTGTCCTCGTCCCCGGGCGGCGCGGGGCCTCCGGCGTACGGTCCGGGAGCCGTACGCCAGACGTCCCGCGCGACGGCTCAGCGGCTGGTGTCCAGGATGACGCGGGCCACGAGCGCCGGGTCGTCGTTCATCGGAACGTGCCCGCAGCCGGGCAGCCGCACGAGCCGGGCGTCGGGGATGACCCGCTTGGCGCGGACCCCCTGCCGGCGCAGCAGGATGCGGTCGCGGGTGCCCCAGGCGACGGTGACGGGGATACCCTTCACGTCCTCGCCGAAGAAGGCGCCCCGGCCGACCTCCAGCGTCTGGTGGAAGCCGGTCGCTCCGCGCAGGGCGAGCGTCTCGGCGACGACGGCCTCCGGTGAACGCCTGCCGGGCCGGGCGTAGATGGTGCTGGTGAGGGCCGTCCGGCCCGCCGCACTGCCGGACAGGCGCTCGATCAGCGGCACCGGCAGAGCCAGCGCGCTCCGGCGCATCGCCCGCAGGGTGCCGAAGGCGTACCGCCGCTCCGCCTCCGTCCAGAAGCCCGCCGGGGACAGCGCGGTCACCGACCGCACCACCTCGGTGCGGCCGAGTTCCAGCGCGAGCAGCCCGCCCAGGGAGTTCCCGGCCACATGGGGGCGGTCCAGGCCGAGTTCGGCGCAGAAGGCGCCGAGGACCGTGCCGACGGTCCCGAGATCGTACGGAACTCCGTCCGGCAGCGCGGGCGAGGTGCCGAAGCCGGGCAGGTCGACGGCGATCACGTCACGCTCGGCGGCCAGGATCCGCTTCACCGGGTCCCAGGCCCGCAGGTGGTGGCCGATGCCGTGGAGGAGCAGCAACGGTTCGCCCGAGCCGGTCCGTTCGTACGCGACCGAGACCGGACGGGGGCCGTCGGCCGTTGCGACGGTGAAGGAGACCGTGGTGGTCATGCTGCTGCTCCCTGGAGTGGGTAGACATCTCGTCAACAACAATTACCGCCGGGTAGCTTGTAGTTCAAGAGGCCCGGCGATTCCCGCTGGACACCCTGTGCCCCGTGGGCTGGGATGGATCGATGACCGTCGACGTCGCGACCGAGATCTTCGAAGAGCACCGGCCCGTACTCACCGGGGTCGCCTACCGCATGCTCGGCCGCGTCGCCGACGCCGAGGACGTCGTCCAGGAGGCGTGGCTGAGGTGGTCGGCGGCGGCGCGCGAGGACGTCCGGGAGCCGCGGGCCTTCCTGGTGCGGATCACCACCCGGCTGGCCATCGACCGGCTCAGGCACCTCCGGTCGCGCCGGGAGACGTATCCGGGGACCTGGCTGCCGGAGCCGGTGGTCACGGACTTCGGCCCCACCCCGCCCGACACCGCAGAGCATGCCGTCCTCGCCGACACCGTCTCGATCGCCGTACTGGTCGTCCTCGAATCGCTCTCGCCGCTGGAGCGCGCGGTGTTCGTGCTCCGGGAGGCCTTCGGATTCCCGTACGCCGAGATCGCCACCACCCTGGACCGCACCGAGGCGGCCGTCCGGCAGCTCGCGGGCCGCGCCAGGCGGCATGTGGAGGAGCGCAAGCCGCGCTACGACGTGGACCCGGCCGAACGGCGCGACCTCACCGAACGCTTCCTGGCCGCCGCCTCCGGAGCCGGCATCGAGCAGCTGCTCGCCCTGCTGGCCCCGGACGTCCGGCTCGTCAGCGACGGCGGCGGCAAGGCGAAGGCGGCGCGGCGGATCATCGAGACCGCCGACAAGGTCGGCCGCTACCTCTTCACGGTGGCGGGCGAACTCGACCCCGACGGGGAGCTCCGCGTCATGGAGCTCAACGGCGGACCCGCCGTGGTCTACTTCGCCGGAGGGAAAGCCGACACCGTCTTTCAGATCGAAGTCAGCCAAGGTGTCATTCAATGCGGCTATATCATTCGTAATCCGGACAAGCTCTCCGGATTGCCCGTCGAATAGCCGCACGCGCCACGGGCCCGCCCGGGCCCCATCCGCCCCACCGGCCTGCCGCGTGCCTGGTCAGAGCCCCGCCGTCTGTCGCGATGGCGGGGCTCTGTGCTGCGCTCGCCTCACGGCTCCGCGAACGTCGTGTGAACGCTCTGCGCCAGAGTCCCGTTTCACTGCGTTACGGAATAAGGATTGGTCTTGACCAAGGGGGTATGCCGTCCTAGGGTCTCCACTTAAGGCAGGAACCTTTAATAAATAACGTCGCGGAAATGGCGCCGGGCGATTGCGGAGGATCAGGGTGGGGACCACGCAGCTGGAATCGGTACAGGAGCCGAAGTACTGGCACCTCAAGACCGTGCTCAGTGAGGCACTCGACTCGGACTTTGCGGTGGGGGAGATCCTGCCCAACGAGCGGGACCTCGCGGCGCGGTTCGGTGTTGCGCGAGCCACGCTCCGGCAGGCCCTGGAGCAGCTCGAACTCGAAGGCAGGCTGCAGCGCCGCCGCGGTGTCGGGACGACCGTCGCCCCGCCGCGCGTGGGCGTCGCCGTCTCCACCGACCAGCGGGAATGGGCGGACGGCGTCGGCGGCGAGGCCTGGCAGCCGCTCGACAGCACCATGGCCAAGGCCCCGGCGCCGGTGGTCGCGATGCTCGGAACGGACCCCGCCGAGCCGGTGCACGTCGTGCGCCGGATCCGTGACACCCAGGGGCAGGCGGTAGCGGCGGAGCTTCTCTACGTCCCCGCCTCCTCGGTCCCCGATCTCTCCGCCATCGAAGCCCCGTCCGGCCCGGTCCGCGCCCGGAGCGTCCTGCGCGAGCTGCACCGGCTCGGCCTGCAGGGCCAGGACCGCTCCGTGGAGCTCGGCTCCGCGCGCGCGGACGACGCCAAGGAACTGGACCGGCTCCCCGGCGCCCCCGTCCTCGTCGTCACCACCCGCTACTTCACCGCGGACGGTACGGCGGCCGTCTCCGTCGCCACCTACCGTGCGGACACCTGCCGGCTCACCTTCGGGGACTCCGGCGCGCTGGAGATCAGCCACGACGAACAGCCGGAACGCCAGGCCTCCTGACACCTGCGGCCCGCTCGGCCCCATGCCCGCCGCTCTCCGATGACTCCGGTCATCGGAGAGCGGCGGGCATGCGTCGTCCCCGGCCCGTTCCGGGGTCACGAAGCAGCACCCGGGCCCTTGTCGGTCCAGGGCGGTGGGAAGGCGCGTCGGCAGCAGGCCCGCCTGTGTCCGCGCCCCGGCCCGCTTTCGCCTGCACGGTCAGCGGCGGGCCGTCACGGCTCCCTCGACGGCGAACAGCTCCTCTTCGACATGGTCCAGCGCGAGCCGCAGCGCCCCCGTCGCGACGGCGGCCTCTCCGAGCAGTGACAGCGTCACCCGGGGCGGGCGCAGACAGTAGCGGGCCAGCTCCTTGCGGAGAGGTTCCAGCACTCCGTCCAGTCCGGCCGCCCAGCCGCCGACCACGACCAGCTCCGGGTCGAGCGCCAGCACCAGCGCCGCCACATCGTGCACCAGCCGCTGAAGGAACCGCTCGACCGCCGCCTGGGCCCCCGCGTCGCCCTCCTTGGCCTTGGCGAACACCACGGCCACCGCCTGCTCGTCCAGCGGGTCCAGGGGTGTGTCCGTCGTCGACAGCAGATGCTCCGGCGTCAGCTCCCTGCCCAGCAGGTGCAGTGCGCCGATCTCCCCGGCGGCCCCGCCGAACCCCCGGTGCAGCCGCCCGCCGATCAAGGACCCCGCGCCGGGGCTCAGCCCCGCCAGCACGAAGACCACGTCGTCGGACTCGGTGGCCGCACCCTTCCAGTGCTCCGCCACCGCGGCGGCGTTGGCGTCGTTCTCGACGAGCACGGGGCAGCGGAACGAACGGCGCAGCCGCTCCCCGAGCGGGAGGCCGGTCCAGTCCGGCAACGCCGTACCCAGCCGCACGGTGCCGTCGGCCTCCACGATCCCGGGACTGCCCACGCCGACCGCGCGCAGACTGCTCCGGGCCACTCCGGTGCGGCGCAGCACATCGGCGATGACGGCCCGGACCTGGTCGAGCCGGTCGTCCGCGCCCGCGGTCTCCGACACCACGCGGGAGCCGGCCCCGATGATCCGCCCGTCCAGCCCCGAGATGAGCGCCGATACCCGGTGCGGGCCGATCTCCACACCGAGGAGGTGCCCCGCCTCGGCCCGGAAGCGGAACCTCCGGGCAGGGCGCCCCTGGCGTCGCGCCTCGCTCTCGTCGGGCACGGCCTCGACCACGAGACCCGCTTCGAACAGCCCCTCGACGACCCCTTCGACCGTCGGCCGGGACAGGCCCGTGATCCGCGTCAGGTCCGTCAGGGTCGGTGCGACGGCCCCCCTCAGGGCGTGCAGCACTACCGCGGAATTGATCCGCCGCAACAGCGACGGGTCCCCACCGGTCAGCCGGCCCACGGTATGTCCTCCCAGCTCGTGCGCATGTCTGCCGGATCGTACTCGCTGGCCGGGGCCCCTGCGACCAGCGCGGGAAGCCGGTATCGAGCCGCAACCTGGGTCACCCCGGAGCGACGAATCGGGACGCGCGTTACGAGCCGGACCGGTCGGTCACGGCCTCCCGGAGCCGGGCGTACTCCTCGGCCATGGTCTGGACCGTCCAGTGGGCGTTGAGGCCGCTGGGGTTGGGGAGGGCCCACACACGGGCGCCGCCGATCGTGCGGTCCTGGGGGCCGATACGGGCCTTGGGCTCGCCGAAGGCCGTGCGGTAGGCGGTGATGCCGACCACCGCGAGCCACTGCGGGGCGAGCCGTTCGACCTTGGCCGCAAGCGCCGCCCCGCCTTCGCGGAACTCCTCCGCGTCCAGCTCGTCCGCCCGGGCCGTGGCCCGCGCCACCACGTTGGTGATCCCGAGTCCGAGGCCGAGCAGCTCGCCCTGCTCCGCCGGACGCAACTGCCGCGGGGTGAAACCGGAACGGTGCAGTACCGGCCAGAACCGGTTCCCCGGGTGGGCGAAGTGGTGACCCGTCACCGCGGTCGTGAGGCTCGGGTTGATGCCGCAGAAGAGCACGCGCAGAGCGCCCGTGGCCACATCGGGGACGATGCGGCCACGGGCGGCGTTCAGCTCTTCCGGCGTCATACGGCTTCCGGTGTCATGCGGCTTCGGGTGTCAGGCCGCTTCGCGCGTCATACGGTGACGGCGGTGCCGGTCAGAGGATCGAGCCGGGGGTGTAGCCCGCTGCCTCGGGGTGCTGCTTGGTGATCTCCTCGATCCGGGCGACCAGCGAGGTCACCTGGTCACCCGCGGCACCCGTGAACGAGAGCTTGTCGGCCATCAGCTCGTCCAGCTGCGCCCGGTCCAGCGGGATCCGCTCGTCCGCGGCGAGCTTGTCGAGCAGCTCGTTGCGCTCGGCGCCCTGCTCCCGCATCGCGAGGGCGGAGGCGACCGCGTTCTCCTTGATCGCCTCGTGGGCCAGCTCACGGCCGACCCCGGCCCGTACGGCGCCCATCAGGACCTTGGTGGTGGCCAGGAAGGGGAGGTAGCGGTCCAGCTCGCGCGCCACGACCGCGGGGAACGCGCCGAACTCGTCCAGCACCGTCAGGAAGGTCTCCAGCAGGCCGTCGAACGCGAAGAACGCGTCCGGGAGTGCCACCCGGCGGACCACGGAGCAGGACACATCGCCCTCGTTCCACTGGTCGCCCGCCAGCTCACCGGTCATCGAGGCGTAGCCGCGCAGGATCACCATCAGCCCGTTGACCCGCTCGCAGGAGCGCGTGTTCATCTTGTGCGGCATCGCGGACGAGCCGACCTGGCCGGGCTTGAAGCCCTCGGTCACCAGCTCGTGGCCCGCCATCAGCCGGATGGTCTTCGCCACCGAGGAGGGCGCCGCGGCCAGCTGCACCAGGGCGGTGACCACGTCGTAGTCGAGCGACCGGGGATAGACCTGGCCGACCGAGGTGAACGCCTCGGCGAAGCCGAGATGCCCGGCGATGCGCTGCTCGAGGTCGGCGAGCTTGCCCGCGTCGCCGCCGAGCAGGTCCAGCATGTCCTGGGCCGTGCCGACCGGGCCCTTGATCCCGCGCAGCGGGTAGCGGGAGAGGAGGTCCTCCAGGCGGCCGTAGGCGACCAGCAGCTCGTCGGCGGCGGTCGCGAAGCGCTTGCCCAGCGTCGTCGCCTGCGCGGCGACGTTGTGGGAGCGTCCGGCGATCACCAGCTCGCGGTACTCCGCCGCGAGCTTGCCGAGCCGGGCCAGCACAGCCACGGTGCGGTCGCGCATCAGCTCCAGCGAGAGGCGGATCTGCAGCTGCTCGACGTTCTCCGTCAGGTCCCGGGAGGTCATGCCCTTGTGGACCTGCTCATGCCCCGCGAGGGCGTTGAACTCCTCGATCCGGGCCTTCACGTCATGCCGGGTGACCTTCTCGCGCTCGGCGATGGAGGCCAGGTCCACCTGGTCCAGCACCCGCTCGTAGTCGGCCAGCGCCGCGTCGGGCACCTCGATCCCGAGGTCCTTCTGAGCACGCAGCACCGCCAGCCACAGCTGACGCTCCAGCTTCACCTTCTGCTCGGGGGACCAGAGGACGGCCAGCTCCGCGGAGGCGTAGCGGCCGGCCAGGACATTGGGGATGCGAGGCTTCGCAGACACGGCGTTCACGTAAAGGGATTCTACTGGCGGTTCGTGCAGGCCAGCGCCGCGCCCCCGTTTGTGGCTTGCTACGAAGGAGGGCCGGCTACGAGGGGGCGGGAGAGGCGGCGCGCCGCCACTCCGTCACCGGGCCCGGGGTCTCGGCGTCCGTCGGGGTGATCCAGAAGGCCTTGCCCGTCGCGGCGTCGAACTGGGCGCCCGAGCGTCCGTCGCCGGAGGAACGGCCGGTGAGCCGTCGTCCGATCCAGGGGGCCAGGTGCTGCCGGGCGAAGCGGATGTCCTCCGTCCGCCGGGCCGCCCAGCGTGGCGGTGCGGTCGCGGGCATCCGAGCCCGCCAGTCCAGCTCGGCCGGCAGCCCCAGCGTCTGCCAGACGGCCTCGGCGACGCGCCGGTGGCCCTCGGCGGCAAGGTGGAGCCGGTCCACGTCCCACATCCGGGGGTCGGCGATCGAGGGCGCGGAGTAGAGGTCCACCACCACGGCGCCGTGCTGCCCCGCCAGATCGTCGATCAGGGCGAACAGCGCCTCCACCCGGGGCCGGAACCGGTCGAACACCGGCCCGCTGCGCCCGGGGCTGCGCATCAGCACCAGCTGCTTGCAGGTCGGCGCGAGACGCTCCACGGCCTCTTCGAGCCGGGCCCTGACCATCCCCATGTCGCACTTCGGGCGCAACGTGTCGTTGAGCCCGCCGACGAGCGTGACCACATCGGCCCGGAGCTCGGCCGCCGCCTCCACCTGCTCGTCGACGATCTGGCCGATGAGCTTCCCGCGTACGGCGAGATTGGCGTACCGGAACCCGGGGGACCGGACCGCGAGCCGGGCGGCGAGGACGTCGGCCCAGCCCCGGTACGTACCGTCGGCGAGCAGGTCGGACATGCCCTCGGTGAACGAGTCGCCGACCGCGACGAGACTGGTGTAGGAGGCATTCAATTCCATGGCCCGATGAGCGTACCGGTCGGTAGGTCGGTACGGCCAGTCGGTCAGCGGGACCCCGGCCGTCCGACGAGTTCGCGCAGTACGTCCTCCATCGTGACCATGCCCGCCAGCCGCCCGTTCTCGTCGAGGACCGCCGCCAGATGGGTCCGGCTGCGGCGCATCGCGGTCAGCGCGTCGTCCAGCGGAGTCGCCGTCCGGACCCGGGCGATCGGCCGCATCGCCGACACCGGGAAGGGGACATCGCGCGGCATCGCGTCCAGGGCGTCCTTCACATGGAAGTAGCCGAGGATGCGCTGTTCGCGGTCCATCACCGGGAAGCGGGAGAACCCGGACTCGGACGAGAGCCGCTCCAGCTCCTCCGGCGTCGTGCCGACCTGGGCGTACAGCACCCGGTCGACCGGCATCACCACATCCCGCACCGGCCGGCGCCCCAGCTCCAGAGCATGGTGGAGCCGTTGCGCGGAACGGTCGTCGACCAGTCCGGCGTCCCCGGCGTCCTGCACCATCCGGGCCAGTTCGTCGTCCGAGAACGTCGCGGAGACCTCGTCCTTCGTCTCCACCCGCAACAGCTTGAGCAGGGCGTTGGCGAACGCGTTGATCGCGAAGATCACCGGCCGCAGCGCCCGGGCCATCGCGACCAGCGGCGGGCCGAGCGCCAGGGCGCTGCGGGTCGGTTCGGCCAGCGAGATGTTCTTCGGGACCATCTCGCCCAGCAGCATGTGCAGATACGTCGCCACGCTCAGGGCGATGACGAACGACAGCGGGTGCACCAGACCGTGCGGCACCCCGACCGCGTCGAAGACCGGCTCCAGCAGATGCGCGATGGCCGGTTCGGCGACGATGCCCAGCACCAGGGTGCAGAGCGTGATGCCGAGCTGGGCGGCGGCGAGCAGCGCGGAGACGTGCTCCAGGCCCCAGATGACACTGTGGGCCCGCCGGTTCCCGGCCTCGGCCTCCGGTTCGATCTGGCTGCGGCGCACCGAGATCATGGCGAACTCGGCGCCGACGAAGAAGCCGTTGGCCACGAGGGTCAGCAGACCGATGAAGAGCTGGAGAACGATCACCGTTCGTCCTCCGTCCGGTCCTCGGACCCCGGCAGCGGGGCGTGCAGCAGGGCCCGCGCGGCCCGGCGGCCCGACGCGTCCACCACATCGATCCGCCAGCCCGACAGCTCGACGCTGTCGTCCACCGTCGGGATCCGACCGAGCTCGGCGGCGATCAGCCCGGCGAGGGTCTCGTAGGGCCCCTCCGGCACCCGCAGACCGATCCTGCGGAGCTGGTCGGTGCGCGCCGCCCCGTCCGCCGACCACAGGGTGCGGCCGTCCGCGTCCTCACCCGCGGCGGCCAGATCGGGTGTCTCGTGCGGGTCGTGCTCGTCGCGGACCTCGCCGACGACTTCCTCCACGATGTCCTCCAGCGTCGCGACCCCGGCCGTACCGCCGTACTCGTCGATCACCACGGCCATGGCGAGCTTGCCGGACAGCCGGTCCAGCAGCTTGTCCACGGTGAGCGTCTCCGGTACGAGCAGGGGCTCGCGCAGCAGTTCCGAGACGCGGGTCCGGGGCCGCCGGTCGGCGGGGATCGCCAGGACGTCCTTGATGTGGGCCACGCCGACCACGGTGTCCAGGCTGCCCCGATAGACGGGGAAGCGGGACAGACCGGTCGCCCGCGTGGCGTTGGCGACGTCCTCCGCCGTCGCGTGCAGGTCCAGCGCGGTCACCTGGACCCGCGGGGTCATCACGTTCTCCGCCGTCAGCTCGGAGAGGTTCAGGGTGCGGACGAACAGCTCGGCCGTGTCCGCCTCCAGCGCGCCCTCCTTCGCGGAGTGCCGGGCCAGCGCCACCAGCTCCTGCGGGCTGCGGGCGGAGGCCAGCTCCTCCGTCGGCTCCAGGCCGAAGCGGCGCACGATCCGGTTGGCGGTGTTGTTCAGGTGGCTGATGAAGGGCCGGAACACCGCCGTGAAGCCCCGTTGCGGTGTCGCCACCGCCTTGGCCACGGTCAGCGGGGAGGAGATCGCCCAGTTCTTCGGAACCAGCTCGCCGACCACCATCAGAACCACCGTGGACAGCGCCGTACCGATGACGAGCGCCAGGGTGGACGCGGCGGCGGGATGCAGCCCCGCCGCCTCGACGGGGCCGCGGATCAGCTTGGCGATGGACGGCTCGGAGAGCATGCCGATCACCAGGTTGGTGACGGTGATGCCGAGCTGGGCCCCCGAGAGCTGGAACGTGAGACTCCGGACGGCCTTCAGCGCGCTCGCGGCACCCCGCTCGCCCCGCTCGACAGCCCGTTCGAGTTCGCTGCGCTCCACCGTGGTCAGCGAGAACTCCGCCGCGACGAACGCGCCGCAGGCGACGCAGAGCAGCAGGGCGACGAGCAGCAGAAGCACTTCGGTCATCGGTTCACCTCCGTCCCATGATCGGGCAGGGGCGGGGGGACCGCGCGATGTCGGTGGAGCATGGTCATCGTAGGCGTCTGCCCAGCGGCGCTCCCTCCTACCGCATCAGTCCGTCAGATGCTTCACCCAGCGGCTCCACTGCGGCTCGGGCCCGTATCCCGCCGCGCGCCAGGCGTGGTGCGCGGAGCTGTTGCGGTCGAGGACCATGGCGTCGGCGCGCCGCCCGCCCAGAGCGGTGAACCGTTCCTCCGCCGCCGCGAGGAGGGTGCTTCCCACACCCCGGCGCCGCTGGTCCGGGTGGACCGCGAGGCGGTAGAGATGGCAGCGCCAGCCGTCGAAGCCCGCGATGACCGTGCCGACCAGTTCCCCCTCCCGCTCGGCCAGGATCAACGCCTCGGGGTCCCGTTCCACCAGGCGGGCGACCCCGTCCCCGTCGTCGCTGATGCTGGTGCCCTCGGCGGCCACCTTCCAGAAGGCGAGGACCTCGTCCAGATCGGCCGGGGTCGCGGACCGTGTCGACAGCGAAAGATCGTTCATGACGGCCATCCCACCATCCGCCGCGCCGGGGCGTCGATCGCATTCCGCAGGGTGGTCGCACGCTCCCCTTGCCGGTGCTAGCGCGACCGCGCTAGCGTGGTCGGGTGCCCAAGACCCAGC
Organism: Streptomyces rubiginosohelvolus; assembly: GCF_014649875.1. Taxonomy (GTDB): domain Bacteria; phylum Actinomycetota; class Actinomycetes; order Streptomycetales; family Streptomycetaceae; genus Streptomyces; species Streptomyces rubiginosohelvolus. The sequence continues at coordinate 352,051 of NZ_BMTW01000004.1, read as the reverse complement.
TGAACGTCCGAGTGGACGAGGCCACCGCCGAGGCCGCGCGGCAGCGCGCGCTGCAGAGGGGGATGAGCGTGAACCGCTACATAGAAGAACTCGTCCAGCAGGACGCGGGCGAGGTGGGACACACGTTCGTCGAGGCCGCGGCCGACTTCATGAAGCAGTACGAGTCGGTGTTCGCCGAGGAGTTCGGCCCGGAGCGCGAAGGCACCCGTTGAACCTGCGGATCGACCTTTCCTGGCTGCTGATGGTCGCCGAGCACAAGACGCCCGGAGACCCGCAGGTCGTCGACTGGGGCGCGCTCGTCGCCGCCGTGGCCCGCCATGACGCGGAGATCTTCGGCAGCAGCGTCTACAGCGACCCGCACGCACGGGCGGCCGCCTTGCTGCAACTGCTGCTGCATGTGCCCGCGCTCGAACACTCGAACGCCATGTTCGCCTCGGCCGTCGCGTACGGCTACCTCGTCGCCTCCGGCCTCAAGGTCATCACCTCGCCCGAGCAGGTCCGCGATCTGGCGCTGCTGGTGAAGCAGGGCAAGGCGGACGTACGGGCCATCGCCGACGAGCTGCGTCAGTGGAGTGTGTGAGGCTCAGCCCCCGTTCTCCGTGAACGGCTTGCGGGCCACGCCCAGGACACAGGGCGACGAGGGCATCTGAAGACCCGTCTCCGGGATGCGCAGCCTGCGATACGTGCCCAGCTCGAATCCGGCCGTCTCGATCGCGGCCAGCGGGTCCCGGGCCGTGTGACAGCCGCCGAAGAGCAGCGGCCACAGGGTCCGGTCGGCCGCCCGCTGTGCCGTCGCCAGCGCCCGCCCCGGAGCCAGCCCGTGCTCGAAGAACCGCAGTTCGCCGCCCGGCCGCAGAACCCGCTTGATCTCGGCGAGCGCCCGGGGCAGATCCCGTACGGTGCACAGGACCAGGGACGCCACCGCCCCGTCGAACGCCTCGCTCTTGACCGGCAGCGCCTCGGCGGCCCCCGGCACCACGTCCACCGGCACCTCGGCGCGCAGGGCGGCGCGGACCGCGAGCTGCCGCAGCGAGCGTTCGGGCTCCAGCGCCACGACCTCCGAGACGGCGCCCGGGTAGTGGGCGAAGTTCAGCCCGTTTCCCGCACCGACCTCGATGACCCGGCCGGAGAGCCCCGACAGCAGCTCCTCGCGGTACGCGGCGACGCCGCCCTTCACATCCGCGGCCTCGCTGAACCGGGCGTAGAAGCGGGCGAAGACCGGGTGGTGCACGGCGTCCCGGGGGAGCTTCCTGCTGCGCAGCTGCATGACGGACCTCCGTTACGGAGTGGGCGTGAGGCTCCTGGACAATTCTCCCCCGAATTGCCTGCGGATAGCCCCCGGGACAGTCCCCGAACGGCCCGGGGACTCCGGTCCGGCACCTCGGGCGCCGTCGCGGAGCTCCGGCCCCTCAGTGCCGCCTCGGGGCCCAGCTCCCGCCCAGCTCCGGCGCGAGCCACCGCGCCGCGCCCGCCGCGAAGTCCGCGCCCGGCAGCGCACCCGCACCGGCCGGTACCGCGCCCAGCAGCGGCGCACCGGCCGCCACCGGCAGGTCCTCGATGTTGCACCGGGACGCGAGGTCCGGCTCCGCCGGCATGCTGCCGATCACCACACCCCGGCAGTCCAGCCCCCGGCTCCGCAGCGCCTCGGCCGTCAACGCGGTGGCGTTCAGCGTGCCCAGACCGGCGGGGGCCACCACCAGCACCGGCGCTGCCAGCAGCCGGGCCGCGTCCGCGAGGGTGGAGCCCTCGTCGTCGAACCGTACGAGCAGCCCGCCCGCACCCTCCACCAGCACGAGGTCGTGCTCGGTGGCCAGCTTCTGAGCCGCCTCGGCGACCTCGAACGGCCGCACCGGGGGGAGACCCGCCCGCCGGGCGGCCGTGGCCGGGGCCAACGGCTCCGGGAACCGGGCCAGTTCGACCGCCGTCACATGGCTTCCCGCCAGGCGCGCGACCTCGGCCGCGTCGCCCGGCTCCCCGGGGGCGAGCCCGGTCTGCGCGGGCTTGAGCACCGCGACCCGGCGTCCCCGCGCGGCGGCCGCCACGGCGGCGGTCACCACGGTCTTGCCGATCTCCGTGCCCGTACCGGACACCACCAGAATCGTCGACATATCGCTTCAGCCCTCCCGCGCCGCGGCACACACGGCCCGGCAGATCCGTGCCACGTCCTCGTCGCCCGTGACGTACGGCGGCATCGTGTAGACGAGATCGCGGAACGGCCGCAGCCACACGCCCTCGCGCACGGCCGCGCGGGTCGCCGCCGCCATGTCCACCTCGTGGTCGAGCTGGACGACCCCGATCGCCCCGAGGACGCGTACGTCCACCACACCCGCGAGGTCCGCGGCGGGAGCGAGCCCGGAGCGCAGCCCCGCGCCGATCCGCGCCACCTCGCCCTCCCAGTCCTGCCCGAGCAGCAGGTCCACCGAGGCCGAGGCCACCGATGCGGCCAGCGGGTTGCCCATGAACGTCGGCCCGTGCGCCAGCACCGGAACCTCGCCGCTGGAGATGCCCTCGGCCACCCGGGTCGTGCACAGCGTCGCCGCCATCGTGAGATAGCCGCCGGTCAGCGCCTTGCCGACACACATGACGTCCGGCGAGATCCCGGCATGCCCGGCCGCGAACAGCGTGCCCGTACGCCCGAAACCGGTCGCGATCTCGTCGAGGACCAGCAGGACGTCGTGCTCGTCGCACGCCTCGCGCAGCACCCGCAGATAAGCGGGGGAGTGGAACCGCATTCCGCCGGCTCCCTGTACGACCGGCTCCACGATGACCGCCGCCAACTCCTCGGCGTGCACCGCGATCAGCTCCCGCAGATGCGTGACGTACCCGGCGTCCGGCTCCGCGTCGAAACCGTCCGGCGGGGCGTCGGCGAAGACCTGCCGGGGAAGGGAGCCCGACCACAGCTCGTGCATCCCGCCCTCCGGGTCGCACACCGACATCGGCTGCCAGGTGTCCCCGTGGTAGCCCCCGCGCCAGGTCAGCAGCCGCCGCTTGGCCGGCCGGCCGGCCGAACGCCAGTACTGCAGGCACATCTTGACCGCGACCTCGACCGAGACAGAACCGGAGTCGGCCAGGAAGACGTGCTGGAGCGGCTCGGGGGTGATCTCCACCAGCCGGGTCGCCAGCCGGACGGCGGGCTCGTGCGTGAGCCCGCCGAACATCACATGGCTCATCCGGTCCAGCTGGCCGCGTGCGGCCTCGTTGAGGACCGGGTGGTTGTAGCCGTGCACCGCCGACCACCAGGACGACATGCCGTCCACCAACTCGCGCTGCCCCTCGACGGGTTCGGCGAGCCGGAGCCGTACCCCGGAGGCCGACTCCACGATCAGCGGCTCCTGGCGGCCGGGCATCGGACCGTACGGGTGCCAGACATGCGCGCGGTCCAGCGCCCGCAGTTCGTCGGGGGCGTACGGTTTCGGCGCGGCGGATCCGGAGTGCGCGGCCTGCTGGGGGAGCGCGGGGGCGTACGGCTCAGGCATTGGGGGCGAGATCCGTCCCCGCACCGCGCCGGCGGACCGCCACCAGATCCGTGCGCGGCGCGCCGTTCGCCTCCGTACGCCCGGCCGGAACGTCCGCGTCCGTGTCGATGACGGCCACCGGTTCCTGCTCCCCGTGGCCACCGCACGGTCCGCAGCCGCCACCGCCCCCGTGCGAACCGCACCCCGCGGACTCCTGCGTTCCGCACCCGGCCGGCTCCGCCGCCGTACCGCAGCCGCCGGCCAGTGCGTCGGCCCGGTGGCGCGGCAGCGTCGTCGTGCCCGCGCCCTCCACCTCGAAACCGGCATCCGTGATCATGTCGAGGTCGGCCTGACCGGCCTGGCCCTCACTCGTCAGATAGTCGCCCAGGAAGATCGAGTTGACCAGGTGCAGCGCCAGCGGCTGCATCGAGCGCAGGTGCACCTCACGGCCGCCCGCGAGCCGCACCTCGACATCCGGGCAGACGAAGCGGACCATCGCCAGAATCCGCAGGCAGCGCTGCGGGGTGAGGTTCCACTCCTTGGCGAGCGGCGTGCCCTCGAACGGGATCAGGAAGTTCACCGGCACCGAGTCCGGGTCCAGGTCGCGCAGCGCGAACACCACGTCGACCAGGTCCTTGTCGCTCTCGCCCATCCCGGCGATCAGCCCGGAACACGCCGAGAGCCCGGCGGCCTGGGCCTGCTGCACGGTCTCCACCCGGTCCGCGTAGGTGTGGGTGGTGGTGATCGCCCCGTACGTCTCCTCGGACGTGTTCAGGTTGTGGTTGTACGCGTCGGCGCCCGCCGAACGCAGCCGGTCGGCCTGGCCGTCGGAGAGCAGACCGAGGCAGGCGCAGACCTCGATGCCCTCGTTCTCCTCCTTGATGGCCTCGATGGTCCTGGTGACCCGGTCCACGTCCCGGTCCGTGGGACCGCGTCCGCTCGCCACCAGACAGACCCGCTTCGCGCCGCCCGCGACCCCGGCGGCGGCGGCCTTGGACGCCTCCTCCGGCTTCAGCCAGGTGTACTTGAGGATTCCGGCCTTCGAGCCGAGCCGCTGCGAGCAGTAGGAGCAGTCCTCGGGGCAGAGCCCGGACTTCAGGTTGACCAGATAGTTGAGCTTGACGCGCCGCCCGAACCACTGACGGCGCACCTTCCCGGCGGCGGCCACCACGTCGAGCAGCTCGTCGTCGGAGGTCGCCAGTACGGCGAGCGCTTCTTCGCGGGTCGGCAGTTCGCGCCGCAGCCCCTTGTCCACCAGCGTGTTCAGCAGGTCCATGAAAGATGATCCTGTCCTACGGCACCGCCTCCAGCCAAGGAGGAACCAGACAGGAGACCCGGGCGGGGGTGTGTGTATTGCCACACCCTGACCTGCTGCGCACCCGGCTAGGGTCTGTGGGCTGCCTACAAAGACAGGGACCCGCCCCATGTCCTTCGCCCCGTTCGACTGGATCGACGCCGAGGCCCGCCGCCGGGCCGCCGCCGGACTCGTACGCACGCTGCGTCCGCGCGACGCCGAGCCGGAGCTGCTGGACCTCGCGAGCAACGACTACCTGGGCCTCACCCGGCATCCGGAGGTCACCGCCGCCGCGGCCGCCGCCGCCCACCGCTGGGGAGCGGGTGCCACCGGCTCCCGGCTGGTCACCGGCTCCACCGCCCTGCACGCCGAACTCGAACGGGAGCTGGCCGCGTTCTGCGGCTTCGAGGCGGCCCTCGTGCTCTCCTCCGGGTACGCGGCCAACCTCGCCGCGCTGACCGCGCTCTCCGCGCGCGGCTCCCTCATCGTCTCCGACGCGGGCAACCACGCCTCGATCGTGGACGGCTGCCGGCTCTCCCGCGCCGAGACCGCCGTCGTCCCCCACGCCGACCCGGACGCGGTCGCCAAGGCGTTCGGGGCCCATGACGGGCGGGCCCTCGCGGTCACCGACTCGGTCTTCTCCGTCGACGGCGACGCCGCCCCGCTCCCGGCCCTCGCCGAGGTCTGCCGCGCCGCGAACGCCGCCCTGCTGGTCGACGACGCCCACGGCCTGGGCGTCCTGGGCGACGGCGGACGAGGAGCGCTCGCGGCGGCCGGACTGGCGGGCGGTGACGGGGTCGTGGCCACCCTCACCCTGTCCAAGTCGCTCGGCAGCCAGGGCGGAGCGGTCCTCGGGCCCGCCCGGGTCATCGACCACCTGGTCAACACGGCCCGGACCTTCATCTTCGACACCGGACTCGCCCCGGCGGCCGTCGGCGGCGCGCTCGGCGCCCTCGCGGTGCTGCGCCGGGAGCCCGAACGGGCCGCCCGCGCCCGGGAGGTGGCCACCGCGCTGTACACGCGGCTCACCGCCGCCGGGCTGGAGGCGGTCCGGCCCGACGCGGCCGTCGTCTCCGTCCGGGCGCCGTCGGCGGACGCGGCGGTGCGCTGGGCGGCCGACTGCCGCACGGCCGGAATGGCGGTGGGCTGCTTCCGCCCGCCGTCGGTTCCGGACGGCATCTCCCGGCTGCGGCTGACCGCGCGCGCCGACCTGACCGAGGAGCAGATCACGACCGCGGTGGCCACGATCGTCGCCACCGCTCCCCGGCAGGCGGACGCCGACGTCAGCTGACGTGCCCTGGACCGGCTCCGCGCTGACCGAGCCCGTCCACGAAGGTGGTCCAGGCCGCCGCCGAGAACCGCAGCGGCGGCCGGTCCACGTCTTTCGAATCGCGTACGGCGAGGAGCGCGTCGGCGAACCGCGCGGTCTCCACGCAGTTGTTCATCCCGGTCGACCGGCTGCTGCGCCGCCACTGCGGGGCGGGCGGCGGTGCCATCGATGGCGGCGGTGCGGCGGGCAGTGCGCGTCGGTCTGACATGGCGGCCCCCTCAGCTGCGTCTGAAGCTACGTCCGATCTCGGTGATCAGGTCCAGCGAGCGTTCGGGCGACAGCGCATGCGCCTGCAAGGTACGGAAGGCCGAGCTGTACGCCTCAAGGTCTTCTCTCCGCTCCAGATAGAGGCTACTCGTCAAGTGGTCAAGAACGACCACATCCAGGTCAGAAATGTTCGGAAAGGAGAAGATGACGAAAGGGCCGGTGAGTCCCACGTACCCGCCCACCGAGAACGGCAGCAACTGCAGCTCCACGTGAGGCAGTTGAGCCACCTGGATCAGATGCTGCAGCTGATCCCGCATCACTTCGGGCCCACCCACCTCGCGGTGGAGCACCGCCTCGTCCAGCACCGCCGTGAACCGCAGCGGCGGGCTCGCGCGCAGCACCCGCTGACGGGTCAGCCGGACCTCGACCAGGGAGTCGAGGCGGCCGTCCGGTAACCCGTCCAGCGAGGCGCGGGTCACGGCACGGGCGTACCCGGCGGTCTGGAGCAGCCCCGGCACCACCGAGGTCTCCAGCGTCCGGACCGTACTGGCCTGCGACTCCAGACTGATGAAGTCGCGGTACTGCGGCGGGATCAGCCCCCGGTACGCGTGCCACCAGCCCGAGCCGCCACCGCCCGCCGACCCCGCGAGGACTTCGAGCAGGGAGCGCAACTGGGGGTCGCACACCGCGTAGACGTCCAGCAGCCGTGCCACGTCGGCCGGGGTCACCCCGCTGGCACCGGTCTCGATACGGCTCACCTTCGACTGGTGCCAGCCGAGCAGCCGCGCCGCCTCCCGGCTGGTCATCCCGGTGGCGTGACGCAGACTCCGCAGCTCCTCGCCGAGCTTGCGCCGCCGGACGACGGGGCCGTGCAGCATGCCGGTCTCCTTCCGCTGTCGCAAGGGGCTGATCCGTCGCCGGGACCGGCCCGCAGAGGGGCCAGTGTGCCGCCCGTCGACCCCGTACGGGTCCCGAATTCACCGCTTCGAGCGACAGATATATGCATATCTTGGCCGAACCTCGTTACAGCGAGCTGCATCAATGGCAGTCTGGCGCGAAGCACAATCCCGGCCGACCGTCGCTCGGTCCGGGGCGGGAAAGGGGCGGTGTCGCCATGGCGGACCATCAGGAAGCAACCGTCACTCTGCCGAGCGATCCGGTCTCGGTCTCCGCGGCCCGCAGACATGTCGCCAGGACCCTGTCCGAATGGGGCCTGCCCGACGACAGCGAGTTCGCCGACACCATCCGGCTGATCGTCTCGGAGCTGGCCACCAACGCCGTGCAGCACACGTTCGGCCAGTCGCCCACCTTCACCGTGGACCTGCGCCTCGAACGCGACGAGGAGCTCTATCTCGGCGTCACGGACAGTCACCCCCGGTGGCCCCAGAAACTGCCCGCCGCCGTACGGCAGGACAACGGCCGGGGCATGGTCATCATCCGGATGCTGGCCAAGGAGCGCGGCGGCCGGCTCCAGGTCACGCCGACCGCCGAGGGCGGCAAGACGGTCTGGATCGCGCTGCCCTGGGTCGTCGCGGTTCAAGGATGACTCCGTAGGGGCCCGGCGGGGCCGGTCGGCCGACGCGGATCAGCCCGCCGGAGCCCGGTTCGGCCCCGGGGCCACGCCCCCGCGGCCGAAGCCGCTGCGCAGCAGCGCGAGCAGCGTCGCCGCGGCCGCGCTCGACCGGTCGCCCCGGTGCACCACCGAGATGGTCCGGCGGAACGACGCGGGCTCCAGCCGCCGGACGGACAGCGGGGCCGACGCCATCGAGGCGACCATCTCCGGCACCACCGCCACGCCGAGCCCCGCACTGACCAGCGCGCACACCAGTGCGTACCCGGGTGACTCGCAGACCACCGCGGGCGTCGCCCCGGCCTCGGCGAGCGCGTCCTCGACCCCGCGCCGGGGCGGATGGGTGGGCGCACTGCTGATCAGCGGCCGCCCCGCCAGCTCGCCGACCGGCAGCCGCCCGGTGCCCTCCGCGAGCCGGTGTCCCACCGACGTGACGAGCACCAGCTCCTCGACCAGGAGCGGGTCGACGAGCACGCCCACCGGCGGCGGCCCGACCGCCCCCGGTTCGTAGGCGTGCGTCAGGGCGAGGTCCACCTCGCCCGCGGCCACGGCGGCGATGCCGCCGGGCGGCTCGTGGTCGGCGACGGCCAGCTCGACCTCGGGGTGGGCCCGCCGGAAGGCGCTCAGGACGGGCGGCAGCAGATGAATCCCGGCCGTGGTGAACGTCCCCACCCGCAGCCGGCCGCCCGAGAGCCCGGCCAGCTGCGCCAGCTCGTGCCGCGCCTGGTCCAGCTCGTCCAGCACCCGCCGGGCCCGGCCCGCCAGCAGCTCGCCCGCCGCCGTCAGCCGCGCCCCGCGATGGTGGCGCACCAGCAGCGCCGCCCCCGCCTCCCGCTCCAGCTTGGCCAGCTGCTGCGAGAGCGCGGGCGCGGTGTAGCCGAGGCGGGCGGCCGCCCGGGTGATCGATCCGGCCTCCGCGACCGCCACGAGCGCCGCGAGACGTGTCGGGTCGTACATGAAAGCGTTCCTTTAGGCAGACCCAGAAGATTGCAAGTACACGCTAAAGGCTCCGCAGGTCCAAGGTGGACCTCATGGACGCACAACTGATCGCCTTCACCGGGGTCGCCGCCGGCATGGTCGCGCTGCCCGGCGCCGACTTCACCGTCGTCGTACGCAACGCCCTGGCCTCGCGCACCGCGGGCCTGGCCTCGGCGCTCGGCGTAGCCGGGGGACTGCTGGTGCACACCGCCCTCGCGGTCGCCGGACTCGCCGCGGTGCTGGTGACGATGCCCGTGCTCTTCCGCACCGTCCAGCTGCTCGGCGGCGCGTACGTCCTCTACCTCGGGCTCAGCGCGCTGTACGCGATCCGCCGCCGCCCGGCGCAGGACGGAACCGGTACCCCTTCGGGGGCGCCGGAAGGTGCTCCGGAGGGTGAGCCGGAGCGGCCCGCGCCCAGGGAGTTCGGACGCGCGGTGCGCCAGGGTTTCCTGACCAACGCGCTCAACCCGAAGGCCCCGGTCCTCTTCCTCAGCCTGCTGCCGCAGTTCGTACCCGACGGTCAGCCGCCGCTGCCCAGGACCCTGTTGCTCGCGGCCCTGGTGGTGGTGCTGGCGCTGATCTGGTTCCCGGCCGTCGCCCTGCTCGTGGACCGGCTGGGCCGGTGGCTGCGCCGCCCGCGTACCGCCCGCGCCATCGAGGGCGGCAGCGGGGTGGCGCTCACCGGACTCGGACTCGCCCTGGTCACCGGCCCGCTGCTGCGCTGAGAGCGGAGCGCGGCAGGGGCGGGTGCCCGCAAGGGAAGAGCGTCCGGTCGGTGGGTCAGCGGACCCGTCCGTACCAGACGCTCTTGGACCAGATTTTCGCCAGTCGCACCACGTCCCCCGATTTGGGGGAGTGCCAGATCTTCCCGGCCCCGGCGTAGATGCCCACGTGGTAGACGCTGCGCCCCGAATGGAAGAAGACGAGGTCGCCGCGTTTACGCTGCGACTTCGCGATATGGCGGGTCTTGTTGTACTGCTGCTGTGCCGTGCGGGGAAGCTTCTTGCCGGCCTTCTTGAACGAGTAGAGCGTCAGCCCCGAACAGTCGAAGCGGCTGGGACCCGCCGCTCCGTACTTGTAGGGAGCCCCCTTCTTCGACGCGGCGACCTTCAGGGCCTTCGTCGAGTGGGCGGTGGCGGCCTCGGCATCACTCACCAGACCGGGCGCCAGCATCGAGGACGTCACGGCCAGGGTGAGCGCCGAAGCCGTACCGACCCGGGCGAACAGAGACGGGACATGAACCTGCGCAGACATGCGCAACCCTTCGTCAGCCGCCTGTGAAGGATGACCTGTCGGGTTCGGGCTGGCGAAGTTGCCCGGCCGCGTCGCGGCTTCACCCCGAGGGCTTCCCGGTCTCCCGGTCGGCCCGTTGTGCTCGGGTCCTCCACTCCTGCCGATCCACTTCTGTCGACCAGTCATCCGGGCGGCGGCAGGACTCGGCGTCCGCCCGGACCGCCCCGCCGCGGCGGCGGGGGCTTGTCGTCCCAGGGATCTTGACGCACTCCGTGCCGGATTTCCGAGCTGAAACGGCGATTTGTGAGTCTCCTCACCACTGATCCATTCAGGTGGACAGGCCTGATTCGCGCTCGCCGACGAGCCCGGCGCACACCCTCGTACCAGGGACGAAAGGATGCATTTCGAGTACGGGCTGCGCTCCGGATGCAAGTTGGGCCGTCGCTCGTGCGGGTGATGACCTACGCCGAACGAGCGAGGGAATGTGATCGCGGGGTCGGGCGTGTCGTGCGGTGGCCCGACCGGTCCGCTCCCGTAAGGCGCTCCCGGCGCGCCGGGCGGGTCAGTTCACTGCGGGTCAGTTCACCGGAGGTCGGTCCACTGGCGGAGGCATCGCGACCCGGCCCGCCCTGCGCTCCCCGTCCAGGACACGCAGGGCCCGCGCCAGGGTGGCGGCGTGGAGCCGTGACTCGCCGCGCTCGTGCATCAGGGCCAGGGCGTCGCGCAGGGCCGCCGCCCCGGAGGCCAGGGCCTGGGCGGCCCGCAGCGCGCTGTAGGTGTCGCCGCCGTGCGCGGGGTTGATCCGGCCCACCTGGTCGAGCACGGCCAGATAGCAGTCGACGAACTCGCCCTCGGCGCGGGTCAGCGCGGGCAGGGGCGGGAACTCGGGTGGCTCCATCGGCGTTTCACCTCGCGTCGTACGGCGCCGGTCGCACGGCGGCCGGATGGGTCAGCGGTTCTCCACGACGTGGTCGACCAGCCCGTGGGCGAGGGCGCCCTTCGCGTCGAGGATGGTGTCGCGCTCGATGTCGGCGGTGACCTGCTCCGCGGTCCGGCCCGTGTGCCGGACCAGCATGGCCGCGAACATCTCGCGGGTGCGCACCAGTTCGCGCGCGTGGATCTCCAGGTCGGACGGCTGGCCCCGCATCGGCTCCTCCAGTGCGGGCTGCTGAATGACTACCCGTGCGCCGGGCAGTGCATGTCGCCGCCCCTTCGCCCCGGCCGCCAGCAGGGCCGCCGCGTAGGAGCCGGCCTGCCCCAGGCAGAAGGTCTCCACCTCGCAGGTCAGGAACTGCATCGTGTCGTAGACCGCCGCCATCGCCTGGAACGAACCGCCGGGGGAGTTGATGTACAGCGACAGGGGCCGGTCCGGATCGGCGTGCTCCAGGTACATGAGCTGGGCGATGAGATCGCTCGCTGCGGTGTCGTCGATCGGGCTCCCGAGGAAGACGATCCGCTCGGACAGCAGCTTGGAGTACGGGTCCTGGGTCCGGGTTCCGGTCGCGGTGCGCTCGGTGAACTCGGGAAGGACGTAGCGGGCGACGGGGCGGATCATGGCGTGCCTCTCTCCTGGAGCTGACCATCCGTCTGGGGGTCCGGCCATCCGTAAAAAATGTACAGGACGTACAGAAGGTTATGATGGTGACTATGGCCTACGAGATTCCGGTGACGCAAGCACGGGCGGAGCTCGCCGAACTGATCAACCGCGTCGTCTACGGCGGCGAACGCGTCGTGGTGACACGGCACGGCAAGCCCCTCATCGCGCTGGTTTCCGCCGCTGACCTGCAACGACTCGAAGCGGAGGAGGCTGCTACCGAGGAGCAGGTGATCAGCTCGGTCTCCTCGATCAACTCCGCGCCCTCCGCTCAGGGCGAACGGCGCAGGTTCGGTATCGCCGCCGAGCACCGCCCTCACGACGGCAACGGCAACGGCCGGGACGCCTGACGCCCGGACCGGACGGCGCCCGCGCCGGAGCGCGCCCGCGCCGGAGCGCGCCCGCGACAGGACAGAGCCGGGTGCCCCTCCTCAATGAGGGGCACCCGGCTCGGCGCGTCCGGACCCGGGGCTCAGCCGGTCAGGGCCGGCTCCCGGGCGGGCTCGGCGGGCGTCGGTGCGGCGGGCTTCGGCGTCCGCCGGGCGAGCAGCACCGCCGCCAGTCCGAGGGCCGACCACAGCGAGAGCGTCAGGAGGGGCCCGCCCGCCGCGCTCCCGTCGAAGAAGGCGACCGAGCGGAGCAGGGAACCCCCCGCGCCCGGCGGAAGCCATTGGCCGATCGCCCCGACGGGCTCGGGCAGCAGCTGCGGTGCGCTGGTGACGCCGGAGAAGGAGTTGCCCAGCAGGACCATCAGCAGGGCGCCGAGTCCGATACCGCGCGGCCCGAACAGGGCGGCGAGCCCCGCCACCGCCGAACCGATGGCCAGCACGGTGAGCGCGAGCACCCCCGCCTCCGTCCACCAGTCGCCCGTGATCACGCCGAGCCAGCTGTGCGTCACGGCCGTGGCGGCGAGCCCCACCAGTGCGGATGCCGCCAGCAGGGTCAACACGCCGCGCGCCCCGCGCAGCCCCATGAGGGTGACGACGGCTCCGGCCGCCATTCCCGCCAGGGCCAAGGGCAGGACGCTCGCGCCGAGCGCACTGCCACGCGGATCCCCGGGCGGTGCGGCGACCACATCGGTGACCTCGACCTGCGTGCCCTTCGGGGCGGACGCGGTCACGGCCTCGCGCAGCAGCTGGGAGACGACGGGGCTCGCCGCCGACGCGGTGAGCAGGTGCGGCCCCTGCGGGGTGGCGACGACCGCTCCGTATACGACCCGGTCCTCGATCGCGGCCCGGGCGGCGGCCTCGTCGGCGTAACGGTGCACCTCGAAGGCGCCCTCGCGCTGCTCGAACCGCTGCTCCAGCTGCTGGGCGGCCGGCGCCGCGCCCGCCACGCCGACCGGGAGGTCGCGCGGCGCGATCCGGGCGGCGGGCCAGGCGAAGGCCCAGAGGGCGAGAGTCACCATCAGGGGGATCAGCAGGATCACCGCTACCGCGCGGCGGTTGGGTGCGGTGGACATGAGGGGCCTCGATTCGTGCGACGGGCAGGCGACGGGCAGGAGCTCAAAAAGAAGGATCGTTCGTTTTACGCTGACCCCCACTGTCCGCACGCCTCGTTCGATTGTCAAGAAGGAACGTTCGTTTTAGATTGAGGCCATGGCCCGTGTATCCCAGGAACACCTCGACGCCCGCCGCCGTCAGATCCTCGACGGCGCGGCGCGCTGCTTCGCCCGCAACGGATTCCACGGCACGTCCATGCAGGACGTCCTCAAGGAAGTGGGCCTGTCCGCCGGAGCGGTCTACCGCTACTTCCCCGGCAAGGAGGACATCATCGCGGCCATCACCGAGGAGACCTTCGGCGTCATTCGCGGCTCCTTCGAGGAGGCTTCCCGTATGACGCCGCCGCCCACCCCGGACGTGCTGCTCAGCCGGGCGCTCGGCGGCGTGCTCGGGGGTCAGGTGTACGGACTGCGGCGTCGTACGTTCGCCGCGCTCGTGGTCCAGCTCTGGTCCGAGACGCTGCGCAACGAACGCCTCGCCACCCTCCTCGGCGAGGGCTACGCCTCCATGCGCGTCGCCTGGGCGAAGCTCGTCGACGCCTACCGCTCCGCCGGGATCCTGGAGGGCGACGTGTCCGGCGAAGACGTGGCGCGCACGATGATCGCGGTGGCGCAGGGCTTCCTCGTCCAGGAGGCGCTCTTCGGGGACGTGCGCCCCGAGGTGGTGGAGAAGGGGTTGCGCGGGCTGATGTCCATCACCCCGCAAAAGATCAGTTAACGCAATGGAAAAACTTCCGCCCTAACGTGCAATGCCTGGTCGCGAGACCTCCGTTCCCGTTCAACGAGTTGTTGAACGGGGATAGGGTCCCGCTGCGTCCGGAGCCAGGAACCGGGCGGAAGACGATGAGGTGGAAGCGTGCAACTGACCCCGCACGAGCAGGAGCGTCTGCTCATCCATGTGGCCGCCGACGTGGCCGAGAAGCGCCGGGCGCGCGGGCTGAAGCTCAACCACCCCGAGGCCGTCGCCCTGATCACCGCCCACCTCCTGGAAGGCGCCCGGGACGGCCGTACCGTCGCCGAACTCATGGCGTCCGGGCGCAAGTTGCTCACCCGGGACGACGTCATGGAAGGCATCCCCGAGATGCTCCACGACGTCCAGGTCGAGGCCACCTTCCCCGACGGCACGAAGCTCGTCACCGTCCACGACCCGATCGTCTGACGGGGGAGCGCCGATGATTCCCGGAGAGATCCTGTACGGGGACGGGGACATCCCCGTCAACGAGGGGCGGGCGGTCACCCGCCTCACCGTCCTCAACGCCGCCGACCGCCCCGTCCAGGTCGGCTCCCACTACCACTTCGCCGAGGCCAACCCCGGGCTGCACTTCGACCGCGCCGCCGCCCACGGCCTGCGGCTGAACATCGCCGCCGGCACGGCGGTCCGCTTCGAACCCGGCATCCCCGCCGACGTCGAACTCGTCCCCCTCGCCGGCCGCCGCGTCGTCCCCGGCCTGCGCGGCGAAACCGGAGGTGCCCTCGATGCCTGACCTCAAGCGGGCGGTGTACGCCGACCTGTTCGGGCCCACCACCGGCGACCGGATCCGGCTCGCCGACACCGATCTGCTCGTCGAGATCGAGGAGGACCGCTCCGGCGGCCCCGGAAACGCGGGCGACGAGGCGGTGTTCGGCGGCGGCAAGGTGATCCGCGAGTCCATGGGCCAGGCCCGCACCACCCGGGCCGAAGGCGCGCCCGACACCGTCATCACCGGCGCCGTCGTCATCGACCACTGGGGCATCGTCAAGGCCGACATCGGCATCCGGGACGGCCGGATCACCGGCATCGGCAAGGCCGGGAACCCGGACACCATGGACGGCGTCCACCCCGACCTGGTGATCGGCCCGGAGACCGAGGTCATCGCGGGCAACGGCAAGCTGCTCACGGCCGGGGCGGTCGACGCCCACGTCCACTTCATCTCGCCCACCCTGATCGACCAGGCACTCTCCAGCGGCATCACCACCCTTGTCGGCGGCGGCACCGGCCCCGCCGAAGGCACCAAGGCCACCACCGTCACCCCCGGCCCCTGGCATCTGGCCCGGATGTTCGAGGCACTGGAGACGTTCCCCGTCAACATCGGGCTGCTCGGCAAGGGCAACACGATGTCGCAGGACGCCATGTACTCCCAACTGCGCGGCGGGGCACTGGGATTCAAGATCCACGAGGACTGGGGTGCCACGCCCGCCGTCATCGACGCCTGCCTCACCGTCTGCGAACGGACCGGCGCGCAGCTCGCCATCCACACGGACACCCTCAACGAGGCCGGGTTCGTCGCCGACACCCTCGCAGCCATCGCCGGCCGGACCATCCACGCGTACCACACCGAGGGGGCGGGCGGCGGGCACGCGCCCGACATCATCAGCGTGGTCTCCGAGCCGTACGTCCTGCCCAGCTCGACCAACCCCACCCGGCCGCACACCGTCAACACCATCGAGGAACACCTCGACATGCTGATGGTCTGCCACCACCTGAACCCCGCCGTCCCCGAGGACCTGGCGTTCGCCGAGTCCCGGATCAGGCCCTCCACGATCGCGGCCGAGGACATCCTCCACGACCTCGGCGCCATCTCGATCATCTCCTCGGACTCCCAGGCCATGGGGCGTATCGGCGAGGTGATCCTGCGGACCTGGCAGACCGCCCACGTCATGAAGAAGCGGCGCGGAGCCCTGCCGGGGGACGGCCGGGCCGACAACCACCGGGTCCGTCGCTATGTCGCCAAATACACCATCAATCCGGCCGTCGCCCAGGGCATGGGCGGCGAGATCGGCTCGGTGGAGACCGGCAAGCTCGCCGACCTGGTGCTCTGGGACCCGGCGTTCTTCGGCGTGAAGCCGCAGACCGTCATCAAGGGCGGCCAGATCGCGTACGCGCAGATGGGCGACGCCAACGCCTCCATCCCGACGCCCCAGCCGGTGATGCCCCGGCCGATGTTCGGCGCGCTGGGCCGGGCGGCCGCGCGGGGTTCGTTCAACTTCATCTCCGCCGCCGCGATCGAGGACGGGCTGCCCGAACGGCTCGCCTTGGACAAGCCGTTCGTGCCGATCACCAGCACCCGGGGAGTCACCAAGGTGGACATGCGGGAGAACGACGCCGTGCCCCGCGTCGACGTCGACCCCGACAGTTTCGCCGTCACCATCGACGGCGATCCGGTCGAGCCGGCCCCGGCGGCGGAACTGCCCATGGCCCAGCGCTACTTCCTCTTCTGAGGGACGGCCACCGCCATGTCACGCGCAGCTCTCCTCGTCCTCGCCGACGGCCGGTTTCCCGCCGGAGGCCACGCCCATTCCGGTGGCGCCGAACCGGCCGTCGCCGAGGGCCGCGTCCGGGACGCCGACTCCCTCGCCGCCTTCTGCCGGGGCCGTCTGCACACCGCGGGCCTCACCGCCGCCGCCCTCGCCGCGGCGGCGGCCCACGGCCTCGACCCGCTCGCCCTCGACGAGGCCGCCGACGCCCGTACGCCCTCGCCCGCCCTGCGGGCCACCGCCCGGAAGCTGGGCCGGCAGATGATGCGGGCCGCCCGCGCCACCTGGCCCGGCCCCGAACTGGACGCCCTCGCCGCGGCCCGGCCACGCGGCGCCCACCAGCCCGTCGTCCTCGGGCTCACCGCGCGGTCGGCGGGCCTCGGCCCCGAGGACGCCGCGCACTGTGTCGCGTACGAGACCGTCAGCGGCCCCGCCACCGCCGTCGTCCGGCTCCTCTCCCTCGACCCCTTCCACGCCACCGCCGTCCTCGCCCGGCTCGCCCCGGACCTGGACCGGGTCGCGGAACAGGCCGCCGAGGCGGCCCGGCAAGGCATCGACGCCCTGCCCGCCGCCTCGGCCCCGCTCCTCGACATCACCGCCGAGGCGCACGCCGCGTGGCCGGTCCGCCTGTTCGCCTCATGACCCTCCAAGAAGGCTTCCCAACCCTCCAAGAAGCAGGAGCAGCCCCATGCACCTCGACCACACCCACGACGGCCCCGCCGCCGTCAGCGCCGACGCCACCCGCCCTGACGGCACCCGGCGCGCCCTGCGCATCGGCCTCGGCGGTCCCGTCGGCACCGGTAAGACGGCGACCGTCGCCGCCCTCTGCCGCGAGCTGCGCGACCGGCTCTCCATCGCCGTCGTCACCAACGACATCTACACCCGGGAGGACGCCGACTTCCTCCTGAACAACGCGGTCCTGCCGCCCGAGCGGATCCAGGCCGTCGAGACCGGCGCCTGCCCGCACACCGCGATCCGCGACGACATCTCCGCCAACCTCGAAGCGGTCGAGGACCTGGAGGACGCGGTCGGCCCGCTCGACCTGATCCTCGTCGAGTCCGGCGGCGACAACCTCACCGCCACCTTCTCCAAGGGCCTGGTCGACGCGCAGATCTTCGTCATCGACGTCGCGGGCGGCGACGACATCCCCCGCAAGGGCGGCCCCGGCGTCACCACCGCCGACCTCCTCGTCATCAACAAGACGGACCTCGCCCCGTACGTCGGCTCCGACCTGGAGCAGATGGCCCTGGACGCCAAGAAGCAGCGCGGCGACCTCCCCGTCGCCTTCACCTCCCTGACCTCGGCCGAGGGTGTCGGACCGGTCGCCGACTGGGTGCGCGCACAGCTCGCCGCCTGGACCGCGTGAGCGTCCGCGCGCGCGCCCGGCTCCGCGCAGTGCCGGACGGGCGGGGCGGCACCGCCCTGCCCGTCCTGGAGAGCGCAGGCCCGCTCGCCCTGCGGCGCACCCGTTCCCCGCACCCCCCGTACGCCCGGGTCACCGTGGTCGGCGCGATGAGCGCCCCGCTGAACGGCGACCGCCTCGCCATCGAGGCCGAGGCGGCCGACGGCGCACGCCTCACGGTCGACGCGGCGGCGGCCACCGTCGCCCTCCCGGGCCCCCGCCCGGACGCCGACCCGTCCACGTACACCGTCGACCTGACCGTGGGGGAGGGGGCGATCCTGCACTGGCTCCCCGAACAATTGGTCTCCGCTCACGGCAGCCGCCTGCACCAGACCACCCGGGTCCAACTCGCCCCTACCGCACGCCTCCTGCTGCGCGAGGAACAGATCCTCGGCCGCCACGGCGAACCCACCGGCGCCCTCACGACCCGCCTCGCCGTCCACCGCGCTGGCCGCCCCCTCCTCGACCAGCAACTCGCCTACGGCCCCGACGCCCCCGCCGGCTGGGACGGCCCAGCCGTCCTCGCCGGCCACCGAGCCGTCGGCCAACTCCTCCTCGCCGACCCGCTCTTCGAGGATGCCCCGCTCCCCGCGTGCCTCCTCGGCCCCACCGCCGCCCTCACCCCACTGGCCGGCCCCGCCGTCCTGGTCACCGCGGTGGCAGCGGACGCCCGCCTGCTGCGCGGAATCCTGGACGACGCGATGCGCGAACTGCTGGACGGACTGAAGGAGAGTTTCGAGGACTGAGTCCGCTCAGCGAACTTCCTTCACCGGTTATGGGTTCGGTAAAGAAACAGGTGTACGCCCTGGCCCCAGGTGCCCCACAGACGAAAGGATCCCCGCGACGTACCGATGACCACGCCGCCCCCTCGGCGGCGGATCGGATGAAGGGGGATTCACGTGAGACGTACGACAGTGCTCGGCTCGGCCGGGGCTCTCGTCGCGGGCACGCTCATAGCGGGGGCCATGGCCGCACCCGCGGCGAGCGCCGACGGCCGGCACCACGGCCGGGGCGACGCCGAGGCGCGCGGGGTCGCCGTCGCGGCGCAGCGGGCGGCGAAGAGCGGGATCGACTGGAAGGACTGCCCGGAGGACTGGGGTCTGACCGCCCCCATCCAGTGCGGCTGGGTCACCGTGCCGCTCGACTACGCCAAGCCGCACGGGAAGAAGATCAAGCTCGCCGTCGACCGGCACGTCAGTACCGGCACGAAGGCCGAGCGGCAGGGCGCCCTGCTCTACAACCCGGGCGGGCCCGGCGGTTCGGGGATGCGCTTCCCCACCCGGATCACCGCCAAGAACCCGCTCTGGACGAAGACCGCGAAGGCGTACGACTTCGTCGGCTTCGACCCGCGCGGCGTCGGCCACTCGGCCCCGATCTCCTGTGTCGATCCGCAGGAGTTCGTGAAGGCGCCCAAGGCCGACCCGGTCCCCGACAGCGAGGCCGACAAGCGCGCCCAGCGCAAGCTGGCCCGTGAGTACGCCGAGGGGTGCGGCGAGCGCAGCGGCGAGATGCTGCCGCACATGACGACGCCGAACACGGCACGCGACCTGGACGTCATCCGGGCCGCGCTCGGGGAGAAGAAGCTCAACTTCCTCGGCGTCTCCTACGGCACCTACCTGGGCGCCGTCTACGGCACGCTCTTCCCGACCCACGTCCGGCGCATGGTCGTCGACAGCGTGGTCGACCCGTCGCGGAAGAACATCTGGTACCGGGCGAACCTCAACCAGGACATCGCCTTCCAGACCCGCTGGGACGACTGGAAGGCGTGGGTCGCCGAGCACGACTCCGTCTACGGCATCGGCGACACCCCGCAGAAGGTCGAGAAGGCCTGGCTGGAGCTGCGGGCCGCCGCGAAGAAGAAGCCCATCGGCGGCGTCGTCGGACCCGCCGAGCTGATCTCCTTCTTCCAGGGCGCCCCGTACTACGACTCCGCCTGGGCCCCCACCGCCAAGACCTGGAGCGCCTACCGGGCCGGTGACACCCAGGCGCTGATCGACGCCGCCGCCCCCGACATGAGCGACCTCGCGGGCAACGCCGCATCCGAGAACGGCAACGCGGTCTACAGCGCCGTCGAGTGCGCCGACGCCCAGTGGCCCACCGACTGGCGCACCTGGGACCGGGACAACACCCGGCTGCACGAGAAGTACCCGTTCATGACGTGGGCCAACGCCTGGATGAACCTGCCCTGCGCCACCTGGCCCGCCAAGCAGCGGACCCCGCTGGACGTGAAGACCCGCAAGGGCCTGCCGCCGGTTCTCATCGTGCAGTCCACCCGCGACGCCGCCACCCCGTACGCGGGCGCGGTCGAGCTGCACAAGCGGTTCAAGGGCTCCCGGCTCATCACCGAGAAGGACGCCGGATCCCACGGCGTCACCGGGCTGGTCAACCCCTGCGTCAACGAGCGGGTGGACACCTACCTGCTCACCGGGAAGACCGACCGGCGCGACGTGACGTGCACCCCGCACGCCACGCCGAAGCCTTAGCACGCCCCTGAGGCGTACGACCGGGGCCCGTTCTCAGCGGCGGCTCCGGTCGTACGCCGCCAGCCAGGCGTCCTCCGCCGCGTAGTCGAAGAGACCCTCGCCGTAGTTCTTGAGCATCTTCGGGAACGCCTCCCGCCAGTCGCGCCCCGCCAGCTCTCCGGCCAGCCACTCGACCGTCTCCGGCAGTGACTCCACGTACCCCGTCACGGGCCGGTAGCCGAGCTGTTCACCGGCTGCCGCCATGTCGTAGACCACCGGGTGCGCGCCGCTCCACGGTGTCTCGCCCACATGTCCCTCGGGCGCCGGGCCGTCGATCAGCACCGTCGCCGTATCCCGCCCCAGCACCGCGTCGATCGCCGACGCGATCTCCGCGACCGTGGGCGCCTCGGGGTCCGCCGCGTTCAGCACACGCGAACCCGGCTTCCCGGCGGCCAGCCGGATGAGCTCCGCCGCGTTGGAGACATGGAGCGGGTGGAAACGGGTCTTCCCGCCGTACGCGAGGACCCGGCGCCGCCGCCCGTCCAGCAGCCGCTTCACCACGTACAACTCGCGCGGTGTGCGGCAGTACGGGCCGTGGACCGCGCCCGCGCGCAGCAGCGTCACCGGCAGCGCCTCGCCCGCCGCCAGCAACTCCCGCTCCAGCAGGACCTTCCGCGTCCCGTACGTGGCGTCCCCCGGCGCCACCGTGGCCTGG
The DNA here is from genome assembly GCF_014649875.1 of Streptomyces rubiginosohelvolus. Taxonomy (GTDB): domain Bacteria; phylum Actinomycetota; class Actinomycetes; order Streptomycetales; family Streptomycetaceae; genus Streptomyces; species Streptomyces rubiginosohelvolus. Next base: position 331,076 of record NZ_BMTW01000004.1, on the reverse strand, counting down.
CTCTCCGGCAGCGGCACCGGGTAGCGCGGGAAGCCGTCCGGTTCGGCCTGGGTGTCGAAGCTGCGGCCCCGCTCGTCCTCGTACACCGCGCCGCTGGAGATCACGACCGCCGAGCCGATCCGGCCGGCCAGCCCGGTCAACTGCCGGGCGTGCGCGCCGTCGAACGCCACCATGTCGACCAGGACGTCACAGCCGCCGCCCAGGGCCTTCTCCAGCGCCCCTTCCTCGTCGCGGTCGAGCGCCACCGCCCGGACCCCGGCGTCCCACGCCTCGTCCCGGCCCCCGCCGCGCGAGGCCGCGGTGACCTCCCAGCCGTCGGCGGCCAGCGCGCGGACCGCGGCCCGCCCGATCTGGCCCGTCGCTCCCAGTACCCATGCGTGTCCGTTGCTCATGCATCCGACGCTAGGGGAGCGGGGCCTCCCGGACGAGACCGCTCTGCCGGTGGCGAATTCGCGCTCAGCGTCGCAGCTTCGGGAACTTCCTCGGCGGCGCTGCTGCCTGTTCGGCCGCCTTCACCTTGGCCGCGTACTCGTCCACGTACTCCTGGCCGGAGAGTTCGAGGATCGCGTACATGATCTCGTCCGTCACCGCACGGATCGCGGCTTTCTGGTCCTCCATGCCCGCGTAGCGCGAGAAGTCCAGCGGCTCACCGAACCGGATCGCGACCTGCTTGATCTTGGGGAGTTTCTGGCCGGGCGGCTGGATCTCGAAGGTGCCGAGCATCGCGCACGGGATCACCGGCACCCCCGCGGTGATCGCCATGACCGCCACCCCGACCTTGCCCTTGTAGAGCCGGCCGTCGTGCGAGCGGGTGCCCTCGGGATAGATCCCCAGCAGCTCGCCCTTGCTCAGCACGCCGAGCCCCTCGCGGATCGCGGCCTGACCGGCGTCCTTGCCGGACCGGTCCACCGGGATCTGGCCCGCGCTGCGGAAGAAGGCGGCCGTGAGCCGGCCCTTGATCCCCGGGCCGGTGAAGTATTCGGCCTTCGCCAGGAAGGTGATGCGGCGCTTGAGGATGGCCGGCATCAGGAAATGGTCCGAGAAGGAGAGGTGGTTGCCCGCGACGATCGCCGCACCGTCTTCCGGGATGTTCTCCAGGCCCTCGATCCGGGGGCGGAACAAGAGCCGCAGAACGGGTCCCAGAACGACATACTTCAGGATGTAATAAAACACCTTGTGGGTGCACCTCGCTCTGCCGGGCCGACTCAGGACTGCGTACTACCAGGTCATGGTGGTGCCGGGACCCTACCCGCAGGGTCCCGGCACCACCAGGGACGGTAAGCGCTGTCCCGACGCGTACCCGGCTCCGGGGACGTCAGGCGTTGTCACCCGCCGTGACGTCTCAGGTGTCCTGTGTGGCCAGCATGCCGATGGTGCACAGTCCCAGCACCACCCAGCCGAACCAGAGCCAGCCACTGCTTCCCAGCGCCACCGTGTACGCGGTCACCGCGACCAGCGCCCCGACGGTCATGTATCCCATGGTCTTCGTCGATCCGGACATGCGCGCACGCTCCTCGTCGGCCGCGCGGCCGTTGTCCCCATGGTCACCCCGTATGCGCCATCCGCGCTACTGTCCGCGCGCCTGCAAAGACGCGAGATAGGCGTTGTACGCCGCCAGCTCCTTGTCGCCGTCGCGGTCGGCGGCCCGGTCCGAGCGCCGTGCAGCACGCTGTTCGGAGTTGTACCACTGGTAGACCAGCGCGATCAGCACCAGCACCGAGGGGATCTCGCTGAACGCCCAGGCGATCCCGCCCGCCCAGTTCTGGTCGCTCAGGGCGTCGATGCCCAGCGAGGCGGGCGGATTCTCGTACGTCTTCACCATCGGCGTCGACGCCATCATCAGGGCGATCCCGAAGAACGCGTGGAACGGCATCCCGGCGAACAGCTCCAGCATCCGCATCACATAGCCGGGGCGGTGCGGACCCGGGTCCACGCCCATGATCGGCCAGAAGAAGACCAGGCCGACCGCGAGGAAGTGCACCATCATCCCGAGGTGGCCCGGCTTGGAGCCCATCAGGAAGTCGAAGATCGGCGTGAAGTAGAGCGCGTAGAGGCTCGCGATGAACAGCGGGATCGTGAACACCGGATGCGTCATGATCTTCATGTACCGGCTGTGCAGCAGCTTCAGCAGCAGCTCGCGCGGTCCGATCCGCCCCCGGCCGGCCGGCGGCAGCGCGCGCAGCGCCAGCGTCACCGGGGCGCCCAGCAGCAGCAGGATCGGCGACAGCATGCTGATCACCATGTGCTGCACCATGTGGACGCTGAACATGACCATGCCGTAGTCGTTGAGCTTGGTGCACATCACCAGCGCGATGCTCAGCACGCCCACCGTGAAGAACACGATCCGGCTCACCGGCCAGCCGTCCCCGCGCCGACGCAGCCGCACCACGCCGTACCCGTACAGGGCGAGCGCCAGGACGCAGCCGGTCAGGAAGAACGGTTCGACGGAGAGCTCCAGCCCCCGTCCCAGCGTGAACGGCGGCAGATCCATGTTCATGCCGTGCCCGCTGTGATCCATCTGTTCACTCCCGATGGGGACACGTCCCCGTTTCGTGCCGGTTGTCCGGTCCAGAGTAGAACTGCCCCCGGCCGCGGTTGCGGCCGGGGGCAGTTCTGGACGATGTGTCCTGACGAGGTGTTCTACAGCACGCACTCCGCCTCGGCGTACCGCTCGGCCGGGACCGTCTTCAGCGTCTCGACCGCCTCCGCCAGCGGGACCATCACGATGTCCGTGCCGCGCAGCGCGGTCAGCATCCCGAACTCGCCCCGGTGCGCCGCCTCCACCGCGTGCCAGCCGAACCGGGTCGCGAGGACGCGGTCGTACGCGGTCGGCGTGCCGCCGCGCTGGACATGGCCGAGGATGACCGGGCGGGCCTCCTTGCCGAGCCGCTGCTCCAGCTCGCCGGAGAGCTGCGTGGCCACCCCGGCGAACCGCTCGTGGCCGTAGATGTCCTTGACGCCCTGCTCGAACTGCATGGAGCCCTCACGCGGCTTGGCGCCCTCGGCGACGACCACGATGGCGAACTTCTTGCCCGCCGAGAACCGCTTGCCGACCAGTGCGGTCAGCTCGTCGATGTCGAAGGGGCGCTCGGGCACCACGATCGCGTGGGCGCCGGCGGCCATGCCCGAGTGCAGGGCGATCCAGCCGGTGTGACGGCCCATGACCTCGACGATCAGCACCCGCTGGTGCGACTCGGCGGTGGTCTTCAGCCGGTCCAGCGCCTCGGTCGCGACACCGACGGCGGTGTCGAAGCCGAAGGTGACGTCGGTGGAGGCGATGTCGTTGTCGATGGTCTTGGGGACCCCGACGATGGGCAGCCCGGCCTCGGAGAGGAGGTTGGCCGCCTTCAGCGTGCCCTCGCCGCCGATCGGGATGATGGCGTCCAGGCCGAGATCCGCGACATGGCCGCGGGCGCGCTCCACCCCGTCGCGCAGATGCGCGGGCTGGACGCGGGAGGATCCGAGGATCGTGCCGCCGCGGGCCAGGATGCCGCCCACCGCGTCGAGGTCGAGCTTGCGGTAGTCCGCCTCCAGCAGGCCCTTCCAGCCGTCGTGGAAGCCGATGACCTCGTCGCCGTGGTCCACCACCGCGCGGTGCACGACGGAACGGATGACGGCGTTGAGGCCGGGGCAGTCGCCGCCGGAGGTGAGTACGCCAATGCGCATGGCCCGGAAACCTTTGCAACGTGTAAGTCGACGACCGGACCACGCCGTCCGGTTGGATCCCCGCCACCCTACCGGCGCAGAGTGGCGGGGCCGAACCGGCCGTCCGCCTGCTGGACTTCGCTCAACCGAGCGAAATACCCCTCAGGCGGGCCGTCGCTCAAGCGAGCGTCAGCCCCCTCAGGAGGGCTTTGCTCATGCGAGCGGAATGTGCCTCAGGCGGGCTGGGTCGCCGAGGCGATCCGCTCGGCGCGCAGCGCCTCGTACCACCGGTCGTCGGTGGGCGGCAGCGCGTTCACGTCGAGGGCCAGCTTCAGCAGCAGGTCGGCGATCTGCGGGTTGCGGGCCATCACCGGACCGTGCATGTACGTCCCGAAGACGGTGTCGTTGTACGCGCCCTCCGTGCCGTCCCCGGTGCCGTTGCCCCGGCCGAACTGCACCCGGGCGAACGGCCGTGCCGTCGGGCCGAGATGGGTGACGCCCTGGTGGTTCTCGAACCCGGTCAGCGGCGGCAGGCCGAGCTGCGGGTCGATGTCCGCCAGTACGTCGCCGACGCACCGCGCGCCCTCACCGCGGGTGGAGACCACGTCGAGCAGACCGAGACCCTGCTCGCGCTCACCGAGGTCGTTGACGAACTCGTGGCCGAGGATCTGGTAGCCCGCGCAGACCGAGAAGATGATCGCGCCGTTGGACGCGGCCCGGGCCAGCCCGCCGTCGCGGCGCAGCCGCTCCGCCGCGAGGCGCTGCGGCCGGTCCTCACCGCCGCCGATCAGATAGATGTCGCCGGACGTCGGCACCGGCTGGTCGCTGCGCACGTCGACGCGCTGCACGTCCAGACCGCGCTGCCGGGCCCGCCGCTCCACGACCAGGGCGTTGCCCTGGTCGCCGTAGGTGCTGAGCAGGTCGGGGTAGACCCAGACCAGACGCAGACCGTTGTTCATACTTCGTCCTCTCCGGAGATGGCCGGGGCCGGGGTCAGTTGCCGACACGACGGCGCAGATCCTGGAAGGCGGTGTAGTTGGCGATGACCTCGATGCGGCCGGGCGGGGCGTACTGCACGGCCTCGTCGAGGTTCTCGCAGACCCGGAAGTCGAGACCGGCCACTTCGAGGCGGACCGCGAGGTCCAGCTTCCGGTCGCCGAGCACGAAGATCGGGTGCCCGGCCAGCTGGGTGTAGTCCACGTCCCACAGCCAGGAGGTGTCCGTGCCGTCCGCTCCGCGGGCGTTCACCGAGAGGATCACCGGCGTCGGCGGCGGGTCGATCAGCGAGAACGTCTCCAGCCAGCCGGCCGGGTTCTTCGCCAGCAGGAGCCGCAGCTCACGGTTCTGGAAGGAGACGACGTCGTAGCGTCCGGCGACCGCCTGCACCTGGTACATCCGCTCCAGCGCGACCTGCGGCGGTACGCCGAAGACGGCGGCGACGGCCGCCGAGCTGGTGGCGTTCGCCTTGTTCGCGCGGCCGGGCAGCTGGAGGTGGATCGGCCACGCCGAACCGTGCGGGTCCAGGACGTAGTCGCCGTTCAGCGCCCAGCTCGGGGCGGGGCGGCGGAAGCCGCACTGCCCGCAGAACCAGTCGTCGCCCGGGCGCTGCATCACACCGCCGCAGGACGGGCAGGACCACGCGTCGTCCTTCCACGCCTGACCGGCCGCCACCCACACCACGTTGGGCGAGGAGGAGGCCGCCCAGACGACCAGCGGGTCGTCCGCGTTGGCGATGATCACGGCCTTCGAGCCGGACAGGCCCTCGCGCCAGTGCTCGGCCATCATCCGGGTCTCCGCCGCGCGGTCCAGCTGGTCGCGGGAGAGGTTGAGCAGCGCGATGGCCTTGGGCGTGGTGTCCCGGGCCACCCCCGCCAGATACTTCTCGTCGACCTCGATCACGCCGAACTTCGCGTCCGAGCCGCCGGCCAGCGCCGAGGTGATGCCCGCGGGCATGTTCGCGCCGAGCGCGTTCGATACGACGGGCCCGGCGGCCCGCAGCGCCTCGGCGATCAGCCGGGTGGTGGTCGTCTTGCCGTTCGTCGCCGACACGAGGATCACGTCCAGGTGCTGCGCCAGCCGCCCCAGCAGGTCGGGGTCGAGTTTGAGCGCCACCCGGCCGCCGATCACCGATCCGCTGCCCCGCCCCGCGGCGCGTGACACCGCCGCCGCGGCCTTGCCCGCCGTCACGGCCAGTTTGGCCCGCGGCGACAACGGCTCCGTGTTGCCTGCCATCGTCCTAGATCCTCCTTGCATCGGTCCGCGCCCAGCCTATCGATGTCCGCCGCATCGACCGCACCGCGGCACCACGGGAACTCCCCGGCCCCGGCGGAACGTACGCTTGCCGCCATGCGAAACCGCCCGATCCCCGGCAGTTCCGGACTCGTCCGTGAGATGAGTCTGCTCGGCGACCCGTTGCTCCACCGGCCCTGCGAGGACGTCACCGACTTCGGTCCGTCGCTCGCGAAGCTGGTCGAGGACATGTTCGCCACGATGTACGCCGCACAGGGTGTCGGGCTCGCCGCCAACCAGATCGGCGTCCCGCTCAAGGTGTTCGTCTACGACTGCCCGGACGACGACGATGTCCGCCATCTGGGACACGTGGTCAATCCCGAACTGGTCGAGGCGGACGGACTCACCGTACGCGGACCGGAGGGCTGTCTGTCACTTCCGGGTCTGGAAGCGGGCACGGAACGCTTCGACCACGCGGTCGTCGAGGGGCTGACGATGACCGGCGAGCCGGTCCGGATCGCCGGGACGGGATGGTTCGCCCGGTGCCTCCAGCACGAGTGCGATCACCTGGAGGGCACCGTCTACCCCGACCGGCTGACCGAGCTGCGGCGCTCCCGGGTGCTGCGTGCGGCGCGCCGGGCGCCGTGGGCGCGGCAGGGCTGAGCCCACCCGGGGCGCCGGTGTCTCAGGACCTCAGAACCCCGGGCCGCCCTTGACGTCGCGGTCGCCCGCCTCGGCCAGCCGCCCCCACAGCAGATCGGCCAGGCTGCTGACCAGGCGCTCGCGGGAGCAGGGCCGGTCGGCGAGCCACCAGTCGCCCGCCGCGTGCATCATGCCGACGATCCCGTGGCCCCAGATGCGGGCCATCTGCTCGCTGTCAGGACCCAGGTCGACCCGCTCGACGATCACCTGGCCCAGCTCCTCGCCGAGGCGGCGCAGCAGCGGTGCGGAGTGCCGGCCGACGTCGAAGCCCGGCTCGGCGGAGGGGGTGGCGTCGGCGGTGTCGGCCGTGCCGTCGGCGGGGTGCATCAGGAAGCGGTAGACCTGCGGGCGGGCCTCGATCGCGGCGAGATAGGTGTCGAGCGTGGCCTCCACCCGGGCGCGCCGCTCGGCGGGCGCGTCCAGCGCGGCGCGCAACGCGCTGAGCAGCGCGTCGGTGTGGCGCTTGGCCAGCGCGCGGTAGAGGCCGCCCTTGTCCCCGAAGTGGCGGTAGAGGATCGGCTTGGTGATCCCGGCCTCGGCGGCGATGGCGTTCATCGAGGCCTTCGGTCCGTCCCTGAGCACCACCCGGTCCGCCGCTTCCAGCAACTCGCGGCGGCGGCGCTCGGCCGCGGTCCGCTGTCGCTCGGAGCTTCGTGCGGTCTCCATGTCGTCTCTCCCACCCCTGGCCACGCGATGCCGTCGCACCGCTCCTGCACGCCCGCGCAACGTAACACTCCACGGGGCGGGCGCCGGATCGGCTCCATGACGGTTGACAGTACCTACTTGCCGGTAACAGACTGTGGTTACCGCGAGTAACGCATGGTTTTCGCCGCAGTGCCTGGAGGGGAAACATGGCCGAGTTCACGCTTGAGCTCAACGATGACCAGAAGCAGGTCAAGGAGTGGCTCCACGGCTTCGCGGCGGATGTCATCCGCCCCGCCGCCGCCGAGTGGGACGAGCGTGAGGAAACGCCCTGGCCCGTCATCCAGGAAGCGGCCAAGGTCGGCATCTACTCCCTGGACTTCTACGCCCAGCAGTTCTTCGACCCTACGGGTCTGGGCATCCCCATGGCTATGGAGGAGCTCTTCTGGGGCGACGCGGGCATCGCCCTGTCGATCGTCGGTACGGGCCTGGCGGCCGTCGGCGTCCTCGCCAACGGCACCGAGGAGCAGATCGGCACCTGGATCCCGCAGATGTACGGCGACGCCGACGACGTGAAGGTCGCCGCCTTCTGCTCCTCCGAGCCCGACGCCGGCTCCGACGTCGCCTCGATGCGCACCCGGGCCGTCTACGACGAGGCCAAGGACGAGTGGGTCCTCAACGGCACCAAGACCTGGGCGACCAACGGCGGCATAGCCAACGTCCACGTCGTCGTCGCCGTCGTCGACCCCGACATCGGCTCCAAGGGCCACGCCTCCTTCATCGTGCCGCCGGACACCCCCGGCCTCTCCCAGGGCCAGAAGTTCAAGAAGCACGGCATCCGCGCCTCCCACACCGCCGAGGTGGTCCTGGAGGACGTCCGCGTCCCCGGCCACTGCCTGCTCGGTGGCAAGGAGAAGCTCGACGAGCGCCTCGCCCGCGCCCGGGAGCGCGCCAAGGCGGGCGGCGAGCGGGTCAAGAACGCGGCGATGGCCACCTTCGAGGCCTCCCGCCCGGCCGTCGGCGCGATGGCCGTCGGCACCGCCCGCGCCGCCTACGAGGTCGCCCTCGACTACGCGAAGACCCGCAGCCAGTTCGGCCGCCCGATCATCGACAACCAGGGCATCGCCTTCCAGCTCGCCGACATGCGCACCCGCATCGACGCGGCCCGGCTGCTGGTCTGGCGCGCCTCCTGGATGGCCACCACCGGCAAGCCGTTCACCTCGGCCGAGGGCTCCATGTCGAAGCTGTACGCGAGTGAGGCCGCCCGGGACGTCACCGCGCAGGCGATCCAGATCCTCGGCGGCAACGGCTTCACCCGCGAGTACCCCGTCGAGCGCATGCACCGCGACGCGGCCATCTACACCATCTTCGAGGGCACCAGCGAGATCCAGCGTCTGGTGATCGCCCGCACGCTCTCGGGCATGCCGATCCGCTAGCGGAGAGGCGGACGTACGGAAGGGGCGGCCGGGGACATGGATCCCCGGCCGCCCCTTCCCCGTCGGCTCAGCCCGGCAGGTGCGCCTCGATCGCCGCCACGACCTCCGTGGACTCCGGCTCCGAGCGCGGACGGATCCGGGCCACCGGCTCACCGGCCGGCGAGATCACGAACTTCTCGAAGTTCCACTGGACGTCCCCGGCCTCCCCGTCCGCGTCCGCCAGCCGCGTCAGCTCCGCGTACAGCGGGTGCCGGCCGTCGCCGTTGACGTCGGCCTTCTCCAGCAGCGGGAAGCTGACCCCGTACGTCGTCGAGCAGAACGTCTGGATCTCCTCCGCGCTGCCCGGCTCCTGCCCGGCGAACTGGTTGCACGGGACGCCGAGCACGGTCAGACCCCGGTCCCCGTAGTTCTGCTGCAGCCGCTCCAGGCCCTCGTACTGCGGGGTGAGCCCGCACTTGGAGGCCACGTTCACCACCAGGACGGTCCGGCCGCTGTACGCGCCCAGCGTGGTCGGCTCGCCCGTGAGGGTGCGCAGCGGAATGTCGTGCAGCGTCATGAAACTCTCCCTGTTCCTTGCGTGGTGCAGCTCATTGTGCCGCCCGCCGCTCACGGAGCGGCGAGCTCCTTGTAGTAGAAGGTCGTCGGCTTGAGGCTGCCCGCGGGATTCGCCGCGTATCCCGGCACGCTCCCGACCTTCGTCCACCCCGCCCCGCAGTAGACCTGCTCGGCCAGGCTGCCGGTCTCGGTGTCCAGGATCAGCAGCGTGATGCCCTCGGTCGCCGCGTACGCCTCCACCGCCGCGAGCAGCGCCCTGCCGAGCCCCTGGCCGCGCGCGGAGGGACGGACCATCAGTTTGGCGACCTCCGCCCGGTGGCGGGCGTTCGGCAGCGGGGCGCGGACCAGGGCGATCGTCCCGGAGACCCGGCCGCCCTCGCGGGCGATCCAGATGCCGATGCTCCCGGCCTCCACCGCGGCGGCCCGCTCCCGCCACCAGATGGCGGCCGCCTCTCGGTCCAACGGGGCCAGGAAGCCCACCGAGGACCCCTCATCGACGGTCTCGACCAGCAGGCCGGCCAGGTCGTCGGCGTACGTGACCAGCTCGGGGGCGGACACATGGACGATCTCGGTCATGCGCGGGGTCCTTTCACGGCGGAACGGTCGAAGGGGCGCGGCGGCGCAGCCGGGAGCGGGCCGCGCGCCCCGGGCGGAGGCTGTCTCCAGGGTGCACGGAGTGCGCCCCCGGCGACCGTCACCTCCACCGGTGCCGTCCACCCCCTACCCGGATGCGCTGCCCGCCACCGGGTACGGATGACACCGGTACGGGAGATTTCACCCGGCCTCCGGCCGTGCCCCGCCCCGATCCGCCGGCGCGGGCGTCAGCCGGAGGGTGACCACGTACGCCACCACCACTGCCACGATCACCAGCGGCATCACAGTGAGCCCCTCCCTGCCCAGCAGAAGCGTCGCCAGGAGCACCGAGGTCATCGGCAGCCGCAGCATCGCCACGCACATGGCCCCGACGCCCATCGCGAACCCCGCCGTGAGAGGCAGCCCCGGCAGATGGGACAGCGCGACACCGCCCACCGCGCCCACGAACATCGCGGGAAAGACCGGGCCGCCCCGGAAGCAGCTCAACGAGGCGCAGTAGGCGAGCGACTTGCAGACGATGAGCAGCACGAGCGCCCCGACCGAGTACTCCGCGCTCGTGGAGAGGAGGTGGCCCAGCTCGTGCTCGCCCGAGTACAGCACCTCGGAACCCTCCTTGCCCGACGTCTCGGCGTACACCAGCGCCAGCGCGCCGACGACGAGGCCCATGACCGCCGTGGCCACCACCGTCCGCCGCTCCACGCGTTCCTGGAGGGCCAGCGAGAGCCGGCGGATGCCCGCACCCGCGAAGGCCGCCGCGACCCCCAGGAGCAGCGCCCACCCGAACCCGGCGGCATCGGGGGTGGCCGCCGGCGGTACCTCGCCCAGCGTCAGGGAGTACGTCCCGAGCCCCGTCCAGGACCCCAGCCCGGTGAAGATCAGCGCGCCGACGCCCGCCGAGAGCAGCCCGGGCACCAGGACCACGCCCAGCATCGGCCCGGCCAGACCCGCCACCTCCATCAGCAGGAACGCGCCCAGCAGCGGCGACCCCAGCAGGGCGCTCACCGCGGCGAAGCTCCCCGACGCCCCGACCAGGGACCGCGCATCCGGGGGCAGGTCCCGCTTGACGCGGCCCGCCGCCCAGACGGCCAGCCCGCCGCCCAGCGCGATCAGGGGCGCCTCCGGCCCCAGCACCGCGCCCACGCCCAGCGAGACGAGCGCCGCGAGCACGATCCCGGGCAGATCCGCCGCGGGCGGTGCGCCGGTGGACACCAGTCCCTCCGCCGGCCGGTGCCCGCCCCCGCCCGGCAGCCGGCGCACGACGAGCCCGACCAGGAGCCCGGCGACGCCGAGCAGCGGAACGGGCCACCACGACGGGGTCGCCTCGAACCCCAGCGCCTTCGGCAGCTCCGTGTACGTCAGCGACTGGAGCTCCGAGACCAGCGCCAGGAAGCCGAACGCGATCGCCGAGACCGGCACCCCGAGGACGGCCGCCATCAGCAGCAGCCCCGCGTACTTCCGCGTACGGACCGCCGCGTATGGGTCCTCCGGTGCGGTGATGGGGGCGGCCGGAGGCGTGGTCGGCATGGGCGCGGCTCCTCGGCGTGACGACGGTCGGGAAAGGGGCGTCCCCCTGGCCGTCGGGCAGGGGCACACCCCACCCGGCCGTCGGACATCGGAAGAGGGCGTCCCCCACGGCTTCACGCCGGGATACCACGCGGCGGCCGGCCGGGCCGCCCGCCGCCACCGGGAACACCCCCTCCGGCGCGGAAGGTCAGCCGCCCGGCCCCGCCGGACCGTCCGCGCCGGAGGTGTCGTCCGCGCCGGCCGCGGGCAGCCGCCCCGCGGCCACCGCGTCCACCAGTGCCCGGTGGTCCAGCTCGTTGCGGTCCGCGTACGACTCCGCGAACGTGGCGATCGCCCGGTCGAAGACATCCTTGCCGCCCAGATAGCCGGCGATGGCGATCCGGTCCCCGGACCGGGCATGGGCGCGGGCCAGCGTGGCCCCGCACACCTCGCCGAACACCCGCATCCCCTTCGGCACCATCGCCTCCGGTTCGGCGATGCCCTTCCAGTCGCGCAACTGGCGCACGTAGAAGTCCCGGCTCCGGCCGTCGAGGCCGTCGGCCCGCTCCCAGCCGAGGAAGATGTCACCGGCCGCCTGCATCAGCCGCTGCCCGGCGACCACCCGTTCCCCCTGGTTCGCGTACCGGCTCGCCCCGGCGAACTCGGCCAGCACCGACGGGCCGGCCTCCTTGGCCTGGAGCAGCAGCGGATCCCCGCCGTCCCGGCCGAGCAGCAGGACGATCCAGCACCGGGTGCCGACACTGCCCACACCGACGACCTTCCGGGCCACGTCCACCAGCGTGAAGTCCTCCAGGAGGCTGCGCCGGTCGGGCGGCAGGCTGCGCGCGTACCCCGCCAGCATGGAGCCGAACTGCCGGAACACCGCGTCCCGGTCCACCCCCGGCGTCAGATCGGTCAGCGGGACGACCATCGGCGGGTCCGCCGCGATCCGCAGCCGACCGTCGACCACCTCGGCGAGCTTCCCGAACGCCTGCAGACTGTCCCGGGACCGGGCCTTCCCCAACGCCCGGTCGACATTCCTGCGCCCCCGCCCGCCCAACTGCTCAGCGGCCACCGTGCGCAGCCGCTCGGCGTCCGTCCGCGCGTACCAGACGTCCAGATTGCGCATGCCCGCGAACCGGGCCATCGCCTCCCGGTACGAGCGGACCGAGGCCCGCACGATCCCGGCCCGCTCCCGGTGCGTGAAGCCGTTCGCCCGCCCCGCGATGACGAGGCTCGCCGCGAGCCGCTTGATGTCCCACTCCCAGGGCCCCGGCAGCGTCTCGTCGAAGTCGTTGATGTCGAAGAGCAGATTCCGCTCGGGGGAGGCCAGCAGCCGGAAGTTCAGCAGATGGGCGTCCCCGCACAACTGCGCCCGGATCCCGGAGACCGGGGTCCCGGCCAGGTCGGCGGCCATCAGCGCGGCCGCGCCCCGGTAGAAGCGAAACGGTGACTCGGTCATCCGGGCGTAGCGGATCGGGACCAGCTCGGGAACCCGCTCCGCCGACTGCGCTTCGAGGACGGTCAGCGGGTCGGGGCGGTGCGTCGACGGGGAGAACTCCGCGTGGCTCGACCGCGGAGCCTTCCGGCGGGCGGCCCTGCCCAGCGCCGCGCGTTCGTCCGGCGTCGCGTGCGGTGCGGCGCGCAGTCGCGCCTCGGCTTCCCGGTCCATGGATGGCTCCTTCCGGTGTTCCTCAGGCGTTCTCGGCGAGTCGGCGGTCGCGGCGCAGGCGGATCCGCTGCCAGATCGCGCGCTGGGCCTTGAGCGCGGCCGTGCCCACCACGATCAGCACGAGGATGTTCACGACGAGCTGGATGGCCGAGCCCCGCACATCGGACCAGCTGGTGAACGCCGACGAGACGGCGATGTCCGCGGCGGCCGGGATCGTCGTCACGGAGATGAACACCCCGAGCAGAGCGCTGGTCCTGGCCTCGGTGAGCGACACGATCCCGACGATCCCGGCCAGGGTGGCGACGGCGACGGAGAAGAAGTTCGGTGTGTTGATGAGGTTGGAGACGGGGCGCAGCCCCCGGTCGAACGCCTCAGACTCCAGCCCGAAACCGCGGATGAGGAGGGCGAAGAGGAAGGTGACCACGATGGTGAGGAGGAAGCCGACGCCCAGGGCGGCCAGTCCGCCGCGCACCATGGACCGGTGGCCGCGGTCGATCCCCAGCGCCACGCTGACGATGGCCCCGTACTCCGGCCCGACGACCATCGCCCCGACGATCAGGATCTGCGAGTTGGTGACGATGCCGACCGAACCGATCAGACCGGCGATGACCAGGTAGAGGTAGAAGCTCGGCGGATACCGGCCCCCGGATCTGATGCGTGCCTCGACCTGTTCCCAGACCGGCGCCCGGCTCAGCGGCCCCAGCGCGCGCTGCCCGCCCTCGGTGGCCGCACCGGAGAAGGCCATGTCGACGGGTTCGATGACGAGGGAGCCTCGCCGGTCGAGGTGGACGGCGCGCAGCCGGTGCAGCACGTCGTTGGCCGCCCCCGTCAGTACGTCGCAGGCGATGGCGTCGCCGTCGGGGCGGCGCGCGGCGTCGCGCTGGACGATCAGGTTGAGGACGCACGGGTCGTCCGAGAGCAGGCCGACGACCTCGTCGGTCAGGTCCGGCGGGCTCACCGCGCGGATGTGGATCATGTCCATCCCGGCACCTCCGCGGCTCCCGGCCCCGTCGCACGGAGCTGTGCCCGGCAGGCGGTCCGGGGCTCATTCCAGTAACGCGGCCCCGGCACGGTTCGGCAAACCGGCGGTCATCCGTCCGGGCCGGGAGACCGATGCCGCGGGCCCCGGCCCGCCCGGCCTGCGATCATCGAGGGGTGGACACACCCGATGCCTTCCCCGAACCCCTGCCCGGGGCCGACGAAGCGGTCCGCGAGGAGCAGGCCACCGACGACGGGACGCCGGAGGGCCGCCGCCTCGTCCGCTGCCGGCTCTGCGGCCGCCCCCTGACCGGGACCGACTCGCGGCGGGCCGGCCTCGGCCCGTCCTGCGACGCCAAGCTGCACCCGGCGCCGCCGGACATCCGCACCCGCCGCCACGAGGTCGACCAGGACCCGCTGCCGGGCACGTAAAAGGCTGTTCTAGTCGCTCGCCAGCCGCCGGAAAAGCCCCTCCTGCACCACCGACACCAGCAGCTGCCCCGAACGGTCGTAGATCCGGCCCCGCGCCAGGCCCCGGCCGCCCGTCGCGATCGGCGACTCCTGGTCGTACAGGAACCACTCGTCCGCCCGGAACGGCCGGTGGAACCACATGGCGTGGTCCAGGGACGCCATGTCGAAGCCCCGCGGACCCCACAGCGGCTCCACCGGGATGCGGACCGCGTCCAGCAGCGTCATGTCGCTCGCGTACGTCAGCGCGCAGGTGTGCACCAGCGGGTCGTCCCCCAGCGGGCCCACCGCCCGCATCCACACCGCGCTGCGCGGATCGGCGTCCTGGATCTCGTCCTTCGTCCAGCGCAGCCGGTCGACGTACCGGATGTCGAAGGGCTGGCGGCGGGCCATCCGCTCCAGCGCCTCCGGCAGCGCGCCCAGGTGCTCGCGCACCTCCTCGGCGACCGTCGGCAGCTCCTCCGGGTCCGGGACGATCCGGGCGGGCGGCAGCTGGTGCTCGAAGCCCGCCTCCTCGGGGCGGTGGAAGGACGCCGTCAGGTTGAAGATCGTCCGGCCCTCCTGGACCGCCGTCACCCGCCGGGTGGTGAAGGACCGGCCGTCCCGGACCCGCTCCACCTGGTAGACGATCGGCACCCCGGGACGCCCCGGCCGCAGGAAGTAGGCGTGCAGCGAGTGCACCGGCCGCTCCCCGTCGGTCGTCCGGCCCGCCGCCACCAGCGCCTGGCCCGCGACCTGCCCGCCGAAGACCCGCTGCAGGGACTCCTCCGGGCTGCGGCCCCGGAAGATGTTGACCTCGATCGGCTCCAGGTCGAGAAGATCGACCAGATGCTCGGCCGGGTTCGTCATGCCGTACCTCTCCCCTTGCGCGTCGGAGTCCGGTTCACAGCTGGCCGACCTCGGTGACCCGGACGACCGCCCGGCCCTCCTCGTCGGACGCCGCGAGGTCCACCTCGGCCTTGATGCCCCAGTCATGATCGCCCGCCGGGTCGGCGAACGCCTGCCAGACCCGCCACAGCCCGTGCGCCGGGTCCTCCTCGATCTTCAGCAGCTTCGGGCCCCGCGCGTCCGGACCGGTCCCGATCTCCTCGTGCGCGTCCCAGTACGCGTCCAGGGCCTCGCCCCACGCGTCCTCGTCCCACCCGGACTCGCCGTCCAGCTCGCCCAGGGCACCGGCCCGGTCCAGCGCGGCCAGTTCCACCCGGCGGAACATCGCGTTGCGCACGAGCACCCGGAAGGCACGCGGGTTCGCCGTGACCGGCTTGACCTCGTCCGCCTTCTCCTGCGCCTGCTCGGCCGTCTCCACCTCGGGATTGGCCAGCTGCTCCCACTCGTCCAGCAGGCTGGAGTCCACCTGACGCACCATCTCGCCCAGCCAGGAGATCAGGTCCTGGAGGTCCTCCGACTTCACGTCGTCCGGGATCGTGTGCTCCAGCGCCTTGTACGCGCTCGCCAGATACCGCAGCACGATGCCCTCGGTCCGGGCCAGCTCGTAGTGCGAGGTGAACTCCGTGAAGGTCATGGCCCGCTCGTACATGTCCCGGATCACCGACTTCGGCGACACCGGGTGGTCGTTCACCCACGGGTGGCTCGTGCGGTACACGTCGTACGCGTGCCACAGCAGCTCGCTCAGCGGCTTGGGGTAGGTGACCTCCTGGAGCCGCTCCATCCGCTCCTCGTACTCGACCCCGTCCGCCTTCATCTGCCCCACGGCCTCGCCGCGCGCCTTGTTCTGCTGGGCGGCCAGGATCTGCCGGGGATCGTCCAGCGTCGACTCGACGACCGAGACCATGTCCAGCGCGTACGAAGGCGATTCGGCGTCCAGCAGGTCGAACGCGGCCAGCGCGAACGTGGACAGCGGCTGGTTCAGCGCGAAGTCCTGCTGGAGGTCGACCGTCAGCCGCACGATCCGGCCCTCGGCGTCCGGAGTCTCCAACTGCTCCACCACCCCGCCGTCCAGCAGCGAACGGTAGATGGCGATAGCCCGCCGGATGTGCCGCAGCTGCGCCCGGCGCGGCTCGTGGTTGTCCTCCAGCAGATGCCGCATCGCCTCGAAGGCGTTGCCCGGCCGGGCGATGACCGCGAGCAGCATGGTGTGGGTGACCCGGAAGCGCGAGTTCAGCGGCTCCGGGTCCGAGGTGATCAGCTTGTCGAAGGTGGTCTCCGACCAGGCGACGAAGCCCTCCGGAGCCTTCTTGCGGACCACCTTGCGCTTCTTCTTCGGGTCGTCGCCCGCCTTCTTGACGGCCTTCTCGTTCTCGATGACGTGCTCGGGGGCCTGCGCCACGACGAAGCCCGCCGTGTCGAACCCGGCCCGCCCGGCCCGCCCGGCGATCTGGTGGAACTCCCGCGCCCGCAGGGTCCGCACCCGGTTCCCGTCGTACTTGGTGAGCGCCGTGAACAGCACCGTACGGATGGGGACGTTGACGCCGACGCCGAGCGTGTCCGTCCCGCAGATCACCTTCAGCAGCCCCGCCTGGGCCAGCTTCTCCACCAGTCGGCGGTACTTCGGCAGCATCCCCGCGTGGTGTACCCCGATCCCGTGGCGTACGTAACGGGAGAGGTTCTGGCCGAACTTGGTGGTGAAGCGGAAGCTGCCGATCAGATCGGCGATCTTCTCCTTCTCCTCCTTCGTGCACATGTTGATGCTCATCAGCGACTGCGCCCGCTCGACGGCCGCCGCCTGCGTGAAGTGCACGATGTAGACCGGCGACTGCCGGGTGTCCAGCAGCTCGGTCAGCGTCTCGGTGATCGGCGTGAAGCGGTACTCGTAGCTCAGCGGCACCGGGCGGGTCGCCGAGCGCACCACGGAGGTGGGGCGGCCGGTACGGCGGGTCAGGTCCTTCTCGAACATCGAGACGTCGCCGAGCGTCGCCGACATCAGCACGAACTGCGCCTGCGGCAGCTCCAGCAGCGGAATCTGCCAGGCCCAGCCCCGGTCCGGCTCCGCGTAGAAGTGGAACTCGTCCATCACGACCTGGCCGATGTCGGCGTACTTCCCGTCGCGCAGCGCGATGGAGGCCAGCACCTCGGCCGTACAGCAGATCACCGGGGCGTCCGCGTTGACCGAGGCGTCACCGGTCAGCATGCCGACGTTCTCGGTGCCGAAGAGCTTGCACAGGTCGAAGAACTTCTCCGACACCAGCGCCTTGATCGGAGCCGTGTAGAAGGTGACCTTGTCCTGCGCCAGCGCCGTGAAGTGCGCGCCCGCCGCCACCAGGCTCTTGCCCGAGCCGGTCGGGGTGGACAGGATCACGTTCGCCCCGGAGACCACCTCGATCAGCGCCTCCTCCTGAGCCGGGTACATCGTGATGCCCTGGCTCTCGGTCCATGAGGAAAAAGCCTCGAAGAGGGCGTCAGGGTCGGCTGTCTGGGGAAGCTGGTCGATGAGGGTCACGCCCCCATCTTGCCTGTCTTCCGGCCGGATGAGGGAACCGGCCGACGCGACCAAGATCATGGGCGATACGCTGCGGTCTCAACCTGCCCGCACCGTACCGGTGATGGGCGTACGAACCACTGGGGGCGGGACAGACCATGATGGGACCGGCACACTCTCTGTCAGGGGCAGCGGCCTGGCTGGGGGTGGGCGCGGCGGCCGCCGCCGCGGGCCACACGATGCCCTGGCCGGTCCTCGTCGTCGGGGCGCTGATCTGCGCCGGAGCGGCGCTCGCCCCCGACCTCGACCACAAGGCCGCGACCATCTCGCGCGCCTTCGGACCGATATCCAAGGCCCTCTGCGAGATCACCGACAAGCTCTCCTACGCCGTCTACAAGGCCACGAAGAGCACCGCGGACCCCCGCCGCAGCGGCGGCCACCGCACCCTCACCCACACCTGGTTCTTCGCGGTGCTGATGGGGGCAGGCTGCTCCTTCGCCGCGGTCGCCGGAGGGCGCTGGGGGGTCCTCGCGATCCTCTTCGTCCACCTGGTGCTCGCCGTGGAGGGCCTGCTCTGGCGGGCGGCCAGGGTCTCCAGCGACGTGCTCGTCTGGCTGCTCGGCGCGACCAGTGCCTGGATCCTCGCGGGCGTCCTCGCCAAGCCCGGCAACGGCGCCGACTGGCTGTTCGACGCCCCCGGCCAGGAGTACATGTGGCTCGGCCTGCCCATCGTGCTCGGCGCCCTCGTCCACGACATCGGCGACGCCCTGACCGTCTCCGGCTGCCCGGTCCTGTGGCCCCTCCCGATCGGAGGCAAGCGCTGGTACCCGCTCGGTCCGCCGAAGTTCATGCGCTTCCGCGCCGGCAGCTGGGTGGAGATCAAGGTGCTGATGCCCGCCTTCATGGTGCTCGGGGGAGTGGGCGGGGCGGCCGCCCTCAACTTCATATGACGTACCCGGCGCGCGGCGGGCCGGCGGCGCGCCCGGTGTCCTTCCGGCGGGCGGCGCGCTCCGCCCCGTAGCACCATGGGCGCATGCTGCTCGCCGAGCTCGCCCAGGTGTCCCTGGAGGTCGCCGCCACCTCCGCCCGGTCCAAGAAGGTGGCCCTCCTCGCCGGCCTCTTCCGGAGGGCCGGACCCGAGGACGTCCCCGTCGTCATCCCGTACCTCGCCGGACGGCTGCCCCAGGGCCGGATCGGAGTGGGATGGCGGTCTTTCGGCGACCCGGTGGAGCCCGCGGCGGAACCCACTCTCACCGTCACCGGCGTCGACGCCGGGCTGACCGCCCTCGCCGCCGTCTCGGGACCCGGCTCCCAGGCCCGGCGCAAGGAGCACCTGCGCACCCTGTTCGCCGCCGCCACCGAGGACGAACAGCGCTTCCTGCGGGCCCTGCTCACCGGCGAGGTACGCCAGGGAGCCCTGGACGCCGTCGCCGCCGACGCCCTGGCGCATGCCGCCGACGCCCCGCCCGCCGACGTCCGGCGCGCCGTGATGCTCGCCGGATCGCTCCAGGAGGTCGCCGGAGTCCTCCTCGCGGACGGGCCCGAGGCGCTCGCCGCCTTCCGGCTCACGGTCGGGCGGCCCGTCCAGCCGATGCTGGCGCACACCGCCGCCTCGGTCGGCGAGGCCCTCGGCAAACTGGGCGCGTGCGCGGTCGAGGAGAAGCTCGACGGCATCCGGGTGCAGGTCCACCGCGACGGCGACCGGATCCGCGCCTACACCCGCACCCTCGACGACATCACCGACCGGCTGCCCGAGCTGACCGCCGCCGTCGCCGCCCTTCCGGCCGGCCGCTTCATCCTGGACGGCGAGGTGATCGCCCTCGGGGAGGACGGCAGACCCCGGCCGTTCCAGGAGACCGCCTCCCGGGTGGGCTCACGGCGCGACGTGGCGGAGGCGGCGGCGCACGTGCCCGTCGTCCCGGTCTTCTTCGACGCGCTCCTCGTCGACGACGAGGACCTGCTCGACCTGTCCCTCACCGACCGCCACGCGGCCCTGGCCCGGCTCCTCCCCGAGCACCTCCGGGTCCGCCGCACCCTCGTCCCCGACGCGGCGGACCCGGGGGCCCGCGCGGCGGCCGACGCGTTCCTCGCCGACACCCTGGAGCGCGGCCACGAGGGCGTCGTCGTCAAGGACCTCGCCGCGGCCTACAGCGCGGGCCGCCGGGGCGCGTCCTGGCTGAAGGTGAAGCCCGTGCACACCCTGGACCTGGTGGTGCTGGCCGTCGAGTGGGGCAGCGGCCGGCGCACCGGCAAGCTCTCCAATCTGCACCTGGGCGCACGGCGCCCCGACGGTACGTTCGCGATGCTCGGGAAGACCTTCAAGGGGCTCACGGACGCCCTGCTGGACTGGCAGACCGAGAAGCTGGGCGAGCTGGCCACCGACGACGACGGCCATGTCGTCACCGTACGCCCCGAACTCGTCGTGGAGATCGCCTACGACGGACTCCAGCGCTCCACCCGCTACCCCGCCGGGGTCACCCTGCGGTTCGCCCGCGTCCTGCGCTACCGCGACGACAAGACCGCCCAGGAGGCGGACACCGTGGAGACGGTGCTGTCCCGGCAGCCGTGAGCGCGCCCCTTTCCTGAAGGGGCGCGCTCGTAGAGGGCCCGGCGGCTCAGTGCTTGATGACCGTCGCCGCCGTGTGCTCCTTGATCTGTTCGGGCGTCAGATACACGTCCGTGTACTCGAAGTCCCGCAGCGTCGCCGGCTTGCGGGACTGGAACCCGGTCCGTACGAAGTCGTCACCGGCGACCGCGTTCAGCATCCAGTTCGTCATGACCCGGGTCTTCGCCACGTTCGTCCGCAGCGCCGACCAGTGGTAGCCCCGGGCCACCGCCTGCGCGGGCAGCCCGCGCAGCTCGATGCCCAGCGGCTTGGACACGGCGTCCTTGCCGCCGAGGTCCACGACGAGCCCCAGGTCCTTGTGGACGTAGTCCTTGAGCGGCTCGTGGCGCACCGAGGCGATCAGGTTGTCCGCCAGCACCCGGCCCTGGCGCATCGCGTGCTGTGCGGTGGGCGGGCAGACCGCCCCGTCGCCCTTCGCCAGGTCGGGCACCGCGGCCGCGTCGCCGAGCGAGAACACCCCGTCCGCGCCCGGCAGTTGCATCTGCGGGGTCACGGCGAGCCGGCCGCGTACCGTCTCCGCGCCGAGCGTGGCCACCAGCGGACTCGCGGCCACCCCGGCGGTCCAGATCAGCGTCCGGCAGGGCAGCACCCGGCCGTCGGTGAACGTGACCTCCTCCGGCCCCGCCTTGGCGATCGAGACCCCGAGCGACACCTCGATGTTCCGCTTGCGGAGCACCTCCAGCGCGGCCAGGCCGAGCTTGTCGCCGAGCTCCGGCATCAGCTTGGGCGCGATGTCGATCAGATGCCACTTGATCAGGCGCGGGTCCAGCCGCGGATAGTGCTTCACCGCGTTGGTGGTCAGACGCTGGAGGCAGGCAGCCGTCTCCGTGCCGGCGTACCCGCCGCCGACCACGACGAACTGGAGCCGGGAGGCCCGCTCGGCCTCGTCGTGACTGGCGTCCGCCAGGTCCAGCTGGGCGATGACGTGGTCGCGGACGTACGCGGCCTCGGCGAGCGTCTTCATCCCCCGGGCGTTGTCCAGCAGCCCGGGGATGTCGAACGTCCGGGTGACGCTGCCCGCCGCCAGCACGAGGTAGTCGTACGGCTCGTTCACGATCTCGTCCGTGATCTTCCGGATCACGCAGACCTTCGCCTGCGTGTCCACGCCGATCGCGCCGCCCGGCACGATCCTGGTCCGGTGGCGTCGGCTGCGGCGCAGCGACACCGCCACGGACTGCGGCGTGAGCACCCCGGAGGCGACCTGGGGGAGCAGCGGCAGATAGAGCTGGTAGGAGAAAGGTGTGACGAGCGTGATCTGGGCCTCGCCCGGAGCGAGCCTGCGCTCCAGACGGCGTACGCACTCGACGCCTGCGAAGCCGGCGCCGACGACGAGAATCCTGGGTGGTGCCACGGTCTGCGTCCCTTCTCGGGCTTGCGTGGTTCTGCGCTCGCCTGCCCCGTTTACCGGGTGATTCACCCCTCATCCTCACCGGATGCTCCGGCATCCGCCTCCTGGCAGGGGTGAAACGGGCCCGATCAGAGGGGCGGGGCGGCCGACAGCTCCCGCAGCCAGTAGGCGCCCTCGGCATCCCCGCACACGCCCGGACCACCCGGCGGTACGGGGAACATCCGCCCCCACGAGGCGGCCCGGCCCAGCGCCGCCAGCCGCCACGCCAGGCTCACCGCACGGCGCAGCCCCGCCGTCGTGACACCCCCGCCGGTCCACGGCTCCAGATACGCGTCCCGCAGCCGGGGCAGCACCTCGGGGCCACAGCGTTCACGGGCCGCCCGCGCGGGCACCAGCAGACTGCAGAACGGATGCCCGACCAAGGCGTCGCCCCAGTCGAAGAAGGCGTACCGCCCGGCCACGGGTGCGAACAACTGCTTCTCGTGCAGATCGGCGTGGTCCAACGAGTCCGCCACCCCCGACGACGCCAGCTCCTCGCACCAGTCGGCCACCCGGGGCCGCAGCGCCTCCAGCGCCACCCGGTCCTCCCGGGTCAGCGCGGCGTTCCCCGCGACCAGCCGGTCGAACAGCGCGGGCAGATCGCGCGGCCGGGCCGCCGGAACCCCCAGCGCCTCGATCGCCTCGGCGTACGGGGCCAGCTCCCGCTGCATCGCGGCGTACTGGCGCAGCGGCTCCTCCCAGTACCCGGGGTCGGGGTCGCCGGGCCGTCCGTCGAGGACCTCCGACAGCACCGGACCGCCGTCCGGGGTCAGCGTCCAGCCCCGTGCCGCATCGACGGCGAGCGGAGGCAGCACCTGGGCCGGGACCCAGCGGGCCAGCGCCTCGGTGAGCCCCGCCTCGAAGGCCGCGGCGGGCGGAACGGCCTTGAACCAGACGGGCGCGGTCCCGGCGACGGTCAGCCGCACCAGCACCGACCAGGGACGCAGCCGCACCGCCCGGGGGCCCGTCTCCACCAGCCCGTGAGCGGCTAGGCCCTCGGCCACCCAGGCGAGGGCCTCCGCGCGCCAGGCCGGGTCCTCCCAGGGCGTCACGGCGTCCGGGAAACGCCCCCGGTCCACGGTCGTGGTCGTGTCGGTC
Source organism: Streptomyces rubiginosohelvolus (assembly GCF_014649875.1). Taxonomy (GTDB): domain Bacteria; phylum Actinomycetota; class Actinomycetes; order Streptomycetales; family Streptomycetaceae; genus Streptomyces; species Streptomyces rubiginosohelvolus. Next base: position 308,165 of record NZ_BMTW01000004.1, on the reverse strand, counting down.
ATGGTCGCGTCGGTTCCGGCCAGGGCGGTCGTGGTCACGGCGGTCGTGGTCGCGTCGGGCCCGGGCTTCTCGTCTCTGCGCACCTGATCATGGGATCACCGACCCCGGCGCGGGTGCACCGCAATTTCCGGGAACACCCGTTCCCGTCCTGCCCGGATCGATTGTCCTTGCCCCTCCGGCCCCTGGAACGGCGGGAGTTCGGCCGCCCGCCCCGTGCGAGGATGCTGCGGTGACCACCTCGTCCTCCTCGCCCGCGGCCGACGGCTCTCCCGTGTCTTCCGTGGACGACGCCCCGCCCCGCGACCAGGGGCTGAGCTCCCGGGCCGCGGCGGTCCTCGTCTTCGGGTCCTCGGCCGCCGTCCTCGTGGTCGAGATCGTCGCCCTGCGGCTGCTGGCCCCGTACCTCGGCCTCACCCTGGAGACCAGCACGATGGTGATCGGCATCGCGCTGACCGCCATCGCCCTGGGCTCCTGGCTGGGCGGGCGCATCGCCGACCAGGTCGATCCGCACCGGCTCATCGCCCCCGCGCTCGGGGTGTCGGGCGTGGTCGTCGCGCTCACCCCGCTCCTGCTCCGTACCACCGCCGAGTGGTCTCCCGCGCTGCTCCTGCTGGTCGCGTCGGCGACCCTCCTCGTGCCGGGCGCGCTGCTCGCCGCGGTGACCCCGTTCGTGACGAAGCTGCGGCTCACCAGCCTCGCTGAAACCGGGACGGTCGTCGGGCGGCTGTCGGGCGTCGGCACCTTCGGAGCCATCGTCGGCACCGTGCTCACCGGATTCGTCCTGGTCACGCGGCTGCCCGTCAGCTCCATCCTGATCGGCCTCGGCACGCTGCTGGTGCTCGGGGCCGCCCTCGCCGGCTGGCAGGCCCGGCGCTGGCGGCGCGCCACGGCCGTGGCCCTCGCCACCGTCGTCGCGGGCACCCTCGCCACCGGGTTCGCCCCCGGCGGCTGCGACGCGGAGACCCGCTACCACTGCGCCCGAGTCGTCACGGACCCCGACCGGGACAGCGGCCGCACGCTCGTCCTGGACGGCCTGCGCCACTCCTACGTCGACGTGGAGGACCCGGCGTACCTGAAGTTCGCGTACGTACGCGCCTTCGCCTCCGTGGCCGACACCGCCTTCCCCGAGGGCGAGCCGCTGACCGCCCACCACATCGGGGGCGGCGGCCTCACCTTCCCCCGCTACCTCGCGGCCGCCCGACCCGGGACCCGCAGCCTCGTCTCCGAGATCGACCCCGGGGTCGTCCGCATCGACCGCGACCGGCTCGGCCTGGGCACTGCGGCCGCGACCGGCATCGACGTACGGGTGGAAGACGGGCGGCTCGGTCTGCGGCGGCTGGAGGAGGGCAGCCACGACCTGGTCGTCGGCGACGCCTTCGGAGGCGTCAGCGCGCCCTGGCACCTCACGACGTCCCAGGCGATCGAGGACGTACGCCGGGCGCTCGACGCGGACGGTCTGTACGTCACCAACCTCATCGACCACGGCCGGCTCGCCTTCGCCCGTGCCGAGGTCGCCACCCTCGCCGCGACCTTCCCTCATGTCGCGCTGCTCGGGAAGCCCGCGGACATCGGCCTGGACCCCACGGCATCGAGCATCGGCGGCAATATGGTGGTCGTCGCCTCCGCCCGGCCGCTCGACGCCCCCGCCATCCAGGAAGCCATGGACGCCCGGGACGTCGGCTGGAGGATCGCCACCGGCGACACCCTCACCGCCTGGGCGGGGAACGCCCGGGTGCTCACCGACGACCACGCGCCCGTCGACCAGCTCCTCCAGCCCCACCCCGTCCGAACGGCCCGGTGACGCCGAGGACGGCTCGGTGACGCCCGAACGGTCCGTGGTATCCGGACGCCTCGGTGACGCCGAACGGCCCGGCGATCCCAGGCTGTTCGGGCGGGGTCACCGGGCCGTTCGGACGCGCTGCCTCACCCGTGCCAGGACCGCCACAGCGACGCGTACGCGCCGCCCGCCGCCACCAGCTCGTCATGGCTGCCCAGTTCGCTGATCCGGCCGTCCTCCACGACCGCGATCACATCCGCGTCGTGCGCGGTGTGCAGCCGGTGCGCGATCGCCACCACCGTACGGCCCTCCAGCACCCGGGCCAGGGAACGCTCCAGATGGCGGGCGGCCCGCGGGTCGAGCAGTGAGGTCGCCTCGTCCAGCACCAGCGTGTGCGGATCGGCGAGCACCAGCCGGGCCAGCGCGATCTGCTGCGCCTGCGCCGGGGTCAGCGCGAACCCGCCCGAACCGACCTCGGTGTCCAGCCCCTTCTCCAGCGCCTTCGCCCAGCCGTCCGCGTCGACCGCGGCCAGCGACGCCCACAGCTCCGCGTCCTTCGCCCCCTCGCGGGCGAGGCGCAGATTGTCCCGGAGCGAACCGACGAAGACATGGTGCTCCTGGTTGACCAGGGCCACATGCTCACGGACCCGCTCCGCCGTCATCCGCGACAACTCGGCCCCGCCGAGCGTCACCTCACCGGTGCGGGGCGCGTAGATCCCCGCCAGCAGCCGGCCCAGCGTCGACTTGCCCGCGCCGGACGGGCCGACCAGGGCGAGCCGGGTGCCCGGAGCCACGTCGAGCGACACCTTGTGCAGGACGTCGACGCCCTCCCGGTACCCGAAACGGACCTCGTCCGCCCGTACGTGTCGGCCGTCGGGGCCGACCTCGGCGTCGCCCGCGTCCGGCTCGATGTCCCGGACACCGACCAGCCGCGCCAGCGACACCTGGGCGACCTGGAGCTCGTCGTACCAGCGCAGGATCAGACCGATCGGGTCGACCATCATCTGGGCCAGCAGCGCCCCCGTCGTCAGCTGCCCGACCGTCAGCCAGCCCTCCAGCACGAACCAGCCGCCGAGCAGCAGGACCGCGCCGAGGATCGTCACGTACGTCGCGTTGATGACGGGGAAGAGCACCGAGCGCAGGAACAACGTGTACCGCTCCCACGCGGTCCATTCCTCGATCCGCCGGTCCGACAGCGCCACCCGGCGGCCGCCGAGGCGGTGCGCCTCCACGGTCCGCCCCGCGTCCACGGTCTCCGCGAGCATCGCGGCGACGGCCGCGTAACCGGCGGCCTCCGAGCGGTACGCGGAAGGGGCGCGGCGGAAGTACCAGCGGCAGCCCACGATCAGCACCGGCAGCGCGATCAGCACGGCCAGCGCCAGCGGGGGAGCGGTCACCGTCAGCGCGCCGAGCAGCAGCCCGGCCCACACGACGCCGATCGCCAACTGCGGCACGGCCTCGCGCATCGCGTTCGCCAGCCGGTCGATGTCCGTGGTGATCCGGGACAGCAGATCACCCGTCCCGGCCCGCTCCAGCACACCGGGCGGCAGCCCGACGGACCGGACGAGGAAGTCCTCGCGCAGATCCGCGAGCATCTCCTCGCCCAGCATCGCGCCGCGCAGCCGCATGGAGCGGGTGAACACGACCTGGACGACCAGCGCCACCGCGAAGATCGCGGCCGTACGCTCCAGATGCAGGTCGGTGACCCCGTCCGAGAGGTCCTCGACCAGACCGCCCAGCAGATACGGTCCGGTGATCGAGGCGATCACCGCCACCGCGTTGACCGCGATCAGGACGGTGAACGCCCTGCGGTGCCGGCGCAGCAGACTCCGTACGTAACTCCGTACGGTCGTCGGTGTGCCCACGGGCAGCGTCGTCGCCGACTCCGGGGCCGCGGGGTCGTACGCCGGGGGTGCGACGCCGATCATGCCCTCTCCTCGATTTCCTCGATGCTCTTCATGGCGGGGACGTCGTCGCTCTTCGGGGCGGGGACGTCGCCGACGCCGTTCACCGCGTTCGCGGCGGCGGCCTCGTCGTCGGTCTCGCGGGTGACGACCGCCCGGTAGCGCGATTCGGTGCGCAGCAGGTCGCGGTGGTTCCCCACGGCGACGACCGTGCCCTCGTGGACGAGGACCACCCGGTCGGCGGCGTCGAGCAGCAGCGGCGACGAGGCGAACGCCACCGTCGTACGCCCCTGGCGCAGCTTCGCGATCCCGGCGGCGACCCGTGCCTCGGTGTGCGAGTCGACCGCGGAGGTCGGCTCGTCCAGCACCAGCGCCTCCGGGTCGGTGACCAGGGACCGGGCCAGCGCGAGGCGCTGGCGCTGGCCGCCGGACAGGGACCGGCCGCGCTCGGTGATCCGGGTCCGCATCGGGTCCCCGTCATTGTCGGCGGACGCCTGGGCCAGCGCGCTCAGCACATCACCGCACTGGGCCGCCTCCAGCGCCGCGTCCGCGGTGACCAGGCCCGAGGACGGGACGTCCAGCAGCTCCCGGAGCGTGCCGGACAGCAGCACCGGGTCCTTGTCCTGGACCAGGACCGCCGCTCGTGCGGCGTCCAGGGGGATCTCGTCCAGGGCGACCCCGCCGAGCAGCACGGACGGGGTCGCCGCGGCAGCCTTCTCGTCCTCCTCGCCGGTCTCCGCGTGCCCGCCGAGCCGGTCGGCCAGCCGGCCCGCCTCGTCCGGGTCGCCGCAGACCACGGCGGTGAACTGCCCGCGCGGGGCCATCAGCCCGGTCGCCGGGTCGTACAGATCACCGGTGGGCGTCACCCCCTCCACCGTGGCCTCCTGCGCACTCCGGTGCAGCGACAGCACCCGCACCGCACGCTGGGCGGAGGGCCGCGAGAAGGAGTACGCCATCGCGATCTCCTCGAAGTGACGCAAGGGGAACAGCATCAGGGTGGCCGCGCTGTAGACCGTGACGAGCTGACCGACGTCGATGCGGCCGTCCCGGGCGAGCGTCGCCCCGTACCAGACCAGGGAGATCAGCAGGATCCCCGGCAGCAGCACCTGCACCGCCGAGATCAGCGCCCACATCCTGGCGCTGCGCACGGCCGCGCGGCGGACCTCCTGCGAGGCGCGGCGGTAGCGGCCGAGGAACAGCTCCTCGCCGCCGATACCGCGCAGCACCCGCAGCCCGGCGACGGTGTCTGAGGCCAGTTCGGTGGCCTTGCCCGCCTTCTCGCGCTGCTCGTCGGCGCGGCGGGTGGCGCGCGGCAGCAGCGGCAGCACGGCCAGGGCGAGCACCGGCACGGCGAGCGCCACCATCAGTCCGAGGGACGGGAGGTAGAACGCCAGGCCGACGCAGATCACCACGAGGGCGGTGGCAGCGGCGGCGAACCGGGAGAGCGCCTCGACGAACCAGCCGATCTTCTCCACATCGCCGGTCGACACGGCCACGACCTCACCGGCCGCGACCCGGCGGGTCAGCGCGGAGCCCAGCTCGGCCGTCTTGCGGGCGAGCAACTGCTGGACCCGCGCGGCGGCGGTGATCCAGTTGGTCACGGCGGTCCGGTGGAGCATGGTGTCGCCGACGGCGATCAGCACGCCGAGGGCCACGATGAGGCCGCCCGCCAGGGCGAGGCGCCCGCCGGATCGGTCGATGACGGCCTGGACGGCGAGCCCGACGGTGACCGGCAGACCGGCGATGGCCAGCTGGTGCAGCAGCCCCCAGGAGAGGGACTTCAGCTGCCCGCCGAGCTGATTGCGGCCGAGCCAGAACAGGAAGCGAGGGCCCGAACGGACATCGGGGTCGCCGGGATCCGAATACGGAAGGTCGCGAATCTGCATGACGTCCCAGGGCTCGTGAAACGGAGATCCGGACGGACCTCGAAGACAGGGTGACGTGCAAGAGTCCCTGTTCGTCCCGTTCCGGGGCAACCGGTTTTCTCCCGGTCGCCCCCGCCCCGCGGGTCCCGGGCCGAGCAGGCCCGGGACCCCGGAGACGTCACTCCGCGGGCTTCTCCGAGTCCATGCCGGACCGGGTCTTCTTCCACTCGCCCCGGGTGAAGTCCGGGATCGGCAGGGGCGCGCCCTTGGCCTTGATGGACAGATGGCTCAGCGGCACGGGGGCCGTCCAGACCGCCGCGTCGTACACGTCGAAGTCGGGCACCAGACCGAGCCGCATGCACTGCATCAGGCGGAACACCATGATGTAGTCCATCCCGCCGTGGCCGCCCGGCGGATTGGCGTGCTCCTTCCACAGCCAGTGGTCCCACTCGGCGTACTTCTTGAAGTCGTCCCACTGGTGGTTGGTGTTCGTGGGCTCCAGATAGATCCGCTCCGGGTAGTCCTCGAACACGCCCCGGGTCCCGCCGAGGCTGTTGATCCGCGAGTACGGGTGCGGCGACGACACATCGTGCTCCAGCCGGATCACCCGGCCCTTGGCGGTCTGCACGAGGCTGATCGTCCGGTCGGCCCCGATGTACGACTCCTTCCAGCTCGGGTCGCCCGGTGGCATGTGCTCCTCGCGGTACGCGGCGAGCCCCAGGGGGGTGGTGCCGAAGCTGCTGATGCTGACGACCCGGTCGCCCCGGTTGACGTCCATGTAGTTGGCGACCGGACCGAAGCCGTGGTTGGGGTAGAGGTCACCGCGCAGCCGCGTGTGCCACAGCCGCCGCCACGGACCCTCGTAGTAGTCGGGGTCGAACATCAGCTCACGCAGATCGTGGTTGTAGGCCCCCGCGCCGTGCTGCAGTTCGCCGAAGAGACCCGCGTGCGCCATCCGCAGCACCCGCATCTCGTTCTTGCCGTAACAACAGTTCTCCAGCTGCATGCAGTGCCGCCGGGTGCGCTCGGAGAGATCCACGAGCTGCCACAGCTCTTCCAGGCGCATCGCGATCGGGCACTCCACCCCGACGTGCTTGCCGTTCAGCATCGCCGTCTTCGCCATCGTGAAGTGCAGCTCCCACGGCGTCACCACGTAGACGAAGTCGATGTCCCCGCGCTTGCAGAGGTTCTCGTAGTCGTGCTCGTCCTTGGCGTAGATCGCGGGGGCGGGCTGACCGGCGGCCGTCACCTTCTTGGCGGCCTTCTCCGCCTTGTCCCGGACCGTGTCGCACACCGCCTTGACCTGGACCCCCGGGAGGGCGAGGAAGAGGTCGATCATGCTGTCGCCGCGGTTGCCGAGGCCGATGATGCCGACCCGTACCGTGGAGCGCCGCTCGAAGGGCACGCCCGCCATGGTGCGGCCCTGCCAGGGAGGGGCGGCGGCCACGGCTTCCGCGGCGGTGACGGCTTCGGGGGCACGCGCCCCGGCCGCCGACGCGGTGCCTGCGCCCAGTGCGCCGAGGCCGAGTCCGGCCCCGGCCACGCCCGCCGTGGTCCACAGCACCGAACGGCGGCTGGGATCCTGCCGGTTCACCTCGTCGGCCGCACCGCTGTGCGGGGGTATGTCCTGCGGTTCCGGTGCGGGCCGGGCGTCGTCGTTCATCGAGCCTCCAGGTGGGGTGTGGGGGTTCAGACGGTGCGCGAGCACGTCCGGTCCCGCCGTACGGATACGGGCGGCGGGACCGGGGCTCGGTAAGGACCCTGGAGGGTGAGGCTGATGGTGCGCAAGGGAAGTATTTGGACTCTTGTCCTCAAACCTTGGACTTTTCTCACGGCACGCCGAAGCCCCGACTGGTGCAACCAATCGGGGCCTTCAAACGCTCATCTGTGCAGGCCGGCGGGGGTGTTGGCGCCCGCCGTCACCGGCTCACGGGAGCGTCGGCCGGGTGGCGTGTTCCAGTTCGATCAGCGCCGAGCGGTACGGGTGCCCGGTGGCGCGTTCCATGCCGATCTCGCACATCCGGTTCGCCGACAGATAGGCGTCGTAGGGGCGGCGGTCGACCTCGGCGGCCTCCTTGGCGGTCGCCGAGTCGGTCAACTCCTTGTGGAGCATGCCCCGGTCGCCCGCGAACGCGCAGCACCCCGCGTCGTCCGGGACCACGACCTCCTGCGCACAGGCCTCGGCCAGCGCCCGCAACTGCCCCACGTCACCCAGATGTTCCATCGAGCAGGTCGGATGCAGGACCGCCGAGCCAGCCGTCCGGAACACCGTCAGATGCGGCAGCAGCTCCTCGGCCGCCCACACCAGCGAGTCCACGACGGTCAGTTCGCGGTGGAGCGCCCGGTTGTCCTCGGTGAGGTAGGGCACCACCTCCTCGGCGATGCCGAGCGTGCACGAGGAGGCGTCGACGACCAGCGGCAGCGTCCCGCCCGCCGTCCAGCCCCAGGCGGCCTCCACGATCCGGTTCGCCATGATCCTGTTGCCGGCGTCGTACCCCTTGGAGTGCCAGATCGTCGCGCAGCAGGTCCCCGTGACGTCCTCGGGGATCCACACCGGCTTTCCGGCCCGCCCGGACACGGCGACGACCGCCTCGGCCAGGGAGAGTCCCGGCCCCGCGTCGCCGCCGTCCGGCCCGGCGAAGATGCGGTTGACGCAGGCCGGGTAGTACACCGCGCTCGCCCCGACGCGTTCCGTGTCCGGCAGTTTCCGCGCCGCCGCACCGGGGATCTGCGGCAGCCACTCCGGTACGAGATCGGGGCGCACGGCCTTGCGGGCGAGCCGCGTCACGGCCTGAAGGGGGGCGTCCCCCACCCGCTCCCCGATCGTGTCGGCCGCCGCCACAGCCAGCCGCGCCGAGGCCTCCACCGCCCGGAAGTTCTTCGCGGCGAGGGCCGCGATCCGCTCCTCGCGAGGGGTGTGCCTGCGGTGCCGGAAGCCCTTCATCATCGCCCCGGTGTCGATACCGACCGGGCAGGCCAGTTTGCAGGTGGAATCCCCGGCGCAGGTGTCCACGGCGTCGTAGCCGTACGCGTCCAGCAGGCCGGCCTCCACCGGTGAGCCATCGGTCTGCCGCATCATCTCCCGGCGCAGCACGATCCGCTGGCGCGGAGTGGTCGTCAGATCCTCGCTGGGGCAGGTGGGTTCGCAGAAGCCGCACTCGATGCACGGGTCGGCGACCGCCTCCACCTTCGGAATGGTCTTCAGACCCCGCAGATGGGCCCGCGGGTCCCGGTCCAGCACGATGCGCGGGGCGAGGACCCCGGCGGGGTCGATGACCTGCTTGGTCCGCCACATCAGCTCGGTGGCGCGCGGCCCCCACTCCCGCTCCAGGAACGGCGCGATATTGCGTCCGGTGGCGTGCTCCGCCTTGAGTGACCCGTCGAACCGGTCCACCACCAGCGCGCAGAACTCCTGCATGAACGCGTCGTACCGGGCCACGTCGGCCGGCTTCGCCGCGTCGAACGCGAGCAGGAAGTGCAGATTGCCGTGTGCCGCGTGACCCGCCACGGCGGCGTCGAAGCCGTGGCGCGACTGGAGCTCCAGCAGGGCGGCGCAGGCGTCCGCCAGGAGGGCGGGCGGCACCGCGAAGTCCTCCGTGATCAGGGTGGTGCCCGAGGGCCGGGAGCCGCCGACGGCGGTGACGAACGCCTTGCGGGCCTTCCAGTACCCGGCGATCGTCCCGGCGTCCCGGGTGAACGCGTTGGTCACGGACGCGGCCGGACGAACCAGGTCCAGATCGGCGACGACGCTGTCCGCCGCCTGCTCGAAGGCCTCCTGGCCCGCCTCGTCGGCCGCCCGGAACTCCACCAGCAGCGCGGTCGTCTCCCGGGGCAGCGCCGCCCAGTCCGCCGGGACGCCCGGCACGCTGACGGAGGCGCGCAGGGTGTTGCCGTCCATCAGCTCCACGGCGATCGCCCCCGCCTCGTTGAACCGGGGCACGGCGGCCGCGGCGGCGGTGAGGGAGGGGAAGAACAGCAGGGCGCTGGAGACCCGCCGGTCGAGCGGGAGGGTGTCGAAGACGACCTCGGAGATGAAGCCGAACGTCCCCTCGGAGCCGACCATCAGCCCCCGCAGGATCCGCACCGGCGTCGCCCCGTCGAGGAAGGCGTCCAGGCGATAACCGTTGGTGTTCTTGATCGTGTACTTGGCGCGGATCCGGGCGGCCAGCTCCGCGTCCGCCTCGATCTCCGCCTTCAGCTCCATCAGCCCCGCGCACAGCTCCGGTTCCGCGTGGGCCAGCTCCTCGTCGGCGGCGGGGTCCGCGGTGTCGACGACGGTGCCGCTCGGCAGGACGAAGGTGAGCGAGGCGAGCGTCCGGTAGGAGTTGCGGGTGGTGCCCGCCGTCATGCCCGAGGCGTTGTTGGCGACGACCCCGCCGAGGGTGCAGGCGATGGCGCTGGCCGGATCGGGGCCGAGCAGCCTGCCGTACCGGGCGAGGGTGGCGTTGGCCCGCATGACGGTGGTGCCCGGCAGGATCCGGGCCCGCGCCCCGTCGTCCAGCACCTCCACACCGGTCCAGTGACGGCGTACGTCGACGAGGATGTCCTCGCCCTGGGCCTGGCCGTTGAGACTGGTGCCCGCGGCCCGGAACACGACGGAACGGCCCTTGCCATGGGCGTACGACAGGATCGCGGACACGTCGTCGAGGTCCTCGGGGACCAGCACGACCCGGGGGAGGAAGCGGTAGGGGCTGGCGTCCGAGGCGTACCGCACGAGGTCGGAGATCTTCCAGAGCACCTTGTCCGCGCCGAGCAGGGCGATCAGGTCGCTCCGCAGCGGCTCGGGGGTGCCGCCCGCACTGCGATCGGTCACCCGGTCGGGGGCGGGGTCCCTCACCGTTCCGGGGCGCAGGGCTTCCGGATCGGGCTCCAGCAGCGGCATGTCGACCTTCCCCTCGGCTCGGCGCTCAGCGATGGCACGCGGCAACGGCGCTCAGCAGTGGCGCTCCGGCATTCCGTCGACCAGAGCGGACAGCAGCTCACCGAACACCTCGCGCTGATCGGCGGTCAATGGAGCCAGGATCTCCTCTGCGGCGGCCCGGCGCGCGCTGCGCAGGGACCGCAGCGTGGCGCGCCCCTCGTCGGTGATCTCGATGCGGACCACCCGGCGGCTGTCGGGATCCGGGGCGCGACGCACCCGGCCGCTCGCCTCCAGGCCGTCGACCAGCGTGGTCACGGCGCGCGGGACGACGTCGAGCCGACGGGCCAGATCCGCCATCCGGGGGGCCGCGTCGTAACTCGCGACCGTCCGCAGCAGCCGGAACTGGGCCGGAGTGATGTCGATCGGATCCAGCTGGCGGCGCTGGATGCGGTGCAGCCGCCGGGTGAGCCGCAGCAGCTGCTCGGCGAGCAGACCGTCGTGGGAATCACGAGAATCGCGGGAATCAGGTGACTCGGAGGGGGCGGGGGAATCCGGGGCGTCCATACGGGAACAATATCAGGACCTTGTTCATTGTGAGTACAGGTAACAATGAGCTAGGCTCTCACTGTGCGGGGCCGGGACTGCCCGGCATCGCCTCACGCCCGACGAAGGAGCCCATGAAACCCGACGAACCCACGTGGACGCCCCCGCCCGATGCCCGCACCGACGCCGACCGGCCGCCCGCCGAGGTGCGCCGCATCCTCCGTCTCTTCCGCCCCTACCGCGGCCGCCTGGCCGTCGTCGGCCTACTGGTCGGCGCATCCTCCCTGGTCGGGGTCGCCTCCCCGTTCCTGCTGCGCGAGATCCTCGACACCGCCATCCCGCAGGGACGCACGGGCCTGCTGACCCTGCTGGCGCTCGGCATGATCCTCACCGCCGTGATGACCAGCGTCTTCGGCGTGCTCCAGACCCTCATCTCGACCACCGTCGGACAGCGCGTCATGCACGACCTGCGCACCGCCGTCTACACCCAGCTCCAGCGGATGCCGCTCGCCTTCTTCACCCGGACCCGCACGGGCGAGGTCCAGTCCCGCATCGCCAACGACATCGGCGGTATGCAGGCGACGGTCACCTCCACCGCGACCTCGCTGGTCTCCAACCTCACGGCCGTCATCGCGACCGTCGTCGCCATGCTCGCCCTCGACTGGCGGCTCACCGTCGTCTCGCTCCTCCTGCTGCCGGTCTTCGTCGCGATCAGCCGCCGCGTCGGCAATGAGCGCAAGAAGATCACCACCCAGCGCCAGAAGCAGATGGCCGCGATGGCCGCCACGGTCACCGAGTCCCTCTCGGTCAGCGGCATCCTCCTGGGCCGCACGATGGGCCGCTCCGACTCCCTCACCCAGGGCTTCGCCGAGGAGTCCGAGCGCCTGGTCGACCTCGAAGTGCGCTCCAACATGGCCGGCCGCTGGCGGATGTCCACGATCGGCATCGTCATGGCCGCCATGCCCGCCGTCATCTACTGGGCGGCCGGACTCACCTTCGCGTCCGGAGCCGCCGCCGTCTCCATCGGCACGCTCGTCGCCTTCGTCACGCTCCAGCAGGGGCTGTTCCGCCCGGCGGTCAGCCTGCTCTCCACCGGCGTCCAGATGCAGACCTCCCTCGCCCTCTTCCAGCGCATCTTCGAATACCTCGACCTCACGGTGGACATCACCGAAGCGGAGCATCCGGTCCGGCTGGAGAAGATCCGCGGTGAGATCGCCTTCGAGGACGTCGACTTCAGCTACGACGAGAAGAACGGCCCGACGCTGACCGGCATCGACGTGACCGTTCCCGCGGGCGACAGCCTCGCGGTCGTCGGATCCACCGGCTCCGGCAAGTCCACGCTCAGCTACCTGGTGCCCCGGCTGTACGACGTCACCGGCGGCCGGGTCACGCTCGACGGCATCGACGTCCGCGACCTGGACTTCGACACCCTCGCCCGGGCCGTCGGCGTCGTCTCCCAGGAGACCTACCTCTTCCACGCCTCGGTCGCCGACAACCTGCGCTTCGCCAAGCCGGAGGCCACCGACGAGGAGATCGAGGCCGCGGCCCGCGCCGCGCAGATCCACGACCACATCGCCTCCCTGCCCGACGGCTACGACACGATGGTCGGCGAGCGCGGCTACCGCTTCTCGGGCGGTGAGAAGCAGCGTCTGGCCATCGCCCGCACCATCCTGCGCGACCCTCCGGTGCTGATCCTCGACGAGGCGACCAGCGCGCTCGACACCCGTACGGAACAGGCCGTGCAGGAGGCGATCGACGCCCTGTCCGCCGGACGGACCACGCTCACCATCGCGCACCGGCTCTCCACCGTCCGCGACGCGGACCAGATCGTCGTCCTGGAGGACGGCCGGGTCGCCGAGCGGGGTACGCACGAGGAGCTGCTCGACCGCGACGGCCGGTACGCCGCCCTGATCCGCCGCGACTCCCACCCGGTCCCGGTCCCGGCTCCCTGACCGCCCTTGCCGGGCCGGCCCTCGATCAGGCCGCCCCTGACGTCACCGCCATGGCCCGCATACGGCATGATCGCCGCGCATGAGAGCTCTCCTCGGGGTGGAACTCCCCGGCTACCGCACCGTCGACACCGACGCCTGGGTGAACGACCACGGCGATGTGCTGTCGCTGCACTTCTTCGACCTGCCGCCGGACCTGCCGGCCGCGCTGGACGACGGCCCGACCCTGCGGCACGGCCTGACCCACTTCACCGCACGGGCGGGCGGCGGACTCATCGAGGCATCGGTCAAGCGACTGGGCGAGCTGCCCGCCCTGCGGCAGATACTCAAACTGCCGCTCCCGAACCAGCCCAGCGGCCAGGCGTTCATCGGCAGCTTCACGGTGCCGCGCGCCGGATGCAGCACCGTGGTGAAGATCCAGGCGGCGGAACGCGGTATGACGGGCATGCGGGAAGCCGTGGTGATGGCCAAGCTCGGCCCCGACCAGTACTTCCGGCCGCACCCCTACGCCCCCGAGGTCCAGGGCGGGCTGCCCTTCCACGCGGCGGACCACGCCCAGTGGGACGCGGAGTTCCCGGACCACCCGCTCACCCGGGTCCGCCGGACGCTCGACACCCTGGCGGCGGCGGTGACGGTGGCGCCCGAGTTCGCCGCGCTGCCGCCCTTCACCGGGCCGGCCGCCACGAACCGCTGAGCCGACCGGCGGCCGGTACACACGGCACACACGGCGGCGCCGCCGCTCCCGTGGGACGGGGAGCGGCGGCGCCGGGCGGAGCAATGGTCAGACGAGCCAACCCACGAAGTGGACGACGCCGGCAAGCAGGTTGGTCAGGAAGTTCATCTGGTCTTTCTCCTTGTACGTGGTGCATCTGTGGGACTGCGCAGTAGCGGTCTGCAGCCCGTTGACTGCGCTCTGCAATCATCACGCCCCGCACGAGTGAACAGCAACGAATCCCCTGACGATCACGCGTTCCAGCGAACACCCGATCCCTTGTTCGTGTGTTCCGGCTACAGGTGTTCTGCCCGCGCCGTACGGCGTTCGTGTCGCCGGGGCCGACGCCGTGGTCGGGCTACCGGCCGTGGCTCGCACCCCGGGTTAACGTGCCCGCATGGTGAACGAGTCCCCGGACGCCCGCCCCCGTCGCAGACTCCGCCCGACCCGCCGCGGAAAGATCGTCCTGGTCGTCGGCGCACTGCTCGTCGTGTCGGCCGCCGTCCTGATCCCGCTGTCCCTGACCGGGTCGGACGAGCCGCCGAAGAGGCAGGAGACTCCGCAGAGCACGCTGATGATCCCCGAGGGCCGCCGGGTCTCGCAGGTGTACGAAGCGGTCGACGAGGCGCTCGGCCTGAAGCCCGGCAGCACGCTGAAGGCCGCGTCGACGGTGGACCTGAAGCTGCCCGCCCAGGCCGAGGGCAACCCCGAGGGGTACCTCTTCCCGGCCACGTATCCGATCGACGACGCGACCGAGCCCGCGGGACTGCTGCGCTACATGGCCGACACCGCCCGCAAGCACTTCGCCGCGGACCATGTCACGGCGGGGTCCCAGCGCAACAACGTCTCCGTCTACGACACGGTCACGATCGCCAGCATCGTCCAGGCCGAGGCCGACACCCCGGCCGACATGGGCAAGGTGGCCCGGGTCGTCTACAACCGGCTGCTCAAGGACATGCCGCTGCAGATGGACTCCACCATCAACTACGCCCTGAAGCGCTCCACCCTGGACACGACGACCGCCGACACCCAGCTGGACAGCCCGTACAACAGCTACCGGATCAAGGGCCTGCCGCCGACGCCCATCGGCAATCCGGGGGAGGAGGCGCTGCGCGCGGCCGTCAGGCCCACACCCGGCCCCTGGCTCTACTTCGTCACGGTCGGCCCCGGCGACACCCGGTTCACCGACAGCTACGACGAGCAGCAGAGGAACGTCGAGGAGTTCAACCGCAGTCGCGGCTCCGCCACGACGGGCTGATCGAATCGGCCGACGAGGCCGACGGGACCCGCGCGACGGGTTTCGAGGTCACGCCCCCGGGACGGGCGCGGGCACGGAGGCGACCGCCGAGGCCTCCCCGTCGGCGCCCGTCTCCTTCAGCAGCCGCATGACCGACCGGACCGCCGCGCGGCCCGCACGGTTCGCGCCGATGGTGCTGGCGGAGGGTCCGTACCCGACGAGGTGGACGCGCCCGTCCCGTACGGCACGGGTGTCCTCGGCCCGGATGCCACCACCCGGCTCGCGCAGCTTCAGCGGTGCCAGGTGGTCCACGGCGGGCCGGAACCCGGTCGCCCAGAGGATCACGTCGGTCTCGACGGCACGGCCGTCGTCCCAGGCCACACCGGTCGGCGTGATCCGGTCGAACATCGGCAGCCGGTCCAGCACGCCCTCGGCCCGGGCCCGCCGCACGGCATCGTTCAGCGGCAGCCCGGTCACGCTGACCACGCTCTTCGGCGGCAGCCCGTTGCGTACCCGCTCCTCCACCATCGCCACGGCCGCCCGCCCCCACTCCTCGGTGAACGGCCCCTCGCGGAAAATCGGTTCGCTGCGGGTCACCCAGAAGGTGTCGGCCGCGTGCTCGGCGATCTCCATCAGATGCTGCGTACCGGAAGCGCCGCCCCCGACCACGAGGACGCGCTGCCCCGCGAACTCCTCGGGCCCGGGGTAGTTCGCCGTGTGCAACTGCCGCCCCCGGAAGGTCTCCTGGCCCGGATAGCGCGGCCAGAACGGCCGGTCCCAGGTGCCGGTCGCGTTGATCAGCGCCCGCGTCGCGTACGTCCCCTCGGACGTCTCCACCAGCAGCCGCCCGCCGCTCCCCTCCCGTACGGCGCTCACCTCCACCGGCCGGTGGACCCGCAGGCCGAAGCGGTCCTCGTACGCGGCGAAGTACGCGCCGATCACCTCCGACGAGGGCCGGTCGGGGTCGGCTCCGGTCAGCTCCATGCCCGGCAGCGCGTGCATCCCGTGGACCTTGCCGTACGTCAGCGAGGGCCAGCGGAACTGCCACGCGCCGCCCGGCCGGGGTGCGTGGTCCAGCACGACGAAGTCGTCGTCCGGCTCCAGCCCGACGCGACGCAGGTGGTAGGCGGCGGACAGCCCAGCCTGACCCGCGCCGATGACGACCACGTCCAGCTCGCGCACCCCAGAAATGTTCACGCTTCTACTAACTTGTCGGGCGCCCGGGATCTTCCCGGGCGCCCGACAAGCATCACCGCACGGCTCAGCGACCCCCGGCGAGCAGCAGGGGAGCCCCGCCCGGCGCCGTGGCGGTCCGGCTCTCGGCACCGTTCACGCCCAGCAGCGGCGACGCGGGCACGGTCGGCAGCAGCCCGCGGCGGGACAGCTCGGGGGTGACGCCCTCGCCGAACCAGTAGGCCTCCTCCAGATGCGGATAGCCGGAGAGCACGAAGTGCTCCACGCCCAGCGCGTGGTACTCCTCGATCCGGTCCGCGACCTCCGCATGGCTGCCCACCAGCGCGGTCCCGGCCCCGCCGCGCACCAGACCGACGCCCGCCCAGAGGTTCGGCGCGATCTCCAGCTTGTCCCGCGAACCGCCGTGCAGCGCCAGCATCCGCTGCTGCCCGACCGACTCGCTCTTCCCCAGCGCCTGCTGCGCCGCCGCGATCGTCTCCGGATCGAGGTCGCCCAGCAGCCGGTCGGCGGTGGCCCACGCCTCCCGCGACGAATCCCGCGAGATGGTGTGCAGCCGGATACCGAACCGGACCGTGCGCCCCTGCTCCTCCGCCAGAGAGCGAATCCAGTCGATCTTCTCCTTCACGGCGGCCGGCGGCTCGCCCCAGGTGAGATAGACATCCGCGTGTGCGGCGGCGACCGGCCCGGCCGCCGCCGACGACCCGCCGAAGAAGATCTCCGGCAGCGGGTCCGGCGGCAGCGCGGTCAGCCCGCCCTCGACCTGGTAGTGCTCCCCGTCGAAATCGTACGGCTGCCCGCTCCAGGCGCCCCGCACCACCGACAGGAACTCCGCGGTGCGCGCGTACCTCCGGTCATGGTCCACGTGGTCCCCGAAGCGCCGCTGTTCGGTCGAGTCGCCGCCGGTGACGACGTTCAGCAGCAGCCGCCCCCGGGTGATCCGCTGATAGGTGGCGGCCATCTGCGCGGCCAGCACGGGCGAGATGACCCCCGGCCGGAACGCCACCAGGAACTTCAGCCGCTCGGTGTGCTGGGCGAGCGCCACCGTGGTCAGCCAGGCGTCCTCGCACCAGGTGCCGGTGGGCGTCAGCACGGCCTCGAAGCCCAACTGCTCGGCCGCCTTGGCGATCTGGGCCAGATACTCGATGTCCGGGGCGCGCACCCCGCTCACCGGCGTGATCCTGTCGCGCTTGATGCCGCCGTCGGTGTACGCGTGCCGGTCCACGAGCGTCCGGCCGTCACCGCCGGTGGGCAGGAACCAGTGCAGATGGACGTTCATGAGGAGGCCTTTCCGTAGGAGCGCGGCGCGGTGGAGGAAGGAGGAAGGTCGCGGTTGAACCGGGTGTCGACGTAGTCCTCGAAGTCGAAGCGCCGTGGGATCAGCTTGAGTTCGGCGAAGGTGTCGGCGATCTCCTGCTCGGAGGCGATGGCGGCGTCGTCGATCGCCACCGGCACGCGGGTGCCGTAGCTGAGCTTCACGGCGTCCAGCGCCACTTCATACGGAAGCCCGGTCTCCTTCGCCCAGACCTTCGCCCACTCCTCCGGGTGCTCGAAGACCCACTTCTGGGCCCGCTCCAGCCGGACGAGCAGATCGCCGATGGCCTTGGACTTCTTCGCGTTCTTGAGCGAGGCGGGCGAAGCCACCTGGAAACCGAGGCCGTTGACGACGCCCTCGCCGGTCGTGAGCACCCGGGCGTCCGCCGTCCGCAGGACCTGCGAGGTGTACGGGTCCCAGATCGCCCAGGCGTCGACCTTGCCCCGGCTGAACGCGGCGAGCGCGTCGGCGGGCTGGAGGTAGTTCAGCTCGACGTCCCCGATCCCGAGCCCGGCCTTCTTGAGCGAGGCGACCAGCTGGAAGTGGGCCGAACTGCCCTGGGCGACGGCGATGGACTTGCCCTTGAGCTGGGCGGGCTTCTTCAGCGGGGAGTCCTCGGGCACGACGATGACCTCACCGGCCGGAGAGCCGTGCGTGGCGCCGACGACGGTGATGTTCGAGTCGGCCCCGGCAGCGAAGACGGGCGGCGTGTTGCCGACGCCGCCGATGTCGACGGCCCCGGCACTCACGGCCTCCAGCAGGGGTGGCCCTGAGGTGAAGGTGGACCACTTGATGCGGTAGTCGAGGTCGTCGAGCTCTCCGGAGGCCCGCAGGATCGCCTCGTAACCTCCCTTCTGATCGCCGACGTTGAGCGTGAGGCTGCCCTTGCCGTCGGTGTTGCCGCCCGAGTCGGCGGACGAGGCGCCGCCGCACGCGGAGAGGAGCAGGGCGAGGGGGAGGAGCAGGGCGGGCAGAGTGCGGCGTTTCATGACGGGTCTCCGTGGTGAGGGTCGGGGTGGGGGCGTGCGGGCGATGCGTCGGGGCTCTCCGTGCTCTCCGTACGGGCCTGGGTATGGCCGGCACTCTGGGCGCCGAGGCCGGTGGCGCGGCCCGCGCCCTCGACGCCCAGTTCGGTCAGCAGCCGGGAGCGCAGATCGGTGAAGCCGGGGGAACCGACCTCGCGCGGCCGGTCCAGCGCGACGGACGTGTCGTACGCGATCCGCCCGTCCCGCATCACCAGCACCCGGTCGGCCAGCAGCAGGGCCTCGTCCACGTCATGGGTGACCAGGAGCACCGCGCAGCCGCGCCGCTGCCAGAGTTCGGCCACGAGCTGCTGGGCCTTGATCCGGGTCAGGGCGTCCAGTGCGCCGAAGGGCTCGTCGAGCAGCAGCAGGTCGGGCTCGCGCACCAGGGCCCGGGCCAGCGAAGCCCGCTGGGCCTCGCCGCCGGACAGCGTCTTCGGCCACGCCCCGGCCCGCTCCGCAAGACCGACCTCCGCCAACGCCTGCTCGGCGACGGCACGTTCGGGCTTGCCCGGCAGCCCGAGCAGCACGTTGCGCCACACCCGCTTCCAGGGCATCAGGCGCGGGGCCTGGAAGGCGACGGCACGGCGGCGGGGGACCAGGACGGTGCCCGAGATCTCCCGGTCGAGCCCGGCCAGCACCCGCAGCAGGGTCGACTTGCCGCACCCGCTGCGTCCGAGGAGGACGGTGAACTCGCCTGCTTTCAGGCTGAGATCGAGGTCATCGATGACGGCACGCCCGTCGAAGGAGCGGGTGAGTCCTTCGACCCGTACGGCGGCATCGGCGCCGTTGTGGGACGCCGGAGGAGAGGTGTCGGCGGGGCCGGTTTCGAGGAGGGTCTTCACTGGCCGGTGAAGGTCGGTCGCCATTGCAGCAGCAGCCTTTCGAGGATCCGGACGATGACGTCGGCGGTGAGGCCGAGGAGGGCGTACACGACGAGACAGACGACGATCACATCGGTCCGGAAGAACTCCCGGGCCTGGTTCATCAGGAACCCGATCCCGGCGTCGGCGTTGATCGACTCACCGAAGACGAGGGCGAGCCAGGCCGTCGCCAGCGAGTAGCGCAGCCCTGTCATGGCCCCGGGCAGCGCCCCCGGCAGCACGACATGCCGCACCAGGCCCCATCGCCCGAGCCCCAATGACGTACCGGCTTCGATGAGTTGGGCATCGACGCCCCGAATGCCCGCGTACACGTTCAGATACAGGTGGAAGGCCACTCCCAGGGCGATGAGGGCCACCTTGGGCGCCTCGCCGATCCCGAGCCAGATGATGAACAGCGGGATGAGCCCCACCCAGGGCACCGTGCGCAGCATCTGCACGGTCGCGTCGACCAGATCCTCCCCGAGCCGCGAGAGCCCCGACACGAGCGCGAGCGACGTCCCGATCACCCCGCCGAGCAGGAGCCCCACGACCACCCGCTGGAGCGAGACCCCCATCGCGGCGGGCAGCGTCCCGTCGGCCATCAGATCGGCAGCGGCGCGGGCGATGGTCCCGGGCGAGGCGAGCACATCGGGATCGAGCACCCCCGTGGCACTGAACACCTGCCACAGCACGAGCAACAGCAACGGCCCCACCGCACGCCGCACCCACCTCGGAGCGGCCCGCAACCGCGACCGCCGGACGGAGGCCGGGACGACGGCCTCCAGCTCGGGCGGCGTAGGCGTCGGCGCGGAGTGTTTCTCGAGAGGGGCGGGTATCGCGGATGGCGGTGCATGGCTGACGGTCATGACGGCTCCAGGAAGGGACGCGGGAATGCGCGCGGAGGGAAGGCAGGGGAGGAGAAGGAAGAGGGTCACGGACATGCCGGAGCAACCCCGAAACCGCGCACGCACGAGGACCGACCGACGGCCGGCAGGAGGCGAAAGGGCTACGGAGCAGCGAAGCTCAGCGGATGCCGATTGCCGTGCGGGTGCGCAGCGGCACGGAGCCGGACGCGACTACGGCAGAACGGGCGACGGAACGCGGCAGGCAGCGCAGCCGGCACGGGGGTGGCCGTGCGGCCGGAAGCCATGCCGCCGGAAACGGCCCGGAAGTCGCTGAGGGAACGTCAGCAGCCGCGACAACACGCGGCGGAAGCCACTCGCAGCAGGTCGATGTGACCGCGCGAAGTGAGCAGAGCTGATCGGAACATGGCGCTGAACGTAGTCATCCGGTTGGGACACGGTCAATGGCGTCTCGGAGCGTGGACGCCTCATCTCACCCCGGTGAGGTGATGATGGGGGCATGTCCGATTCCTTCACCACCACGGTCCTGAACATCACCACGGGTACGGCCGAGACGGTCACGGACCTGACGCGTGCCTGCGAGGAGTTCCTCACCCGCACGGCCCCCGGCCGCGACGGCCTGCTCAACGTCTTCGTCCCGCACGCCACGGCCGGCATCGCGGTACTGGAGACCGGCGCGGGCAGCGACGACGACCTCCTGGCCGCCCTCCACCACCTGCTCCCCGCCGACGACCGCTGGCAACACCGCCACGGCAGCCCGGGCCACGGCCGCGACCACGTGCTCCCGGCCCTGGTCCCGCCCCACGCCACGCTGCCGGTGATCGGCGGCCGGCTGGAGCTGGGGACCTGGCAGTCGGTCTGCCTGGTGGATACAAACACGAGCAACACCAACCGCAGCGTCCGTCTGAGCTTCCTCGGCCAGTGAGCTGCTCTGATGTGACTGTAGAGGGATCCTCCGGCCGTACCAACTGGGTAGCCCCAGTGGGCGCCAGGTGAGCGCGTCACATCTGATAGCAGATTCTGCGTCTGCTGGTGGTACACGACTCGAGTGGTTACTGACCAGCGGAAACGGTCGTGATTCGATCGCACTGCAGGCGGCTGGGCCGCGTATGGCCCGGATTTTGGGCAGAGGAGAGTGGGCCCCTGGCCGACAGCCCGTGACGCTGGCCAGCCGGCACACAAGGGAGGGGAGGGCCGACAGGTCTCCACAAAGGAGACCTCGGTCCGAAGGGTCACGAGAGAGGAACTCGTCAGGGCTTGGATCGCGGAGCGGGCAACCCACCGACTGATCGCTGCGTCCCAAGCGTGAAGCTCCCTCATCTTGGCCATCTGTCGGACGGACCAGGCGGACCTCGGAAGCGGGGCGCACGCCTGCTGCGGCAGGTGGTCATCCACCCCGGTACACGGGTTCCGAACCATCGCCTTGAGCCTCCACCGCCTCCCGCACTCGCTGGTCCTCGCGCAGGGAGCCGACATCGCGCTCCAAGGGGGTGCGGCTCACGGCTGTCGCAAGGTTTTCCAAGGCGTGTTTCTGCAGGTCTGCCTCGCTCCGTAGCGCTGGGCTCCGGCCACCGGCTCCTTCCCATGTCTGGAGGGCCTTCTCCACGCGTGCCCAGTCCGGGTCCCTGTGCTCGCGCATAGCGGCTGCCGCCTGCTCCGTGTCCGATTCCAGGGCTTCGGCCAACGCCTCCACCTCGGGAGTGGAAGGGTTGTCGTCGTGCGGGACGCGGCTCTCCATGAGCGTTGTTGCTCTGTCGAAACCTTCGAGCGCCTCCTGAGCAGCCTTCGCCTCTTGCGCAGTCAGGCCCCTGGGGCGGACCGGTTCCTGTTGTGCCCGGTCGTAAGCCTCCTGCCAGGCGGCGCGGGCTCTTCTGCTCGCCAGTTGGGCACTGCGCATGTCGGCACGGCGGTCCGCGGTCGGTTCGGCGAAGTGGCGGAGCACTGCCGCCGCGTGGCGGCCGTTGGCGGCAAGCCAGTCCGCCAGCCGCTCCCGTAGCCGGGGCGTCTCCCACGCGGGAAAGACCGCGTAGGCCAGCATGGCCAGGGCTCCGCCCAGCAGAGTGAGGGCCATCCGCTCCGGAACCGTCTGTTCCCATTCCTGACCGCCCATGCCGAGCAGGAAGACGACGTAGGCGGCGGCGAAGCACTGGGAGTAGGCGTAGCCCGTACGAATCAGGGTGTACGACAGGCCCGCCGAGACCACCGCCAGCGCACCGAAGAGACGGGCGTCCGGGCCCAGGGCCTCCACGGCTCCGGTGGCGAGCGCGACACCCACCAGAGTCCCGGCGAGACGGGCGACCGCACGCGCGTACGTCCGGTGGAAGTCCGGGCGCATCACCATGACCGAGGCGATGGGCGCCCAGTAGCCGTGCCCCAGGGGCAGCTGTGCGGCGATGAGGTAGCCGAGCGTGGCCACCGCCACCAGCCGAACGGCATGCCGGAAGACGGGCGAGTCGCGTCGGAGCTCACGGCGGACCGCCCGTGCGACGACCGGAACAAGCCGGAACATGGTCGGGCGCTCCAGCAACTCGACGCGTGCGCCTCCGTGGCGCACAGACATCCCTCTGCGCGCGTTGCCGCACTCCGCGATCTCCAGCGCCTCGCCGAGCAGTTCCCTGAGCCTTTCGGCGGCCTGCCTCGCCGGACCTTCGAGCACCTCGCGCTCCGTGCCTTCTCGCAGGAGCTCCGAGGCTCTTGGCGGTACCTCGACGGGGGTGCCTCGCCGGATCGACCGGGCGGCCGCGTCCAACACCTCAGCGGCCGCGTCGAGCAGTTCCCGCGCGCGGTCCCGCCCGGAACCCTCGGCCGGGGCGCCGATGTCAGGGTCGGCCAGCGCGGCGATGGCCGGCACCATGCGCTCGGCAACTCCTCGCGGACCGTGCAGGGCGACGGGGCGCGTGCGAGCCTGAGACGGCGTCACGGCCGCCGCGTCCCGGGCTGTCATCAAGGGCTCGGGGTCGAACCCGGCCGTCGGGTCGTGCCGGAGTCGACGGGCGTAGTCCGCCACGGCGGCCAGAGCCTCGGCGAGCGCGTCCCGATGCGCCCCCCACCGGCGGATCGGGAACAGCAGGATCAGCACTGCCTGCACCACTCCGCCGAGCGCGATGATCCCGGCGTGCTCCAAGGCCCGTCCGGCGCTCGTGGGCAGGGTGATGGTCACCAGCATGCTGCCGACGGTCGTCGCCGCGACGATCCCAGCGGTCGATCCGACGGCCCACGCCAGCCCCGCCCCGAAGGACCACAGGGCCAGCAGCGGAAGGAACGTCACGAGGTGCCCCGCCGCCAGGTACCCCGCCAGGGTGCTGAGCGCCAGCCCCGCGCCCGCGCCGAGCGCGATCACCTTGCGTGGGCGCCAGGCGCGCTGGAAGGTGGCCCCGCCCGCGGAGAAGGCGCCGAGGGCGGCGGATGCGGCGTACGCGGGGGCGCCGAGCCACAGCGCCGGCCCGACGAGGAGTGCCACACCGACGGCTGCGCGCAGAGCGAGCAGGGGCTCCAGGCGCGTCTCCTCGATGCTGAGTCCGGATCGGAGGACGTCCCTCAGGGCTCGCGGCCACGTCACGGGTGCGGGCCCAGCCGGAAGGTCGTTTCAGCTCGCGTCGGCCGGGTCGCCGGAGCCACCATCATGTTCATCTCATCATCGCCGAGGAGAGGGGCGGGACAGGCCGTGTGCCGTCGCCACCGGTGCGTGTGCATCTTGCCTGCGGCTAGCCATCGTGCTCGCCCTGGAGCAGCATGTGGCGACGTTCCTGTTCGCGCGTGGAATAGGCCGCTGCTCGGATCGCCTCGTCGCTCTCCAGCCCCGACCCCAGCGCGCCGCCCACTGTGGCAATCGAAGCCACGAACCATGACAGCGTGCAGTAGTTCTGCGCGTTCAACGGATGCCGGGTCGCGGAGGCGAACACGTGGCCGTTGAGCACGAAGAGCGCCCACACGAAGCTGACGACCATCAGGCCGACGTAGCAGACGGCTGCCCCGATGCTCACGGTCACCAGGGTCGACGTGTTGTAGAGAACCGATCGCTGCCTCGCCTCCGGCGATCCTTCCGTTGTGCGATGCCACAGGTTCGCGTCCACGATCAGCCAGCCGATCATGAGCCCGACGGAACCGACCGTGGCGACGACGAGGCGTGGCGTGCCCAGGGAGGTGGCCAGGCTCCAGACGGTGTCGTCCACCGTGGCGATGGCTCCCGTGGCGAGTGCGGCGGCCAGGGCTTTGGACAGGCCCGGCACCAGCCGCCACGGCCGGTTGGCGCGGACCATGCCGACGAGCAATTTGACGTAGCCGCGCGGGCCGTCGGCGACGTAGCGCAGATCGGCGAGCTCCTCCTCGTCGACAGGGCCCGGGCGGATGGGCGCGAGGCGGCCGGCGAAGGGGCCGAGCGGCGTTCGGCGATAGGCAGCTTGCTCACATCCGGGGGACCGCGAAGCGGCCAGGCTGAGCACGGCTTCCTCCACGACCCGCCGTGCCTTTCCCTGCAACCGCCAGCCCCCCAGGGACGGAAGGGAAAGCAACGCCGTCCCGTGTTCGTGGCTCAAATCCACGACGAGCCTTCGCCTGTGCGAGTGCAGCGGAAGGTCGGTGAGGGCCACGACGATGTCCCAGCTCTCCGCACTTCCGTCCTCCACGATCCGGCGCATCAACGTGGACGGGTCCTCGGCGTCCGCGGTGAAGGGCCTGCTGACCACCTCGACAGCGAACCGTCTCTGCCGGCCGGACTTCTCGGCGAGCCGGGCGGGAAGGGTCCGTGCCAGGCGCTTCGCGACCACGGTCGGCGCGTCCGGGTCCGCGAGGAGAACGACCACCGTGACGACCTGCGACGACGCTTGCATGACTGCATCCTTCTCGTTGTCCGTCCCCGCGACCGCAAATGCCCACAGAATGCCTCCGGCGTGGCGTCGGCCGTGCGATGACACGCTGGCCCCGGCCGGCCGGTACGGGCGGAGCGGCCGGATTTCCGTCGTTCTGCCCGTACGGGGCCTGCTCTCCGTGGCGGGGTGATCAGCCCTCTCGGACCATCGTCAGGAGCTTGCGAGCCGGGCCGCGAGATAGCGTGCGGTGGCGCTACGGCGGGCCTTCGCGACCTTGGCCGGCGGGCCCGCCGCGACCACCCGTCCGCCCGCGTCGCCGCCGCCCGGCCCGAGGTCGATGACCCAGTCGGCGGTGGTGATCGTGTCCAGGTCGTGCTCGACGAGGACGACCGTGTTGCCCGCGTCGACGAGGCGGTGCAGCTGGCGCAGCAGCAGTGCGACATCCGAGGGGTGCAGGCCCGCCGTCGGTTCGTCGAGCAGGTAGAGCGCGTGGCCACGACGGGCCCGCTGCAGTTCGGTGGCCAGTTTGATGCGCTGCGCCTCACCGCCGCTGAGCTCCGTGGCGGGCTGCCCCAGCCGCAGGTACCCCAGTCCCACCTCGCGCAACGTCTCCAGACTGCGGGCGGCGGCCGGGACGGCGGATAGAAACTCGGCGGCGGCGTCGACGGACAGCCCCAGCACTTCCGCGATGTTCTTGCCGCGGTAGGTGACTTCCAGCGTTTCGGCGTTGTACCGGGCGCCCTGGCAAGTCGGGCACGGTGCGTAGGTACCAGGCAGGAACAGCAGTTCCACCGCGACGAATCCTTCGCCCTGACAGGTCTCGCACCGCCCTTCGGGCACGTTGAAAGAGAACCGGCCGGCCGTGTAGCCGCGCGCCCTGGCCTCGTCCGTCGCCGCGTACAGCTTGCGCACCGCGTCGAACATCCCCGTGTAAGTGGCCAGATTGGACCGGGGAGTACGCCCGATGGGCCGTTGGTCGACCCGGACCAGCCGGTCGAACGACTCGACCCCCGACGCGTCCTGAACATCGACCTCCAGCCGCGCCTCGTCAAGATCCTCGGGCCCGAGTCCGAGGTGGCCTCGCACGACCTCGGCGAGCACCTGTGTGACCAGCGTCGATTTTCCGGAACCCGACACGCCCGTCACCGCCGTCAGTACGCACAGCGGTACGTCCACGGACACGTCATGCAGATTGTGGCGGGACACGCCGCTCAGGTGCAGCCAGCCGTGCGGTGTGCGCGGCCGGTGATCGAGCGGTTCGGCGCGCCCGAACAGGTACTGGCTCGTGGCCGACTCCTCCACCTGCTCAAGACCGGCGACGGGGCCGCTGTACAGCACGCGCCCGCCGCCCTCACCGGCGCCGGGGCCGATGTCGACCACCCAGTCCGCCCGCCGTACGACGTCCATGTCGTGCTCCACGACGAACAGCGAGTTGCCCGCAGACTTGAGACGCTCCAGCACGTCCAGCAGCGGTTCCGCGTCAGCCGGGTGCAGACCCGCGGAGGGTTCGTCGAGGACGTACACGACGCCGAACAGCCCCGAGCGCAGTTGCGTGGCGATCCGTAGGCGTTGCGCCTCGCCGGGCGACAGGGTCGTAGAGCGGCGCCCGAGGCTCAGATACCCCAGGCCCAGGTCGAGCAGTACGTCGACCCGCGCGACCAGATCGCCGCAGATCCGGACCGCCACCTCGGTCGTTTCCCCGGACCGGGCGGTGGAAGTGGTGGCGTCGGCCTCGGGCCGCCGTGCGACGGGCCGCAGCAGCGCCGCGACCTCGTTCAACGGCATCGCGTTGACTTCGGCGATGGAACGTCCGGCGAAGGTCACGGCGAGCGCCTCGGGCCGCAGTCCGCTGCCGTGGCACTCGGGGCAGGGCACGCTCCTGACGAACCGGAGCGCCCGTTCGCGCATCTTCTCGCTCTTGGAGTCGGCAAGGACGTGCATGACGTGCTTGCGGGCGCTCCAGAACGTGCCCTGGTAGCCGTAGTCGACGCGGTCCTCCTCCGGCTCGATGTAGACGGAGGGCTGCTCATCGGTGTACAGCAGCCAGTCCCGGTCCTTCTTCCTGAGCCTGCGCCACGGTCGGTCGATGTCGATCCCCAGGCCATGGACGATGCTGCGCAGGTTGGCCCCCTGCCAGGCGCCCGGCCAGGCGGCGATCGCCCCCTCTCGGATACTCAGCGAGAGGTCCGGGACAAGGAGGTCCTCGGCGACATCGTGGACGACGCCCAGTCCGTGGCACTCCGGGCAGGCCCCGGCCGCGGTGTTCGGTGAGAACGACTCGGCGTCCAGCCGTGCGGCCCCGGGCGGATAGGTGCCGGCGCGGGAGTACAGCATGCGCAGCAGATTGGACAGCGTGGTGATGGTGCCGACCGTCGAGCGCGAACTGGGCGCCCCGCGTCGCTGCTGCAGGGCCACCGCCGGTGGCAGTCCGGTGATCTCCTGCACGTGCGGTGCACCGACCTGCTGCAACAGCCTCCGGACGTACGGTGCCACGGACTCGAAGTAGCGCCGCTGCGCCTCAGCGTAGAGCGTGCCGAACGCGAGCGAGGACTTACCCGAACCGGAGACGCCCGTGAAGGCGACCATCGCGTTCCGCGGAAGATCGACGTCGATGTTCCGCAGGTTGTTCTCACTGGCACCCCGGACATGCACGAAGGGGTCAATCGCGTCCATGTTCACCCTTCCTGAGTACCTGATCACGCCGGGAACCGCGCGACGGGAGCCGGCGAGCGGCCGCGACGGGTGAGCGAGGGAGTGGGCGGCCACCTGCGTCATCCCACCGGGACGCCGGGTGGCACCACTACCGGGCGCAGGCCCTCACCGCTGCCGCACTGGACTGATGATGTCCAACCCTGAGGGTCTACTGGTGAAAGATCAGCGCCGAGATACGGACCGGTCCGCCTCCGGTTGAGGTCTCTCAGGGCCTGTGGTGCGGTCGCGGACGAGGTTGCCGGCATTCTCGCGGTGCTCGTGCACGAGGCGAATGGCCATGGCGCCTTCACCGGTGGCCGAGGCAACTCGTTTGACCGAGCCGCTCCTCACGTCGCCGGCCGCGAAGACCCCGGGAAGGCTGGTCTCCAGCAGCAAGGGAGCACGGCCGAGTGCGTCCCACCGGGTCGCGTCGGCAGCAGCCCGGGCGTCAGCCCCCGTCAGGACGAAGCCCTTCTCGTCCAGGGCGAGGGCTCCCCTCAGCCACTCCGTGCGCGGGCGGGCCCCGATGAACACGAACAGCGCGGCGGCCCGCAGCGGGCGGCGCTCACCGCGTGTGTTGTCCTCGACGCTCAGCGACTCCAGTTTGTCCTTCCCGGAGACGCCCCGGACTTCGGTGTGGAGGAGCACCTCGATCTTCGGATGACGTTCGACCTGGTCCACCAGGTATCGGGACATGTCCGCGTTGAGGTCGCCGCCCCGGACGAGGAGGTGGACTCCGGACGCGTGTTGCGCCAGGAACAGCGCCGCCTGGCCGGCGGAGTTGCCCCCGCCGACCACCGCGACCGGGTCCGCCTCGCAGAGACTCGCCTCGTGCACGGTCGCCGCGTAGTAGACGCTGATGCCCTCCAGCCGCTCGATGCCGGGCACCTCGAGCCTGCGGTACCGGACACCCGAGGCGAGCACCACGGCGCCCGCCCGGACGTGGGACCCGTCTGTGAAGGTGACCACGTACGCGTCGTCCTGCGGTGTGAGCCTGTTGACCTGGGCCGGCACCATGAGGCGGGCACCGAATTTGTGGGCCTGGAGCACCGCGCGTTCGATGAGCTCGCCTCCGGAGATGCCCGACGGGAAGCCGAGGTAGTTCTCGATGCGGGACGAGGTGCCTGCCTGGCCTCCGGTGGCCACGGCGTCGACGGAGATCGTGGTGAGGCCGTCGGAGGCGCCGTACACGGCTGCGGCGAGTCCCGCGGGGCCCGCGCCGACCACCACCACGTCGCACTGGGCGTCCTTCGCCGTGGGGGCGGGCAGCCCGATGAGCCTGGCGAGTTCGGCGTTGCTCGGATTGCGCAGCACTCGCTCGCCCTTCCAGAGGACGACCGGAGTCTCCTCGGGGCGGATCGAGAACCGACGCAGCAGCGCCTCAGCTTCCTTGTCCCTCTCCAGATCCAGCCAGCGGTGGGGGAGCCTGTTGCGGGCAGCGAACTCCCGCAGCCGCCGCGTGTCCTGCGAGTAGCACGATCCCAGGATGCGGAAACCTGCGCCGAGGCCGATGAGGAGATACCGGCGGCCCAGGCAACCCCGGAGGATCAGGTCACCGAGTACGGGGTCACGGCCGATCAAGGTGCGCTGGCGTTCCACCGGCACGGCGAGGATCTCGCCGGCCTCACGGACCACCGCGGTGTCGAAGGCGGCCTGCCCCTCCAGCATTCCCAGCTCACCCAGGAACCTGCCGGGTCCGTGCAGCGCCATCGTGCGCTCTTCCCGATCGCCGTGGTCCTGAAGGATCTCGACGGTGCCGCTGAGGATCGCGAGGAACTCCCGGAACGGCTCTCCCTCCCGGTACAGCACCTCACCTTCGGTGGTCCTGCGGCGCTCGCCGTGCGCGGTCAGGTTCTGAAGCTGTTCCGGTGTCAAGCGGGGGAACGCTCCGTACCGGTCCGGTGTCTCACGGACCGCACCATTCCCGTGCTGCGCCGTGCTCATCAGACCAGAGCCTCGTGAACGTAGCACCAGCGCCAGTCCTCTCCCGGTTGGAAGGACTGGACGATGGGGTGCCCGGCACTGCCCGCGTGTCGTCGGGCGTGTTTGAGGGGTGAGGAATCGCAGCAGCCGACGTGCCCGCAGGTGAGGCAGAGGCGCAGGTGCACCCACGGGGAGTGCTCCTTGAGGCACTCCTCGCAGCCCTGCGGGGTGCGCGGTGTGACGGGCCGCACCATGGCCAGGTGCGGATCCGGAATCGTGGCCATGACGTTCTCCTCCCAAGTAGTGCGCTACCGCGTGGTTTCGGGGAGCCCTTGTGGTGGCCGGGCCATGGTGACTCACTGCCCCGCAGTGGCCTGCCGGCCTTCCAGGGCTTGTTCGACCCATTGACGCAGGACGTGGGCCGGTGCCGCACCTGCCTGTCGGGCGACCGTCTCGCCGTGGTCCTGGACGAGCAGCGTGGGCACTGCCTGGACCTCGAACCGCTGACTGACTCCTGGGTTCTTGTCGATGTCGACCTTGACGAGCTTGATCCGTCCGGCGAGGTCGCGGGCGACCTGTTCGAGGGCGGGGCTGACCATGCGGCAGGGGCCGCACCAGGTGGCCCAGAGGTCCACGACGACAGGTTGGACGGCGTTGTCGGCGACTTCGGTGAAGTCGCCGTCCCCCGCGTCGACGACCCAGGGCAGTGGCTGCTTGCAGTGGCCGCATCTGGGGCGTCCCTCGGCGGCAACAGGAATGCGGTTGTCGCGCCCGCAGTGCGGGCAGGTCACCGTCGTTGTACGTGTGGAGTTCACGCTGCCCTCGCTTCCCGGGCCTCTTCCGGCTGGTCGTAGGTGACCACCAGCTCTCCGTGTTCGGCGTCGACACGGACGGTCGCGCCGTCCTGGACGTCACCACGCAGAAGGGCACGTCCGACCAGCGTCTCCACCTCGTGGGAGATGTACCGCCGCAGCGGCCTGGCCCCGTACACCGGGTCGTAGCCCTGGTGGGAAATCACCTCTCGCGCCGCATCGGTGAGTTCTACGTCGATGCGGCGTTCCGCCAGCCGCTGCCGCAGTTCGTCGAACTGCAGCTCCACGATCCTTTCGATCTGCCGCTCACCCAGCGGCTTGAACAGCACGATGTCGTCGACGCGGTTGAGGAACTCCGGGCGGAAGTGCCCACGCAGCTCGCCCATCACCAGAGCGCGGGCGTCAGGTTTGATCTCACCCTCGGCGGTGGCGCCGTCGAGGAGGTGCTCGGAGCCGATGTTGGACGTCATGATGATCACGGTGTTGCGGAAGTTGACGGTGCGGCCCTGGGCGTCGGTGATGCGGCCGTCATCGAGGATCTGCAGCAGGGTGTTAAAGACGTCGCTGTGTGCCTTCTCGATCTCGTCGAACAGCACGACCGAGTACGGCTTGCGGCGTACGGCCTCGGTGAGTTGGCCGCCTTCCTCGTAGCCGACGTATCCGGGTGGTGCGCCCATGAGCCTGCTGACGGTGTGCCGTTCCTGGTACTCACTCATGTCGAGGCGGACCATGTTGTCCTCGGAGTCGAACAGCGCCCGGGCGAGAGTCTTGGTCAACTCGGTCTTTCCGACGCCGGTGGGGCCGAGGAAGATGAAGGAACCGATGGGCCGGCGAGGGTCGCGGATGCCGGAGCGGGCGCGGATGATGGCGTCGGCGACGAGCCTGACGGCCTCGTCCTGGCCGACGACGCGCTCGCGGAGGATCTCGTCGAGGCGCAGCAGCTTGTCGCGTTCGCCTTCCTGCAGGCGGGCGACCGGGATGCCGGTCCAGGCGGCGACGATCTCCGCTATCTCCTCTTCGGTGACCACCTCGCGCAGCAGACGGTTCTGTCCCTGCCGGGTGGCCAGCTGCTCCTCCTCCGCCGCGAGTCGCCGCTCCAGGTCCTGGAGGCGGCCGTATCGAAGTTCGGCGGCACGGTTGAGGTCGTAGGCGCGTTCGGCCTGCTCCGCCTCGTGGCGGACCTGCTCCAGTTCCTGGCGCAGTTCCTGCACCCGCCGGATCGCCTGCCGTTCGGCCTCCCACTGGGCGTGTTTGGCGTCGGCCTCACCGCGCAGGTCGGCCAGTTCCTTGCGCAGCTCCTCCAGGCGGGCTTGGCTCGCCGGGTCGGTTTCCTTGGAGAGGGCGGCTTCCTCGATCTCCAGGCGGGTGACACGGCGGGTGAGCTCGTCGAGTTCGGCAGGCATGGAGTCGATCTCGGTACGCAGCCGGGCGCAGGCCTCGTCGACGAGGTCGATGGCCTTGTCGGGCAGGAACCGGTCCGTGATGTAGCGGTGGCTGAGTGTGGCGGCCGAGACCAGTGCGGTGTCCTGGATCTTGACGCCGTGGAAGACCTCCAGGCGCTCACGCAGTCCACGCAGGATGGAAATGGTGTCCTCGACGCTGGGCTCGCCGACCAGGACCTGCTGGAACCGTCGTTCCAGCGCGGCGTCCTTTTCGATGTGTTTGCGGTACTCGTCGAGGGTGGTGGCGCCGATCATGTGCAGTTCGCCGCGGGCAAGCATCGGCTTGAGCATGTTCCCCGCGTCCATGGCCCCCTCGGCGGCGCCCGCACCGACGACGGTGTGCAGTTCGTCGACGAAGAGCAAGATGCCGCCCTGTGCGGCCTTGACCTCGCTGAGCACGGCCTTGAGGCGTTCCTCGAACTCGCCCCGGTACTTGGCGCCGGCAACGAGGGATCCCATGTCGAGGGCGAACACGATCTTGTCGCGGAGTCCCTCGGGGACGTCGCCGCGGACGATGCGCTGGGCGAGGCCCTCGATGATGGCGGTCTTGCCGACACCGGGGTCTCCGATGAGAACCGGGTTGTTCTTGGACTTCCGGCTCAGGATCTGGGTGACGCGACGGATCTCGGCGTCCCGACCGATGACCGGGTCGAGCCTGCCCTCCTTGGCCTCGGCGACGAGATCGCGACCGTACTTCTCCAGCGCCTCGTAGGCCACTTCGGGGTTGGCGGAGGTGACCCGCTGATTGCCGCGGACCTGGGTGAGTGCGCCCAGGAACGAGTCCCTGGTGATCCCTGCCTGGTTGAGCCGACGTCCAACGGCTGTTGATGCCCCCTCTTCGGCCAGGGCGAGCAGGAGGTGCTCCACGGACACGTACTCGTCCTTGAGCCGTTTGGCCTCCCGTTCAGCGGCGTCCAGCAGGCCGGCAAGGCGCTGAGTGACGAAAACCTGGCCGGGTGCCGCACCGGAGCCGGTGACCTTCGGGCGGCGGGACAGTTCCTCGCGCACGGCCGCGCGCAGTTCCGCCGGATCGCTTCCGGCATGCTCCAGCAGGCGTGGGATCAGACCGTCCTCCTGATCGATGAGTGCGAGCAGCAGGTGTTCTCCGTCCACTTCGGTATGCCCCATGCGGCCGGCCGCGGACTGGGCCTCTTGGAGGGCTTCCTGGGATTTCTGTGTGAGGCGGTTCATGTCCATGGCGGTGTATCACTCCTCGTGCCGCGGCCGCGCAGGGCGGTTTCGAGCAGGCTGATGCGGTCGAGCAGGTCGAGCACCAGTCCGATGGATGCGTAATTGAGGCAGAGTCCGGAGCGCAGCCGCTGGATGCGGGCAAGCACCGCGGGGGCGTCGCGGTCGAAAACCAGGCGGCCGACGGCATCGCGTTCGGCGTCGACAAGCCCGAGGGCGACGAACCGGCGGACCAGATCCGGATGGAGACGCGATCGGCGGGCGACGGCCTCCAGGGAAAGTCCTGGGACGGGAACGAGCGCATAGCGGGTAGTCGTCGGAGCCGTAGCGGCATGGGCGACCGGCTGATCCGGGCGGTTGCCGGTACCGGACCGGGCGGTGCCCGCCGCTCCCGTGGGTCGGTCGGTCATCGGGTCCTCCTGGGGTCGAACGAGGAGGTCGCGGCGAGCTCCTCGAACAGTTCACGCTCCCGGTCACCCAGGGTGGGCGGCACCATGATGCGGAGTTCGGCGTACAGGTCACCGTTCGCACCACGCGGGTTGGGCATGCCCTCGCCGCGCAACCGCAGCCGCCGGCCGCTGGACGAGCTGGCGGGCACGGTGACCTTGGCCGTACCACCGCCGGGGGTGGGCACCGGCACGGTCGCGCCCAGGGCCGCCTCCCACGGGGAGACCGGGACCTGCACATGGACATCGCGGCCGTCCAGCCGGAACTGGGGATGGGACCGGATGCGCACCCGAAGGTGCAGGTCGCCCGCGGGCGCGGCACCGCTGCCCCGCCCGCCTTCCCCCGCCAGCCGGATGCGCTGCCCGTCGGTGACGCCCGGCGGGACGTCGACCTCGTAGCGCCGCGGCTCACCGGAGGGCCCTGCGAGTGTGACGGTACGGCGGCCACCCTTGTACGCCTCTTCGACGGTGAGTGGCAGTTCGGCCTCCTGGTCGGCGCCCGGGACGCCCGCGGAGCCGGCACCTGCACCGAAGAGGGAGCCCAGCAGGTCCTCGATGTTCACATCCTCGGCCGAGAAGTCCTCGCCGAAGCCTGCGGTGTACCGGGCGCGGGGGCCGCCGGCGCCTGTGGTCCGTCGGGTACGGAATCCGCCGCCCGCGCCGGCCGCGACCCGTTCGTCGTAGTCTTCGGGGATCTTGCGGAAGTCCTCGCCGAAGCGGTCGTAGCGTGCCCGGGTCTTCGGATCGGACAGAACGCTGTACGCCTCGTTGAGGTCCTTGAAGCGTTCCTCGGCCGACGGGTCCTTGTTGACGTCGGGATGGTGTCTGCGGGCGAGCTTGCGGTAGGCCTGCTGGATCTCGTCCTGGCTTGCGGTCCGCGACACTCCCAGCACTTCGTAGAAGTCCCGTGCCATGGCCGGTCACTCCCGCTTCGCGACAGTCACGGAGGCGGGCCTGAGCTGCCGATCGCCGTCGCCGTAGCCCGGGCGCAGCACCTGCACGACGGTGCCCGGCTCGATGTCGGGGTCATCGACCACGCTGACCACCTCATGATGGGCCGGGTCGAAGGTCACTCCGGTCTCCGCATGCCGCGGGTAGCCGAGCTGTTCGAGAACGCCCACCGCTTGGTCGCGGACTGCCCGGACGCCCTCCACGACCGCACCTGAGTCGGCGTCGGCGTGGGACAGGGCGAGTTCGAGGTTGTCCAGGACGGGCAGGAAGGCGGCGGCCGTACGCGAACGCTCGACCATCCGCTCCCGCTCCAACTCCCTCGCATGACGCTTGCGCAGGTTGTCGAGATCGGCGAGGGCGCGCCGCCAGCGGTCCTCCAGCTCCCGCACCGCGGCTGCGTGCTCGTCCGCCGCGGATGCGGGGCCGGCCGCGTCGGGTCGCGCTTCGTCCGCCGTCGCTTGCGGCCAGAGAGTCGGGCCGGGTTGATGCGGCTCCTCGCCAGGAGGGCTTACGGCGTCCTTCGGAGCCGGTCCGACCGACGCTGCGCGGTCAGGTTCTTCGGGAAGGCGGGTCATGGCGGCCTCAACCCTTGTCGAACTCGGCGTCGATGACATCGTCGTCGCCGCTGCCACCGCTCGGGGGAGCATCGGCGGAAGCACCCTGACCCGGGTCGCCCGTGGCGGCAGCACCCGGCTGGGCAGCCAGTCCGGCGAGGATCTGCTGGAGTTCGGAGGCCAGTGGCCGCACGCGCTCCACGCCGGCCTCTTCCTTGACCGCCGCCCGGGCATCGGAGATGAGCATCTCGGCACGTGCCCTCTCGTGCGAGGGGGCCGCGTCGCCCAGTTCGGCGAGGCGCTTCTCGACCTGGTACGCGACGGCGTCGAGCTCGTTCCGGGCGTCGACGGCTTCGCGGAGCTCCCGGTCCTGACCCTGGTTGCGCTCGGCCTCCTGCACCATGCGCTCGACCTCACCGCGGTCCAGGTTGGAGCTCTCGCTGATGGTGATGCCTTGTTCCTTGCCGGTGTCCCCGTCGCGCGCCGTGACATTGAGGATGCCGTTGGCGTCGATGTCGAAGGTGACCTCGATCTGCGGTTCACCTCGCGGCGCCGGCCGGATGTCGGTGAGCTGGAACCGGCCGACCACGCGGTTGTCGGCAGCACGCTCGCGCTCACCCTGGAGGACCACCACATCGACGGCCGGTTGGTTGTCGTCGGCGGTGGAGAACGTCTCCGTGCGCCGCACCGGGATGGTGGTGTTCCGCTCGATGATCTTCGTCATGACTCCGCCGCGCGTCTCGACGCCCAGCGACAGGGGCGTGACATCGAGCAGCAGGACGTCCTTGACCTCGCCCTTGAGCACTCCGGCCTGAATCGAGGCGCCGAGGGCCACGACTTCGTCGGGGTTGACGCTCATGTTGGGGTCCTTGCCGCCGGTCAGCCGACGGACCAGGGCCTGGACGGCAGGTATCCGGGTGGAGCCGCCCACGAGGATGACCTCGTCGATGTCGCTCTCGCCGACCTTGGCGTCGGCCATGGCCTGCTTGACCGGTTCCAGGCACCGCTCCACGAGATCGCCGGTGATCTGTTCGAACGTGGAGCGCATGACGGAGTCGGTGAGGTGTTTGGGGCCCGACGCGTCGGCGGTGATGAACGGCAGGCTGACCTGCGTCTGGGTGACAGAGCTGAGTTCGGTCTTGGCCTTCTCCGCCGCCTCGAACAGTCGTTGCAGTGCCTGCGGGTCGTTCCGCAGGTCGATGCCGTTCTCCTTCTGGAAGCCGTCCGCGAGATGGTCCACCAGGCGCCGGTCGAAGTCGTCGCCGCCCAAGTGGCTGTCCCCGGCGGTGGAACGCACCTCCACCACGCCGTCGCCGACGTCGAGGATGCTCACGTCGAAGGTTCCGCCGCCCAGGTCGAAGACGAGGACGGTCTCGTGCTCCTTCTTGTCCATGCCGTACGCGAGAGCGGCCGCCGTCGGCTCGTTGATGATCCGCAGCACCTCCAGCCCCGCGATCCGGCCGGCATCCTTGGTGGCGGTGCGCTGGGCGTCGTTGAAGTAGGCGGGGACGGTGATGACCGCCTCCGTGACACGCTCGCCCAGTTGCTTGGAGGCGTCGTCGGCGAGTTTGCGCAGCACTTGTGCGCTGATCTCCTCCGGCGCGTACAGCTTGTCGCGCACCTCGAAGCGGGCCGCCCCGCCGTCGCCCTCGACGACGTCGTAGGCCACCGCTTTCGCCTCGTCGGAGATCTCGTCGAAGTGCCGGCCTATGAATCGCTTGGCCGAGTAGATGGTTCCTTTGGGGTTGAGGATCGCCTGGCGCCGTGCCATCTGGCCCACGATGCGCTCCCCCGAGTCGGTGAAGGCGACCACCGACGGTGTCGTCCGATTGCCCTCGGTATTGGGAACCACGGACGGCTCGCCGCCCTCCCACGCGGCGATCACCGAGTTGGTGGTGCCGAGGTCTATGCCCACTGCCCTGGCCATGAGGAACTCCTCCCGGTGCTGCGGCCTGCGCCGATTACCGGTTCGCTGTCGTTCGCCAACGGAGAAGACCTCCACGGAGGGCCGCGCACCCCGGGCTCTCGCACCCGGACCGAACGTCCCGAGCAGGGCAACCGACCCGTAGCGCTGCTCTGCTTCGGATTCCGCTACTTCTGGCGACGTGTACGCGGAGGCTTCCGAACGCTCCCAGCATGTCGAGCCGATTCGCCCCGCGCCTGCGCCTGGCGGGACGAAAACGGATGGGCCCACTCGCCCTGCACGTACTAAGGTGAGATTGCGGACATTACGCACTGAATGGCCTCGCGGGCAGTGACCCGGAGCAGCGCTTGTCCGGCCCTCCGACAGCTCGGGATTGGTACCCATGGGGAAGCGTCGGCCGCACAACCTGAACGGCCACTCCTACGAGAAGGGCAGCCGGTCAGCCGTCGGCCACCGCCGACCGGCCGCAACTGGTCCGAGAGAGCCGCGAGCGCTTCCTTCCGGCGGCCGCTCCCTCCAGGAACTGACGGCGTTGCTCCGCGACCTTTTCGCCACCTGGGACGAAAGCAAGATTCTGCGCCTGGCCATGGACCACGTTGCCGCCGCCGGGCCCTATACGGCCGAGGCGGGATACCTGCTCGAAGCGGGCGGCGACCTGGTCCCCAGTGCGGGGAACCGCCAGGATCACGCCCTCATGATGCAGTCGAGGGTACGAGACCTGGGGGGGCGGGACGGCTCTGTAGCCGTACCCGGCAGGCGCGGCGGTCAGGCCCTGGCGCTGCGCGGAATCGAGGGCCTGCACGGATACCTCGTGGTGACGTCCCGCTTCCCGCCGACCGGAACCGAGAGGTTCCTGCTCGCCACACTCATCCGGCACACGGCTGCCGCGCTGTCGGTCGCCTTCGTACACCGCCGCCGCCGGGAGGAGGCAGTGGAGCTGCATGGCCTCAGGGAGGAACGTGCGGCACTCCAACGGCAGCTGGTCACCGTCGTGGGGGAGCTGGCGTACCGGCAGGCTGCACATGGGCTCACGGCCGACGTCGCAGCCTCGGGCGGTAACGAGGAGGCCGTCACCCGCGCTCTGCACGGGCTGACGGGACTTCCCGCCCTGGTCGAGGACCGCTTCGGCCGGCTGAGGTCCTGGGCAGGCCCCGATCGACCCGACCCCTATCCGGAGCCGGATCCCGTACGCCAGCACGCACTGCTCAACGAAGCCGCGCGGGAGGCGGGGCCGACGCGGATCGAGGGCCGGCTGATCGCTCTCGTGCGCCCGCACGGCGAGATCCTGGGCATGCTGGCTCTGGTCGATCCCCTGGGCGAGGCGGACGAGCACGCGGTGCTCGCGTTGGAACAGGCCGTCATGTCGCTCGCCCCGGAGCTGGCGCACCTGCGCAACCAGGCCAACGTCGAACTGAGGCTGCACCGCGAGCTGGCCGACGACCTCCTGGCAGGAACGGACGAGACCAGCGCCTACGCCAGGTCCGAGGCCGTCGGTCACGATCTGCACCGCAGCCACTACATCGTCGTGGTGCGGTGGTCGGACCGGGTTGCGGACGACTCCTTCGCGCAGGCCGTGGACAGGGCGGCCGCCGCCGTGGGCATGCGCTCGCTGTTGACCCGAGGGGCCGAGCACGTGGTCCTCATCGCTGATGACAGGCCGCACGCCGGAGCGCTGTACGAGGCGCTTGCCCTGGACACAGGGGCGCCGTGCGGGAGCATCGGCGTGAGCGCGCGGTGCGATACCCCCGACGACTTCCCTCAGCATTACCAGGAGGCGCAGCGCGCCCTGGAAGTGCTGCGCCACTCCCGCAAGCAATACGGGATGACGTTCTTCGACCAACTCGGTCTCTATCGCATCCTGGGACCCGGCAACAATCTCCGGGAACTGGAGGCGTTCGTCCACGAGTGGCTCGGGAAGCTCATCGATTACGACGCGGGAAACAACTCGGCCATGACGGAGACCCTGGCCCGGTACTTCGACTGCGGCGGCAACTACGACGAGACAGCCGCTTCTCTCTCCATCCACCGCAGCACACTGCGCTACCGGCTCCAGCGCATCCGCGAGATCAGCGGCAACGATCTCGCCAACGTCGAGGACCGGCTCAACCTTCAGGTGGCCACGCGAGTATGGAAGATCGTCCTGGGCGGATCCGGCTGATGCTTCACACCGGAGTACGCCAACGGCAGACCTCAACCGCCCCGGTGTGCGGGAACCTGGCCGAGAGCGGGGGAACGTGAGTATGGCTACTCATGTGGCGGATGTCGGCGCACGGCATCGTTCGGATCATCAGCACATCGGCCACCACACCGGGCATTCCGGTATCCCCAGGAGATCCGCCATGGACAAGAATCCTCGCTCGCTGCCTCAGACTCTCCGCCACTACCTGGTCAACCCGCTGGCTCTGGGGTATCTGGGCGTTGTCCTTGCGGTGTGCGTGTGGGTGACCATCGACGCCGTCTCCGCGTCCTCCTCCGGAGACGCCAGCTTCGCCGGGTTGTGGGCGGTCCTGGCCACCGCACCGACCTCGATGCTGTTCCTCGTGGCCGGTCCCGTCGGACTGATAGGCATTCCCATCGGTGCCATCGTCCAGGCCACCGCGCTCGGAGCCCTGTACCGCTCCATCACCGAACGCCGGGCCCGCGCCACGGACGTCGGTGTGAGCAACGCCTGACCTCCCCGCGCGGTCAGCACTGACGCTGGAGAATCGTGTGCGGGAAGCTCCAGCGGCGGTGCCAACAGCTGATGGGGTTCGAACTGAAGCCCTGGTCGCCATCCTCCACGACGTCATCACGGCGGCCGTTCACCACCTCCTCGCCCCCTGGTCACGCCGTGCCTCGGCTCGTCTCAGCCGCGATCCAGAAGAGCCCGGGTCTCGACATTGATCTGCTGGGCCTCTCCCGTGGGGATGACCACGACGGGAACACGGGCGCCGGGCTCACTGACGATCTCGGGGCGTTCGGCGACCAGTGGTCGCAGGCCGCCCGTGAGGCCGAACACGGACAGGCCGGCGCACACCTCCTCACGAACCTCGGGCTGATCCTCGCCGATCTCGCCGGTGAAGACGAGAGCGTCCAGGCGGCTCAGGGATGCGGCCATCCCTGCGATGCCGCGTCGGCACTGGTGGGTGAAGACGTCCAGGGCGAGTGCGGCGCGCTCGTCGCCTGCCGTCCGACTGCGGACCAGGTCCCGCGTGTCGCCTGATGTGCCCGACAGGGCGAGCAGACCGGACCTCCCATTCAGAACGTCCTCGATCTCGTTCGCAGGCAGATTCTTCCGTGTGAGCAGCCAGGTCAGGGCACCGGGGTCGATGCTGCCGCTGCGACGACTCATCACCAGCCCCTCCAAGGGCGTGAAGCCCATCGTTGTGTCGACACTGCGCCCGTCGCGGACCGCGCAAGCGGAGCAGCCACCCCCAAGGTGCACCATCACCAGGTGCAGCTGCTCGGGGCGGCGGCCGAGGAGTTCAGCCGTCCGGGCCAGCGCCCAGGCGTAGGAGAGGCCGTGGAAGCCGTAGCGGCGC
Organism: Streptomyces rubiginosohelvolus; assembly: GCF_014649875.1. Lineage (GTDB taxonomy): Bacteria > Actinomycetota > Actinomycetes > Streptomycetales > Streptomycetaceae > Streptomyces > Streptomyces rubiginosohelvolus. Next base: position 267,803 of record NZ_BMTW01000004.1, on the reverse strand, counting down.
AGTCCGTACGTGTGGCGCCAATCGGCAGGTACCGCGTACTCCCTTGCCGCGGCGGTCAGGCCGGAGTGGAAGACGGTGTCGAAACAGGCGACATGGGGAACTCCCGGCAGCAGATCCCGGGCCGCGTCCACCACGGTCAGTGCTTGCGGGACGTGCAAGGGCGCGAGGTCTGCCACCTGGGTCAAGCGGGCACGGACAGCGTCGTCCAGCAGAGTATGGCTGCGCAGCTCCGGACCCCCGTGGACGATACGGTGTCCCGCAGCTGCAGGAGGCGGTCCTTCCTTCAGCAACTGCCGCAGCGCCTGGGTCGCCCCCTTACCCGGCGGGGACTCACTGTGGTGTTCGTTGAGGACGTGACCACCGTCGCCGAAGACCGTCAGACGGAGGCTCGATGACCCGGCGTCAGCCACCAGTACCGGGCTGGTTCGTGTACGCACACTCCGATCCTCTCCGTCGTTCCGCGAACATCCCTCGAAAGAGGATTCATGACTGTCGTGATGGGCTCCCTCGCTCCGGCACCGGGTACCCGATCAGTCAACGCAGAGAACAGGACGGTCCGCCGAGGGAGTCGCCTTCCGGACCAGCGGAGCCTGCTTCGAGCTACACGTTCCTGGAGCCTCGGCCCCGCCCGGGAAGTGACGCGTCACCCTGGCCGTCCTCACGGGGTCTTAAGCGGGCTGCTTCTCCACGACCACATCGATCAGCTCGATCGTGGGTTCCTCGAAGAGCTCACCCGATTTCTGGCTGAGCGCCTGCGCGACCGCGCCCGACAGGTGTGCTTGGCGCCCGTCGTCGTCGGGAAAAGCGTCGAAGATCCCGAACGACGAGGGCCCGAACTGGATTCCGAACCACCTCACCGTCCCGGGCTCCCCCTCAACGATTGACAGCCCCTGATTCAGGAAGTCGCGGACGTCGTCCTCCCTGCCGGGGAGTGCTTGAAGCCGTACCAGGACCGCTTTGCTGACCTGCGTAGCCATCTGGGGTCTCCTCAACTTCCACTTGCCCGGTTCGCGTACTCGCAACGTTTGAGCCACCGGCGCCGGCTCAGGGAGCCGTCCGCAATGACGTCATCGCCATGTCGGTCATGGCTGCCCCCTCCCCTCCGGGACCCCTACCGAGATGTTGGATTGCACCCCAAGGAATTCCTGGACCCCTCAACCCTCACCCGGTGTCCTCCCACCTGCAAACGCAGCCCACAGGCGAAACATCTGATTCATGGACCAACTGCGATTTGTGGTGGAAATAGGCTGCTCCAATGACCTCTCCGACTCCGAACGGGGCCCGAGCACGTTCCGCTGGAGCTCAGGGTCGGGACGACGCCCCGGCATGACGCCGACGAACCGCCCGCGTGGACGGCACGCCCACCCTGTGCCGTCGCCATGGACGGAGGGTGCTCGACTCATCTGATGTGTTTCGGGACGCCCCTTCGATCCTGCCGAGGTCAGAAGCCCCGGAAGACACCGTTGTCGGCGGCGTTCTCGAAGTCCTCCCAATCCATGTTGGCGAGGGAGATATTGTTCTCGACCGACCACAGCTCTGTGGCGATGACTCGGAGTTGGCCGTGCTCCTGCCTGGCCTCACCCTCCCCGCATTCGTCGTTCTCGTCGAAGAGCAGGAGGGCCAGCAGCGGCATCTCCGGCGCCGTGAGGGAGGTCTTGTCGGCCACGATGAGAAGGTCGGTGTCCAGCTCGCGTGTGGCCGAGAGGATCTGTTCGGTCGTCAGGTCGCGATAGGCGAGATCATCCACTGGGTGGACGTTCGCCAGGAAGCCGTCCTGGTTCGGTGTCATAACGGTCGCTAGCAGGGCTTGCCAAGCGGTCGGGTCGGAGAAGTCGGTGCGGATCAGCAGGGTCTCGTCCGTGTCCGGCAGGCTCTTCACGAGTCCTCCCCGTGCGGGCGTGTTCGGGGTGGCGGCGTGCTCGGCCACCGGCTCGCCGTCGCGCCAGACGATGGTGCCGTCGGCACGGCACAGGATCACTCCGCCCTCCTCGATACGCAGTTCGTCGGCCGGTCCGCCCAGCGGTGGGCGTTCGTCGCCGAGAACGCGCAGCATGCCGTCCTCGCCGAGCCGCAGTCCGGGCTCGGCCGCTTCGCCGAGGTGCGCGTACCAGAGCCAGGTCTGGTCGGCCCCGAACAGCACGAGGCGGCGTTCGTCCCAGTGTCCGAGCACGGTGCTTCCGTCGGGGGAGGTGAGGGAGTGCCGTCCGAGCGTCTGTCCCCGGCGCAGCACGGCACCCCGCGGGGCGTCGGCCGTGGGGCCGTGGCATGCCGTGTGTGTGCCTATGGACCACACCGACCGGCCGTCCACGTCACGCAGTTCGGCACGGCCGTCATCACCGACCACGAGCCGGCGGGCCCCCGAACCGGACGGGCCGGAACTCCACACCGGGACACCATGGGTGTTGCGGACCGAGAGGACCCCGTCCTCGGAGAGCTCGGCCCACCCTCCGTCCACCCACCCCGTGCCGGTCGACCACACGGCACGGCGCTCGGTGTGGCAGTACAGAGTCAGGTCGCCGTTGCCCTGGTGAGCCAGTGTGTGCGTACCTGCGGGAGACGTCAGGGACTGGTTGCGCAGGCGGCCTCCCACCTCCAACGCGGGCCCACCGTACGCGTAGGGCTCTCCCGGGGGGACCGGTCCATGAGGGCGTTGGGTGCCCTCGTGCCACAGGACGGTCCCGGCGGAGTCGACCAGGCACAGCATCAAGCCTTTGGATTTCGAACCACCCGCCAGGTGCCGGCGCCAGGTGAGCACGGTGTCCTCCTGTTCGAACCAGTCGACCAGCGGACGGGTCAGCGCGTAGCTCATACCCCCGCCCTTCCCGTACTCGCAGACCCGCAGCCATCCGTCCTGCTCGCGGGCCACTGTCCGGCGCGTCTTCCCCTCGCTGACCAGATAGGCATCCCGGGTGATGGCAGCCGCGGGCGCCGCGTCCCCGAGCGGCACAGGGCGGGTGAGTCCGGTGCGTATGTTGCCCAGGCGGACGTGGGAGCGGTCCAGGAGTTCCAGCTCTCCGGCGTCCGTGAGGGTGAGGTACTGCGCCCCAGGCGCGGCGAAACCGGAGCGCCACACCGTGTCGTCGTCCTCCCCGCCCTCGACGACGACCTCGTACCCGTGTCCGAGAAGCAGTTGCCCAGTTGCGCCCGCACGCCAGACGACCTGATCGCGGTCGGTGTCGGTGATCACTGCGATACCCTCCGAGTCGCACCGCAGCACGAACCTCTCGGAGGGGGACGTCAGCTGGACATCGGGGTAAAGACGTTCGAACATGGGCAGTTCATGCACAGGAACCCTCTTCTCCTACCGGGCGACGCCAGGTCAGGGTGGCGTCGGTGAAGCGGATTCTGCCGGACGCCACTGACAACGGGCCTGGTTGGCCCGACGGCCCTGCCCTGACACCCCTGCCGCACACCCTGAGCTGCCCCGAGTTTCGTAGAGATCCGGTGATCTTGGTTCAGGCGGGCCGCGGGATCTGCTCCTTGCTTCGCCGGAGGGCTCCCTCGTACTCGGCGGGCGAAACGTATTCGAGCGCGGAGTGAAGACGTTCTCCGTTGTACCAGGTGATCCATTGGAAGATCGCCCGTTCGACCTGGTGACGTCCTTCCAGGGGTGCTGCGTCTCTATAAGTTCGGCCTTGGAGGTGCCGTTCAGTGCCTCGGCCATCGCGTTGTCATACGAGTCCGCGCCCGACCCGACGGAGGCGAAGGCACCGATGTCTGCGAGCCGGTCGGTATACCGAATTGACACGTATCGCGACCCGCGGTCGCTGTGACGGATGAGGTCGGAGCCCCTCGTGATCCTCGGCCTCCACAATGCCATTTCCATTGCGTCCAGCGGCAGTTCCGTTCGGGCCCAGCATCGCGAAGACGGCCTGTAGGTAGTCGGTCATGGCGGTCATGCCTCTCGAAGATGCTTGCCGGGAATCGTTCGTGCCAGCATCGAGCGCCTTTCCTGTCGACGGCTGGCCGGGGTCCTCGTTGTCCATGGCATGGAGGTGGGGCGGCAACTGGTGCCAGACAGGTTGTGGGAGCTTTTCCTTTGCGTGAGGCCCGGGGCGCGTGTTCGATGACTAACAAAATGTCCGCCGAACTGACCGAAGAATCCGTTCCAACCTGGCGAATGGAAACGGATATACCACCTACATCGGCGTGAAAATCTGATCAGCAGCCCTGCTGGTGGTGTGTGCTGACGCGGCGGATGCCGTAAGTGGCTGCGCCGATGAGGAGGACGGCGGCTCCGGTGAGCACGGAGGACGGCGGCAGGGCGAAGGCCAGGACGAGGCAGCCCGCCACGCCGGTGACGGGGATGATCCGCGCCGGGCGGCCTTCGGCGGGGGTCAGGGTCCAGGCGGAGGCGTTGGCGATGGCGTAGTAGGCCAGGACGCCGAAGGAGGAGAACCCGATAGCTCCTCGTACGTCCGTGGTTGCGGCGGCCACGGCGACGACGGCGCCGACGAGGAGTTCGGCCCGGTGGGGGACCTTGAAGCGTGGGTGGACGGCGGCCATGGCGTGGGGGAGGTGGTGGTCGCGGGCCATGGCCAGGGTGGTGCGGGAGACGCCGAGGATGAGGGAGAGCAGGGAGCCGAGGGCGGCGACGGCCGCGCCGACGCGTACGAGGGGGACGAGCCAGTCGGCGTCGGCCGCCCGGGCGGCGTCCGTGAGCGGGGCTCCGGCGGCGGCGAGTTGGCCGGGGCCGAGGACGAGGAGGGGACGGAGACGGCGACGAGGGCGTAGACGACGAGGGTGATGCCGAGGGCGATCGGGATGGCGCGCGGAATGGTGCGGGCCGGATCGCGGGCCTCCTCGCCGAGGGTGGCGACGCGGGCGTAACCGGCGAACGCGAAGAACAGCAGTCCCGCCGCCTGCAGTACACCGGCGACCGTGGCATCGGCGCCGATCTCCAGGCGGGCCGCGTCCACCCCGCCGGACGTCAGGGAGGCGGTCGCGGCGGCGGCGAGCACCGTCAGGACGACGGCCACGATGACGCGGGTGAGCAGGACGGACTTCTGGACGCCCGCGTAGTTGACCGCGGTCAGGGCCACAACGGCGCCCACCGCGATCGCGTGCGCCTGGCCCGGCCAGACGTAGGAGCCGACGGTCAACGCCATCGCCGCACACGATGCGGTCTTGCCCACGATGAACGCCCAGCCGGCCAGATACCCCCAGAAGGGGCCGAGCCGCTCCCGCCCGTAGACGTAGGTGCCGCCCGAGGCCGGGTAGAGGGCGGCGAGCCGGGCGGAGGAGGTGGCGTTGCAGTAGGCGACGACGGCAGCCAGGGCGAGGCCGAAGAGCAGGCCGGATCCGGCGGCACGGGCGGCCGGGGCGAGCGAGGCGAAGATCCCGGCGCCGATCATTGACCCCAGGCCGATCATCACCGCGTCCGGCACGCCAAGGCGCCGCCGGAGTTCGTCCGGGAGCCCGACTGCGGGCGGAGGCATGCTGCTCACGGCGTTCTCTCCTTGCCGAATGCGCACCGCGGACAGTTCCGCGGTGCGCGGGCACGATAAGCGATCGACCTGAACAGCACCCGGCTTGCCCCGCCTGTGGACCGGGGTACGGGTGTCGAGCGGGTCGCGCCTGGGCCTGCTTCGGTCAGCAGTTGGACCAGCTCGTCGGGGGCACGCCGGTTGGTCACGAACTGCAGTAGCCGCCTGCTGGAGCCTCTTCGGCAGTTGCGCCGACCGTGGAGGGGGTGCCGAGCTGGACGAGAGGCGGGGTGGGCGCGCAGCAGCCTTCGCTGTCGGTTTCCCTGGTGTCGGAGGTGTCGAAAAGGCCGGCTCCGCCGCAGACTCCGGTCTCGGGGAGGGTGAGTTCGACGCGGTCGGCGGAGGCGAGGTCGCCGGCGATCGCGGCGGCTACCGAGCGGACCTGCTCGTAGCCGGTCATCGCGAGGAACGTCGGGGCGCGGCCGTAGGACTTCATCCCGACGAGGTATACGCCGGGTTCGGGGTGGGAGAGCTCGCGGTGGCCGTGGGGGTAGACGGTGCCGCAGGAGTGCTGGTTGGGGTCGATCAGCGGAGCGAGCTCGGCCGGTGCCTGGAGGCGCTCGTCAAGGTCCAGGCGCAGTTCGTTGAGGAAGGACAGGTCGGGGCGGAAGCCGGTCAGCACGATCAGCTCGTCGACGGAGTCCAGGCGGCGGCCGTCCTCGCCGACGAGGGTCAGGCGGCCGTCGGTGTCGCGTTCGACCGCTTCGGTGCGGAAGCCGGTCACGGCGTCGGCGTGGCCCTCGTCGACTGCGGCCTTCGCTGCGAGGCCCAGGGCGCCGCGGGCGGGGAGCTGGTCGGCTTCGCCGCCGCCGAAGGTGGAGCCGGAGATGCCCCGGCGCAGGATCCAGACGCCCTTGGTGCCTGTGCCGTCCTTGGACTTGGCGAGGTCGGCGAGGTAGGCGAGGGCGGTGAACGCGGAGGCGCCGGATCCGATCACGGCGGTGCGCCTGCCTGCGTAGCGGGCGCGGGTGGCGGGGTTCTTGAGGTTCGGGACGCGGTAGGTGATCCGGTCGCTCGCCGCATGTTCCCCGAGGGCGGCCAGGCCGCTGCCGCCGGCCGGGCTGGGCGTGGCCCATGTGCCGGAGGCGTCGATGACGGAGCGGGCGAAGATGCGTTCCTCGCGGCCGTCGGCGTGGGTGAGGTGCACGACGAAGGGCTGCTGCTCGCGGTCGGCGTCGACGATGCGGTCGCGGCCGGCGCGCGAGACGCCGGTGACCATGGTGCCGAGGCGGACCCGGTCGCCGAGGGCGTCGGCGAGCGGCTGGAGGTACTGCTCGGCCCAGTCTCCGCCGGAGGGATAGGTGTCCGGGTCGGGGCGGGTCCAGCCGGTGGAAGCGAGGAGCTTCTCGGCAACCGGGTCGATGACCTCGCCCCAGGTGGAGAACAGGCGCACGTGTGCCCAATCGCGCACTGCGGCGCCGGCCTGCCGGCCGGCTTCAAGAACGAGGGGTTCGATGCCCTGGTCGAGCAGGTGGGCGGCGGCGGCCAGGCCGGAGGGGCCTGCTCCGATCACGGCGACGGGCAGCTCGGGGGTGGCGGGCGCGTTCACGGTGGCTCCTTGCGTGGTTCGACATCTGTCGATGGCTTGCGCGGCCCAGCATCGCACCTGTATTGATGAGCGTCAACATAGACGTCTATCGAATTACGCAAATGGTTCAGGGAGCACATCGACGTCGATGTCATCGGTGGCGGCCGGTCGGACTCGCCGCCGCCCGCGCGCTGCTGGGGCGCGCGCTGCGGCGGATGGTGGTGGAGGCGTTCGACGGCACCGGCCGGTGCTGCCGGGTCTGACGGAGTTCACCGAGCAGGCGCTGCATGCTGCCGACTACCGCAGCCCAGCGCCCGTCACCGGCGGCCGACTGGTGGTGGTCGGGGCCGTAAGTTCCGCGGCGCAGATCGCCGCCCCGTGAATTCTCGGCCGGAACCTGCACTTCTGGACGGCCCGCACCGGCCTGGACGCCGCGCCTCTCGGCCGGCTTCTGGTGCGCCCGCCGGGGCAGCCCGTTCGAACTCGCTGCGCGGTGTCGGCCGGGAGGCGGAGCAGATCGCCCGGCGCGTTGCCGCCCGGCTCGTGTGCCGATGACGGCCCTCCCCAGGCTGGTTCGACGTGTGTCAACATAGACTTATGTCGAATGTGCAGGAGTTGCCGCTACTAGAACCCACCGGTGGTCAGGGTGCGGTGCCGTGCTGCCCGCCGCTGACCGAGCGCCCCATGAGCGCCGCGGAGGCCGAAATCGCGGCGCGGATGTTCAAGGCGCTCGGTGACCCGGTGCGGCTGCGGCTCTTCTCCGCCGTCGCCTCGCACGAGGGTGGGGAGGCGTGCGTGTGCGACATCTCCGACGTCGGCGTTTCCCAGCCCACCGTCTCCCACCACTTGAAGAAGCTCAAGGAGGCCGGTCTGCTCACCTCCGAGCGGCGCGGCACCTGGGTGTACTACCGGGTCGAGCCCTCGGTGCTTGCCGCGATGGGCCAGTTGCTGGCCATGCCGGCCGCGGCCTGACAATCGGACGGAAAGGGGGCGGGCGCAATGGGCGGGGCACTGAGTGCGGTGGTCGTGCCACTGGCGGTGGAGCACGCCGAGCAGGTGCTGGCGATCTACCGGGCGGGAGTCGACGAAGGGAACGCCACCTTCGAGACCACCGCTCCGGCGTGGGAAGCGTTCGACGCGGCGAAGCTGCCCGAGCACCGCTTCGCCGCCGTCGAGGGGAACGGGAAGGTGCTGGGGTGGGTCGCGGCGAGCCGGGTTTCCGACCGGTGCTCGTACGCGGGGGTGGTCGAGCACTCCGTCTACGTCCATCCGGCGGCCCGCGGTCGCGGGATCGCTTCCACCCTGCTCAGGGCGCTGATCGAATCGACCGAGCGAGCCGGTATTTGGACCATCCAGTCCGGAATCTTCCCCGAGAACGCCGCCAGCCTCGCCGTGCATGAGCGGGCCGGCTTCCGGGTCATCGGCACGCGGGAGCGGATCGGGTGCCATCACGGCGTCTGGCGCGATGTCGTCCTTGTCGAGCGCCGCAGCCCGGCCATCACGTGAGCGTCAGCTCGACTATGCGATCTCAGGTGCGGCATCGTGGGCAGGGCGACCGACGCCGATGAGTGTGGCTGACGCCGGGCCGGTCCGGTCGCCTGAGCCGAGCCGCTCCAGTATCCGATCGGCTGAGTGGCCAGCATGTCATCGGTGGCGGCAGGGTTCGCCGGTGCCTGGTCAGCGGTCGTAGCGCTTCTCGTGGTCGGCGCGGTAGTCGAGGCCGCGCCGGCGCAGGTGGTGGCCGGCGGCGAGTCCTGATTGGCCGCCGCCGACCACCACATCCGTGTGCTGCGTCATGGGGCCGTCGTTACCGCGCCTGGGGCGAACTTCTTCCGCCAGGCGAGTGCGACGTAGACCAGGCCGATCAGGACCGGGACTTCGATGAGCGGGCCGACGACGCCGGACAGGGCCTGGCCGGAGGTGACGCCGAAGGTGGCGATGGCGACCGCGATGGCCAGTTCGAAGTTGTTGCCCGCCGCGGTGAACGCCAGGGTCGTGGTGCGGTCGTAGGCCAGGCCCAGGCCCTTGCCGAGGAGGAACGTGCCGAAGAACATGACGGCGAAGTAGACCAGCAGAGGCAGCGCGATCCGCACGACGTCCAGCGGCTGCGAGGTGATGATCTTGCCCTGGAGGGCGAAGAGGATGACGATCGTGAACAGCAGCCCGTACAGCGCCCATGGGCCGATCTTCGGCAGGAACTTCGCCTCGTAGGTGTCGCGGCCCATCGTCTGCTCGCCAATGCGGCGGGTGAGGAAGCCCGCCAACAGCGGGATGCCGAGGAAGATGATCACGTTCAGCGCGATGTGCCAGACGGACACGTCCAGGCCTTGGCCGTCGCCGAGGTTCATCCACCGGGGAAGCAGGTCGAGGTAGAACCAGCCCAGCAGTCCGAACGCGAGTACCTGGAAGACGGAATTCAGGGCGACGAGGACGGCGGCGGCCTCGCGGTCGCCGCAGGCCAGGTCGTTCCAGATGATGACCATGGCGATGCAGCGGGCCACGCCGACGATGATCAGGCCGGTGCGGTACTCGGGCAGGTCCGGCAGGAAGATCCACGCCAGGGCGAACATCACCGCGGGTCCGACGATCCAGTTGATGACCAGCGAGGAGGCCAGGAGCTTGCGGTCGCTGGTCACGCGGTCGAGCCGGTCGTAGCGGACCTTCGCGAGGACCGGGTACATCATCACGAGCAGGCCGAGCGCGATCGGGAGGGAGATCCCGCCGATCTCGATCTTCGCGAGCGCGTCGTTCATCCCCGGGATCAGGCGGCCCAAGCCGAGGCCGACGGCCATGGCGAGCAGGATCCACACCGCGAGATAGCGGTCGAGGGTGGAGAGCTTCTTGACGATCGAGTCGTCCCCACCGCCGGTCGGAGCGGAGGCGGTGGTGGGCTCGGTGGAGGTCACGGGCAGGCCCTCTTGTTATCGGCGGCGGCGCGGGCGGAGGCGGCCAGGGCGGCGAACTGCTCGGACAGGCCGGCCAGCACCTCGGGCTTGAGCTTGTAGTAGGTGAAGCGGCCGCACGGCTCGGTCTCCACGATCCCGGCCTCGCGCAGCACCTTCATGTGGTTGGACAGGTTGGTCTGCTTGGCCCCGGTCTCCTCGACCAGGTGTGTCGTGCAGAGCGTCTCGCGCGCCAGCAGGGTCACGATCTGCAGGCGGAGCGGATCGCCCAGCACCCGGATCACATCAGGTTCGACTGAAGTCAGCATGCACTGATAATGTCACATCATCACTCGCTGATACCAGCGGGGGCTGAAGTTAATGGCGGCTGGGTTCCGCCCTGCGACGAGAGAGAACGATCACCATGGCCGACAAGCCGTCCGTCCTGTTCGTCTGCGTCCACAACGCCGGCCGCTCCCAGATGGCCGCCGCGTGGCTGACCCACCTGGCCGGCGACCGCGTCGAGGTCCGCTCCGCCGGCTCCAACCCCGGCGACCAGGTCAACCCGGCCGCCGTCGAGGCCATGGCCGAGGTCGGTATCGACATCTCGGCCGAGACCCCGAAGATCCTCACCATTGACGCGGTCCGCGAGTCCGATGTCTGCATCACCATGGGCTGCGGCGACACCTGCCCCGTCTTCCCCGGCAAGCGCTACCTCGACTGGAAGCTCGAGGACCCCGCCGGCCAGGGCGTTGACGCCGTCCGCCCGATCCGCGACGAGATCAAGACCCTGGTCGAGGGCCTGATCGCCGAGATCGCCCCGGCGAAGCCGGAGGCCACGGCGTGACCGAGATGCGAGAGGTCGTCATCATCGGCTCAGGCCCCGCCGGATACACCGCCGCGCTCTACACCGCCCGCGCCCAGCGGCGGGCCCCTGCTTTCGGTTAGCGGCATCTTCGTCGGTGGCTCTCTCGCGACCGCCACCGAGGTCGAGAACTTCCCCGGTCTCCCCGACGTGGTTTCCGGGACTGGTACGCCGAGCCGGGACGGGAGCTCGCCACTCTCGAGGCTGAGCTATGGCGGGCGACTGGCATGATCCGGCGGCCGACTGGTGAGACCGGTTGCGGACCGTTGGTCCCGTGCTGCGGATGGACAGGCGCGAAAGGAGGTCCTGATCGACTTCGGCGGACGGCTGACGCTCTTCCCGGCCCGCGCTCCCCTTCGCTGGGTGCCCGGTTTCCTTCACCGCCCCGAGCAGGACTGAGCCGAGGATGGCACCTGGCCGGCATCGACGGGTTGAGAGCGGCGGCGATGCTGCGCCTGCTCTCCAACCCCCCCGCGGTTGGAGGAGGCCGCGGCCCGGATGCGGGAGGCCCGGCGGACCTCGCCGACGAGGTGTGGATACCGGACAGAGCTGCCGTTGCCGAAGGCGCCCGAGCTCAACCCGGCAAAAGTGTCTGCCCCGGAACGGCGCGCAAGCTTTGCTCGGACCTGGCACCGGAGATGTCACCGCAGAGCAAGATCACTTACGGGGCAGCCCTCAGTGTCGGGCCATGTCCTCGATCAAGTGCCCGCGTTTACTGCAAACGCGGTGCGTGCTCTGGCCGCCGTTTCGTCGGCTTCATGATGAGTGGCAGCCAGAGGTAGGGCCCGGTCGCGGCGCACGTCCCGGGTCTGTCCTCGCCCGGCGGTGCGCTCCTCAGCGGAGGTGAGAGGGCTGGCGAGGGCAACGAGCCCACCCGCCCCTGCGCGCGCCGCCCAGGGCTCCTATCGCCGAAGCCGACAGGCGAGGGCTATCCTCGGGGTTGCCTTAACGGAGTTTGGTGGACACGAACCGGGACAACCCGGACCGTCAGGTGCGGCTGAGCTTCCTCGGCTGAAAAGATCGTTGCTCTGGGGCGTGCCGCCGATTCTCCGTACTGGGCGCGCTCGAGCGGAGAGAAGTCCTGCGGTACGGGCCTCAATGCGGTCGAACGACCCTATGACGGATGCGGCAAGTGCCTGCTCGGAGTGCGGCGGTTGTCGCGCGTGAAGCTGGTGACGCCTTCCCCTGAGCGCCAGCGCGAGAACGTGCTCACGGCCGCCGTCGGCGGGGCCCACATCATCGGCTGGGCGGACGATCGGGAGGTCTCCGGCGGCCGGCCTGTACGACGCCGTGTGGTTTCCGGGACTGGTATGCCGTGCCGGGACGGGAGCTCGTCGCTCTCGAGGCTGAGCCATGGAGGGCGACTGGCATGATCCGGTGGCAGCTTGGCGAGACCGGTTGCGGGCCGGTGGAGCCGTGCTGCGGGTGTACAGGCGCGAAAGGAGCTCCTGATCGACTTCGGCGTACGGGTGACGCACTTCAGGCCCGCGCTCCCCTTCGCTGGGTGCCCGGTTTCCTTCACCGCCCCGAGCAGGGCTGAGCTGGGGAGAGGCCGCGGCCCGGATGCGGGAGGCATGGCAGACCTCGCCGACGAGGTGTGGTTACCGGACAGAGCTGCCGTCGCCGAAGGGAATCGGGCATCTGCGCCAAGGGTGACGGGCCCCCGTTCGGCCGGTCAGCGCCCTTCCGTGCCGCCAGACTCCGAGGAGGGAACGCTCCGGCGGAGCGTGGGTATGGGTGATACGGGGCGGGCGTGATCGAGCGGGGTAAGACCGATCGTGCCGCCCCGGGGGAGACGGGGCTGAGTTGACCGATCACGGTGTCCATCGCGCATACAAGGCAACGGGAGGCGGGCCGGGTGGGCGACGGTCCGGCAACGACCAACGCCGGGACACCGGGCGGGTGCGTGCGGTGCCGCGGCACGTGGCCTGCGTGATGGACGGCAACGGCCGCTGGGCCCAGCGGCGTTCGCTTCCACGGACGGCCGGCCATCGGGCTGCCGAAGCCACCGTCATCGACATCATCGAGGCGGCTCGGGCGGCCGGAGTCGAGTGGCTCAGCCTGTACGCCTTCTCCACCGAGAACTGGAACCGCCCCGGCACCGAGGTCGACTACCTGATGCGCCTGGTCCGCCGGGTTGTGCGCAAGCACGCACCCCTGCTGCTCGCCCGCGGCATCCGCTGCCGTTTCCTCGGAGCCGCCGACCCACGCATCCCCCGGGAGCTGGCCCAGGATTTCGACGACCTGGCGACGCTGACCGCCGACAACCGGGGGATGACGCTCACAGTCGCCTTCGACCACGGCGGGCGCCGAGACATCGTCGAAGCCGCCAGATCGCTGATCCGCAACGGGACACAAGCCGACGACGTGACGGAGCGGCTTTTCGCGGACCACCTGCCGTTTCCCGACACCCCCGACGTCGACCTCGTCATCCGCACCTCCGGCGAGCAGCGCATCTCCAACTTCATGCTCTGGCAGGTCGCCTACGCCGAGTGGGTCTTTCCCGACGTGCTCTGGCCGGACTTCCGGGCCCCTGACTTTCTCACCTGCCTGCGCACCTACCGGCGCCGTGACCGCCGCTTCGGCGGCGTCCCGCCCCAGACGAACGGAGACCCGTCATGACGACTGGAACCACGGGAACGGCTGAAGAGACACCCCTGTTCGCCACGCAAGCGCCGTTCCGCGCCTTCTTCGACGACCCGCGCTGGGCGCTTGCCATCATCCGCGCCACCGTGCTGGAGGCCGCCCACCCGCAAGTTGGCGCGGCTCTGGCCGACAACTCCACCTTCGTCGCCCACCCCTGGCGCCGACTGCGCAACACCTTCCTCAGCATGCGGCGCATGTTCGACGCCGACCCAGCGGTGCGAGACCGGGAGGCCGCCCGGCTCAACAGGCTCCACGCCCGCATGAGCGGCTCCGACTCCCGCGGCCGTGCCTACGACGCCATGGACCGCGCGACCCGCGCCTGGGTGGTCGCCACCCTCTTCGAGAGCGCCGTCACCATGTGCCGGCTCAGCGGTCAGCCGCTCGACCAGGCCACGATGGAGCGGCTGTACGGCGAGTACCGTGCGTTCCTCGCTGCACTCGACGGCGACGCCGGTGAACTACCCGAGGACCTGAACGACTTCTGGCGCTACTTCGACAGGGTCGTCGAGGACGAACTGGAGAACACCGAGGCCGCCCGCCTCATCCTTTACCGGCTCTTCGACCACCTGCCCGCCCCGGCACTGCTGGACGGCATGCCGGCCCTGTGGGCGGCCGGCCGCGCTGTCGTCGGTCCCCTCCTCGGCGCGATCACCGTCGCCTCGCTCCCCGAGCCCTACCGGCGCAAGGCCGGCCTGGCCGAGATGCCGGGAACCCCGACCCTCATGCAGGGCGCCTACCTCGCCGCCGGGCTTACCCGGTTCCTGCCCGATGGCTGGATCAATGCCGAAACCATCATCGAGACCCTTTCCCTCTCGCCCGACAGCGACGACCCCCGCGCCCGGACCGTGACCGCGCTGCGCGCCCGCATGACACAAGCCTCGGCCCTGCTGCGCCTCCTCACGCCACTGGGCGGCGACGCAGGCCCCGGCCCGGCCCCCACTGCCTCGAAGACCACGGGAGAAGGCCGACGCTCGGCGGAGGAGTTCTTCCGCACGGTGCTGGACCAGACCGGCGACGGCTACCTCGACTGGCCCGACCTCGCCGCCATGGCACGCGAACTGGCCACTCGACTCGACCTGGACGAACCCCAAGAGACCCGGCTCTACGACGCCTTCGCTGCCTGGTGGCGTGAACTCCAGGCCGCCCTCGACACAGACGGAGACGGCCGTGTCAGCGCCGACGAGTACGCCACAGCCGTCCCCTCCCTCGCCGGGCCCGCGCTCATCCGCGTCGCTGAGGTGCTCTTCGACGCGACCGACAAGGACGGCAGCGGCACCATCAACGCCGAAGAACACCGGGCGCTCTTCCGCACCGCCTTCCACCGTGACCTCACCATCACCGACGGCACCTACGACCGCAGCGCCTTCGTGGGCGACTTCCTCACCTTCATGGCAGGCCGACGCAGGAACTCCGCGTACGACGCCCTGCTGGCCGACGCCTGACGAACTCGTGCAGGTCGGCGGCCACGGCTGCACGCTCTCCTGCGGGACGGTGGGTGGGCGCGATTGTTTCGGTGAGGCCTCGGCGGAGGGCGGACAGGTGCGGCCGGTGCGGGTCAGGGGGTGTCAGACGCGGTGCACCCCTCGGGGCGATGGGCGAGGTGCCCCCGGGAACTCCTGATCCCTGTCCAGGAGCATGGGCCGGACGCCCGATCACTACGGCGGGGGCTCGGGCGCCGACCGGGTTTGGAGCAGCTTCCAGCCCCGCTCGGTGCGGAGGATGAGCCGGCCGTGCTCCGGCCTCGTCACCGAGTGGTGGCGGCCGCCCGCATCGCACGCACTGCGAGCCGTGGATGGCCCGTCCGGGGCGTGTGACGGAGTCCCTCGTGCCGAGTGTGCTGGAGCAGCGGATCACTACCGGCAGCGCCCACTGGACCAGGCGGCGCCTGCTGAACCGTTACGGGCAGAAACCCCGGGCGCGGTCCCTGAGGGGATGCGGATCCTGCCGTCGGTCGCCGCCTGGCGGATGGTGCCGAGCCGGGAGTGGCACCGGTCCGGAGCAGCCGAGATCCTGCGCGGCTGCTTCTACGCCCCGCGCCTGGAAGAAGCCGCAGACACGACTTTGCCGGAGGCGATGACCCGCCTCCAGCCCGCTCCCGGCATCGGCGCGTGGACCGCCGCCGCAGAAACGCTGCAACGTACCCCTGGCGCCCTGGCGCCTTCCCTCGGCGACTTCCACCTGCCCGTCCAGATCGGCTACGCCCGCGGCGGCGCCGACGAGCAGGTGCTTCAGCTGCTGGGGTCGTACAGAGGGCAGCGCCACCGCGCCGCCCTCCTCCTGCTCGGGTACCGGCAGCCGGCGGCTGGCTGCCGAACCGCCGGGCCAACCGGACAGCCGCATCGCCTATCTGCGGCGCGGCCGCGCCGCGCGGCGTTCGGCAGGAGTGCGGGTCAGACGGTGCCGCGCCAGCTGCCTGTCTCGGTGCCGCGGGCTTCGATGAACTGCTTGAAGCGCTTGAGGTCGCCGGTGGCCTGGCGCTTGACGAAGCCAAGCTTGTCGCCGACGGTCTCGGCCAGGCCCTCGGGGTCGTGGTCGAGCTGGAGCATGATCTTGGTGGTGGTGTCGTCGATGTAGTGGAAGGTCACGACACCGGCCTGCTTGGCTTCTCCGCCGACGCTGGTCCAGGCGACCCGCTCGTCGGGGATCTGCTCGGTGATCTCCGCGTCGAACTCCCGCTCGACACCGGCGATCTTCGTCTTCCAGTGCGTCAGAGTCTGCGTACGCTGCTCGATCCGCTCGACCCCCTCCATGAACTGCGGGAAGCTCTCGAACTGCGTCCACTGGTTGTACGCGGCACTGACCGGGACGTTGACCTCGATGGACTCTTCAACCTGCGACACGGTGCTCTCCTTCGTGGGGGGATGTCCCCCTGGGGTGCCCCCGATCACGCCCGGCACACCCCGGCACCCGCCCGCTGGTGGCACGAACAGACCGAACTCCTTCAGAACGCCCCCTCCACCGACCAGGCCGTCACCCGCGGCGAAGAGCCTGACAGCGAGACCGACGGCGTTCCCTCCGCCTTCACCACCGCACTCGGTGAGGTATCCACCACCCACGCGAGCCTGCTGCCCACCGCACTCTTCACCGCCACGGACACCACGCTCACCCGAGTCCGCGACCGACTCCTATCACGCCCGAGGGCAATGCGGCCCCTGACCGCCGCCCGCCGGCACCCCTGGGCATGGGGGTGATGGCGGGACATCCATGTAAGGGCCCGTGATCACCGCTCCGGTGGCCGGCGCTGATCATCGGGAGACGGCAGAGTGAAGGGCCTGCGCCGTTACGGCGCAGGCCCTTCACTCCCATCCGGGAGCCCTGCGGCGGTTGTGTACGCCTGGTGGCGGGGTCAGCGAACGATCCAGCCGCGCTCCGCGTCGAAGTAGGCTGCCTGCCCCTTCACGGTGGTGATCCCGTACGGGCCGCCGAGGTTCTGGTACTCGCCGATGGCCCACCCCGCCTCGATGCCCGCGTGGCCGTCGGCGTGGGCGTCGAGGCCGTTCGCCGAAGCGGGGGCCGCGGCGATGAAACCGGCTGCGGTGACAGCTGCCAGGGTGATGGCGATACGACGGATCATGAGCGGTCTCTCCTTCGTTCCATAGGCATATGCGCGTGAAGTCACCCTGTCCACAAGACCGGTGGGTGATGGACGCGGCACGCGGGGATCCCGGCACGGAAGACCTGATCGGCCCTGCGGCGGGACCTGTGGAGAAGAGCGCACCGGCCCCGGCCTGACACCGGACGCCCAAAGCGGCGAGCCCGCTTCTGGGCGGACGGCCTCTGAACCGGCAGAGTCTCCACCCGCATTGTGGCCGCCCCCTTCACCACCCGGCAGCCCACCGCGGATGACCGCGCACTCGAAGCGCTGCAGGTCTACGCCGAGGGGCCGTGCGAGGGCACCATCGTGCACTACGCCTCGGTTGCCTGACCGCGCGTCCGCTGAGGAACGCCGACGGGTGCCCGGGAGGGTGGCCTCGCCCCCGGCGCTTGCTCGAGCTTGAGGCTGGTCCGACCGCCGAGGCACCTCGGCGGTCCGAGCCCCGCCCGTGCCGGGTGGTGGTGCTCAGGCGCCGGCTGTGTTCAGCCAGGTACTGATCCTGCCCAGGGCCCCGGGGCCGTAGTCGGAGGTGACGTCGGTGGCGAGGTCGGCGACGGTGATCGACCGGAGGGTTTCCCGCCAGGCGGTCTCCGCCCGGCCCATGGCGCGGCTGATGGCGCAGGGTGCGGCGCAGGCTTCCGGGGGAGTGGCCATCGGGCCGCGCTGTCGGATCTCGGTGCAGACGAACGCGGGCCCCGGGCCGTCGACCGCCTCGACGACGTCGAGCACTGTGATGAGCGCGGGTGACCGGGTCAGGACGTAGCCGCCCGCTTTGCCCTGGACCGACTGGACCAGACCGGCCCGCGAGAGGGCCTGCAGCTGCTTGGCGAGATAGCTGGGCGAGACGTCGTGCAGCTCCGCCAGCCGAGCGGCCGGTGTGGGCCCTTCCGCCGCGGTCAGCACGACGCAGCAGTGCAGTGCCCACTCGACGCCACCAGACATTTTCACTTCTTCACTCTATTCCACGGCTCCAGATACCCGGATACACAATGTCCGAGTATTATCGCGGATAAATGATGTCCGTGTTTGCCGGGTGGGAGGCGCGACGCCCCCGGCCGGCCGGGCGGGACGCGTGATCGAGGGAAGGGCAGGACCATGCACATTGCCGTCATCGGCGGAACCGGACTGATCGGATCCCAGGTGGTGCGGGATCTCGACGCGGCCGGACACCGCGCAGTACCCCACTCCCAGTCCACCGGGGTCGACGTGATCACCGGTGAGGGCCTGGACGCCGCCCTCACGGGCGCGGACGTGGTCGTCAACCTCACCAACTCACCGACGTTCGACGACGCCTCGCCCGGGTTTTTCCGGACCTCGATGGACAACCTCGTCACCGCCGCCAGGAAGGCGGATGTCGGGCACTTCGTCGTCCTGTCGATCGTCGGGGTCGACAAGGTGCCCGAGCTGGACTACTACCGGGCCAAGACGCTCCAGGAGGCCATCCTCAAGGCCGGCCCCGTGCCCTACTCCATCGTTCGCGCCACGCAGTTCATGGAGTTCATCCCCGCTGTCCTCTCCTGGACCGCCGACGACGACACGGTGCGCCTGCCACGCACCCGGCTCCAGCCGGTCGCCGCCGCGGACGTCGCCGCCACCGTCGCCGAGGTAGCCGCCGGCACCCCGCTCGGGGGCACTCTCGAACTCGCCGGGCCCGACGCCTATCCGCTGGACGAACTGGGCCTCATCACACTCCGCGCCGAGGGCGACAGCCGCTCGGTGACCACCGACGACACCGCTGGGATGTTCGCCGCGGTCAACGGGGACGTCCTCACCCCGAAGAGCGGCGCCCGAATCGCCCCCACCCGCTATACCGACTGGCTGGCCAGGCACGCCTGACCCGCCCCGCGGACGGCGGTCCTCTCGCCAGGCGCCGGAAGCCGCCGAGAACGCGCGCAGCGGTGGCTCCCCGTGCGGAGGGCCGCCGTGCCCTCGTGACCCCGGGCGGCGGGCTCGGGGATCCGTCACCGACAGCCTGCCGCCACGATGCGAGGAGCCGCTTGACGATGTCCGGGCGGCCACCCGCCAGCGCTTGCGCCGCCGACGCGCGGCGGGTGCGGATGACGCGGATGGTCTCGGTCCCGAGGGGGCGCTGAGCTCGTCGGCGTACCAGAGGTCCTCCGGGCCGCGTACGGAGCACAGCGGCACGCACGGTTCCTGTTCTTCCGCTGTGTGCCGGGTGCGGCGGAAGAAGGTCGTTGAGGTCAGCGAGACGTCTCCGCCGTTGCTGCATGACCATGCGCTGCAGGCGGTGAAGGGGCTGCGCTTGGAGGGGGGCTCCGTGTCCTTGCCCTCTGTGTCAGCGGTTCTCCTCCTGGGCCCGGAGGATGCCGAGCTTGGGCGGGCAGTCCGCGGCGCGGGCTTGCTCGGCGGCGAGCAACGCCGAGGCCATTTCGTATTCAGTGACGGTCGGCATGCCGGTGTTGGCGCGGTCCCGGCTACCGGCTTCGAGCAGCTGCCCGATGAGCGGTTCGTCCTCGGGCGCGCTCGCCCGCTCCGGGTACGCGGTTCCCCGGCACAGGTCATCGACATGCCGCAACAGGGCGTAGTACTCGTGCGTGTGCGTCGGGCCGTGGACGCCTGGGCGGGGCATGCCCACACCCAGCGACCGGCGGTGGGCCGCGCCTTCGACGATGGCAGTGCCCAGGGTGCCCTCCCGGCGGGAGGCGATGGCCCGCGCGGCCCAGGCCCGATTCGAGGTCGAGCGGTGGCAGTCGATCGTGCGGTCGCGCATGGCGACGTAGCGCTGCCCGGCGAGGGCGGTGTCGAGGTGGGTGCGCATCTCCTCCTCCAGAGGACCGTCCGCCCACATCGCGATCCACCGGGCGCCGGTGTGGTGGTACAGCCCCACTTCGATGTCGGTGACCTCGGCCAGATGCCGGGCGAGCAGAGCGGCTTGACGGCTGCGGCTCATGAGCTGTCTCCTGGGCGACGGTGGAAATCGGACGGCGTCCGCTCCCGGCGGCGGGCATCCGTAGGGATATCGGGGTGCCAAGATATCGACCGCATCACCGTGTGTGCATCTCTTCGGGGCGTTGCTGCGTAATGGTCATCGGATTACACGGCGTCAGCCGCAGTGCCTGTCAGTCCCGCCGTCGCCAATTCCTGCCCAGCCGCACCAATCCGTGGACCTCTCCGGAAGTCGGGCCGCAAGGGCGGACCCAGTTCGCGGACCGAACACGGTTCGCGGCGAAGCCCGTTCGGGTTGTTGTCAGTGCGGATCTGTAAGGTCCCCGCCCATGACCTCTCTCACTGGTGCTGAGCGCCCGGAAGACCTCGTGGCCGCCTACTCCGGGCTCCTGGGGTCGGTGAAGCGCACGCAGGCCCGCAAGGCGGTGCGGGAGCTTGTGGCGCTCGCCGACGACGGATCGGCCCTGAAGCTGGCGGCAGCGCTCGCGCCGGTAGCGGCTCTTGCGCCGGACACCTTGGTGCGGCTGTGGCCGCAGGCCCACGATCCGGACGGCTTCGCCGCGGCCCTGCTGGCCCCGGCCTTCCGAGAGGAAGGGCGTACGGAGCTGAAGCTGCAACGGGTGAACTCGCTGGCGGGCCTGCGGCACCTCGTCATGCTGCGCAGGCTGACAGTGGAGCGCTGCAAGGAGATATCCGACCTCACCGAACTCGAAAGCCTCACCGAGCTGCGCTCCCTCGACCTGAACGGCTGCGCGGGGGTAGAGGACCTGACACCTCTCAGCGGTCTGACCCAGCTGACGTGGCTGAGCCTGCACCGTTGCCGTCCGGTCCGCGACGTCAAGCCGCTGCTCACCCTCAGCCGTCTGCGCCATCTCGATCTGAGTATCACGCGGGTCACGTCCGTGGATGGATTCGCGGCCTCGTTTCCCCTGCTCGAAAAGCTCGACCTGCGGGGTTGCCGGTCCTTCAGAAGCCCCTCCCAGCTCTCGGGGCTGACCCGCCTGACCCATCTCGACCTGGGGTGGACGGCCGTACGCAACCTGAGCGGCCTGACGGACGTGCCCGCGCTCACGTCCCTGCACCTGGCGAGCTGCAAGCAGTTGCGCGACCTGACTGGCATCGACGCGGCTGAAAACCTCGTCGAGCTGGTCGTCGAGGAATGCCCAGCCCTCCGGTCCGTACAAGGCTTCGGGTGCCACCCCCGGCTGACGAAACTGGAGTTCAAGGGCTGCACGGAGCTTTCCGATCTGCGCGGTGCCTCCGCCCTGTCGCACCTGGAGGAACTGCGGATTTCGGGGAGCGAGCGCCTGGCCTCCCTCGCGGGCATGGGCCCTCTGCCCGCCCTGAAGGAGATCGCCATCGAGGACTGCCCCGCCTTGGCGGACTTCACAGGCCTTACCGGAATCGCCTCCGCGTACCGGCTGTACCTGAGCGGACTCGGCCTGATCCGGGACCTCGCCCCCTTCACCCTTCTCCGCGGCCTCCGCGCCCTCGCCCTCGACAGGTGCCAGGGTCTGTGGGAGCTCACCGGGCTTGACCTCCGCAGCGGCCTGGAGGAGCTGACGGTCAGCCGCACCGGCAGCCTGAGCAGTCCCGGCGACCTGGGCGAGGCACCGGACCTGCGGGTGCTGGAGCTCCGGGACCTTCCCGCGCTCGCCGATCTCGGCCTCCTGGGCGGCCTGACCGAGCTCACCACGGTCGGAATCAGGGGGTGCCCCGCGCTCACGGATATCAGCGCGCTTGCCCGCACGCCGCTCACCGGACTGTCGCTCCACCACACGACGGCCCTGGACTCGCTTCATGCGCTGGAGGAATGCCGCGACCTGCGCGTTCTGAGCGTGCGGGACATCCCCGGCCTCAGGACCTTCCCCGCACTCCCATCCCTGCGCGAGCTCTCCCTCGCCCGGCTCCACTGGAAGGAACTCTCGCCCCTCGCCGGCCTCGGAGGGCTCCAGCACCTCCGCCTGGACGACTTCGACGACCTGACCGACATCAGCGCACTGACCGGACTGCCCGACCTTTCCGAACTGCTCCTCGGACACCTTCACTCCTTCACCGACCTCGGGCCCCTGCTGGACATCCCGTCACTGCGGCGGCTCAACAAGTCACCCCAGATGAACGCGGAAATCCTGCAGGGCCGACGCGACCCCGTGCTGGTCGAACTCGCCAACCGCCAAGTCGCCATCGACCGGCGCTGAAGGACTTCCGGGTGGCACAGGCTGCAGACTTGGGCCGCTGCGGCTGTCCGTCGTCCGCATCGTCATCCTCGAAGACCAGCGTGAAGAAGCCCAGCGCAGCAACGCCGAACTCCAGCGAGGCGTCGGCCCGTCCAACGCGCCACCTGCCGCCTGAAGTCCGGTCGAGGCGGAGAAGTCCAGCACAGGCTGTCCGCCGTCGGTGATGCGCGCGAGGCCTCTTTCCAGCGGTGCTTTCGGGTGTCCCGAAGGCGCGCTCTCGTCCTGGGTCTGGGCGCGCCTTGCTGAGCCTTGCTCATTCGAGCAGGAGGCCCACCGGCTGGTCGCAGCGGTGTCTACGTACTGACTTCGGTGGGCCAATATCTATGGCCACGGCGTCAGGTTTCAATGCGCGGCGCCAGGAGCGTTACTGCAGCGAAAGGATCAGTGGAATTTATTCAGCGTACGCGGATCGCTGCAGCGTGCTACTGTCGGTCTCGGTTGCAGTTGTGGTTCCCAAGAATTCTAGCTTCTGTTTGGGTGTTTTCGACCAGCAGACGCTTCACTTTTTCCGGGCTTCTCCGGTCGGGGCATCATCGCGGCGACGCGGGACCCGCACTCGCGGGTCTCGGCGTACCTGCCCCCTGAAGGAGATGTCACATGGCGTCGAGAATCGTGAAGTGGTTCAGCGCGGGCCATAGGGTCTCGGCTCCATCGAAAAGGGCGTCGGCGCTGATGTCTCCGCCCACCCCTCGAACATCGCCGCCGAGGGATTCCGTGAACTGATGGAAGGCCAGAAGGTCACCTTCGGCATCGCGCCCAGCCCGAAGGGGCCGACGGCCGAGAATATCGTTCTCGTCTGACACTGGCACCTGTGCAGCACCTTTGCTTCCGGGTTTCCTGCCCCGTCTCTGGATACCCGCTCGGCGGTGGCAGAGATTCTCGATCCGCAGTGTCACTTGCCTCGTGGCCTGCCTCCCCATGCGGGATCAACCGCATTCCGTATTTGATTCCCCGTTCCGCTCGGCCCGTTCTTGTGATTCCCCGCGCTGTTCTTTCGCTGCTGGAATTCCTTGATGCGAGTCACCTCAAGGAAGGTTCTGAATGAACCCCACGCGTACGAACAACCGCTCTACCCGCGCACGTAGCCGAACCGCCGACTCCATTCGTGGCGGAAGCCGCGTCAACTCGACCACTTCGACCCGTTCGGTCGCTCCTGCTCGCTCCGGAGGTTCGAGTCGCTCGGGTGGCCTGGGACGGCGGCCCGTCGCGGTCCAGGGCGAGTTTGCCCTGCCGGTCACGGTCACTCCCGCACTGCCTGCTGCCGAGGCGTTCGCCGACCTCGACATGCCCAAGCAGTTGCTGGCGGCGCTGACCGTGCAGGGGGTGAGCGTTCCGTTCCCGATCCAGGGGGCGACCCTGCCCAACACTCTCGCGGGCCGTGATGCCCTGGGCCGGGGGCGCACCGGGTCCGGTAAGACCCTGGCCTTCGGCCTCGCCCTGCTGGCCCGTACTGCCGGTCAGCGGGCTGAGCCGCGACAGCCGTTGGCGCTGGTCCTGGTACCGACGCGTGAGCTGGCCCAGCAGGTGACCGACGCACTGGCTCCGTACGCGCGTGCGGTCAGGCTGCGGCTGGCCACGGTCGTGGGCGGAATGTCGATCGGGAGGCAGGTCAACGCGTTGCGCGGTGGTGCCGAAGTCGTCGTGGCGACGCCGGGACGACTCAAGGATCTCATCGACCGCGGTGACTGCCGGCTCGACCAGGTCGCGATCAGCGTCCTGGACGAGGCTGACCAGATGGCCGACATGGGCTTCATGCCCCAAGTCACCGAACTCCTCGACCAGGTCCGCCCCGAAGGGCAGCGGATGCTCTTTTCCGCCACCCTGGACCGCAACGTCGACCGCCTGGTCCGCCGTTACCTCAGTGACCCGGTCGTCCACTCCGTAGACCCTTCCGCCGGAGCGGTCACGACGATGGAGCACCACGTGCTGCACGTCCACGGCACCGACAAGCACCGCACGACGACCGAGATCGCCGCGCGCGAAGGCCGGGTCATCATGTTCCTGGACACCAAGCGCGCCGTGGACAAGCTCACCGACCACCTGCTGGCCAGCGGGGTGCGGGCGGCGGCTCTGCACGGAGGGAAGGCGCAGTCCCAGCGCACCCGGACCCTGACCCAGTTCAAGACGGGGCACGTCACCGTACTCGTGGCCACGAACGTCGCCGCCCGCGGCATCCACGTCGACAACCTCGACCTCGTCGTCAACGTCGACCCGCCGACCGACCACAAGGACTACCTCCACCGCGGCGGCCGGACCGCGCGGGCAGGGGAGTCCGGCAGCGTCGTCACCCTGGTCACCCCCAACCAGCGCCGCGACGTGGCCCGCCTCATGACGGCCGTCGGCATCGTGCCCCAGACCACCCAGATCCGCTCGGGCGAGGAGGCACTCGGCCGCATCACCGGCGCCCAGGTTCCCTCCGGAATTCCCGTGACGATCACCGCGCCGGTGGCCGCGCGGCCTCAGCGCAGCACGTCCTCACGCGGTCGGCGTCGCCCCGCCTCCGCAACCCGGCGCGCGAGCGCACATCAGGCGGCCGTCAACGCGGCGGCCTGAGAACTCCGTGATCCGGAAGCTGACACACTTGTGCAGGAGGCACCTATTGACGCTCGTCCAGATGCAGCCCCGCTCGACCAAGGCCACAGCCGTGGGCAGGACGGTGGCCGAGGCCATGGACACCGCCGGCCTCCAGGTGTACGACGACATGACCGTCGAGGTGGCCCTGTCCGTCATGGCCAGTGCCCATACCGGACATCTGCTGGTCTGCGACGACAGCAGTCTGTGCATCGGACTCATCACGCACGCCCGGCTCACAGCATTCCGCATGAGCCCGGCGTACTCGGACAGGGTCCAGCTGCGGGACATCTTCCGCGACCGAGGACCCTTCACCTCACCGTGGGCCACCACGGCCGAAGCCGGGCACATGATGCGCCACAGCGACGTCGATGCCCTGCCTGTGATCGACGAACACGGCAGTGCCCTGGGCGTGTTCGCTCTGGCCCGCTGAGCTGTCCCATCCGCAGCGGAACCACTCCATCGTCGCTTCTCTCCCTGTGAGGCATCATGCGCTTCGTCATCGCCCGCTTCCCGTTCGACCTGACCAGGAGCGGCGTCCTGGAATCGATGAAGGGCATCAAGCCCGAGCACGCCGCCGGCGAATCGGTGATCATCGGCCGACGCACCTACCCCGTCAAGCAGGTCGGAGAGGTCATCACACGTCAGGACCGCCGCGACTTCAGTGCCGGCGAGGTCCTACGGGCCATGACCCAGCTCGGCTTCACCTGCCGCAGCCTGGTCCCTGCCCCTGTCCCCACACGGGTTCCCACGTCGGTGGAGCAGGCATCCGCGATGCTCGGCGCACCTCTGCCTGCCTGACGAGCAGGCAGACGAGTGCTGTCGGCCAGAACATGGGTGGGGGCCGGCCGGAATGTTCCGGCCGGCCCCCACCGCGTACGGAGATCCCCGGGCAGCGGTTCAGTGGTCGGAGTAGCTGAAATCGCCCATGGTCCATGCACTGACGTCCTCGATCGCGACCCGGTACATGCCACCCGTCTCCGGGATTCCCACCGGTCCCTGCAAAATCCGAGCCACGTGAAAGTGCAGATGCGTGGGGGGCCCTTCCTCAGGTGCGGCAGTGGTGAACATGGCGGAGAAGTCGCTCAGCTGAGCCGAGTCCGCAAGGACCTCCGACACCCGCTGCCTCCAGACGGCTTCCGGTGCCAGCCGGCCCGTGATGACCGCTCCACCTGTTACGACGGTCAGGGGCATCTGGTTGCTCCGCCCGGACTCGACCAGAGCGGCAATGTCAACGAGCAGCGCATCGTGCTTCGGCATGAGGCCGATCATATGCGTCGGGGCCCCTGCTGCTCTCCTGTGGGGTGAGGCTTCGACGACGGCGCTGAGGCGCCGCAGATAGGCCTGCCAGAGCCGGTCGGTGTCCGCTTCGGCCGCGGCCCAAGACGACCGGTCGGTGAGTCTGGGATGCAGTCGGCCCCGGGAGTGTGCGACGGCGGTGCCGTGGATACGGGTGTCGGTGAGGTGTTTGCTGTCCGGGGCGTCCCAGGTGCCGGGCTGTGCGAAGACCGAACTCGCTGCCGGCGCTGCGGCCCCTGGTGTGAGGCTGCCGTGCCGGGGCCGGCCTGCGCAGGACTCGGTCCCAGCGCATCCGGGCCCGCACCTGCAGCGGCAGGTCCCGCAGGAGGTGGACGGCGAGGCGTAACGCATCCAGCGGGGCGGTCCACGAGCTGCGCCCCGGCTCCAGCGCGCAGACGCTCGGTGCCGCGGCCCGGGCGTCCGACAGCCCCGGGCGAGGGCGGCGTGGAGCCCTCCGTGGTCGGAGCGCATGTTCAGACGAAGGCCGCTTCTGTGTACGGCGATACTCAACCGAGTGGTCGAGTACGACGCAGCGTTCGACGACGTGCGTCGAAGATCAAGTTAGGCGCCGATCAGCTCACGCACGGTGGCCATGTCGCTGAAGGGGAGCAGTTCGCCCCGGATGCTCTGGTGCGGTTCGCTGCCCTTGCCCGCGATGAGCACGATGTCGTCCGGCCCCGCCTCCGCCAGCGCGGCGGCGATGGCCGAGCGGCGGTCGGTCAGCCGCTCGAACGGCGTCCCGGTCGACACGATGCCCTTCGCGATCTGGTCGAGGATGCTCTCGGGGTCTTCGTAGCGGGGGTTGTCGGAGGTGAGAACGCACAGGTCGGAGTGGGTGCCCGCGATCGCGCCCATCTCGGCGCGCTTGGTGGTGTCGCGGTCGCCACCACAGCCGAACACGGTGATGACCCGCCCTCGGGCGAAGCCCCGGATGGTGGTGAGGACCTTGTTGAGGGAATCCGGCGAGTGGGCGTAGTCCACGATCACCGAGGTACCCCCGGGGATCTGGAGGCGCTCGAAGCGGCCGGGGATCTGCGGCATCTGCTCCAGCGCGTCCACCAGCCCGGCCAGACCGTGGCCCAGGAGGTGGCACGCGGCCACTGTGGCCAGCGCGTTGGAGACGGAGAACCGGCCCGGCGACGGGATCGCCGCCGGATACTTGTGGCCGTCGTGGTGCAGGGTGAACCGGGAGCCCGAGGCATCCACGGTGAGGTCGCTCGCGCGGTAGTCCGCGTCGCCGTCCAGTGCGTATGTGGTCACGGCGCCGGGCATCAGCTTCCGGATCCCGGCACCCACCGGGTCGTCGGCGTTGACCACGGCGTGCCGGCACAGGCCCTGGAAGAGGCGGAGTTTGGCGTCCCGGTAGTTCGCCATGGTGCCGTGGTCGTCGAGGTGGTCCTGGGTCAGGTTGGTGAAGACGCCGACGTCGATGAACGTCCGGTCCAGGCGGTGCGTCAGCAGCCCCATCGACGTGGCCTCCAGGACGACGCTGCCGCACGCCCGGTCGCGCATGTGCCCCAACAGGTACTGGAGATCGGGCGATTCCGGAGTGCTGAGCACCGATGGCGGCATCGGGATGACCTCGTCCCCGATCCGGCTGCCCGCGGTTCCGATCACTCCGACCCGGGCCTGCTCGGCGAGCCGCAGCACCGACTCGGTCATGTACGAGACG
This sequence comes from Streptomyces rubiginosohelvolus, assembly GCF_014649875.1. Classification (GTDB taxonomy): domain Bacteria; phylum Actinomycetota; class Actinomycetes; order Streptomycetales; family Streptomycetaceae; genus Streptomyces; species Streptomyces rubiginosohelvolus. The sequence continues at coordinate 240,115 of NZ_BMTW01000004.1, read as the reverse complement.
GATGTCTTTCCGTTGGTCCCGGTGATGGCGATCAGGTCCATCGCCCGGCCCGGTTCGCCGAAGTAGCGCGAGGCCACCACTGCGGTGGCCTTGCGGACATCGGGGACGCGGACGGCGCACACGTCGCCCACCGCGGCGGGCAGGGGTGGCGCCTGTTCGTCGACGAGTACGGCGACCGCGCCGCGTGCGACGGCCGGGGCGACGGCGTGCGGGCCGCCGGCGGCATGGCCGGGCACCGCGGCGAACACGGAGCCGGGGGTGACCCGGTCCGCGTCGAACGTCACGCCGGCGGTGACGTCCGTGCGGTCGGGGGTTCCCCGCAGCACGTGGTGGTCCTGTCCGGCCATGAGGTCGCTCAGCTTCACGGTGATCCCTTCGAGTGCGGCGTCGGCCGGGTGGTGCGCCATTGCCGGGAAGCGGCACGGGCGGGTGCGCCGTGGGCCGCGTGGTGCTGTGGAGCCGATCGTGGAACGCACGCCTCCGGCGGACGCCGGAGGCGACGGAGGCTCCGGAGCTCGGCGCGCCGGAGCGGTGGTGTCGGTGTGGGGGCGGCGGGGCGGGGCGGTCACGCCAGGGGCGTGGAATGCCGGATGCCGCTGCCGGGAACGGTCGCGAAGATCGCTAGCCGTGGCCGTGCAGCGCGGTACGGCCCGTTCCGGGCGCCGCGTCCGCGGGCGCCGGGGGCACGGCCGCGCGGGCGGCGAAAGGGGGCAGCGCGGAGCAGGCCCGGTGCGGGCACTTACTCGGCTCGGCGCTGTGTCCCATGGGCCGAGTGTACGGGGTCGAAGGAACGGGCCCCCTCCGCGTCGGTCCCCCCAGCGGCACCTGTGACCCGGTGACCTCGGTGATGCCCGACCGGCAGGGCCGGATCTGGTGGGTCACCGGGCTCGGCGGGCCCGGGGACGGCAGGCGGTTCTGCCGATGATCTCGGAATCACCCGGTGCGGCAGCAAAGAAGTGACCTCTGACGGCAGGAACGTGGGAGGCGATCAATTTGGCTGCTCAACAGCGGAGCCAGGTGCCTCATCGTGAGGTTCGTCCGCACATACGCGGTGACCAGCAGCGCCCGGTCCTCCAACGACACTCTCCACACGGCCGCCCCCAGCCTGAGGAGCCAACATCCTCACGACGCGGCGCGGTCAGCAACTTGCCGAAGGCGCCCGGACTCAACCCGGTAGAAGTGGCTGCCCGGAACGGCGCGCAAGCTGTGCTCACACCTGGCACCGGCGAGGTCACCGCAGAGCGAGATCACTTACGGGACAGCCCTCAGTGCCGGGCCATGTCCTCGATCAAGTGCCCGCGTTTGCTGAAAACGCGGTGCGTGCTGTGGCGGCCGCCTTTCGTCGGCTTCGTGATGAGTGGCAGCGAAGGTAAGGCCCGGTCGCAGCGCACGTCCCGGGTCTGTCCTCGCCCGGCGATGCGCTCCTCAGCGGAGCTGAGAGGGCTGGCGAGGGCAACGAGCCCACCCGCCCTTGCTCGCGCCGGCGAGGGCTTCCATCGCCGAAGCCGACAGGCGAGGGCTATCCTCGGGTTGCCTCAACGGAGTTTGGTGGACACCAACAGGGATAATCCCAACCGTGAGGTCCGACTGAGTTTCCTGGGCTGACCTCGGCCCTCCGAAGCCGCGCCGTCGATTCTCCGTGGCATGCGCGCCCCTGCGGCGGGTGCCTGCTCGGCCGTCGGAAGCGCAGCGCGACCGTGAAGACGCGGGCGGCAGGTCGGCCGAAGCTCGGGGCGCCCCAGGGGTTCCAGTGAACGCGCACCGTCACGGGCGGCCCCATCGATCACGTCGAGTCGCACTCTCACAGGGGGAAGTACGGGTGCACAGGCTCATCGGCACTGCCGGTCAGCTGGCCAGGCCGCTGATTGCGTCGCCGATGTACTTGGCGGCGAGGACGACCAGGACGGTGGTCATGATGGCCGCGTTGTGGGCGGTCATCCACGCCTTCCATCCACCGAGCACCTTCGCGGACTTCGCGCCGCCGAGGAGGTAGACACCGAGCGGCAGCAGGGTGCAGAGGGAAGCGACGAGCACCATGAGGACGGCGGCGCCGGTCTTGCCGCCCGTCGAGGCGGTGCTCGCGGCGATGGAGACGGCGCCTCCGACGGCGAGGACCAGGTTCTTGGGGTTGGCGACGGCGAGCGCGGCGGCGAGCCCGGCCGACTTGCCGGGGGTGAAGCGGTCGATCGTGGCCATCCAGCCCGGCGGTTCGGCCGCGCGGCCCTCTCTCGGCCGGTCCTTCCACTGCTTGGCGCCCAGGAGCAGGAACAGCAGGCCGAGGCACAGCTTGAGCCACAGCGTCCAGGTGGCCGGGCCGTCGTCGCCGCCGGACGCGTCGCCACCCGAGCTGGCGAGGACGACCACCGTGACCAGGACGGCGAGTGAGAGCACCCAGCCCGCGGTGAAGGCGATGCCGTTGCGCCGGCCCTGGGGGGTGGCCAGCATGAGGATCACGGCGATCAGCGGCAGAGGGCTGATGGCGATGCCGACTGCGGAGGCGAGCATCTGCCCGATCGCGTCTCCCACGGCGGCCTCAGCTCCGTGCCACGACGGGCGGCAGTTGATAGGTGCCGTCGAGGACGGGCTGTCCGGGGGTGTAGAGGCGGATCATGGGGCGGAAGTCGCCGGTCGGGGCGGGGAGCCAGTTCGCTGCCTCGGCGGGGTCGGTGGGCCGTTCCCGTTGGATGACGACGGTCAGCGAGCCGTCCTCGCCGTACACCAGGCCGGGGGTGCGGTCGCCGAGGGAATACCGGTCGGCCGGATTGGCGACGAGGTAGTAGTCGGGGGTGTCGTACATGGTCACCGACCAGAACGACCCGACGGGCGGCGGCTGTTCGAAGCGCAGGGTGTAGGAGCGGGAGCCGTTCAGCTGCTCGCCGCCGGCGTCGGTGTAGGTGCGGGCGTACACCGCCTCGTAGCCGTGGTTGCCCCAGAGCCCGACGCGGGCCGCCGTGGCGCGGACGAGGTAGGACGCCTCGCGGTCGGCGATCTTCCACTGTGGCGCGTCGATGGTCCCGACGCCGAGGTGGTCGAGGTTGTAGTCGAACAGGTGGGGATTCATCTCCCAGGACCCCGGCCGGCGGCCGCCGTCGGTGGGGGGCTTCGACGCGGCCTCGACCCGCGCCTTGCCGGCCGCGACCCCCCGGGTGAGGGCGTCGACGAGCTCGGGGGACGGGTTCACGTACGGCGAGGGGCCCTCTTCGAGGAGGCCGAGCGGCTGGAAGCGCTCCTGGTGGTCCTGGTCGGGGCCGGCGGGCGGGAAGGCCGCCGTCCAGACCCGCAGTTGCTCCCAGAAGTGCAGTTCCTCGGGCACGTCGGGATCGGGCGACGGCAGCCCCGAGGTGTGCGTGCCGGTTTCGGGAGCGGTGAGGGTGAGCGCCTGCTGCAGGGCGTGGACGCGGGGCATGTCGCCCGGCCCGTCGCAGGCGAAGCGGCCGACGACGGACACGACGGCGGTCGGCGCCTCGATCACGCCGCGCACTCCGTCGGGGGTGGTGCCGGTCCAGCGGGGCGGGACGAGCAGCCAGTCGCTCTCCTCGGTGCCGGTGGCCCGCTTGCCGAGGTAGGCGAAGTTGTTGCTCCACACGTCGACGAACTGCAGGACGAAGTAGGCGCCGGCCGTGTCCGGCACGTGGAGCAGCAGAGGGCCGCCGGAGAGGTCGACCTGGGCGATGGAGTAGACGGTGTCGTTGTTCACCGACACGAACTGGGCGTCAGCGGTCGCCAGCTTGGTGGCGTGCCCGAACCGGTTGAACGGGGCGGGCGGCAGGGAGCCGAAGCCCCGTTGCACGGACGTCGAGACCATCGACACGTCGAAGACAAGGGGGTAACCGTAGACATAGGCGTCGGCGGCCAGATCCGCCAGGCTGCCGGTGCTGCTCGGGCTCGCGGCGCTGTTCGGTTCTGCGGGGCTGTGCGGGCTGGTCACAACGGGCTCCTGTCAGGCGTCGATGCTCAGGGCGGTCAGTGCCGACACGTCGTCACTCCTCTTCCGTGGCAGGCGGACGTCATCGGGGCAGGGCCCTACGGGGTGACGACGGGAAAGCCGGCGTCGGGCGCGGTGACGTAGGACAGGAGTCGGGCCAGCATGGCCGGGTCGCCGTCGGTGGTGACGCTGTCGAGGCCCTGCCCGGCCAGGATGCCCAGGAGCTGCGGCCTGGTGAGCGTGAGGGTGAGTCCGGCGGGGGTGCGGGGCTCGCCCGCGAGGGTGCGGTGGGTGAGGGCGCCGTTGTGGAGGGTGAGGCGGTGGCGGGCGTCCTCGTCGGTGAGGACGAGGTCGACGGTGAGGTCCTCGTGCCAGGCGCGCGGGCCGTCGATGCGGACGGCGACGGAGTCGAGGAGCATGTCGGTGGTCAGTGCCGTTGCCATCTCGGGGTTGCCGGTGTCGAGCAGGGCGGCGTTCTCGCCGTGGCGCAGCTCCATCGCGGAGGTGAGGTAGAAGTTGCGCCAGGTGCCGTTCTCGGCGCCGTGGCCGAGCCGGTCATAGACCCCCGCGAGCGCCTCCTTGGCGTCCGTGCGGGCGGGATCGGCGAAGACGAGGTGGTTGAGGAGGGTGGCGGCGAAGCGTAGGTCGCCGTGCCCGATGTAGTCGCGGGCCTTGGCCAGGGTCCGCTCGGGGCCGCCGGCGAGGTCGACGTACCGCTTGGCCAGTTCGACGGGCGGGTGCTCCCAGAGGGTGGCGGCGTTGCCGTTGAACCAGCCGAGGTAGCGCTGGTAGATCGCCTTGACGTTGTGGCTGAGGGATCCGTAGTAGCCGCGCAGGTGCCACGCCTTCTCCAGGGCGGGCGGGAGCTGGATCTCCTCGGCGATCTCCGGGGCGGTCAGGCCGGTGTTGAGGAGGCGCAGGGTCTGATCGTGCATGTAGGCGTAGAGGTCGCGCTGTTCGGAGAGGAAGCGCACGACGTTGTCGTGGCCCCAGGTCGGCCAGTGGTGGGAGGCGAAGGCGACGTCGTAGCGTCCGTCGAAGAGGTCGACGGCCTCGTCGAGGTAGCGGGACCAGATGCGGGAGTCGCGCACGACGGCGCCGCGCAGGGTCAGGATGTTGTGCATGTTGTGGGTGGCGTTCTCCGCCAGGCACAGGGCGCGGTGGTCGGGGAAGAGGAAGTTCATCTCAGCGGGGGCCTCGGTGCCGGGGGTCAGCTGGAAGACGATCCGTACCCCGTCGACCGTCTCCTCCTGGCCTGTCCTCGTGATGTCCACGGTGGGCGGGATGAGGGTGATGGTGCCGGTCGAGGTGGTCATGCCGAGGCCGGCGCCGATCTGGCCGTCGGGCGCCTTGGGCAGCCGGTCCCCGTACATGAAGACCGCGCGGCGGGTCATGGCGTTGCCGGCGTAGACGTTCTCGCTGACCGCGTGCTCCAGGAACCCGGCCGGCGCGAGGATCGGCACGCCCGCCTCGGTGCCGCGCGCCAGCACACCGCGGGCGCCGCCGAAGTGGTCGCCGTGCGAGTGGGTGTAGATCAGGCCGGTGACGGGCCTCTCGCCGCGGTGCTCGCGGTAGAGGGCGAGCGCGGCGGCGGCGGTCTCCGCGGAGATGAGCGGGTCGATGACGACCACACCGCGCTCGCCCTCCACCAGCGTCATGTTCGACAGGTCGAGGCCTCGGACCTGGTAGATCCCCCCGGTCACCTCGTACAGGCCCTGCTTCGAGGCGAGCTGCGCCTGCCGCCACAGGCTCGGGTTCGCCGTGTCGGGGCACTCGCTCCCGAGGAATGCGTAGGCGTCGTTGTCCCACACCACGCGCCCGTCCGCCGACTCGACCACGCCGGGGGTCAGCGCACCGATGAAACCGCGGTCGGCGTTGTCGAAGTCGGTGGTGTCCTCGAAGGGGAGGGCGCTCATCTCGTGCTCCGTTCTGCGGCGGTGCGATCCGGTCCATCTGAACACCGGCCGGCGGTATGCGCACTTTGTCACGCATGGCCGGTCGGCTCGTCGTCGGACCTGCTGCCGGGTGCGGTGCCGGCCTGCTGCCGTGTGGCGATCCAGGCGTGCCCGTCGGCGACCGCCGTGCCCAGGGACCCGAACAGCTCGGGGCGGGCGGGTACGACTCCTCCCTCCCCGAGTCGCTCGCTCAGCCCGGACGCTTCCAGTGCACGTACGAGCGGGGGCCTGGCCCCGGCCAGGACGAGCCGGCCTCCGGCGTCGGCGAGCGTGCGGGCGTAGCGGTCGAGCAGTTTGATCACGGCCGAGGACGGCACGTCCGGCACGGTCCGTACGACGAGCACGAGGACGGCGTCGCGGGCCCCGGCGGGGTCGGGCAGCTGGGCTTCGATGCGGGGGAGTTCGGCGAAGAAGGATACGCCTGCGTAGTCGAGCACCGTGACGTCGCCGGGCGGCAGTCGCCTTGGCGGGTCGGCAGTGCGCCAGGTCCTGTCCTCGCCCCGGTCGAGGGCGACGACCTCGGCCTGACGGGCGGCCTGGGCGCAGAACAGCAGCAGGGACAGGACGGCGCCCAGGACGATGGCCTGCTGGAGCGGGAGCTGGGTGGTGGCCAGGAAGGTGAGGACCATCGCCGCTGACGACATCCGGGAGGTGCGGAGCACGAGGCGGATGTCGCGGCGCTTGCCCCAGACCAGTTCGCCACCGACGACGAGGATAAGGCCGCCGATGACGGGCATCGGGATGCGCTCGGCGAGCGACCCGCACAGCAGGACGACGAGGGCGAGGAAGACGCCGGAGACCACCCCGGCCCAGCGGGTGCGGGCCCCGGCGGAGACGGCGACCCCGGTGCGGGACAGCGAGCCACCGGAGGGCAGCGCCTGGAACAGGCCTCCGAGAAGGTTCGCGTACCCCTGGGAGCGGAAGTCGCCGTTGACGTCGGAGCGTGAGCCGTCGGGGTTCGGCATGGACGGCGAGATCCCGGCCGCCTGCGCGAGGGCGACGAGCGCCACGGAGAACGCCCCGCCGACCAGCTCGCGCACGGCCGACAGGTCGGGTGCGGTGAAGGAGGGCAGGGCGGCGGGAATCGAGGCGATGCCCTTCACCAGTTCCACGTCGGCGGACAAGGCCGCCACCCCGACGCTCGCGACGACCATGGCGATCAGCAGGGCCACCGCCTCGAGCCGCTTCACCGCCCGCGCCGCCGCCCAGACGGCCAGGGTGCAGGCGGCGACGAGGGTCGTCGACCCTTCCCAGTCCCCGACGTGCACCAGCCAGTCGCCGAGCTGGTGCAACTTGTTGTGCCCCTGCGGCTCGTAGCCGGTCGCGTCCTCCAGTACGCCGGTGACGATCTGCAGGGCGATGCCGGTGGAGAACCCGGTCATGACCGCGTTCGACACGAAGCTCATGACGGCCCCGAGCCGGAGCACGCCCATCAGCAGCATCACCGCACCGACCATCAACGTCAGTACGGCCACGTTGCCGGCGTCCTTCGGATCCAGCCCCGCGTCAGACAGCACGCTCTGCGAGGTCAGGGCGATCGCGCTGGTCAGCGTCGTGACCATGAGGACGGTGCGGGAGGTCAGCGAGCCCGCGATCGCGGGCACCACGCCCGCGTACAGGCCGGCGACCGGGTTGAACCCGGCGATCGCCGCGTACGCCATCCCCTCCGGGATGGAGAACAGCCCGGTCACCGCGCCCGAGGTGGCGTCGGCGGGTGTCGGACGGCCCAGCCCGCGCAGCCTCGACGGGAGGTGCCTGCGCCGACGGGCCGCCATTACCCCACCGCCCCTCTCCGTCCGTCCGCCCTCAGGCAACCCCGGCCGAGGGGCCCCGGCCACCGAGACCTGTCCGAACGGGCGAACGGCGCGGCGGAGCCGCCGGCCAGGATGCCGGCCGCCCCGTCGAACCGTCCGTCTGGCGACGAGGCGCCGGTCGGACGGCGGGCGGACCCGCCCGGCCCTCGGTCTCAGTGGCTGACGGGGACCCCGGTGGCCTGGGACTCCGGGACACCGAGGCGCTTCGCGTCCTTCTCCGGACGCATGAAGAGCGCCGCCAGCAGGCCGGTGATCAGGAGCAGCGCCGCCGTGACAAGCCAGCCGTTCCGGTAGCCGGCCGTGGCTGTCGACGCGCTGTCCACGATCCCGCCGAGGATGAGGGGCGACACGATCCCGCCCAGGGCGAAGACCGCCACCAGCGCGCCGAGGGCGACGCCACGCTGGGAGGGTGGAGTGATCCGGGCGACGGACGTCTGGGCGACGGTGATCATGACCAGGGCGAGGGCCATCGGGCCGAACATCATCGGGATCTTGATCCAGAGAATGCCCGAGGTCGCGAACAGGGCCACCGCGGCCGCCGAGGCCAGAAGGAGCAGACCGGCTCCGGCTCCGGCGGACAGCCTGCCTCCGGTGCCGCGCAGGGCGGCCCGGCGGGCCAACAGCCCGTGGGCGAGGAGCACGACGCCGTTGGCGACCGCGCCCCCGCCGACCGCCGCACCGGCCTGCCGGAGGTCCCAGCCGAGGGCCGTGTGGAGGTAGTCGGGCAGCCAGGTGAGCTTGGCGCTCATCACCCAGTACGCCGCGAACGATCCCAGTGCCGCCGTGACGAAGGTGGGGGACAGCAGGACGGACCGCAGCGGCACCTCGGGGCAGACGGCGTCCTCGGTGCGCGCGCGGCTGCCCACCGGCGGGGCCAACGGCCCCTCCCTGCCCTTCACCGCCCACAGCAAGCTGGCCAGGCCCGCCGCTCCAAAGGCCCAGCGCCACCCGAAGTGAGAGATCACCGCCCCCAGGGCCGGCGCCGCCACCGCGACGCCGGCCGCCGCGCCCACCATGAGGACTGCGGTCGGCAGGGTGCGTTCTCGCTGCTCGAACCAGCCGAAGACGTGATGGGCCGCCACCGGCGCCGCAGGCCCCTCGGCGAAGCCCAGGAGCACCCGGGTCGCGATCAGCGTCCCGAAACCCGCCGCGGCCCAAGAGCATCGGGAGTTGGGCGACCGACCACAGCAGGGCCATCGCCAGCAGCAGAACCGAGGTACGCACCTTGCGCGTCAGGAACGACACGCCCACCGCGGAGAGCGAGAAGAGGCTGAAGAACGCGGCCTGCGCGGTGCCGAACTCCCCCCGGCTGAGGCCGAACTCCTTCATGACCTCCGGGCCGGCCAGCCCCAGTACGGCCTTGTCGGCGAAGTTCACCAGCATGAAGGCCAGCAGCAGCCACGTCGTCGCCCACGCCTGTCGGCCCGAGGGAGGCTCGGCCGCCCGGCCCCCGTCGGGCACTCGGGTGTCCATGGTCTCCGTGCTCATTCCCCCTCCCGGATGCCGGTGCTGCCGGCCGCGCCGCACCCGCAGCCGTCGTCGTCGACGACGCCCACGCTGACGGCGCCCGCGGCCCGCCGCCGCCCTTCGTCGCTGCGCGTCAGCTCGGTGGCGAGGTCCGTGCCCTCGGCGATTGCGGCGGATTCGGCCGCCGCCCAGTGGAAGACGCCGCGCGCCATCGTCGAGGTCTCCGCCTTCGCCCGGCAGGCGAAGACCTCCGCACGGACCTGGGCCACCTCCCGGTCGGCCGGCGCGGCCAGCGCGGCGGTCTCGGCGAGGTGCGCTGCGAGGCGCAATTGCCCGCGGCCGAGCAGCCGTTCGGCCCGTTGCGCCAGCGCGCGGGCACCGCCCGCCGCGTCCGCGAGCTCGGCGGCCAGCGCAGGCTCCGGGGCCGGCTTGAGGTGCGCCGGGTTCTGGTCGTACCAACCGCCCCACAGCCGCCACAGGTTGCGGACGACGAACTCCGGCTCGTCGTAGGCGGGGTGCAGGTACGGCTTCTCCAGCAGGCCCGGCGGCACCTTCACCCCGTGCAGGACCTCGTCCAGGCGCGCGCCGGCGTTCATCAGGTCCCGCGTCTGGGTGCACAGCGACTCCAGCAGCTCCGCCGTGTCGCCGAGCGCCTGCCGGATGCGGTCCGCGCCCAGGATCGGCACCCCGTGCCCCGGCAGCAGCACCTCGGCGCCCAGCTCCTGCATGTCCCGAAGGGCCCGTGCCCGACAAAGACAATGCCGACCGTCAGGTCCGCCTGTCGTTCCTCGGGTAGAACCGCGTCCGCCGTCACGGGAAAAGCGCGACAGCGCCCCTCGTCCGTGACGACGAGGGGCGCTGCGGCTCGGGAGCGGCCGACCGTCAGGTGCGGTAGGCGTAGTACGCGGCGTTCGGGTAGGACGAGATGATGCTCGTCACCGAACGGCGCAGGGTGTTGGTGGAGTGGTACGTCAGGTACGGCACGCCGTTGCGGCGGGACGTGACGATCATGGTGTGGTCCTTGGACCCGTCCTTGTCGAAGTCGACCTGGAGGACGTCGCCGACGTCCATCTGGTAGACGTTGGCAAGGCTGGTGGTGCGCTTGGAGTTCTGCGCGAACCAGGACCACTCGTTGACGCCGACGAAGGAGTGCGACTGGATGTCGGCGGTGCCGAACCAGCGCGTGTAGTCGTAGACGTAACCGGGAACGTGCTTCCAGCCGCCGGCCTTGAGGGACTGACTGACGAAGTTGGTGCAGTCGCCGCCCGCACCGGCCCCGTTGAAGTTGGGGTAGGCAGGGTTGTAGTTCGTCCAGTGCTTCTCCGCGTACGCGGCCATCGCCTGGTAGTCGTACTCGCCGCCGGTGAGGTTCTTGGGGGCGGCCGGCGGGCGCTTCGTGATGGCGGCGCGGGGCGCGGCCGGGGTGGTCGTGGTGGTCTTCGCCGCCGCGGTGGTGGTCTTCGGCTGGGCGAGCTGGTTGACCGCGAGGTAGCCGTCGGCGGTCTCGCGGATCTTCGTGACCTTCCAGGAGCCGCTGCTGTCCGCCTTGAAGGTCAGCTCGTGGTGAGCCTGGAAACCGGTGGTGCCCGGCTCGCCGCCGGTGACCTTCGCGTAGGTCAGGGTGGTGTTCTCGGTGACCCGGACGACGGCGGTACGGCCCTTGACCTCGGTGCGGTCCAGGGTGACCTTGGTACTGCCGGCGCTGTACCTCTCGCCGTTGCGTGCGAGTCGGTTCTTGCGCTCGTCGAGCTGCTTCCGGGCGGCGTTCTCGGTGCGGCCGATGCCGGAGGAGAGCTCCACCTTGCCGGAAACGCCTTCGGATACGGCCTTCTTGCCGCCGTGGCGCGGCCGGTCGACCAGCGCGTTGGTGCGGTCGGTGAAGACCGCGTCGGCCAGGCTCTGGAAGGCGGCCTTGGTCTGGGCGTCGACCCGGGGTTCGGCCGTCGTGGACGCGCCCGCGTTCCAGTTGGGCAGCAGTGCGACCCCCGCGACGGCCGATGCGGCGGCCGCCGTGAGTATCGTCGCCCGGCGCCGCGTGTGCTTGAGTTTTCTCGACTTCACTGGCGTTCTTCCCTCTTTTTCCCGGCATGGGACCGCCGAGCCAAGCGGCATCTTTGCATGACTCGTGCAGCCGGTGTGAGGGAGGTGCGGGGATTGATGCGAGGAGGTGTCCGAACTGTCACCGCAGGTGAGGGCGACGGTCGTTGGGCGTCACCTCACGACGGTGGACCAGTCCGGAGACTGGGCGGGGTCGAGGCTGCGGAGCCGCTCCAGGGTGGCGGGCTTCTGAGCGTCCATCCAGTCGGCAAGTTCCTTGAAGGACACGCACTGGACGTCCTTCTTGGTGCACACCTTCTCTATCATCTGGTCGACGGCCTTCATATAGATACCGCCGTTCCACTCCTCGAAGTGGTTGCCGATGAACAGAGGCGCGCGACTGCCGTAGTAGACGCGGTTGAACCCGGCTGTGTAGGTGTTCAGGGTCTCCTGCTGCCACTGCGGGTGCATGGCCGGGTCGCCGTCGGTCTTTCCATCGGACTGGTTGTAGAGAAAGTTGAAGTCCATGGACAGGCCCTGGTACTTGCCCCCCTCGTACGGGAGCATCTGGAGCGGGAAGTCCCATATGCCGTTCTTCTTCCTCGGCCATATCTGGAAGTCACCGGCGGAGCTGGCGTCGTAGCGCCAGTTGTAGCTCTTGGCGGCCTGGAGGAGATTGGGCTGACCTTCGAGGCAGGGAGCGCGGCCGCCGGCGACCTCACGGCGTACGTCGAACGGCAGCGGTTCGAGGTCGGTCCTGCCGGTGTTGGTCTTCCACTTCTCGACGAAGTCGTAGAACTGGTCGATCTCGCTCTTCCACTCGGGCACGCTCCAGTCGCCACCGCCCTTCGGGCCGCAGAAGTGCCCGTTGAAATGGGTGCCGATCTCGTTGCCGTCCTTCCAGGCCCCGCTGAGCTGCTCCAGGGTGGTGTAGACGTGCTCGTCGGTGGGGAAGCTGATGGCCGCGCTGCCCCGGGGGTGCTGCGGCGGGTCGTACAGGTCCCTCTTGCCCTTCGGCAGCAGGTAGATACCGGTGAGGAAGAAGGTCATGTGGGCGTTGTGCCGATTGGCCATCTCCCGGTAGTGCGCGAACAGTCCGTCATCGCCCTGGAGGGCGCCGTCCCAGGAGAACACCACGAACTGCGGCGGCTTCTCGCCAGGCTTGAGGGGCCGGGGCTTGAGCTGCCCCTTCTGCGGGCCGGTGTAGGAGGTCGAGCCGTCCCCGATCACCTTGACCTTGCCGTCCCAGGCCGGTTCCTTCGCGTCTCCGGACAGCGGTTGGCGCGGCGAGCGGTTCGTCGCGGACGCGGTCGGGGTGGTGTCGTCGGTGCCGGACAGGACCAGGTAACCGCCGAGGGTGGAGGCGACGACGACGAGTGCCGCCAAGGCGAGCGTCCGGGGGCGGGCGGGGAGACGGCGGGGCGCGGGGTCCTTGCGGCGTCGGCCCGACGGCTTGTTCATCAGCGGCTCAATCTCTCGTGGCCTCCACCTGGCGGAGGCGCGGAAGGGGACGTTGTCGGTCGTGCCGGTGGTCAGCCGAGCGGTCTCAGGGCTTCCGACCAGATGCCGTACGGGACGCTGTCGGTGATCGTGCCGCCCAGTCCCTCCAGCGGTAGGGGTTCGAGGCTCTTGGCCAGGTCCATGCGGTAGACGACGACCGCGGTGGACACCTTCTTCTCGGTGCCGACGTACCAGGCGGCCGTGTCGTCCTCGGTGGTGCCCCTCTTCCCCGCGACCTCGCCGCCCGCCTTCGCGGCGGTCTCCGGGTAGGCGGTGCGGAAGGCGTCCGTCAGGGCGGACTGCACCTCGGCGGCGGTGTCGGCGTCCACGGCCCGGCGCGCGACCGGGACGTCCGTGGGGACCTCGTGGCCGTTGCGGGTGACCTTGAGGATGGCGTACGGCTCGGTGTGCCGGCCCTCGGCGGCGAAGGTGGTGTAGCCGCTCGCCATCCGGATGGCGCTGGGCCTGGAGCTGCCGGTGGTCAGTGCGGGCACCTGGGCGCCGAGGCTGGAGGGCAGCAGGCCGCTGGCCCGGGCGGTCGCGCGGACCTTGTCCAGCCCGGTGTCCATGCCGAGCTGCATGAAGGTGGTGTTGACGGAGGACGCGAGGGCTTGGTGCAGGGTGATCTGTCCGTACGATCGCCCGTTGTCGTTCTTCGCGGCGACCTTGCGGCCGCTGCGGTCCCAGTAGGGCCCTTCCGGCGTGGTGACCGGCACCTTGTCGTCGCCGTCGTACACCGTCCCGCCCGTCACCGGCTCGGGGCCGCTGTCCCGGCTCTTGCGCACGCCGTGCTCCAGGGCGGCGGCGTAGACGAACGGCTGGAACGCCGAACCGGCGGGCACGGTGGTCGCGTTGGACTCGTTGTAGCCCTGCTTACGGTGGTCGGGTCCGCCGTGGATGGCCACGATCCGCCCGTCGACGGCGATGGAGGCAGCGCCGTAGTGGACGTGTTTCGCGGCCTTGGGGTTGTCCTTGCGGGCCTTGTCGCGGGCCTTGCCGACGGCCCGGGTGAGCTGGTCCACGCGCTTCTTGTCGAACGTCGTGTAGATCTGGTAGCCGCCGCGGTCGAAGTCCTTGTCGGAGATGCGGGCCGTCTTCTTGGCGTACCGGGTGGCGAGTTCCACCAGGTAGTCGCTCTGCTCGCCGGTGCTGTAGAGCGGGTTGCTCTCCAGCACCTTCGGGAAGGTCCGGTAGTCGGCGCGCTCCTCCGGCGACATCTTGCCGATCTCCACCATCCGGTCGAGCGTCCACCGCCACCGCTCCTCCGCCCGGGCGCGGTTGGCCTCGCTGAGCGTCGGATCGTACAGCCCGGCGCCCTTGAGGAGGGTGGCGAGAAAGGCGCCCTCGCTGGCGTTGAGTTCGCTCACGTCCTTGCCGTAGTACGCCTGGGCCGCGCGCTGGATGCCGTAGGTGCCGCGTCCGAACCAGCTGGTGTTGAGGTACCCCTCCAGGATCTGGTCCTTGCTCATCTTGTTGTCGAGCTTGAGAGCCATGATGGCCTCGGTGAACTTGCGGCTGTAGGTCCTCTCCTGGCTCAGGTAAGCGTTCTTGACGTACTGCTGGGTGATGGTCGAGCCGCCCTCGGTGCTGCCCTGTCCGACGGTCCGCAGGAGGGCGCGGGTGAGACCCTTGGCGGAGATGCCGGGGTCGCTGTAGAAGCTCTCGTTCTCGGCCGCGAGCACCGCCCAGCGCACGTCCTGGGGAACGTCGTCCAGCTCCATCTCCTGCCGTTGCACCCAGCCGGCGCGAGCCATGGGAGTGCCGTCGGCCCAGAAGTAGACGTTGTCCTGCTGGGTGGCGAATGAGTTGAGGTTGTCCGGAATGTCGGTGACGGCGTAGGCGACCGTCAGGGTCAGGACGCTCAGCCCGAACGAGGCGAGGACCGCGCCCCCGGCTTGCCGCCAGTTGGGCAACCAGCGCTTCCAGCCGGTGAGCCCGGGGCGGGGATAGCGCGGCCGCACGCGGCGAAGCCAGGGGCCGAGCACGGCGACGACGGTACCGGTGGCGGCGACGGCCGCGGCGGTGAGGCGGGCGGCGGGCGTCGACTTGGGCGCCTTGCGGCGGCGCCGGGTACCGGGCCGGCCGGATGCGGCGGCTTTGGCGTCCGCGCGGCGCGATGTGCGGGATCCGGAAGTGGCCGCGGGGGAGTCGCCGGTCGGTGCGGTCTGTCCGGTCTTCTCCGTGTCGGAGGGTGTGCCGGTGCTGCCGTCGGGTATCTCCCGCCGCCCTGCGCCGGTTATGGGCGGCTCTTCGAAGCCGGGGGTGGGTATGCCGCCTTCGGCTATGCGAAGCTGCATCGTCTCGTCGGGTATGAGCCGCTGTCCGAGCGCACGCCTGTGTGCCGGGGGACTCGACTCCGAGGGCTCTCCCTCGCCGCCCTGAGCGTCTGCTCCCTGCCCTGCCTGGGTCACGATCGGCCTCTCTCCGTACTCCCAACACGCGCAGGCAGTACGGACGTACGAGGGCTTGACCCAGCAATCGTTATGGCGGTCGCAAACCCTGACTTCCCCCGACCTCACGGGATCGCGGCTCTCAAATTACCAGCGTAGTTCGCAGGATCTCCACACGGTGGTCGGGCGAATCCGGTCACATCATGGCTGACCGTGCCTGTACGCCTCGCCGGGGGCTCTTCGCCGCATCGGACGAGCTGACCTCGACGGTTCCGGGAAAGAGACGGACTCAGGTCCTCCCGCAGCGACTACGCGGCGCGATCGTAGTCGGCGGGCTCTTCGGGGGAGCAGGGGTGCGCCTCCCCGCCCCCACTGCCTACGGCCCTACGGAAGAGCCCTTTCTGGGCGGCCCGGAGAAGCGCCCAGGAGATGAGGAGAGCGGCGGTCAGTGCCCAGGCGGCGACCCACCAGTTGGCGGCCGTTCGCAGGATGGCCTCGGTGGCGGTGAGGGCGATGGCGGTCGCGTGAGACCAGCACAGCGCAATGCCTGCCCAACGGGTGGCGTGGTCGATCCTCCGCAAGCCGAATCTCGCCCCGCGCTGGTGCTGCTCCATGACTCCCCCGTTTCGTCGCGTGCTTCTTTGCCCGAGCTTGACTGTTTATGCGATTCGGTGCACGGAACGGAGCGGCCCGGGGCTGTCTTTCGGCCGCGCTTTTGTTGATGCTGAAACTGTTGCCACGGGGAAAGTCAGGCTGGGGCGGGGTGCTTTTCGGGGCGAAGGGGGCATGGAGGCTGGCTTGATCTCGCCCACTTGCGTGCTCTTGGTCGAGAGCTTGTTCGTGTTGAGTGAAGGAGTTGTGGCAGTGTGTGGAGCTCCAGTGGGTACCTTCACGGCCTCTGCGCATCTCCTGCCGTCGCCCCCCCGTGATCGCCACGTCTGCCGAGACACCCTTCACCTCGCAGCTCGCCTTGTCCGGCCATCTCTTCTCCCCTCCCGCTCCGTGCTGATCGCGGCCGGTTTCCTGGGTTGATCGCGATCACCACCCGAGCTGCCTGGATCCTGTCGGCAGGTGCGCTTGCCGATTGGTAACCCATGGGTTACCAATAAGGGGTGGACCCGTTCATAGCGCTGGCCGACCCCGTACGTCGTGACCTGCTGCGCGCACTCGCCTCCGGCCCGGCCCGGGTGGTCGACCTCGCGGCGCGGCATCCGATCAGCCGACCCGCGGTAAGCAAGCATCTGCGCATGCTCACCGAGGCAGGGCTGGTCACGGTCGAGGACCGCGGTCGCGAGCGCCACTACGCGCTCGCCCGCCCGGGCCTCGCCCCGGTCCGCGCTCTGCTCGACGAGCTCGCCGGGCGCCGTCCTCCGATCCCCGAGAGCGCCTTCGACGCCCTCGACCTGGAGGTCCGCAGAACGGTCCACGACCGCCGGGCCGGCGCCGACGCCGTTCCCGGTACCGGAAGATCTCAGGAGGAATCAGCATGACCAGCACCCCCACCGGGCGTCGCGTGACCATCGACGGCCTGGACAGCATCGCCTTCGACCGCACCTTCCGGGCCGGTATCGAGGACGTCTGGGCGGCGGTCACCGAGTCGGACCGTCTGGCCCGATGGATCGGCGAATGGACCGGCGACCCGTCGACCGGCTCGGTCGACTTCCGCATGCTCTTCGAGGGCGACGAGCACCAGGCCGAGGTCTTCACCATCCAGGAGTGCCAGGCCCCTCGCCGTCTGGTCCTCATCTCGCAGGTGCCTGGCGAGGAAGCCGTCTGGCACATGACTCTCACGCTCGTCGAGCACGAGGGCACCACCACCCTCACCTTCACGCAGTCCGTCGGCGACGACCCGGCGATGGCGGGCGGCGTGGGCCCCGGCTGGGACTACTACCTCGACCGGCTCGTCGCCGCCGAGACCGGCGGCGACCCGGCATCCGTCGACTTCGGCGACTACCACCCGGTCCACACCCAGCACTACCTCGACATGTTCAGCTGAGCTCATGGAGGACGCCCGGTACCCGGGGCCGTATCCCGCCTAACGGGGATGCGTGTCGGCCACGCCCGGGCCGCGATGCCCGTCGGCCGAGCCGGGAAGCAGGCCCGCGTCCTGGGCGCGCAGCACCGCGCCGAGCCGGTCCGTGGCCCCGAGCTTCCGGTACAGCGCGTTCAGGTGCTTGTGGACGGTGCGCGGCGAGATGCCCAGCCTTCGTCCGATCCCCCCGGCGGTCAGTCCCGTGGCCAGCAGGTGCAGCACGTTCGTTTCGCGCGGGGTCAGCGGGGCCGCCAGGGCGTGGTTGGCCTGCCGCCTGTGGTCGCTGCCGGAGGACTTGCGCAGTGCCGTCAGGAGGGCCCGGTGGGCCGTCGCGGCCTTGAGGAGTGGCTGGACGCGCGCGGCGTAGCGCTCATCATGCCGGGAGAAGTCGCCGCCTGAGCGGTGCACCAGGAACCCGCTCACGTGCGGCCCCCTCTCCGGCAGCGGCAGGCCGAACACGTGCCGTGTCCCGAACGCCTGGCGGAGAGCGTCGGCGGTCGGACTGTTCTGCCAGGTCCGCGCCCCCACCACACGTGCGGCGCTCTGTGGCGTCCAGTCGGAGCTGGCCCCGTAGCGGTCGATGAAGGGGTACCCCGAGCGGATGTGAGCCTGCACCGAGTCGTCACCGACGCCCGCTTCCGGCAAAGGCCGCGGGGACCGGATCACCACGCTGCCCTGCTCAGGTGTCCAGGGCACCTCCTTGACCACGATCAGTTCGCCGTCGAGCGCCGTGAGCAGTTCCCCCGTGAGCAGGGGCCAGACGGACGCAGGGGCCTCGGTGCTCATCACCTCGACCGTCAGGTCCAGCATGCGTGCGTACCGATCCGGCATGACGACTTCCCCCGACGTCCCCGTGAATGTCCCGCTTTACCGTAACCCGCTGTTGTCCATACGCAGTTCTCCCCATGGTGCGGCACGAGGCGCCCCCGCCACCATCGGCTCCGTGCGGACCACGGGGTCCGCACGGCACAGCTTCTCGCCGACCACGTGGTGGCCGGAGCAGCCTGACGCTCTTTCAGGTGACGGGTGGCTGTACCGAGTCGTACCCCAGTGGCCTGCGCGGCAATGGCTCGTTCACCGGGCAGGTCCCGTACGCCGACGACAGCCTCGACGACCTTGTCGCGTACGTGAAGGTCTGCGCGGCTGACGCCGCGACCGCGAACCACCGAAGGGACATCTCCACCATGCGCCCACTGCGCTCCGTGCTCACCTCACTCACCGCGGTATGCGCCCTCGCGGCCGGCCTGGCCGTCGCCGGGCCCGTCGCCCCGGTCCAGGCCGCCGCGTCGGACTGCACGGGCGGCGCCCGGGGCTTCCGCGACCACCCGGACAACGCCTCCGGCGACACCGACAAGCCTCGCAGCCTGGACCTCGGCGGCGGGGTCGTCATCACCTTGGAGAAGGGGGTGTACGGGGGCCAGCAGATCGCCTTCGGGAAGATCAGCGGCCCCACCCGCCCGGGCGACAAGGTGTGGATGGACTGGCGTGCCGCCGGATGGGACGACGGCGGCAGGCCCGAATGGCCGGTCCACCCCTGGCTCCAGTGCGGGCCCTTCACCGTGCAGAGCCACGGTCAGAGCCTGACGACTCCTTTCAAGCGCACCAGCACCGACCCCAATTACCAGTTCCGGGTCTGCGGTTCGCTCGCCACCAACGGCGTCGTCCGCTGTGCCACCAAGAACGGCGTCGACTGGTGGTGACCCGCCGACACCGCTGAGGTACGTCACCGACGCCTGACCCGCCGTACCCATCCCCTTCCGGAAGAACCGAGGATGACCGTGTCCCTGTTTTCACACCGACGTCTGCCCGTGAGCGCGGCCTTGATCGCCGCCCTCGCCGGAGTTCTGGCTCCCGCCACCAGTGCGTCCGCAGCCCCCGCCACCATCCGGACCCAGGAGTCCGCCCCCGACATGGCCGGCATCGTCGCCGCACTAGAGTCCGCGATGGCCAACGGAGCGCCGGGCGCGATGGCCCGCTACTCCGGTCCGGAGGGGGTGAGAGGAAGAGCGGTCGGCGTCCGTGACCGGGAGTCGGGCGCGGCCATGGACACCCGGTCCCGGTTCCGGATCGGCAGCGTCAGCAAGACGTTCTCCAGCGTCGTGCTGCTCCAACTGGTCGAAGAGGGACGGCTGAAGCTGGACGCGCCCGTCAACACGTATCTCGAGGGGCTCCTGCCCGACGACCGGATCACGGTCCGTCACCTCCTGACCCATCGCAGTGGCCTGGCCGACTACACCAACGCCATGTTCGAACAGACCGTGCCGGGCTTCGAGGCGGTGCGCAACCGGGTGTTCAGCTACCAGGAGCTGGTCGACCTCTCCCTCGCCGAACCCCGGACCACCGAGCCCGGTGCCGCGTACGCGTACTCGAACGCCAACTTCGTCGTCGTCGGCATGCTCATCGAGAAGCTGACGGGACGCCCGGTGGCCGACGCCTACCAGCGGCGCATCATCAAGCCGCTGGGGCTGCGCGACACCGCCTACGTCCACCCCGACACGCGCATCAAGGGCATTCACGTGCGTGGTTATCTGCACCCCGACGAGTCCGGTGCGCCGCTCGTCGACTCCACCGAGCAGACCGTGTCCTGGGCGCAGTCCGCAGGCGCCGTCATCTCCAGCCCCGCCGACCTCAACAGCTTCACCGGTGCCCTGATGCGCGGTCGGCTGCTGTCCCCCAGGGCGCTGGAGGCCATGACCACGGTCACGCCGACGGACGGCACCAACACCCGGTTCTACGGCCTCGGTCTGCGCCGCTACGACCTGTCCTGCGGTACCCGGGTGTACGGGCACACCGGCACCGTCCAGGGCTTCTACACCTACGCCTTCTCCACCCGCGACGGGCGGCGCAGCCTTTCGGCGCTGGCCAACACCTCCAACCGCGGTGCCGCGAACACCGCGCTGGGCAACACCCTGGAGGCCGCCTTCTGCGGCAAGAGGCCGGTACCCGCCCCGGCCGCGCGCTCCACGGCGCCCTCCGGCACCGCTGCCCACGTACCGCTCCCCGCCGAGCGTGACCTGCCCGAGCGCCACTGAGGTCCAGCGGTCACGTCGACCAGACCACCTTGCCCTGGTGCACGATGACCACCTTCGCGTCGGGCCTCAGCACCATCTGGGCGCCGCCGAAGTCATGGGTCTTGGAGGCCCAGATGGCCCGGTCGTCGCCGTTGTGGATGACCAGGTTGCCGTCGGGCTGGAAGATCGCCCGGTGGTTCTCGCCGAAGGTCATGGCGGCCCAGATCGGCTTGTTCTGCTCGTTGTAGACGACGAGGTTGCCGTCCTGCTGCATCGTCATGCGGATGCGGTTGGTGGCCCAGGACTGGCCGACCCCGATGGAGCTGGTCGCGGAGACCGTCTGGGTGCCCCAGTTCGGCTTCGGGGCCGCCTTGGGCTTCGGTTTCGGCGAGGCCTTCGGCTTCTCGGCGGGGGCGCTCGTCCGGGGCGCGGGTGAAGGGGCCACGGGTGCGGGGGCTGCCTTCGGCCGGTCGGTCTTCTTCTGTTCCGTCGGGGACGGTGTGGGCTTCACCGCCACGTAGTCGTCCAGCGCCGCCGGGGCCGACTCCGGGTTGAGGACCGTGTCGGCGCTCCCCGCGACCGGGGTGGTGGAGGGGCGTCGGGGCTCGTCGTCGTTCGCGCTGCCCATCAGCAGCACGGGTATCGCGACCAGGGCGGCGCCGACGAACGCGGCCCCCGCCAGCACCGGGGTGCGGGGGCGGCCCTTGTCGGCGGCGGTGAGGGTCTTGGTGCCCGGCTTCGCAGCGACGGCCGCTGCCAGGGCGATGCTCTCCGTACGGCCCTCGGGTGCTTCGGTGGTCCGCGCCGTGGACGAGGGCTCGGACGGGGCGGCAGAGGCCGTCGGCGAAGCCTCGGCTGTGGGTGTGGGTGTGGGTGTTGCTGTGGCTTCGGCCTCGGTTGGGGCTTGGGGGTTTTCGGTACCGGCCGTTGCGGCGGGCTCGGCGGGGGTCCCTTCGGTGCCGGCCGTCGCGGCGGCCTCGCTCCGGGGCTCCTGCGACTCGGCCGGGGCGGCGGGGCCGGACTTCTTCGTGCCGGGCGGCGGGGAAGTGGCGCCGGACTTCTCCGTGGCTGCTGCCGCGGACTCGGTGCCGGGGGCGGGGGGCTCGGGGGGCATGTGCTGACTCCTCCTCGGGGGCGAGCCCAACGTAGCCCGTCGGAGAAGGGGGAGAGGACACTCGCTTCGATACGCCTCCGTCGCTTTGTCATCCGACGCCTTTCCTGTCCCGGAAAGTTCCGCGCTCGGGCAGCAAACGGGCAGGCAGACGGCCGATACGGGCCCGCCCTCGGGCCCCGCGAACGGAGCTCGTATGACATCCTGTTGAGGCCGTTCGGCACTCAAAGATTCGTACGGAGCCAAGAGTTCAGGTGGATGCCTCCCTCGTGCCGGAAGCCGTGAAGGACGCCGCACGTCGTGCGCCCGGCCACTGGATCGGAATCGTCGATCCGGAGTGGACGCAGGCGCGGACGCCGCCGGAGTGGGCCGTGCTGGGGGAGTGGCAGTCGGACGAGAGCGGGAGCGTGGGCGAGTACCGCGCCAACCCCGCCTACCGTCCCTCGGCCCGGGTCCTCGGCTGGCCGGAGCCCACCGATCCGGTGGACGCGGCCGCC
Source organism: Streptomyces rubiginosohelvolus (assembly GCF_014649875.1). Lineage (GTDB taxonomy): Bacteria > Actinomycetota > Actinomycetes > Streptomycetales > Streptomycetaceae > Streptomyces > Streptomyces rubiginosohelvolus. The sequence continues at coordinate 218,376 of NZ_BMTW01000004.1, read as the reverse complement.
CAACGGGCCGCCACGGGGTACGGCACCGTGGACGAGGCGCTGGCCGCGCTGGCGGAGGCGGACGTCACCGTCGTACGCGGGCCGGACGGCGGGCCGCTCCTGGCCGCGGGGCGGGACGGGGCGCCGGTGGCGCTCCTGTTCACCTCGCCCACCCACGCGTTCATGTCCGCGGCACTTCACCATGACACCGTGTCCGCCCGGGAGCTCGCCGGGCCGCTGGCGGACACCGGCGCCCTGCTGATGGTCAACCCCGGTGCCGCGGCTCCGCTGCTCGTTCCCGCCGACAGCCTTGCCGGTGCCGTGAGTTCCGGCCCGGTGACCGAGGCCGTCGACCCCGCCCCGACCGAACCCTGGCCCCACACCACAGGGAGGACCCCGTGACGCGTTCGTCGTCCCAGCAGACCCCCGCCTCCGCTCCCGTGCAGGCGAAGCCCGAAGCCGAGGCCGCGGAGGCGGCGAAGGTCTCCGAGGAGGCCGAGAAGGGCCTTGAGGCTGCGAAGACCCCGGAAGCCGAGAAGGCTGAGGGGGCCCCGCAGGTCGCGAAGGCCCCGAAGACCGGGGAGGCCAAGGAGGCTGAAAAGGGTGAGAAGGGCGAGCAGAGCGAACGCCCCGATGCCCCCGCCCCCGACGCCCAGGCCACAACCCCCGAGGCCGCCCCCGACTCCGAGGCCGCCCCCGACTCCGAGACCGACCCCAGCGCCTCCGCCGCCGCCCAGAGCCGGCTCCCCGCCCTCGTGCGGACCATGACCGCCACCGCCATCGGGCAGCCGCAGCAGGAGGCGGGGCCCGTGGGGCGGCCGGGCAAGGCCGCGCTCGCGGGGGCGGCGGTCGTGGGAGCGCTGCTCGTGTCGGTGCCGTTCCTCGTGCTCGCCGGGAACAACGACGACGGGCCCGAGCGGACGAAGGCGGCAGGTGCCGGGACCGTCCTCGACGGGAGCGGGCCGGAGGCTCCGGGCGAGTTCGCCGTCACCGCTCCCGAGACCAGCGCGCCCGCCGAGGACGGGAAGAAGGGGGAGAAGGACGAGGCGAAGCCGGAGAAGGCCGGCAACGCCGTGCCGGCCATTCCCCCGACGGATGGTGGCAAGGAGGCGGCGAAGCAGGACAACGGCCCCAAGGACCCGCCGAAGAAGGCGGATTCGTCCGAGGACAAGCCCAAGGCCGGGAGCGGCGGTGGCAAGAACCAGCCCGCCAAGGCCCAGCCCGCCGTCACGTTCAGCGGGCCCGTCTCCTTCCGCAGCCACCTCTCCGGCCGCTGCCTCGACGTTCCCGGTCACAACTTCAACGACGGCCAGCCGCTGTTCATGTGGGACTGCAACGGCGCCGACGCCCAGAAGTGGCGCTTCGGCTCGGACGGCACGATCCGGGCCAGGGACAAGTGCCTGGACGTGGCCAACGCGAACTTCGCCAACGGCTCCCGTATCCAGCTCGCCTGGTGCAACGGCTCCGCCGCCCAGAAGTTCACCCTGAACGGCGCCCACGACCTGGTCAACACCGTCGTCGGCAAGTGCGTCGACATCCCGAACCACAGCAAGGGGCGGGGCCCGGAGACCTATCTGATCCTGTGGGAGTGCACGGGGCTCGACAACCAGAAGTGGAGCACCTGACCCGGGCGCGGGCAGCGAGACATGATGAAATCGCCGGAGCGCCGAACCCTGTCCCCGGCGAAGAGGGGCGTCCGGACAGGACGCCGCCGTAGCAAGGAGGTTGGTGCGTGTCGCGCCAGGTACTGACGGTCGGCCCCGCGGACCGCTTTTCCACGATCGGTGAGGCGCTCGCCGCCGCCCGTACCGGTGCGCTCATCAGCGTCCGGCCCGGGACGTACGCGGAGAACCTGGTGATCCACACCCGGGTGACCCTCACCGCCGCCGAGGGACGGGGCACGGTGGAGATCCGGCCGCGCTCGGGCAGCGTCATCGCGCTGCGCGCCGACGCCGTCATGATCTCCGAACTCACCCTGCGCGGCGGGGACTCCGAGCTGCCCGCCGTGGACGTGCGGCGCGGGCAGGCCGCGCTCGACGGGTGCGAGATCGTCGGCGCCGCCTGGACCGCGATGCTGGCCGGCGGGACCGGCTCCCTCGCGCTGCGGGACTGCCGGGTGAGCAATCCGCAGGGCGCGGGCATCGTGGTCACCTCCACCACCCCCACCACCGTCGAGTCCTGCACGCTCGAACACCTCGGCACCAGCGGCATCGTCCTCGCCGAGCAGGGCGAGGCGCGCGTCCGCGACTGCACGGTACGGGGCGCCCGGGGCAACGGGCTGCTCGCCAACGGCGAGACCCGGGGCACCGTCGAGGACTGCGACATCTCCTCCACCGACAAGCCCTCCATCGCCCTGGAAGGGGACTCCGCCGTCTCCGTCGTCCGGACCGTCGTGCACGACACCAGCACCGGCGTGCATCTGAGCAGCGCGGGCCGCACCACCCTGGAGGACGTACGCGTCACCGGCGCCTCCGGCAACGGGATCGTCCTCGCCGTCGGCACCGATCCCGTCCTGCGCCGCTGCCGAGTCTCGCGCGCACGGGGGCACGGCCTGTTCGTCACCGACCGGGCGCGCGGCACCTTCGAGGACTGCTGGGTGGACGCGGCGCAGGGCGCGGCGCTGCGGGTCGCCGGGGCCTCCTCCCCGGCGCTGACCGGCCTGACCGTCCGCGACTGCGAAGGGGCCGGGCTGCTCCTGGAGGAGGACGCGGCGCCCGAGCTGGACCGCTTGGAGGTCATCGGCTCCTCGCCCGCCGTCGCTCTGCAGGGCGGCGCCAACCCGCTGCTGCGCCGGGCCCGGCTGGTCGAGCCCGCCGGTGACGGCATCGCGGCCACCAAGGACGCCCGGGGCCGCGTCGAGGACTGCGAGATCGTCCGCCCGAAGGGAGCCGGTGTCCGCGTGGCCTCCGGTTCCACCCTCTACCTGGCCGGTGGCGGGGTCTCCGACACCGCCACCAGCGGCCTGGTCGTGGAGGACGGCGGCAACGTCACCGTCCGCGACTTCCGCGTCGAGGTCTCCGGCGAGGAGGGCGTGGTCGTCGCCGCGGGCGGTGAACTGACCGCCAACCGCACCACCGTCCACGCCCCCAAGGGACATGGCTTCCTCCTCCGCGAGGGCGCTCTCGCCTCGCTCAGTGGCTGCGAGGCGGGCGGGGGCGCCCAGGACGGCTTCCGGGTCGAGTCCACCGCCCCCGTCTCGCTCGTCAACTGCACCGCCCGCGAGAACGAGGGCGGCGGTCTGGTGCAGACCGCGCCCGGCGAACGGCTCGCCGTGGACGGCCTGAACAGCGTCGGCAACGGCAAGCGCGACGCCTGGGGGAGCGGCAGTGCCGAGAACACCGACCCGGCCGGATCCGGCGCCGCCGACGCGCCCCCGCCGGACCGTGCGGACGGCCCGCTCGGCGCCCTCAACGCGCTGATCGGCCTGGAGAACGTCAAGCAGCAGGTACGCACCCTGGTCAACCTCACCCAGCTCGCCCAGCGCCGCGAACAACTCGGTATGCCCGCACCCCCGATGAGCAGACACCTGATCTTCGCCGGACCGCCCGGCACCGGTAAGACCACCGTCGCCCGCCTCTACGGGGCGATCCTGGCCGAGCTGGGCTCGCTGCGCAGCGGACACCTGGTCGAGGTCTCCCGCGCCGACCTGGTCGCCCAAGTCGTCGGCGGCACCGCCATCAAGACCTCCGAGACCTTCCAACGGGCCCTGGGCGGAGTTCTTTTCATCGACGAGGCGTACACCCTCACCGCCGACAGCGGCAACGGCGGCGCCGACTTCGGCCGCGAGGCGGTGGACACCCTGCTGAAGCTCATGGAGGACCACCGCGACGACGTGGTCGTGGTCGCCGCCGGATACTCCCGTGAGATGGAGTCCTTCCTCAGCTCCAACCCGGGCCTGGCGTCCCGCTTCTCGCGGACCGTCGAGTTCGAGAACTACTCCGTGGACGACCTGGTCGCGATCATGGAGAGCATGTGTACCCAGCACCAGTACGAGCTGGGGGAGGGTACGGCCCAGGCGCTCGCCGCCCACTTCGGGGCCATGGACCGGGACGCCGGATTCGGCAACGGCCGTGCCGCGCGCGGGGTGTTCGAGGAGATGGTGGACCGCCAGGCGATCCGGCTCTCCGCCCAGACCCAGGTCAGCGAGAACGATCTGCGGCTGCTGCTCCCCGAGGACGTCTCCGCCACCGCCGCCGCCTCGGCCGTCGAGACCGCCGCACCGGCCGACGACCCGCTCACCCGCCTCGGCGACATGATCGGACTGGCCGAGGTGAAGCGCGAGGTCGCCGACCTGGTCAACCTCATCACCACCGCCCGCCACCGCGCCGCGGCCGGGCTGCCCGTCCCCTCCCTCAGCAACCACCTGGTCTTCACCGGCCCGCCCGGCACCGGCAAGACGACGGTCGCCCGGCTCTACGGCGAGGTCCTCACCCAGCTCGGCGTGCTGGAGCGCGGCCAGCTGATCGAGGCCGCCCGCGCCGACCTCGTCGGCCGGTACATAGGCCACACCGCCCAGTTGACCCGGGAGGTCTTCGAAAAGGCCCGTGGCGGCGTGCTGTTCATCGACGAGGCCTACACCCTCACCCCGCGCGGCGGCGGAGCCGACTTCGGGCAGGAGGCGGTGGACACCCTGCTGAAGCTGATGGAGGACCACCGCGACGAGGTCGTCGTCATCGTCGCCGGCTACACCGACGAGATGGAACGCTTCCTCGCCTCCAACCCCGGCCTCTCCTCCCGCTTCCCGCGCCGGATCACCTTCGCCGACTACTCCTCCGAGGAGCTGGTCACCATCGTGCGCGCCCAGGCCGCCGCCATGGGGTACGAGTGCGGCCCCGGCACCGGACCGCTGCTCAAGGAGCACTTCGACGCGGTACCCCGCGACCGGTCCTTCGGCAACGCCCGGCTGGCCCGTCAGGTCGTCGAGTCGATGGTCACCCGCCAGGCGGGCCGGATCAGTTCGCTGGCCGCGCCCACCCTGGACGACCTGCGCATCCTCCTCCCGGCGGACGTCACCGCCGCGGCCCCGAAGGCGGTGCCCCGGTGAGGCCGCCCGAGCGACGGGCGACCGGGAGGCCCCGGACGGCCAGGACGGCCCGCCTGCTGTACGGGGCCTCGCTCGCCGCCGCCCTGGTGGTGCCCCTGGCCTTCGCCCCGGCCCAGGCGGCACCTGTCACCCGTACACCGGCCGCCGACGGGGCCAAGGGCCAGGAGCTGCCCGGGATGCCCACCGCGCTCGATCCGCGAGCCGAGGCCGTCGCCTGCACCCCCGCCTCCAAGGAGCGGGCGAAGAAGCAGGACTGGTCGCGCCAGCGCCTCGACCTGGACCGGCTGCACCGGCACACCACCGGGTCGGGGGTGACCGTCGCGCTGATCTCCACCGGCGTCGATCCCGGGGCCGAGGGACTCGACGGCCGCGTCACCGCCCAGGGCCAGGCCGCCGACGACTGCGTCGGACAGGGGACGTTCCTGGCCGGGCTGATCGCTGGGACCGGCGGCCCCACCCCACGCCTCGCCGGGGTCGCCCCGGGCGGGAAGATCCTCGCCCTGCGCGGCACCGACCGACGCGGGCAGCCGGACCCCGCACTCGTCACGGCGGCGGTACGGGCCGCCACCACGGCCAAGGCCGACGTCATCGCGGTCGCGGTGGCCCTTCCCCGTAAGGACACCGCGCTCACCCGGGCTGTCGCCGAGGCCCGCGAGGCCGGGGCGGTGGTGGTCGCTGCGGCCACCCCGGAGCCGCCGTCGCGCGGCGCGGCCGACGAGATCCCCTCCCGTACCTACTGGCCCGCCGGTGAGCCCGGCGTCCTCGCGGTCGCCGACATGCTGCCCGCCGGGGCCCGGCCGGACGGCGCGCTGCCCACCGAGGGCATCGATCTGGCCGCCCCGGGTGCCGGGGTGGTCTCCGGCGGGCCGCGCGGGAAGGGGCACTACCTCGGCGGCGGTGTCGCGGTGGCCACCGCGTACGCGGCCGGGGCCGCGGCGGCCGTCCGCGCCACCCACCCCGAGGCGTCGGCCGACGCGGTGGCCCGCCGGCTGACCGCCACCGCGTACCCGGCCGACATCCCCCAACTGGACGCCTACGCCGCCGTCACCACGGTCCTCGGCGACGCGGGCGCGCCGGTCGGCGGTGCGGAGCGGGCCGCCGACCCCGTGGCCGTACGGGACACCTCCGACACCGACCGCGCCACCGGCCGGGCCGTCCTCTTCGTCCTCCTCGGCTCGGCGGGCGTCCTCTCCCTCCTCTGGGCCGGCTTCGCCCTCACCCGGGCCCGCGCCCGGGGCTGGCGTCCGGCGGGGCCGGGCACCTCGGACCGGGGCTGAACGCCAAAGGGGCCCCCTCCGGCCGGAGGGGGCCCCTTTGGCGTTCTAATCCACCAGGGCCGTCTGCACCAGCCGCGGCTTGCGGCGCTGGATGTGCAGGGCCCGGCCCGGCGGCAGGTTCAACGGCTTCGCGTTGCCGAAGAGACGGCCCTCCGTGGGCGGGCAGGAGAGCAGGACCGCCGGGTTGTTGGCCTCGTCCAGACGGCGGATCAGCCCATCGCTCAGACCGCGCCCCGCGCCCATCGCGCTCCGGGCGACGACCAGGTGCAGGCCCATCTCGTAGCCCAGGGTCAGGTGCTCGAAGAGCGGCTCGAAGGGGCTCTGGAACGAGTTGCCCGACACCATGTCGTAGTCGTCGACCAGGACGAACAGGCGCGGGCCCGTCCACCAGTCGCACCGGCGCATCCGGGCGGGTGAGATGTCGGCCCCGGGCACCCGGGTCTTCATCGCGCGGGCCGCGCCCTCGATGGTCTCGTTGAGGTTGTCGAGGGAGATGACATGCCCGATGCGGTACTCCTCGGGGATGGCGTCGACCAGGGTGCGGCGGTAGTCCACCGCGATGATCTTCGCCTCGTCGGGGGCGTACCGGGTGGTGATGCCCTTGACGATCAGGCGCAGCAGGTTGGTCTTGCCGCTCTCGGTGTCGCCGACCGCGATCAGGTGCGGGGTCCGGCTGAAGTCGTGCCAGACGGGCTCCAGCGCGTCCTGGTCGAGACCGAGCGCGAGGCGCATGCCGCCGCCCTCCGTGGCCTCGGGGGAGGGGAGTTCGGAGACCGGGAGCCGGTGCGGGAGCATCCGTACCTGAGGGGCGGGAGGACCGGACCAGTGCCGGGCGATCTCCCCGACGAGGTGGGCCACACCCTCACCGAGGTCCTCCAGGGAGCCGCTGCCGTCCAGCCGGGGCAGGCCCGCGAGGAAGTGCATCTTGCTGTCGGCGGTGATGCCCCGGCCACCGGTGCGCGGCACCGAACGGGCCTTGCGGGTGTCGATCTCTGAGTCCATCGGATCGCCCATCCGCAGCTCCAGACGGGTGGCGGCCTGGTCGCGGACCTGCGCGGACAGCTCCACCCAGCGGGTGGTGGTGATGAGCAGGTGGATGCCGTAGTTGAGGCCCCGGGCGGCGAGTTCGTTGAACTTCGGGATCAGGTCGTCGTAGTCCTGGCGGACCGTGGACCAGCCGTCGACCACCATGAAGACATCGCCGAACGGCTCGTCGGGGAACTCCCCGGCGGCGCGGCGCCGCCGGTAGGACTGCATGGAGTCCAGCGTGTGGTCCACGAAGAACTGCTCACGGCGGGCCAGGAGCGTCATCACCTCGGCCACCGTCCGGTGCACCCGCTCCGGGTTGAGCCGTGCCGCGACCCCGCCGACGTGCGGGAGCGCGGCGAGCTGGGAGAGCCCGCCGCCGCCGAAGTCCAGGCAGTAGAACTGCACTTCCGCCGGGGTGTGGGTGAGCGCCAGCGCGGCGATGAGCGTGCGGGCGACCGTGGACTTGCCGCTCTGCGAACCGCCCGCGACGGCGACATGGCCGCCCGCCCCGGCCAGGTCGACGATCAGCGGGTCGCGCCGCTGCTCGAACGGCTTGTCGACCAGGCCGACCGGCACCCGCAGCTTCCCGGTGCCCGGCCAGCGCGAGGCGATCAGGCCCCGCTCCTCGTCCGGTGCGATCCCGGGCAGCAGGGCGTCCAGCGGGGACGGCTCGTCCAGCGGCGGCAGCCACACCTGGTGGGCGTCCGGCCCGGAGCCGCGCAGCCGGTCCAGCGCCACGTCGAGCAGCGCCTCCTCGTCCTCGGCCTCCTCCGTCTCCGGCTCCGGGTCGGGCGGGGTCTCCAGGGTGCGGGGTACCACCCATCCGCTGGTCCACGGCACCACCTGGCTCGCCACCCGGGCCTGCACCACCGCACCGGTCCTGCGCCGGTACGTCCCCGAGGAGTACGCGGCACGGAACCGGGTCAGGGCCTCCACCCCGGACTTCAGATAGCCGCTGCCGGGCGCTGCGGGCAGCTCGTAGGCGTCCGGTACGCCGAGCACACCGCGGCTCTCCATCGCGGAGAAGGTCCGCAGCCCGATGCGGTACGAGAGGTGGCTCTCCAGCTGGTGCATACGCCCCTCGTCCAGGCGCTGCGAGGCGAGCAGCAGATGGACGCCCAGGGACCGGCCGAGGCGGCCGATCATCACGAACAGCTCCATGAACTCGCGGTGTGTGGAGAGCAGTTCGCTGAACTCGTCGACCACCACGAAGAGGCTGGGCAGCGGGGCCAGGTCGGCTCCGGCGGCGCGGGCCCGTTCGTACTCCAGCGCCGAGGTGTAGTTACCCGCCGCGCGCAGCAGCTCCTGTCGGCGGATGAGTTCGCCGTGCAGGGCGTCCTGCATGCGTTCCACCAGAGCGACTTCGTCGGCCAGGTTGGTGATCACGGCGGAGGTGTGCGGGAGTTCCTCCAGGCCGAGGAAGGTGGCGCCGCCCTTGAAGTCGACCAGGACGAAGTTGAGCGTCTCGGAGGAGTTGGTCAGGGCGAGCCCGAGGACGAGGGTGCGCAGCAGCTCGCTCTTGCCGGAGCCGGTGGCGCCGATGAGCATGCCGTGCGGGCCCATGCCGCCCTGCGCGGACTCCTTGATGTCGAGCTCGACCGGGCGGCCGTCCACGCCGACCGCGATCGGCACCCGGAGCCGGCCGGAGCCGGAGTGCCGGGCGAACAGGGTCTGCGGGTCGTGCCGGTGGAGATCGGGGATGCCGAGCAGGGTGGTCAGCTCGACGTCGGTGTCCAGCGGCTGCGCGATGTCGGTGCCGAGGCTCATCCGGCGCGGGGTGAGCAGCCGGGCCAGCGACTCCGCGCCGAGCGGGCCGAGCCGGTCGGGGCGGCCGAGCGGCACCGTGCGCTCCTTGCGGCTGCGGTCGGTGCGCACCAGGTTCACCTGGCCGGGCCCCACGGTGAGGCGCAGCGTGTTGCGGCCGGGCCGCCAGCGCAGCGCCCCGGACACATCCAGGATCAGGGCGTTGCGGTAGCCGTGGCCCTCCCAGCGGTGGCCCTCCGGCACGCTGACGCCGTCCAGCACGACGACCGTGTACGGCTCGTCGCGGCCCGGCCGGGCGTCCGGGTCGAACCCGGGGCGCTCGGCGAACTCGGCGCCGAGCAGATCGTCCAGCTCGGTCAGGTCGGCGGTGATCCGGCGGGCCTGCCCCGCCCCGTCCTCCTCGTGCGGATCCAGCACGTGCGGCAGCCACTTGACCCACTCCCAGTCGGGTCGCCGCTCGTCGCTGACACAGAGGGCGATCCACAGCTCCTCGGGCGCGTGGAACACCGCGAGCTGCCCGAGCATCGCCCGCACCAGCGCCCGTACGGCGTCGTGCTCCGGGGGGTGAGCGCCGGGGGCGGCCCCGTCCGGCGCCTCCTCCGGGCGCAGCAGGATCCGGGCCGAGGAGCGCAGATAGAGCCCCAGCGGCTGCTCCGGGATGGTGGAGTAGGCCCGGATGAAGCGGCGCAGCGCGTGGGCGCAGAGGGGTTCGAGATCCTCCACCGGACGGGTGGAGACCGGGTTCAGGGTGAGTGCGAGCTGCTGTTCGCCCACCGCGAGACGGACCTCGCCGAAGTCCTCGTCGGCCGGGCGGCGTTCCCACAGCCGGGAGGTGCGGGCCAGCGAGCGGAGCGTGGCCGGCTCCGGGTGACGCCAGGCGAGCGCCCGCTGCTGCTCCGCGATGGTGGTCCGCACCCGCTTGCGGGTCTGGGCCAAGTAGCGCAGATAGTCGCGCCGTTCACCCTTCAGCCGCTGCTTGCGCTCGCTGGAGCGCCGCATCAGCTGCCCCAGCAGCATCGCGCCGGCGGAGAGCGCCATGACACCCATCGCCAGATACATGAAGACGCCGTTCCCGCCGCCGGGGCGCAGGAACATCAGCATCATCGACACCGACATCAGCGCCATCGGCAGGTACGTCCACACCGCCGAGGTGTCGGGCACCGTCTCGGCGAGGACGGGCGGCTCCTGGAGGGTCAACTGCCCCTCGGGCATCTCCGGCCCGCGCCGGCGGGCCGGACGGCGAAACAGCACGACACTCAAGGAACAGAACCTCCGGTTCACTGGCTTTGCCGCCCGCCGAATACCGGTGCACCCGGCAGGGGAAAGACCGCACCAGGCTGATTCATTCGGTCGCGGAACATGCTCCGATGAACGCCGGGTGAAAGTCTCGAGCGGATTGCGCGGAGCGGCCAACTTCCCGGAAGGCGCACCCGCATACCGGATTCGGAGCCCGGCCCGCAGCACGGCCGGTGGCCGCAGGCAGTAGTCTGCATTCACGGAACGCGCCCTGTCCACGCGGGAGGGGTCCGCACCCGGTGTGCGGGCACAATTTCCCTGACAGGACCCCGGCTTCACGGCCGCGCGGACTTTCCGTACTGTTCGCACATTCCCTCTCGCCGGGGAAGTCCTCTGTCAAAGCCTGCACGGAAGACGAGAGTTCTGCTGATGACCGACAGTGCGGTGGCCGAAACGTGCCGCCTGACCGTACGTGCGCCGAGCGTCACCATCGATCTGGCCGTGCCCGCCGACGTACCGGTCGCCGATCTGCTCCCCACCCTCCTGCGGTACGTCGGTGAGGAGGCCGAGGAGGCCGGGCTCGACCACGCCGGCTGGGTGCTCCAGCGGCTCGGCGACGCCCCCCTCGATGAGGAGACCACCCTGGCCCGGGCCGGTCTCGCCGACGGCGCGGTGCTCCACCTGCGCCCGCACACGGAGGCACTCCCCGAGGCCCGGCTCGACGACCTGGTCGACGGGATGGCCGAGACGGTCGGCCGCCGACTGCACACCTGGCACGCCGGAGCGGCCCGCGGCCTGCTGGTGGGCACCGCCGTGGCGACCGTGGCGACCGCCCTGGTGATGGTGTTCCGGCCCGGCGTGGCCGACTCCGCCGCCACCCGAGCCGCCTGCGCGGCCGTGGCCGGAGTGCTGCTCCTCGCGGGCGCCGGCTCCGCCAGCCGCGCGGTCGGCGACCGCCTCTCCGCGACCGCTCTCGGCCTGCTGGTCGCCCCGTGCTTCGCCCTGGTCGGCTGGGTGCTGCCCGGCGGCGACCTGACCGGCCCCGACGCGGCGCAGGTCGTCGGCGCGCGGCTGCTGGCGGCCGGTGCCGCGGCGGCGGGCGGCGCGGTCCTCGCGCTCGCCGCGACCGCCGTCGGCGCCCCCGCCCTGCTGGCCACCGCCGTGGTCGCCGTGGCCACCGCGGTCTCCGGGGCCCTGATGGGCTACACGAGCCTGGACGCGGCGGCCTCGGTCGCCCTGGTGGCGACGGTCGTCGTGCTCGCCGCCGGAGCCGTGGCGCCCTTCGCCTTCAAGTTGGCCGGAATGCGTATGCCCGCGCTGCCGTCCTCAGCCGGACAGCTCCAGGAAGGCATCGACCCGTACGCGGGCGACGAGGTCGCCGAGCGCACCGAACTCGCCGGACGCTGGGTCACCGCGCTCTTCGCCGCCACCGGCACCATCGCCGCCGCAGCCCTGGCCGTCCTCGCCCACCACCCGGACCTCCCCGAGACGCTCACCGCGCTCGCGCTGACCCTGCTGCTGCTCCTGCACTCACGGGGCCTCGTCCACATCGGCCAGCGGCTCACCCTGGCCGTGCCCGGGGTTCTGGGGCTGCTCCTCCTCGCCCGCGCCTGGGCGGTGGACAGCGACGCCGACGGCCGCGTGATCGTCTTCGCGGTGCTGCTCGCCTGTGCCGCCGCCCTGGTGACCGCGTCCTGGATCGTGCCCGGCCGCCGGGTGCTGCCGTACTGGGGCCGGGCGGCTGAGCTGGCCCACACCGGCCTCGCGGTCGCGCTGCTGCCGTTCGCCCTGTGGGTGGCGGGCCTCTTCGGCTGGCTGCGCGGCCTGTTCGGCTGAGCACCCGCGTACGCCGGTCGACCAGAAACGAGTTGAGGAGAGGCTGTGCAGTCCAAGCGCGACCAGGTCCAGGCCCACGGATTCATGATGGGCAGGCTCAGTTCGGGCCTGCTGATGGCCGACCCGGATGCCCCCGAGAGCCCGCTGGGCCGCACCACCCGCGGCGTCGTCTTCGGCCTGCTGGTGACCGTCCTGATCGGCGCGGGCGCTACCGTCTACGGGCTGCTGCGCCCCGGCGGGAACGACACCTGGCGCAAGGGCGAGCACCTGGTGGTCAACCGTGACACCGGCGCCCGCTACCTGTGGACCGGCACCGACGGCGTCCTGCACCCGGTGCGCAACTACGCCTCGGCCCGGCTGATCGGCGGGTCCGACCTCAAGTCCGTGGACGTCTCCACCGCCTCGCTGCGGGACGTCCCCGTGGGAACCCCGGCGGGCATACCCGGCGCCCCGGACACCCTGCCCGACCCCGGCCGGCTCGACACCGGCGCCTGGCACATGTGCGTCACCGGGCCGGACGGCGCCCTGCCCACCACCTCCGGCGGGGTCCCGGACGCCGGAGTGGACCGGCCGGGGGCCACCACCGTCGTCGCGGGGGCGCCGCTGGACTCCCAGGACGTCGGCGGCGACCGCGGGGTCCTCGTACGCGGCCCGGACCGAACCGAGTACCTGGTGTGGCGGGGCAGCCGGCTCGCGCTGGACCGCGCGTCCGACGCCCGTAACGCCCTCGGCTACGGCTCCGAAGAGGCCATGCCGGTCTCGGCGGCCTTCCTCGACGCCCTCGCCCCCGGCCCCGCCCTGAAGCCGCCGGAGGTACCGGGACGCGGGGCGAAGGGTCCGGCCATCGGCGGTGAACCGAGCACGGTCGGCCAGCTCTTCGAGGTGAGCGTGCCCGGTGGCGGCAGCACCTACCACCTGCTGCGCAAGGACGGGCTCGTACCGCTCTCCGGTCTGGAGGCCGCCCTCGTGCTGGGCGACCCGGCCACCCAGAAGGACGCCTACCAGGGGCGCTCGCCCGAGGCCCGCGCGGTCGGCGCCGACGCGCTCCGTACCCACCGGGCCAAGGGGGCGTCTGCCGGCTCCGCGGGCGCGGAGCTGCCCCGTACGCCGCCCGCCCCGCACTCCGCACCGCGCGGCACCGCGCTCTGCGCCCAGGTGGACGGCGGCGACGGCGGCGCGCGGATCCGGTCGGTGCTGGTCCCGCTGACCGCTCTCGCCCCCGTCGCGGTGTCGCAGGGAACCGCCCAGCCGCTGGCCGCGGCCTGCGTCCGGACCGACGCCACCGTCGTACGCCCCGGGCGCGGCTCCCTGGTCCGGGCCCTGCACGCGAGCGGCGCCGCACACGCCGGAACCACCTATCTGGTCGCGGACAACGGCGTGAAGTACCGGTTCCCGGCCAAGGACTCCCTGACGGCGCTCGGGTACGGCGAGGGGGACATCGGCTCGGTCCCCGCACCCCTGCTCGCCGCTCTGCCCACCGGCGCGGACCTCGACCCGGCCGCCGCCACCGGCGCCGCGGAACCCCGGGTGACCGCACCGAAGTGCGGTGCTCCCGCCAAGGACGGGGCAGGCGACTCCCGGCCATGATCCAGGGCGAAATCCCCCATAGGGTGGCGAAGAAAGGGAAATGGGTGGGGAAGCGGAACTTCACGCACGACTCGGCGTCAATCGCGTTCTCTGGCGCGTGGACGGGGCCTGAAGGGAAACCTCAGAAAAAGCTCAGAATTTGAGCGCCTCGTCCTCCACGGAATCCTGCGAAAGGGGCGCACCCCACCGGAAACGGGCCTCCTCGATGACCGTTCGGATTCTCCGGCTGCCCGTTTCCCGTCCGCATCGACCGGTACGCCCGTGCGGCAGGTGGTCCGCGTTCATTTCGTCGAAACCTTCGGACAACTCCGTTGGCGTGCAAGGAATCTGACCCGAAGAACTATGCTCAAATCTTCCCTGCATACGTTGCGGCGGACGGCGATTTCTCTTTAGCCTCGGCGGGCAACGGTGCGACGAGAAGTCACTCAACGAAGGGAGCGCGACATGGCGGACAGCGGCCAGAGGCGGGCGGACTATGCCAAGGGCCTGGGAGGTGTCTCCTCGCTGGAGTCGGCCCGGGCAGCGGTCGAGAAGATCCAGAACAACGTCGGTGAGATCGCCGCGCGTTCGGGCGTCGGCGGCGACGAGGGTCAGGCCCTGCTGAAGCTGTTCCGCAGCTGGAACGGCGAGGCGCAGAAGGTCGTCGTGCAGATCAGCAAGATGATCGACGCGCTCCAGGAGAACGTCCAGTCGGCCGACCGGCTGGCGAAGGAGAACCAGGACCTCACCGAGGTGCTCAACAGCAAGACCAGCCAGGGCGTCTTCGAGGCGCTGCGCTGACCCGTCCCCGGCGGCGCCGGCCCCCTGTGCGGCGGCCGGAACCTGTGAGCATCCCCGGGCCCGCGGGCCCGGCCACCCGAGAGGAGATGTCATGGCCGACGGCATCATCGATGTGCAGTACTCCACGGTCCGCAACGCGATCGAGGAGCTGAAGCAGCAGACCCAGCAGATCATCACCACCCTGAACAACCTGGAGGACGAGCTCAAGCCGCTCGTCACCTCCTGGGAGGGTGACGACCAGGCGATGTACCTCGGCGTCCAGGCCGAGTGGGACCAGGCGACCAAGAACATGGCCCTGCTCCTCGGCGACAGCGGCGAGCTGGTCCAGAGCATCCACGACAACCACTCCCGCGACGAGCGCCGCAGCGCCGACAGCTGGGGCAACGTGCGGGCCCGTTAGCCGCCCGGCCGGGGGCCGCCTTCCCGCTCGTACGCGGTGGAGGCGGCCCCCGGCCTCCCGCACTTCCGTCTCCGCGACCCCCGTCAGGACCCGACCGCAGGAGGACGTCCCATGGCCGGTGAGCAGGCCGACGTCAAGCATTTCGACCTCAAGCAGATGGAGAACTTCCGCGACAACGAGGTGCACCCGGTCTACACCAAGGCCAAGAAGCACAAGGAGGACGGCGAGGGTGAGGGCGAGGGCCGTATCCGCCCCCTCGGCGAGCTGATCGGCGGCTACACGACGCCCGACAACCTCGACCAGCAGAAGCAGCTCCTGCGCCTCGGCCTGATGAACACGGAAGCGCTGGTCTCCGGTCCGAAGCTGGTCGAGAGCGTGACGACCGTCGCGACCTCCCTCGACAAGCTGCTCGGGGACCAGATGGAGCTCTTCAAGGAGCTCAAGGAAGCCCTCACCGACACCATCGAAGAGGCCAACAAGACCAAGAACAAGAACCTGGACGCGATCGACGCACAGACGCTGCTCCAGACCTTCGAAGAGGTCGACACGCTCACCAGCGGATCCTCGGAGACGGAAGAGAACTAGCCGCCCCCGCGCACGGAGTGGACGGCGAGAGACGAGAAAGGGCGCGCGGTGGCTGACCGGTACGACGAATCATCCGTGGAGAACGTCGACAAGTACGAGGACACGGAAGCGGCCTCAGCCGACAACTGGGCCGACCTCGTCAAGCACATCACCGGGTACCCCGTGCCCGAGCGCGGCAAGGTCTTCGACACGCTCCGCTCCGACCACGGCGGCAAGCTCTTCCGGATGGACATCAAGGAGCGCAGCCTCAGCCTCCTGGTCAAGGACTCCGGCTTCCTGCAGAACAAGGGCCAGGACTACGACATCTGGTTCTTCGACAGCGGAAAGAAGCGTTCCATCATGCAGGCCCGGATCGTCTTCGAGGGCCGCGTGAAGTCCGGAGACGAGATCATCTTCGCCGGCACCGACTCCACCGACGTCAACAACGTGTCCGTCCGCGAGGGCAACGAGTTCACGGACTACAACAAGGACAAGTTCAGCACCATCCCGTTGGCCCAGTACATGAACGGGCCCCGGGCGGCGCTCATCGCGCTGCTGAACGGGAACAGCGGCGACGGCCGGTTCAGCGGTCTGGTCGCCAAGGAGTCCGACACCGTCGACCTGGACTCCTTCAACAACGCGGGTCACTCCTTCGACTACGCGGCCAAGTTCTTCAAGGACCACGCACCTCTCCTCAAGGACTGGGAAGACCGTTTCGGCCGCGACGACGCGAGCTGGAAGGGAGAGGCCGCGGAGGTCTTCCGCAGCCTCATCACGAAGATCCGCGAGAACTACGACAGCTACGTCGAGACCTTCAACAGCACGGCCGGCACCGGGGACCAGACCGGCACCGGCAACACCGTGTACTCCCGTGCCCTCTCCCTGGGCCGCCAGCATCTGGAACAGGCCGCCAGGGACCTGCTGGCCGCCTGGCTCAAGTGGGCCCAGTCCGACTACTACGACCCGCACCGGGTGCTGCGCTACGTCCTGGACGACCTGGCCCAGTGGGTCGACGCCAACAACGTGGCCAAGACGGAGATCACGTCCACGACCACCCGCTACACCACCACGGTCCGCCACAGCCCGCACGGCGACTTCTCGCAGACGCATCCGGAATACCTCGACCTCACCGACATCGCCAACTGGGCGAAGGTCGGCGACAAGGCGGTCGACATCTGGAGCCGGGGCGTGGACGACTACCTCGTCAAGCCCGCCCGCGAGGTGCAGTCCCGCCTGAACAACCAGTTCCTCTCGCTCTCCGAGGACTTCTCCGAGAACGTACCCGAGCCGAAGTCGACCGGTACGGCCTCGGAGGCGTACGAGGAGAAGAAGGCGGAGGAGGAGCGGGAGAGGATCGAGAAGGAGAACGAGGAGAACCGCCGCTACCAGGACGAGCTGCGGGAGGAGCAGCGCCTGCAGCGGGAGGAGGACAAGCGGCTCCAGGAGGAGCTCCGCAAGGAGCAGGAGGAGCAGCGCGAGGAGGACCGGAAGTACCAGGACGAGCTCCGGGAGGAGCAGCGCCTCCAGCGCGAGGAGGACAAGAAGCTCCAGGACGAGCTGCGCGAGGAGCAGAACCAGCAGCGCGAAGAGGACAAGCGGTACCAGGAGGAGCTGCGCGAGGAGCAGCGGCGAGAGCAGGAAGAGGCCAAGCGGGAGGCCGAGGAACAGGCCAAGCAGATGGAGGAGAGCCTCGGCAACATCAACGGGCCGGGCGGCGGAGGCGAGAACCTCGGCAACCTCGACGACCTGCTCAACCTCAAGCAGGACGTCCCGGTGACGGAGAGCCTGGGCGATCTCGGCGGCATCAACAACCCCGGGGGCCAAGGCGGTTCGAACACTCCGAGCCTCGACGACGTGAACAACGCGGTCTCCGAGAACCTCGGCAACCTCGGTGACGTGAACAACCCCGCCGGTGGCCCGGTGCCCGTGACCTCCAACCTCGGAAATCTCGGCGGGATCAACGGCGGTCCCGGATCCACGCGGAACCCCAACGACGCGGCCAACCAGGCGATCACCGAGAACCTGGGCAGCCTGGGCGACCTCAACAACGGTACGGGCGGGTCCCTCGACACCCCGACCGGCGGCCGGACCCAGCTCGACGGCAACCAGCTCACCACCGACTTCCCGGACGGCAGCGGCACTTCCTTCGACGCGGACAGCGGAGTGCTCACCACCACCCACCCGGACGGCAGCGTCACCACGCAGGACCTGGGCGACGGCGCCCGGGTCACCAACGCGGACGGTTCGGTCACCTCCCTCGGCGACGACGGCAAGCTGACGACGACGTTCCCGGACGGTACGAAGCAGGAGATCGATCCCGCGACCGGTCAGGCCGTCTCCACCGCCCCGGACGGCACCGTCACCACGGAGAACCTCGGCAACCTCGGGGGTCTGAACGGCCGGAACGACATCGGGGACCTCGGGGATCTGGGCAACATCAACGCCGACCTGCCGACGGAGTCCCCCGGCGACCTCGGTGACCTCGGCGACCGGGAGACCATCAACGACCTGGGCGACCTCGGGAACCTCAACACTGACGACGTCGGCCTGGAATCCCCGACCGGCAGCCTCACCGGGCTGGAGAACGGCGACTTCGCCACCACGTTCCCGGACGGCGGCAAGACCGTCTTCGACCCCGATACGGGGCAGCTCACCAGTATCGCCCCGGACGGCTCCGAGGTCACCACCGACCTCACCCACGGGGCCGAGGTCACCAACCCGGACGGTTCCGTCTCGTCGCTGGACAACGGCCGGTTCCTCAACTCCTTCCCGGACGGCTCCAGCCACTCCATCGACCCGGACACCGGGATCGCCACCGTCACCGACCCGCAGGGCAGGACGGAGACGGTCACCCTCGACGAGCTCAACTCGCGCGGGAGCGACAACAACAGGCCGGACTTCCTGGACGACTTGAGGGACCTCGGCCAGGACCGTGACCTCGGCAACCTCGGTGACCTCAACGGGAACCGGGACCTGGACGGCCTGAACGAGAACCGGGATCTCGATCTCGACGGGCTCAAGGACCTCGCCAACGGCAGCAGCGGCGGCGGGGGAGGCGACGGGACCACCACCCGGGACGTCCCCCTCTCGGAGCTGGGGCTGAGCGCCCAGGCGGGAGCAGGCGGTTCCGGCGGTGGCCTCCCCGGCGCGAACCTTCCGTCGTCGGAGACCCTCGGCCAGGTCTCCCCGCTCTCCGACAGCGCCACGAACAACGCGATGACCCCCAACACCGGCGGCGGCCCGGGAGCCCCCGGAGCCCCGGGCACGCCCGGCACCCCCGGTATGCCGATGGGCGGCGGCATGGGCGGTATGGGCGCGGGCGGCGAGAAGGGCAACGGCGAGCGTGTGCGCGCCGTCCTGGTCGACGCGGCGGAGGAGAGCGAACGCCGTAACCGCCGCAGGCGCAGCCCGTGGAACCGCCAGGAGGACAGCGACACCTTCCTCACCCCGGCCTCCCGGGTGACCACCACCGGCGGCGAATCCCCGGAGGAGGAACAGGAGCAGGGGCGCCGGCCCATGACATCCGCCGACTACCTGGAGGAGGACGCGGACGTCTGGGGCACCGAGGAGGGCGGCACCCCGGCCGTGATCGGCAGGTGACGGCCTGTCAGGCCGTCACGGCTGGGCCGGATGTGCGAGCCCGGCGAGGGGAACGTACGGTCATGCGTACGGGCGACGGAACGATCATCAGGACGGAACGAGGGGCACGCGCGTGACGGAACCACTGGAGAAGCGCCTGGAGAAGGCCATGGCCGAACTGCAGGCCGCTCAGGAGGCGGTGGCGCGTACCGAGCGCGAACTGCGGTCGGCGTCCTTCTCCGTGCTCTCCTCCGACCGGGCGGTACGGGCCACCGCGGGCCCGCAGGGCGAGCTGACCGGGATCGAGTTCCTGGAGAACAAGTACCGCGACATGTCCCCGCAGGAGCTGGCCGCCAGCGTCCTGGAAGCGGCGAGCGCGGCCCGGCTGAAGATGAACCGGCATGTGATGAAGGCGATGGCCCCCTTCACCGAACCCAGCAGCAACGTGCCGGAGTTGAAGGGCTTCGAGCTGGACTGGGAGCGCGTCTTCGGCCCCGAGGTCCTGCGGGAGGACGACGAGACCACCTCGCGCGGCGGCCCGGCGACCCCCGCCTGGCGGGACGCGCTCGGCGACGAGGGAGAGGACTGACGGGATGGGACAGCGGTACTACGTCGACCCGGAGCGCATCGAGGCGCTGGCACGCCAGTTGGAGGAGATCGGGACGCTCACCCGGACCATGACCGAGGAGTTCCTCGACGAGCTGGCGCCCACGGTCAGCTGGCCCGGAACCAACAGCGAGTTCTCGGAGAAGGCCAAGCCGCAGGAGCAGAAGGAGCGGCAGACCACCAAGGACACCATGCTCTCCATCCGGGACGCGCTGGTCGGCATCACCGACGCCACGATCGGCAACGTCCGGATGATGAAGGACACCCGCGACCGCAACATCGACGAGATCGAGCACGGCAACAGCCGCCTCGAAACCGATGGATTCGACGGCCCGGGCGGGCATGGCCGGCGCTGACCTCCGCACCGCAGGCCGCTCCCGTACGCGACCGGGAGCGGCCGCTCCGTCCTGCCCGCACGGCCCCCGGGGCGGCCGCCGGTGAGCATCCAGGTATCGCCCGAGGTCAACGCCATGATCTTCATCCTCACCGGGGAGAAGCTCATGGACGCCGACGAGGACCTCGCCTTCGAGAGCCGCCGGCCCTACTCCGGCCTCGGGCGCAAACTGGACCGGCTGTCCTCGCTGATCGACAAGTCGATCCACGACATCGGCGAGTCCATGCCGGACGACCTCGCCTCGTCGTACGCCAAGGCGATGGGCATGCTCATCGACGACGGCGGCAAGAACTACCTGCGCGAATTCTCCGACCAGCTCGACAAGATCGCCGAGGGCCGCCGCAAGACCTCCATGGACATCATGGAGTCCAAGTGGCAGGTCATCGCCGAGATCATCCGGCTGCTCATCGAGATCGCCATCTACCTCGCGATGTCCTTCTTCACCGGTGGCGCCTCGGCCAGCCAGATCATGATGGCCAAGCTGCGCAGCCGCTTCTTCATCCTCACCACCCTCAGCCACCTCCTCCAGCGGCTGCACCTCGCACCCTCGCTGACCGAGGCGTTCGCCGAGGCGTTCACCACCTTCGCGGTCCGGCTCGCGATGATGAACTTCGCCCCGGACGGCCGCCGCCCGGACGGCATCGACTGGAGCGACATCGGCAAGGCCGCCGCGTTCGGCGCGGCGGCGGGGTTCTTCACCAGCGTCTTCGAGAAGTTCGCCAAGGACATCGTCCGCAGCTTCGACGGCAACTTCCTCAAGGGCGGCCCTGATCTCGACTTCAAGAACCCCAACTGGCGGGACACGCCGAACGTCGACATCAAGACCAACGGCCCGACCCCCAACCCCAACCCCAAGCCCGGTCCTGACCTTCCCGATCCCCCGAAGGACCGCCCCGACCCGAACCCGTACGGCAACGGCCCCACACCCACGCCCGGCCCGGTGCCCGTCACCTTCCGGGACGGCCCGTTCTCCTTCCGCAACAACCCCGAACTGTGGCGCAACAGCCAGATCCTGCGCCTCAACCTCGACCGGCCGGGCGCGCTGGTCGCACACTACGGCCTGAAGGGGACGGCGGACTTCATCGCCGCGGGGGCGGGCGAGGTGGTCGCGGAGATCCTGATCAAGGGCGCATTCGAGGGTGACTGGTCCTCCAGCTGGACCACCTTCTTCGGCGCGGGCATCAGCAGCCGGGTCGAGTCCTCGCTCATGGGCGCCGCGCTGAACAGCGGAGCCGAACTCCGGCACGCCATCGACAAGTTGCGCAACCAGCCGCCACCGACCGTCTCCGGCGGCAACGGCGACGGCACCGGGGCGGATAGCCCGGACCGCACCGAGGGCTCCTCCCGTACGGACGGCACCGGCAGCGACGGCCCCGGGCCCGGTCTCTCCTCGCCGCCGCCGGTCGTCCAGCAGACCACGGGCCAGGGCGACTTCACCGGCAGCCAGTCACCGCCGCCGTACATGTCGCAGGACGCGCCACCGCCCTACCTCTCGGCCGACCCCCCGCCGTACACGCCGGGCCCCCTGCCGGTGACGGCCGCCGAGAACGCGCTGTGGCAGCAGGTCCACCAGGGCCCGGCCGATGTCCGGGAGCAGGCGCTGCGGGACCTCGCCGCCCTCCGGGGCTCCCAGCCGCCGGGCCCTGCCGAGATCGGCGTACGCGACGGGGTGCACGAGAGGCTGTCGCAGGTGCCCGAGGTACGCGTGGTGCCCGGCGGGAACAGCCCGGCCGGTCAGGTGGACACCGACGAGGTGCGCCGGGCCCTGGAGAGCCTCGGCACGCCGGTGACGGTGGACGCGCCGATCGTGGGGGAGGGGCCGGGGGCGTCGCCGGTGGACGGTGCGCCCGGCGGGGCGGAGAGCCCGGTACGTTCGCCCGGGACCGGTGCGTCCGGCGAGGTCGGGACCGTCGGTTCGCCCGAGACCGGTGCGTCCGGCGAGGTCGGGACCGTCGGTTCGCCCGAGACCGGTACGTCCGGAGAGGCGGGCACCGTGGACTCGCGGGGTACGGAGACCTCCTCCGACCCCGAGGCCCGCGATGTGCGGGGTGATGCCCCGGTCACCGCCGACGGTGCCGGCACCGGTGCGCCTCCGCTCACCGTCGTGGTCTCCGAGGGCCCGCCGCCCCTCGCCGCATCGCCGGAGGCGGCCGAACTGCTGGACGGCGCCGGGGTGGACCGGGCCGTGGTGCTCGGTCCGCCGACCGGGTCCGACGCGGCGGGGCAGCCGGTGCGCGAGGCGGTCGAGCTGACCCGGGAGGGTCCCGGCGCGCCGGTGGAGGTCCGTCCGCTCACGGGACCCGAGTTCGCCGGGGCGCCCGACAGCGGCGTGAACACGGCGTTCCCCGGCGCGAACGTGCTGCTGCCGCTCGCCGACGCCCTCGGGGTGCCGCCCGTGATGGCGGCCGCTCCGCCGCCCGCCGCATCGACCGTCCCGCCCGCCGCATCGACCGTCCCGCCCGCCACATCGGCCGTCCCGCCCGCCACATCGGCCGGCTCTCCCACCACGTCGACGGCCTCGCCCCCGCGTTCCCTCTCGCAGGGCGACACCGGCACAGCCGAGGCGTCGCCGGGCGAGCAGACGCAGCAGACGACGGGCACACAGGAGACGCCGGAGCCGCCCGCCGTCACCGAGTCCGGTCAGGTCGACCCCGTTACCGCGCCTCCCCGCACCGAGTCCGAGCACCGCGACATCGACCCGTCCTCGGTGAAGGTGGTGTCGGGCGAGCCTGCCCCCACCCCCGGTGACCTGCCGGGCCCCGACGCCAAGCCTTCGGTGATCACCACCACCAGTTCCACGCCCGGCCCGGACGTCAAGGCTCCGCTCGCCGACAACGCCCCCGAGGCCGCCCCGGACATCAAGCCGACGGTCATCCCGACCTCCTCGGCCCCCACGACCACGCCCACCGACCCACCCGCCGCCTCCAAGCTCGCCGCCGACGCCCGCCCCTGGACCGAGACGGCCACCGATCTGCACCTGGAGTCGGGCCGTGGCGACGCGGACACCACCCCCACCGCCACGCCCGGGCAGATCACGGTCCGCCCCGCAGACCCGGCATCTGGCCAACCACCGCAGACGCTCCGGGACTTCCTCCCGGAGGACCAGTGGTGGACCTTCTACATCGACCCCAAGAACCACCAGGCCGCGCTCGAAGCCTTCCCGGACGACCCCGGCTCCTACTACGACCACGACCGCTCACCCGGCTTCCAACAGGGCATGGTGTCGGCGTACACGCAGTTCCTCGGCGACCCCGCCACCGTCGCCACGCCCATGGACTCGACCTCGTACCGGACGATGCACGGGCTGGCCACCGGCCACCTCGGCCGGACGATCGGCTGGTCCGGCGGCGGTGCCACGCAGTTCCCGCTGCGAGGGGAGACGCTCGCCGACGACATCTTCGACGAGCGCATCGGCGAACAGCTGCTTGTCTACGACACGACCAGCCGCGACTGGTCCACGCCGCTCCCCAAGCCCCGGCCGGTCACCATCCTGACCCGGTTCATGCACAACAACCCCTCTCTGGCGACCAATTACGGCAAGAACGCGGCCCCCGGCCTCGTCGACACGCTGTTCCAGCAGCACTACGCCCGGGTGTCCGACCCCGACGCCGACGACGCGGCCAAACTCGCCTCCATCGTCCGTACCATCCGGGCGCTGCACGTCGTCCACCCGTTCCAGGACGGCAACCTCCGGTCCAACGTGCAGATCCTGCTGCCGAAACTCCTCCTGGAGCAGGGCCTGCGCCCGGTCGTGCCGGACAACATGTACAGCCTGTTCCAGGGCGGGCGTTCCGTACCGCAGATGGTCGACTCCCTGATCCGTAACGGCGCACTGGACACCGGAAGGCCGCGCCCGCCGCAGGGCGAGACCGCCGCCGAGGTGAACCTGGAGTCGCGGCGGGACAACGTCATGGACACGGGCGACAACCCGGTGGCCCCGATCGCCACGAGCAGCAGCACCGACGGCGACACCAGCACGCCGCCTCCCACCGCCGGGCCCTCCGTCACCACGCTCGACCGGAAGACGGTGCCCTTCAGCGAGCTCCGGCGCTTCGTGCCCCAGACCACGACCGCTCCGCAACCCGGCGTGGCCGTGCAGACGGTGACCATCTCGCAGGGCCCGGCCGAGGACGGCACGGCACGCAGTTCCGGCCGTGAGGCGCTGCTCGGGCAGGACAGTTTCCGCGGAGTGCGCACCACCGCGGCCGAACCCCCGCCCCCCGGCACCTCCGAGGCCCCGCCCGCTCCCCGTACCGTCTTCACCGGCCCGCCGACCGCCCTCCCCGGCTCCGGAACCGAGCGCGGCGCCGACTACTTCGTCGGCCACGGCACGCCCCGCACGGTCACCCTCGGCACGGACAACGCCGCGTACCCCACCGTCAAGATCAGCGGCGTCCAGCTCGGCGAGGTCCTCAAGTCCTGGGCACAGGACGGGGACCAGGACCGGCCGCTGGTGCTGTTCTCCTGCGAGACCGGGCAGCAGCCGAAGATCGCGGGGCTGCCGGTCGCCCAGCACGTCGCCAACCGGACCGGGCGCCCGGTGTACGCGCCGACGACCGAGGCGGGCACCGCGAAGGACCGGGACGGCAACGTCCGCGCGGTCCTCGGCGAAGGCCCCGACGGGCCGGGCCGGTGGCGGCTGTTCACCCCCGAGCCCGCCGGGACCGCGCTGGACGACCTGGCGCGTGACGCCGGACTGCACGCGGGCCCGGACCCGGCCGACGCCTTCGCCCGCGCCCGTACCCTCCAGCAGATCCGCACCCTGCGCGAAGTCCTCGGGCCGGACGCCGAACAGCAGCCCGGAAACCGGGGGTTGCTGGCGGCCCTGGCCTATGTGGACGGCCTGCGCTGGCGTGATCCGGTCACCGCCGCCCGGTACGGCGACGGCCGGATGACCCCGGAGCTGCTCGACCGGATGGTCACCGACTGGCACACCGCCACCAACGGCACCACCGTCGACCCGGCCACCGGCCCCACCCCGGAGCAGTACACCGCGTTCCTGGAAGCCGCAGCCGGACTGCGGGCCGGCGCGACTCCCGAGACCACGCTCGACGGGTTGTTGCCGCCCCCGCCGCCCGAACTGCCCCCGGACACCCTGGTCTCCCAGCCCGACGTGCTCGGCCTCTCCTACGCACGTTCCGCGCAGATCACCTGGTCCCTGTCGAACGCCCCGCTGCCGTTGTCCGAACTGGGCCTCGGCCCTGCCGACACCGCCGAACTGGCCCGCCGCCTGCACCACCCGGAGCTCACGGACCCGACCGGCCCGCAGGACGCCCCGCGGCCCGAAGGAAGCCCGCCCCCGCCGGCGCTCCCGGTCAACGCCCTTGCCGTCAACGCCTACACCGCCCGGCACACGTACGGCATTCCGGAGAAGAACTTCGACAAGTTCCGTGACCTGGCGCGGGACCGGAACGTGGTCGTGGACGTGCGTCCGACGAATCCGTCGGCGCCGAAGTGGCTGGACGCGGGGGCGATGCCGAAGCCGCAGGACATCAAGGCGAAGACGGTCAACGAGGTCGATGTTCTGCTCGGTGCCGATGCGGGGACGATCGGTCTGGTCGGCTATTTCCAACCGGTGCTGCCGGACCAGGGCTCCGTTCCGCACGGTGCCTGGGACCGGGTGCTCTCACGGTTCAACCAGCGGTCCACCGAGTTCCGCGAACTGGCCGGGAAGATGGCCCAGTACGAGGCCGAAGGCCGCTTCGTCGTCCAGGACGGCGTCGTCCACGGTGTCGACGACGCCGGTGACCGGCGCCCGATCACGGGTGACCACGATGTGTTCGACGTGTCGTCCCCCGACGGCTCACGGCTCTCGCATCCCGACCACGACGCGCTGATCGACGAGATGCGGGCCAAGGACATGGCCGTCGTGCACGGCGCGCACATGTTCTGGAATCCGCCGACCGCGTTCGACAAGTCGGTCTTCGACAAGATCGTCAGCTCCCATCAGGGCCCCTCCGGCGAACCGTTGCTCCGCTTCACCCCCAACAGCGACCACGCCGTCCTCACCTGGACGCAGAAGCTCAAGCCCGGACAGGTCGACTCCTACACGGCCCGGCACACGTACGGCATTCCGGAGAAGAACTTCGACAAGTTCCGTGATGTGGCGCGGGACCGGAACGTCGTGGTGGATGTGCGGCCGACGAATCCGTCGGCGCCGAAGTGGCTGGACGCGGGGGCGATGCCGAAGCCGCAGGACATCAAGGCGAAGACGATCAACGAGGTCGATGTTCTGCTCGGCGCCGAGGCGGACACGATCGGTCTGGTCGGCTACTTCCGGCCGGTGCTGCCCGCCGAGGGCTCCGTTCCGCACGGTGACTGGGACCGGGTGGTCTCACGGTTCAACCAGCGGTCCACGGAATTCCACGAACTGGCCGGGAAGATGGCCCAGTACGAGGCCGCCGGCACGTTCACCGTGCACCAGGGGATCGTGTTCGGTTTCGACGACGCGGGCGGCCGCCGTCCGATCACCGGCGACCACGACCTGTTCGACGTGTCCTCGCCGGACGGTTCCCGGATCTCCCCCGCGGCCCACGATGCGCTGATCGACGAGATGCGGGCCAAGGACATGGCCGTGGCGCACGGCGCGCACATGTTCTGGAATCCGCCGACGGCCTTCGACAAGTCGGTCTTCGACAAGATCGTCAGCTCCCACGAGGGCGCGTCCGGCGAACCGCTGCTCCGCTTCAGCCCCGGCAACGACCACGCCGTCCTCGTCCACCCCGAACCCCGCCCGGCCTCGCCGCCGCCCGCCCGCCCGGAGAGCATCGCCGAGGACATGCAGCTCTCCGGCAAGGCCACCGGGACGCCCGGCCTCGCGGACACCGTTCACGCGGACGGCCGGGCCTTCCGCAGGATGCCCGCCAGGGGCGACGGGGACTGCCTCTTCCGGTCGCTCCTCGACACCGCGCGCAGCCACGCCGTCCCGCCCCCCTGGGCCGCCCGGAACGTCGCCGGGCTCCGCGGCCTGCTCCGCGACCGGCTCACCGGCTCCGAACTGCTCGCCCCGGACGTCGAGGCCACCCCCGACCCGGTGCTCGCCGTCGTCGACGACCTCCGGATGACCGCCCTGGCCGGGGTACGGGACGCGGAGGCGCGGGAGCGTATCGGGCAGCGCTGGGACCGGATCGAGCAGTCCGTCGTCAAGGACGGCGACGGACGCCGGTGGCGGAGCATCCTCCGCGACAGCGGCTACCCGCATCTCGCCGACGTGGCGCCCACCCCCGCCGACGCACGGCGGCTCGGCACCGACGGGCTGATCCTCGCGGCGGCCGAACTCCCGGCCCTGTGGTCCTCGCCCTTCGCCGACGCGCTCCCGCTCGCGCTGGCGCACACCCTCGACATCGAGCTGCGGCTCGTCCGCCCCGACGCGTCGGCAGCGACGGGCACGTCCGTCACCCCGCTCAACCCGGGCGGCCGGAGCGGCACCCTGCATGTGGCCTACAACGGCGCCGACCACTACGACGCCCTCGTCCCGGCCACCGCCCTGCCCGCACCGACGACCGCTCCCGCCCCTGCCCCGGCCACCGAAACCCCGGCCGTCTCCGACGTCTTCGGGGAGTGGCTGCGGAGCATGGGCGGGGTCACGGATCTCAGCAGTCCCACCGAGGAGAGCCCGGACCGGGGCGATCCCGTACCGCTGGAGACCCAGCTGGAGCGGCACCGCCCGGCACGGCTGCTGACCGGCGAGGACGCCCGGCCGCCGGGTCCCGCCCCGCGCACCGTCACCTTCGACGACGGCAGCCGTCTGCCCACCGTCCTGATCAGCCCGGACGCCGATCCCGACGACGGCTCCACCGGCCCGGGCGCGCGGACCGCCGCCGGGCCGCCGAGGACGGGGCTCCTCAACGGCCCGGGCGTCCTCACCCTGCGCTCACCCGAGCAGGTCGCGAAGGAGATCTTCGACCAGCTGCCCAAGAAGCTCCGCGCCCAGTTCGACGAGGCGGAGCTGCTGCGCCTGCTGAAGGACCAGCCCGGCGCGTTCACCGCCCCCCGCGGCGCCCGCTTCGTGGGCCGGGAGAAGTCCGGGGTCGGCCACGAGATGATCGTCGAGGCCGTCCCGTACCACCGCTGGGAGCGTTTCGGCGAGGTCGGCGGCGCGACCGTACGGCTGGACACCATGCGGCGCGGTCAGGCCGGTACGGGCGGCGGGCGCAGCGTCGGCGTCGGCCGCCGGGTCGCCGCCGCGCTGGGCATGGGCCCGCCGCTCAACTGGATGCTCAAGATCGGCGTCTCGCTGGGCTGGACCCGGAAGACCGACTACACGCAGGGCACCCAGGCGTACCACCAGAGCGAGTACCGGGCCTGGGAGGGGTCCCACCTGCACCTGGACGACGTCCACTACCGGGTGCGCGTCGAGCGGGTCACCGAGGCGCCGAAGCCCCCCGCGCCGACGGGCCCCGGGCCGGGCACCGCGCCCGCCGCCACGCCCCGGTGGCAGCGCAGCCAGGTGCACTCCGCCGCCTTCGCCATGCGGGACGGGCTGAGCTGGCGGCTCCCGGACGACCTCACCGTGCCCTTCAAGGGGCCGAAGCGCGCCCCGGAGACGCTCACCTTCCCCGACGGGGCCGAACCGCGGATCACCGACACGACCGCCCTCCACCTCACCGATCCGCCGGAGGACGTCGCGCTCGCCATCTCCGGTGCGCGCCCCGGCAGTTCGGCCCACCGCACACTGATCTCGTACGTACGACCCGGGCGGCTCCTCGGCCTCTTCGGGCGGTTCACCGGACCCGTCAGCGGGCCCGAACTGACCCGGGGCAGCGGGCAGCACCCGCTGGGCCATCTGATCGTCGAGCGGTCGATCCCGCACCGGGCCACCCTGGTCACGGAGTCGGTCAAGGCGGAGGTCCGCGACCTCACCCAGACCACGTACCAGAACCAGCGCGCCCACGTCCGCGACACCCGCCTCGGCGTCCAGGTCACCGCCGGGCCCAACTACACCCTCATCGGCCCCGAGACCGACGTACGCCTCCAGGGCGGACCCCTGGTCCGCACCGATCTCAGCGCGGGCCGGGGTCACTACCTCGGCTCGGACGCCGCCCGCAAGGTGACCGGCCGCGTCCGCAACCACCCCATGGCGCTCTACCGGGTGGAGCGCACCCTGATGGTGCGCAAGGCCGGTCAGCCGTCCTCCGCCGCCCGGCCGGTCCGGGTGGTCAGCCTCGACTGGTACTCCACCCAGGACGCGCGCCGCCTCGCGGGCTGGGACAGCCGTACGCCGGGAGCGGCCGGCCCGAACCCGGACGCCGAGCCCCCGGTGCCCTGGTACCTCACCCGCCAGGACCCGGTGCACCTGGGCGGCCAGGTCCGCGCCGAGGGCTTCGTACCCGACCAGCGTCCCCCGGCCCCGGCGACCGCCCCGGCCCCGGCCACCGCGACGACGGCTCCCGCTCCGGTGGCGACCACGTCCGCCCCGGCGACCACGACCACGCCCGCCCCGGCTCTCGCCCCCACCCCTCCGGACCCCCTGAAGGCCTTCACCGACACGGTCCTGGACACGCTGCACCGCGCGTACCCCTCGCTCTTCGTGCCGCCGCTGATGCTGCGCCACCCCCATCTGGCCAAGCTCTGGTACGGGGACGGGCGCATGCGCACCGCGCTGCACAACGAGCGCCAGGTGCGCGAGGCGCTGAACCGGCCCAGCCTCGCGCAGAGCCTCGACGACCTCACGACCACCGGGGTGCCGGTCACCCTCACCGAGGACGGCAAGGTCCGCCGGGGCCACCACACGCTCATCCTGCGCGCCCGCCTCACCGACCGGCGGTTCGAGACCACCCTCAGCGAACGATCGCTGCGCAACGCCGTGATCGGCACCGAGATCTCCGGCCAGGGGCAGCAGGAGTCCACCACCCTCTCCGCCGGGGTCGAGCTGGGCATCTCGCCGCGCGACCACGACAAGGACCCCGGCACCGGGCTGCCCCGCCAGGCGGGCAACGTCTCCCTCGGCGCCCGCTACGCGCAGTCGCGTACCCGCGCCACCAAGAACACCGTCGCGGTCGCCCACGACCAGCTGACCTTCCAGAACGGCGCCGATCTCTACAGCTACCAGGTGGAGTTGGGCGCCACCTTCGAGGGCCACCGCCGCCCGCGGGGCTGGACCCGGCTCGTGTCGGTGGGGCTGCTGGGCGCGGGCGTCTTCGTCAGCAAGGTCGCGGAGCGCCCGCTGTTCGCCCGGGGGACCGAGACCGTCGGGCGGGTGGAGCTGGCCGTCCCCGCCGCCCACGGCTCCGAACGCCACGCCCCCGCCGATCCCCCCGCCACCGGCCCCGCCCCGGCGCCCGCACCCACTCCCGTACCGCGTTCCCTCTCCTCCACCGAGGCGGACCAACTCCTCGACGGCACCCGCCCCTTGCCGCGCACGTCCTCGTCCGACCGGCAGCTCGTGAACAAGCTGCTCAGCGCCCCGCACGTAGTCCTCAGCACCGAAGGCGGCGAGCAGCGCCAGCAGCTCGTCCAGGACACCGCCGACCGCGCCACCGGCACCTCCTGGCACGTCAGCGCCCCCGGCACCCCGATCCGCACCGCCCTGCGCCGGGCCATGGCCAACCTCGGCGTCGCCGGGCAACTCGGCCAGTACCTCGGCCCGTTCGGCTCCCGCATCACCGGGCTCACCGGCGCGGGCCCGTTCTCGACGCACTACCTCAAGGGGGCGGTGCGGGGCGAGCTGGAGAACCTCCGCGTCAAGAGCGACCCGAAGCCCGGCAGCCTCGAAGCCACGATCGGCAACGAACACCGCGTCGCCGGAACCTCCGGCAGCGGCTCCCGGACCACCCTCGGACTCCAGGGCGCCGTGACGCCGGTGCAGCAGGCCCCCGGCCAACAGGCCGTGGTGGGGACGTACTCGACCGCGCTCCAGTACGCCTGGGGCAAGGGCCGCAGCGTCTCCCAGACCCTCACCCGGGGCCGCAACACCACCCTCAGCTACGCCGGCCGGATGTACCTGGTGGTCGCCGACGCCGCCGAGACCGTGGCCGTACGCGACCGCTGGACGGCGGCGATGGGGACGGTCGGCACCCGCGCCGGGGGCCGGATCGGCTCCGCCGCCGGGCGGATCTCCGAACGGCTGGGGCGCGGCCTCTCGCCGCGCCGTGCCGCCGCCGCGCTCCAGCGCGTCCGCGACGCGGTGATGTTCCACCTGCCGATGCAGGACGCGATCGAGGCCGGGCTCGCCCCGGACGGCCTCGGCACCAGCACACCGGCCAACCTCGGCGGCGGCTACCGGCTGCCCCCGTTCCTCCGCCGCCGCCACTTCCCCTCCCACCCCAGCGGCCAGCTCGACGCGAGCCGGGTGGCTCAGCAGCTGATGGGGCAGCTGGAGCGGATGGGCGTGCCCTCGCACGACCGGGAGCAGGTCCTCCAACGGCTCTCGCCGGACTTCCTCCGCTCCCATGTGCACGAGCTGACCACCGACGGGATGGCCCTGCCGGTCCACTACCGCTCCTGGTCCAGCCCCCACCACCTGCCGGTCGGCGGCAGCCCCGGGCAGCTGAAGGTGACCCTGACACCGGTCACCACCACCGTGGAACGGCTGCGTACCGGTTACGAGTTGGAGGACTACCGGACCACCGCCCGCGACGATGTCGACGGCCGCTCCCAGGACCGCGGCGCCGATGCGACGCTCAGCGCGAGCGAACGCGCGGCGGGCAGCGGAGTACTGGTCGCCAACCCGGCGCTCCAAGGAACCGCGGCCAAGCAGCGGTCGAGCAATGTGACCGAGGCGGTCGGCAGTACCGCGATGCCCAACATCGCCACCACCCAGGCCCACGCCGAGATCGTGACCACGTACACCCTGACGGCCACCCTGGTCGACGCGTCCGGGAAGCCGCTCGGCCCCACCGCCACCGCCCCCGTCGGCAGCCTCAACGAGATCCTCCCGGCGAGCCTGCTCTCTCCGGCCGGTGATGGCGCCGACGGCGCGCTCACCGAACAGGATGTGCCAGAACCCCCGCGCGCGGTAAAGGTACTGACGGCACATCAGGCCCTGCCTGACTCCATCACCCGATGGCGGACCACGGACAGTGAGACCGGCGAAAGCGACCCCGACATCCTGCCCTTCGACGATGTGATCGGCTCCGGCATCCTCGCCGTGGACATCCTCGGCTCGGCCAACGTGCAGGACGCCCTGACCCTCGCCACCGCCCGCGCCGACGGCTTCCCCGGCGACGCGGACCTCGGAAAGCGCCACACGGGCACCTCGCTCACCGAACGCGTACGGATGGCCCGCCACACCCCGCTCACCGGACTCGGCACCGCCCCGGCCCAGGCCCAGCAGGAGGCCACCTCCCAGGTCGGTCTGACCGCGGGCTTCCGCGAGGCGCTCGGAGCCGACGGGTCACCGCTGCCCACCCAGTCCTCCGCACGCCTCCTCGGCCAGTCCCACACCGCCGACTCCCGTCTCTACGCAAAGATGCACCGCAGCGGCGCCCGGCTGCTGGCGGTGGAGAACAAGCCGCGTATGGAGGCCATGCAGCGGCGCAAGACCGGCGACGCGCTGGACGCGGGCATCACCGACAACGTCGAGGGTGCGGTCAGTACGTCGCCGCTGGCGGGCAACAGCAACGCGGGCGTGACCAACCCCGGGGCCACGGTCCCGATCGGCGGTACCAACGACTCCACCGCGCTCAGGGGAGCCACCGACACCACCCTCGGCACCCACGTCAAGGTGCTCACCGACCGCAGCATGCTTTTCGCGGTCCCCGTCAGCTGGCTGTCGGTGGCCGAGGTGGACCACCGGGTCACCGACAGCCGCCCGGTGCAGGCCCTCGGCAAGCCCAAGCGCGGGCCCCGCGCCGTCGAGGCCGAGACCACCGCCCTGGTCTGGCTCCGCGAGGACATCGCCCGCGACTACGGCCTCCTGGACGACACCACCTTCCCCGACGAGGCCCGCACCGCCTGGGACGACCAGGCCAAGGCGGCGGCCGACCTCGCCACCGCCGAGAAGAACTACTACGACGCCCGCGCGAAGACCCGGGAGACCTGGCTCGACCTGAGCCCCGAGGAGCAGGCCGCGCTCGGGGACGACATCGGGGACACGACGCCGCCCCCGGAGCTCGCCGCGTCCCCGGCCGTCACCGCCTGGCAGTCCGCCCGCGACGAGGTACGCCGTCGGCAGCAGCACCTGGACGCCGCCGCGAAGGACCACCACCGCCTCCACCTCGCCGCCGCCCGCCTCACCGCCCACCACCAGGGTTCGGGCTCGGTGCCTGTGAAGGACGTACCGCAGGAGTACGCCGCGCCAGACTGGCGCTCCGAGGCACCGGAGCCGTACACGGTCACCGACGCCACCGACTCCGCGCCGCGCACCCTCACCTCGCCGGACGGCCGCACGGTGCACCAGGTGCACGAAGTGCCCCACGACGGGGCCTCGTTCTTCCACGCGCTGCTCGCGACGGCCCAGGACCGGGGCAGGCTGTCCTTCCTGCTCGACGGGGACCTCGCCGACCGGTTCGCGGCCGACCCCGGTGACCTGGCGGTCACCAGGGAGGCCGTCGACGCCGTGCGCAACCGGCTCGCGTGGGCGCTGGGCGACGAGAGCAACCAGGACCTGCTGGACAGCCTGGCCCTGGATGCGGCGGACACCTTCACCCAGGCCGAACTGGACTACGCCGAAATTGATCTGACGAATGCCCAGCAAGCGGAGTTCGACGCGTTCGGCCGGCTTCCGCAGACCGTTTGGCCGAGCCCGGAACAGCGGGTGGCGCTGGCCATGGCAGCCTTGTCACGCCCGTTCACGGCCGAGCCCACGACGGCGGACCCGGACGGCGGGGACCCGGCCCTGCCCGAGCGCCGGGCGGGCGACCACGGCGGCGCGGACCTGCTGCCCGCCCTCGCGGCCCGGGTCCTGGGCACCCCGGTGACCATCGTGACGGGGGAGGGACGGCAGCAGACGTTCCTGCCGCACGGCGCCGACCCGGCGACGGCCGACGCGGCCACCGGCCCGGTGCTCTTCGCCGCCGACGGCTTCTTCTCCGCCGCGCTGACACCCGGCACGACGCCGCCCGTCATCACTGCGCTGCCGACCCCGCCGACCACAGTTACGCCCTCGGGCAGTACGGAGATCACCCCCGTCCCACCCGCCCACCGCAGCCACCCCACCCCGCCCTGGTTGCCACCCGCCGACACCGACGGCCCGCGCTACCGGCTGGACCGGGACGGCCTCCTCACCGCACCCGACGGCGCCACCTACACCCAGGGCGTTCCGGCGGGCCGGGGCAACGGCTTCTTCGCCGCGCTCTCCACGGCCCTGCGCCATGCCGCCGAGCAGCCGGGCCGCGACGCGGGGGCGGCGGCCAGGCTCCGGACCCGCGCCGGGGCGTCGCCCGCCCAGCTGATGCGGCTGAACGGACTTCCCGGCGAACGGGCGGAGCGCGACACGCTGTTCTCGCCCCCGCCCCCCGCGAATCAGATGGGCATTCCCGCGCTGAGCCAGGACGCCCTCGACGGCCGACTGCGCCGCCACCTGGCCAACGCCCCCTGGGGCCCGGAGGCCGACCGCGCGGTGGCCGAGTGGGCGGCGAAGGCGACCGGCGCCACGGTCACCCTGATCGAGGAGAACGGCACCGTCCACACCTACGCTGGCCCCTCCGCCGACGCGCCGGTCCTCCGACTGCGGCGCCGGGGCGGGGACTTCGTACCGCTGCTGCTCCGGACTCCGGCCCCGGCTCCGGCCACGGCCCCGAAGCCGAAGACGCCCACGGACGGCAGCGTCCCTGGGCTGCCCGGGGAGGAAGAGGCGTACGAACTCAGCACGCTGTCCGGCACGGAGCCCCAGCCGCAGCCCCAGCCCCACGGCGGCACCGACTCCGACTCCGACGCGGATTCCGACTCCGACGGCGAGGTGGACACCCGCATCTGGGCCGACCCCGAGTGGCTGACGGCGGTGTTCGGTCCGCAGTGGAACAGGGCCCCGCGCGCCCGGCTACAGGAGACCTCCGAAGCCCTTTACGAGCTGGTCGAGGAGGCGGCGGGCGGCCGCCCGACCCGCGACGGCCTGGCCGACCTCGTCCGGCACGTCCTGCACCTGCCGCACCGGGCCCGGGTGAGCAATCAGGACGTCCTGGACCTGGGAGCGCTGGCGCTGGAAGCGTCGTCGGACGACCTGGCGACCGCTGACGACCTCGCCGTGTACTTCGTCGACCGGCAGATCGAGACCAGGCGGGACGCCCTCGCCGAGGAGACCCTGCTCCGTACGGCGGACCGGACCTCGGCGGAACGGGCTCCGGCGGGACGGGACTTCACCGGGGCGGGCCGGGGCCTCCCGGCCCCGGACTCCTACCTCGCCGAGCGTTCCGGCCGCATGGCCGGGCAGAGTGCGCCGTGGCGGAACCCGTACCTGTTCGTGGCCGAGGCGGCGGAGGGCGGCGGCGTCGAGATCGTCACGCCGTGGCGCACCTTCGTGGTCCGCGACGCCGAGGAGATGGCCCGGATCATCTCGTACGACTCCCGGCGGCCGGGCGGCGCGGACATCGTCCTCGCCCTGCCCCCCGCGTTCGCCGCGCGGGTGGCCAACCTGGTGGCCGGTACGACGGCCCGCCCGGTCTGGTACCCGCTGGGGCCGGCCGAAGTGGCCACCCACCCCACCACCGGGGCCGCCCACCTCGTGGTGCACCGGCGGGCAGGGGAGACCGGGCCGGACTGGACCACGCCCCCGCCGCCGCAGGAGCCCGGCCTGCCCGGCGCCCGCGACCTCAGCAGCGACAGCGAGAGCGACGACGGCCGGGGCGGCGATACCGACAGCGACAGCGGCTCCACCAGCGACGGCGACGCGGAGTTCGACCGGCTGGCCGACCAGTTGCAGTGGGAACGCCGTGTCGACGCCCTGCGCGCCCGTCCTCTGATCACCCGCGACTACGAGGTCGTCGACGACAGCGGCACCGGAGTGCTGTTCACCGAGCCCGGCCTCCGCACGGTCGGTGCAGTCCGTACGGCCGGGACGGATGAAGGGCCCGCGCTGGTCCTGCCCCACCAGACTCCCGCAACTGTCCCCGCCGCCGACCGGCCGCCGCTGCACATCTCCGAGGACCGGACGGTCGCGCTGCTCTCGGCCGGGGACGACACCACCGGACGCGGTAGGCAGGTGTACGCCACCCGGGCGGCGATCGAGCGCTCCTCGGCCCGCCTGGCCGCCGCCGGAGCCGGGGTGCGGCTCGCGGCCGATCCATCAGTGCGGGTGGTGCTCGCCCGGGAGGACGGCACGCCCGGCGAACCGCTGTTCCGCGTGGAGCCCCGGTTCCTCACCGCCTCCGGGTCATCCGAGTACGCCTTCACGCGGGACTTCGCCCGGATGGTCGCGGGAACGGATGCCGCACCGCTCTCCCACTTGGCCTTCCGCACCTCCGGCGGTACGGTCGCCACGGCCCCGGTGAACGGGCTGCACGGCCGGGAGGTGACCGGCACCCACCACCTGGCCCAGGCGCTGACGGAGGTCGCCGACGGCACCCGTACCGGCACCGACGTCACCCCGGTCTGGGCGGCCCGGCAGGCGGGGCGCGACCCGCGCTTCACCGGCGGAGTGGTCGGCGCGCCCACCCCGGGCGAGGCATACGGCCAGGCCCTCCGCCACACCCAGGACAACGCGCTGCGGGGGCCGTTGACCCGTGCCGCCGCCCGGACCGGGGTCAACGAGTACGCCTGGGCGGAGGTCGGCGAGGGCTACCTGATCCAGTCGGTCAGTACCACCAACGACGGCGGCGCCCAGCTCTTCACCCATAACCACGCCAAGCCCGGCGACCCGGTCGGCCCGCACGCCCCGTACCACTTCGCGCAGGTGGTGCTGGCGAGCGAGGACGGCAGCCACCAGGTCACCCTGGAGAACGAGACCCACTCCCGTACACCGATACCGGTGGAACAGCTCGACGCGGTCGTCGACGAGAACCTCGACCGCTACGACGAGGACCAACTGAAGGCCCTGGCACAGGAGTCGGAAGACCGCGCCGCGAAGGCCCGGCGCGATGGCGCGGCCCCGGGGGAGATCGCCCGCCTTGAAGCCTTCGCCCGTGCGGCCCGGGCCCTGGCCGCCGTCCACGAGGCCGAGCACGTCCGGTGGTACTTCACCGAGGACCGCCCCGAACACGCCCTGGCCCAGCGCGAGGTGGATCAGGCCCGCGCCCGCGCAAGGGAAGCCGTACGGGCTGCGGCGCCGGTCCTGGACGACAAGGACCAGTGGTTCTTCCGGGCCTACAGCAGGCGCCCCGGCGAGTCCGCCCACGCGGTCAACGCGGCTCTCCTGTCGGAGCGTTCACCCGCTGTCTCCAATCCGCTCACCGCGGTCGCCCTGCACGGCCACGCGCTCCGCCCGGACCGGCGGACCGTCCGCTTCGCCCAGCAGCAGCACACCCCGTCGGCGGACGCGGACGAGAACCTGGACGCCCTGGCCCTGTCCCTGGCCCGCACCGGCCTGTGGAACCACGCCAACGGACTGCCCCTGCCCACGGTCACCGTCACCGGACACGGCAACCGGTCCCGGGCCAGCGGCCAGAAGCGGGCCGAGGCGGTCGGCAAGGCACTCGGGGACCGGCTGGCCCGGTTGCTGAGGACCTTCCAGGACGGCGCCCCCGGCCCGCACGTCCGGCTCGCCGACTTCACGCTCACCCTGGACGCCCAGCGGGTCCGTCGCGCCACCGACCCGGACCGGGGGCGGACGGTGACCGTGGCCATCGACGACCACCGGCACATCCCGCCCCTGACCTCCGGCCGCCCCGCACCCGTCCGTCCGGCACCCGCCGGGGAGCCGCCCCGCACCGAACCGCTCGCGCTGCCCCACCCGACCGCCGAGCCGACCCCCGGGACGTCACGCCCCACCGGTACGGAACCGTCCACCGCGCCCCCGCCGACGCGCCCCGGCCTTCCTGCGTCCACCACGGCCCCCGCGTCCGCCACCCCCTCCCACCGGGACCGCGACCCGTCCCGCCCCGGCCGCCGGTCCGCGACGCCCAGCCCCGAACGGGGCGCA
The DNA here is from genome assembly GCF_014649875.1 of Streptomyces rubiginosohelvolus. Lineage (GTDB taxonomy): Bacteria > Actinomycetota > Actinomycetes > Streptomycetales > Streptomycetaceae > Streptomyces > Streptomyces rubiginosohelvolus. The sequence goes on along the minus strand of NZ_BMTW01000004.1, from coordinate 180,348 downwards.
CCGGTGCCTGCCTGGGTCCAGGCCCGTATCCGGTACGCCGAGGAGTCCGTCGCCTTCGAACGGCGACTGGCCGAACACCTCGCCGAGAACGAGGCGGTGACGGAGGAGTTCCGCACGATGGCGCGCGCCGCGTGGGATCGGGCGCGGCAGCAGTACCCGCGCGCCCTCGCCACCTTCGGCAGCGAGAACCCGAGCATGCCCGGGACGGTCGGAACCAGCAGGCCCGCCCTTCAGCAGGTGCTGCGCACCGGCCATCTGAGGGAACTGGTGACCTTCCTGTTCCAGGGCATCTCCAGCGACCTGGTACCCGAGATGCTGGGCGGCAGGGAGGACCCGAACCCGGAGATCGAGCAGGAACGGCCGAGCCGCCGCCAGGCCGAGGGTCGCGCCGAACTGGAGAGGCTGGCAGCTCAGTTGAACCTGGACGACACCCTCTCCGTAACGGAGAAGCAGGCGGCGCTCGCCCGTGCCACCCGGGAGCACACGGTCCAGAGGGACCCCGACGACGTACGCCCACCCCTGAGCCGGGCCGAGCGCCCCTTCGCGGTGAACGACCTCGGCCTCACCTGGATGCCCGCGTCCTCCGTCTACGACCTCGCCATGAGCACCGGCCTTCAGGAGGCGTCCGAGGACACGGGGGGCCTGGTCCTGACCGGCACCGCGGGTTCGACCTACCGCTTCCTGGTGCACGCCGCCCGGATGCGGGACCAGTGGGGGATCGACCTGGACCTCGGGCTGATCCGGGCCGGGATGATCGCCATGTCGCTGTCGGCTGGCCACCACTCGTTCCACGAGGTCATGCGCGGCGCCCAGTTGGCGCTGGACTCGGTTCCCGGCCATGACCCGGCGCTGGACTACCAGGACAACTGGGGCCGGTACTGGAACATCCACCCGCTCACCGAACAGGACCTGCGCACCCACGTCGCCCGGGACGGCCTCTTCCCCGACGAGCACGCCCGGGCCCTGCTCGAAACCCTGGCCTCGCGCCGCACTTCGCTGCCGTCGTCCGACTCGGCCGCGCCGCACCGGCCCGGCAGCCGGTGACTGCTCTCCGAGTGCCGCGATGCGAGAGGAGGAAACCACCACTCCCGTCGGACGTCAGCCGTAGGCTTTGCGGGAACCAAGGGGAGAGAATGATTGACTACCGCAAGGCAACCGTTCCGGTGTGGACGCTCGCGACGGGTGACGTCCGGGTGCCGGCAGTCGCCGGAGACGGTCCGATGACGGCTGACCGCCTGGGTGAACTGCGCAGCGTGCTGGCTGTCCTGGCCGACGAGCCGATCGCCACACTTGAGGTACATCCATTGCCCGGCAAGCTCGACCGCAGCCGAGGTATCCCGCTCGATGCCGTGAGCCCCTTGGCGCAGCACCTGTCGCAGCTCGTCACGCAAACAGTGCGGAACTCCTCCGCTGCGTCCACGGCGACCGCTGCCGGCGAGAACCTGTATCGCATGGTGGTTCCGGCGAGATTCGCAGCCCAGTTCGGTCAGGGCATGGTTCGTCCAATGGCGGCCAAGGGAGTGGCCGGCGGCATCTACGGCTCCCTCGTGAACTCAACAGGCATCGTTGCCAACGCGTCGTTCGTCCCCGTCGGCAAAGCGGCCGCAGCCGGTGCGGTCGGCGGGGCCGGTGCAACAGTCGGCGTCGCGGCCGCAGGCAGCGCGGCGCTCACCGTGGCCGCGCCGCTCGTACTGATGGCCGTAGCGGTGGGGGTGAGTGCGCATGCCGACCACAAGCGGGAGCAGGCCATCGGACACATAACAGAACTGCTGGAGCAACTGCACGAAGAGAAGCTCGATGAGGAGCACAGCGAACTCGACGGCTGCCGCGATGCCATCGACAAAGCCACAGCCATCCTGCTCGACCAGGGCAAGCTCGGTGTCTCGTTGGGACTCGACTCGGCGGTGCATGCCATCAACACGGCCCTGGGTGCCGCCGACCGACGCCTTGCCCGATGGCAGAGCGCACTCGACAAGTTGCCCGACGGCGAGGCCGTCGAGATCGGCACGCTGACCAAGTCGTTTCCCGGTGTCGACGAACAAGGCGGCCCGTTCCGTGCGCACCTCGAACTAGCTTCCCTGGCCATTGCGTTGAAGCGGCGAGTCATTGTCCTGCAGGCCGTCGAGCACGCCCAGAGCGATTCCGGTAACCCGTTCGAGGCTTTCGCCCGCGCACTGAAGCGTGACCAGCAGCGCCTGGATGAACTGGAGTCGAGCATCGGTGGAGTCCTGCTACGACTGTCGGCTCTGGAGCTGGCTCGCCCGAGCGGCCTGCGGCCCGTCTTCACGCCCGGTGAAGTTGATCGTCTGATGCGTGCGACACACCGGATTCACCAGCTGGGCGACGGCGTCACGACCGAAAGCCACACCACGGACGTGGCGATCGAGATCGCTCGCAGCCGGGACGGCTCGTTGGTCGTGTTCCCCGCGCTGTCGGCATAGGCGGGTTCGCATTGTTCAGTACCGTGGCCGATCGTGGGGCTGATCTACCCCGCCTCGTCCGGACGGCTCGCTGGGTGGGACGGCAGAGGTGATGTGAGGCGTACCGTGATCGCTTGCCACATGGAATGTCCATGTATCCGGTCGGCCCGTCCGGCGGGTTCCGGAGGCGAGCGAGGGGACCGCGATGAGCGAACTGACGAAGCCGGTGGTCGAGGTTCCGGAGGGGGACGCGCCCACTGAGCTGACGATCCGGGACCTCGTGGTGGGGGACGGGCCCGAGGCGCAGCCGGGCCGGGTCGTCCGGGTGCACTACGTCGGGGTGACGTTCGCGTCCGGGCGGGAGTTCGACTCGTCCTGGGAGGAGGACCGGCCGTTCAAGTTCGCCGTGGGCGGCGGCCGGGCCATCAAGGGCTGGGACCGCGGGGTGCGGGGCATGAGGGTCGGCGGCCGGCGCGAGATCATCGTTCCCCCGCGCCTCGGCTACGGCAAGCAGTCACCCTCCGCGCTGATCCCGCCGGGCTCGACGCTGATCTTCGTCGTGGACCTGCTCACGGTGGTGGGCGGCCCGCCGGACCGTGGCGCGGCTTGACGGATTCCGTCACGGACACCACCGTCCGAGGGCGCTCGTGGCCGCAGCGGAGCGGGAGCTCAGCTCTCCTCGGACGTGCGGAACGGGATCTCCAGTGAGTGCTCCTCCAAGCTGCGGAGGATCACCCGCCCGTCCCGTACCTGGTTGATCAGAAACAGCTCCCGTGTCCGGCAGTCAGGGCAGAGACCGGCCACGGCCAGCGGCCAGAGATCGACCGGACGGCCCGAGGGGTCGCTGTCGACATAGACCCGGTCCGGGCGCAGCGGGTAGGTGGTTGACCGCTCGAACGGTTCCCAGCTCGGATGGCTTCCCCGGAGCCTCAGGCCCACGGTGCGGAAGGAGGACTCGTCGAGATACTCGCAGCGCTCCACCCAGTACCACTGGATTCCTGACAGCCAGTTCACCGAGCTGATGGCCGAGACCACGCGGGGTTCGAGTTTCTCGATGTCCACGTCGATCTCGTGGCTCATGCGGACGCCGTGGGAGTGATGTGAGTGATTGCGGAAGTCCTTGATCTCCTCCAGGAGCTTCCGTGTGGTGTCGCGGTCCCGGATCGCCTCGAGTTCCGCAAGGGCGGGCGTGCCTTCCACGTCCTCCAGGAAGCGGTCGATGAGCCACAACCAGGTGCCGAAGGCAGCACCATTGCGGAACTGCTGGCGAAGGGATTTCGTGAACCCTCGGTGGTGGGCGATGAGTTCGCTGAGCGCGAGGATGCCCAGCGTGCGTGCCGTGCCCTCGCCCAGCTTGAGCAGGCCGTCCTTGCGCTCGGCGGAATGGGTGCTGACGCGGTAGCGGCGGGCGAGGGCAGCCATATGGAAGGGGTAGCTCGACTCCGCCCGCCAGATGGGGTCGTCGAAGGGGCGCACCAACTGGCCCGCCAGCCGTGCCTCGTGGGAGGCGAACCGTATCGCGGTCCGGATGTCGTCGCTGAGGGTCTCGCTGCCGGAGAAGACGTTCGGCAGGATGCCCTCGGTCGTGGCCCGTAGGCCGCGACGCGCCTCCTGCACCTCCTGCAGCAGGTCGTCGACCGCCGCGTCGGTGACCAGGTCGACAGGGACCGGAGTGTCGAGCAGGTCACGGACGCGCGGGAACGCACCGTTGCTCTTGCGGGAGTTGAGCCATTCGCACAGCACTGCGCCGCGGTCCCCGAGCGGATGCAGTACGAACAGAGGCGTAACGGCCTCACCGAATCCTGCCGGGAGAAGCCGCCAGTTGCCGAAGCGCCCCACTAGATCGCCGCCGGAGCACGGCGTCACTTCGGAGTCGTCCAGCTCCGCGTCGGGCAGTTCCACGGCCGATTCGACGCTGTGCAGATGAGGTGCGGTGAGGTGCTTGGGCGGGGCCGCACCGTCATCCTCAGGTTCCGGGCGCGCCAGTTTGAACCGCCCCGTTTCCAGCCGCGCGAAGTTCTGCAGCGGTTCGAAGGGGCCGTCGAATTCCGCCACGTAGAAGAGTCTGGGCGCGATCTCACATCCGGGTCGCGTTCGGGCGGGGTCAATCCAGGCGTCGGGCGTACGGGACCGGACCCGGTTCTGGAGGTACTCTTCGGGGTCCTCGTCCCACGGCAGCGAGACCGTGCTCCGCAGCTCCACGTCGGGCTCTGTCGTACCGCGGCTCCGCTGGAGCTCACCGCGTTCGTCGCGCACCCCGATCGCGTTGCGGACGGCCTTGTCGAACGCGCTTCCGCCAGGCCAGGACTGTCCGGTGCTCTCCGCGGCACGGCGGAGCGCGCTGCGTGCTGCGGATCCCGTGTTCCAGGTCGTACCGACGAGGCCCCGAAGCGCCGACACCAGCGCTTCGGGATCGTCGGCCCGCTGGACCGGCCGGAGGGCGGCGAGCCGGTCAAGCGCCTCCGGGGAGAGCTCGAAGCGCAAGCGCAGCGGGCTCTCGACGACAATCTGGCGATACAACAGGTCCTCGTTGCGCACGACACGCACATGGTCGCGCGGGGATCGGATCGGGGCGGGAGAGGAGGGCGTCGCTTCGCTATAGAGCTGTACGATCTCGGCCAGCTGATCGGGCCCGAGATACTTCCGCTTTCCGCCGACCGACTGGCGCATCTTCTGCCAGTGGTCCTGAGCGTTGACGAGAATGACACGTCCGCGTCGGCCGACGGGCTTGCGGTTGCTGAGCACCCAGATGTACGAGCTGATGCCGGTGTTGGTGAAGAGCTGATCAGGCAGCGCGACGATGCCTTCGAGCCAGTCGTTCTCGATGATCCAACGCCGGATCTCGGATTCCCCCGAGCCGGCGGCACCGACGAACATGGGTGAGCCGTTGAAGGCGATCGCGAGACGGCTTCCCCCGCGGTCGGAGTCGTCCACCGGCTTCATCTTCGCGAGCATGTGCTGGAGGAACAGCAGGGAGCCATCGTTGATACGGGGAAGGCCGGCGCCGAATCGGCCTCGATGGCCGAGGTTCTCGTGCTCACTACGGACGTCGTGCTCGACCCGCTTCCACTCGATGCCGAACGGAGGATGTGCCAGCAGGTAGTCGAATTGTTCCCCTGCGAACTTGTCATCGCCCAGAACGTTTCCCCAGGCCATCCGCACCGGGTCGTGGCCGCTCATCAGCATGCTGGAGTAGGCGATCGCCCAGCTCTCGGGGTTGATGTCCTGGCCCGACAGGTGGACCCGGGCGTCGGGATTGACCTCGGTGATGAGATCCGAGGCCGCACTCAGCAGCCCGCCGGTCCCGCAGACGGGATCGTGGACGGTCCTGACGGTCCCGGGAGCCGCGAGTTGCCCCGGATCGGGCTCCAGTACGAGGGTGGCCATGAGCCGGCTGACGTCGCCCGGCGTGGTGTGCTCGCCGCTGGTCTCGCTGCTCTGCTCGGCGAATCGACGTACCAGATCGTCGAAGATGAGGCTTGTCTCGGAGGCTGAGAGGGTCGGCCCCAGATCCAGCTGCTGGAACCGGGCGACGATGTGATGGAGCAGACCGGTGGAGTCCAGGCGCTTGACCGTCGTCGCGAATTCGAAGCGCTCGAAGACTTCCTGAATGTTCCGGGAGAAGCCGTATACATAGTCGAGCAGGAGAGGTCCGGTCATCCCCGGTTCTTCGGCAACGCGCGCGAGCGTCAAGGGGCGGGTGTTGTAGAAGGGGTGGCCGGAAGCCTGTCGCAAGAGCGCGTCCGATTCCTCGCCACGGTCGCGCGCCAGTTTTTCCGCGACCTTCAGCACGTCGGGCCGGGTGGGAGCGAGCAGACATTCGAGTCGCCGCAGGACGGTGAACGGCAGCAGGACCTTTCCGTAGTCGTAGCGCTTGAAGTCGCTGCGCAGCAGGTCGCCGACGGACCAGATGATTCGGGATAGTTGGGTCACCGAATCACTCATGCTCTTCCCCTCCCGGACGCGCGGATCTTCCCCGATCGGCCTCAAGAAGCTTATGCGGGGGAGAAGGCCGGTGTGCGGGGATTCTGGGGCGGCTGTGGCTCCCCGCTGTGACCGAAGGGACTGCGCTCAGACCCCCCGCTGAGCGCCTGCCGCCGTGCCGGACATCGCCGGAGCGGCGTTGAACAGCGCGTGGACGGCGGAGGTGACCTGGGCGGCGACGATCTCGGGGGTGGAGGAGTCGAGCTTGCCGTCGAGGTGCAGGAACGCGAGGCCGTGGACGAGGGCCCACACCGTGGTCGACAGGGCGTCCGCGTCCACATCGGGGAAGGTCGCGGCGACGATGGTGCGGACGTACTCCGAGATGGCGGCGGTCGCGGCGACGCGCTCCTCGCTCGTGGGGTCGCAGGGCTCCGCGAACATCGCCCGGAACAGGGCCGGGTGCTCCAGTGCGAACCGTACGTACGCGACGGCGACCGCGGCGAGTTCATCGGGGGTCGAGGGTGCGGGGTGGGCCTGTGTCAGGTGCGTGGCGAGCTCGCGGTACCCCTCGGCGGCCACCGCGGAGACCAGCGCCTCGCGGTCGGCGTAGTGACGGTAGGGGGCCGTCGCCGAGACCCCGGCCCGCCGGGCGACCGCGCGCAGCGAGAGTCCGGCGCTGCCGTCCTCCTCCAGGAGTTCACGCGCGGCACGAAGGCAGGCGGCGCGCAGATCGCCGTGGTGGTACGTGCTGCTGCTCCGGGACATGGGCCGTGCTCCTTATGTTTGCCATGTCCACATCTCCTCCCTGATGTGAACGATGTATACATCTTAGGTGATCGGAAAGGAAGAAGAAACCGAGGCCGTCTGCGAGCGGTTCCGGCACCGTTTCTCCGGGGGCGCCGGAACCGTTCGACCGGATCCGCTGCTGCGGCGTGACGCGGGCAGTCGCCATCGCTGTCGCTGTCGCTGTTCAGCGCATGCCGATCGCCTTCATGACCTTGAGCGCACCGGTCAGCAGGTCGGCCCAGGTCTCGGGGGAGATGCGGGACGGCGGATAGAAGCCCTGGAGGCGCTGGTGGGCGACGGTCTGGGGCTCGGTGTACTTGAGGATGCCGTCGGCGCCGTGGCGGCGGCCGAGGCCGGAGTCGCCCATACCGCCCATCGGGGCGTCGATGCTTCCCCACGCGGCGGCGAAGGCCTCGTTGACGTTGACGGTTCCGGCGTGCACGCGGGCGGCGACAGCGCGGCCCCGGGCTCCGTCGCGGGACCATACGCTGGCGTTGAGGCCGTAGGACGTGGCGTTGGCCAGGGCGACGGCCTCGTCGACGTCGCGGTAGGTGGAGATCGAGACGACCGGGCCGAAGGTCTCGTGGTCGTACAGGGTCATGTCGGGGGTGACGTCGGTGAGGACGGTCGGCTCGTGGAAGAGCGGGCCGAGGTCGGGCCGCGCCTGGCCGCCGGCGAGGACGGTGGCGCCCTTGGCGACGGCGTCGCCGACGTGCTCGGTGACGGTCTGCAACTGGGAGGGAGTCGTGAGGCTGCCGACGTCCATGCTGTAGTCGTACGCGGCGCCGATGATGAGCTTCTTGGTCCGGGCGGTGAACGCGGCGATGAACGCGTCGCGGACGGATTCGGCGACGTACAGGCGCTCGACGGAGACGCACAGCTGACCGGCGGAGGGGAAGCAGGCGTTGACGGCGCCTTCGGCGGCCTTCTCGATGTCGGCGTCGTCGAGGACGATCATGGGGTTCTTGCCGCCGAGTTCGAGGGATGCGCCGATGAGGCGCCGGCCTGCGTCGCCGGCGATCCGGCGGCCGGAGGCGGTGGATCCGGTGAACATGATGTAGTCGGCGTTGTCCATCAGCGGGGTGCCGATGGAACTGCCGCGGCCGATGACCATCTGCCATACGTCCCGGGGGAGTCCGGCCTCGTGCATGAGGTCCATGGACCACAGGGCGGTCAGCGCGGTCTGGGTGTCGGGCTTCTGGACGACGGCGTTCCCGGCCATGAGTGCGGCGATGGTGTCGCTCGCGGCCATGCTGAGGGGGTAGTTCCAGGGCGAGATGACGGTGACGACGCCCTTGGGGTGGCGCAGTTCGGTGGTGTGGGTGAGGAGGGGGATGGCACCGCGGCGTCGCTTGGGGGAGAGGTGCTTGGCGGCGTTGCGGGCGTAGTGGCGCGAGACGATGCCGATGTCGACGACTTCCAGGAACGCGTCGCGGCGGGTCTTGCCGTTCTCGGCCTGCATCAGGTCGAGGGCCTCGTCCCGGCGGGCGAGGACGAGGTCGTGGTAGCGCAGCAGGATCCGCTTGCGCTCGCTCAGAGGGGTGGCGGCCCAGGCCTTCTGCGCGGCCCGGGCGCGGGCGAACGCCACTTCGACATCCTCCGGCGTCGAGACCGGGAAGTCGGCCAGGGGGAGGCCGGTGTAGGGGGCGCTGGTGGTGACCCGTGCGGCGTCCGGCGCGGCGGATACCCGTGCGGTCAGCCGCCTGAGCAGGGCCGGGGTGATGGACGCCGGCAGAGCGGGTCCGCGGGGCGTGGTGGGGCGGGTTGCGTGTTCGGTGGTCATGGCGGGGCTCCCTGCTCACTTGTTCCGGGGCGGGACCGAGGTGGGGACCGGCATGTGCAGCGCGGCCTGGCCCTCGGTCATCACGTCGAACTGGATGGTCCGCTTCGGCTTGAGCGAGCGCAGGTCGTCGGACATATGGCCTTCGCCGAGCTGGAGGGTGACGTCGCGCGTGCTGCGCGTCGTGCCGGCGTTCAGCACGTTGGTCTGGTTCAGGGTGGAGTGCCACCCGCCGTTGATCTTCGTGTAGGAGGTGAGCGAGCCGACGCGCTCCCCGCTCACGCACGCCTTCTGGGCCGGGGTGGCCGCCGAGAACGCCACATCGACTCCGCCTGCGTCGTTGGCCACGCGGGCGGTCGTCCGGCGGTCGTCGATGGCGACGTCGAGGTCGGTGACCCACTTGGGGAAGCCGTAGCCGTCGTGGCCCCGGACCTGCGCGATGTCCGAACTCACGGGCAGGGACAGCACGTAGGCGTCGAGGCGTTCGTTCTTCAGGCCGGTGACGAGGTCGAAGAAGCCGAGCTTTCCGTGCCGCGCGGGCTTCACGGCGATGCCGACGGTGGCTTCGGTGTAGAAGTCGATGTCGCACACGTCGTAACGGAAGAACATCACCGAGACCAGTCCAAGCCCGGGCACGATCTCCAGCGGCGACAGCTCCTCGGGCAGGCGGGTGCGGATCGCCTTGGACGGGGCGAGCATCGTCAGCCGGGCCGTGGACATCGTGTAGTAGAAGTTCGGGGTGAGCGTCGGACCGATCGGGGAGTCGACCTTGATCTTGGGCAGTCGGCGGAAGAAGTCCACGCCGCTGACGCGCGGGTCCCGCGCGATCGCGTCGAGGTCGGGGTTCATCCGGTACCGGTCGTACAGGCCGCCCTTGGGGACGCCGACCTCGCGGCCTCCCAGGTCGACCTTGACGGTGTCCTGGCCCTTCGGTGGGGAAGACATGGTGCGGGTTCCTCTCGTGTTGGCGCTGCATATATGGAGGCGGGGGGAGTGTTAACGTTGTTAACATTTGGGTCTGGTGGTGCCCGGAGGAGGCTGACGGCAGGGGGCATGGGCCTCGCTCAGGCCGCGCCCCGGGGCTTGGCCAGCCAGGCGCGGTAGCGGCGCAGGGCGGTGCGCTGCTTGCGCTGCTCGGTGATGAGGGCGAGCGCCGGGTGGGTGCCGGGCCGGGGGTTGCTGCCGCGGGCGAGGCGGCGCATCTGGTGGCGGACCTGCGCCATGCTCGCGGCCGAGGCGAGGGCCTTGTCGGACCACTTCACCGGGCGCATCCGGCGGTCCGCCTCGCGGCCGCCGCGCCAGCGGTCGGGCAGGTCGGGCGTGACGGCGAGCGCGGTGCCCATGCCGATGACCGCCACACCGCTGTCGAGGACCTTCTGTGCGGTCCCGCGCCGGGTGATGCCGCCGGTGAGCATCAGCGGGATGGGGCTGGTGGTGACCAGGTCCTCGGCCAGATCCAGGAAGTACGCCTCACGGGCCTGGGTGCGGGTGTCGGTGGGCCGGCCGGTCATGGCCGGGCTCTCGTAGCTGCCTCCGGAGAGTTCGACCAGGTCGACGCCGAGGGGTTCGAGCATCTCGATGACCTGGCGGGCGTCCTCGGCGTCGAATCCGCCGCGCTGGAAGTCGGCGGAGTTCAGCTTGACCGCGACCGCGAAGGACGGCGAGACGGCGGCCCGTACCGCCTTGACGATGTCGAGCAGCATCCGGGCGCGGTTCTCGAGAGACCCGCCCCAGCGGTCGGTGCGCTTGTTGACCAGGGGGGAGAGGAACTGCGACAGCAGGTAGCCGTGCGCGGCGTGGATCTCGACGCCGTCGAAGCCGGCCTTCTCGGCGCGGTGGGCGGTGACCGCGTACCGGGTCACGGTGTCGTCGATCTGCTGCGCGGTCATGGCGGTGGGGCGGCCGAAGCGGCTGCTGTGCTTGCCCAGGCTGACGCCGATGTCGGACGGCCCCCAGACGACTCCGGGCATGTCGGAGGCGACCTGGCGGCCGGGATGGTTGATCTGCATCCATATCGCGCCGCCGCCGGACTTGCCCGCCTCGGCCCAGTCGGTGAACGGCCCCAGTGGCGCGTGCTCGTCGAGCACGACACCGGCGGGGCCGGTCAGCGCCTCGGCGTGGACCATGACGTTGCCGGTGATCAGCAGTCCCGTGCCGCCGGCCGCCCACTTCCGGTACAGCGTGAACAGCTGCTCGTCGGGCACCTGGCCGTCGCCGGCCATGTTCTCCTCCATCGCCGCCTTCGCGATCCGGTTCTTCAGTACCTGCCCGGAGCGCAGGTGCAGCGGTGAGAACAGCTCGCCGGTCATGTCGATTCTCTCTTCCTCTTGATCGCCTACGATGTGTACAGCACTCACATTAGCTCAGGAATGTAATCAGCGTAAACATCGGGTGGTGTGGGGTGCGTCGCACCGGTCGGCCACCGGTCGGCAGCCGGGCGTGGCGGGCGGGCCACCAGCCGTTCGGGTGCTTCCCGCCTGCGGGGCGGCCGGTCGTCCCGGACTGTGGAGACCATGAAACAGAGCACCTTGTCCGAGGTGAAGAGCGCCGTCACCCCCCGGGCCACGCTCCTGGTGATCGGGGTCGTCGCCCTCCAACTGCTGTTCGTCGTCTCCTATGTGGGCGCGTTGCACGAGCCCAAGCTGAAGGACGTCGCCTTCGGAGTGGTGGCACCGCCGGCCGCGGTCGAGCAGACGGTGCAGCGCCTGGACGAGCTGCCCGGCTCGCCGCTGGACCCGCGCGCCCTGCCCGACGAGGCGGCGGCGCGGAAGCAGATCGAGAACCGGGACATCGACGGTGCGCTCGTGGTGCGCCCGGGCGGCACCACCGATACGCTCCTCGTCGCCTCGGGCGGCGGCAGAACCCTGGCCGTCGCGCTGGATTCGCTCACCGGCGACGTGCTGGGGGCCCAGGGGCGTACCGCACGCCTGGTCGACGTGGCTCCGGCGTCGACGCACGACTTCAACGGGCTGTCCTCGTTCTACCTGGTCGTCGGCCTCTGCGTCGGCGGGTATCTGTGCGCGTCGATCCTCGCGATCAGTACGGGGGCCCGGCCCGCCAACCCGACCCGCGCGGCCACCCGTCTCGGCACGATGGTGCTGGTCGCCCTGGCCGGCGGGCTCGGCGGAGCGATCATCGTCGGACCGGTCCTGGGCGCTCTGCCGGGCAGTGTGTGGGCGCTGTGGGGGCTCGGCGCGCTGATCGTCTTCGCCGTGGGCGCCGCGACGCTCGCCCTCCAGGGCCTCTTCGGCGTCATCGGCATCGGCCTGGCGATCCTGCTCATCGTGATCATGGGAAACCCGAGCGCCGGCGGAGCCTTCCCCGCGCCGATGCTGCCACCGTTCTGGGAGGCCATCGGTCCCGCCCTGCCACCGGGAGCGGGCACCTGGGCGGCCCGCTCGATCACCTACTTCGACGGCAACAGCATGACCTCGTCCCTGCTGGTGCTCTCCGCCTGGGCGGTCGCCGGAGTCGTCATCACCATGCTCGCCGCCGTACTGCGGCAGCGTCGTGCCACGGAGCCGAACTCGCCCGGGGACGCGTCATGACGAAGGTGCTGTTCGTCGTCCCGGCGGCCGATCGCTGAACGCTGCGGGACGGAGGTCCATCCCTCGGGGTTCTGGGGGTGAGAGGTGTCCGGCGGACACCCGCATCACGGTCCCGCACACGCCACGGAGCACCGGCCCGCCCGGTTGCGCGGGTACGGCAGGCAGGGAGCATGGAAAGGTGCCACCGACAGGGCAGGCGAACTTCCAGCCCCCAGCACGCGACATGTCCCCCAGGAGGTCGGCATGAGCGAGCCCGATGATCCTCTCGCCCCGTGGACGGACCGGCTGCTCCGGCTCGGCGACGGCGTCGCGCCCGAGGCCGCCCGGAGTTTCGTGCACGATCTGTACGTCCGGGCCCAGGCCGACATCGACAAGGAGCGGGCGGAAGCCGAGTTCGAGCGGGAGGAATGAACCCATGGGCGACCTGTCACCGGGGTTCCGGGGGAAGACCCACGCCTTCGCCGGCCGGCTGCCACCGGGGCAGTATCCGACCGAGTCGTTTCCCGTCCTCTCCGCGGGTCCGACCCCGGACGTCCCCACCGACCGATGGTCGTTCACCCTGACCGGCGAGGCCGGCGAGAGCCGTTCATGGACCTGGGACGAGATGATGGCGCTCCCGCAGGAGGAGCCCACCGTCGACATCCACTGCGTGACCCGCTGGTCGAAGTTCGACACCCGCTGGCGCGGTGTCCCCCTGGACGTGTTCCTCGACGCGATGGAGACAGCGGCGGACTTCGTCGTCGCCGAGTCCTTCGACGGCTACACCACCAACCTCCCGCTGGAGGACGTCACCGACGGCAAGGCCTGGCTGGCGCACTCCTTCGACGGCTTCGCGCTCTCCCCGGACCACGGCGGACCGGCCCGGCTCGTCATCCCCCACCTGTACTTCTGGAAGTCGGCGAAATGGGTCAAGGGCCTCCGGCTCACCCTCGACGACGAGCCCGGCTTCTGGGAGTCGGCCGGCTACCACGACTACGGCGACCCCTGGCGCGAACAGCGCTACTGGAGCGACTGATGCACGGCTGGCGACGGGCCCGCCTCACCGAGCGGACGAAACAGACGGCGACCGGCCGCACGCTGACGTTCGAAGTGCCGCACTGGCCGGGACACCTTCCTGGCCAGCACGTCGACGTACGGCTCACCGCGGACGACGGGTACCAGGCCGTACGCAGCTACTCGCTCGCCGCTCCCGCCGACGCCGGTGGCGACCGCATCGAGCTGGGAGTCCAGGCGGCTTTCGGCGGCGAGGTCTCCCCGTATCTGGCCGACGACCTCCCCGTGGGCGCCGAGGTCGAGGTCATGGGACCGCTCGGAGGCTGGTTCGTCTGGACACCGCAGGACCACGGCCCGCTCCTGCTGATCGCCGGAGGCTCCGGTGTCGTACCCGTGATGGCGATGCTCCGGGCACGGGCGGCATCGGCGTCGGGCGACCCCTGCACGCTCCTCTACTCCGTCCGCGCCCCCGACGAGGTCTGGTACGCGACCGAACTCGACGCCGCCGCAGAGGGCGTCCGCGTCCGGCTCCTGTACACCCGCACCGCACCGGAGGGATCGCGGCGCCCCGCCGGACGCATCACCACGGACGATCTGCTGGGCATGCCGCCTCCCACGGACACCCGCTGCTACGTCTGCGGCCCGACCGCCTTCGTCGAGCACGTCGGCGAACTGCTCCTGGCCGCCGGATACGGACCCGACCGGATCCGTACCGAACGCTTCGGCTGACACATCCGCGTCGCACGGTGAGGAACCCCTGCCATGACCGAACACCCCCTGTACGTCGACGGCAACGCCTTGGCCGGTCCGCTCGGCGAGGTCTTCGCCGTCGACCCGACCACCGCCTGGCGCTCGTGCCCCTCCTGCCGACTGCCCGCGACCCTGGCCCAGTTGCACGTCTACGGCCCCGAGCCCGGCCTGACCGCCCGCTGCCCGGGCTGTGCCGCCGTCGCCCTGCGGGTCGTCACCCAGCCCGAGTACCTCTGGCTCCAGCTCGGCGGGGGAGCGGGCGCTTTCCGCTTCACCCTTCCCGCCGTGGCGCCCGGTGTCAGGCGTCCTTGAGGCACCGCCACGGTCCGGTCCGACCCCGCCATGACCGTCGGCCGTCCACCGGTCCCGCCGTGGCATGAACGCCTGACCGGTTCCGTGCCGGTTGCGGGGGATGAATGGGGCGCAAAGGATGGAATCGCTCATTGCCGTTCGGGGCGGGCACCACCCCGGCCTCGACGGCTGACGCTTCAGCGGCCGACCGGGTCGCGCGCACCGGGCACGCGGCGTGCCCACGACAGGGAGTCGACATGACCGATCTGCCTCCTCCGATCACCCCCTACCTGGAACCCGCGGCGAAGGAACTGTGCGAGGCCACGGATCCGCATCCGCGGATCTACGAGGTCCCCCCGGAGAAGGGCCGCGACATCCTGCTCGGCCTGCAGAGCGACCCGAGCGTGCCCCGCCCGGACGTCGACGAGGAGTGGGTCGACGTGGACGCGGGCCAGTGGGGCACGGTCCGCACCCGGATCATCCGGCCCAAGGGATCCACGGGACTGCTGCCGGTGGTGTTCTACATCCACGGCGCCGGCTGGGTCTTCGGCGACGACAAGACCCACGACCGCCTCTTCCGCGAACTCGCCGTCGGCGCCGGAGCCGCCGGGGTCTTCCCCGTTTACGACCGCGCGCCCGAGGCCAAGTACCCCACCCAGGTCGAGCAGAACTACGCCGTGGGCCAGTGGGTCCTGGAGCACGGGGCGGAGCACGGACTGGACACCTCGCGGATCGCGGTCACCGGTGAGTCGGTGGGCGGCTGCATGTCGGCGGTGTTCGCGCTGATGAACAAGGAGCGCGGAGGCATCGACCTCAAGGCGCAGGTCCTGCTGTACCCGGTCGCCGACGCCGACTTCAACACCCCTTCGTACCTCCAGTTCGCCGAGGGCTACTACCTCACCCGCGACGGCATGAAGTGGTTCTGGGACGCCTACATCGGCAACCCCGCCCACCGCAGCGAGGTGTACGCCGCGCCCCTCCACGCCTCCCTGGACCAGCTCCGGGGCCTGCCCACCACGCTGGTCATCACCGACGAGGCGGACGTCCTGCGCGACGAGGGCGAGAAGTACGCCAACCGGCTGCGTGAGGCCGGGGTGGACGTGACCTCCGTCCGCGTGGCGGGCATGGTCCACGACTTCCTCCTGCTGGACAGCCTGCGCGACACCCGCGCCGCGAACGTCGCCCGTACCCTCGCCGTCGACGCCCTCAGGAAAGCGCTGCACGACGGCTGAGACGACTTGTCGGCGGACCCGGCCACCTCGCCGCGCCCTCTCGGGTCAGGCCGTCCGCGCGGATTCCTCGGCGGGGAGCCGGCTGCCGACACGCGTCATCAACAGCCCGGCGAGCGCCGCGACGGGATAGGCCAGGACGCCGTAGACGGCTGCGGGCACGGCCAGGCTGACGCTGCCGAGCACGCTGATCGCCAGTGTCATGGCGACCGCGCTGTTGTGCACGCCGATCTCCATGGAGCAGGCGATCGCCTGCCGCTTGCCGACGCGCGCCAGGCGCGGCACGAAGTACCCCGTGGCCAGGCTCAGCACACAGAAGAGCAGCGCCACGGGCCCGGCGTCCGCGAGATAGCCGCCGATGTTGCTCCGCTCGGCCAGCACCGCGCCGATGATCACCGCGACGAGGACGACGACCGACAGGAGACGCACCGGACGGTCCATACGGAGCGCGAACGCCTCCGAGCGCCGACGCACGGCCAGGCCGATCACCACCGGCACGAGCACCAGGGCGAAGACCTGGAGCACCTTGTCGAACTGCAGCCCGAGGCCGTCCTGCCCGATCCCCGGCTCGAAGTGCAGCAGGGCGAGGTTGGCGATGACCGGCAGGGTCACGATGGCCACGACCGCGTTGATCGCCGTGAGTGTGACGTTCAGCGCCACGTCCCCGCCGAAGAGATGGCTGAAGAGGTTGGCCGTCGTCCCGCCGGGAGAAGCGGCCAGCAGCATCATGCCGACGGCGAGTTCGGGGGAGAGGCCGAAGGCGACGACCAGGCCGAAGCACACGGCGGGCAGCAGCAGTGCCTGACAGGCCAGCGCCACGACGACGGCCCGCGGATGCCGGCGCACCCGCCGGAAGTCGTCCGCGGTCAGGGACAGCCCCAGCCCGAACATGATGACGGCGAGGGCGAGCGGGAGCATGACGGTGGCGAGGGGAGAGTCCATGTGCGGCTTCGTCTCCTGGGCGGGGGAAGGGACGGCGGGGCGGCCGCATGAACGTAACCTCGCAATGTGAACACCGTCAACACTCTGGCAGGCGGATTCCGGCCGCGGGATGGCCCCGGGGCGGCGCGCCATCGTCCGCGACGAGATCCAAGCCGAAACCGAAGCCGAAGCGCGGGCCCCGGGAACACCGGGCCCCGGCGGCACGGTTAGCTCCACCGAGGGGCCGAGCCCCGGAGCTGCGGCATGCCCGCCGCGCACTCGGACCCCGACCTGACTCCGTGGAAGGACCTCTTCATGACCGACCGGCCCCTGACCCTCATGGCCGTGCACGCCCACCCCGACGACGAGGCCACGGGAACCGGAGGAGTGCTCGCCCGGTATGCGGCGGAAGGCATCCGCACGGTTCTCGTGACCTGTACCGACGGCGGTTGCGGTGACGGGCCGGGAGGCGTCAAGCCCGGTGACCCCGGGCACGATCCGGCGGCCGTCGCCGCGATGCGTGGCCAGGAGCTCAAGGCGAGCTGTGACGTCCTGGGCGTGAGCGATCTGGAGACGCTGGACTACGCGGACTCCGGGATGATCGGCTGGCCGAGCAACGACGCTCCCGGATCCTTCTGGCAGACCCCCGTGGAGGAGGGCGCCGCCCGGCTCGCGGAACTCATGCGGCACTACCGGCCCGATGTGGTCGTCACCTACGACGAGAACGGCTTCTACGGCCACCCCGACCACATCCAGGCCCACCGCATCACGATGGCGGCGCTGGAGATGACCGAGCTGACACCGAAGGTCTACTGGACGACGATGCCGCACTCGGCGATGCGCCAATTCGAGGAGATGATGCGCGAGTCCCAGGAGGACATGCCGGAGCCGGACCCGGCCGAGGCCGCCGAGATGGAAAAGATCGGTCTCCCCGACGACGAGGTCACCACCTGGGTGGACACCACCGCGTACAGCGGCCAGAAGTTCGACGCGCTGGCCGCGCACGCCAGTCAGGGTGAGAACATCTTCTTCCTCAGGATGGGCAAGGAGAGGTTCGGCGAGCTGATGGGCATGGAGACCTTCGTACGGGTCAAGGACGCCACCGGCGCTGCTCTGCCCGAGAAGGATCTCTTCGCCGGACTCCGCTGACCCGCCGCCCGCCAGGGCCCGTACGGCCAGGGGCGTGCGGCCGCGTCATCCCTGCCGCGCCCCTGCCAGCCGACCCCGTGCTGCCGCCTGGATCCGGGAGGGTCCGAGCCCCCATTCCAGGGTGCGTCCGACGGCCGTCGCCAGCGGCCGGTCCCAGCCGACGCGGACGGCGTCCGGGCGGCGGATGCCGAGTTCGGTGCGGGCCCAGCCGGGGAGGAGCCCGGTCGAGGCGTTGGTGAGCAGGCGGACGGCCAGCCGCTCCTGGGGCGTGCGTCCGAAGGCGCGGAGGAACCGCACCGAGTCCAGCGCGGCCGGGGTGGCGTGGAGCCGGGGGCGCATGCGGGTCAGGTAGCTCTCCGCCTCGGACGCGGTACGTGGCACCTCCCGCGCCCCCAACTCCTCCGCCACGGGTGCGGCCTGGCGGTAGTAGGTGTCGCACTCGGCGGGGGTGAGCCGGTGCGTCCGGGGAGCGTACGCCTGGTGACCGGCGAGGAAGCTGCGTACCTCGGCGGTGTGCACCCAGGTGAGCAGGTCGGGATCGTCCGCGCGGTACGGCCTCCCGTCGGGGGCGGTACCGCGCACCCGCGTGTGGATGCGCCGGACGAGGCCGATCACCTCGCGGGCGGCGGGCGCGGAGCCGAACGTGGTCGTGGTGATGAACCGTACGGTTCCGTTCAGCCGCCCGACCGGATCGGCGCGGAAGTCCGAGTGCTGGTCGACCCCGGCCATGGCCAGCGGATGCAGCGACTGGAGCATGAGGGCGGCGAACCCGCCGGTGAGCATCCCGGTGGCCTGCCCGTGCACCCGCCACACCGGGTCCGCCGGGGTCATCCCGAACAGCCCCGGATCGCCGGGCGGAGCCGCGTACCGCTCCAGCTTGAGATCCCCGCCGTGCAACGCCGCAGTGAGCTCCGTCGCGATCCGGTCCCGCAGTCCCACGAACGCCTCCCGGCTTCCGCTCCGGTGTCCTCCGGCCGAGGGTATCGAGCCGCTACACCTGTCGGCCTCCGTCCGCTCCTCCGCGGCCAGGGAACGAGCTCCGTTCATCGGTTCGGCCGGGGTCAGTGCTCACAGAGGGAGAACTCCCTTTCGTAGAGCTGCTCGTTGTGTTCGTCGACGAAGAACTTCCGTTCCCGCATGAGCTCTTCGCGGTAGCCCTCGGCCTGCTCGCGCGTCATGGTCGAGGTGGCGAACCCCGGCTGCTGCGGCGGTACGTCGGATGTCGAGACGATCTTCTTCGACGGGTCGACCAGGAAGAACGCGAGGATCTTGCGATGGCCCGGACGGGTGGGGTCCGTGAGACGGAACGAGCCGACGCGGTGCTGCAGGACGTTCGGGAACGCCAGGCAGCGGCCCGCCGGGGTGGCCGCCGAACCCAGGGTCTGGTTCAGCGCCTCCTCGTCCTCCAGGCCGTAGACGTCCCGCAGGCCGTTGTCGTCGTTCTGCTCGTAGCGCGGGTCGTCGAGGGCCGTACGGAAGCTCAGCCGGCTCTCCGTGATGTTCTCGCTGTCCCAGTAATAGATACCGGTCGAGACGATCCGCTCGTTCAGCATGCCCTCGACATGCCAGGAGCCGCCGGCGTACTCGGGCTTGTCCGGGGTGAGGTGGATGGTCGCGAGTTTGACGATGACCTGGAGGCGGCGGCCGCGCAGGTCCACCCGGGCCGACGGGTCGGGCGCCGGGGGCGGGGTGAAGTCCGGGGCGTCCGGAATGACCGGGCGGCGGTTCTCCCACCACGCGTCCTGGTCCACCTCCCAGGCGCGCAGGGCCTCCTGGTACGCCTCGTCCTCGGCGTACGACGCCTTGTCCGGGTACTCCGGCTCCGAGTCGTACCACCCGAAGGGATCGGCCTCGATCCGCAGGGGCCGCGGATGGCGCAGATCCGTGAGCACGTTCTCCAGCAGCGGACGCATGCGGGTGAACACGTCCGGCAGGACAGCGGCTAGGTCGCGATGGGTCTCGGGGTGGACGTTGTTGACGTACGAACGGAAGACCGTGTCGCCGTCGGCGGTGACCTCGACGTCCGTGGGCAGCCACTGGAACTTCTCCGAGAACTCGTAGGCCGCGTAGCGGTGGTCGGTCTCGCTCTGCCAGGCCCGCTCGGGGGCGTCGCTCACCCCCTTCACCAGACAGAACAGCGAGGGATGCACCAGGTCCAGCACCTGCCCGCCGGACCCGGGATGCCAGTCCCGCTCCGCTGCGGGGACCTCCTCCAGCACCCGGACCGCCTCGCGCAGCCGGGACCTGAGCGCGTCGTCGACCAGGGTGTCCGACTGCCACACCCCGTCGACCACGGACACCTCGATTCCCGCCCCGGCGTCCCGCAGCGCGGCGTAATGGGCGAGCTCGGCGAGGACATAACGGATCTGCGCCTCGGTGAGCCCTTGGGCGGCCGCTTCCCGTGTCCACCTGGCGACGATCTCGGCATCGTTCATCTTGTCGAACCAGCCGGGCTTCGCCCTGATGTGTGCGCTGCACCGGATGATCTCCAGCTCCCGCAGCGTCCGTGGCGTCGCGAGCGCTATGGAGCGGGAGGTGTGAAAGGGCAACGGGAAAGCAGACAGGCCGGTCAACGCTCGTGATCCTCCGCGTCGGTGAATGGTGGCGGGAAGACTACGCGAGCGGACTGACACCGCCGCCGTCGTTCCTGCCGTCACCTGCCGGAACCGGCGGTGGGGCCGGTGCGCGTACGCACCGGCCCCACCGCTGGAGGAGGCTGTCAGACCAGGTCGTAGCGGTCGAGATCCATGACCTTGGTCCAGGCGGCGACGAAGTCCGTCACGAACTTCTGCCGCGCGTCGTCGCTCGCGTAGACCTCGGCGAGGGCACGGAGCTCGGAGTTGGAGCCGAAGACCAGGTCGGCGCGGGTGCCGGTCCACTTGACCTTGCCCGACGAGTCGCGGGCCTCGAACTCGTCCTGCGTCGACGACGTCGACTTCCAGGTGATGCCCAGGTCGAGCAGGTTCACGAAGAAGTCGTTGGTCAGCGTGCCCGGGCGGTCGGTGAGAACGCCGTGCTTCGAGCCGCCGCTGTTGGCGCCCAGCACCCGCAGACCGCCGACCAGGACGGTCGTCTCCGGGGCGCTCAGCGTCAGCAGGTTCGCCCGGTCCAGGAGCAGGTACTCGGCGGGCAGCCGGGCCGCCTTGCCGGTGTAGTTGCGGAAGCCGTCGTACGCGGGCTCCAGCGCGGCGAAGGACTCGACGTCCGTCTGCTCCTGCGTGGCGTCGACGCGGCCCGGGGTGAACGGGACCTCCACCTCGACACCGGCGTCCTTGGCCGCCTGCTCGACCGCCGCGCTGCCCGCGAGGACGATCAGGTCGGCCAGCGAGACCTGCTTGCCGCCCTTGGCGTTGAAGGACTCCTGGATGCCTTCGAGGGCGCGCAGGACCTGGGCCAGCTCGTCCGGGTTGTTCGCCTCCCAGCCGCGCTGCGGCTCCAGACGGACCCGGGCGCCGTTGGCGCCGCCGCGCTTGTCGCTGCCGCGGAAGGACGCGGCCGAGGCCCAGGCGGCCGAGACCAGCTGCGCCACGGTCAGGTCCGTGCCCAGCACCTGCTCCTTGAGCGCGGCGATGTCCGCGCTGTCCAGCACCTCACCGGTGCGCGCGGGCAGCGGGTCCTGCCACAGCAGCACCTCGGAGGGCACCTCGGCGCCCAGGTAGCGCTGGATCGGGCCCATGTCGCGGTGCGTCAGCTTGTACCAGGCGCGGGCGAAGGCATCCGCGAACTCTTCCGGGTTCTCGTGGAAGCGGCGCGAGATCTGCTCGTACGCCGGGTCGAAGCGCAGCGACAGGTCGGTGGTGAGCATCTGCGGCTTGTGCTTCTTCGACGCGTCGTGCGCGTCGGGGATCGTCGACTCCGCGTCCTTGGCGACCCACTGGTGCGCACCGGCCGGGGACTTGGTCAGCTCGTACTCGTAGGCGAAGAGGTTGTGGAAGAACTCGTTGCCCCACTGCGTCGGCGTGCTGGTCCAGGTCACCTCCAGACCGCTCGTGATGGCGTCCCCGCCCTTGCCCGACTTGTACGAGTTGCGCCAGCCGAGGCCCTGCTCCTCCAGCGGGGCGCCCTCGGGGTCCGCGCCGACGCTCTCGGCCGGGCCCGCGCCGTGCGTCTTGCCGAAGGTGTGGCCACCTGCGATGAGGGCGACGGTCTCCTCGTCGTTCATCGCCATCCGGCGGAAGGTCTCGCGGATGTCGCGGGCGGCGGCGATCGGGTCCGGGTTGCCGTTGGGGCCCTCGGGGTTGACGTAGATCAGACCCATCTGGACCGCGCCGAGCGGGTTCTCCAGCTCACGGTCGCCGGTGTAGCGCTCGTCGTCGAGCCAGGTGGTCTCGGGGCCCCAGTAGACGTCCTCCTCCGACTCCCAGACGTCCTCGCGGCCGCCGGCGTAGCCGAAGGTCTTCAGGCCCATGGTCTCCAGGGCGACGTTGCCGGTGAGGATCAGCAGGTCGGCCCAGGACAGCGCCTGGCCGTACTTCTTCTTGACCGGCCACAGCAGCCGGCGGGCCTTGTCCAGGTTGCCGTTGTCCGGCCAGCTGTTCAGCGGGGCGAACCGCTGCTGACCGGCGCCCGCGCCACCGCGGCCGTCGCTGATGCGGTACGTGCCGGCGCTGTGCCAGGCCATCCGGATCATCAGCGGTCCGTAGTTGCCGAAGTCGGCCGGCCACCAGTCCTGCGAGGTGGTGAGCACCTCGGCGATGTCCCGTTTCACCGCGGGCAGGTCCAGCGCCTCGAACGCGGCCGCGTAGTCGAACTCCTCACCCAGCGGGTTCGCCACGGCGGGGTTCTTGGCCAGGATCTTGAGGTTGAGGCGGTCCGGCCACCACTGGCGGTTCCCGCCGCCCTGCGTGGGGTGCGGCGCGCGGCCGTGTGCCACGGGGCAGCCGCCGGCCTGCGCCTCGGGCTTCTCGGGGACGGCCGTCTCGGGCGAGTCCGGGACGACGGGGTCGAAGACGTGCGACTCGTTGTTCTCGGTCATGGGTGATCCTTCCGGACCCGGCGGGTCGTGGGGCGCTGAACGGGGGAGGAGGATTCGGTCCGTACAGAAGGGGCACGCTGATTTTCGGGTCCCGCCGCGGGTCGCCCGAGCGCCTCGCGGACCACCGCACCCGGCGATCCCGGGCGGTGCGACGACGGCGCTGGGCCGACGGGCGGCATTGCGCGGTCGACCGGTGGGGTCCCGTCGCGTGTCTCTGCTGCCGTACCGGAGTCTTCCTGTCTCTTGGATGTCGCCGGGATCGATCCTACGATGGACTTCGTCCAAGTCAAGAAGCAAGCTAAAACCATAATGACGGGGGCGCGGCGTCGGCGCATTCTTCGCGCGGGCCGCCCGCCCCCTCCGGCGAGCGGAGCAGGTGAAACGAGATGAGCGACCTCCTTGGGCGGCTGCGGGGCCGTGGCTGGCGCATGACCTCCCAGCGGCGTGTCGTCGCGGAGGTCCTCGACGGCGACCACGTCCACCTGACGGCCGACGAGGTGCACCTGCGGGCCGCCGCACGACTGCCCGAGATCTCCCGAGCGACCGTCTACAACACGCTGGGCGAGCTCGTCGCGCTCGGCGAGGTGCTGGAGGTCTCCACCGTGGGCCGCGCCAAGCGCTACGACCCGAACGCGCGCAACCCCCACCAGCACCTGGTCTGCTCCGGCTGCGGCACGGTCCGCGACGTCCACCCGGTCGGCAACGCCATCGGCGATCTGCCCGAGGAGGAGCGGTTCGGATTCGCGGTCGGCTCGGTGGAGATGACCTACCGCGGGCTGTGCCCGGCCTGCGCCTGACCAGCGGCGGGGGCCGGCCTCGGGAGCGGGGAGTCCGTCATCGGTCCCGGATCGACGTCACGTCGTAGACGAGCGCGGAGCTGTTCGCCGGTCCGCGGCAGGTCAGTTGGCGTGCCGGCGTGCGCCGCGCCCGTACGTCGACGTCCAGCAGCCTCGTGTGCGGTGCCCGGCCGCTGACGCCGACGCGCCAGCCGTCGTCGGTGGCGACCGTCGCGGTGACCGCGTAGTCGTGCCTGCCCGCCGGGCCGAAGCGGCGGAGCACCGCGGCCACCGCTGCCTGCTGCGGCGGTCGGAGGGTGGTGTAGCCCCGCAGGTGGTCGGCGCGGATGCGGTCGGCCAGATGGTCCTCGACCACGGCGACCGCCGAGCGGGGGTCCAGATTGCCGTAGTAGACGCCGTCGGGTACGACGACGACGTTGGCGGCGAACCGGTCACCTCCCACGTGCGTGCACTCCCACACCAGGTCGGGCCAGCGTGCGCTGAGGGCCTGGCCCACGGGCCGGCCGCGCACCGCGCAACAGGCGTCGTGCAGGCCGTGCGCGCAGACGAGGACGACGGGGGCGAGGCCCGGCTCCCCCGGGGAGTCCAGGGCGGTCACGATCTGCGCCAGGTCCTGGTCGCGGTGCCAGGTGCCCCACCGCTGCCGCAGCGCGCCGGAGCTGTCGTGGTGCAGCACCGCCCACCGGTCGCTCCCCTCGGGGCGGCGGCGCCCGTGCCGCCTGACGAGGAGGATCCGGGCCCGGTTCGCCCGGGCCGCGGCGAACACGAGGGTCTTGGTCTCCGGATCGAGGTCGAGGCCGTCGAAACCGTTGGCGGGCCAGGCGCGCCGGTACTCGATGAGGACCCAGACGGAGCCGAAGGGAGCCGTGCCGACGAACGGGTCATGGCGGGCCCTGGCCGCGTCGGCGCAGAAGAACCGGCCCGGCGGGGTCACCGGTCCGCGGGCACCAGCACGCCCGCCCGCAGCAGCCGCCCGGCGAGTGCGAGGCCGAGGTCCCCGGCGGTGTGCACCCGGCCGTCGAGCAGCCGGGCCACGGGTACGAGGTCGGATGCCGGGAAGTCGAGGTACCCCACACGGGTGAACAGGCGTGTTCCCTCCAGCCGGGGTTCCAGCGCCTTCCGCAGCCGTACGGGAGAGGTCGTCGCGAGGCCGCTCAGCGCGGCGAGCTGGGCCACCGGCCCCAGTGGTGCCGGGCGGGCCTGGGACCGGCGGGCGCGGTGGAACGGCGGGGCGGGGTCGGCCTCGGCGACGGCGGCCAGCAAGCGCTCGCGGACCAGGTCCAGGACGGCGTCCGTGCCGTTCGAACCACCTGGTTCGTCCGGCCCGTTCGACTCCTGTTCCGCCAGGGGAAGGGAGCGGCGCATGGACGGGTCCTCGCCCAGGGCCGCGAGGGCGGCCCTGGTCAGATGTTCGGCCAGCGCGTAGCGGGTCCAGGCGTGGACCCCCAGCGTCAGATGGATCGAGACCTCCCCCTGGGCCTGCGCCGAGTGCAGCCAGCCGCGCGGCAGGTACAGCACATCGCCGGGGCGGAGCATCGTGTCCAGACGGGGCGTGCCGTGCGCGGCCCGGTCGGCGACGGCCGCACGGTGATCGGTCCACGGCTGATCGCGCAGCGGATCCGGCAGTACGGGCTCGTGGATCACCCACCGCTTCGCCCCCTCGATCTGGAGGACGAACACGTCGTGCACGTCGTAGTGCGCGTCGAACCCGCGGTTCTGCGGCGGGGTGACATAGGCGTTCGCCTGTACGGGGTGCCCCAGCTCCGCACTCAGACCGGAGACCAGCTCCGCCACCGGCTCCCAGGTGCGGTGCAGCGCCTGCAGGACGAGCGTGGCGCCGTCGGCGAACGCACGCCACAGGGCCGTGTCGTCGAGCTGGTCGGCGACGGTCGCCCCCACTCCGGCGGGTGCGGTGAAGGACGACGACGGAAGCGTGGCGCCGTCCTTGGCGACCCGGAGGAACGGCGTACGAAGCCCCCGGCGGGAGATCAGCTCGTCCACGGCGGACGGGGAGAAGACATCCGAGAAATCGCTCGCCCCGCGCGTCAGCGACGCTGTCCGGCCCCAGACGTCGCGGGCGAATTCCTCCCGGCCGAGCCCGGTCAGCCGGGACTCCAGGATTCCGGCGCCTTCACGCGCGCCGGAATCCTGGACCTCGGTGCTGGACAGGCTCAAGAGCCGCTGCCGGCCCCGCCGTCGGCGCCACCGTCGGCTCCGCCGTCGTGGACGCCGGGCGTTCCGGCCGCTCCGCCGTCGGCAGGCCCCTCGGCTCCGCCGTCCGCGCCACCGTCGGCCCCGCCGTCGTGGACGCCGGGCTTACCGGCCGCCCCGCCGTCCGCGGGTCCCTCGGCTCCGCTGTCGGCTCCGCCGTCCGCGCCGCCATCAGCGCCGCCGTCGTGGACCCCTGGGGTGCCGGCCGCTCCGCCGTCCGCGGGCCCCTCGGCTCCGCCGTCCGCTCCGCCGTCGTGGACGCCGGGCGTACCCGCCGCTCCCCCGTCCGCAGGTCCCTCGGCTCCGCTCGCGTCGTGCTCGGTCATCATTCCTCCTGGGATCACACCACGGGGACGATGGATTTCCGCTGTCCGGAAACCCGGTCGCCGGGACGTCGATCTGCACTGAAATGGCCAGTAATCACCGTATCCCTGCGGCTGGAAAACATCGATTCGAGCGGTCTGGAGTCGTCCGAATGCCGGAACGTGAGGCGGCGGCGGGTTGGCGACCGTCCGCTACCTCGTCGGCGATCCGCCGGTCAAGTCCTCGGTCAACCTCGATCACCGGGAACAACGCAACCGCACGGCGCAGATTGCCGTGATCTCCCAAGACCTGTCCGGGCAATCACGTGCGGAGCCAGATGGCGATGGCTGCGGGGGTGACGGTGCCGAGGAAGACGTAGCCGCGCTTGTCGTAGCGGGTGGCGACTGCTCGTGCGGGCTTGAGTCGATTGATTGCTCGCTCGACGGTATTGCGTTTCTTGTACCGCTCTTCGTCGAAGCCGGAGGGCCGTGCGCCGCGTGAGCCTTTGCGTAGGCGGGCGGTACGGCTGTCTGACTTCCCGGACTGGTGTGCCGGATGCCTCGATGTCGCAGGTACTGGCGGCAGGGCCTGTTGCTGTACGCCTTGTCAGCCGCGACGCTCTGAGGCTTCTTGCGCGGCCTGCCGGGCCCGCACCGTAGGACGCGGATCTTCTCCGGCACTCATGTGAACTGGGCGCAGTCCGAGCCCAAATGGACTTTGGTGATGAAGCCGCCGCGCGGCCCAGGCGCTCGCCCGGTCCGCCACCTCCACCAGGTGGCCGCGCAGGTACGGCCGCAGCCGTTCGCACGCCTCGTCCGTCGAATCCCCGCGAACGGTCATGCTGCGGAAAACGAGTTCTGCCGTCTGATCGGCACGGCCTACGCTTCCGTGATCGATGACACCGCATATCCAACGTAACGGGGGTCTTGGTGTGAGCGTGGACAGCGGCAACGGGCTTGCATCGCTGGAAAAGTTGCCTGGCTACGTCCTCCGGCCCTTTCACGGCCGCGAAGACCACAACGCCATGGCCGCTGTGCGGCTCGGCTGTGCAGAGCGGGACCGGATCGACGCCCGCTCGGTTGTGGAAGGTCTCCCGACGGCAGCCGAGATCGCCGAAGCCTCCGCCAAGCTCGACGACCCATCAGAGAACCAGGCATTGGTGGAGCACAACGGTGGTGTCGTCGGCTGCTCGACGATCAGGCGGTGGCAGGAGCGGGACGGGACGTGGTTGTACCTGCACCGCGGCTACCTGCTGCCCGAGCACCGCGGCCAGGGCATCGGCTCAGCCATGCTGAACTGGGCAGAAAGCCGTATCCGTCAGCTCGTGCAACAGCATGGAACCGCACAGACGGCCGTGCTCGGCGCGAACGCCATGGCCTCTCAACAGGATGCAACGGCGCTCCTGCTCGATTCGGGATACCGGTCTGTCTTCAGCCTGGTAGAGCTGGAGCTGGCCGATCTCCAACAGCTCCCCGACGGCAAGCCGTTGCCGGCCGGCATCCGAGTCGGAGCTGTCGATCCAAGCAGCTACCGCGCGGCCTGGAAAACGATCGTCGATTCATATGCGGAGGCCCCCTTCACCGAGAGGTGGACGTTCGAGAGCTTCCTCGCCACGGCCGACCCGACCTGCTGGCGGGCTGCTTGGGATCGGGAAGATATGGCCGGTGTCGCCCTGTGCTCCATCCGTCGGCAGGACGCCACCGTGGGCGAAGTCGAAGAATTGAGCGTCCGGAAAGAGTCGAGGCGTCTGGGACTTGGGCGGGCCCTGCTACTGGACGGGCTGCGATGCCTTCGCGAGCACGGTGCAGAGACTGCCCGGTTGTACACCGGCACCGCGAATCCGCACCGATCCTACGACCTCTACGAGGGCGTAGGCTTCCGGCGCCAGAACGAGCATGTCCGCTACCGCAAGCCGATCTCCGTCTGATCCGGCAGAGGAAGCTCCGCAGCGCCTTGTCGGTGCGGATTCCCGAGGACTGAGCCCGGCTTGATCGCCCGGACAGGCCCTGAGGGCAGTCCCGTATTTCCAGTCCGGGAGTTCGCCCTGCCCGCGCTCGCGGCGGTGGGGGATGAGGACTCCGGTGCCCGGGTAGCCACCGTCGGCCATCGTCAGTGTGTTGCCGACGGCCGCCTTGGCGCCGGACTCCTCCCACGCCTTGCAGTCGTTGCGGTTCCCGGCGAGCGGTCGGCCGACCACGACGACCAGGCCGGTGTCGGCGTCGATGACAACCTGGCGGTTGGTGGAGTACCGGTAGTTCTTCGACCGCTCGGTGATGGTGTGATCCCTGGTGGGCACCAGGGTGCCGTTCACGATGAGCACGGTGTCCTTCGCGAACCGCTTGCGGCGCGAGCTGCCGCATCGTGAGGTTCGTGCGCCAGTAGGCCGTGACCAGCAGGGCCCGGTCCTCCAGTGCAAGGCTCCACGGCCGGCCCTTGCGGACCGCTTCCGCACCTGCGCGTCGCAGCGCCGTCGCCAACTTGCCGAACTGCCGTGAGCTGAGCCCGGTGAAGAGGGGCTGCCCAAGAAGGCTCCGACGCCGTGATCACACTCGCCAAGGCGAGATCGTTTCACGGTGCCCAGTGCAACGCGAGAATGCCCCTATGACTGAAGAGCTGGTGAAGTTCCTTGAGGCGCGACTGGACGAGGAGGCCGACTTGGCCCGACGCTGCGACGGTGACGGATGTGGTGAGTGGTCAGCCCACGGACACACCGTCGACTTCTGCCAGGTTGACCTCCCTGGCTTCCACCCCACGATTGCCCGGCACGTGGCTCTCCACGACCCGGCCCGTATCTTGCGTGAGATCGAGGCCAAGCGGCGCATCCTGGCCCGCCATGCCCGCGACCCCTGGCCCTGCCACGACTTGCGCGATCTTGCTTCGCCCTACGCCGACCATCCGGACTTTCCTGTAGAGATCAAGGTCAACGCGAGACGAGAAGATCTGCTGGTATCGCTTGTCGTCCAGCAGTAGGGCTTCGGAGTACCTGAGCGCGTTGTGCGGTTCGCGAAGCGCAAAGGACGTGAATTCGCGGGCCAAGCGACTCATGGAGACTACTTGCTCCAGCTGGAACCCGAGGTTGCGGTAGTAACTCGCCCGCCGCTCGTAGTAATAGCCGCCCCCGTGCGTGAGGCTCTCCTCGATGTCCTTCTGAATGGATTCGGTTGCCCTGAGGGCGCCAGCGGGAAGTTGGGTCTGGCTATTGGTGGCACGGATGATCCTGTCACGTGCGGTACCGGACTCGGGTGCGACGACAATCTTGACCAGGAGTGACCTGTCGCGATGTTGTCCGCCGGATTGAAAGTAACTGTAGACCTCGTGACTGGTTTGGAGTCCGTTGACGATTTGTGGATCCTTGATGACGATTTTCTTTCCGGCTATCTGCGCGGCGTCGGCGACAACTGTAACGCCGTTGTTGAACCACCAGAAATCCTCGCCGGTTCCCGATTTCAGGGTCTCGCTGATCGCATTGTTGACCGTGGTGGAGCCGGCGTAATCACGGACATTGGATTCGAATAGTTCCAGGCGGAGTGCCTCATTTTCGGAGGTGATGAATTTGTAGTACTCGTCCAGTCTGGCCAGGCATACGTAGCCTTCGCCGAGTGATGTGCTCATTGGAGTTTCGGAGAACACGAGTTGCGCGACAGCTCTGGCGCCCCGAGCTGTCCGCTCCCGTAGATCGGCTGCGCTGAGATACTCGATTGTCGCTTCGGTATCGGACGTGATTTTCGCGAGTTCGCGGCGGAGTCGGTCTCCTTTGGCCTTGACGTTTGGGTGGGGCCCCTCGGCGGCTTTGCTCGCATAGATCACTTTGACCCGGACCTGTGGGAATGAAGACGCGAGGTCTTCGAGGACATGGAGGAACCGACGTGTACGCTCCAGAAGCTTGGCATTCGTGTGAGAGGTCAGTTCGTCCTCGTTCCGGCTCATGTCGAGGAGTGTGGGGAGATGAAAGTGAAGCTTCTCGAAGACCGACTCCTGGTAGCCGGGCGACGTCTTTGCCTGGAGCAGGACCAGTTCGATCTTGCCAGCACGTGACGGAAGGTACTGGCGCGCATCTGCAGTGATGTAACGGCCATCGACGAAAGACCAGATTCCGTCGATTCCGCAGTCGTGCGCACCATCGACGATACCGTCGAGAATCTCATCGTTGTCGAGATCCCAGTCCTGCAACGCCTTGTCGGCGGCGAAGAACGTGAAGAAATCGTCTCGCCCCTTCTGCGGCGCCAGCCTCAGATGTTGATCGTCCAGGATCCGGTCCAGAAGTCGTTGATCGTTGTTCTGCACCGACGACATACAACCCCCCAGAGGTATGTGAGCGGGACAAGATGATTGCAGGACTGTGTGGCAGAGGGATAGTCCCCCGGCATGGACCAAGTTCGGGCAGGACCGAGGAAGAACGCTGGGCAACTCCGCTCGACTGCCCAGGTCTTGTTAAGCGGGTCTCACCGCTTGATTCCGGCACCGGCGGAGCCCGGCTTGTCCGCGAACACCCACCGGTTGCCCGCCAGCGCGTCGTTCGGCTCGGGCAGGGGACCGCGTCCGTGCAGGCGGGTGAAGTCGAAGGGGGTGTGGACCGAGGTGGACCAGCCGCGGTCCGTCAGACGGCCCGCGGAGTCGGGGCGGGGAGCCAGGTCGAACAGGTCAAGCAGGTCGATGCCGATCTGGTCCCTCGTGGCCGTGTACAGCGGGCTGTCGCGGTACGCCAGCAGGTCCTTTTCCAGCTTCACCTCGAAGGCCAGCGCGCTCCCGCCGGCGCTCAGCCCCGCCACCGTGTCGATGAGGTAGGTCTCGGCGGCCGGCGGCAGGTAGAACAGCAGCCCCTCGACCAGCCAGACGCTCGGCGCGGCCGGGTCGAAGCCGACGCCGGGCAGCGCGTCGGCCCAGTCGGCGCGGAGATCCATCGGAACCGGGACGCGCGCCGCCTTCGGGGTGGCCGGAAGACCGCCGAGTACCCGGTGCTTGAAGGCCAGCACCTCCTCCCGGTCGATCTCGAAGACCACGCAGCCGGGAGGCCAGTCGAGCCGGAACGCCCGCGCGTCCAGCCCCGCCCCGACCAGGACCACTTGGCGGGCGCCCCCGGCGCGCACCGACCGGAGGAGGAAGTCGTCGAGGACACGTGTCCGCAACCCGAAGTACCGGGCGAACCGGCCCCACAGCGGGTTCGCCTCCCCGTCCGGGACCTCCCGGGGGTGGACCGGCCAGTCGGCGGACGCGGGAGCCGCGCGTACGAAGTGCTCCGCGTAGACGTCCCTGGCCAGGCTGTCGGGGCGGTGGGTCTCCAGCGCCCGCGCCGCCGCGACCAGGAGAGCGGTCACCCCGACCCCTCCTGCCACGCCCTCCACACCGGTGCCGTCGGTGTTCCGATGTGCCGTGTCGACCATGTGTACTCCTTTGATAGGCATCGAAGTGATAGGCATCGAAGGCGGGGAAACGCGTGGTGCGCGGAATGCGTGCGGCTTACGGGATCAGCACCGGCTTCACCACCCGGCCCGCCTCGCAGTCCGCCTCGGCTTCGTTGATGTCGGTGAGCGGGTACGTACGGATCAGCTGGTCGAAGGGGAACCGTCCGGCCTGCCACAGCCTCGTCAGCCGGGGGATCATCAGGGCCGGGACCGCGTCCCCCTCGCAGATGTGGGAGAGCCTCCGGCCCCGGTCCAAGGTCCCCGGCTCCACCGGGAGTTCGGTGTGCAGCCGGGCCACCAGGCCGAGGTGGCCTCTCGGGCGCAGCGACCGGAGTGCGTCGTTGATCAGCGGGGCGGAGCCCGTGGTGTCGAGGGCGTACCGCGCGCCGCCGTCGGTCAGCCGCCGGATACGGTCCGGCAGATCGCCCGATGCGGCGTGCAGCCCGGTCGCGTTGAACTTCTCGGCGAGGGCCAGCCGTTCGGGGCGCCGGTCGACCGCCACGACGACGGCCCCGGCGGCGGTGGCCGCCATGACCGCCGCCAGCCCCACCGCCCCGGCGCCGAAGACCGCGACGGTGTCGCCGGGGCCCGCGCCGAAGGAGTTGAGCACCGCCCCGGCGCCGGTGAGGAAGCCGCAGCCGAGCGGGCCGAGCAGTTCGAGCGGGAGCGCGGGGTCGACCCGTACGGCGTTGCGGGCCGGGACCATGGCGTACGCGGCGAACGAGGACTGGCCGAACCACCGCGGTGCCAGCGTGCCCCCGGCCGCGTCGGTGAACCGCGCCGCGTTCTCGGCGCGTCCCCCGAAGAGGTTGAGCGCGGCGAACGCGTCGCAGTAGGCGGGGGCCGCACCCAGACAACTCCGGCAGTGGCCGCAGGAGTCGAAGCTCAGCACGACGTGGTCGCCGGGGCTCAGCCCGGTGTCCGCCCCGCCCGTCTCGACCACCACCCCGGCCCCCTCGTGGCCGAGCACCGCGGGCAGCGGGGAGCGGCCCGCCGAGCGCCGGACGGCGAGATCGGTCCGGCACATACCGCACCCCGCGATGCGGACCAGCACCTCGCCGTCGCCCGGCCCCGCGTTCAGGATCACCTCCTCGACGGCGAACGGGTCCTCGTACGAACGCAGCACCGCGGCGTCGAAATTCATGGCCGGTCCTCCAGAGGGCGGTGTACGACAAAGGGGCTGAGGTTGCCGTACAGCCCCCACGGCCCGCCCGCGACGCCGACGCCGCTCTCCTTGACCCCGGCGAAGGGCTGGGCGAGGGAGAGTTCGGCGTGGTGGTTGATCCACGCAGTCCCGCACTCCAGCCGGCCGGCCACCGCCTCGGCCCGGTCCAGGTCCGTTCCCCACACCGAGCCGCCCAGCCCGAAGCGGGTGGCGTTCGCCGCGTCGACGGCCTCGTCGACGCTCCCGTACGGCAGCACCGGCAGGACCGGACCGAACTGCTCCTCCGTCACCACCGGGCTGTCGGGCGGGACATCGGTCAGGACCGTCGGGGCGTGGAACCAGCCCGGCCGGTCCAGCCGGTGGCCCCCGGCGGCGGCCCTGGCCCCGTCCGCGAGGGCCCTCGCCGTGTACCGCTCCACCCGGGCCAGCTGGGCGGCGTTGTTGAGCGGCCCCAGCTCCGTACCCTCGTCGAGGCCCGCCCCGACGACCACCGCCTTCGCCCGTGCCGCCAGGGCCTCCACCACCCGGTCGTGGAGCCGGACGGGGGCGTAGACGCGTTTGACCGCCATGCAGACCTGGCCGCAGTTGCGGAACGCCGCCCAGAACAGCCGGTCCGCAATCCGCTCCACGTCCACGTCGTCCAGCAGGATCGCGGCGTCGTTGCCCCCCAGCTCCAGGGTGACCCGGGCCAGGCCGGACGCCGCGCCCGCCGCGACGGCCCGCCCGGTGGGCACCGAACCCGTGAACGTCACATGGCGGATCCCCGGGTGCGAGGCGAGGAGCGCGCCGAGGGGGTCGCGGCCGGTGAGCACCGTCAGTACGCCCTCGGGCAGGGCGGCGGACAGGACGGACCCCAGCAGCCGGGTGGTCAACGGCGTGAAGGGGGAGGGCTTGAGCACCACCGTGTTGCCCGCGGCGAGCGCGGGCGCGAACTTCGCCGAGGCGAGCTGGAGCGGGAAGTTCCACGGGACGATGGCGGCGACGGGCCCGAGCGACCGCCAGCGGATCTCGCTGTGCACGGCTCGGTCGTCCGCAATGGTTCGGGGCTCGGGGGCCGCCGCGGCGAACCACCGCAGCCGGGCCGCCGTGCGGGCGATCTCCGCGTACGACTCGGTCAGGGGTTTGCCCTGCTCGCGGGTGAGCAGGGGCGCGAGCTCAGGCCCGGCCGCCTCCACGGCGTCGGCCGACGCGAGCAGGGCGGCGGCACGGGCGGCGGGGTCGGACCGCCAACTCCGCCAGGCCTCGTGGGCTTGGCGGACCGCCGCGTCCAGCTCCTGGGCCCGCTGGTC
Organism: Streptomyces rubiginosohelvolus; assembly: GCF_014649875.1. Classification (GTDB taxonomy): domain Bacteria; phylum Actinomycetota; class Actinomycetes; order Streptomycetales; family Streptomycetaceae; genus Streptomyces; species Streptomyces rubiginosohelvolus. Next base: position 146,415 of record NZ_BMTW01000004.1, on the reverse strand, counting down.
GGGAGCCTCGTCGAAGGCCTCGCCCGTCGCCGGGTCGAGCACGGCGAAGCGCTCACCGGCGGCCGCCTGGGCGGGACCGGGCTGGTACGGCGCCACGCCGGCGGTCAGCTCGCGGCCGGGGTCGCCGCGTGTTCCCGGGCGTGCCTGTCCATCTCCGCCCGGAACTCGGCCACCAACCGCGGCTGGATCCGCCCCGCGTTGCGGTCGCCCCCTTCGCAGACCGCCCCGCGTACGCCGACGATGTCCGTCCCGATCCGGGTCAGCAGGGCAAGATCCTCCTGCTTCACGCTGCCGGCGAGCGCGGCGAGCAGCCCGGCGTCGTGGGCCAGCCGGACGAACTCCCCGCAGGCCTCCGGCGGCACATGGTCGAACAGCCGGGTCCCGTCCTTGATCGCGGTGTCGAGCATCGCCGCGTCGGAGCCGGAGCGGCGGGCGATGTCGGGCAGCGCGAGCGGGCTCACACAGCCGATCCGGTGGGCGTCGGCATAGCCCGAGGCGACCACGAACGCGTCCGGCCGGAAGTCCTTGACGGCCCGGACCACTCCGCGCATCACCTCGATGGCCTGGTCGGGCGTCGTGCACCCGTAGAGACCGACCTTGATGTAGGTGGCTCCGGAGACCGCCGCGCCGAGCGCCGCCTGCGCCACTGTGCCGGGCTTGTACGGGACATCCCCGACCGTCGCCGACACCGGCTTGTCCGACGGGACCGCCCCGCGGATCTCCCGGATGACCCAGGGGAAGTTCGCGCCGAGCGAGCCCTCGTCGGGCTTCTTCACATCGACGATGTCGAGATGGTCCGCCGCCTTCGCGCACGCGAGGGCTTCCTCGACGCCGTCCGGGGAGATGAGCAGCAGCAACGTGGATTCCTTCCACCGCTGACACCACGAGGGGTGTCGTGCCGATCAGGTCCGGATCATCGTCGCCGCGCCACCCGACCCCTCGGCAGGGCGCGAGGGAAGGCGAACGGGGCACTGCTCCGACACCCTCACGCCCCCCGCGGCGCGCCGTTCACCCCAGCCTCCGCCGGATCACGTACAGCCCGAAGTCCCGGAGCTACGACCCAGATCCCGGCACTGCGCCCGAAATCCCGCGCCCACCGGGTCATACGGCCCCGGGGTTGCCGTAATAGGCTCCCGCGCCGTGTTTACGGGTGAAGTGGCGGTCCAGCAGATGCTGAGGCGGCTGCGCTGCCCCCAGGGAGAGGGTGTGCAGCGCCATTTCCGCGACCGCCTCGCAGATCACCGCGTGCTCCAGCGAGGCGTCGGCGTCCGCGCCCCAGGTGAAGGGCCCGTGGTGTGCGACGAGGGCGGCGGGCACCGTCCGGGCCCGTTCGTCGTCGCCTTCGAGCAGCTCCACGATGACCTGCCCGGTGTTGAACTCGTAGTCGTCCGCGCACTGTTCGGCGCTGAGCGGTTCGGTGACCGGCACCGGGCCGTCGAAGGTGTCCGCGTGCGTCGTGCCGAGCACCGGGATCGGGCGGCGGGCCTGGGCGAAGGCCACGGCGTGCGGGGAGTGGGTGTGCGTGACCCCGCCGATCGACGGGAAGGCCCGGTACAGGCTCCGGTGGGTCTCGGTGTCCGTCGAGGGGCGCAGATCCCCCTCGACCACCCGGCCGTCGTCCAGGGCGACGACGACGAGATTTTCCTCGCTCAGCCGGTCGTACGGCACCCCCGACGGCTTGATGACGAACACGCCGGCCTCCCGGTCGACCCCGCTCACGTTGCCCCAGGTCAGGGTGGCCAGACCCGCCTGGGGGATGCGCAGATTGGCGGCCAGGACCTCGCCGCGCAGCGACGCGAAAGCGGAGCGGGACATGGCGGTGCCTCCTGGCCGGGGTGGGGGAACGGTCGCTCGGACGGTGCCGCTCACAGGGCGTCGGCCAGTCGGTGGTAGGCCTGGTTCCAGCGCAGTTCCTGGGCGAACCGGCGTACGGTGGTGTCCGCGTCGATGAACGCGAGTTCCACGGCCAGCATGTCGGCCAGATCCTCGAACTCCTCGCGGCCCAGGGCCGTGGTGAGCACCGTGTGATGCGGAGCCCCGGCGGTCAGCCACGCCTCCGTGGAGGTGCGCAGGTCGGGTTCCGGGCGCCACACCGCGCGGGCCACGGGCAGCCGGGGCAGCGGTTCGGGCGGCCCGACGACATCGATCCGGTTGGCGACCAGCCGGAAGCGGGAGCCCATGTCGGCAAGCCCCACGACGACTCCGGGGGCGGGGGCCGCGTCGAACACCAGGCGGACCGGGTCCTCACGCCCACCGATGCTCAGCGGGTGGATCTCGCAGGAGGGCGTGGTGGCGGCGAGGGACGGGCACACCTCCAGCATGTGCGCCCCGAGGACGAGCCCGCTGTCCGGCGCGAGGTCGTAGGTGTAGTCCTCCATGAACGAGGTGCCGCCCGGCAGCCCGTACGCCATGGCCTTCGTGGCCCGCAGGAGCGCCGAGGTCTTCCAGTCGCCCTCGCCCCCGAAGCCGTAGCCGTCGGCCATCAGCCGCTGGACCGCGAGGCCGGGCAACTGCCGCAGGCCGCCCAGGTCTTCGAAGTTGGTGGTGAACGCGTTGAAGCCGCCGCCGGTGAGGAAGCCGCGCAGTCCGGCCTCGATCCGGGCCGCGTACCGCAGGGACGCGTGACGCTCCTTGCCGGGGAGCAGCTCCGGAGTCAGCGTGTACCGGTCCGCGTACTCCTCGGTGAGCGCTGCGACGGCACTGTCGTCCACGGCGTCCACGGCCGCCACCAACTCGTTTACCCCGTAGGTGTTGACGGACGTGCCGAGCCTGAACTGGGCCTCGACCTTGTCGCCTTCGGTGACCGCGACATCCCGCATGTTGTCCCCGAAGCGGGCGAGGCGCAGCCGGGCGAACTCGGCGCGTCCGACGGCGGCCCGTGTCCAGGCCGCGATGCGGTGGGACACGTCGGGCGAGGAGACGTGCCCGGTCACGGTCTTGCGGGCGACGCCGATACGGGACTGGATGTGGCCGAACTCGCGGTCCCCGTGCGCCGCTTGGTTCAGGTTCATGAAGTCCATGTCGATCGTGGACCAGGGGAGGCGGCGGTTCGCCTGGGTGTGCAGATGAAGGAGGGGCTTCCGCAGGGAGGCGAGGCCGGTGATCCACATCTTGGCGGGGGAGAAGGTGTGCATCCAGGCGATGAGGCCGATGCAGCGGTCGTCCGCCTCGGCGTCCAGGCACATCCGGCGGATCGCGTCCGCCTCGGTCAGCACGGGCTTCCACACGATGCGGACGGCAGGACCGGCCGCGGCATCGGCGGCGATCGTCTCGCATATCTGCCGTGACTGGGCGGCCACTTGGGCGAGGGTGTCCTCGCCGTAGAGCGCCTGGCTGCCGGTCAGGAACCAGACTTCGCTGTCGGTGGGGGCGAGGGGCATGAAGACAACTCCCTGGTCGGGGTGCGGGGCAGCGTGTGGGTGGCGCGAGGTGCGCGGGGCGGTGTGTGGTGTGTGGTGTGGTGAGAGTGCGCTGGAGGTCAGCGCGCGGTCCCGTGGGCCCGGGCGCGGTTGCGGAGCCTGCGCAGCCGGTGCAGCAGGAGATCGCCGCCGGTGCCGAAGTGGTCGTGCAGCGCGCGGTATTCGGCGTACAGCTCGTCGTAGACGTCGGCGTTGTCCGGGTCGGGGAGATGGGCGTTCCGCTCGACGCCGCCCATGCGGGCGGCGGCCGCGCGGACGTCCGGGTACGCCCCGGCCGCCACCGCCGCGTGGATCGCCGAACCGAGTGCCGGGCCCTGGTCGGAGGTGGCGAGCGACACGGGGCGGCGCAGGACGTCGGCGTAGATCCGCATCAGCAGCGGGTTCCTCTTGAGCCCGCCCGCCGCGATGAACTCCGTGACGGGCACCCCGTGTTCCTCCAGGGTCTCGACGATGACGCGGGTGCCGAAGGCGGTCGCCTCCAGCAGGGCGCGGTAGACGTCCTCGGGGCGGGTGTCCAGGGTGAGGCCGACCAGCACCCCGGAGAGATGGTGGTCGACGAGCGGGGAGCGGTTGCCGTTCATCCAGTCGAGCGCGACCAGGCCGTGTGCCCCGACCGGCTGCGCGGCGCTGAGCCGGGACAGATGCTCGTGGAGGTCCTCGCCGGCCGCCTCGGCGGCGGCGCGGTAGTCGTCGGGCACGCCCTGGCGCAGCCACCAGGCGAAGATGTCGCCCACCCCGCTCTGCCCGGCCTCGTAGCCGTACGCGCCCGCCACGATGCCCCCGTCGACCACCCCGCAGACCCCGGGGACGTCGGCAAGCTCGTCGCTGTTGACGACATGGCAGGTGGAGGTGCCCATGATGGCGAGCAGGTGCCCGTTGTCCACCGCCCCGGCCGCCGGGGCCGTGACGTGGGCGTCGACGTTCCCCACCGCGACCGGGGTGCCCGGCCTGAGCCCGGTCAGGGCCGCGGCTTCGGCGGTCACGGTCCCGGCGCGGGAGCCGAGGGGGAGCAGCGGATGGTCGAGCCGGGTGGCGGGGAAGTCCGCGAAGTCCGGGTGAAGTCCGGCGAGATAGGCGGGCGAGGGGTAGGCGCCGTCCTGGTGGATGCCCTTGTAGCCCGCCGTGCACGTGTTGCGCGACTCGGTGCCGGTCAGCTGCCAGACGATCCAGTCGGCCGCCTCGATCCAGCGGGCGCAGGCGGCGTACACCTCCGGATCCTCTTCGAGGACCTGGAGCGCCTTCGCGTACTGCCACTCGGCGGAGATCCGGCCGCCGTACCGCCGGATCCAGGGCTCACCACGTCGGTGCGCCAGGGCGTTGATGCGGTCCGCCTGGTCCTGGGCCGCGTGGTGCTTCCAGAGCTTCGGCCAGGCGTGGGGGCGGTCCGCCCAGGCGGGCTGCTCAGCCAGCGGAACGCCGTCCGCCGTGGTCGGCAGCACCGTGCAGGAGGTGAAGTCGGTGCCGATGCCGATGACCTGGGACGGGTCGATGCCCGCCGCCGCGAGCGCCTCCGGTACGGCGGTACGGAGCGCCTCCCGCCAGTCGCGCGGGTCCTGGAGGGCCCAGTCCGGGGGCAGGGGGGTGTCCGAGCCCGGGAGGCTTCGGTCGATGACGCCGTTGCGGTAGGTGTGCACGGCGGAGCCGAGCTCCGCACCGTCGCGGACCCGGACCACGACGGCACGTGCCGAGAGCGTGCCGAAGTCGACGCCGACCGCGCAGGTGTCGGGCCGGCCGTCGAGAGGGCTGCCGGGAGAGCCGGCGGGAAGATCGCCGGGGGAATCGGGCTGAGGGGTCACGAGCGAGACTCTCTGCTGCGGGAGTGGATGCGGGGAGCGTCACCGCCCTCTGATTGTTAGCGCTCACAATCGCTGGAAGCAAGAGGCCCGGGCTTTCGGAGTGGCGTGAGCCGGGACTTCCTGGAGCGTGCCGTACTGATTCCGGGGCGGCGTACGGCACGGATTCCCGGAGCGATGTGCCGTACGGGTGCCGGAGTGCTGTGCGGATTCCGGGGCGACGTGGCGTCCGGGTGCCGGAGTGCTGTACGGATTCCGGGGCGACGTGGCGTCCGGGTGCCGGAGTGCTGTACGGATTCCCGGAGCGGCGTGCCGTACGAACACCCGGGGCGGCGTACGCCTCAGGCGCCGTCCTGCGAGCGGGTGCTCGCCCGGACGATGAGCTGGGGCTCCACCACGATGTGCTCCACGCCCGCCGCGGTGCCCTCGATGTGCTCCAGCAGCAGCTGGATGCTCCGGCGGCCGATGGCTGTGAAGTCCTGGCGCACGGTCGTCAGCGGGGGAGGGAAGAACCCCGCCTCGGGGATGTCGTCGAAACCCGCGACCGCCACCTGCCGCGGGGTGCGGATGCCCGCCTCCCGCAGCGCGCGCAGAACCCCCAGCGCCATCTGGTCGTTGGCGACGAAGGCCGCCGTCACCGGGGCCGCGCCCCGCCCCGCCAGGGCCAGCCCCGCCAGTTCCTGCCCCGCGTGGTAGCCGGACAGCGGACTCCAGTCGCCCCGCAGTACGCGCGGCGGGCGGATCCCGTGCTCCTCCAGCACGGCACGCCAGCCCTCGGTGCGCGCCGCGCTCTCCAGCCAGTCCTCGGGGCCGGCCACATGCCAGACCGTCTCGTGGCCGGTGGCCAGGAGGTGTTCGGTGACGAGGCGGGCGCCCAGCTCCTGGTCGAGGGAGACGCCGGGGATGTCGAGCCCGTGGCTGCCCTCCACCGTGACGACGGGAAACGGCGGGGTCAGCCGGGCGAGGGCCTGCACGCTGGAGCGCTGGGGGGTGATGGCGACGGCGCCCTCGACGCCCCAGGCCGCCAGATGGTCGAGCGCGTCCTCCAGTGCGTGGCCGCCGCCGGTGCGCAGGGTGACCGTCGAGACCAGGTACCCCTCGTCGCGCGCTGCTTCCTGCAGGCCGGCCAGGGTGCTCGCGGGGCCGTAGAGCGTCGGGTCGACCGCGATCACGCCGATGGTCCGCGAACGCCGGGTGACCAGCGCCCGGGCCGCGGAGTTGCGGCGGTAGCCGAGCCTTTCGATCGCGGCCGTCACCTGATCCCGGGTGGTGGTCCGGACGTTGGGATGGCCGCTGAGCACCCGGGACACGGTCTGGTGGGAGACCCCCGCCTCCCGGGCGACGTCCGCCATCGTCGGTGGGCGGAGGGCCTCGGTGGGGCGGGTCATGCCTTGCTTCCTCCGGACGACGGCCGCGGCCCGGCCCGGCCGCGGGACGCCCCGCGAGGGCGACGGGCCCACCTCGAATTCGAGAAACAGCTTAACGCCTCTTGCCCCCGACATGTGTGAGCGCTAACAATCCAGTGGCCGGTGGGCGGATCCCCGGTCGACGGAGCCCGCGAGCGCCGCGACGACGGGGGGCCCGTCGGCTTCTCACCCCTGCCCAGAGCCGCCCCGACGCTCCGCCCCCGGAGCCGCCCCAACGACGGGAATGCCAGGTAACGACCATGACGAACCGACGAGCCGCTCTTCCGCTCCTCGCCGCCTCGACCGCGTGCGCCCTGCTGCTGACCGCCTGCGGTCAGAACAGCGAGGGCGGAAGCCGTGAGAAGTCCGGCGACGAGGCCAGGACCATCGGCATCGCGATGCCGACCAAGTCGTCCGAACGCTGGATAGCCGACGGCAGGAACATGACGACCAGCCTGAAGAAGGCGGGCTTCCGGACCACCCTCCAGTACGGGGAGGACGACCCCGACCAGCAGGTCTCCCAGATCGAGAACATGATCACCCAGGGGGTGGACGCCCTGGTCATCGCCGCGATCAACGGCGAGGCCCTCTCCAACGTCCTCCAGCAGGCCGCCGACGCCGACATCCCCGTCATCTCCTACGACCGGCTGATCCTCGGCTCCGACCACGTCGACTACTACGCCTCGTTCGACAACGAGAAGGTCGGCGAGCTCCAGGCGGGCTACATCGTCGACAAGCTCGAACTGAAGGACCGGCCGGACGAGGGCCCCTTCAACATCGAGCTGTTCGCGGGGTCGAACGACGACAACAACACCAAATACTTCTTCAACGGCGCCATGAAGGTGCTGAAGCCCTACATCGACGACAAACGCCTCGTCGTCCGCTCCGGGCAGACCCGCCTCAACCAGGTCACCACCCTGCGCTGGGACGGCGGCACCGCCCAGAAGCGGATGGACGACCTCCTCACCTCGACGTACTCCAGTGCCCGCGTCGACGCGGTCCTCTCCCCGTACGACGGCATCTCCATCGGCATCCTGTCCGCTCTCAAGTCCGACGACTACGGCAGCTCCGCCAAGCCCCTGCCGGTCGTCACCGGCCAGGACGCGGAGGCCGCCTCCGTGAAGTCGATCATCGCGGGCGAGCAGACCCAGACCGTCTACAAGGACACCCGTGCCCTCGCCCAGGTGGCGTCGGACATGGTCGGAGCGGTCCTGGACGGGAAGGAGCCGGAGACCAACGACACCACGACGTACGACAACGGGAAGAAGGTCGTCCCCGCGCACCTGCTGCCGCCGGTCAGCGTGGACAAGTCCAACTACCGGTCGGTGCTCGTGGACTCGGGCTACCTGAAGGCCGAGGACCTGCGGTGACACCGAAGGCCCCGACCGCCGGCCCGGATCGGGACGCGGCCGACGGCCCCGTGCTCGACATGCGGGCCATCAGCAAGACGTTCTCCGGCGTGAAGGCGCTGAGCGAGGTGAACCTGCGGGTGCGCCGAGGTGAGGTCCACGCGCTGTGCGGCGAGAACGGCGCGGGCAAGTCCACGCTGATGAAGGTCCTCTCCGGCGTCCACCCGCACGGCAGTTACGAGGGAGAGATCCGCTACGAGGGCGAGGAGTGCCGGTTCCGCGACATCCGCGCCAGCGAGCGGTCCGGCATCGTGATCATCCATCAGGAGCTGGCCCTCGTCCCACAGCTCTCGATCGCCGAGAACATCTTCCTGGGCCACGAGCCCGCCCGGCGCGGCGTCATCACCTGGCCGGCGACCCTGCGCCGGGCCGCCGAACTCCTGCGCCGCGTAGGTCTTGAGGAACACCCGCAGACCCGGGTCGCCGACATCGGGGTGAGCAAGCAGCAACTTGTCGAGATCGCCAAGGCACTGGCCAAGGACGTCGGACTGCTGATCCTCGACGAACCGACCGCCGCGCTGAACGACGAGGACAGCGCCCAACTGCTGCGGCTCATCGACGAACTGAAGAACCAGGGCATCACCTCGATCATCATCTCGCACAAGCTGGGCGAGATCGCCCAGGTCGCCGACTCCGTCACCGTCCTCCGCGACGGCCGCACGGTGGAGACCCTCGACCTCAAGGACCCGGAGACCACGGAGGAGCGCATCATCCGTTCCATGGTGGGCCGCAGCCTCGACAGCCGCTTCCCCGACCGCACCCCCTGCGCGGCCCCGCCCGCCCCCGCCCCGGCCCTGGAGATCCGCGACTGGACCGTGGGGCACCCCGTCGACCACCAGCGCAAAGTCGTCGACGGGGTGTCGCTGCGGGTGGAACGCGGCGAGATCGTCGGCATCGCCGGGCTGATGGGCGCCGGCCGCACCGAACTCGCCATGAGCGTCTTCGGCCGCTCCTACGGGCGCTACCTCTCCGGAACGGTGCTCAGGGACGGGGCCGAGGCCCGGACCCGTACCGTGCCGGAGGCCGTCGACGCGGGCATCGCCTATGTGACGGAGGACCGCAAGCACTACGGCCTCGACCTCCAGGACTCCGTCAGCCGGAACATCTCCCTCGCCTCGCTGTCCCGGCTGGCCCGGCGCGGGGTGGTCGACGCCCACCAGGAGCGTGTCGTCGCCGAGGAGTTCCGCCGCACCATGAACATCCGGACCCGCACGGTCTTCGACCAGGTGGGCCGGCTGTCCGGCGGCAACCAGCAGAAGGTCGTCCTGAGCAAGTGGATCCTCGCCGGGCCCGAGGTCCTGATCCTGGACGAACCGACCCGGGGCGTCGACGTCGGCGCCAAGTACGAGATCTACACCGTGATCGACCGGCTCACGGCCGAGGGCAAGGCCGTCCTGATGATCTCGTCCGAGCTGCCCGAACTCCTCGGCATGTGCGACCGCGTCTACACGATGGCGGCCGGCCGGATCACCGGCGAGAGCGCCCGCGCCGAGGCCGACCAGGAGCTGCTGATGCGGTACATGACGCACGACCCCGCCGTCCCCGCGCCCCGGCACCCCGCACCCCACGAAGGACTCACCGATGAGCACTGACCTCAGCCCCACCCCTCCGGCCGCCGCGGACCCCGGGTCGCGCGGGGCCGCCCCGGCGGTGGCGCGCCTGCTGGTGGAGAGCGTCCGGCGCAACACCCGGCAGTACGGGATGCTGTTCGCGCTGGGACTCATCGTGCTGCTCTTCCAGATCTGGACGGGCGGCGACCTGCTCCTGCCGCGCAACGTCTCCAATCTCGTCCTGCAGAACAGCTACATCCTGATCCTCGCCATCGGCATGATGATCGTCATCATCTCCGGCCACATCGACCTCTCCGTGGGATCGCTGACGGCCCTGGTGGGCGCGGTCGCCGCGGTGCTGATGGTGGAGCACCAGCTCGCCTGGCCGCTCGCCGTGGTGGTGACCCTGCTGATCGGCGCGGCCGCGGGGGCGGTCCAGGGCTTCTTCATCGCGTACGTCGGCATCCCCTCGTTCATCGTCACGCTGGCCGGGATGCTGCTTTTCCGGGGGCTGACGGAGATCTTCCTGCGGGGACAGACCCTGGGCCCCTTCCCGGAGGGGCTGCAGAAGGTGGCGAACGGCTTCCTGCCGGAGGTCGGCCCCGTCACCAACTACCACAACCTGACCCTGCTGCTCGGCCTCGGAGTGATCGCCCTGGTGGTCAACCAGGAGATCCGCAACCGCGCCCGGCAGGCGGAGTTCGACCTGGCGCCCCTGCCGAAGAACCTCTTCGTCCTGAAACTCGTCGCCCTGATCGCCGCCATCACCGTCGCCACGCTCCTGCTCGCCAGCTACAAGGGCGCGCCCGTGGTCCTGATCGTCCTCGCTGTCCTGCTGGTCTGCTTCGGTTACGTGATGCGCAACGTGGTGGTGGGACGCCACGTGTACGCGATCGGCGGCAACCTGCCCGCGGCCAAGCTGTCGGGCGTCAAGGACCGCAAGGTGACCTTCGCGGTCTTCCTGAACATGGGGATGCTGGCGGCCCTGGCCGGGCTGGTGTTCGCGGCGCGGTTCAACGCGGCCTCGCCCAAGGCGGGCATCAACTTCGAGCTGGAGGCCATCGCCGCGGCCTTCATCGGAGGGGCGTCGATGAGCGGCGGTGTGGGCACGGTGCTGGGCGCCGTCATCGGCGGGCTGGTCCTCGGGGTACTCAACAACGGGATGAACCTGGTGGGCATCGGCACCGACTGGCAGCAGGTGATCAAGGGCCTGGCCCTGCTGGCCGCGGTCGGCTTCGACGTCTGGAACAAGCGCCGGGCGGGCTCCTGACCGGCGCCGGCCGTGATCGGGTCCGGCCCGACACGGTCCGGTCGGGGAGCAGGGCCCGGCGACGGACCGGGCGCGGCCGGGGCCGGAGCGCGGCCGGGGCCGGAGCGCGGCCGGGGAGTAGGGCCCGGTCGGGGGCCGGGCCTGCCCAAGGGGCAAGGCCCGTCAGCCCTCAGGTCCGGCCCGCTGATGATCGTCTTTCGGGGGACGGCCCGGTGGTCCACCATGGGAGGTACGTCGACATCCGTCTGGAGGCGTCACACCATGCGCCGTGAAGATCTCCCGGCACCGGCGTCGGGCCTGCTCCTCACCCACTTCCTCACCGTCGCGGACGTTCCCCGCGCACGCGCCTTCTACGCCGACGTCCTTGGCGGCGAAGTGGTCCTCGACGCGAACCCGTGCATCATCAAGCTCGCGAACAGCTGGCTGATCATGAACCCCGGTGGCGGCCCGACCCCCGACAAACCCGATGTCACGCTCCACCCGCCGACCGATCCCGGCACCGCGACCAGCTTCCTGAACATCCGCGTCGCCGACATCGAACGCTGCTACCGCGAGTGGAGTGCGAAGGGCGCCGAGTTCCTCACCCCGCCGATCGACCGCAAGGCCGAGATCCGCTGCTACCTGCGCGACCCGGACGGCTATCTCATCGAGGTCGGCCAGGCCACGGGGCTGCTCGAAGGCATCCTGGCCGATCCGCCCGCCGGACAGGGCTGACCGGGGCAGCGAACTGCTTGATCGTCTCCGGGCGGGGTAGCGAATCGGTATGACCACTGACAGAACATCGCCCGCGACCGGCGGGTACGTGCAGCCGGAGATCGACGTCCGGGCGCTGACCGAGGTGCTCGACGGCGAGTACGCCGAGGTCCGGGACCTGGTCCGGGCCAATCTGACGACGTACGCCTCGGTGCTGGACGAGGCCGACGAGCTCGACATCGACGCGTTCCGCGAGCGCGTGCGTGAGCTCGTGGTCGAGATGGCGGCGACGGGCCAGACCGGCATGGGCTTCCCGAAGCGGTACGGCGGAGGCGGCGACGTCGGTGCCTCGATCGCCGCGTTCGAGACGCTCGCCTTCGGCGATCTGTCGGTGCTGGTGAAGGTCGGGGTGCAGTTCGGGCTCTTCGGCGGCGCGATCCTGCATCTGGGGACCGAGCGCCACCACGACGCCCATCTCCCCGGCCTGATCACCGGGGAGCTGATGGGCTGCTTCGCGATGACGGAGACCGGGCACGGCTCCAACGTCCAGGCGCTCGGCACGGTCGCGCGCTACGACGTCGACGCCCAGGAGTTCGTCATCACCACCGAGGGCGACCAGGCGCGCAAGGACTACATCGGCAACGCGGCCCGCCACGGCGAACTGGCAGTCGTCTTCGCCCAGTTGGAAGTGGGCGGCGAGTCCCGGGGTGTGCACGCGTTCGTCGTGCCGATCCGGGTCGACGGCGAGGCCGCGCCCGGGGTCCACATCGAGGACGACGGCCGCAAGATGGGCCTCAACGGCGTGGACAACGGACGCCTCCGGTTCGACGGTGTGCGGGTGGATCGCGAGGCGCTGCTCAACCGCTTCGCCGACGTCACCCCGGAAGGCGTCTACGAGAGCACGATCGACAACCCCCACCGCCGCTTCTTCACCATGCTCGGCACCCTGGTGCAGGGCCGCGTCAGCGTCGGCGGCGCCGGGGTCAACGCCGCCAAGGTCGCCCTCGCGATCGCGACGAAGTACGCCCTGCGGCGACGCCAGTTCGCGGCCGGCCCCCAGAGGGAGGAGCAGCTGCTCCTCGACTACGGACTGCACCAGCGGCGTCTGCTGCCGCTCGTCGCCCGTACGTACGCACTGCACTTCGCCCAGGACGTCGTCCGCACCCAGCTCCACGACGTCTTCTCCGATCTGGAGGACGACGCGCAGGCGCGACGCCTGCTGGAGGCCCGGGCCGCCGGAACCAAGGCGCTCGCCACCTGGCACGCCACCCAGGTGATCCAGGAGTGCCGCGAGGCGTGCGGCGGCGCGGGCTATCTGGCCGTCAACCGGTTCGCCGCGCTCAAGGCCGACAGCGACATCTTCACCACCTTCGAGGGCGACAACCACGTCCTGCTCCAGCTCGTCGCCAAGGGCCTGCTCACCGACTACGCGAGCGAGTTCGAGGACCTGGACCAGCTGGGCATGGTCCGCTACGTCACCAACCTCGCCGTCGAGACGGTCATCGAGAAGACGTCGGCCCACAAGCTGCTCGAACGGGTCCGCGATCTGCTGCCGGGCGGCGACGAGTGGGACCAGGAGGCCGGACTGCTCGACTCGGAGTACCAGCTCGCCATGGTCCGCTACCGGGAGGAGCACATGCTCGCCGGGGTGGCCCGCAGGCTCAAGAGCGGCATCGACCGCAAGCGCGACGCGGGCGCCGTCTTCTCCGAGGTGCAGGACCATGTCATCGCCGTCGCCCGCGCCCATATGGAGCGGCTGGTGCTGGAGGCGTTCGTCGAGAAGATGCGTACGCTGCCCGACGGCGGCAACAAGGTCGCCCTGGGTTTGCTGTGCGACCTGTTCGCCCTGTCGACGATCGAGGCGGACCGCGCCTGGTTCATGGAGCACGGCCGGCTGACCGTCCAGCGCTCCAAGGCGATCACCCGTGAGGTGAACGACCTCTGCCGCAAGATCCGGCCCCTGGCCGGCGAACTCGTCGACGCCTGGGGGATTCCGGCCGCCATGCTGCGCGCCCCGGACCTGGTGGGCGGAGCCTGAAACCGGCGGTGACCGTGACCCCGGGCCCGTCGGGTCCGGGGTCGGCCGGGTCCGGGGTCGGCCAGTGGTCCGTCAGCCGGTGAACAACTGGGTGGCCTTGCGGATCAGTTCGTACAGCCCGTAGGCGAGCGGGGCGCCCACCCACAGCCAGGTGAAGGCGATCAGCGGCCGCCGGTCCTTCCCGGTGGAGACGTCAGGCGGACTCTGACTGCTGCTGTCGGACATCGGGCGCTCCCTTCTGCGCGGTGACGTCGCCGAGGTGGTGCGACGGGTGGACCGGGCGGACCAGTTCGTTGGCCACGAAGCCGATGACGAGCAGGCCCATCATGATGAGGAGGGACGTCCCGTACAGATCCGCGCCGTCCTTCCCGGCCTCCTCCTGCCGGTCGGCGATCCAGTTCACGATGAGTGGCCCGAGGACCCCGGCGGTGGACCAGGCGGTGAGCAGACGGCCGTGGATCGCGCCCACCTGGTACGTGCCGAACAGGTCCTTCAGATAGGCGGGGATCGTCGCGAAGCCGCCGCCGTAGAAGGAGAGGATGACCAGCGCGCACAGCACGAACAGCGGCTTGGACGAGTCTCCCACCAGGGCGATGAGCGCGTACATGAGCGTGCCCGCACCGAGATAGACGCGGTAGATGTTCTTGCGCCCGATCAGGTCGGAGGTCGAGGACCAGCCGATCCGGCCGGCCATGTTGGCCGCGGACAGCAGGGCGACGAACCCGGCGGCCGCGGTCACCGACACGGGCGTCGAGGTGTCCGCGAAGAAGTCCGTGATCATCGGCGCGGCCTTCTCCAGGATCCCGATGCCGGCCGTCACGTTCATGCAGAGCACGACCCACAGCAGCCAGAACTGCGGGGTGCGCAGCGCCTGACGCGCCGACACCTGCGGCCCGGCGGCGGTGGCGGGGCTGCCGTCCGCCCGCTGCTCCTCCGTACGCGGGCGCGGCACCCGTACCAGCAGGACGCCGAGCAGCATGAAGACCGCGTAGGACAGTCCGTGCACCAGGAAGGCGAGGGCGATGCCCTTGCTGTCGCTGCCGAAGGACTCCAGCATCTGCGCCGACCAGGGCGAGGCGATCAGCGCACCGCCGCCGAACCCCATGATGGCGATGCCCGTGGCCATGCCAGGGCGGTCGGGGAACCACTTGATGAGCGTCGACACGGGCGAGATGTAGCCGATGCCGAGACCGATGCCCCCGACGAAGCCGTACCCCAGGACGATCAGCCAGAACTGCTGGGTCGCCGCGCCGAGCGCGGAGATCAGGAAGCCGGAGGAGAAGCAGACGAGGGCGACGGTCATGGCCCATCGGGGCCCGCGCCGCTCGACGAGCGTGCCGCCGAAGGCGGCGGAGAGGCCGAGCATGACGATGCCGAGCTGGAAGGGCAGGGCGCTCTGCGTGCCGCTGAGGCCGAGCGCGTCCTCCAGCGGGGGCTTGAACACGGACCAGGCGTAGGCCTGGCCGATGGAGAGGTGGATCGAGAGGGCGGCGGGCGGTACCAGCCAGCGACTCCAGCCCACGGGGGCGATGGGGGGACTCATGGGTCCCTCACCGTAGTGACGGGTGATCCTGTTGAGAAGACTGTTGGTTAAACTTTCACCTTGTTCGATTCGCGTGATGGCGGCGCGGGTCGGCGACGCGTGACGGGGATGGCTACTTCCCGGACGCGGTCGCGGACGTCGTCGCCGCGAGCACCAGCTCCACGCAGTGCGCCTCCAGCCGCTCGCGCGGTACGTCGAGCGTGCCGTGGAGCCACCCCGCGAAGAGGTTGGCCAGACCGCCTACCAGGGCGTGCGCGGCCAGGCGGCGGTCGATGTCGTCCCCCGTACCGGCGAGCTGGCCGCCCACGAGGTCGGTGAACACCGGCATGAGCAGATGGCTTCGGGCCCCCAGCACCGGGTCGGCGAAGGGCTCCAGGAGCAGCAGGCGGCCCTTGTGCGGCGCGTCCAGGACCAGGGCGACGAAGGCGGAGACGGCGGCCCGGGCCCGGACCTCGCGCTGCGGGCCGCCGGTAGCCACCGCTCCCTCCAGCGCGCTCCGGGCCTCGTCGGCGACCCGCTCGAAGGCGGCGAGGAGCAGGTCGTCGCGTCCGGTGAAGCTTTCGTAGAAATAGCGGTCCGTCAGGCGCGCCTCACGGCAGACCGACCGGACCGTGACGGCCGCGCACCCCTCCTCGCCGGCCAGCCGCCCGGCGACGTCCAGCAGGGTCTGCCGACGGGCGGCGCGACGATCGGCGAGCTTGGTGCCGCCCCAGCTCCGTTCCGTCAACTCCGGTTCCCCCGTGTTCTGTTCGCGTAGTCGAGTGCTGCTCGTGCAATTGACGACAGGTGTCCGCACATTTTAACCTGAGGACAGGTGTCATCAGATTGCTCTC
Source organism: Streptomyces rubiginosohelvolus (assembly GCF_014649875.1). Taxonomy (GTDB): domain Bacteria; phylum Actinomycetota; class Actinomycetes; order Streptomycetales; family Streptomycetaceae; genus Streptomyces; species Streptomyces rubiginosohelvolus. The sequence goes on along the minus strand of NZ_BMTW01000004.1, from coordinate 130,461 downwards.
GACGGCCTCGCAACGGAGAACCCCAGCGGAGGTACACGTGACAGCGTCAGCGCACGGACCCGGCCCGACCGGCCCGAGAACCCCCGAACCGCTCGGCCCCGACTCCCTCACCTGGCGCTGGTTCGGCGACTGGAGGGGCCTCCTCCTCGCCCCCTGGGCCGGATCGATGCAGAACATGCACCCCGAGCTGGGCGCGGGCGTCGCCGAGCACTCACGCTTCTTCGAGGAGCGCTGGGAGCGCCTCTTCCGCTCGCTGTACCCGATCGGGGGAGTGGTCTACGACGGCCCGCTCGCCGCCCGTACGGCCCGCGAGGTGCGCGGCTACCACGCCGCGATCAGCGGGGTCGACGCGCACGGCCGCCCGTACCACGCGCTCAACCCGGGCACGTTCTACTGGGCACACGCCACGTTCTTCATGCTGACCGTGCAGGTCGCCGAGCGCTTCGGCGGCGGCCTCACCGAGGCACAGAGGCGCACGCTCTTCGACGAGCACGTCCGCTGGTACGCGCTGTACGGCCTCTCGATGAAACCCGTGCCCGGCAGCTGGGAGGAGTTCCAGCGGTACTGGGACCACATGTGCGCCGACGTCCTGGAGGACAACCGGCCGACCCGGGACGTCCTGAACATGCGCCGTATCGCCCGGCCGCCCCTCCTGCGGTGGCTGCCGTCGCCGTTCTGGTCCCTCGCCCGCGTCCCGCTCGTGCGGACGACCCTGTGGATCACGGTCGGCCTGTATCCGCAGACCGTCCGGGACCGCCTGGGCCTGCGCTGGACGCCCCACGATGAACGCCTGCTGTGCCTGCTGGGCCGGTCGGTACACCACGCCTGGCGGTACGTCCCCGAGCGGCACCGCTTCCATCCGCGCGCCCGGGCGGGCTGGGACCGCGAGCGGGGCCGGCCCGCGTCGGCCCCGGTGGAGACACCGGGCCGGAACCTGCCGCCCGAAGAACGGCGAGGGCTCCCGCAGCACTACGTGCCGAGAGACGGCCCGCGCGACTGACGACACTGCGTCCCGAGAGCCGGCCGTCCCGCCCCCCTGTGCGTCACCCGCTTTGCTCCGCCGTACCGCCCTGCGACTAGTTTGGGTGCAGCACGAACGAGCAGGCCCGTGGTGGCGGAGACGCACGCACGGGGGACGGGAGGTCGGGGAGAGTGTCGCTGCGCGGAGGTGACCCAGCCGAGATCGGCGGCTATCCGCTGGAGGCGCGGCTCGGTTCGGGTGGCATGGGCACGGTCTTCCTGGCCCGGACGAGTTCCGGCCGGTCCATCGCGATCAAGCTGATCCACCAGCAGTTCGCGGGGGACGACGAGTTCCGCATCCGGTTCCGGCAGGAGGTGGCCGCCGCCCGGCGGGTGAGCGGAGCGTTCACCGCCGCCGTGGTCGACGCCGCCCCCGAGGCCGACCAGCCGTGGATGGCGACGACCTACATCGAGGGCCCCACGCTCGCCCAGCGCATCACCGACGACGGCCCCCTGAACGGGCCGGAGCTGCGGAGACTCGCCGTCGGTCTCGCCGAGGCGCTGCGCGACATCCACCGGGTGGGGGTCGTCCACCGCGATCTGAAGCCCTCGAACGTGGTCCTCTCGGCCGAGGGGCCCCGCGTCATCGACTTCGGCATCTCCCGCGCCGTCGACCAGGAGACGCTGACGATGACCGGGCGGGTCATCGGTACGCCGCCCTTCATGTCGCCCGAGCAACTGCAGGCGCCGCGCGGCGTGGGCCCGCGCTCCGACGTCTTCTCGATGGGGACGCTCCTGGTGTACGCGGCGACGGGCCACGGGCCCTTCGACGCGGACAGCCCCTACATCACGGCGTACCAAGTGGTGCACGAGGAGCCGTCGTTGGGCGCCGTACCGGATGCCCTGCGCGCGGTCGTCGAGCCGTGCCTGGACAAGGATCCCGAGCGGCGTCCCTCGGTGGACGAACTTCTCGTGCTGCTGCGCGACCTGCCGTCCGACCTGGGCGGCACCGCCACCGGCGGGCCGGGCGCGGGCCGGACCCGCGACATGCTCACCCAGCACCACCTCATGACACCGGACACCCCGCCTCCGACGACCCCCGCCCCGGCAGCCCCGACCGCTTCCGACGCCGGGAGCACCGGCACCGCGATCGGCGGCCGGCTGCGTCGCCGCTGGCGGCCCGTGCTGGCAGCGGCGGTCGCGGTGGCGGCCATCGGCGGGGGAGTCGCCGCGCTGACGACGGGCGGCGCCGACGGCAACGGCGACGGCACGGACGGCCGGGGCACGGACGCCGGGCGGAGCGCCGCCGCGCCGGGCGGCACCCTCCCCGACGGCTTCGGGCCGTGGCGCACGACCGTGCCGGGCGGCCGCGAGGACATCCCCGACGAGCTGCGCTGCGTCGCCCGCGACGACGCGCTGTTCTGCGGGGGCGGCGGTGTCGTCGCGACCCGGGTGAACCCCGCGGACGGATCGCGGGTGTGGACCGCGAAGAGCCCCGGCGTCCCCGCCCAGGGCATGTACATGGTGGGCGCCACCGACGACACCGTGATCGGCTACCGCATCGCCGACCAGGACGCCCCGCAGGGCCCGCCCACCGAGGTCGTGGCCCTCGACGCGGACAGCGGCGAGGAGCTGTGGTCCACGCCGTCCGGCGCCCAGTCGACGGCCGTCACCGGCCGGACCCGGGACGCCGTCGTGGCCGGCTCCGCCGTGGTGACCGTCGACGCCTCCAACTCCCGCTTCGAGGCCCGGGACGCCCACAGCGGCGAGGTCGCCTGGACGGCGCAGTTCCCTGCCGGCACCCAGTGCGCGCCCGTCCCGGCGGGCCCGCGGCTCCTCGCGATGTGCGCGACCGACGCGGAGGTCGACGCCCTCGAACAACGCAGCCCCACCCTGCGTACGCTCGCCCTCGACTCCGGGGAGCTGGGCGGGCCCGTCACGGTCGAAGGCCCCGCCGTGCCGGTGGGCGACGCCGATGGCTCCCTCGTCCTCCTCTCCCCGCACTACGAGGGGACCGCGCGGGCCGGGTACGACGGGGTGGTCCGCGTCGACCCCGCCTCGGGGAAGGTGACCCGCTCCCGGTTCGACCGGGTGTACGGCGGCACGCCCGGCATGGCGGACGGCACCGTCTACGTGAGCGGGCAGACCGGTCTCGTCACCGCGTTCGACCCCGCCACCGGCCGGAAGAAGTGGAAGCGGCAGACGGGTGTGGAGGGCGCGTCCGGGCCGGCGACGGGTGACGGCGCGGTGTACTTCAGCTCGGCCACCGGGCGGGTGGTCGCGCTGTCGCCCGACGACGGAAAGCCGCTGTGGTCGACGGACCCGCAGGCCGACGGGCTGACGGGCCAGGAGGGCGCGAGCCCCCGCGTGACCGTCGCGGGACGTGCGGTGTTCGTGGCCGCGGCGAAGAACACCCTCTTCGCCTTCGATGCACGGAAGCCGCCGAGGTCGGGCTGACCTCGGCGGCTTCCCCGCCGCCCCACCCCCCGTGGGAGCGGCGTTCAGGCCCGGCGCAGGACCGTGGCCTCCGCGCCCCAGCCGAGGGCGACGGTCCGCTCGACCCGCCAGCCCGACCGCTCCGCCAGGACGGCGAGGGCGGCGGAGTCGCGCAGCGGGCCGCCGGTCGCGGTGAACGCGTGCAGTGCCGCCTCGGCCGCGTGCGGGCTCAGCCCGTCCGGGCGCGAGGCCTCAACGAGCACCGCCGTCCCCGTCCATGCGGCCAGCCGCGTGAGAAGCCGTACGGCCTCCTCGTCGGTGCGGTACGCCAGCGCCTTCGCGGCGACCGCGACATCCGCGGGGCCGCCCGTCCAGTCGATCCGGTCCGGCGCCGGAACGTGTCCGCGCAGCACCTCGGCCGGTGCGCCCTCCTCCGCGATCCGCAGCCGCAGCCGCCGTCCGGCGTCGTCGAGGGCCGCGGCCATCGAGGCGCTCCCCGGACCGGTCAGGAGGCAGGTCTTCACGCCCTCCCAGAGGGGATCGGCCGTCAGACCGGTCAGCAGGAACACCAACTGCTCGCACTCCTCGACCAGTTCGCCGTAACGCTCCGCGTCGTCGGCCACCGTGTCGTGCAGGGTGGCGCCCGAGGCGAGGCGCCACGGCGATGTGCCGTCCCGGAGCGCGGGGGCGAGGTGCGCGAGGGCGAGCAGCAGGTCGGCCTCGTGGCCGGTGTACTCCTCGCGCTCGTGGTCGTCGAGGAGTTCCTCGCCCGCCGCACCGAGACGCAGCCCGCTCCCGTCGGCGTCGACGACCACGTCGTACGCGGCGAGCAGCGGCAGCAGGACGGCGATCCCCGGACCGGGCACGCCCAGCCGGGCCGCGAGGGCGCCGGCGGAGAGCCCCGGGGTATCGGCGACCGTGTCCACCACGCCGAGCTGCAACGCGGCCCGGGCGACCAGCCACGGCAGCGGCGACGGAATCCCGGCGGGTGCCGGTGCGGAGTCGGCCGTGGCCTCCGCCTCCGCCTCCGGCGCGGCGGGCTCCTCGCGGTGCCAGTAACCCGTGATGTTCACCCGGTCCTTGGAGAGCTTCCCCTCCCGCTGGAGATACCGGCGTACCGGCAGCAGCGCCCGGCTCTCCGCCGCCGCCCAGACGTACCCCTCGCCCGCCGGCACCGGCAGCGCGCGTACGGCGGACTCCAGCGCCGCCGCGTCACCCGGCTCCGCGAGGACCCAGGTGACCGTGTCGCCGTCGCGCAGGGCGAGTTCCTGGCGTGCCGCGTCGTCCGGGACGGTCACCAGGACGTGCGCCGGGACGTCGAGGGGGCGTTCGTCGAGGAAGCGGCCGATCGCGGGCAGCGCCGTCTCGTCGCCGACGAGCTGGATCCAGTCCAGCCCTTCCGGCAGCCGGAGCGAGGACTTGGGGCCGACGAACCACAGCTCGTCGCCCTCCCGGGCCGCCGCGGACCAGGACTCCGCGGGCCCGTCGCCGTGCACCACGAAGTCGAGGTGGACCTCACCCGCGTCGAGGTCCACCCGCCGGGGCGTGTAGTCGCGGGTCAGCCGGTGTTCGGCCGGGGTCCACTCGATGCCGTGCGGCAACTGGGCCGGGAGCGCCGCCCGGATGTCCCCGTCGGCGGCCAGGATCAGTTTGACGTGGTCGTCGAACCCGGGCGCGGCGAAGCCGGGGTGGTCGATCCCGTCCCGGGTGAACGCCGCGAGGTCCTCGCCGCCGAGGACGACGCGCCGCATCCGGGGGGTCACCTCCTCGACGCGGCGCACGGCGACCCGGCGCAGGACGAGGGGGTGCGTCGTGTACGCGCGCTGGGAGGCCATCAGGAGAACTGCTTCTCGATGATGTCGAGCAGGGCCATCGACTCGTCGTAGTCGCCGCGCAGCACCCAGTGCGGCAGGTCGTAGGCCCGGTTCGCCTTGAAGGCGGGCAGCGCCTTGTAGACGGGGTTCTTCTTCAGCGTGGCGACGTCGGTCGTGTCGGCGTTGAAGCCCATCACGAACACGGACGGCTGGGTGATCGTCTGGCCCACCTTCTCGGTCGACAGCTCGAACATGTCACCGCCCTGTCCGTACACCTTGAAACCGCCGTCGGCGAAGACCGGGGCCGGTTCGATGCCGACCTTCTTCAGCTCGGTGGGCAGGCCCACGCTCTCCACCAGGCCGTAGGCGGTGCCGTCGCCGGTGAGGGCCAGGAAGGAGACCGGGCCGGCCGGCGGTGTGATCGCCTGCTTCACCTCGTCGATCCGCCGGTCGTAGGCGGCCACGTGCTCCTTGTAGACGTCGGGCCTGCCGAACACGTCGTCGGCGAGGAAGGAGAACTGGGCCCGCCAGTCGCCGAGCTTCTTGCCGACGAGCACGGTGGGGGCGATGTCGGAGAGGTCGTCGTACACCTTCTCCGCCTGGAACAGCGGGAAGCCGATGCCGCCGCCGACGATGAGGTCGGGGTCGAGGGCGAGGATCGCCTCCAGGTCGAAGCCGTCGACGCTCCACGGCAGGAACGTCGTACCGTCCTCCTTCGCCTCCTTCGCCCAGTTCGGGGAGAACGCGCCCTTGCTCTCGGCGTCCTCGGGAATCGTCGCCGTGACCGGCACGTCGAGGTCGTAGAGGTACCCGGCGAGCGCGTGGTTCAGCACGACCACCCGCTTCGGCTCGGTCGGCACCTTCACCTTGCCGTAGTCGGTCGTGACGGCACGGGTCTTCGCGGCGGACGCCTTGTCCCCGTCGCCCGACGGGTCGGAGGCCGAGCAGCCGGTGAGGGCCAGTGCGGCGACGACCGCGACGGCGAGAAGACGGGCAGGAGCAAACATGGGACCTCATGAGACTGGGCAGGCTCGACCGTTCGAGCTGTTGGTAAGGTGAGGCTAACCTCGCTGGTTCCGCTGCGTCGATCCGAGTACGACATGGTCGGTGACGGACACGACGCATCGCACAACGGGAGGCACGCTTGCCGACGACATCCCTCGGCACGGTGGTCGCCGAGAACGCCATCCGCTTTCTGGGGCACGACACACACCAGCACGACGAGCCCCATCTCGTCTACGTGGTGACGGGCAACGCCCGTCTGACCGCCGACGGCCAGGAGTGGCGGCTCGGGCGCCACGAGGCGCTCTGGCTGGCCCCGCGCGTGCCGCACGCCCTGCGGATCGAGCCGGGCGGCATGGCGCTCGGACCCCTCCTCGACCCCGCTGACCAGCCACGATTCCGGGTTCAGCCGCTCGGGGCGGTGCCCGCGCTCACCGAGGTCATGACCACCGCACTCGGGGCCGCGCCGACCACACGGGAGCAGGTCGAGCCGTTCCGGCAGGCGCTGGGGCGGGTGCTGAGGGGCATCTCCCGGCAGTACTTCCCGGTCGTCCTGCCCGTCCACCCCGCCGTGCGCGCCCTCGCCCGCGAGGCCCTGCGCACCCCCTCGGCGACGCTGGAGAGCCTCGCCGATCGGTACCGGATGAGCGCCCGTCAGGTGCAGCGCGTCTTCCTCGACGAGACCGGACTGCCCTTCACACGGTGGCGCAACCGGGCCAGGATGAACGCCGCCGTCGAACACCTCCGCGGCGGGGGCGAGCTGACGGCGGCGGCCAGGGCGGCCGGATACGCCACCCGGGCCGGGCTGCTGCGGGGGCTGAGCCGCGAGTCCGGAGTACCGGTCAGCGAGCTCACCACGGACGCGGTGGGGGCTCTCGGCGGCTGACACCGGGGGAGTCGGGCCGGGCAGGGGTCCAGCAGTACAGGTACGTCGATCACGCACGGCACTCCGGCCTGTCCGGGTGGCGGGTTGCTCAGGGAGAACAGATGGCACAGGCGCTCGCGACGAAGGACGCGCCACCACCGGCCGCACCGTCGAGGCCGTCGCGTCGAAGGACGCGCCGGCTCATCGGCCTGGGCGTCGCCGTCGGCGCCCTCCTCGTGGCGGTGCTGCTCAGCGTCGCGATCGGCTCGGCGCTGCTCCCGCTCGACGTGGTGTGGCAGGCGCTGACCGCTCCCGACGGCTCCGCCTCGCACGCCACGGTCAGCGGCGCCCGGGTGGACCGCACCCTGCTCGGCATCGTCGTCGGCATGTCCCTGGGCGTGGCGGGAGCGCTGATGCAGGCGCTCACCCGCAATCCGCTCGCCGACCCCGGTGTCCTCGGCGTCAATGCCGGTGCGGGCTTCGCCGTCACCCTGGGCGTGGCCGTCCTCGGCGTCACCCGCATCGAGCAGTACCTGCCCCTCGCCCTCGTCGGCGCCGTCGTCGGATCGGCGTTCGTCTACCTCGCCGCGAGCGGGGGGCGGGGCGGGCCGACGCCGGTGCGCCTCACCCTCGTCGGGACCGCCTTCACGGCGGTCCTCGTCGGCATCTCCCAGACCCTCGCCCTGATCGACACGGAGACCTTCGACCGGATGCGGTTCTGGGGGGCGGGCACCATCACCGACCGCCCGACGGGCACCGCCGGTGACATCCTGCCCTTCGTCCTGGCCGGACTGCTGGTCGCCGCCCTCTGCGCCCGCCCGCTCAACGCGATGGCCCTCGGCGACGACGCGGGGCGATCCTTCGGGCTGCGGGTCGGCGCTGTGAGGTGCGGTGTGGTGGTCGCGGTGGCCCTGCTGTGCGGTGCGGCGACGGCCGCGGCGGGCCCGCTGATGTTCGTCGGGCTCATGGTGCCGCACGCCGTGCGGTGGCTCACCGGTCCCGACTGGCGCTGGATCCTCGTCTTCTCCGCTGTCCTCGCCCCGGTGATCGTCCTCGTCGCCGACGTCCTGGGCCGGCTGATCGTGATCCCCTCCGAACTTCAGGTCGGTGTCATGATGCCGCTCATCGGCGCTCCCGTACTGATCCTCCTGGTGCGCGGAAGCCGGGTGAAGGAGCTGTGAGCGGGGCGATCGTCCTCAGGGCCGGGTCCCTGAGCCTGAAAGCGACACGACGCTCGGTCGTCGTCTGCGGACTGCTGGCGGCCGCGCTGGTCGCCCTGGCGCTGTGGGCGTTCACCCTCGGCAGCTTCGCGCTGAGCCTCGGCGACCTGATGTCGGTCCTGACCGGCACCGCCCGCAACAGCGTCCGCACCGTCGTCCTGGAGTGGCGGGCCCCGCGCATCGTCGCCGCCATGGTGTTCGGGGCGGCCCTGGCCGTGGGCGGCGCGGTCTTCCAGTCCCTGACCCGCAACCCGCTCGGCAGCCCTGACGTCATCGGCTTCACCACCGGCTCGTACACCGGTGTCGTCCTCATGCTGCTGGCGGGCGCGAGCAGTTACTCGGCCCTCGCGGCGGGCGCGCTCGCCGGCGGGCTCCTCACCGCGTTCGCCGTGTATCTGCTGGCGTTCCGGCGGGGGGTGCGGGGCTTCCGGCTCATCATCGTGGGCATCGCGGTCGGGGCGCTGCTGTCCTCGGTCAACACCTGGTTCTCGGTGAAGGCCGATGTGGACACCGCGCTGCGGGCCGCCGTCTGGGGCGCCGGTTCGCTGAGCGCCATCGGCTGGCCCGCCGTACTGATGTCCTCCGCCCTGGTGGCGGCGGTCGCCCTGATGGCCCCGGTGGCGCAACGCCGGATGCGCTGGCTCGAACTGGGCGACGACACGGCGGCGATGCTGGGCGTCCCCGTCGAACGGACGAAGCTGCTGCTGGTGGTCCTCGGCGTGGCCGCGACCGCCGCGGTGACGGCCGCAGCGGGCCCCATCGTCTTCGTGGCCCTGGCGGCGCCGCAGATCGCCCGCCGGCTCACCGGCCGCGGATCCACCGCCGACCTCACCGGTTCGGCGCTCGTCGGCGCGCTCCTGCTGCTCGGCGCGGACATCGCGGCGCAGCACGCGATCCCCGGCGTGGTGCTGCCGACCGGCGCGGTCACCGTGTGCGTCGGCGGAGCGTATCTGCTGGTGCTGCTGGTACGGGAGTCACGCCGGGGGTTCTAGACCGCCGGCTGCCCGACCGGCCCCCGTCCGCTCAGTCGCCGAGGATCCGCTCCCACAGCAGCCCGTCCCGCCAGCCCCCGTCGAGGAAGATCGCCGAGTGCGCGACGCCGTACGGGGTGAACCCGTTGCGGCGCAGCACCCGTTGGGAGGGCAGGTTCTCCAGATTGGTGGACGCCTCGGCGCGGTGCAGGCCCAGCTCCTCCCGCATCACCCGCAGGGCGAGCCCGACGGCGTTCCCGGCGTGGCCCCGGTTCTGGGCGACCGAGGCGATCCAGTAGCCGACGGAGCCGCGGCGCAGATGCGGCTGCGGCAGGATGCCCCCGACGGTGACCTGCCCGATCACCTCGTCGCCGGCGAGCACCGCACCCGGCCAGACCGTACCGGCCCGGTATCCCGCCAACAGGCCCTCGATCCGCTCCGCCTGGCCCTCCGGGGTGAAGAAGTCGTCCGGCTGGGCCGGTTCCCACGGGCGGAACGCCTCGGCGTCCCGTACCCGGTGGGCGGCGATCGGGGCGGCGTCGGCGGGCTCTATGAGACGGATGCTGGTGCTGCTGGGCATGGGCCGGTCCTCGTCGGTACGGCGAAAGGGACCGGCCCAACCTATGCGAGCGCGTCAGGACCTGTGCGAGCGCGTCAGGGCACCTTCACCCAGTCGAGCGTGCGCTCCACCGCCCGCTTCCAGCCCGCGTAGCCGTCCGCGCGCTGCTTCTCGGACCACTGGGGCGACCAGCGCTTCGACTCGTGCCACTGGGCGCGCAGCTCGTCGGTGTTCTGCCAGAAACCGGTCGCGAGCCCCGCCGCGTAGGCGGCGCCGAGAGCGGTCGTCTCGGCGACCACGGGACGGCTGACCTCGACGCCGAGGACGTCCGACTGGATCTGCATGCAGAGGTCGTTGGCGGTGACGCCGCCGTCGACCTTGAGCACGTCGAGATGGACCCCGGAGTCCTGCTCCATCGCCTCGACCACATCGCGGCTCTGGTAGCAGATGGCCTCCAGCGTGGCCCGCGCCAGGTGGGCGTTGTCGTTGTACCGGGCCAGGCCGACGATCGCGCCGCGGGCGTCGGAACGCCAGTACGGCGCGAACAGGCCGGAGAACGCGGGCACGAAATACATCCCGCCGTTGTCCTGGACGCTGCGGGCCAGCTCCTCGCTCTCCGGCGCCGACTTGATGATCTTCATCTGGTCGCGCAGCCACTGCACCGCGGATCCGGTGACCGCGATGGACCCCTCCAGGGCGTAGACCACCGGTTCGTCGCCGAACTGGTACGCCACCGTGGTGAGCAGGCCGTTCTCCGAACGGACCAGCTCGGCACCGGTGTTGAGCACCAGGAAGTTACCGGTCCCGTAGGTGTTCTTGGCCTCGCCGGGGGAGAAGCAGACCTGGCCGACGGTGGCCGCCTGCTGGTCGCCGAGGACGCCGCCGATGGGAATGGCGGCGCTCAGCGGCCGGGAGGTGCGCGTGGAGCCGTAGGCCTCCGGGTGCGACGAGGGGTTGATCTTCGGGAGCATCGCCCGGGGGATGCCGAAGAAGTCCAGGAGTTCCTCGTCCCAGTCGAGGGTCTCCAGGTTCATCAGCATGGTGCGGCTCGCGTTGGTCACGTCGGTGGCGTGGATGCCGCCGTTCGGACCGCCGGTCAGGTTCCACAGGACCCAGGCGTCCGTGTTGCCGAAGATCGCGTGACCGGCCTCGGCCGCCTCCCGTACGCCGTCGACGTTCTCCAGGATCCACTGGATCTTGCCGCCGGAGAAGTACGTGGCCGGCGGCAGCCCGGCCTTGCGGCGGATGACCTCGCCCTTCCCCGAACGCTCCAGGTTCGCGGCGATGACGTCCGTACGGGTGTCCTGCCAGACGATGGCGTTGTAGTAGGGCCGCCCGTTGCGCGGATCCCAGACCACCGTGGTCTCCCGCTGGTTGGTGATCCCGATCGACACCAGGTCGGTCGGCGACAGACCGCCGTGCCGCAGGGCGTTCTGGATCACCGAGTTGGTGCGCTCCCAGATCTCCACGGGATCGTGCTCCACCCAGCCGGAGCGCGGCAGGATCTGCTCGTGCTCCAGCTGGTGCTTGGCGACCTCGTTGCCGCCGTGATCGAAGATCATGAATCGGGTGCTGGTGGTCCCCTGGTCCACCGCGCCGATGAAGTCCGCCATGATGTGCTGCCTCTCCGGGCGCTGTGGTTCAGTCTTGGGACGCCGGGACGCGACCCGGCGGTTCGGGCTCCGCGGACGGCAGGAAGCGTCCGACGAGGAACTTGTAGAGCCCCGCGCCCAACAGGCCGCCGAGCAGCGGGCCGATGATGGGCACCCAGAAGTAGAGATTCCCGTACTGGTCCCGCCACGCCCCGCCGTAACCGGTGAGGAAGCTCGCCAGCCGGGGGCCGAAGTCACGGGCCGGGTTGATCGCGTACCCGGCGTTCGTTCCCCACGCCATCCCGATCGCGACCACGACCAGGCCGATGATGAACGGGCCCATGTTCGAGCCGGGCGGGGTGTTGAGCATGTCGGTGATGGCCAGGATCAGCAGCAGCAGGATGGCGGTGCCGATGATCTGGTCGCGGAACGCGCCCCACTCGTGCACCGGCAACGCCGGGTTGCCGTTGGCGGGCAGGGTGGAGAACACCCCCTGCGTCTTGATGGTGTGCCCGGGGTCGGCCTTCGCCAGCGCCTCGCTGTAGTTCCAGCGGACGATCAGCGCGGCCACGAACGCCCCGGCCGTCTGCGCCACCGCGTAGGGGGCGACCTTCTTCCACGGGAACCCCTTGAAGGCGGCCAGCGCCAGGGTTACCGCGGGGTTGAGATGGGCCCCGCTCAGCCGCGCCGCGACATAGACGCCGAGCGTGACGCCCAGCCCCCACGCCCAGGCGATGCTGTCGTGGTCCCCGAGCCCGCCGGGCGGATCCGTGAGGGCTCCGCCCGCCGCCACCTGGGCCACGACACCGCAGCCGAAGAGGATCAGGATCATCGTGCCCGCGAACTCGGCCGACAACTCGCCGACCAGTCCGGACTTCTTGCGTAGCTCAGCCATGGAAGCTCGCCCTCCGCCGACCGTGCCGGCTGTCGACTATCCGAGCAGTGTCAGCAGGCTAAGACGATTCGGCGAAAGGGGCATATCGGGGGGAACAGGGCGGCTGGTGGGCGGTCCCGGCGGTGGACCGAACGGGTGAGAACGGGCTTGGGCCGAGCGGCCGGGACAGATAGCCGGACGCCCCCGGCCCGGGGCTCGGCGCGTCATGCGCGACCGGTCGCGCCCCGCCGAAGGACCGCGGCCACCGGTCTGAGACGCTGTCCCGGCACGCACCTGACCAGCCGTTCCACCCGGCGGGCGCCCACCGCACCTGATCCACCCGCAAGGAAGACATGCAGGGAGTTCTCACCGGATTCACGGTGATCGCCACCGTCATCGCCGTCGGGTACGTCATAGGGCGCCGCGGTTACCTGGGGCAGGACGGCCGGACCGTGCTGACCCGGCTCGCCTTCAACGTCGCGACCCCGGCCCTGCTCTTCACGATGCTCGCCGGCGCCGACCTGTCCGTCGTCCTGTCGCAGCGTCTGCTGGTCACCGCCATCGCCACCGGCGCGGCGGCCGTCGTGTTCATCGCGGTGGCCGGGCCGTTCCTGCGCTGGGACGCCGGACGGGTCACGATCGGCGCCCTGTGCTCCAGCTACGTCAACGCCGGGAACCTCGGCATCCCGATCGCCGTCTACGTCCTCGGCGACGCCTCGCTCGTCGCGCCGGTCCTGCTGCTCCAGCAGATCGTGATGACCCCGCTGGCCCTGACCGTCCTCGACCTCAGCCGCCCCGGGGAGCGGGGCTCGGTCCTCCGGCGGCTGACCACCCCCCTGCGCAACCCCATGGCGATCGGATCGCTGTCCGGCGTGGCGGTGGCGGCATCCGGTCTGACCCTGCCCGGCCCGCTGCTCGAACCGCTCGTCCTCATCGGCAACATGTCGGTCCCCGCGGTCCTCCTCGCCTTCGGCATATCCCTGCGCGGCGCCGAGCGGCCCGGCCGCGGGGAGGACCGGGGCGCGCTGTACCTGTCCGCCCTGCTGAAGACCGTCGCCCAGCCGCTCGTCGCCTGGGCCGTCGGCGCGGGCCTCTTCCACCTGCGGGGCGAGGCCCTGCTCGACGTCGTCGTGATCGCGGCCCTCCCGGCCGCCCAGAACCTCTTCACGTACGCCTCGCACTACCGGGTCGCCGAACGGTTCGCGCGGGACTCCATCCTGCTGTCCACGCTGCTGTCGGTCCCTGCGCTCATCGCCGTCGCGGCGCTGCTGGGCTGAGAGCACGAGCCCGCCGAGTTCCCCCGGAACCCATGGAAAAACTACCGATTTCTGGGACATAGGGCGGAAAGGGAGGGGCACGAGGCTGTCAGCGGTCGATGAGGAAAAGGAAAGCCCGCCCGGACAACGACCAACCGGCGCCGGCAACCGTCCGCCGACCGCTTCGAATACCTCATGTATTTCCGTGCGAACGAAGGAGTTTCCTATGTCCGAGAACCTGTGGGGATACCAGCCGACCGCCGGTCACACCGTCGGCACCGACCTGATCGGCTACAAGGTCGAGGCCACGGACGGCAGCATCGGCAAGGTCGACAAGCACTCCGATGACGTCACGTCCTCGTACCTGGTCGTCGACACCGGCGTATGGATCTTCGGCAAGCACGTCCTGCTTCCGGCGGGCACGGTGAGCCGCGTCGACAACGGCGACAAGAAGATCTACGTCGACCTCACCAAGGACCAGATCAAGGACTCCCCGGAGTTCGACAAGGACAAGCACGTCGGCGACGCGGACTTCCACCGCACGACGGGTGAGTACTACGGCCGCCACCGTCGCGTCTGATCCCTCGCGCCGTAGGCACAGCGGGCGGGGCCCGACGCATCACGCGTCGGGCCCCGCCCGCTGTGCGCGCCGTTCTCTCACCGCTCGCGCGGTGAGGCGAGGACGTAGACCGTCTCCTCGGGGATGTGCCGGGTGTCGCGGCGGGCCAGCAGCCAGTAAAGGGTCGCCGGGACGATGAGGCCCACGATCCAGGAGACGTCCGCGCCGCCCAGCGGTTCCACCAGGGGGCCCGTGTAGAAGTGCGTCACCAGGAAAGGGAGTTGGGCGAGGATGCCGATCCCGTAGACGGTGAGCGCGTCCCAGCGCCAGGCGCCGTACCGGCCCCGGGGGTCGGAGAGCGCGGGGATGTCGTACCGCTCCCGTGAGATCAGGTAGTAGTCGACCAGGTTGATCGCCGACCACGGGGTGAAGAACGTCAGCAGGAACAGCAGGAAGTCCTTGAACGACGTCAGGAAGCTGTCCTTGCCCAGCAGCGCCAATGCGGTCCCCGCCACCATGATGAGCCCGATGTACACCGTCCGGCCGCGCTGCGACAGCGTCCGCTGACCCCGGAATCCGCTGATGCTCGTCACCATCGACATGAACCCGCCGTAGGTGTTCAGCACGTTGATGGTCAGTTTGCCCAGCGCGATCACGAAGTAGAGGAACGACGCGATCAGCCCCGCGCCGCCGAGGCCGACCACATAGCCGACCTGGTCCGTGAGAAAGGCCTCCCCGGCGGTCGCCGCCACGAGCACCCCGAACGTCATCGACCACTGCGAGCCGATGGCCGACCCCGACAGCGTCCACCAGAACGTGGACCGCCCCGACGTCGTACGCGGCAGATAGCGCGAGTAGTCCGCGACGTACGGTCCGAAGGCCAGCTGCCAGGACGCCGACAGCGACACCGCCAGCAGGAACATCGGCAGATCGAAGTGCGCGTCGCCGAGCAGCGCCGAGAGGTCGACCCGGTCCAGCAGGCGGATGCCCAGATAGACGAAGGCCAGGGCGCAGATCACGCTCGCCACCCGTCCCAGGGCGTGGATGATCCGGTAGCCGACCGCCGCCATGACGGCTGTGACCACCGCGAAGACGACGATGCCGGCCGTGTCGTCCGTGTGCATGAGCCGGGCCGTTGCCTGGCCCGCCAGCACGCTGCCGCTCGCGAAGAACCCCACGTACATGAGGATGACCAGCAACAGCGGGACGACCGCGCCCTTCACCCCGAACTGGGCCCGGGACTGGATCATCTGGGGCAGACCCAGCTTCGGGCCCTGCGCGGAGTGCAGCGCCATGACCGCGCCGCCGAGCAGATTGCCCAGCAGCAGGCCGACGACCGACCACACCACGTCACCGCCGGAGACGACGGCCAGCGCGCCCGTGACCACCGCCGTGATCTGGAGGTTGGCGCCGAGCCAGAGGGTGAACTGACTGAACGCGGTCCCGTGCCGTTCGTCGTCCGGGACGACGTCGATGGAGCGGCGCTCCACCAGGTCTTCGGCTGCCATGCTGCGGCTCCCTGGTCTCTCGGTGGTGTGGTGCTGTTCCTCCGGCCCGCCGGCTCCGGACCGGACGCGGCTACTTCTTGATGCCGTGCTCCGCCGCCCAGTCGTACGCGACGTCCTCGGGGTCCTTCCGGTCCTTGTCCACCAGGCGGTTCAGCTCGGTGAGGTCCTTCGTCGTCAGCACGGACCCGAGCCGGGCGAGCGCCTTGCGGACCGTCGAGTCGGCCTTGCGGTCGGCGATCAGCGGGACGACGTGCTGACCGGGGATGAGGTTCTTCGGGTCGGTGAGGACCACCCAGCCCTCGGCGGCGATGTCGGTGTCGGTGGTGAACAGGTTCGCCACGTCCACATCGCCCTTCTTCAGGGCTCCCTTGACCAACGGGCCGGAGGAGTCGAGGGACTTGAACTCCTTGAACTCGACGTCGTACACCTCCTTGAGGCCCACCGAGCCCACCGTGCGCTTCTTGACCTCGGGGGCCGCGCCGATGACGAGCTTGCCGTTGTGCTTCGCCAGGTCGGCCAGGGACTTCAGGCCGTACTCGTCGGCGGTCTCCCTGGTCACCGCGAAGGCGTCGGCGTTCTCCGCCTCGCCGTACGGGAGGATCTGCAGGCCGCGCGGCAGGAGCATCGCGAGGGCGTTCTGCATCGTGCCCTCCTCGGTGGCCGTCGCCTTGGTGTCGAGGTAGTGCAGCAGCGCGCCCTGGTACTCCGGCAGCAGATCGATGTCGCCGCCCTTGAGCGCGGGGATGAGGATCTCGCGGGTGCCGAGGTTCGGGCGGACGGTGGTCTTCACCCCGGCCGCTTCGAGGGCGGCGGCGTAGAGGTACCCGAGGACCTGGTTCTCGGTGAAGTTGGCGGTGCCGATGGTGACGCCGCCCTTGCTGGAGCCGCCGCCACCGCCCCCGGCCCCGTCTCCTTCGAGCGAGGTGATGCCGCTGCTGCACGCGGCGAGCGCGGGGACGGTGGCGGCGGCGAAGAGCCCGCCGAGGAGAGCCCTGCGGTTCATGGGGTTCATGCGGGTCACGCGGCTTTCGCGGTTCGTACGGGTCATGAGGGGCCGACTCCTAGGACTGCGGGGCGGGGCGGTGGCGGAACAGGAAGCGCTGGAGGGCGGAGAGCGCGAGGTCGAGGACGACGGCGACGAGCGCCACGAGCACGGCCCCGCCGAGGACCTGCACGAGGTCGCGCTGGGCGAGCCCGTCGAAGACGTACCGGCCGAGCCCGCCGAAGGAGACGTACGCGGCGATGGTCGCCGTCGCGACGACCTGGATGAGCGCGAGCCGCAGCCCGGTCATGATCAGGGGGAGCGCCAGGGGCAGTTCGACCTGGAAGAGCACCTGGTACCAGCGCATCCCCTGGCCGCGCGCCGCGTCCCGCACCTCCGGGTCGACCGCCGTCATCCCGGCGTACGTGTTGGTCACGATGGACGGGACCGCGAGCGCCACCAGAGCGATGTAGACCGGCCACATCGACAGACCGCTGGCGAGGAAGACGAGGACCACGAGACCGACGGTGGGCAGCGCCCGGCCGAAGCTCGACAGGTTGATCGCGACGAACGCGCCGCGCCCGGTGTGTCCGATGAGCAGCCCGATCGGCAGGGCGATGGCGGCCGCGACGAGCGTGGCGAGCAGCGAGTACTGGAGGTGCTCGGTGAGCCGGTGGCCGATGCCGTCGGAGCCGGTCCACTGCTCGCTGCCGACCAGCCAGGAGCCGAGGCCCTTGAGGAGTTCGTACATGAGGTCAGGCCCCCTGCTTCTGCCGGCGGGTCCACGGCGTCAGGACGTACTGGAGGGTGACGAGCAGCGCGTCCGCGGCGAGCGCCAGGAGCAGGGTCAGGACGACGCCGACGATGACGGGGGTGGGGAAGTTGCGCTGGAACCCGTCGGTGAACAGCTGGCCGAGCCCGCCGTCGCCGATGTACGTGGCCACGGAGACCAGGGAGATCGCCATCACGGTCGCGATCCGCACCCCTGCCATGATCACGGGCAGGGCGAGGGGGAGTTCGACGGTGAGCAGGGTGCGCAGCGGCCGGGTGCCCATGGCCTTCGCGGCCTCCTTCGTCCGGGCGGGCACGGAGTCCAGGCCCTCGACGGTGTTTCGCAGGAGCACGACGAGCGTGTAGATCGTCAGGCCGATGACGGTGGTGGTGCGGGTCAGCCCGCTGACCGGGAGGAGGAGCACGAACACCGCGATGGACGGGATGGTGAACAGGACGTTCGACAGCCCGAGGAGCAGCCCGCGCAGTCGGCGCACCCGGTGGGCCAGCACGGCCAGGGGGAGCGAGATCAGCAGGCCGAGGAGGACGGCGGTCAGTGCGGCCTGGAGGTGGGAGAGCGTCAGGGTGGTGAGGTCGTCCGTGTGGTCGGCTATCCACGACCAGTCGACGCTCATGCCGCCACCGTGCTCGCCGCGCTGTGCACCCGGCCGGCGTGGGCGTGGATGTCCTCGCGTGAGGTGACGCCGGTGAGGACGCCGTCCGCGTCGACCCGGGCGACCAGGCCGCTCGGCGCGGCGATCGACTCGTTGAGCGCGGAGAGCAGCGAGTCGCTGTCCCGCAAGGGTCGGACGGGTATCTCCGCCGCGTCCTTGCTCTCGCTGTCGCGCCAGGCCAGTGGCCTGCGGCCGGCGTCCAGGGTCAGCTGCCAGCGGGCGCCTTCGGGCGCGGGGCCCTGGGTGACCTCTTCGAGCGTCGTGAGCGACAGCAGCTTCAGACCGCGCTCGGCGCCCAGGAAGTCCGCGACGAACGCGTCCGCCGGGCGGGCCAGCAGCTCGGCGGGGGAAGCGCACTGGACGAGATGGCCGCCGGTACGGAAGACGGCTATCCGGTCCCCGAGCCGGACGGCCTCGTCGATGTCGTGCGTGACGAAGACGATGGTCTTGTTCAACTCCCTCTGGAGGCGGAGCAGTTCGTCCTGGAGCTGGGTGCGGACCACCGGGTCGACCGCGCCGAAGGGCTCGTCCATCAGGAGGACCGGCGGGTCCGCGGCGAGCGCGCGGGCGACCCCGACGCGCTGCTGCTGACCGCCCGAGAGCTGGTGCGGGTAGCGCTTGGCCGCGTCGGCGGCGAGGCCGACCGTCTCCAGCAGCTCCGCCGCCCGCGCCCGCGCCTTCCCGCGGCCCCAGCCCAGCAGCAGCGGTACGGTCGCGATGTTGTCCAGGACGGTGCGGTGCGGGAAGAGCCCGGCCTGCTGGATCACGTAACCGATGGAGCGGCGCAGCTCGGCGGCGTCCTGCTCCAGGACGTCCTTGCCGCCCACCCGGATTGTTCCGGAGGTCGGCTCGACCATCCGGTTGATCATGCGGAGCGTGGTCGTCTTGCCGCAACCGGAAGATCCGACGAGGACGGTCACGCCCCCTTCCGGCAGGTCGAGCGTGAGGTCGTGCACCGCGGTCGTGCCGTTCGGGAAGCGCTTGTGGGCCTTGTCGAATTGGATCATGAGGAGTCCCTTGCCCGGCTGCATATCATCATGCAGAGTTCTCGGTGGCTGAATAGATTGTCAATAGGTCGTCGCCACCCGGGCGTAAATCCCTGGTTACGGGCGGCCGCAGGGCAAGACGGATCGTCCGACAGGGGAGGAAATGCACCTGATGTCGTCTCATATCGCGGACAGAGTGGCCGATGGCAACGATGCGGTCGTCATCCTCGACGGCCGCCGCCTGATGGTCCCAGATGTCGTACGCATGGCCGAATCCATGGCCAGGCCCGTCCCGGCGGCCGAGGGCATGAAACGTGTCGAAGCCTCGTGGGACGCTGCGCGGGAAATCGCCTCATGGGGTCGCGTCTACGGCCGCTCCACCGGCGTCGGGGCGAACCGGAATGAGTCCGTGCCCACCGAGGCGGCCGCCGACCACGGACTGCGCCTGCTGCGCAGCCACGCCGGAGCGATCGGCGAGGAGCTTCCGGCGCGGCAGGTCCGCGCCATGCTCGCCGTCCGCGCCAACCAGCTCCTCGCGGGCGGTGCCGGGCTGCGCCCGACCGTCGTCACCGCGCTCTGCGACGCCCTGGAGTCGGGCGCCCACCCGAAGGTCAACGCCCTCGGCTCGGTCGGCACCGGCGACATCGCGGCGCTCGCGCAGATGGGCCTCGCGCTCGCGGGCGAACACCCCTGGCAGGGGGCGGGCGCCGCCCCCGAACCGCAGCCGCTCGACAACAACGACGCCCTCGCCCTGATCAGCAGCAACGCCCTCACCCTCGGCCAGTCCGCCCTCGCCCTGCACGAACTGCGCGCCCTGATCGGCGCCACCCAGGTGGTGGCGGCCCTCTCCCTGATGGCGATCGACGGCAGCTACGAGGCCTACGCGCTGCCCGTCCACGAGGCGCGGCGGCACGCCGGTTCGTCCGCGGTCGCGGAGCGGATGCGGCTGCTGCTCGGCGCCGCCGACCGCCCGACGCCCCCGCTCGGCCGGATCCAGGACCCGTACGGCTTCCGCTGTCTGCCGCAGATCCACGGCCCCGCGCACGACGCGGCCGACGCGCTCGAAGGGGTCCTCGAAGTCGAGATCAACGCGGCCGCCGAGAACCCCCTGATCTCCGCCGACGACATGGCCGCCTACCACCACGGCGGCTTCTACCTCGCCCAACTCGCCCTGTCACTCGACCACTTCAGGCTGGCGGTCACCCAGGTGGCGCGGCTCTCCACCTCCCGCCTCTCGACCCTCAACGAACCGGGCTTCACCCGGCTGCGCCCCTTCCTCGCGGACGGCGAGCCCGCGTCCTCGGGCGTGATGATCCTCGAATACGCGGCCGGGGCGGCCCTCGGCGACCTGCGGGCCTACTCCGCGCCCGCCTCGCTCGGGCACGCCGTGCTCTCGCGGGGCGTCGAGGAGCAGGCCAGCTTCGCTTCGCTGGCGGCGCGGCAGACCCTGCGGGCGTGCGAGGCGTTCCGGCTCGTCGTGGGCTGCGAACTCGTCGCGGCCGTAAGGGCGTTGCGCCAGCGGGAGCTGCGCCTCGACCCGGAACTGCCCGTCGGCCGCGCCTTCGGACTGGCGTCCTCGGTGCTCGACGCGGAGTCGGCCGACCGGCCGTTGACGGACGACGTGGCGACGGCCGCCGGTCTGCTGGACCGGTTCGCCGAGCTGTGGGCGGTCGCGGAACCGGCCCCGGAGGCTCACCCGAAGGTGAAGACGTAGGCCTGGATGCCTTCGTCCACGCGCAGTTCGAGGCGTGCGGTACGGGCGTCCTTGTCATCGGTGAGGCGGTACAGCGTCGGCGACCCGGTCACGCTGATGGTCTTGGTCGCCTCGCCGTTCACGAGGACGGTGACCTTCCCGGTGCCCGCGAGAACGAGGTTGGCGTTCTTCGCGCGGTAGGTGAAGGCCAGCTTGGCGTCCTTCCCCGCAGTGAACTGCTCGTACCCTGCCGTCCATGTGCCGTCCAGCGACAGCTTGTTGACCGGGAGAGAACCCTTCGGGAAGCGATAGGCGGTCGGCCTGTCGTCCACCAGAGGCGTGCCGACGTATCCGCGGATGCGCAGGTTGCTCAGATAGGTCTCGGGCGTCCGGTCGGCGGCCAGGTCGTCCATGGCGCGGCCGGTGGGCTCCGGGAGGGTGACCGTGGGGTCGGCCTGTCGGAGCAGTTCGCGGATCATCTTCTCGGTCTTGTCGTACTCGCCCTCGCCGAACTTGAAGTACCGGACGGTGCCCTCGGCGTCGATCAGATACTTGGCGGGCCAGAAGCGGTTGCGGTAGTTGTCCCAGGTGGTGAGGTCGTTGTCGAGAGCGACGGGCCAGTCCACGCCGAGCTTCTCCGCCCCGGCGACGACATTGCTCCGCTTCTTCTCGAAGGCGAACTCGGGGGAGTGCACCCCGATGATGCGCACTCCGGCATCCCGGTAGGCGCGCTCCCAGTCCCGCAGATGCGGCACCGCGCGCTGGCAGTTGATGCAGGAGTACGTCCAGAAGTCGACCAGGGTGACCTTGCCGCGCAGGCTCTTCAGATCCACGGGCCGGTCGCCGGGGGTGTTGAACCAGGAGTCGATGCCCTCCAGCGCCGGGGCCTTCCCGCAGGAGCGGAGTTCGTCCGCGCCGTCCTCGCAGCGGGAGAGCTCCTTGTTGGAGTTGTCGTACAGACCGGACAACTGCTGCCGCGCGGCGTCGCTGTCCTCGATCTTCTTCTGCACACCGGAGGTGTAGTCGGGCAGCGACCGCTGGATCGCCGCCGTCACGTCGAGGGCCAGGCCCAGCGCGAGAGCGATCATCAGGCAGCCCGCGGCGATCCGCAGCCCGCGGGCGCGGCGGCGGAACGCGGCGACCCGGTCGGCGACCCTGCGCCCGGCCAGGGCGAAGACGAGCAGCGGCACGGCGGTGCCGACGGCGAACGACAGGGTCAGCACCACGATGTCGGAGCTGATCTCGCCCCGGGCGCCCGCGATGGTGATCGCCGCCAGCACAGGGCCGGCACAGGGTACGTACAGCAGACCGAGGCCCAGGCCGAGGGCGAAGGCGCTGCCCTCCTTGTTGACCTGGCGCTGGGGGAGACGGGCGAAGGGCTTCTCCAGCAGGCGCTCGACGGGCGGGAAGATCAGGCCCAGGCCGATGAGGACGAGCAGCCCCAGACCGACGTAGCGCAGGATGTCCTGCGGCAGGCCGAGGGCGGAGATGATCGTCACCCCGAGCAGGGTGAAGAACGCGAAGCTGACGACGAGCCCGGCGACCACGGCGTACGGACGCCGGTTGCGCGGCACGCGAGCGGGCGCGGCCGGGGGCGCGGTCGCCACGGCTCCGTCGGCCGTTCCGCCGCTCCCGCGCTCGTCTGCCGCCCCACCGCCGACTTCGGTTCCGCCGGGGGACCGGGCCGGCTTTCCCGCGTCCTGGCCCCTGCCGGTGCCGCCCGCCAGGAACACCACCGGCAGCACGGGCAGGATGCAGGGGGAGACCGCGGTGATCAGCCCGCCCAGCAGACCGATCAGGATCAGGGTGACCATGGCGCACCGCCTCTCGCGGGAGAGAGCGGCAGTGTCCGCGGCCCTCACCACCTATTCGGCGCCGGGCGATCGCCGGATTGGTGGCGGGGAGGCCGTGGAGGGCACTTCGTCAGGAGCGGGCGGCGCTCACGAGCGGGTCGCGACGTCGCAGCCCTCGCCGTCGCCCTCCCGGATCCGCTCCTCGATCGGCGTGCTCCGGTCGTACGGGTCGACCGCCGGGCCGTCGCCACCGTCGGCGGTGGTGCGGTCGGCGAGGAAGGCGGGGATGAGATAGCCGGTGTGGGTGTCGCAACCGCCGTTGGTGGTGTCCACCTTGTAGGAGACGAGGGAGAACGTCCCCGGCTCGATCACGATCTTCTCCGGGTCGTCCCAGCTCATCACCACCTCGCGGCGCACGATGGTACGCGCGACCTCGTCGTCGCCCGAGGCGCGCATGACCGGGTAGACATAGGTGACGTCGGTGGAGACCTCCACCGCGCCCTTCTCGCCCTCCCGGAAGGTGACCCGGCCGCGCGCCTTGACCACGTCCCCGACCGGCCGCACATCGGCGGACCGGAAGCGGCTGAACAGCAGAAGGGGGTCGTTCTCGCGGTCGGGCGCGCGGAACGCCTTCTTCAGGTAGTCCTGTACGTCCGCCTGGTGCGGGTTGATGAGCGCCATGGCCTTCGTGGGCCGCTCGCCGCGCAGCACTTCGGGGTCGAGGCCGGAGGCGACTAGGAAGTCCCGGGTGCGGTCCAGCGCCGTGCCGACCTCCGCCTCGCTCATCCAGCCGGTCGCGCGCGGCGCGGGCAGATGGATGCCCGCCGCGCCGTCGGCCCACCGGGCCGCCGGGGACCCGGCGAATGGTTCCTCCGGGGTGGGAAGCGCGCCGTCCCCCTCCTGGGCGGGCGGCCCGCCCGGGCGCTCCGACTCCGCGGCGAGGGGAAGGGTGTCCACCGCGTCCCCGCCGTCGAACCAGCCGACGATCCGGCCGGGGGCGACGGCCACGGCGACCAGCAGGACCACGACGACCGCGAGGCCGACCGCGTACCAGCCCTTGCCGCGCCGGGGCCGGGGCGGCTGATGCGTCCGCCACCCCCGCGGCGGTTCGGGCTCCTCCTGGAGCCGCCGGGTCACCATCCGAACCCGCGCCGACGGCTCCTCGGGCGCGCCCGGGCTGCCGGCCTCGGACTCCCTCAGGAACCGCTCCCACTCCTCGTCCGGTACGGACGCCCCACCCTTGCTCAACTCACCGCTCCCGTCGCTGTTTCCGCGCCGGCCCCTCCCCAGGTCCGAGCGCTGCACGGGGCATCATCACACGCCCCGCCGACATCGGCGGCGGGCGGTCCGGTCACCGGCCGGGCGCCCCCGTACGCAGCCCGTCCATGACGAGATCCAGGAGCCGGCCGGCCCTCGGCTCCCAGTCCTCGTGCGGATCGATCTGCCAGAGACCGGCGATCGCGAGGAAGAAGTCGTCGGGCGTCACCCCGGAGCGGATGGCGCCGGCGTCCTCGCAGGCGCGGAGCAGGGTTCCGGCCGCCTCCATGACCGGGGTGGGGCCGGGCCGGGCGGGTCCCCCCGGCGCGCTGGTCACCAGCCGGATCGCGTCCGCGAGGCCCGCCTTCGTCATCGCGAAGCGGGCGAGGCGGTCCATCCACTCGCGCAGGGCCCTCTCCGGCGGGCGGGACCGCAGCAACTCGCACGCCGCGTCGGCGACCTGCTGCATCTCGTAGCGGTAGACCTCCAGGACCAGCGCCTCCCGGTGGGGGAAGTTGCGGTAGAACGTGCCCTGCCCGACCCCCGCCTTCTTGGCGATCGCGCTCAGCGGGGCGTCCGCGCGCAGCGTCAGTTCGACCGTGGCCACGCGCAGGATGCGCTCGCGGTTGCGCTGGGCGTCCGAACGCAGGGCGGTGTCCTTCTTCGGCTGCTGGGACACGGATCCTCCTCGGGGGGTGGCCGGACTCGGGGGGCGTGGCCGAAACCCATCCTTGTTAACCGGACAGCTGTCCGTTACGTTTTCCGGGTAAGCGGACAGTGGTCCGGTTAGGGCTACCTTACTCCCGGCCGGGGCCCGCGGTCGCCCGACCGAGGCCCGGGTTCTCCTCGTCACCCGACACCAGAGAAGGCTGAACATGGCCCCAGCGCCCTCATCGACGTCCAGTGCGATCACCCTGAACATCAACGGCGAGAAGCACCACCTGCCCATCGACCACCGCACCACCCTCCTCGACGCCCTGCGCGAGCGCCTCGACCTCACCGGCACCAAGAAGGGCTGCGACCAAGGGCAGTGCGGCGCCTGCACGGTCCTGGTCGACCAGCGGCGCGTCGTCTCCTGCCTGAGCCTCGCGGTCGCGGCCGAGGGCCGCGAGATCACCACCATCGAAGGCGTGGCCGATGCCGACGAACTGCACCCCGTCCAGCAGGCCTTCCTCGACCTCGACGGCTACCAGTGCGGCTACTGCACGCCCGGCCAGGTCTGCTCGGCCATCGCCGTCATCGAGGAACACGCGGCCGGCTGGCCGAGCGCCGTCACCGACGACCCGGCTCCCGAGGCGGGGCCGCCACCGCTGACGCCCGAGGAGATCCGCGAGCGGATGAGCGGCAACCTGTGCCGCTGCGGCGCCTACGTCTCGATCGTCCAGGCCGTCGCCCGCGCCGCCGGGGAGTACGCCGCCGAGGGAAGCACGGCCGGGAAGCACGCCGCAGAGGGACACGCGGCCGGGAAAGACGCCGCCGAGGAGGCCGCCGCATGAGGGAATTCGGCTATCAGCGCGCCCACGACATCACCGGCGCGGTCACCCTCCTCGCCGCCGACCCGGACGCGCGGTATCTCGGCGGCGGCACCAACCTCGTCGACCTGATGAAGACCGGCGTGGAACGCCCCGCCCTCCTCGTCGACGTCCGCGAACTCCCCCTGGACCGGATCGAACCCACGGCGGACGGCGGCCTGCGCATCGGCGCGACCGTCACCAACAGCGACCTCGCCGTCCACCCCGAAGTCCGCCGCCACTACCCGGCGTTGACCCAGGCCCTGCTGGCCGGAGCCTCCGGGCAGCTGCGCAACATGGCCACCGTCGGCGGCAACCTCCTCCAGCGCACCCGCTGCGGCTACTTCACCGACCTCTCCCAGCCCTGCAACAAGCGGGCCCCGGGCAGCGGTTGCCCCGCCGTCGCGGGCGAGCACCACAACCACGCGGTCCTCGGGGCATCCGACCACTGCGTGGCCGTGCACCCCTCCGACATGGGGGTGGCCCTCACCGCCCTCGACGCCGTCGTCTCCTACGAGAGCGCCGACGGACCCGGCGAAGTCCCGATCACCGACTTCTACCTCCCCGTCGGCGACACCCCGCACCGGGAGACCGCCCTGCCGCCCGGCGCGCTGATCACCCACGTGACCCTGCCCGCCGCGCCCGTCGCCGCCCGCTCCCGCTACCGCAAGGTGCGCGAGCGCGCCTCGTACGCCTTCGCCATCGGCTCCGTCGCCGCCGCACTCGCCATCGAGGACGGCCGCGTACGCGAAGCGCGCCTGGCCCTCGGGGCCGTCGCCTCCCGCCCCTGGCGTGCCCGCGCGGCCGAGGCCGTCCTGACCGGCGCACCGGCCGACGGCGCGACCTTCGCCGCCGCCGCGGACGCCGAGCTGGCCGCCGCCCGGCCGCTGCCCCACAACGGATACAAGGTGACCCTCATGCGCAATCTCGTGGTCTCCGTCCTGACCGAACTCGCCGGGGAGGACACCCGATGACGACCACCACCCCGGGCCCCTCGGCGCTCCGCGGAGCCGTCGGCACCGCCCGTACCCGTATCGAGGGCCGCGAGAAGGTCACCGGCGCGGCACGCTACGCGGGCGAGATCCCCTTCGCGGACCTGGCCCACGGCTGGCTCGTGCTGTCCACCGTCACCCGTGGCCGGATCCTGGATGTGGAGACCGCCCCGGTCCTCGCCATGCCGGGCGTGCTCACCGTGCTCCACCACGGCAACGCCCCCCGCCTGCACACCGATTACGTTGGCATGCTCGGCACCCCGCCCGACCCGACCTGCGCCGTCTTCCAGAACGACCGGGTGCCGTTCGCCGGCTGGCCGGTGGCCCTGGTCGTCGCCGAGACCCCCGAGGAGGCCAGGGAGGCGGCCGAAGCGCTCGTCGTGACGTACGACAGCGAACCGCACGACACCGCGCTGCACGCGGAGCACCCCGGCGCCTATGCCGCCGCCGGCCATATGCCCGCCGAGACGGAGAAGGGCGACCTGGATGCTCAACTGGCCGCCTCCGCCTTCGTGGTGGACGCGGAGTACACCACCCCCGAAGAGCAGCACAGCATGATGGAGCCGCACGCGGCGACCGCCCGGTGGGAGGGCGGCCGGCTGGAGGTCGTCGACTCCAACCAGGGCGCCGGCTGGGTCCAGGGCGAACTGGCCACGATGTTCTCGCTCGACGCCTCCTCGGTGCGGGTGCGCTCCGAGCACATCGGCGGCGGCTTCGGCAGCAAGGGGCTGCGCGCCCACCAGGTGTCCGCCGTGATGGCCGCCACCGCCCTGCAACGCCCGGTACGCGTGGTCCTGACTCGGCGTCAGACGTTCTCGCTGGGCGGCTACCGCAGCCCCACCACCCAGCGGGTCAGGCTCGGCGCGGCCCCCGACGGCCGGCTGCTGGCCCTGGAGCACCGCTCGCTGAACCAGACGTCCACGGTGTACGAGTTCGTCGAGCCCAGCGCCGGCGTCGCCCGGGTGCTGTACGACGCCGACGCCCACCGCACCGCCAACCACGTCGTCCGGCTCGACGTGCCGTCCCCGACCTGGATGCGGGCACCGGGTGAGGCCCCGGGATCCTTCGCGATCGAGGCGGCCCTCGACGAACTCGCCGAACGCGGCGGCATCGACCCGATCGAACTGCGCCTGCGCAACGAGCCGGACGTCGGGCCCGTCTCGGGGCTCCCGTTCAGCAGCAACAACCTCGCCGCCTGCTTCCGCGAAGGGGCCCGCAGGTTCGGCTGGGCGGACCGCGACCCGCGCCCCGGTATCCGGCGGGAAGGACGCTGGCTGCTGGGCACCGGCACGGCGGCGGCCTCCTTCGGCGCCGGGGCCGCCCCCTCGACGGCCCTGGTCACGGCGGAGGCGGACGGCTCCTTCACCGTACGGATCACCGCCGCCGACATCGGCACCGGAGCCCGCACCGCGCTCACCCTGATCGCCGCCGATGCGCTGGAGACCGCACCCGAACAGGTCCGGGTCCGCATCGGCGACAGCGACTTCGGCCCCGCGATGATCGCCGGCGGATCCATGGGCACCCGCTCCTGGGCCTGGGCGGTCACGGCGGCCGCCGCCGAACTGCGGGAGCGGCTCGCGATGGCCACGTCGATCCCGCCGGAGGGGATCACCGTACGGTCCGACACCACGGAGGCCCTCGGGGCGCTCGCGCGGAAGGAACGCCACTCGTTCGGCGCGCAGTTCGCCGAGGTCGCCGTGGACACCGCCACCGGCGAGATCCGGGTGCGCCGCATGCTGGGCATCTTCGCGGCGGGCCGGATCGTCAACCCCCTCACCGCCCGCAACCAGCTCGTCGGCGGGATGACCTGGGGCATCTCCATGGCCCTGCACGAGGAGGCGGTCCGCGACCGCAACACCGGCGGCCACTACGCCCCCGACCTCGCGGGCTACCACGTCGCCACGCACGCCGACACCCCCGCCATCGAGGTGGACTGGGTGGACGACCACGACCCGGACGACCCGGTCGGCATCAAGGGCGTCGGGGAGATCGGCATCGTGGGCGCGGCGGCGGCCGTCGCCAACGCGGTCTGGCACGCCACCGGCGTACGCCACCGGAATCTGCCGATCCGCCCCGACCGGGTCCTCGCCGCGACGGTGCCGGAGCCCGCCGGGGGAGCGGCGGATGCTTGACATCGCCGGTGAGCTGCACCGATGGATGACGGAGGGCCGGGAGTTCGCGGTCGCCACCGTCGTCTCCGTCGGCGGCAGCGCGCCGCGCGGGCCGGGGGCGGCCCTCGCCGTCGACAGCGAGGGAACCGTGATCGGCTCGGTCTCCGGCGGCTGTGTGGAGGGCGCGGTCTACGAGCTGTGCGCGCAGGCCCTCGCCACCGGCGAGAGTATGCGTGAGAGCTTCGGCTACAGCGACGAGGACGCCTTCGCCGTCGGTCTGACCTGCGGCGGCGTCCTGGACATCATGGTCACGCCGGTACGGTCCGGCGCACCGGAGCGTGCGGTGCTGCGGGCCGCGCTGTCCGCCGCGGTGTCCGGCGAGGCGGCGGCCCTCGCCCGGGTGGTGGACGGCCCCGACGGATTCCTGGGGCGGGCCCTGCTCGTCCGCGCCGACGGCTCCCACGAGGGCGGGCTCGGCAGCCACCCGGAGCTGGACCGTACGGCGGCGGCCGAGGCCTCGGCCCTGCTGGACACCGGCCGCACCGGCACCGTCGCCCTCTCCGAGGACGGCTCGTACTGCCCCGGCGGACTCACCCTGCTCGTCGAGACCAGCGTCCCGCCGCCCCGCATGATCGTCTTCGGTGCGGTCGACTTCGCCGCCGCGCTGGTCCGGGCCGGCAAGTTCCTGGGCCACCATGTGACGGTGTGCGACGCCCGGCCCGTCTTCGCCACGCCCGCCCGGTTCCCCGAGGCCGACGAGGTCGTCGTCGACTGGCCCCACCGCTATCTGCGGCGCACCCGCACCGACGCCCGTACCGTGCTGTGCGTCCTCACGCACGAGGCCCGGTTCGACGTGCCGCTGCTCACGGAGGCGCTGCGGATGCCCGCCGCGTTCGTCGGGGCGATGGGGTCGCGCCGCACCCACGAGGACCGGGCCCGGCGGCTGCGCGAGGCCGGCCTCGGGGATGCCGAGCTGGAGCGGCTGCGGTCGCCCATCGGCCTGGACCTCGGAGCCCGTACGCCGGAGGAGACGGCCCTGTCCATCGCGGCGGAGATCGTCGCGGCCCGGCGGGGCGGCACGGGCCTGCCGCTGACCGGGGGAGCGGAGCCCATCCACCGGGAGCCCGGCCCGGAACGACGGGTCGTCAGCCGGCTCTGAGGTCGCCGCGGATCCGGTCGACGACGGCCGAGACGAGCTCGTCGAACTGCTCGTCGGGGGTGGGAAGCGGCAGCGCGGCGGCCTCCCGGAGGGTGGGGATGTCCAGGTCGGCGTGGCCGGCGAGCCAGGCGTCGGGGACGAGCCCGGCCCGGTCGGGGCTGTCACCCGCGCGGTCCGCCGGTCCGTCGACCACGAGGACGAAGGACAGGACCAGCAGCGAGAGTTGGCGGTGCGCCGCGAGCGCCGCGGGCATGTCCAGGCCCACGTCCCGCAGGAGCCGGAGGAAACGGTCCAGGTTGAGCAGGCGGTTGGGATGGACCGAGGCCGGGGGCGTGTCCTCCTCCAGGGAGACCAGCAGGGCCCGGGGCCAGCGGCGGTACAGCGCACGCAGGGAACCGGCGTAGTCGGCGACGGAGGTCTCCCAGGTCGCGGCGTGCAGCGGGGGCGGGTTCCACGAGGTCAGCAAGGTGTCCACGGCCAGGTGGACGACGTCCTGGCGATCCTCCACGTAGTTGTACAACGCCCGTACGGTCACGCCGAGTTCGGCGGCGAGAGCGCGCATCGTGAGGGAGCCGAATCCCCGGGCCCCGGCCATCTCCAGCGCCTTGGCGGCGATGCTCTCGCGGGTGAGGACCGGGCGGCCCTTGCGCGTGGCGGGGCGGCGGCGGGACGTGGCAGGCATGGCGTCAGGGTACGGCCCGATTGAACTTCACTCCTGTTGACTTTAACGGCGGGTCCCTCCAGGCTGGCCACGTCACGGGTCGCCCGGCCTTCCGTCCGGACCGCCCGGCCCTGTCCGTGCTGCCCACACGTCCGCGAAGCCCGCGGACGCCTGTGCCCGCCCCTGCCCCGGAGGCCGTCTCCCGCATGTCCGCACGCCGGAAGTCCCGTCGTCTGCCGCCGCTGAGCGGGGTCCTGGTGCTCGTGATGGCCTCCACGGGCCTGGTGGTGGTCGACCTGACGATCGTGGCCATCGGACTGCCGCTGATCAGTGCCGACATCGGGGACGGAGCCTCCGCCGAGTCCGTGGTGGTGACGTACATGGTCGCCATGGGCGCCCTCACCCAGGTCGTCGGAAGCCTGTCGGACCGGTGGGGCCGACGGCCGCTGTTCCTCGCCGGGATCGCCGTGTTCACCCTGTCCTCGCTGGCCGCGACCGTGGCGCCGGACCTGCTGTGGCTCGACGCCGCCCGCGTGGTCCAGGGCGCGGGAGCCGCCGCGATCATGGTGAACGCCATCCCGCTGCTTTCCGACCGCTACTCCGGTGAGGAGCGCGACCTCGCCATCGGCACCTGGGGCTCGTTCGCGACCGCGGCGGGTCTGCTCGCCCCGGTCTTCGGCGGGGTCCTGGCGGAGGCCTTCGGGTGGCGTGCGGTGTTCGCGGTCAACCTGCCGCTCGGCGTGGCCGCCTGGGCACTGGCCGTACGGGTCCTGCCCCGCTCCCCGGGGACGGCGGGCACGGCGGAGGCGTCCGAGGCCCCGGGGACTCCGGGCTCCCGGGGCACGGGGCGGACGGACTGGCTCGGCAGCCTGCTGCTCATGCTCGGTCTCGGCACGGCGACGCTGCTGATGCTCCGCTCCGGCGACACTCCCTGGTCCGGGCGGGACACCGCCGTGCTGCTCACCGCCTGCGCGGCGCTGACCGCCTTCCTGGCCGTCCAGCTCAAGGTGCCCGCGCCGACGCTGGACCTGCGGATGTTCGGGAGCCCCGCGTTCTCCGGCGCGATGCTGGCCGTGCTCCTCTCCCGCGTCCTGACCATCGGCGGCTCGGTCCACCTGGTTCTGTACTTCTCCGACGGACTCGGCATGAGCCCGACGGGGGCGGGCCTGCTGATGACCCCGATCTTCCTGGCCCAGATCGTCATGGGCATGGTCGGCTCCAAGCTCATCGGCGACCGGCCCCCCGGCCTGGTGATCGGCGCCGGCTACGCGCTCAAGGGGGTCGGCCTGGCCGCCCTGGCCCTGTTGATCACCCCTGACACCCCTTGGTGGGCGCTCGTCGTACCGCTGCTCGCCTGGGGTGCGGGCGGCGGGATCGCCGGCGCGCCCGTCATGGCGGTCGCCGTGCGGGTCACGGCCCCCGAACGCGTCGGCATGGTCGCGGGAACGGTCTCCACCCTCGCCTCGCTCGGCGCCGGTGTCGGCACCGCGGCGCTCGGTTCCGTCTTCGCCCTCTCCGGAGGGGACGGCGCCCAGGCGGTCACCGACGGCACCCGCACCGTACTGGCCGTGTCCTCGGCGCTCGCGGTCGTCGCCGTGATCACCGCCGTCACGCTCGTCGGACCGCGCCGCGTCCCTGCCCGCGTTCCTGCGGGCGAAGGCGGCGAGCCCGCCCCGGCCGGGAAGTGAGGGCCACCGCGGCGCGTCCTACCCGGCGTCCTGCCGGCGCACCATCTCGGCGATCCAGTCCGGTGCGTACGGAGACGTACAGCCCGGAGAGGTCGGATAGTCCTTGAGCACCTCCAGGCGCTCACCGATGCCGACGGCACGGGCGCGGAGCCCTGGATGGTCGATGCCGATCTGGGCCAGACAGTGGTTCATCGCCCACTGCAGACGGTCCGGGGCGTCCTTCATCTCCGCCTCGATGACGTCCAGCAGCCCCGGGAGGTCGAGGGTCTCGGGCTTCTTCCCCACGCGCTCGGTGGTGAGCGCCCAGCCGGCGCTCGCGACCACGGGATCCGGATCGGCGGACCAGGCCACGCGCAGCTCCTCGGCGTGCGGGCTCTTCTTCACCACGTAGTTCACGAGCCAGTCGTGCACCTTGGGTGCGCGGGCCTCGCGCAGCATGCGGTCCAGGGCGTCACGCCCGAACGCCTTCGGGCGGCAGATCAGGAGCGCCAGCAGCCTCGCCGCGGTGTCGTCCGTCTCCCAGAGCCGGACCGCGAGCTCCTGCTGCGTCTTGAGCCGTTTCGCGACGGCCCGCAGCTTGCCGAGGTTCACCCCGTGATCGTCGCCGTGCTTCTCGTTCACCGCGCGGGCTCGCGGGTCCTCCAGCTCGGCCAGCTCGGCCGTGACCTCCGCCACCGTCGCGTCGACCGGACTCCCTGCGGCCATCTCGGTCTCCTGTCAGCAGTCGGTCGGAACGGGGGATTCAGCGTACGACGGGTCCACGAACGGCGGATCGCGCGTTTGGCGGAGCCGCACGGGGTCACTCCCTTACAGCGGCGCGAGCCACCGAGAACCGGACCGCCCGGTGACGGCCCCCCCGGCCTCTGCCCCGCTGGCGAGGAGACATGAACCGCTCGACGGTGGAACTACTGCTGACCGCACAGGAGGACACGATGCGTGACGTACGCAGGATCTTGCGCGCCAAGGTCCTGAGGGCCCGCGGGCTGGCCAAGGAGTCGGACGGCAAGGCGCTCGACGATCAGGGCCGCAGGGACGAGGGCCGCCGTCGGCAGGCCGACGCGGACCGTCTGGAGCGGCGGGACCGCCCGGACGGGACGCCCGGCCGTTGAACGGCGGACGAGGGGTACGGCTCTCCGAGGGCGAGGACGACCCGGTGACGCCGGAGGCCCTGCCGGACGCTTCCGTCACGGCCCCGGCGGCGGTCGCGGCGGCCCCGCGTCCGGGCCGGGTCGTGCGGCTACCGGGGGTGTACCGCCCGCAGACCGACACGCTGCTGCTGGCCCTCGCCATGCGCCGCGAGGGGATCGGCCCGGGGACGGATCTGCTGGACCTGTGCACGGGGAGCGGCGCGCTGGCCCTGCACGCCGCCCGGCTCGGCGCCCGCGTCACCGCGGTGGACATCAGCCGCCGCGCCGTGGCGTCCGCACGGCTGAACACCGTGCTCGCCCGCCTGCCCGTCACCGTACGCAGGGGAGACCTGCTCCGGGCCCTGCCGGGCCGTACGTTCGACGCCGTCGTCAGCAACCCCCCGTACGTCCCGGCCCCCGGCCTGACCCTGCCGCGCTACGGGCCCGGACGCTCCTGGGACGCGGGCCCCGACGGCCGGGTGATCCTCGACCGCATCTGCGACGACGCCTTCGCCGCCCTGCGCCCCGGCGGTCTGCTCCTGCTGGTCCAGTCGGGGCTGAGCCGCCCGGAGGAGACGGTCGGGCGACTGTCCGCGGCCGGTCTGGACGTTTCCGTGATCGACCGGGTGACCATCCCGTTCGGGCCGGTCACCCGCGGCCGGGCCGCCTGGCTGCGCGACCAGGGCCTGCTGCGGGGCCGGCCGGACCGGGAGGAACTGGTGGTGATCCGTGGCCGGAAGGGATGAGACACCGCGCCGCGTGGTGGTGAACCGGGAAGGCCCGATCCTGGTGGAAGGGCCGGTCGAGGTCGTCGGCGACGACGGCACGACGACCCGGTCCGACCGCTTCGTCGTCGCGATCTGCACCTGCCGCCGCAGCCGTGCCTACCCCTGGTGCGACACCAGTCACCGCCGCCGCAAGCCCGCCGGGCCCGCGGAGAGCCGCCCGGACGACGACGGCCGACAGCCCGAGAAGAGCGAGGAGGAGCCCCGACCGTGACGACCCAGGCCACCACTCCCCGGGACAGCCCGGCGGCGCCTCCCGCGCTCCCTCCGGCACGCGGCCCCCTGAGCGAGGACGTCCTCGCCGCGCTGGCGGGCAGCGGCACCCGGCTGCCCGCCGCCGACGCGGTCCGCCGCTCCGACCCGTACGGGGACGACCTCCAGCTCCTCCTGTACGTCCTGTACGAGCTCCACTACCGGGGGTTCGCCGGGGTGGACGAGCGCCTGGAATGGGACCCCGCCCTGCTCGGCGTGCGCGCGGCGGCCGAGGACGTCTTCCTGGACGCGCTGCGCCGCGGCGCAGGCCAGGGCGGCAAGAACGTGGCGGAGGCGGTGGACGAGCTCCAGCTGGAACCCGTCGGGGACGACGGCCACAGCGTCAGCCACCACCTCCGGCGGGAGGGCGAGCTCTGGCAGCTGCGCGAATACGCCGCCGTGCGCTCCCTCTACCACCTCAAGGAGGCCGATCCGCATCTGTGGGTGGTGCCCAGGCTCCGGGGCCGGGCGAAGGCGGGCATGGTCGCCGTCGAGTTCGACGAATTCGGCGCGGGACGGGCGGAGAACGTCCACGCTCAGCTCTTCGCCGACCTGATGACCGACCTCGGCCTCGACGCCCGGTACGGCCGATACCTGGAAGCCGCGCCCGCCCAGGCCCTGGCCGTCGTCAACATGATGTCCCTCTTCGGCCTGCACCGGCGGCTGCGCGGCGCCCTGGTCGGCCACTTCGCCACCGTGGAGATCACCTCGCCCCCCGGGTCGAGGCGACTGGCCGAAGCCCTGCGCCGCGTCGGCGCGGGCCCCGCCGCGCAACGCTTCTACGACGAGCACGTGGAGGCCGACGCGGTCCACGAACAGGTGGTGCGCCACGAGGTGATCGGCGGCCTGCTGGAGGACGAGCCCGGCCTGGCAGCCGACATCGTGCTGGGCATCGAGGCGACCGGCCACCTGGAGGACCTCCTCGGCGACCACCTGCTGGCGGCGTGGCGCGAAGGCCGCTCGGCGCTGCGCACACCGCTGAAGCCCTGAGAAAGGCCGGGCCGTATTCCGCCGACGGGCCGCCTTCTGTTTGGTTCCGGACGTGCTGGGAACCCGGCGTCCGGCCCTCCCGGGAAAAGCCGCGAAGGCGACCGGACCGTACAGAAAGGAGTGCGACCGTGCGCGCGTTGACCTATCAAGGAAAGCGGGACGTCCGAGTGGAGACCGTCCCGGACCCGCGGATCCAGGACCCGACGGACATCATCGTCAGGATCACGTCCTCCGGCATCTGCGGCTCCGATCTTCACCTGTGCGAGGTGCTCGGGCCCTACCTCGACCCCGGCGACATCCTCGGGCACGAACCGATGGGAATCGTGGAGGAGGTCGGACCCGACGTCACCGCCGTCGCTCCGGGGGACCGCGTCGTGATCCCCTTCAACGTGTCCTGCGGCTACTGCCACATGTGCGGGCAGGGGCTGCACTCCCAGTGCGAGACGACCCAGGTGCGTGAGCGCGGGATGGGCGCGTCCCTGTTCGGGTTCACCAAGCTCTACGGGCAGGTGCCCGGAGGGCAGGCGGAGTATCTGCGGGTCCCGTTCGGCAATGCCCTGCCCATCAAGGTTCCGGACGGCCCGCCGGACGACCGGTTCGTCTTCCTCTCCGACGTCCTGCCCACCGCCTGGCAGGCCGTGGAGTACGCGGACATCCCGCCCGGCGGCAGCGTCACCGTGCTCGGCCTCGGCCCGATCGGCGCCATGGCGGCGAGGATCGCCCTCCACCGGGGCGCCGGCCTCGTCATCGGGGTCGATCTGGTCCCCGAGCGTCTCGATCGGGTCAGCGGGTACGGCGCCACCTGCCTCGACCTGCGCCGTTACGGCAAGAACCTCGGGGACGCCGTCCGCGACCTCACGGACGGGCGCGGCACGGACGCGGTGATCGACGCCGTGGGCATGGAGGCCCATGGCTCGCCCGTGGCCAAGGCGGCGCACACGGCGGTCGGGCTGCTGCCCGACGCGCTCGCCCAGCGCCTGATGGAGACGGCGGGCGTCGACCGCCTCGCCGCTCTGCACACGGCTGTCGACCTGGTGCGCAGGGGCGGCACGATCTCCGTCTCCGGTGTCTACGGTGGCTCCGCCGACCCGATGCCGATGCTCACCCTGTTCGACAAGCAGATCCAGCTCCGTATGGGCCAGGCCAACGTCAAACGCTGGGTCGACGACCTGCTGCCCCTGCTCGTCGACGGCGATCAGCTCGGTGTGGACTCCTTCGCCACCCACCACCTGCCGCTCGAAGAGGGGCCTCAGGCGTACGAGACGTTCCGAAAGAAGGGCGACGGCATGATCAAGACCCTGCTCATCCCCTGACCGGGCCTGCTCCGGCCCGCCAGGGGGTCCCTGCCCTCAGAGGGCTCCCTGGAGCACGCCCTCACGCACCCGCTCGCAGGACTGGCTGAGCAGGCGCGACACGTGCATCTGCGAGATGCCGAGGCGTTCGGCGATCCGCACCTGGGTCATGTCCTGGAAGTAGCGCAGGTAAAGGATGGTCCGCTCTCGCTCCGGAAGCTCTCGCAGCCCCGGCTTGGCGGCCTCACGGTCGACAGCGGTGTCCAGGGCCGTGTCGCAGGACCCCAGCCGGTCGAGCAGGGGCGAACCGCCCTCCACGCCCGCGGGTTCGGCGTCCAGGGAGAGCGCGCTGTAGCTTTCCAGGGCCTCCAGCCCCAGCAGCACGTCCTCCTCGCCGAGCCCGGTGGCGGAGGCGATCTCGGCGCAGGTCGGGGACCCGCCCCCGCTGCTCTGCGCCAGATCGCGGCGGGCCACCCGCACCCGGTTGCGGAGGTCCTGGACGCGGCGCGGCACATGGACGTCCCAGGTGTGGTCGCGGAAGTGCCGCTTCAGTTCCCCGGTGACGGTGGGTACGGCATAGGTCTCGAAGGCCTTGCCCCGCTCCGGGTCGTAGCGGTCGACCGCCTTGACGAGCCCCATCGCGGCCACCTGCCGCAGATCGTCCATGGCTTCGCCGCGGTTGCGGAACCGGGTGGCGATCCGGTGGGCCATCGGGAGCCATGCGCAGATCGTCTCCTCGCGCAGCGCGTCACGCTCCGGCCCGGGAGAAAGCGCCCGTAGCCGCCGGAACGCCCGGTCGGGCGATGCGGTGTCGGTAGGGCGATCGGGCTCGGGGGCGGGTGCTGCCTGCATGGCGGTCACTCCTCGTCGACAATGCGTTCGGGGCCGCCGCGGGAAGGTCGCCGGGTCGGACAGATGCGGCCCGGAATCCCACGGGCGCGCCTCTTGTCCGAAGCACAGAACACCCCATACCCGTCGTAAGGGGTGCTAAACGCAAATGCTGCGAGGCTTCGGTCCGCGCGAGTCAGCCGGGGCCCGCCCCGAACGGGCTGTCGTCGAGGTGGTCGAGCAGGTCGGCGACGTCCAGGTAGACCACGTCCGCCCCCGCC
The DNA here is from genome assembly GCF_014649875.1 of Streptomyces rubiginosohelvolus. Lineage (GTDB taxonomy): Bacteria > Actinomycetota > Actinomycetes > Streptomycetales > Streptomycetaceae > Streptomyces > Streptomyces rubiginosohelvolus. Next base: position 93,012 of record NZ_BMTW01000004.1, on the reverse strand, counting down.
CGCTCCAGGTCGGCGCGCGGGATACCGCCCGACAGGAGCGCCACCGCGCCCACCCCGGCCCGGGCCGCCGCCTCCATGTCCCACACCGTGTCGCCCACGAACACCGCCTGATCCGGAGTGACACCGGCCAGTCGGCAGGCCAGCTCCACGGGCTCCGCGGACGGCTTGCCCCGGTCCACGTCGTCCGAACTCGCCGTGTCCCGGATCGCCTCGTCCGCGTCCACCGCCCGCCGCAGCGCCGCGAGCTCCGCGCCGCTCGCCGAGGTGGCGAGGACGACCTGCCAGTCACGTCCTGCCAGGGTGCGCAGCAGGTCGCCCGCACGCCGGAAGGCGGGGATCCGGTCGAAGTACGTTCCGTAGAGGACCGTGTGCGCGGAGCTGATGGCCTCGTCCTGCCCGGGATCCCGGTCGGCCCCGAGCAGCCGCTCGATCAGGTCACCGGAGCCGAGCCCGACCGCCCGGTGGATGTCCGGCATCGGCACCGTGTGCCCGGCCTGCCGGAACGCCTCCCACCACGCCACCACGTGCAGGTGGTTGGTGTCCGTGAGCGTGCCGTCCACATCGAATATCGCCGCGCCTGCCATGCTCAGCCGTTCCTCTCGCCGCGCACCGTCTTCCCTCGCTGTCAGCTGTCGCGGCTCTGGAGGGTGTCTTCCTCCTCCGTGACATGGACGGCGGCTTCCTCGGCCGACGCGGCGCCGCCGTCGATGCCCACGTCCTCGGCGAAGATGTCGTTCTCCCGCCCGGTCGCGTCGTCCGCGCCACTGAGCCGGCCTGCCCGGGGCTCGACGGTGGATCCTTCCTGGGGTTCCCCCTCGCCATCGGCGAGGTCGCCGATGCCGTCGCCGGCGGGCGGCTCCACATCGTCGACCTCCTGGGCGAGCCGCTGGTCCAGCGATTCGCCCTGGCGCTCCTCTGCCCCCGTCGTGCCGAACTTGGTCACACCCAGGGGGCGTTCGGGAGGGCTGTAGCCCTCCTCCATCTGATCGTCCAGGTCCCGTTCGTCGAGCGTGTTCTCCAGGTCGAGCTCATCGTTCGGGGGAATCGAGCCGTCGTCGTCCTGCGGCTGGTACACATCGTCGCCGCGTGCGTCTGCGGGCATGTTCTGCTCCTCCGTCGTTCGGGCGGCTGTCCGGCCGGATGGTGCCGACCGCTGGTCAGCGCCCGAGGGCCTTGCGGAGCTGTTCCTTGTTCATGGCGGAACGCCCGTCGATGTTCTTCTTCTGCGCCTCCGCGTACAGCTGGTCCTTCGTGGGACCCTGCGCGCCCTTGTGGGAGCGTTCGCCGCCGCGTTCGTAGGCGGACTTCCTGTCCTGAGTCGACGTCCTGCTCGCCGTCCTCGACTCGCCGGACCGGGCGCGCTGCTTGTTGACGGTCCGGGCCGCGATCTCCTTCGCGCGGCCCGTCGAGGCGCCCTGTTCCTCCTGGCTCTCCTTGATGTGCTCGTACTGCCGTTCACGCTTCTTGTTCGATCCGGCCGGCATGACGTGCTCCTCACTCCGTCTCGGGGGACGACCCCCGCGTTTCCCGTACGGATCCCACTAAACAACGCGCACCGGAACGACGCTCCTGGAGGCGTGGCAAGGAGTAACACTCTGAAGCCGGCGGGCGGCGCCGATGGCTGCTTTCCCAACCGTTCGGCGCCTGGGCTCCGCGTACGCCGGAATACCTGCTGCTGGAGTACCCCTGCAACGGATACCAAACATGCACCGGCCGACGTTCGGCCGTACGTGTCCGCATTCAGGTCACGGACGGGGGCGCAGGCCGGGGCCGCCGGTGGGAGGGGCGCCGGAGACGCTGCTGACCAACTGCGCACAGAGGTCCCGGAGTTTCACGTTGCGATGCTGCGACGCGGTACGCAGGGTCTTCAGCGCCTCCTCCGAACTGCAACGGCGCTGGTTCATGACGATCCCGGCCGCCTGGTCGATCACGGCGCGTGACTGGAGGGCGGCTTCCAGGTCGGCGGTGAAGGTCCGGGTGTCCGCGAGCCGCTGGGCGAGCGCGACGGCCCCCGTCGCCTGGGCGGCGAGTGCGCGTAGTCCGCCCAGATCGACGTCCTCGAAGCCGTTCTCCTTGGGCGAGTAGAGATTCAGGGCGCCCGCCGTGTGGGAGTGCGCCGCGATCGGCAGGGAGAGCGACGACCGGGTCCCGGAAGCGACCGCAAAGGCGGGGTAGCCGTTCCAGCGGCCCTCCTCGCGCATGTCGCCCACGTAGACCTCGTGCCCGTCGCGCAGCGCCTCCAGACAGGGGCCGTCGTCCTGCCCGTACTGGGCCTCGTCCAGGGGCGGTGCGCTGATGCCCGCGCTGGCCACCGTCAGCGGGCGGTTCTCCCGCTCCAGCGTGACCCCGCACCCGTCGGCCGTGGGGGACATGCGCAGGGCGTTCTCGGCGAGCGCGAGGAGGAACTCGTCCAGCGTGTCCGTGTCCAGCAGGAGAGAGACGAGGTCGGGCGGCCCCGGCGTGAGCACTCCGTCATCGGTCATGATCGCTCCCTTCCGGGTCCGGGCCCTGTGACCAGCATGGCACTCTACGGACCGTGCCGCGCTACCCCTCCGCGTACCCCCTCCGGGAGCGGACACCGCCCCAGGCCTGCCGCCGTCGCACAGGTGTCGAGCGCCGAAGAATGGGCATACGAACCCGACGCAGGTCAGGAAGCGGCCGCGCACTCAGCCCTGCTTCCCTGGAGTGCCCATGTTCCTGCTCAGCTATCACCTCGACGCCGCCCACCTGGTCGTGGAACTCGGCGAAGTGGTCGACCTCGACAACGAGGCGGCGATCGAGCGTGAGATCGTCCGCCTGCTGCCGTGCTGCGGACCCCGGGCGATCATCGTGGACATCGGTACCCCCTTGCTCACCCCCCGGGCCCTGGGGCTCCTCCTGCGGGTACGGGGCCAGGCCGAGGAGCGCGGCATCTCGATGGCCGTGGTGGCCGGGCACGACATGGCCCGCGAGATCCTGCGCGCTGCCGGGCTCCACCGTGTGCTGCGGGTCGCCGCCACCTTCCCGGGCGCGGAGCTGCGCAGCCGGGGGTGCCGACCGGAGCCGGAGGCGTCCCGGAACGCCAGGCCCGGCGGCCGACGAAGTGTGCCGCCGGCCGCCGGGGACTCGCCGCGACCGCGCGGTCCGTACGCCGACACGTCCCGGCCCCGCATCCCGCGGAAGCACTGACGGCCGGAGGCGGTGGCCGAAACTGACGGGGATCGACTGCGCGGTGCACACCCCGCGGAGTCGATCCCCGTCGTGCTGCGGCGATTTCGGGCCGGAGCGGGCCAGCTCGGCGACGCCGGGCCGACCGGGCCGGACGGGAGAGGGCATAATGAGGCGCTGGAGGTCAGGAAACGGCCCGTAAGAATTCTTCCTGCCTCCGTGGAGTTTCCCGTGAACCTCTGTTCCCGTCGCCGCGCCGCCCTCATGGCCCCGGTCCTGCCGCCGTCCGCCGGCGTCTCCTGTGCCGCGTGCGTGCCTCAACGGTCACCCCGCAGCCGGCCACCCGCGACGAGACACCGCCCCGCAGCCGGTCCGCCGACAGCCCTTCGCCCCACGGCCGTCGGCGCGCCGACCCGTCCGCGGCCGTCCCGCTTCCACGACTGACCCCTTCACCGCCCCACGCCCGGAGCCCGCTCGGCGCCGGTGTGTCGGTGGCGGCTGCCCTGTCCCCGGCGGCCCGGACCACGCCGCCCAGCTCTGCCCCGCCCTTTTCAGCGGCGGGTCACCGCCCAGAACGAGATGATCATGACTGACAGGCCCGTGGCCGAGGCGCCGGACACGACCGCGCTGCTCCTGGAGACCACGTCGCTGGACGACTTCCTGCGTGCCCTCGCCCGGAGCGCCCTCGCCCTGGTGGATGAGGCCGACGGCTGCGGCATCACGCTGGAGAGGCTCGGGCGTCCCGTCACCGTCTCCAGCGTGGGGGCCTCCGCGACGAAGCTGGACGAGGCCCAGTACGGCCAGGACGACGGCCCGTGCCTTCAGGCGATGCGCACGGGCCAAGAGGTCAGCGTGCCCGACACCCTGCGGGAGAGCCGCTGGGCCGACTACCCGGCCTACGCCGCGGTCTGCGGCGCCCGCTCCTCGCTGTCGTTGCCGATCGCACCGCACAGCCACACGGCAGGAGCGCTGAACTTGTACGCGCCCGTCCCGCACGCCTTCGACAGGGCCGATCTGACGGCGCTGAGGCTCCTCACCGCGCAGGCCACCGGTGCCATCGCACTGGCCCAGCGCATCGCGGACACCGAGGAGTTCGCCGCGGACCTGGAGGCCGCCCTGCGCTCGCGCACCGTCATCGACCAGGCGATCGGCGTCGTGGTCGGCCAGCAGCGCTGCACCCCGGAGAAGGCGTTCGACGTCCTGCGCACGGCCTCCCAGCACCGCAACATCAAACTGCGCGAACTCTGCGCGGAGCTGATCGCCAGTATCACCGGTGAAGCCCCGCCGGAGGGACGGATCCAGCCCCGGACCTGAACTGCGTTCCTGGCAGCTTCGTTTGAATACCCGCACTCGGGTAGACGGCGCAGGTCCCCGCCCCGAGCCGAAGGAGAATCCGTGTCCCGGGATCTGCGCAAGAACATCTTCATCCTCGGACTGGACGAGGCGAACCTGCGGACGCTGGAAGCCGTTCCGGACGCCCGCCACCACCGCCTCCACCCCCTGCTCAGCGTCAAGGAGCTGCAGGAGGACGAGACCACCGTCGACGAACTGCTGGCCCGGGCCCGGGCCGTGCTCGACGCGCACGAGGGAAGCATCGACGCGATCGTCGGCTACTGGGACTTCCCGGTGAGCACGCTCGTGCCCCTGCTGAGCGCGGAGTACGGCACCACCAGCACCAGCCTCGAATCCGTCGTCAAGTGCGAGCACAAGTACTGGAGCCGGCTGGAGCAGCAGAAGGTCATCGACGAACACCCCCGCTTCGGCATGGTGGACCTGGAGAGCGACGATCCGCAGCCGCCGGAGGGGATGAGTTTCCCCATGTGGCTGAAGCCCGCCCTCGCCTACTCCTCCGAGCTGGCCTTCGGCGTCTCGGACATGGACGAATTCCGTACGGCGGTCGCGGAGATACGCGAGGGCATAGCCCGGGTCGGAAAGCCCTTCGAGGCGATACTCGATCTTCTGGAACTCCCGCCGGAGATGGCGGGGGTCGGAGGCCAGGTCTGTCTGGCCGAAGAGACGATGACGGGCATCCAGGTCGCTGTCGAGGGATACGTCCACCAGGGCGAGGTCACCGTCTACGGCGTGCTCGACTCGATCAACTACCCCGATTCCTCGTCCTTCCTGCGCCACCAGTATCCGAGCACCCTCCCGGCACCGGTGATCCAGCGGCTCCACGAGGTCAGCGAACGCACCATGCGGCAGATCGGCATGGACTCCGCGACCTTCAGCATCGAGTTCTTCTACGACCCGAAGACCGCCGACATCAGCCTGCTGGAGATCAACCCCCGGCACTCCCAGTCGCATGCGGAGATGTTCGACTTCGTCGACGGCGTGCCCAACCACCACCGGATGTTCCGGCTCGCGCTGGGCGGCGACCCGGCCGTGCCGCCGGGCGGCGGTCGCTACAAGGTGGCCGCCAAGTGGTACTACCGCTGGTTCGGCGAGGGGCGCGTGCACCAGGTGCCGACCGCCGAAGACATCGCCGCCATCGAACGGGACATCCCGGGCGTCCGCATCGACATGGTTCCCGACGAGGGCCAGCGACTCTCCTCGGTCAAGGGCCAGGACAGCTACAGCTACGAACTCGCCCACATCTTCACCGGCGGGGAGGACGAGGACGACATCCGTCGCAAGTTCGACCAGTGTGTCGCCGCCCTCGGCCTGAGCTTCGACGAGACCGAACCGGGCGGGCGCGGCCGGAATTCATCGTGACGCCCCGGGTACCCGCCCCCACCGGACCCGACGTCAGGAAGGACCCTGCCAACCGCATGCGATTCGTCGAGCACCTCCCGCACGAGACCCGCCGCGAGGACCACGTCACCATCACCATGTCCGACGGGGTGCGACTGTCGGCCCGGATCTGGCGTCCCACCACGTCCGACACGGACCCGGTCCCCGCGGTCGTGGAATGCATCCCCTACCGCAAGAACGACCTCACCTCGACCCGCGACGCCATCCACCACCCCTACATCGCGGGCCACGGCTACGCATGCGTCCGCGTGGACCTGCGGGGGACGGGAGAGTCGGAGGGCGTCCTGCTGGACGAGTACCTGGACCAGGAACAGCGCGACGCCGAATCCGTGCTGGCCTGGGTCGCCGCGCAGCCCTGGTGCGACGGGAGCACCGGGATGATGGGCATCTCCTGGGGCGCTTTCGCCGCGCTCCAGACAGCGGCCCGCCAGCCCGAGAGCCTCAAGGCCATCGTCATCGCGTCGTTCACCGACAACCGGTACGCGGACGACATGCACTACCTCGGCGGCGCCATGCTCTCCGACAACCTCGCCGAGGCCGGCACGATGTTCGCGTACGCCACCTGCCCGCCCGACCCGGAAGTGGTGGGGGAGCGGTGGCGCGACATGTGGCGGGAACGGCTGGAGGCCGCCAGGCCCTGGGTCCTGGAGTGGCTCCGCCACCCGCACCGCGACGCCTACTGGCGCCATGCCTCCCTCAACGAGGACTACGCCCGGTTGCGCTGTCCCGTGCTTGCCTCCAGCGGCTGGGCGGACGGCTACTCCAACGCCGTCACCCGGCTCCTGGCCAACGTGGACGTACCCCGCAGGGGGCTGATCGGCCCCTGGTCCCACAAGCTCCCGCACCTCGGGGAGCCCGGCCCCGCCATCGGCTACCTCCAGGAAGTCGTCAAGTGGTGGGACCACTGGCTCAAGGGCGTCGACAACGGGGTGATGGACGGGCCCATGCTCCGCACCTGGATGCAGGAGAGCGTTCCGCCGTCCACGTCCTACGAGGAGCGTCCCGGCCGCTGGGTCGCCGAACCCTCCTGGCCCTCGCCGCAGATCAAGGAAGTGGAGCATCCGCTGCGGGGCTCCGTCATCGTGACGACCGACGACGAGGAGCCCGCTCCGCGCGCCCGTACCCGTACGGTCCGCTCACCGCTGTCCGTGGGCCAGTTCGCCGGGAAGTGGGCCTCGTACAACGCTCCGCCCGACCTGCCCTACGACCAGCGCGAGGAGGACGGCGGCTCCCTGGTCTTCGAGACCGAACCGCTCGCCGAACGGTTGGAGATCCTCGGCTCGCCCTCCGTCGACCTGGAGGTGTCGGCCTCCGCCCCGGTCGCCCAGATCACCGCCAGGATCTCCGACGTGGCACCCGACGGCAGCGCCACGCGCGTGACGTACGGCGTACTGAACCTCACCCACCGCGAGAGCGACGAGCACCCGCAGCCGCTGGAGCCCGGTCGGCGCTGTCACGTGCGCGTCCCGCTGAACGGGGTCGCGCAGGCGTTCCCGCCCGGCCACCGCGTCCGGCTCTCCCTCTCGACCTCGTACTGGCCCCTGGTGTGGCCGGCTCCGGAACCCGTCCTGCTCACCGTCCACGAGGACGGTGGCGCACTGACGCTGCCCGTACGCCCCACCGAGGAGCCGGACGGCATGCCCCAGGCGGACTTCGGGGAACCGGAGGGCTGCCGACCGCCGCCCGTCACCCGGCTGACCGAGCCCGAACAGGCGTGGAACGTCTCCCGAAGCCTGGTGGACTACCACTCGGCCCTCGACATCGTGAAGGACCGGGGGACGCAGCGCTACGAGGAGAACGGCATCGAGGTGGGGCTGCGGGCCTGTGAGAGGTACACCTCCGTGGCCGACGACTTCTCCTCCCTGACCGGCCGCTCCGCGTGGACCATGCGGTTCTCCCGGCCCGGCTGGGACGTCCGGGTCGAGACGAGCACCGTGCTGACGTCGAACGCCGACGCGTTCACCGTCGATGCCACGCTGGATGGTTACGAGGACGGCCGCCGGGTCTTCTCCCGCACCTGGAACGAGACCGTTCCCCGGGACCTGGCCTGATGACCCGGCAAGGAAGCTGAGGCGGGGTGGCGATGCCGCTGACCATCGGGGCGACGGCGATCGCCGCGTGGGGGGTGCTCGGCTGGCCGGTGTCGGTGGCGCTCCTGGTGGCGGCGGTCCTGGCGCAGACGGACCCCGTGCTCGCGTCCGAGGTGCGGGTGGGCGAGCCGTCCGCCGCGGAGAACGACGGGGACGAGGTCCGCTTCGCGCTGACCAGCGAGGCCGGGTTGAACGACGGCCTGCCTTCCCGTTCGTCCTCGCGGCCGTCGCACTCGCCGCCGCAGGGGGGAACTGGACGGGAGGCTGGCTGACCCACTGGGTCTGGAGCTACGTGCTCGTTCGGATCGCCGTGGGCGTGGCCGTCGGCCTCGCCCTGGGTCTCCTGCTGGGGCGGGTGCTTTTCCGCTCCCGTTCCCGGTCGCTGCGGCTCGCCGAACAGGGCGAGGGGTTCGTGGCGCTCGCGGCGACCTTCCTGGCCTACGGCCTCGCCGAGGCCCTGCACGGCTACGGCTTCCTCGCGGTCTTCGTCACCGCGTGCGCCCTGCGCAGGTCGGAGCACAGCCATGGCTACCACCAGGTGATGCACGGCTTCGTCGAGCAGATCGAACTACGCCTGCTGTGAGGGCGACTTCGGTCCGTACGAACGGGAGATGCGGACGGTCGTCGTCTTCGCCGTCCTGACATCCGTGGTGGCCCACGGGGTGGCCGCGGCCCCGGTGACGTCCTACCTCGACCGGCGCTCTGAGCGCAGTCGCCCTGACCCGGGCTCCCGAACGGGGACGGCACCGGAGCCCGGGTGAGCCGCGTCTCACCCGGGCTCCACGCCTTGTCTATGCAACGAGTTGCATAGAAGGATCGCCGTATGGCCCTCGACCACGCGATCCTCGTCTCCCTGCTGGAGCGGCCCGGCTCCGGCTATGAGCTGGCCCGGCGGTTCGAGCGGTCCATCGGCCACTTCTGGACCGCCACCCACCAGCAGATCTACCGCGTCCTGGGCCGCATGGTGACCGACGGCCTCCTCCTGGTCCGCGAGGTGGAGCAGCAGGGCCGGCCGGACAAGAAGGAGTACTCCGTCACCGGGCCCGGCCGCGCCGCCCTCGCCGTGTGGCTGCACAAGCCGATCGAGCCGGAGAGCCTGCGGCACGACCTCGCCGTGAAGATCCGGGGCGCGGCCTTCGACGACCCGGCCGCGCTGATCGCCGAGGTCGAGCGCCACCGCCAGGTACACCGCGACCGGCTGGCGCACTACCTCGCGGGGGAGCTGCGCGACTTCACCGGGCCCGATGCCCCCGCGCCGCAGGACGCCGGCCAGGAGCTCCAGCACGTCGTGCTGCGGGGCGGTATCGCATACGAGCGCATGACGATCGCCTGGCTCGACGACGTACTCGCCACGCTCCACCGGCTCGAAGCCGCGGGCCCCGGCGCCTGAACGGCGCCCCGCCCGCCACCTCCGTACCACCGACGAAACCCTCACCCTCCCGGAAGGCACCCGCCATGGCCGACTCCGCGTCGCTCCTGTTCAACCCGCGCACCTACGACCCCGAGCACTTCGACCCGGAGACCCGCAGGCTGCTCCGCGCCACCGTCGACTGGTTCGAGGCGCGCGGCAAGCGCCGGCTGATCGAGGACTACCGCTCCCGCGCCTGGCTCGGCGACTTCCTCGACTTCGCCGCGCGGGAGGGCCTGTTCGCCACCTTCCTCACCCCCGCATCCGCCGCGGGGAAGGACGACCAGCGGTGGGACACCGCCCGGATCGCCGCACTCAACGAGATCTTCGGCTTCTACGGCCTCGACTACTGGTACGCCTGGCAGGTGACCATCCTCGGTCTCGGCCCGGTCTGGCAGAGCGACAACGCCGAGGCCCGCGCCCGGGCGGCCGAACTCCTCGCCCAGGGCGAGGTGTTCGCCTTCGGTCTCTCCGAGAAGATCCACGGCGCCGACATCTACTCCACCGACATGCTGCTGACGCCGGACGGCGAGGGCGGTTTCCGGGCCTCCGGCTCCAAGTACTACATCGGCAACGGCAACGCCGCCGGTCTCGTCTCCGTCTTCGGCCGCCGCACCGACGTCGAGGGCCCCGACGGCTACGTCTTCTTCGCCGCCGACAGCCGCCACGAGGCGTACCGGCTCGTGAAGAACGTCGTCGACTCCTCCAAGTACGTCAGCGAGTTCCACCTCGCCGACTACCCGGTGGCGCCCGCCGACATCCTGCACACCGGCCGCGCCGCCTTCGACGCCGCGCTCAACACCGTCAACGTCGGCAAGTTCAACCTCTGCACCGCCTCCATCGGCATCTGCGAGCATGCGATGTACGAGGCGGTCACGCACGCGAGCAACCGCATCCTCTACGGGCGCCCCGTCACCGCCTTCCCGCACGTGCGCCGCGAGCTGACCGACGCCTACGTCCGGCTCGTCGGGATGAAGCTGTTCAGCGACCGCGCCGTCGACTACTTCCGCTCCGCCGGGCCCGACGACCGCCGCTACCTCCTCTTCAACCCGATGACGAAGATGAAGGTGACCACGGAGGGCGAGAAGGTCATCGACCTCATGTGGGACGTCATCGCCGCCAAGGGCTTCGAGAAGGACAACTACTTCGCCCAGGCCGCCATCGAGATCCGGGGCCTGCCGAAGCTGGAGGGCACGGTCCACGTGAACCTCGCGCTGATCCTGAAGTTCATGCGGAACCACCTGCTCAACCCCGTCGACCACCCGGCCGTCCCGACCCGTCTCGACGCCGCCGACGACGCGTTCCTCTTCCAGCAGGGACCGGCGCGCGGCCTCGGCTCCGTACGCTTCCACGACTGGCGCACCGCGTTCGACGCGTACGCCGAGGTGCCGAACGTCGCCCGCTTCCGAGAGCAGGCCGACGCCCTGTGCACGTTCGTCGAGACGGCCGCCCCCGACGAGGAGCAGAGCCGCGACCTCGACCTCCTCCTCGCCGTCGGCCAGCTCTTCGCCCTCGTCGTCCACGGCCAGCTGATCCTGGAGCAGGCGCGGCTGACCGGCCTGGACGAGGAACTGCTGGACGAACTGTTCGCCGTTCTCGTCCGCGACTTCTCCACCCACGCCGTCGAACTGCACGGCAAGGACTCCGCCACCGAGGACCAGCAGAGCTGGGCGCTGGGCGCGGTCCGCCGGCCGGTCGTCGACGCGGCCCGTTCGGCCCGGATCTGGGAGCGTGTGGAGGCGCTGTCGGGGGCGTACGAGATGGGGCAGTAGACCGCTTCCGGCCGGGGCGGCACCGGGGGGCCGCTCCGTTTGCGGGGTGGCGGACATCGCGTTTGAGTGGGAGGGCCCCCTCGCCTTCCCTGGAGCAGACATGTCGATGGCGTTCGGTTCCCCTCTCGGTCCGTCCGATCCGTTCAGCGACCTGCTGAACCGGTTCTTCGGTATGTCGCCCGCGTCCTCGCCCCCCGCGATGCAGCGCGTCCCGATCGGGCGGCTGCTGACGGAGTCCTCCCACGAGCTGCTGGGCCGGGCGACGAGCAAGGCGGCCGAAGACGGCACCGCGGACCTCGACACCGAGCACCTGCTGTGGGCGGCGACCCAGGTCGAACCCGCGCGCGGGCTGCTGTCCCGCGCGGGGGTCGACCCCGACGCGCTCGCCGCGCAGCTCGACGAGGTGCTGCCCCGGGAGTCCTCCGAGCCGTCCGCCGAACCCGGGCTCACCCCGGCGGCGAAGCGGACCCTCACCGCCGCCTACGCCCGCTCGCAGGCGGCCGGGGTGTCCTACATCGGGCCCGAGCACATCCTCGGCGCGCTCATCGACGACGCGGACTCCGGGGCCGGGCGGTTCCTGGGGTCGGACGATCTCGATGTGGGGAAGCTGCGCGGCGCGGCCGACCGGGCGGCGGGCCCGGACGGGGCTCCCGGCGGGGCCAAGCAGCCCGCGACCACCCTGGACGAGTTCGGCCGGGACCTCACGGAGGAGGCGAAGGCGGGGAAGCTCGACCCCGTGGTCGGGCGGGCCGAGGAGATCGAGCAGACCATCGAGATCCTCTCGCGGCGCTCCAAGAACAACCCCGTCCTCATCGGCGAGCCCGGCGTCGGCAAGACCGCCATCGTCGAGGGCCTGGCCCAGAGCATCGTCGCGGGCGAGGTCCCCGACACCCTCAAGGACAAGCGGGTCGTCTCCCTGGACCTGTCCGGCATGGTTGCCGGAGCCCAGTACCGGGGGCAGTTCGAGGAGCGGCTGAAGAAGGTCATCGAGGACGTGCAGAAGGCCGAGGGGGAGATCATCCTCTTCATCGACGAACTCCACACGGTCGTCGGCGCCGGTGCCACCGGCGAGGGCTCCATGGACGCGGGCAACATGCTCAAGCCCGCACTCGCCCGCGGCGAACTGCACGTCGTCGGCGCGACGACGATCGACGAGTACCGCAAGCACATCGAGAAGGACGCCGCCCTGGAACGCCGCTTCCAGCCCGTCCTGGTCCCGGAGCCCACCGTCGAGGAGACCGTACAGATCCTCGAAGGACTGCGGGACGCCTACGAGGCCCACCACCAGGTCCGCTTCGCCGACGGAGCCCTCACGGCGGCCGCCGAGCTGTCCGACCGCTACATCAGCGACCGCTTCCTGCCCGACAAGGCCATCGACCTGATGGACCAGGCCGGGGCCCGCGTACGGCTGCGCAGCGCGAACCGCTCCACCGAGGTCGTCAGCCGCGAGGACCGCCTCGCCAAGCTGCGGCGCGAGAAGGACGAGGCCGTCGTCGGCGAGGAGTTCGAGAAGGCGTCCGGGCTGAAGCAGCAGATCGCCGAGGTCGAGGGCGAACTCGCCGGGATCGAGGAGCGCCGCGAGGGCGTCGTCTCCGTCACCGCCTCCGACATCGCCGACATCGTCTCCCGCCGCACCGGCATCCCCGTCTCCCAGCTCACCGCCGGCGAGAAGGAGAAACTCCTCAAGCTGGAGGAGGAGATGCACGCCCGGATCGTCGGCCAGGACGAGGCCGTCACCGCGGTCTCCGAAGCCGTACGCCGCAACCGCGCGGGCATGGGCGACCCGAACCGGCCCGTCGGCTCGTTCCTCTTCCTCGGCCCCACCGGCGTCGGCAAGACGGAACTGGCCAAGACCCTGGCCGAGCTGCTGTTCGGCCAGGACGACCGCATGATCCGCTTCGACATGAGCGAGTTCCAGGAGAAGCACACGGTCGCCCGGCTCGTCGGAGCCCCTCCCGGATACGTCGGTTACGACGAGGCCGGCCAGCTCACCGAGAAGGTGCGGCGCAACCCCTACAGCGTCGTCCTGTTCGACGAGGTCGAGAAGGCGCACCCCGACGTCTTCAACACGCTGCTCCAGATTCTCGACGACGGCCGCCTCACCGACGGACAGGGCCGCACCGTCGACTTCCGCCACTGCGTCGTCATCATGACGTCCAACATCGGCGCGCACCGCATCCTCGCCCACGAGGGCGACGCCGCCGAGCTCAAGGACGAGCTGATGGAGGAGCTGCGCGGCCGGTTCCTCCCCGAGTTCCTCAACCGCATCGACGACATCATCGTCTTCCACAGCCTCACCGAGGACGACCTGTCCGAGATCGTCGACCACCTTCTCGACCGCAGCAAGCACCGCGTCCACGCCCAGGGCATGACCCTGGAGGTCACCGAGGCGGCGAAGAAACTCCTGGTCGCCCACGGCTACCAGCCGGAGTTCGGCGCCCGCCCGCTGCGCCGCACGATCCAGACGGAACTGGACAACCGCGTCGCCTCCCTGCTGCTCGGCGGCGAAGCCGACCCCGGGGACACGATCGTCGCCGACGTGGTCGACGACTCCCTGCACTGCACCATCCGCAAGGGCGACGGCGCCGTAGAGACCCCCGACGCCGACACCCCCGACGGCGAGGAGTGAGCGATGTCCCATCACCACCACAAGTCGAACGAAGAGGTCGAGGGCGACCCGGACACCGGCCACAGCCGCGGGATGCCCCGCCGCCCGGACGAGAAGCGACTCGACGAGCGCCTGGAGGAGGACCGCGAGGAAATGGGCCTCGCCCCGGACGGGAAGAGCCGGAGGAAGAAGACCGACTAGCGCCGTGGGAACGGCCCGGCCCCGCGAGATCTCGGCCGGGCCGTTCCCGTTCGGGCGCCCGGCTTCAGGCGCCCGGCATCACCGTGATCTTGACGTGCTTCATGATCGGCTGGTCGCTCTGGGTGCTGTAGTCGCCCAGCGCGCACAGCACGTTCATCTCCGGCATGTACCCGGCCGCACAGCCGCGCGGAATGTCGTACGGGATCGCCGTGTAGCCGTTCAGGAACCGCCGGCTGCCGTCCTTCGCCGTGCTCGTGATGTCGACCGGACCCATGTCGGCGATCCCGCGCTCGCGCATGTCGGCCCGGTTCATGAAGATCAGCGTGCGCAGGTTCTTGATGCCCCGGTAGCGGTCGTTGTCGGAGTAGATGGTGGTGTTCCACTGGTCGTGCGACCGCATCGTGCCGAGCGCCAGGGTGCCGGGCTCGGGCACCACGTCGGGCAGCGGGGCCGCGGAGAACTCGGCGCGCCCCGACGGGGTCAGGAAGACCAGCTCGCGGGCGGGCTGCTTGATCCGGAAGCCGAGGGGCAGCCGGACCCGGCGGTTGAAGTCCTCGAAGCCGTCCAGGGCCTCGGCCATCGTGTCCCGGATCCGGTCGTAGTCCTCGATGTACCAGTCCCAGGGGGTCTCGCTGTCCGGCAGGGCGGCGCGCGCCATCCCGGCGACGATCGCCGGCTCGGACAGCAGGTGCGGGGAGGCGGGGCGCTTCATCCCGAGGGACAGGTGGACCATGCTCATCGAGTCCTCGACCGAGGTGCTCTGGACGCCGCCCCGCTGGTGGTCCTTCTCGGTGCGGCCGAGGCACGGCAGGATCAGGGCCGCGCGGCCGTGGACGACATGGCTGCGGTTCAGCTTGGTGCTCACCTGGACGGTGAGGTCGCAGGAGCGCAGCGCCGCGTACGTGGCCGGGGTGTCGGGCGCGGCGAGCGCGAAGTTCCCGCCCATCCCGACGAACACCTTCACCGCGCCCTCCTGCATCGCCTGGATCGTTCCCACGGTGTCCAGGCCGTGTTCGCGCGGCGGGTCGATCCTGCAGGCCTCGGCGAGCCGGTCCAGGAACTCCTCGGTGGGGCGGTGGTCGATGCCGCAGGTGCGGTTGCCCTGGACGTTGCTGTGCCCGCGCACGGGGGAGGGGCCCGCGCCCTCCCGGCCGAGATTGCCGCGCAGCAGCAGGAGGTTGACGATCTCGCGGACGGTGTCGACCCCGTGCTCGTGCTGGGTGAGGCCCAGGCACCAGCTGACGATGGAGCGGTCCGCCTCCTCGTACACCTGCGCCGCCTTGAGGATCTCGGCGCGGCTCAGCCCGGACTGGTGCTCCAACTCCTCCCAGGGCGTGGCCTCGCACAGCTCCCGGTACTCCTCGAAGCCGGTGGTGTGACGGTCGATGAAGATACGGTCCAGGGCCTTGGGGTCGCTCGCCGACTTCTCCAGGACCGCCTTGGCCATGCCGCGCAGCAGCGCCATGTCACCGCCGATGCGCGGCTGGAGGTTGAGCGTGCTGGTCTTCGTGGTCTTGAACAGTGCCATGTCCGTGAAGTCGTGCGGCACGATGGTGCGGGTGGCCGCCGCCTCCACCAGCGGGTTGACGTGCACGATCTGCGCGCCGCGACGGTCGGCCTCGGCGAGGGCGGTGAGCATCCGGGGCGCGTTCGACGCGGCGTTGACGCCCAGGATGAACAGGGCGTCCGCGGACTCCCAGTCCTTGAGGTCGACCGTGCCCTTTCCGGTGCCCAGGGAAGCCTGGAGGGCCCGCCCGCTGGCCTCGTGGCACATGTTGGAGCAGTCCGGCAGATTGTTCGTGCCCAGCTCGCGGGCCATCAGCTGGTAGAGGAAGGTGGCCTCGTTGCCGAGCCGGCCGGAGGTGTAGTACGCCGCCCGGTTCGGGCTGTCGAGCCCGCGCAGGGTGGCTCCGACCAGCTCGAACGCGTCCTTCCAGCTGATCGGGACGTAGTGGTCGGATGCGGGGTCGTACACCATCGGCTCGGTCAGCCGGCCCTGGTTCTCCAGGTCGTAGTCGCTCCACCCGTACAGCTCGGTCACCGAGTGCGCGGCGAAGAACTCCCGCCCGACGCGCTTGGGTGTCATCTCCCAGGTGACGTGCTTGATGCCGTTCTCGCAGATGTCCAGGTGCAGGCCCTTGGTGTCGTCCGGCCACGCGCACCCGGGGCAGTCGAAGCCGCCGTTCTCGTGGTTCATCCGCATGATCGCGCGGGGGCCGTCCACCAGCGCGCGTTCCTCCACCAGGAAGCGGGTCACGCTCTTCGCCGCTCCCCACCCCGCGGCGGGATGGTGGTAGGGCCGGAACTGCGGATCGCCCTCGGGGACGGGACCGACCCGGGGCTCCAGGGACTCCTGCGCGTCCTCGCCGGTGCTGGCGTCCTTGTCGATGCTCACGGAACTTCCACCCTTTCACCTGCGATGACGGCGGGTACGACGGGCTCGGGGACCGGCTACGGCGGGTCGACGGACATGGTGGGGCGTAACGGGTCCTTCCGGCAGGCTATGCCGGGTGTTTCCCGGCTGCCAGTCGGCGCCGAGGCCCGCTGCCGGTCGGCGCCGAGGCCCGCTGCCGGTCGGCGCCGGGGCCGCTCGCGGCCGAGTCCGAGGCCCGCTTCCGATCAGCCGCGACACCGCTCCGGAACTGCGGGCCGGATCACCCGCGCATACGCTGACATGGTCCGGCCCCGGCTGCGGGGAACGCCTCGCGGCACAGGGCTCAGGCTCCTCGGGCAGCCACGTGAGGCCCCCCATGAACCACATCGACACGTACCGTCGGTTCCTGCTCCCCGCCGTTCCCCGGCTCGCGGGCTCCGCGCTGGTCGGAGCCGCCTTCGGCGTACTGGTCGGCGCCCTCCTCACCAACGTGCCGCTGGGCTTCCTCGTCGGGATAGCCCTCGCCCAGACCGTCTTCGTCGTCACGGGATGGCTCGTCCTGTGGCCGATGGACGCCGCCGCGACCCACGACAACGCCCGGCGCGAGGAGTTCCGGCCCGTCGCCGAGGAACTCGTCGTCGTCACGGCCGCCCTGTCCGGTCTGGTCGGCATCGTGCTGTTGCTGCTGATCGGCGACTCGGACCTGAGCCACACGGCGGCCGCCTTGGCGCTCGGCGGCGTGTTCATGTCCTGGGCGGCGCTCCACCTGATGTACGCGGCCCGTTACGCGTACATCTACCACCAGACGCCCGGCGGCGGGATCGACTTCAACACGAAGGAGCCGCCGCGCTACATCGACTTCCTCTACTTCAGCTACAACCTGGGCATGACGTACCAGGTCTCCGACAACAACGTCTCCACCTCCAGGATCCGCGCCGTCGCCCTCCGTCACTGCCTGCTGTCGTACATCTTCGGCGCCAGCATCCTCGCCACCACGATCAACCTGGTCGCCGGCATCGTCACCGGCTGAGGCGTACGGATCAGCACTCGGGGAGTGTCAGCCGCCGGGTCACGCGCAGCGCCGACTCCAGCAACCGCGCCCTGACCTCCGTGGTCCGGTACATCCGGTCCGACCGGAACGAGATGCCGATCGAACCGATCTGGTCACCGTTGTAGACCGGCACCGCCGCGCACGTCGTGCCCCGTGAGTACTCCCCGCGGTCCATCGACATCGGGCCCGATGGGGCGGCGTCGAGCTCCCGCAGCAGTTCCTCCCGGCGCGTGATCGTGCGGGGGGTGAGGTCGGCCAGGGCGTGCCGGGAGAGGTAGTTGGCGCGGGCCTCCGGGTCCAGCTCGCGCAGCACGCTCTTGCCGAGCGCGGTCGCGTGCCCGGCCTCCTGGAAGCTCACCCAGACGTTCACGCGGGGGGCCCGCGGGCTGTCGACGATCTCCAGGACCCGGATCTCGCCCTCGTCGTAGAGCGTCAGGTAGACGGCGGCGGACAGTCTGTCGCGCAGCGAGGACAGCAGGGGGCGGACGCGCTCCTGCGACGCCAGGCCGTCGTCGGCGGTCAGCAGCCGGGGGCCCCGCTCGTGGAGGGCGAACGCACCGTCGTCCAGCTCGTCCAGATAGCCGTCCCGGGCGAGCTCGTGGAGGAGCCTCCGGGCGGTGAGCTCCGGCAGCTCGGCCGCCCGGGCCAGCTGCTCCACGGAGGCGCCGTCCGGGTGTGCGCCGACGGCCTCCAGCAACCGGAGGTCCTGCCGGACGGACACCGTCGGGTCGGGGCCGGCCTGGTCACCCATGGCACCAGGATGGACCCGGCGCCGGGGAGCGGCAAGGCCGGTCCTCCGGCCGGGCGCAGGCACGGCGGACGACCCGCCCGGCATTCGGTACGCTCTCGTCTGATCTTCGGGGCACGTGCGGGCTCCGGACTGCCGTGACCAGGGGGATGGTTTCTGATGAGCAGCGCGTCTTCGACCGATCCGTTCCAGCCGCTCAAGGCCGACGACCCCGCGGTGGTGGGGGGTTACCGGCTGGCCGCCGTGCTGGGCGCGGGCGGCATGGGCAAGGTGTATCTGTCGTACACGCCCGGCGGGCGGCCCCTCGCCATCAAGGTGATCCGGGCCGAGTTCGGCGAGGACCCGGAGTTCCGGCGGCGTTTCCAGCAGGAGGTGCGGTCCGCGCAGCGGGTGCAGGGGCTGTACACCGCGCCGGTCATCGACTCGGACACCGAGGGCGCGCAGCCCTGGCTGGCCACGGCCTATGTGCCGGGTCCCTCGCTCGCGCACGCGGTGGCCCGGCACGGCGGACTGCCGTTGCGCAGTGTGCTGCTGCTGACGGTCGGGGTGGCCGAGGCGCTCGGGGTCATCCACGGTGCGGGCATCGTGCACCGTGACCTGAAGCCCGCGAACGTCCTGCTCGCCGCCGACGGCCCGCGTGTCATCGACTTCGGTATCGCCCGGGCGGCCGACACGACCGCCCTGACCGGTACGGGTGTCAGTGTCGGCACCCCGGCGTTCATGGCGCCGGAGCAGGCCGCGGCCGGCACCGTCACCCCGGCCACCGACGTCTTCGCCCTGGGCCAGATCGCCGCCTACGCCGCGATCGGCGCGCCCGCGTTCGGTGAAGGGCCCTCGCACGCGGTGCTCTACCGCATCGTCCACGAGGACCCCGACCTCAGCCGGCTGCCTGACGGACTCCGCCCCCTGGTCGGCCGCTGCCTCAGCCGCGACCCCGCCGACCGCCCCGCCCTGGCCGACATCATCGCGATGTGCCACGAGATCTCGCCCGAGCCCCTGCGCCAGGGCGAGGACTGGCTCCCGCAGGAGGTCGCCGGGTCGATCACCGAGCGGCTGCGGATGCCCGCCCCCGCGCCGACGCCGCCCCCGCAGCCGAGCACCGCGCCGACGCCCACCGAGTTCGCCCCGGGGAACGCGCCGACCCCGCCGCCGGGAGGCCCCCACTACACCCCGACCGGTTACGCGGTCGCCTCCGCGCCGACGCAGACCGGACCGGGTACGCCCGGTGCCCCGAGTGCACCGGGTGCGCCGGGCGCACCCGGGAGCGTGCCGCCCGGCCCGTGGCAGCCACACGCGTACCAGCAGGGGCACCCCACCCCGCCGCCCCAGCCCTCCGGCTTCCAGCAGCCCGGTTTTCAGCAGTCGGGGTTCCAGCAACCAGGCTTTCACCAGTCCGGTTTCCAGCAGCCCGGGTTCCAGCAGTCCGGCTTCCAGCCCCAGGCGCCACGCTCCAAGCGGCCGGGTCTGGTCGTGGCCGCGTCCGTCGTCGGCGCGCTGGTCGTGCTCGGCGTGATCGGGGCCCTGCTGCCGGACGACGAGAAGTCCGGCAAGGAGGGCCGGGCCGGGACGTCGTCCTCCAGCGGCAGTTCGGCGGGCAGCGGTTCCGCCGACAAAGCCCGCGGAAAGCCGGTCGATCCCAGGCCCGTCTCGTACCAGGGCATCGATGTGACGGCGAACTACGCACTCAAGCTCGCCGACCACCCGCCCCGGCCGGTGGACGACGAGGACAGCGGCGTCAGTTACGGCAAGGGGGACTTCTACTTCTACCGGGACGAGCTCTTCGGCGACGAGAGGGTGGGCAGCGCCAACGGGAAACTGGTGGTGCTGAAGAACTCGCAGAAGGGCTCGCTGGAGGTCTGCCGTCAGGAGACCCGCTTCACCGAGAAGATCGAGCTCGAACAGCTCACGTCCGGTTCGCAGATCTGTGTGCTCAGCAAGGCCGGACACATCGCCGTGGTGACCTACCGCGGCAAGTCGGGCGCCGACGACCCGAGCCGCTACATCACCATCGATCTGACGGTCTGGCGCAACGCCGAGGAAGCGCAGATGGACTGACGGTCAGTCAGCCCGCCCCGGTCAGCAGGTCGCGCCGGGGTGGACGGGGTTCAGGCCGACCAGATAGGCGTCGACCTTCTCCGTGACACAGGCGCCGCCGCGCCCGTACGCGGTGTGCCCCATCCCCTCGTACGTGAGCAGCATCCCGCCCGGGAACTGGTCCGCGAGGCTCACCGCCTCCTCGTACGGGGTGGACGGGTCACCGGTGGTGCCGACGACCAGCACCGGCACCACCCCGTCGGCGTCGACCCGGTGCGGCGTCCGGCCGCCGGACGGCCAGCCACGGCAGGTGAGTTCGGCGGTCACGCCGGCCGTGCCGTAGGCCCCCGCCGCCTTCTCCGCGCGTGGCAGGGCGTCCCAGTAGGCGTCCAGGTCGCGCGGGTGCGGAACGTCCAGGCAGTTGACCGCGGTCAGTGCGGCGCTCTCGTTGTCGACGGGGGTGAGGTCCTCGGTGGCACCGCTGTCCTCACCACCGCTCTCCTCCTCGGTGGCATCGTCGGTGTCCTCCGGAGCGGGGTCCTCATCGGCCGGGGCCGGCTCCTCCTCGTCCAGCGCGCCCAGTTCGGTCGCGTCCCCCGCGTCCGCCGCCGCCAACGCCCGGGACAGCGGCTCCCATTGGTCCTCCGGGGTGTACATCGCCATCGACACCGCGTCGAGTACGGACGTCGCGTCCATCCCGCCGTACTCCGCGTACGAGCTGTCCTCGGAGACCGGCAGCGGCTCGCGTTCGGCGCGCGTGTACAGCCCTTCGATCAGCGCGCGTATCGCGTCGGGGCTGTCGGCCGGGCAGCTGTCACCCGCGACCTCCGCGCAGTGGTCGGCGTAGTCGTCCACGCTCCGCCGGAACCCGGCCGACTGGCTGAGCACCCGCTGCGACCAGTCCATCGACGGGTCGATCGCCCCGTCCAGCACCATCGCGCGGACCCGGCGGGGAAACAGTTCGGCGTACGCGGTGCCCAGGCTCGTCCCGTACGACCAGCCCAGGTACGTCAGTTCGCGCTCGCCCAGCGCGGCGCGGAGCACGTCCAGGTCGCGGGCCGCGTCCTGGGTGCCGACGTGCCGCAGGAGGCCGCCGCTGTGCCGCTCGCAGTCCTCCGTGGCGGCCCGTGCCCCCTCGGCGGCGGCGGTGCGCTCCTCCTCCGTACGGGGATGGAGCGGTGCGACGCCTTCCGACACGGGCGGCTCCGACGCCGCCTCCTCCTCGGCCTCGTCCTCGCTCGCCGTGCAGGTCAGGGCGGGGACGCTCGCCCCGACCCCGCGCGGGTCGAAGGCGACGATGTCGAAGCGGTCGCGGGCCGCCCGGCCGAACGCCTCGTCCATGCCCTCCTGGAGGGACTGGACCCCGGCCGCCCCCGGCCCGCCCGGGTTGTAGACGAGCGAGCCGATGCGCCGGTCCGGCTTCCCGGCCTCCGCACGCGCCACCGGCAGAACAAAGGTTTTGCCGTTCCCCGGGGCGTCGTAGTCCCGGGGAACGGTCAGTCGCGCGCACACGTACCCCTCCGTGTCGCAGTCCGTCCACCGCAGCCGCTGGCCGTAGAACGCCTTGAGGTCGGGCCGGGACGCGGGGTCGGCCGACGCGGGGGAGGCCGCGGCCCGCCCCGGTCCGGTGGCGGAACCGGCCGTGCAGGAGGTGAGCGCGACCGAACAGGCCAGAGCCAGTGCGGTGACGAGGGCGGGGCGGCGGCGGACGGGGTGGTTCAACGGACTGCTCCCAGGAGTTGGGCCGTGCGGTTCCCCGGCAGCATTCCTGGTCGATGCTGAGTATTTGATGAGTCGGCCCAGTGGCCGGCCTCAGCCCTCCGCAGACGGCCGGTCGCCGCTCGGCAGGCGGAGCACGAACCTGGCCCCGCCGCGCCGCCCGGGTCCGGCCGTGAGGCTGCCGCCGTGGGCGTGCGCGACCCATGAGGCGATGGAGAGTCCGAGCCCCGTCGACCGCGATCCGCTCCGGAACCGGTCGAACAGCGCCCCCGCCACCTCGGGCGGCAGCCCCGGCCCGGTGTCCTCCACCGTCACGGTCGTCGACGCCCCGTCGACGGCCACCGTGACCTCCACCTCGGCCGGGGCCCCGGGCGCATGCCCGTGGACGAGCGCGTTGCCGACGAGATTGGCCACGGCACGCCGTACGAGGTCGGGGTCGGCGACCACCACGGCCTCCCGGGCCTCGACCGTCACCCGGTGGCCGTCCGTGGGCGCGTCCTCCACCACCGCTTCCACCAGCTGGTCCAGACGCAGCGGCTCCACCGCGAGCACGGCCGTCCCCGACATCAGCCGGGCCCGGGTGAGCAGCCCGTCCACCAGCGAGCCCATCCCCTCGGCCAGCCGCAGCGTGCGCCGGTGCACGTCGGTGCTGTCGGTGTCTCCGCGCAGCGCGGTCTCGGCGAGGGTCCGCAGCGAGGCCGCCGGAGTCCGCAGGTCGTGCGCGGCGTCCGCGAGGAACGACTCCTGCCGGTCCAGGGCCTCCAGGGCGGGCCGCACGGCCCGGCCCGACAACAGATGCCCGACCAGCGCCGACAGACACACCAGCAGGGCGCAGCCACCGGTCACCCGCCAGGCGAGCCGCCGGTGGTCGGCCTGCTGCGCGGCGGTGTCCGCCACGGTGACCAGGGCACCCTGCGGGCGGGAGTCCTCCTCGGCCTCGGGCGGGTAGAACGGCAGGGCGAACAGACGCACCGGTTCCCCCGTGGTCGTACGCCCGTCGAGGGACCGTTCCTCGTCGGCGTTCACGGCCGCCGCGGCCGCCCGTCGTACGGCAGGGCCGTCGACGGTGAGGCACGGCCCGCGCGGCGCGTGCTCCACGACCAGGTCCGCCGGGGCGATCCGGCGCGCGTCCCGCGCGGCGTCCGGCGGGACGGACAGCAGGTGGAGGGGCGGGCAGGCGGTCCCGGCCGTGTCGAGCAGCACCCCGGCGTCCAGCCGCCCGTCCTCGTCGGTCTCCAGCAGGCCGAGCGCCCAGTTGGTGTCCGCGCTCATCGTCCGGTCCAGCTGGTCGCGCCAGCGCACGTCGTCGCCCCGCACCGCCCAGGCGGCCATCGCCACCAGCCCCACCGCGCTG
The DNA here is from genome assembly GCF_014649875.1 of Streptomyces rubiginosohelvolus. GTDB lineage: Bacteria > Actinomycetota > Actinomycetes > Streptomycetales > Streptomycetaceae > Streptomyces > Streptomyces rubiginosohelvolus. The sequence goes on along the minus strand of NZ_BMTW01000004.1, from coordinate 69,755 downwards.
GTCAGGGCGAACAGCAGGGTGATCCGGCGGCGGAGCCGACGAACCCGGGCCGTCGGCGTGAGGGGGCGGGAGCGCCGCGACCGCCGGCGTACGGCTCCGGTCACGAGGCCGGGTCCTCCGCCACGGCCAGCCGGTAGCCGGTGCCGCGCACGGTGTGGAGCAGCGGGGGAGCGCCGAGCTTGCGGCGCAGCTGTGAGACCAGGACCTCCAGCACGTTGGACCGGTGCTCGGCCATCTCGTCCCAGCAGCGCTCGACCAGCTCCGCCCGGCTGACCGCCTGGTCGGCCCGGTCGGCCAGCACCTCCAGCACCGCGAACTCCCGGCTGGTCAGCGTCAGCAGCACCCCGCCCCGCCGCACCCGCCGCCGCGCCGTGTCGATCTCCAGATCGCCGACCCGCAGCACCGGCGGGGTCAGCGCCGGGGCGCGGCGGCACAGGCTGCGTACCCGGGCGACCAGCTCCGGGACGGCGAACGGTTTGACCAGATAGTCGTCGCCGCCCCGGGCGAAGCCCTCCACCCGGTCGGCGACGGTGTCCCGGGCGGTCAGGAACAGCACCGGCACCGCCCGGCCGGAGCGCCGCAGCTCCTCCACGTACTCCACGGCGTCCCCCGCGGGCAGCATCCGGTCGAACACGACGCAGTCGTACGCGGTGACGAACAGCGCCTCGTCGGCCTGCGGCAGGTCGACCGCCTCGTCGACGGCGAGCCCGGCGGCGCGCAGGGCCGCGGCCACGCCGAAGCGGAGGTTGGCGTCGTCCTCGACCAGCAGCACTCTCACGCCGTCACCCTAACCGCGCCGGGTGACGGCGGTCGGGCGGGCCGGAGGCCCACCGGCAGTCGGGTCAGTGACCGACCAGCTCCCCGTCCCGGGCCACGATCCGCCCGCCGCGCACCACCATCTCGCGCCGCGGCAGGTCCACCACGACCTGCGGCAGGCACTCCCCGCGCACCAGCAGGAAGTCGGCCGGCGAACCCGGCTTCAGATCCGCTTCCGGCAGCCCCAGCAGCCGGGCCCCGCCATCGGCACCCGCCCGGAAGGCCGCCTCCAGCTCCTCGTCGAGGCGTGCGTCCCGTACCCAGGCCAGCAGGTGCGAGCGGTGCAGCATGTCCGCGTTGCCGAAGGGGCTCCAGGAGTCCCGTACGCCGTCGGAGCCGAGGCCCACCTCGACCCCGTGCTCCCGCAGCCGGTCGATCGGCAGCACCAGGTCCGAGGAGGGCGCGACCGTCGTCAGCGAGATCCGGGCATCGGCCAGGTCCGCCGCAAGACGGTCGAGCTCCCGCTCGGGCAGGCCGGGCACACAGAAGACATGACTGACCGTCACCTTGCCCTGGAGCGACAGCGCGTTGGTGCGGTCGATGATCGCGCGCAGGGACTCCATCCCCGTCGCGGTCCGCTCGTGCAGATGGATGTCGACGCCCACGCCGTGCCGGTCCGCGATACCGAAGACGATGTCGAGCTGCTCGTCGAGCGCTTCGTCGAACCCGATCGGGTCGATGCCGCCGACCCGGTCGATCGCCCCGGTGCGCGCGGCCTCCTCCAGCAGTTCCTTCGTCCCCGGCGTCCGGACCACCCCGTGCTGCGGGAACGCGACGATCTCCACGTCGAGCGCGTGCCGCAGCGCCCTGCGGGCGGACCCGACGCCCTCGACGCCCACCAGGTCGTAGGCGGGAGCGACGTCGACATGGGCCCGCATCGCCCGGGTGCCCTGGGTGACGGCATGGCCCATCAGACGCTCCGCGCGCTTCTTCAGCGGCGTACGCAGCGCGTGGTACAGCTTCACGTCCTCCTCGGTGTACTCGGCGATGGAGCTCGCCGGGTTCCGGGTCACCCACGGCTCGCCCCAGGCCGTCTTGTCGGGGTGGATGTGCGCGTCGACCAGGGTCGGCAGTGCGATCCGGCCCTTGCAGTCGACGACCTTCGCGCCGCGCGGGGCGGGTTCCGCGGTGATGACCCCGTCGACGACGGTGAGGTCGACGGGGCGCTGCGCGCCGTAGGGCCGGACGTCCTTGAACACCGTGGCGCGGGCGTGGCCGCCCGTGCGGTCGGGCTGCTCGGTGATCCGGTCGGCGGCGGCGGGTGCGGCGGCCGTCCCGGCGGGCCGGACCTCGGCGGCCTGGGCCCCCGGGGCCGCCGAAGCGCTGAGCGTCGCCGCGGTGCCCGCGACGGCGGCGGCCCCGGCCAGCATCGAGCGTCGGGAGAGACCGGCGGAGGCGGTGGACTCGGCGTGCATCAGGAACTCCTTCGAGGAGAGGGAAGGGGGGAAGAGGAGGGGAGAAGCGGGGAGGGCGGGGAGAGGGGAGGCGGGGTCAGGCGGCCGCCGGTACCGCGAACCCTGCCCGCACCACGCGCGCCGGGCGGCTCAGCACGCCGAGGTCCGCCAGCGGGTCGCCGTCCACGACGAGGACGTCACCCGCGAAGCCCCGCGCCAGCCGGCCGGCCGTGGAGTCGAACCCGAGGAGCTTCGCCGCGCCGGTGGTCGCCGTGCGGATCGCGTCCAGGGCGGAGAGCCCGGCCGCGTGCATCAGCTCCACCTCCCGGCCGATCGGGTCGACCGTTCCGCCCGAGGAGTCCGTGCCCGCCGCGAGGGGGACGCCCAGCTCGTGCGCGGCCAGGACCGCCCGCTTCAGGACCGGGAGATAGGTGCGGCCCCGCTCGGCCAGGACCGGGTCCGAGGACTCCGCGAGCCCGGCGATCGCGGTGAGCGTGGGCGTGAAGTACGTACCCCTGCGCCGCATTTCGTGCAGCGTGCGCTCGCCGACGAACGCGCCGTGTTCCAGGGAGCGGATGCCGGCCGTGACCGCGTCGTGGCAGCCCTTCTCGCTGTAGCTGTGGCAGAGCACCCCCTTGCCCCGGCGCCGGGCCGCCGCCACGATCGTGGACAGCTGCTCGTGGTCGTACACCTGGACCAGCGGGTCCTGCTCGGGCAGCCCGGCCCGCTCGTTCACCCGGGTCTTGATGGTGTCGGCCCCGCGCGCGAGGTTGACCTCGACCACCCGGCGCAGCGCATCGGCCGAGCGCACCCCGTCCCGCAGCCGGGCCAGCGGCGCGAGGTCCGGGTCGGCGAGGATCGTGTCGCCGAGGTCTGGGGTGACGAAGACGCCCGCGGCCCGGAGGCGGGGCGCCTGCTCCGGCGCCTGGCGGGCCAACTCCCTTACGGCGATGTCCTGGTAGAAGTTGGTCGAACCGCTGCGCGCGCTGGTGGCGCCCTTGAGGACCGCGTCGCGCGCCTCGGCCGCCGTGTTGAGGTGGATGTGGGCGTCCACCAGGCCGGGCAGGATCCACTGCCCGTGGGCCCGCAGCACCGGTACGCCGCCGGGGACCCGGCCGACCTGCCCCCGGGGCCCGGCCGCCCGGACGACGCCCCCGGCGATCACGACGACCGCGTCCTCCGTGACCTCGCCCGTCGCCGGGTCGAGCAGCCTGCCGCCCTCGACGACGAGATCGCCGCCCCGGCCCGGCGATCCGTGCCTGGCGCCGGACGACGCGGAGGCGGCCGGGGCCGTTCCGGCCAGCACGGCCGAGGTTCCGGCGAGGGCCGCCGCGCCGGCGAGCACACCCCGCCTGGTCAGCCGGTTGGAAGGGGGCGGGGTGTTCTCGACGCACATGGGAGGGCTCCTTGGGTCGCGGAAGCGAGCGGGAGCATTTTGTATACCAGAACCGTCATGATTCCGGGAAGGAGTGATTCCGCTCCCTGTGCGTGCAGGAAACGTGCAGGAAGTGCGCTCTGACTCGTTCGAGGGCGCGAGGGGTGAGAATGGTTGGTATACAAATAATCAGGCGTTGTCGAACAGGGACCGCAGGGCCACGGCCCGGCTGTCCCGCACGTGCAGCAGCGTGCTCGCGGCGGCCGACTCCTCGTCGCCCGCCGCGATGTACCGGAACATGACCGCGTGCTGGGCCCGCATGTGCTGCGGCTCCTCCCGCATCCCGAAGAGCAGCTGGAGCTGTCCGCTCAGCTGCTCCATGGTGCGGGCCAGCATCGGGTTGCCGCTCAGGGCCACGATGTCCTCGTGGAAGGCGGTGTGGGCCGCGACCTCACGCGTGCCCTCGTCGTCGGACGCCGCCTCCTCCGCCCGGTCGAGGGAGGCCCGCAGCGCGGTGACGCCCGGCGGTTCCACCGGGGCCGACCCCGCCACCCGCCGTGCCGCGAGCCGGGATGCCTGGACCGCGAGCGGCTCCCACACCTCGTACAGGTGCTCCACATCGGCCCGCTCCAGCCGCCGCACCCGGACCCCGCTGTGCGGCAGCAGCTCCAGCAGCCCTTCGCCCACCAGGGCGCGCAGCGCCTCGCGGACCGGGACGCGGGACATCCGCAGCTCCTCGGCGACCTCGCGCTCCACGAGCCGGGCGCCCTGCGGATAGCTGCGGTCGACGATCCGCTGCCGGACCGCGTCCCGCGCCCGGGCGCTCAGCGACGTACGTTCCGGCCGGGCGTCCGCATCGGACGCCGGGCGGCCCGGAGCCGTAGTCCTCGCGCCGCCCGGATCGCCCGGTCCCGCTCCGTTCCGCCCCGCGCTGCTGCCCGCCACGTACGCCATCCTCCGCTCGGCCCGCCTTCCGGCTTCCGGCCGAGGATACGCGGGGCGCTCAGGCCGTACCCGGCGTGCGCCCCTCGGGCAGGAACAGCACCGAGTTCACATACCGCTCCCGGCGTGGCGCGAACGCCCGGTGCAGCAGCCCCCGGTGGACCAGGTGCTCGGTCCGCTTCTGCTGGGCCACCAGATCGAACCCGGTGAGCGGCACCCAGTCGCGGTTCGGCAGAACCCAGCCCGCGTACCCCTGACCGGTCAGCGTGGTGATCACCGGTTCGATCGGGCCGAGCCGGCTCTCCAGCTCGATCAGCAGCGCCGGGCGGTCCCGGCGCAGCAGTTCCGCCGCGCCGAGCAGCGCGGCCGCCTCCCCGCCGTCCACGTCCATCTTCACGAAGCCGACCCCGGTAAGACCCAGGCCGTCGACGGTGATCGAGGGGACCTCCACGCTGTGGGCGTGGATATCGCGCCGGGCCAGTGAGGACACCCCCCGGTCACCCTGGTCGCCCTCCGGGAACCAGAGCTGTGCCGTGCCCTCCCGGTCGGTCGCCGCGCCCTGGACCACCCGGACGTTCGACGGCAGTGTCCGCCGCAGATGCTCGGCCAGATGCGGCACGGGCTCGACGGTCACCACCCGCTCGCAGCGCGCGGCGAGCCGCCGCGACCAGGGGCCGTACCAGCCCCCGATGTCGAGGGCGACACCGCCCGGCGGGCAGAAGTCGGCGAGCCGTCGCAGCTCGGGCTCGAAGCGCGGATACAGGGCGACGGCGGCGGAGCCCACCAGCCGTCCGGGCAGTCTGGCCGCGACCGCCGCGGCGAGCGTGGTCACGTGGCCGAGGCCTTCAGCGAGGAGAGGAACCGCTCGTGGTCGACGGCGTCGACCTTTCTGCCCGAGGAGGGCAGAAGCTGCGGTATCCCGTCCACGATCGGGTAACTCAGGTGCAGCCGCGGGTTGTAGAGCGCGTCCTCCTCCGGCAGCAGGGACAGCGGCCCCTTGTCGAGCGGGCAGGCCAGGATCGTCAGCAGCGGATCGTCGGTACGCATCAGGGGCTCCTCGGGAGTCGTCGGCACAACAGCGGAAGGTACGTCAGAGGGTCAGGACGCCGCGGCGGGCTGCGGATCGTGCCGCGGCATGGCCAGCAGGACGGACAGGGCGAGCGCCGTGCCGCCCACCCGCAGGGCCAGCAGCAGCGGATCCTCGGGCAGGCTCTCGCCGAACGCGAGCGTCCCGAGGACCGCGGTGAACAGGCAGGTCACCGTGGTGCACACCGGCACGATGAGGGACGCCCGGCAGCGCTGCAGCGCCGCCTGCGACATCACGAGACCGGCCCCCGCGGTGAACAGCAGCAGATACGGATACGGGGACCCGAGCAGCGACAGCGCGGCGTCGCCCAGGTCGGTGGTGGTCAGGCGGCTGGACGTGCCCTTGATCGCCAGCGAGCTGACCCCGTAGAGCAGGCCCACCGCCACGCCGTACCCGATGCCGCTCGTCGGGACCCGGTGCCGTTTGGCCGCCAGGCTCTCGACGCGTACGTACAGCCAGACGCCCGCCGCCAGCGCCGGCACACAGACCAGCAGCACCAGCGTCCACGGGGCCCCGCCGCTCACCACGTCCTCGCCCTCGCGGACCGAGGCCACCACCATCAGCAGGGCGAGCAGGACCCCGCCCAGCGCATAGCGTTCGCGCCCCGTCGACTCCTCGCCCAGCACCGCCGACGACAGCAGCAGGAGCAGCACCAGGCCGGAGACGAAGATGCCCTGCGCCGCCGCGATCGGCAGCGCGCGGTAGACGACCAGCTGCGCGCCGAACCCGGCCGCCAGCGCCAGCGCGCCGACGATCCACAGCGGACTGGTCGCCAGCACCCGGATCACCTGGAGCGGGCGGCCCGCCGACAACGCCGGCAGCGAACCGAGGGCCCGCTTCTCCACCACGAACCCCACGCTGTACAGCGCGTTGGCGACGAGCGCCGCGCCGACACCCCACCACATGCGGTTACCTCCGCCGCGCGTGGGCCAGCAGGATGGAGGACGCCCCGGGCACCGCGCACGCCGCCCGGTCCAGCAGGCGCAGCGGACGCGGCACCCCGTGGAAGGGGGCGCCCTTGATCGTCACGTCGGTGAAACCGGACGCCGTCAGGAACGAGCGCAGCGCACGGGCCGTGTACAGCCGCAGATGCCCCACCACCTCCGAGCCCGGACGGCCGTGGATCCCGCGCAGACTGACCTCCGAGAACACCGGCTGCACCCCGGCGAGCAGCAGCGCCCGGTTGTACCAGGCCGCCAGATTCGGGGTGGACAGCATCAGATGGCCACCGGGCCGCAGCACCCGCCGCAGCTCGTCCAACGCCTGGTCCGGGTCGACCAGATGCTCCAGTATCTCGCTGAACAGCACCGCGTCCGCGCATCCGTCGGCCAGCGGCAGCCCGCCGTGCTCCAGCTCGCCGCGCACCACATGGCCCATCCGGGGCCGGGCCCTGCGCAGCGCGTCCTGAGACCAGTCGACCCCGATCATCCGGTGCCCGGCGAGGAACGGGGCCGCCGTGGCCGCCGCCGAACCGTCACCGCACCCGATGTCCAGGATCACCTGCCCCGGCGCGTCCAGGGCGTCGGCCAGCAGCCGGGCCTGCCGCAGGGTGCGCCCGTCGCCCGAGGCGACGGGGACGGCCGGGTTCTCGTAGAAGTCCCGCAGCCCGGGGGAGGGGGACGTGGTGCTGGTCATATGGCCTCCGAGGACGTCGCGGCCAGGTGGCGGGTGAACAGGTCCAGCAGCCTCGCACCGTCGCTCTCGCCCAGCAGGGTGCGCGACCAGCGCAGCGCCAGATGCAGCCGGCCGCCCGTGGACGCCGTGGTGAAGGTCAGACCCCGGGGCATCCGGGCGGGCGCGGAGAACCACACGGCGGTGGCCCGGCCCGCGTCGCCGAAGTCCAACGGGTACGGAATCCGCCCGATGTTGCTCAGCAGCGTCGTCGAGGTCCACGGACCGGCCGCCACCCGCAGCCCCCGGGTGAGGGCGGCACGGGCCGCCACCGGCAGCAGCGGCACGGTCAACAGGCCTGCACCGTGCCCCAGTTGAGGGCGCGGTGCGGCCTTGAGGGCCCGGGTCCGCTCAGCGGTCGCCCGCAGCAGCGCCGCCACGTCCGTTCCCGGCGCCAGTTCGGCCGCGGTGAAGCCCACCTCGACCAGCCGGGTGCCGTTGCCGATCGGCATCTCCGGGCCCCGGGTGCGGTCGTCGACCGGCATGGTGATCCGCAGCGGCCGGCGGTCCGCCCCCGGCGCGCCCTGCGCCCGGTTCCAGCCGGCCACCGTCAGCGCGGTGGCCACCATCAGCTGGTCATTCACCGTGTACGGCGCACCGGACTCCCGGCGCGGGACCGGGAGTTCGGCCAGCAGCATCGCGTTGCCCGGCACCGGGGCGGGCCCCGGCGAACCCGGCGCCACCTGGGCGGGCCGGGCCAGCGCCGGGGTCCGGGACTGGCGGGGCAGCGGGGCCGCGGCCGGGCGGGCCGGGGCGGGCGACGGCGGCGCGGGAGAATCGCTGTAGATCTCCGCGGCCGTCGCCGCCAGCCGCAGGCACGCCGGACCGTCCAGGGCGGTGTGGTGCACGGTGAACAGCAGCACACAGCCCTCCCGGTCCGGCTCCCGGACCACGTCGAGCCGCAGCGGCGGCGAGGCGGTCAGCGCCGGGGCGCGGTCCAGCGCCCCGGCCCGCGCCCGCTCCAGGGCGCCGGGCGCGCACGGAGGGAAGGAGACCGGGTCCGTGTCCGGGTGCTCGGTCAGCTCCCACTCGTACCGCCGGGCCAGCGGCCCCCGGGGCCGCTCCCGCATCAGCGCCCGGGGGTGCCGGGCCAGCGCGGCGGCGAACGCGGAGCGCAGCCGTTCCTCGTCGACCCGGCCCGGCAGATGGATCTCGATGTGCACGGTGCTCGGCTCGGCATCCTGCGCGCAGTGCCGGGCCACCTCGTCGACGACCGGGAACGGCACCCGGACGGGCTCCCCGGGCGGCTGGCCGCCGCCCGGGGCCCGCTGGTGCTGCGTGGTCGCCATCAGGCGTCCTCTCCCTTCGCCGGGTGCCTGCCGTCGGCGGACAGCGTCCGGCCCGAGGGCGGTGCGGGCTGCGCCGGGAGCTGGACCGTCGGACGGTCACCGCCCGCCGGGGCCGGCTCGGCCGCGTCCTGGCCGGTACGGACCGCACGCCTGCCGAGCGGTTCCCGGCCCACCGTGACCAGCGCGGCGAACAACCCGATCAGGGCCAGGAGTTGAGCCGTGGCACCGAAGGCGCCCTCGCCCGTCGTCGTACTCTCCCCGGTGCCCACCGCGGCGACAACCCCCGCGGCGGCCATCGACGCGAACGCGACCGGAACGAGCAGCCTCGGCCGGAAGTGCGCCAGGACGGCGAGCAGGGGAACGGCCACGGCGACCGGACCCGCGATCACCACGCCCACCAGGGTGAGGGCGACCGTGCCCAGGATCAGACCCGGACCCGGCGGCGCCGGCAGCTCCTCGGTCTCCTCCGGGCCGGACTTCTTGCGGCCCACGAGGGCGAGCACCACGAGCGCCAGGAACAGCACGCCCGCACCGATCAGACCCCAGCGGTAGATCGAGGCCGGCTCGTACTCCAGGGTGACCGTGCCGCCCTCGCCCTCGGGCACCAGCCAGGCCTGCTGCCACCCGTCGATCCGCAGCGGCGTCAGTTCCTTGCCGTCCAGGGTGGCCTTCCACCCCTTGTTGTGGTTCTCGTGGATCTGGAGGTAGGAGGCCTCACCGGCCCCGACCTCGACGGTCCGCCGGTCGCCCTCGCCCTGCTCGACGTCCACCGAGCGCGGCGTCGCCGCGGCGGCCTCGGTGGTGCCGTTGCTCAGCGAGACGTCCGTGATGGCCAGCGGACCCTCGTCCCCGGCCTGCACGGTGGTGGACGAGGCGGCCAGCTCGACCTTGCTGTCGTCGGTGCACAGCGAGACCTCGATGGGCCTGCGCTGGGTCAGATCCCGCACCCGTCCCTCGGCCTTGGTCTCCATGTACGTGCCGCCGACGGAGAGGACCGGGCCCTTGCCGCAGGGCAGGCTGAACTTCTGGTCCGGCTTCGGCTGCGGCGAACGGAACTCCTCCAGCGCCGGGATGTAGACCTCGCTCAGCCCGACCGGCAGCTGCAACTGGCCGTCGGCCACCGGGTTGTGCACGGTCAGCGGAGCCGTCTTGGAGATGGTGATGTCCATCCGGTCGGTGTTGATGGGCGAGAAGCGGGCCATGCCGTTCTCGTCCACCGAGGCCACCGCCGTACCGTCCGGCGAACTGATCTGGACCTGCTCGGCGCGGGCCGACAGACCCCCGGCCGCCGCGAACACGATCTCGCCGACCGGCCGCTTCTCGGGCCAGTTCAGCCGCAGTACGGGACGCTCGCCCGCGATCCACGCCGTGGTGAGGTCACCGTCGGTCAGGTTGCGGGGGCTGAGGTTGGTGCCCAGGCGTGCCGTGGAGTCGGCGGTCACCTCGATCTTGTCCCGCTCGCCCGTCAGCTCGAACAGCAGCTTGTCGAGCGCCTCGCCGGGCACCGGCAGCGCGGTCGCCGAGACGGTGTAGTCGCCCGCCTCCGGCGCGGTGAACTGCCGGCCGAGACCGACCTCGGCGGCCACGGACGACAGACCGCCCGGGTCGCTGCCCCGCTTCAGCGAGAACATCGTCGCGTCGGCGCCCTCGCGCGGCGCGTCGTTCGGCAGCTCCAGCATCCGGGTCACCTGAACGCCGGGGATGGCGATGTCGGTGAATCCGGCGCCGGTCAGCCCCGGGCGCCCCTGCTGGGACTCCAGGATCGTCACCTTCAGCCAGGCGGCCTGTCCGGCGGGCGCGGCCACCTGCTGCGCCGAACCGTCGGTCCGCAGCGGGCTGTCCTTGGAGCCCTTGTCGGTCTCCACCCGGATCACGGTGGCGGCGGCCCGCACATTGCCGCTGGGCAGCGGCGTCACCTGGATCGAGCCGGGGATGTCCGTCGGCGTGGAGAAGTCGACGCGCACCCACTCGTCCTTGGGCGCGCCGGGGGAGCCCTCCGCCCAGCCGGTCGCCGGGTTGCCGTCGAAGGCGTTGACCGGGTCGTACTGCGGCAGATGGAACAGCCAGTTGCCCACCGAGGACGCGCTGACGGACTTCGCCCCGCGGATCACCGCCGTCGTCTGGTGCTTCGACCCGGACGTCGGCAGGATCTGCCGCGGCTCACGGCCCGGGTCCTGCGCGGACTCCTCGGCGTTGCGCTCGTCGGCGGTGTACGTGTACGAGGTGTTGGAATTGACCAGGCCGAACCGGGTGTCGGCGCGCCGCAGTCCGTCGCCCGCCGCGTACAGCGACGGCCGCCCCAGACCCGGGTGCGCGTCACCGGCCAGCACGGTCGGCCGGCCCGCGATGGCGCCGTTCGCCGACAGCGGCAGCAGCGACTCCGGGCCACCGCTCACCACGGCCGTCGAGGCGACCGGGGTGGCCTCCGCCCGCCCGGGGCGCTCGGTCCCCTTCGGCGGTTCGTAGATCTCCACCGCCCGCTGGCGCGGATACAGGCCCTCGACCTGCACGGGGGTGTCCGCCGCGATCCGGCCGGCGGTCATCACCGGCCCGTACCCCTTGACGCGGCTGTAGCCGGACGCCTCCAGGGTGCGCTTCACCGTGGTGGACGGGACATAGCCCAGCTGGTCCGGGTCCAGGTCGTTGCGGACCACCACGTAGTGGAGCCCGGCCCGGTTCAGGTACTCGCTGAGTCCGGGAACCTCGCCGCCGGAGGTCAGGGCCTGCTCGACGGCGTCCATCGCCCGCCGGTTGCCGGGCGTGCCGAAGGGGACGTAATCACGCTGTGCGTACGGCGATTCGGCCAGCACGTCCAGCGGCTGGTCGATGGGGGAGCCCCAGGTGTAGATGCCGTGCGCGGTCGCCGGGACGACCAGCGCGCGGTCGTCCGGCGAGTTGTTCTTGAGCCAACTCCCGGTGCTCTCCCAGTAGTCGGGGACCTTCTGGAACGAACCCGTCTGAAGGATCGACCCGTTGAGGTACGGCCAGGCAAGGCCGGGCAGCACGACCGCGGCGGCGACGACCGGCGCGAGCCGGCGCATCCGGGCCGGGTTGCTGCCCCGTCGGGAAGCGGCCACCGCGGCGACCCCGGTGACGTGCGCCAGCCCCAGGGCCAGCGCCAGCGCCAGACCCGTCTGGAACTTGTAGATGTTCCGGAACGGCACCAGCCAGGTGTCCAGCCAGTCCTGCACCGTGCCGTGGAACAGACCGCCCAGCGCCCCGCCGTACCCGGCGAGCGTGACGAGCGCGACGGACAGCACGGTCAGCACCAGCCAGCGGCGCTCGGGCAGATCACGCCGCGCCAGACCCGCCAGACCCAGGGCGGCGGCCAGCGCCGAACCCAGGATCGTGACGGTCGCGGTCGCGACGGTCCACCCGGCCGGCAGCCAGGCCTCGCCGAAGTTCAGATAGCCCACCCAGTTGCCGGCGCCACGCAGCACCTCGGTCGCCGACATGGTGGTCGTGGTGGTGTACGAGGACTCCACGTACGGCATGAAGTTCTCGCCGAACGTCCCCAGCAGCAGCAGCGGAACGATCCACCAGGCGGTCGCCATGATCACGCCCGGAATCCACCACAGCAGCAGCCCGCGCTTGCGCGGACCGCCCGGCCGGGACAGCAGGTACAGCCCGACCGGCAGCAGCGAAGCCAGCGTGGACGCCGCGTTGACCCCGCCCATCAGCGGGATCAGCAGCGCGGACCGGACCGCCGCGATCCGCGGGGTGAGGCGCGGGTTCGTCAGCGGCAGCAGCACCCACGGCAGCAGGGCGCCCGGCAGCGCGGCGGCCGACGTCGAACCCACCACGATGGTGTACGTCGGCCACAGCGCGTAGACGACCGCACCGAGCAGCCGGGTGGCCGGTGAGCCCACCCGCAGCCGCTCCGCCAGCCGCAGCGCGCCCCAGAAGGCGGTCGCCACGATGATCGAGAGCCACAGCCGCTCCGCGAGCCAGGTGGGCACCCGCAGCAGCTCGGCGGTGCCGTAGTACGGCAGCATCGGCACGAGATAGCCGATGTACTGGTCGGCGATCCCGCCGAACCCGGAACGGCTGTGCCACAGCTCGCCCAGGTCACCGAGGAACCGGCCGGGAGCCGTGACGACACCCAGCTTGGTGTCGAAGGTCATCCGACCCGGCGACACCGCCAGGAACGCCGCGAACACGGCGGCCCAGAACCCCAGGAGCCAGCGCCGGGAGCGCGCCTGCGGCGGGCCCTCGGCGGGGACGGTGGGCTCGGGACCCGGGCCGTCCGGGGCCGCGGGCCGGGGTGGGTGGACAGCGCTGGTCATGAACACCGCCGGAGAATGAGGAGGAGGTTCCAGGTGGCGAATTCCCGCAGGACGGGGATGCGCGGCACGAACTGGGGAAGGACGGGCCAGTAACGCGAGCGTGCGGACACGACGGTCACGTCACTACGGCTCCGGACATGGCGCAGCGTCTCGCCGACGCCGATCCGGAAGAGGTTGTCGCCGAGGCGGTGCTTGGCCGGGCGGCCGGTGCGGCGCTCGTAGCGGCTCCGGGCGCGCTCGGCGCCCAGATAGTGCCACGGAGCCCACTCGTGGCCGCCCCAGGGCGAGTACCAGTTGGTGAAGGAGACGTAGATCAGACCGCCCGGGCGGGTCACCCGGGCCATCTCGCTGAGAAAGGTGTGCGGATCGGCGACGTGCTCCAGCACGTTGGAGGAGAAGCAGACGTCCGCCGCACCGTCGGCCAGCGGCAGCAGATAACCGTCGGCGACGACGGTGTCCGCACGCTCGCCCGGGCTGAGCTCGGCTGTGTCCGGTTCGAAGAGATAGCCGTGCGCACCGCGCCGACGGAACTCCCGGGTGAAGTAGCCGTCGCCGCCGCCGATGTCCACGACGACCTTGCCCCGGACCGGACCGTGCCGCTCCACCTGGTCCGCTGCGTCGCGGGCCAGCAGGGTGTACGCCGTCGCCGGGTCGCCCTGTTCCCGCATGAAGGCGCGGAACAGGGCGACCGAGCGCCGGAAGGAAGGGTCTTTCACGCGCTCGCACCGATCGCCGGGGCGCTCACGCCGCTGGTCGCCTCGGCGGCGACCGCCATGAACTGCCGGACACTGCTGGTCCACCGGAACGCGGCGGCGCGCTCCCGGGCCGCCTTGCCCATCGCCTCGCGCCGCTCGTCGTCCAGGGCGAGCGCGCACCAGGCCGCGGCGAAGGAGGACGCGCCCTGGGCCAGGATGCCCGTGACGCCGTCGTCGACGGAGTCGCGCAGCCCCGGTACGTCGAAGCCCAGGGTCGGGGTGGAGCGTGCGCCGGCCTCCGTGACGACCAGCCCCCACCCCTCCACGGCCGCCGGATGCAGCAGCATCCACGACGCGCAGAGCAGCCGGTGCTTCTCCGCCTCGGTGACATGGCCGGCGAACTCCACACCGGGGCCGGCGAGCCGCTCCAGACGGGCCCGCTCGGGGCCGTCGCCGACGATGACGAGCCGGCCACCGGTGACCGGCCGGACCCGCTCCCACAGCTGGAGCAGCAGATCGATGCGCTTGTAGTCGACGAGTCGGCCGAGCGCCGTGAACAGCGGGGTCTCGGACCGGTCGCCCTGCGGGCTCGGCTCCTCGACGCCGTTGTGCACCACCCTGATCCGGTGGTCGGGCACGCCCAGATCACGCAGCGCACCCGCCGTGGACGGGGACACCGCGATCATCAGGTGGTCGCGGTAGGCCCGGGACAGGGCCCAGTGCTCCAGTCGGCGTCCGGCCCGCGCCACCGGCATCGGGAACCGCATGTCCCACAGGTCGGTGTGCACATGGTTGACGAGGCACACGGTGGGCCCGCGGTGCCACAGGGGCGCGAGGTACGGCATGCCGTTGCAGACCTCGACCAGCAGGTCGCAGTCGCCGACCTGCCGGGCGAAGGCGGACCGCGCACCGAGGTAGTGACCCAGGTTGCCGCCCGCCGAGACGACTCGGTAGGGCCTGCGGGCGGCCTGGCCGCCGCACAGGAGGGTGACGTCGTGGCCCTGCTCGGTGAGGCCCGAGGCGAGCCGGTCGATCAGCAGCTCGGAGCCGCCGGCGGCCGGGTTGCCCAGGTCGCGGTGGGCGAGGAAGACGATGCGTCGCGGGGCCGCGGGGACCCTGGAGGACGCCGGGCCCTGACCCTGGCGCGTGACTGCATCGAGCAGTGGGGGAGGTACGTGCTGGGGCATTGGGCGCTCCAACTCGGCTCGGGTTGCGGGAACTCGCGGATGAGCGGAAAGAGGGGGGAGAGGGTTGTCCGCGACGGGCGAGAGGACGGAAGGGGACGGGAGGGTCGAGGGGGTAGGGGAGGGGACGGGAAGGCAGGGGCGTACGGGGCGGGGCAGGGATCGCACATGATGTGACGGAAAAGGAAAGACCGGGGGGCCGTGCTCTGGTGGGGATAGACAGTTTTCGGCACGGGTTACCGCCCGGCTACTCACCGGCGCAACAACTTGCGGGTAACTCAGGTGTGCGTACTCGTCATCATGTGAGTGTTCGAGGCTTCCGGAGCCTCCCGGCGCCCCCGGACGACGAGGACGACCCCCACCACGGTGAGTACGAGGCCGATCCCGGCCGCTCCCATCGGCGCGGTCTCACCGAGCATCGCCAGCCGGTCGCTGTCCGCCGACGCCAGCTCGACCTGCTTCTTCTGGGTCGCCTCGGTGAACTCCACGCGCTTGCTCTCCAGCAGCACCACGGCGTCCTTCTTCGAGCCGGGAGCGCGCAGGGTCTTCTTCGGGCCGATCGCCGCGTTGATGATGCGGCCGGTGCGCTTGTCCACGACCAGCTCGATGCCGCTGTTGGAATACCACTCCTCGGCCAGCACCTGGGGCGTCTTCTTCCGGTCCACGAGGACCCCGGGCACCTGACGCACCCCGGTCCTCGTCGGCTCGACCTCGCCCTTGAACAGGTAGCCGGCGTAGCCCTGGATCTCCTTCTCGCCCTCGAAGGAGAGCCGCACCACACCGCCGAGCGTGCTGTCCCACCAGCGGTAGGCGCGCTTCTCGACGTCGAAGGGGAACTTGAGGTAGGCCTCCCCGTCGAAGGTCGGGGACTCCTCGCAGCAGTGCACCGGCTCGTTGGTGGTGCGGTCGGTCACCCAGCGCTCCAGTGTCCACTGGAGGGCGTCACGGGGATCCGATGCGGGCAGCGTCGCGTCGTGGTCGACGGACGTGGACACGTCCCAGACGGCGTTGCCGCTCTTCTCGCTGTCGGCCACGTCCCCGCGCACCTGCCGGGTGATCGTGATCGTCTCGTCGGCGACCGTCTCCACCTTGCCGGTGTCGAAATAGCTGCCGGTACCGGTGAACACGGTGGTGGTGTCGGTGTCTATGGGCGTGCGCTTGGCATGCGGCTGGACATACCAGACGAGCAGTGGTGCGAGGACGAGCAGAAAGACCCCCGCCCCCAGCAGAACGAGCGAGAGGGGTGAAGCATTGCGGCGCATCCGGGCACTCCTGGGTCGAAATCTCTTCGCGGAGGTGCACGGGCCCCGGGCCGGTCAGCCCTTGATTGGCGTGAACAGTAAGCAAGGCCTTGACGAGATGTCAATGACCTGTCGACACTGTGTGCGAGCCGGAGGGGCCCGGCTCGACGGGGTGGGGATCGCCTCCAGCAAGGAGCTGAACCCGACTATGCGCAGACTCATCGCCGCTCTTTCCACCGCCGTGGTGGCCGCGGCGCTCGCCGTAGGTGCGGCGGTCGGTGTCGTGGCACTGCTCGACGCCACCCCCGACCAGCCCAATACGCCGCTGATCAGCTACGACACCGCACCGGCGGCTCCATGACCCGCACGGCCTGGCAGGAGGTGCCCCGGTCCCAGCTGGACCGGTTCGCCACCATCGCCCTGTCCGAGGCCCCGGAGCTCGCCCAGACGATCCTGCACGCGATCCGCCGGGACTACCCCTACCTCCACCTCGTCGAGGACGAGTCCGGGGAGCCGCTGGCCCTGGTCGGCATCCGCCGTGCCATCGAGGGGTTCGTCGACAACCTCACCTCCGGCGCGCACCCCCGGGTGCCGCCGGAGATGTTCCAGGAGTTCGGACGGGGTGAGGGCCTGGAGGGCCGCAGCCTCGACTCGCTCCAGGCCATCTACCGCTTCGGCGTCCGGCTCACCTGGCGCAGGCTCGCCGAGATCGGCCAGCAGGTCGACATCCCGGCGCCCGCCATGTACGAGCTGGCCGAATCGGGATTCGAGTATCTGGACGGGCTCGTGGAACAGTCGGTACGGGGCTACGCCGAGGCGGCGGCCCGGCGCGCCAGCGAACGCCTCCGCCTCCAGCGCCAGCTGATCGAGATGCTGCTCATGGAGCACCGCGTCGAATCGACCCGGACCCTGGCCGAGCGGGCCGCCCGCATCGGCTGGGAGCTTCCCGAGACGATCGCGGTGGGCGTGCTCATCCGTCCCGCCCGGGAGGCGGTGGCCCCGGCCGTCGGCCAGGGCATCCTGCTGGAGATGGAGAGCGAGCAGCCGCGCATCGTCATCCCGGACCCGGACACGGCGGGCCGCGCGGAGACCCTGCGGCGGGCCACGGCGGGCTGGTCCGGGGCGATCGGCCCGGCGGTCCCGCTGGCCGCCGCCGCGACCTCGCTGCGCTGGGCGGAGACGGCGGTCCAGCTGATCAAGAAGGACCTGCTCCCGCAGGGCGAGGTGCTGCACTGCACCGAGCGCGTGGAGGAACTGGTCCTGCTGCCGGCCCAGGAGCTGATCGACGCCTCAGCCCGCCGCTGCCTCGCCCCGCTGGACGGGCTCAGCCCGACCCAGTCGCGGCGGCTGGCCGAGACGCTGCTCGCCTGGATCGAGACCCCCGGCGGCGCCCCCGAGGTGGCCGCCCGCCTCGGTGTCCACCCCCAGACGGCCCGCTACCGGCTGCGGCAGATCCGTGAGCTGTGGGGCGACGCCATCGACGAACCGGACCAGCGGTTCGAGATGCTGCTCGTGCTCCGCGCCCAGCGGCTGCGGGGCGACCTGGCCCCGGCCCAGGGCTGAGGCCGAAAGCCGGCGCGGCCCGCACGTCCTCGGACGTGCGGGCCGCGCGTGCGTCCGCCCGTTCTAGACCGGGGTGACGTACGCCCCGGCGATCCCGCCGTCGACCAGGAAGTCCGTGGCGTTCACGAACGAGGAGTCGTCGCTCGCGAGGAACGCCACGGCGGCGGCGATCTCCGTCGGCTCGGCGAACCGCCCGACCGGGATGTGGATCAGCCGCCGGGCGGCCCGCTCCGGGTCCTTGGCGAACAGCTCCTGGAGCAGCGGGGTGTTGACCGGCCCCGGGCAGAGCGCGTTGACGCGGATGCCGTCGCGCGCGAACTGCACCCCCAGCTCGCGTGACATCGCCAGCACCCCGCCCTTGGACGCGGTGTACGAGATCTGTGAGGTGGCCGCGCCCATCCGGGCCACGAACGAGGCCGTGTTGATGATGGAACCCTTGCCCTGCGCGCGCATGTAGGGGATGGCAGCCTTGCAGCAGAGGTAGACCGAGGTGAGGTTGACCTCCTGCACCCGCTTCCACGCCTCCAGACCGGTGTCCAGGATGGAGTCGTCGTCGGGCGGCGAGATCCCCGCGTTGTTGAACGCGATGTCGACCGAACCGTAGGTGTCGTGGGCGGCCTTGAAGAGGGCGTCCACCTCCTCGGCGTCGGTGACGTCGGTACGGACGAAGAGCCCGGCGGCCTCCTCGGCGGCGGCCTTGCCGCGCTCCTCGTCCACATCGGCGCAGACGACATGGGCGCCCTCGGCGGCCAGCCGCCGCACGGTGGCCAGACCGATGCCGCTGCCGGCTCCGGTGACGACGGCGGTGCGGCCGACCAGGCGGCGGCAGACGGAAGAAGTGTCGGTCATGGTGCTCAGGCCTCCGTGCTGATGAAGACGTTCTTGGTTTCGGTGAAGGCGGCCAGGGCGTCCGGGCCGAGCTCGCGGCCCAGCCCCGACTGCTTGTAGCCGCCGAAGGGGGTCGAATAGCGCACGCTGGAGTGCGAGTTGACGGAGAGGTTGCCCACCCGCAGCCCCTGGCTGACGCGCAGCGCGCGGCCCACGTCCCGGGTCCATACCGAGCCGGCCAGCCCGTAGTCGGTGGCGTCGGCCAGCCGCACCGCGTCCGCCTCGTCCCCGAACGGCAGCACCACGGCCACCGGCCCGAAGACCTCCTCGACGGCCACGGGAGCGTCGGGCGCGACCCCGGCGAGGACGGTCGGCGGGTACCAGAACCCGGGCCCCTCGGGAGCCTTGCCGAGCATCGCCCGTACGCCGTCGGCCTTCCGGCCGCCGTCGACGAGCCCCCGGACCCGGTCCCGCTGGACGGCCGAGATCAGCGGTCCCATCTGCGTCTTCTCGTCGGCCGGGTCGCCCACCGCCACGGCGGACACGGCCGGGACGAGGGCGTCGAGGAACCGGTCGTACACGGACCGCTCGACCAGGATCCGGGTCCGGGCGCAGCAGTCCTGGCCGGCGTTGTCCAGGAAGGACATCGGGGCGGAGGCCGCCGCGGCCTCCACATCGGCGTCGGCGAAGACGATGTTGGGGCTCTTGCCGCCCAGCTCCAGGGTGAGCCGCTTCACGCGCTCGGCGCAGCGGGTCATGATGTGCTTACCGGTCCGGGTGGAGCCGGTGAACACGATCTTCGCGACGCCCGGGTGCTCGACCAGCGCGCTCCCGGCCACCGGGCCCTCGCCGGGCAGCACCTGGAAGAGACCCTCGGGAAGGCCTGCCGCCAGGGCGAGTTCGGCCAGCCGCAGAGCTGTCAGCGGGGTCGTCTCGGCGGGCTTGAGGAGGACGGCGTTGCCCGCCGCGAGGGCCGGGGCGAGGCCCCAGGCGGCGATCGGCATCGGGAAGTTCCACGGGGCGATGACCCCGACGACACCCAGTGGCTCCAGGATCGTGAAGTCGATGCCGCCGGCCACCGGGATCTGCCGGCCCAGCAGCCGTTCGGCCCCGCCCGCGCTGTAGTCGAGCAGATCGCGGACGTTGCCCGCCTCCCACCGGGCGTTCCCGATGGTGTGGCCGGCCTCCCGGACCTCCAACTGCGCGAGTTCCTCGATGTGTTCGTCGACGACGACGGCGAAGCGGCGCAGCAGCCGGGCCCGGTCGGCGGGCGCGGCGGCGGCCCAGGAGCGCTGGGCGGCCGCCGCGCGGACGACGGCGGCGTCCACATCGGCGGCGGAGGCGGCGGGGACGGTGGCGATGACCTCGGCGGTCGCCGGATTGAGGACGTCCAGGGTGGGTTGTGACACGTACGGACCCCGATCAGGGAAGCGGGTGGTGGTCAGTGGCGTTCGAGGGATCAGAGGCGTTCGAAGGAGCGGCGCAGCTCCCAGTCGGTCACCGCGGAGTCGTACGCGGCCAGTTCGACCCGGGCCATGTTCAGGTAGTGCGCGACGACCTCCTCGCCGAACGCCTCCTTGGCGATCGGGCTGGCCTCCCACAGTTCGGCGGCCTCGCGCAGGGTCGTCGGCACCTGGTCGTAATCGGCGGTGTAGGCGTTGCCCGTACAGGCCTCGGGCAGCTCCAGCCGGTGCTCGACCCCGTACAGTCCGGCGGCGACCAGTCCGGCGACGGCCAGATGCGGGTTGACGTCGCCGCCGGGCAGCCGGTTCTCGAAGCGCATCGAGCGCCCGTGGCCGACGACCCGCAGGGCGCAGGTGCGGTTGTCGACGCCCCAGGCGACCGCGGTGGGGGCGAAGGAGCCGGGCTGGAAGCGTTTGTAGGAGTTGATGTTGGGGGCGTAGAGGAGGGAGAAGTCCCGCAGGGCGGCGAGCTGCCCGGCCAGGAAGTGGCGCATCACCTCGGACATGCCGTCCGGTGCGTCGCCCGCCATCACGTTCTCGCCGTCCGCGTCGGTCAGCGAGAGGTGGATGTGGCAGGAGTTGCCCTCGCGCTCGTCGTACTTGGCCATGAAGGTCAGCGAGACACCCTCCTGGGCCGCGATCTCCTTGGCGCCCGTCTTGTAGACGGCGTGCTGGTCGCAGGTGGTGAGCGCCTCGTCGTAGCGGAAGACGATCTCGTGCTGGCCGGGATTGCACTCGCCCTTGGCGGACTCGACGGTCAGCCCGGCCTGCTGCATCTCGTTGCGGATGCGGCGCAGCAGCGGCTCGATGCGGCCGGTGCCGAGGATGGAGTAGTCGATGTTGTACTGGTTGGCCGGGGTCAGCCCGCGGTAGTCGCGGTCCCAGGCCTCCTCGTAACTGTCCCGGAAGACGATGAACTCCAGCTCCGTGCCGACCTGGGCCGTCCAGCCGCGCTCGGTCAACCGGTCGAGCTGGCGGCGCAGGATCTGCCGGGGGGCGGCCACCACCGGACTGCCGTCGTGCCAGGCGAGATCGGCGATCAGCAGGGCGGTCCCCTCGTGCCAGGGGACGGGCCGCAGGGTGGCGGGGTCGGGGACCATCCCGAAGTCGCCGTAGCCGTGCTCCCACGAGGACATCGCGTAACCGTCGACCGTCTGCATCTCGGTGTCCACGGCCAGGAGATAGTTGCAGCCCTCGGTGCCGTGCTCCAGCACCTCGTCGAGGAAGAACCCGGCCGCGAACCGCTTGCCCTGAAGCCGGCCCTGCATGTCCGGGAAGGCCAGCACCACGGTGTCTATCGACCCGTCCGCGACGCGTGAGCGGAGCTCGTCGACGCCGAGCGGGGGTGTGCGGTCTGCCACGGGATGCCTCCTTGGGTGAACCGGGAGGCATAAGGTATGACAGAGAACCATTGCTTGGGAAGGGGATCCGTCAGTGGCCACGAGCGGAAGAGCGGACGACACCCGTCCGGGGGTACGGGGAGAGGCGGACGGAGTGGCGGGCGGCGCGGGCGATCCCCCGCCCGGCCCGCTGGACTCCGTACTGCGCCCGGTCCGCGCGGGCAACGGCTTCGAGGAGGCCCTGGAACAGGTCCTCCAGCTCCTGCGCCTCGGCCTCGTACCACCGGGCGAACGCCTGCCCTCCGAGCGCGAGTTGTCCCAGCACCTGCGGATCAGCAGGGTGACACTGCGCGAGGTCCTCAAGGTCCTCCAGGACCAGAACATGGTCGAGAGCCGCCGCGGCCGCTACGGAGGAACGTTCGTCCTGCCGCGCACCGCCGCCCCCGACGGCAGCGGTGAACTGCGCCGCCGTATCGCCGCCGTCGACGTCGAGGACACCCTGCGCTTCCGCGAGGTGCTGGAGGCCGGAGCCGCGGGCCTGTGCGCCGAGGGGCTCGCGGCCGACGGCGAGGACCGGCTGCGCGGAGCGCTCGACGCCACCCAGGGCGCCCGGCTGGAGGACTACCGCCGCCAGGACACCCTGCTCCACCTCACCCTCGCCGAACTCTCCGGCTCCCGCACACTCGCCGCCCAGTACGCCGCCGTCCGGGCCACCCTCAACGAACTGCTCGACGGCATCCCGCTGCTGGTGCGCAACCTGGAGCACTCCCAGCAGCAGCACACGGCCGTCGTCGAGGCGGTCCTCGACCGGGACCCGGACGCGGCGCGCGAGATGATGCGCGAACACTGCGGCGGCACGGCGGCCCTGCTGCGCGGCTTCCTCGCCTGAAAGCGGTGCCGGCGGCGCCCGGCGAGGCGAATCCGTAACCACTCTTTAACGCACGCCCCTTGCCAGGCGCCGCCCCGTTCCACAAAGGTGTGCCGACGAACCTTTGATCGAAGCAGTTCCAACGATGAAGTCGACACATATCTGGAGCGCCTCATGGCTCAGGGAACCGAAACACCCGCCGGACCACCCGGTGACGCGGGCCCGGCGAAGTCCGGTACGGACGCGTATCTGCACCGCAGGACCCTGCGCCGCGGCAGCGCCGGCTGGCTCCTGCTGACCGGACTCGGCGTCGCCTACGTCGTCTCCGGGGACTTCTCCGGCTGGAACATCGGCCTGTCCAAGGGCGGCTTCGGCGGACTCGCCGTGGCCATGGTCCTGATGGGCGTCATGTACGCGTGTCTGGTCTTCGCGCTGGCCGAACTCTCCGCCATCCTCCCCACGGCGGGCGGCGGTTACGGCTTCGCCCGGCGGGCGCTGGGCACCTGGGGCGGCTTCCTGACGGGGACGGCCATCCTCATCGAGTACATCCTCGCCCCCGCCGCCATCTCCCTCTTCATCGGCGACTACGTCGAATCGCTCGGCCTGTTCGGCCTCACCTCCGGCTGGCCCGTCTACCTCGCCTGCTTCGTGATCTTCATCGGCATCCACCTCTGGGGTGTCGGCGAGGCGCTCCGCTTCAGCCTGGTGGTGACCGCCATCGCGGTGGCCGCGCTGCTGATCTTCGCCGTCGGCGCGTTCACCGAGTTCGACGCGGGCCGCCTCAACGACATCCCGGCCGACGCCTCCGCCTTCGGCTCCTCCTCCTGGCTGCCGTACGGACTCCTCGGGATCTGGGCCGCCTTCCCCTTCGGCATGTGGTTCTTCCTCGGGGTGGAGGGCGTGCCGCTCGCCGCCGAGGAGGCCAAGGACCCGGTCCGCTCGATGCCCAAGGCCCTGGCGATCTCGCTGGCCGTGCTGGTCTTCCTGGCCCTCATCACCTTCGTCTCCGCCACCGGCGCCCAGGGCGCGAACGCCATCAAGGAGGCCGGCAACCCGCTCGTGGTGGCCCTCCAGGGCGACGGCGAGCCGACCGCCCTGAGCCGCTTCGTGAACTACGCGGGCCTCGCCGGGCTCGTCGCCTCCTTCTTCTCCCTGATCTTCGCCGGATCCCGCCAGCTCTTCGCCCTCTCCCGGGCGGGCTATCTGCCGCGCTTCCTCTCCCTCACCAACCGCCGGAAGTCCCCTTACCTCGGCCTGCTGATCCCCGGCGTCATCGGCTTCACGCTCGCCGCCTGGAGCGGCAACGGCGGCCGGATGCTGAACGTCGCCGTCTTCGGCGCCACCATCAGCTACGCGCTCATGGCCCTCTCCCACCTGGTGCTGCGCCGCCGCGAACCGGAGCTGCCGCGCCCCTACCGCACCCCCGGCGGCGCGCTCACCTCGTCCGTCGCCTTCGTTCTGGCATGCTCGGCCCTGGTGGCGACCTTCCTGGTGGACCGCGACGCTGCGTTCATCGCGCTCGCCGTGTACGCGGTGGCGCTGGCCTACTTCGCCTTCTACAGCCGTCATCGGCTGGTCGCGGGAGCCCCGGAGGAGGAGTTCGCCGCACTGGCGGCGGCCGAGGCCGAACTCGCCCGCGACTGAGCACGCCGGAGTCCCCGGCCGCCGACGCGATCCGCCGACGCGATCCCCCGACCGAAGGAGTACGTTCCATGCCCCGGCCCGTCATCGGCATCAGCACCTACCAGGACCCGGCCCGGTGGGGGGTGTGGGAGATGCCCGCGGTGCTGCTGCCCGCCGCTTATCCGCGCCTCGTCCGGGCGGCGGGCGGGCTCGCGGTGCTGCTGCCGCCCGATGACGCCGAGGACGCGGCCCGGGACACCGTCGCCGCGCTGGACGGGCTGGTGATCGCCGGGGGAGCGGACGTCGAGCCTGCCCGGTACGGGGCGGCCGCCGACCCCCGTACCGGCCCCCCGGCCCGCGAACGCGACGCCTGGGAGCTGGCGCTGATCCGGGCGGCGATCGACCAGCGGGTCCCCCTGCTCGGCATCTGCCGGGGCATGCAACTGCTCAACGTCGCCCTCGGCGGCACGCTGATCCAGCACCTGGAAGATCACACCGGCGGCCTCGGCGTCTTCGGCAGTCACCCGGTGACCCCCGTGACCGGCACCGTGTACGCGGACGCCGTGCCGGAGACCGCCATGGTGCCCGCCTACCACCACCAGGCGGTCGACCGCCTCGGCGCCGGCCTGCTGGCCTCCGCCCATGCCCCGGACGGGACGGTGGAGGCCCTGGAACTCCCGGACCACGCAAGCCTGGTGCTCGGGGTGCAGTGGCACCCGGAGATGGGCCAGGACACCCGGGTCATGGCCGCCCTGATCCGGGCTGCCGGGGAGCGGGCCGCTGCGACCCCTCGAACCCCGGACCGGAGTAGTCGGGCCCCGCGAACGCCGGTGAGCTGAAGCGGGAGCCGCGCCCCTCGCCCGCACCCGGCGCGGACGCCTCCGCCTCGGCCAGCTCCTGGAGGAGGAACGGCCGGATCCCCCGGTCGCGCAGCGCGACGAGCCACGCCTCACGGGCCTGGGCGAGCGCTGGAGAACCGTCGGCGGAGGGACCGGGCACGGCCGCCGCAGACTGCCGCGCCGCCGTCCGGTAGAGGGCGACCACGCTGACCAGGGCCGCGAGCGCCGCGACGACCAGACTGAACCAGCCGACGCCGACGAGGGTGTCCGCCAGGGCGGGCAGGGTGTCGGCGAGCCGCAGACCGTACCCGAGCAGCAGGAACGTCGCCGCGGCCACGGCGGCGAGCACCGGTGTCAGCACCCCGAGGACCGCCAGCACCCCGGCCCCCGGCCGCTCCTGATCGCCGGGACCGGAGAGCGGCCGGGGGCCTCGGTCCCGCCGCCCGCCCTGGGCGTGGAGCCGCAGGGCCGCGTATCTCCGGTACTCCGCGTCGGCGGCGGCCGCCGTGCGCGCCACGGCCGCCAGGCCCCGGACGCGCAGCCGGTCGCCGGGGACGCCCGAGCGCTCCAGCAGGCGTCGGATCTCCGGGGAGGCGATCACCTCGTCGAGCGCGCTCGCGTAGTCGGATCTGTCCTCGTCCCCGAGCCGGGAAGGTCTGCCCATGCTGTCCCTCGGTCGATACGTGCGTCGATGTGTAGGGCGGTACAGGGGTGCGCACGTGCCGCGTGCGCACCCCCGCGAAGCTGCCGGCTGGGTCAGAGGTGCTGCGTGACCGCGGGCATGAGGTCCTGGAAGGTCCGCCCGTCCGCCGCTGCGCCGATCGCCGTCATCTGCCAGCCCGAGCCGGTCCGCTGGACCTTGGCCATGATCTGGGCGGTGTTCCGGCCGCCGCCGGTCAGCGTGTACCGGGCCAGCTCCTGGCCGTTGCTCTCGTCGACCAGCCGGCAGAACGCCGCCTCGACCTCCTCGAAGGTCTGGCCGGTGAACGAGTTCACCGTGAAGACGATCTGGTCCACATGGGCCGGGACGCGGCGCAGGTCGACGACGATCGACTCGTCGTCGCCGCCCTGGCCCGCCCCGCCGACCCGGTTGTCCCCGGTGTGCTGGACCGAGCCGTCGTCGCTGGTCAGATGCTGGAAGAAGACCACGTCCTGCGGGGCCTGGCCCGCGAAGAGCACCGCCGAGGCGTCCAGGTCGATCTCGCGGGCGGTCAGCCGCGCCAGAAATCCCTTACGGGGAGCGGACTTCCAGCCGAGACCCATCCGTACGACGTCGAGCTCGCCGCCGCCGGACTTGGTGAGGCTGACCTGCTGGCCCTTGGTGAGGTTGATCGTCATCGTTCCGCCTTCCGTGATCGCGTCCGAGCGGTTCAGAGACTGACGCCGAAGTCGGCGACGATGCCGCTCAGCCCGGATGCGTAACCCTGCCCGACCGCACGGAACTTCCACTCCGCGCCGTGCCGGTACAGCTCGCCGAAGACCATCGCCGTCTCGGTGGAGGCGTCCTCGCTGAGGTCGTAGCGGGCGATCTCCGCGCCGCCCGCCTGGTTCACCACCCGGATGTACGCGTTGCGGACCTGGCCGAAGCTCTGGCCCCGGCTCTCGGCGTCATGGATCGAGACCGGGAACACGATCTTCGCGACGGTCGCGGGCACCGAGGCGAGGTCGACCTTGACGATCTCGTCGTCGCCCTCGCCCTCACCGGTGAGGTTGTCGCCGGTGTGCTCCACCGAACCGTCGGGGCTCTTCAGGTTGTTGTAGAAGACGAAGTGCTCGTTCGAGAGCACCTTGCCCGCCTCGTCGCAGAGCAGTGCGCTCGCGTCCAGGTCGTAGTCGGAGCCCGTGGTGGTGCGGACGTCCCAGCCGAGACCGACGAGGACCGCGGTCAGCCCCGGAGCCTCCTTGCTCAGCGAGACGTTTCCACCCTTGGCGAGGCTCACACCCATGATCTTCTCCCTTGTCGGCAGCGGTGAGTAAAATCTACAGCACTGTAGATTTTCGGGGCCAGGAGGCGGGCCGGCCGGGGTGCGAGTGGTCCCGCGCCGGCCGGGCGTGGGCGGTCCCGCGCCTGTCGGTGGCCGGTCGCTCCGCCGGCTGGATACGATTCCCCGATGCCCGGCGGGTCCAGTGCCACGGCCGGGCGGCCGAACGGAGAGAGCCGGGCGGCCGGACGGAGAAAGGGGCCGGGCCGTGGACGCCGAAAGAGCCGGTGGCGAACGGGAGACGCCCGCCCGCAGGCGCGGCCAGGGCGAGCTGGAGGCCCAGGTGCTGTCGGTGCTGGGCGAGGCGAGCGAACCGGTGACCGCGGCCTGGGTGCAGGAGCGGCTCGGTGCGGGCCTCTCGTACAGCACCGTCATCACCATCCTGACCCGGCTGCACGCCAAGCAGGCCGTCACACGCACCGGACGGGGACGCCCCGTCCTGTGGGAGCCCGTGGCGAACGAGGCGGGGCTCGCCGCCCTGCGGATGCGCCGGCTCCTCGACAAGCAGAGCGACCGCGACGCGGTGCTCTCCAGCTTCGTCTCCGTCCTCTCCTCCCACGACGAGGACCTGCTGCGGTCCCTGCTCGCCGAGAGCGGCCCCGACGGGACCGACACGCCCTCGGACCGGCCGGAGCGCTGACGATGGGGGTCTTCGTCTACCTGCCCCTGGTGCTGCCCCTGACCGCGCTGCCGATCGCCCGCCTGGCCGAACAGCATCTGCACCCCCGCAGGGCCGCCCGGCTGCTGACCACCGTCGCCGTCATCCTCGCCTCCTGCAGCCTCCTGTGCCTCGGGCTGCTGGTGGTCGTGGGCACCGCCCAGCTGCCCGGCAACCCGCTGCCCGACGGCTGGTCCGACGACGAGGTCCGCGAGGCCGTGCCGCACGACGCGTTCGCGGGCAAGGCGTCCATCCTGGCGCTCGTCGTCGTGACCGCCGCCTGCGGATTCACCGTCCACCGCCACTTCCGCTTCCGGGTCCGGGCCCACCGGGCGCTCCGGGGGCTGGGAGGGGCCGACGACGTCGCCGTGCTGCCCGACGCCGTCCCGTACGCCTACGCGCTTCCCGGCTCCCCGGGGCGGGTGATGGTCTCCACGGCCATGCTCGCCTCCCTCGAACCGGCCGAGCACCGGGCGCTGTTCGCCCACGAGCGGGCTCATCTGACGGGGCGTCACCACCGGCTGCTGCTCGCGACCCGACTGGCCGGCTGCGTCAACCCCCTCCTGTGGCCGCTGCTCGGGGCCCTGGTCTACAGCACGGAGCGCTGGGCGGACGAGGAGGCGGCCCGGGTCACCGGCGACCGCCGGCTGACCGCCCGTGCCGTCGGCAAGGCGGCGCTCGTCGCCCGCCCGGTGCCCGGCGGCGCGGCCTTCGCCGCCTTCGCCGCCGCGGGCCCGGTGCCGCGCCGGGTGGCGGCGCTCCTGGGACCGGTGCCGCCGGACCGGAGCTGGCCCCCGGCCCTCACCCCGGCCGGGGCCGCCGCGCTCGTCGCCGCCGCCGGGACGACCGTCTCCGCGCTGTCCGCGCTGAACGCGGCCGTCGCCCTGTTCCTCGTCCTGGAGGCGGCGACCCCGCTGTAGGGGCTGTCCCCGCGTGGCGCTCGACCCGGCGCGGCCGCGAGGAGTGTCCGTTCCGTCCCCGGATATGCCCATGGGCGTACGGTTCTCGTCACGGAAGCCACCCCTGAACCGCCCATCTACTCCGCTGTAGAGTTCATGGACCGCAGGCCCGACCGTGGGCAGAACCGGAAACGCACCGGTGCGGCGGAGCGGGCCGAACCCCTCCAGACAGTGGCTGGAAACCCCCAGCCGGACAGGAGCCACGCGTTGTCTGCCAGTACGGGCCCTTCGGGGCCCGACCTTCGCCCTCCGGGGCCTGACTTCCACCGCATCCGATCCGCCGACGCGGCCACGGGCCGGGCCGGCCGCCGCTCCTACGGGGCGAGGACCCGATGACCGCCGCGCTGCTCGGCCTCCTGGCCGTCTTCGTCCTGACCGCCGGGACCGGCTACTTCGTGGCCCAGGAGTTCGCGTACGTCTCCGCCGACCGGCTGACCCTCGCCCGGGAGGCCGCCGCCGGGGACAAGCGGGCCGCCCGCGCCGTGAAGGTGCTGGAGCGCCTCTCGTTCATGCTCTCCGGCGCCCAGCTCGGCATCACCGTCACCGGGCTCGTCGTCGGCTTCCTCGCCGAACCGTCCGTCTCCGCGCTGCTGCGCCCCGCCCTCAGCGGCACCGGCGTGCCCGACGGCGTGGTCTCCGGCATCTCCGTCGTGCTGTCCTTCGTGGTGGCGACCGTCATCCAGATGGTCCTGGGTGAACTCGCCCCCAAGAACCTGGCCCTCGCCATCCCGGAGCGGATGGCGAAGTCCCTGGCCGCCTCCACCCTGATCTACCTCCGGGCCGTCGGCCCGGTGATCCACATCTTCGACAGCGCGGCCAACCGGCTGCTGCGCCGGATCGGCATCGAACCCGTCGAGGAACTGCACCACGGCGCCACCCTGGAGGAGCTGGGCCACCTCATCGGCGAATCCCACGAGCAGGGCGAGCTGCCCGCCGCGACCGCCGAACTGATGGACCACGCACTGGAGTTCTCCGAGCGGACCCTGGCCGAGGTGATGATCCCGCGCGCCGACGTCGCCTTCGTCCGCCGGGACGCCCCCGCCACCGAGGCGGTCGAGCTGATCGCCCGGCACGGGCACTCCAACTACCCCGTGCTCGGTGACCACCCCGACGACCCCGCAGGGGTCCTGGGCGTACGGGAACTGATGCGCCTGCCCGCCGCCGACGTCGGGAGCACCACAGTCGGCTCCCTGGCCCGCCGTCCCCTCCTGCTGCCGGAGCTGCTCAGGCTCCCGGCCGCGGTCGCGCAGATGCGGGAGCGTGACGACGAGTTCGCCGTGGTCCTGGACGAGCACGGCGGTCTCGCCGGGATCGTCACGTACGAGGACATCGCCGAGGAACTCGTCGGGGACATCGCCGACGAGTCCGACACCGTCGTCGAACTCGCGGTCCCCGACGGCTCCGGCTGGATCGTGGACGCGGGCCGCCGCCTCGACGAGATCGAGGAGGCCACCGGGATCGAACTGCCCCAGGAGAGCGACGACTACGACACCCTGGCCGGACTGATCATCGACCGGCTCGGCCGCTTCCCGACGGTGGGGGACCGGCTGACCGTCTCCGGCGTCCGGATCGCCGTCCGCTCGCTGGACCGGCACGTCGCCGAGTACGTCCGCATCGAGCACGAAGACCCCGCCGCCGACGCCGCCCGGACTGCCGACGGCGATCGCACCGGACAGGAGCCGCAGGCATGAGCTTCCCCCTGGCCCTCTTCGTGACCGTCCTGCTGCTCATCGGCAGCGGGTTCTTCGTCGCCGCCGAATTCGCCCTGGTCGCCGCCAAGCGTCACCGCATGGAGCAGGCCGTGGCCCGCGGACAGCGCGGTGCCAAGGCGGCGCTCGCCGGGATGCGCGAACTGTCGCTGATGCTCGCGGGCGCCCAGCTCGGCATCACCATCTGCACGCTGGGCCTCGGCTCCGTCTCCAAGCCCGCCATCTCCCACGAGCTGGACCCGCTGCTGGAGAAGCTCGGGCTGCCCGCCGCCCTCAGCTACGGCATCGCCTTCGCGCTGGCGATGATCGTCGTCGTCTTCCTGCACATGGTGGTCGGCGAGATGGCCCCGAAATCCTGGGCCATCGCCCACCCGGAGCGCTCGGCGATGCTCCTGAGCCCGGCCTTCCGGGCGGTGGTCAACGCCGTACGGCCGCTGATCCGGCTGATGAACTGGATCAGCAACGGGCTGGTGCGGCTCTGCCGGGTCACCCCGCGCGACGAGCTGACCTCGGTGCACAACCGGGACCAGCTCACCCACCTCATCGAGGAGTCCGAGCGGCTCGGGCTGATCAGCAAGGGCGACTCCGGCCTGATGACCCGGTCCCTGACCGAACCGCAGGCCCCGGTCTCCACTCTCCGGATCCCGGCCGAACGGATCGCGACCGTCCCGGCCGACGCGGGACTCGACGAGGTCCTCGCCACTGCCGCCGAGGCCGACCGCACCCGCCTGCTGGTACGGGACGGGGACGACATCCTCGGATCGGTGCACGCCCGGGACGCCCTCGTCGCCCGTGCCGGAGGCCGGGCGGTCCTCGCCAGGGATCTGGCCCGCCCGGTCCCGGAGCTGGCCCCGGAGGAGACCGCCGCCCACGCCGTGGAGCAACTGCGCGAGCGGCGGGCCACCATCGCCGTCGTACGGGACGGAGAGGGCCGGCTCACCGGACTGGTCAGCCTGGACGACCTGCTCGCCAGGCTCCTGCACCCGCCGGCGACCTCCTAGGCCCACGACTCAGGGAGCGTCCCGCTCCGTCGCCTCCCCGCGGATCACCTGCGGGGAGGCCGGCGGCCGGTCCGCGCCCGGGGCCCGGCCGTCCTCGTCCTTGAGCGCCCGCTTCTGGGCCTTGAGGATGCGCGCGGCCTTTCCGGCCGACCGCATGAGCTCGGGCAGCCTCTTGACGGCCAGCACCGCCACGATCACCAGGAGGAGGAGAGTGAGTTCACCGATCCCGAACATGGGCGCTGCTTTCTCTGGGGTGGAACCGACGCGGAGCGGGCCGGACCCCTGACGGGGCGGCCGACCGTAATCTACAGGCCTGTAGAGGACTCGTCGGCGACATCGCGGAGCGCACGCACGATCTCAGCCACCGGGCAACAGCCGCACGGTGGCGTCCGGGAGACGGTTCCACCAGTGCCCGTAGCGCCGGTAGACCTCCGGCTCCCGGCCGGCCAGGAACCCCACCAGCGACCGGGCCTCGACGGCGAGCCCCTCCCAGACCTCCTCGGGCAGCGGATGGAACGCGGCCGCCTCGATGCCCCCGTCGACCGGCCGCCACACCCCCGCCACGTACCCGTCGACCAGGAGCGTCGGCAGCACGTCCCCGTTCGCACGGATCACGACCTTGCGGTACGCGGGCGGGAGAATCCGGCCGCGATCCGCGTACGCCAGCAGAACGCTGTCCCACATCGCCATCAGCCGGGGCGGCGCAGGTGTCGTCGCGTCCGGCCGCGGAGCACCCGGCAGATCGAACAGCTCCCCGCCCTCCGGCCCCTCCTGCCGGTCCAGTTCCCCGGCGAGCTCCGCCAGCGCCGCCCGCGCCCTGGACCGTGTGACCATCGCGAACTGCGCCACGTCCGCGACCGACGCGGGCCCGAAGCCCGAGAGGTAGCGCACGACGAGGGTCCGCAGCGAAGCGGCCGACGCCTCCGCGTCGGTGCGTGGAGGGCCGGTCCGCGGCGCGATGTACGAGGGCCGGTGGCCGAACGACCACGGCGGCGCGGTGGGCGCGTGGAGCAACGGCGTGAACTGCCGCAGCCCCCACCAGGCGCCCGGCTCCGGCGGCGCGCCCAGCCGCTCACCCAGCCACGCCTCGCACTCGGCGGTGGTCCGGGGACGCCCCGCGAACTCCAGCAGCCCGGGGACGAGTTTCTCGGCGTCCTCGGCCGTCAGCCCGGATGCCGTGAAGCGGGATCCCAGCCGGGACGCGCGGATCACCGGATGCATGGCCTCCCGGAACACCGCGTGATCCTCGGCGTGCACGACGTGGAGCGTGAGCCGCATCAGCGTCGCCTTGACGACCGCGTGATCCGTGAACGCGGCGTCGAGACCGGCCGGATCGAAGTCCGCGAGCCGGTTCCAGAGGGCGAGATAGGGCGAGGCGGGCTGCTGCGCCTGGAGTGCCACCACACGCCGCACCCCCTCGGCGGCGTCCAGCGGCTCGCGCCGCAGCAGCAACTGCCGGGCGAGCGTGGAGCGGTTGAGTTCGCGAGCGGTGATGGTCATGCCGTCGTCCTTCGATCAGTTCCCGCGCTGGGCCGTCAGCGTTTCCGGCCCAGCGCCCCGCCGCGCCCCGCACCCCGCCGACGGCTCGGACCCGGAGCCGGGACGAGGCGGAACGCCGTGTTGAGGACATGGTCGGCCACGTCGCGCGACGGCTTGTCCGTGAGGTCGGTGAGCAGCCGGGCCAGCAGGTCGAGGAGGAACGGTGAGCCCATGACGTACCGGTTGAGCACCGGCTGGAAGCCCGAGCGGCTGAAGACCAGGTCGGCGGCGGTGTTGCCCAGCCGGTAGTAGCGGCCCCAGCGGCGGTTCATCTCCACCGGGTAGCCGCGCAGCACCTGTTCGCGGCGGGGCCCTTGGGCGTGCGCCAGGGCGAGGGCCGCGGTCTCGGCGGCCACCTCGCCCGCCTCCATCGCCTGGGCGATGCCCTCGCCGTTCCAGGGGCTGACCATCCCGCCGGAGTCGCCGACCAGCAACAGCCCCCGGGCGTACAGCGGATGGCGGTTGAAACCGAGGGGCAGGGCGGCGCTGCGCACCGGGCCCTCCGCGTTCTCCTCGCGCAGCCCCCACTCCTGCGGGGTGCGGGCCAGCCACTGGTCCAGGGTGGCGCGCAGGTCCGCCTTGCCGTGCCGCCGGTGGGGGAGCGCCCCGAGGCCGACGTTGACCCGGCCGTCGCCCATCGGGAAGATCCAGCCGTAGCCGGGGAGGTACGGGCCCCCGTCGGGGAAGCGGAGGTCGGCCCACAGCTCCAGGTACTCCTCCCGGGAGCGTTCGGGGCTGCGGTAGTAGCGCCGGGCGGCAGTCGCGATCTGCCGTCGCGGGTCCCGCTCCAGGCCCAGCGCCAGGGCGAGGCGGGCGGACGCCCCATCGGCGGCGATGACGACCGGCGCGCGGAAGTCGACCGGCTCCGGTGCGTCCGGCGAGTCCGAGGACGCGGTGACCCCGGTGACCCGGCCCGCCCGGTCCGTCAGCGGCCGATCCGCCTTCCAGCCGCTGTACAGCCGGGCCCCCGCCGCCACGGCGTGCCGGGCCAGGATGTCGTCGAAGTCGTGCCGGCTGCGGGAGAGGCCGAAGTCCGGGTAGCGGCCCAGCGCCGGCCACTCGATGTGCACCCGGTGCTTCCCGGCCACCCAGCGCATCCCGCGCGAACGCGTCCAGCCCGGTGCGGTGATGTCGACGCCCATCCGGATGAGCTGGTGCACCGCCCGCGGGGTGAGACCGTCGCCGCAGACCTTCTCCCGGGGGAAGCGGGCCTTCTCCAGCAGGATCACGTCCACCCCGGCCCGCGCCAGGTGGTACGCGGCCGAGGAGCCGGCCGGGCCCGCCCCCACCACGATCACCTGGGCGTCCGTATCCGTACGGGACGCCTGCCGTGCGTCCGTGTCCGTCGTCGCCGGGTCCGTCGGCTGTTCCCGCATGACCACCCTTTCCTCCCACGGCTGTTGCTCTGCCCCGGGGCGGCGGCCCCGCCCGACATCATCGATCAGGACGGGCCGGGGCGATACCCGGCGTCCGGATAACCGGGGGCGGCGGAGCGAACCGGCCGTCTACGCTCCGTCGGTGACCACCCCGCCGGACGACCCGATCAGCGACGCCCTCGACCGCGCCGACGCCGGTCTCCTGGCCCGGCGCCTCGACGCCCGCACCTGCCCACCGGGACTCCTCGGCCGACTGGTACGGCACCCCGCCCCCCGCCTCAGGCACCTGGGCCTGACGCTCCTCGCCGAGCGCACGGACACGCCGAACGCCCCGGACACCCCGGACGCCGAGGGCGGTCAGCTCGCCCTGGTGGCAGGCCTGTTGCCCGATACGGTGGGGTCGTCGCCCGAGGAGTCCCTCCTGCTCGCCCGACTCCACGCCCGGCTCGGTTCGCGAGAGCCGCGCCCCCGGCTGCCCGACTGGCGGGCGGCCGCGCTGCCCGCCCGGGTACGGATCGCCTGGCTGCGAGCCGAACTCCTCGGTGACCCGGCGGTCCTGCGCACGGAACCGGCGGGCGAGCCCCTCTACCGGGCCGTCCGCGAGAGCGCCGCCGCCGATGCGCGCCGCCCCGACCGTCTCGTGGCCGAACTCGTCGGCACCGGGGACCCGGTCTTCCAGGCCGAGGCGCTGCGGCTGGCCCGCGAAGGACTGCACGCCGGACTGCTGGCACCGGCGTTCGTACGCGACCGGCTGGTCCGCCTGCTCGACGCGCCGGACCACGACGTCGTGACCGGTGCGCTGCGCGAACTCGCCGAGCCCTGGGCGGCGGTGACCCCGCTGTCCCCGTCGTCGCTGACCCGGTCGGCGGGTGCGCGGGGTGGTGGGGGTGCGGCGCTCGCGGCCGCAGTTCTCGTCGCCGCGGCCCGGCACGGGCACCACGCGGTGCTGTGGAACACGGCCGAGGACCCGGCCGGGCCCTCTGCCCTGCGCCGGCAGGCCGTGGAACTCCTGGGCGAGCGGGCGGAGCGCACCGACGTCGGACGCCTGGTGGTCCTGGCCGCGACGGACCCCCTCCTGCTCGCCGGGCCGGTGCTGACCTGTCTGCGCGGACTGCACCGGCGCGGCCACTTCCCGGCGGACCGGGACGCCGGGCCCGTCCTCGATCTGGCCCTGGCCGACCACACGGTCCCGGCCGAGGACGTCGCCACGGTCCTCTACACGTGCCGTCGCCCGCTGTTCGACGCCCTCATCGACGCCCCGCCCGCTGCCCCGGACTGGCCGCGCCGGCTGGAGCTGCTGGTCGCCCTGGAGCGGCAGGGGGTCACCGACGTCCCCATCGGCGAGACCGTCGCCCGGCTGCTCCCGGCCGCCCGGGACCCGCGCCCGTTCCTCGCCGCGATCCGCGCCCTGCGCCCCCCGAACGCCGAGGACGCGGTGCTCGCCCTGCTGCCCTCGGCCCCGTCGGCCGCACTCGACGCCCTGGAGGCCATCGGCGGAGACCGTACGCGATCGGCACTGGCCCGGGCGTTCGGCATCGACGCCCCGCCGGAGGCCCCGGGCTCGGCACCGGAGGCCCCGGGCTCGGCACCGGACGCCCCGGGCTCGGCGCCGGACGCCCCGGGCTCGGCGCCGGACGGCCCGCCCGAAGCGCCGGACCGCCGATCGCAGGCACCGGGCGGCCCATCCCCGGCGTCGGGCGGCCGACCCCAGGCACCCGGCGCCCCGGCCCCGGAACCGGACCGCTCACCCCGCCCCCCGGTCGCACCCGAGCTGCGACCCGTACGCGACCGTGCGCTGGTGCTCCTGTGGCACCTCACCCTCGTACCCGAGCAGCGTCGGGACCTGCTCGACCGGCTCGACCCCCGGCACCTCCCGCACACCGTCGAGGCCGACCTCGGCGCCCCCGACGAGCGGGAACTGGCCGTTCTGCGGGCCCGCGTGGACGCGGACGCCCCCGTGGCGGCGCTCCGCCGGATTGCCGAGCACGCCGGTACGGGTGCCCTGCCCCTGGTGTCCGAGCTGCTCCAGCGCATCGTGCGCGATCTCGCCGCGCCCCGCGATCCGGACGCGGGGCCGCCCCGGCCGGGGCCGGACACCCCGTATCCCGACCTCGTACCGGCTGGCCGGCCCCGCCCCGACGGCGAACCGGAGCTGCCCGCCGAGGCGTTGGAGGCCGTGCGTGCTCTCGGGAGCCGGCTGTGGCGGAGGCGGCGGATCAGGCCCGTCTGTCTGCTCGACGCCCCGGACGACACCGGCGCGGGACACGCGTTCCTCACCGCGACGGTGCTCGGCCTGCTGGAGCGCCCCGGGCTGACGGGCGGCGAACAGGCGGTGCTGCTCAAGGCGTTGCTCAGGGTTCCCGCGACCGCGTCCACCCGGGCGCGGGTGCACCGCCTGCTGCGCGGCCGCGATCCGCACGTGCGTAAGCACGTCATCGCCCTGCTGGCCCACGACGCCTCGGGCGCGGACGCGCGGGCCCTGTCCGCGACGCTCGTCCCGCTGACCTCGGACCCGGACATCCGGACTGTACGGGCGGCCTTGCTGGCCCTGGGCACGGCACGGGCCGACTGGGCGGGCGAGTCGGTCGCCGCCTGCCTCCACCACCCGAACATGAACATCAGGAAGACGGCGGCGGCCACCCTGCTCCACGCGGGAGCGCCCGCCTCCGTCCCGCATCTCCTTCGCGCGCTCGGCCGCGACGACAACCCGGGGCTGCGGACCGCCCTGACCCGGGCACTGGGGGCGGTCGTGGGCGATGCCCGCACCGCGACCCTCTTCGCCGCCGCCGAAGCGGCCGGGGACGAGCGCACGCGCCGCCTCCTGCTGAGCGCCCTCGACGGCGAGGTCACCGCCCGCGCCGTGCTCGCCCTCGACGCGGGGGCCTCGCCGGTCGTCCCCGCCCTGCTGGCGCTCGTCGCGGACGGCGGTGTACGCCTTGCCGACGGGTCGGGCTCCGTGGCGGACCTGGCGGAACCGCTGGCCCGGCACGGTGTGCCGATGCCGCCGGACGCCCCGGGCAGGGCCGCGACCGGTGCCGACCCGGATGTGGCGACTCTGCTGCGGACCGGCTGGGACCCGGAGATCGCCCTGCGCATCGCCCGTCGGCCCGCACCCCCGGAGACGGCGGACGCCCACGAAATACCAGCGGCACGGGCCCTGTTGGATCACTGGCTCGACCTGGCCGCCCGGACCGACGAGGCCGGACTCCGCAGCCGCCTGGTGCGGTGCGCCCTGCGTCTGTGCCCGGGGCCGTGGTCCGCCGGCGAGGTGGCCGTGCTCGCCCGGCACACCGGTACGGTCACCGACGCGTTCGGCACCGCCACGGGGGGAGAGGCGGCCGGGTTCGTCGGAGAGGCGGGAGAGCTGATCGACGTCCTGCACGCCGTCGCACCCCACCTGTCCGCCGGCCGGCGCCTGCCGGTCGTCGAGGCACTCCGCGCCCTGCCGCCCGCAGGTCCTGGCGGTTCATCCGGGCCCGAGGCGGCCGCATCCCCGTTTTCTCTGCTCCGGCAGCTCGGTGCGGTGCTCGTCCGCGCCGATCTCGACCGGGCGCTGGCCGCTGCCCACCTGGGCGCGGACCCCTGGCGAACCGCGCCCGCCGTGCTCCGTGAGGCGTTCGGCGTACCGGGTGAGGGCGTGACCACCGAGGAACCGGCCGCGTGGCAGGCCGAGTTGGCAGCAGCGGTACGGACCCCGGAAGCGCTGGCCGAGCTCCGGGGGCGTAACGCAACCGCCGGGGTCGGAGCCCCGATCCATCCCGGCGCGGAAGGGGGCGGCCGTGTGGTGGAGAGGAGCCCCCGCGCGGCGAACGCGACCGGCCCCACGGCCGAAGAGCCCGCCCACCCGCCCGCCGTGCCTCGCTCCCGGAGCCTGCTCCGCGCGCTCGTCGAGGCGTACCCGGGGGCCGCGGCCGAGGCGCGGGCGCACCTCGTCGACTGGATGACCGAGCTTCAGCCGCTCGACGCGCCCGAGTGGACCATCGCCGAGACCCGGTCGGCGAACGCGGCTGCCGGGGCCCCGGCACGTCCGGCGCGGGCCGACGATCTCGACCAGCCCCGGTCGGCCGCCCAGCGGTCCCGGCTGCTGGCCATGCTGGCCATGCTGGACGCCGGGAGCCCGGAGCGCCGGACCGCCGCCGCGTCGGCCCTGCGCCGCTGGCCCGAACCGGACGTGTCGCGCGCCGTCCTGCGGGCGTATCTGCGCGGCCGGACCGACGTACTCCCCGACACCTCCTCCACGGATCCGGTGCACGACGGAGAGCTGACCGCCCCCGGGGTGCTGCCCGATCGGGCGCTGCGCTGGGTGGAGCGGCTGCCCGAGGACGATCTGCCCCCGCTCGTCCCGCTGCTCGTCGAGTGGTGGGAACACGGTCCGCCCGCCGTGCACGCGGGGGCCCGGACCGCGCTGCGCCGTGTTCCCGCCGATGCCCTCGCCCACCTCCTGGCGCCCCGTATCGAGGCGGGCGAACTCGGGCTGCTCGACCTGCTGACCGGCCTGCGCCTGCTGCGGACCCCCCTGCTGACCCGGGCCGAGCGCCTACTGCGTACTGAAGGCCGCGCGGACCTGGCCGACGGGCTCGTCCTCCTCGACGGCCCCCTGCGCGCCCCCGGGACCGCGCCCGAGGACGCTGCCGCGCTCGCCTCCCTGCGCACCCCGTCGTGGGCCCCGGTGGCCCCGGCGGACCCACCGCCGCTGCCGGAGCTGCTCGACCTCGCCCGCACCGGCCCGCCCGGGCGGACCCGGGAGGTCCTGACCCGCCTTGTCGAGGAGTACGCGCCCGCGCCCGGCGCCCGTCCGGAAACGGAACTGTGCGCACTGGTCGAGGAGTTGCTGCGCCACCCGCGTGCCGGGGTGCGGCTGCACGCGCACCGGGCCTCGCGCGCCCTGTTCGACCGGGACACCCACGCCCGGCTCACCGCGCTCCTGCTGGCCGACCCGCTGCCGGACGTGGTGCGCATGGCGGTCCGGACGCTGGGCCGCGCCGCCTGGGCACCCGCGCTGCCGGACCTGGTCCGGCTCCTCGACCATGCGAAGCCGATGGTCCGAAGTGCCGCCCGGGACGCGGTCGTCGGCTTCGGCGGGGCGGCGGTGCCGGCCCTGCGCCGGGCCGAGGCCCACGCCCGCCCCGACCGGCGGTCGCTCTACACGGAGGTGCTCGCGCAGATCACGGACGAGCAGATCACGGACAAGCAGGCCACGGGCGGGCAGGTCACGGACGGGCGGATCACGGACGGAAAGGCTTGAAGGGCAAGGCTTCCCGGTCCGCGTATCAGCCCTCGCCGCCCCGGGCCGCCGCCGCGGCGACCTGGTGCAGCGTCCGTCCCGTACGGGCGGACCGGGCGTGGTACGGGTCCGGTGAACCGGGCCTGCCGCGTACGGCGAGACGGTCGTTGGCCTTGATCAGGAGCCAGGCCTCATGGCCGCCGCTGTCCGGCTCGTCGCCCTGCTTGATGCGGGTGAGCGCGAACTCGCCGTGCAGCTTCGACCCGTACAGCCAGAACGTCGCGTGACCCAGCTCCAGGGATTCGGCGAAGGGGACGGAGTCGCCCTGCCCGTCGTGTCCGAGCGGCCGGTAGGTGCCCTGGTCCCAGACGATGACCGTGCCGCTGCCGGACTCGCCCCGGGGAATGACCCCCTCGAACTCGCGGTACTCCAGAGCGTGATCCTCCGTCGGCACGGCGAGCCGACGGTCGCTGGGGTTCTCCGACGGCCCGCGGGGCACCGCCCAGGACTTCAGTACGCCGTCGACCTCCAGCCGGAAGTCGAAGTGCAGCCGTCGTGCGTCATGGATCTGCACGACGAAGTGGGGCCGCGGTGTGCCGTCGTTCTCCACGTCGTGCTCCCTTCGCCGCCCGGTCCGTATCTCCACTCTGCCGCCGCCCGGGAGGAACCGCACGACGGGGCCGCTGCCTTCAGGCGCATATGCCGATGAAGCATGCCGTTCCTTCTCCGGTCCGGACCAAGTTATTGACGGCTCCTGTGGCACTCCCTTAAATCAAGAATTGAAATATGCGCCCGAGGTGATCGCCCCAACCGTTCACCTCTCGGCGTTGACCTGTCATGCGCATGCCCACCATGCGTGTGTCCCCCCACGCGAAGTGATGTGATGACCGTGCATCCCACGCACTCCACGGCGCGCAGCGTCTCCCGGCGCCGCCGCGTCGCCCTCTACGCGGCCTCGCTGCTCTGCTGTTCCGCCATCCTCACCGCACTCCCCGGCGGAGCGTCCGCCGCACCCGCCGCCGACTCCCCGGCTCCCGGACCGGGAACCATGGCCGTCGCTTTCGAGGACCAGTTCGACGGTCCGGCCGGTGCCGGCGTGGACGGCGGCAAGTGGCAGACGGAGACCGGCGACAACGTCAACAACCACGAGCGGCAGTACTACACCCCGGGCAACGACAACGCCGCGCTCGACGGCCAGGGCAACCTCGTGATCACCGCCCGGAAGGAGAACCCGGGCAACTACCAGTGCTGGTACGGGGCATGCGAGTACACCTCGTCCCGGCTCAACACCTCCGGCAAGTTCGCCGCCGCGTACGGCCATGTCGAGGCCCGGATCAAGATCCCGCGCGGCCAGGGCATCTGGCCCGCGTTCTGGATGCTCGGCGACGACTTCGGCAACGTCGGCTGGCCCAACAGCGGCGAGATCGACATCATGGAGAACGTCGGCTTCGAGCCCGGCACGGTCCACGGCACCCTGCACGGCCCCGGCTACTCCGGCTCGGGCGGCATCGGCGCCGCGTACACCCTCCCGAACGGGCAGGCGTTCGCCGACGACTTCCACACCTTCTCCGTCGACTGGGCGCCCGACTCCATCACCTGGTCCGTCGACGGCAACGTCTTCCAGCGGCGCACGCCCGCCGACCTGGGCGGCAACCAGTGGGTGTTCAACAAGCCCTTCTTCCTCATCCTGAACCTCGCGGTCGGCGGCTACTGGCCCGGCGACCCCGACGGCTCCACCCAGTTCCCGCAGCAGATGGTCATCGACTACGTCCGGGTGACGACCTCGTGACGACCGGCGGCTGAGACCGGGAGCTCCGAAGCGTGGACGGCGGCAGAGGTGCTCCTGCCGCCGTCCACCCCGTTCCCCTCCCGCCGCGCTCTGCCCCGCCCGCCCCGTTCGACACGAGAAGCGGAATAGCATGATCCCCATGGAACAGCGCACACTCGGCAGGACCGGCCGTGACGTCTCGGTCGTCGGACAGGGCACCTGGCAGCTCGGCGGAGACTGGGGAGAGGTTGCGGAGGACGACGCGTTCGACGTCCTCGACGCGGCCGTCGCATCCGGCGTCACCTTCTTCGACACCGCGGACGTGTACGGGGACGGCCGCAGCGAACAGCTCATCGGCCGCTACCTCAAGAACCGCCCCGACGCGGACGTCTTCGTCGCCACCAAGATGGGCCGCCGCGCCGACCAGGTGCCGGAGAACTACGTCCTGGACAACTTCCGTGCCTGGAACGACCGTTCCCGGGCCAACCTCGGCACCGACACGCTCGACCTCGTACAGCTGCACTGCCCGCCCAGCAGCGTCTACTCCTCCGACGCCGTCTACGACGCCCTGGACACCCTGGTCGCCGAGCAGCGGATCGCCGCCTACGCGGTGAGCGTCGAGACCTGCGCCGAGGCGCTGACCGCCATCGCCCGCCCCGGAGTGGCGAGTGTGCAGATCATCCTCAACCCGTTCCGCCTCAAGCCGCTCGACGAGGTCCTCCCGGCGGCCGCCGCCGCGGGCGTCGGCATCATCGCCCGGGTCCCGCTCGCCTCCGGACTGCTCTCCGGCAAGTACACCAAGGACACCGTCTTCGGCCCCGAGGACCACCGGACGTACAACCGGCACGGCGAGGCGTTCG
The DNA here is from genome assembly GCF_014649875.1 of Streptomyces rubiginosohelvolus. GTDB lineage: Bacteria > Actinomycetota > Actinomycetes > Streptomycetales > Streptomycetaceae > Streptomyces > Streptomyces rubiginosohelvolus. Next base: position 28,175 of record NZ_BMTW01000004.1, on the reverse strand, counting down.
ACCAGGGTGAGACGTTCTCCGGCATCGACTACGCCACCGGCGTCGCCGCGGCCGCCGAGTTCGCCGAGCTGGCCCCGGAGGGCGCCACCCCCGCGCAGACCGCGCTGCGCTGGATCATCCAGCAGCCGGGCGTCACCAGTGTGATCCCCGGGGCGCGCTCGGTGGAACAGACCCGTGCCAACGCGGCGGCCGCCGCACTGCCGCCGCTGCCGCAGAACACGCTGGACGCCGTGCGCGAGCTGTACGACCGGTCGATCCGCGCAGAGGTCCACGACCGCTGGTGACGGCGAGGGGCGGGGAGTGATGGGCGACGGAGCGGCGAGCGGGACTCAGTCGTCCTGCTCGTCCTCCCCGTCCCTGCCCCTGCCCCTGTCCCCGCCCTGCCGCTGATCGCCCTGCTGCCGGTCGCCGTGCTGTTCACCGTCCGGCTGCTGATCGCCCTGCTGCTGAGCGCCGCCGTCGCCGTCCTGCGAGGGTGCCGAGGGGGCCGACGGGGCCGAGGACGGGCTCTGGTCCGGCGTACCGGCGGAGCTGGAGTCGGGGGAGAACAGGATCATCCCCAGATACACGGCGGCCAGGAACGTCGCCGTGCCCGCGATGGCGCTGGCCACCCTGGGGCGCCGCCGGATCGCCTCGCGGGTACTGCGACGGCGGGCCGGCGCCGAACGGGCCGGCGCCTGCCGTCTGCGCCCCGTGGGCCCCGGGAGCCGGTACGTCGTCGGGCCGACCGGTGCGGGCGGGGCCGCGGGGGAGGCCTTCGGGGCTACGGGGGCGGTGGCCCGGTGGGATAGGGGCGCCTGCATCGGGAGAGGCTCCGGCCGGCCGCGCCACGCGTCGGTGCGGAACCAGTCGGAGACCTGCTGCGCGGTGGGCCGTTCCTCCGGCTGTTTGGCCAGCAGCCCGAGCAGATACGAGTCGAAGGCGGCGGATATCTCCACACCGCGCTGCCGCAGCGGGACCGGCGGGGTGTCGACATGCTGGTACAGCGTCGCGGTCGCCGTGTCGGAGCGGAACGGGGGCTGCCCGAGCAGCAGTTGGTAGACGACGCAGCCCAGCGAGTACATGTCGGACGCGGAGTCGGCGGTACGTCCCAGCGCGCGCTCGGGGGCCAGGTAGAGGCTCGTGCCGACGATATGACCGGCCGTCGTCAGCGCGGTCGAGGGGTCGTCGACGAACTGGGCGATCCCGAAGTCGCCGATCTTCACCGAACCGTCCGCGTCCAGCATCAGGTTGCCCGGCTTGATGTCGCGGTGGACGATGCCCTGGCGGTGCGCGGCGGCGAGACCGGCGGCCGCCTGACCGGCGATCCGGGCGACCATTTCGGGATGGACGCGCTCCTGGGCGGCCAGCAGGTCTCCGAGGCTCTGCCCCTCCACCAGCTCCATCACCAGGAAGAACCGGTCCTCCCAGGCGCCGAAGTCGAACACCGCCACCAGGTGCGGGTGGCTCAACCGGGCGGCTGTCTGGGCCTCCAGCCGGAAGCGGGCGGTCGACGAGGCGTCCGCCTGGTCCCCCAGCAGGAGCTTCACGGCCACGGCCCGTCCCAGGACCTCGTCCGTGGCGCGCCACACCTCGCCCATGCCGCCACGACCGATGGGGGATACCAATCGGTACCGACCAGCTACCAGCACCTGTACACCTATCTCGAATGGCGGCCCGCTCCGGCTGTCGGCACCCCGGAGCACCCGGTCTCCGGCGGAGTCCTGGGCGGTGTGGTGAACGACATGATCAGGATATCGGTCCGGCGGAGCCCGATTGCCCCGACGGCCCCTTCACCAGGCTCGGCTGACGGCCCGCCACACCTCCCGGCCCGCCGCGATGCGGCCGCCGCCCGGGCCGGGGCGCACTCCGGCCGCCGAGCCGTCCACCGGAACACCTCTCCGGTCAGCCCTGAACGGTCCCGGATCCCGGCCGGTCCCGGTCGCCCGCCGCGCGTACCACGGACTCCACCAACGGCAGCACCCGGTGCGCCACCCGCTCGCGCAGCGCCACATCGGTCCGGGTCCTGACGACCCCCGGCAGCTGGATCAGCCGCTGGATCACGTCCTCCAGGTGCCCGTTGTCCCGGGCGACGACGCGGGTCAGCAGATCGCCGCCGCCCGTTGTCGAGAACGCCTCGATGATCTCGGGCACGGCCGCCAGCGCGTCGCCCACCTCGACCAGATGCCCCTGGGTGACCTCCAGGTGGACGAAGGCGAGCACGGGGTGGCCGAGCGCGGCGGGGGAGAGGGTCGGCCCGGTGCCGGTGATCACGCCGTCGCGCTCCAGCCGGTCGAGCCGGGCCTGCAGGGTGCCGCGGGCCACGCCGAGGATGCGCGCGTACTCCCGGACGCTGGTGCGCGGCTGCTCGATCAGCAGGCGCAGGATCCGGGTGTCGAGAGCGTCCACCGTCATGATCCGCCGATCTCCTTCCCAGCCGTCCTGTCCGGCCCCGACTGTACCCAGGGTGCGGGGTCCGGCCCGGCGGTCACCCAGTCCCTCGACCCTGTAGCCGCCGGGAGGCTCTCCGGGGATGAGTGCGCGTACTCATCCCCGGATGGTCCGTTGGCATGCTCGTGGCCGACTCGCCACCCTCTTTACTGGTCCATTGGTACAGCATATTCCTCCCGGTTTGATCCAAGCGCCCGCTGGATGCTGCAATGGAGACGTCGATGGCGCTGCGGACTTCCGCGGCGCCTTTTTCATGCGAGTTCTGCGGCGACGCGGAAGGGGCGGAAGTGTGCTGAAGAGGGTGTTCGTGGCGCCGGACCCGGGGCGGGTCCGGCTGCGCTTCGCCTCCCGTGCCGTGGTCGGCATCGGCCTCGCGGTCGCGCTGTGCGGGCTCGTCGGGCATTCGCTCGTGGCGGCCATCACCGGCGGCCTGGCGGCGCTGCTCGCCCTCTTCACCGTGACCGACCCGACGGTGCGCGGGCAGGCGGTCACCACCGCCCTGCTCCCGGTCGCCGGTCTGCCCGTCCTCGCCGTCGCGGCGGTCCTGCACGACCAGCCCCTCGCCCGGGACCTGGTCTTCCTCGCCGTGATGGGCGCGGGCGTGTACACCCGGCGGTGGGGGCCGCGCGGGCACGCGCTGGGCGTCTTCGCGTTCATGATGTTCTTCGCCGCCCAGTTCCTGCACACCGTGCCCGGCCAGCTGCCCGAGCTGTACGCCGCCGTGGCGCTGTCCCTGTGCGCCTCGTCCACCGTGCGCTTCGGCCTGTGGTGCTACGAGCGACGGCTGCCCCTCCCCGCCCTGCCCGCTCCGCCGGAGGTCCGGGGCCGGCTGCGCGTCACCACCCGGCAGGCCGTCCAGGCCACCCTGGGCGGGGCCTTCGCGCTCGGCATCGGGCAGGTCCTGTCCGACGAGCGGTGGTACTGGGCGGTCGGCGCCACCTGGTGGGTCTTCGTCAACACCACCTCGCGCGGCGAAACGCTCGTCCGTGGATTCCGCCGGGTCCTGGGGACCGTGATCGGCATCGTCTCCGGCTTCGCCGTGGCCATCCCGCTCGACGGCGCGGCCGTTCCGACCGCCCTCGTCGTCGCGATCGGCGTCTTCGGCATCTTCTACACGGCGGCGGTCTCGTACAGCTGGATGATGTTCTTCGTGACGGTGATGGCCGGCATGCTCTACGGCGCGCTGGGCGTCCTGGACGCCGCCCTGCTCTGGCTGCGCGTCGCGGAGACCGCCGTCGGCGCGCTCGGCGCGGTGCTCGCCGTGCTGCTCGTCCTCCCCGTCACCACCCACGCCATCACCGACGCCTGGATCCAGAAGGCGCTGCGGTGCGTCCACGCCTGCACGGCCGAGGCGGCCGACCGGCTCGCCGGGTCGACGCTCGCCGACCCCGCCCCCCGTGTCGCCGAGCTGGAGGTGCTGCTCGGCCGGGTCCGGCTCTCCCTCGCTCCGCTGGTGCACCCCCTGAGCCCGCTGCCGGCCCGCAAGGCGCGCGCCCGCCAGGTGATCGCGCTGCTGGACGACTGCGTACGGGAGGTACGGGGGCTGGCCTCCATCGCCGCCGACCCGGACGCCTCGCACGACGCGCGGCTGTCGGCCGCGTGCTCCCGGGTGGAGGCGGCCGTCGAGGCCCTGACCGCGCCCGAGGGCCCCCGGGGCTTCCACCTGGCCGAGCTGCCCGGAGTCGCCGTGGACCCGGCCCTGGCCCACCTGCACGGTCTGGAACGAGCGCTCGCCGGACTCGTCAGCCCGCTGAGCCACGCTCCCCGAGCGGCGGCGACGAACGCCTGACGTTCGGAGGGGTGCACTGCCCCTGCCTGTTCGAAATGGTTCTTTTGCCCGCTTCTGTCCGTCATGGCAGCCTTGCCCGTAAGGGGAGAGACAAGGCGAGAGTTCGTAGCCGCCGTCCTTGACCGGACGGTCGCCCGAGCATGTGGAGATGGACAGCGTGGCAACATCCCTGCAGCACCAGCCGCATCCCGGACACGACCACGCGCACGGCGAAGGCTGTGGGCACGTGGCGGTCCCCCACGATGATCACGTCGATTACGTGCACGACGGTCATCTGCACCGTGAGCACGAAGGCCACACGGACGAGTGTGAGGCCGCCGGGCATCACGAGCATGCCGGCCACGACCACGTCCACGATGAGAGCTGCGGGCATGTGGCGGTCCCCCACGGCGACCACGTGGACTACGTGCACGACGGCCACCGTCATGCGGCCCACGAGGGCCACTGGGACGACCACTGACCCCCTCCCGGGTCGGCTGAAGGGCGCCGGTCGCCCACACCCCGAGAGGCCGTCCGCGCCGCATGACGAAGCCCTGGATTGGTCTGGACCGCAGCGGCCTGCCTGCTACCGTCGCCCGTGAAGATCGCGGCGACGGTGAAGAGGGGTAGCGCGATGATCGGCAACAGCGCCGGGCGGGCATTCTTGGGGTCGTTCACCTCGGCGGGCGGGGTCGGCATCACCGCCGCCTCCGTGGACCGGGAGACCGGGGCGCTGACCCTGCTCGGGTCCACGGACGCCGTGGCCGATCCCTCCTTCCTCGCGGTCGGCCCCCGGGAGGGCGGCACGGTCCTGTACGCGGTCGGCGAGAGCGCCCCGGGCGTCGCCGCCGCCTTCGCCGTCGACGAGGACGTCCCGGCACTCCTGGGCCCCGCACAGGCTGTCGACGGGGACGCGCCCACCCACCTCGCGCTCGCCGCGAACCACCTGGTCACCGCCAACTACACCTCCGGCAGCGTCACCGCCCTGCCGGTCCTCGCCGACGGATCGCTCGGGGCGGCGGCCTCGGTGCTCCGGCACGAGGGCAGCGGCCCCGACACCGGCCGCCAGGAGGCCCCGCACGCCCACCAGGTCCTCGCCGATCCCTCGGGGAACTGGCTGGTCAGCGTGGACCTCGGCACCGACTCCGTACGCGTCTGTGCCCTGGACCCCGCCACCGGCGCCCTGCGCCTGCACGGCGAGACGGTCCTGCGCCCGGGCACAGGACCGCGCCATCTGGCGTTCCACCCCTCGGGCGCCCTCGCCTACGTCCTGGGCGAGCTGGAGCCGGTCCTCTCCTTGTGCCGCTGGGACGCGGCGACGGGCCGCCTCGACGTACTCGGGGAGACCCCGGTGCTGCCCGAGCACGAGACGGCCGACGACGCGGTGCGCACCTACCCGTCCGAGGTGGTCGTCGCCCGCGACGGGCGCTTCCTGTGGACCGCCAACCGGGGGCACGACAGCATCTCCGTGCTCACCCTCGACGAGAGCGGCGAGAAGGCGGCCCTGGTGGCCACCGTCGGCTGTGGCGGCCGCTGGCCGCGCGACCTCACGCTCGACCCGAGCGGACAGTGGCTGTACGCGGCCAATGAGCACTCCGGGAACGTCAGCTGGTTCGCCGTGGACGCCGAGACGGGCATCCCGCGCCACGCGGGCTCCGTCGAGGTCCCCGCGGCCTCCTGCGTCGTCTTCGCCTGACCCCCGGCGCCGTCCTCGCCCGGCCACGAAAGCCCGGGAACAGCGCAGCGGGCCCGGACCGGAGGAGAATCCCCGGTCCGGGCCCGCCGCGCTGTCCGGCTTCCCGAGCCGCCGCCCGACGGCGACGGCCTCCGGTCAGTGAGCCTGAGCTCCCTGGGTGCCCTGCGGCGTCGCGGGTGTGATGCCCAGCGTCGTGGCGTACAAGGACAGCACGAGCTTGCCGATCGCCGGGTAGGCGCCCAGCGGCTCGGCCGTCGCGCAGCCCGCCTCCTTCGCGGCGGCGTCCAGCAGGCCGGGGTCGACCTCCGGGCCCACCAGGTACGGCGCCAGCGCCAGCTGCGCGGAGCCGGAGCCCTGGAGCTGCGCCGCGATCGAGGCGACCGAGCCCTCCACGTCCAGCGCGGCGGCCATCACCGGCACGGCGAGCCGGGCGGCCAGCAGCATGCCGGTGATCCCGGCGGCCTGCACGGCCTCCTCGCCGCCCACGGTCGCCAGCACGATGCCGTCGGCGGCCGTGGCGACGGTGAACAGCCGGGCGCGGTCGGCGCGCGCGAGACCGGCCTCCGACAGCCGTACGTGCAGGGCCTCGGCGAGCAGCGGGTGCGGGCCGAGCACGTCGGTCAGCTCGGCCTGCGTACCGCTGTCCATCACGGCCTGCCGTATCCGCCGGATCAGCGCGCTGTCCGGACCCGCGAGCAGCGGGACCACGACGGCGGACGGACCGGTGGGCTCGGCGACCTCACGGCCTGCCGCGACGGCCTGCTCGAAGCGCGCGACGCGCTCGGCGGCGTTGTGGGCGAGAACGGTGGCAAGGGTCGGGTACTCGGCATCGTCGCCGTCGAGGTAGCCGATCCGGGCGTTGAGGCCGGGCAGCTCGGAACGGGCGATGCTGATCACCTCCTCGGCCAGGCTGCGCGTGGCCGGGGAAGGGGTACCGGGAACGGCGAGAACGAGCGCGGCAGCGCCCTCAGGTGCGACCACGGGCTCCGGGCGGCGGTGCCGTCCGGACTGGCGAGGTCGCGGCATTCGTACAGGCAGGCCGGAAGCGGGCCCAGTGGGGGTGCTCATGGCGCCGCATGCTACTGGTTTTACCTGCCCCTCTGTTCGGGGAGGGGCAGGTCGAGCGTTAACTATCCGCTTATGTCCGATGAGTGATGTACCACCGGAGTGTCCCTGTCTGTCGGCTCGCTATTCGGCCGATTCGCCCGCCTGTCCTTCTCCCTGTCACTCCGGCCGGGGCTCGCTGTGCACCGCCGTCTCCTCGCGCTGCCCGGTCTCCTGCTCCCGGGGTACGAACAACATCGTCGGGTGGTGCGGCAGGCGCAGGTCCCCGGCCGCCAAGGCGCGTGCGATCCGGAGTGCGCCCGTCAGCGGATCGCCCGTCGCGGTGGTCATCCGGGCCCCGGGCAGCAGCCGCGCCAGCTCCTCGCGCAGAGGTGCGATCAAGGGCTCGCCCATCCGGAACAGGCCGCCGGTCAGGGCCACTTGGCCGGTCCCGCCGCCCTCGCCGTCCGGCTCGGCCGGCGCCGGGCACACGGCCGCCGCCGCCTCGGCGATATGGCCCGCGGCCTGCCGCAGAATGCCCGCGGCGACCGGATCCGCTCCGGCGCACGCCGCCACCTCCGGGGCGAACGAGGCCAGCACGGCGGGCCGGTCGGAGCGCGGATAGAGCAGTCCCGGCAGCGCCTCCGCCGGCCCGAACACGGCCCGCAGCCGGTCCAGCAGCGCGGCGGAACCGCCCCGCCGCCCGTCGTGGGCCCGCATCGCCGCGTCCAGCCCGGCCCTGCCGATCCACGCACCGCCGCCACTGTCACCCAGAAGATGACCCCATCCGTCGGCCCTGTGCCACTCCTTCAGGTCCGTACCGAGGGCGATCATGCCCGTGCCGCCCGCGACGACCGCGCCGGGGCGCTGTCCCACCGCGCCCGCGTAGGCCGTCACCGCGTCGGCGGCCAGCGCCACCCGGCGTACCCCCAGGGCGTCCGTGAGCGCGCCGGGAAGCTCCGCCCGCAACCGCTCGCCCAGCGTGGCCATCCCGGCGGCCCCGATCGCCACCGCCGCGACCTCATGAGCCGATCCGTCGTCGGCCCGGGAGCCGCTGGGCCGGGCGTCGCTCCGGGTTTCGGCCGACGCGGCGGCCGACGCCCGCTCCAGCAGCTCCCGGGCGGCGGGCAGCAGCTGATCCAGCAGATGCCCGGCGTCGATGCCGCCCGGACCCGTCCGTACCGGCTCGGCGCAGACCGTCGTCGCGAGGGGCCCCGGCTCGCCCGCCCGGCCCAGCGCCACCCGCAGCCCGGAGCCCCCGGAGTCGACCCCGAGGACGTACGCACCGGGACAGGCCGGACCGCCGGGCGCCACGGCGTACGTCACGGAAGCCGCCAGTCCACCGGCGCCGCTCCCTGGCGCTCCAGCAGTTCGTTGACCCGGCTGAACGGCCGCGAGCCGAAGAAGCCCCGGTCCGCGGACATGGGGGAGGGGTGCGAGGACTCGATCGCCGGGAAGTCACCCAGCAGCGGGCGCAGATTGCGGGCGTCACGCCCCCACAGGACCGACACCAGCGGGGTGCCCCGGGCCACCAGCGCCTTGATGGCCTGCTCGGTGACCTCCTCCCAGCCCTTGCCCCGGTGGGCGGCGGGCCGCCGCGGCGCGGTGGTGAGCGCCCTGTTGAGCAGCAGCACCCCCTGCCTGGTCCACGGAGTGAGGTCGCCGTTGGACGGTCTGGGCAGCCCCAGGTCCCCGTGCAGCTCCCGGAAGATGTTCTCCAGGCTGCCCGGCAGCGGCCGGACGTCGGGGGCCACCGCGAAGCTCAGCCCGATCGCGTGTCCTGGGGTGGGATATGGATCCTGGCCGACGACCAGCACTCTCACCTCCTCGAACGGCTGCTGGAACGCCCGCAGTACATGAGCCCCGGAGGGCAGGTACGTGCGTCCCGCGGCGATCTCCGCGCGGAGGAAGTCGCCCATAGCGGCGATGCGTTCGGCGACGGGTTCGAGGGCGTCGGCCCACCCCGGCTCGATGATCTCTTTCAACGGTCGTGCTGCCACGGCCCGCACTCTACTGCTGATACGACCACTCCGATCAACTGCCGTCGGTGCTCCGGCCGACCGCCCGTCAGCCGAGCGCCACCGCCCGTACGCACAGGACGTCCGGCAGATGGGAGGCGAGCTGCTGCCAGCTGTCCCCGTCGTCCGCGCTGGCGTACAACTCGCCGTTGCGGTTGCCGAAGTAGACCCCGGCGGGGTCCGCGTCGTCGGTGCAGAGCGCGTCCCGCAGCACCGTGCCGTAGTGCGCCCCGGCCGGCAGACCCTCGGAGAGCGGCTCCCAGGTGCGCCCCGCGTCGGTCGTACGGAACACCCGGCAGCGGTGCTCCGCCGGGACCCGGTCGGCGTCGGCGTTGATCGGGAAGACGTACGCCGTATCGCCGCGGTGCGGATGCGCGACGGCGGCGAACCCGAAGTCGGAGGGCAGCCCCGCGCCGATGTCGCTCCAGTGGTCACCGGCGTCGTCACTGCGGAACACGCCCCAGTGGTTCTGCAGATAGAGCCGGTCCGGGTCGGCCGCGTCCCGGGTGACCTTGTGGACGCACTGGCCGAACTCCGGGTCGGGGTCCGGGAGGAAGACCGCGGAGACGCCCCTGTTCGACGGCTCCCAGCTCGCCCCGCCGTCCTTCGTCCGGAACACCCCCGCCGTCGACACGGCGACCGTCACGGCCTTGGCGTCCCGGGAGTCGGTCAGGACGGTGTGCAGCCCCTCACCGCCGCCGCCCGGCTCCCACCGCGAGCGGGTCGGGTGCTCCCAGAGCGGACGGACCAGCTCGAACGACTCGCCCCGGTCCTCGGAACGGAACAGCGCGGCCGGCTCCGTGCCCGCGTAGACCACGTCCGGTGCCTCGGGGCCTGCCGGATGCAGCTGCCAGACGCGCTCCAGCGAAGCCCCGGTGGACTTGGGGAACTTCACCGCGGGCTGCCGTGGCTCGACCCAGGTCTCGCCCAGATCGTCCGAGTGGAAGACGGACGGCCCCCAGTGCGCGCTGTCCCCGCCGACCAGGATTCTCGGGGTGTCCCCCCGGGTGTCCACGGCCACCGAGTAGATCGCCTGCGCGTTGAAGTGCGGGCCCGTGATCTCCCAGGTCCCACCCCGCCTGCGGCCGATGAAAAGGCCCTTGCGGGTGCCTGCGGTGAGCAATACATCGGTCATGGTTCTGGACCTCCCGATACGCCGTTGTGCCGGAACAGTGCCAGTCTGCACCCGGCCACTGACAGTGGCTCGCGCACACGCCAGCCGCCCGTGGTCATGCCCGGGGTGCGCCGCCCGTGGCGCTGTCCGCCCGCCCGGTTCCCTTGACCGGGGTCCGGCGGCGGCCCTAGCGTCCAGAGTCGTAGAAAGCGCTTTCGGTGCGGTTGGGAGACCGTGCCGCCGAGACCCAGGAGCCCCCGTGGTGACCTTCGAAGGACTGCCCGGCGCCGTCGCCGTCTCGCATCTGACCGTCTACGACTGGCCCGCCGTCGACGGACAGCGTGGGGGCACCCCGCATCTCCACCTGACCTGCTCGGAGGGGTACGTCGTGGTCGGCGGAAGCGGCTCCGTGCAGACCCTCACGACCGCCGGATACCGGGAGACACCGCTGACGCCCGGAGCGCTGGTCTGGTTCACCCCGGGCACCATCCACCGCCTGGTCAACGAGGACGGGCTGCGTCTCATCGTGCTCATGCAGAACAGCGGGCTGCCGGAGGCGGGCGACGCCGTGCTCACGCTGCCGCCCCGCAGGCTGACGGACCCGGACGACTACCGCGCGGCGGTGGCGCTCCCGGTGGACGCCGAGGAGGCCGTGCAGGAGAAGGCGGCGCGGGCCCGGCGCGACCTCGCCGTGGAGGGGTTCCTCGCCCTGCGGGAGGCGGTGGAGGACGGCGATCCGGAGCCGCTGGCCTCGTTCCATCGGGCCGCCGCCGCGCTCGTCCGCCCCCGTACGGGGGAGTGGCGCACCCGCTGGGAGAAGGGGGCCGCCACGGCCGCCGCCGCGACCGCCGACCAGCTCGACGCCCTGGACCGGGGCGAGGCCGGCCACCTCGCCGACGCCCGCGTCCACGCCGAACGCCCCTCGGCGTACGGCCGGTTCGGCATGTGCGGCCGCCTGGACGTCTACCGCACCTGAGCCCGCCCGGCCGATGGGAGCCGGCCGAGTCCTGACCACCCCGTCATACCGCCCCGGCCGCCACCGGGCCCGCCCGTACGCCCGGCGGCCGGGAGCTGACATCCTGGTGGCGGCCGGACAGCGGCCAGGCCAAGCCCCCGGACGGCCAGGTGGCGGTCAGGAACAGCCGGGGCCGGTCAATGGCCAGGTACACCGAGGAGACGACGATGAGCAGCGGGACCGGGATCACGGACGCCGACGGCCGCCCGGTGCCCATCACGGTCACCGTGGACGAGCACATGCCGGCCACGGCCACCGCGGGCGGTCCCGCCCCGGACGCCGGCCCCGCCCCCGCGCCCCGTATCGGCATCCGCCTCACGCCCCCGGCGGGCGAGCTCGTCTGGTCCTGCACCCCTGAGGCGGCCCGCGAGCTGGCCGCGGAGCTCCTCCGGGCAGCCGAGGAGGCCGAGAGCGCGCCCGCGGGGCACCCCGTCACGGTCGAGGCCGGCGAACTGCGCCGCGGCGACGTGCGCGACGGCGACCGGGCCATGACCGTCGAGAGCGCCCGGACCGACGGCTCCACGGTCCACGTCACCTGGAAGTCCGGAGTCGGCCGCAACTGGACCCAGGCCTACGCAGCCGATACCGCCATCACCCTCAAGCGGCGACTTCCCGAAGGCCGTTGACTGCCTCGCCCTCCCGTTCCGGGCGGCACGGCAGTGCATGGCCGCAGGGGGCGGCCGCGTCGGTAGGGTGGCCCGTGATGTTTACCGAACAGGGCCCCACCGTGCGCGAACTGGCCGTTCAGGCGCTCTCCTCGATCGAGCGCGGCTACGACCTCCTCGCCCCGAAGTTCGACCACACGCCCTACCGCACCCCGGACCGCGTGCTCGACGCCGTCACCGACGAGGTGCGCCGGCTCGGCCCCTTCGACACCGGACTCGACGTCTGCTGCGGCACCGGCGCCGGGGTCGGTGTACTCCGGCGGCTGTGCCGCGAGCGGGTCGTCGGGGTCGACTTCAGCGCGGGGATGCTCGCCGAGGCCCGGGCCGCCTTCCCGCCCGAGGGCGAGCGACCGGCAGAAGACGAACCGGCAGGCGAGGGCCCCGCAGTGGACTGGGTACGGGCCGACGCCCGCTCCCTGCCCTTCGCGCCCGCCTTCGATCTCGCCCTGAGCTTCGGGGCGTTCGGCCATTTCCTGCCCGCCGAACGCTTCGGCCTCTTCGCCGAGGTGTATGGATCGCTCCGCCCGGGCGGACAGTTCGTCTTCCCGATCGGCGCACCGCCCCCCGTGGGGTCCCGCGCCTACTGGACGCTGCTCGGCTTCGACGCGGCGATGCGGGTGCGCAACGCCCTGTGGCGCCCGCAGTTCGTCATGTACTACCGCACGTTCCGGCTCGGCGATGTGCTGGAGGACCTGACGCGGGCCGGATTCGCCGTGCGGCTCGTGCCGCTCGCCGAACTGGGCCGCCGCCCCGACGGCAGCCCCCGCGCCCGGCTGGTGGTGGCGACGCGGGAGTGACCGTGCGGGGCCGCTCAGCCGTTCTCGTCCCGGGCCGCCGCCAGCAGCCCCGCCCAGTCGGGGATCTTCACCGGGCCGCGCCCCAGCGACCGGCCCAGCTCCGCCTCCGCGCGCTCGATCGACAGCCAGCCGGCCCACTCCACCGGCCGCAGCCCCCACTCCCGCAGCACGGCCAGCGGGTCGTCCGCCGCCGTACGCCGCGTCAGCGCGGCCGCGTCCGCCAGCAGCGAGGCCACCGTCTCCTTGGCGCAGGAGCGGTTCGAGCCGATCACCCCGGTCGGCCCTCGCTTGATCCACCCCGCCACGTACTCACCCGGCGACGGCACCCCGCCCCGCAGCACCCGTCCCGCCGCATGCGGCACCGTTCCCCGCACCGGGTCGAACGGCAGCCCCGGCAGCTCCACCCCGCGATAGCCGACCGCCCGCAGGACGAGCTGCGCCTCGACGTCCTCGTAACGACCGGTGTCCCGTACGCCCCCGGCCTCGTCCGGGGCCGTCCGGGCGAACCGGACCCCGGCCACCCGCCCGCCGCGCTCCAGCAGCTCCACCGGCCGCAGGAAGAACCGCAGCCGGATGCGGCGTACAGCATCGGCCGAGCCCGGCGCCCCGCCCGGCATGTCCCCGGCGGCCCCCGCCCCGCCGCCGACCGACCAGCCGCGCAGCACCTCCAGGTTCCGCCGCACCACGGCGGGCAGCGGCAGGGCTCCGGGCAGGCCGTCCGGAGCGGCGTACGCCGGGTCGAGCGCCAGCTCGGTCGGGTCGACGACGACCCGCGCACCGGGCAGCGCCCCCAGCTCCCGCAGCTCCCTGGTGGTGAACCGGGCCTGGGAGGGGCCCCGGCGGCCCACGATGTGCACCTCGCGCACCCGGCTCTCCTCCAGCGCGCGCAGCGCGGCGCGGGGCACGTCGGTGCGGCGCAGTTCGCCGGCGCCGCGCGCCAGGATCCGGGCCACGTCGACCGCCACGTTGCCCACGCCGATCACGACGGCCGAGCGGGCCTCCAGGGCGTCCCGGGCGAACGGGTCGGCGCCGATGTCCGGATGGGCGCTGTACCAGGAGACGAAGCGGGTGGCCGAATAGCTGCCCGGCAGGCCCTCGCCCGGCACCGCCAGCGCCCGGTCCGCCGACGCCCCGACGCAGTAGACGACCGCGTGGTACAGCTCCGCGAGCCGGGCGGGGGAGACCCCGTCCGGGCCGCCGACGCCGACGTTGCCCACGAAGGTGACCCGCTCGTCCTCCAGCACCGCCCGCAGGCTGTTCTGCAGCGACTTGATCTTCTCGTGGTCGGGGGCGACCCCGTACCGCACGAGTCCGTACGGGGTGGGCAGCCGGTCCAGGACATGCACGCGCACATCGGGCACCAGGGACTGCTGGAGGAGGGCCTGGGCGGTGTAGACCCCGCTGGGACCGGAACCGACGACGGCGACGGAGAGCACGGCGCACCTCTTTCCCGGAGGTTCCCTCCAGGATGGCACCGCCGGGCCGATCCGCACCGCCGGGCGCAGGAGGCAGCGCGGCCAGGTGGCTCAGTCCATCATTCCGCGCATCCGGTTGATCTCCACGGTCTGCTGGGCGACCACGTCGCTCGCCATCTCCTCGACGAAGATGTCGTTCCCCTCGGTGAGTGCCTCCGTGGCCATGGTGATCGCCCCCTGGTGGTGGGTGATCATCAGCTCCAGGAAGAGCTTGTCGAACGCCTTGCCCTCGGCGCCGCGCAACTCCTTCAGCTGGGCCTCGGTCGCCATGCCGGGCATGCCGGAGTGGTCGTGGTGCTGCTTGCGCTTGTCGCCGCCGTTTCTCTTGAGCCATCCCTCCATCGCGCCGATCTCCGGCTTCTGGCCCGCCGCTATGCGTTCCGCCAGCCGTTTGACGGTGCTCCGGGAGGCCCCTTTCGGGGCGAGTTCGGTCATCACGAGCGCCTGTGCGTGATGCTCGATCATCATCTGCGCATACCGGAAGTCCGCGGAGTTGGCGGTGTCCTGACCGGTCTCCTCGGCGGCCTCCTCGGCGGAGAGCGTCCGGGCCGGCTCGCCCGGTCTGCCGGGCGCGACCACGCCGGGACCCGCGTCTTTCGCCTTGCCCGACGTTCCGTCACCGCTGTCCGCGTCACAGGCTCCCAGGACGAGCGCGGCGGCAATCGCCGCCGCCGCGAGAGCGGTTGAGCGCAGAGCTGCGGTCCGGCGATGGATCAACACGGTGACCTCCTGTGCCACAGGGTTTGTTGCAGACCGTCCTAACACGCTTCCACCGGCGGAAGATCAAAAACTTTTATTACGTCTGCGTTGCCATCTGTTGATGTGTACATGTGAGGGACGATACTGCCGGGGGTTCCATAACCGTTCGACCCCGAACGGATCCTAGGGAGGACGCAGTGACCTCGTTGCACACCACCCGCGTGCGGCGCAGACGTCTGGGCGCGGTGGCAGCCGCGGCCGGACTCCTCGCCACGCTGCTGACGGCCACCACAGCGGCCGCGACCCCCGACCCGGGCGATGCCCCGGCCGAGCGCGGTTCCGTCTCCAAGAGCGACCAGGCCGAGGCCAGGGACGCGATATCCGGGGGTGACATACCCGGTGTGGACGAGATCGTCCACAGCTCCAACATCAAGCACCTGACGAACGTGCCGAAGGGCGCCCTCCAGGGCACCAACACGGACCTCGCGTTCCAGGGGAAGTACGCGTACGTCGGGAACTACGACGGCTTCGTCATCTACGACATCAGCAAGCCGAAGAAGCCCAAGACGGTCGCCCAGGTTCTCTGCCCCGGCTCCCAGAACGACATCTCGGTCTCCGGGAACCTGCTCTTCCTGTCGACGGACTCCTCGCGCAGCGACGACTCCTGCTCCAGCACCTCCCAGCCCGCCACGGAGAAGTCCTCCTGGGAGGGCATGAAGATCTTCGACATCAGCAACAAGCGGCAGCCCAAGTACATCGCCGCCGTGGAGACCGCCTGCGGTTCCCACACGCACACGCTGGTGCCGGACGGCAAGAAGAACGTGTACGTGTACGTCTCCTCGTACTCGCCCAACGAGACGTTCCCGGACTGCAAGCCGCCGCACGACGGGATCTCCATCATCAAGGTGCCGCTCAAGGCGCCCCAGAAGGCCCGGGTCATCGACTTCCCGGTGCTCTTCCCGGACGGCGGTAACCCGGGAGCGCCCGAGAACCCCGGCGTCTCCAAGACGACCGGCTGCCACGACATCACGGTGCTGCCGTCGAAGGACCTGGCGGCCGGTGCCTGCATGGGTGACGGTCTGCTGTTCTCCATCGAGGACCCGGAGCACCCGAAGATCATCGACCGGGTCCAGGACAACGTGAACTTCGCGTTCTGGCACTCGGCGACCTTCAACCAGGGTGCGAACAAGGTCGTCTTCACCGACGAGCTCGGCGGCGGCGGCGCGGCCACCTGCAACGAGCAGATCGGTCCCAAGCGCGGCGCCGACGGCATCTACGACATCGTCGGCAAGGGCGACAAGCGCAAGCTGGTCTTCCGCAGCTACTTCAAGATCGACCGTCACCAGGCCGACGCCGAGGTCTGCGTCGCCCACAACGGCTCGATCATCCCGGTGAAGGGCCGCGACCTGATGGTCCAGGCCTGGTACCAGGGGGGCATCTCCGTCTGGGACTTCACCAACTCGGCCAAGCCCAAGGAGATCGCCTTCTTCGAGCGCGGTCCGGTCACCCTCGACCAGGTCACCACGGCCGGCCCCTGGTCGGCGTACTACTACAACGGTCACATCTACTCCAGCGACATCGCCAAGGGCTTCGACGTGCTGAAGCTGGACGACCGGCGTACCGACCCGGCGAAGCGGGTCAAAATGGACGAGCTCAACGTG
This sequence comes from Streptomyces rubiginosohelvolus, assembly GCF_014649875.1. Classification (GTDB taxonomy): domain Bacteria; phylum Actinomycetota; class Actinomycetes; order Streptomycetales; family Streptomycetaceae; genus Streptomyces; species Streptomyces rubiginosohelvolus. The sequence goes on along the minus strand of NZ_BMTW01000004.1, from coordinate 11,793 downwards.
CAGACGCAGCCGGACTACTTCGACCGCTGATCCGTCAGCGCGTCGCGCAGCAGGTTCGTCTGCCATTCCGGGGCCGGTGTCTCCCGGGCGGTCTCCCGCCCGCGAGACACCGGCCCCGGTGCGTGCGGAGCGGAAATTCATTGACCGATGAGCGGGGTGGGGACATGCTGGATCCCTGCGACGGCGGACCCCGCAACACCGGTCCCCGGCGCGGTCCACGGCCGTGTCCCACGGGGCACGCCGGGGGTGTGCCCGGATCCGGCGACGCGGGGGATCGCCGGATCGGGCGCGATCTCCCACAAGCTCCTGGTCACGGGCCGACGGCGGCCTCGGCGGTCAGGCGGCGGTGCGTACGCTCCCGCCGGCGGCGGCGGCCCACTCCACCAGCAGCCGCTGGTATGCGGCCTCGTCCTGCGGCGTCAGGGACCCGCCCGAACGCTGCCACAGGTCGCGGATCTCCGCGTTGACCTCGGCTGCGGAACGGGTGGACACGGACGACGGCATAGGGGACATGCCCACCAGGCTACGACCACGGGCGGCTCCCTTTACCCCTTCCGCGGCGGGATATGCCTCACACCCCGGCCCCATCTCTCGTGATCTCCTCGGTCCCGCCGGTGGGCCTCGCCCCTGCCCGCAGTGGGCCTCAGCCCGGGACCAGCCCCAGGGAACGCAGACCGTCGGGCCGCTCCGGCACGGGCAGATGGTCCACGAACCGCACCTCGCAGCCCAGGGCGGCCGCACCCCCGTCCGCGATCCGGTCGTCGCCGACCATGACCACGTCCGCCGGATCCCGGCCGATCATCGTGCAGGCGATGCGGAACAGCTCCGCTGCGGGCTTCTGGAGCCCGTGCTCGAAGGACAGCACATAGGCGTCGACCAGGTCGTCGAGCCCGTGCGCACGGAAGACCGGACGCAGGTCCCAGCCGATGTTGCTGACCACACCGACCGCGATCCCCGCCCTCCGCAGCCCTTCCAGGACCTCCACCGCGTCCGGATAGGCCTGCCAAGGCCTCCGGCCGCATATGGCGGGCGTACAGCGCGTCGTAGAGCCCCGGATCGGGCAGCGCGACGGTCCGGGCCAGCCCGGTGTACGCCTCGCGGTGCAGCGCGGGGGTCAGGTCCCGGCGCGCCATCGCGTCGGCCAGCCGCTCCGGGACCCGGAGCGGAGGCGGACCGCCCGGGAGAGCGCCGGCCTCCGTGAGCCCCGTCACGTACGGCTCGAAATCCTCCGGCGGTACGTCGACGCCCTCCTCGCGCAGCACGGTGGCGAGCCAGTCCCGGACCGGCTCGATCCGGAACAGCGTTCCGGAGAAGTCGAACAGCACGCCTTCGATCACCATCGGTGCGATCCCTCCCGGGGCGCCGTGTACCGGGCGTAACCGGCGGCGCTCAACGCCACCACGGCCACCCCCAGCAGCGCACCGCCCACGACATCGGTCAGCCAGTGCACCCCCAGATATACCCGGGTCGCCGCGACGCCGATCGCCGAGACCACCGCCACGGCCAGTGCCGTACCCCACAGCCCGGGGCCGGCGCCGTACAGCCGCAGCAGCCACAGGAGCAGCCCGCAGGTCACGACGGCCGTCATCGCGTGCCCGGAGGGAAAGGCGGCGAAGTTCGCGGAGTCCACCGGGTCGGTCCACTGCGGGCGCTCGCGGTCCACCGCGGCCTTCAGCCCCTGCTGGAGGAGGGTGGCGAGCAGACTCGTCGCGGCCGTCCACAGGGCGAGCCGGCGCGCACCGCGCCACCACAGGGCGATCACCGCCACCGCGATCAGGGCGCGCATGGTCCAGGGATCCCACACCCAGTCCGTCAGCACCCGGTTCACGTGGACCAGACCGGGGTCGCCGACCGCGTGCCGGTGCAGGGCGTCGGCGACCGACCGGTCCAGGGACATCAGCGGCGACCAGCGCACCGCCACCAGGACGAGCAGCACCAGAGCGGCCGCGCCGACGACGGCTCCGGTCCACAGGGCGGGCGCGGTGCGGGGGGAACGGTCCGGTGAACGGAAGCGGAAGTGGGGGGAGGGCATGGGGTGATCCTCGCGGAGGACCCCGCCCGAAGGCCAACCCGGGTACGGAACCGGGCCGATCCGGGTGCGGAACCCCGGCCGCCCGGGGGGCTATCCGAGGGCGCGGAGCCCCGGGACGAAGGCCACGACCACCGGGACGACCGGCACCAGCGCGGCGGCGGCCGTCAGCCGGAGCCTGCGGCCCGCCGTGAGCCGCTCGACCGGGGCCAGCAACCGGTTGACCCGGAGGGGCACTTCGGCCTGCGGAGTGGGGCAGGGGCCGAACACCCCGCGGTCCTCGTTGAGTCCGACCAAGGCGAGCGCGGTCGTCAGCCTGCCGAAGCGGCGCGACGCCACGTCGTCGGCGGCCAACTCGACCAGCCGGTGCATCTCGTCGCGGAACGCGGCGAACACCGGGATCTGCGGGAAACCGATCGCCAGCGCAGACGAACAGTGCAGCAACCAGTCGTGCCGGGCCTGGGCGTGCCCCTGCTCATGGGCCAGCACCGCATCGAGCTGACGGCCCTTCAGGCGGCCCAAAGCTGCGGTGGTGATGACGAGTTGGGGTGCGGTGCCGGGCAGCCACCAGGCGTCCGGGCGTTCGCCCTCCAGCACCACGAGACGGTCGGCCCCGGGCTCCTCGCCCGGCATCAGCGGGGCGCGCACCAGCAGTTCCGCCCGGCGCTGCTTGCGGCGACGCCGTGCCCGCCGGATCTCCCGCAGGAGCATCGTGCCGGACCACAGCCCGCCGAGTGCCAGCAGCACCGCGATGACCGCCGACCAGGGCCCGTACGCCGCCAGGGCGTACGCCTCGACGACGGCGTGCGGAGCGGGGGCGAAGACATGGCCGCGCACCGCCTGCCAGGCGGCGGCCGCGCTCAGCGTCATGGACAGGGCGAACGACAGGAGGACCGCGGCCACCACGCACTGCCAGACCCACAGGGCCACGACCGGCTCGCGCTCCGGCCACCGGGCCCGCGCCATCACACGCGGGGTCACCAGGGCGGTCAGTGCACCGAGCAGCAGCAGCGCGAGGGAGACCAGCATGGCTTCAGCTTATGAGGGGCGGGTCGGCCGGGGGTACGGCCGCGACGGCCAAGTGACGCAGGCCACTGTTTGAAGGGGGTTCTGTCCCACTTCCCGTCTCACAGGGTGAGAAGCATGGCGAACATGCCGATGCCCATCGTCAGTCGGCAGGCCGTCGTGAGCTCGGGCCGCCCGTCCGCCCCGCCTCCGAAACCGCCCGGCCCCCGGCCGACGGCCCCCGTGCCGCCCGCCGGGGGCACGGCAGCTCCGGGGAGAAGCCGGCCGGCCGAGCCCAGCACGTAGAAGGCGTAGTAGACGAGCAGAACCCCGGTCAGCACGGGTATGCCACCGGCCCCCGCCGACGCCGCCCCGTGCCCGGCGTGACCGCCCCCGCCGCTCCCCGTCACCGCCGGGGCCATCGCCACGGCCATGTAGACCATGGCCAGCGAGCCGACGAGGTGGTGCAGATGGTGGCCGCCGCGCAGGGCGGGCCGCAGCGCCCGCAGCGCGGCCGCGCCGAAGAGCACCGCGTACACCGCCCAGGCCCAGCCCGGGGGCGACAGCACCGCCGCCGGGACGGCCATCGCCGCCATCCCGAAACCCATGAGCGCCTCCGAGCGCGCTGTGCGGCGCTCCTGAGGCGTCCCCGTGCGGGTGCGCAGAAGGCAGTAGGCGCCGCTCACCGCGCACAACACCATCAGCAGCCAGCCGGTCGAAGCCCCTCCGTGCACGGCGCGCCTCCCCCGGTCGGACGTACGGCACTGTTGCGGGTCGCCCCCATCGCTGCCCACGCCGACGCCGCCGAACCCGGCGCACAGGGGAGTGAAGGGAGCGCGCCGGGGCCCGCCGGGGGCGCTCCGGGTCGCGTTACTCTCGACCGGACGCGCAGCAGCGACCGTACGCACGGCAGCGGAGAAGCCCGTACGGCAGCAGAGAAACGGAGAGCCCCACCCATGGACACCGCCACGCCCGACTCGGCCCGGCTGACCTTCCGTGACGCGACCGAGGCCGACGTCCCGGCGCTGGTGGCCCTGATCGAGTCCGCCTACCGCGGTGACTCCAGCCGCACCGGCTGGACCACCGAGGCCGACATCCTCCAGGGGCAGCGGACCGACGAACAGGGCGTGCGCGACGTCATCGACGCTCCGGCGAGCAGGCTCCTCGCGGTGGAGCGCGGCGGCGAACTCGTCGCCTGCTGCCAGCTCGAACACCGGGGCGACGCGGCCTACTTCGGCATGTTCGCGGTACGGCCGGGACTCCAGGGCGGCGGACTCGGCAAGCTGATCATCGCCGAGGCGGAGCGCGCGGCGAAGGAGAGCTGGGGCGTCGGCGAGATGCACATGACGGTCATCTCGGTGCGCGACGACCTGATCGCCTGGTACGAGCGCCGAGGCTACCGCCGTACGGGGGCGCTCACCCCGTTCCCGTACGGCGACGAGCGCTTCGGCATCCCGCAGCGCGACGACCTGGCCTTCGAACTGCTCGTCAAGAACATCTGACGGCCCGCCGGGGCGACCGGCCCCGGCGCGCCCTCAGGCGGTGAAGCGACCGGTGCGGCGGATCTCGGGGAAGTCGGTCGTCGCACCGTCCAGGTTCAGGGCCCGGGCCAGGCGCAGGTGGTCCTGGGTGTTCACCACCCAGCCGATCACCTTCAGGCTCTCGGCGTGCGCCTGCTCCACCACCTCCAGGGTGAGGCGGCGGATGTTGAGCGCGAGCGTCGCCGCGCCCACCGCCTTCGCCCGGTCCACCACGTCCGCGCCCCAGCGGCTGGCGATGAGGACCGTCCGGACGCCGGGCACCAGCCGGGCGATCTCGGTGACGGCCTCGTCGTGGAACGAGGACACCTCCACCCGCCCGGCGAGATCGCGCTCCAGCATCACGTCCGCCAGCGCGCGGGCCGCCGCCACATCCTTGATCTCCGCCTGCAACGGGGAGGAGACTGCCTCCAGCACCTCTTCGAAGACGGGGATCCGCTCGCCCCGGCCGGCGTCGAGCTCGCGCAGCTCCGCCAGGGTCTTGGCCGCGATCGGCCCGGTGCCGTCCGTCGTGCGGTCCACGTCCGCGTCGTGCATCACGGCGAGCGCGCCGTCCTTGCTGAGGTGGAGATCCAGCTCGATGGCGTCCATGCCGGACGCCTCGGCACGGACGAAGGAGCGCAGGGTGTTCTCGGGCTCGACGCCCATCACTCCGCGATGACCCAGGGTGAGAAATGACAAGGCGACCTCGTTTCCGTCGGCGGCTTCCCGTCGACTGCTCCTGCCCGCGCTGAGGTACGGCAATACGGCACTGGGGAGGGTAACGGCCCGGGCGCGGGATGTCCCACGCCGTGCGGGCCCGGTCGCCCGGATCCGAGCGGCACTGCGGGAACTGCGCCCCTACCCGGCATCCCACAGGAAAAACAGCGGTGACCATAGGGGGTACGCAGGATAATTTTCAGGTCTGCACTTGTCGGAGTGAACCCTGCCCGGCTACGGTGATGTCACGCGAGGTTCTCCCGTGGAGGAAGTGTTATGACGGAAATTCTTGTGCACGACGCCACCGACGGCGCGATAGCTACGGCCCAGCGGGTCGTCGAGCACCCGGCCTGGCCCGTGCTCAGGGATGCCGTCGAGGAGATCCGCCCCTGGCAGTCCAAGGACGGATCCATCGACTTCGAGGCCGACGGCGCCCCGTCCCCGGCCGACGTCGAGCGCGTCCTCGACCGGGTGATCGGCGCGGTCGAGGAGCTGTCCCCGCTCCTCCCGCACGACGCCGCCTACCACCGCGCTCTCGTCACCGACCTGCGCCGCTGGGCCGCCGACGGCTTCCGCGTCCCCGACTTCCTGGACTCGCTGCTCGCCTTCCAGCCGGCGAAGATGCGGGCCGACGGCCTCCAGCACCTCGTTGTCTTCGCGATGTACACGCAGAACGGCAACCCCGACCGCAACCTCGAAGCGGTCGTCCTCAAGATGGTCTGGCCCGAGTGGCTCGCCGACCTGGAGGCGAACCGCTACGACAACCCGCTCTTCTGCGGCATCACCTTCGAGGACTTCACCTCCGGCTACGACACCAACTCCGCGGTGCTCTTCCCGGAGACCATCGCCGTGCGTGAGGCCCCCGAGCGGTTCAGCTGGGGCGGCATCTTCTGCGACCGCGAGGCCGCCCGCTTCCGCCGCGTCACCGAGGCCTCCGTCGAGCTGCTCGGCCTGGAGCTGCCCGACGACATCCGCGAGATGATCGGCGACCAGAAGCGCTGCGAGCAGGCGTTCGTCCTGTGGGACATGGTCCACGACCGCACCCACAGCCACGGCGACCTGCCGTTCGACCCGTTCATGATCAAGCAGCGCCAGCCGTTCTGGATGTACGGCCTGGAGGAGCTGCGCTGCGACCTCACCGCCTTCAAGGAGGCCGTGAAGCTGGAGTCCGAGGGCAACGCCCACGGCCGCGACGTGCAGTACGCCGTCCTCTTCGACCGGATGTTCCGCTTCCCCGTCTCCGGTGAGCGGGTCCGCAACTACGACGGCCTCGGCGGTCAGCTCCTCTTCGCCTACCTCCACAAGCACGACGTCGTCCGCTGGACCGACAACACCCTGAAGATCGACTGGGACCGTGCCCCGCAGGTCACCAACCAGCTCTGCGGCGAGATCGAGCAGCTCTACCGCGACGGCATCGACCGCCCCAAGCTGGTCCACTGGTTCGCCGCGTACGACCTCGTCTCCACCTACCTCGCCCCGCACCCGGGATCGCGCTGGGCCAAGGGTCCCGACGCCCTCGACCTCACTCTTCCTCCTCGCAAGCTCGTCGACGACGTGCTTCCGGACGAGTTTCCCCTGAGCATGTTCTATGAGGCGCTCGCCAAGAAGCTGAAGCACGTGATTGCCTCCACCAAGGGAATCACCGCGGCGAACGACGAGCGGGCAGCCGCGTGAACCATTCTCCCGAGGAGGCGGTGGCCATGAACGGAAACGGCACGGGCGAGGGGACGGGCGCGCTCGAAGGAGCCGTGGTCGCGGTCGCCGGAGCGGCGGGACCTGCGGGCCGCGCGACCCTGCTGCGACTCGCCGAGGCGGGCGCCACGGTGGTCGGCTGCGATGCCAACCCGGAGCGGCTCGCCGAGGCGGTGGACGCCGCCCGGTACGCCCACGGGGGCGCGACCGTCACCGGCGAGACCGTCGACCTGCTCGACCTCGACGCCACCCGCGACTGGGCCAAGCGCACCGAGGCGGAGTTCGGCCGCATCGACGGCCTGGTCCACCTCGTCGGCGGCTGGCGCGGCAGCAAGTCGTTCCAGGAGACCGTCCTGTCCGACTGGGACGCCCTGGAGAAGCTGCTCATCCGCACCGTCCAGTCGACCACGCTGGCCTTCCAGGAGGCCCTGGAGCGCAGCGACAAGGGCCGCTACCTCCTGATCAGCGCCGCCGGAGCCAGCAACCCCACCGCGGGCAACGCCGCCTACTCCGCCGCCAAGGCCGCGGCCGAGGCATGGACCCTCGCGCTCGGCGACGCCTTCCGCAAGGCGGGGGGCGAGGACGGGCCGCGTACCGCTGCTGCGATCCTGGTGGTCAAGGCACTGGTGAACGACGCCATGCGTGCCGAGCGGCCCAACGCGAAGTTCGCGGGCTTCACCGACGTCACGGAGCTGGCACGGGCCATCGCCGGCGTCTGGGACGAGCCCGCCCCCGAAGTGAACGGAAAGCGCCTGTGGCTGACCCCGCAACCGTGAGGACCGACGCACGACGTCACCACGATCCGCAGGTACGCGGCTTCGCCAGTGACAACTACGCCGGAGCGCACCCGGAGGTCCTCGCGGCCATCGCGCTGGCCAACGGCGGCCACCAGGTCGCCTACGGCGAGGACGACTACACCGGCCACCTCCAGCGCGTCATGCACAGCCACTTCGGCCCCACCGCCGAGGCCTTCCCGGTCTTCAACGGCACCGGAGCCAACGTGGTCGCCCTCCAGGCGCTCACCGACCGCTGGGGAGCGGTCATCTGCGCCGAGTCCGCGCACATCAACGTGGACGAGGGCGGCGCGCCCGAGCGGATGGGCGGGCTCAAGCTCCTCACCGTGCCCACCCCGGACGGCAAGCTCACCCCCGAGCTCATCGACCGGCAGGCGTACGGCTGGGACGACGAGCACCGGGCCATGCCGCAGGTCGTCTCGATCACCCAGAACACCGAGCTGGGCACCGTCTACACCCCCGACGAGATCCGCGCCATCTGCGACCACGCCCACGAGCGCGGCATGAAGGTGCACCTCGACGGGGCCCGGATAGCCAACGCGGCCGCCTCCCTCGACGTGCCGATGCGGACGTTCACCAACACGGTCGGCGTCGATGTGCTGTCCTTCGGCGGCACGAAGAACGGCGCGCTGTTCGGCGAGGCCGTCGTGGTGCTCAACCCGGACGCCGTCCGGGCGATGAAGCACCTGCGCAAGCTCTCCATGCAGCTCGCCTCCAAGATGCGCTTCGTCTCCGTCCAGCTGGAGGCGCTGCTCGCCAAGGACCTGTGGCTGCGCAACGCCCGGCACGCCAACGCCATGGCCCAGCGCCTCGCCGAGGGCGTCCGGGCGATCGACGGGGTGGAGATCCTCTATCCGGTCCAGGCCAATGCCGTGTTCGCCCGGCTGCCGCACGCGGTCACCGAGCGGCTCCAGGAGCGCTTCCGCTTCTACTTCTGGGACGAGGCGGCAGGAGACGTCCGCTGGATGTGCGCCTTCGACACCCGCGAGGACGACGTCGACGCCTTCCTCCAGGCGCTCAAGGAAGAGATGGCGCGGTAGCCACACCACTCTCGCGCATTGCATGACTATGCGGCCGACCGGAAATCAATTGATCTCCGGTCGGCCGCTTCGTACGCTCCGTGACCATGCAGCTGAACCAGCAGTCCCCGGACATCGCCGCCTATCTGGCCGCCGACGAAGCCATCGACCATGAACACCCCCGGGTGCGGGAGGTGGCGGCCGACCTGGCGTGCGAGCCCGACGACGCATACACATACGCCCGTACCGCCTTCACGTACGTACGCGACACCGTCCCGCACTCCGCGGACTCCGGCGATCCCCGCGTCACCTGGCGCGCCTCCGACGTCCTCGCCACCCGCAACGGCATCTGCTACGCCAAGTCCATCGCCCTGACCGCGCTGCTCCGGGCCCACGGCATCCCGGCCGGCCTCTGCTACCAGCGCCTCGCCGACGACGACGGGACGAACCCCGCGGTCCACGGCCTGGTCGCGCTCCGCCTCCCCGGACACGACCGCTGGGCACGGGTGGACCCCCGGGGCAACAAACCGGGCGTCGACGCGCGGTTCTCGCTGGAGGAGGAGCGGCTGGCGTGGACGGTGCGCCAGCACCTCGGGGAAGTGGACTACCCGACCGTGTATGCCGCGCCGCCCCCGGAAATCCTCCGCACGCTCAGAAGCGCCCGGGACCGCACGGAGCTCTGGCGGACCCTCCCCACGCACCTCTGAGCCCCCGGCGTACATGCTCACCGGGGGCTCGGGAGGAGAGAGGGGAAGGGGGGAGAGGGCCGGTCAGCCGAGCTCGCGCACCTCGGCGGGGGTCGGGGCCGTACCGCCGAGATGGGCCGGCACCCACCAGGTGTCGCTCGCGTCCTTCGGTCGCACCGGGTAGGCCCGCTGTGCCGCCTCCAGCAGCTCCTGGACCCGCTCCCGCAGCCGCCGGGTGATGGCGCCCGCGTACTGGTCGGTGGGCGCCTCCACGGGCTCGCCGACCCGGATCGTGATCGGGATGTGGCTGCGGGAGAAGTTGCGCGGCCGCCCCTTCGTCCAGATCCGCTGCGTCCCCCAGAGCGCCATCGGGATCAGTGGAACGCCGGCTTCCTGGGCCAGGCGCGCGGCACCCGACTTGAAGCTCTTCAGCGTGAAGGACTGCGAGATGGTGGCTTCGGGGAAGACGCCGACGATCTCACCGGAACGCAACGACTGCAGCGCGTGCGCGTACGCGTCCTCGCCCTGCTTGCGGTCGACCGGGATGTGCTTCATTCCCCGCATCAGCGGACCGGAGATCTTGTGCCGGAAGACCGATTCCTTCGCCATGAACCGGACGAGCCGCTTCTGCGGAAGAGCCCCGAGGCCGGTGAAGATGAAGTCGAGATAGCTGATGTGATTGCTGACCAGCACCGCGCCACCGGTCTTCGGGATGTGCTCCGAACCCTGAGTGTCGATCTTCAGGTCGAGCGCCTTGAACATGGTGCGAGCGGCGCCGATGACCGGTCGATAGACGAGTTCTGCCATCTGGGGAAGACCCTTCTTCAGTGCCTGGGGAGGGTTCTCCCGGCGGAAGTTACGCAGCCGTAGGTATTCGGCATTGTGGCGATGGTGCCCCATGCGCGAGCCGCTGGCCAGTCCCGGAGGACGTGGACCGCGAGATTCTCGTCACGTGCGCGTGACCCGCACGCTGCGGGAATGCCGGGGCGGCCGCCGGTGCTGACCTCTGACGACGAGCTCTGATCAGGAGGCACCAGGTGGACGGCCGGACCCGAGGACAGCGACTCGACGCAGCCCGACTCGGCGCGGAGTTGGGGGAACGCGCGACGCTCGTCCAGTTCTCCAGCGCCTTCTGTCAGCCGTGCCGGGCCACCCGCCGCACGCTCACCGAGGTGGCCGGGATGGTCGACGGGGTCGCCCACATCGAGATCGACGCCGAGGCTCATCTCACGCTGGTACGGGAGCTGGACATCACGAAAACGCCGACCGTCCTGGTGCTCGACGCCGAGGGCGAGGTGGTCCGCCGGGCGTCCGGCCAGCCCCGCACGGTCGACGTCGTCGCGGCGCTGGGGCACGCCATATGACGGACCGTGACGCATCTCCCACATTCCGGAACCCGCTTGACTGCACGCACCACGCATCGTCAGTCTGACGTTATGCCGCCAGAACTCCTTCTTCACGGCCGGGTCCATGTGGACCTCGCACGCTACGCGAGTGCGCGCTGTCCGGGTGTCTGAGCACCCACGGACCCGTACGCCACTTCCGCAGAAGGACACGTCCATGACGGCAACGCCCGATCTCGCCCAGGCCCCGACGGTCGCCACGCCCGAACTCTTCCGCTCGGTCTTCCGCCGCCACGCCGCGGGCGTCGCCGTGATCACGGCCGCGGGGGAGCGCCCCGTCGGCTTCACCGCCACCTCCCTGACCTCCGTCGCCGCCGAACCCCCGCTGATCTCGTTCGGTATCGGTACGTCGTCCTCCAGCTGGCCCGTGCTGTCCGGGGCCGCGTACGTCGGCGTCCACATACTCGGCGAGCACCAGCAGGACCTGGCCGCGACCTTCTCCCGCAGCGGAGCCGACCGCTTCGGCCCGTCGACCGACTGGAGCAGCGGGCCCGAAGGTGTTCCGCTGCTGGCGGACGTGTCCGCCTGGCTGGTCTGCCGGGTCGTGTCCCGCGTGCCGGCGGGGGACCACCGCATCGTCATCGCGGAGGCCGTGGCAGGCTCACCCTCAGGGGCCGGCCGTCCGCTGGTCTATCACCAGGGACGGTTCACGGCTCTGCGAGACTGAGGTCACGCACGCACGGGTCTGCCGCGTTGGCAAGGTCACAGTGCGGTGCGCTTGCTCAGGGGTAACAGTCTGGGTGTACTGGCGAGTAATATCGGCCTCGGAGCCTCGGTCGTCCCGACCGGATCCGGCCCGACAAGGCGCCTATGCTGCGTGCAACAAGGCAGCCCGGAAATGACGATGCAGTAGGAGAGCCGGCGTGAGCTTGAGGATCGTTGTCTGTGTGAAGTACGTGCCCGACGCGACCGGTGACCGGCGTTTCGC
>NZ_BMTW01000003.1 GCF_014649875.1 Streptomyces rubiginosohelvolus | reverse complement strand
GTGGCTTCGACGACGAGGCGTCCGCCGGCGTTGAGGGTGGCGCCGGTGACGGTGTCGCCGACCGAGACCTCGACGGGCACGGACTCACCCGTCAGCATCGAGGCGTCCACCGCGGACGAGCCCTCGATGACCGTCCCGTCCGTCGCGATCTTCTCCCCGGGACGGACGACGAAGCGGTCGCCGACGACGAGCGTGCCCGCCGGGACACGTACCTCCCTGCCTCCCCTCAGTACGGCGACGTCCTTCGCGCCCAGGTGCATCAGCGCCCGCAGCGCCGCGCCGGACTTCCGCTTCGCACGGGCTTCCAGATAGCGGCCCAGCAGGATGAACGTGATGACTCCGGCCGCCACCTCCAGGTAGATCGTCGAGGTGGCGTCGGCGCGCGAGACGGTGAAGTCGAAGCCGTGGCGCATACCGGGCATGCCCGCGTCGCCGAGGAACAGGGCCCACAGCGACCAGCCGAACGCGGCGAGCGTGCCGAGCGAGACCAGCGTGTCCATCGTCGCCGCGCCGTGCTTGGCGTTGGTCCAGGCGGCGCGGTGGAAGGGCAGGCCGCCCCAGACGACGACGGGCGCGGCGAGTGTGAGGCTCAGCCACTGCCAGAAGTCGAACTGGAGCGCCGGGACCATGGCGAGCAGGACGACGGGGGTGGCGAGCACGGCGGAGACGACGAGGCGCTGACGGAGCGCGGCGAGGGAGGCTTCCTGCTCGGCTTCGACGTCCCGGGCGACGGAATCGGGGGTGGGGTCCGAAGCCGGCTCCGCAGCGGATTCCGGAGTGAACTCCGGCGTGGGTACCGGGGCGGATTCCGGCGTGGACTCCGAGGCGGGCTTCGGGGAGACCTCCGGCGCGGGGCCCGGGCCGGCCCCCCGGGTGCTCTCAGGGGCGGGTGCAGGGGCCGGAACGGGCGGCTGGGCGACGGGGCGGGCCGTGTAGCCGGTCTTCTCGACCGTGGCGACGAGATCCCCCAGCTTCAGCCCCTCCCCGAAGGTGACGCGGGCCTTCTCGGTCGCGTAGTTCACCGTGGCGGTGACGCCGTCCATCCGGTTGAGCTTCTTCTCGACGCGGGCGGCGCACGAGGCGCAGGTCATCCCGCCGATCATGAGCTCGGCCTCGGAGGCGTCGGCGGCCGGGAAGTGGGCTGCTGCTGTGCTGGCCATGTCCGGAACTCCTGGAAAACGCAGATCGGGCCGTACCCCACCAGTATCGACTGGTGCGGCCGGCCCGACGGCGGACGGGTGGTGCGGCGGAGGGCCGGCGCTCAGGCGGCCGGGCCGAGGAGCTCGTAACCGGCCTCGTCCACGGCGGCACGGACGGCGTCCTCGGCCAGCGGGGTCTTGGACGTCACGGTGACCAGACCGGTGGAGGCGACGGCCGCGACCGAGGTGACGCCCGCGATCCCGGAGATCTCCTCCGACACGGCCCCCTCGCAGTGGCCGCAGGTCATGCCCTTGACCTGGTACACGGCGGTGACCGAGTCGGCCTGCTCGATCTGCACGTCGGCCGCGCCGTCGTGGCAGGAGCCGGTGGGCGAGCAGCAGGAACCGGTGGACGGCGTGGTGGCGGTCTCGGCGGTCATGACGTTCTCCTCTTCGCGAACACGTTTCGGGCGGCACGGCGGGGCACGTGGGACCGCAGAGGCCCCCGTGGCGTCCCCGCCTCACCCATACTATACCCCTAGGGGGTATCAATCCGCTCCGTCGGCGCCGGGCACGACGCGTCGTCGCCGACCAGGGGGTCCAGGTAGCGGAACATCACCGTCTTCAGCTCCTGGATGTAGGCCGCGCGCTCCTCGCCCTCGGAGGCCATGATCAGGTCCAGCCCGGCCTTGAACACCATGAAGGCCATTTCGGCGATGCGGTGGATCTGGGGGGCGGGCAGGTCCGCGAGGTAGTCGGCGAGCACCGATTCCACCCGCGTCAGCATCGTGGCGTGCAGCGTGTCGTGCGCCTCGGTGATCTGTCCGGGGATCTCCGAGCCGTGCATCAGGACGAAGAACGCCGGGTTCTCGCAGTTGAAGGCGATCAGCGGGTCGAGCACGGCGTCCAGCATGCGGTCGAGCGGCAGCTCCGTGTGGCTCTGGGCGAAGGCGGCTCCGTAGGTGTCCCGCCAGCGGTCCAGCAGCCGGTCCCCGAGCTCGACGGCGATGGCCTCCTTGTTCGGGAAGAACTGGTAGAGCGTGCCCGGTGAGACCCCGGCCTCGCGGGCGATCGCGTTGGTGCTGGACGCGGTGTAGCCGCTGGCGCAGAAGACATCGGCGGCGGCCCGGAGCAGCTGGGCGATCCGGGCCTCGCCGCGGGCCTGGCGGCGTCGGCGGGGGCGGGCGGAGTCCTGCGCCTCGTCGGCGGTGTCCCCGGCCGCCCCGGTGGCGGCTTCGACGGCGGCCTCGGCGGCGGTCTTGTTGGCTTTGGCCTCCGGCACGGTCAATCCCCAGCTCTCATGACGCGATTGACAAACGCGAGTGGTCGCTCGCATTCTAGAGAAACGCGAGCGACTACTCGTGTTTGCCACGATAAACGGCAACGACCGACCCATGCTGCCCTGCGCTGCCCGGGTCTCGGTGAAGGGGACACCGCACCATGCCCGAAGTCAACCGTTCCGCGCCGCCCCCGGTCGGCGGCTGGACCCGGTTCGTCACCGCCCGGCCACGGCTCGCGCTGCTGGCCGCACTGGTGATCACCGCACTCGCCGTGTTCGCCGGGAGCGGGGTGGCGGACCGGATGGGCAGCGGCGGCTGGCAGGCCCCCGACGCCGAGTCGACGTACGCGACGGAGGTGCTTGCCCGGGAGTTCCCGGCCTCGCAGCCCAATCTGCTCCTGCTGGTGGACAGCGGCTCCGCGGGCGTCGACGACCCGGCCGTGGCCGCCGAGGCCGCCCGTCTGGCGGAGCGGCTGAAGGCCGAGCCCGGGATATCGGGCGTCGGGTCCTACTGGGAGACCGCGTCGCCCGCCCTGCGTTCCGAGGACGGCCGGGAGGCGATCATCGCCGCCCGGATCGGGGGCGACGAGAAGACCGCGGGCGAGACCCTCGACCGGCTGGCCCCGGCCTTCGCGGGGGAGCGGGGGCCGGTGACGGTCTCCCTCGGCGGGCCGGCCGCCGTGCAGCACGAGATGCAGACGATCATCCAGGAAGATCTGCTGCGGGCCGAGCTGATCGCCCTGCCCGTGACGCTCGTCCTGCTGGTCATGGTCTTCGGCAGCGCCGTCGCCGCGATGCTGCCGCTCGCCGTCGGCATCGTCGCCATCCTCGGCACCAACGCGGTGCTGCGAGGGCTGACGGAGTTCACCGACGTCTCGGTCTTCGCGATGAACCTCACCACGGCCCTCGGCCTCGGACTCGCCATCGACTATGCCCTGTTCATCGTCCGCCGCTTCCGCGAGGAGCTGGCGACCGGTGCGGACACCCGGACGGCGGTGGGCACGACGCTGCGGACCGCCGGGCGTACGGTGCTGTTCTCCGCGCTGACCGTGGCGGTGTCCCTGTCGGCCATGCTCGTCTTCCCCCAGTACTTCCTGCGGTCCTTCGCCTACGCCGGGATCGCCGTGGTCCTCCTGGCCGCCGCTGCCGCACTGATCCTGCTGCCCGCGGCGCTCGTGCTGCTCGGCCCCCGGATCAACTCACTGGACCTGCGCCGGCTCCTCCGCCGCCGGAAGAAGACCGCGTCGGCCGGGGCGGACCCGGCGGGTGCTGCGGCCGGTGGTCCCGGGGCGGGTTCCGCCGGTGGCGCCGACGCGTCGCCCGGCCGGGGCTGGGCGTGGCTGGGGGCGCTGGTGATGCGCCGGGCGCCCGTCTTCGCCATCGTCACGACTGTCGGGCTCCTGCTTCTCGGGCTGCCCTTCCTCGGGGTCAAGTTCGGCACGGCGGACGACCGCCAGCTGCCGGCCTCCGCGGAGTCCCGGGTCGTGCAGGAGCACATCCGCGACGGGTTCCCCGGCAGCCCCGGCGGCGGCCTGGAGGTGCTGGTCGAGGGGCAGGGTTCCCGGGCCGACCACGCGGACCTGAAGGCCCGGATCGAGCAGCTCCCCGGCGTCCTGCGGGTCGAAGGCCTGGTCGCCGAGGGCCCCGCCGCCTACTACAGCGTGCTGCCGAAGGGCGAAGCCGTCGGCGAGGAGACCCAGCAGCTCGTACGCGACCTGAGGGCCGTGCCCTCCGCATCCTCGCTCGACGTCTCGGTCACGGGCACGGCGGCGGTCCTCGTCGACTCCAAGGACTCCATAGCCGACCGGCTGCCCTGGGCCCTGGCGATCATCGTGGTCGCGACGCTGCTCGTGGTCTTCCTGCTCACCGGCAGCGTGCTCATCCCGCTCCAGGCGGTCGTGCTCAACGCCCTCAGCCTGACCGCGATGTTCGGAGCGGTGGTCTGGGTCTTCCAGGACGGGAACCTCTCCGGACTGCTCGCCTTCACCAGCACGGGCGACATCGAGACGACGCTGCCCGTCCTGATGTTCTGCGTGGCCTTCGGACTCTCCATGGACTACGGGGTCTTCCTGATATCCCGGATCAAGGAGGAGTACGACCGCACCGGCGACCACGAGCGCTCCGTCACCTTCGGGCTCCGGCACACCGGTGGGCTGATCACCGCGGCCGCCGTGATCCTCGCGGTCGTCATGGTCGCCATCGGCACCTCACGGGTCACCAACACCAAGATGCTGGGGCTCGGCATCGCCCTCGCGGTCCTGATGGACGCCATGGTGGTGCGCAGTCTGCTGGTCCCCGCGGTGATGAAGCTGATGGGCCGCTCCACCTGGTGGGCCCCCGCGCCCCTGAGGGCCTTCCACCGCAGGTTCGGCCTGAGCGAAGGGGAGGCCGCTCCGGCCGTCGCCCCAGCCGTTCTGCCGGACCCGGGCGGCCGGGGAGGCCCTGAGGAGGACCCCGAAGCGACGGCGGAGACCGAGGAGATATCGGACACCAGCAGGGACATCGGCGAACCGGCGCGACGCTGAGACCCGCGCGGGAAAGTCGTCCGGAAAGGGTCCTCGGGGAAGCCGGGGATGCCTCCTGGAGGCGACAGGACGGGCCCGCCCGCCACCGAACGGGTGACGGGCGGGGGCCCGGCCCCTCCGCCCGCCAGGGAGGCTCCACAGGCTCGCGGGCGGCATCGGCAAAACGCCGCTGACCTGGGCTTTCCTGCTCATCCAGCCTAAGATTTCCTCAACGGAAAAGGGGGCCCGGATGGACCGGAACGTATCCACAGTCGATGACGTGCTGGCTTTGATGGACGGCCTGTTCGCCCCGGAGGCGGACCGGTGGACGGCCGACGGGGCGTCCTGGTGGGACGCGTTCTACGCGGACCGTTCACGGGAGGTGCCGTTCTTCGCGGACAAGCCCGACGAGAACCTCGACGCCCACCTCCGCCAAGGGCGGATCGCCCCGGGGCGCGCGCTCGAACTCGGCTGTGGGCCCGGCCGCAACGCGCTCCACCTGGCCGCGCTCGGCTTCGACGTCGACGCGGTCGACCTCTCCCCGGCGGCGCTGGCCTGGGCCCGGGAGCGGGCCGAGGAGGCGGGGGCCGGCTCCATCCGGTTCCACCGCGGTGACGCGTTCGCCCTGACGGCGGCGGGGGCCGCCCTCGCCGGCCCCTACGACCTGATCTACGACTCGGGCTGCTTCCATCATCTACCGCCCCACCGGCGGATCAGCTATCTCGCCCTCCTGGAGCGCTGCCTGGCGCCCGGCGGCCACTTCGCGCTCACCTGCTTCGCCGCCGGGGCGGGCGGGATGGGCTCGGAACTGCCGGACGCCCAGCTCTATCTGACGGGTGGTCTGCACGGCGGACTCGCCTACACGGACGACGAACTGCGCCGCGTCTTCTCGGGGCTGACGGAGATCGAACTGCGCCGGATGAGCGACGAGGCACCCGAATCACCGCTCTTCGGGGAGTCGTTCCTCTGGACGGCCCTCTTCCGCAGGGCCGCCGGCCAGGGGTAGCGGGGCGTCAGCGCCCCCGGTTGCGGGGGCGCGAGGCGACCCAGGCGCGGACGGTGTCTCCGTACCAGTACGGCTTCCCGTTCTTCACCTGGTCCGGCGGGGGCAGGAGCCCGTGCTTGCGATAGGAGCGGACGGTGTCCGGCTGGACCTGGATGTGCGCGGCAATGTCCTTGTAGGACCAGAGCGTTCTGTCCGTCATCGGTGACACCTCTCTGCACTGACCAAGCCGACGATCACTCAGCCTGTGCTCGGTTGAACGACCCCTGGCGGCAGGCGGGGTGGGGCTGTCGACCGGCTGTGACAGAAAACCCGCGTAACGGAGACATGTGTCCCGAAACGGTTACTGCTGTGACAGAAAGGATGAGGTGCGGCTGCTGTCAGGCCTGGGTGCGAAGGCGGCCGGCAGCTGGCCCAGGACGCCACCTTCGCCCAGGACCCCCGGGCTCAGAGGGGTGAGCCAGGGCGTCCGCAGGAGCGGAGGAACTCCCGGGTGCGGCGTGCGATGGGGAGCGGCTTGTCCGGCGGGCAGGGGTACATGTCCTGCTCCACGATCGCGAACAGGTCGACGTCCAGGGCCCGCGCCGCGTCCAGTACCGGTTCCAGCGCGGGGACTCCGCCGGGCGGTTCGCACATCACGCCCCGGGCCACCGCCGGGCCGAACGGCACCTCGTCCGCCACCACCGCCGCCAGGATCTCCGGGTCGACCTGCTTGAGATGGAGATAGCCGATGCGTTCCCCGTACGTCTCGATGAGCTTGACGCTGTCTCCGCCGCAGTAGGCGTAGTGCCCGGTGTCCAGGCAGAGCGAGACGAGGTCCGGATCGGTGGCGTCGAGGAAGCGGTTGACGTTCTCCTCGGTGTCGATGTGGGTGTCGGCGTGCGGGTGGACGACGATCCGCAGCCCGAACCGCTCCCGGACCTCCCGGCCGAGTCGCTCCGTCTGTGCGGTCAGATCGCGCCACTGCGCGGGGGTGAGCGTGCGGTCCTCCAGCACCTCGCCCGTCTTGTCGTCGCGCCAGAAGGAGGGGATGACGACCAGGTGTTCGGCGCCCATGGCCCGGGTCAGCGCGGCGATGTCCGCGACATGCGCCCAGGTCCGGTCCCAGACGTCCGGGCCGTGGTGCAATCCGGTGAAGACGGTTCCGGCGGAGACCGTGAGCCCCCGGCCGCGCGTCTCGTCGGCCAACCGGGCCGGATCGGTGGGCAGATAGCCGTACGGGCCGAGCTCGATCCACGCGTAGCCGGCCTCGGCCACCTCGTCGAGGAAGCGCTGCCAGGGCACCTGCTGGGGGTCGTCGGGGAACCACACGCCCCAGGAGTCGGGGGCCGAGCCGATACGGATGCGGGCCGAGGAGGGGACGGAGGGGGTCATAACGGCCAGCCTCCTGGCCCGCGCGGAAGAGTGTCAAGGGTTCGTCCGAATGTCCGGACAAAATGTTGACAGGGTTCCGGGCGGAGGGCTAGACCTGGGACCAGCCGGCCACCGGTGGGGCGAACCGGCGGTGCGAGCCGGTGGTGCGAAGGGATGGGCATGCCTGAGCCGTACGACGTGATCACCATGGGGCGGATCGGGGTGGACCTCTACCCGCTGGAGGTCGGGGTACCGCTCGCCCGGGTCGAGACGTTCGGCAAGTTCCTCGGCGGCTCCCCGGCGAACGTCGCGGTGGCGGCGGCCCGGCAGGGGCGGCGTACGGCGGTCATCACCCGGACCGGGCAGGACCCCTTCGGCGCCTACCTCCACCAGGAACTGGAACGGTTCGGCGTGGACCCCCGCTGGGCGACGGCCGTCGCGGAGTATCCGACCCCGGTCACCTTCTGCGAGATCTTCCCGCCGGACGACTTCCCGCTCTACTTCTACCGCCGGCCCAAGGCCCCCGACCTGGAGATCCACGCCCCGGACCTCGACCTCGACGCCGTGCGCGACGCCAGGATCTTCTGGATGACGGGCACCGGACTCAGCGCCGAGCCGAGCCGGTCCGCGACGCTGGCCGCCCTCCGTGCCCGCAGCGAGAGCGCCGCGCGGGCCGAGCGCCCGGCGGGCGCCCCACGGCGCACGGCCACCGTCTTCGACCTCGACTGGCGGCCGATGTTCTGGGACGGGGGCGACGACAGCGCCGAGGCGCCCGCGCGGTACCGCGAGGCTCTGGCCCATGCCACGGTCGCCGTCGGCAACGTCGACGAGTGCGCCATCGCGACCGGCGAACGCGAACCGTACGCCGCCGCCCGGGCCCTGCTCGCGGCCGGGGCGGAGCTCGCCGTCGTCAAGCAGGGGCCGAAGGGCGTCCTCGCCGTCCACCGCGACGGCACCGCCGCCGACTGCCCGCCGCTGCCGGTCGAGGTGGTCAACGGACTCGGCGCCGGGGACGCGTTCGGGGGCGCGCTCTGCCACGGGCTGCTCGCCGGATGGCCGCTGGACCGCATCGTGCGGTACGCGAACGCGGCCGGAGCCATCGTCGCCTCCCGGCTCGCCTGCTCGTCCGCGATGCCGTTCCCGGACGAGGTCGAGGAGGCCCTCGCGGCCGGGGCAGTGACGCCGGAACTCGCGTCGCGGGCCGCCCCCGACGCCCCCACGGCCCCCCGGACCGGAGCGGACTCATGACGCCGCTCGCGCCCTCCCTCTCCGCGCTCGTCCGGCTGCGCGCCGAGCGTCCCGAGGCCGTTGCCGAGGCCGCCGCGCGGCGGAGCAGACGGCGGCTGATCCGGCAGCCGGGCGACCGGCTGATGATCATCGCGGCCGACCACCCCGCGCGCGGCGCGCTCGCCGTGGGGGACCGGTCCCTCGCCATGGCCAACCGCTTCGAGCTGCTGGAACGGCTCTGCCTCGCCCTCTCCCGCCCCGGGGTCGACGGGGTGCTCGCATCGGCCGACGTCCTGGACGACCTCCTCCTGCTCGGCGCCCTGGAGGACAAGGTCGTCATGGGGTCGATGAACCGCGGCGGTCTCGCGGGCGCGGCCTTCGAGCTCGACGACCGGTTCACCGGCTACCGCCCCGACGACCTGGTCCGGCAGGGGTTCGACGCGGGGAAACTGCTCCTGCGCATCGACCACGACGACCCCGGTTCGCTGGACACCCTGCACACCGCCGCCCGGACCATCGACGCGATGGCCGCCCACCGGCTGCCCGTCTTCGTCGAACCGTTCCTCTGCCGCCGCGTCGACGGCCGCCTCCGCAACGACCTCGGCGCCGCCGCCGTGGCGACCTCCATCGCCATCGCGTCGGGCCTCGCCGGGACGTCCGCGTACACCTGGCTGAAGGTGCCGGTCACCGACGACCCCGACGCCATGGGCCGGGCGATGGAGGCCTCCACGCTGCCCGCTGTCCTGCTCGGCGGCGAGGTCGGCGACGACCAGGACGCCGCGTACGGGAAGTGGCGCGACGCGCTGCGGCTGCCCACGGTGCGGGGGCTGGTCGTGGGACGCTCGCTGCTCTACCCGGTCGACGGGGACGTGACGCTCGCCGTCGACACCGCCGTATCGCTGCTCCGGCCGGGTAGGGAAGGGCCATGACGACGGATCACCCCGACCAGGAACAGCACCGGGACCAGGAACAGCACCAGGGCCAGGGACAGCACCGGGACCGAAACCAGGGCCAGGAACCGCGCCGGTTCCACCTGCCGTCCGGCAGCGCCGCGCGCGGGGCGTACGCCGTCGACATCGATCCCGAGGCGGCCGGCTGGGACCGCTCCGCCCTGCGGGTGCTGGAGCTGGAGCCGGGTGGTGTTCATACGCTCGTCACCGGAGACAGCGAATGGATCGTCCTGCCGTTGGCCGGTGGCTGTACGGTGCGTATCGCAGGTGAGACCTTTGAACTGCGGGGCAGGAAGAGTGTGTTCAGCGGGGTCTCCGACTTCGCCTACGTACCGCGCGACGCCCGCGCAGAGATCTCCTCCGGCGCAGGAGGCCGCTTCGCCCTGGCAGGAGCGAAGTGCGAGCGACGACTCCCCGCTCGCTACGGCCCCGCGCCGGAGGTACCCGTCGAGCTGCGCGGCTCCGGGACCTGCTCCCGCCAGGTGAACAACTTCGCCGCCGCCGACACCTTCGACTGCGACCGGCTGATCGCCGTCGAGGTCCTCACCCCCGGCGGTAACTGGTCCTCCTACCCGCCCCACAAACACGACGAGCACGTGCCGGGCGAGGAGTGCGAACTGGAGGAGATCTACTACTTCGACGTGCAGGACGGCGGGCTCGGCTACCACCGGGTCTCCCCGTCGCGCGACGGCGGTACGGACGTCCTCGCCGAAGTCCGCGGCGGCGACGTGGTCCTCATCCCCGACGGCTGGCACGGCCCGTCCATCGCCCCGCCCGGCCGGACGCTGTACTACCTGAACGTGATGGCCGGGCCGGGGGAGGAGCGCGCCTGGCTGATCCGCGACCATCCCGACCACCGGTGGATCCGCGACACCTGGCCGGATGAGCCGATCGACGCCAGACTCCCGCTCTACACGGCGCATCCGTCGCCCGGCCCGGAGGTAACGCCTTGAGCCCGACGAGTCCCGCGAGTCCCGCGAGTCCCGCGAGCCCCGCACGTTCCGCGAGTCCCGCGAGCCCTGAGAGCCCGAAGAACCCGGCCCCCACCCGCCGTCTGACCACGGCTCAGGCCCTGGTCGCCTTTCTGGCCCGGCAGTACACCGAGCGCGACGGCCGCCGCCAGCGGCTGATCAGCGCCACCTGGGGCATCTTCGGCCACGGCAACGTCGCGGGCATCGGCCAGGCGCTCGTGGAGGCGGGCCACGGAGGGAACGGCACCGCGCACCGCATGCCGTACCTCCAGGGCCGCAACGAACAGGCCATGGTGCACGCGGCCGTGGGGTACGCCCGCCAGTCGGGCCGGCTCTCCGCGCACGCGGTGACCACGTCCATCGGGCCGGGGGCCACCAACCTCGTCACCGGGGCCGCCCTCGCCACGATCAACCGGCTGCCCGTCCTGCTCCTGCCCGGTGACACCTTCGCGACCCGGCCCGCCGACCCCGTCCTGCAACAGCTCGAAGTGCCGTACGCCGGTGACGTGTCGGTCAACGACTGTCTGCGGCCGGTCTCGCGCTACTTCGACCGGATCACCCGGCCGGAGGCGCTGATTCCGGCCGCCCTCCAGGCGATGCGGGTCCTCGCCGACCCCGCCGAGACCGGGGCCGTCACGCTCGCGCTGCCGCAGGACGTGCAGGCGGAGGCGTACGACTGGCCGGAGGAGTTCTTCGCCGAGCGCGACTGGCACGTCCGCAGGCCCGCGCCCGACACGTACGAGCTGGAGACGGCGGTACGGGCGATCCGCTCCGCCCGCCGCCCCCTCA
This sequence comes from Streptomyces rubiginosohelvolus, assembly GCF_014649875.1. Classification (GTDB taxonomy): domain Bacteria; phylum Actinomycetota; class Actinomycetes; order Streptomycetales; family Streptomycetaceae; genus Streptomyces; species Streptomyces rubiginosohelvolus. The sequence goes on along the minus strand of NZ_BMTW01000003.1, from coordinate 545,979 downwards.
TCGTCGCGGGCGGCGGGGTCCGGCACAGCGCCGCCGAGGAGACGCTCGCCGCGTTCACCGCCGCGACCCGCATCCCGGTCGCCTCCACCCAGGCGGGCAAGGGCGCGCTCCGCCACGACCACCCCGCCGACGTCGGCGGCATCGGCCACACCGGCACCGCCACCGCCGACGAGCTGGCCCGCACCGCCGACCTGGTCATCGGCATCGGCACCCGCTTCTCCGACTTCACCACCGCATCCGGCACCCTCTTCGCCGACCCGGCCGTCCGCTTCCTCCACCTCAACATCACCGCCTTCGACGCCCACAAGCTGGCCGCCCTCCCCCTGGTCGCCGACGCCCGCGCGGGGCTTGAGGCGCTCACGGCGGCCCTCGCCGGACGCGGATACCGGGTCGATCCGGCGTACGAGACGGAGTACACCGGCGCGAAGGAGGCGTGGGAGGAGCGGGTCGAGGCATCCTTCGCCACCCCCGACCCCACCGCGCGCCCCACCCAGACCCAGGTCCTCGGCCTCCTGGACGACCTCGTCACCGAGGAGGACATCCTCATCAACGCCGCCGGCTCCCTCCCCGGCGACCTGCACAAACTCTGGCGGACCCGCTCCCGCGACCAGTACCACGTGGAGTACGGCTACTCCTGCATGGGCTACGAGATCCCGGCGGCCATCGGCGTCCTCCTCGCCACCGGAGCCCGCAGCCGGGAGCACCGCCCGGTCTGGGCCCTGGTCGGCGACGGCACGTATCTGATGAACCCCACCGAGATCGTCACCGCCGTCCAGGAGAACCTGCCGCTGAAGCTGCTGATCCTCCAGAACCACGGGTACGCCTCCATCGGCGGCCTCTCCGCGTCGGTCGGCGCCGAAGGCTTCGGCACCGCCTACCGCCACCGCGACGCCGACGGCGGCTTCACCGGCCCGCCGCTCCCCGTCGACCTGGCCGCCAACGCCGCCTCCCTCGGCCTGCGGGTCCTGCGCGCCGCCACCGTCGACGACCTGCGCAAAGCTCTCTCCGAGGCCCGCGACGCGGAGGGCCCCACTTGTGTCTACGTCGAGACCGAAACGCCCGACACAGTGTCGGGCCCCCCTCCGGCGCAGGCGTGGTGGGATGTTCCGGTAGCCGAAACCGCGAGCCGAATGGCGGCGGTGAAGGCCCGGGAGGAGTACGACCGCCAGGTCGCCGCCCGACGCCGCCACCTGTGAGCCCAGCCCCCGCGCCTGCCCGAAGCCTGAAGGAGTACGTCATGACGAAGACCGTCAACCACTGGATCGGCGGCAAGACAGTGGAGGGCACGTCGGGCCAGTACGGTCCCGTCACCGACCCGGCCACCGGCGCGGTCACCACGCAGGTCGCGCTGGCCTCCGTGGAGGAGGTCGACGCGGCCGTGGCGGCGGCGAAGGCCGCGTACGCCACCTGGGGCACCTCCTCGCTCGCCCAGCGCACCGCCGTCCTCTTCCGCTACCGCGCGCTGCTCGACGCCCACCGTGACGACATCGCCGCGCTGATCACCGCCGAGCACGGCAAGGTGCACTCGGACGCGCTGGGCGAGGTCGCCCGGGGTCTGGAGATCGTCGAGCTGGCGTGCGGGATCACCACCCAGCTCAAGGGCGAGCTGTCCACCCAGGTCTCCAACCGGGTCGACGTCTCGTCCATCCGCCAGTCGCTGGGCGTGGTCGCGGGCATCACCCCGTTCAACTTCCCGGCCATGGTGCCGATGTGGATGTTCCCGCTGGCGATCGCCTGCGGCAACACGTTCGTGCTGAAGCCGAGCGAGAAGGACCCGTCGGCCGCCAACCTGCTGGCCGAGCTGGCGTCCGAGGCGGGCCTTCCGGACGGCGTCCTCAACGTCCTGCACGGTGACAAGATCGCGGTGGACGGCCTGCTCAACCACCCCGACGTGGCGGCCGTCTCCTTCGTCGGCTCCACCCCCATCGCCCGCTACATCCACGCCACCGCCTCCGCCAACGGCAAGCGCGTCCAAGCGCTCGGCGGCGCCAAGAACCACATGCTCGTCCTCCCGGACGCCGACCTGGACGCGGCCGCCGACGCGGCGGTCTCGGCGGCGTACGGCTCCGCCGGTGAGCGCTGCATGGCGATCTCGGCGGTCGTCGCGGTCGGCGCGATCGGCGACGAGCTGGTCGCGAAGATCCGCGAGCGCGCCGAGAAGATCAAGATCGGCCCCGGCAACGACCCCACCTCCGAGATGGGCCCCCTGATCACCGCCGCCCACCGCGACAAGGTCGCCTCGTACGTCACGGGTGCCGCAGCCCAGGGCGCCGAGGTCGTCCTCGACGGCACGGGCCACACGGTCGAGGGCTTCGAGGACGGCCACTGGATCGGCCTGTCCCTCCTGGACAAGGTCTCCACCGACTCCGACGCCTACAAGGACGAGATCTTCGGCCCGGTCCTGTGCGTGCTCCGCGTGGAGTCGTACGAGGACGGCGTCGCCCTCATGAACGCCTCGCCGTTCGGCAACGGCACCGCGATCTTCACCCGCGACGGCGGCGCGGCCCGCCGCTTCCAGCTGGAGATCGAGGCCGGCATGGTCGGCGTCAACGTGCCGATCCCGGTCCCGGTGGGCTACCACTCCTTCGGCGGCTGGAAGGACTCGCTCTTCGGCGACCACCACATCTACGGCAACGACGGCGTGCACTTCTACACCCGCGGCAAGGTCACCACCACCCGCTGGCCCGACCCGGCCGACGCCCCGGCCGGCGTCGACCTCGGCTTCCCGCGCAACCACTGACCGACCCCCCGGCCGCGCCCGGGCCTCCGGTGAAATCCGGATGCCCGGGCGCTGTCGTGTCCCCCATCCTGGGGCGTATGAACACCCCGCCCGTCCCGCCCCGCCACGAGATCCGCGCGCTCCACACCGCCACCACGGTCACCGTCTACCAGGCGTACCGGCCGGCCATCGGCCTCCCCGCCGCCCGCGACGGACGGTTCCCCGCCGAGTGGAAGCGGGACCGGATGACCTGGATCAAGCCCAGCTTCCTGTGGATGATGTACCGCTGCGGCTGGGGCACCAAGGAGGGGCAGGAGGTCGTCCTCGCCGTCGAGATCTCCCGGAGCGGCCTGGAATGGGCCCTCGCCCACGCCGAACTCTCCCATTACGTACGCGGTGTGCACCCGGACCAGGCCTCCTGGCAGCGCAGCCTGCGCACCGCCCCCGCCCGGGTGCAGTGGGACCCCGAACGCGACCTCGACCTGAACCCGCTCCCGTACCGCTCCCTCCAGCTCGGGCTGAGCGGCGAGGCGTCCCGGCGGTACGCGGACGAGTGGACCGTCTCCGTACGCGATGTCACCCCGCTCGCCCGCGAGGTCCACGCGGCGGTCCGGGCGGGGGAGCGGGAGCGGGCCGCCGCCCTGCTGCCCGTGGAGACGCCGCTCGACCTCGCGGCGCCCCGGCCGGTACGGGACGGTTCCCCGGCTCCGGGCATGTGACTTTCGGCAGTGCCGGACGGCCCGCCGGTCTCCGTAACCTCTCCCTCGTGAACAGCTTCTCCCTCGTGAAAAGGACGGCCTGCGGGCGGCCCGGCCTCCGGTGGGCGGACCCGGGGGGTCTGCTGGTGCCCGCCACGGCGGCGTTCGGCGCGCTGAGCCTGGTGGGCTGGTGGTGGGGCCTGCCGACCGCGATCGCCGCGTTCGCCGCCGGGCGGGGGCCCGGGCGCGGCAGGACCGTCGTCCTGTTCCTGGCCGGGGCCCTGGTAGCCGGGGCGGTGGCGGTGGTCTTCGTGCCGTCCCTGCTCACCCTCGCGACGCAGTTCGTCGCGGTCATCGTCCTCGCCGTGCTGGTGCCCTGGTTCGTGGGGCGGTTCTCCCGCCAGTACCGGGAGCTGGTCCGGGCCGGCTGGGAGCGGGCCGAACAGATGGAACGGGAAAGGCAGTTGGTCGCCGAGCAGGCGAGGCTGCTGGAGCGGGCCCGGATCGCCCAGGACATGCACGACGTGCTGGGCCACGACCTGAGTCTCATCGCCCTGTCGGCCGGGGCCCTGAAACTGGCGCCCGGCCTGGACGAGCAGCACCGGCGGGCCGCCCAGGACATCCGGGGCAGGGCGGCGGCAGCGGTGGAACGCCTCGGCGAGGTCGTCGGGGTCCTCCGCGAGGAGAGCGAGAGCCCGCCCCGGGCGCCGGGAGACTCCGACATCCCCCGGCTCGTCGCCGACGCGGCCGCCTCCGGGCTCCCGGTCGGACTCTCCGTGGACGGCGACGCGTCGGGGCTGCCGCCCACCGTCGGGCGCGCCGCGCACCGGGTCGTGCAGGAGGCCCTGACCAACGCGGCCAAGCACGCGCCCGGCGCGTCCGTGACCGTCGAGCTCTCGCACACCGCGACGGAGACCCGGGTGGCGGTCCGCAACGGAGCCCCTGCTGCCGGGGCCGGCGTACGGTCGGGGCAACCGGCCGCGCACCTCTCCGGCCCGCCGCCCGGCTCACCGGCCCGGCACCCCTCCGCCCCACCTTCCGGCAACGGCGGACGCGGGCTCATCGGGCTGGACGAACGCGTCCGGCTCGTCGGCGGGTCCCTCGACCACGGGCCCCGCGACGGCGGCTTCACCGTCTCGGCCCGGCTGCCCCACCGCGCCCCCGCGCAGCTCCCGCCGCTCCCCGCCGACCACCGGGAGAGCCCCGCGCTCCCGGGCTACCGGCGGGCCCGGCGGCGCGTCCGCCGCACTCTGCTCACCGCGCTGACGGTGCCGCTGGCGGCGGGGGCGGTGCTGCTCGCCGTGGTGGGGATGTGGGAGACGGTGGCCGCGTCCCGGTCCGTCCTCGACCCGGGCGACTACGCCCGGCTGCGGGTGGGGCAGGATCGGCCGGAGATCGAAAAGGTGCTGCCGGACCGGCAGTCGGCGGCGCGGCCGACGGGCGCGGCACCGGAGGAACGCCAGGAACAGGGAGTGACGTGCGAGTTCTACGCGATGACGGCCGACCGCTTCGACGACCGGTCCGGCGACGCGTACCGCCTCTGCTTCCGGGACGGCAGGCTGGTCTCCCGCGACGCGCTGACACCGTGAGCGCCCGATGAGCCGGGACGGTACGGCGGCGGCCGGACCCGTTCGGGTGCTCGTCGCCGACGACGAGCCCATGATCCGGGCCGGTGTACGCGCCGTGCTCGCCACCGACCCGGGCATCGAGGTCGTCGCCGAGGCGGCCGACGGGCACGAGGCCGTGGAGCTGGTCCGGGCGCACCGCCCGCACGTGGCCGTCCTCGACGTACGCATGCCGCGGACCGACGGCATCGACGCCGCCGCCGAGATCCGGCGCACCGTGCCCGGCACCGGTGTCGTCATGCTGACCACCTTCGGCGAGGACGACTACATCCTGCGGGCACTGGGCGTCGGGGCCACCGGATTCCTGATCAAGTCCGGCGAGCCCGAGGAACTGCTCGCCGGGGTGCGGGCCGTGGCCGACGGCGCCGCCTACCTCTCACCGAAGGTCGCCGCCCGGGTGGTCGCGCACCTCGCGTCCACCGGGGCCGGGGCCATGGCCGAACGGCGGGACGCCGCCCGGGAGCGGGTCGCCGGGCTGACCCCCAGGGAGCGCGACGTGCTGGCGCACCTCGGCGGCGGACTGTCCAACGGGCAGATCGCCCGGCGGCTGCACCTGGTCGAAGGCACGGTCAAGGCGCACGTCAGCTCGGTCCTGGCCCGCCTCGGCGTCGACAACCGTGCCGCGGCCGCCGTCGTCGCCCACGAGGCCGGCATTCCGCCCCCACCATCGCCCGAGCAGCGCTGAGGCGAGCAGACCGGCGGGCCGCACCAGCACCAGGAGCACCGAGGCGGCCACCGCACCGCCGAGCAGGGCGCCCGCGATCACGTCGTGCGGATAGTGGACCCCCACCAGGACCCGCAGCAGCGCCGCCGCCACCGCCAACGGCAAGGTCACCGCGGCCAGTCGGGGCCGCCGCACGGCCAGCCCGACCGCGAGGGCGGCGGCCAGGGTCGCGTGGTTGCTCGGGAACGACCAGTCGCCCGGTTCCGGGCACGCGGCGACCGCCTCGGCGCCGTCCAGCGCCCGGCACGGCCGCTCCTCGTCGACGACCAGCTTGAGAGCCTCGCTGACGGCGTACGCCACGACGGTCCCGGCGCCGATGAGCACGGCCCCCGCCACCGCGTCCGGATCCCGTCGGCGCAGGGCGGTCCAGCAGACCCCGAGCAGCAGCAGACCGAGCACGATCAGCGTGGCCTCCGACGACAGCTCCAGCAGGTGGCCCAGCCACCCCGGGGCATCACCGACCGCCTCCGTCAGTGAGCGGTACGCGGAAACGGACGCCCCGTCCGTGACCTCGGTCGGGCCGGGCCGCCCCAGCCCTCCCGGGGAGAGCATCGTGATCACGGCCGCCGCCGTCGTCAGAAGGGCGGCCGATCCGAACAGCCGCGCGGGCCAGTGGTGTTGACGTGTGTGCTGTGCCATGCGGCGAACGTACGGACGGACGACGGCCCGGCGCGGGGGCCGAAGGGCAGGAGCCGCCCTCGACGAAGGTCAGGGTTGACTTCCGTCCTCGTCGCCCCCGAACTCCCACACCAGCATCGCGAACCGTCCGTCGTCACCCGCCCCCGTCGACCGGTACGTGGCGAGCGCCGCCTCGTTGTCCGGCTCCACCCCGACCCACACGTCGTAGCACCCCCGCTCCCGGGCGAGGTCCACCAGCGCCCGGGTCAGGGCCCCGCCGATGCCCCGGCGGCGGAAGGGGTCGTCGACCGCGAGTTCGTACAGGCACATCTCCGTGCCCTTGTCCGGGTGCAGCATCTCGATGCCCGAGACGAAGCCCGCCGGGACGCCTTCCACGTACGCGATCAGCAGCACATGACCGTCCGCGGCGAGGAAACGGGCCGCCCACTCCTCGCGGGGCGGGGCGTCGAAGAGATGGCCGGCGGCCAGGAGCTCCGCGACGGTCGAAGCGGGGCGAATATCCACAATGGCCTCCCGGGGCAGAAATTCCGTACCGCGTCCGGAGTACGGGCGAGGCGCACCGTACCTCTCAGGGAGGCCGCGCACTTCACCCTGGCGGCACGCAACCGGCTTGCGTCCTCCGTTTAGGGTCGAGGGATGGAGACCCCTACTGCTCGATGGCGGCGCCTGCTGCCCCGTACCCCTGCCCGGTGGGCCGCGGTCGGCGCCGCGCTCGCCGTGCTCGTGGGCGGCGGCACCTGGTCCGCCGTCGCCGACGACGGCTCGCCCGCCGTGCAGCGCGAGGACCGGATCCTGCGCATGGACGGGGTGCCGATCGACACCTCGTACTTCCATGCCAAGGGTTCCGGTAAGCGGCCCGCCGTGCTCATCGGGCACGGGTTCGGCGGCAGCAAGAACGACGTCCGGGCCCAGGCCGAGAAGCTGGCCGCCGACGGATACGCCGTGCTGACCTGGTCGGCGCGAGGCTTCGGGAAGTCCGGCGGGAAGATCTCCCTCAACGATCCGGACCACGAGGTCAAGGACGTCTCCCGGCTCATCGACTGGCTCGCCGAGCGGCCCGAGGTGGAGCTGGACGGCAAGGGCGACCCCCGGGTCGGTCTCACCGGGGCCTCCTACGGTGGGGCCGTGTCCCTGCTCGCCGCCGGGCACGACGAGCGCGTCGACGCCATCGCGCCCGTCATCACCTACTGGAACCTCGCCGACGCCCTCTTCCCCGACGGGGTCTTCAAGAAGCTCTGGGCCGGGATCTTCATCACCACCGGCGGCGGCTGCGAGAGGTTCGAGAAGCAGCTCTGCGAGATGTACGAGCGGGTCGCCGTCAGCGGCAAGCCCGACGCCGAGGCGGTGAAGCTCCTCACCGAGCGTTCGCCGTCCGCCGTCGCCGACCGCATCAAGGTCCCCTCGCTGCTACTCCAGGGGCAGTCCGACTCCCTCTTCCCGCTCGGCCAGGCCGACGCCATGCAGAAGGCCATCAGCGCCAACGGCGCACCCGTCTCCGTCGACTGGATCTCCGGCGGTCACGACGGCGGCGACAGCGAGACCGGGCGCGTCGAAGGGCGCGTCGGGGACTGGTTCGACCGGTATCTCAAGGAGGACACCGGCACCGCCACCGGGCCCGCCTTCCGCGTCACCCGCACCGGAGGCGTCGACTCCACCGACGGCGCCGCCCTCCTGCGCGGTGCGAGCGGCGACACCTACCCGGGGCTGCGCAGCGGCGGCCGGGACATCGCGCTCGGCGGCGGGACGAAGACCTTCCGCAACCCGGCCGGGGCCGCGCCGCCCGCCATCTCCGCCGTGCCCGGGGTCGGCGGCGGACTGGCCCAGCTCTCCTCCCTCGGCGTCGGGCTCTCGCTCGACTTCCCCGGACAGTTCGGCCGGTTCGAGTCCAAGCCGCTGGACACCTCCGTACGCGTCACCGGCACACCCACCGTCACGGTGAACGTGAAGGCCGACGGCGACCGCGACGCGGTGCTCTTCGGCAAGGTGTACGACGTGTCGCCGGACGGCAGGCAGCAGGTCCTGCCCCACCAGCTCGTCGCCCCCTACCGGATCACCCCCGACCAGCAGGGCAAGCCGATCGAGCTGGCCCTGCCCGCCGTGGACCACGAGTTCGACGCCGGACACCGGATGCGCCTCGTGTTCTCCGCGACGGACCTCGGTTACGCGTCCCCGGCCGAGCCCGCCACGTACAACGTGACGCTCGACGGACCGCTGACCGTCCCCACCGCCCCCGCCGTGAAGACCGCCGCCGCCGCCCTCCCGTGGTGGACCTGGGGCCTCCCGGCCGCCGCGCTCGTCATCGCGGCCGCGCTCCTGATCACCGCCCGGCGGCGGACCGCGACGCCCGCACCGGACCCCGAACTCACCGACGTACCGCTCCAGATCACCGGGCTCTCCAAGAAGTACGCGAAGTCCGTCGACCGGTACGCCGTGCGCGAGCTGTCCTTCCGCGTGGAGAAGGGCCAGGTGCTCGGGCTCCTCGGTCCCAACGGCGCGGGCAAGACGACCACGCTGCGCATGCTCATGGGGCTCATCACCCCCGACGAGGGCGAGATCCGCGTCTTCGGGCAGGCCATCCGGCCCGGCGCCCCGGTGCTGTCCCGGGTCGGGGCGTTCGTGGAGGGCGCGGGCTTCCTGCCGCACCTCTCCGGGCGTGCCAACCTCGACCTGTACTGGCAGGCCACCGGCCGCCCCGCCGAGGACTCCCACATCGACGAGGCCCTGGAGATCGCGGGCCTCGGCGACGCGCTGGCCCGTGCCGTACGGACGTACTCCCAGGGCATGCGGCAGCGGCTCGCCATCGCCCAGGCCATGCTCGGCATGCCGGACCTGCTGATCCTCGACGAGCCGACCAACGGGCTCGACCCGCCGCAGATCCGCGAGATGCGGGACGTGATGATCCGGTACGCGGCCGGGGGCCGGACCGTCATCGTCTCCAGCCACCTCCTCTCGGAGGTCGAGCAGTCCTGCACCCACCTGGTCGTCATGGACCGGGGCCGGCTCGTGCAGGCCGGTCCGGTCGCCGAGATCACCGGTTCCGGCGACATGATCCTGGTGACCACGGCAGAGGAGGTGTCCGAGCCGCTCGCGGAGAAGGTCGCCGCCCTGCCCGGCATCGGCTCCGCCATCCCGACCGACGACGGGCGCGGGCTCCTCGTCCGCCTGGACGGGGCCACCACCTCGCGGCTCGTCGCCGACCTGGTCCGGCTCGACGTCCCGGTCACCGGCGTCGGACCGCACCGCCGCCTGGAGGACGCCTTCCTCACCCTGATCTCCGGAGGAGCAGCATGAGCGCCCCCGTCCAGCCGCCCGAGGCCCGGGTGGCGAGCGAACACCCGGAGGCCGCGGGCTACCGCGCCGGGCGGACGCTCCCGCTCCGCGTCGAGGCCATGCGGCAGCTGCGCCGCCGCCGCACCCTGCTCATGGGCGGGGTGCTCACCGCCCTCCCCTTCATCCTGATCATCGCCTTCGCGATCGGCGGCACGCCGGACGGCGAGGACGGCGGCGGGGGCCGGGGCGGCGGCAGCCGGATCAACCTGATGGACGTGGCGACCGAGTCCGCCGCGAACTTCGCGGCCACCTCGCTCTTCGTCTCGGCCGGTTTCCTGCTGGTGATCCCGGTGGCCCTGTTCTGCGGGGACACCGTCGCCTCCGAGGCGAGCTGGTCGTCCCTGCGCTATCTGCTCGCCGCGCCGGTGCCGCGCGTCCGGCTGCTGTGGTCCAAGCTCGTCGTCGCGCTCGGCTTCAGCCTCGCCGCGATGGTGCTGCTGCCGGTCGTCGCGCTGGCGGCGGGCACGGCGGCCTACGGGTGGGGGCCGCTGAAACTGCCGACCGGGGGAGCCCTGTCCGCCGGGGACACCGTGCCGCGCCTCGCGCTCGTCGTGGCGTTCATCTTCGTCTCCCAACTGGTCACGGCGGGGCTGGCGTTCTGGCTCTCCACCAAGACGGACGCGCCGCTCGGCGCGGTCGGCGGCGCGGTCTTCCTCACCATCGTCGGCAATGTGCTCGACGCGGTGACCGCGCTCGGCTCCTGGCGTGACTTCCTGCCCGCGCACTGGCAGTTCGCCTGGGCCGACGCGCTCCAGCCGCAGTTGGAGTGGGGCGGCATGATCAAGGGCGCGGCCGTATCAGTGACCTATGCCCTGATCCTGTTCGCGCTGGCCTTCCGCGGGTTCAGTCGTAAGGACATCGTGTCCTGAACCTGATGTTCCGCCGGTTTCCCGCCCGCTGTTGCCGCATCGAGATGGTTCCGCAACGCTTTCGTCGACTCCGGTCGGCGGGCCCGTACGTCACATTCACAGGTGTCGAGGACACCGTGACGACGTGGGGGGTTACGCATGAACCAGGCCGACCGACGACATGAGAAGCGGGCGGGAGACCGAGCGGGGTACCGGGCGGGAGGCAGCCGGGCGGGGGCTGTGGCGCTGCTCCTCGCCGGCGCCATGGCGCTCACCGCCTGCGGCGCGGGCAGCGGGTCGGACGGCACGCCCGACCTCAGCTCCGGCTCGCGCAAGGGGCAGAGCTCGACCGGCGGCGGACAGCCCGCGCCGGACGCGGTGGCGCCCGAGACCGGCCGCTCGGCCGCACCGGAGGGAGACGCCGAGTCCGGGGCTTCCGCCGCGCCGGAGGTCAAGGCGCCCGACTACCTCTCCACCTTCGCCCTGGACGTGGACACCGCCAGCTACGGCTACGCGCGCCGCACCCTCGGCGACGGCCGGCTGCCCGCCGCCGAGGACGTACGCCCCGAGGAGTTCGTCAACAGCTTCCGCCAGGGGTACGAACGGCCCGAGGGCAACGGCTTCTCGGTCAACGTCGACGGGGCGCGCATCGGCTCCGGAGAGGGCGGGGACGGCGGAACCGGAGCTTCCGACTGGTCGCTGCTGCGGGTCGGCCTGGCCACGAAGACCGCACCGCCCGCCTCCGAACGGCCGCCCGCCGCGCTCACCTTCGTCGTCGACATCTCGGGGTCCATGTCCGAGACCGGCCGCCTGGACCTGGTCCGGAAGTCCCTGACCATCCTCGCCGACGAACTGCGCGACGACGACTCCCTCTCCCTGGTCACCTTCAGCAACGAGGCCGAGACCCGGCTGCCGATGACCCGCGTCAAGGGCAACCGGAACCGGATCAAGGATGTGGTGGCGGAGATGGAGCCCGCCCAGTCCACCAACGTCGAGGCGGGCATCACCCGCGGCTACGAGGAGTCGGTCGAGGGCCACCGCGAAGGCGCCACCAACCGCGTGGTGCTCCTCTCCGACGCCCTCGCCAACACCGGCGACACCGAGGCCGAGGGCATCCTGAAGAAGATCGACTCCGCTCGCCGCGAGTACGGCATCACGCTCTTCGGCGTCGGTGTCGGCAGCGACTACGGCGACGCGTTCATGGAGCAGCTCACCAACAAGGGCGACGGCAACACCACGTACGTCGGCGACGAGACGCAGGCCCGCAAGGTCTTCGTCGACCAGCTGCCCGCCCACCTGGAGATCCGGGCCCGCGACGCCAAGGCCCAGGTGGCGTTCGACCGGAAGAACGTGCAGCAGTTCCGGCTGATCGGTTACGAGAACCGCAAGGTCGCCGACGAGGACTTCCGCAACGACGGCGTCGACGGCGGCGAGGTCGGCCCCGGCCACACCGTGACCGCTCTGTACGCCGTACGGCTGCGCGAGGGCGCGTCCGGCACGGTGGCCAAGGCGACGGTGCGCTGGCTCGACCCCAAGACCCGCAAGGCCGAGGAGGAGACCGGAACCGTCACGACCGGGGCGGTCGACACAACCCTCTGGGGCGGCGAGAACGACCGGCTCCAGGTCGCGGCCGTGGCCGCCTACTTCGCCGACCGCCTGCGCGGAGGCGACCTGCCCGGCGCACCCGGCCTGGGCGAACTCGCCTCCCGGGCATCCGGGTTGGCGGAGTCGACCGAGGACAGCGCGGTGGAGAAGCTGGCCACGGCCATCGGCCAGGCGGACCGGCTCCAGCGCGGAGCAGGGGCGGACGACGAACCGGAACCGAGCGAGGGCGAGATCGGCTGAGACGGACCGCCCGCGCGGGGACCGGACCGGGGGCGGTGCGGGCCCGGGGGCGCGTGAGCCCGACCCTGCCCGCACCGGACCCCGGTCCGGGCGCGCCGGGCCGCACGGCCGCTCGAAAATGCGTCCTGCGAACCGCCCTCCCGGGCCATGATGTCCGCCATGACCTCCCTCCTCCTGGTGCTCGCCACGATCGTCACCGGCCTCTACGCGGGCTTCATGCTGACCTTCCTGACCGGGATCATGCCCGGCCTCGCCCAACTGACGGACGAGCAGTTCACCTCGGCCATGCGGCGCTTCAACGAGAAGGTCCCCGGGCCGGTCTTCCTGGTCCTGTTCCTCGGCGTCGTCGCGCTGCCCGCCGCCGCGTTCTTCACGGGCCTCGGCGAGCATGACGGGGCGGCGGGGCCGGCCATCCTGGCGGCGCTGGTCTGTTCGGTCGTGGGGCATCTGATCACCGTGGCCGGGAACATCCCGCTCAACAACGCCCTCGCCGCCTCCGAGGGCGGCGACGACAGCGCGGCCCGCGCGGCCTTCGAGGGCCGCTGGAACATGCTGCACCGGGTGCGCACGGTGCTCTCGCTGGCGGCGTTCGTGCTGCTGGCCGTCGCGCTGTAGGCCCCCCGGGGCGCGGCTACCGGCCGTCCCCGTCCCCGCCCCCTGCCTCCTCCCGCCCCGGATGCCGGGGGCCGAGCAGCACCACCAGGGCGGCCTTCCCCGGCACGGGTGTATCGACCCGCCGCCAGCCGGTCCGCTCGTACAGGCGCAGGGCCGCCCCGGCCCGCACGGAGGTCAGCAGCCAGCAACGGCCGCCCGGGGCGGGCCCCGTCACCGCGTCCAGCAGCGCCGCGCCGAGCCCGCCGCCGTGCGCCTCCGGGGCGACCGCCAGCTCGTTCACCTCCAGCGCCCCGCAGAGCCACGCCCGCGTACGCGCGGGCCCGAGCGCCTCGGCGACCTGCCCGTAGCTGCGGTCGGCCGGAAAGACCTCCGGGGTGATCCAGGCCGTGGCGAAACCGGTTACCGTTCCCCCGGCCGTCGCCACCGCCGCCGTGAACCCGGGCCGGAGCGCGTCCCGGGCGAGCCGTTCCGCGTAGACGTCGGCCTCCGCCGGATCCTCGTTCCAGGGCGGGGCCGCGAAGGCGCTCGCGTACACGTCGCGGATGCCGTCGGCGTACCGGATCACCTCGCCGGCCTGCACCGTTCGTACCTCGGTCGTCATCGCACCGTCCCTCGGAATCCATCGGCGGACCATCGGCAGGTCACCGGTGCCGCGGGCAAACCCTAGAGGGCGGTGTGTGCGCGAACTGCCGTACCCGGCACAACCCTTCGCCCGGTGAGCCCGTCTGAAGGGGTGCGAGTGGCCACTCGATCGTCTCCGTTTCCGTGTCAGCCAAGTACGCCACGGCGACGGGCGGACAGCGCTTTCCCGCTGTCTGTCCGCCCGTCACCGGCGCAGCGAACGTTCCAGCAGAAGGAGTCCCTGTGACATCCCGAGCACTTGGTACCGGTGTGGTCCTGGCCCTCACCCTCGCCACCGCAGTCGTCGCCCTGCCCGCCACCGCCCACGCCGCACCGGCCCCCGCCCCCGACCCCCACGGCCCCCGCGCCGACTTCAACGGCGACGGCTACCCGGACCTGGCGTTCGCCGCGCCCGGAGCGACCGTCAAGGGGTTCAAGGGTGCCGGATACGTCGGCGTGGCCTACGGCTCCCGTACCGGGGTCAAGGACTCCGCGAAGAGGGTGTTCACCCAGGCATCGGCGGGCGTCCCCGGCACTCCGGAGGCCGGTGACGTCTTCGGCACCTCCGTCACCTCCGCCGACCTCGACCGGGACGGCTACGCGGACCTGATCGTCGGATCGCCCGGCGAGAAGATCGGATCGGCCGAGGTCGCGGGCGGCGGCGCCACCGTCCTGTGGGGCGGCCCGGGCGGCTTGTCCGGCGGGGCGACCCTGCTGTCCGGCGAGGAGTACGACGACCTCGGGCGCGGTCTGGCCGTCGGCGACTTCAACGGCGACGGCGCACCCGACCTCGTGGTCCGGGGCGGCGACACCCTGCGCACGCTCACGGGCCCCTTTACCCGGGACGGCGCGGCGGCCGCGAAGGGCGAGATCCCGAACCTCGACGACGAGCGCTACCTCGATCTGGCGGCGGGCGACGTCAACGGTGACGGGCGCGACGACCTCGCCGTCCTGGTCAACGACGGCGACGAGTTCGACGCCCGGCGCATCCACATCGGCCTCGGCTCGGCGGCCGGGCTCGGCCAGGAGCTCACCAGCATCAAGGGGAAGGACGGGTACTCCCTGCAGGGCGGCGAACACCTCGCCGTCGGCAACGTGAACAACGACAAGTACGCCGACCTCGCCGTCGGGCGCGCCATCGACGGGTACGACAGCGACCTGGACCTGCCGCTCGCCAAGGGCGGGATGCTCACCTACGTACCGGGCAGCGCGACCGGACCGCAGGGCACCAAGGCCGTCGTCCTCAACCAGGACTCGCCCGGCGTCCCCGGGGCCGCCGAGCACAGCGACAACTTCGGCGCGTCCGTGGCGATCGGCGACACCGACGGCGACGGCTACGGCGAGATCGCGGTGGGAGTCCCCGGCGAGGACCAGGGCACCGTCGCGAACGCGGGCGGCATGGTCGTCCTCCCCGGCACCGCCACCGGCCCCACGGGCAAAGGCAGTTACGGCTTCAACCAGGGCACCCCGGATGTCGTCGGAGCCGTGGAGAAGGACGACCGCTTCGGCGGCGCGGTGTCCCTGCGCGACCTGAACGGCGACGGGCGCACCGAACTGGCCGTGGGCGCACCGGGGGAGAACGCGGGCGAGGGCTCCCTGTGGGTGTTCCCGGCCGCCGCCTCCGGCCTGGCGGCCAAGGGCTCGTTCAGCTTCGGGCACGGGGCGCTCGGCACGGTGCCCACGAAGGCGGGCCTGGGCAGCAGCTTCAACCGCTGACCGCTGACCGCTGACCGCTGACCGCTGACCGCTGGCCGCTGGCCGCTGAGACAGCTGACGGCTGATCCGCGTGCGGCGGCCCGGCTCGCGCTCGTCCGGAGCTTCCCGGAGAGCGTGAGCCGGGCCGCCCTCCCCGGTGTCACACGTTGGGCACCTTGAGCCGGTCCCAACTGCTCTTCCCGGGAACGCCGTCCGCGTCCCCGCCCGAGTAGCCCAGCTTGCGCTGCCAGGCGGCGTACGACTTCCGGTCGGCCTCGGACCAGGCCGGTCCCGGTCCCACCGTGTACCGGCCGCAGCCCTCGGCCACCAGCCGCTTGCCCATCGCCGTGATGACGGCGCTGTTCCGGCCGACCTTGAAGAACGCGGCGCCCGGGAACGGCTCGTACGTCGGCTTCGGCGGCGGCTTGGAGGGGCCGTCCGGGGCACCGTCCAGCCGCTTGCCGACCCGCGAACGCATCGAGTTCATCGTGAAGCCGCGCGGATCGACCTTGCCCGGCTGCCACTCCAGGTGCCCGATCACCGACCGCTCGGACCACCCGTGCGCCCGGCAGACGGCGGCTGCGGCCCGCTCGATCGCCAGCAACTGGGCCGCCGGCCACGGGTCTTTCCCGTCACCGAGGTTGACGCACTCGAAGCCGTAGAAGTGCCGGTTGCCGTCGGTGTTGGCCTCGTTGTCCGGGGGCAAGGCCTTCTCCGCGATGACGGCGCGCAGGACGTCGTCGTCGCCGAGCCCGGCGTGGTTCGCCCGCCCGTTCCCCACGAGGTGGACGGTCCCGTCCTTGGCGATGACACCGTGGCAGAGCGGTCCCGGCAGGGCGGAGTGGCCGTTGTAGCAGAGCTCGACGGAGGACGCGGTGCCCGAGGTGACCGTGTGATGGATCATCACCCCGTGCGCCGGTCCCCAAGGACCCTTGTGATTGCGGTTGTTGGTACGCCAGCTCCGGTGTTCGACGACGTGGAGGCCTTCGTCGCGGAGGGCTTTGAGCAGCTTGTCGGCGGACAGCGGCGTCGCCATCGCGGCGCTCCTTTCCCTGATGATGCGTGGTTCACGCAGGCGCTTCGGTGTGCGGGCGGCGGGACCGGGTGGACGGGCGGCGGCACGAGGTCGCGAATGCCCGCCGGGTGACGGGACGGGGCGGGGGGCCGGTCCCGCGGGAGGGGATTCCGCCTTTCGGAGCCCACCTGATCGATTTGCCCGTTCCCATGCCCTGACGAACGTCCCGCCGGGCGGAAGGTTTCACCGCACCCGAACTCCCGTCCGGGTATGTCCGAACTCCTGCCCGAAGGTCGCGCGCATCGGAGGCAGCGCCCTACTCCCGTCGGCGTATGCGGCCGGACGCCGTGCCTCCTACCGTGAGGGGGTGATGACCTTGGACCGCCTGGCCGCCCGGGTGCGGGCGCTGCCGCCGATCGTCGCGGATCTGCTGGTGGTGGCGGTGGTGGGGGCGTTCACCACCGCCGACGCGGCCGTCAACGAGCCCGGCTACCGGCAGGCCGACGCGCTGACCTGGGCCCTCCTCGTGGTCTCGCTGGCGGCGCTCGCCTGCCGCCGCCGTTGGCCCGTTCCGGTGGTCTGCGTGACCGGGGCGGCCTGCGCCGGGTGGGCGCTGCACGGGCACATCGGCGAGCTGCTGAACCTCCCCGTGATCGTGGCGCTGTACACGGTCGCGGTGCTGGGGGACCGCCGGCGCACCCTGTGGACCGGGGCGATCGCCGCGACGGTCTCCGGTCTCGTGGCGCTGAAGGTCGGCCGGGACGTGGTCAACCCGCAGGGGCTGCCCGTCCTGGAGATGGTCTGGCCGCTCGTCCCGCTGCTCCTGGGTGAGGTGGTGCGGACCCGCCGGGAGCTGCTCGCGGAGTACGCGGCGCGCGCCGCCCGGGCCGAGGAGGACCGCGAACGGGAGGCCGCCCGCCGCGTCCGCCAGGAGCGGGTGCGGGTCGCCCGGGAGATCCACGACATCCTCGCCCACACGGTGAGCGCGATGACCGTGCAGGCCGGAGTGGCCCTGGACGCGCTGGACGCCGCGCCGGAGGTGTCGCGGCAGGCGATGACCCAGGTGCGCGCCTCGGGCAAGGAGGCCGTACGGGAACTGCGCGCCACGCTGTCCGTGCTGCGCGCGGCGGAGTCCACGGCCCCGGCTCCCCGCCTCGACCAGCTGGACGAACTGGTCGCGGGGGTCGAGGCGGGCGGCGTACGGGTCAGTCTGCGGCGGGACACCCGGGGCGCCGCGCTTCCGGCGGTCGTGGAGGCCACGGCGTACCGGATCGTGCAGGAGGCGCTGACCAACGTGGTGAAGCACTCCGCGGCACGGCAGGCCGCCGTGTCGGTGACCTGCGAGTGTGGTCGGCTGATCGTCGAGGTGGTGGACGAGGGCCCAGCGGCACGGCCGCCCGCCGCCCCGGACTCCGAGCGGGGCTTCGGCCTGATCGGCATGCGGGAGCGGGCGGTCGCGGTGGGCGGCGGCGTCCGGCACGGTCCGGTGCCGGGTGGCGGTTTCCGCGTCCGCGCCGAACTGCCGACGGAAGCCGGACTGCCGGCGGAAGCCGCACCGCCGACAACAGCCGGACCACCGACGGAAGCCGGACCACCGACGGAAGCCGGACCACCGACGGAAGGCGCGGCCCCATGACCGACGGAAGAAGCGAACGAACCACGACTGTCCGTGTGGTCCTCGCCGACGACCAGACCGTCGTACGGGCCGGATTCCGCGCCCTCCTCGACCTCACCGACGACCTGGTCGTCGTCGCGGAGGCGGCCGACGGGGCCCGGGCCGTCGAGGCGGTCCGGACGACCCGCCCCGACGTCGTACTGATGGACATCCGGATGCCCGGCGTCGACGGCCTGGAGGCCACCCGCCGGATCGCCGAGGACCGCTCCCTCGACCCGGTCCGCGTGGTCATGCTCACCACGTACCAGGTCGACGCCTACGTCTTCGAGGCCCTGCGCCACGGCGCTGCGGGCTTTCTGCTCAAGGACATCGAGCCGGACGACCTGCGCACCGCGATCCGTACGGTCGCGGCGGGGCGGAGCCTGCTCGCCCCCGCCGTCACCCGCCAGGTGATCGAGGAGTTCGCCCGGCTGAAGGCCCCCGAGGCGGCGGGCGCCGAACGGCTCGCCGTGCTGACCGGCCGCGAGCGCGAGGTGATGGCGCTCGTCGCCGCCGGACTGTCCAACGAGGAGATCGGCCGGGCGCTGATCATGAGCCCGCTGACCGCGAAGACCCATGTCAGCCGGACCATGACGAAGCTGGGCGCCCGCGACCGTGCCCAGCTGGTGGTCATCGCCTATGAAACGGGCCTGGTCAGAGCAGGCGAACGCTGAAGCGGGCCCTACTCCGGCGGGAGTAGCCCCCGGCTCCCGCCGGAGGATTCGCGATCCGGGGCCCGCTCGTAGCGTCGGCCGCATGATCGAAGCAACGGAACTCACCAAACGCTACGGCGGCCGGACCGCCGTCGACCAGCTGTCGTTCACCGTCCGCCCCGGCCGCGTGACCGGCTTCCTCGGCCCGAACGGCGCCGGGAAATCGACCACCATGCGCCTGATCCTCGGCCTGGACTCCGCGAGCGCGGGACGGGTCACCGTGGGCGGCAAGGCCTACGCGGACCTGCCCGTACCGCTGCGGGCGGTCGGCTCACTGCTCGACGCCAAGGGCGTCCACGGCGGCCGCTCCGCCTACCACCACCTGGCCGGGCTCGCCGCGAGCAACGGCATCCCGCGCCGCCGCGTCGCGGAGGTCCTCGACCTGGTCGGGCTGCCCGAGGAGACGGCCCGCCGGCGCACCAAGGGCTTCTCGCTCGGCATGGGCCAGCGGCTCGGGATCGCGGCGGCGCTGATCGGGGACCCGGAGGTGCTGATCCTCGACGAACCGGTCAACGGCCTCGACACCGAGGGCATCCGCTGGATCCGCGGACTGATGCGCTCGCTGGCGTCGGAGGGGCGCACGGTCTTCCTCTCCAGCCACCTCATGAGCGAGATGGAGCTGACGGCCGACCACATCGTCGTGATCGGACAGGGCCGGCTCCTCGCGGACACGACCATGCGCGACTTCATCGAGACCAACTCCCGCGCGCACACCCTCGTACGGTCCCCCGAACCGGACAAGCTCCGGGCCCTGCTGGAAGCGGCGGGGGCACAGGTCCGCCTGGAGCCCACGGGCGGCTGGCGGGTCGAAGGACCGGACGCCGCCGCCATCGGCGACCTGGCCCGCGACCACGGCGTCGCCGTCCACGAACTGACCCCTGCCCACTCCTCCTTGGAGGAGGTCTACACGGCACTCTCGCAGTCCTCGGTCGAGTACCGCACCGAGGACCGGTCCACCGAGGGCCGGTCCACCGGGGACCGCCCCGCCGCGCCCAGCCGGAAGGAGACAGTCCGATGACGACGACAGCCGCTCCCGGGGCCCAGGCCCTGGCCTACGAGTGGATCAAGTTCCGCAGCGTGCGCTCCACGGTGTGGACGACGGTGGCGACCGCCGTACTGCCCGTTCTGGGCGCGGTGTTCGTCGCCACGACCGGAAGCCTCCAGTCCGACGACACCGTCCTGGGCGGCAGCCTCACGCTCTCCGTCGTCGCCCAGATGCTGGCGGCGGTGGTGGGTGCGCTGGTGATGACGGGGGAGTACAGCAGCGGCACCATCCGGACGACGTTCGCGGCCCGCCCCCGCCGCTCCTCGGTCCTCGCCGCCAAGGCCGCGCTGGTGGCGGGCGTGATGTACGTCCTCGCCCTGGCCTCCTGCACGCTCGCCTACCTCGTGGGGGACGCCCTGCTGCCCGAGGGCCGGTACGCCCAGGGCGATCCGCTGCCCGCCCTGTTCGGGATCGCCGCGTCCTTCGCGGTCGCCGCCCTGCTGGGTCTCGCCGTCGGCACCCTCGTACGCCACTCCGCCGGGGCGGTCACCACGGTGATCGGCCTGCTGCTCCTGCCGTCCCTGTTCGGCCCGCTCTTCGGCGACGCGGAACGCTGGATCGCCGGCCTCTCCCCGACGGCCGCCCTGGAGAAGCTCACCCAGACCTCGGACGCCGCCGCCGACACCGTGGGCAGCCTGGGCCCCTGGCCCTCCCTGCTCCTGGTGGCCGCGTACACGACGGCGCTCGCGCTGGGGGCGCTGGTGCTGCTCCGGCGGCGGGATGTGTAGAGAGGCCGGGTCCCCGTCGCTTACGCCGTCATGACGCCGGGCCCGCTAACGTCCCCCGGACCGACGAAAGGCCCTCCTGCGCGGAGGGCCTCACGGTCGTGCGGTCGGTGGCGCCCCCGGCAGGACTCGAACCTGCGGCCAAGCGCTTAGAAGGCGCCTGCTCTATCCACTGAGCTACGGGGGCCGGGAGTCCTGATCGGTGGTTCCGTGGCCGTGCCGGGACAAGGATAGGGCTCCGATCCCCTGGACCCGGTTGCTTCACCTGCGTGGCACGTTGTGGAGGTTCGGTGAAGCGAACCGATAATCGCAGGTAGGTGCGATTCCCGCAGCGCTTTTCGCCTACCACGCGCCGGGTGTTGTGCAGTCGTTATGCCCCCGCCCCACTCGTCCCCTCTGTCCTGACTCTGTCCAGAGGGTGGAACCGCCGCGCAGAGGGGTCTATACGCTTCAAAAAGGCTCCAAAATTGGGCATTCTTCGCATGTGGTGACCATGGACGTACGGCCTCAGCTCATCGACGCACTTTCCGCCCTGCGCGACCGTGTCGCCGCCGTGCGTCTCCCACTGCCCCTGCCGGGGGCCGAACGCGCCCGGCAGACCAGGGTCGAACTCCTCGCCCAGCTCGACGACTACCTCCTGCCACGCCTCAAGGACCCCGAGGCGCCGCTGCTCGCCGTGATCGGCGGATCCACCGGGGCCGGGAAGTCCACCCTGGTCAACTCGCTGGTGGGGTGCCGGGTCAGCGAGGCCGGGGTGCTGCGGCCCACCACCCGGACCCCGGTGCTGGTCTGCCACCCGGACGACCACCACTGGTTCGCGGGTGTACGGGTGCTGCCGCAGCTCACCCGGATCTGGCTGCCGCCGGGCCAGACGCCCGACCCCGACGGGCTCGACGACCTCGCCGCGCGCGGAGAGGACGGGGAGGCCGCCCTGCGCGTGGAGACCGCGCTCAGCCTGCCCCGCGGGCTCGCCATTCTGGACGCCCCCGACATCGACTCGCTCGTCGTCCGCAACCGCGTCCTGGCCGCCGAACTCATCTGCGCCGCCGACGTCTGGGTCATGGTCACCACCGCCTCGCGCTACGCCGACGCCGTGCCCTGGCATCTGCTGCGCACCGCGAAGGAGTACGACGCGGCCCTCGTCACCGTCCTCGACCGGGTGCCCCACCAGGTGATCGCCGAGGTGTCCCGGCAGTACGCGGCCCTGCTGACCCGGTCCGGACTCGGGGACGTACCGCGGTTCACCATCCCCGAACTGCCCGAGTCCACCGGCGGCGGCAGCGGACTGCTCCCCGCCAGCGCCGTCGCCCCGCTGCGCGCCTGGCTCGCCCACCGGGCCCAGGACCCCGCCGCCCGGCAGCAGGCGGTGGGGCGTACCGCCTCCGGCGTCATCGAGTCGCTCAACGTACGGATGCCCGCCCTCGCCTCCGCCGTCGCCGCCCAGTACGCCGCCTCCGTACGGCTCACCGCGGCGGTCGACGAGGCGTACGGCAAGGAAGCCACCCGGATCCGCCGCCGACTGAAGAACGGGGCGGTGCTTTCCGGGGACGCGCGGACCCGGTGGCGCGGCCACCCCCTCTACAGCTCGCCCGAGGAACTCCTCGAAGCCCTCGTCGACAGCCTGGTGGCCCTGCTCCAGTGCTCGGTCTCCGCCGCCGACGAACAGATCCGCACCCACTGGCACCGCGAACCCGCCGGGGCCCTGTTCCGGTTCGAGGGCGCCGGACGGGAGGCCGGGGGCTGGGGGCCCGCCGAAGACGTCGAAGGGCGGATCGCCGTCGCCGTACGCCGGTGGCGCCGGGTCCTGGAGGAGCTGGCCGAGGAGGAGGTGCGCCAGCTCGACCGCAGCGTGGCGCCCGCCCCCGAGAGCGTCGCAGCCCTCCTCGCGGCCGCCCTGCTCGGCGGGCGGCGCGCCCGGGCGGCGGGGGAGCAGCTCGCCGAACGCATCGGCGCCCAGGGTGCGCTGCGCCTCCGCGACAAGGGCGGCGAGCAGCTGACGACCACGCTCGACCAGGTCCTCGGCGGCGAACGCGAACGCCGCCTCGCCCCGCTCGACGCGCTCGACGTCGCCCCCGAACCCCAGGCCGAACTGATCGCCGCGCTTTCCGTACTGCAGAAGGAGAGGTGGCAGCGATGACTGCCGTCACGGACGAGGACCACGGCAAGGGCGACGGCACGGGGAAGCCGGACGGGCGCGCGGACGGGCGCTGGGACGACGGGCTCATCGCCCGGCGCGCGGCCGAGGCCCGCGAAGCGGAGGAGGCCGCGCCGTCCCCGCCCGCCGAGGTCGAGGCGGAGCCGCAGGTCGAGGCGTACGCCGCCGCCGACGGACCGCTGCCCGCCCGGCTCGACGCCCTGCGCGAACTCGTCGGACTCTCCCGCGCCCGGCTCGACCGGGACACCCTCGCCGAGGCGGGCCGCGTCCTGGACGAGGCCGCGGCCCGGCAGCGGCTCTCCTCCCGGCACACGGTCATCGCCGTCGCGGGAGCCACCGGCAGCGGGAAGTCGACCCTGTTCAACGCGCTCGCCGGGGCCCCCATCTCCGACACCGGGCTGCGCCGCCCCACCACCTCCCAGCCCATCGCGTGCAGCTGGACCGACGGCGCGGCGGGACTGCTGGACCGCCTCGCCGTCCCCGGGCGGCTGCGGCGCAGGCCCCACCCGGGACCCGCCGCGCTCGACGAGGCGCTCCAGGGGCTCGTCCTGGTCGACCTGCCCGACCACGACTCGGCGGCCACCGAGCACCGCGACCAGGTGGACCGGGTGCTGGCCCTGGTCGACGCGGTGATCTGGGTCGTCGACCCGGAGAAGTACGCCGACGCCGCCCTCCACGAACGCTATCTGCGCCCGCTCGCCGGACACGCGGAGGTCACCTTCGTCGTCCTCAACCAGACCGACCGGCTGCCCGGCGAGGCCGCCGACCTCGTCCTCGACGACCTCCGCCGCCTCCTCGACGAGGACGGCATCGCGCTCGGCGAGCACGGCGAACCCGGCGCCACCGTCATGTCCCTGTCCGCGCTCACCGGCGACGGGGTCCCCGAACTCCGCGAGATGATCGGTCGGTTCGTCTCTGACCGCACCGCCGCCACCCGCCGCCTCTCCGCCGACGTCGACGCGGCGGCGGCCCGGCTGCGCAAGGTGTACGTCGCCGAGGGGCGGCCCGGTCTCGGCGAGCGGGCCCGCGAGGAGTTCACCGACCGGCTGGCCGAGGCCGTCGGCGCGGCGGCCGCCGGACAGGCCGCCGAGCGGGAGTGGCGCCGCAACGCGAGCCGGGCCTGCGGGACGCCCTGGCTGCGGCTCTGGCGCTGGTACGAGAACCGGGGCCTGCCCGGCAGCCTCGACCGGCTGGGCCAGGCGCTCACCCCGCCCGAGGAGGAGCTGACGGCCCGGCAGCGGGTCGAGCAGGCGGTGCGGATCGTCGCGGACGACGCCGCCGACGGGCTGCCCGGGCCCTGGGCGCAGGCGGTGCGCGAGGCCGCGTTCACCGGGGCGCAGGGGCTGCCCGAGGCGCTGGACGAACTGGCGGTCAGGGCCGGGGCCCCCGGCGCGTCCAAGCGGGGCGGCGGGACGGAGACGGGGAAGAGCACGGTCCCCCAGCTCGGCGGGCGGCCGCCCAAGCCGCCCCGGCCGAAGTGGTGGCCGGCCGCGGTGCTGGCCCAGGCGTCGATGACGCTCCTGCAGATCTTCGGCGGCCTGTGGCTGGTCGGCCAGATCATCGGCGTCCTGGAGCCGGGGCTCGTCACCCCCGCGCTCATCATGCTGGCCGGTGTCGTCGGGGGCCCGCTGGTCGAGTGGGGCTGCGCCGCGGCCATCCGGGGACCGGCCAGACGGTACGGGCAGGACGCCGAGCGGCGGCTGCGCGAGGCCGCGGCCGGCTGCGGACGGGCCAGGGTCCTGGATCCGGTCGCGGCAGAGCTGGTGCGCTACCGGGAAGTGCGCGAGCGGTACGTGACGGTGACGGAGTTTTCCACAACCGGCCGGTAGTCCACAGGCCCCGACGCGATTCCTTTCCGGCCCCCACCATGGAGTGCGTACACACCGCCGGACGACGAGGTACGCGCGGTGCACACGGAAGACAAGGAAAGCGGGGGCGGGAAATGAACGAGACCTTGGTGACCCTGGTGGGTAACGCGGCGACCGCGGTGGACTTCCGGGAGACGGCCACCGGAGGAATGGCGCGATTCCGTTTCGCCGTCACTCCGCGCCGCTGGGACCGCGAGAAACAGCTCTGGGCCGACGGCCGCACCAGCTTCTACACCGTCTGGTCCTGGCGGACGCTCGCCGCGAATCTCGCTGGTTCCGTTTCGGTCGGGGAACCCCTGGTCGTGCACGGCCGGTTGAAGGTCCGCGAGGAGGAACAGGCCGGTCAGCGACGGACGTTCGTCGATGTCGAGGCCGTCGCCGTCGGCCACGACCTGAGCCGGGGGACGGCCGCCTTCCGTCGGACGCCCAGGATGGAACCACATCTGACGGAGCGTCCGGAGCGCGTCACGGACGGCGACACGGAGGAGTCGCCGAAAGAACGGGAACAGGTCGGCGCAATGGCCGCAGTGTCCTGAAAAGGCTGTTCGGCGACGCGTTCGGGCGCCATCCCGCGATAACGATTCCGATTCGGAATGGTTGGCGAAGGGCAGTTCGGGGGACTCACCTCGGCCCGTTCTTTAGGATTCCCAGTGCTCACGGGTCACTTGGGTCTGCTGGCGAGGCATTCCCCACACGCGCACCACGCGCGAGGGCCTCGCCCGGAGGGGAATTCTGTGTTTTCTGCGCCTTCAGCGTCCGCTGCGTCGTCCGGCACGACAGGAGCGGACCCCGGCCGCGGGATCCTCCGCCCGGTCGCCGCGCTGCTGGTCTCCGGTCTCGTCGCGGCCGCCGCGCTCGTCGGCGCCGGACCTGCGGCGGCCGAGGACACCAGCCGGCACCACGGCGGCGCGGCCGCCGTGCTCGACGGACTGAAGACCTTCGACAGCGCCGTGCTCCGCATCGCGGGGGAGGACGGCGCGCCCGCCCGGACCCAGGAACTGCCCGCCGGACTGTTCGAGATGACCGTGGACGGCGGCGGCAAGCTCAAGACCTACTGCATCGACCTCCACAACCCCACCCAGGACCAGGCGAAGTACCTGGAGACCCCCTGGGCCGAGACCTCGCTCAGCGGCAACCGGAACGCGGGGAAGATCCGCTGGATCCTCCAGCACTCCTACCCGCAGGTCGACGACCTGGCCGCGCTCGCCGAGGCGGCCGGTACCGGCCCGCTGACGGAGCGGACCGCCGCCGCCGGCACCCAGGTCGCCATCTGGCGCTACTCGGACAACGCCGACGTCACCGCGTCGGACAAGCAGGCGGAGAAGCTCGCCGACTGGCTGCAGCGCAGCGCACGCCCGGAGAAGGAGCCCCGGACCTCACTGACCCTGGAGCCGGCCGCCGTCTCCGGCCGCGCCGGAGAGCCGATCGGTCCCGTGAACGTCCGCACCGCCGCGGGCCAGGTCTCGGTGTCGCCCCCGGTGGACGCCGCGGCCAGCGGCGTCCAGGTCACCGACAAGAAGGGGACCCCGGTCACCGAGGCGTCCGACGGGGACCAGCTCTACTTCGCCGTACCGAAGAACACCGCGGACGGCACCGCGTCGCTGAGCGTCCAGGCCACCACCTCCGTGCCGGTCGGCCGGGCCTTCGCCGGGACGGGCCGCACCCAGACCCAGATCCTGGCCGGCTCCAGCGAGTCGACCGTCTCCGCCCGGGCCACCGCCACCTGGGCCGAGACCGGCGCCGCCCCGGCGGTGACCGCCCGGAAGAACTGCGCGAAGGGCGGGGTGGACGTCACGGCCGCCAACCGGGGCGACGAGCCGTTCACCTTCGAGCTGGCCGGTGAGGAGCACACCGTCGCCGCCGGGGAGACCAGCACGGTCACCGTCCCCGTCGCCGAGGACCAGGCGTACGACTTCACCATCACCGGGCCCGCCGGGTTCAGCCGTACCTTCACCGGGATGCTGGACTGCGCCACCAGCGGCAGCGTCCTGGAGCAGGAGAGCGAGGAGGCGGGCGGCGCGGGCAACGACGTCGGCACGCAGAGCGCCGAGCGGTCCCTCCCGGCCACGACCGGCGCCGCCACGTCCGGCCTTGAGGGCGACCTCGCCGCCACGGGTGGCTCCAGCGCCACCCCGATGCTCGCCGCCGTCGCCATCGGACTGCTCGTCGTGGGCGGTGGTGCGGTCTTCGCCCTCCGCCGGAAGAAGCCGCACACCGACGGTGAGTGAGCGAGGAAGCGCGGAAGGTCATCCGGCTTGCCGTGTCAGGCGGCTCGGGGCGTCTCCGGGCCCCCAGGCCGGGGCGAGGGAAGCTGCACGGGGCCGGTCCGCTGCTCCCCGTCGTGATCGTTCCCGGCCCCGAGATCGGCGCGCATCGTGGCGCGCATCCCCTCCCATCGCTCCCACAGGTGATCGAAGTCCGACCGTAGGCCCTCGAAGGACCCGTCCGGGTCGGGAGTCCCTTCTTCCAGGGACATGACCCGGCGGTACACCTCCGACAATGCGGCGGTCATCCCGTCCAGCTCGGCCAGAACCGCTGTGGACGCGATCAACTGGGCCTGGGCGAAGGTTGCGTGATGATCGCGTCGGGCCTCTTCGACCCGTTCTCGAGCTTCTGGCGTCACCGCTCCTTTCTGCAGGGTCCACAGGAAGTCCATGAGGTGCGTTCGGTAGCGCCGGAATGACGCGTTGACCTGCATGTAGCCGTCGCGTCGGCGGCTCAGTTCAGCCACCTGCTGCTCGCGCCGCCACTGCGCCTCGGCCGACAGCTGCTGGCGGTCGAACTGCTCCGCCTGCACGCGGGCCAGAAGGCGTTGGGACAGCACGGAGGCGATGAGCGTGCCCGTGACACCGACCACTGCGGCGGCCAATCCGATGAGAGCGCTTCCCATGTGACCCCCGTGGCCGGCTGAGAGGACGTCGTCGTCGGCATTCTTCCCGCAATGCAGTGGCTACAACCGGTGACGTTCGGCCTTGAGCCCGTGTGGCGAGGGTGGCTGTTGAGGGTCCTCCGGCGAGACGGGTTTCCGTCCGGAGGCGGACGTCAGGCAAGATGGGTGTATCTGCCCACACCTCTATTGCTGCCGGACGGTTTCTCTTGGCTGAGTACATCTACACCATGCGCAAGACGCGCAAAGCGCACGGCGACAAGGTGATTCTCGATGACGTCAATCTGAACTTCCTGCCCGGCGCGAAGATCGGTGTCGTGGGCCCCAACGGCGCCGGTAAGTCCACGGTGCTGAAGATCATGGCGGGCCTGGAGCAGCCGTCCAACGGCGACGCGTTCCTGTCGCCCGGCTTCACCGTCGGCATCCTCATGCAGGAGCCGAAGCTCGACGAGTCGAAGACCGTCCTGGAGAACGTCCAGGACGGCGCCGCCGAGATCATGGGCAAGCTCCACCGCTTCAACGAGGTCGCCGAGCTCATGGCGACCGACTACTCCGACGCGCTGATGGAGGAGATGGGCAAGCTCCAGGAGGACCTGGACCACGCCAACGCGTGGGACCTGGACGCCCAGCTGGAGCAGGCCATGGACGCCCTGGGCTGCCCGCCCGGCGACTGGCCGGTCACCAACCTCTCCGGTGGCGAGAAGCGCCGCGTGGCGCTCTGCAAGCTCCTCATCGAGGCCCCGGACCTGCTCCTCCTCGACGAGCCCACCAACCACCTGGACGCCGAGTCGGTGAACTGGCTGGAGCAGCACCTCTCGAAGTACGCGGGTGCCGTCGTCGCCGTCACGCACGACCGGTACTTCCTCAACAACGTCGCCGAGTGGATCCTCGAACTCGACCGCGGCCGCGCGATCCCCTACGAGGGCAACTACTCCACCTACCTCGACAAGAAGGCCACCCGCCTCAAGGTCGAGGGCCGCAAGGACGAGAAGCGCCAGAAGCGCCTCAAGGAGGAGCTGGAGTGGGTGCGGTCGAACGCCAAGGGGCGCCAGACCAAGTCCAAGGCCCGTCTCGCCCGGTACGAGGAGATGGCGGCCGAGGCCGACAAGATGCGGAAGCTGGACTTCGAGGAGATCCAGATCCCGCCGGGCCCCCGGCTCGGTTCCATCGTCGTCGAGGTCGAGAACCTCTCGAAGGCCTTCGGCGACAAGGTCCTCATCGACGACCTGTCGTTCACGCTGCCCCGTAACGGCATCGTCGGCGTCATCGGTCC
Source organism: Streptomyces rubiginosohelvolus (assembly GCF_014649875.1). Taxonomy (GTDB): domain Bacteria; phylum Actinomycetota; class Actinomycetes; order Streptomycetales; family Streptomycetaceae; genus Streptomyces; species Streptomyces rubiginosohelvolus. The sequence continues at coordinate 517,285 of NZ_BMTW01000003.1, read as the reverse complement.
GAACGGCGCGGGCAAGACCACGCTGTTCAAGATGATCCAGGGCCTGGAGACCCCCGACAGCGGCTCGGTCAAGATCGGCGACACGGTCAAGATCTCCTACGTCGACCAGTCCCGCGCCAACATCGACCCGAAGAAGACCCTCTGGGCCGTCGTCTCGGACGAGCTGGACTACATCAACGTCGGCCAGGTCGAGATGCCGTCCCGCGCCTACGTCTCCGCGTTCGGCTTCAAGGGCCCGGACCAGCAGAAGCCGGCCGGCGTCCTCTCCGGTGGTGAGCGCAACCGCCTCAACCTGGCGCTGACGCTCAAGGAGGGCGGCAACCTGCTGCTCCTCGACGAGCCCACCAACGACCTCGACGTGGAGACCCTGTCCTCGCTCGAGAACGCGCTGCTGGAGTTCCCCGGTGCCGCCGTGGTCATCTCCCACGACCGCTGGTTCCTGGACCGCGTCGCCACGCACATCCTCGCCTACGAGGGTGACTCCAAGTGGTACTGGTTCGAGGGCAACTTCGAGTCGTACGAGAAGAACAAGATCGACCGCCTCGGCCCGGACGCGGCCCGCCCGCACCGTGCCACGTACAAGAAGCTCACGCGAGGCTGATCCTCTTGGCTCGTCACCTCTACAGCTGCCCCCTGCGCTGGTCGGACATGGACGCCTTCGGCCACGTCAACAACGTGGTCTTCCTCCGCTACCTGGAGGAGGCGCGCATCGACTTCATGTTCCGGCTGGCGCCCGGGGACGGTTCCCCGTCGTTCTCGGGCGGGTCCGTCGTGGCCCGGCACGAGATCGACTACGTACGGCCGCTGGTCCACCGGCACGAGCCGGTGACCGTCGAGTCGTGGGTCACGAAGATAGGCGCCGCGTCCCTGACGATCGCCTACGAGATCAAGGACCCCGAGCAGGTGTACGTACGCGCCTCGACCGTCGTCGTGCCGTACGACCTGGCGGCGGAGCGGCCCCGGCGGATCTCCGCCGAGGAGAAGCTCTTCCTCCAGCAGTACCTGGCAGAGGAGCCCGCCGCGGCATGACCGTGCCCGTGCAGTCGCTGCTGTTCGCCGACCCGAGGGAGGCGGCGGATCTCGCCGCCTTCCTCGGCCGGCTGCTCCACTACGACCGGGCCGCAGCGGTCCGGTTGCAGGCGGGCGGCGGCGACGCGCTGGCGGTGTTCGGCCGCCCGCCCTCCTTCGAGGTCCTCGCCATCCGCACCGCCCGCCTGGCCCGCCCCGAGACGCTCGACGTCACGGTGTCGGCCGGGGAGCTGCTGGAGTCCCTCGACGTCTCCGGCGACGGCGAGGGCCCGGGGGAGCGGGGCGGTGCGCTGCCCGCGCCCGTCACCGGGCCGCCCTGGACCGGCGTCCTGCCGCCCCGGGGGCCCTGGCAGGAGCAGGCAGGGCTGCCCGCCCCCGACGCGCTGCGCGTCGCGCTTGACGAGGCCGTCGCCGAATTCCGTACGCGGGACGAGGCGCTGCCCGAGGAGTCGCGGACCCGCGCCGAGCGCGACCGGATCGGCCGCGAGATCTGGTCCCGGCCGGTCGGTACCACGGACCTGCCCCTGCGCGCCGTGCACGCCGCCCAGTCCCTCGGTTTCCTGCGTCCCGACCCGGACTTCCCCGTCTCGCTGCTCTCCGCGGGCGGCTGGCTGCGGCTGCGGACGCCCTTCGGCTCGATCGCGCTGCGCCGCGACCCGGCCGGCGGGCTCGGCGGGCTCGGCCTGTCGGTCGAGCCCGGCTGAACCGGCGGCCCGGCTGACCGGCCGACGGCCGGATCGGCGGGGCCGGTCGCCTCCGCCGCTACTTCTCCCGCTTCTCCTGCGGGTCCGAAGACCCTTCCGGCTTCTCCGGAGCGCCGTGCGCGTCCGGCCAGACGCCGATGTGGTCCTGCTCCAGCTCCAGCAGCACCCGGTGCTCCATACCCAGCGCCTGCGTGTAGTCCGCGGGCAACTGGAGCCGCCCCGCCCGGTCGAGCATCGCGTACTCCCGGGCCACCTGCGACTCCTGGCCCGTCGCCGCGTCCACCTCCGTACGGCGCAGCACCTCGGAGGACGTACGGCCGTCGCGGATGGCGACCGTACGCCGGACCTCGTTCGCGACCGCCTGGTCATGGGTGACGATCACGATCGAGGTGCCCAACTCCTCGTTGGCGCGCCGGAACGCGGCGAAGACCTGCTCCCCGGTGGCCGAGTCCAGCTCACCGGTCGGCTCGTCCGCCAGCAGCACGGACGGGTTGTTGGCCAGCGCCACCGCGATCGCCACCCGCTGCTGTTGACCGCCGGAGAGCTGCTGGGGCCGCCGGTCGCGGCAGTCCGCGATGTCCAGCATGGCGAGCAACGACTCGGCCCGGGCGGCCCGTTCGCGCTTGCTCCCCCCGCCGCGCAACTGCATGGGCAGGGTGATGTTCTGGATCGCGGTGAGATACGGGAGCAGATTGCGGGCGGTCTGCTGCCAGACGAACCCGACCACGTCCCGCCGGTAGCGCAGCCGTTCCTTCGGGCCCATCGACAGCAGATCGCACCCCGCGACCTTCGCCGAGCCCGCCGTCGGCACGTCCAGCCCCGCCAGGATGTTCATCAGCGTCGACTTGCCGCTGCCCGACGCCCCCACCAGGGCCATCAACTCGCCCTCGGTGACCAGCAGATCGAGGCCCTGGAGGGCCTGCACCTCCACCCCGTCCGTGGTGAAGATCCGCACCACCCGGTCGCAGGCGATCAGCGCGTCGTGCCCGTAGGAGGGGCGGTCCCGGCGGGCCGCGGCCCGCCGCTCCAGCTCCGCCAGCGTCGTCTCGGCCGCGCGGGGCGTGCCTGCCGTCTCGGTGGACGAGGTCATCGGGAGTCTCCTGCCCTGAGTTCGGTGATCGATCCGCGGCGGCTCGCCCACCACGCCTGCACGCCCGCGACCGCGGCGGCGAGTGCCACCACCCCGGCGGCCGGCAGCGCCAGCGACCAGAGGTCGGCGCGCAGCGTGACGGGGCTCGTGTCCGATCCGGCGACGCCCGCGAGCGCGAGCGGCACCAGATCGATGCCTGGGGAGAGCAGGACGATGGTCGCCCAGCCGGTGAGCAGGCCGCCGCCCGCCGCCAGCAGCGCCTGCGGGGTCGCCTCGAAGGCCAGCAGCCGCCTGCCCTGTCCGGTGGTGAGCCCCATCGTCCGCAGCCGCGCCAGCAGCGTCTTGCGCTCGGGCGCGGTCTGGAGCAGCGACAGCAGAACGGCCAGCAGCGCGTAACCGGCGCCCGCCGCGACGGCCGCCAGATAGATCCGCTCGGCCCCCGCCTGCATCGGGGTGTTCACATACCGCGCCCGTTCCTCGGAACGCAGCTGTACGACGAACTCCTCGCCGTTCCCGTCGGCCGCCGCGCGCAGCTTCCCCGGGTCGGGGGCGCCGGTGAGCAGCAGCGTGGTGGGCACCCGCTGCTCCAGGGAGGCGGAGTTGACGATCAGGAAGTTCGTGGAGGCGAGGGACGCCACCCGCTCGACGGTCCCCACCACCTGGACCTTGAAGTTCCCGGACAGGGTGTCGACCGCGTGCTGCTCCTTGCCCAGCCGGGCCGCCACCGCCGGGGAGGCGATGACCGGCAGCACGCGCTCCGGGCCGGACTTCGCGCCCTCGGGCAGCGGTGCCGAGGCGCCGGTGGCCTTCAGCAGGCCGCTCGGGAAGTCCGGCAGCCCGGTCGTGCGGGCCAGCCGGGTGTACGAGGCCGGGTCGACGCCCACCATGGTCGTGGCCCTCGCCCCGGCCGCGTCGCCGCCACCTCCGCTGTCCGCGCCCGTATCCGTACCGCTGCCTGCCCCGCCGCCACCGGCCGCCGTCTCCGGCATGGTCACGCCGAACTCGACCCGCAGTGGGGCCGCGTTCCGCACCCCGTCCAGGCCGCGCACCGTGCGGACCAGTTCGTCGGGCAGGGTCGCCCGCTCGCTCTTGCCGCTGACCCGGGCGTCCGCGCCGACGGTCGTCAGCGCCGCGTCGTCCCGCGCGTCCCCGATCCCGGCGATCACCGAGCCGCCGAACGCCGCCGTGGCCAGCGCCAGCAGCAGGGCCAGCAGCGGCAGCGCCCCGCCCGCCGAGGACCGTCCGGCCCGGGCCAGCGACAGGAAGCCGATCGCCCCGCGCAGCCGGGCCACCGGACGCGCGGCGAGCCGCAGGGGCAGCGGGTAGAGCCGCACCAGCACCAGTGCCGCGATCAGCGCGAGCAGCACAGGCGCGCCGCTGACCAGCAGATCGGTGCCGCCCCCGGACGTACCGCGACGGCGCAGCGCCGTCACCGCACCGACCGCCAGCACCAGCAGGGTCAGTTCGGCGACGGTCCGCCGACGCGAGGGCCGGGCGCTCACCATGTCCTCGCGGGCGCCGTGCAGGGTGGGCCGGATGTGCTGGAGCGTGGTCCGCAGGGGCAGCGCGACGCAGACGAGAAGCCCGACGCCCGCCGCCGCCAGCGCCGCCGGCCACCAGCGGCCCTCGCCCACGGCCAGCACCGCGAGGAGCAGGCCGAGCGCACTCGCGGGCACCACGGTCACCGCGGTCTCCGCGAGCAGACGGCCGCCGATCCCGCGCAGCGAGCCGCCGCGCGAGCGCATCAGGGCCAGTTCGGCCTTGCGGCGGGCGGCGATCAGGGCGCCCGTCATCACCAGGACGACGGCCGCCACGGAGCCGATGCCGAGGGCGGCGACCGCGATCACGGGGCTGATCGCGTCGCGCATCCGCGCGTTGGCCTGCACGATGTGCCCGAGCCCGGTGAGGACCTCCGCGGTGTCCCCGGCGATCGCCCGCACCTTCAGCAGCCCGGGGCCGCTCTCCAGCGAGTTGACGACGGCCGTCAGCCGGGCGCCGTCGGGGCCGGTGAGCGCGGAGGCGTCGGGCGGGAACCGCCAGAACAGTGACGGTTCGGTGGCGGTGGCCAGGAGGGCGGGACCCGCGTCCTCGGCCAGCAGGACGGTGCCGGTCCAGTAGTTCTGCGGGAAGGGGCTCGCGGGGTCCGGGATCAGGGACGGGGTGCGCACCAGCGGATCGGCGGACCAGTAGCTGCCGCCCGGGTCACGCGGGGCGACGATGCCCGTGATGGTCACCGTCAGCGGACCCCCGACGGCGGTGGGCAGTCGGAGGGTCGAGCCGACCTTCATGTTCAGCGCGGCCGCCGTCTCTTCGGTGACCGCGCCCCGCACCGCACGCGAGCCGGCCGTCACCGCGTCGGGCGTCGTCGGCCAGGCACCCTTGACCAGCCGGGCGTGCTCCTTCAGCCCGGTCTGCGCCGTGTACGAGAGCTGCGGCGGCACCGTGTCGGGCCTCGGCAGCCACGGCTCGGTCGCGAGCACCGGCTTCAGGGTGCGCACGCCGAACGCCACGGACGACATGTCCGCGCGCAGCGGATCGGGCAGGGCCTTGCCGAGCGCACCGCCGATCCGCCGCAGCTCGGGCGTCCGTACTCCGGCCTCCCGCTGCTCGCGCGGCAGTTCCAGTCCGGGCTGGGGGCGGGAGACCTCCACGGCGCTGCGCCCGGCGTCGGCCAGCCGGATGTCGTGGCGCAGCCCCTTCGTCTCGTACGCGTCCACGGCCCGCGGGAACGCCGCGGCGAGGAACGCCGTCACCAGCACCAGCACCGCGAGGGCCACCGCGGCGCCGGGTGCGGTGCGCAGCCGGGTCCGTATCCAGGGGGCGCTCGCCGCCCGCTTGCCGTCGCTCATGTCAGTGGTCCCCCTGGTGGCGCAGTGTGACCGCCGGGTCCCCGCGGCGCAGCGCCATCGTCGCGACGATCACGAGCGGCAGGGCGGCGACCCCGGCCAGCAGCGCGGCGACCTGCCCGGCGGGCAGCTCGACCAGCACCGGCGGAACAGGCCGGTCCGCCTGCCCGGTGAGCACGATGAGCGGGACGACGGCGCGGGTCAGCACCGTGCCGATGCCGAGCCCGATCAGCAGGGCGAGAGCGATCAGCACGCCCTGTTCGGCGGCGATCATCCGGGCCAGCTGGCGACGCGGGGCACCGAGCGCCCGCAACACGCCCAGCTCCGCCGCCCGTTCGCGCCGGGAGCCCGAAGCGCTGACCGCAAAGCCGACCGCCGCCAGCGCCGCCGCGACCACCGCGACGGCGGGCAGCGCCGACTGCGGCCCCGCTCCCAGCGGGTCGTCCACCAACTGCCGGGCGGCCTCGGCCCGGACCAGCACCTGGGCCGGGTCGGTGTCCGGCAGCGCGCGCAGCGCGGCGGCGACCTTCGGGGCGTCCCCGGGGGCAGCGCTCAGCCACCACTCGGTCGCCTCGATGGTGGCCGTCGTGCGCCCGGCCAGGAGTTCGGTGACGGCCTTGAGGTCCAGCAGCAGCGCGCCGCCGTACTGCGCCGGGTCCGCGGCGCCGGACAGCTCGGCGGCCCCGGTGGTCGGCAGTCGGCGCACCGCGTCTGCCAGGGTCACCCGGACGGTGTTCCCGGCCAGGGTGAGGTCGATCTCGTCCCCCAGCTTCGCGTTCGTGCTCTTCAGATAGGCGTCCGTCGCGACCGCCTTGAGCGGCGCGGCCTTCGGCCGGGCGGCGGTGATCCGCAGGGTGCTGGTGGTCGGCTCCCAGGTGTCCTCGCTGCTCACCCCGGTGTCGTAAGTGAAGTCCGGCAGGCCCGCTGCCCCGTTGCCCACCGGCGGTCTGCCGGGTCGGCTGTCACCGCTCTGGGTGAGCGCCATCGACGCGTCCCAGCGCACCGGTCCGGAGACCGGCACCGGGCGTTCCGGGCGTCCCTGGCCTGCGGAGTCCTCGGATTTTGCGGAGCCTTCAGACCCTTCGGGGGAGCCGGAGCCCGACGCTTTGTCGTCGCCGGATCCCGTGACCACGCGGACGTCGCTCACCGTGACCCGGCGCTTCTCCGCCCGGCCGTACGGCGGTTGGTCGTCCACCTCGATGCCGGTCACGGCCAGACCGCCCGCCGCCGACACCGTGAACGACACCGGGACCGGGCGGCCGTCCACGGGCACCGGACCGGCCAGGAACCGGTACGGGAGGCCGTAGCGGTCCTCCAGGAGCACGGTGACCACCGGCGGCGAGGTGCCGGGGGCGGCCTCGGAGCGTTTCGGCGACACCGTGGTGATCCGCAGGTCCATCAGCACCCGGGTGCTGCCCTTCGGGAGGACGAGCCCGGGGCGCGGGGTCCGCTTCGGGGCGATGGTGTCGAACACCCGGCGCGGGCTTCCGCCGACGAGGTCGGAGCGCATCAGCATCCCCTCGTCCGCGTGGGCGGTGTCCAGGGCGAGGATCTCGGCCGTGCGCCCCCCGGAGGCCTCCACCGTCGTCCGGTGGGCGGGCGCCGCCTGCCGCACCCCGTCCAGGCCGCTGTAGATCCCGGCCGACGCCGGACCGCTGCCGTGACCGCCCACCAGCCGGACCGACGCGCCGGAGCCGAAGTCGGCCTGGTCGGACTGCGAACGGTTCCACGAGGCGCTCTGGCCGATCGCAAGCATGCCCATCGCGACCGACAGGACCAGCAGCAGCACCGGCCCCGCGCCCCGCAACGGGCGGCGGCTGAACTGCCAGCCCGCCAGGGCCGCGGGCAGCCCCCGGCCCTTGGCCGCACGCCGTTCCGCGAGCCGCGCGGCGGGCGGCAGCAGCCGCAGCGTGAGGACCGTTCCGGCGAGCAGCGCGAGGGCGGGGGCGGTGACCAGCAGGGGGTCGATCCCGAGGTTGCCCGCCCGGTCGCCGGTGAGTGCCCCGCCGCCGGCCTGCCGGTCCAGCTGCCAGTACGCCACCCCCGCGATCAGCAGCAGCCCGAGGTCCGCGCCCGCCCGCACCGGCCCCGGCAGCGAGGCGGCCCGCGTCCTGCGCCCGCCCGCCCCGGCCGTCAGCGACGGGGCCACCACCGCCAGGGCGCAGGCCAGCGCGACGGCCGCGGAGACCAGCCACACGGTCCCGGTCGAGGCCGCGCCGACCTCCAGACCGATCCGGGACAGGGCGCTGCGCTCGGCCAGCAGCCCGGTCAGCGGCCCCGCGAGCAGCGGGGCGACCACGGCGGCGGGCACGGCCAGCAGCAGCGCCTCGATCGCGGCGAACGAGGTGATCCGGCCCCGCGAACCGCCCCGGGCCCGCAGCAGTTCGCGCTCGCCGTCCCGCTCGCTGTTCAGCAGCCGGGCCACGAGCAGCAGGGCGTACGCGGCCAGCAGGACCAGCTGCACCGCGACGATCATCAGCGTGGAACGGGAGACCAGCAGCGCCCGGTCGAGCTGGTCGAGCACGGTCGGCAGCGACATGCGCGCGGTGACACCGGCCTTGAACACCGGTGCGGCCGCCAGCGCCTTCGGGGCACCCGCCGACGCGTCCCGCAGCCCCGCCATGGAGCCGGTGGTCAGCGTGGCGAAGTCGGCGGCCGCCAGCCAGGACGTCTGCCCGCCGCCGAGCGCGCCCGAGGCGAGGACCGAGGGGTCGGTGAGCAGCGGGCCGTACGTCGTGAAGGCGAGCTTGCGCACTCCGCGCCCGCCCAGCGGGTCCAACTGCCAGTACGGGTCGGACCGGTCGGCCGCCTCGTAGACACCGGTGACCAGGACCCGCTGCTTCTTGTCGTCCCGCAGCCGGTCGGTGACGGTGAGCCGGGCGCCGGGCTTCAGCTTCAGCGCCTCGGCGGCGACGACGGGCAGCGCGACCTGTACGGGGGCGGTGCCATCGGAGGCGGCGGGCGCCCTGCCCTCCGTGACCCGCACGCGGCCGCGGTCGAGGGCGGCGAAGTGGGTGAGGTCCGGTTCGCCGCGCCGGGCGGCCGGGTCCTGGAGGCTTCGCGGCAGCGCGTACGACCCCGAACTCTCCAGCTTCCCCACGGTCACGGGCAGCCCGTCGAAGGCGTCGAGGGAGGCCTTACGGACGGCCTCGTCGGCCTCCGCGCGCTGTTCGTGGTCCACCGACGCGGACACGACGAGAGCGGCGGACGCGGCCGAGCGGTGGGTGAGCGTGTGGCGCAGGGCCGCGTCCCCCACGGAACCCGAGAACGCGGTGAGCGCGGCCAGGACGGAGGTGGTCAGCAGGACGGCGAGGACGGCCGCGGAGAGCAACAGGCGATGAGCCCGCACCCGCAGAAGGACGAAACCCGTCACCTGATCCCCCAGCCCCGGAAACACCACACGCGCACGCCCCCCGACGTACCGGTGATGCTTTCAGAGGCACCTGGGTTTCGGTAACCGCTTACAGGCGCACCTTGATGCGATCGTGATCGTTATCCGGAGGTGGAGCGTCGAATTCCGGAGGCGTCTGGTCACAGAACGTTCACGTAGCCGCCGACCGGTGGTCCGCCGACGTCCGGAAGCGCTCAGTCCGCGGTGTTGACCATCGAGGCGGCGGCGTACGTCAGGTAGTCCCACAGCTGCCGCTCGTGCTCGGGCGCGAGCCCCAGCTCGTCCAGCGCGACCCGCATATGGGAGAGCCAGGCGTCATGGGCCGCGCGGTCCACCCGGAACGGCGCGTGCCGCATCCGCAGCCGCGGGTGGCCCCGGTGGTCGCTGTAGGTGCGCGGGCCGCCCCAGTACTGCATCAGGAACAGCGCGAACCGCTCCTCGGCCGGGCCCAGATCCTCCTCCGGGTACATCGGCCGCAGCAGCTCGTCGCCCGCCACGCCCTCGTAGAAGCGGTGCACCAGGCGCCGGAAGGTCGCCTCGCCGCCGACCTGCTCGTAGAAGGTCTGCTCCTGAAGCGTGTCGCGCGGAATCTCAGTCACCCGTCCATGGTCGCAGACGCACCGCCCGAGGTCAGCGGTCCTAGGACCAACGTCCGGGATCGGAGCCCGTGTGCTCCCTCTCGCCCCCACAGCCCCGGCGCAGGACAGTGGAGACATGGGTGCACACCGGCAGGGCCCCTCCCCGTCCGCTCCCGACGCCGAGGCCGACGCGGCGCGGGACGCCCTCGTGCGGGAGATCGTCGCGCGGGGCGGACTCACCGATCCCGCCTGGCGTACCGCCTTCGCCGAGGTGCCCCGCCATCTGTTCGTGCCGTTCTTCTACGTGCACGGGATCGGGGGCTACGAACGCCTCGGGGAGGGCGCCGACCCCGGGCAACGCTCCCGCTGGCTGCACGGGGTGTACGCGGACGGGGCGCTGGCCACCTGGCTCAAGGACGGCGAACTCGTCTCGTCCTCCAGTCAGCCGTCCCTGATGGCCCTGATGCTCGACGCCCTCGATATGGCCGACGGACACACGGTCCTGGAGATCGGCACCGGCCCCGGCTACAACGCGGCCCTCCTCGCCCACCGGCTCGGCGACCCCGCCGTGACCAGCGTCGATCTGGACCCGGAGATCACGGATTCGGCCCGCGGCCACCTCGCCGCGGCCGGGTACCACCCGACGGTGATCACCGGCGACGGCGCCCGGGGCTGTCCGGAGCGTGCCCCGTACGACCGGATCATCGCGACCTGCACCCTGCCCTCCGTACCGCAGAGCTGGCCGGAGCAGTGCCGTCCGGGGGCGTTGATCCTCGCGCCGCTCGCCACCGGCCTGGTCCTGCTGGAGGTCCGTGCGACGGCGCACGGACCGCGCGCCGAGGGGCACTTCCTGCACACCCCGGCGTACTTCGTGCCCCTACGCGGGGCGCTGCCGCTGGCCGACGGGCTGCCGCACCTCGGCGGACTGCCGCGCCGGGTGGCCGGGGACGATCTGTTCCGGTTCCTCCTGACGCTGACCGCGGGCACCCTCGATCCGCACGAGGCCCTCTCCCTCTGGGAGCGCGAGGGGCGCCCGCAGCGGGAGAGGTACGGCATCACGGTCGGCCAGGGACGGCAGTGGGCCTGGCTCGACGACCCGCAGGGCCCCTACACCTGGCCGCTCGCCGCCGGCCGGTGAACGGGGGCGGCGAGCACCGGCGTCCTGCCCGGCCCGGCGTGTGCTCGGGCTTCTGCGCGGGCCCGGCCCGGCGGTATCAGTCCCGGCGGACCGTGATCGTCGTCCAGGCCCCGACGTGCACCTGGTCGCCGTCCTGGAGCGGCACGGGGACGTAGGGCTGGATCGGCTCCTCGGCGCCGTTCAGCGTCGTGCCGTTGGTGGAGTTCTGGTCGACGACCGCCCAGCCGCCGTCGGGCTGCTGCACCAGCACCGCGTGCTGGTGCGAGACGCCCGGGTCCTCCGGGGGCACCGACAGATCGACGTCCGGGGACTCGCCGGTGCTCTGCCGGCGGCGCCCGATGGTGACCTGGCTGCCGGTGAGCGGAAGGCGCTGCTCCGGGGAGTACGCGGGCAGGTTCAGCCCGGTCGCCTCGGGGCCGCTGCGCTGCATCATCGCGAGGAAGTACGCACGGTCCGGGGCGATCACGGCGGTCCAGGTGGCGGGCTGCTGCGGCCGGCCCTGGCCGGGCACACCGTGCTGCTGACCCTGGTCGTACCCCTGGTCCTGCCCGTGCTGCTGATGGCCCTGGCCCGGGTGACCCGGCTGGCCCTGGCCCTGGTGGGGGCCCGGCTGCTGGAACTGCTGGGGCGGCTGCGGCGGCTGCGCCTGGGAGGGCGGCGACAGCATCCAGTCGTCCCCGCCACCGGCGTGGCCCGACGACTGCGGAGGCGCGGGTGGCGCCGACTGCTGATGCTGCTGCGGCGGCGCGAAGGGCGAGGCCTGCTGGGGCTCGAACGGCGACGGAGCCGACTGCTGCGGTTCGAACGGCGAACGCGCCGACGGCGGGCCCTGCTGCTGGAACGCGGACGGCGGGGGACCCTGCTGGAACGACTGCGGAGGACCGCCCTGGCCGCCGTTCCCCTGCGGGCCGCTGTTCCCCTGCGGACCGTTCTGCTCCGGGGTGAGCGGCTCGGCGGGACGGTTCATCTGCGAGGGCCGCGAGCCCTGGTAGTCGAACGGGTCGCGCTGCTGAGGCGCGCCGGGCGGCCCGCCCTGCGCACCGGGACCACCGGGACCACCGGGGCCGGGCTGACCACCGGGCCCTCCAGGACCACCGGGGCCGGGCTGTCCGCCGGGGCCTTGCGCCTGGAAGCCGGGCGGCAGGTTGAGGCCGGGCGGCGGGCCGCTGGGCGTGCTGTGCTGCGGGGCCAGCGGGGTGTAGGAGGTCGCCGTGTTCGTGAGGAAGTTCCAGCGGCACTCCTCGCAGAACGGCGCCATCGCCTCACGCGGCGTACGGCACTGCGGGCAGAGCTCCGCCTGCATGGTGGGCTGTCCGCCACCGGTGCCGGAACCCGGCTGGGGGTAGCCGTAACCGGGCGCTGGCGGCGGGGGAGGCGGCGGGGGCACCGCGCCGGCGGGCGCACCGCCGGTCGTCATGCGGTGTCCGCAGACCTCGCACCAGTCCTCGGAACCCGACTGGTGTCCGTTCGGGCAGGTCGGCATGTCGGCGCTTCCCCCTCTCCTCTACCGGCCGCGGAGGCCGCATGCTTTCGGTCGCGGTGCCTTGACCGCGAGGTGATCGCTTTGTGCTACTTCTTGACGCGAACGGTCTTGGTGGAGCGCGTTTCGAGGGTCATCTCGTCCGCTTCCGCGACCTTCGCCTTGAGTCGCACAGTACCTGTCGCGGCATCGACGACGTCGACCACCTTCGAAAGCAGCTTCGCGGTGTCCTGGTTCCCGGACGCCGACGCCAGCTGCACCGCACGGCCCAGCTTCGCCGTCGCGCCGTCGAAGTCGCCCGACTTGCGTGCGTCCAGCCCCTGCTGGATGACTTGTGCCAGTTCCGCCTGACCCGTGTAGTGCGCGACCTGCGGATTGATCGAGGTCGACGCCACCATGTCGTCCGTCCACACGGCCCGTACGAGCCCCTGCGACAGCGTCTGCGGCGTGCCCGCGCCCGAGGGGTCGGGCAGGATCAGCGAGACCCGGGCCGCCAGCATCTCCTGGCCGATACCGGCCTCCGGCACCAGGACGCACACGTGGTAGTCGCGGGACTCGTCGCCCCAGGAACCGGTCGGGTAGTCCCCGGCCCGGGCGTTCGCCTCGGTGCGCCGGGCGGTCAGGTCGGCGACGGTCGGCGCGACCTGCTTCACGAACCGGATCTCCACGCCCACCGGGGTCCAGAGCCGCAGCGCGACGTCCGCGACCTCCTTGCCCATGGCGTTCTCCATCATGTGCGTGAAGTCCGCGGCCAGCCCCGCGGGGTCGGCGACGATGTCGGCCGTGCCGAGGAGGGCGGCGGCTATGCCGGTGACCTCCTTCACCTCCCAGTCGGTGCCGACCCCTCGGGCGTCGCAGGTGAACCGGCCCGCGCAGGAGTCCAGGGCCGCCCGCAGGTCCTCGGGCGACTCGTGCTCGTTGCGGCCGTCGGTCAGCAGGATGCCGTGCCGGATGGAGACGTCGGCCGAGTTCAGCAGCCGGTCCGCCAGCCGCAGCCAGGTGCCGATCGCGGTGCCTCCGCCCGCGCTCAGCTTTCGCAGGGCCTCCTTGGCCTGCGCCTTCGTCCGCGCGTCGGCGACCGCGAGCCGGCCGTTGCCCGGATAGACGTCCTTCGCCACATGCGTTCCGGCGACCACCGCGAATTGGGTCCCCTCGCGCAGGGTGTCGATGGCCGCGGCCGTCGCGTCGCGCGCGTTGCGCATCTTCGTCGGCGGGTAGTCCATCGAGCCCGAGCAGTCGACCATGAGCACCACGGCCGCGCCGGGCCCCTGCCCCGCCCCGTACGCGGGCGCCGCGTCCGCCAGCGGTATCCCGCCGGTGGTGCCGCCGCCGGTCGAGGTCACGGTGACGATCGCGTTGACCTCACGGCCGCCCTCGGGCAGGAACTCGTTCTGGTAGACCTCGACGGAGAACTGCGGCACCTGCGACTTGGAGAAGTTGGCCATCTGGTCGGCTCCTTGAGGCTCAAACGGTTTCGCAGGCCGATCCTGCCCCTTGCGGCCGGACGGCGAACGGCAGAAGTGCCACTGTTACGTTGTCGTGGCCCCCGCCGTCGAGCGCGTGTCCGACGAGCACCTGGGCGCCGCGCAACGGGTGTTCCTGGGCGTCGGCCGGGACCGCGGCGGCCATCTCCTCGGCGGACTCGGCGTAGTTCCACAGGCCGTCCGTGCACACGACGACCAGACCCGGCCGGTCCGGCTTGAACGCGGCGGTGTGCGGCTCCAGTTCGTACGCGTCGGCGCCGAGCCAGCCGGTGATGGCGTGGGCGCGCTCGTCCGCGTATGCCTCGGCCTCGTTCATCAGGCCGGCCGCCACCATCTGCGCGGCCCAGGAGTCGTCCTCGGTGAGCCGGGCGGTCGGCCGGCTCCGGTCCTCGGGCACCCAGTAGACCCGGCTGTCGCCGACCCAGCCGACGATCAGCAGCTCGCCCGCCATGACCGCGCCGACCAGGGTGCAGGCCGGGGCGTTCTGGTGGCGGTGCGCGTCGTGCTCCATCGCCCCGGCCGGCTCCTGCGCCAGGGCGTTGACCGCCTCGGACGCGGCGACGATCGCCTCGTGCATCGCCTGCTGTGGATGCGTACCGCGCGGCAGGGACTCCAGCAGCGACTCGTTGGCGGCGCTCGCGGCGGCGGCCGACGCCTCGTCGGGGCGGCTCGCCGAGGAGACGCCGTCGCAGACGATCGCGACGACGGCGGGCGAACCGTCCGGCAGCGCGGTCGAGGACACCGCGAAGGAGTCCTCGTTGCGGTGGTGGCGCAGGCCCCGGTCGCTCACCGCGGCCACCGAGCCGAGCTCCTGCTCCATGTGGTCGCGCTCACGGGGCTGGGCGTGCCCGCAGTTCTCGCAGTAGCCGTCGGGGTCCACCCGGCCGGAGCGGCAGGCCACACAGACCTTCCCCCCGGCGGCGGGAGCGGCGGCCGCCGCGGCGTGCTCGGCCGTACGGGGATCGGGCGCGGCCAGCGCGAAGTCACCGGAGTGCTCCGCACCGCCCGGCACCGCCCGGTCGTCGTGGCGCACCGGAACGGCCGAGGACTCAGGACCGCCGACGGGCTCCGGCCCGGGCCCGACCGGCGCGCCCTGCCCGGCCGCCGCACTCGGCTCCTGGGCCTGTTCCCGCTGCTGTACCTGCTCTGCCAAGGGCCTGCCGCCCGAGTCCGTCCCCGGCAGGTCCGACGGGCGGTGCACGGGCGCGGGCACGTCCGAACTGTCGGTCTCCGCGGCTGCGGGCCACCGCACGGCCTCGGACCCCGACGCGGCCGGGGGCACGGTGATGGCCATCGTGGGCCGGTCACCCGGGCGCCCGGGCACGGCCGAGAGGTCGTAGCCGCACGCCCCGCAGAACAGGTCGCCCGCGGCCGGCGGTTCCGCGCAGCCGGGGCACTTCGACAGGGCGGGCTGCTGGTGGCTCTGAGACATCTTCACACCCACGTCCGGGGGCGGAAACGGTTGGCCCGCTCCACCAGTTCGATCCTCTCGTCGCCCCGCTGCGCGAGCCGGGCGAGCATCCGGTACGAGCGCTCCAGCCCGAACCGCAGTCCCCGCTCAGTCAGTTCCGCGCCGAGCAGCTTCCGTGCATCCGGTGGACCGGCGGCCGGTCCGCCCGACCCCGGGACACCGGGACCACCGGAGAGTACCCAGTCGAGCGCCTTGCCCAGTACCTCCGTCGACAACTGCTCGTGCCGCACCGGGTCCAGACCGAAGGCGCCCAGCGCGGTCACCTGGCCCCCGGCGGCCGTCAGATCCGTCAGCAGCGGTTCCCGGTGCGAGCGCTCGCGCAGCCGCGCCCGGACGGCGGCGACCCGTGCCGCCGTGTAGTGGATCGAGGCCTCCGGCACCGACTCCAGGGTGCTCACCGCCGCACCCCGCTCCCCGGCGGCGATCTGCACCCGGGCCAGGCCGAACGCGGCGCTGACGAACCCGGGATCGGTCGCCCACACCAGGCGGTAGTACTCGGCGGCGTTGTCCAGCTGGCCCAGCACCTCCGCGCAGATCCCGAGCGCCAGCTTGGGCGCCGTCTCGCCGGGGAACGCGTCGTAGACCGCGTCGAAGGAGAGCGCCGCCGTCTCGTGGTCGCCGGTCACCAGCGAGGTGACGCCCCGATACCAGACGACCCGCCAGTCGTCCGCGTGTTCACCCTCCAGGGTGGTCAGCGCACGGGCGGCCGCATCCGGCTCCCGCATCTCCAGCCGGGCCCGCAGCTCCCGCAGCCGGGTCTCCAGCGAGGGGACGGGGACCGTGTGCAGGGCGGTGATCAGCTCGGCCGGGGCGGAGGCCATCAGACCCGCGAGGAAACCGGCGTTCGGGTCCAGCGCGTCGACCCGGGGGACCGGCAGCGCCAACGCGGTGGCCGGGGCGTCGAAGAGGGCGAGCCGGACACCGCCACCGGGGCCGTTCGGTCCGGCCGGGGCTGTCTGGACGTACGGTCCGGCCGGGGCACCGGTGGCATACGGTCCGGGCGCGGAGCCCGGGGCCTTGCCGGGCGCGCGGGGCGCCGGAACAGGTGCGTGCGCCGGGGGAGCGTACGGGAGCGGAGCCCCGCCGCCCGGCGCGGAGCCCCGGACATGGGTCGGCGGCACGGCCAGGGGAGCGGCGCCCGCCGCGTGACCCCCCGCCGGGCCGGACGGCTGCGCGCCCACCGGCAGCGCCCCGGCCACCGCGGACGTCACGGCCCCCGGCGCGACCGGAGCCGCACCGCCGTGGACCTGCCCCGCGCCGGCCTGCGCGGGAATGCCGGCCGGCTGACCACCGCGGCCCTTGCGGCGGCCCAGCAGCCCGCTCCGCGCGGAGCCGGTGTCCCGGCCGCCCAGCTGCGAGACGTTGTCCGTCTGCGGGGCGAACAACTCCGTGTCGACCACGCGCAGTTCCGCGCCGAACAGTGTCGACAGGGCCGGGCGCGGCCGGCCGGTCTGCAGCGCCACGACCTCCCGCAGCACCCCCGTCAGCTGCTCGGCCATCTCCGCGGCGGAGCCGAACCGGCGGGCCGGGTCCGGGTCGGTGGCCCGCACCAGCAGCCGGTAGAACGACTCGTAGGTGCGCAGCACCTCGATGGTGTCCGGGTCCGGCAGCGAGTCCACGAAGACGTTCGTGTACCCCTGGAAGTCGAAGGTGAGGACCGCCAGCGTCCGGGCCACCGTGTACAGGTCGGAGGCCACCGACGGGCCCAGCTCCGCCACCTCGGGGGCCTGGTAGCCGACCGTGCCGTAGATCGCGGACTCGTCGTCGTCCATCCGGCGCACCGCGCCCATGTCGATCAGCTTGAGCTGGTCCTCGGTCTGGATCGCGTTGTCGACCTTGAAGTCGCAGTAGAGCAGATTGCGGCTGTGCAGATGACCGAGCGCCTCCAGCGCCTCGATCCCGTACGCGCAGGCCTGCTCCACCGGCAGCGGGTCGCGCTTCCCGGCCGGGGTCCGGCGCTCGTTGGCGATCTCCTTGAGGGCCTTGCCGCCGACGTACTCCATGACGATGTAGCCGTCGAGGGAGCCGGTGCGCTGGTCGAGGTGCTCGACGAAGTTGTAGATCCGCACGATGTTGGAGTGCTCGATCTCGGCGAGGAAGCGGCGCTCGGAGATCGCGGCGGCCATCGCGTCCTGGTCGCCGGTGTCCAGCAGGCCCTTGAGGACCACCCAGCGGTCGGAGACGGCCCGGTCCACCGCGAGATACACCCAGCCGAGACCGCCGTGCGCCAGGCAGCCCACGACCTCGTACTGGCCGTGCACGATGTCGCCGCCGGTCAGCTTCGGCACGAAGGAGTACGGGTGGCCGCACTTGGTGCAGAACCCCTCGGTGCGGCCCTCCCGCTCACCGCGCGAACGGCCCACCGGAGCCCCGCAGTCCGAACGGGAGCAGAACCGCTTGCGCTCGGGCACCTCCGCCCGCTCCATCACCGCCGTACGCGGATCGGGCCGGGGGACGTCCGGGACCTCCACCAGGCCGACGCCGAGCCGCCCCCGGGCCGAGGCCGCCGACGTCGAGCCGGAGGAACGCACCGAGACCGAACGGGAGGTGGACGCCCCGGACAGTGAACGCGACAGCCGGCCGGAGACCGACCGGCGCGAGGTCGACGAACGGGACGAGGACCGCGCGGAGGCACGGGAGCTGGAGCGCTGCGAGGAACTGTCCCGGCTGCTCGCCCGGCCGCCCCCGGCGATCCCGGTCGGCGGCGAGGAGACCATCCCCGTCGGCGAGACGACCGGAGCCAGACCGCAGGTGTCGCAGTACAGCTCACCGCCGCCCATGTCCTCGTAATTGCCCTCGCACGCGGGGCGCTGGCACTGCGTACTCATCGTGATTCCCCCTGTTCGCCCGCGCCTTGCCCGCCCTGCGGTCCGTCGGGCCGGCGCGACGGCAGCGACTCCGCGACCGCGTGCTGGTAACGCAGGACGGCCTGCTCGGCGACCCGCAGATCGCACGGCGCACTCCACAGCATGCGGCGCGCCGCGTCGTACCGCTCGATCAGCAGCGGATCCTCCGCCAGGCCGTGCCGGGCCACCTTCGCCTTGTACGCGTCGAGCCGGCCGCGCAGCTCCGCGCGGACCGCCAGCGGCGCGGTCACCGAGGTCAACGACTCACGGGCACGCAGCAGTTCGTCCTCGGCCTCCTGCTCCAGGGACTCCAGCAGCGGCGACAGCCGGTGCCACTGGGCGTGCCTGCGGTGCTCCGACGCGGCCGCGAGACGCTCCTGAAGAGCGGTCGGCGGACCGCTGACCGCGGGCACCTCGGATGCGGCGATCTTCGCCAGCACCTCGCCGCGCGCCGCCCGCGCCTCCGTCAGGGTGCGGTCGGCCCGCGAGAGCACGTCCCGCAGCCGCACCAGGCGCGCCTCCGCGTCCTGCCGGACCGCGAGCACCGCCTCGATCTCGCGCCGTACGTCCTCCAGGGCGCGGGCGGCCCGGTCGTAGCGCGAGGTGTCGGGGCGGCCGCCGCCGGGCGCGGCGCTGCCGGGACCCGGCAGCCAGAACGCCAGCGGGTCCGAGATCACCTGCACCCGCAGCGTCGTCAGCTCCTCGGTGATCTCCGCCAGATCGTCCCCGGCCGGATGCTCACCGGGCCGCACCCCCACCGAGTGGGCCAGCGAACGCGTCCGGTGCAGCTCGGCCGCGAGCAGGTCGATCCGGGCGGGCAGTGCCGACCAGACGGAGTCGGAGGCGACGACCATGTCCAGGGACCTGGCGTACAGCTCGTTCATCCGGGCGACCAGCTCCTGGAGCGAGAACCGCTCGGAGAGCCGGGCCGGGCCGTCGGCCGAAGGCGGTGGCACCGCACGGGGGTTGGCGACCGTGACCGACTCGCCGCGCAGCAGCTCGGTCAGCGCGGCGAGGTCCTCCCGGTTCGGATGGCGGCGGCGCGCACGGATCTCGCGGGCCTCGGACAGCGCCCCCGCGTACGCGTCGAAATACCCCCACAGGAGGGTGATCGACTGCTCGGTGGCGGCCCAGCGCTCCCGGGTGACGCCGGTCAGCTCGGCGCCCTCCAGGAGCCGGCGCCCGGCGTGGTCCTGGAGCGCGAGGAGCGAGGTCTCGATGGCCTCGTGCTCCGCCCCGAGCCGGGCCAGCGCACGGTCCGCCTCCTCCCGGTCCATGACCGGTCCGGAGGGCCTCCCCGCGAAGCTGGGAAAGGATCCCGCGACGCCCATCGATCACCTCTCCGCTCTCCCCGCCGGGCCGGTCGGCCCGGCGGGATCGGTCTGCTTAGGTCTGCTCCGGCCCGCTCGTTCCGGTCGGTTCGCTGCTGTGGTGCTCGGTGCCGCGGCGCAGGTGCCGCGATGTCACCGGGTCAGTCGGTTCGGTACTTGGGGGCGGGCGGTGCGGTGATCCCGGGCAGGCCGGTCGCCAGCCACTTCTCGTAGGACCGCATCCAGGCGCTGTCCTTGCCGCCCGCCCGGTAGTCGACGAGGACCTTGTTGACCCGGGCCACCAGGTCGTCGGAGCCCTTCTTCGCGGCGACGCCGTAGTACTCCGTGGTGAACGGGTCCTTCCCCTTGAGCTCCACCGCCGGGTCCTGCGCCGCCTGCCCGGCCGCCAGGGCGTTGTCCGTGACGACCGCGTCGACCTCGCCGAGCTGGAGTCGCACCAGACAGTCCAGCTGGTTGGGCACGGTCAGCCGGTCCGGGTCGCGTTCGGTGCCGTCGAAATCGTCCTTGTAGAGCGCCCCGAAGGACGTCTCCTCCAGTGCCTCGTACGCCGTGGAGCCCTCGGCCGAGCAGACCCGCTTGCCCTTCAGCGAGGAGTCGTAGCCGGTGATCGGCGACTCCTTCGGGGCGAGCACCTGCTGCCCGGCCTGGAAGTACGCGGTGGAGAAGGAGACCTGCTCCAGCCGCTTGCAGTTGATCGTCATCGTCCGCACGACGACGTCGACCCGGTCGTTCTCCAGGGCGGCGATGCGCTGGTTGGTGGGGATGGCCCGGAAGATCACCGCGTCCGGGTCGCCCAGGAGGTCATCGGCGATGGCCCGCACCAGATCGATGTCGAACCCCTCCAGATCCCCGCTCTCCGGATTGCGGTAGCCCCAGCGGAAGCTGTTCTGGTCGACGCCCGCTATCAGCTTGCCGCGCTCCTTGATCCTGTCGATGTTCGGCCCGTCGGCCCCGGACGCGGGCAGGCTCGCCTCCGGCTCCGTGCACGCCTCGGCCCGGGTCCGGTCGGCCGTCACGACCCCGCCCGACGTGCCCGCCCCGGCCGATCCGCCGTCGTGGTGGGCCAGCGGCAGCAGCGTGACCGCGGCGGTGACCGCGCACGCCACCGCCATCCCCGTCACCCCGCCCCAGCCGCGCAGGCCGCCGCGCCCGGGCCGGTCCTTCGGCCTGCTCATCGCTGCCCCTCTCACCGGTACTCCGAGAGCCTGCGGTTGACCCCGACGATGACGGCGACGGCCCCCAGCACCGCCAGGGCCGCGGCCCCGGTCGGCAGGCCCCGCAGGGCCCCGCGCCCGTCCTTCGCCGCCGAGGTGAACTCGCCCTGCTCATGGGCGAGCGCCTTCTCCAGCGCGGCGTCCACCTGCTGGAAGGACTGCCCGGTGGACTTCTCCGTCCCGATGATCTGCGCCAGCGCGCCGTCGTAGTCGCCCCGGTCGTCCGTGGCCCGGGCCTCGCGGTGCCGCGCCTGCCACTGCGCCACGCCGTCCGCCGCCGTCGCCACCGGCGCGCTCCCGCTGTCGTCGTCCGCGAGCCGCCCGGCCTTCTCCAGCTGCGCCTTCAGCGCCGTCATCCCCGAGCTGTAGTCCGCCTCGTACTGGTCGGCGGAGCCGTCGGGCGTCAGCACCGCGCCCCGCGCCACCAGCGTGAGGTTCTCGTTGGCCCGCGCCTTCAGGGAGTTGATCCGGGCGTCGTTGAGGACGTCCAGCGACTCCTGCCCGTGCACCATCGCCGACCGCAGCTCCGCGCGCGCCACCGTGTGCCCCACGGCCAGCCAGAGCACCACCACCGATGCGGCGGCCGTCGCCGCCAGCAGCCCGTGGTTCAGCACCCGGTTCGTCCGGCGGTAGGTGCGCCGCTGCATCCACCCCAGCGCGCCCAGCACGACGATCCCGGCCCCGATCGACCACAGCGGCCACTGCCGGGCGTCGGCCGAGTCGCTCTCCAGTCGTCCCGTCTCCGCCGCGTACAGCCGCTCGGCGGCGGGGAGCATCTCGCCGGTCATCTTCTGGTTCGCGTACCGGAGATAGGCGCCGCCCAGCGGGAGGCCCTGGCGGTTGTTGGCGCGGGCGCGCTCGATCAGGCCCGTGTACACCGGGAGCAGCTTGTTGAGGGTGGCTATCTCACGGCTGGAAGCGCTGGCGGAGTCGGTGCTCCCCGACGCCTTCACCAGCAGCCGGGCCGCCTCCTCGATGTCCTTCCGATACTGCTCCTGCACCGCCTCGGGCTCCTGCGCCCCCGCGAGGAACCCACTGGCCGCCGTGGTGTCCGCGTCCGCCAGGAAGCGGTAGATGTCCGCCGCGTCGGCGCTGAGCGGCTGGCTCCGGCTGACCACGTCGTCGGCCGAGGAGGCCCGCTGCGATATCTCCAGCGTGGTCACCGCGCCGAACGCGACGACCAGCAGGGCCAGAACGGCCCCGATGATCTGGAGCCGGCCGGGCTCGGTGGTCGCCACGGCACGCAGGCGCCGCGCCTGCGTGGTCCACGTGGTGCGCTGTGCGGGCACGCCGACGTGCCCGGACACCGGGTCCGGCGTACGCAGCGTCTGCGCGCCGCCGCTCGGCGGGTGTGTCACTCGACCTCCCCCTCGGTCACTGACAGTGGGTTCCCCGTCCCGTCCCCGTCATCAGTCCCCGCATTCGATCAGGGCGGACGCGGCCGATCAAGGCAAGCAGCACAACGTGCCCGGATACATCCCCATAAGCGAACGGACTTCCCATCAGGTACACGTTCCAGAAGCCCGATCGGTTCCCTCGCGCCCCTCGTACGCCAGTCGTTCACCCGTACGAGGAAGGTACGAGGAACGAACGAGAAGCGTCCCCCCACGCGGTCTGCGTGGAGGGACGTTTCCTCGGCGTTTCTCCGACGATTCGTGTACCGGAAACCCTCAGGCGTACCGCGCGCGCAGCCTCTGGTGGACCTCGGGGCCCGCGCCCGTCCGGTCCAGGCCCAGCAGCGCCGCGCCCAGCACCGGCGGCTCGGACACGACGCGCACCTCGGCCTTCGGGGCGCGGGCCGCCAGCAGCGCGGCGATCCGGTCGTTGAGCTGCGGGTGCCGCGCGGCCAGCACACTGCCGCCGAGCAGCACCGGAACCTCCTCCTCCAGCAGATCGAGGCGGTCCAGCGCGACCGAGGCCATCGCCACCACCTCGTGCGCCTGCCGCTTCACCAGCGCGGCCGCCACCGGGTCCCCGGCCTCCGCCGTCGCGAACAGCACCGGCGTCAGCTCGTGCCGCCGCCCCAGCGGGATCGCGCCCCGGTGCAGCGCCTCGATCAGCCCGTACATCGAGTCGAGCCCGAAATGACGCGGCAGCGCGCGGGCCAGCTCCGAAGCCTCGCCGCGCCCGTCCTCGGCGCGCGCGGCGAACCACAGCGCCTCCTCCGCGAGCCCCGAACCGCCGCCCCAGTCACCGGAGATGCGCCCGATCGCGGGGAAGCGGGCGGTCCGCCCGTCCGGGGTCATGCCCACGCAGTTGATCCCGGCCCCGCACACCACCGCGACGCCCCGGGGCTCGTCCACCCCGGCGCGCAGGATCGCGAAGGTGTCGTTGCGCACCTCCACCGAGGAGCCCCACCCACGCGCCCCCAGAGCGGCGGCCAACTCGGCCTCCTCGACCGGCAGATCGGCGTTGGCCAGACACGCCGACACATGACCGGCGAGGACGGGCGGAGCCGGCAGCTCGGCGACCGCCCGCTCCAGCACCCCGGCCAGCACGTCGATCGCGGCCTCCACCCCGATCACGGGCGGCTGGAAACCGCCGCCCCGCGCCGTGGCCAGCACCGTGCCGTCCTCGCCGATCAGTGCCACATCGGTCTTGCTGTTGCCCGCGTCGATGGCGACGACCGACACGTTCACGCCCACGCCAGGTGCTCCCGGTTGTGCGCGATCAGCCGGTCGGTGAGGCCCTCGGCGTAGTCGAACTGGCCGATCAGCGGGTGGGCCAGCAGCGCCTTGAAGACCCGGTCCCGGCCCCCGCGCAGCGCTGCTTCCAGGGCGAGGTCCTCGTACGCCGTGACATTGGCGATGAGACCGGCGTACAGCGGGTCCAGAGCCGGGACGGCCAGCGGCGTGGCACCGTCGCGCCCGACCCGGGCCTGCACCTCGATCACCGCGTCGTCCGGGAGGAACGGCAGGGTCCCGTTGTTGTACGTGTTGACCACCTGCACCGAGGAGCCGCCGTCGCCCAGCAGCGAGGCCGCCAGGTCCACGGCCGCCTCGGAGTAGAACGCGCCGCCGCGCTTGGCGAGCAGCTCCGGCTTCTCGTCGAGCGCCGGGTCGCCGTACATCTCCAGCAGCTCCTTCTCCATCGCCGCGACCTCGGCGGCCCGCGACGGCTTGGTGCCCAGCTCCCTCACCACCTCGTCGTGGGCGTAGAAGTAGCGCAGGTAGTAGGAGGGGACGACGCCGAGCCGGTCCACGATCCGGCGGTCCATGCGCAGGTCGTCCGCGATGGCGTCGCCGTGCTCCGCGAGCAGCTTCGGCAGGACGTTCTCGCCGTCGGGGCCGCCGAGGCGCACCCCCAGCTCCCAGCTCAGATGGTTGAGCCCGACGTGGTCGAGGTGCACCTGGCCCGGCTCCACCTCCAGCAGCCGGGCGAACTTCCGCTGGAAGCCGATCGCCACGTTGCACAGGCCGACGGCCTTGTGCCCGGCCTGGAGGAGGGCGCGGGTGACGATGCCGACCGGGTTGGTGAAGTCGATGATCCAGGCGTCCGGGTTGGTGCGGCGGACCCGCTCCGCGATGTCCAGGACGACCGGCACGGTGCGCAGCGCCTTGGCGAGGCCGCCGGCGCCGGTGGTCTCCTGGCCGACGCAGCCGCACTCCAGCGGCCAGGTCTCGTCCTGGTTGCGCGCGGCCTGCCCGCCGACGCGCAGCTGGAGCAGGACCGCGTCGGCGTCGGCGACGCCCGCGTCGATGTCGGTGGTCGTCGTGATCTTCCCGGCGTGGTCCTGCTTGGCGAAGATCCGCCGGGCCAGGCCGGAGACCAGCTCCAGGCGGTCGGCCGCCGGGTCGACGAGCACCAGCTCCTCGATCGGCAGCGTGTCCCGCAGCCGGGCGAATCCGTCGATCAGTTCAGGGGTGTAGGTGGACCCGCCACCCACTACTGCGAGCTTCATGTCAGCCCTTTACTCCGGTCAGTGTGACGCCCTCGACGAATGCCTTCTGGGCGAAGAAGAAGACGGCGATCACGGGGGCCATGACCAGAACGGTCGCGGCCATGGTCAGGTTCCAGTCGGTGTGGTGTGCGCCCTTGAAGGATTCGAGGCCGTAACTGAGCGTCCAGGCGGCCGGGTTCTCCGAGGCGTAGATCTGTGGTCCGAAGTAGTCGTTCCAGGCGGCGAAGAACTGGAAGAGGGCGATGGCCGCGATCCCCGGCCTGGCCATCGGCAGGACGACCTTCATCAGCGTACGGAACTCACCGCAGCCGTCGACCTTCGCGGCGTCCAGGTATTCGTTCGGGATGGTCAGCAGGAACTGCCGCAGCAGGAAGATGGAGAACGCGTCGCCGAAGGCCATCGGGATGATCAGCGGCCACAAGGTGCCGGACAGGTCCATCTGCTTGGCCCAGAACAGGTACATCGGGATGATGACGACCTGCGGCGGCAGCATCATCATCGAGATGACGAGCATCAGCGACAGCTTGCGCCCCCGGAAGCGGAACTTCGCCAGCGCGTACGCCACCGGGATCGACGACACCACGGTGAGGACGGTGCCGAGACCCGCGTACAGCAGGGTGTTGCGCCACCAGGTCAGAAAACCGGGGGTGTTGAAGACCCGTTCGTAGTTGCCCCACTCCCAGGTGTTGGGGGTGAGGTCGCGGGTCAGGGCTTGCTGGTCGCTCATCAGCGACGTCAGCACCACGAAGACGAACGGCAGCACGAAGAAGAGCGCGGCGGCGATCCCGAGGGAGTGCACGGCGATCCAGTGCAGCAGCGCCTTGCGGCGTGCGGTGCGGGCGGCGGGCGTGCGCGAGGGGCGCTCCGGGGAGGCGGCAGCGGCTTTGCGGACAGGGTCGAGAAGGTGGGTCATGGCTCAGTCACCGGCCGAGATCAGGTTGTTGCGGCCCCGCATCAGCAGCGCCGTGAAGGCCATGGCCAGGGCGAACAGCACGAGGGCGACGACACAGGCGGCGCCGTAGTCGAAGCGCTGGAAGCCCAGGTTGTAGACGAGCTGCGGAAGCGTCAGTGTCGACTTGTCGGGATAGCCGGGTTCGAAGGACTGGCCGGAGCCGCCGATGACCCCGGAGGCGACCTTTCCGGCCACCAGCGGCTGTGTGTAGTACTGCATCGCCTGGATGACGCCCGTCACCACCGCGAACAGCACGATGGGCGAGATGTTCGGCAGGGTCACGAAGCGGAACTTCTGCCAGGCGGACGCCCCGTCCAGCTCCGCCGCCTCGTACTGCTCGGTCGGCACGTCCAGCAGCGAGGCCATGAAGATGACCATCAGGTCCCCGATGCCCCACACCGCGAGCATGGTGAGCGCCGGCTTGGACCAGGAGGCGTCGTTGAACCAGCCGGGCGTCGGCAGCCCGAAGTCCCCGAGGATCGCGTTGACCGGCCCGGTGCCGGGGTTGAGGAGGAAGACGAAGGCGAGCGTCGCGGCGACCGGCGGAGCCAGATAGGGCAGGTAGAACAGGGTCCGGAAGACCCCGGTGCCCGTCTTGATCTTCGTGATCAGCAGCCCGATTCCGAGGCCGAACGCGACCCGGCAGGTGACCACGACGAGCACCAGCCAGAGCGTGTTCCGCAGCGACGGCCAGAACATCGGGTAGTCCTGGAAGACGTACGTCCAGTTGGTCAGCCCGTTGAATGCCGGCGCCCCGAACCCGTCGTAGTCCGTGAACGAGAAGTAGACCGTCGAGACCATCGGATAGGCGAAGAAGAACGAGAACCCGATCAGCCACGGCGACATGAAGGCCGCGTTCCGCAGCGCCGACCTGCGGCGCTTGGAGCGGAGGGTGTGCGTCGTCATCGTCGGGCTACTTGGCCTTGGCGATGTCGGTGTCGATCTGCTGCGCGGTCTTCTCCAGACCCGCCTGGAGGTCCTTCACCGCGCCCTTCTCGTACTGGTAGCCGAAGTCCTGGAGGGTCAGCTGGTACGTGGCCCCGTTGACGGCCCCGTCGGAGGTGCTGGACTCCGGGTGCTGGGCGATGTCCAGGAAGGTCTTGAAGCGCGGGTCGAACTTCAGGCCGGGCGACTTCAGCGCCTCCAACGTGGAGGGCACGTTCCGGATGCCGTTGGAGAAGTTGACGACCGCCTCGGTGTCGGTGGTCATGAACTTGACCAGCTCCCAGGCGGCGTTCTGCTTCTTGCTGGCCGGGGCGATGCCCACGATGGTGCCGGAGAGGTAGCCCTTGCCGTAGCTGTCCGCCTCGTCGTCCGCGACAGGCATCGGCGCGACCCCGATCTCGAAGTCCGCCCCGGCGTCCTCGGCCATCCCGAGCCGCCACTCGCCGTCCAGCTGCATGGCCACCTGGCCGGTGTGGAACGGGTGCTTGGCGCCCCACTCGTCACCGAAGGTGCCCCGGTACTTCTCCAGCTTGCTGTAACCGCCGAGGTTGTCCACCAGCTTCTTCTGGTACGTGAACATCTTGGCGAACGCCGGGTCCTTGGCGATGTTGGACTTGCCGTTCTCGTCGAAGTAGGCGTGCTCCCACGAGGGCATGTAGTGGCTGACGACGGTCTCGTAGCCGTGGAAGTTCGGCATGAAGCCGAGCTGCTGGTAGGTGTCGCCCTTCTCGACCGTCAGCTTCTTCGCCACGTCGGCCAGTTCGGACATCGTCTTCGGTGGCGCGGTGATCCCGGCCTTCTCGAAGGCGTCCTTGTTGTAGTAGAGGCCGTAGGCGTCGGTGAGCAGCGGCAGGGCGCAGCGCTTGCCCTCGAACTGGGTGTAGTCCAGGAGGACCTTCGGGAAGGTCTTCTCCAGGTTCAGCTTCGACTTCTCGATGAACGGCTGCAGATCGGTGAAGGCGCCGGACGAGCAGAACTTGCCGACGTTGGCCGTGGTGAAGGACGAGACCACGTCCGGCCCGTCCGAACCGCCCGCGCGCAGCGCCTGGTTGAGCTTGTCGTCGTTGATGTTGCCGGAGACCTTCACCGTGATGTTCGGGTGGGCCTTCTCGAACCGGTCGATGTTGTCCTGGACCGCCTTCACCTCGGCGGGCGCGCTCCAGCCGTGCCAGAAGTTGATGGTGGTCTTCGCGTCCGGATCGTCGGAGGCGCCGGCCTCGGACTGGCCGGTACACGCGGTGGCGAGCACCGATATCGCGGCGACGGCGACAGCGGTGGTGGTGAGACGGCTGGTGCGCATGACAAAACTCCCAGGGACCAGGGGCGGGGAAGAGAGGCAGACGACGGGGGATGCGGGAAGGGGGCGGTTCAGCGCGAGGTGTCGAACACTTCGTCGCGGGTGTCGGCGAGCGCCCTCTCCAGGGCGCCGCGCAGGACGGGGGTGCGGTCGATCTCGCCGACGACGAGACGCGGCCGGGAGGCGGCCAGCTCGGCCAGCTCGGACTGGATCAGGGAGCGCAGGATCTCGCCGCCCGCGGCGACCGCCCCGCCGGAGAGCACGATCAGCCCGGGGTCCAGGACGGCGGTGACGGAGGCGAGGCCGGTGGCGAGCCGCTGGGCGTACTGGCGCAGCAGCTCGGTGAGCGCCTCGTCCTCCTCGTACGCGGCGGCCGCCCGCGCCAGCAGTTCGGCGGCGACCTTCGCGTACGGCTGCTGCGGGGTGTCGATGCCCAGCGCCTTCGCGAGCCGGGGCACCGCCTGGGCGCCCGCCAGCTCCTGGAAGCCGCCGCTGTTGGCCTTGACGACCTGGCGGACCAGCGGGGTGCCCGGCACCGGCAGGAAGCCGACCTCGCCCGCGCCGCCGGTGAAGCCGCGGTGCAGCCGGCCGTTGATGACGAGGGCGGCGCCGAGGCCCTCCTCGTTCCACAGCAGGACGAAGTCCTCGTGGCCGCGGGCCGCACCGAGGCGCTGCTCGGCGACGGCGACGAGGTTGACGTCGTTCTCGTACTCCACCGGCATCGGCAGGAACGAGGCCAGCTCGTCCAGCAGGGTGGGGGAGTGCCAGCCGGGCAGGTGCGAGGCGTACCGCAGCCGCCCGGTGCCCGGGTCGAACGCGCCCGGGGTGCCGATGACGATCCGGTGCACGTCCGCGCGGGTCAGCCCCGCGTCCTTGACCGCCCCGTCCAGCGCGTCGGCGACCTGCCGCACCACGCTGTCGGCGCGCCGCCCCGGGGTGGCCAGCTCGAACTGCCCGACGGTCGCCCCGGTCACGTCCGCGACGGCGGCGACGATGCGCTGCCCGTTCACGTCCAGCCCGGCGACATGGGCGGCGCGCGGGTTCACCGTGTAGAGCTGCGCGTTGGGTCCGGGGCGCCCCTCGCTGGTCCCGGTGGCGACGACGAGCCCGGCGGCCTCCAGCCGTGCCAGCAGCTGGGAGGCGGTGGGCTTGGAGAGCCCGGTCAGCTTGCCGACCCGGGTCCGGGAGAGCGGCCCGTGCTCCAGCAGCAGATCGAGGGCGGCCCGGTCGTTCATGGCCCGCAGCACGCGCGGGGTGCCCGGAGTGCCGGATGCGCCGGGTGAGCCCGGAGTGGTTCCCGCCATCGTGGATGCACCGCCCTCTGTCAGGAACTCACGTCCGTGACGTCCGCCCGCGACGTTCGTGCGTGACGTCCGCCGTGACTCTGTTAGGAAAGTTTCCTATTCGGTTGAGAGGACGGTAGGGCGCTGGTCACCGGGGCGTCAATGGGTGCCACCCGTCCGGCAATCAAAGTGTTACCTGGGACGCGGACGCCCCCGGCCGCTGTCCTGGGATCCAGGAGCGGCCGGGGGCGTCGGCGGAAAGGCTGCCTACTGCTTGTTGAGGTTCGTCGGCGGCGGTATCGGGGTGGTCGCCATCGACTGCGGGGAGGTCGCCGACGCGTACGCGGAGGGGGCCGCCATCGCCGCCGTCGGGTCCGCCGAGGACTCGCCGTCGGCCTGGAGCGGCAGCACGCCGATCATGCGGATGCCCGCGTCCTCCAGCGCCTGCTTGATGCGCCAGCGCAGCTCGCGCTCCACCCCGAGCGACTTGCCCGGCATCGTCTTCGCGGTCACCCGGACCGTCATCGAGTCCAGCAGCACCGCGTCCAGGCCGAGCACCTCGACCGGGCCCCACAGCCGCTCCGCCCAGGGCTCTTCCTTGGTCATCGTCTCGGCCGCCGCGGTGATCGCCTTACGGACCTGCTCCAGGTCCTCGGTCGGGCGCACCGTGACATCGACCCCTGCCGTGGACCAGCCCTGGCTGAGGTTGCCGATCCGCTTCACCTCGCCGTTGCGGACGTACCAGATCTCGCCGTTGTCGCCGCGCAGCTTGGTGACGCGCAGCCCCACCTCGATGACCTCGCCGGAGGCGACGCCCGCGTCGATCGTGTCGCCGACCCCGTACTGGTCCTCCAGGATCATGAAGACGCCGGAGAGGAAGTCGGTGACCAGGTTGCGGGCGCCGAAGCCGAGCGCCACACCCGCGACACCGGCGGATGCCAGGAGTGGCGCCAGGTTGATCTTGAAGGCGCCCAGGATCATCAGGGCGGCCGTGCCCATGATCAGGAACGAGGCCACCGAGCGCAGCACCGAGCCGATCGCCTCCGAGCGCTGGCGCCTGCGCTCGGCGTTCACCAGCAGCCCGCCCAGCGCGGTGCCCTGCACCGCCTGGGCGCTGCGGTTCATCCGGTCTATGAGGTTGGTCAGGGCGCGCCGGATCAGATAACGCAGCGTGATCGCCACGGCGACGATCAGCAGGATGCGCAACCCGGTGCTCAGCCAGGTGGACCAGTTCTCCTCGACCCAGCCCGCGGCGTTCCCGGCCCGTTCGGCGGCTTCGTCCAGCGAGCCACCCGGCCCGGGAGACGGGGCTGCGGCCAAGAGGACGGACAGGGACACGGCAGAGACCTCCAGGGGGACGACGGCTGGTCAACAACACTAACGAAGCCGGGGGAGTGGATCGTTGCCGTCGCGGGAGGAGAGACAGGTCTCACCGGGAACACCTGTGCTGTGGCCGATCGCACAGCGCGGACGGCCGCCCTGGTGAGGCACCTGTTCGACCCCGCTGAACGGTGCGCGGGGCCCGGGGTGAGAAAAATCCTCCCGGCCCGTTACCCGTACGTGGTGGCGCTTTGACCAGGCATGAGGAGAGACTGAGATCGGATCGTCCCGGCGCGAGCCACGCGCCGCCGGCGTACAAGGAGGCATCCACCGTGCCGCACGTCCTGGTTCTCAACGCGTCGTACGAGCCGCTCGGCGTCGTACCGCTCCGCCGCGCGCTCGTCCTCGTCCTCGAGAACAAGGCCATCTGTCTTGAGGAGTCCGGCGCCTTTCTGCACAGTGCCACCCGTGCCGTGCCCGCACCCAGTGTGGTCCGGCTCAAGCGCTTCGTCCGGGTGCCCTACCGGGGCCCCGTCCCCCTGACGCGGCGGGCGCTGTTCGCCCGGGACGGCGGGCGCTGCATGTACTGCGGGGCCGCCGCCACCAGCGTCGACCACGTCATCCCGCGCAGCCGCGGCGGGCAGCACGCCTGGGACAACGTCGTGGCGGCCTGCCGTCGCTGCAACCATGTGAAGGCCGACCGCCACCTCCCCGAGCTGGGCTGGCGGCTGCGCCATCAGCCCGCCCCGCCGACCGGCCTGGCCTGGCGGATCATCGGGACCGGCCACCGCGACCCGCGCTGGCTGCCGTATTTGCAACCGTTCGGCGCGGACGACGTGATGGCCCGGATCGACGGCGTGTCCGCCTGAGTCCGGGCCTTCGTCGTCCTCGGTCGTCCTTCGGCTCCCTCGTACGGCTCAGTCGTCGGTCGTTCCCGTACGGCTCAGTCGTCCGCGACCGCGTACGCCTCCACCGACCAGAGCGAGTAGCCGTACTGCGTGGCCCGGCCCTCGCCCTGCACCCGGATGAACCGGGTGTCCTTCGCGTCCATCCGGACCGACTCGCGCCCGCCCCGGCCCTCCGTCACGGTCGCGGCGGTGCGCCAGACGCGGCCGTCGGCGGAGACCTGTACGCGGTAGCGGGAGGCGTACGCGTCCTGCCAGCTCAGCACCACCTGGCCCAGCCGTACCGGCTTCTCCAGCTCGGTCTGCCACCAGGCGCCGTCCTCCACGGGTGAGGACCACCGGGTCTCCGGATCGCCGTCCGTGGCCGCGGACGCGGGGAAGTCCGGGGTCTCGTCGCCGGACGAGGAGGCCTTCGCCGTACGCGCCAGATCCGGGCCGCCCGTACGCGGGAAGGCCCGCACGGTCAGCGTGGACTCCTGGCCGCCGAAGGTCAGCGGCACCTCGTACTCGCCCGCCGGGGTGTCCTTCGGGACGGTGATGTCCACGGGCACCTCCGTACGCGATCCGCGCGGCACGGTCGTCTGCTTCGGGACCCGCACCTCGATGCCCTTGGGGGCCTTCGCGGTGAGCTTGCCCTTGACCTCGACCGGACGACGGCCCGCCAGCCGCGCCGCGACCCGCTGGGGCTCGCCGCCGATCTCCGCGTCGGTCTCGCCGTGCTTCAGGTCGAGCGTGGCCGCGGGCTCGTCACCGAACCACGGCACCAGGGCCCGCACCTGCGGGGTCCCCGCCACGACGGCGGGTGCGGCGGGGAGCGTCGGGCTGAGATAGGGCGGCCGGGCGGTCCGGGCCGCCTCCGGCACGGTGACCCGCACGGCGTCGGCGCGCAGCCCCTTCGCGGCGGTCTGGGTGAAGCCGCTCGGCGACAGCCGCCCGAGCGGCCGCCACCCCTCACCGGGCACATGGGCCTCCACGACCGCGTCGGCGAGGGCGTGCCCGGGCTCGGCGAGCGCCGTGACGGCCTCCACCGGGCGGGGCGCGTCCAGCCGGACCGTATAGCTGCGGGCGTCCTTGGTGACCCGGCCCGAGGCGCGGTCGGTGCCGTTCCACCCGGCGGCCACCTTCACCGCCTTGTCCAGGAACGGGTCCAGCACCCCCTTGCCGACCGTGGCCCGGCTCGCCCCGATCTCCTCGCGCAGCGGCTCCAGCGCCAGCTGGATGCGCCAGGCGGCGGCCCCGTCCCCGGCGGCCTGGGCCTGGAGCAGGTCCACCGCCAGCTCACCGGCCCGGCCGTAGCGGGCCAGCTGCTCGGTCCAGGGGCGCACCTCGTCGGTCAGCCGGCCCTCGGCGGGGGTCTTCAGCCGTTCGGGGGCCTGCCGCATCACGGAGAACGCCGCCCGCAGCCCGTCCGCCGCCCGGTCGCGGCGGGAGGCGTCGGCGCGGGTGCTCCAGAAGGCGTCGAACAGGGGCTGGAGGTAGGCGGACTCCTCCGCGCCGAGCACCGAGCCCGCGCTGTTCCCGGCCAGGGCCAGCAGCGCGTCCCGGGCGGCCGCGTCCCCGTCCGCCAGATCGTCGATCGCCGCCCGCCAGGACGCGGCGGGGTCGTACCCCTTCGGGTTCCAGGCGAAGTCGGCGGCGGTGAACAGCGGGATCCGGGAGGCGGACGGCTGTTCCATGGCGTTGGCCAGCAGCGCCGCCGAACCGCTCGCCACCGCCGGGTCCCGGCCGGTGTACGGGCCGAGGAAGATGCGGTCCTGGGCGTAGTCGTTGACCGGGTAGTTGTCCATCGTCACCAGCGGGTGGCGGAACGCGGCGCGGGCCCCGGCCAGTTCACCGCCGGTGATCTTCTTCGGGACCACCCCGACACCCGTCCAGGCCACCTGCACCCGGTCGTCCAGCTCGGCCGCCAGCGCGGTGCGGTAGTCGGTGGCGCCGTCCTGGTAGAACTCCGTCGGCAGGACGGACAGCGGGGCCGCGTCCGGGTGCCGTTCCGCCAGGTGCCGGGCGAGAGCGCCCGCCACCCGGGCCTGGGCGCGGGCCGCCGCCTTCGGACCGCTGCCGAAGGTCTCGGCGTCCAAGTCGCAGTGCCACTCGCTGTAGCTGACGTCCTGGAACTGGAGCTGGAAGACCCGGACGCCCAGCGCCCACATCGCGTCGACCTTCTTGGTCAGCGCCCTGACGTCCTGGTCCGATGCCATGCACATGGCCTGACCGGGCGAGACGGCCCAGCCGAGCGTGACGTGCTCGGCGCGGGCCCGCTCGGCCAGCGCCCGGAAGTCGGCCCGCTTGTCCGCGGGGTAGGGCTCGCGCCAGCGCGCCAGCCGGTAGGGGTCGTCGCCCGCCGCGTAGAGATAGCGGTTCTGCTTCGTGCGGCCCATGAAGGAGATCTGGGCGAGCCGCTCCTCGCGGGTCCACGGCTGTCCGTAGAACCCCTCGGCCATGCCGCGTACGGCGGTTCCCGGCCAGTCCCGGACGGTCACCCCGGCCACCGATCCGCCGACGACCAGTTGGCGCAGGGTCTGGACGCCGTGGAACAGGCCGTCCCCGCTGAGCCCTTCCAGCGCGACGGTGGGCCGTCCGGCGGCTTCGCCGACCGCGAGCCGGTAGCCGCCCGACGGCAGATCGGCCCGGCCGGGGGCGCGCAGCGCCCGCAGCGCCTCGCCCGCGCCTGTGCCGCCGAGCCGGATCACGGGGCCGCGGCCCGGCAGGCTCTCGTGCAGGGTCCGGACGCCCGCCGAGCGCAGCAGCGAGCGCGTCTGCTCGACGGCGTACGGATCGGCGTCCGGCGCGGCGACGAGCGTGGCCTCGGAGCCGAGCGGCACGGCGGACCCGGTGGTCCTCATGCTCTGCGGGCGGGGCCACACGGACGGTGTCCGGGCGCTGTCGGCACGGTCGGAGGTGCCGGATACGGGCCTGCCGGGATCGCTGGGGGCGGCAGGCGCGGCCACCGCCGACGGAGCGACGGAGACGGATCCGAGGAGTCCGCCGATCACGGCGGCCGCCACGGCCGTCGCCTGCCTTCTGCGCCCGATCCGCACGTCGCGTCCCCTTCCGTACGTCCCCACTGCCCCTGGCGGGCTCCGAGCCCACCACCCGGGCGCAAGGGTGTCAATGTGCTTGGCCGTTCTGCCGGAATTGCCGGAAATCGCGACACCTCGGACCCTGTGGGGCCGGCGTGACGGACGGGAGTGGCTGAAAACGGCCCATACCTGCCGTACGGGGGAACGGAATGTGACCCAGGGCATGTTGGGGTCGTTGTCATAACGCCTGCATCACATCCACGTCTGCCGGAGCGAGGCCTGGGTAGGTCTGCTGTGTCCTGTTCTCCACGGCCAGGAGGCCACCATGCCCGCAGCTGCGCAGCTTCTGCTCTCCGCCCTCTCCAAACAGGTACCCGCCCAGTCCGAATCCTCGCCGCTGACCAGCGAGCTTCCCCTCGCCGATGTCGCCCACCTGATCAGCGGGCCGCCGCTCGCCGATGTCTCCCTGCTGCTCGGTGAATCCTCGTTCGCCGATTCCGCGCCGCTGACCAGCGAGCCGCCGCTCGCCGATGCCACCCCTCTCACGAGCGAGCCGCCGCTCGCCGCCGTCGCCCCACTGACCAGCGAGCCGACCGCACCCGGCACCGCGGGGGGCATGGAGTTCCCAGGAGTCTGAATGGGCTTGTCCCGGCTCGCCGCACTGCACGGTGTCGCCACCTCCTACTCCCCGTCGCCGGATGTCACGGTGTCCGTCCCCGACGACACGGTCATCGCCGTGCTCGCCGCGCTGGGCGTCGACGCCGGCACTCCGGCGGACGTACGGAAGTGCCTCGCCGCCGCGGAGTCCCGCTCGCGCCTGCTGCCGCCGACCGTGGTGGTCTGGGCCGGCGAGCCCCTGCCGCCCGCTCTGGCCGGCCTGCCCCCCGGCTCGACCGTCACGGTCGAGCCGGAGCCGTCCGATCTCCCGGGACACCCCGCCGGCCGCCCGCCCGCTCCGCTGAGCATGCGGGCCCGGGCGGCGGCCCCGGCCGAGCCGGTGGCGTCGGGTGAGCCCGCTTCGGAGGCCGTTCCGGCTCCGGAGGCCGCTCCCGCTCCGGGTGCGGCCCCCGTGGGCGCCATGACGCCTCCCGGCGACGAGACCGCCGCCGCCCCGGCCACCGGGGGCTCCGCCCCCGCCCCGGCCACCGGGGGCTCCGCCCCCGCCTGGTGGATTCCGCCGCCCCACGGTGTCCACCGCATCCACGTCCGTACGCCGGACAACCGCCGGGCCACCGCCACCCTCGTCGCCGCCCCGCCCCGCCTGCCGCAGCCGCCCGAGGGCACCCACGGCTTCCTGGTGCAGCTCTACTCCCTGCTCTCCGCCCGCTCCTGGGGCATGGGCGACCTCGGCGACCTGGCCGACCTCGCCGCCTGGGCCGGGCGCAGCGTCGGCTCCGGGTTCGTGCAGGTCAACCCGTTGCACGCGGCCGTTCCCGGGAAGCCCACCGACCCCTCCCCGTACCGCCCCTCCTCGCGCCGCTTCCCCGACCCGGTGCACCTGCACGTCGAGTCGATCCCCGAATACGGGCACGTCCGCGACCGGGCCGCCCTGGACGACCTCCGGCAGGACGCCGCAGCCCTCAGCGAGGCCGTGCTGAACAAGGGCGCCCTGATCGACCGGGACGCCGTCTGGGAGCTGAAGCGCCAGGCCCTGGAGCTGGTCGCCCAGGTGCCCCTCACCCCCGGCCGCCGCGCCGACTACTGCGACTTCCTGGCCGAGCAGGGGCAGGCGCTGGAGGACCACGCCCTGTGGTGCGCGCTCGCCGAGGTGCACGGCCCCGACTGGCACACCTGGCCCCAGGCGCTGCGCGCCCCCCGCTCGCCGGGGACCGCCCGCGCCCGCTCCGAACTGCTCGACCGGGTCGACTTCCACTGCCGCCTCGCCTGGCTGACCGCAGGCCAGCTCGCCGCCGCCCAGCGGGCCGCCGAGGACGCCGGGATGGGCGTCGGCATCGTCCACGACCTCGCCGTCGGTGTGCATCCGGCCGGCGCCGACACCTGGTCCCAGCAGGAGGCCTTCGCCCACGGCATGTCCGTCGGCGCGCCGCCCGACGCGTTCAACGCGCGCGGCCAGGACTGGGGCCTGCCGCCCTGGCGCCCCGACGTCCTCGCCGCCACCGGTTACGCCGCCTACCGGGGCCTGCTGCGCGGCCTGCTGGCCCACGCCGGGGCCCTGCGCATCGACCACGTCATGGGCCTCTTCCGGCTCTGGTGGGTCCCCGAGGGCCGCCCGCCCACCGACGGCACGTACGTCGCCTACGACGCCGAGGCGATGCTCGCCGTCCTCGTCCTGGAGGCCCACCGGGCCGGGACCTCCGTCGTCGGCGAGGACCTCGGCACCGTCGCCCCCGGGGTCCGCGAGGCGCTCGCCCGGCGCGGGGTGCTCGGCACCTCGGTGCTCTGGTTCGAGCGCGACTGGGAAGGGGGCGGCCGGCCGCTCGCCCCGGAGGAGTGGCGCCGGGACTGCCTGGCCACCGCCACCACCCACGATCTGCCGTCCACCGCCGCCCGGCTGACCGGCGATCATGTGACGCTGCGCCACCGCCTCGGCCTGCTCACCCGGTCGCTGGAGGAGGAGCTGACCGCCGACCTCACCGACACCGCCGAGTGGCTCGCCCTCCTCGCCCGGCTGCGGATGCTCCCCGAGGGCGACGGCGACGAGGAGGCCGCCGTCCGGGCCGTCCACCGCTTCCTGCGCCGCACCCCCGCCCGGATGACCGGCGTCTGGCTCCCCGACACCGTGGGCGACCGCCGCCCGCAGAACCTTCCGGGCACCTGGGACCAGTATCCCAACTGGCGGCTCCCGATCGCCGACCCCGAGGGCCATCCGGTCACCCTGGAGGAGATCACCGCCTCGCCCCGGCTGCACGGGCTGATGGAGGTCCTCAGGCCCCGAAAGCCTCATACGGCACCCCCGGGCGAGCGCCGTCCTTAGGCGTTCGCTACGTTTGCACCGTGGACAAGAAGAACGCTATGCGCGCCGGCGTCGTTGCGGCCGGGACGACGCTGATGATGCTGCTCATGTCGGCCCCGGCGCTCGCGCTCACGCCCGACGACGGTGACGACCCGGCTCCGCGCCTGAGCGCGATCGAGACCATCGGTCTCTACGTGGTCGCGCCCATCGCCCTGTTCGTGGTGATCACGGCCCTGGTGATGGTCCTGGACAAGTCCAAGAAGCAGGTCTGACCCGCACGCGTACGCACGCGCGTGAAGGGTGCGCCGCCGGTAGGAGCTACCGCGCGGCGCATCCGTGCGTCCGGCCCCGGACGGGCCCGCCGGGAAGTGCGCCCGCCCGGTAGGTTGCGCCCATGACCGAGTGGGACGTCAAGAAGCTCCGCATCCTGCGCACCCTGCGCGACCGGGGCACGGTCACGGCGACCGCCGAGGCGCTCCTGATGACCCCCTCCGCGGTCTCCCAGCAGCTCACCAATCTGGCCAAGCAGCTCGGGGTGGACCTCCTGGAGGCCCAGGGCCGCCGGGTCCGGCTCACCGACGCCGCCCATCTCGTCCTGCGCCACGCCGAGGCCGTCTTCGCCCAGCTGGAGCGGGCCGAGGCCGAACTGACCGGCTATCTGCGCGGCGAGGCCGGAGAGGTCAGGGTCGCCGCGTTCTCCACCGCCGTGCCCGCCCTCGTCGTCCCCGCAGTCCGGCTGCTGCGCGCCGGGGACCGCCCGGGACCCGACGTACGCGTCCGGGAGGCCGAGGCCGCCCAGGCGTACGAGCTGCTCACCGCGGGCGAGGTGGACCTGGCCCTCTCGCTGGCCGCCCACGCGCCGACCGCCCGCGACCCCCGCTTCAGCCTCTTCCCGCTGCTCGCCGACCCGCTCGACGTGGCGCTCCCCGCCGGCCACCCGCTGGCCGACGCGCCCGGACTGCGCCTCGCGGACCTGGCCGCCGACCGCTGGATCTTCGGCGGCTCCGGGCCCTGGTCCGAGATCACCACCGCCGCCTGCGAGGCGGCCGGCTTCGTCCCCGAGCAGGCCCACAGCGCCGCCGGCTGGACCGCGATCCTCGCACTGGTCGAAGCGGGCATGGGCGTGGCCCTGGTCCCCCGGATGGCCGCCCGGGAGCGCCGTGAGGACGTGGTGATGCGGGTGCTGGAGGCGGACCGGCCGCGCCGCCATGTGGTGGCGGCGGTCCGCCACGGGGCGGAGAGCGGACCGGCGGTGGCCCGGGTCCTCGCGGCGCTCACCGAGAGCGCCCGATCTTTCAGCTGAACTGAACAATATCTGCGAAAACTTTCGATGGACCTGATGGGTCCGGTGGCGTCAAGGTAAGAGACATGACCTTCGACGCGAGCGAGACCACATTCCAGAACTCCGACACCGACCCCCACGCCAATGACGCCGCGCCCTACGGCGGCGGCGACCCGTACGCCGACTACCGCGAGGCCGGCGACCTCCCCTTCACCGAGCTGGTCGACCTCGCCGACCGCCGCCTCGGCGCGGGCGTGATCGCCGCCAACGACGAGTTCTTCGCCGAGCGCGAGAACCTCCTGATCCGCGAGCGCGCCGTCTTCGACCCCGAGCGCTTCGGGCACAAGGGCAAGATCATGGACGGCTGGGAGACCCGCCGCCGCCGCGGCGCCGACGCCGGCCACCCCTTCCCGGCCCCCGAGGACCACGACTGGGCGATCGTCCGCCTCGGCGCGCCCGGCATCATCCGCGGCCTGGTCGTGGACACCGCCCACTTCCGCGGCAACTACCCGCAGCGCGTATCCGTGCAGGCCACCTCCGTCGAGGGCGCCCCGGGCCCCGAGCAACTGCTCGCCGACGACGTGAAGTGGGAGGAGATCCTCCCGCCCACCCCCGTACGCGGCCACGCGGCCAACGCCTTCGAGATCACGAGCGGCCGCCGCTACACCCACATCCGCCTCTGCCAGCACCCCGACGGCGGCATCGCCCGCCTCCGCGTGCACGGCGAGGTCGTCCCGGACCCGGCCTGGCTCGCCGCGCTCGGCACCGTCGACCTGATCTCCGTACTCAACGGCGGTACGTACGAGGACGCCTCCGACCGCTTCTACTCCTCGCCCACCCAGATCATCCTGCCGGGCACCTCCCGCAAGATGGACGACGGCTGGGAGAACCGCCGCCGCCGGGTCCGCGACACCAACGACTGGGTGCGCTTCCGCCTCCCCGCCCAGGGCGCGGTCCGCGCGATCGAGATCGACACCGCCTACCTCAAGGGCAACTCCGCCGGCTGGATCGCCCTCCAGGGCCGTAACGGCGACACCGGCGAGTGGTTCGAGATCCTCCCGCGCACCCGCCTCCAGCCCGACACCCTGCACCGCTTCGTGCTGCGCGCCCAGGCCGTCGTCACCCACGTCCGCCTCGACGCCTTCCCCGACGGCGGCGTGGCCCGGATGCGGCTGCACGGCACCCTCACGGAGTCCGGCGCGGCCGAGCTGACCCGCCGCTACGAGGAGTCGGGCGCGTAACCCGCAAAGCCCTCCAGTCTCCGCCCGGCGGACGGTTGCGCATCAGCGCCCGCCCGCCGGGCGGTTTCCAACAGGCCCGGCGGCCCGGCGGCTCAGGCCGCGTACGCCGTGACGTACAGCGTCTTGGCCAGCACCCGCCAGGTCACCCAGGCGAACGCCCGGTTCACCCCGTTGCAGAAGGCCTCGCCCGTGCACTCGGTGGGCCGGTCCTGCCAGGCCCGGACCGTCATCGTGTGGAAGCCGAGGGTCCGCGAAAAGGCGAAGCGGATGTGCATACCCCGGCCCAGCTGGTGGCCCGGCAGCGTGTTGATCTGGAAGAAGTCGTCCCCGATGTACTCGACCTCGACCGGGTTGCCGCCCAGCAGCTCGCAGCGCGCCCCGGCCCGGATCCGCCCCGCACAGCCACCGCTGACCGGGAACAGCCAGAAGTGGTCGGTCAGCTGCCGCCGTACGGCGTCCGGCTCGCTGAACGGATGCAGCCCCAGGGTGTAGCCGTACGTGTAGAGGTCGTAGCAGCCCGCCGGACCGGCCCGGCAGTCGGCGGCGGGAGACGCGGCGGCGGGCGCGGGGGAGGGGCTGCCCGTCATCAGCCCCGCGCACAGGGCCAGCGCGACCGGCACGGCGGCGAAGCCGGGCATCCGAACCCTCCCGTGGCCTGCCTCCGAGGACTGCGACGACCCTTCGGACCGTAGGCCACGGGAGACCCGCCCGCGCGCGGGCGTACGCCGAAGGGGCGCCCCCTCCGCCGCGGCGGAGAGGACGCCCCCTCGGGACGTGCGGGTCAGGCCGTGGCCGCCGCGGCGTCCGCCGCCTGGGCCTTCAGGGCGCGCTCCACACCGGACCGCGACTCCGACATCAGCCGGCGCAGGGCCGCGCTCGGCTCGGCCGAGGCCAGCCACGCGTCGGTGGCGTCCAGCGTCTCCTGCGAGACCTGGAGGGCCGGGTAGAGGCCCACGATGATCTGCTGGGCCATCTCGTGGCTGCGGGAGCCCGAGACGTCCTTCACCGAGGCGAAGTACTTCTCCGAGTACGGGGCCAGCAGCTCACGCTGGTCCGGCTGGACGAAGCCGCTGATGACCGCTTCCTGGAGCGAGTTGGGCAGCTCGCCGGACTCGACGACCTCGGCCCACGCCTGGGCCTTGGCCTCCTCGGACGGCTGGGCCGCCCGCGCGGAGGCCGCGTGGCGCTCGCCCGCGGCGGTCTTGTCCCGCTCGTACTCGGCGGCGATCTCCTCCTCGTCCAGCAGCCCGGCGGCCGCCAGCCGCTGCACGAACGCCCACCGCAGCTCGGTGTCGACGGCCAGGCCCTCGATCGACTCGGTGCCGTCCAGCAGCGACTGGAGCAGGTCCAGCTGCTGCGGGTTGCGGGCCGTGGCCGCGAAGGCGCGGGCCCACGCCAGCTGGTGGTCGCTGCCCGGCTCCGCCGCCTGCAGGTGCGCCAGCGTCGCTTCCGTCCACTGGTTGAGCGCGGCCTGACGGGTCTCCGGGGCCGCGTACAGGTCGAGCGCCAGCTTCACCTGGCGGTGCAGCGACTGGACGACGCCGATGTCCGACTCCTTGCCGATGCCCGAGAGCACCAGCGAGAGGTAGTCGCGGGTCGCCAGTTCGCCGTCACGCGTCATGTCCCACGCCGAGGCCCAGCTCAGGGCGCGCGGCAGCGACTCGGCGAAGTCACCCAGGTGCTCGGTGACGACCCGCAGCGACTCGGCGTCCAGGCGGACCTTCGCGTACGACAGGTCGTCGTCGTTGAGCAGGACGACCGCAGGACGGGCCTTGCCCACCAGGGCGGGCACGTCGGTGCGCTCGCCGTCGACGTCCAGCTCGATCCGCTCGGTGCGCACGAGCTTGCCGTCGGCGGCATCGTCGATGGAGTAGCAGCCGATGGCGATCCGGTGCGGGCGCAGCGTCGGCTCGCCCTTGGCGCCGGCGGGCAGCGCCGGGGCCTCCTGGAGCACGGTGAACGAGGTGACGCGACCGTCGGCGTCGGTCTCGATCTCCGGGCGCAGGATGTTGATCCCGGCCGTCTCCAGCCACGCCTTCGACCAGGTCTTCAGGTCGCGGCCCGAGGTCTTCTCCAGCGCGCCCAGCAGGTCGGAGAGGCGGGTGTTGCCGAAGGCGTGCGCCTTGAAGTACGCCTGCACGCCCTGGAAGAACGCGTCCTTGCCGACGTACGCCACGAGCTGCTTGAGCACCGAGGCGCCCTTGGCGTACGTGATCCCGTCGAAGTTGACGAGGACGTCGTCCAGGTCGCTGATGTCCGCCATGATCGGGTGCGTGGAGGGCAGCTGGTCCTGCCGGTACGCCCAGGTCTTCATGGAGTTGGCGAACGTCGTCCAGGAGTGCGGCCACTTCGAGCCCGCCGCGTCCGCCTGGCAGGCGATCGAGGTGTAGGTGGCGAACGACTCGTTCAGCCAGAGGTCGTTCCACCACTCCATCGTCACGAGGTCGCCGAACCACATGTGGGCCAGCTCGTGCAGGATGGTCTCGGCCCGCACCTCGTACGCCGCGTCCGTCACCTTGGAGCGGAAGACGTACTGGTCGCGGATGGTGACCGCGCCAGCGTTCTCCATGGCGCCCGCGTTGAACTCCGGGACGAAGAGCTGGTCGTACTTGGCGAACGGGTACGCGTAGTCGAACTTCTCCTGGAACCACTCGAAGCCCTGCCGGGTCACGGCGAAGATGTCGTCCGCGTCCAGGTACTCCGCCAGCGAGGGGCGGCAGTAGATGCCGAGCGGGACGGTCTGGCCGTCCTTCTCGTACGTGCTGTGCACCGCGTGGTACGGGCCGACGATGAGGGCCGTGATGTACGTGGAGATACGCGGCGTCGGCTCGAACGTCCAGACGTCGTCCTTGGGCTCCGGCGTCGGCGAGTTCGAGATGACCGTCCAGCCGGAGGGGGCCTTCACGGTGAACCGGAAGGTCGCCTTCAGGTCCGGCTGCTCGAACGAGGCGAAGACGCGGCGGGCGTCCGGGACCTCGAACTGCGTGTACAGGTAGGCCTGCTCGTCGACCGGGTCGACGAACCGGTGCAGGCCCTCACCGGTGTTGGTGTACGAGCAGTCGGCGACTACCTTCAGCTCGTTGGCGCCCTCGCGCAGCTCCGGCAGCGCGATCCGCGCGTCACGGAACACGGCGGCCACGTCCAGGTTCTTGCCGTTCAGCACCACGTCGTGGACGGCCGGGGCGACCAGGTCGATGAAGGTCTCCGCACCGGCCTCCGCGGAGTCGAAGCGCACGGTGGTCACGGACCGGTAGGTGCCGCCCTCCTGCGCTCCGGAGAGGTCGAGATCGATCTCGTACGCGTCCACGGTCAGCAGGCGCGCCCGCTCCTGTGCCTCTTCGCGGGTCAGATTCGTGCCAGGCACGCGGTCATCTCCTAGGTGTGCGACTTGATATGCGGCGTTTCCGGCCATCCTTCCACGTACCGTGCTCCCAGCGCGATGTCCGTTTTCCGCCGGACACGGACGGCTCCGGGGGACAGGCTCGAACCATGACCGGATACGAGCCCCGCCCCATCGATCCCGCCGCCCTCGGCGAACTCCGCGCCACCGACGACGCGGGCCGCCCCTGCCTGCCGTTCACCGCCGACGAGGGCGGCCACCCCCTGCGCTGCTGCCTGCGCGGCAGCGAGCCGGGTGAGCGCATCGCGCTCGTCTCCTACGCCCCGCTGCGCCGCTGGGCCGCCGCGACCGGGGCGAGTCCGGGGGCGTACGACGAGCAGGGCCCGGTCTTCATCCACGCCGAGGCGTGCGCGGGCCCGGACCCGGAGCGTGAGGGCTACCCGTTCTCGCGCCCCGGCGCCCTGCGTACGGTCCGCCGCTACGACGCACACGGCCGTATCGTCGGCGGCCGGCTGCTGGAGATCCCGGCCGAGGAGACGAAGGGGTTCGACGCGGCCCTGGACGAGGCGTTCGCCGACCCGGAGGTGGCGCTGGCGCAGGTGCGGGCCGTGGAGTACGGGTGCTTCCACTTCGAGGTGCGCAGGAACTGAACCGGCACGCGAAAGGGGCGGCCACCGGTGCACTCCGGTGGCCGCCCCTTCGGCGGTACGCGTGACGCCGGGCGTCAGCCCTTCAGCTCGGCCGCCACCAGCTCCGCGATCTGCACGGCGTTCAGCGCCGCGCCCTTGCGGAGGTTGTCGTTGGAGACGAACAGCGCGAGGCCGTTGTCCACCGTCTCGTCGACCCGGATGCGGCCGACGTAACTCGCGTCCTTGCCCGCCGCCTGGAGCGGGGTCGGGATCTCGGACAGCTCGACGCCCTCGGCGTCCTTGAGCAGGTCGTAAGCGCGCTCGACGCCGATCGGGCGGGCGAAGCGGGCGTTGATCTGGAGCGAGTGGCCGGAGAAGACCGGGACCCGGACGCAGGTGCCGGAGACCTTCAGCTCCGGGATCTCCAGGATCTTGCGGGACTCGTTGCGGAGCTTCTGCTCCTCGTCCGTCTCGAACGAGCCGTCGTCCACGATCGAGCCCGCCAGCGGCAGCACGTTGAAGGCGATCGGACGCTTGTAGACGCCGGGCTCGGGGAAGTCCACGGCCTCGCCGTCGTGGACCAGCTTCTCGGCGTCGGCGACGACCTTGGAGGCCTGGCCGTGCAGCTCGGAGACCCCGGCGAGCCCGGAGCCGGAGACGGCCTGGTAGGTGGCGACGGTCAGCGCTTCGAGGCCGGCCTCGTCGTGCAGCGGGCGCAGCACCGGCATCGCGGCCATCGTGGTGCAGTTCGGGTTGGCGATGATCCCCTTGGGGCGGACCTTCGCCGCGTGCGGGTTGACCTCGGAGACGACGAGGGGGACCTCGGGGTCCTTGCGCCAGGCGGAGGAGTTGTCGATCACCACGGCGCCCTGGGCGGCGACCTTCTCGGCCAGCGCCTTGGAGGTCGCGCCGCCGGCGGAGAACAGCACGATGTCCAGGCCGGTGTAGTCGGCCGTGGAGGCGTCCTCGACGGTGACGGGGGAGCCCTGGAAGTCGATCGTGGAGCCCGCGGACCGGGCGGAGGCGAACAGCCGCAGCTCGTCGACCGGGAAGGAGCGCTCGGCCAGGATCCTGAGCATGACTGTGCCGACCTGACCGGTGGCGCCGACGATTCCGACCTTCACGAG
Organism: Streptomyces rubiginosohelvolus; assembly: GCF_014649875.1. Taxonomy (GTDB): domain Bacteria; phylum Actinomycetota; class Actinomycetes; order Streptomycetales; family Streptomycetaceae; genus Streptomyces; species Streptomyces rubiginosohelvolus. Next base: position 472,527 of record NZ_BMTW01000003.1, on the reverse strand, counting down.
GACTCCTCTGTTCTGTACACCTGTGCGTCTGTGCGGTCCGTATGCCGCACCATGATGCGTATGTCCGGGCCCGGCTTGTCCAATCCATTGTCCGACCTGCGGACTCTTCCCGCGAGGGCCGCAGAATCTGCAACGTCCGTGCCCGCGTGGGGAAACATCTGCGGCGCCGTGCGCGGCCTGTGACGAGGAACACGCACAGCGGGGCGGGTGCTCGTGAGAGCGCCCGCCCCGCCGTCGTATCGCAGGGATCCGTTACGGCGTGACCTTCTCGATCACGACGCTGCCGGTGCCCGCGGCGGTGCCGCGCGCGTTGACCAGCTGGACCTCACCGAAGAACTGACGGCCCTCGGGAGCCGCCCCGGCGACCACGACCTCGGCGCCGACCTGGGCGGACGCGCCGTTGGCCAGGTTCACCGCCTTGGAGGAGTCGACCTTGATCGTGCCGAGCGACGCCGCGTAGTACACGTCGCGGTAGTCGTACGTGGTCGACCCGGCCGGGACCGAGTAACCGTCGACGACGACCGTGTACGTGCCCGCGGCGGGCTTCAGCAGGCTGACCGCCTCCTCGGAACCGGCGGTGGTGCCGCTGCCGACCTGCGTGGCGCCCCGGAAGACGTACAGGTCGAGGTCGGCGTTGGCGTCCGACGTACCGCCGATGGCGAAGTCGAGCTTCTCGACGCCCGCACCGATGGTCACCGTGGTCTCACGGGTCTGACCCGTGGAGATCGACGGCTTGTCCACCTTGGCCGAGCCCAGCGAACCGCCCTGGAGCTTGCCCTGGAGGGCGGCGGCGGTGTTGGTGACCTTCCAGTCCACCGCGGCCGGGGCACCGATCTTCGCCTCGGCGATGGTGCGCACCGCCGGGTCGAAGGTCACGCCGAGCAGCGAGACATCCAGCTTGTACGGGTTGTCCAGCAGCGGCGACGTACGGCGCGACTCGACCTCGATCTCCCAGACGCCGGGCTGCGGGTCCTTGTAGGAGCGCGCGTCCGGGCGGCAGGTGTTGGCCGGGTTCTCGTAGTTCGGGTAGCAGTTGACCGTGGAGGTCGGGTCGACCGGCGTCCCGTACGGGTGCAGGGCGATGAACCGGGTCTGGCTGCCCGAGCGCAGCGCGCTGAGGGCGACCTCAAGGGTCTTCGCGCCCTCCGGCACGTTGACGAAGTACGACGTCGTGCCGTTGCGCTGCACCGATCCGGACGCCTTGTAGGCGTAGCCGGGCTGCTGCAGCTCGTGGGCGATGACGACCGTGGTCATGATCTGGTGGTCGACGCCGGAGGTCTTCTTGTCGTCGACCTGGAGGATGGCGCTGCGCACCCCGGCGGTCTTGGCCTTGGCCCTGACCTTCAGCTTGACCGGCGTGTCGAGCGGCAGCGAGACGTACTCGGGGCTGCTGAGCTCGAAGGTGCCGTCGTTGTTCTTCCAGGTCAGCTTGTGCTGGACGTCGCGGTCCGGGCCCGTGGTGCGGGTGACGACGACGTCGTAGACCTTGGACTCGCCGACCTTCAGGCCGCCCTCGCGGTCGTAGAGGCCGGTGCCGAAGCCCGGGTCCTTGAGCGCGAAGTCGATCGCGGTGTCGACCGGGGCCTTCACCGAGAACTCGTGCGCGGGCTTGCCCTGCTTGGAGATCTGCTTCCAGGCCTTGACGATATCGATCAGACCGGAGCCCTGGACGTGCGCGGGCACGTCCGCGATGTGGCCCGCGGTGCTGGTCAGCGCCACGCGCAGGTCGGCCGGGGGAAGCTCGATGCCGGTCTGCTTCGCCTTCGACAGCAGCAGCGCGGCAGCGCCCGCGGCCTGCGGGGAGGCCATCGAGGTGCCCTGGAGCATGGAGTAGCCGGCCGGCAGGTCGTAACCCGCCTCCTTGACCGGACCGCCCGGCGCCCAGGTCTGGGTGGTGTTGATGGACGCACCCGGCGCCGAGATGATCGGCGTGAAGCCGCCGTCCTCACGCGGACCGCGCGAGGAGAAGGGCAGCATGTCGTACTTCTTGGTGACGTTGGAGCCGTAGTTGGCCGCCCACGTCTCCTTGGAGATCGACGCGCCGACCGAGATCACGTGGTCGGCGAGCGACGGGTCACCGATGGTGTTGAGCCCCGGGCCGCTGTTGCCGGCCGAGATGACCAGCTGCACGCCGTAGATGTCGACGAGCCGCTTGTACAGCTCGGCGCGCGCGTTGTTGCCGTCGTTCAGCGGCGGCAGGCCGCCGATCGACATGTTGACGATGTCGACACCGCGGTTGACGACGAGGTCGATCATGCCCTCGGTCAGCGCGATGTTGGTGCAGCCGCCCGACCAGGTGCAGGCGCGCGAGGAGACGATCTTGGCGCCGGGGGCGGCACCGTTCATCTCGCCGCCGAACAGCCCGTTGGCCGCGGTGATACCCGCGACGTGCGTGCCGTGCGAGCCCTCGATGACACCGATGTTGACGAAGTCGGCCTTGGCGCCGGCCGCGTTGTAGGTGACGCCCTTGCGGGTCTCGACGACGAACGGGATGCGCTCGACGACGGGGGTCCGCGGGTCGTCCTCACCGAAGTAGGAGACCTGGAACTTCTCCTTGTACGGCTTGAGAACCGTGTCGTCGGCGAAGTCCGCGTTGCTGTTCAGGTCGACCCGCGTGGTGCCGGTGACCGGGTCGTACAGCACGCCCCAGACGTCGGTGGTGTCACCGTCGCGGTTGAGGTCGCCCGCCATGTCGCCGCCGGTGGTGGCCGACTCGGCGAACGTGGCGAACTTGTAGCTGCCCGCGGGGGCCGCGTAGGTCTTGCCGCCGGACGTGAACGTCGGGCCGCTGACGGACTCGGTCATCCGCAGCCAGGTGCCGTCGCCGTCGCTCACCGGGTCGGTGGCGGTCACCCAGTCGACGATCTTGCGCTCGCCGGTGGTGGTCTTCTTGAGCGCCGGGTGACCGAGGTCGACGCCGGAGTCCAGGACGCCGATGGTGATCCCGCGGCCGTCGGCCTTCGGGTTCTTCGCGACGAAGTCGACCGCGCCCGTCTCGAACGACGGGTTGTACGGGTTCTTCGCCGGGGTCTTCTTGTTCGGCGCCGCGTAACTGCCCGTGGCCTTGGTCTGCTTGGCTCCGGCGGCCCGGTCGCCCTTGGGCGTCGGGTCGTCCAGCTTGATCTCCTGCTTGAGATCGATGCCGAGGACGGAGGAGAGCTTGGAGGCCGCCTTGATGGTGGACTCGGCGCTCCGCGTCGGGACCGTCGCCCGGACGTAGCCGAGCTTGTCGTAGGTCTGGCCGAGCACGGAGCCCTCGACGGCGTCGAGCTGCTTGCTGACCTGCTCGGTCGACCCGGGGGTGGTGGCGACCATCATGGTGATGTTCTTCTCGCCCTTGGCCTCGGCCTTCGCCAGCACATCGGCGTCGGCCTTGCCGAGCTTGTCGCCCCGGTCGCTGGTGGCGGCCGGTTTGACGGGTGCCGGTGCCGGGTCGTCGACTGCGAGCGCCGGTGCGGCGCCGGAGGCGGCCAGTGCGGCCGCCAGACCGGCAGCGGCCGCGATACGAGCCGCGCGTCTCGCCCCGGGTATGGAGCTGGGGGATTCCTTGGTCATCAGCATCCCTGTAATTGAAAGAGAGAGTCCGGAATTCGGTACCGGATGACCGCTCAGCCTGTCGTAAATGACAGGGGTTTGTGGAGAGTTGACGGAGACGAGTCAGGGACATGGCATAGATCCGCCACGGGGCGCGATATGCCACGAGGGAGGAATGAGGCCAAACGGTACGCCGGTGGCGCCTGATGACCCGTGTGGCCGGGCGGGTGGTCCGGACCAGCCCGACCGTGGTCCGGACCAGCGGTGCCGGTGATCCGGACCGGCTCAAGGCCCACTCACCGCGGCAGCACCATCACATACGCGGCCGGCTCCCGGTCCGCCGCCGCCATCAGCGCCGTCCGCACCACCGTCGCCTGCTGGTCCAGCGCCTCGCGCAGCTTCCTCGGCGTGAGGTGGACGACCGTGACCCCGAGCCGCTCCAGATGCTCCCGCTTCGCGGCGCACGCGGCCCACTGCGGGTCCTCCTGGGCCCGGCCGCCCCTCCGGCCGGACACGCCGTGCACGGCGTGCCGGGGCGCCCGGGAGTCCAGCTCCACCGCCACCGCGTGATCGGGCCAGTAGGCGTCGACCCCGCCGAGGCCCGGCCCGCCCGGCAGCCGCAGCTCCACGTTCCACACCGGCTCCGGCAGCCCGTACTCGCGCACCATCGCGTACAGCCGCGCCTCCGCCACCGCCCGCCCCTCGGCCAGCAGAGCGTCCACCGCACCCACCACGGCGGGCCGCCCCAGCAACTTCACCTCGCTCAACTCACGTACCACGGCAGCCGGTTCGCAGTGCCCGTCCCGTACCGCCTCGGTCAGCAGCCGCCGGACGTCCGCCGAGTCGGAGATGGCTGCCACCGCGTCCGCGAGCGCCCGCTCCACCGGGGCGACGGGCACCTCGCCCACCCGCACCGGGACCGGCATCGAGGCGGTCCGCAGCACCTCCACGAACCGGGTGGACCGCAGCCGCCGGGTGCGGGGGACCAGCACGTCGATCCGGTGCAGCGCGCCCAGTTCCCCGACCGAGGCGAAGCCGTGCAGCGCGAGCGCGGCGACCCCGGTGACCATCGCCTCCCCGTACCCCGCGTCCGACGGGCCCGCCGCACCGCGCCGCGCGGAGACCGGCGGGCGACCCGCGTACAGCAGCGCCCCGTGCAGCCGCTCCTGGCCGGTGGGCGGGCCCGGGTGCAGCAGGTAGACCCCCGGCAGCAGGTGCTGCCAGGGACCGCCCGGCAGGCACTGGGCCGATGTCTGCGCGGCGGACACGCCCCGCGTCCTCAACTGGGCGGCGGACAGGACACGCTGCGTCACATCATCGGAGTGAAGGGGGAGACGCGGGAGACGGGCGGAGAGCGGGGTGTTCTGGGTCATGTCCCGGGGTTTCCCGCCCGCGGAGGGGGCCCTAACCCCTGTTACACGCCCGTCGACATTCCCGGACAACGCCGTCCTAAAGTACGGACGTTCGACAACCGAAATGGGCCGTCGCGCCGGGAATTGGGGGAGGGGCGTCCCGGGCAGATGTACGAGCGCCACTTTCACGCCGCGCGCACGCCGTACCCGAGCGCCCCTCTCTCACTCCCGCACGCGCCCGTAACTCAGGCCGCCCGGTCGCACTCCTGCCCGCGCAGCGCCCGCGCGAGATCGTCGCGGGACTCCAGCACCAGCCGCCGCAGCGCCGGGGCCGCGTCCTCGTGCTCGGCGAGCCAGGCGTCGGTCGCCGCGAGGGTCGCGGGGCTGTCCTGCAGACCGGGGAACATCCCCCGCACCACATGCATGCCGATCTGGATGGACCGCTCCGCCCAGATCCGCTCGATCACCTCGAAGTAGCGCTTGGCGTACGGGGCGAGCAGCTCCCGCTGCGAGGACTGCTCGAAGCCCGCGATGGTCGCCTCGACCAGCGCGTTGGACAGCTTGTCCGACTCCACGACCGCCGCCCACGCCTGCGCCTTCACCGCCTCCGACGGCCGCGAGGCCAGGCACCGTACGTGGTGACGCTTGCCGGACGCCGTGTCGTCGCGGGCCAGTTCGGCGTCGATCGCCGCCTCGTTCGCCGCCCCGTGCGAGGCCAGCGGGGAGAGGAAGGCCCAGCGCAGCTCCTGCTCGACGTCGAGACCGTCGATGCGGGCCGTGCCGTCCAGCAGCCCGCCCAGCAGCCGGAAGTCGTCCTCGGACGAGGCGACCGCGGCGAAGAAGCGGGCCCAGGCCAGCTGGTGCTGGCTGCCCGGCTCGGCGGCCCGCAGCTCGCGCAGCGCACCCTCGGCCAGCGCCCGGCCGCCCTCCTCGCGCCAGTCGGGAGCCGCGTAGTTGACCAGCGCGGACTGCGCCCAGGCGTGCAGCATCTGGAGCACGCCGATGTCGCTCTCGCGCCCGGCGTGCGCCAGCACCAGCGCGACGAAGTCACGGGCCGGGAGAACGGCGTCCCGGGTCAGGCCCCACAGCGCCGACCAGCACAGGGCACGGGCCAGCGGGTCGGTGATCTCGCCCAGGTGCTCGCGGAGCGTGGCCAGCGAGCCCTCGTCGAAGCGGACCTTGCAGTACGTGAGGTCGTCGTCGTTGACCAGGATCAGATCGGGCCGCTCGGAACCGGCCAGCGCCTCCACCACGGTCCGCTCGCCGGCCACGTCCACCTCGGCGCGCGCGTACCGCGTCAGCTCGCCCTCGGGCGTACGCCGGTACAGGCCGACCGCGACGCGGTGCGGGCGCAGCTCGGGGTGCGAGGCGGCGGCCTCCTGGACGACGGCCAGCTCGGTGAGGACGCCCGCCGCGTCGTACGCGGGCACCGGGGTGAGCACGTTGACGCCCGCCGTCTGGAGCCAGGAGCGCGACCAGGCGGTCATGTCCCGCCCGGAGGTCTCGGCGAGCACGGACAACAGGTCCCCGAGGCGGGTGTTGCCGTACGCGTGGCTCTTGAAGTAGCGCCGCGCGCCCTCCAGGAACGCGTCCCGCCCCACGTACGCCACGAGCTGCTTGAGCACGGAGGCGCCCTTGGCGTACGTGATCCCGTCGAAGTTCAGCTTGGCGTCCTCCAGGTCACGGATGTCGGCCGTGATGGGGTGCGTGGAGGGCAGCTGGTCGGCGCGGTAGGCCCAGGCCTTGCGGTTGTTGGCGAAGGTGATCCAGCCGTTGGTGAAGCGGGTCGCCTCGACCATCGAGAAGGAGCCCATGAAGTCCGCGAAGGACTCCTTCAGCCACAGGTCGTCCCACCACTCCATGGTGACCAGGTCGCCGAACCACATGTGCGCCATCTCGTGCAGGATGACGTTGGCCCGCCGCTCGTAGGCCGCCGACGTGACCTTGCCGCGGTAGATGTACTCCTCGCGGAAGGTGACCATGCCCGGGTTCTCCATGGCCCCGAGGTTGTACTCGGGCACGAACGCCTGGTCGTACTTGCCGAAGGGGTACGGGTAGTCGAAGTGGTCGTGGAAGAAGTCCAGGCCCTGCTTGGTGATCAGGAAGACGTCGTCCGCGTCGAAGTGCTTGGCGAGCCCCTTGCGGCACATCGCGCCGAGCGGGATGTCCAGCGTGGTGCCGTCGGCGAACGTACAGCTGTAGTGGTCGCTCACGTAGTGGTACGGGCCGGCGACGACGGCGGTGATGTAGGTGGAGATGGGCTTGGTCTCGGCGAACCGCCACACCCCGCCCTCCCGCGACTCCTCGGCCCCGTTGGACCAGACCCGCCAGCCCTCGGGGGCGGTGACCTGGAAGCGGTAGGGGGCCTTCAGGTCGGGCTGTTCGAAGTTGGCGAAGACGCGGCGGGCGTCGGCCGGCTCGTACTGCGTGTAGAGGTAGACCTCGCCGTCCTCCGGGTCGACGAAGCGGTGCATGCCCTCGCCGGTCCGGCTGTACGCGCAGCGGGCGTCGACCACGAGGACGTTCTCGCCCTCCAGGAGCCCGTCCAGGGCCACCCGGGCCCCGTCGAACACGACCGCCGGGTCCAGGGCCTTCCCGTTCAGCGTCACGGCGTCCACACCCGGCGCGACCAGGTCGGCGAAGGTCGAGGCGCCGGCCCGGGCCGAGCGGAACCGGATCGTGGTGAGCGACCGGAACGTCAGCGGACCGCCGTCCCCGCCGGCCCCCTCGGGCTCCCCGACGGCGGACCGCAGGTCGAGGGCGACCTCGTATCCGTCGACGGTCAGCAGCTCGGCCCTCTTCTGGGCCTCGTCGCGGGACAGGTTTTCACCGGGCACGGGCACTCCTTCGTGACGCGCGTCTTGTGTCGTGTTCGAACCCATTGATCCTTGCATGCGTCCTCGCGCGTCGGCAGGCAGGGAATGGGTCGTCCCCGGGAGGCGTTCTCGTTCGAAGGTGAACGTGCCCTCCGTGCGTCACACCCTGCTGTGGAACACGCCCCTTCAGAGGAGAGACATGTCCGAGAACACCCCGGCGAACGGCAAGACCCCGGTCGACTTCTGGTTCGACCCGCTCTGCCCCTGGGCGTGGATGACCTCGCGCTGGATGCTGGAGGTGGAGAAGGTCCGCGACGTCGAGGTCCGCTGGCACGTGATGAGCCTCGCCGTCCTCAACGAGGACAAGCTGGACGAGCTGCCCGAGGAGTACCGGGACATGCTGGAGAACCAGGCTTGGGGCCCGGTCCGGGTCGTCATCGCCGCCCAGCAGCTCCACGGTGACGACGTCGTCGGCCCCCTCTACACCGCGCTGGGCACCCGCTTCCACAACAACGGCGAAGGCCCCACGCGCGAGGCCGTGGCCGCAGCCCTGAAGGACGTCGGCCTGCCCGAGGACCTCGCGGAGTACGCCGACAAGGACACGTACGACACCGAGCTGCGCGCCTCCCACCAGGAGGGCATCGACAAGGTCGGCCAGGAGGTCGGCACTCCGGTCATCGCGGTCCCCGGCGCGGACGGCGAGCAGGTCGCCTTCTTCGGCCCGGTCGTCACCCCGGCCCCCAAGGGCGAGGAGGCGGCGAAGCTCTGGGACGGCACGCTGCTGGTCGCGTCCATCCCCGGCTTCTACGAGATCAAGCGGACCCGGACGCAGGGGCCGGTCTTCGACTGACGCGGGCGGTGAACCCGTGGGCGAGGCGAGGCGAGGGGCGGTGTCAGTGGTGCGCCGTACGGTGAGGGGCATGCGAATCTCACCGGAGATGATCACGATCGACTGCGCCGACCCCCAGACGCTGGCCGCCTGGTGGGCCGAGGCGCTGGGCGTCGAGGACACCCAGGACTACGAGGCGTTCGTCGTCCTCGCGGCCACCCCGCTGGTCCTCGGCTTCCAGCGGGTGCCCGAGCCCAAGCCCGGCAAGAACCGGGTGCACATCGACTTCGCCTCGCCCGACCGTTCGGCCGACGTGGAGCGCCTGGAGAAGCTGGGCGCGACCGTCGTCGGCGAGCAGTCGATGCAGGGGATGACCTGGACGGTCCTGAAGGACCCGGAGGGCAACGAGTTCTGCCTGGCGGACGCGGGCAGCCACTGACCGGCTCCCGAAGGCCTCGGGTCCCGGGGTCGACCGACCCCGGGACCCGCTGATCCGCCCCGGCTTCCCCTACTTGATTCCCAGCACCTGCTCCAGCGGGTCGATGAGGAAGTACACGAGGAAGAGCGCCGCTGTGCCCCACAGCAGCCAGTGGACCTCGCGCGCCTTGCCCAGGCACGCCTTGATGACCACGTAGGCGACGAAGCCGGCGCCGATGCCGTTGGTGATGGAGTAGGTGAACGGCATGACGACGATCGTGAGGAATGCCGGGATGGCGACGTCGTAGCGGTCCCAGTCGATGTGCTTGACCTGGGTCATCATCAGGAACCCGACCACGACGAGGGCGGGTGCCGCCGCCTGCATCGGCACGATGGTCAGCACGGGCGTGAGGAAGAGGGCGAGCGCGAACAGCCCGCCGGTGACCAGGTTCGCGAAGCCGGTGCGGGCTCCCTCACCGACACCCGCAGCGGACTCGATGTAGGTGGTGGCCGACGACGAGGACGCGGCGCCACCGGCGACGGCGGCAGCACCGTCGATGAGCAGGACGCGGCCGAGACCGGGCACCTGGCCCCGCTCGTCGAGGAGACCGGCCTCGGCCGTGACACCCACGACGGTGCCCATCGTGTCGAAGAAGTCGGACAGGATCAGGGTGAAGATGAGCAGGACGACCGTCAGCACGCTGACCTGACCGAACGACCCGAACAGGTCGAACTGCCCCAGCAGCCCGAAGTCGGGTGCGGCGACGGGGTTGCCGGGGATCGAGGGCGACGTCAGGCCCCAGGCCTTGATGTCGGCGATCTCGTTGATGACGATGGCGACGACGGTCATCAGGACGATGCTGATGAGGATGGCGCCCTTCACCTTCCGGGCGACCAGCACGATCGTCAGGAGCACGCCGAGGCAGAAGACGAGCATCGGCCAGCCGGTGAGCGTGCCGGTGCCGAGCTGGACGGGCACGGTGGAGTTCGCGGCATCGGGGATCCGGGTGACGAACCCGGCGTCCACGAAGCCGATGAAGGCGATGAACAGACCGATGCCGACACTGATCGCCTGCTTCAGGGGCTGCGGGATGGCGTGCATGATCGCCTCGCGCAACCCGGTCATCACCAGAACGCAGATCAGCAAGCCCTCAAGCACGATGAGCCCCATCGCGTCTTCCCAGCTCATCAGGGGCGCGATCTGGAAGGCCACGACGGCGTTGATGCCCAGACCCGCCGCCAGGGCCAGCGGCAGGTTGCCGCCCACACCCATGATCAGCGTCATCACCGCGGCGACCAGAGCGGTGGCGGTGACCAACTGCACGCTGTCCAGCGTCTCACCGAACTTGTCCTCGGCCCCGCCGAGGATGATCGGGTTGAGCACGAGGATGTATGCCATCGTGAAGAACGTGGCGAATCCACCGCGTATCTCCCGTATGTAGGACGAGCCGCGTTCGCTGATCCGGAAGAACCGGTCGACGGCGCCCTCCGATCCTGCGGGCTTTCCGTCGGGCGGCGGTGGGCTGGTCGGGCTGGCGTGCATGACGGAGTCTCCTGGGCAAGCGGATGAATGAGGGGACGGGGGCGCCGACACTCCACGCAGCGAGTGACAGGCACTGTGCGAACGCACATACGGCACCTTGCGAGCGGATCATACGCGGCACTCAGGCGATCGCAACTACCCGCGTAGAGCGTGCAGTTGATGCCCTTTCGCTCCTGTGCGTTCCTACGGAATCGACGGCGACCTTTGCCGCCAAACCGGCAGGCAGCCGACAGAGGGCATGGAAGTGACGGTGACAACTCCCCTACTCTCCGTGTGTGCACCCACCACTCCCCTTCAACGCGCGGGCAGCGCGCGCCTTGCGCGAGAAGCTCGGGATGGCCCCCGGTCATGTCGCCTACGGCATGCGCGCGTCCTTCGGTACAACGCACATCACCCCCGAGCACGTGATCGCCTGGGAGCGCGGCACCCACGTGCCCGACGCGGGCGAACTGACCGCCCTCGCGGGCGCGCTGTGGTGCCAGCCCAGTGAACTGATGGGCCACCCCGGCACCTTGCTGGAACACCGCATCGCGCGAGGCGTCTCGGCCGAGGACGTCGCACGCGCCACGGGCCTGACCCTCGACGCGTACCTGTCCATGGAGGAGGCCGGTCACTGGACCGGCGACAAACGACAGTCGGCCAAGCTCGGCGAGGTCCTCCGCCTGCCTCCCCGCGACTTCATCGCGATCACGAGGCTGGAGGAGGAGCTGGCCCGCCTGCTCACGGAGGCGGTCTCCACCCGCTGGCAGGCCCACATCCGCGCCATCGCCAAGCTGGTCTCCATGGACCGCCGCGACCTGAAGGCCCCCTTGCAGGCCATGCAACAGGACTACCAGGCGCTGATGACGGCCACCCTGAGCCGGGCGGGCGGCACCACGGCATCCGGCGAGGACGGCCGCCGCTACATCGAGAACATCGTCGACCACTTCTGGAGCCGGCTGCCGGGGTCGTCATGAGCGAGACCTGGCGGGACGGGGGAGCCCCGCCAGGCGCTGCGACGGCTGCCGCTGTCGCTACCGCGCGGCGGCCTTCCTGAACACCTCGACCACTGCGAGGTAGTTCGACCCGCCGTGGCCGTCCGCGATGGCCCGCGCCGCGATGTCGCGCATCAGCCGGGGCTGCCCGGCATGCACGCCCTGCTCCTCACAGGTGCGGGCGATGTGCTCCAGGGCGTTCAGGTTCATCTCCATGGTGCCGAGGTCGCCCGGATAGTGGCCCGCGTCGAGGTTCGGCGCCTGCTCGACGAGAGTCGCGTCCACCACGGTGGGCAGGAACCGGTTCACCGCGAGGTCGGCGAACTCCGCCGCGGGTACGCCCGCCGACCCGACCAGCGCGGTGGCGTGCAGGAACCCGTTCATCGTCGCGTACATCAGACCGAGCAGCGCCGCGTTGTGGAGCACGGCGAGACCGGGGTCGGACCCGAGGTGCTGGGAATCGCCCAGGCTCGCCAGCGTGTCCCGGTGGGCGTCGAACACCTCGCGCGGACCGCTGTAGAGGAAGACGGACCCGGGGTCCCCGACGAGCGGCGGCGGCACCATGATCGCGCCGTCCAGATAGGCGACTCCCCGCTCGGCCGCCCAGGAGGCGGCCGCGTGCGCTTCTTTCGGCGTCCCGGAGTTGAGGTTGACCAGGGCCCGGCCCGCCGACGGGCCGCCGACCGGCCCGAGGGCCTCGTAGAGCGCCGCGTAGTCCTTGAGACAGACGAGAGTAAGAGGACTGGCGGCCACGGCGTCGGCGACGGACGGCGCGAGCAGGGCGCCCCGGGCGACGAGATCGCGGGCCTTCTCGGGAGTGCGGTTCCAGACGGTGGTGGGATGTCCCTTCTCCATGAGTGCCGCGGCAAGGGCGAGCCCCATGGGACCGAGGCCGACGACGGTAACGGGGCTGTTCTGCGCAGGTGTTGAAGGCTGCTGTGTCATGCGGCATAGGCTGGTGTCTCACACCGGTGTGAGAGTCAACCGAATGTGGTGGTCGTCATATGCGCATGGGGGAGTTCTCCCGCCGGACGGGCGTCAGCCAGCGGTCGCTGCGCTACTACGAGGAGCAGGGCCTGCTACGGCCCACCCGCCGCCCGAGCGGCTACCGCGAGTACGAGGAGCCGGACGTCGTCACGGTACGGGGCATCCGCATGCTGCTGGCCGCCGGACTCAACACGGCCGTCATCGCCGAACTGCTGCCCTGCATGGTCGACGAGGGCCGCATCCTGGAGCCGGCCTGCTCCAGCATGCTCCCCGACCTGCACCGCGAACGCACCCGCATCGACGAGGCCGCCGCCGCCCTCCTGGCCGCCCGAGACCGGCTGGACGCGCTGATCGGGCTGACGACGGAGTCGGGCGTGACGGACAAGGAGGCGTGCGCGGCCATGGCGGCCAGTGACGCGATCACCCGGGCATGAGCGGCCCGAGGTAGGTACCTCCGGAGACGTCGATGGTCTGCCCGGTCACCCAGCGGCCCTGCGGCCCAGCCAGGAAGCCCACCACGTCGGCGACGTCCTCCGGCAGGCCCATCCGGCCGAGCGCGGTGATCGACTCAAGGGCGGCCACCGCCTCGGGGACCGTGGCGTAGTCGCCGATCATGTCGGTCAGCACTACGCCGGGTTCGATGGTGTTCACGGTGATGCCCCGCCGGCCCAGTTCGTTGGCGAGCGACGGCCCGAGAGCCGCCAGTGCCGCCTTGCTGACGGTGTAGCCGATCTGCACGGGGTTCGCGATGCGGGTGGCGGCCGAGCCCATGTTGATGATCCGTCCGCCGTCCCGCAGCAGCGGCAGCGCCCGCTGGACGACGAAGACCGGCGTGCTCACATTGATCGCGAGCACCCGCGCGAACTCCTCCTCGGTGAGCTGCTCGATCGGACAGACCGAGTGCGTGCCCGCGTTGTTGACGAGGATGTCCAGGCCGTCCGCACCGTGGTCCTTCAGCCCGGCGCCGAACCCCTCGAACAGCCGGTCCACCGCCCCGTTCTCACCGAACAGGGCCCGCACCGCGAACGCCCGCCCACCGGCTTCGACGATCCGCGCCACGGTCTCGGCGGCGCCCGCTTCGTTGCCGCCGTAATGGACCGCGACCAACGCCCCCTCGCCCGCGAGCCGCAGGGCGACCGCCCGCCCGATACCCCGCGACCCGCCGGTCACCAGTGCGGTCCTGCCCTCCAGTTCCCCCATGATCGCTGCTCCCCTCGCGATGCCGAATCCCTGGTCGGACCCGGGAACGATTCAGCGTAGGCGGCCTCGGTGAGGAAGCATCAGGGATCTTCGGTATCAGTGGGGTTGTCGTCACCGGTAGCGATCCGCCGGACTTCCCTGTGGATGCGCTCGGCGATCAGGTCGCGGAGGAGCGCAGGGCACAGGGGAAAGGCGGAGGACCGGCAGACGCGGTGGGTGCCGACGCCGGCCCACAGAAGCCGGAAATGGGCGACGCGGAGAGCTGCTTCGCCTGATGGGAAACTCCGCGTCGCCGGCACCACTTCCCAGTCGCGACGCAACGGCTCCGGCCCCAGCGGTAGATCCATTATCTCCGCGCGGCGGGGCGTCTGTCACCGTTCTCCGGAATGATCTTTACGTCCTTTTTGCGCCTCTAGGGTTACAGGCGAAACGCAAACTGCCTACCTGATCCAGGAGTTGAGAGTGGCGCACGACATTGCCGCACTGGCGGTGGAACTCACCGACATGGCCGCGGCCGATCACCGGACCGCAGTCCACGCGAACAGCGATGACCCCGCCGAGCAGTTGGCCTGGCGGCGGCTGGCCGCCCGGCACGGTGACCGGCTCGGCGAGATCATGGCGGAGTACGGCTGGCCGACGGCGGAACTGGTCGGCGACGAGGCCGCACGTGCGGCATGGCTGGTCGCTCAGCACGCCGACCGGCAGCTCGACATTCAGCGCCGCGCCCTTCAGCTGATGCAGCAGGCGGTGTCGGCGGGCGCGGCCGGCCCACGCGAACTGGCCTTTCTGCGCGACCGCACGCTGGTCAATGAGGGCCGTCAACAGGTCTACGGCACGCAGATCGCCGGTGTGAAGGACGGGGCACCGGTTCCGTGGCCCTGTGAGGAGCCCGAGCGCGTGGATGAGCTCCGGGCGACAGTCGGCATCGAGCCCTTCGACGAGTACGTCGCCCGGTTCTCGTAGGCGTGACCGCCCCGCAGGCCCGCCCTACACACCCCCCGGCGCCGCCGCCTCCAGCTCCGCCACCGTGCCCGACATCACCGTACGGATGTGGTGCGTGAGGTGCTCCGCAGGCCAGTCCCACCAGGCCACCGCCAGCAGGCGCGCGATGTCCGCCTCCTCGTACCGGGTGCGGATCAGGCGGGCCGGGTTGCCGCCGACGATGCCGTAGTCCGGCACGTCCGAGACCACCACGGACCGGGCGCTGATGATCGCGCCGTGGCCGATCCGGACGCCCGGCATGATCACCGCCTCGTAGCCGATCCAGACGTCGTTGCCGATCACCGTGTCACCCCGGTTGGGGAGGCCCGTCAGCAGGTCGAAGTGGTCGGCCCAGGAGCCGCCGAGCGTGGGGAAGGGGAACGTGGACGGGCCGTCCATGCGGTGGTTGGAGCCGTTCATGATGAACCGCACCCCTGTGGCCAGCGCGCAGAACTTGCCGATCACCAGGCGCTCCGGGCCGTAGTGGTACAGCACGTTCCGGGTCTCGAACTCCGTGGCGTGTTCGGGGTCGTCGTAGTACGAGTGGTCACCGACCTCGATCAGCTCCGAGGTGACCAGAGGCTTCAGCTGCACCACGCGCGGCTGGCCGGGCATCGGGTGCAGGACGGTGGGGTCCGCCGGTACGGGCGCGGGGGCAGAACTCATGACGTCATCGTGGCATCCGGGCCTGCTGTCCCGCCGAGAATTTCCGCCCGGTCGCCTCCCGTAACCGCCCCACGCCGGCTTCAGCCCGCCAACCCCTCCGCCGCCCCGACTCCCGCCCCGCACCCCAGCGAGAAAGGCTCCCCCACCCGGAACGGCTCCCCCTGCGACCAGTCCGCCGCCACGCCCCGCATCACCAGCGCGCTGTCCAGCACCGCGCTGCCCGGCGGGAAGCGGTCCAGGTCCTCGAAGAACGAGGAGCGTACGTGGCGCGGGCGGCCCGCCGTCACCTTCCAGGCGTCCGTGGAGAGTTCGAGGACGTCCAGGTGCGTGCCGTCCGCGTTGGGGGAGAGGCCCCGGCTGCCCCGGCGGAAGAACTCCGACGCCTCCGCCAGGTCCGTGAACAGGCCGCTGCCGTCCAGTTCCCCGGCCGGCTCCACCGTGGCGTCCACCTCCACCTCGCCGTCCCGGGTCGCGAAGGCCACCCGTACGGCGTCGGGGTCCTCCCGCACCGTGAAGTCCGCGCGGCCGTGCTCGCCCGGGTAGATCCGGCCGCCCGCGAAGGCGTTGAGGCGGGAGGCGGTGTCGCGGCGCGGGATGTAGACGCCCCGTTCGACGCCGTCCGGTCCTTCCCACTCGACGGAGATGCGGTGCGCGGCGTTCTCGCTGGTCAGCCCGGTCGCGGCCGGGGCCCAGGCGGGGCGGACGCCGCCGATCCGGAGCAGGCAGATCCCGGCCACCGCCTGGCCGCGCACCAGGTGGGGGCGGAGCGGCGCGGGCAGCAGGGCCGCCGCGACGTACGGGTCCACCCGGTAGTTCACCAGGAGGCGGCGTTCGATGACGCTGGACAGCCGGGGTCTGATCATGAGGCGTCGCCTTCCGGCGCGGAGCGCCACTTGGTGTTGCGGAGGACGATCTGCTCGGGGCAGACCGTGCTGAGGAAGCGGCCCACGCACAGGGCGAGCCGCTCCTCGGCGAGCGAATAGAGGATGCGGTTGGCGTCCCGGCGCTCGGTGACGAGCCCCGCCCCCTTCAGTACGCCCAGGTGGCGCGAGATGGACGGGGCGCTGATCGAGAACCGGCTCGCGATCTCCCCGGCGGCCAGTTCGCCGCCCCGCAGGTCCTCCAGGATCTGGCGGCGGGTGGGATCGGCGAGCGCGCGGAAGGCGCTCGCCTCGTCGTCGGACGGAACGGCGGGTGATTCCATGTGTGCATGTTTAGCACATGAGCTAAACAGCTAAGTAGGGGCCATGGAAGAGCCCCCGCGAGTCACGTCCTCGCGGGGGCTCTTCTTTCATCCGCCTGCCGAAGTGAAGGTTGAGAAGACGATCACGAGGCAGGACGATTCCGGCGGGCCGGCGTCACTCAGGGGGCGAGCAGCAGCACGTTCACGCGCTCCTTGGCCGCCGCGTAACGCTTCGCCACGTCCTGCCAGTTGACGACCTGCCACATCGCCTCGATGAAGTCCACCTTCTGGTTCTTGTACTGCAGGTAGAAGGCGTGCTCCCAGGCGTCGAAGACCAGGATCGGGACCGAGCCCTGGCCGACGTTGCCCTGGTGGTCGTAGACCTGCTCGACGATCAGCTTGCCGCTGACGGGCTCGTACGCGAGCACGCCCCAGCCCGAACCCTGGGTGGTGGCCGCGGCCTTCGTCAGCTGGGACTTGAAGCCCGCGTAGGAGCCGAACGACTCGGTGATCGCGTCGGCGAGGTCGCCCACGCCGTCCGCCGCGAGGGGCTCGCCGCCGCCGTCGCCGGTCATGTTGTGCCAGTAGATCGAGTGCAGGATGTGGCCGGAGAGGTGGAACGCGAGGTTCTTCTGGAGGCCGTTGATCGCTCCCCAGGCCTCCTTGTCGCGGGCCTCTTCCAGCTGCTCCAGGGTGTCGTTCGCACCCTTGACGTACGCGGCGTGGTGCTTGTCGTGGTGCAGCTCGATGATCTGCGGGTTGATGACCGGTTCGAGCGCCGCGTAGTCGTACGGGAGTTCCGGGAGCGTGTACGTGGCCATGGTTCGAACCCTCCGACTGCTGGGAATGCCGTCCAGTTGTTATTGCAACCTATATGCAGGAGCAATCTAGGAGCAGGCTAACAGCAGGACGCTCCGCCAAGTGATCAGCCCTTCGGCCTAGGACCAGCGACGCGGCGGGGTGGGCCGAGGTGGTGGGGTGTGCGGGGGCCGGGCATACGGAGCGGGCCCGGCCGGGGGAGATGGCCGGGCCCGCGTCGTGGGGTGGGTGGCTCAGTGCGTGGGGTCGCTGCCCTTGCGCTCCTGCGGGTCGACGCCCGTGTGGGCGGACGCGTCCTTCTCGCCGCTGGGGCGGCCGGACCTGCCCCGTCGTCCGGTGTCGCGCATGTCGGAGTCCTTGCCGCGGCTGGTGGCGCTCTCCGGCGGGGTGCCTTCCAGGGAGGCGCGCTTCTCCTCCTCGGTCGGCTTCTTGCGGGGCCTGTCCGGCTCGGGGGCGTAGGTGTCCGGGTGGAAGGAGCGGTGCGCGCTGGGGTTGGGCTGCTGGGACTCCTCGTCGACATCGGGGGACCAGCCGTGCTGCCCCTCGCCCTTGAATCTGCTCGGCCCCTCGCCGGGCCGGGGCGGTTTCTTCGACATGGTGAGCCTCTCACTCTCGCCGGGTGTCCTATTATCCTCACTTTTATTGCTATAAAGGCGTTCCGTCTTCTCGCCTGCCCCCATCCCTGCGGGCGCCCAGGTTTGGACACCGCTTCCCGGGGGACCCGGCCACGCAGCCGGGCGGCTCGGGTTCGGGGGACCGCGTGCGCGCCGCCCGCAGCCCGCCCACCCCGCTGACCAGGAGGACTCGATGGCACCCCCCAACGCCCCCGAAGCGACGGACGGCCCGGACCGCGGCCGCGATCCACGACTGGCCCCGCCGCTGGCTCAGGCGGCGGGCTGGGGGCCGCTCGACGTCCGTGCCGTCGACACCGTCCGGGCGCTGGCCGCCGACGCCGTGCAGAAGGCGGGCCACGGCCACCCGGGCACCGCGATGAGCCTGGCCCCGCTGGCGTACCTGCTCTTCCAGCAGGTGATGCGGCACGACCCGGCCGACGACCAGTGGATCGGCCGCGACCGCTTCGTGCTCTCCTGCGGCCACTCCAGCCTCACCCTCTACATCCAGCTCTACCTGAGCGGGTACGGGATGGAGCTGGACGACCTGAAGGCGCTGCGCACCTGGGGGTCGATCACCCCCGGCCACCCCGAGTACCGCCACACCCGGGGCGTCGAGATCACCACCGGACCGCTCGGGCAGGGGCTCGCCTCCGCCGTCGGCATGGCCATGGCGGGCCGCCGGGAGCGCGGGCTCCTCGACCCCGACGCGCCCGCCGGCACCAGCCCCTTCGACCACCATGTGTACGTCGTCGCCTCCGACGGCGACCTGATGGAAGGCGTGACGTCCGAGGCCAGTTCGCTCGCCGGACACCAGGAGCTCGGCAATCTGATCGTCTTCTACGACTCCAACCACATCTCCATCGAGGACGACACCGACATCTCCTTCAGCGAGGACGTCCCCGCCCGCTACGCCGCGTACGGCTGGCACGTCCAGACGGTCGACTTCACCCGCACCGGTGACTACGTCGAGGACGTCGACGCCCTGCTCGCCGCCGTCGAGGCCGCGAAGAGCGAGAGCGGCCGGCCCTCCCTGATCCTGCTGCGCACGATCATCGGCTGGCCCGCGCCCACCAAGCAGAACACCGGCAAGGCCCACGGTTCCGCGCTCGGCGACGACGAGGTCGCCGCCACCAAGAAGTTGCTCGGCTTCGACCCGGACGCCGACTTCACCGTCGAGGACGACGTACTGGAGCACGCCCGCGCGGTCGTCGAGCGCGGGGCCTCGGCCCACCGCGCCTGGGAGCCCCGCTACCAGGTGTGGCGCGCCGCCCACCCCGAGCGCGCCGCCCTCCTCGACCGGCTGCGGGAGCAGCGGCTCCCGGAGGGCTGGACCGACAGCCTGCCCGTCTTCGACGCCGACCCCAAGGGCATCGCCACCCGCAAGGCCTCCGGCGATGTGCTCACCGCGCTGGCCCCCGTGCTGCCCGAGCTGTGGGGCGGCTCGGCCGACCTCGCGGGGAGCAACAACACCACCATGGAGGGCGAGCCGTCCTTCGTGCCGGAGTCCAAGCAGACCGGTGAGTTCCCCGGCAACCCGTACGGCCGCACGCTCCACTTCGGCATCCGCGAGCACGCCATGGGCGCGACCCTCAACGGCATCGCGCTCCAGAGCCTCACCCGGCCCTACGGCGGTACGTTCCTGATCTTCAGCGACTACATGCGCCCGGCCGTCCGCCTCGCCGCCCTGATGAAGCTGCCGGTCACCTACGTCTGGACCCACGACTCCATCGGCCTCGGCGAGGACGGCCCCACCCACCAGCCCGTCGAGCAACTGGCCGCACTCCGCGCGATCCCCGGCCTCGACGTCGTACGGCCCGCCGACGCCAACGAGACCTCCGTCTGCTGGCGCACGGTCCTGGAGCACCACGACCGGCCCGCCGGACTCGCCCTGACCCGGCAGCCGCTGCCGGTCCTGGAGCGGGGCGACGGCGACGGCGCGTACGCCTCCGCCGAGGGGGCCGCCCGCGGCGGTTACGTCCTCGCCGACAGCCGGGGCGACACCCCTGACGTCATCCTCGTCGGCACCGGCTCCGAGGTCCACATCGCCCTGGAGGCAAGGGAGTTGCTGGCCGCCGACGGGGTCGACGCGCGGGTGGTCTCGATGCCCTGCCGCGAGTGGTTCGCCGACCAGCCGTACGCCTACCAGGACGCGGTGCTGCCGCCCGGGGTCCGGGCCCGGGTGAGCGTCGAGGCGGCCGTCGCCCAGGGCTGGCGGGACGTGGTGGGCGACGCGGGCCGCATGGTCAGCCTGGAGCACTTCGGCGCGTCCGCCGCCTACCAGCGCCTGTACGAGGAGTTCGGCATCACGCCCGGCGCGGTCGCCGAAGCCGCGCGGGACAGCATCCGCGCTGCCGCCGGACCCGTTCGGCCCGGCGGGGACCGGCCCGGCGCGACCCCGACCGAAGGCGGCACCGGGGACGCCGGTTAGGCCCCGGCCCCGCCCGGCCCGCGCACCGAAAAAGCCATCCCGATCGATCGACGTACACAGGAACAGGAGCCCCATGTCCCCCGCACGTACCCCCCGCTACACCGTGCCCGGCCTCGGCGTCGACGAGGGCCGTCAGGTCATCGACCTCCTGACGCTGCGCCTGCACGCGCTCAACGACCTCGCGCTCACCCTCAAGCACATCCACTGGAACGTCGTCGGACCGCACTTCATCGCCGTCCACGAGATGCTCGACCCGCAGACCGCCGCCGTAAGGGACATGGCGGACGCCGCCGCCGAGCGCATCTCCGCCCTCGGCGGCGAGCCGAACGGCACGCCGGGCGCCCTGGTCAGGGAGCGCACCTGGGACGACTACAGCGTCGGCCGCGCCGACGCCATCGCCCACCTCGGCGCCCTGGACCTCGTCTACACCGGGATCATCGAGGACCACCGCGAGGCGGTCGAGAAGGCCGGCGAGATCGACCCCGTCACGGAGGACCTGCTCATCGAGCACCTGCGCGGCCTGGAGCAGTTCCAGTGGTTCGTCCGGGCCCACCTGGAGTCCAGCTCCGGCACCCTGTCGAACGCCGGAGCCGACACCGAGGAGGCGGCGGCCGAAGCCGCGTCCCCGAAGCGGGCCGCTGCCAAGCGCACCCCCGCCAAGAAGACGGCGCTGCCCGCCCCGGCGAAGAAGACCGCGGCGAAGAAGACCGCCAAGAAGGCGGTGAAGAAGACGACGGCGAGCCGGCGCACCACCCGCTGACACCTGCCACGGAGGGCGGTCGGCCCGGACGCTTCGCCCGAGCGCCGTCGTCGGCCGCCCCCTACCCCCGCAGGTCCTCCCTGGCCTGTACCGCGATGTCCGGGAAGTCCGTCACCACCGCGTCCACGCCCTGCCCGTAGTGGAAGGCGTACTCGGCGAACGCGTCGCCGAAGGCGTTCGGGTCGGTGCCCCGGCGGTATGCGGCCGGGAGGTACTGGTTCTCCGCCCGGAAGGTGTACGCGCCCACCTTCAGGCCCGCCGCGTGGGCGTCCGCCAGCAGGGTGTTCGGCGGGACCAGCGAGGACTTGTCCGGGCCGATCCACTGCGCGTACGAGGCGATCTCGCGGAGCCCGGCCGGGGTCATCATGTCCCGGTAGGTGATCCCGTGCCCGTACGGGCCGCCGCTCGTGCCCAGCGCCTGCCACAGCGGGAGGCCGAGGCGGGCGGCGGCCACCCGGCGCAGGCTGCCGGGCTCGAAGGACTGGACGACACAGTCCCGGGCGGTCAGCCGGTTGCGCCGGATCACCCGGATCAGCTCCTCCTCCAGCGGCAGCCCGATCGAGCGGAAGTACGTCGGGTGCTTCGTCTCCGGGAACACCGCGATCCGCCGGCCCGACTCCCGCGACAGCCGCCGCGCCAGGTCCACGACCTCCTGGAACGTCAGCACCCGGCCCCGCCCGTCGAAGACCGTGTTGCGGTTCCGGACCAGCGGCAGCCGCTCCACCGTGCGCAGCGTCTTCAGCTCGCGCAAGGTGAAGTCCTCGGTGAACCAGCCGGTCACCGCCTTGCCGTCGACCGTCTTCGTGGTGCGGCGGTCCGCGAACTCCGCGCGGCCCGCGACGTCCGTCGTCCCGCCGATCTCGTTCTCGTGCCGCACGACCAGGACATGGTCCTTCGTCGGCACGAGGTCCGGCTCGATCCAGTCGGCCCCGGCCCGTACGGCATAGGTGTACGCCTCGGCGGTGTGCTCGGGCCGCCAGCCCGCCGCCCCGCGATGCCCGATGACCAGAGGGCCCGACGGGTGGTGGGGGTGCCGGTCCCCGGCGGGGGCGGCGACGGCCGGGGCGGTGGCCGCGGCGGTGACGGCGGCGGTGGCCAGGAGGATCGAACGGCGCCTGGGGGCAACGGACATGACGGCTCCTCGGATGGGGTGAGCCATCACGGAAGCGAGCACGGGTGACGGCCCGGGGTACGGTGCCCGGCCCTGCGATGTCCTGTCGGCCACGGATGCGCGCCGCGCCGGGGTCCGGCACCGGAGCGCGAGAGGCAGAAACGCCGAAACGCCGGGCTCCGCCCCGATCGTACGAGGAGGAGCCCGGCGTTCGAAGAGGCCGTGCGGGAACCACAGCCGTACGGCTGGGCGGGAAACCACAGCCGTACCGCTGGGCGGGAACTACTTCCGCTGCGCCGGGATCTCGGCCGCGGTGCCGGTGCCGGCCCCCGTGCCGTCGTCGGCTCCCTCGGCGCCCCGCTGCCGCTGACGCAGGAGGCCGAGGCCGATCAGCACCAGCGTCAGCGCCCCGGTGGCCAGCAGCTGGTCACGGGTGTCCGGCTGGCGCAGCATCAGCAGGAAGATGCCCACCATGGCCGCCAGCGCGACGATCGTGCCGATCGGGAAGAACCACATCCGGACGACCAGCGTCTGAGGTGCCTCCCGCTCGGTGCGCCGGCGCAGGATCAGCTGCGAGACCGCGATGAAGATCCACACCACCAGGATCACCGCGCCGATCATGTTCAGCAGCCAGGGGAAGACGTCGTCCGGACGCCAGTAGCTGAGCAGCACGCACAGGAACCCGAAGACCGAGGAGAACATCACCGCGTTGCGCGGCACCCCGGAGGAGATCCTGCCGAGCACCGACGGGCCCTGGCCGCGGGCGACCAGCGAACGGGCCATGCGGGACGCCCCGTAG
The DNA here is from genome assembly GCF_014649875.1 of Streptomyces rubiginosohelvolus. Lineage (GTDB taxonomy): Bacteria > Actinomycetota > Actinomycetes > Streptomycetales > Streptomycetaceae > Streptomyces > Streptomyces rubiginosohelvolus. The sequence continues at coordinate 449,514 of NZ_BMTW01000003.1, read as the reverse complement.
ATGTTGGCGTTCATCGCGGAGAGCAGCGCGATGAGGATGACCACGTTCATGATCTGCGCCGCGCTCCCGACGCCCAGGTGGTCGAGCATCGCGTAGAACGGGCCGACCTCGGCGACCTTCGGGTCGTCCCAGGGGACCAGCGTGACGATGACCGCCATCGAGCCGATGTAGAAGACCGCGATGCGCCACATCGCCGTACGGACCGCCTTCGCGACGCCCTGCACCGGGTTCTCGGACTCGGCCGCCGCGATGGTGACGGTCTCCAGACCGCCGTACGCGAAGACGGAGGCGAGGAGTCCGATGATGAAGCCGTCCATGCCCTTCGGCAGGAATCCGCCGTCGCCCGTGAGGTTGGTGAGGCCGGGCGCGTCCGTGTCGGGCAGCACGCCGAAGATCGCCAGCAGGCCGAGCACCAGGAACAGCGTGATCGCGATGACCTTGAGCGCGGCGAACCAGAACTCGAACTCGCCGAAGTTCTTCACGGCGGCCAGGTTCGTCCCGAGGAAGATCACCATGAACAGGGCGACCCAGGCCCACTCCGGGGTCCCGGGCAGCCAGCCGCTGACGATCTGCGCGGCGCCGATGCCCTCCAGGCCCACGGCGACGCAGAGCAGGAACCAGAAGGACCAGCCCGCGGTGAACCCGGCCCAGGGACCGATCGCCCGCTCGGCGTGCACGGAGAAGGAGCCGGAGGCCGGATTGGCGGCCGACATCTCGCCGAGCATCCGCATCACCATCATGACGAGCAGCCCGGATATGGCGTACGCGATGATGATCGAGGGTCCGGCGGCGGCGATCCCCGCGCCCGAGCCGACGAAGAGCCCGGCGCCGATCACCCCGCCGAGGGCGATCATCGAGAGGTGGCGCTGCTTGAGGCCGTGGGTGAGCGCGGAGTCCGCCGAGGGCCCTGCGGGGGCCGCGGAGTCTGCGGTGGGGGGAGACGCGGAGGTCCGAGGCATGGACAAGCTCTGTTCGTTAGCTGAGACAGGGGGACGAACCCACAGTCTGGGCATCCGTACCGCTCACACGGAATGACTGTCCGCTATACGGTCACCAGGCTCACACAAGGTGCACACGTGCCTACCGATCGGTCAACGCCGAGGGGGCCCGACGGGCTCGGCGTTCCCGCCACTCGCGCCCCACCGCCACCAGCAGCACCAGCGCCGTCGCCCCGGCCGACCACAGCACCTGCGGCCGGGCCGCGTCATCGGTCAGCATCAGCAGCAGCACGCCCAGCAGCCCGGCCAGCGTCACCCAGGTCAGATACGGGAACCACCACATCCGCAGCGCGAGCGCGTCGGGAGCCTCCTGTTCCAGGCGGGCGCGCAACCGCAGTTGGGACGCGGCGATCAGCGCCCAGACGAACAGCAGGACCGCGCCGACCGAGTTGAGCATGTAGAGGAACACCGTGTCGGGCCACAGCAGATTGAGCACCACGGAGACGAAACCGAAGGCCACCGACGCCAGCACCGCCCGCCTCGGCACGCCGCCCGCCCCTTCCTGAGCGCCGCTGCCCTTCTCTGTGCCGCCCGAGACCTTCAGCAGCCCGCGCGGCGCCTCCCCGCGCTCCGCCAGCGAGAAGATCATGCGGGAGGAGCCGTACAGATTGGCGTTGAGCGCGGAGAGCAGCGCCACGAACACCACGATGTTCATGATCTGCCCGGCCGACGGCACCCCGATCGCGTCCAGCACCTTCACATACGGGCTCAGCCCGGCCTGCTGCGCGGTCCACGGCAGCACGGTCACGATCACCAGCATCGAGCCGACGTAGAAGAAGAGGATCCGCACCACCGCGCTGCGCACCGCCCGCCCCACCGCACGCGCCGGGTCGTCCGTCTCGGCGGCGGCGATGGTGACGACCTCAAGCCCGCCGAAGGCGAACACCACGGTCAGCACCCCGGAGACGACCCCGCTCCAGCCGTTCGGCAGGAAGCCGCCCTCGCCGGTCAGGTTGGTCATCCCGACCGGGTCGGTGTCCGGGAGCAGGCCGAAGACCGCCAGCCCCCCGAGCACCAGGAAGACCACGATCGCGCCGACCTTCAAGGAGGCGAACCAGAACTCGAACTCGCCGAAGTTCTTCACCGCCGTCAGGTTCGCCACGGTGAACACGACCATGAACAGCAGCACCCACGCCCAGGGTTCGACGCCCGGCACCCAGCCGTGCGCGATCTGCGCGGCCGCCGTCGCCTCCACGGCGAGGACCACCACCAGCAGGAACCAGTACAGCCAGCCGACGCTGAACCCGGCCCACCGCCCGAGCGCCCGCTCCGCGTGCACGGAGAACGAACCGGAGGCGGGCATCGCGGCCGACATCTCGCCCAACATCCGCATCACCAGCATCGCGAGCGCGCCCGCGATCAGATACGAGACGACGATCGCGGGCCCCGCCACCGCGATCCCGGCGCCCGAGCCCACGAACAGCCCCGCCCCGATCACCCCGCCGAGCCCCAGCATCGTCAGATGGCGCTGCTTGAGCCCGTGCGAGAGCGGCTCGGCGGGGGCTGCCGGCGAGGTGGGGGAGGGGGTGGGGGGAGCCTCGTGCATGGGGTGCGGTTCACTCTCGGATGATTTATCGGGAACCTACAGTCTGGGGCCGCGGTCCCTCTCCCACCAAAACGGACCCCCACCCGCCCGACCTCCGTGACGAGCGTCACGCGGGAACGTGATTGCGCCGCAGGCTTTGTGTGAATCCCACCAACCCATCAACCACCGCTTTGTGGGCGGCTGATGGTGAACGAGCGTTGACCCGTGGACTAACGTCGGCGGGAGCCCGACCCACCCCGACCGCCGGGGGCCACCCCGGCCCACCTGCCCTCACCCGCGGAGTCCCGATGAGCACTGCTGCCGCCCCCGTCCGCTCCGGAGCGGTCCTCGCCGACCTGCTGCCCGCAGCCCGGCACCGCTACGCCGTGGACGCGGCTCTCGTCCTCGGCGGCGCGGCCCTGACCGGCATAGCGGCCCAGATCGCCGTCCCGGTCCCCGGCTCCCCGGTCCCGGTCACCGGCCAGACCTTCGCCGCGCTCCTCATCGGCACCGCGCTGGGCGCCCGCCGCGGCTTCCTCTCCCTCGCGCTGTACGCCCTCGTCGGCATGGCCGGCATGCCGTGGTTCGCCGAGGCCAGCTCGGGCTGGAGCATGCCGTCCCTCGGCTATGTCTTCGGCATGCTCCTGGCCGCCACCGTCGTCGGCGCCCTCGCCCGCCGTGGGGGCGACCGCTCCGTCCTGCGCACCGCGGGCACGATGGTGCTCGGCTCCGCGATCATCTACGCCATCGGCGTGCCGTACCTCGCGCTCTCCACCGGGATGTCGCTGAGCGCCGCCGTCGCGGCCGGCCTCACCCCGTTCCTGATCGGCGACGCCCTCAAGGCGGCGCTGGCCATGGGCCTCCTGCCGACCACCTGGAAGCTGCTCGACCGCCGCGGCTGACACCCGCCCTTGAGGGCTCAGCCCTCGTAAGGCCCCCCGAAGAGGCCCGCCGGATCGTACTGGGAGACCAGACCGGCGAGCCTCTTCGCCGTTTCCGGCTCATGGAAACCGGCCGTACGGTCCCCGCCGCCGAAGCAGAAGTTGGCCGCGCGCCCCTGGACGAGCGGCCCCAGGACCCCGGACACCTCCCCGTACAGCGCGCGCACCGCCGCCACGTCCGTACCGTCCAGCGGCGCCAGCAGCCGCAGCAGGAAACCCGCGTCCCGGTAGGGCACCGCGCTCTCCGGCTCCGGCTGCCCGGCCATAGCTCCACCCAGATGATTGAGCTGCACCACGTTCATCATCGGCGCCCCGGGCCCGGTCAGCTCCAGCACCCGCGCGGCCCGCGCCGCGTCCAGCTCCCGGAGCATCAGCCCCTCCCCGTAGTACGCGTGCGGGAACGGCGGGTCGTTGTGGATCGTCGGGCTCTCCGTGTACGGCATCTCCCGCAGCGAGTCCTCCAGCGCCGGCCCGATCGCCCGCAGCGGGGCCACCAGCCGCTCGCCCTCCGCCGCGTCCCCCGTGAACGCGACCCGCACCGAGACGACGTACCGCCCGCGCACCTCCTCCGGCACCTGCGGCAGGTCCGGGTAGGGCAGTGCGCACAGTGAGGACGTCAGGGTCTCCGGCACGGTCCGGGTCCACTCCAGATAGCGGGCCGTCACCTCGGCCGCCCGTTCCCCGTCGAAGGCGATCGCACCCCCGTACAGCCGCTCCACCGCCACCAGGCCGATCTCCAGCGAGGTCACCACCCCCAGCCGGTGCCCACCGCCGCGCAGCCCCCAGAACAGCTCCGGCTCGCGCTCCGGCGTGATCCGGCGCAGGGCCCCGTCGGCGGTCACCACCTCCAGCGCCCGGACCTGGTCGGCGGCGTACCCGAACTGCCGCGCGAGGATGCCCAGTCCGCCGCCCAGGGTGTACGAGACCGCGCCCACCGAGGGCGACGAGCCGTTGAGCGGGGCGAGACCGTGCGGGGCCGCCGCCGCGGTCACCGCGCCCCAGGTCGCGCCCGCGCCGATCGTGGCGGTGCGGGCGACCGGGTCGACGGTGACGGAGTCCAGGCCGCTGGTGACCACCAGGACGCCGCCCTCGACCGCCCCGGGCAGCCCGTGCCCGGTGGCGTGCGCGGTCAGGCGGAGCCCGTGCCCGGCGGCGTACGCCACGGCCTCCCGTACGTCGTCGGGGGTACGGGCCTCGACCAGCCGGTCGGGCCGGATCGGGAAACCGGTCTGGAAGGTGGCGGGGGTGGCGGGGCCAGAGGATGCGGAAACCATGAGGGGAGGCTCTCCTTCGCTCGCGTTCTGCGCGGTACGAAGAAGAGCCTCCCCGGCATACCTGACACCCTTCGTCAGGTATGCATCACTTCGAGACGGCCTTGCGGTTGCGCATCTCCCGGAACAGCGAGATGCCCACCACCAGAGCCGCGACCAGCAGCGACAGCACGACCTGCTCGCGGGCGGTGTCGTCGGTCAGCATGTAGACCAGGATGAAGGAGATCGCCGCGATCGTCGCCCAGGTGAGGTACGGGAAGAGCCACATCCGTACGACCAGCTTGCCCGGGGTCTCGCGGAGGATGATCCCGCGCATCCGCAGCTGGGTGAAGCAGATGACCAGCCACACGAAGAGCGCGACCGCGCCGGAGGAGTTCAGCAGGAACTGGAACACCGTGTCCGGCCACTGGTAGTTGAAGAACACCGCCACGAAGCCGAAGACGACCGAGGCCAGGATCGCCGCCTGCGGCACACCGCGCCGGTTGACCTTGGCGAAGGACTTCGGCGCGTCGCCCCGCTCACCGAGCGAGAACGCCATCCGGGAGGCCGTGTACAGGCCGGAGTTGAGGCAGGACAGCACGGCCGTCAGCACGATGAAGTCCATGACGTTGCCGGCCTGCGGGATCCCGATCGAGTCGAGGGCGGCGACATAGCTGCCCTTCTCCTGGATCGACGGGTCGTTCCACGGCAGGAGCGTCAGCACGACGAAGATCGAGCCGAGGTAGAAGACGGCGATACGCCAGATCACGCTGTTGGTGGCCTTCGACACCGCGCGCTGCGGGTCGGAGGACTCGCCCGCGGCCAGCGTCACGATCTCACTGCCCATGAACGAGAAGACGACCATCAGCACACCGGTGAGGATCGCGCCCGGCCCCTCGGGGAAGAACCCGCCGGAGTCCGTCAGATGGGCCAGACCCGACCCCGGGTTGTCCGAACCGGGCAGCAGCCCGAAGACGGCGAGGAAGCCGACGACGACGAACGCGGCGATCGCCACGACCTTGATCCCGGCGAACCAGAACTCGAACTCGCCGTAACTGCCCACCGAGACCAGGTTGGTGGCGGTCAGCACGACCATCACGATCAGCGCCCAGGCCCACTGGGGCACGCCCGGGATCCAGTTCTCCAGGATCGCCGCGCCCGCCGTGGCTTCCACGGCGAGCACCACGACCCAGAAGAACCAGTACAGCCAGCCGATGGAGAAACCGGCCCACCGGCCCAGCGCCTGGTCGGCGTAGGCGGAGAAGGAGCCGGAGCTCGGCCGGGCGGCGGCCATCTCGCCGAGCATCCGCATCACGAGGACGACCATCAGGCCGACCATCGCGTACGAGATCAGGATCGCCGGACCGGCGGCCGCGATGCCCGCGCTCGATCCCACGAAGAGCCCGGCGCCGATCACGCCGCCGATCGCGATCATCGAGAGGTGGCGGTTCTTCAGGCCTGCCTGAAGCCCGCCCGACGAGTCCGGCCGGTCCGGCTCACCGGGCTCCTGGCCCGGCTTCGCCAGCGTCGTCTGCGACGTCATGGGGGGATTCCTTACCTTTTCGAGCATGAGGGTGTGCCCTGCTCCGCCGTCGGATCGTGCCCGTGGGGTGTGCGAAGACAAGGCCACGCATTCAAGCCCGATACAAGGCAGAAGGGGAACCCCCTCTTTCGGATCGTTTGCCGGATCGTTGCTTGAGTGGTGTTCGCCACACAAAATCGGGTCCAGACCTGCGAACCATCGAATCGGTGCCTGAGCCCCGCTGACGGCCGCCCCGTGACGGTTGCCCCGCCGAGTTCGTGCCACACTTCGCACCATGCGCGTGTACCTCGGATCCGACCATGCCGGCTACGAACTCAAGAACCACCTCGTGGAGTGGCTCGGCGCCCACGGCCACGAGGCCGTCGACTGCGGCCCCCACATCTACGACGCCCAGGACGACTACCCGCCGTTCTGCCTGCGGGCCGCCGAGAAGACGGCCGCCGACCCGGACAGCCTCGGCATCGTGATCGGCGGCTCCGGCAACGGCGAGCAGATCGCCGCCAACAAGGTCAAGGGCGTCCGCGCCGCACTGGCCTGGAGCGAGCAGACCGCAGCCCTCGGCCGCGAGCACAACGACGCCAACGTCGTCGCGATCGGCGGCCGTATGCACACGGTCGAGGAGTCCACGAAGTTCGTCGAGATCTTCCTCTCCACGCCGTACTCGAACGAGGAGCGCCACACGCGCCGCATCGAGATGCTCTCGGCGTACGAGAACACCGGCGAGCTCCCCCCGATCCCGGCCCACCACCCCCAGCAGGGCTGATCCCGCCCCCACCCTCTTGCGTGCCGCCGGGTCCCGGACCCGGCGGCACGGCCATGCCACCGCCCGTCCTTGTCGCAGTCGCAGGAGCCCCGCCGTGCCCGAGGGACACACCATCCGCCGTCTCGCCGACGACCACGCCGAACGCTTCGCGGGCGCGCCGGTCCGGGTGAGCAGCCCGCAGGGGAAGTTCTCCGACAGCGCGGCCCTGCTCGACGGACACACCCTCACCGCCACCGACGCCCACGGCAAACACCTCTTCCTCGGCTTCGGTGACACCGGCTGGGTCCACATCCACCTCGGCCTCTTCGGCAAGCTCGGCTTCGGCGCCGCCCCGCCCCCGCCGCCCACCGACACCGTCCGCCTCCGCCTGGTCAACGCCGGCCATTACGCGGATCTGCGCGGCCCCACCACCTGCGCCCTGATCACCGAGCCCGAGAAGCGCGCGATACACGAGCGCCTGGGCCCGGACCCGCTGCGCGGCGACGAGGACGGGGAGCGCGCCTGGCAGCGGATCTCCCGCAGCCGGACCACCATCGCCGCCCTGCTGATGGACCAGAAGGTCATCGCGGGCGTCGGCAACGTCTACCGCGCCGAGGTCCTCTTCCGCCACGGCATCGACCCGTACCGCACGGGCCGCGACCTCACCCGCGCCGAGTGGGACACGATCTGGGCGGACCTGGTGGAGCTGATGCGCGAGGGCGTCCGCAACAACCGCATCGACACCGTCCGCCCCGAACACCTTCCCGAGGCCATGGGCCGCCCACCCCGCAAGGACGACCACGGCGGCGAGGTCTACGTCTACCGGCGCGCGAACCTGCCCTGCCACATCTGCGGTACGGAGATCCGCACCGCGGACCTGGTCTCGCGCAACCTCTTCTGGTGCCCCCGGTGCCAGCCCACGGGCCCCTCCGACGGCAGAAAAGGCTGAAAACCGCCCGAAGGAGACCGGTGGGAACGCGCGGACGCCCCCATTTCGAGCGCATTGTCACCGGGGTCCCCCTGCACCGGAGGCGTTCGGGTGGATAAGGTCCCGGCAGTGGCCCGTAGCGGAGGAACAGACGACTTCTGGGCCCGGTGGCGCAGAAAGATGCACCGGGCCCGTATCGGGCTGCGCAAATCCGGGGTCGACTACTTCCGCGGCGACGGCTCCGACTGGATCGCCCTGGCCGGCCTGCTGCTGACGATCCCGGCCATCACCGTGGCCACCGTCGTCAGTCCGATCTGGTTCGACCCGGCCGCCCTCGCCCTGCCCATCGTGGCGGGCGGCCTCCTGCTGCGCCCCTCCAGCCTGCTGGGGCTGTACGCGACGGCCGCCGGCGCACTGATCATCGAGGCCCTCACCCTCGGCCCGTATCTGGACGGCCCCGCCCGGGTCACCCCGGGCACCGTGCTCGTGGTCGCCGCCTGCGGGTTCTTCGGGCTGGTCCTCGCCCAGTTCCGGGCCCGGGTCGGCGTGCCCTGGCGGCGCGGCGGCACGATGCTCTTCGACCTGCGCGAACGCATCCGGGTCCAGAGCTCCCTGCCCCGGCTGCCCCAGGGCTGGCACCGCGAGATGGCCCTGCGCCCGGCCGGCGGCCAGTCGTTCTCCGGGGACTTCGTCGTCGCGGCCCGCACCCACGGGGGCCGCACCCTGGAAGCCGTCCTCACCGACGTCTCCGGCAAGGGCATGGACGCGGGCTCCCGGGCCCTGCTGCTGTCCGGCGCCTTCGGCGGGCTCCTCGGCTCGCTGGCCCCGCACGCCTTCCTGCCCGCCGCCAACGGCTATCTGCTGCGCCAGGACTGGGACGAGGGGTTCGCCACCTCCATCCACCTGGTGCTGGACCTGGAGTCGGGCGACTACGAGATCTACTCCGCCGGCCATCCGCCCGCCCTCCAACTGCACGCGGGCAGCGGCCAGTGGGAGGAGAAGTCGGGGGAGGGGCCCCTGCTCGGCGTCTACGACGGGGCCGAGTTCGACGCGGTGAAGGGCTCGCTCGCGCCCGGCGACGTCCTGATGCTCTTCACCGACGGTCTGGTGGAGGCGTCCGACCGGGACATCGCTGAGGGCATCGACCGGCTGACGGGCGAGGCCGACCGGTATGTCTCCACCGGCTTCGAGGGCGCGGCCTGGCATCTGATCGAGGCCTGCGCCAAGGACGTCAACGACGACCGGGCGCTGCTGCTGCTCTCCCGCCGGGCCTGAGCCTCCCAGGGGGCCGGGCGGACCCCGGAGCCGTCGCCGGATCCGGACGGCGGAGAGGCGCCCGTCACCCGGGGGCCGGGTATCGGGGCGCCTCTCCGCCGTTCGCCGGTGCTCAGCCGGTGCCGGGTCAGACCGACACAGGTACCTGCTCCTGGTCCTGGTGGTCGTCCTTGTCGCGGCCGCCCGGCAGGATGCGGGCCAGCCAGTGCGAGCGTCCGGCGGCCAGCGGCGCGAGGACGGCGAGCAGGAGGACGTAGCCGGCGATGAACGGCGAGAGCCGCTCGTCCAGTCCGGCGGCCGCCGCCATCGTGGCGAGGATGAGCGCGAACTCACCGCGGGCCACCAGCGTGGTGGCGATGTTGGACGTGGCCTGGGCGCCGAAGGAGTACACCTTCGCCGCCGCGAGTCCGGCCGCGATGTTCATGGCGAGCGTCAGCACCACGGCCGCCACCACCGGCCACAGCACGCTCGGCAGGTCACCCGGGTCGATGGAGAGGCCGAAGGCGAAGAAGAAGATGGCGCCGAAGGCGTCCCGCAGCGGGTGGACCAGCTTGAGGATGCGGTCGCCCGACGAGGTGGAGCCGAGCATCAGGCCGACCATGAACGCGCCGATCGCGTCGGCGACGCCGAACATCTCCGAGACACCGGCGACGAAGACGGCCACACCCAGGAACGAGATGACGAGGAGCTCGTCGTCCTTGGTGTTCATGAGCTTGCCGATGAGCTTCGTGCCGAACCGGGCCGCCAGCGCGAGCAGCAGCAGGAAGCCGAAGGCCTTGCCGCCGTCGACCAGCGCGGCCGAGAGGCTGTCCGCACCGGACAGGATCGGCTGGAGCGCGGCGAGATACAGGGCGAGGAAGATGTCCTCGACGACGATGATGCCGAGGATCGGACGGGTCTCCGGATTACCGATGCGCCCCAGGTCCACCAGGATCTTGGTGACGATCGCGGACGAGGAGATGCCGAGGACACCGGCGAGGACCAGCGCCTCCGAGGTGCCCCAGCCCAGCGCGAAGCCGAATATGAGACCGGCGCCGACGTTCAGGACGAGATACGTCCCGCCCGCGATGGCCATCTTCCGGCCGCCCGTCTTGAGGTCGTCCATGTGGAACTCGAGCCCCAGGTAGAAGAGCAGGAGGACGAGTCCCAGCGCGGAGAGCATCTCCAGGTCGTGCGGGTTGGAGAGGAGCGTGTATCCGGGGGTGTGCGGGCCGAGGAGGATCCCGGCCAGGATGAACAGGGGGATCGTCGGCAGCCCGATACGGCCGCCGAGGCGGGCGAGGACGGCAGCGGCCAGGAAGGCGCCGCCCATGGCGAGGAGGGTGTCTGCGTGTCCGATGAGCCTGGTCCTTCGAGGTCGGTCAAGAGAGGGTCAAGGGGGCATCAAGAATCCATCAGTAATTAGTTTACCGAACGATTGACGCTGCAACTATGGATCCGTCAGCTTGCCCATTTTTGTCCGCTTGGTCCGATCGAGGGGTCCCGTCAACACCGTTGCGGGAGCGGCGACTTCGGATCCGGCCCCGGACGCGGCCGTAGAGTCGGCCCATGACTGGACGGCATCTGAGCGTCTCCGAGGTGGAGGCCATCGCCCGCGCGGCCCATGCGCGGCAGACCGACAAGGCGGGCCGCCCGTACGGGGAACACCTCGCGGCGGTGGCCGAAGGTGTACGGGTACGCGGCGGCGACGACGGGCAGATCGCGGCGGCCTGGCTGCACGACGCGGTCGAGGACGACGCGCTCTCCGCCGAGTGGCTGGCGGCCGCGGCTCTGCCGCAGGAGGTGAAGGACATGGTCCTGGCGGTGACCAAGCGGCCGGGGGAGGAGCTGTCCTCGTACACCGCGCGGATCCTGGCCACCCCGGGCGCGCTGCTCGTCAAAGAGGCGGATCTCGCCCACAACGCGGATCCCGCCCGCCTGGCGGTCCTGGACGAGCCGACCCGTACCCGGCTGACGGCGAAGTATGCGCAGGTGCGAGGGCTGCTGGGGCTGGTCGGCGGCGAATCACCCTCGGACCGAAAGAATTCGGCCAACCCGGAAGCGCGCTGATCCACCCACGGCGGGGCCGGCGGGTGGATCAGGGGGAGTGGCGCGGAGAGCGGCGGGGAGGGCGGCGGCCGGGGCGGCGAAGGCGCCGGTCCTCCGGGGCTCAGCGCCGCGCGGAGACCTTCCGGAAGGCCCAGTTCATGTCCGGCTCGGTGGCCCATTTCAGCGCGCGGCCCACCAGGGGGGCGCACATGAGCGTCACGGCCACCGCCGCCACGAGCGAGACGACGACCAGCCCGACCGGGCCGGAGAGCCAGGTGTAGTGGTCGAACAGGCCCGCGTACTCGGCCCCCTTGATCAGGAAGCCGTGCAGCAGATAGCCGCAGATCGTGCCGGCGCCGAGCACCGTGAACCACCGCTCCCGGCCGGGCACCCAGGCCAGGAAGCCGACCGTCAGCACCAGGGCGCAGCCGAACATCGCGAGCGTCATCACCGCGCCCGACCACCACGGAGCGCCCATCTCCTGGGCGCTGTTGGCGCGGTAGAACCAGCCGAGCTGCATGCGCGGGGCGGCCCAGTACGCGAAGAGCAGCGCGCCGGCGAACAGCGGTAGGGACAGCAGTCGCACTTCGCGCCGCCTGACCAGCTGAAAGTGCTCGGGCTTCACCAGCAGGCCGAGCACGAAGAACGGCAGGAACTGCAGCACCCGCTGGAGATCGAGGTCGTCACCGATGTCGGGGGAGACGGAGGCGAGCATGGCGATGGCGAGCGCCACCGGCAGCGGATGGCGGATCGCCTGCCAGATCGGCGTGGTCACCCGCCAGATGAACAGGGCGATCAGGAACCAGGTCAGGAAGAACGGGTCCACCAGGCTGATCGCCATGTCGGGCGAATCGTCCGCGTACCGCTTGAAGAGCGAATAGGCCGTCTCGAACACCAGGTACGGCACCACGACCGAGGTGAGCAGCCGCTTCACCTTGGGCGCCGTCATGTCGAACGACCGGGAGAAATAGCCGGAGATGAGGATGAACGCCGGCATGTGGAACATGTACACGATCATGTACAGCGCCCGGGTGGCCCGACTGCCGTCCATCACGGGTTCCCAGGCGTGGGCCACCGCGACGAGGACGATGGCCAGATACTTCACGTTGTCGAAGTAGGGGTCGCGCTTCTTCGCTGCCGCGGGCGCCGGAGCGGTGGCGTCCGGAGCGCTGGTCCCGGGAGTGGGCCGGGGCGCGGTGGTGGTGAGCGTCTGCGCGTGTCTGGGCTCCGACTCCCGGGTCGCCGGGGGGAGCGGGGCCCTCTGAAATACGCTCGGAGCTTGGAACATCTAAGGCACCTTAGACCGGTCGATTGCCTCGCGTAAAACTGCGGGGAGATATCGCGTGTTCCCCTCCATTCGAATGTGAAACCGTCGAACACCGCCCGCTATGGCACCATTGATCCCGCTTAAATGGGGCATATAGCCAAGCAGTTGGCCGGAGTGAATTACGTCGCATCCACGCCGTCAATTGGCTGTGAATGAAGTGTGGGGATGCGGAGACGATCACGGTGACGGATATTCGGCCGCCGGGTATTCACAGCCGGCGCACAGGGAGCGGTGCAACGGCCCGGCTCCCGCCCGCTTCCCGGGCGCGGCGCGACCGCGGCCCCGCGCCCGCACCCGTCGCCGCGACGGCACCGGCCGTCAAGGATGGCGGGATCCCATCACCCCGTTCCGTCACCCGGCAGCAACCACGGGGGAGTTGGTGGCACGATGGAGGCGACGGGGCGCGCGGTGGTGCACGCTTCCGGGCCGGCAAGGCGGACCGACCGAGGGTGTGATCAGACGTGGCTATATCACTGTCTATGGTGCTGCTGTTCGCGGTCATCCTGGTGGTAATGATCCGTAGCGGCTCCATCAAGCCCGGACCCGCGATCGTCGCGGTGCTCTTCGGCTTCTTCCTGGCATCGACCGGCATGGCCCCGTCGATCAACAGGTTCATGAACTCGGTGGCCGACACCATCAACCAGATCAGCTTCTGAGGCGCGGAGCGGTCGGTCGCGGACAGCGCGCACAGCGTGAGGGCCCGGCCCGGAGGATGATCCTCCGGGCCGGGCCCTCGACTGCGTGGAGCGGGCGACGGGAATCGAACCCGCGTAGCTAGTTTGGAAGACTAGGGCTCTACCATTGAGCTACGCCCGCAAGCGTCGCACCGCAGGTCCGTGGACCGCGGCACGAAGAGCATCGTAGCGGGTCGGCGGCGGTGCCCGCACACCCGTTGTGCCGGCCGCCCGGCCGGACGCGTGCCGCGACCGTCCCGGCGCGGTGGAGCCGCTCCGTAAAGCGGCGGATCCCACGGTCGCCGTGCATGTACCCTACGTGTCGCACCGACGGGGTGTGGCGCAGCTTGGTAGCGCGTCCGCTTTGGGAGCGGAAGGTCGTCGGTTCGAATCCGGCCACCCCGACCACCAGCAAGATCGCATTGTGGGAGTCCTCCCCCTTGCCGTTACTATGCAAAATGCGTGCCCGTGTGTCTGATGTACCGGGCTCGGTCCGCGAAGCCGCCACTCGGCGGCCCAGCAGAACCCCAAGAAGTCAGCCACCAAGGAGACCGAACCGTGAAGAGCGCCGTGGAGACCCTGAACCCGACTCGGGTTCGGCTCAGCATCGAGGTGCCCTTCGAGGAGCTCAAGGACAGCCTCGACGCGGCGTACAAGAAGATCAACCAGCAGGTCACGGTGAAGGGCTTCCGCAAGGGCAAGATCCCCGCCCGGGTCATCGACCAGCGGTTCGGCCGCGGTGCGGTGCTGGAGGAGGCCGTCAACGACGCCCTCCCGAAGTTCTACACCGAGGCGGTCAACGAGGGTGAGCTGAACGTCCTCGGCCAGCCCGAGGTCGACATCACCGAGCTGAAGGACGGCGAGCTGCTGGCCTTCACCGCCGAGGTTGACGTACGCCCCGAGATCGAGATCCCGGACTACTCCGGCATCGAGGTCACCGTCGACGCCCTCGAGGTCACCGACGAAGAGGTCGAGAAGGCCGTGGAGCAGCTCCGCGAGCGCTTCGCCTCCACCAACCCGGTCGAGCGCGCCGCCGCCGACGGCGACGTCGTCACGATCGACCTGCAGGCCAAGGTCGACGGCGAGGTCCTCGAGGACGGCGTGGCCGACGGTGTCTCGTACACCATCGGTTCCGGCGAGCTCCTCGACGGCATCGACGAGGCCGTGACCGGCCTGGAGGCCGGTGGCGAGGCCACCTTCACCTCGCAGCTGAAGGGCGGCTCCGCCGAGGGCAAGGACGCGGAGGTCACCGTCAAGGTCACCGCCGTCGCCGCCCGTGAGCTCCCCGAGCTGGACGACGACTTCGCCCAGATGGCCAGCGAGTTCGACACGCTGGAGGAGCTGAAGGCCGACAGCCGCAAGCGCCTGGAGACCACCAAGCAGTACGACCAGGCCACGCAGGCCCAGGAGCGCGTCCTGGAGGAGCTGCTGAAGCTCGCCGAGGTCCCGATCCCGGAGAAGCTGCTCGCGGACGAGGTCCAGACCCGCAAGCACAACCTGGAGCACCACCAGCTCGGCCAGATGGGCCTCGACCTCGAGAAGTACCTCGAGATCCAGGGCAAGACCCTGGAGGAGTTCGAGAACGAGACCTCCGAGCAGGCCATCAAGGGCATCAAGACCCAGTTCATCCTTGACGAGCTCGTCAACAAGGAGAAGCTGAACGTCAACCAGGAGGAGCTCACCGAGCACCTCATGCGGCGTGCCGCCTCCTCCGGCATGAGCCCCGACCAGTTCGCCCAGGCCGTCGTCGAGGGCGGCCAGGTGCCGATGCTCGTCGGCGAGGTCGCCCGCGGCAAGGCGCTCGCCGTCGTCGTCGAGGCCGCCAAGGTCGTCGACACCAACGGTGAGGTCGTCGACCTCGAAGACGACGAGGACACAGCAGAGGCCGCCGAGGCCACGGAGACGGCCGAGGCCGCCACCGAGGACAAGGCGGACGACAAGGCCGAGGAGAAGAACGAGGCCTGAGCCTCGCTCCGACCCGCGACAGCCTCGCGCTGACCGTCACGACGGGCCCCGAACGCATCCTGTGTTCGGGGCCCGTCGGCGTAGCGCGCCGGATCCCCGTGCGCCCCCGGAACCCTTGTGCCCACTGCGGACCTTGCGCTCCCAGCGAACAGTTGCGGAAGCGGGATGGCGTTGTCCCACCTGCGCGTTAGGGTCCATGAAGAGGAAGGGTGGAGCAGTGGCTCCACCCGCCCGGTACGAAGACGCTGAGACGGCCGGAGCCGTCAGAGACGAGCAGGTGGATACGTGACGAATCTGATGCCCTACGCCGCCGGAGAGCCGTCCCTCGGTGGTGGCCTCGGTGACCAGGTCTACAGCCGACTGCTCGGCGAGCGCATCATCTTCCTCGGTCAGCAGGTCGACGATGACATCGCCAACAAGATCACCGCACAGCTTCTCCTCCTTGCCGCCGACCCGGACAAGGACATCTACCTCTACATCAACAGCCCCGGTGGTTCGGTGACGGCCGGCATGGCGGTCTACGACACCATGCAGTACATCCCCAACGACGTCGTCACCATCGGCATGGGCATGGCCGCCTCCATGGGCCAGTTCCTGCTCACCGGCGGCGCCTCGGGCAAGCGCTTCGCGCTCCCGAACACCGACATCCTCATGCACCAGGGTTCGGCCGGTATCGGTGGCACGGCCTCGGACATCAAGATCCAGGCCGAGTACCTGCTCCGCACCAAGACGCGGATGGCGGAGATCACCGCCCACCACTCCGGCCAGACCGTCGAGACGATCATCCGCGACGGCGACCGCGACCGCTGGTACACGGCGGAGGAGGCCAAGGACTACGGCCTCATCGACGAGATCATCACGTTCGCGTCGGGCATCCCGGGCGGCGGCGGCACCGGTGCCTGATCCGGTCCCCACCGGACCGTCGGCACCACTCCCGCACCCTCATCTCGTACGCCGAGACCTCCAGCCCCAGAACGCCACCAGGATGGTGAACACCCACATGAACAACTTCTCCGGCGCCTCCGCGAGCGGCCTCTACACCGGCCCGCAGGTGGACAACCGCTACGTCGTCCCGCGCTTCGTGGAGCGCACCTCGCAGGGTGTGCGCGAGTACGACCCGTACGCGAAGCTCTTCGAGGAGCGCGTGATCTTCCTCGGCGTCCAGATCGACGACGCCTCGGCCAACGACGTCATGGCGCAGCTGCTATGCCTGGAGTCGATGGACCCCGACCGCGACATCTCGATCTACATCAACAGCCCCGGCGGCTCGTTCACCGCGCTCACCGCGATCTACGACACGATGCAGTTCGTGAAGCCGGACATCCAGACGGTCTGCATGGGCCAGGCGGCCTCCGCCGCCGCCGTGCTGCTCGCCGCCGGCACCCCGGGCAAGCGCATGGCGCTCCCGCACGCCCGGGTCCTCATCCACCAGCCGTCCTCGCAGACGGGCCGCGAGCAGCTCTCCGACCTGGAGATCGCGGCCAACGAGATCCTCCGTATGCGGACGCAGCTGGAGGAGATGCTGGCCCGGCACTCGACGACCCCGCTGGAGAAGATCAGCGAGGACATCGAGCGCGACAAGATCCTCACGGCCGAGGACGCCCTGGCCTACGGTCTGGTCGACCAGATCGTTTCCACCCGCAAGACCACCGCGGGCGCATCGCTCTGACGTCGGTCTTTCCCCTTGGCACATTCCGTTTGCACGACCACGGCCGTGTGAACCGTGCCAAGGGGGGCCCGAACGGGGGCCCAGGCAAGGTACCGTCGGATAGAGGCACCAGGAGCCGCTGAACCAGGCGGCGTCCCAGGCGAAGGGGAAGCACCTCGTGGCACGCATCGGTGATGGCGGCGACCTGCTCAAGTGCTCGTTCTGCGGGAAGAGCCAGAAGCAGGTGAAGAAGCTCATCGCGGGACCCGGTGTGTACATCTGCGACGAGTGCATCGATCTCTGCAACGAGATCATCGAGGAGGAGCTCGCGGAGACGAGCGAGGTGCGCTGGGAAGAGCTTCCCAAGCCCCGCGAGATCTACGAGTTCCTGGAGGGGTACGTCGTCGGGCAGGAGCCCGCGAAGAAGGCCCTCTCGGTCGCGGTGTACAACCACTACAAGCGGGTCCAGGCCGGGGAGAACGGCGGCGGCGCCGGTCGTGAGGACGCGATCGAGCTCGCCAAGTCGAACATCCTCCTGCTGGGCCCCACGGGTTCCGGTAAGACGCTTCTCGCCCAGACGCTGGCCCGCATGCTCAACGTCCCGTTCGCGATCGCGGACGCGACGGCGCTGACGGAGGCCGGCTATGTCGGCGAGGACGTCGAGAACATCCTGCTCAAGCTGATCCAGGCGGCCGACTACGACGTCAAGAAGGCCGAGACCGGGATCATCTACATCGACGAGATCGACAAGGTCGCCCGCAAGAGCGAGAACCCCTCGATCACCCGCGATGTCTCCGGCGAGGGCGTGCAGCAGGCCCTGCTGAAGATCCTGGAGGGCACCACCGCCTCCGTCCCGCCGCAGGGCGGACGCAAGCACCCCCACCAGGAGTTCATCCAGATCGACACGACGAACGTGCTGTTCATCGTGGGCGGCGCGTTCTCCGGCCTGGAGAAGATCATCGAGTCCCGGGCCGGCGCCAAGGGCATCGGCTTCGGCGCCACGATCCGCTCCAAGCTGGAGATCCAGGCGAGCGACCAGTTCCAGGAGGTCATGCCGGAGGACCTGGTGAAGTTCGGGATGATCCCGGAGTTCATCGGCCGTCTCCCCGTGCTGACCTCGGTCCACAACCTGGACCGCGAAGCCCTGCTCCAGATCCTCATCGAGCCGCGCAACGCCCTGGTCAAGCAGTACCAGCGCCTCTTCGAACTCGACGGCGTGGAGCTGGACTTCGAGCGCGAGGCGCTGGAGGCCATCGCCGACCAGGCGATCCTGCGCCAGACCGGCGCGCGCGGTCTGCGGGCGATCATGGAGGAAGTCCTCCAGTCCGTGATGTACGAGGTCCCGTCCCGCAAGGACGTCGCCCGCGTCGTCATCACGCCCGACGTCGTCCGCGACAACGTCAACCCGACGCTGGTCCCGCGCGAGCCGCGCACGATCGGCAAGAACGACGGCGGCCGCCACGAGAAGTCGGCCTAGCCGCAGAGGACTTGTCCTACGCCGAAGGGGCGCCCACCGGATGAACCGGCGGGCGCCCCTTCGGCGTCGAGCGGTCAGATCTTGGTGCGGGCGGTGTTGTAGAGCTTGGCGGTGAGGGCCGCGGCCTGGTCCTTGGGCACGCCCTGACCGGCGAGCGCCAGCGCCTTGTCCGCGGTGGTCGTGATGCCGGCCGTGCTGTAGTCGGCCCAGACGCAGACCGCGAGGATGAAGTGCTGGGGCCCCTTGGCGACCGAGCCGTCGCCGTTCTTGTTGGTCACCTTGAGGTCCTGGCACTTCATCACCGCCCCGTCGAACCCCTCGGGTTCAGCGGTCTCGGCCGAACCGACGAGTTCGATGGAGACCTCGCCGCTGCCCGACTTGGCGTCCTTCTCGACGTCGTTGAAAGCGTTGTTGACCACCTTGGCCGGATCGGCGATCTCGCCCCAGAAGCCCTCGAAGTTGAGCACCTTGGTGGCGGCGGCCGCGGTGCCCACCGAGTAGTCGGCCTTGGCCGCGCTGGGGTTCTTGATGCCCAGCGCCTCGACGTCCGTCTTCTTCGTCCCGGTCAGCGGCGCGCTGAGCACCGGCTTCGAGGTGTCCCGCTTGTAGTCGTCGACCGCGTCCGGGGGCGTGATCTTGTAGCCCTTGGTCGCCTCGGAGACGTCCGAGTTGCTGGCCCGGTCGCCCGTGAGGAAGTACACCCCGCCCGCGATGACCGCCAGCGCCACCACGGCGACGCCGATGATCAGCCCGGTCTTCTTCTTCGGCTGCGGCGGCTGCTGGCCGTACATGGGCTGCCCGCCGTACGGCGGCTGCTGGCCGTACATGGGCTGCCCGCCGTACGGCGGCTGGGGCGGCTGCTGCCCGTACGGACCGGGCTGCTGCGCCTGCGGGTAGCCGTAACCCTGCTGCGGCGCCGGAGGCTGCCCGTACGGGTTCGGCTGCTGCGGGGGGACGCCCTGCGGGGCCTGCTGCGGGTAGCCGTAGCCGGGCTGGCCCTGCGGCGGCGGGGCACCGTACGGGCCCGGCTGCTGTCCGTACGGTCCGGGCTGGCCCTGCGGCGGCTGCCCACCGTACGGGCCCGGCTGGTTGTAGCTCATTGCGGTGTCCCCTCAAGAATCCTTATGCGTTGCGAACATCCTGACGGAAGCCGCCCTGACACGGGGGATCGGCCCGGACACCGTTACTGAACCAATCCGTTTCAGTGCAGACCTGTGACGGCCCTAAACTGTCTCCCGTGACCGAGAACTCATCGCAGCAGCCAGCCAGCAACCCCGAACTGCCGACCACGTACGCGCCGGCCGATGTAGAGGGGAAGCTGTACGAGCGCTGGGTAGAGCGTGGTTACTTCGAAGCCGACGAGCACAGCGACAAGCCGCCCTACAGCATCGTCATCCCGCCGCCGAACGTCACCGGCTCCCTCCACCTGGGCCACGCCTTCGAGCACACCCTGATCGACGCCCTCGTCCGCCGGAAGCGGATGCAGGGCTTCGAGGCGCTGTACCAGCCGGGCATGGACCACGCCGGCATCGCCACCCAGAACGTCGTCGAGCGCGAGCTCGGCAAGGAGGGCAAGTCCCGCCACGACCTGGGCCGTGAGGCGTTCGTCGAGCGCGTCTGGCAGTGGAAGAACGAGTCCGGCGGCCAGATCTCCGGCCAGATGCGCCGCCTCGGCGAGGGCGTCGCCTGGTCCCGTGAGCGCTTCACCATGGACGAGGGCCTCTCCAAGGCCGTCCAGACCGTCTTCAAGCAGATGTACGACGACGGGCTGATCTACCGCGCCGAACGCATCATCAACTGGTGCCCCCGCTGTCTCACCGCGATCTCCGACATCGAGGTCGAGTACCAGGAGGACGACGGCGAGCTCGTCTCCATGACGTACGGGGAGGGTGACGAGACCATCGTCGTCGCCACCACCCGCGCCGAGACGATGCTCGGCGACACCGCCGTCGCCGTCCACCCCGACGACGAGCGCTACCGGCACCTGATCGGCAAGCAGATCAAGCTGCCGCTGACGGACCGCACCATCCCCGTCGTCGCCGACCACCACGTCGACCCGGAGTTCGGCACCGGCGCGGTCAAGGTGACCCCCGCCCACGACCCGAACGACTTCGAGATCGGCAACCGTCACGACCTGCCGTTCATCACCGTCCTCGACGAGCGCGCGGTCATCACCGTCCCCGGCCCCTTCGAGGGCCTGGACCGCCTGGAGGCCCGCTCCGCGATCGTCGCCGCCCTGCGCGCCGAGGGCCGGATCGTCGCCGAGAAGCGCCCGTACGTCCACTCCGTCGGGCACTGCTCGCGCTGCAAGACCACCATCGAGCCGCGCCTGTCGCTCCAGTGGTGGGTCAAGGTCGCCCCGCTCGCCCAGGCCGCCGGTGACGCGGTCCGCGACGGCAAGGTCAAGATCCACCCGCAGGAGATGGAGAAGCGGTACTTCGACTGGGTCGACAACCTCCACGACTGGACGATCTCGCGCCAGCTCTGGTGGGGCCACCGCATCCCCGTCTGGTACGGCCCGAACGGCGAGGTCGTCTGCGTCGGACCCGACGACGAGGCGCCCACCGGCGAGGGCTGGACCCAGGACAGCGATGTCCTGGACACCTGGTTCTCCTCCGGCCTGTGGCCCTTCTCCACGCTCGGCTGGCCCGAACGCACCGACAGCCTCGCGAAGTTCTACCCGAACTCCGTCCTGGTCACCGGCTACGACATTCTCTTCTTCTGGGTCGCCCGGATGATGATGTTCGGCCTGTACGTCAACGACGGCGTCCCGCCGTTCGGGACCATCGTCCTGCACGGCATGGTCCGCGACGAGCACGGCAAGAAGATGTCGAAGTCCTTCGGGAACGTCGTCAACCCGCTGGACTGGATGGACAAGTACGGTTCCGACGCCCTGCGCTTCACCCTCGCGCGCGGCGCCAACCCGGGCACCGACGTCCCGATCGGCGAGGACTGGGTCCAGGGCTCGGCGAAGTTCTCCAACAAGATCTGGAACGCCACCCGCTTCGCCCTGATGAACGGCGCCACGATCGAGGGCGAGCTGCCCCCGGCCGAGGAGATGTCGGTCACCGACCGCTGGATCCTGTCGCGCCTCAACAAGACCGTCGCGGACGTCGACGCGTTCTACGACGACTTCCAGTTCGCCAAGATCAGCGAGGCGCTGCGCCACTTCGCCTGGGACGAAGTCTTCGACTGGTACGTCGAGCTCTCCAAGACCACGTTCTTCGCGGGCGGCCGTCCCGCCGAGGTCTCGGGCCGGGTCCTCGGCGAGGTCCTCGACGTGATGCTGCGGCTGCTGCACCCGATCGTCCCGTTCGTCACGGAGGCGCTGTGGACCGCGCTCACCGGGCGTGAGTCGATCGTCATCGCCGAGTGGCCGGCCGACTCCGGCTTCCGCGACGACGCGGCCGAGAAGGAGATCGAGCTGGTCCAGCAGGTCGTCACCGAGGTCCGCCGCTTCCGCAACGACCAGGGCCTCCAGCCCGGCCAGAAGGTCCCGGCCGAGCTGACCCTGACCGGCACGGCGCTCGCCCCGCACGAGGCGGCCATGCGCCAGCTCCTGCGGCTCCAGCCCGCCGGCGACGGCTTCCACGCCACCGCGTCCCTCCCGGTCGCCGGGGCCACCGTCGCCCTGGACCTGTCCGGCACGATCGACGTGGCGGCCGAGCGCAAGCGCCTCACCAAGGACCTGGAGGCCGCGCAGAAGGAGAAGGCCCAGGCCACCGGCAAGCTCGGCAACGAGGCCTTCCTGGCCAAGGCCCCGGACAACGTGGTCGACAAGATCCGCGGCCGGCTCGCCAAGGCCGAGGCCGACATCGAGCGCATCGGCGCCCAGCTGGCGGCCCTCCCGCAGAGCTGATCAGCTGACGGCGAAGCCCCCGCGCACCCGACCGACCGGGACGCGGGGGCTTCGCCGTACCGCTCGCCGGCAGTTCGCCGGGCGCTGCGCGCGATGTCGGTGCCCATCCGTAGACTGGGCCCGTGAGTGAGCCCCGCCCAGACCGGCACGACGCGTCCGATCCCGACGACACCTTCGAGGAGATCGTCGACGAGGCGACCCAGCGCGACCCCGACCTGGCGGTGATCGAGGCCGGGAGCCGCACGCTGCGCGCCCACTCGGGCCAGCCGCAGGGCGAAGCGGTCCCCGCCCGCCCGGCCGACCCCGAGACCGACAAGGCGCTGCGCGCGGTGGAGCAGGAGCTCGCCGGACGCTGGGGCGAGACCAAGCTGGAGCCCTCCGTCACGCGGATCGCCGCCCTGATGGACGTCCTCGGTGAGCCGCAGCGCGCCTACCCCTCGATCCACATCACGGGCACCAACGGCAAGACCTCCACGGCCCGCATGATCGAGGCCCTGCTCAACGCCTTCGAGCTGCGCACCGGCCGCTACACCTCCCCGCACGTCCAGTCGATCACCGAGCGGATCAGCCTCGACGGCTCCCCGATCGAGGCCGAGCGGTTCATCGAGACGTACGAGGACATCAAGCCGTACGTCGAGATGGTCGACGCCCAGCAGCCCTACCGGCTCTCCTTCTTCGAGGTCCTGACCGGCATGGCGTACGCCGCCTTCGCCGACGCCCCCGTCGATGTCGCGGTCGTCGAGGTCGGCATGGGCGGCACCTGGGACGCGACGAACGTCATCGACTCCACGGTCGCCGTCGTCACCCCGATCTCGCTGGACCACACGGACCGGCTCGGCACCACGCCCGCCGAGATCGCCGGCGAGAAGTCCGGGATCATCAAGGAGGGCGCCACGGTCATCCTGGCGCAGCAGCCGGTGGACGCCGCGCAGGTGATGCTGAAGAAGGCCGTCGAGGTGGACGCCACCGTGGCCCGCGAGGGCATGGAGTTCGGCGTCACCTCGCGCGAGATCGCGGTCGGCGGCCAGCTCGTCACCCTGCGGGGCCTCGGCGGGGAGTATGAAGAGATCTTCCTTCCGCTGTACGGCGCCCACCAGGCGCACAACGCGGCCGTCGCCCTCGCCGCCGTCGAGGCGTTCTTCGGCATCGGCGCCGAGCAGGCCCGCTCCCTCGACATCGACGCCATCCGCAAGGCGTTCGCCTCGGTGCTTTCCCCGGGCCGCCTGGAGGTCGTGCGCTCCAGCCCGACCGTCGTCCTGGACGCCGCGCACAACCCCGCCGGGGCCAAGGCGGCGGCGGACGGCATCTCCGAGGCGTTCAGCTTCTCCCGGCTGATCGGCGTGGTCGGCACGAGCGACGACAAGGACGTCCGGGGGCTCCTGGAGGCCTTCGAGCCGATCTTCGCCGAGATCGTCGTCACGCAGAACTCCACCCCGCGCGCGATGGACGCGGACGCGCTGGCCGCGATCGCCGTCGAGGTCTTCGGGGACGACCGGGTCCAGGTCGAGCCGCGCCTCGACGACGCCCTGGAGGCGGCGATCACGCTGGCCGAGGAGGAGGACGAGTACGCGGGCGCCGGGGTGCTGGTGACCGGGTCCGTGATCACGGTCGGCGAAGCCCGGCTGCTGCTGGGAAGGGGCTGAGAGGGATGCGGACGCTCTGCGCCTCGACGCTGATCGGTGAGTTCTTCGTCATCGGCTTCGCCGGTCTCGTCGCGATGAAGCTGGACGACGCCTCCATGGGCGTGGTCTGGACGGTGTGCGGCATCGGCATGGCCCTGTCCGTGCTGCTGTGCGGAATGATCACCCGGCCCGGCGGCATCCAGCTCGGCTGGGCGCTCCAGGTCGCGCTGGTCCTCAGCGGGTTCGTGGTCCCGATGATGTTCGTCCTGGGGCTGGCCTTCGGCGGACTGTGGTGGGCCTCGATCCACTACGGCCGCAAGATCGACGAGGCCAAGGCGCGCTGGGCCGCCCAGCAGGAAGCCGAAGAGGCCACCGCCTGAGCACCTCCGGCGGCCGCCGACACGCCCGTCGCCGCCGCGCTTTCGGGCGGATCCGGGGGCCGAAGGTGACCCAGGGTGAACCCGGGCGTGGATCCGTTCCCGTACCCCTGTAATCTCGCCTCACCGCACCCGTATGCCTGGCCTTGCAAGGAGCCGTACATGACTCAGCGCACTCTCGTCCTGCTCAAGCCCGACGCTGTCCGCCGTGGCCTGATCGGCGAGATCGTCGGCCGCATCGAGCGCAAGGCGAACTGGCGGATCACCGCCCTGGAGCTGCGCACGCTGGACCACGAGACGCTGGAGCAGCACTACGGCGAGCACAAGGGCCGCCCGTTCTACGAGCCGCTCATGGAGTTCATGGCGTCCGGCCCCGTCGTCGCCCTGGTGGCCGAAGGCGAGCGGGTCATCGAGGGCGTCCGCGCCCTGGCCGGCCCCACCGACCCGATCGCCGCCGCGCCCGGGTCCATCCGTGGTGACTTCGGCACGATCACCCGGGAGAACCTCATCCACGCCTCGGACTCGGAGGAGTCCGCAGAGCGAGAACTGAAGCTCTTCTTTCCGGGACTTTCCTGACCCGATCGGCCAAACAGCGCTGTAGGCGAGGGGCGACCGAAGTAATTCGGTCGCCCCTCGGCATAGGGTTTGGGATCGCGGGAACGCATCCCTCCGACGTAACGTCACCTTGGGTAGAACGGCCACCCGTTCCGCTCACAAAGGCGAAGGACCCTCGCGCTGTGTCCGTGCATACGGCACTACGATGGAAGCTTCCACGCCCGCAGCGCCAACCTCGCCTACCAGAACAAGCCATCTTCGCTACCTGGGAAGGCCCGACGCATCCTCATGGGGAACAAGGGGAACTCAATGTCGTTCATCGGCCGTGACATGGCTATCGACCTCGGGACTGCCAACACGCTGGTGTACGTCAGGGGGCGCGGCATCGTTCTGAACGAGCCGTCCGTCGTGGCCATCAACACCAACACCGGCGGAATTCTTGCGGTCGGCTCCGAGGCCAAGAAGATGATCGGCCGCACGCCGGGCAACATCGTTGCCGTGCGGCCGCTGAAGGACGGCGTGATCGCCGACTTCGAGATCACCGAGCGGATGCTCCGCTACTTCATCCTCAAGATCCACAAGCGCCGCTATCTGGCCCGTCCCCGTGTCGTCGTCTGCGTGCCCTCCGGTATCACCGGGGTCGAGCGCCGCGCCGTCATCGAGGCGTCCACGCAGGCCGGCGCGCGCCAGGTGCACATCATCGAGGAGCCCATGGCCGCGGCCATCGGCTCCGGGCTGCCGGTCCACGAGGCCACCGGCAACATGGTCGTGGACATCGGCGGCGGCACCACCGAGGTCGCCGTGATCTCGCTCGGCGGAATCGTCACTGCCCAGTCGATCCGGACCGCCGGTGACGAACTGGACAACGCGATCATCCAGCACATCAAGAAGGAGTACTCGCTCCTCCTCGGTGAGCGGACCGCCGAACAGATCAAGATCACCATCGGTTCGGCGTACGACCTGGACAAGGACGAGCACACCGAGATCCGCGGTCGCGACCTGGTCTCCGGCCTCCCCAAGACGGTCGTCATCTCGGCCGCCGAGGTCCGCAAGGCCATCGAGGAACCGGTCAACGCGATCGTCGACGCCGTGAAGACGACGCTCGACAAGTGCCCGCCCGAGCTGTCCGGCGACGTCATGGACCGCGGCATCGTCCTCACCGGCGGCGGCGCGCTGCTGCGCGGTCTCGACGAACGGCTGCGCCACGAGACGGGCATGCCGATCCACATCGCCGAGGACCCGCTGGACTCGGTGGCGCTCGGCTCCGGCAAGTGCGTCGAGGAGTTCGAGGCGCTCCAGCAGGTGCTGGACGCCCAGCCCCGTCGTTAGACGGAGCGTGGATTCCCCGGGACACACCCGATCCGGCGAGCGGACGAACCCGCTCCGGTCGCCGGATCGTTGATATAGATCGTTGCTGTACGCGTACTGGAGCGGGGACACACCCGACCGGTACCCCGTACGGAGACGTATACAGGCACGAATATTCCGACGAGGAAGGCACGGCCGCCGCACGTGAGGGACACACGAGAGAGCCGGCTGCTCCTGGTGCTCTTGATCGCCATCGCATTCGCCCTGATCACGGTGGATATCCGAGGCGGCGAGGGGTCACCGGTCGACGGCGCGCGGCAGGCCGCGGCCACCGTTTTCGGACCGGTCGAGAACGGCGTCGCGGCAGCGGTCGACCCGGTGGGCAACGCCATAGGGGCGGTCAGGGACTCCGGCAACCGGCACGACCGGATCTCCACCCTGGAGAAGGAGAACGCGGCGCTGAAGGCCAAGCTCGGCAGCGACGACCGCACCAACAGCCGGGTCCGTCAGCTCGACGCCATGCTGAAGAACGCGGGCGCCGGACAGTACGGCATCAAGGGTGCCGAGGTCATCGCCATAGGAGCGGCCCAGGGCTTCTCCTGGACGGTCACCATCGACGCCGGGTCCGATGACGGTATCCGCCGCGACATGACCGTCCTCAACGGGGAAGGGCTGGTCGGCCGGGTCACCACCGTCGGCCCGAGCACCGCGACGGTCCTGCTCGCCAACGACCCCGACTTCACCGTCGGCACCCGGATGGAGAAGACCGACGAGCTCGGCTTCGCCACCGGCCAGGGCTCGCGCCCGCTGTCGGTGCAGTTCCTCAACGGCAAGGCCAAGGTGAAGGCCGGCGACCGGCTGGTGACCTTCGGCTCCAGCAAGGACAAGCCCTTCGTGCCCGGCGTCCCGGTCGGCGAGGTCGTCCGCGTCGACCCGTCCGGCGGCGCACTGACCCGCACCGTCTATGTGAAGCCGTACGTCGGGTTCACCAAGCTCGACATCGTCGGCGTCGTCGTCCAGGCCCCCCGCCAGGACCCGCGCGACACGGTCCTGCCCAAACAGCCCGTCAAGACGAAGCCGAAGCCGACCCCCACGGTCACCGTCACGGTCCAGCCCAACGGCGACCTGGTGGACGGCTCCGGCAAGGTCGTCGGCAACATCAACGAGAAGCCGGGCGGCGGCGACGCCGGTGACGCGGCAGGCAACCAGCAGGGCGACGCCCAGCAACCCGACAACGCGGCCGACGGCCAGGAGCAGGGCTGATCCCCATGCGCATCAACCGGACCCTGCTCTCCATCGCCCTGGTCGTGGTCGCCCTGGTCATCCAGGTCTCCGTCCTCGCCCGCCTCCAGCTCCCCGGCGCCGTCCCGGACCTGCTGCTCCTCACCGTCCTCGGACTCGCCTTCGTGTACGGCCCGGTCAGCGGCGCTCTCATCGGCTTCGGCGCGGGCCTCCTCGCGGACCTCGCGCCGCCCGCCGACCACGCCGCCGGACGTTACGCCCTGGTGCTCTGCGTCATCGGCTACCTCGCGGGCATGATCCGCCCGGAGAACGGGCAGCTGAAGTCGGCCTTCGCCCCGATGGCCGCGGTCGTGGCCGCCGCGATCGGCTCGACCCTGCTGTACGCGGGCGTCGGCGCGCTCGTCGGCGACACCGCCGCCCGCCATGTCGGCCTCGGCAGCCTGCTGTTCACGGCAGTGATCTACGACCTGCTGCTGGCGCCCTTCACGGTGCCGCTCATCATGGCGCTGGCCAGACGCACCGAGAACGACCCGCTCGCCGAGGCCTCCTCCGGGGGCAACGACGTCGCCGCCGGCTGGCTCGCCTCGGGCACCGGTCTGCGGATCGGCAACCAGCGCGGCGGCCTGCGGGCCAAGGCCGCCCGCAACCGGGCCTCCCGCGCGGGCAGGATCAAGGGGGTCAAGCGCCTGTGAGGCAGCGTTTCCCGGGGGACGGCCCCCGTACCCCCAGCCGGACCACGACCGGGGGCACCCCGTGAGCAACATTCCCGAGACCGGGCGGACCCAGCGGGTCCAGATCCGGCTCATCGTCATCCAGGTCCTCGTCTTCTCGCTGCTGCTCACCCTCGGCGGCCGCCTCTGGTACCTCCAGATCCGCAACGGCGACGAGTACACCGCCGAAGCCGCGGGCAACGGGGTGCAGCAGGTCGTCCAGCCCGCCGTGCGCGGCTCGATCCTCGACGCCCGCGGCGTACCGCTCGCCGACAACGAGACCCGTCTCGTCGTCTCCGCCAGCCGCACCGACCTGCTGAAGATGAAGGACGACGGTGTCGGCGTCCTCACCCGTCTCGCCGACGTCCTCGACATGAAGGTCCAGGACGTCCGGGACAAGGTCCGCCTCTGCGACTCCAAGACCCCCCAGCCCTGCTGGAACGGCTCGCCCTACCAGCCGATCCCGGTCACCGACGAGGCCACCACCCAGCAGGCCCTCCAGATCCGTGAGCGCGCCGAGGACTTCCCCGGCATCACCGCCGAACCCACCGCCGTACGCCGCTACGCCGCCCCCGGCAAGGCGCGGACCGCACAGGTGCTCGGCTATCTGTCACCCGTCACCGACGACGAGATCCAGAAGGCGCAGGACGGCCCGTCGCCCTACCTGCGCTCCGACCAGGTCGGCCGGTCCGGGATCGAGCGCACCTACGACAAGGAGCTGCGCGGCAAGGCGGGCGTCACCCGCTACGAGGTCGACAACCTCGGCCGCGTCATGGGCGAGGCGGAGAACGACCCGGCGGTGGCCGGTTCCACCCTCGTCACCAGCCTCGACGCCCGCGTCCAGGCGGTCGCCGAGTACGAGCTCGCCCAGGCGATGAAGACCGTCCGCGGCGAGACCGACAAGATCACCGGCCGGAAGTACGAGGCCGACTCCGGCGCCGTCGTCGTCATGGAGTCGAAGACCGGCCGCATCGTGTCGATGGCCTCCCAGCCCGACTACGACCCCAACGACTGGGTCGGCGGCATCTCCGGCAAGCAGTACGCCAAGCTCACCAGCAAGAAGTCCAACTACCCGCTGCTCAACCGGGGCATCCAGGGCCAGGCCCCGGCCGGCTCGATCTTCAAGGTGGTCTCGGCCAGCGCCGCCGTGCGCGGCGGCCACGCCTTCAACGACCGCTACGAGTGCAGCAGCTCCTACAGCCTGGGCAACCAGACCTTCGCGAACTTCGAGTCCCAGGGCCACGGGCCCATCACCCTCGGGGACGCGCTCAAGTACTCCTGCAACACCGTCTTCTACCGCCTCGGCCACGAGGAGTGGGTGAAGGACGGCGGCATAAAGCCCAAGAAGGACGCCAAGAACTGGTTCTACACGACCGCCCGTGACTTCGGGCTCGGCTCCGAGACCGGCATCGACCTGCCCAACGAGGTCAAGGGCCGCATCCCGGACCGCCAGTGGAAGCAGGACTTCTGGGAGGCCAACAAGGACGCCTGGTGCAAGGAGGGCAAGAAGGGCGGCACCTACGTCCAGCAGATCGCGTACGAGAGCTGCCTCGAAGGCAACCAGCTCAAGGCCTACGACAGCATCAACTACTCGATCGGCCAGGGCGACGTCCTCGTCACTCCCATCCAGATGGCCACCGCCTACGCCGCCATCAGCAACGGCGGCACCCTCCACGAGCCCACCGTCGGCAAGGCCGTGATCAGCCCCGACGGCAAGAGCGTCCAGGAGATCAAGCCCAAGGTCAGCGGGAAGCTCCCGGTCAACGCCCAGACCATCAAGGACCTCGACAAGGGGCTGCGTTCGGTGGTCGAGCCGGGCGGCACCGCCGCCTGGCGGTTCGGCGGCTGGCCGCAGGACAAGATCCCGATGCGCGCCAAGACCGGCACCGCCCAGGTGTACGGCAAGCAGACCACCGGCTGGTTCGCGACCTACACCGACGACTACACCATCGTCATGACGATCTCCCAGGGCGGCACCGGCTCCGGCTCCGCCGGGCCCGCCGTCCGCAAGATCTACGACGCGCTCTACGGCCTGGACTCCGCCGGCAACCAGGACAAGAAGAGGGCCCTGCTGCCCGAGCCCCAGAAGGCGCTGCCGAAGGTCCAGCCCGACGGCTCGATCCCCGCGCCGAAGGTCAAGCCCTACGACCCGACCCCGGTCACGCCCGAGGAGCAGCCGGGGGGACAGGAACCCCAGTTGCCCCTGCCGCCCGGAGGCCAGCCCGGACTCACCGGATCGCCCGCGTCCACGGGGAGGCAGCCGTAATGGCAGGTGGATTCTCCGTCTCCCGGTACACCCCCGACCAGGGCTCCTGGGCCAAGCTGACGGCCCGCGACTCCCTCGTGCGGCGGCTGGACTGGCCGCTGCTCGGGGCCGCGCTCGCGCTCTCGTTCCTCGGCTCGCTCCTCGTGTGGTCCGCGACCCGCAACCGCGACCACCTCACCCAGGGCGACCCGTACTTCTTCCTCCTGCGGCACGCCCTCAACACCGGCATCGGTCTCGCCCTGATGATCGGCACGATCTGGCTCGGCCACCGCACCCTGCGCGGGGCCGTGCCGATCCTCTACGGCATCTCGGTGCTGCTGGTCCTCGCGGTCCTCACCCCGCTCGGCACCACGGTCAACGGCGCGCACGCCTGGATCAAGCTGCCCGCGGGCTTCTCGATCCAGCCCTCCGAGTTCACCAAGATCACCATCATTCTCGTGATGGCGATGCTGCTGGCCGCCCGCGTCGACGCGGGCGACCAGGCCCACCCCGACCACCGCACCGTCGCCAAGGCGCTGGGCCTCGCGGCGGTCCCGATGGCCATCGTCATGCTGATGCCGGACCTCGGCTCGGTGATGGTCATGGCCGTCATCGTCCTCGGCGTCCTGCTGGCCTCCGGCGCCTCCAACCGCTGGGTCTTCGGCCTCATCGGCGCGGGCGCGGGCGGGGCCGTCGCCATCTGGCAGCTCGGCCTGCTCGACGACTACCAGATCGCCCGGTTCGCCGCCTTCGCCAACCCCGCGCTCGACCCGGCCGGCGTCGGCTACAACACCAACCAGGCCCGCATCGCGATCGGCTCCGGCGGACTCACCGGCACCGGACTCTTCGAAGGCACCCAGACCACCGGTCAGTTCGTGCCCGAGCAGCAGACCGACTTCGTCTTCACCGTGGCCGGCGAGGAGCTGGGCTTCCTCGGCGCGGGACTGATCATCGTGCTCCTGGGCGTCGTCCTGTGGCGCGCCTGCCGGATCGCCCGCGAGACCACCGAGCTGTACGGCACGGTCGTCGCCGCCGGGATCATCGCCTGGTTCGCCTTCCAGTCCTTCGAGAACATCGGCATGACGCTCGGCATCATGCCGGTCGCCGGACTGCCGCTGCCCTTCGTCTCCTACGGAGGATCCTCGATGTTCGCCGTCTGGGTGGCGGTCGGTCTGCTCCAGTCCATCAGGGTGCAACGGCCGATGTCCGCCTGAACCCGGACGGTCGCGGGTAGGTGTCCTTACATGGCGGACACCAAACGCGAGATCGAGCGGAAGTACGAAGCCACCGAAGACACCCGGCTGCCCGACCTGACGCGGGCGGCCGGGGTCGGCCGGGTCGCCCCGCGCGGCCGGACCGAGCTCGACGCCGTCTACTGGGACACCGCCGACCTCCGCCTGGCGGCCGACTCCCTCACCCTGCGCCGCAGGACCGGCGGGGACGACGAGGGCTGGCACGTGAAATTCCCCGTCGCGCTCGGCGTCCGGGACGAGATCCACGAACCGCTCTCCGACACCCTGCCGCCCTCGCTGGCCGCTCTCCTGCGCTCCCGGGTCCGTAACGCGGAGATCGCCCCCGTCGTCCGGCTGCTCTCCTCGCGGGACGTCCACCACCTGCTGTCCGACGACGGCACGCTCCTCGCCGAGGTCAGCGTCGACACGGTGCTCGCGGAGCGGCTCGCGGGGGAGGGGAGCGGCACCAGCGCCGCCTGGACCGAGATCGAGGTCGAGCTGGCCGACGACGGCGACCCGGCTGTCCTGGACGCCGTGGAGAAGCGGCTCCGCAAGGCCGGGGTGCGCCCCGCGGCATCCTCCTCGAAGCTCGCCAGGGCGCTGGCGGAGACGACCCCCCGACGGGACGGCGACGAGCAGGAGGAGGACGCGCCGCGGACGGCGGGCGACCACGTCCTCGCCTACGTACGCAAGCAGATCGCCACGATCGTCCGCCTCGACCCCGCCGTCCGCCGCGACCTGCCCGACTCGGTGCACAAGATGCGCGTCGCCACCCGCCGGCTGCGCAGCACCTTCAAGACCCACCGCAAGATCCTCGACCGCGAGGTCACCGACCCCCTCGGCGCGGAGCTCAAGTGGCTGGCCGCCGAACTGGGCCTCGACCGCGACCAGGAAGTCCTGGACGAGCGCATCGGCTCCCGCGTCGAGGCCCTGCCCGCCACCCTGGCCCTCGGCCCGGTGCGCGGCCGGCTCCGCGCCTGGTCGGCCGCCCGCCGCACCGGATCGCGCCGCAGGATCATCGACGTACTCGACGGGCAGCGGTATCTCGACCTCCTGGAGGCCCTCGACACCCTGAGCGCCGAACCGCCCCTGCGCCCGGCCGCCGGAAAGGCACCGGGCAAGGCCCTGCCCCGGGCCGTCCTCAAGGACTACGAGAAGCTCGCGCGCCGCATGGACCACGCCCTGGAGCACCCGCCGGGCCCCGAGCGGGACACCGCGATGCACGAGGCCCGCAAGGCCGCCAAGCGCGCCCGGTACGCGGGCGAGTCGGCCCGCCCCGCGCTCGGAAAGCCCGCCAAGCGGTTCGCGAAGCGGGTGAAGGCCGTGCAGACCGTCCTCGGCGACCACCAGGACAGCGTCGTCGCCCGCGAGGCCCTGCGCGTGCTCGCGATCGAGGCGCACGCGGCGGGGGAGACCGCGTTCACCTGGGGACTTCTGTACGGGCAGGAGGAGGCGGCCGCCGAGGCCCGGGAGCGTGAGCTGCCCGAGGTCTGGGCCCGCGCCTCGGACCCCGTTCTGCGGGCGGATCTGAAGCACTGAGACGCGGGGTACGCTGGATGGTCACCCCTGCCGGCTCACGAAGGTTCGCGAGATGTCTGCCGCATCGGTCTTCCCACAGCTCGAAGCTCTGCTCCCGCATGTGCAGAAGCCCATCCAGTACGTCGGCGGTGAGCTGAACTCCACCGTCAAGGACTGGGACAGCTGTGACGTCCGCTGGACCCTGATGTACCCCGACGCCTACGAGGTCGGGCTCCCCAACCAGGGCGTCATGATCCTCTACGAGGTACTGAACGAGCGCGAGGGCGTCCTCGCCGAGCGCACGTACAGCGTCTGGCCGGACCTCGAAGAGCTGATGCGCGAGCACGACGTGCCCCAGTTCACCGTGGACAGCCACCGCCCCGTCGGCGCGTTCGACGTCTTCGGGCTCAGCTTCTCCACCGAGCTCGGCTACACCAACATGCTCACCGCCCTGGACCTGGCGGGCATCCCGCTGGAGTCCAAGGACCGCACGGTGGACCACCCGATCGTCCTCGCGGGCGGCCACGCGGCCTTCAACCCCGAGCCGATCGCGGACTTCATCGACTGCGCGGTCGTCGGCGACGGCGAGCAGGCCGTCCTGGAGATCACCGAGATCATCCGCGCCTGGAAGGCCGAGGGCCGCCCCGGCGGCCGCGACGAGGTGCTCTTCCGGCTCTCGAAGACCGGCGGCGTCTACGTCCCGCGCTTCTACGACGTCGAGTACCTCCCCGACGGCCGCATCGGCCGCGTCGTGCCCAACCGGTCCGGTGTGCCGTGGCGGGTCTCCAAGCACACGGTGATGGACCTCGACGAGTGGCCCTACCCCAAGCAGCCCCTCGTCCCGCTCGCGGAGACCGTGCACGAGCGGATGTCCGTCGAGATCTTCCGCGGCTGCACCCGCGGCTGCCGTTTCTGCCAGGCCGGCATGATCACGCGCCCCGTGCGGGAGCGAAGCATCACCGGCATCGGCGAAATGGTCGACAAGGGTCTCAAGGCGACCGGCTTCGAGGAGGTCGGCCTCCTCTCGCTCTCCTCCGCCGACCACAGCGAGATCGGCGACATCGCCAAGGGCCTCGCCGACCGCTACACCGAGGACAAGATCGGCCTCTCGCTGCCCTCCACCCGCGTCGACGCGTTCAACGTGGACCTGGCCAACGAGCTGACCCGCAACGGGCGCCGCTCCGGCCTCACCTTCGCCCCCGAGGGCGGCTCCGAGCGCATGCGCAAGGTCATCAACAAGATGGTCTCGGAGGAGGACCTGATCCGTACGGTCGCCACCGCGTACGGCAACGGCTGGCGTCAGGTGAAGCTGTACTTCATGTGCGGCCTGCCCACCGAGACCGACGAGGACGTCCTCCAGATCGGCGACATGGCGGTCAACGTCATCGCCAAGGGCCGCGAGGTCTCCGGCCAGAACGACATCCGCTGCACCGTCTCCATCGGCGGGTTCGTGCCCAAGCCGCACACCCCCTTCCAGTGGGCCCCGCAGCTCAGCGCCGAGGACACCGACGCCCGGCTGAAGAAGCTCCGCGACAAGATCCGGGGCGACAAGAAGTACGGCCGCTCCATCGGCTTCCGCTACCACGACGGCAAGCCCGGCATCGTCGAGGGCCTCCTCTCGCGCGGCGACCGCCGCGTCGGCTCCGTCATCCGCGCGGTCTACGAGTCCGGCGGCCGCTTCGACGGCTGGCGCGAGCACTTCAGCTACGACCTCTGGATGAACTGCGCCGAGAAGACGCTCCCCGAGTTCGGTGTCGACGTCGACTGGTACACCACCCGCGAGCGCACCTACGAGGAGGTCCTGCCCTGGGACCACCTCGACTCCGGCCTGGACAAGGACTGGCTCTGGGAGGACTGGCAGGACGCCCTCGACGAGACCGAGGTCGAGGACTGCCGCTGGACCCCCTGCTTCGACTGCGGCGTCTGCCCGCAGCTCGACCTGGACATCCAGATCGGCCCGACGGGCAAGAAGCTGCTCCCGCTGAGCGTGGTCAACAAGTAGCAGCTCCGTGACACACCGCAGGCCCGGTCCGGCAACCCCGGACCGGGCCTGACGCGTCCTTGACGGCATGGACTACGGCAAGCACCAGGCACCCCAGGGGTACGAGCCCGGCGAAGGGATCCTGACCACCCTGATCAGGATCCCGGTCCGGATCGTCGTCCTGGTGCTCGTCCTGCCCGCCCGCATGGTCTGGGACGCGCTCACCGCGCTCTGGCACGCCGCCGACCGCGTCCTGCTGCGCCCGCTCGGCCGGGCCCTCCTGTGGCTGCTCGACACGCTCGTCCTGACCCCGCTGGCCTGGCTGTACACCTGGGTCCTCACCCCCCTCGGCAAGGCCGCAGCCTGGCTGGCCGTCGCCGTGCTCATCTGGCCCTGGATCGGCCTGTGGCGGTACGTGATCGTCCCCGTCGCCCGGTACGGGATCGCGGTTCCGGCGGTGTGGCTGTACGCCCACGTCCTCACCCCGCTGGGCCACGGCCTGCGCTGGATCGGCACCGCCCTGCTCCTCCCCGCGCTGCACGGCCTCGGCAACGGCATCGGGTGGCTGATCACCGTGCTGCTGATCCTGCCGCTGCAGTTCCTCTGGCGGTACGTGGCCGTCCCGGTGGTGCGGTACGGCCTGGTCGTCCCGGTGGTGTGGCTGTACGAAGCCGTCCTCACGCCGGCCGGCCGCGGCACGGCCTGGGTCCTGAGCACGCTCTGGCAGGGCACCGCCTGGACCCTGGGCATGCTCTGGCAGGGCACCGCCTGGGTTCTGGCACAGCTCTGGCGGGGGATCGCGGCCACCGGACGCGGTCTCGGCCTGGCCGTTGCCTGGCTGGTGATGACGCTGCTGGTCGCGCCCCTCGTCTGGACGTACCGCCACATCCTCACCCCGGTCGGCCGGGAGATCGCCGCCGCGTTCGGGGTCGCCTGGCGGATCGCCGGGTACATCTCCCGGGCCGTCGGCCGGGCCCTCGCCACGATCGCCTGGTACCTGATCGGCGCACCGTTCTCCTGGGCGTACCGCACGGTGTGCACCCCCGTCGGCCACTTCCTGCGCGACGCGGTCTGGGCCCCGGCCCGGCGCGCCGCCGCCGAAGCGGGCCGGGCCGCCCGAGCGGCCCTGGCCACCGCCCGGGAAACCGTGCGGCAGGCGCGCCGCGACGCCTGGCGGGCCCTCGTCGGCGCCCCGGGCGGCGCACGGTCCGGGGAACCGCGAGGGATCCCTGCGCGTACTCTGGGTAGTACAACGACTGTCCCCAGCGCGGCGCAGGCGTCCGAGACCCCTCTGGGCGGCGATCCATTCGCCAAACAGGGGTGAGCCGGAGCGGCACCCCGGGGACCACCCGTATTTCGTGGGCGGCGCGCCACCGCGCCCGCCCCGCACCGAGGAGAAGAACCACTGGGCAAGCGACAGCCCGAAGGCCCGCCGCCCGCACCGGCAGTGCAGCGCATCCGTCTGCGCTACACCAAGCGCGGCCGCCTCCGGTTCACCAGCCACCGAGACTTCCAGCGGGCCTTCGAGCGGGCACTGCGCCGCTCCGAGGTGCCGATGGCGTATTCGGCGGGCTTCACGCCCCACCCCAAGGTCTCCTACGCCAATGCCGCACCCACCGGCACGGGCAGCGAGGCGGAGTTCCTGGAGATCGCCCTCACCGAGGCGCGGGACCCCGAGGTCCTGCGCGGACTGCTCGACGCGTCCATGCCGGCCGGCCTCGACATCGTCGACGCGGTCGAGGCCCGCACCTCGGGCCTGGCCGAACGGCTCACCGCCTCCGTCTGGGAGATGCGCCTGGACGGCGTCGACCCCGAGGACGTCCGCACCGCCGTGGCCGCGTTCAACGACGCCGAGACCGTCGAGGTCCAGCGCAAGGCCAAGAACGGCATCCGGACGTTCGACGCCCGCGCCGCCGTCGCCGACCTGCGGGTCGTCGACGCTCCGGCCGATAGGCCGGGTGAGCGGCCCTGTGCGATACTGCGCCTGGTTGTTCGGCACGTGACACCTGCCGTGCGACCCGACGACGTCCTGTCCGGTCTCCGAGCTGTGGCCGACCTGGCGCCGCCCGTCCCCGCCGCGGTGACGAGGCTGGCGCAGGGGCTCTTCGACGAGGAGTCCGGCACGGTGACCGACCCGCTCGCGCCCGACCGCGAGGCCGCCCCGACCGCACATCCCGCGGTCGCCGGGGCAGCCGTCGCGACGGCGCCGGAAGGTGCAGGTTCCGCGTAAGGCGGTCGTTGTAGCGCAGCCCTGTGACCCGGGAGCCACCTGGGTCGGGCCGCGCACTGACCCACAAGACTTTCGCCAGGCCGTACGCACACCGCATACGGAACCGGCGAGCCAGACATCAGTTCCCGTGCGGCGCCCGCGCCCCGGACGGCGGTATCGCACCACTGCGGACCGAGCCGGACCGGAATCAGACGCGGCGCCCGGGAGCACGACGGGAGAACCGCCCGCATGCCTCAGCCGAACGAACCCGGCACGACCGGGAACAACGAAGAGAACACCCCCGGGGACAAGCTGCCGCCGCGCCGCAGGCGCCGCGCCGCCTCCCGCCCCGCCGGCCCGCCCGGCAGCCCCGTGAGCGCAGCCGAGGACGTCACGCCGGCCATACCGGCCGCCGAGTCCGCCGCCCCGGCCGCAGACGACACGCCCGGCGATTCGGTCGCCGAGACCACCCCGCCCGCCCGTACGCGCCGCCGCGCCGTCCGCAAGGCCGCCGCGCCCGCGGGTGCGCCGGTGGAGGCGGAGACCGCCGAGCCCGCTCCGGTCGCCGAGACCCCCGCCCAGCCCGCCGCCGACGAGGAGCCCGCCGCACCGGCGCCGCGCACCCGCCGTCGCGCGGTCCGCAAGGCGACGTCCCCGGCCGGCGCCCCGCAGGCCGCCGAGGCCCCCGCGCCGGTCGTCGAGACCCCGGCCGAGCCCGCTCCGGAACCCGCAGCCGAGGAAGAGACCGAGGTCGCCGTGGAGAACCCCGACGAGGCCCCGGCGCCCCGCCGCCGTCGCGCCTCCCGCAAGGCCACATCGCCCGCCGGCGCCCCGCAGGCCGCCGAGGCCGCCGTGGTCGTCGAGCCCGCCGCCGCTGCTTCCGCTGTCGCTGAGCCCGTCCCGGCCGCCGAGCCCGCGACCGAGCCCGCTGCCGCGGAGCCCGCCGCCCCGCGTGGCCGTGCCCGCCGCCGCGCCTCCGCCCCGGCCGGTGCGCCGCAGTCCGCCGCGCCCGCCGCCGAGCCGGTGACCGAGCCGGCGGTCGCCGAGCCCGCCGCCCCCGCCGCCGAGGCCACGGAGGAGGCGCCTGCCCCGCGCACCCGCCGCCGCGCGTCCCGTAAGGCGTCCGCGCCCGCCGGTGCGCCGCAGGTCACCGAGACCGAGACCGCCGAGAGCGTCGAGGAGCCCGTCGAGACCGGCGAGAGCCTGCCCGCCGCTGTCGCCGAGGAACTCGCCGCCGAGGCCGACGAGGTCGAGGAGGCCGCCCCGCGCGGACGCCAGCGGCGCCGCGCCACCGCCGCCGGCCGCCCCGAGTTCACCGCCAAGACCGAGGAGCCGACCCGCAAGGGCCGCCGCGCGACGCGCCCCGCCGTCGCCGTCTTCCAGGCCCCGGTCTTCGCCGAGCCGATGTTCCAGACCCCCGAGACCGCTGCGGCCGCCGCCGCCGCGGCCGGTTCCACCTCGGCGTACGACGAGGTGGACGAGGCCGAGGAGCAGCAGACCGCCGAGGCCGAGCAGAGCACCGCGCCCGCCGAGGCCGCGCCGCAGGGCGGTTCGCGCCGCCGTCGCCGCCGCCGTGGCGAGGCCGAGGCGACCGAGCAGGCCGCCGAGCCCGCCGCCCAGGACCGGGCGCCCGCCGAGCAGACCGCCGACGAGGCCCCCGAGGCCGAGGCGGACGAGTTCGAGGGCGAGGACACCGACGAGTACGGCGACCGTCCCTCGCGCCGTCGCCGCCGTGGTGGCCGTCGCCGCCGTCGTGGCGAGGCCAACGACGCGGACGACGAGCAGACCACCGAGGACGCGCCCGCCCGTGCCGAGGAGTCCCGCTCCGAGGACGAGCAGGACGGCGGCCGCGGCCAGGCCCAGGAGGCCGCCGAGGAGAGCGACGAGGACGACGACTCCTCGGCCTCCGGTTCGAGCAGCAGCTCCCGTCGTCGCCGCCGTCGCCGTCGCCGCAGCGGTGACGCCGCCGCCGACACCGACAACGGTTCCGACGACCCGGAGCGTACGGTCGTCAAGGTCCGCGAGCCGCGCAAGAAGGAGGAGCGCGAGCCCGGCACTGGCTTCGACGAGGTCCAGTCCATCAAGGGCTCGACCCGGATGGAGGCCAAGAAGCAGCGCCGCCGCGAGGGCCGCGAGCAGGGCCGCCGCCGGGTCCCGATCATCACCGAGGCGGAGTTCCTCGCCCGCCGCGAGGCCGTCGAGCGCGTGATGGTCGTCCGCCAGAACGGCGAGCGCACCCAGATCGGCGTCCTCGAGGACAACGTGCTCGTCGAGCACTACGTCAACAAGGAGCAGGCCACCAGCTACGTCGGCAACGTCTACCTGGGCAAGGTCCAGAACGTGCTGCCGTCCATGGAGGCCGCCTTCGTCGACATCGGCAAGGGCCGCAACGCCGTCCTGTACGCCGGTGAGGTCAACTTCGAGGCGCTCGGCATGGCCCACGGGCCGCGCCGCATCGAGACCGCGCTCAAGTCCGGCCAATCGGTCCTGGTCCAGGTGACCAAGGACCCGATCGGCCACAAGGGCGCCCGTCTCACCAGCCAGGTCTCGCTGCCCGGCCGCTACCTGGTCTACGTGCCCGAGGGCTCGATGACCGGGATCAGCCGCAAGCTGCCCGACACCGAGCGCTCCCGCCTCAAGACCATCCTCAAGAAGATCGTCCCCGAGGACGCGGGCGTCATCGTGCGCACCGCCGCCGAGGGCGCGAGCGAGGACGAGCTGCGCCGTGACGTCGAGCGGCTCCAGCAGCAGTGGGAGGACATCCAGAAGAAGGCGAAGGGCACCAGCGGCTCCAACGCGCCGACGCTGCTCTACGGCGAGCCGGACATGACCGTCCGGGTCGTCCGCGACATCTTCAACGAGGACTTCTCCAAGGTCATCGTCAGCGGCGACGACGCGTGGGAGACCATCCACGGGTACGTCTCGCACGTCGCGCCCGACCTCACCGAGCGGCTCTCCCGCTGGACCTCCGAGGTCGACGTCTTCGCGACGTACCGCATCGACGAGCAGCTGATGAAGGCGCTGGACCGCAAGGTCTACCTGCCCAGCGGCGGTTCGCTGGTGATCGACAAGACCGAGGCGATGATCGTCGTCGACGTCAACACCGGCAAGTTCACCGGCCAGGGCGGCAACCTGGAGGAGACCGTCACCAGGAACAACCTGGAGGCGGCCGAGGAGATCGTGCGCCAGCTGCGGCTGCGCGACCTCGGCGGCATCGTCGTCGTCGACTTCATCGACATGGTCCTGGAGTCCAACCGGGACCTCGTGCTGCGACGCCTCCTGGAGTGCCTGGGCCGCGACCGCACCAAGCACCAGGTCGCCGAGGTCACCTCGCTGGGCCTGGTCCAGATGACCCGCAAGCGGGTGGGCCAGGGTCTGCTGGAGTCCTTCTCCGAGACCTGCGTCCACTGCAACGGGCGCGGTGTCATCGTCCACATGGAGCAGCCGACGTCCAGCGGCGGCGGTGGTGGCGGCAAGAAGTCCAAGAAGCG
The DNA here is from genome assembly GCF_014649875.1 of Streptomyces rubiginosohelvolus. Taxonomy (GTDB): domain Bacteria; phylum Actinomycetota; class Actinomycetes; order Streptomycetales; family Streptomycetaceae; genus Streptomyces; species Streptomyces rubiginosohelvolus. The sequence continues at coordinate 408,844 of NZ_BMTW01000003.1, read as the reverse complement.
CGGCCGCGGCGGCGCGGGCCAGGACCACGAGCACGACCACGCCGACGACCACGCGTCCGCCGAGCCCGTGGAGACGGAGACCGAGGCCGAGCTGGCCGCCGAGGTCGCCGCCCCCGTGGCCGTGGAGCCCGCGGTCAGGGAGGACGACGAGTTCTACGGCAGCCCCGCCGAGGCCGAGGCGGCCGCCTCGCGCCGTGGCCGCCGCCGGGCCTCCCGCAAGGCGTCGGCCCCGGTCGGCGCCCCGAAGGCCGAGGCGCCCGCCCCGGTCGTGGAGGCGCCCGTTGCCGAGGCGCCGGTCGCGGAGGTTACGGAGGTCGCGGAGACCCCCGAGGCCGCCCAGGCCCCCGAGGCTCCGGCCGAGGCCGCGCCCCCGGGCCGTACGCGCCGTCGGGCCACCCGTAAGGCCACCGCCCCGGCGGGTTCGCCGAAGCAGGCCGAAGCGGCGGAGCCGGTGCAGCCGGCCGAGCCGAGCACGGACCCGGTCGCGGTCGAGGACCCGGTCGTCGAGGCGCCCGCCGCCGAGACCCCGGCCCCGGCGGAGCAGGCCCCCGTGGCCGAGGCCCCCGAGGCCGCGCCGCCGCGTGCCCGCCGCCGTGTGACCCGTAAGGTCACCGCTCCGGCCGGCTCGCCCACCGGGTCGGACGACGCGGAGATCGTCGTGGTCGCCTCGGCGCCCGAGACGAAGGCGCCCGAGACGAAGGCGCCCGAGGAATCCGCGGAGTCCGGAGCAACGGACGCCGGAACGGCTGATTCCGAGGCGGCGGAGCCGGCCCCGGCGAAGAAGACGGCCCGCAAGGCCGCCGCCAAGAAGGCCCCGGCGAAGAAGGCGGCGGCCAAGAAGACCGCTGCGAAGAAGACCGCCGCGAAGAAGACGACGGCGAAGACGGCCGCGAAGAAGGCGACGAAGAAGACCGTCGCCGCCGAGCAGTCGTCGCCGTCCGTGACGGTCAACGCGCCCTCGGCGGAGGGCGAGTCGTCGGCGAGCTGATGGATCCGTAACCGGTTGTTCACATCAGGTGTCCCGTTCCGAGCACGTCGGGGCGGGACACCTGCTTTGTTTCAGAACTGATGCAAGCACCGGTTAACGAGCCCGAAATGGGTCGAGAAATCCCTGATAATGTGACGACGGTTGCCATACTTGTGCGGTTTCTTGGCGGAACTCACGGGCGGTGACAAGGCCCGGCGGCGATGCCGGCCGGGCCGGATTCCTCGGCAGGGCGTCGGCATTGTGCCGGTGGGGTTACGCGCGACCTCGTAAGGCGTCCCGCACCTCAAGGCTCTGCCTGGTAACGAGCTCTTGCGGTGTTCAAGGAGGACGTTCATGTCGAGCATCAACGAGCAGCCGATTCCTGCTGCCCGCCCCGTCATCGGGGAAGACGAGATCGAGGCTGCGGTACGCGTACTGCGCAGCGGTCGCGTCGTGCAGGGCCCGGAGGTCGCGGCCTTCGAGGAAGGCTTCTCGCGGCTGGTCGACGACCGGCACTGCGTCGCCGTCAACTCGGGCACCTCGGCTCTGCACCTGCTGCTGCTGGCCCTGGGCATCGGCCCCGGCGACGAGGTGATCGTCCCCTCCTTCTCCTTCGCGGCCTCCGCCAACGCCGTCCGTCTGGTCGGCGCCGACGTGGTGTTCGCCGACATCGAGCCCGGCAGCTTCGGCCTCGACCCGGCCGCCGTCGAAGCCGCGATCACGCCGCGCACCGCCGCGATCATGCCGGTGCACCTCTACGGTCACCCCGCCGCGATGGACAAGCTCATGCCCATCGCCGAGAAGCACGGGCTCGCCGTCGTCGAGGACGCCTGCCAGGCCCACGCGGCGGCGCTGAACGGCACCCCGGTCGGCGCGTTCGGCGCGGGCGGTACCTTCAGCTTCTACCCGACCAAGAACATGCACTCCCTCGAAGGCGGCATGGTCTCCACGGCCGACGCCGAGCTGGCCCGCACCCTGCGCCTGCTGCGCAACCAGGGCATGGAGCAGCGCTACGCCAACGAGATCGTCGGCGCCAACATGCGGATGACCGACGTCTCCGCCGCCGTCGGCCGCGTACAGCTCGGCAAGCTGGAGGGCTGGACCGAGCAGCGCCGCGCCAACGCCGCGTACCTCGACGCCCACATCACCGCCCCGGCCGTCACCACGCCGCCGGTCGCCGAGGGCGCGCGGCACATCTACCACCAGTACACCGTGCGCATCCAGGGCGACCGGGACGCCGCGATGGCGAAGCTCACCGAGGCGGGCGTCGGCAACGCGGTCTACTACCCGACGCCGATCCACCGCCTGAAGCCCTACTGGGAGCCGGACCAGAAGGCGGGCCGCACCTGGGACCTGCCCGAGACCGAGAAGGCCGCCGCCGAGGTCGTCTCGCTGCCCGTCCACCCCTCGCTCACCCAGGGCGACCTGGAGCGCATCGTCACCGCCGTGAACGACCTCGGGGAGAACCTGTGACCGCCGTACTCAAGGCCGGGCTCGTCGGCCTCGGCTCCATGGGCCGCCACCACGCCCGCGTCCTCGCGAGCCTGGAGGGCGTCGAACTGGTCGGCGTCGTCGACCCGATGGGCGACAAGAACGGCTGGGCCCAGGGCGCCCCCGTCCTGTCGACCGTCGAGGAGCTCATCGCCCTCGGCATCGACTACGCCGTCGTGGCCTGCCCGACCGCGCTGCACGAGGAGGTCGGCCTCCAGCTCGCCGACGCCGGTGTCGGCGCCCTGATCGAGAAGCCGCTCGCCGACTCCGTCGAGGGCGCCCGCCGCCTCGTCGACGCCTTCGAGTCGCGCGGCCTGGTCGCCGGCGTCGGCCACATCGAACGCTGCAACCCCGCCCTGCTCTCGCTCCGCGCCCGCCTGGAGGCCGGCGAGCTGGGCGACGTCTACCAGGTCGTCACCCGCCGCCAGGGCCCCTTCCCGCACCGGATCGCCGACGTCGGCGTGGTCAAGGACCTGGCCACCCACGACATCGACCTGACGGGCTGGGTCACCGGCCAGACGTACACGTCGATCGCGGCGCACACCGTCTCCAAGTCGGGCCGCCCGCACGAGGACATGGTCTCCGCGGTGGGCCAGCTGTCCGACGGCACGATGGTCAACCACCTGGTCAACTGGCTGAGCCCGCTCAAGGAACGATTCACCTCGGTCACCGGCGAGCGCGGCTGCTTCATCGCCGACACCCTCACCGCCGACCTCACGTTCCACTCGAACGCCGCCGTCGCCACCGAGTGGGAGGCGCTGCGCGCGTTCCGCGGGGTCGCCGAGGGCGACATGATCCGTTACGCCATCCCCAAGCGCGAGCCGTTGCTTGTCGAGCACGAGCTGTTCCGCGACGCTGTGCAGGGCAAGCCCGCAGACATCTGCACCTTGCGCCAGGGGCTTCGTACGGTCGAGGTGGCCGCCGCGGTCATCGAGTCGGCGACCCGGGGCACCACGGTTCGTCCCCAAGCCACCAGCACCACAACCTGAGACTCGGCACGACAGGCCGGTTGCCCGGCGACACGGCGTGCCGCTGATGTTCCGGGCAGGCGGGCCCGAGTCCGCCCGCCCGGACCCGCCTGTTTTCACTGGAGGAAGCACGTAATGGAATCCCCTGCCCGCCGCCCGCGGCTCGCAGTGATCGTCGCGAACGGTGTCACGGGCGACTCGCGGGTGCAGAAGACGGCTGTGGCAGCCGCCCGGGACGGCTGGGACGTCACGCTGATCGGGAGGAGTACCGGCAAGCGCGTCGAGCGCTCCAGGATGGGCCCGATCGATGTGATCAAGGTGCCCGTGACGACGGAGTTCAAGCGTGCGGTGAATGTGCGCAGAACCCATCCGCTGCGCGGCTCCGTGACACAGTTCGGGATCCGGGACCAGAACGAGCTGAACCGGTACAAGGCCTCCTACCGTGCCTGGGTCCGCCAGAAGTCCGCGGAGTCGGCCTGGGCGAAGGAGCCCCGGAAGGCGTCCTTGAAGGCCGTGCTGCGGGCCCGCCGTGTCCTCCACCAGCTGCGTCTGCGCGCGTTCAAGTGGGAGGAGCGACGTGGGTCGTCCAAGGACCCCGCTCCGGTCCGTGACTGGCGCCGAGACTGGCCGCAGCTCGTCGACATCGACCTGGCCTTCGGTCCGGTGCTGGAGAAGCTCAAACCGGACGTCATCCACGCCAACGACGCCACCACGATCGTCACCGCCGCCCGCAGCTCGGCGCGGCTGCGGGCGGCGGGGCACCGCTGTGTCTGGATCTACGACGCGCACGAGTACGTCCGGGGCGTCGAATGGCCCAACCGCCGGCAGGCCTACGCGTTCCCGGCCGTCGAGGCCGAGTTCATCGGCCGCGCCGACGCGGTGGTCACGGTCTCCAGCCAGCTCGCCGAACTCCTCGCCGCCGACCACAAGCTCCCCCGCCCGCCCGTGGTGGTGGGCAACTCGCCGGTGCGTGAGGTGATCGGTTCCGGCCGGGCCGGACCGTCCGTCCGCGAGTCCTGCGGCCTGGGGCCCGACGTACCGCTGATGGTCTATTCCGGCTGGCTCGGCCCGGAGCGCGGTGTGGACGCCGTCATCGACGGGCTCTCCGAGCTGCCCGGGGTGCACCTGGCGATCGTCTCCAGCCGGGTCACCCCGCTGCTGGAGGAACTGCTGCAGACGGCGGAGTCGCTCGGCGTACGCGACCGCGTCCACCTCGTGCCGTACGTGCTCCAGCACGAGGTCGCCGACTACCTCTCCTCCGCGGACGTCGGCCTCACCCCGTTCCGCCGGGTGCCCAACTGCGAGGTCTCGCTGCCGACGAAGGTGGCGGAGTATCTGCAGGCCGGGCTCCCGCTGGTCACCAGCGACGTGCGGGTCATCAAGGCCTACGTCGAGGAGAAGGGGCTCGGTACGGTCTTCACCTGGGACGACCCCAAGACCTTCGTGGCCGCCGCCCGGGACGCGCTGAGCAGGCGCCGGGAGCTGGCCGGGCACATCACCGAGGACGTGCTCAAGGACCTCTCCTGGGAGCAGCAGAGCGCGGCCCTGCTGGAGCTCTACCGCTCGTTGTCCAAGAAGACGCCGCCCGGCCCGCGCACGGACGTGCCGTGGACCGTGCAGGAGACCCCCGGGCTCAACCGCCCGGTGAAGGCCTCGGGTGAGGGCACCGCACCGACCTGGCGGAAGCTCGGAGCGACCCGGATCAAGCTCGGTCTCGGCCCCGCGAACTACGCCGGACAGGGCGCCGCGTTCGCCCAGGCGGTCACCCAGGCTAATCCGGACGTATCGGTCGAAGTGGTGATGAACCAGCTTCCCGAGTCGTTCGACTACCCCGCCGACGTCTACGTCGACGCCACGAGCCTCGCCGAACTCGACGTACAGCTGGAGCAGGTCAAGCGGGTCATCGGCCGCTATACACATGTGCTGGTCGACGCGTTCCAGCCGCTTTTCGGGCGGCTCAACGGCGACTCGATCCAGGGTGATCTCGCCGCGCTCCGCAAGGCCCGCGTCAAGGTCGCCCTGCTGGCCCACGGCAGCGAGATCCGCGATCCGGGCCGCCACCTGGAGCGCCACGAGTTCTCCCTGTTCCGCGACGCCCCCGAGGGAATCGCGGAGAAGCTCCGGACGAAGGCCCGCAGGAACCTCAAGATCGCCGAGAAGAGCGGGCTGCCCCTCTTCGTCACCACCCCCGACCTGCTGGAGGACCTGCCGACCGCCCAGTGGGCGCCCCTGGTCGTCGATGTGGCCTCCTGGGCCGACGACCGGCCGGTGATGGAGCGGGAGCGGCCCATCGTGCTGCACGCCCCCTCCAAGCGGTGGACCAAGGGCACCGACCGGATCATGCCGGTGCTGACGGAGCTCCACGACAAGGGAGTGATCGACTTCCGGCTCGCCGAGGGGATCCCCTGGAGCGAGATGCAGGAGCTGGTCAAGTCGGCGGACCTGGTCCTGGACCAGTTCACCACCGGCAGCTACGGCACCTTCGCCGTGGAGGCGATGGCGGCGGGCAAGCCCGTGGTCGGCTACATCAGCGAGACGGTGAGGAAGGCCACGCAAGGAGGGCTTCCCATCGTCAACGCCACCCCCGACACCCTTCGGGAGGTGCTGGGCGCCCTGCTGGAGGACCGGGAGGGCACTGCCGCGATCGGGCGGGCGTCGGTCGAGTTCGCCCATACCTACCATGACGGAACCTGGACCGCCCAAGTGCTGGGTGGATTCCTGAAGTGAATGGTCCAGAAAGGCTGTTGATGGAAGCGCAGGACGTGTCGGAGGACGGGCCCGGCAGGGGCCGGGTCGTCATGCTGGTCGACAACAAGGTCGACGGCGACTCCCGGGTGCAGAAGGCCGCGGAGTCCATGGCCGCGGCCGGCTGGGACGTGACCCTCCTCGGCCTGGTGCGCAGCGGCAGCGGGCGCAGCTGGAAGCTCGGGGACGCACAGGTGCGGCTGCTGCCGCTGAAGACCCCGCTGGCCAAGCGGCACGCGGAGCGGCACCGCTCCCTGCTGCGCCGGCCGCTGGCCTACCCGCCGGGTCCCCTCGGGGCCTACCGGCGGCAGTGGGTGAAGGCGTGGCGGGCGGACGTGATGACCAGGCGTGCGGCGCTCAAGGTGGCTCCGCACTCCGTGGGCTCCCCGCTGTTCCGCAAGTCCGAGAAGGTCCGTCTGGTCGTCGCCGGACCGGTCTCCCGGATCGTGCAGAGCTGGGTCGCCTTCCGCTCCGGCCAGACGGCCGAGGCGCAGCGCGCCGGGCGTGCGCTGCGCGGCCCGCTGGACCGCGCGTTCACCGCGTTCTGGAAGGCTGTGAAGGGCAAGAGGGCCTGGCGCAGGCTCGAACCCGTCCTCTGGGACTACGAGCTGACGTACGGCAAGGAGATCGACGCCCTCAAGCCGGACCTCATCCACGCCAACGACTTCCGGATGCTGGGTGTGGGCGCCCGCGCCGCGATACGGGCGCGGGCCAAGGGGCGCCAGGTCAAGCTGGTGTGGGACGCCCACGAGTTCCTGCCCGGGGTGCGCCCCTGGGAGGACAACGCCCACTGGATCCCGGGCAACACGGCGCACGAGAGCGAGTACGCCCCCTTCGCCGACGCCGTCGTGACGGTCTCCGAAGGGCTCGGTGACCTCCTGCGCGAGCGGCACGGGCTCACGGAGCGGCCCACGGTCGTTCTCAACGCGCCGGACCGTCCCGTCGAGCCGCGCGAGGGCGAGGAGACCGAGCCCGTACCCGATCTCCGTGAGCTGTGCGGCATCGGCCCCGACGTCCCGCTGGCCGTCTACAGCGGATCGCCCGGCCCGCAGCGCGGCCTCGGAGACATGGTCGAGGCGCTGCCCGCGCTCGACGGGGTGCACATGGCCCTGGTCGTCCCCCGGCCCGCGGCCGCGTACATCAAGGGGCTCCAGGCCAGGGCGGAGGAGCTGGGTGCGGGCGACCGGCTGCACGTCGTGCCCTACGTCCCGCACTGGCAGGTGGTCCGCTTCCTGTCGGCCGCGAACGTGGGCTGCATCCCGATCCACCACTGGCCGAACCATGAGATCGCTCTGATCACCAAGTTCTTCGAGTACTCGCACGCGCGGCTTCCGCTGGTGGTCAGCGATGTGAAGACCATGTCCGAGGTCGTCCGCTCCACCGGGCAGGGCGAGATCTGTGTCGCCGAGGACGTCCCGGACCTGGTCCGGGCGATCAAGCAGGTCCTGGCCGAACCGGACCGCTACACCGCGGCCTACGACAAGCCGGAAATGCTCGACACCTGGACCTGGGAGGCCCAGGCCGAAGTGCTGGACGGCCTGTACACGCGACTGCTTTCCGATGTGAAGAAGGCGGGCACCCGAGGATGAGCGCCACACCCGACGTCAGCGTCGTCGTCGCGGTCTACAACACGATGCCCTATCTCACGGAGTGCCTGAACTCGCTGGTGGGACAGAGCATCGGCCACGACCGGCTGCAGGTCGTGGCGGTCGACGACGGTTCGACCGACGACAGCGGCAAGGAACTCGACCGCTTCGCGCACCTGTACCCGGACGTCTTCACCGTCGTCCACCAGCCCAACTCGGGCGGCCCGGCCGCTCCGAGCAACCGGGCACTGGAACTGGCGACCGGTCGCTTCGTCTACTTCATCGGCTCCGACGACCATCTCGGCGAAGAGGCGCTGGAGCGGATGGTCGCCTGCGCCGACGCCAACGAATCCGACGTGGTCATCGGCAAGATGGTCGGGACCAACGGACGCTACGTCCACCAGAAGCTGTACACCGGAAACCGCGACGTCACCCTCGACGATTCCGAGCTTCCTTTCACTCTGGCCAATACCAAGCTCTTTCGCCGCGAACTGGTCGAGAAATACGGACTTCGCTTTCCCGAGGACATGCCGGTCGGAAGCGACCAGCCGTTCACCATCGAGGCGTGCGTCCGGGCCCGGAAGATTTCCGTGCTCTCCGACTACACCTGCTATTACGCGGTCAAGCGCGGCGACGCCAGCAACATCACCTACCGGGCGAACCACCTTGCCCGGCTCCGCTGCGTCCAGCGGATCATGGAGCACACGGCCGCGCTGATCCCCGCGGGTCCCCGGCGCGACGCCGTGTTCAAGCGGCACTTCGACTGGGAGCTGACCAAGCTTCTGCAGAAGGACTTCCCCGCGCTCGACGCCGACACGCGCCGCCAGGTGTGCGAGGGCGTCGGCGCCCTGGTGGACGCCTACTTCACCGACGGCCTGCGCGACGGCACCGGGGTCAAGCGCCGGGTGCGCTTCGGCCTGGCCCGCAGCGGCGCCGTCGAGGAGCTGACCCGCGCCATCGCGGAGGAGACCGCGCACGGAGCGCCCCCCTTCCTGCTGGAGGGCGACCGTGCCTTCGCCGCCTATCCCGGATTCCGGGACCCGGCCGTCGGTCTCGACGACCGCTATTACGAGGTGCGCGAGACGGTGGCGGGCCGCCTCTCCGCCGGGACGCGCCTGGAGTCGGCCGACTGGGAACAGCACGGCACGGAGCTCTCCGCCGTCGTGAACCTGCGCGTCGGCATCACGGGCGACACCTCGTCGGCCGTGGTCGCCCTCGCTCAGGGCGCCATGCCGCAGAGCGCGGACAAAGCGGGCGCACGTAAGCTCCCGGGGGACGCCGCACGCCCGAAGCGCGTCGGCACGCTCACCACCGGCCCGGCCGAGGACGGCGGCACCCTGCTGACCGCCCGGATTCCGCTGGCTCCCACGCGCTCCAAGAGGGGCGTGCGCCTGTACGTGGACGTGGCGGGCTCGACGTACGAGATCCCGGTACGCACCGAAGGGCGGCCGATGCCGTTGGCACGCCGCTGGGGGAGCGATGAGCCCCACCGCGTGGCAGCGAACGGCAACACCAAGGGCCGGCTCGTGATCACGACGGCCCCCCTGCGGGAACCGAAGTCCGGCGTCGGCGCGCGGCTGCGCCGAACGCTGTCCAGGTCGAAGAGGAAGTAACCCCGATGAACATCTGTGTAGTGGCGCTCGGCAAGATCGGGCTTCCGCTCGCCGTGCAGTTCGCCGCCAAGGGCCACAAGGTCATCGGCGCGGACGTCAACGAGAAGGTCGTCGAACTCGTCAACGCGGCCACCGAGCCGTTCCCCGGCGAGCACGACCTGGACGTCAAGCTGAAGGAGACGGTCGGCGCGGGCCTGCTCTCCGCGACGACGGACACCACGGCCGCGGTCGCCGCGTCCGACGCCGTCGTGGTCGTCGTCCCGCTCTTCGTGGACGCCGAGGGCACCCCGGACTTCGGCTGGATGGACGCCGCCACCAAGGCCATCGCGGCCGGCCTCAAGCCCGGCACCCTGGTCAGCTACGAGACCACGCTCCCGGTCGGCACCACCCGTACCCGCTGGGCGCCGATGCTGGCCGAGGGCTCGGGCCTCACCCCCGGCGAGGACTTCCACCTGGTCTTCTCGCCGGAGCGGGTGCTCACCGGCCGGGTCTTCGCCGACCTGCGTCGCTACCCCAAGCTCGTCGGCGGCATCGACGAGGCGTCCTCCGCCGCGGGCGTCGCCTTCTACGAGGCCGTCCTCGACTTCGACGAGCGCGAGGACCTGCCCCGCCCGAACGGCGTCTGGGACCTCGGTACGGCGGAGGCCTCCGAGCTGGCGAAGCTCGCCGAGACCACCTACCGCGACGTGAACATCGGTCTGGCCAACCAGTTCGCCCGGTTCGCCGACCAGAACGACATCGACGTCAAGAAGGTCATCGAGGCCTGCAACAGCCAGCCCTACAGCCACATCCACCAGCCCGGCATCGCCGTGGGCGGCCACTGCATCCCGATCTACCCGCGGATGTACCTGTGGAACGACCCGGAGGCGACCGTCGTGCGTTCGGCCCGCGAGGCGAACGCCGCGATGCCCGCCTACGCCGTCGACCTGCTGGCCGCCGCGTACGGCGACCTGGACGGCGTCGGGGTCGTGGTGCTGGGCGCGGCGTACCGCGGCGGCGTCAAGGAGACCGCCTTCTCCGGTGTCTTCGGTGTCGTGGAGGCGCTGAAGGCGCGGGGCGCGGTGCCGTTCGTCTCGGACCCGATGTACACCCCGGAGGAGCTGACCGCTCTGGGCCTCGTCCCGCACGAGGGCCAGGCCGTCACCGCGGCGGTCCTCCAGGCCGACCACGCCGAGTACCGCGAGCTGTCCGCCGCCGACCTTCCGGACGTCCGCGTCCTGGTCGACGGCCGCCGCACGACGGACCCGGCCAACTGGGCCGGCGTGCGCCGCGTCGTCATCGGCGGCTGACACCGCCGGGCAGGACCGAGGAGCCTCCGCCGTCATCCGGCCGGGGGCTCTTCGGCGTGCCGCGGTCCGCCCGGTCCCGGTCCTCCCGGGCCAGCCGGCTCCGCAGCCACCGCTGGGACGGCCGCTCGACCAGGCGGTGGAGCAGCCAGGCCGCCAGGATCATCAGCGCGACGGTGAGCAGCAGGGTCGGCCAGGCGCCCAGCCTTCCGTACAGGCTGCGGATCACCGCCCAGCCGAGCTCCTCGTGCAGCAGGTAGAGCGGATAGACCAAGGCCCCGGCGGGCGCGAACCCACGCCATCCCACTCGGTCCAGCTTGTGCAGGGCGACCGCCAGCACCAGCAGGTAGAACACGGTGACCAGAGCGAGCGCGATGTACGGGTCGCGGTCCATGCCGCGGTCGTGCCGGAGGCCGTCGGCGTGCTGGACCAGATCGCTCTGCATCACCAGCCAGCCGGCGGCCAGCAGCCCCCACAGCTGGAGGTCGGGCCCGAAGCGGTACATCAGATACATCGCGATGCCGCTCACGAACAGCGCGGTGTTCAGCGGCTGCGCGAAGATCCCGAGGATCGGCACCTGGTTCCCCGGCTGCTGCACGAGCACGCTCGCCAGGAGCCACAGCCAGCAGAAGACCGAGACGCGCCGGTAGTCGAGCCCCTTCCAGATCACCAGCAGGAAGATCAGATAGAACGTGAGCTCGACCCACAGGGTCCAGTAGGCGCCCACCAGATGCTGGGCGGAGAGCGGGACCTGGAGCATCGTCAGGTTCGTCAGCGACTCGCTGATGCTCGGCCCGGTGCGCGCCCCGTCGGGCAGTGCCCGCCAGACCACGAACGCGGCGACCGCCGAGAACCAGTAGGCGGGGAAGAGCCGCAGGAAGCGGGCCCGGACGAACTGGCCCGGGCTGCGGTCCCAGGCCGACAGGCAGATGACGAAGCCGCTGATCAGGAAGAAGAGCTGGACCCCGTACGAACCGTACGAGGTCACGGGGAACAGCCAGGGGAACAGCTCCCGGGGGTTCACCCCCCAGTTGGCCGCGGTCGCCGCGTCCACGCCGGTGTAGTGAAAGGCCAGGACGCTCAGCGCGGCCATCACCCGCAGGGCGTCCAGGGCGTACAGCCGCGGCGTGGCCGACGGGCCGGAACCCTGGTGCCCCACCTTTGCGGGTATGGCCGACGCATCGGCCACCTTGACCTCGATCTGGCTCATGGTGCCTCGTTCGGCTCGCCCGGAAAGGCACCACAGTAAGGCACCCCACGGGGAACGACCGGAGAGTCCGGGGCACACCGAGACACCGCCGGAGCGGGCCGCAGCCAGTGGACCCGGCCCGTACTCCTGCGGCGCGGAGGGCCTACGCGGCGCGCTCCCCGAGGACCCCGTCCTTCTCCTCGTACACCGCCCCGCTCTGCGGGCACTCCCAGACTCCCGGCTCGCCCTCGCGTGCGACCAGGCGGACCCCGCTCCGGCCGACCCAGCCGATCTGCCGTGCGGGCACACCGACCACCAGGGCGAAGTCCGGCACGTCCTTGGTGACCACGGCACCGGCCGCGACCATCGCCCACCGGCCGATACGGACCGGCGCGACGCAGACCGAGCGGGCGCCGAGCGACGCGCCCTCGGCGACCTTCACGCCGACGGCCTCCCAGTCGCCGCCACGCTTCTGCTTGCCGTCCGGGTCGACCGATCGCGGGTTGTGGTCGTTCGTGAGGACGACGGCGGGTCCGACGAAGACGCCGTCACCGAGCTCTGCGGGCTCGTAGACGAGGGCGTAGTTCTGCAGCTTCACGTTGTCACCGATGCGCACCCCGGTGCCGACGTAGGCACCCCGGCCGACGACGCAGCCCTCGCCGAGCCTGGCTCCCTCGCGGATCTGCGCCAGCTCCCAGACGCTGGAGCCGTCCCCGATCTCGGCGGTCTCGTCGACCTGGGCGGTGGGCTGGACCCTGTAGTTCACGTACTGCGCCTTCCGGAAGAAACACCTGAGCCGTGCTGTCCGGCGAGCATACGACCACCTGGATATTCCGCTGTGCCGGGCATGCCCGAAAGCTAGGCTGCCTGCTCAACACCCTTTGGGTGCTTGCCCTTTGACGGAAGAGACGGAAGAGGAACATGCGGATGAGCAGCTGGACGAAGAGAGCCGCGACCACGGTGTCCGGTATGGCACTGGTGGCGGGCAGCCTCCTGGCCGGAGCCCCCTCGGCCCAGGCGGCCGGAGCGTGTGCGTCGGATGCCCTCTGCGTCTACGACGGGTCCAGCTTCACCGGCAAGAAGATCTCCAGCAGAAGCACGAATTCCTGCTTCTCGACGTCCTCCTACGACTTCGACTGGATCGCCTCCTACAAGAACAACCTCCCGGTCAAGGCCATCGTGTGGGTGCCGCACGACAAGTACCCGTGGTTCCGCGAGGCGCGTACGTTCCCGGCCGGGGGCTTCAGCAGCCGCATAGGCGTCGACGGACTCGGCGGCGAGTACTACGACCAGGTCTGCATGGGGAATGCCAAGCCCTGGGGGTGACCGGGCCCGGTTTGACCCCCACACCCCCGCCCCGTAACCTTGACCCTCGGTGTGTTTCCTTAACGCGCCCACCCCTGAGCACATCCCTCCCGGTAACGGTCGGTGTTCGCGCCGTCCGCCAGGAGAGGCCGCTCATCCTTCCGGATCGACACGGGCCCCGGCCCGTGCGGGCGGCTGGCATCAGGGGTTCCGTTCCGAGCGAGAGAGAGATCCGCGTGTACGCCATCGTGCGCAGCGGTGGTCGCCAGCACAAGGTTGCTGTCGGCGACATCGTTGAGGTTGACAAGATTTCCACTGCCAAGGTTGGCGACACGGTCGAGCTCTCGACCCTGCTCGTTGTCGACGGTGACGCGGTCACCAGCGACCCGTGGGTGCTGGACGGCATCAAGGTCACGGCCGAGATCGTGGACCACCACAAGGGCGCGAAGATCGACATCCTTCGCTACAAGAACAAGACCGGCTACCGCCGCCGCCAGGGTCACCGCCAGCAGTACACGGCGATCAAGGTCACCGGTATCCCCACGGCTGCGAAGTAAGGGACTGAGAACACATGGCACACAAGAAGGGCGCATCGTCCACTCGGAACGGGCGCGATTCCAATGCTCAGCGGCTCGGCGTGAAGCGCTTCGGCGGTCAGGCCGTCAACGCCGGTGAGATCCTGGTCCGCCAGCGCGGCACCCACTTCCACCCCGGCGCGGGCGTCGGCCGTGGCGGCGACGACACGCTGTTCGCGCTGACCGCCGGTGCGGTGGAGTTCGGCACGCACCGCGGCCGCAAGGTCGTGAACATCGTTCCGCTCGCCGTCTGAGTCCTCTCGACGCGCGCAGAACGACACACAGCACCTTCCGAGGGCGGATCTCAGCTTTCCCGGCGAACGGGGAAGCGGGTCCGCCCTCGGCGTGTTACGACAGAGACAATTCCGCTTTTTCCGCTCCACCTGCACCTGTTATCTGGAGGCACCCACCATGACCACCTTCGTGGACCGCGTCGAGCTGCATGCCGCCGCGGGTAACGGAGGCCACGGCTGCGCCTCCGTACACCGTGAGAAGTTCAAGCCGCTGGGCGGCCCCGACGGGGGCAACGGCGGACGCGGCGGCGACGTGATCCTCGTCGTCGAGCAGTCCGTGACCACGCTGCTCGACTACCACCACCACCCCCACCGCAAGGCCACCAACGGCCAGCCCGGCGCCGGCGACAACCGCTCCGGCAAGGACGGCCAGGACCTGGTCCTGCCCGTCCCCGACGGCACCGTCGTCCTCGACAAGGCCGGGAACGTCCTCGCCGACCTCATCGGCCAGGGCACCACCTTCGTGGCCGGTCAGGGCGGCCGCGGCGGTCTCGGCAACGCCGCGCTGGCCTCGGCCCGCCGCAAGGCCCCCGGCTTCGCGCTGCTCGGCGAGCCGGGTGAGAGCCGCGACATCGTCCTGGAGCTCAAGACCGTCGCCGACGTGGCCCTCGTCGGCTACCCGAGCGCGGGCAAGTCCTCGCTGATCTCGGTGCTCTCCGCGGCCAAGCCGAAGATCGCGGACTACCCGTTCACCACCCTCGTACCGAACCTCGGCGTCGTCACCGCCGGTTCGACCGTCTACACGATCGCCGACGTCCCGGGCCTCATCCCCGGCGCCAGCCAGGGCAAGGGCCTCGGCCTGGAGTTCCTGCGGCACGTCGAGCGCTGCTCGGTGCTCGTGCACGTCCTGGACACCGCCACCCTGGAGTCCGACCGCGACCCCGTCTCCGACCTCGACATCATCGAGGAGGAGCTGCGCCAGTACGGCGGCCTGGAGGACCGGCCCCGCATCGTCGCCCTGAACAAGGTCGACATCCCCGACGGCCAGGACCTCGCCGACATGATCCGCCCCGACCTGGAGGCCCGCGGCTACCGCGTCTTCGAGGTCTCCGCGATCGCCCACAAGGGCCTCAACGAGCTGAGTTACGCGCTCGCCGGGATCATCGCCGAGGCGCGCGCCAGCAAGCCGAAGGAGGAGGCGACCCGCATCGTCATCCGCCCGAAGGCCGTCGACGACGCGGGCTTCACGGTCACCGCCGAGGGCGAGGACCTCTACCGGGTGCGCGGTGAGAAGCCTGAGCGCTGGGTGCGCCAGACCGACTTCAACAACGACGAGGCCGTCGGCTACCTCGCCGACCGGCTCAATCGCCTCGGCGTCGAGGACGCGCTGGTCAAGGCCGGCGCCCGGGCCGGCGACGGCGTCGCGATCGGCCCCGAGGACAACGCGGTCGTCTTCGACTGGGAGCCGACCATGCAGTCCGGTGCGGAGATGCTCGGCCGCCGCGGCGAGGACCACCGCATGGAGGCCCCGCGCCCCGCGGCGCAGCGCCGCAGGGACCGCGAGGCCGAACGCGACGACGCACAGAAGGAATACGACGAGTTCGACCCCTTCTAGTCGAACCCCTTCCAGGGCCGTGACCGGTGGCCCGTCTCTGCGGAGGCGGGCCGTCCGGTAGCCTCGGGGCCGGGCGTCGGCGGTTTCCGCCGGTCACACCGGGTGCACGTGCTGCTCATGTGCCGATTACGCAACACATCTGTGGGGTCGGTCACCCCGCGCAACACCCCCGGAGCGCCCAACCTCCCTGGCCAGAGGGTGAACTGCGGGTATCCGCGGGACGAGCGACGGACGACGTCCACCTTGCGAGACGGTCACGGAGAGTGCGACCATCACACTGTTCCCCCGTCATAGCAAGGTAGGTCGTCTGTGTCTGTGCCGCATGAAGCCAAGCCCCGGACCACAGCGGTCGTACTCGCCGGTGGCACCGGTCAGCGCGTCGGCCTCTCGATCCCCAAGCAGCTGCTGAAGATCGCCGGCAAGGCCGTCATCGAGCACACGCTGACCATCTTCGAGAACGCCGAGGGCATCGACGACGTCATCGTGCTGATGGCGCCCGGTTTCGTCCCCGACGTCGAGAAGATCGTCGCGAAGGCCGGACTGCGCAAGGTCACCCGGATCATCGAGGGCGGCACCACCCGCAACGAGACCACCGAGCGCGCCATCGCGGCCCTCGGCGAGGGTCTCGCCGAGGGCGAGGACCGCAACGTCCTCTTCCACGACGCGGTCCGCCCCCTGCTGTCACAGCGTGTGATCACGGACTGTGTCGACGCGCTGGAGCGCTACCAGGCCGTCGACGTCGCCATCCCGTCCGCGGACACGATCATCGTGACGCGTACGCACGGTGAGGACGGCGAGTTCATCACCGACGTGCCCGACCGCTCCCGGCTGCGCCGCGGCCAGACGCCGCAGGCCTTCAAGCTCTCCACGATCCGCAAGGCGTACGAAGTCGCGGCGGGGGACCCCAACTTCCAGGCCACCGACGACTGTTCGGTGGTCCTCAAGTACCTCCCCGACGTACCGATCTACGTGGTCGCGGGCGACGAGTACAACATGAAGGTGACCCAGCCGGTCGACGTCTTCATCACCGACAAGCTCTTCCAGCTGGCCTCCACCGCCGCCCCGCGCCAGGCCGACGAGGCCGCCTACCGTGAGCTGCTCACCGGCAAGACCCTCGTCGTCTTCGGCGGTTCGTACGGCATCGGCGCCGACATCGCCGCCCTCGCCGAGAGCTACGGCGCCAAGGTCTACGCGCTGGGCCGCTCCACCACGGGAACGCACGTGGAGAACCCGGAGCACGTGGACGACGCGCTCTCCAAGGCGTACGGCGAGACCGGCCGGATCGACTACGTCATCAACACCGCGGGCGTGCTGCGGATCGGCAAGCTGGCCGAGACCGACAACACGACGATCCAGGAAGCGCTGAACGTCAACTACCTGGCCCCCGTGCAGATCGCCCGCGCCTCGTACAAGTACCTGGCGGAGACCCAGGGCCAGTTGCTGCTCTACACCTCCAGCAGCTACACCCGGGGCCGCGCCGAGTACAGCCTCTACTCCTCCACCAAGGCCGCCATGGTCAACCTCACCCAGGCGCTCGCCGACGAGTGGGCGGGCGAGGGCATCCGGGTCAACTGTGTGAACCCGGAGCGCACCGCGACCCCGATGCGGACCAAGGCGTTCGGCCAGGAGCCCGAGGGCTCGCTGCTCTCCTCGGAGGCCGTCGCGCGCACCTCGCTGGACGTCCTGCTCTCCGAGCTGACCGGCCATGTCATCGACGTACGGCAGCAGGACCCGACGGCGGGCGCCGCCGAGTCCTCGGGCTTCGAGCAGGCCCTGGCCTCCGTGCTGGACCGTCAAGCAGATGTGTAATAATTCTTGACAAATGTGCTTTTCCGGGCCTCTGTTCGTCGCTTTCCGCGATGGCAGAGGCCCGAATGCGTGAAGCCGCACCTTCACATTTCCGCCAATACGTGAATCAACCGGCACCCCCTGGAGCAGGTTCTTCGTGATCTCGACAGCCATTCGCCTGGCCCGTGTGGGCAGCAGGTCAGAACTGGCGGCAGCAGTGTTGATGGGGCTGGGATATCCCTGCGTCATGCTCGCCGCGCTCATTCCGAACGTCTGGTTCTTCGCGGCGCCCACAGCTGTCACGTATGTCGCGGACTGGTATCTGCACCAGCGGGGGAGCTATCTGATCAACCGGCTCGGCAAGGTGCGCGCCGGGCTGTCGATCCGCTTCCTGCTCCGGCAGCTGATGGTCATCCTGCTGCTGGCCCGCCTGGACCTCGCCGAGTCGCCGCTGTTCTACGCGGCGGTGGCCTGCTTCCTGCTCTTCTACGGGCTCCAGGCGCCGCACGGGGCCATGACGACCCTGATCCGGCTCCGCCGCACCATGCCGGTCGTCACCCGCAACGTGGACCTGCACGCGGTCCGCATCCCCGACGCCCCGCCCGGCGCGCTGATGCGGCGCTCCGCGGAGAAGATGCTGCACCTCGACATTCCGGCCGTGGTGGGCGTGCTGATCGCCGCCGGGACCGGTGAGGACGTCATCGGCTATGCGGGCATCGGCCTGACGCTGCTGCTGGCCCTGCTCTCCCTCGCGCTGCTCGTCCCGTACGTGCGCCGCGGCCGGCTGGCTCCTCCGGCCCCCGCCGTGCTCAAGGCCGTCGACAGCTGGCTGCGTGAGTACCAGCCGACGGTCGTGCTCTACTTCTCCGGCTCCAACGAGTCCGCCTACCAGGGCAACATGTGGCTGGAGACCATGAGCCGGGTCGAGGGCCGCCCGCTGATCATCATGCGGGAGCGCGGTCTCGTCCCGCAGCTCGCCGAGACCTCGGTCCCGGTGATCTGCGTCCCGGCGGGGACCCACCTGATGAACCTGGACCTCTCCACGGTGCGGGTCTGCCTCTACCCCGCGAACGTGGGCAAGAACATCCACATCCTGCGCGTGCCGACCATGAAGCACGTCTTCATCGGCCACGGCGACAGCGACAAGCTCGCCAGCGTGAACCCCTACTCCAAGGTGTACGACGAGGTGTGGACGGCGGGCCG
Source organism: Streptomyces rubiginosohelvolus (assembly GCF_014649875.1). Lineage (GTDB taxonomy): Bacteria > Actinomycetota > Actinomycetes > Streptomycetales > Streptomycetaceae > Streptomyces > Streptomyces rubiginosohelvolus. Next base: position 390,280 of record NZ_BMTW01000003.1, on the reverse strand, counting down.
GGCCGGCCGCGACCGGTACGCGCTGGCCGATGTGGGGATCCGCGACGAGGACATCGTCGAGGTCGGGCGCCCGCAGCTGGAGCCCATCAAGAGCTGGACGGGAACGGTCAAGAACCCCATCCCGACCGTGCTGTACGCGCCCACCTGGGAGGGCTGGGACGACAACCCGGGCAACACCTCCCTGCTGCTGGCGGGCGAGAACATCGTGCGCCGGCTGCTGAACGCCGCCGACCCGGTCCGGATCATCTACAAGCCGCACCCGTTCACCGGCATCCGCAGCGCCAAGGCCAAGGCCGTCAACGCCCGGATCCGGGCCATGCTGGAGAAGGCCGCCGCCGAGCGCGCGGCGGAGCCCCGCTGGGCGAAGGAGGCATCGTCGGCCGCCGCCGGGCAGAGTGCCGCCAAGGCCGAGCTGGCCCGGATCGAGGCGCGGCTCGCGCAGCTCGCGGCCACCGGCCGCGCGGGCGGCGACGACGCGGAGGAGTCGCGGCTCTCGCTCGCCGACCCGGTCCGCGAGGCGGAGACCGTACGCCTGAGGGCCGAGTGGAACGACGCCTACTGGCGCTCCTTCGGCTGGTGGGAGCACCGTACGGTGACCGGCGCGCAGCCCAAGCTGTACGACTGCTTCAACGAGTCCGACGCCATGGTTTCGGACATCTCCAGTGTGGTCTCCGACTTCATCGCGAGCGGCAAGCCGTACGCGGTCACCGACTCGGCCGCGCTCGGAGCCGCGGAGTTCAAGCGGCAGAACACCGCGGTGCGCGCCGCGGTCATCCTGTCCAACGGCGCCGAGGAGCTCGACGCGCTGCTGGCCGCGGTGGCCGACCCGGCGGCGGACGCGCTGGCGGATGCCCGGCGTGAGCTGAAGACCTACCTCCTGGGGCCGGACGAGCCGACCTCCATGGAGCAGTTCAACGCCGCCGTACGGGCGCTGGCGGCCAAGGCCGAGGCCCGTAACCTGGCCGCCGCCCAGCGGATCGGTGAGCAGGCCGTGGCGGTGCCGGACGCGGAGGCCGTCACCAGCGGCGTCGGCACCGGCGATCCGCAGGCGGCCGTCGAGGCCGACGCCACGGCGGACCCGGACGCTCCGGAGGCCGACGCGGCGGAGGGCGAGGCGAAGGCCGCGCTCAGCGAGGGGACCCCGTCCGTGCGCTGAGCGCTATGCAGTCGTACGGTCGCACGCCGTACATCTGATCGAACTGGCTGAAAAGCAGGCAACCCCGACCGCGACCCGTACGTCTCTCCTGAGGGAGGGATGTACGGGTCGTTCGGCATGTTGATGCATAAAAGTTGCATAGTCGGGCAATCTGCCTCCTTTCGTGATCAAATCGACAGGTGCACATGGTCGACATGCCCAGGAAGAACCACGAGCCCGATGTCAGTGTGATCATCGGGGCGTATGACGCGATGCCCTACCTGGTCCGGTGCCTGGAGTCCGTCGAGGCGCAGACCATCGGCGCGGACCGCATGGAGATCGTCGCCATCGACGACGGCTCCACCGACGGCACGGGCGCCTGCCTGGAGGAGTTCGCCGCCCGGACCGCGATCCCCATGAGAGTCGTCCGGCAGCCGAATTCCGGCGGACCCGGCGGCCCGCGCAACCGGGGCCTCGACCTCGCCCGCGGCCGGTACGTCTTCTTCCTCGACGCGGACGACTACTTCGGCGAGGAAGCCCTGGAGCGCATGGTCGCCATGGGGGACCGGGCGGGCACGGACGTGGTCCTCGGGAAGATCGTCGGCGTCAATCGCGGTGCCGCGAAGTCGATGTGGGGGGAGACCGTCGAGCGCGCCGACCTGTACTCCTCCAACATCAAGTTCACCCTGAGCGCGCAGAAACTGTTCCGGCGCGACCTGCTCGTACGCCTCGGCATGGCCTTCGACGAGAAGCTCAAGACGGGCGAGGACGCCCTGTTCACGATGGAGGCGTATCTGCGAGGCAACGGGATCTCCGTCGTCGCCGACTACACCTGCTACTACCTGGTGGGCCGCGAGGACCGCAACCAGATGACCAAGAAGGGCGGCTTCCAGCGCCGCTTCGACTCGGCCCGCGCCCTCATGGGGCTCATCGCCGAGTACGTGCCCCCGGGCCCCCGGCGCGACGCCTTGATGGTGCGCCCCTTCGTCATCACCCTGCTGCCGCAGTTCGGCCCCGGACTGGTGAAGCAGAAGGCCAAGGTCCACGAGCGGAAGATGGCGCTCGCGGCCCCCCTGATGAAGGCGTACTGGACGCCGGGGCTCGGCCGCAACCTCAAGGTGAACGAACGGCTGCGGCTGATGTGCCTCGCCGCGGGCCGGCTCGACCTGCTCCTGGAGATCGCCGCCTTCCTGCGCGACAAGAAGGAGCCCGAGATCGTCCGCCGGGGAAACCCGCCCCGTCCGCACCTCGCCTACCCGCACTTCGGCGAGAGTTCCGTGCTCCCCGACAGCGCTTACGAGGTGACCGTCACGGAATGGGTCGGCGGACGGCGGATCGAGGCGCCGCAGCGGGGGCCCCGCCCGTCCTTCGCCCGGCGAGTGGTCCGCAAGGCCCGCCGGACCGTGCTCAGCGCCCTGCGCACCCCCCGCGCACACCGCGTCTGACCGGGAGTTCGAGGGCTGACCGGGAGCCCTCGCCGGGGCTCCCGGTCAGCCCTCGAACATGGCTTCCCGTCCTGGGCGCCGACCAGGGCGAGTTCGTCCTGTGAGGGGTGTCACGTCATACTGTGGGGCAACCATGAGACCGTTGAACACGTCTCATTAACGCCCCGTCTTCCTGGGGTTCATGATCTGCACGTCCCCCCGGAAAGGCCTTCCCCCCGTGGCGTCCCTCGAAGCGATCCCCGACGAGCTCGGTCGGCTCATGAAGTACTTCCCGGAGACTCCGGCCGAGGAGCGCCCCGAATTTCACCGGCAGGCCAAGGACTTCCTGGCCCGTGCCGCCCCGAAGGTCGTCCGGCAGTTCTCCCCGATGGCCCGGGTCAAGTGGCACCTGGCGGCCAGCGGCCGCGGCGACGAGCTGATCGACCTGCTGCACTACGAGCGCGAGAACCCGGGCGCCTTCTCCGTCCGCGGCCTGCGGCGCGCCCGCATCGAGCTGCCCGGCGTCGAGAGCTCCTCGCTCCCCTCCTCCGTGCGCAACTTCAACCGCAGCGAGCTCCCCGTACGCGGCAAGCTCCTCGGCCTCGCCTGGGAGGACGGCAAGCTCCAGATCAAGGGCTACGCCTACATCCCCAACGTCCCCTCGGCCACCGGCAAGCGCTCGCTGCGCGTCGCCGTGCTCCGCCGCCAGGGCAGCCGCTCCACCCTCCCGCTGCGGCTGCGCACGGTCGTCGAGCCCCGCGCCACCGCCGAGGCCAAGGGCGCCCTGCACAACTACGACTGGTCCGGCTTCGAGATCGCCGTCGACCCGGCCCGCCTCCGGGTACGCGGCCAGTGGCAGCCCGGCATCTGGCGCCTGGGCGTGGGCATCCCGCGCCCCGGCGGCATGTCGGTCGGCAGCATCACCAAGAACAACGCGGGCGCGGCCGGACACAGCCTCACCCGGACCCTCGACGACGGCGTCCGCCTCGTCGCCGGCTTCGACCGCAACCGGCTGAGGCTGTCCGTCGACGTCGTCCCGGCCGAGATCATCGCCCAGGAGGCCGACGGCGACACCCTCACCGTCACCCTGCGCTCCCGCGTCACCACCCCCGCGGGCAAGTACCCCACCGCCCTGCGCATCGACCACGAGCCCAGCGGCTTCGCCACCGACCTCCCGCTCCAGCAGGGCGAGACCGGCGCGGACGGCTGGCTCCGCCACACCGCCCGGCTGCCCCTGGCCGATCTGCCCGTAGACGGCGTTCGGCCCGGCAAGTCCGTCAAGTACCGCACGCTCATCGTCTTCGCCGACGGCACCACCCGCCGCGCCACCAACGGCACCGGCCCCGTCACCGGCGTACACCCGCTGCCCGAGGGCCGCGAGCTGGCGATCCTCACCGACGGCGCGGGCAACTTCACCCCGCAGGTCCGCACGGTCCAGCCGGTCGTCGACGGCGTCGAGTGGACCGCCGACGGCGAACTGGTCCTGACCGGCGTCTACACCGGCCCCGCCGAGCAGATGAAGATGGTCCTGCGCCACACCGGCCGCAACGAGGACCGCCCGCTGCCCGTCGAGTTCGCCGACGGCCGCTTCACCGCCCGGCTGCGCCCGGACACCATGCCCACCTACGAGGGCACCGTCCCGCTGCGCGCCGGCCGCTGGATGCCGCGGCTGCGCCGCACCACCGAGTGGGACCACACCCGCGACCTGCCGGTCACCGTCCGCCCCGACCTCGTCGGCACGCTCCCGCTGGCCCACCGGGGCGAGCACCGCACGTACACCGTCGAGCGGGTCGACTTCGACCGGATCTTCGTGGAGTCCGGCCCGGTCCTCGGCCCGGAGCTGCGCGGCGCCTACCGCCAGCGCCTGATGCGCGACGTCTACACCCCCGAGCAGCGCAAACTGCCGCTCCGCGAGGCCGTGCTCTACAACAGCTTCGGCGGCAAGCAGTTCTCCGACTCGCCCCGCGCGGTCTACGAGGAACTCAAGCGCCGCGGCACCGAGGTCGAGCACATCGCGATGGTCCACGACCAGCAGGTCGTGCTGCCGCCCGGCGTCCGGGGCGTCGAGTGGGGCAGCAAGGAGTGGTACGAAGCACTGGCCCGCAGCCGGTACGTCGTCACCAACGGCGGCATCCGCGAGTGGTTCGTCCGCCGCGAGGGCCAGGTCGTCGTCCAGACCTGGCACGGCACCCCGCTCAAGCGCATCGGCGCCGACCTCCTCGGCACCCCGAAGGCGAACCTGGCCTACATCGCGAGCCTCCCGCAGCGCTCGCGCCAGTACAGCCTGTTCATCACGCCGAACGCCTTCACCACCCCGATCATGACCAACTCCTTCCGCCTCCAGTGCGAGGTCCTGGAGGCGGGCTACCCGCGCAACGACGTCTTCCACGCCCCCGACCGCGTCAAGCGCGCCGCGGCCGTACGGGAGAAGCTCGGCATCCCCGCAGGCAAGAAGGTCGTCCTGTACGCACCCACCTGGCGCGACGACCAGCGCTACGGCGGCCGCCGCTTCAAGCTCGACAACAAGATCGACGTCGAGGCCGCCCAGCGCGAGCTCGGCGAGGACCACGTGCTGCTCTACCGCAAGCACCACAAGGTCCTCGACTCCATCCCCGGCGCCGGACAGGGCTTCGTCTACGACGTCACGTACTACCCGGACATCGCCGACCTCTACCTGATCGCCGACGTGATGATCACGGACTACTCCTCGGTGCTGTTCGACTTCGCGCACTCCGGGCGTCCGATGCTCTTCTTCACGTACGACCTGGAGCACTACCGCGACACCCTGCGCGGCTTCTACTTCGACTTCACCTCCCGCGCCCCCGGCCCGCTGATCAAGACCTCCGAGGACCTGGTCTCCGCGATCCGGAACATCGACGCGGTCAGCGAGGAGTACAAGGAGAAGTACGCCCAGTTCCGGGTCGACTTCTGCGAGCCCTCCGACGGCCGCGCCTCCGCCCGGGTCGTCGACCGGATGCTCGCCGTCAAGGACGAGCAGCAGAGCTGAGCCCACCGGCCGCCCCCGCCGCCCGCCCACCCGACGTCCCCGGCCCCGCGCCGGACGTCCACCGAGCGGAACGGGCAGGCGGCGGGGGCGGCCGCTCGCGTACTGTGACGTGCCGGGGGCGGCACCGGGCGACCGGCTGCGACGCCCCCGTCGGACACCGGGGCGATCCAGAGCGAGGAAGCACGTGGCAGAGCAGAGGCCGTCGCACCGCGAGTCGGCGGTGACCGGCGCCCGCAGAGTCGTCGTCAAGGTCGGCTCATCCTCGCTCACCACGGCCTCCGGCGGCCTCGACGCCGACCGGGTCGACGCCCTCGTCGACGTCCTGGCCAAGGTCAGGGACGGCGGCGAACGCGAGGTCGTCCTCGTCTCCAGCGGAGCCATCGCCGCCGGACTCGCCCCGCTCGGCCTCGTCCGCCGGCCCAAGGACCTCGCCCGCCAGCAGGCCGCCGCCAGCGTCGGGCAGGGCCTCCTCGTGGCGCGCTACACCGCCTCGTTCGCCCGCTACGGCGTCCGCGTCGGCCAGGTCCTCCTCACCGCCGACGACACCAGCCGCCGCGGCCACTACCGCAACGCCTACAGCACCCTGGACAAGCTCCTGGAGATGGGCGCGGTCCCCGTCGTCAACGAGAACGACACCGTCGCCACCGACGAGATCCGCTTCGGCGACAACGACCGGCTCGCCGCCCTCGTCGCCCACCTCGTCCACGCCGACCTCCTCGTCCTGCTCTCCGATGTGGACGGCCTCTACGACGGACCGCCCGGCACCCCCGGCGCCTCCCGGATCGCCGAGGTCACCGGCCCCGACGACCTGGCCGGCGTCACCATCGGCAGCGCCGGCAAGGCGGGCGTGGGCACCGGCGGCATGGTCACCAAGGTCGAGGCCGCCAACATCGCCACCGCCGCCGGCGTCCCCGTCGTCCTCACCTCCGCCAGCCGCGCCGCCGACGCCCTCGCGGGCCGCGACACCGGCACGTACTTCCACCGCACCGGCCGCCGCTCCGCCGACCGGCTCCTGTGGCTGGCCCACGCCTCCACCCCGCAGGGCGCGCTCACCCTCGACGACGGCGCCGTACGGGCCGTGGTGGAACGGCGCACCTCGCTGCTGCCCGCCGGAATCTCCGGCGTCGAGGGCGAGTTCAGCGCCGGCGACCCGGTCGAACTGCGCGATCCGCACGGCACCCCGGTCGCCCGCGGACTCGTCAACTTCGACGCCAAGGAGATCCCCCAGCTGCTCGGCCGCTCCACCCGGGACCTGGCCCGTGAACTGGGACCCGCCTACGAGCGCGAGGTCGTACACAGGGACGATCTGGTCATTCTCACGCCGCGCCTCACCCCCTGAAACGGCTGAAAGTCCGGCTCTTCGGCGGGGACCTTCGCCAAAACCACCCCACGCCCGGCTGTGGACTGGTCCACTTTGTAGTGGGGAAACAGGGGACCGGACTGCAACACATCACAGGAGGCCGCCGGTGAGACGAGCGCGCCCGGGGGCGCCGCCCCGAGGCACGGCCAACCGCGCCCTGACGAGTGTCGGAGCGGGGGTGGATTTCGACCGGAATCCCCTTCCGTCGGACACCGCCGAACGGGAGCCGGTCACGACGGCTGAGGAGGAGTCCCCGCACTCGAGACTCTGGCACATCACCCTCAGCGTGTCGGGCACCGAGACTCCGCTCGCGGAGATCAGACGCGGCCTGGAACAGCTCGCGCACGACCACCCCTTCCTGCTGACCAGCCGCTACGCGGGCGACCACGCGGAGATCCGCTACTGGGAAGAGGCCCGCGACCTGCACGACGCGGCCGCCGTCGCGCTGCGGCTGTGGGGCGAGCACCGCTCCAGCGCCCAGCTCCCGCCCTGGGAGATCGTCGGCCTCGAAGTCATCGACCGCGAGACCTACCACCTGCGGGTCGCCGAGGGCTACGGGCCGCCGCCCGCCTCCCCCGTGGGCGTCCACCCGTACTGACGGCCGGGCCGGCGGTCCCGGGGGAGGCGTCCGGCCCGCGGTCGGCCGTCTCGCATCACGGGATACGTGACGGATGCCCGCAGAGCGCGCATTACTCTGCGGGCATGACCACGCTCTCGCCCTACGACAACCTCTCCCCGGTCACGCAGGCCGCCTACCGGGCCCGCGCCGCCGCCGCCGACATCGCGCCCCTCCCGCGCGCGGCCAAGGACGACGCGCTGCTGGCCATCGCCGACGCCCTGGAAGTGCGGACCGCCGAGATCGTCGAGGCCAACGCGAAGGACGTCGAGCGCGCCCGCGAGGCCGGGACGAGCGAAGGCATCATCGACCGCCTGACCCTCACCCCGGACCGCATCCGCGCCATCGCCGCCGACGTACGGGACGTCGCGGCCCTCCCCGACCCGGTCGGGGAAGTGGTGCGCGGCTCGACCCTCCCCAACGGCATCGACCTCCGCCAGGTCCGGGTCCCGCTCGGCGTGGTCGGCATCATCTACGAGGCCCGGCCCAACGTCACTGTCGACGCCGCCGCCCTCTGCCTGAAGTCCGGTAACGCGGTCCTGCTGCGCGGCTCCTCCTCCGCCTACGCCTCCAACACCGCGCTCGTCCGCGTCCTGCGCGACGCGGTCGGCGGCTCCGGCCTCCCCGCCGACGCGGTACAGCTCGTCCCGGGCGAGAACCGTGACTCCGTGACGGAACTGATGCGGGCCCGCGGCCTCGTCGACGTCCTCATCCCGCGCGGCGGCGCCTCGCTGATCCGCACGGTCGTCGAGCAGTCCACCGTCCCCGTCATCGAGACGGGCACCGGCAACTGCCACGTCTACGTCGACGCGCAGACAGACCTGGCCATGGCCGTCGACATCCTGATCAACTCCAAGGCCCAGCGCCCCAGCGTCTGCAACGCCGCCGAGACCCTTCTCGTCCACAAGGACGTGGCGGACGACTTCCTGCCGCTCGCCCTGAACGCGCTGGCCGAGGCCGGGGTCACCGTCCACGGCGACGAACACGTCCTGGAGCGCGCCGAGGGCTCGAAGGCCACCGTGGTCCCGGCGACGACGGAGGACTGGGAGACCGAGTACCTCTCCTACGACATCGCCGCGGCGGTCGTCGACTCCCTGGACGCGGCGGTCGCCCACATCCGGCTCTGGTCCTCCGGCCACACCGAGGCGATCGTCACCACCTCGCAGGCCGCCGCCCGCCGGTTCACCCAGTTGGTCGATTCGACGACGGTCGCCGTGAACGCCTCCACCCGCTTCACGGACGGCGGGCAGTTCGGCTTCGGCGCCGAGATCGGCATCTCCACCCAGAAGCTGCACGCCCGCGGCCCGATGGGCCTGCCCGAGCTGACGTCGACGAAGTACATCGTCACGGGCGACGGCCACACCCGCTAGGTCTCGCCGGTCGGCCTCTTTCACTCGGGAGGGGGCCGACCGCATGTCCCCTCCGGATCGATCCGGGGGAGTTTGCGGGGTCCCTGCCCAAAAGGTCCCGGCCCGGCTACCCTGAAACCGTGCCGGACGACGTGGGGGGCAAGCCGTTTCCTGACGGCTGGGAGCCCGACGACGACCGCGGGGGCGCGGACGAGGACTTCGCCTCCGTGGTGTTCGACGAGGACTTCGTCCGGTCGGCGCCCGTCCACGAACCCACCGCCGTGGAGCGCCTGCTCGCCGCCGCCGAGGCCCGTGCCGAGGCCGACGCGGCCCGCGCCCGCCGCACCCGTCGCGCGGACGACGACGAATACGGCTACGGCGGCTCCCGGGGCTACCACGACCCCCAGGACCTCGACTACGACCCGGACGACGGCTTCGGGGACGACGACGGCGGCGGCCCCGGGCCCTACGGCCGCCACGGCGGCTCCCTGCGCCCCTACCGCAACTCCGCCCGCTGGCACCGGCCGGTCGCCTGGCTGCTCGCCGTGGTGATGGGCGTCGGCATGGTCTCCCTCGCCTTCACCGCGGTCTACCGGGGCGCGTCGAACAACCGCGAGGACCAGGTGCCGCCCCCCGCCAGCAGCGGTGTGGACAAGCCCGGGGCTGCCCCGTCGGCCTCCGCGGACTACTCCCGCCCCGTGGTCTCCGCCGAGCCCCGGGTCCCCTGAGCCGGGCTCCGGGCGGCCGGCCCCCGAGGACCCCGGCTCCCCGCCCCCTCCCGTCACCCGTTCGCCGACCGCGACCCCCGTCGCCTCCGCAGTTCCCAGCGGTCTCCGCGTTTACACGGACCGCAATCGACCTACCCTGAAGATGTGACCCCTCGTTCCCAGGGGGGCTTCTCGCTGCCGCACGCCCCGCTCGGCCGAAGCAGACCGTTGCGCACCGAACCGACCGGTGTGGAGATCGGGAGAGAAGTCATGACAGGCCGCTCAGAACCGCCGGACGGCCCGCCCGAGAACCCCGCGGGCGGCGAGGACGAATACCGCTCGCTCGTCTTCGACGAATCGTTCATCCAGGCTGCCCGGATGCGGGAGTACTCGGCGCAGGAACGCATGGGCGACCACGCCCGCGCCGTCCGCACCGTGCCGGAGGAGCAGCCGCCCGTGCGCAGCGGAGGCGGCTCCCGGGCCGCCATAGCCCTGGTCGTCCTCATCGCCCTGGCCTTCGCCGTGGCCGTCTACATCGGATTCCGCAGCCCGTATCCCCAGCCGGCCCCCCGGCGCGCCGAACCCCTGCGGACCACCGTCATCCCCCTGGCTCCCCGGGGCGCCGTCCCGGGCGGATCACCCGAGCAGCTCTACCGGGCCGAGCCGGTCTCCGGATTCCGCACGGGCGCGGAGGGCATCAACTTCCCCGCCGTGAAGCGCACCCAGAACTTCTCCGACAGCCAGATCACCGCCGCGCTCGCCACCGTCAAGGACTACCTGGTGGAGTCGTCCCTGAACCCCGACGTCCTCACCGGCTCCGTACGCCGGCCCGTCGAGCACCTCATCGACCCGGATCAGCGCACCCAGTTCGAACGGAGCCTGAGCGACCCGGCGGACGACGGGAGCCACGCCGCCACCGGCTGGCTGGTCCGCTTCGACCCGGAGCGGGTGGAGCTCGCGGACCCGCAGATCCGGGTCCAGGGCACCCTCCGCTACGAGGAGGAGGCGGCGGGCGTCCTCGGCGTCGTCTCGGACCACACCTTCACCTACGCCCTGCGCCCGGCGGAGGGGTCCCCGAGCAAGGACGGCGCGTCCCTGTTCACCGTGCGTCGCGAGCTGCACTTCCGCTTCGACCGGGAGGACCTGCGGCTGCACCGCCTGGAGGTGCGCACCGCCCACGTCCAGGCCGGGCCGCAGTCCTGCTCGGCCGACGCGACCGGGATGCTCCGCCCTCTCCTGGCCGGGGAGAAGGCGGACGCCCGCGGCCCCGCCGCCACCGACCCGTACGCCTCGGGCCCGCCCACGGCGGCCCTGTGCGGGACCCTGGCGGACGTCAGCCCTTCGACGGCCCCGAGCTCCCCTCCTCCGGGTCCTGAGGCCGACCGGACTCCCCGCCCGTAGCGGAGCCGGAGCCGCCTCCGGTGAACTTGTCGCGCAGCTTGCCGCCCAGGTCCCCCGCGCCCCCGGCGATGTCGCCCACTAGCTTCATCAGCGGGTCCTTGCTGGTGCGCACCGTGTCCGCGTAGTGCGACGCGGACTCCCGGAACGAGTCGGTCACCGAGGTGTCCTTGTCCTCGTCGCGACGGGGGTAGTGGCCGTCCATGATCCGCTGGAACTCGCGGGTCTCCGACCACTTCTTCAGCTCGGCGGCCCGCACGGCGGTGAACGGGTGCGTCCGGGGCAGCACGTTCAGGATCTTGAGGACGGAGTCGCGGAGGTCACCGCTCTTCTCGTACTCGTCGGCCTGGGCGAGGAAGGCGTCCACATTCATCTCGTGGAGGTGATTGCCGCCCGCGATCTTCATCAGGCCGCGCATCGACGCCTGGGTGTCCTGGCCCACCAGCAGCCCGGCCCGGTCCGCGGACAGCTCCGACTTGCGGAACCACTCGCGCAGCGCCGTCACGATCGCCATGATCGCCACATTGCCCAGCGGGATCCAGGCGACCTTCACGGCGAGGTTGGTCAGGAAGAGCAGTATCGTCCGGTACACCGAGTGACCGGAGAGCGCGTGGCCCACCTCGTGGCCCACCACCGCCCGCATCTCCTCCTCGTCGAGCAGCTCGACCAGGCCCGTGGTGACCACGATGATCGGCTCGTCGAGACCGATGCACATGGCGTTGGGCTGCGGGTCCTGCTTCACGTACATCGGCGGGACCTTCTCCAGGTCCAGGATGTAACACGCGTCGCGCAGCATGTCGTTGAGATGGGCGAACTGCGCGTCGCTCACCCGGACGGAATCGGAGAGGAAAAGCAGCCGGAGGCTCCGCTCCGGGAGCAGCCCGCTGAGCGCCTTGAACACGGTGTCGAACCCGGTCAGCTTGCGCAGGGCCACCAGGGCCGAGCGGTCGGCGGGGTGCTCGTAGGCCCGGGAGGAGATCCCGGGAAATCGCCGGCGCGCCCTGCTCGGCACGTTCTCGTGACTGTTGTCGGTCATGGATGGCCCCCTGTTCGTACGAGACGTTGCTCGTCCCCCGGACAAAAGCCAGCGTATGCGCTGGCGCTACGGTGTGCGGGGGGCTGTGGATAACTTTGAGGAGCGCCCGAAATGCCGCACACCGCCGTACTGCTCGCCGCCGCGTCCCAGGAGCAGGGACCGGGCGACACCCTCCGGATCGTGCTGCTCGTCTCGATCCTCGGAGCGGTGCTGCTCGCCTGGTTCCTGCTGCGTGGATACCGCAACGACGACAACAACGACTGAGTCGCCGTGAGCGTGCCCGAGGGTCCCGCATACGATGGCCCCGACGTCTTCCTTCCGACTCACGATCGATAGGTCCTGCCGAAGATGAGCCTCACGAGCACCACTCACCAGCTGGTCACTCTCGCCTCCGGGGGCGAGGGCGGCGGCAACCACGAAAGCCTCAACCCCTACTTCGTCGGCGCCGGGGCCTTTGTCGCGCTGATGCTGCTCCTGTTCATCACCATCAGCTTCAACCGCGACCGCTGAGCCGGGGGCGTACAGCTGTGCCAGTAGGCTCTGCACGCATGGGAGAGCAGGAAGTGCCTACCGGCCCCGGCAAGCGCCGTATCGGCGTGATGGGCGGGACATTCGACCCGATCCACCATGGACACCTGGTGGCGGCCAGTGAAGTGGCCGCCCAGTTCCATCTGGACGAGGTCGTCTTCGTACCGACCGGGCAGCCGTGGCAGAAGAGCCACAAGAACGTCTCCCCGGCCGAAGACCGTTATCTGATGACGGTCATCGCCACCGCGTCCAACCCGCAGTTCTCCGTCAGCCGCAGTGACATCGACCGTGGCGGACCGACGTACACCATCGATACGCTGCGGGACCTGCGCGAGGTCCACGGCGACGCGGACCTCTTCTTCATCACCGGCGCCGACGCGTTGTCCCAGATCCTCACCTGGCGCGACGCGGAGGAGCTGTTCTCGCTCTCCCACTTCATCGGTGTGACCCGCCCGGGTCACGTGCTCACGGACGACGGACTGCCCGAGGGCGGTGTCTCCCTCGTGGAGGTGCCCGCGCTGGCGATCTCGTCCACGGACTGCCGTGAGAGGGTCGCGCAGGGGGAGCCGGTCTGGTACCTGGTGCCGGACGGCGTGGTCCGCTACATCGACAAGCGCCAGCTGTACCGCGGCGAATGAGCCACGGAGAGGGGCACCGGTGAACGACCGACAGAACCCGTACGACCCGTACTACCAGGAGCCGCAGATCGTCGGCTACGACGCGTACGGGCAGCCGGTCTACCAGCAGCAGGGGCAGCAGGGCTACGACCAGCAGGGCCAGGGCTACGACCCCTACGCCGCCCAGCAGGGCCAGGGCCACCAGACCCAGGACACCACCGGCTACGGCTACGGCTACGACGCGTACGGCAACCCTCAGCAGCAGCCGGGCTACGACCCCTACGCCACCGGTCAGCAGGGCCAGGCGCAGCAGGGGCAGGGCGGCGACCAGGGGTACGGCTACGGCTCCTACACCGACTACGGCTACGCCACCGGGCAGCAGCCCGCCGCGGTCGACACCGGCGAGCACTGGAGCATCCCGCAGCAGGGCGCCGCCCCCGCACCGGAACAGGCCCCGCCGCAGACCCCCGTACAGCCCTCGCCGCAGGAGGCCGCGCCGGAGGCGGAGGCCGATGCCGCGCTTCCCGGGCAGCGCAAGCCCGCCCCGGACTACCGCACCGAGCAGTTCTCGTTCATCGAGGAGCCCGACGAGGACTCCGAAGACGTCATCGACTGGCTGAAGTTCACCGAGAGCCGCAGCGAGCGGCGCGAGGAGGCCCGGCGCAAGGGCCGCAACCGCATGGTCGCCCTGATAGTCGTCGCCGTTCTCGTCGTCGTCGGCGGGGTCGGCTATCTGTGGTCCGCCGACATGCTCCCGGGCCTGTCCGGAACGGACGAGAAGAAGGCCGTCGCCGCCGGGGCCCAGCAGCGCGACATGATCGTGGTGCACCTGCACGACACGAAGAAGGGCGGCACCTCGACGGCGCTGCTCGTCGACAACACCACCACCAAGCAGGGCACCACCGTCCTGCTGCCCAACTCCCTCGCCGTCGCGGGCGACGACGGGACCACCACCACGCTCGGCAAGTCCGTCGAGGACGACGGCAGGACCGGCACCCGGGAGTCGATCGACACCCTCCTCGGCACCCGGATCACCGGCACCTGGCGGCTGGACACCCCGTACCTGGAGAACCTCGTCGAGCTGGTCGGCAACATCGAGGTCGACACCGACACCGAGGTGCCCGCCGCGAAGAAGGGCGAATCGCCCCTGGTGAACAAGGGCGAGGCCCAGACGCTCAGCGGCCCGATGGCCGTCGCGTACGCCACCTACCGTGCGGAGGGCGAGCCCGAGGCCAAGCAGCTGACCCGCTTCGGCGAGGTCATGCGGGCCACCCTGCGCAAGGTCTCCGAGGATCCCAAGGCCGCCACCGTCACCATCGAGACGCTGCTCCAGGTGCTCGACCCGTCGCTGCCCGAGAAGGACCTAGGGGCCTCGCTCGCCAAGCTGGCCTCGCGGGCCAAGGTCGGCGACTACAAGACGGCCCTGCTGCCGGTCCAGGCGGACGGCACGCTCACCGAGGCGGACACCCGCGGCGTCGTCAAGGACATCCTCGGCGGCACCGTGAAGGCCCCCGAGGAAGGCGCTCCGCTCCGGGTCGCCGTCCGCAACGCCACCGGGAACCAGAAGGCCGCCGAGGCCGCCCGGGTCCAGCTGGTCAACGGCGGTTACGCCTTCGTGGACAGCGGCAAGGCCGGGGCCGAGGCGTCGTCCGTCGTGCTCTACCGGTCCGCCGAGGACAAGGAGAAGGCCGTCGAGGTGGCCAAGACCCTGGGTCTCTCCGCAGGCGATGTGAAGAAGGGCGAGCCGGCCGCCAACGCCGACGTGTCCGCGGTCCTCGGCCAGGACTACAAGGTCCAGTAGCCCTCGGGCTGCCGTCGGCCGGCGGCAGCCCGGGGAACGCAGTAAGGCTCTGTCGGCGGTCCGTGAGACCCTGGTGGTTGCATCCGACCGCCGACGAAAGCCTGCATGTGACCGCCACGGACCGCTCCATCGAGCTCATCAACGCCGCCGCACAGGCGGCCGCCGACCGGCTCGCGCACGACATCATCGCCTACGACGTCAGCGATGTGCTGTCGATCACCGACGCCTTCCTGCTGGCCTCGGCCCCCAACGACCGTCAGGTCAAGTCGATCGTCGACGAGATCGAGGAGCGGCTCCAGAAGGAGCTCGGCGCCAAGCCGGTGCGCCGCGAGGGCGACCGCGACGCCCGCTGGATCCTCCTCGACTACGTCGACATCGTCATCCACGTTCAGCACAGCGAGGAGCGCGTCTTCTACGCGCTGGAGCGCCTGTGGAAGGACTGCCCGGAGATCGCCCTCCCCGAGGACGCGATCAAGACCCGCGGCAAGGCCGAGGAGCACGCACAGCTCAACGGCGGCACGGAAGGTGACCAGAGCTGAACGGCAGCAAGAGCGGCAAGGGCCGCAGAATCGTCCTCTGGCGGCACGGCCAGACGGCATGGAACCTGGAGCGTCGCTTCCAGGGCTCCACGGACATCGAGCTGACCGAGGCCGGCATCGGGCAGGCCCGCCGCGCCGCCCGGTTGCTCGCCTCGCTGAAGCCGGACGCCATCGTGGCCTCCGACCTCCGGCGGGCGGCGGCCACGGCCGCCGAGCTGTCCGCCGTCAGCGGCCTGACCGTCGCCCATGACGCCGCACTCCGTGAGACGTACGCGGGCGAGTGGCAGGGGCTGACGCACCAGGAGATCGTCGAGCGCTACGGCGAGCAGTACGCCGCCTGGAAGCGCGGGGAGCCCGTGCGCCGGGGCGGTGGCGAGCTGGAGACCGAGGTCGCCGACCGGGCTGCTCCGGTCGTTCTGGAGCATGCCGAGAAGCTTCCGGATGACGGCACGCTCGTCGTCGTCAGCCACGGCGGCACGATCAGGACGACGATCGGCCGGCTGCTCGGCCTGGAAGCGCACCACTGGGAAGGGCTCGGCGGTCTGTCCAACTGCTGCTGGTCCGTCCTCGGGGAGGGCGCGCGCGGCTGGCGTCTGCTGGAGCACAACGCCGGCACGCTTCCGGAGCCGGTACTCGGCGACGACGCCTAGACCGGCCTTCCGGGCGGCCGTCCAGCGGTCGTCGGGAGGCCGTTCGCGGGCCGTCCCCGGGCGGCCCGGGCCGGATTTCACTTTCCGGCCGGTCGCAGGCTAAAGTTCATCTTGTTCGCAGCGCGGAAACGCAGGGAAACACAGCGAACAGCGGGGCTATAGCTCAGTTGGTAGAGCGCCTGCATGGCATGCAGGAGGTCAGGAGTTCAATTCTCCTTAGCTCCACAATCAGGATCCCGTCCCCATCAGGGGGCGGGATCTTCTGCATGGAGGGGACGGAGGGCGTCGAGCGGGCTGCCCCTCTTGCGGGGCCATGGCAGAATCGGAACGCCGGAGGGGGCGACGTACCGATCGGGAGGGAGCGCGATGCCTGCGAGTCGCGAACACGTCCCCGACCAGCGCCTTGTCGCCGCCTCGCCCCCCGGCCCCGTAACGTCCGACGTTCGATCCCGTCTCGGCTGTCCGTCCTGCGGTTCGTCCCATGTGGCCCAGGTTCTGGGTGACAACGGAGGGGTCTCCTACGTGTGCACGGCCTGCGGCCACAGCTGGAGCTGACTGATGGGTGCACACAGGCGTAAATGCGACTGGTGCGGCAGCGGTACGCCCATCGTCAGGGACATGGACCCGGTCAACGCGGAGTACCAGTACTGGTGCGAGGAATGCGCACGGGCGCTGATCATAAAAGGCGACCCCATCGAGACCTACCGGGAGCTGGAGGGGGAGCCGATCTACGGGCGGCTCCTGGAGGAGCACTGCACCCTCAAGCGCTTCTACTCCTTCGCGACCGCCTGACCTGGTCTGACCTGCGGCTGACGGTCGAACGTCCTGGATGATCCGGGCATATCGGTGCGGACCGGAAACGATTTGGTGAAGCACCGGGGGGACCGTGTAATGTTCTCGATGTCGCCAAGGGGAACCGGGCGGCAAGCAACGAGGGGCTATAGCTCAGTTGGTAGAGCGCCTGCATGGCATGCAGGAGGTCAGGAGTTCAATTCTCCTTAGCTCCACAGGATCGACAGTAAAGAAGCGGGCCACCCGGATCGGGTGGCCCGCTTCTTTTGTCCGGATCGCCTTCGGCTCGGATCAGCCGCGCCCGCTGCCCAGTGCGCGTCGATTGGCTGCCGGCAGGGCGGGGCGCTGTTCGGCAGGCGGCTGGTCGATACGGAGCGCCAGCGCGGGGCAGCGCCGTACGGCCCGCTGGGCACGTCCGCGCAGATGCACCGGAACGGCGGCGTCCGCCAGTGCCGGATAGCCGTCTGCGCCCAGCCGGATGAGCTCGGGGACGATGTCCGCGCACAGGCCGTGGCCCTGGCAGAGCGTCCAGTCGACCGCGAGCTTCTCGCCGCTCGGAATCGACTCCTCCAGATCCTGGTAGCCCGGTGCGGGCAGCGGCAGCACCCCGACGGTCTCGCGGCCGCAGCCGCCGTCCAGGACATGCGCGGCGAGATCGTCCGTGAACGCCGACAGGGTCGAGAGCAGGAACCGGGCGGAACCGTCCGGGTGTTTGCACGCCCCGCGGCCCTTAACGGCCTGGGCGACCTGGCGCAGGGCCTCCAGAGCGGCGGGCCCGCCGCCGTTCAGCACGTCGGAGAGCCCACCCGCGGCGGCGGGGAGCCCCAGCTTGCACGGGCCGCACTGCCCGGCGGTCTCGGCGGCCAGCCAGTTGGCTATCCGGAGGGACTCGCCGAGCGGGCAGGTGTCGGGGCCGATCGGCAGGATGGCCCCCGCACCGAGCGCGCCCCCCACGGTGGCCAGGGACTCGCGGGAGATCACGGCGTTGTGCGAGGAGACCGCGTCGATCCAGTTGCCGTGGTAGCCGCCGGTCAGCACGCCCTGGGGGAGCGGTGGGGCCCCGGCCATCTCCAGGACGTACCGCAGCGGCACCCCGGTCGGCACCTCGACGACCATGGGCCTCGCCACGGCGCCCGAGACGGTGAGCAGGACGGTGCCGGGTTCGTTGGGCAGCCCGGTGTGCCCGTAGCGGCGGGGGCCGATCCGGGCGGCGACGGCGAGCTGGGCGTACGTCTCCGCGTTCGACAGCAGCGTCGGCGAGCCGCCCACCCCGGTCTCCGCCGCCCGCTCGCGCCGGCCCGGCGGCAGGGCGGGCCCGCCGTTCGCCGCCCGGATCACCGAGGACGCCTCGCCCGAGACCATGCGTTCCGGGGTGCGGACCACGCGGGCGCGCAACTGCTGGCCGCGCCGGTCGGAGAGGCCGCGTTCGGCGAGGGCAGCCCGTACGGAGATCTCCGTGGAGTTGCGGGTGACGGCGACGACCAGGGTGCGTGCGCCTAGCGCCTCCGCGGCCAGCAGCGCACCGTCCAGGATCAGGTGCGGGGCGCGGTTGAGCAGCACGGTGTCCTTGCGGCAGGCGGGTTCGCCCTCGCTGCCGTTGATCACCACGACGGGCCGCACCCCGCGCCGGATGGACGCCTTCGCCACCGCGCGCAGCTTCTTGCCGAACGGGAAACCGGCGCCTCCCCTTCCGCGCAGGGAGATCGTTTCGGCCAGTTCGGCCAGCCGCTCACCGGTCATCGGCTCCAGCGGGCCGTGCACCTTGAGGTGCATGGCGAGGTCGAGCCGCTCCACCAGGTCGAAGCCGGTGGTCAGTTGCGGCAGTCCGACGACGCGGACCTCGGGCACATCGGGGAGGGGGACGTTCACTATCGGTCTCCTGCGGGTGCGTGCCAGGGTTCGCCGGCCGGGGGCGCGGTGAACGGCCCTGCCCCCGACTCGGCACGGGGCGCGGCGAAGGGCGAGGGGGAGGTGAGGGGAGCGGATGCGGTGGTGTCGTACGGGGTCGGTGCGCCGGCGTACTCCGATGTCACGTACGTCGGTGTGCCGGACCCGTGTGTGCCGGTTTCGGGTGTGCCGGATTCCGGAGCGGCGTGTTTCGGTTCGGCGGGCTCCGTGGGCCCGTACCTCGGTGTGCCGTGCCCCGGCGTTTCGTACGGGGACGTCGCGTACGCGTGCTCCTGCGCGGTGTACGCGGGCGGGTTCTGCGGGGGCGGACCGTGGTGCGCCTGTCCGGGCGGGGCGGGGGAGGGCGAGGGCCAGCGGGTCTCCGAGGGGGTCGACGGGCCCGATATGCCGCCGCCGAGCGAGACGGCGCGGTACCCGGCCGTTATGCCCGGTCCAGGCCCCGGCCCCGCCTTCCCGCGCCCCGGGTCCGGCAGCTCCTCCGGCGGGCCGAAGGCGATGCGGTCGGCGCTGCGGGGCGGAGGCTCGTACAGCGGGGGCTCGTACAGCGGTGACCGGCCGCTGTACAGCGTCTCCGTCGGCGCTTCGTGCAGCGTGCCGGGGATCGCCGTGGGAGGGGGCGCGGTCGGGGGTAGCGGCGCCGAGAGCGTGCGCGGGCGCACCGGCGTGCCCCGTACGTCCCGGTCCGTCTCGCCCCAGGCGGCCGGATCGGACCAGGGCTCCCCGGCGGACGAGGAGGACTCCCGCAGGACCGGATCGGGGGCGGCCGGGGGCCCTTGGCCCAGCAGTTCGGCGACCCGGTCGGCGATCCGCCGTTTCGTCGGGCGCGGCAGCAGCCGCAGACACAGCGCCCCGGCGACTCCGACGAGGCAGAGCCCGTACATCACGACCACCCAGGTGGCAGGCGCACGCCCCGCGTACAGGCCGTGGATCAGCGCGGCGCACCACGCCGGATACGCCAGCGCGTGCAGGGCGCGCCACCGGCCCGCGATCCCGCCCGTGTCCCGGGGCGACCCCAGTGACTGCCCGAGCCGGGCGGCTTTGGGGGAAGGGTGGGCGAAGGCGCTGCGCAGGGCGCCGGTCGCGGCCGTGACGACCATCAGCAGCCCGGCCAGCGAACCGAAACCGATCAGCCCCGCCGCGCCGGTCACGCCGAGGCTGAAGGGTATGAGGGCGCCGATCAGAGCCACATGCCCGAGGGCGACCTTCACGGTTCCGTGCAGCAGCAGAAAGCCGAGCGCGGCTAGGGCGGTGGCCCGGTGGATGCCCTGGCAGACGATCCGCTGACGGGTGGAGAGGAACAGCCGGTCGGTGGCCAGCAGGCCCCAGGCGACGGCCGCGCTGAGCGACACCAGCGACAGGACGCCGGTGGTGAAATCGAGGGTGGCGCGCAGCTCGTCGCTCCCTGCGACGGCGAACAGAGGGACGAAGACCAACGCGGCGACAGTCAGGCCGCCCTGTACCGGCCGACTCATTGCGGGGCTCATGCTGGGGGATACGCGGATCTTGCGATGAGGGTTCATGGGGGCGACTCCGAATAGTTCGGCAAAGCGGTCCCGTTGCCGCATGCTAGGACGCCCCATACCAACCAGTACGAGGTTTGCTCGGTTGCCCCGATAGAGGTCGGTACGCGGAGTAACCCCTGCTTCCCGGGCGTTCTCCCCGCTCCCGAGGTCGTCCCAGGGCTCCGCGAAAACCTCATGCGAAGCGCGCGGGGCGCACACGCCGCAGCCACGGGAACGCCATGTTCCGACTACGGAGAGTGGCGCGCGGGTGGCGGGGATCCGGTCTCGTGCGGACGATGTCCGCCCTCCGGTTACTCCCCGCTCCCTTCCGGGTCCGTGCGGTACCCTGACGCCATGCGTGCCGTACGCCTTCTGCTTAGCGAGCCGCGCTGAAGAGTCCCGACCGGTGAGAACGCCTGGTCGGAGTCAGCGCGGCGTCCCCTCCTGTGCGAGGGGATTTTTCGTTTCCCGGCAGATGACGATCGATGGAGCTTTGAGGATCATGAGCGAGACGAATTCCGCTGCCGAGACGGCCGCGCCGCACCGCTACACGGCGGCGATGGCCGCCGACATCGAGGCACGCTGGCAGGACTTCTGGGACGCCGAGGGAACGTACGAGGCGCCGAACCCCACCGGTGACCTGGCGGGCGACCCGGAGCTGGCCGCCAAGCCCAAGAAGTTCATCATGGACATGTTCCCGTACCCCTCGGGTGCGGGTCTGCACGTCGGACACCCCCTGGGCTACATCGCCACCGATGTCTACGCCCGCCACCAGCGGATGACCGGCCACAACGTGCTGCACACCCTGGGCTTCGACGCGTTCGGCCTGCCCGCCGAGCAGTACGCGGTGCAGACGGGCACCCACCCCCGGGTCTCCACCGAGGCCAACATGGAGAACATGAAGGTCCAGCTGCGCCGGCTGGGTCTGGGCCACGACAACCGCCGCTCCTTCGCGACGATCGACGCCGAGTACTACAAGTGGACGCAGTGGATCTTCCTGCAGATCTTCAACTCCTGGTACGACGCCGAGGCCGACAAGGCCCGCCCGATCGCCGAGCTGGTCGAGCAGTTCGAGAGCGGCGCGCGCGCGACCCCCGACGGCCGTGAGTGGAGCGCGCTGAGCGCCACCGAGCGCGCCGACCTGCTGAGCCAGTACCGACTGGCGTACGCCTCCGACGCCCCGGTGAACTGGTCGCCCGGCCTGGGTACCGTCCTGGCCAACGAGGAGGTCACCGCCGACGGCCGTTCCGAGCGCGGCAACTTCCCCGTCTTCAAGGCCAAGCTGCGCCAGTGGAACATGCGCATCACCGCCTACGCCGACCGGCTGCTGAACGACCTGGACGGGCTGGACTGGCCCGAGGCCATCAAGCTGCAGCAGCGCAACTGGATCGGCCGCTCCGAGGGCGTCCGGGTCGAGTTCCCGGTGGACACGGCGGGCGGCATCACCGTCTTCACCACCCGCCAGGACACCCTGTTCGGCGCGACGTACATGGTGCTGGCGCCCGAGCACGACATGGTCGAGCGGATCATTCCGGCCGCCTGGCCCGAGGGCACCCACCCGGTGTGGACCGGCGGCCACGCGAGCCCGGCCGAGGCCGTCACCGCGTACCGCAAGCAGGCCGCCGCCAAGTCCGACGTCGAGCGGCAGGCCGAGGCCAAGGACAAGACCGGTGTCTTCACCGGCGCGTACGCCACCAACCCCGTCAGCGGCGAGAAGGTCCCCGTCTTCATCGCCGACTACGTCCTGATGGGCTACGGCACCGGCGCGATCATGGCCGTACCGGCGCACGACGCGCGCGACTTCGCCTTCGCGCGCGCCTTCGAGCTGCCGATGCGCTGTGTCGTCCAGCCCTCCGACGACCGGGGCACCGACCCCGCCACGTGGGACGACGCCTTCAGCTCGTACGACGCGAAGCTGGTCAACTCCGCCAACGACGAGATCTCGCTGGACGGCCTGGGCGTCGTCGAGGCCAAGGCGACGATCACCGAGTGGCTGCGGGAGCACGGCGTCGGCGAGGGCACCGTCAACTTCCGGCTGCGCGACTGGCTGTTCAGCCGGCAGCGCTACTGGGGCGAGCCCTTCCCGATCGTGTACGACGAGGACGGCATCGCCCACGCGCTGCCCGAGTCGATGCTGCCGCTGGAGCTGCCCGAGGTCGAGGACTACTCCCCGCGCACCTTCGACCCGGAGGACGCGTCCGCCCAGCCCGAGACCCCGCTGTCGCGCAACGCGGACTGGGTCAACGTGACGCTGGACCTGGGTGACGGCTCCGGTCCGCGCGCGTACCGCCGCGAGACCAACACCATGCCCAACTGGGCCGGTTCCTGCTGGTACGAGCTGCGCTACCTGGACCCGAACAACGACCGTCAGCTGGTCGACCCGTCCATCGAGCAGTACTGGATGGGCCCGCGCGAGGGGCAGCCCACCGGCGGCGTCGACCTGTACGTCGGCGGGGCCGAGCACGCCGTGCTGCACCTGCTGTACGCGCGCTTCTGGTCCAAGGTGCTGCACGACCTGGGCCACATCTCCTCCGCCGAGCCGTTCCACAAGCTGTACAACCAGGGCATGATCCAGGCCTTCGTCTACCGCGACAGCCGGGGCATCGCCGTCCCCGCCGCCGAGGTGGAGGAGCGCGACGGCGCGTTCTACTACGCGGGCGAAAAGGTCAGCCGCGTCCTGGGCAAGATGGGCAAGTCCCTGAAGAACGCGGTCACGCCGGACGAGATCTGCGCGGAGTACGGCGCGGACACCCTGCGCCTGTACGAGATGGCGATGGGCCCCCTGGACGTGTCGCGTCCCTGGGACACGCGTGCCGTGGTCGGTCAGTACCGGCTGCTGCAGCGTCTGTGGCGCAACGTCGTCGACGAGGAGACCGGTGAGGTCACCGTCGTCGACACGGAGCCCGGCGAGGACACCCTGCGCGCGCTGCACAAGGCGATCGACGGCGTCGGCCAGGACATGGCGGGGATGCGGTTCAACACCGCCATCGCCAAGGTCACCGAGCTGAACAACCACCTGACGAAGGCCGGAGGCCCGCTGTCGCGCTCGGTCGCCGAGCGGCTGGTCCTGCTGATCGCCCCGCTGGCCCCGCACATCGCGGAGGAGCTGTGGCGCCGGCTGGGCCACACCGACTCCGTCGTCCACCAGGACTTCCCGGTGGCCGACCCGGCGTACGTGGTCGACGAGACCGTCACCTGCGTCGTCCAGATCAAGGGCAAGGTCCGGGCGCGCCTGGAGATCTCGCCCTCCATCACGGACGAGGAGCTGGAGGCGCTCGCCCTGGCCGACGATGCGGTCGTCGCGGCGCTGGGCGGGGCGGGCATCCGCAAGGTGATCGTGCGGGCGCCGAAGCTGGTGAACATCGTCCCCGCGTGACCCTTTTCGTACGTTGTTAGGGCCATCCCCTACGGGCAGGTTGGGGGTTCCGAAGGAACCCTCGGCCTGCCCGTTCCGTTTACGGTGGAAGGGGCGACCGGTACCGGCGGCCGCATCGAGACACCGAGGGGCATTCATGGAAGCCGCGCTCACGATCCTGGCGTTGCTCCTGGTCGCGTTCGTCGCGCTGGGTGTCTACGCGACCGTGAAGGCCGTCGGCGCGGCCAAGCGGGGCGTGGACCGCACGATCACGCAGGCCCGTCGCACGGTGGAGGACACCACGCTCCGGGCCAAGAGCTTCGGACAGGTGGGGGTCGCGGGCGAGCTCGCACAGCTCCGGCTCTCCCTGCGCACCTCGATGCGGGCCACGCAGGACGCCCTGCACGCCGGTGTCGCCGAGGACGCCTCGCTGGCGGAGTCGGTGGACCTGTTCCGGCGGCTGAGCGCCCACGGTCTGGAGCTGGACGACGAGCTGAAGAGGCTGGAGCGCGAGCCCGACCGGGCGACGGTCGCGGGCCTGCTGCCCAAGCTGCGGGAGCGTACGCAGCGGATCACGCACTCGGCGGAGTCGCTGCGCTGGGCGGCGCGGGACCGGGCGCGCCAGTTCGCCGACGACGACCTGGACGCGCTGAACGCGCAGATCGACATCGAGGCCGGTGCGCTGCGGCACTGGGCCGTGGACGAACCGTCGTCGCGGACGTCCGGCACGGGCGCCTCCGCCACGGCGCCGGGTCAGGACCCGGGGACGGACTGGCCGGAGCCGGCCGCCTCGGCAGACCCTTCGGCCGGCAGCAGCACGGCCGACGAGGCGTGGTCCGGACCGGCCCGCGAGGAGAGCCCGCAGGCGATCACCGCCCCGGACCCGCGACTGCGCACGACCTACCCCTGGCAGAAGTCCACCCGGCCGGAAACGACGAACTGACGCACGCGGGTCGGTTCAGCCCCGAACGGATGCGTTCCGAAGCGGCCAGGAATGATCAGAGGGCCGGGGCCGGGCTGCCGCACTCCCACCCCGCCAGGTAACCTCCGGCTCATGTCCCGCCATGTCGCTATCGTCACCGATTCCACGGCCTACCTGCCGCGCCCGACGATGGAACGGCACGGCATCACCGCGGTGCCGCTGACCGTCGTCCTGGGCGACCGGGCGCTGGAGGAGGGCACGGAGATCTCCGCCCGCTCGCTCGCCCAGGCCCTGCAGAAACGCCACTCCGTGACCACGTCCCGCCCCAGCCCCGAGGTCTTCGCCGCGGCCTACCGGGCGGCGGCCGAGGGCGGGGCGGACGCGGTGGTGTCGCTGCACCTGTCGTCGGAGTTCTCGGGCACCTACGACGCCGCGCAGCTCGCGGCGAAGGACGCCCCCGTTCCGGTGCGCGTGGTGGACACCGGCATGGTCGCCATGGCCCTGGGGTTCTGCGCCCTCGCGGCGGCGGAGGCCGCCGAGGCGGGCGGCGGCCTGGACGAGGCGGTGTCGGCGGCGGAGAAGCGGGCCGCGGGCACCTCGGCGTATTTCTATGTCGACACGCTCGACTATCTGCGCCGGGGCGGCCGCATCGGCACGGCCCAGGCCCTGCTGGGATCCGCGCTCGCAGTCAAGCCGATCCTGGAGCTCGACGGGGGCCGGATCGAGATGCTGGAAAAGGTGCGGACGGCGTCCAAGGCGATCGCCCGCCTGGAGGAGATCGTCGCCGAGCGGGCGGGTACGGCCCCGGTGGACATCGCCGTCCACCACCTCGCCGCCCAGGAGCGCGCGGACCGCCTGGCGGAGCGGCTGCGTGAACGGGTTCCCGGCCTTGTCGACCTCCACGTCAGCGAGGTCGGCGCGGTGATCGGGGCGCACACGGGGCCGGGGCTGCTCGGTGCGGTGATCTCCTCGCGATGAACCGCCTGCGCTGATCTCGCCGGGGAGATTCACTCCGTGGAGTGGCCGAGTTTTCCACAACTTCCGCTCTGTCCACAGGAATCGGTGCTGCTCAGCGGGATTCGGCGGTTGTGCCTAACGTCGTGAGGCATGGCCCTTCGAACTTCTCGGGCGTCGGCTCCCGACGCGCCGTTCATCTCTGCGTCCTCGTCCGACTCCTCTGATTCCTCGTCCACGCCCGCGCGGGGGCGGCACGGATCCGGTACCCGCCCGAGCGGCCGGGCGGGTGTGCGCCCCGGGGCCCGTCCCGGTCCGCGCCACGGCGGGCGGCGGTCCGTGCGCGGGCGGTCCGCCCTCGCGTCGGCGGCCGCGCGTCGCCGGGCGGATGCGCTGATGACGGGCGCCTCCGGGCTCGCGAGCGATGCCGCGCCCGTAGCGGTCCATGAGCCGGCGGAGACGCCCGTGCCCGCACCGACACCACCCGAGCCGGAGACGGTGGGGGAGGTGCCCGTCGATACGTCGAGGGCGCGTCGTCCCGTGTCGGCCGTCCGGGAGCGGCTGCCGTTGTGGGTGCGGCTGCGGTGCGGGATGGCGCCGCGTACGCCCGTGGTCCTCGGTCTGGTGCTGCTCGCCGCCGTGGCCGTCGCCACCGTGCACTTCTGGTCCGTACGCCCCGAGGCCGTGCGTGCGCCGGAACCGGTCTCGGACGAAGCGGCGGCGCCCGCGCTGCCACCGGATCCGTTACGGTCCGGCGCCCCCGGTCCGGTTTCCCGCCCGGCTTCCGGGGAGCCGCCGAGCGGGAGCGGCGGGATCGGGAGCGGGCAGATCGTCGTCGATGTGAGCGGCAAGGTGCACCGGCCGGGCGTCCGTCGGCTTCCGGCGGGGTCACGGGTGGAGGACGCGCTCGAGGCGGCGGGTGGTGTGCGCGCCGGCACGGACGTCACGGGACTCAACCGGGCGCGGGTCCTGGTGGACGGTGAACAGGTCGCCGTCGGCCTTCCGCCGGGCCTGCCGGTCACGGGGACGCCCGGGGGCGGCGGGGTCGGGTCCGAGGCGGCCGGTGGGCCGGGCGGGGCCGGGCCTTCGGTGCCGCTGAGCCTGAACACGGCGACCGCGGAACAGCTCGAAACCCTGCCGGGGGTCGGGCCCGTGCTGGCCCAGCACATGATCGACTACCGCACGGAGAACAACGGCTTCCGATCCGTCGACGAACTCCGGCGGGTCAACGGGATCGGCGACCGCCGCTTCGCCGACCTCCAGCCCCTCGTACGGCCATGAGCAGCCGTGAGGCCCGGCCCGACTGCCGGGACGACTCCAGGCCCGATTTCCAGGACGTGGACAGGGACGGCATCGGAAGCGCGGCCGCGGCGGGGGAGGGTTCACGGCGGGAGGGGCCCACGGATCTGCGGCTCGTTCCGCCCGCCCTGGCGGTCTGGGCGGCAGCGGCGGCGACGCTGGGCCTTTCGGGGCGGTGGGCGGTCGTTGTGGCCGTCGCCTGTTCGCTTCCGGCGCTGGTTCTGCTGGCGGCGGCCGGGCGTGCCACTCGGCGGGGGAGGGGGATCGGAGGGGCGTGGGCCGGGAGTACCGGCGGAGATTCCCGGGAGGGGAGGCCGTCCGGAGAGTCCGGGGCCGGAGGCACCGACACGGGGCTCCGGGCCGGGAGGGCCGACAGAGGGGCGCGGGCCGGGAGGGCCGTCGGGCGGGCCCGGGTGCTTGCCGCCGGGGGAGCCGTGTTGCTCTGCGCGGCGGCGGGGGCGGCCGTGGCCGGGCTTCACGGGGCCGATGTGCGGCGCGGGCCCGTGCCCGGGCTGGCCCGTGAGTATGCGCGGATCGACGCCGAGGTACGGGTGACCTCGGATCCCCGGACGACCCGACCGGCGGTACGCGGCAACCACAGTGCCCCGGTCCTTCTCCTGATCGACGCGGAGGTCATGGAGGTGCGGACGCCGGACGGGGCGACGACCCGGGTCCGGACACCGGTGCTGCTCATGGTCGCGGCGGGCGACCATCGGGCTGACTGGCAGCAGTTGCTTCCGTCCACGCGGCTCCGGCTCGCCGGCCGGCTCTCGCCTCCCGCACACGACGGCGAACGCCTCGCCGCGGTCCTGCGGGTGGACGATGCGAAGGAGCCCCGGATCACCGGGCCCCCGACGGGGATCCAGCGTGCGGCGGGAGACCTGCGCGCCGGGCTGCGGGAGGCGACGGACGGTCTGGACGCGGATGCGCGTGCGCTGTTGCCGGGGCTGGTGGTCGGCGACACCTCCAGAATCCCGCCCGAACTCCACGACGCCTTCAAAGCGACGGATCTGACTCACTTGTTGAGTGTTTCCGGGGCTAATCTGTCGATTCTGTTGTTCCTCCTGGTCGGGCCGCCGGGATCGGCGTCGAGCGCGGAACGGCGCGGCCTGGCACCCCTGTTGGGGCTCTCCCTGCGCAGGACCGCGGTGATCGGCGGTGTGCTCACCCTCGCGTTCATCGTCGTGTGCCGTCCGGAACCGAGCGTGCTCCGTGCGGCGGCCTGTGGGCTGATCACCCTCCTCGCGATCGGGACGGGCCGTCGGAGGTCCCTGATCCCCGCCTTGGCGGCCGCTGTCATCCTCCTGGTGCTCTACGACCCCTGGCTCGCCCGGAGTTACGGCTTCCTGCTGTCGGTCCTGGCCACCGGTGCGCTGCTGACGCTCGCGCCGCGGTGGAGCGCCGCCCTGCGGGCGCGGCGGGTGCCGGGCAGGCTTGCCGAGATTCTCGCCGCGGCGGCGGCCGCGCAGGCCGTGTGCGCGCCCGTGGTGGTGGTGCTGGCCTCGCGGGTCAGCCTGGTGGCGGTCCCGTGCAATCTGCTGGCGGAGTTCGCGGTGGCGCCGGCGACGGTGCTCGGGTTCGCGGCTCTCGCCGTCGCCCCGGTCGCCCCGGCGGTGGCCGAGGTGCTGGCGTGGGTCGCGAGCTTGCCGGCCGGGTGGATTGCCACGGTCGCCCGGACGGGGGCGGCCCTTCCCGGGGCCGAGGCGCAGTGGCCCGGAGGGTGGTCCGGCGCCGCGCTGCTGGCCGGACTCACGGTCCTGGCCGTGCTCCTGGCCCCGAGGCTGGCCCGTCACCCCTGGATCTGCGGTGCTGCCGGGCTGCTTCTGGTGCTGGCGGTGCTGCGGCCGCTTCCGCTGACCCGGATCATGACCGGATGGCCGCCGCCAGGCTGGTCGTTCGCCCTCTGCGACGTGGGGCAGGGCGATGCGATGGTCCTCGCGGCGGGGGAGGGCACGGGGGTAGTCGTCGACGCCGGACCCGACCCCGGGGCGGTCGACCGGTGTCTGCGCGATCTGGCGGTGACCCGGGTCCCGCTCGTGGTCCTCACCCACTTCCACGCCGACCATGTGCGCGGGCTGCCGGGAGTGCTCCGGGGCCGGGCGGTGGGCGCGATCCAGACGACGAGCCTCGAAGAGCCGCCCGAGCAGGCCGCGTTCGTCCGGAGGACGGCGGCCGCCGCACGGGTCCCGACGGTGCGGGCCGAGGCCGGTGAGCGCCGCCGGTCGGGACCGGTCGAGTGGCGGGTCCTCTGGCCCCGCCCCGGGCCCGGGGGAGCGGGGGAGGCGGCGGTTCGGGAGGCGAACGACTCCAGCGTCACCTTGTGGGTACGGGCGGCAGGAGGGCTGACGCTGCTGCTCCTCGGGGACCTCGAACCCCCGGCCCAGCGGGAGTTGCTGCGCGGGCCGGAGGCGCCGGGCCCGGTGGACGTCCTCAAGGTGGCCCACCACGGCTCGGCCTTCCAGGACCCCGGGCTGCTCCACAGCGTACGGCCGAGGCTGGCGCTGATCTCCTGCGGCGCGGACAACCCGTACGGCCACCCCTCGCCCCGTACGGTGGCCGCTCTCGGGGCGGCGGGGGCCAGGGTCCTGCGCACCGACACCGACGGCCCGATCGCGGTGGCGGGAGCGGGGAAGGAACTGCGGGCGGTGAGCCGGTCGTGACACCGCGAGATCCGGCCCCGCGTGGCCGTCCGGCTCAGGCCGCGCGCCGCTCGCCGCCCGCGTCCTGGTGGACCTGCTTGTCCCGCCCACGTGTCCCGCCCACCTGTCCCGCTCCCGCCCCCTGTTCCGCCCCTGTCCCGTCGCCGAGGCCGGAGCGCGCGGGTCAGGACAGCCAGGTGCCGGTGTGCATGAGGTCGCGGTCGGCGAGTTCGTTCTCCTCGCGCCAGGAACGCACGGTGAGGGGGGTGATGCGCAGAAACACCCAGCGGGGGCCGCGCGGGCTCCATCCCCGGAGTTTCGCGGCGAAGGCATCCCTCGTCACGGCGGGGAGGTCCGTCGCCTCCACGATCGTCGCCTCGCCCTCGATCAGCACCACGTCGCGGGTGTGGCCGACGGTGACCCGGATCAGCCCGTGGGGAGTCACGTTGACGGCCGTCGGGTTGGTCCGCCGGGTGGCCATCACCAGCGTGCCGGTCTCCTCCTCCCAGAGGAACGACAGCGGCACCAGGGTGGGAACGCCGTCCGGGGACGCCGTCGCCACCCATGCGTCCTCGTCCTGCCGCAGGTGGTCGAGGACGTCCTGCTTGCGCTGTTCCCGGCTGCGCGGGGACTCGTACTCGGTCATGATCGACACGCTAGAGGGCGGCCACCGCTCGCGCCTCGGGCCAGGGGCCTCGGGCAGGAGTCCTAGGACTCCTGGGATCCTGCGAATTCGGACCTTCGGTAACACCTCCGTACAACTCCTTCCGATGCTCTGCGTTTGCCTCGAACGCCGCACCAGTGATCGAATGCATGCTCGTCGGCGGGCCGCTGATCCGACGAAGACGTCCATCTGTCAGGGCCCCGAAGTGCGAAGCGCCCCTGGGGGTACGTAAAAGATGTTCGGCCGTTGGCTGGGAAACAGAGGCCAGGCGGGTGGGCGCGGTGGGGCCCTCGCCGGAGTCCAGGTACCGCGTACCGCGGGTGTGCTCAGCTGCCGGGTGCTGGACCCGGTCAACGAGCCGGTTCAGCAGGCCGAGTTCGTCATGACGGACAGCGTCGGCCGCAAAGTGACCGCCGGTGAGACGGACCCCTTCGGCAGTCTTCTCGCCACGGTTCCGGCCGGGGACTACCGACTGGCGGTCAAGGCCGAGGGGTTCACTCCGTTCCACGGGGCGGCGACGGTGACCGAGGGGGCGCACGCCACCCTGGGCGATGTGACCCTCCAGGTGGCGCAGCCCCCGCAGTTGCCCGACCCCGGCGACTGGGACATCGAGCCGAACCACTCGCAGATCGGCTTCACCGCCCGGCACATCGGGCTGGCCCGCATCCACGGCAGGTTCAACACCTTCGCCGGGGCGGTCCGGATCGCCGACCGTATGGAGGACTCCGCCATGCACGTGATCATCGACGCGGCGTCGATCGACACCAATGTGCAGATGCGCGACGACCACCTGCGCTCCGGTGACTTCCTCGACGTCGGCCGCTATCCGACGCTGGAGTTCTACAGCGAGCGCTTCGTCCACCGGGGTGGCCACCGGTGGGGTGTCACCGGTGCGCTGACCCTGCACGGCGTCAGCCGTACGGTGACGCTGGACACCCAGTACCTCGGTCTCGGCAACGGTCTGGAGGGCGAGACGCGCGCCGCCTGCCGGGCCACCACCGAACTGCACCGCGAGGACTTCACCCTCACCTGGCAGACGATGCTGGCGCGCGGGATCGCGGTGGTCGGGCCCAGCATCAGCATCGACCTGGACATCCAGATCGTGCCTCGGGGCTGAATCGGCTGCGGGAGGGCGCGGGCGGGGGCCGGGGCGTCGGAGCGGTTACGGCTTCTCCAGCCAGCCTTCGTACTCGGCGGCGAACTCGTCGAGCGCGGCCGGGTCCAGGCGCCCGGTCGCGTCCTCCACGACGACCAGCCACTGGGCGTCCTCGGCGTCGTCCTCGCCGGCCAGCGCGTCCCGTACGAGCTGGGGCTCCTCGGCGACCCCGAAGCGGTCCGCCAGTTCCTCGGCCACCTCCTCGGCGGCGTCGCGGTCGGGCAGCACCAGTACGTGTCTCACATCGCTCACCCGGACATTCTCCGGTACGGGGAGCCGTGGCCCGTGCCCTGGGCCGCCTGGGCCGTCCTTGGCTGTCAGCGGGGCGTGGGATGCTGGATCGCGATGGCCACCAGGAAGAATTCCACCGACGATCCGCTCGCTCCCGTCACCCTCGCCGTGGGCCAGGAGGACCTCCTCCTGGACCGTGCGGTGCAGCAGGTGGTGGCGGCCGCGCGTGCTGCCGACGCCGACACGGACGTACGTGATCTGGCGTCCGACCAGTTGCAGCCGGGCACGCTCGCCGAGCTCACCAGTCCTTCGCTCTTCGCCGAGCGCAAGGTCGTGATCGTGCGCAACGCGCAGGACCTCTCGGCCGACACGGTCAAGGACGTCAAGGGGTATCTCGGTGCGCCGGTCGAGGAGATCACGCTCGTCCTGCTGCACGCGGGCGGGGCGAAGGGCAAGGGGCTGCTGGACGCGGCGCGCAAGGCCGGGGCGCGGGAGGTCGCCTGCCCGAAGACCACCAAGCCGGCCGAGCGGCTCTCGTTCGTACGGTCGGAGTTCCGGACCCACGGGCGGTCCGCGACGCCGGAGGCGTGCCAGGCGCTGGTCGACTCCATCGGCAGCGATCTGCGGGAGCTGGCCAGTGCGGTGTCCCAGCTGATCGCGGACGTCGAGGGCACGATCGACGAGGCGGTCGTCGGGCGCTATTACACCGGGCGGGCCGAGGCGTCGTCGTTCACCGTCGCCGACCGGGCGGTCGAGGGGCGGGCGGCGGAGGCGCTGGAGGCGCTGCGGTGGTCGTTGTCGACCGGGGTTCCGCCCGTCCTGATCACCAGTGCGCTGGCGCAGGGGGTGCGGGCGATCGGGAAGCTGTCCTCCGCGAGGGGCGGGCGGCCGGCTGATCTTGCCCGGGAGCTGGGGATGCCGCCGTGGAAGATCGACCGGGTGCGGCAGCAGATGCGGGGGTGGACGCCGGACGGGGTGGCGGTGGCCCTGCGGGCCGTGGCCGCGGCGGATGCGGGGGTGAAGGGCGGGGGGGACGATCCCGAGTACGCCCTGGAGAAGGCCGTCGTCGTGGTCGCCCGGGCCGCGAGGTCGGGGCGGTAGCCGTTCCTGCCGGGTTCGCCGCGGGGTGCGGGGCCCTGTCGTGACCGGTTCCGTCCTCAAGCGCCGGACGGGCTGGGATTGCCTCGGCGTCGTGCCCGGGGGTGCGGGCGCCCGTGTGATCGCCGGTTCCGTCCTCAAACGCCGGACGGCCTGGAGATGCCCCGGGCGGGCACCGGGTCCGTCCTCAAGCGCCGGAGGGGCTGAAGGCGAACGCACGGAAGCCCCGGGTCTCGATCTGGGGAGATCGGCGGCCGGGGCTTCCGGGTCATGCTGTGGTGCGCCGCACCCGCGTGGCGAACGCAGGTTCGGTGTGCGGCGCGGGGTGCCGGTCAGGGGCGGGAGAGAGGGCCCGCTGGTCCGTCCCGGCGAATCACATCAGTGAGCTTCGGGAAGAAGCTCAGGCCGACAGGGCGGCAACCTTGGACGCCAGCGCCGACTTCTTGTTGGCGGCGGCGTTCTTGTGGATGACACCCTTCGAGACAGCCTTGTCGAGCTGACGGGAGGCGTCGCGAGCGGCCGTGGTGGCCTTCTCGACGTCACCGGCAACGGCGGCCTCGCGGGCCTTGCGGATCGCGGTCTTGAGCGACGACTTGACGGCCTTGTTGCGCAGGCGCGCCTTCTCGTTGGTCTTGTTCCGCTTGATCTGGGACTTGATGTTCGCCACGAAAGAGCCTTTTCAGGTTCGTTGGATCTTCTAGGTGAGCCCCGCCGCTCGTGAGAGCCACGAGGCACAGCTGTCCACGGTAGCAGTCACCCTCCGACCGGCCCAAACCGGTCGCTGCCCCGCAGGCGTGGGACGATGGAGCCTACGTATCGATCCGACCGACGATCCGACCGACCCGACATCGACCCGAGACACGGCGTTCGGCGTCTCAAGAATCAGGACCCTGCGTGCCCGCGACTCCTTCCAACGTGCCCGAGCCGAGCCGTACCGACCCGGCGCTGATCCGCAATTTCTGCATCATCGCGCACATCGACCACGGCAAGTCGACCCTTGCCGACCGGATGCTCCAGCTGACCGGTGTCGTCGACCAGCGGCAGATGCGTGCTCAGTACCTCGACCGGATGGACATCGAGCGCGAGCGCGGCATCACCATCAAGTCCCAGGCGGTCCGGCTGCCCTGGGCACCCACCGAGGGTGAGGACAAGGGGCTGACCCATGTCCTCAACATGATCGACACCCCGGGCCACGTGGACTTCACCTACGAGGTCTCCCGTTCGCTCGCCGCCTGTGAGGGCACGGTCCTGCTGGTCGACGCCGCGCAGGGCATCGAGGCCCAGACGCTGGCCAACCTCTACCTCGCGATGGAGAACGACCTCACCATCGTCCCGGTGCTCAACAAGATCGACCTCCCGGCCGCCCAGCCGGAGAAGTTCTCCGAGGAGCTGGCCAACCTCATCGGCTGCCAGCCCGAGGACGTGCTCAAGGTCTCCGCCAAGACCGGCGTCGGCGTGGACGCGCTGCTCGACCGGGTCGTGCGCGACGTTCCGGCCCCGGTCGGTGTCGCGGACGCCCCCGCCCGCGCGATGATCTTCGACTCGGTCTACGACTCGTACCGCGGTGTCGTCACCTACGTCCGTGTCGTCGACGGTCAGCTCAACAAGCGCGAGCGCATCCGGATGATGTCGACCGGCGCCACCCACGAGCTGCTGGAGATCGGGGTGTCCTCCCCGGAGATGACCCCGGCCGACGGTATCGGCGTGGGCGAGGTCGGCTACATCATCACCGGGGTGAAGGACGTCCGGCAGTCCAAGGTCGGTGACACGATCACCTCCCTGAGCAACGGGGCGACCGAGGCGCTGGGCGGGTACAAGGACCCCAAGCCCATGGTGTTCTCGGGGCTGTATCCGCTGGACGGCTCCGACTACCCGGACCTGCGCGAGGCGCTGGACAAGCTCCAGCTCAACGACGCCGCCCTGGTCTACGAGCCGGAGACCTCCGCCGCGCTCGGCTTCGGTTTCCGTGTCGGCTTCCTCGGCCTGCTCCACCTGGACGTGGTCCGCGAGCGGCTGGAGCGCGAGTTCGGGCTCGACCTGATCGCCACCGCCCCCAACGTGGTCTACCGCGTCGAGATGGAGGACGGCACCGAGCACGTCGTCACCAACCCGAGCGAGTTCCCCGAGGGCAAGATCGACAAGGTGCACGAGCCGGTCGTCCGCGCCACGGTGCTGGCCCCGAGCGAGTTCATCGGCGCGATCATGGAGCTGTGCCAGGGCCGGCGCGGCACCCTGCTCGGCATGGACTACCTCTCCGAGGACCGGGTCGAGATCCGCTACACCCTGCCGCTCGCGGAGATCGTCTTCGACTTCTTCGACCAGCTGAAGTCCAAGACCCGGGGTTACGCCTCCCTCGACTACGAGCCCACCGGCGAGCAGACGGCCAACCTCGTCAAGGTCGACATCCTGCTGCACGGCGACAAGGTGGACGCGTTCTCCGCGGTCACGCACAAGGACAAGGCGTACGCGTACGGCGTACGGCTCGTCGCCAAGCTGCAGAAGCTCATCCCCCGGCAGAACTTCGAGGTGCCGATCCAGGCGGCCATCGGCGCCCGGGTCATCGCCCGTGAGACCGTCCGCGCCATCCGCAAGGACGTGCTCGCCAAGTGCTACGGCGGTGACATCTCCCGTAAGCGGAAGCTGCTGGAGAAGCAGAAGGAAGGCAAGAAGCGGATGAAGATGGTCGGCAACGTGGAGGTTCCGCAGGACGCCTTCATCTCCGTCCTGTCGACCGACGAGTCCGCGGGGGAGAGCAAGGGCAAGAAGTAGCCCGCCCGCTCCTCCCTCCACCGTCCCGGCCCCGGCCGTCAACGGCACCAAGGGCCCTCACGCCGCAGTAACGTGCGGCGTGAGGGCCCTTTCGTTATGAAAGCGGCGGCCCGTTGCCTCTTACGTGGCGCGCGCGTGCGCTCTACTCTGATCACGCATCGTTGGTTACTCGCCAGTTAAACAAGCCGAACAAGCAGGTTGCGCAGCAGGACAGCAGCAGTAGTCGCAGGATCAAAGAAGCCGGTCGTAGCAATGCCGCAGGCCCGGAGGACGTCGTGAGCGACACACAGACCTTGATCGATAACCGGCCGCCCTCCGTGGCGTCCCTCTTCATCGACCGCGTGGCGGCGACCCCGGACGGGGAGGCGTACCGCTATCCGGTGCCGTCGGCCTCGGGCCAGGGCCCGGACGACTGGAAGTCGCTGAGCTGGGGCCAGGCCTCGGAGCGGGTCTACGCGATCGCCGCCGGGCTGATCGCGCTCGGCGTGCAGCCGGAGGAGCGGGTCGCCCTCTCCTCGGCCACCCGGGTGGAGTGGATCCTCATCGACCTCGGGGTGATGTGCGCGGGCGCCGCGACCACGACGATCTACCCCTCCACGAACGCCGAGGAGTCCGCGTTCATCCTGGCCGACTCCGAGAGCCGCATCCTCATCGCGGAGGACGCCGAGCAACTGGCCAAGGCCCGCGAGCGCCGCACCGATCTGCCCGACCTGGCCCATGTCGTCGTCATCGACCCGGCCGGCGCCGAGCCCGCCGAGGGCGACCCCGAGGGCTGGATCATCACCCTCGCGGAGCTGGAGGCCCGGGGCAACGAGCTGCTCGCCAAGACCCCGGACGCGGTCACCGAGCGGGTCGCCGCGATCACCGCCGACCAGCTCGCCACCCTCATCTACACCTCCGGCACCACCGGCCGGCCCAAGGGCGTACGGCTGCCGCACGACAACTGGTCGTACATGGCCAAGGCCACCGTCTCGACCGGCCTCATCAACGCCGACGACGTGCAGTACCTCTGGCTGCCGCTCGCCCACGTCTTCGGCAAGGTCCTGACCTCGGGCCAGATCGAGGTCGGCCACGTCACCGCCATCGACGGCCGCATCGACAAGATCATCGAGAACCTGCCGGTCGTCCAGCCGACCTACATGGCGGCCGTCCCCCGCATCTTCGAGAAGGTCTACAACGGGGTCGCCTCCAAGGCCCGTGCGGGCGGCGGCGCGAAGTACAAGATCTTCCAGTGGGCCGCCGGGGTGGGCCGCGAGTACGCCAAGGTCTCCCAGGACAACTTCCGGCGCACCGGCAAGGCGTCCGTCCCCTTCGCGCTCGGCGCCAAGCACAAGGTCGCCGACACGCTCGTCTTCTCCAAGATCCGCGAGGCCTTCGGCGGCCGGCTGCGCGCCTGTGTCTCCGGCTCCGCCGCCCTCGCCCCGGACATCGGCTACTTCTTCGCGGGCGCCGGGGTGCACATCCTGGAGGGCTACGGCCTCACCGAGAGCAGCGCCGCCTCCTTCGTCAACCCGGGCGAGGCCTACCGCACCGGCACCGTCGGCAAGCCGCTCCCCGGCACCGAGGTGCGCATCGCGGACGACGGCGAGATCCTGCTGCGCGGCCCCGGCATCATGCAGGGCTACCACAAGCTGCCCGACAAGACCGAGGAGGTCCTGGAGTCGGACGGCTGGTTCCACACCGGGGACATCGGCGAGCTGTCGGCCGACGGCTACCTGCGTATCACCGACCGCAAGAAGGACCTGATCAAGACGTCGGGCGGCAAGTACGTCGCACCGGCGGAGGTCGAGGGCCAGTTCAAGGCGGTCTGCCCGTTCGTCTCCAACATCCTGGTGCACGGCGCGGACCGTAACTTCTGCACCGCGCTCATCGCCCTCGACGAGCCCACCATCCTCGGCTGGGCCGCCGAGAACGGCCTGGCGGGCAAGTCGTACGCGGAGGTCGTCGCCGCCCCGCAGACCGTCGAGCTGATCGACGGGTACGTCCAGCGTCTCAACGAGGGCCTGCAGCGCTGGCAGACCATCAAGAAGTTCCGGCTCCTGCCGCGCGACCTGGACGTCGAGCACGGCGAGCTGACCCCCAGCCTCAAGC
The DNA here is from genome assembly GCF_014649875.1 of Streptomyces rubiginosohelvolus. Lineage (GTDB taxonomy): Bacteria > Actinomycetota > Actinomycetes > Streptomycetales > Streptomycetaceae > Streptomyces > Streptomyces rubiginosohelvolus. Next base: position 352,733 of record NZ_BMTW01000003.1, on the reverse strand, counting down.
TGAAGCGGCCGGTCGTCGAGCGCGAGTACCAGGGGCTCATCGACGAGATGTACGCGGGCTCGCGAGAGGCCTGAGGTACGCAGGCTCGCGCGAGGCCCAGCGGCTGCGCGCGTGAACCCGTCCGGGGGCTCGGCCCCGGACGGGCACGGCGGGGAGTGCGGACCCTCACGGGCCCGGGCTCCCCGCCCGTTTGTTTTCCAGCGCCGGGGGCCGATGCCGTGCCTGTTTCTCTACGCGGAGGCCGCATGCCGTGCCGCCGCCCCCCGGCCGGTTCAGTCGCGGCGAGGGCGGGCCCGCAGGACCCCGGCGAGCAGCACCACCAGCACTCCGGCGGCGGGGATCACCAGCAGGCCGGTGCGCAGGCCGGCCGCGTCGGCGACCTGGCCGACGATCGGCGGCGACAGCAGGAAGCCCAGGCGCATGAGCCAGGAGACGATCGTCAGACCGGAGCCGGGTTTGAGACCGGGCAGCGCGTCGGCCTCGTGCATCGCGGCGGGCACCAGGGTCGCCACCCCGAATCCGGCCAGGGCGAAACCCAGGACGGTGCCGGGCAGCGTCGGCACCGCCAGGGCGAGACCCATGCCGACCGCCGTGATCAGCCCTCCTGACCGGGCCACGGCACGCTGGCCGAAGCGGTCGACGAGGCGGTCCCCGATGATGCGCCCGATGAACTGGGCGCCCACCAGAGCGATGAAGCCCGAGGCGGCGAGAGCCGCGGAGGCGTGCAGGGCGTCGCTCAGATAGAGGGCGGCCCAGGAGTTCCCCGCGTCCTCCACGAGCGTTCCGGCGGTGGCGATCAGGACGAGGGCCGCCAGCACCAGCCCGACGCGCGAGGTGCCGCGCGCCCCTTCCGTGCCGCGCTGCTCCGGGCCGGCCTCCTCCGGTGCGTTGTCCGGTCCGGGGAGGCAGAAGCGCAGGGCGGCTCCGGCGGCGGCCACGAGGACGACGGCCGCGACCGCCAGGTGCACGCCCAGCGACAGACCCAGCGACATCGCCCCCGCCGCCATCAGCCCACCGGTGACCGCGCCGATGGACCAGATGGCGTGGAAGGAGTTGAGGATGGACCGCCCGTAGAGGCGCTGCACCCGCAGACCGTGCGCGTTCTGCGCGACGTCCGTGAGCGCGTCCATGGCCCCGGCCAGGAACAGGGCGGTCGCGAACAGGGCGACCGACGGCGCCAGACCGGCGGCCAGGATTCCGGCACCCGTCAACAGGGTCCCGAGCACCGCGACCCGCGCCGAGCCCATGCGGCGGACGAGCACCCCTGCCGCGAGGCCGGCCGTGATGGCCCCCGCCGGGAACGCGGCGACCGCGAGACCGTAGGCGCCGTTGCCGATCGCCAGATCTTCCTTGATCTGCGGATACCTCGGCAGCAGGTTGGCGAAAAGAGCCCCGTTCGTGAAGAACAGGACGGCTACGGCGGCCCGCGCGTGGCGCGCGGCGGGGAGAGGCCGTGTCTCGATGTCGACGGTCATGCGGATGACCCTAGCTCCAGAGCGTACGAACGTACACTCTTCGGGGTGATGAATTCCGACCGAGTGGTAGGTATCCCCTTCTCGGGGGATGGTCAGGGGGCCGGTGCCCGCCGTATGCGCGTCCGGTTAGGCTGGCCTTGCCTGGTGTGGTACCCGGCGGACGGAACAGGGCAGAGGCGGGGCGCAGGTGAGAGACGGTGACCGGGCTCGTGCCCGCCGTGCGCCCGGGGTGAGGCGTCGTGGATGAGATCGCGCTCGCGGCCGGAGCCCTGTACGTCATCGTCCTGCTGCGCGCCGGAGGGACGTTCGCCGTCGGGTGGCTCGCCGGAGCCGGTGCCCGGCGCAGCAGGTTCGCCGAGCGGGCCTCCTCGGCGAAGTTCCGGCGTGCCGAGCAAGCGATCCAGCGGTGGGGCGCGCCGGTGGTGGCCGTCTCCTTCCTGACGGTCGGGTTCCAGACCGCCGCCAACTTCCTCGCGGGCAGCATGCGCATGCCCCTGTCGCGCTACCTCCCGGCCCTGTTCGTGGGCGGAGCCGCCTGGGCGCTGATCTACGCGACGGCGGGACTCGGCATCCTCAAGGGGCTGGGGCGGCTCTTCGCCGAGCAGACGGCCCTCGGCGTGGCCGGCGTGGTCGTCCTCCTGCTCGCGGTGGGCGGGGTGGTGGCGTACCGCAGGCGACGCGCGGTGAGGATGGACGAGACCCCGGACGCCGTGGTGATCGACGAGGCGGCCGTCCCGTCCGCCGGTGACGCCGCTTCCGACAAGTCGTAACCCGTCCCGCGCGTTCGAATCTGCTCGATTTTCTGCTCACTTCCGTAACTCGGTGCTTATGGATGCGGCCGGTCTGTCACCCTGTCGGTGTCGTCCGACCCGTAGGAGCCGCTCCGTGGCGCCCATTCCCTTGCAGCGGGACACCGTGCAGCGTCCCACCACCCGTGCCGGGGGCGCGCACGGCCCGCGCCTGGCCAGTCGCACCAGCCTGCCCGGGATACCGCTCGCCCCGTCCGCCGCCCGGCGGTTCGTGCGGGCCGCGCTCGCGGAGTGGACCGGGCTCGGGGTGCCCGCCGCCGTGGGCTTCAGCGACCGGCTGGCCGACGACGCCGTGACCGTCACCAACGAGCTGGTCACCAACGCCGTCGTGCACGCCGGCACCACCGTCGACCTGGTCCTCAGGCTGGAGGAGGAGGGCGGCGACGAGCCGTCCGCCGCCCTCGTCCTGGAGGTCACCGACCACCACCCGGCCCGCCCGGTCAGCGGCGACGAGCCGGAGCCCGCACCCGAACCGGGCCGGGCGGTCGCGGGGGAGCTGCCGGACCCCGCCGAGTACGGCCGGGGCCTCCAGCTCGTCGCGACCCTCGCCGACTCCTGGGGCATCACCTACCGCACCGGCCTCAAGACCGTCTGGGCCCGCCTCCCCGTTGACGACTGGAGCGCCCCGCCCGCCCCGCCCGACGGAGAGGCCCTGCGGCGCGGTCTGCGCGCCGCCGAGATCCTCGCCCCCGCCGCCCGGCGCACCGAACGCGACGACGCGGTCTGGGACAGCCGGGGCGCCCCCGCCTTCCTCGCCGAGGCCTCCGATCTGCTCGCCGGGCAGCTCGACGAGGACCTGGTGGCCGCCATAGCGGGCCAGCTGCTGGTGCCCCGGCTCGCCGACTGGTGCGCGATCTGGCTGGAGACCGAGGGCGGGGGACCGGCTGCCGAACCCCGGCTCGCCCGGGTCTGGCACAGCGACGAGGCCGGCGCCGAGCCCCTGCGCACCGCTCTGGAGCGGGCCCCGGTCACCCTGCCCGCCGGGGCGGGCTCCGGCCCCGTCCCCGTGCCCTGGCCCGCGCACCCCGGCCACCCCGCCGATCAGCCCGGGGAGGCCGAGGACGCCGCACCGCCGCAGCCCGGCGGCCGGGACGGGGCCGCGCTCGCGTTCCGCATCACCGCCGGGGGCAGGATGCTCGGCACCGTCCTCGTCGGGCGGGAGGGCGACGCCCAGGTCCCCGAGGCCGTCTCCTCGCTGATCGAGGACTTCGTCCGCCGCCTCGGCCTCGCCGTCGGCGCCGCCCGCGCCTACACCCGGCAGGCCACCATCAGCCGGATCCTCCAGCGCGGCCTGCTCCCCAGCAAGGTCGCGGACATCCCCGGCGTCACCAGCTCCCTCGTCTACGAACCGAGCGACGACGGCGTGGTCGGCGGTGACTTCTACGACATCTTCCCGTGCCCCGGCGACCGCTGGTGCTTCGTCCTCGGCGACGTCCAGGGCTCGGGCCCCGAGGCCGCCGTCGTCACCGGTCTCGCCCGCCCCTGGCTCCGCCTGCTCTCCCGGGAGGGCTTCGGCGTCGGGGAGGTCCTGGACCGGCTGAACCGCCTCCTCCTCGACGACGCCATGGAGGCCGCCGAGGCCGCCGCCCTGATGGTCGCCGCCGCCGGGGGCCAGCAGCTCCACGACGGCACCCAGTCGCGGTTCCTCTCCCTGCTGTACGGGGAGGTCGTGCCGCTCCCCGACGGCGGGGTCCGCTGCACGGTGGCCAGCGCCGGACACCCGCTGCCCCTGCTGCTGCGCCCCGACGGCTCCGTACGCCCGGCCGCCGAGCCCCAGGTGCTGCTCGGGGTCGTCGAGGACGTGGCGTACGAGAGCCAGGTCTTCGACCTCGCGCCCGGGGACACCCTGCTCTGTGTCACCGACGGGGTGACCGAGCGGCGGTCGGGCCCGCTGATGTTCGACGACGGGGACGGGCTGGCCCGGGTGCTCGCCGGATGCGCCGGGCTGCCCGCCGAGGCCACCGCCGAGAAGATCCGGCGTGCGGTCCACGAGTTCGCCGAGCAGCCCCCGGACGACGACGTGGCCCTGCTGGTCCTGCACGCGGACTGAACGGGCCGGACCGGGCTCGGACCGGGCCGCCGAGCCCGCCCGGTCCGGGAAGCTCCGGCGGCGAGCGACAATGGTCGGTATGCCTTCCGTACTGCCCGATGGTGAGCCCGTGCCCGACGACGGGGCGCTGCCCCGCCACGCCCTGGAAGGCGCCGCCGACCGCCCGCTCGGCTTCTACCTGCACGTTCCGTACTGCGCCACGCGCTGCGGCTACTGCGACTTCAACACCTACACCGCCACCGAGCTGCGTGGCTCCGGCGGTGCGCTGGCCTCCCGCGACAACTACGCCGTCCACCTGATCGAGGAGGTCCGCCAGGCCCGCAAGGTCCTCGGCGACGACCCCCGCCCGGTCCGTACCGTCTTCGTCGGCGGCGGCACGCCCACGCTCCTCCCCGCCGCCGACCTCGTCCGCATGCTGGGCGCGATCCGGGACGAGTTCGGGCTCGCGGACGACGCCGAGATCACCACCGAGGCCAACCCCGAGTCCGTCGACCCGGCCTACCTCGAAGCCCTGCGCGAGGGCGGCTTCAACCGGGTCTCCTTCGGGATGCAGAGCGCCAAGCAGCACGTCCTGAAGATCCTCGACCGCACGCACACCCCCGGCCGCCCCGAGGCCTGCGTCGCCGAGGCGCGTGCGGCGGGCTTCGACCACGTCAACCTGGACCTGATCTACGGCACCCCCGGCGAGTCCGACGACGACTGGCGGGCCACCCTGGACGCCGCGATCGGCGCGGGCCCCGACCACGTGTCGGCGTACGCCCTGATCGTCGAGGAGGGCACCCAGCTCGCCCGCCGCATCCGGCGCGGCGAGATCCCGATGACCGACGACGACGCCCACGCCGACCGCTATCTCATCGCGGACGAGGCCTTCGCCGCCGCCGGTTTCCACTGGTACGAGGTCTCCAACTGGGCCACCACCGAAGCCGGCCGCTGCCTCCACAACGAGCTGTACTGGCGCGGCGCCGACTGGTGGGGCGCGGGCCCCGGCGCCCACAGCCACGTCGGCGGCGTGCGCTGGTGGAACGTGAAGCACCCCGGCGCGTACGCCCAGGCGCTCGCCGAGGGCCGCTCGCCCGGCGCGGGCCGCGAGATCCTCGCCGAGGAGGACCGCCGGGTCGAGCGCATCCTGCTGGAGCTGCGGCTGCGCGAGGGCTGCCCGCTGGACCTGCTCAAACCCGACGGCCTCGCCGCCTCCCGCCGCGCCCTGAACGACGGGCTGCTGGAGGCGGAGCCGTACGACAAGGGCCGCGCGGTCCTCACCCTGCGCGGGCGGCTCCTCGCCGACGCCGTCGTCCGCGACCTGGTCGACTGAGCCCCGGGGACGACGGCCTCACGGTGCGTCGACCGAGCCCCCGGAACGACGGCCTCACGGCTTGCAGTCCTTCGCCGTCAGCGGCGGCGCGACCCCGGCCGGCTTGCCGCAGACCAGCGTCCGCTCCGCGCTCGGCCCCGGCCGGACCACCTTGACGATGTTCAGGCCGTGCACATTGTCCGAGACCGAGGACCGCGCCCTGCTGAACGAGATCGTCCCCGTCGGCATGTTGTTCAGATCCACCGTGTGCAGCGTCGCCCAGGTCTCGGCGGCGCTGCGCGGTTCGTCCCCGCGTGCGGCAGCGTCGTACAGGGCCGCCGCCGCGCTGTAGGAGATGACGATCTGCCCGCTGGCGAACAGATCGTCCTCGTACACCGGCAGCCCCGAGGCCAGCGCGATGGGCTCGCCCTCGGGGTGCAGGTCCCGCAGCGTGCGGTACGCGTCCCCGTAGAAGCCGAGGTTCTTCCCCCGGTCCAGCGGGGCCAGCGACGAGTGGTACAGCGTGACGTTCGCCGCGATGGACGTGCTGTCGTCGAACGTCCCCTTCGACAGGTCGTCCCCGGTGAAGACCGTCATCTTCCGGTCCGAGCACCCGGTGGTGACCGACAGACCGTCCATCAGGGCCGGGACGTCCTCGACGCGCCCGGCGAAGTACAACGCGTCCGGAACCCGCTCGCCCTGGCAGATGGTGGTCAGCGGGGTGTTCAGACTGGCCTCGCCCACCAGGTCGTAGTACATGTCCCCGCCCAGCGAGAAGCCCGCTTCCCGGAGCATCTCCTTCCCCGCGGCACGCTGTTCGGCGGTGTAGCGGTCCTTGTCCCCGTTGCGGGCCCGGCGCGACAGCACGATCGCCTGCGGGTCGTCCAGCTTCCGTGCGACCTGACCCGCGACCAGCCCCAAGGCGTACGTCTGCTCCTCGTCCGTCGCCGCGAGCCCGAAGTAGTTCGGGTACTGCCGGGGGAGGCTGCTGCTGGAGTTCGTCGTGTTCACCAGCGGCAGCCCGGCCTCGCGCAGCAGCTCCGCCGCGTCGTCGCTCTCGTCGGTGTTCCGGCCGAGGCCCACCACGCCCACCACCGTGGGGTCCCGCTCCGCCACCTCGATGATCTTGCGGACGGCGGTGAGCTGCCGCAGCATGTCCTCGCCGCCGTTGGCGAGAAGCACCCGCAGTTTGACCGACCGCCGCACGGTCCTGTTCACCGACTGCTGCTGGAGGTAGACGCCGGTCAGCTCCTCCAGGCCCTTGCGGGTCGCCTCGCGCTCGTCGCCCCTGGCGGTGAGCGGACCGGCGTAGACCACCGTGACGTACCGGCCGTCCTTCTCGACGGTCCGGTTCTCCTCCCGGATCGCCCGCTCGATCCGGTCGAACGTGACGCCCTTCCCGGCCCCGCTCAGCTCCAGGCCGTTGCCGCGCGCGAACCGCACCTCCGGCACGGTCGCCACGCCGACGCACTCCCGGTCCCCGCCCTCACCGATCCAGATCGCGTCAGTGCTCCGGTCGGTCAGCGGCCCGTGGCAGTAGGCGTCCCGCCAGTGCCCGGCCCACAGGAACGCCCCCAGCAGGCTGCCCACCACGACCAGGGCGATGCTCGCCCGCGACATCACCCACCACGCCCAGGTCCGCCGCACCCGGTAGGTGACGAGCTGGGCGTGCGCGTGCTCGTGGGTCAGTTTCTCCGTGGACAGCGGCAGCCGCAGCACCCACGCCAGCGTCGCCGCCGCCACCGGCGACTGGCCCAGGCTCAGAGCGTCCACCCAGCGTTCGTAGCGGGCCCTGGCCCCCGAGGAGGCCGCCGGACCCGTGCCGGACCGTTCCGGCGGCAGCGGCGGGGTGTGCCGCATGATCTCGGAGGCCGGCAGCGAGGCGAGGAGCAGCAGCGGATCGACCTCACTGCGCCGCGACCGTACGTTGTTGATCGCGTTGATCAGCAGGATGCCGCCGTTGTCCTGCGTGGCCCGGGGCAGGAACACCACCGGCGGAACCGTCCGCTTGCTGCGCCGCCAGTCCAGCGCGTGCGGGCGGTAGGCGTACCGCAGGTCCTCCAGCAGCGCCTGCACCCGCAGCTCCAGATGGAACTGGCGCGCGTGCTCCGTCTGCTCGTCGTCCGCCCCCGCTTCCGCCACCCGCACCGCGACGGCCGCGGCCCGGGCCCGGATCACCCGCCACGACCCGCTCGGCGAGAACCAGGACCAGCCGTCGGAGGGATAGCCCGTGCTGGAGGCTGCCAGCGAGGAGGTGGTGGCCAGCCAGCGGCTGGCCCCGCGCAGCCACAGCAGCGGCGGCGCGGCCCGGGTCATCAGCCCCACCACGGCCAGGGCTATCAGCGCGAGGGCCGCCACCAGGGCCGTCAGCAGCCAGTCGATCTCCCCGAGCAGCACGCTGAGCAGGGCGATGAACAGCGCCCCGACGAAGGTCTCCGGCCGCACCGAGTCCCGCAGCGAGTTCCACCAGGAGCCCCGGCGCGGGCGGTCGGCCCGCCACCTGAGCCGGCTCAGCTGCTCCAGAATCCTTTCCCCGGGCACCTCCGAGGGGCTGCCGGACTGCTCCACGACCGTCGCGGTGGCCTGCTCGATCGCCCCGAGCAGCCGCGAGCGCGGAAAGGAGAAGTTCTTGTACTGGGTGGTGTCGCGGGTCTCCCACGGCTTCTCGGAGAGCGTGCGCACCATGTCCAGCGCCGCTTCGTACGGAGTGTCCCCCCGGCCCTCCAGCAACTGCACCGGCACCCGGCGCAGCGCGTTCGCCTCGTGCACCTGGCGCACGAGGCGCTCGACCCGGTCGTCGATCTCCGGCCCGGCCCCGGCGTCCGCCGCCTGGGCCACCACGAGCGGCATCACCGGCCGGTTGACCCGGTACCGGTCGATCAGTTGCTGCATCAGGTGGAAGACGGCCGAAGCCGCCTCGTTGTCCGCACTGTCCCGCCACACCTCGCGCGCCATCGTCCCGTGCCCTTCCCCCGTGAACCGCCGGCCCGTTCGCACCCTCGGTAACCCTCAATAACCGATGGTGCGTGTGGGACGCAGGCATTCATAGAGATCGGTACGTGATCGTCCGGGACAGGCCGGTCTCAGCCCGGGGACATCAGTCCGGAAGGGTGACGAAGTCGATCAATTCCTCCACCCGGCCCAGCAGTTGGGGTTCCAGGTCCTTGTAGCTGCGGACCTTCGACAGAATGTGCTGCCAGGCGGCCCCGGTGTTCTCCGGCCACCCCAGCGCACGGCACACGCCGGTCTTCCAGTCCTGGCCCCTCGGCACCACCGGCCAGGCGTCGATCCCCACCGAGGACGGCTTCACCGCCTCCCACACGTCGATGTAGGGGTGCCCCACCACCAGCACGTGGTCCCCGGTCACCTGAGCCGCGATCCGGGACTCCTTGGAGCCGGGCACCAGATGGTCCACCAGCACGCCGAGCCGCGCGTCCGGACCGGGCCCGAACTCCCCGACGATCGCCGGAAGGTCGTCGACGCCCTCCAGGTACTCCACGACGACGCCCTCGATGCGCAGGTCGTCGCCCCACACCCGTTCCACCAGCTCCGCGTCGTGCCGCCCCTCCACATAGATCCGCCCGGCCCGCGCCACCCGGGCCCGCGCGCCGGGCACCGCCACCGAACCGGAGGCCGTACGGGTGGGACGCACGGGACCGCCGGGGCCCGGGCGCACCAGCGTGACGACCTTGCCCTCCAGCAGGAAGCCGCGCGGCTCCATCGGGAACACCCGGTGCTTGCCGAACCGGTCCTCCAGGGTCACCGTCGGCCCCTGGGCGGTCTTCTCGCAGCGGATCACCGCCCCGCAGAAGCCGGTGGCGACCTCCTCCACGACCAGATCGGGTTCGGCGGGCACCTCGGGCACGGGGGCGGACCGCTTCCACGGCGGGGTCAGGTCCGGCTGGTAGCTGCGCATGGCCCGACGATAATCGGCCCGCCGCCGTGAAGAACCTCACGCCGCCACGAAGATCCTCGACGCCGCCGAGGAGATGCTCACGTCGCAGCGAAAGTCTTCGACGCCGCCGCGAAGACGCTCACACCGCCGCGAACCGCTCCGCCAGCGTCGCCCGTTGCTTCCGGACGAACGCCGCGTCCACCACCGCTCCGTGCCCCGGTACGTACAGCGCGTCCTCGCCGCCCAGTTCCAGCAGCCTCGCCAGCGCGGCCGGCCAGCGCGCGGGGTCCGCGTCCGGGCCCGCCTGCGGATCGCCCGACTCCTCGACCAGATCGCCGCAGAGCACCACCGGAGGCTCGCCGTCCGAGCCCGGCACCACCACCGCGAGGTCATGGCCGCTGTGGGCGGGGCCCAGATCGGCCAGCAGCACCCGCCGCCCGCCGCCCAGGTCGAGCGTCCGCTCGCCGTGCACCTCGTGGTGCGGCACCACCAGCGTGTCCGCCGACCGGGCCGCCTCGTCCTCGGGGACGCCCTGCCGCACGGCGTCCCCGTACAGCGCCTGCTCCCCGTTCCGCAGCAGGGCGGTCAGCCCCGCCGAGCCGTACACCTGGACCCCGGCGAACGCCGCCGTGCCCAGTACATGATCGAAATGGGGGTGGCTCAGTGCGATATGCGTCACCCTGCGGCCGAGCAGCGCCTCGGCCTGCCGCCGCAGCTCCACGCCCTCGCGCAGCGTCGAACCGGTGTCGTACAGCAGCACCCCCTCCGCACCGGCGACCAGCGCGACGGTGGCGTCCCAGCCCGGGAGCCGCCGCCGGCCGACACCGTTGCCCAACCGCTCCCACCCGAAGTCTTCCCAAGCGACGTCCATACCAGGACGCTATCGGCATCGACCTGCGCGGTCCCGTGGCGGGGCGGCCGGTCGCCCTTGCCCAGGCCCCACCCCACCCCCGTACACTGACGACGGGATTGCTGGCACTCGTACGCACCGAGTGCCAGTCGGAGACCGGAGACGGACAGCTGGAGGTGTGCGCGATGCTCAGCGAACGCAGACTCGAAGTGCTGCGCGCCATCGTCCAGGACTACGTCGGCACCGAGGAGCCCGTCGGCTCCAAGGCGCTGACCGAGCGGCACCGGCTGGGAGTCTCCCCGGCCACCGTCCGCAACGACATGGCGGTGCTGGAGGACGAGGGCTTCATCGCCCAGCCGCACACGAGCGCGGGGCGCATCCCCACCGACAAGGGGTACCGCCTCTTCGTCGACAAGCTCGCGGGCGTCAAGCCGCTGTCCTCGCCCGAGCGCCGGGCCATCCAGAACTTCCTCGACGGCGCGGTCGACCTCGACGACGTGGTCGGCCGGACGGTGCGGCTGCTCGCGCAGCTGACCCGGCAGGTCGCCGTCGTGCAGTACCCCTCGCTGACCCGCTCGACGGTGCGGCACGTGGAGCTGCTCTCGCTCGCCCCCGCCCGGCTGATGCTGGTCCTGATCACGGACACCGGCCGGGTCGAACAGCGTATGATCGACTGCCCTGCGCCGTTCGGTGAGACATCGCTGGCGGATCTGCGGGCCCGGCTCAACAGCCGGGTCGTCGGACGACGCTTCGCGGATGTCCCGCGCCTGGTGCAGGAGCTGCCGGAATCCTTCGACAGCGAGGACCGGGGGACGGTTTCCACGGTTCTCTCCACCCTCCTCGAAACACTCGTCGAGGAGACGGAGGAGCGGCTGATGATCGGCGGCACCTCCAACCTCACCCGCTTCGGACACGACTTCCCGGTGATGATCCGGCCGGTGCTGGAAGCACTGGAGGAGCAGGTCGTCCTGCTGAAGCTGCTCGGTGAGGCCACGGACTCCGGCATGACCGTACGGATCGGGCATGAGAACGCCCACGAGGGGCTCAACTCCACGTCCGTCGTCGCGGTCGGCTACGGTTCGGGCGACGAGGCAGTCGCCAAACTCGGCGTGGTCGGACCGACCCGCATGGACTACCCCGGAACGATGGGAGCGGTACGCGCAGTGGCACGTTACGTCGGACAGATCCTGGCGGAGTCGTAAGTGGCCACGGACTACTACGCCGTACTCGGCGTGCGCCGCGACGCATCTCAGGACGAGATCAAGAAGGCATTCCGTCGGCTCGCCCGCGAGCTGCACCCGGATGTCAACCCGGACCCGAAGACCCAGGAGCGGTTCAAGGAGATCAACGCCGCTTACGAGGTGCTCTCGGACCCGCAGAAGAAGCAGGTCTACGACCTCGGCGGCGACCCGCTCTCCGCGAACGGCGGAGGCGGCGGTGCGGGCGGTTTCGGAGCCGGCGGCTTCGGCAACTTCTCCGACATCATGGACGCCTTCTTCGGCAACGCCGCGCAGCGCGGGCCCCGTTCGCGGACCCGGCGCGGCCAGGACGCCATGATCCGCCTGGAGATCGACCTCAACGAGGCGGCCTTCGGCACCACCAAGGACATCCAGGTCGACACGGCCGTCGTCTGCAACACCTGCAGCGGCGAGGGCGCGGCCCCCGGCACCTCCGCCCAGACCTGTGACATGTGCCGCGGACGCGGCGAGGTCTCCCAGGTCACCCGGTCCTTCCTGGGCCAGGTCATGACCTCGCGGCCCTGCCCGCAGTGCCAGGGCTTCGGCACCGTCGTGCCCACCCCGTGCCCGGAGTGCGCCGGCGACGGCCGTATCCGCTCGCGGCGCACGCTCACGGTCAAGATCCCCGCGGGCGTCGACAACGGCACCCGTATCCAGCTCGCCGGAGAGGGCGAGGTCGGCCCCGGCGGCGGCCCGCCCGGCGACCTGTACGTCGAGATCCACGAGCTGCCGCACTCCGTCTTCCAGCGGCGCGGCGACGATCTGCACTGCACGGTCACCATCCCCATGACGGCCGCGGCCCTCGGCACCAAGTGCCCGCTGGAGACGCTGGACGGCCTGGAGGAGATCGACATCCGGCCCGGCACCCAGTCCGGCCAGTCCGTGCCCCTGCACGGACGCGGGATCACGCATCTGCGCGGAGGCGGGCGGGGCGACCTGATCGTGCACGTCGAGGTGATCACCCCGTCCAAGCTCGACCCCGAGCAGGAGCGGCTGCTGCGAGAGCTGGCCAAGCTGCGCGGCGAGGAACGGCCCCTGGGTCAATTCCAGCCAGGTCAGCAGGGCCTCTTCTCCCGTCTGAAGGACGCGTTCAACGGCCGCTGAACCGCTTTCCGCCTTTCACCGCACCGCCCGCCGGTTCTTCACCGGCGGGCGGTGCGGCGTTCGGCGGGAGAACCGGTCAGGCCGTCGGCTGGCTGATTCGGCCCCGTGCACGGGACGTGGCACGATGCGCTCATGTCCTCCGAGTTGACCGATCTCTGCCGGTATCCGATCGTGCAGGCCCCCATGGCGGGCGGCACGTCCGGACCTCAGCTCGCCGGGGCCGTCGCCGAAGCCGGCGGGCTCGGATTCCTGGCCGCCGGGTACAAAACGGCGGACGGAATGTACAACGAGATCAAACAGCTCCGCCGGCTCACCTCCGGCCCGTTCGGCGTCAACCTCTTCATGCCGCAGCCGGCACTCGCCGACCCCAGCGCCGTCGAGGTCTACCGCCACCAGCTCGCCGGCGAGGCCGCCTGGTACGAGACCCCGCTCGGCGACCCGGACAGCAGCGGCGACGACGGCTACGAGGCGAAGGTCGCGATCCTGCTCGACGATCCGGTCCCGGTCGTCTCCTTCACCTTCGGCTGCCCCACCCGCGACACCCTGGACGCCTTCGCCCGCGCCGGTACGCACACCATCGTCACGGTCACCTCCGCCGAGGAGGCCCAGAGCGCCCAGTGGGCGGGCGCCGACACCGTCTGCGTCCAGGGCGTCGAGGCGGGCGGCCACCAGTCCACCCACCGCGACGACCCGCAGCTCGACCAGACCGGCACCGGGCTGCTCTCCCTCGTCGCCCAGGTCCGCGAGACCGTGCAGCTCCCGATCGTCGCCACCGGCGGCGTGATGCGCGGCTCCCAGATCGCCGCCGTCCTCGCGGCGGGCGCGGACGCCGCCCAGCTCGGCACCGCCTTCCTGGTCTGCCCCGAGTCCGGCGCGCACCTGCTGCACAAGCAGGCCCTGACCAACCCCCTGTTCGTCCGCACCGAGCTGACCCGCGCCTTCTCCGGGCGGCCCGCCCGCGGCCTGGTCAACCGCTTCGTCCGCGAGCACGGCCCGTACGCCCCCGCCGCCTACCCCCAGGTCCACTACGTCACCAGCGGGCTGCGCCAGGCCGCCGCCAAGGCCGGGGACGCCCAGGGCATGGCCCTGTGGGCCGGACAGGGCCACCGGATGGCCCGCGAACTGCCCGCGGGCGAGCTGATCGAGCTGCTCGCCGCCGAACTGGAGGCCGCCAGGGCGGCCCTGAGCATGAGGAGCCCCCGGTGACCGCACCGGTCTTCGTCGTCGAACGGATGCCCACCGGAACGGAGTTCGTCCTGGAAGGCCCCGAGGGACGGCACGCCGTCTCCGTCAAGCGGCTCCAGCCCGGGGAGGACGTCATCCTCACCGACGGACTCGGCCACTGGGCGGAGGGCGAGGTCCGCTCCGCCGAGGGCAAGGACCGCCTCACCGTCACACTCCACGCGGGCGTCCAGGAGGAGCCGGAGCCCACGCCCCGGATCACCGTCGTCCAGGCCCTCCCCAAGGGCGACCGGGGCGAACTGGCCGTCGAGACGATGACCGAGACCGGCGTCGACGCGATCGTGCCCTGGCAGGCCGCCCGCTGCATCACCCAGTGGAAGGGCGACCGGGGCGCGAAGGCCCTGACGAAGTGGCGCAGCACGGCACGCGAGGCGGGCAAGCAGTCCCGCCGGGTGCGCTTCCCCGAGGTGGCCGAGGCCATGACGACCAAGCAGGTCGCGGCCCTGCTCGCCGGAGCCGACTTCGCCGGGGTCCTCCACGAGGACCGCGACCACGACAGCACCCCGCTCGCCACCGCCGAACTCCCGGCCGAGGGCACGATCGTGCTCGTCGTCGGCCCCGAGGGCGGCGTCTCCCCGCAGGAACTGACCGCCTTCGCCGAGGCGGGCGCCCGCCCCTACCGGCTCGGCCGCAGCGTGCTGCGTACGTCCACGGCGGGGACGGCGGCGACCGCGCTGCTGCTGGGACGCACCGGCCGCTGGGGATAAAGCGCTGCCGGGACGCACCGTGCCGCAGGCGTGAACCGTGCCCGGCGGCCCGGCAAGAGGCTCTAGCATGAGCCGTACTGATCATCAGCGAATGAGGAGGCCCGGCGCCATGGCGGGAGAGCCGCAGTCCGACTGCCTGTTCTGCAAGATCGTCTCGGGGGACATCCCGGCGACCATCGTCCGCGAGAGCGGGACCACCGTCGCCTTCCGCGACATCAACCCGCAGGCCCCCACCCACGTCCTGGTCATCCCCAAGGTCCACTACCCGGACGCCGCCTCCCTCGCCGCCGCCGAACCGCAGATCGCCGCCGACGTGCTGACCGAGGCCGGAGCGGTCGCCGCCGACGAGAAGATCGACTCCACCGGCTACCGGGTCATCTTCAACACGGGGTCCGGCGCCGGCCAGACCGTCTTCCACGCGCACGCCCACGTCCTGGGCGGCCGCGGCCTCCAGTGGCCCCCCGGATAACCCTTCCCGTACAGCAGCAGCGCAGGAGCGTTTCCCCATGTCCGTACGCGAGCTGGTGGTGCTCGGCACCGCCAGCCAGGTCCCCACCCGTCACCGTAACCACAACGGCTATCTGCTGCGCTGGGACGGCGAGGGCATCCTCTTCGACCCCGGCGAGGGCACCCAGCGCCAGATGCTGCGGGCCGGGGTCGCCGCGCACGACATCCACCGGATCTGCGTCACCCACTTCCACGGCGACCACTCCCTCGGGCTCGCCGGGGTGATCCAGCGGATCAACCTGGACCAGGTGCCGCACCCGGTCACCGCCCACTACCCGGCGAGCGGGCAGCACTTCTTCGACCGGCTGCGGTACGCCACCGCCTACCGCGAGACCGTCGAGCTGGCCCAGGACCCCGTCGCCGGGGACGGCGGAATCCTCGCCACCACCCCCGCGTACACCCTGGACAGCCATCGGCTCTCGCACCCCGTCGAGTCGTACGGCTACCGCCTCACCGAGCCCGACACCCGCCGTATGCTGCCCGCCCTGCTCAAGGAGCACGGCATCGCCGGACCGGACGTGGGCCGCCTCCAGCGCGAGGGCTCCCTGGGCGGCGTCACGCTGGAGCAGGTCTCCGAGCACCGGCGCGGGCAGCGGTTCGCGTTCGTCATGGACACCCGGCTCTGCGACGGGGTGTACGCGCTCGCCGAGGGCTGCGACATGCTCGTCATCGAGTCGACCTTCCTCGACGAGGACGAGAAACTCGCCGTCGACCACGGCCACCTGACCGCCGGACAGGCCGCCCGGGTCGCGACGGAGGCGGGCGTCCGCCACCTCGTGCTCACCCACTTCTCCCAGCGCTACAACGACCCGGAACTCTTCGAGACCCAGGCCCGCGCCGCCGGGTTCGACGGCGAACTCACCGTCGCCCAGGACCTCATCCGCGTCCCGCTCCCCACCCGGCACCACTGACCCCACCAGCACCACCGTTTGCGAGACACCGTGCACCTCCCCAAGGCCGAACTCCACCTCCACATCGAAGGCACCCTCGAACCCGAGCTGGCCTTCGCCCTCGCGGAACGCAACGGGGTGACCCTGCCGTACGCCACCACCGAAGAACTGCGCGCCGCCTACCAGTTCGACGACCTCCAGTCCTTCCTGGACCTCTACTACGCGCTGATGGCCGTCCTGCGCACCGAGGACGACTTCGCCGAACTCGCCGACGCCTACCTCGCCCGCGCCGCCGCCCAGGGGGTCCGGCACGCCGAGATCTTCTTCGACCCGCAGGCCCACACCGCCCGGGGCGTCCCCATCGGCACGGTCATCGAAGGGCTCGGCCGCGCGCTGGAGCGCAGCGAGGAGACCCACGGCGTCTCCACCCAGCTCATCCTGTGCTTCCTGCGCGACCTGTCCGCCGAATCGGCCCTCGGCACCCTCGACGCGGCCAAGCCGTACCTCCACCGGATCAGCGCCGTCGGCCTGGACTCCGCCGAGGTCGGCCACCCGCCCGCCAAGTTCCGTGAGGTGTACGAGGCGGCCACCGCGCTCGGCCTGCGCAAGGTGGCCCACGCGGGGGAGGAGGGCCCGCCGGAGTACATCCGGGAGGCCCTGGACATCCTCGGCGTCGAGCGCGTCGACCACGGGCTGCGCTGCATGGAGGACCCGGAGCTGGTGGCACGGCTGGTCGCGGACCGGGTGCCGCTCACGCTCTGCCCGCTTTCCAATGTACGGCTGCGCACGGTCGACAAGCTGACCGACCACCCGCTGCCCGCGATGCTGGCCGCCGGACTGCACTGCACGGTCAACTCCGACGACCCCGCCTACTTCGGCGGGTACGCCGGAGATAACTTCGACGCCGTCCGTGACGCGCTCGCCCTGGACCCGGAGCAGCTGCGCACCCTGGCCCGCAACTCCTTCGAGGCGGCCTTCCTCGACCACGACGAGGAGCGCCGGGCGCGCTACCTGGCCGAGGTCGAGGCGTACGCGTTCGACTGACCGGAACCGCCGTCCGGACCGGCTGTCCGGATCGCACTGCGCACCAGCCGCCTGCGCCGTACGCGCAGTTCCGTGACGGCCTGCTCCGGCGAGCCGAGTTTCGGCACCGCGCCGGACAGGCCGCCGGTGGTGGCGGCGAGCAGCGCGGCCGGGGCGCCACCGCGACGGCGTACCGAACCGGGCACCAGCGGACGGCCGCCGGTGTGCAGCGCCACGGCGGTCACCGGGGCGGCGACCAGCAGGGTGGCCGCCCCCAGGATGAGCCCCATCGCCGGATAGCCGGCCTCCTCGGAGAGCACGCTGCCCAGCAGCGGGCCGCAGGCCACCCCTATCGAAGAGGCCGAGCCCGCCAGCACCGCCCAGCGGCCGCGTATGTCCAGCGAGGCGGCCAGCCCGATCAGGTAGGAGAGGACCACCGGGTAGACGGTGTTCCACATGATCTCGCCGGTCGCGAACGAGCCGAGGTCCCGGGCCGACGAGCTGAGCACGATGCTCGCGGCGATGACCACGGTCCCGAGCCCGATCGGCACCGCCCGGCCGAGCCGGGCGCCGAGCAGCCCGGCACCGGTCACCCCGAGCAGCCCGGCACCGAGCGCGGCGGCGAACACCGCGCCGACGGTGACCTCGGACAGCCCCGCCTGGTCGAGGCCGATGCGGCTGCTCACGCCCCACAGCGCGTTCTGCGCCATGGACCAGACGAGCATGCCGCCCGCCAGGACGAGCCCGGAGCGGCGGTGCGGCAGCCGGCCCGTGATCGGCGAGCTGGTCTCCTCCGCCGTCCGCGCGCCGTCGAGCCGGGCGGTCGCGGGCCAGACGAGCAGGGCGACCAGGGCGATCGCGGCGAAGGGAAGCCGGTGGCCGCCGCCGAGGTGAGGGATGGTCAGGTAGAGGACGCCCGCCGTGGCGGACACGGTGAGCAGTCCGAGCGAGGAGGTCCGGTGCGGGTCGCGCCGGGCGGCGATCCCGGATGCCGCGACCGCCGTCGCCGTGCCCGAGCCGAAGCCGCCGACCATCACACCGAGCACCACCAGCGGCACGGACCCGGCGAGCGCGGCACAGCCGTAGCCGACGGCGGCGAGTATCAGTCCGGCGCGGGCAGGGGTACGGGCCCCGAACCGCTCGACCCGGCCCGCGAGGGCGAAGCCGGCACCGGCCGAGCTGAGGAGCAGGGCGCTGCCGACCAGACCGGCCTGGGCGGGACTCAGCCCGAGATGAGCGCTGAGCCGGCCGACGACGGTGGGGAGGAGATAAGAGGCGAGGTAACCGGCGGTGAACACGGCCACCAGGGGCCACGCGGCACCAGGGCGCGAGGACATGGGCGTTCCTGAAGACATGCCTGAGCAGGCGGGGGGAGGGGAGGGGGTACGGCGAAAAGGCAAGGGGGAGGTAGGGCGGGGCGCTGCGGGAAGGCAGCGGGAGGTGGGGCGGGGGTACTGCGCGAAGGCAGGGGGAGGCAAGGCAAGGGGTACTGCGGGAAGGCATGGGGGTGCTGCGGGAGGTATGGCGCTATGCCAGGGGATTGCGGCTCTCGTCGGACAACGTCCCCGAAGGTGCTCGCGGGGCAATTTGTATCAAGCGCTTCCGGCTCCCCGAAAGTCGCCCCGATGTGATCTGGATCACTTATGCGTTTATGCAGTCGAACGCCGGGTATTAGCGCATGTTTATGCAGGTCAGGCGTGCTGCGAACACATGGGCGCGGACACTGCGTTCCCCTCCGCGGATCGGGCAGACTGACCGCACCTCACACGGTCCGGATCCCGCCGCGATCCGCCGCACGACCCCGGGAGCGCACGGTGAGCACAGACACTCCGGGCATCGACCCGCTGGAGGCGCTGCGCGCCCCGCGCGACCCCGCCTGCGACGTCTTCCTGACAGGCCCGGTCTTCCTCGACATCATCTTCACGGGCCTCGACAGCGCCCCCGTGCGCGGCACCGAGTCCTGGGCCCGGGGGATGGGCTCCAGCCCCGGCGGCGTCGCCAACATGGCCACCGCCCTCGCCCGCCTCGGGCTGCACACCTCCCTCGCCGCCGCCTTCGGGGACGACCACTACGGCGAGTACTGCTGGGACGCCCTGGAACAGGGCGAGGGCATCGACCTGTCGATGTCGCACACCGTCCCCGGCTGGCACTCCCCGGTCACCGTCTCCATGGCGTACGAGGGCGAGCGCACGATGGTCTCGCACGGCCACGAGGCCCCCGCCCCGGCGCCCGACGCCGGAACCGGAAGCCGGGCAGGGGCCGCCGGGACCGAAAGCTCCACCGGGACCACCGAAACCGGAACCTCCACCGGGACCCCCGAAAACGGAACTTCCACCGGCGCCGCCGCCCCGGTCTTCCCGCAGTGTCCGCCGCGCGCCCGCGCCGCCATCGCCTCGCTCGCCCCGGGCCGGAGCGAGCCCTGGGTGGCCACCGCCGCCCGGGACGGTGCGCTGGTCTTCGGCGACGTCGGGTGGGACGAGACCGGCCGCTGGGACCTGGACGCCCTGCCCGACCTGGCGCACTGCGAGGCGTTCCTGCCCAACGCGGAGGAGGCGATGCGCTACACCCGTACCGACTGCCCGCGCGCCGCCGCGCACGCGCTCGCCGAACGCGTCCCGCTCGCTGTGGTCACCCTCGGTGCGGAGGGCGCGTACGCCGTCGACGGGCGCACCGGCACCGCAGCGGCCGTGCCCGCCATCGAGGTGGAGGCGCTCGATCCGACCGGGGCGGGGGACGTCTTCGTCGCCGGTTTCGTGACCGGCACCCTCGCCGACTGGCCGCTCGCCGACCGGCTCGCCTTCGCCGGGCTCACCGCCGCCCTCTCGGTCCAGGAGTTCGGCGGCTCGCTCTCCGCCCCCGGCTGGGCCGAGATCGCCGCCTGGTGGCAGCTGATCCGCACCTGCGACCGCCAGGACCCGGCCGCCCTGGAGCGCTACGCCTTCCTGGACGACCTGCTGCCCGCCACGGCCCGCGCCTGGCCGCTGCGGCGCGCCGTGCCCACGATCGGCTTCCGCCAGTGAGCGGGCGGCGGCCGGTCCCACACGCGGACGCCGGGCCGCGTCGCACACACGGCCGGTAAAACCCCTCGGTGTTGTCACTGCCAGGTCGTAGGCTTGGTAATCCAGAGGTTGTCGAGCAGCGAGAACCCTGCAACGGGAGGTATGCGCAGGCCATAGGGCCGGCCCATGACTCAGTCACCCACACAGCCGCAGGCGCGTGCCCAGATCAGGATCCCGGCCGCACACCCCATGGTGATGCTCCTCGGATCGGGCGACTCGCTGTTGCGCGTGATCGAAGAGGCTTTCCCGGCGGCCGACATCCATGTCCGGGGCAACGAGATCAGTGCCACGGGTGAGGCCGCAGACGTCGCTCTCATCCAACGCCTGTTCGACGAGATGATGCTCGTGCTCCGCACCGGAGCGCCGATGACGGAGGACGCAGTGGAACGGTCGATCGCCATGCTCAGGGCGGCCGGCAACGGACAGGGAGACCCCCAGGGCGAGACGCCCGCCGAGGTGCTCACGCAGAACATCCTCTCCAACCGCGGCCGCACCATCCGCCCCAAGACGCTCAACCAGAAGCGGTACGTGGACGCGATCGACGAGCACACGATCGTGTTCGGCATCGGCCCCGCCGGTACGGGCAAGACCTACCTCGCCATGGCCAAGGCGGTCCAGGCCCTGCAGTCCAAGCAGGTCAGCCGGATCATCCTGACCCGGCCCGCGGTCGAGGCGGGGGAGCGGCTCGGCTTCCTGCCGGGCACCCTGTTCGACAAGATCGACCCGTATCTGCGCCCGCTCTACGACGCGCTGCACGACATGCTCGACCCCGACTCGATCCCGCGGCTGATGGCGGCGGGCACGATCGAGGTCGCGCCCCTGGCGTACATGCGTGGCAGGACCTTGAATGACGCCTTCATCATCCTCGACGAGGCGCAGAACACCAGCGCCGAGCAGATGAAGATGTTCCTCACCCGCCTCGGCTTCGACTCCAAGATCGTCATCACCGGTGACATCACCCAGGTCGACCTGCCGAGCGGTACCAAGAGCGGTCTGCGGCAGGTCCAGGAGATCCTGGAGGGTGTGGAGGACGTGCACTTCTCCCGCCTCACCTCCCAGGATGTCGTCCGGCACAAGCTCGTCGGCCGTATCGTCGACGCGTACGAGAAGTACGACAGCCGAAACGGTCAGCAGGACGGTCGGGCGGAAGGCCGCCAGGACGACCGGCGCGACCGTCGAAAAGGGAAGTAGCCGCAGCGCACCATGTCGATCGACGTCAACAACGAGTCCGGAACCGAGGTCGACGAGCAGGCGATCCTCGACATCGCCCGCTACGCACTGGCCCGGATGCGGATCCACCCGCTGTCCGAGCTCTCGGTGATCGTGGTGGACACCGACGCCATGGAGCAGCTGCACATCCAGTGGATGGACCTCCCCGGTCCGACCGATGTCATGTCCTTCCCGATGGACGAGCTGCGTCCGCCGGCCAAGGACGACGAGGAGCCCCCGCAGGGGCTCCTCGGTGACATCGTGCTCTGCCCGGAGGTCGCGAAGAAGCAGGGCGAAGAGGCCCCGACGCAGCACTCCATGGACGAGGAGCTCCAGCTCCTGACCGTCCACGGGGTGCTGCACCTGCTGGGGTACGACCACGAGGAGCCGGACGAGAAGGCCGAGATGTTCGGTCTCCAGGCCGCCATCGTGGACGGCTGGCGCGGCGAGCACGGGCTCACCGGCGCGTCCCCCGCCCCCACCGTCTCGTGAGCACCCCGTTGATCGTCGGCGCCGTCCTGCTGGTCATGGTCGGCTGGCTGGCCGCCTGCGCCGAGGCCGGCATCGCCCGCACCTCCAGCTTCCGGGCGGACGAGGCGGTCCGGTCCGGCCGGCGCGGCAGCGCGAAGCTCGCGCAGATCGCGGCCGACCCGACCCGCTATCTCAACGTCGCCCTGCTGGTGCGGGTCGCCTGCGAGATGTCGGCCGGAGTCCTCGTCACCTACGTCTGCCTCCAGGAGTTCCCCGAGACCTGGGAGGCGCTGGCCGTCGCGATGGGCGTGATGGTCCTCGTCTCCTACGTCGCCATCGGCGTCTCCCCGCGCACCATCGGCCGCCAGCACCCGCTGAACACGGCCACGGCCTCGGCGTACGTCCTGCTCCCGCTGGCCAGGATCATGGGCCCGATCCCGCAGCTGCTGATCCTCGTCGGCAACGCCCTGACCCCGGGCAAGGGGTTCCGCAAGGGCCCCTTCGCCAGCGAGGCGGAACTGCGCGCGATGGTCGACCTCGCCGAGGCCGAGTCGCTCATCGAGGACGACGAGCGCCGCATGGTGCATTCGGTCTTCGAGCTGGGCGACACCCTGGTCCGCGAGGTCATGGTGCCGCGCACCGACCTTGTCTCCATCGAGCGCTACAAGACGATCCGCCAGGCCCTCACCCTCGCCCTGCGCTCCGGCTTCTCCCGGATACCGGTCACGGGGGAGAACGAGGACGACGTCGTCGGGATCGTCTATCTCAAGGACCTCGTCCGCAAGACGCACATCAACCGCGAGTCCGAGGCCGACCCCGTCTCCACCGCGATGCGCCCCGCCGCCTTCGTCCCCGACACCAAGAACGCCGGGGACCTCCTGCGCGAGATGCAGCAGGACCGCAGCCATGTCGCGGTCGTCATCGACGAGTACGGCGGCACCGCCGGCATCGTCACCATCGAGGACATCCTGGAGGAGATCGTCGGCGAGATCACCGACGAGTACGACCGGGAACTGCCGCCCGTCCAGGAGCTGGAGAACAACTGCTACCGGGTCACCGCCCGCCTCGACATCGGGGACCTCGGCGACCTCTTCGGGCTCGACGAGTACGACGACGAGGACGTGGAGACCGTCGGCGGCCTGCTCGCCAAGGCGCTCGGCCGGGTCCCGATCGCCGGTGCCTCCGCCGTCGTCGAACTGCCGGACCAGCGCCGGCTCCGGCTCACCGCGGAGTCCCCGGCGGGCCGCCGGAACAAGATCGTCACGGTGCTCGTGGAGCCGGAGCACCAGGAACCCGAGGAGAAGGAAGCGGAATGACGCCGGAGCGGCTGAGGGCCTTCTGCCTGGAGTTCAACGCGAGCGTCGAGGAGTTCCCGTTCGGCCCGGAGACCTCGGTCTTCAAGGTGCTCGGCAAGATGTTCGCCCTCACCGCCCTGGACGCCCGCCCGCTCACCGTCAACCTCAAGTGCGACCCCGACGAGGCGATCCGCCTGCGCGAGACGCACACCGCGGTCGTGCCCGGCTGGCACATGAGCAAGCGGCACTGGAACACGGTCACCGTCTCCGGCGTCCCCGACCGGCTGCTGCGCGAGATGATCGAGGACTCCTACGACCTGGTGGTCGCCGGACTCCCGAAAGCGGAACGGCTCCGCCTGGACCGGCCGTAGGCCGTCAGGCGTTACGCGGACGGGCCCGCTCCTCCCCGTGGGGAGCGGGCCCATCGACGTACCGCCGCGGCCCGATGTATCCGGTGCCGGGGTGACCGGTGCCGGGTGGCCCGCTCGGCCGGCCCGTCGCCCGCTTCGTATGCTCGTGCCATGACCGACACCACCGACCTCGACGCCGAGGACCGCAAGATCGTCACCCTGGCGCGCAGCGCCCGCGCCCGCAACGGGGTGCCCGAGGGCGCGGCCGTACGCGACGAGACGGGACGTACGTATGTCGCGGGCACGGTGGCGCTGGAGTCGCTGAAGCTCAGCGCGCTGCAGACCGCCGTCGCCATGGCCGTGGCCAGCGGCGCCACCTCGCTGGAGGCGGCGGCCGTCGTCTCCTCCGCCGAGACCCCCTCCGACGGCGACCGGGCCGCGGTGCGGGACCTCGGCGGACCGGACACCCCGGTGCTGCTCGCGGGCCCGGACGGCACCCTGCGCGTACGCGTCACGGCGGGCTGAGCGACCGCTCCGGCGGCCGTTCCTCCCGGCGCTCCGGCGCGTTCCGGCGTACCGCTGTACGAGAGCGCCGCCGGGATCGGGGAGAATGGTCGCCATGAGCGCTCGACCGAACCAAGAATCCGCTGCCCCGCAAGCGGAGACCACCTCCCCCCACCGGGCCGGCTTCGCCTGCTTCGTGGGCCGCCCCAACGCGGGCAAGTCCACCCTCACGAACGCTCTCGTCGGTCAGAAGGTGGCGATCACCTCCAACCGCCCCCAGACCACCCGGCACACCGTGCGCGGCATCGTGCACCGTGACGACGCGCAGCTGATCCTGGTCGACACCCCCGGCCTCCACAAGCCGCGCACCCTGCTGGGCGAGCGGCTCAACGACGTCGTGCGGACCACCTGGGCCGAGGTCGACGTCATCGGCTTCTGTCTGCCCGCCGACCAGAAGCTCGGCCCCGGCGACAAGTACATCGTCAAGGAGCTCGCGGGGATCAAGAAGACCCCCAAGATCGCCATCATCACCAAGACCGACCTGGTGGAGTCCAAGGCGCTCGCCGAACAGCTCCTCGCCGTCTCCGCGCTCGCGGAGGAGCTGGGCTTCGAGTGGGCCGAGATCGTGCCGGTGTCGGCGGTCGGCGACAAGCAGGTCGACCTGCTGGCCGACCTCATCGCCCCGCTGCTCCCCGAGAGCCCGCCGCTCTACCCGGAGGGCGACCTCACCGACGAGCCGGAGATGGTCATGGTCGCGGAGCTGATCCGCGAGGCCGCGCTGGAAGGCGTACGGGACGAGCTGCCGCACTCCATCGCGGTCGTCGTCGAGGAGATGCTGCCCCGCGAGGACCGCCCGGCGGACCGGCCGCTGCTGGACATCCACGCCAACGTCTACATCGAGCGGCCCAGCCAGAAGGGCATCATCATCGGCCCGAAGGGCAAGCGGCTGAAGGACGTCGGCACCAAGTCCCGCAAGCACATCGAGGCGCTGCTCGGCACGCCGGTCTTCCTGGACCTGCACGTGAAGGTCGCCAAGGACTGGCAGCGCGATCCCAAGCAGCTGCGGAAGCTGGGGTTCTGACCCCTCGCGTGCCCAGGTGCCGATCTCACGCGCCCTCCTTCAGGACGCGTGAGATCAGCGTGCGCTGCGCCCCGGTCAGATCGGGGTCAGCGCAGTACACGGTGCGGCCGTCGACCGTGATCGCGTACCGGAAGCCGTCCGGCACCCCGGCCGACGGGGTGTCCCGCGCCGCGCCGAGCGCCTCCTCGGCGAGGGACCGCCACTCCGCGGCGTCCGCCCGGCCCTCCGTGTCGACCTCATGGCGGCGGGCGATGCCGGCGAAGCCGCCGGTCCGGCTGACCTGAATGCGCATGGGGTCCTGTCTATCGGGGGCCGGACGGGCACTCAACCCCGCCCGCCGGTCGGGCCTGCGACGGTCCGGGTCACGCCCGGGTGGGAACGCCCACCTCCGACCAGGCCTTGAGGACCGCCTCCCGCTCGTCCGCCTCGCCGAAGCGGGCGCCCGCCGCCGCGACCGTCAGCCGGGCGAACTCCGCGAAGTCCGCGTTCGCCGTCAGCTCGCCGCCGGTCAGCACGTCGAACCAGATCTGCCCGGCGCGCTCCCAGGAATTCCCGCCCAGCGCGGTGGCCAGGAGGTAGAACGCGCGGTTGGGGATGCCGGAGTTGAGGTGGACACCGCCGTTGTCCTCCTCCGTCTCGATGTAGTCGTCCATGGAGCCCGGCTGCGGGTCCTTGCCGAGGACGTCGTCGTCGTACGCCGTGCCCGGGGCCTTCATCGAGCGCAGCGCGTCCCCGCTGACCCGGGGCGCGAGCAGCCCGGCGCCGATCAGCCAGTCGGCCTGCTCGGCGCTCTGGCCCAGCGAGTACTGCTTGACCAGGGAGCCGATCACGTCGGACACGGACTCGTTGAGCGCGCCCGACTGGCCCTCGTAGCGCAGGTTGGCGGTGTACTGGGTGAGGCCGTGGGCCAGTTCGTGGGCGATCACGTCCACCGCGACCGTGAAGTCGAGGAAGATCTCGCCGTCGCCGTCCCCGAAGACCATCTGCTCGCCGTCGAAGAACGCGTTGTTGTACTCCTGGCCGTAGTGCACGGAGCCGATCAGCGGGAGGCCCTTGCCGTCGATCGAGCTGCGCCCGTACGCCGAGAGCAGCAGCTCGAAGGTGGCGCCGAGCCCGGCGTACGCGCGGTTGACGCTGGCGTCGGAGGTGGGCTTGTCGCCCTCCTCGCGGACCTTGACGCCGGGCAGGGTGGTGCCCGTCTCGCAGTCGTACAGGAGCCGCTGCGGCTTGCTGGGCACCGCGCCGGCGGTGTGCCGGGTCGGTGTCGCGGCGAGCGCGGTGATCCGGCGGCGGTCACGGCGCAGGGCGTCGGCCGCCAGGGTGCGGCGGGCCGGGTCCGCGAGCCGCGCGTCGGCGGACCGGGAGAGGTGATCGAGGACGTGGGGCGGAACGATGGTGCAGAAGACGGGGTTGAGCTCGCCGTCGGTTCGAAGGTGCATGTAAACGACTGTGGCACTCCGTCACTGCGCTGTCACTGGTTGCGACGATGATTGACGAAATGGAGTGATGAGTCACTGTTTACCCGTCATCGATGCTCGGTCCCGCATACTGATACGGACCGACACCACGGGCCACACTCGGTTACGCTCGTCGCATCATGCGTTTCGGGCTGCTTCTTCTTAGCTGCCGCGGCGAGGGCCTGTAGTCGTAGGCCGACCCCCTCCCCGCGGAGTCTGGTGCTGCAGCGACACAGTCGGCCGATCCCCGCTGGACCGAGGAGCCCTACGCCATGACCACCGTGAATCCCGCCGGTAATTCTGTCGGCCGCCCCACCCCGATCACCAACGCGACGCAGCTGCAGAAGCCCTCCGGGATGCCGGTCCACAAGTACGGCCGCTACGAGGCCGTCGACATCCCCGACCGCACCTGGCCCGACAACCGCATCACCGTGGCGCCCCGCTGGCTGTCCACCGACCTGCGCGACGGCAACCAGGCCCTGATCGACCCGATGTCCCCGGCCCGCAAGCGCGAGATGTTCGACCTGCTGGTGAAGATGGGCTACAAGGAGATCGAGGTCGGCTTCCCGTCCTCCGGCGAGACCGACTTCAACTTCGTACGCTCCATCATCGAAGAGGGCGCGATCCCCGAGGACGTGACGATCTCCGTCCTGACGCAGGCCCGCGAGGAGCTGATCGAGCGCACCGTGGAGTCGCTGGTCGGTGCCCACCGGGCCACCGTCCACCTGTACAACGCCACCGCACCGACCTTCCGCCGCGTCGTCTTCCGGGGCTCCCGCGAAGAGGTCAAGCAGATCGCGGTGGACGGTACCCGGCTGGTCATGGAGTACGCCGAGAAGATCCTGGGCCCCGAGACGATCTTCGGCTACCAGTACAGCCCGGAGATCTTCACCGACACCGAGCTGGACTTCGCCCTGGAGGTCTGCGAGGCCGTCTGCGACGTGTGGCAGCCGGAGGAGGGCCGCGAGATCATCCTCAACCTGCCCGCCACCGTGGAGCGTTCCACGCCCTCCACCCACGCGGACCGCTTCGAGTGGATGTCCCGCAACCTGACCCGCCGCGAGCACGTCTGCCTGTCGGTCCACCCGCACAACGACCGGGGCACCGCCGTCGCCGCCGCCGAGCTGGCCATCATGGCCGGGGCCGACCGCATCGAGGGCTGCCTGTTCGGCCAGGGCGAGCGCACCGGCAACGTCGACCTGGTCACCCTGGGCATGAACCTGTTCTCCCAGGGCGTCGACCCGCAGATCGACTTCTCGCAGATCGACGAGATCCGCCGCACCAGCGAGTACTGCAACCAGATGGAGATCCACCCGCGCCACCCCTACGCGGGCGATCTGGTCTACACCGCCTTCTCCGGCTCCCACCAGGACGCCATCAAGAAGGGCTTCGACGCGATGGAGAAGGACGCGGCGGCCCAGGGGAAGACGGTCGACGACATCGAGTGGGCCGTGCCGTATCTGCCGATCGACCCGAAGGACGTCGGCCGCTCGTACGAGGCCGTCATCCGGGTCAACTCGCAGTCCGGCAAGGGCGGTATCGCTTACGTCCTGAAGAACGACCACAAGCTGGACCTGCCGCGCCGGATGCAGATCGAGTTCTCCCGGATCATTCAGGCCAAGACCGACGCCGAGGGCGGCGAGGTCACCCCGACCCAGATCTGGTCCACCTTCCAGGACGAGTACCTGCCCAACGCGGAGAACGCGGGGGCGCGTTGGGGCCGTATCCAGCTGCGCTCCGGCCAGACCACCTCCGACACCGACGGGACCGACACCCTGACCGTCGAGGCCGTCGTGGACGGCGCCGACACCGTCCTGACCGGTTCCGGCAACGGCCCGATCTCCGCGTTCTTCGAAGCGCTGCAGGCCATCGGCATCGACGCCCGGCTGCTGGACTACACCGAGCACACGATGAGCGAGGGGGCCAGCGCCCAGGCCGCCTCGTACATCGAGTGCGCGATCGACGGCAAGGTCCTGTGGGGCATCGGCATCGACGCCAACACCACCCGCGCCTCGCTGAAGGCGGTCGTCTCCGCCGTCAACCGCGCGGCCCGCTGACGCCGAACGGCTCGTTCCGGACCCCGACCGCCCGCCCCGGGAGGTCGGGGTTCGGCCATATCCGGGAGTTGTGACGTCCAAGAGGCTGACGCCCCCTCGCGAATGTGGCTAACATCACGTCCAACACACGGCAGTGTTGCCGGAGCGTTACGGAGGTGTGCGACGTGCGGTCAGCCAAAGGACAACGCGCTCTGAGGCCGGTCCTCTGCGGCGTTCGCACCGTCTGGGACACCGTCGGCGACGGCGCCTTCTTCTGCCCCGGCTGCGGGGGAGACCGCAACTACCGCCGGCTCACCGGCCGCCGCCGCCTCACCGTCCTCGGGGTCCCGCTGGTCCGCCGGGGGGAGGCCGAGCCCGTCGTCGAGTGCGCCGCCTGCCTGGCCCACCACGCCCCCGATGCGCTGGAGCACCCCACCACGACCCGGTTCTCCGCGATGCTCCGCGAGGCCGTCCACACCGTCACCCTGGCCGTCCTCGCCGCCGGGGGCACCACCTCCCGCACGGTCCTGGAGGCCGCCGTCGCCACCGTGCGCGACGCCGGGCTCGACGACTGCACCCAGGAGCAGCTGTTCACGGTCGTCGAGGTGCTGGCCGCCGACACCGGCCGCGGCTCCGGCACCGACCCGGCCGCCGAGGCCTGCGGCCCCACCCTCGCCATCGAGCTGCACGAGGTGCTGGCCCCGCTCGCCCCGCACCTGGCCACCGCCGGCCGCGCGTCCGTCCTCCTCCAGGGCGCCCGGATCGCCCTGGCCGACGGCCCCTACTGCGCCGCCGAGCGCCAGGTCCTGACGACGGTCGGCAGCGCCCTCGGCATCCCCGCCGAGGAGACCGCGCGGGTGCTGGCCGAGGCGGCCCGTACGCCGTCGTAGGCGTTCGCAGGAAGTCGACTCAGTTCAGCGTTCGCAGGAACTCAACGCCGTTCGTGGGCCCGAATCAGCCGGCAGTCCCGGCCCGGTAGCGCCAGAACGGGCGTACGGCCAGGGCGGCCGCGAGGACGAGGGCGGCGCAGACGAAGGCGGAGGCCGACCAGGCGAGGGTGAGAGGAATGACGGCGGCCATCGTCCCGGCGCGCAGGTCACCCAGTCTCGGCCCGCCCGCGACGACGACGGTGTGGACGCCCTGGAGGCGGCCGCGGAGGTGGTCGGGCACGTAGGACTGGAGGATGGTCTGCCGGTAGACGGCGCTGACCAGGTCCGCGGCGCCGGCGAGGGCCAGCAGGGCGATCGCGGCCCACAGGGTGCGGGTCAGTCCGGCGGCGGCGATGGCCGTGGCCCACACGATCACGGCCGCGGTCAGGGCGACGCCCTGGCGCCGGACGCGGCCGATCCAGCCGCTGAAGAGTCCGGCGACAAGCGCTCCGGCCGCGATCGCGGAGTACAGCGGGCCCACCCCGCCGTGGAACCGTTCGGCCGCGGCTTGAGGGAAAAGGGCCTCGGGCGCGGCCAGCACCATGGCGGCGATGTCGACGAGGAAAGACATGATCAGCACGGGATGACGGCTGATGAACAGCAGGCCGTCCGCCACCGAGCGCAGGCCGGGAAAGCCGGCGGATCCGCAGGAGGGGGAGGGGAGGCGGGGCAGCCGGAAGGCCGCGTAGAGGGCGACGGTGAAGAGTACGGCGTCGGCTCCGTAGACGAGGGCGAACCCACCGGGAAGGCCGAGCAGCACACCGGCGAGGAGAGGGCCGAGTACTTGTCCGAGGTTGCCGACGCTGTAGAGGAGACCGTTCGCGGCGGAGATCTGGCCTGTGGGTACCAGCCGGGGCACGATGGCGCCGCGGACCGATGAGGAGACGGCGAACCCGCCGGACTGGACAGCGACCAGGACGAGGATCAGCGCGGGCGACCGCACGTGGAGCAGGCTCTGCAGCATCAAGGCCAGAGAAACGATCCAGGTGAGCCAGCACGACCCGAGATACAGCTTCCGGCGATCCACCGCGTCGGCGACCGCTCCGCCGTAGAGGCCGAAGACCACGGTCGGCAGCAGCGCGGCGAGTCCGCTGACGCCCACCACCGCGGAGGAGTGCGTCAGCGCGTACAACTCGACGGGGACGGCGACCGAGGAAGCCATGAGGCCGATCACGGACACGCTCTGCCCGACGAAGGTGCGCCGGAAGACTGGTAGGGACAGTGGCCGGGTGTCCGCCACGCTGCGCGACAGCAGGGTCCGGACACGGCCGACGGGACGGGTACGGCCGCGCGGAGGCGCGTCGCCGGGATCCGCCCCGTGCGAGGCGCCGGCGGCGGAGGCGGAGGACACGGGCTCGGAATCTGCCGGCGGAGGGGGTATCTGCGGAGGATGGCTCACAAGATCCACCATCGGCCGCCCACCCCGATGACGGCTTCCGATATTCTGACGGGTGATGTCGTATATCCGACACGGTCATCTGCCCGGCGAGTACATCGAGCGGCACCAGCACGAAGAGCATCAGCTGGTGTACGTCAGCGACGGCATCCTGGCCGTACGCACCGATCACGGCGCCTGGGTGGCCGGCGCCCAGCGCGCGGTCTGGATTCCCGCGCGCACCTGGCACGAACACCGTGTCCACGGGCATACGACGGTGCACACCCTGATGTTCCCCACCGGCCGGACAACGCTCCCCTACACGACGCCGACGGTCATCGCGGTGGGCCCACTCCTGCGCGAACTGCTGATCGCCTGCACCGAGCCCGGCCTCGCACCTGCCGAGCGGCGCCGGCTGCTCGGTGTGATCAACGACCGGCTGCTGCGTGCCGACATCACCGCCCTGCAGCTCCCCACGGCCCGCGACCCCCGCCTGGCCGCCGCATGCGGCCTCGTACTGAGGGATCTGTCCCAGCCCCGGACCCTCACCTGGCTGGCCGGACGCGTCGGCGTGGGCGAGCGGCAGCTGGGACGGCTCTTCCGCGCGGAGTTCGGCGGAACCTATCCCCAGTGGCGCACCAACGCCCGGATCTTCCAGGCGATGATCGAACTGAGTGAGGGAGCGACCGTGACACAGGCGGCACACACGTGTGGCTGGGCCACCCCCAGCGCCTTCATCGACACGTTCACCCGCGTCATGGGCCGCACCCCCGGCAGCTACCGCGGGTAGAGGCTCCCGCAGGCCGTCCCCGGTGGGCGACAATGGGCCCATGAGCTTGTTCCGGGACGACGGCATCGTGCTGCGTACGCAGAAACTGGGCGAGGCCGACCGGATCATCACGATCCTGACCCGTGGCCACGGCCGGGTCCGCGCCGTCGCCCGCGGGGTGCGCCGCACCAAGTCCAAGTTCGGCGCCCGCCTGGAGCCCTTCTCCCACGTCGACGTGCAGTTCTTCGCGCGCGGCAGCGAGCTGGTCGGCCGCGGGCTGCCGCTCTGCACCCAGAGCGAGACGATCGCCCCGTACGGCGGCGGGATCGTCGCCGACTACGCCCGCTACACCGCGGGCACCGCGATGCTGGAGACCGCCGAGCGGTTCACCGACCACGAGGGCGAACCGGCCGTCCAGCAGTATCTGCTGCTCGTCGGCGGCCTGCGCACCCTCGCCCGGGGCGAGCACGCCCCCCATCTGATCCTGGACGCGTTCCTGCTGCGCTCGCTCGCGGTCAACGGGTACGCGCCCAGCTTCGAGGACTGCGCCAAGTGCGGAATGCCCGGTCCGAACCGGTTCTTCTCCGTCGCGGCGGGGGGCGTCATATGCGGTGACTGCCGGGTGCCCGGCAGCGTCGTACCCTCGGCACAGGCCCTCGAACTGCTGAGCGCACTGCTCAGCGGCGACTGGGCGACGGCGGACGCGTGCGAGGCGCGTCATGTCAGGGAGGGGAGCGGGCTGGTGTCCGCCTATCTGCACTGGCATCTGGAGCGCGGCCTGCGCTCGCTGCGGTACGTAGAGAAGTGACGCGGTGCGTCGGGCAGACGGCGCGGTGCGTGGAGAAGTGACACAGGGAGACTGAGAAGCACATGGCAGTACGCGGGATCCTCGGCGGCCGTAACCGGCGCACGTACAAGACCCCCGAGCCGCACCCCTCGGGCGCGGTGCCGCCGAAGATCCCCGGCGAGCTGGTGCCCCAGCACGTCGCCGTCGTGATGGACGGCAACGGCCGCTGGGCGAAGGAGCGGGGCCTGCCCCGTACCGAGGGCCACAAGGTCGGTGAGGGCGTCGTCATGGACGTCCTCAAGGGCTGTATCGAGATGGGCGTGAAGAACCTCTCGCTCTACGCCTTCTCCACGGAGAACTGGAAGCGCTCGCCGGACGAGGTGAAGTTCCTGATGAACTTCAACCGCGACGTGATCCGCCGCCGCCGCGACGAGATGGACGAGCTCGGCATCCGCATCCGCTGGGTGGGCCGCATGCCCAAGCTGTGGAAGTCCGTCGTCCAGGAGCTCCAGGTCGCCCAGGAGCAGACCAAGGACAACGACAAGATGACGCTCTACTTCTGCGTCAACTACGGCGGTCGCGCCGAGATCGCGGACGCCGCGCAGGCTATCGCCCGTGACGTGGCGGCCGGGAAGCTCGACCCGTCCAAGGTGAACGAGAAGACCTTCGCGAAGTACACGTACTACCCGGACATGCCGGACGTGGACCTCTTCGTGCGCCCCAGCGGCGAGCAGCGCACCTCGAACTACCTGATCTGGCAGAGCGCCTACGCCGAGATGGTTTTCCAGGACGTTCTTTGGCCGGATTTCGACCGCCGGGATCTGTGGCGGGCCTGCCTGGAGTACGCCCAGCGCGACCGCCGCTTCGGCGGGGCGCAGGAGGCGGAAGCCGCCAAGTGAGCACGGAGAAGTGAGCACGGCGAGAGGGGCGGGCCCGGTGCGTGTGCACCGGGCCCGCCCCTCTCTCGTCCGTCCGTTACGCCTTCTTCTCGGCGCACTCCGCGCACGTACCGAAGATCTCGACGGTGTGCGCGACGTTCACATAGCCGTGCTGGGCGGCGATCATCTCGGCCCACTGCTCGACGGCCGGGCCCTCGACCTCCACGGCCTTGCCGCAGAGCCGGCAGACCAGGTGGTGGTGATGGTCGCCGGTCGAGCACCGCCGGTAGACGGCCTCGCCCTCGGTGGTGCGCAGGACGTCGACCTCACCGGCGTCGGCGAGGGACTGCAAGGTCCGGTAGACCGTCGTGAGGCCCACGGAGTCGCCGCGGTGTTTCAGGACGTCGTGCAGCTCCTGGGCGCTGCGGAACTCGTCGACCTCGTCGAGCGCCGCCGCCACCGCCGCCCGCTGCCGGGTGGACCGGCCGCGTACCGGCGCTGCGTTCGTGCCACTGATCGGCGCCGTGGCCACAGGTGCCTCCTCGTGTCGCCCGTACATGTGTCGGGCCATTGTGCCAGCCCGACCGGGCGCCGTACTCAAACGCGCACGTCGTCCGCGCCCCGCCGGGCGGGTGGTACTTCCAGGGTGCACTCGGCACCCTTCGCCTCGCTCGCCCGGGCGCGCCTCCGCGCGAGCGGAGCGGCGAGCGCGGTCAGCGCGACGAACACCGCGATGGCGAGCAGCACGATCGTCGCGCCGGGCGGAACGTCCTGGTAGTACGAGGTCACCGTGCCGGTGAGGGTGACGGCGGTGCCGATCACCACGGACAGCACGAACGTGACCTTGAAGGACTTGGTGATCTGCTGGGCGGCCGCCACCGGCACCACCATCAGCGCGCTGACCAGCAGCAGCCCGACGACCCGCATCGCGACGGTCACGGTCACGGCCGCGGTCACCGCTACCAGCAGGTTCAGCACCCGGACGGGCAGCCCGGAGACCCGGGCGAACTCCTCGTCCTGGCTGACCGCGAACAGCTGCCTCCGCAGCCCCACCGTGACCAGCACGACGAAGGCCGCCAGGACGCAGATCGCGACGACGTCCGACTCGGAGACGGTGGCGAGCGAGCCGAAGAGGTACGAGGTCAGATTGGCGTTGGAGCCGGTGTCGGACAGGTTGATCAGCATGACCCCGCCCGCCATGCCGCCGTAGAACAGCATCGCCAGGGCGAGGTCGCCGCGCGTGTGTCCGTACCAGCGGATCAGCTCCATCACGACGGCGCCGGCCACCGCGACGGCGGTCGCCATCCACACGGGGCTGGTGGAGAGCAGGAAGCCGAGGCCGACGCCGGTCATCGCGATGTGCCCGATGCCGTCGCCCATCAGGGCCTGGCGCCGCTGCACCAGGTAGATGCCGATGGCGGGCGCGGTGATCCCGACCAGCACGGCCGCGATGAGCGCCCGCTGCATGAACGGAGGGTTGAGGAATTCGAAGAGCATCAGGTCAGCAGTCCCGTCCGGACGGGCTCGGCGGCCGCGTGGGGGTGTACGTGGTCGTGGCCGGGCAGGGCGTGCTGGCCGAGCGCCTCGGGCGGCGGCCCGTCGTGCGTCACGCAGCCGTCGCGCAGGACGACGGCCCGGTCGATCAGGGGCTCCAGCGGGCCCAGCTCGTGCAGCACCAGCAGCACGGAGGTGCCGAGCGCCACCTGCTCGCGCAGGGTCGAGGCCAGGATCTCCTGGCTGGCCAGGTCCACCCCCGCCATCGGCTCGTCCATGATCAGCAGTTCCGGCTCGGAGGCCAGGGCGCGGGCGATCAGCACGCGCTGGTGCTGGCCGCCCGACAGGGCGCTCACGGAGTCCTTCGCACGGTCGGCCAGGCCCACCAGCTCGATGGCACGGTCCACGGCCGCCCGGTCCGCCTTCCCGGGCCACCGCAGCCCCGTACGGGACAGCCGGCCGGAGGCGACGACCTCGCGGATCGTGGCGGGCACGCCGCCCGCGGCCGTGGTGCGCTGCGGGACGTACCCGATCCGGCCCCACCGGCGGAAGCGGCGCAGCTCGGTGCCGAACAGCTCGACGCTGCCGCCGGTCAGCGGGACCTGCCCGATGACCGACCGTACGGCGGTGGACTTGCCGGAACCGTTGGCGCCGAGCAGGGCGACGACCTCGCCCCGGTGCACGGTCAGGTCGACCCCGCGCAGCACGGGGCGCGCGCCGAGGGTGGCCGTGGCGCCGCGCAGGCTGATCACGGCCTCGCGGGGGGTGCTCTCACGCTCCGGCATGAGCGCCTCCGATCCGAACGTCACAAGTGGTGCGGGTGGTGCGGGTCACTTCGCGCCGAGGGCTTTCTGCAGCGCGGCGAGGTTGGACTCCATGACCTCGATGTAGTCAGCGCCCCGGGACTTGTCCGTGATTCCCTCCAGCGGGTCCAGGACGCCGGTCTTCAGCCCGGTGTCCTTCGCGAGGGTCTTCGCCGTCCTGTCACTGGCGAGCGTCTCGAAGAAGACCGTGGTGGCCTTCTCCTTCTCCGCGATGGTGTGGATCTCCTGGATCCGCGCGGGGCTCGGCTCGGCCTCGGGGTCGATGCCCGCGATGCCCTGCTGGGTGAGCCCGTAGCGCTCGGCGAGGTAGCCGAAGGCGGAGTGGGTGGTGATGAAGGTCTTGGTGGCCGGGTTCTTCAGCCCGGTCTCGTACGCCGTGTTCAGCTCGCCCAGCTCGGCGACGAGGGCGTCGGTGTTCTTCTTGTAGTCGGCGGCGTGGTCGGGGTCGGCCTTCTCCAGCGACTTGCCGACACCCTTGGCGACCTCGGCGTACTTCACCGGGTCCAGCCAGATGTGCGGGTCGGCGCCGCCCTCCTCGCCGTGGTTGTGGCCGTCGCCCTCGGAGTGCTCCTCGTGGGCTTCCTCGCCCTCGTGGCCGTGCTCGTCCGCGTGCTCCTCGCCTTCGTGGCCGTGGTCGTGGCCGCTGACCTCGGAGCCGTGGTTCTCCAGCGTGGTGAGGGTCGCGGCGTCGACGGTGTTCTGCACACCGGACTGCTTGATCGCGTCGTCCACGGCGGGCTGGATGCCCTTGAGGTACAGCACGTAGTCGGACTCGCTGATGGAGCCGATCTGGCGCGGGGTGAGCTCCAGGTCGTGCGGCTCGACGCCCGGCTTGGTGAGGCTGGTGACGGCGACGTGCTCGCCGCCGATCCTCTCGGCCAGGAACTGCATCGGGTAGAACGACGCGGTCACCTTCAGCTTGTCCCCGTTGCCCCCGTCCGCCGCGTCGGAGGTGGAGCAGGCCGAGAGAGCGGTCAGGCCGAGGACGACTGCTCCGGCGACGGCGGTGGTGGGTATGAGGCGACGTACGTTCATGACAGTCATTTTCAACAAAAGTGGAAACGATTGTCAACAAGGCTGATGAGATGCCCGGAAGATCACGAGCCGGAGCCGCAGGGCTTCTTTTGAGCCCCTACCGATTTGATCCGGGGGGTGCGCACGCCGGTAACCTGAGTCATTCGCCGTTCGTCATCGTCGTATGAAGAGAGCACCGTGGCCGCCGACAAGATCGACACCATCGTCAGCCTGAGCAAGCGCCGTGGCTTCGTCTACCCCTGCAGTGAGATCTACGGTGGCCAGCGCGCCGCCTGGGACTACGGGCCGCTGGGCGTCGAGATGAAGGAGAACCTGAAGCGTCAGTGGTGGCGCTACATGGTCACCGCGCGCGAGGACGTGGTCGGTCTCGACTCGTCGGTCATCCTGGCGCCGGACGTCTGGGTCGCCTCGGGTCACGTCGCCACCTTCTCGGACCCGCTGACCGAGTGCACCTCCTGTCACAAGCGCTTCCGCGCCGACCACCTGGAGGAGGCGTACGAGGAGAAGCACGGCAAGCCGCCGGTCAACGGCCTCGCCGACCTCAACTGCCCCAACTGCGGCAACAAGGGCACCTTCACCGAGCCCAAGCAGTTCTCGGGTCTGCTCTCCACCCACCTCGGCCCGACCCAGGACTCCGGCTCGGTCGCCTACCTGCGTCCCGAGACGGCCCAGGGCATCTTCACCAACTTCGGCCAGGTGCTCCAGACCTCGCGCAAGAAGCCGCCGTTCGGTATCGCGCAGATGGGCAAGTCCTTCCGGAACGAGATCACTCCGGGCAACTTCATCTTCCGGACCCGTGAGTTCGAGCAGATGGAGATGGAGTTCTTCGTCAAGCCGGGCGAGGACGAGGAGTGGCAGCAGTACTGGATGGACCAGCGCTGGAACTGGTACACGGACCTCGGCATGCGCGAGGAGAACATGCGCTGGTACGAGCACCCGAAGGAGAAGCTCTCCCACTACTCCAAGCGCACCGCCGACATCGAGTACCGCTTCCGTTTCGGCGGCAGCGAGTGGGGCGAGCTGGAGGGCGTGGCCAACCGCACCGACTACGACCTCAAGGCGCACTCCGAGGCCTCCGGCACCGACCTGCGCTACCACGACCAGGAGGCCCAGGAGCGCTGGACGCCGTACGTCATCGAGCCCGCGGCCGGCGTCGGCCGCGCGATGCTGGCGTTCCTCCTCGACGCCTACGTCGAGGACGAGGCCCCCAACGCCAAGGGCGTCATGGAGAAGCGCACCGTGATGCGCCTCGACCCCCGCCTGGCCCCGGTCAAGGTCGCGGTCCTGCCGCTGTCCCGCAACGCGCAGCTCTCGCCGAAGGCCAAGGGCCTGGCGGCCGACCTGCGCAAGAACTGGAACATCGAGTTCGACGACGCCGGCGCCATCGGCCGCCGCTACCGCCGCCAGGACGAGATCGGCACCCCGTTCTGCGTCACCGTCGACTTCGACACCCTCGACGACAACGCGGTGACCGTCCGCGAGCGCGACACGATGAAGCAGGAGCGTGTCTCGCTGGACCAGATCCAGGCGTACCTGGGCGCGCGTCTGCTCGGCTGCTGACACCCGTTTGTGTGCGTGAGGCCCCCGGTTCCGGGTACGGAACCGGGGGCTTCGTCGTACGGTCCACCGGAGCCTCCGCCGCCGTTCCGGGAGGTACGCCATGCCGTCGATCACCACCAGCAAGGTCAGCAGATGGGACCAGCACGGCCGTGAACACGTCGTGCAGGTAAGGAAGTCGGGCGTCACGCGCCAGCTGACCTGCACCACCTGCGCCTGGCGGCGCTCGGCGCAGTTCCTGCCCTGGCTCAAGGCCGAGGAGCACCTGGCGGAGGCTCACCAGGCGACGGTCGACCCGACGGCCTGATCCCTCCCTGGCGGCCTGAGACCCCCGGCGGCCGGAAAACCTGGTGCGGTGCTCGCGGGGAGCGCGGTACGGTTTCCGCATGTCTTCGTTCTTCCAGATCTACGAGTGAGAGCGCGGCGGGTGCACACACCCCGCCGCAGCCCGGGGCTCGGCGCGACCGGCCCCGATCACCTTCACCTGACTCACTTCACCTTCCGTAGGGGAGAACACCATGGCCAAGAGCCGCAACAACCTCCTCGGCGTGGGCGGACAGCGCAAGAAGCTGTCCCGCGCCGACCAGCAGGGCGCGGGCTCCGCGCGCACCGCCGACCGCAAGGTCGCCGAGGACAAGAAGCAGGAGCTGGTCCGCAAGATGCGCGAGCGCGCCGAGGCCCAGCCGGCCGCGACCGCTGAGCCGAGCGCCGACGAGAACGCGTCGTCCACGCAGAGCTGACGCCGCGACACCACCGAACGGGCCCTGGAGGCAATGCCTCCAGGGCCCTGGCGTTCACCGCCGCACGCAGTCGGGACCTGTGATCCTGAATCGCGCCGGCTGGTCCGCGCTCTCCGGGCCGGCCCACCGCCGGAAGCCTGCCTTCTCCAGTACGCGGACCGAGGCCGGGTTGGCCCCTTCCACATCGGCGGACACGGTGTGGACCTCGGCCGCGGTGAGGGCGAACTCCGCGAGCGCCCGTGTGGCCTCGGTGGCGTAACCCCGGCCACGCCGGGAGGCCACGATGCCGTACCCGATGCCGACGACGCCCTCGGCGGGCGGCCAGAACAGGCCGATCGAGCCCACCACCAGGCCGCTCCCGCGCTCGACCACCAGGCGGTGACCGTAGGCGTCGAGCCAGGCGGGATGCTCGCCGAAGAGACGACCCGGGCCGCGCTGTCGTCAGCGCGCGGGCCGGACAAGGGCATGACGAAAGCAGCCGACGGCAGCCATATTCATCAACCTCCCTGTCCCACCGAGCACGCGTCTCTCGCGCCGGCGTGACGCTAACAACCGCTCCTCAGCACGGGCAACTCATTTACCGGGCTGCTGACTTGCTACCCCGGCCAGCTCCTCCGAGACCCGCCACACCCGCCGGGCCTCCTCGGGGTCGGTCAGCCGGCTGTAGAGCTTCTGCTCGGCGGGCGGGCCGCCCAGGTTGCCGGGCCCGCCCGGCCCGTAGAGGGCACCGCCCCGGGCCTCCGGCGAGGTCGCCGCGTACAGCGCGGGGAACTTCGCGCTCTCCACGGTGCCGACCAGGATGCCCCGGGCGGACAGCAGACGGATCAGACGGACGCCCAACGTGTCCTTGGCGCGGCCGACTTCGGGGCGGGCGGCGAGCAGGCTCGTCGGGGCGACGCCCGGGTGGGAGAGGTTGCTCGTGATGCCCCAGCCCTCGGCCTTGCTGCGCCGGTCGAGTTCCAGGCCGAAGAGCCCGAAGGCGATCTTCGACTGGCTGTAGGCGTGCATGCCGTTGTAGGTCCGCTCCCAGTTGAGGTCGTCCCAGTTGATGGAGTTGCGGTTGGCGGCGACGCTGATCTGCGAGGTCACCCGGGCCTGCCCGGCCCGCAGGAGGGGCAGCAGCCGGAGGACCAGGGCGACGTGCCCGAGGTGGTTGGTGCCGAACTGCAGCTCGAAGCCGTCGGCGGTCGTCTGCCGGTCGGGCGGGGTCATGACGCCCGCGTTGTTGACCAGCAGATGGATCGGCCGGCCCTCGTCGATGAGGGAGTCGCCGAGTGCGGCGACGGTGTCGAGCGAGGACAGGTCGAGCGTGCGCAGCGACACCTGCGCGCCGGGTGCCCGCCGCGCGATCTCGGCGACGGCGGCCTCCCCTTTGCGCGGGTTGCGTACCGGCAGCACGACCTCGGCTCCGGAGGCGGCGAGCCGTGCCGCGATCCCGAGGCCGATGCCGTCGCTCCCTCCGGTGACGACGGCGCGCTTGCCCGAGAGGTCGGGGACGGGGAGGTCGATGGGCTGGCGGGCCATGAGGATCACTCCTGTGAGGTCGGGCCCCGGGGTCGGGCCTGTGACGGCGGGGCCGGTGCGGTCGGGCACCACCGGCGAACACATCAGCCCCGGCCTCCTCCGCATCCTGGACCGGCTGGACGACACCCCCGCCGAGATCGTCACCGAACTGGGTGAGACGCTGCGGCAGACCCCGCTCGGCGTCGCCCTCACCGGCGACACGACCCGGTACACCGGCCTCGCGCGCAGCATCGGCTACCGGTGGTTCACCGACCCCGCCACCCGTGCGCAGTACGTGGCCGAGGACCACGCCTTCCTCTCCCGGATGTTCGCCTCCGGCCTGCGGGAGCTGGCCACCCTGCGGGGGACCGGCTCCCGGGCCGCGTACTGCGCCGAGCTGTTGCGCGAGGGGAGCGAGGAGTTCCGGCGGCTCTGGGACGAGCACGAGATCGGCATCCGCCCGAACGAGGTGAAGCGCTTCGTCCACCCCGAGGTCGGCGTCCTGGAGCTGAACTGCCAGCGGCTGCTGGACCCGGACCAGTCGCACAGCCTGCTCGTGTACACGGCCGCGCCGGGCAGCGAGAGCTACGAGCGGCTGCGGCTGCTGTCGGTCATAGGCACACAGTCGCTGCGCTGACCCAGGTGGCGGAGCGCGTCACCCGCGCCGGTCAGCGGGGCTCGCCCGTCAGATGCCGGGCGAAGAAGCGGGCCCCCGTGTCGAGTTCGAACTGCGGAACGCCGGTGTGCCCGCCGAGGTTGGCGTGCAGGGTCTTCTCCCGGGACCCGAAGGCGTCGAACAGGTCCAGGGCCGCCTGCCGGTCGTTGCCCTCGTCGTCCCACTGCAGCAGGACGTGCAGGGGAATCGTGACCCGGCGGGCCTCCTCGAACACGGCGGCGGGCACGAGGCTTCCGGCGAAGAGACCGGCGGCCACGATGCGCGGCTCGACGACCGCGAGGCGGACGCCGATGGAGATCACGCCCCCTTCGTACCCGACCGGCCCGCCGATCCCGGGCAGCGACAGCAGTTCGTCCAGGACGGCCTGCCATTCCGGCACCGCCCGGTCGACCAGCGGAAGGATGAGGGCGTCGATGATCTCGCCACCGACCGGCCCACCGCTCTCAATAGCCATCGCCCGGCGCAGATCGGCGCGGGCCTGCTCGGCGGCGGCCCAGCGGGGCCGTACACCGCTGCCGGGGAGCTCGATGGTGGCCGCGGCGAACCCGTACTCCGCCACGTAATGCCGCGCCCGCCCCGCCAGCCGGGGATACATCCGGCCGAGCCCCAGCGGGGGGTGGCCGATCAGGATCAGCGGCGCCGGTACGGAATCGGGGGGCAGGGCCGCGGGCGTCCACAGAATGCCGGGGATCTCGCCAAGGGTGAATGCGCGCTCGACCACGGCGTCGTCGAGTCGCTGTTCGGAAGAGAAATGCACGGTCGTGCCTTTCGGAAGTGCGCGTGAACGGCGCTCCCGGACGACCTATCGCCCGACCGTGACCCCGCAGGGGAGCACCCATGTCGACATTGCGTTCACGGGTACCACCTCCTCGGTCTTCAGCACGGCTCGCGAAAACGTAGCAGGGAGGGTCGGGGGCCGCCAAAAGGTTTTCCGGGCCGGCCCCTGTCCGGCTGTTCGACACCTGGCGCAGTCCGGACCGCAGCCAGGCAGGACGGCGGGAGACACTGGCGCGATGAATCAGCTTCGGGAGACCGTGGGATGGGCCGACCGTGTGCTGGGCGGGAATCTCATCGGCGCCTACCTGCACGGATCTTCCGTGCTCGGAGGTCTCAAACCGGCCAGCGACGTGGACGTCCTGCTCGTTTCCCGGAGGTCGATGGACGAGCAAGAACGTCGGGCGCTTCTCGAAGGCCTGCTCAGCATTTCCGGCTCTGGGGACACGGCCCGCCCGGTCGAGCTCACCGTGGTCGTCCAGTCCGAGGTGCGGCCCTGGCGTTACTCTCCTACCTGCGATTTCCTGTACGGCGAGTGGCTGCGCGCCGACTACGAGGCCGGGACGGTGCCCCGGGCGGAGCCTATGCCCGATCTGGCCCTGCTGATCTCGATGACGCTGACGGGCGACGCCCCCCTCACCGGCCCCCGGCCGGCCCAGGTCCTCGACCCCGTCCCGCACGCCGACCTGGTCCGGGCGAGCGTGGCGGGCATTCCCGAACTGCTCGACGACCTGGAGGGCGACACCCGCAACGTCCTGCTGACCCTCGCGCGCATCTGGGCCACGCTCGCCACCGGCCGGATCATGCCGAAGGACGCTGCCGCCGACTGGGCCGTCGGCCAACTCCCTCCTGAGCACCGAGCCGTGCTGGAGCACGCCAGACAGCTCTACCTCACCTGCTCATACGCGGAGGAAAGCTGGAGCGAGGCGTTGGGGACGCGGGTCCGACCTCATGTGGACGGTGTGCTCGCCGAGATCGAAAGGCTGAGCAGCGGTGCCGGCTGAGTCGGCGCCGCGACGCGGAACACGGCCTAGCGGAACAGGTGCGGATGCCGCCGGGCCAGGTCCCGCGTGATGGCTTCGTCGGTGGGGTCGGTTATCTCCCAGCCGTGCCCGGACGGGTGCCCGGCGAACAGCCCGCACGCGTCGTCCGCCTTCCGGGAGGCGCGGGCGGGACACCAGGGGAGTGGCAGGAGCCGGGCGCGCTTCCGGTCCCACCGGACCCAGACGGCGCTTCCTGGCCGTCCGCCCTCGTCCCACAGCATCGCGGAGTGATCGCCGTCGTGGCCCTCGCCCAGCTCGCAGAGGACGTGTCCGGCCTCGGGGCGATGGCCGGGGGCCGACAGAGCGAGTACGTGCTCCGGGGGCGGCAGTAACGCGACGGCGGTGCACTGGTTCACGGTTACGGAT
Source organism: Streptomyces rubiginosohelvolus (assembly GCF_014649875.1). Classification (GTDB taxonomy): domain Bacteria; phylum Actinomycetota; class Actinomycetes; order Streptomycetales; family Streptomycetaceae; genus Streptomyces; species Streptomyces rubiginosohelvolus. Next base: position 309,440 of record NZ_BMTW01000003.1, on the reverse strand, counting down.
CACCCTTCGGGGGAGCCGCCGGAGACGAGCCGCTCCGCGATCAGGTCGCCGAGCGGGTCGGTCACGTCCCAGGAGTGGGACGCGGGGTGGTGGTCGAAGAGCGCGCACCGCCGTACGAGGCCGGAGTCGAGCCGACGGAGGACGGCGGGGCACCAGGGGGCGGACACGGCCCGGTGGGTGCGTCCGGGGCCGCTGCCGGTCCAGAAGAACCAGAGCGCCGGTGAGTCCGGCGTTCGGCCGGGGCCGAGGTAGGCGGCGTGTTCGGTGTGCGGGCCGGTGGGGGTGCTGTCGTGCTCGCCGAGTTCGCACAGGACGTACGGCTCGGGGTCTTCGGGGCCGTCTGCGCCCGGGGCGGCGAGCCGCAGCACGGCGTCGGGCGGAAGTAACGTGACGGCGGAGCACTGGAGCACGACGTCCAACTCCGTTTCGTGGCGGGGGACTACCGGTCGCCGGGGCGGCCGCGCCACCCGGCGAGCGTCAGGCTCAGCCCGACGGCGGGATCGAGAACGGTGAACAGCGCGGGAAACCCCGCCTCCAGGGCCTGTATCGCGTGGTCCTGGTGAGCGCTGTGGGTGGCCCAGCGGCGCAACTCGTCAGGTGCGTCCGAGCCGTGGAAGTGAACCGGCTGTACATCGTCGCCGGTCGACAGCCGTACGGGCTCGGGCGCGAGGGGGAGCCCGTGACCGTTGGCCAGCCGGAGGGCCTGCCGCCGGAGCCAGAGGAGGACGAGCCGCCGGTTCCGTACGACGACCCCGCCGAGCGAGGCGAACCGCTGCCCGTCGGAGACGGTGACCTCGGCGGCGTACCCGGTGACGCGCCGCGTCATGTGGACGGCCCGGGTTCGCCGTGCAGGATCAACGCCCGCAGCCGGTCGGCCGCCGCCTGGACCTCAGCGACCACGGCGGCGCGGTTCGCGAAGCGGTCCTGGATGGCTGCGTCCAACTCGGCGCAGAAGAGCGCTCGGTAGGCCGGGTCGGACTCGATCCGGACGAGTTCGGCGAGGGGGTGCGGCTGCGGATGCGGATTCACAGGACCTCACCCCGGCTGCGGGCGTTGAGCCGCGCGGTACGGGCGCGGAGCTGCTCTATGAGGAGCGCGGGGCGTACGTGGCGGGGCTCGACCTCCCACTCCGCGCCGCCTCCGACGGGCCGGAGCGACCAGTAGGGGCCGGCGACGCCTCGGAATTCGCCCACGCGGTCGGCGCGGCTGGTGTCGACCATGAGGGTTCCGAGGGCGGGGAGGTCGGGGGGTTCCTGGCTATTCGGGCGTAAGTTCTCGCCGTACATCGATCGCTCCTCTCCGTAGCCGTTTGGCTACCGGGGCGATTCAGCGTGACCTAGGGTCGGCCTTGTCTTCAACCTGCGAGTTTTGCTCAGAGAGTTAGGGCTTCGGCATGGTGAATCGCAAGCAGCTCGATCCCGAGGATCCGGACGTTTCCTTCGGTTTGCAGTTGAGGCAGGCCAGAGACGCGCGCGGCTGGACGCAGGATGAGTTAGCCGGCCGCATGGGCTGCTCGGGGACGCATATTTCGGCCGTGGAAACTGGTCGTCGTTCTCCGACTCCACGCTTCGCGAGAAGTGTTGACAGGGCGCTGGGGACCGGCGACAAATTCAGCCGCTTGGTCCAGGCGATGAAGGACCTGACCCTGCTGGAGGGCTTCCCGGAGTACGCGCGCTACGAGGGCCGGGCGGTGGAGATCAGGCTCTACGAAGTCGGGATCATTCCTGGACTGTTGCAGACGCCGGAGTACGCCCGGGTCCTGGCCGACAGTGCCGTACGGCGGGGAGCGATCACGCCGGAGCAGGCCGACGAACGCGTGTCCTTCCTGGCGGAGCGCCAAGCGGCTTTGGCGCGGCCGAATCCGCCCATGCTCTTCGTGACCATGGACGAAAGCTGTATTCGCCGTCCGGTCGGAGGCTCCGCTGTCATGAACGCCCAGCTGGACCGGCTGGTGGAGTTCGCCGAGCTGCCCAACACCCTGCTCCAGGTGGCTCCGTACGAGATCGGTGAACAGCGGACGTTCGACCTGCCGGTCAGCATTCTGACGCTGCCGGACCGGTCCGTGATCTGCTACGCCGAGTCGCAGACTCAGGGGCACCTCGACCGGGAAAGCTCGTTCGTCCTGCCCATACTGACGGCCTACCATCAACTTCAGGGCGCGTCGCTGTCGCAGACGGCGTCGGTGGCCAAGATCAGCCAGTTGCGAAAGGGCACCCTGTGACGACCGAATCCCCCCGATGGTTCAAGTCCTCGTACAGCAACAACGGCGGCAACTGCATCGAGGTCGCCGCGAACCTCACCGCATCGCACGGCATCGTCCCGGTCCGTGACTCCAAGGCCGTCGACGGCCCCGTGGTCGCTGTCCCCGCCACCGCCTTCGCGGCGTTCGTCGCGGGCGTGCGGGGCGGGACGTTCGACACCGTCTGACGAACAGAGCAGGAGGACGCCCCGCCGTGCCGTGCACGGCGGGGACTGCCTCAGGCTGTTTGAAGCCAGGGGCCCGGAAGCCGTTGTGTTCAGCCGACCCTCACGAGCCAAGCTGATGCCGCACGAAGTCTGGGTGGGGATCGCCCACTTCAATGCTGTTCTCGTCGAGGCCGTTGGCGATGCAGAAGCGACCCGCGTCGAAGGCGAACTCGACGGCGATGGTGCCGTCGGCCAGGTCCTGGCCCGACGGGCGCCACTCAAGCAGGGAAACTTCGCGGAGTTCCTGGCCGACGAACGGTTCGAGCCGTTCGTCCGCGCTGGACCACGTCGGCGTGAACTCTGACCACTGCCAGCCGGTGATCACGGCTGTGGTGTCGATGGTGTCCCAGCTGATTGACAGCTCATCGAATTTCCAGTGGCAGATCTCGACCCGCACGCCCTCGAAGTCCAACAGCACCGGGCAATCGGCGAACCACTCCCCGTCCTCCACGAAGCGCACGACTGCGTACCCGGTCAGTCGCCGCCCGCCAAGCGCCGCAAAGCGTGGTCCGTGGTTCTCGCGGACGGCTTCCAGCCCGACGAGGAAGGTCGGCTCGAAGCCGGAGATGCCCATACTCACAACACGGGATCTTCCCTGATCTCGCAGGGAGACGGCCCCGGCGGTCTGCCGGCCGACCGGGCGCACCACGCCCACCAGTGGCTGAACCGGGGCGGGAGTGACGAGCAGGTGCTAAATCATGCGGGGTCACATCCCTTGCTGCGGATCGAGGCTCACAGATGCACCCCAGGCAGAGAGCACAAGTCCGTCCCGGCACGGCGGGAACGCGCGTACTCGGCACCCGCACCCGGAGACCGCGCCTCATGGCAGCCGCGCTGACGGCCGGTGCGATCGCCATCGCCATGGCCACCCCCGCTCCTGCGGTCCCCAGGGGCCCGACCACCGTCGCGTCCGCCGACGCCCGCGCTTCTCAGGACGCCCAGGACACACCCTTCACGCGGAAACTGACAGCGGATCTGCTGGCCCACATGCAGCGGCTGCGCGTTCCCGGTGCCATCGTGTCCGTGTCCACACCCGCGCAAGGCACCTGGACCACAGCGCTGGGCACCGCGGACCTGGCGACCGGGACGCCGATCAGTGCCCGCGACCACATGCGGGTCGGCAGCATCACGAAGACCTTCACCGGAACGGTGATCCTGCAACTCGTCCAGGAGGGCAGACTCGCCCTGGACAAGCCCGTGGCGGCATACCGCCAAGGCGTACCGAACGGCAGGCGCATCACCATCCGCCAGCTCCTGCAGATGACCAGCGGCCTGTACAACTACGCCGAGGACCCCCGCTTCAACCGGCAACTCGACCAGCAGCCGGAGCGCTACTGGTCCCCGCAGGAGCTCCTCGACATCGCCTTCCGCCATCCTGTCTACTTTCCCCCAGGCACCGGGTACCACTACTCCAACACCAACTACGTGCTGCTCGGCCTCATCGCCGAGCAGGTCACAGGCCGACCGCTCGCCCGCCTCCTCCGAGAACGCGTCTTCGAACCGGCCGGACTTGAGGAGACCAGCTTCGCCAACGGTCGCTCGATCCCCCGTCCACACGCTCAGGGCTACATGTTCATCGACAACGTGGACAGCCTGACCGCCCCGGTCCTGACCGGCAAGGACGCGGCCTGGGCAGACTGGTCGGCGGGCAACCCCAGAAACGCCACGCGCGACAACGCCTCATTGGCGTGGTCCGCCGGAGCGGCCGTCTCCACGGCGGACGACCTGCGTCGCTGGGCGAAGACCCTCGCCACGGGAACCCTGCTCAGCCCCGCAGTGCAACGCGAAAGACTGACCTTCGTGCCGACCTCCGACCTCCCCGGGGCACCGACTTACGGCCTGGGCGTCGCGAACATCCTGGGATACATCGGCCACGACGGTGAGATCCCGGGCTACAACAGCTTCATGGGCTACGACCCGGGCAGCCGCACCACCATCGTGGTGCTCACCAACCTCAACCAGTCACCCGACGGCACGGCACCCGCCATCGAGCTCACGAAGCAGATCATCGACCAACTCACGCCGCAGGACTCGGCGGCCCTGTCGTAGCGGATCGCGATGCCGCGCTCCGAGCGGTTTTGAACCATGGCCCGGGGGCAACCGGCCGCCATGGAAACCAACATAAGCACCGACACAGGTACTGAAGAAGTGGCTCCGACCCAGGGCGAGGAGAACCACCTCCTCCTCAGCGCCGACACCAACGGCGACGGCAAGCCGGACGTGTGGATGACGGACACGACCGGCGACGGCAGAGCGGATCTCTACCAGTTCGACACCACCGGCGACGGCACGGTCGACGTGACGGTCGTCGAGGGGGCGGAGGAGCCCGGCACGGACCGGCTCGTCGTCGAGGGCGACGGCGGCCACCCCCAGGAGATCTGAGGCGCCCCGCGGGGAACTCGGCGCGGGTGGCGGGCGCGTGTTCAGGGCTCGTTCGGCTGGTACGGGTACCGGATCCGCAGCGCGCCGCAGGTCGTGGGCTGGCGGTACCTCCCGGACGCACACGGTGTGCGCCCCTGCACCTGCTTCGGGTGCCGCGTGCGCGGCGGGTACGGGGCGCGGCGCCTGCGCGAGCGGTTGCCGCATCCGTTGGACGGCCCGCCGCCACCCGTCACGGTGCTCCTCGCCCGCGTCGAAGCCGGTGACCCCGCGAACCCGGCCGCGCTGCGGGAGGCCCTGCACTGGTTCGGCATGCGTCGGCGCGGCCCGGTCGACCGGTTGAAGCGCCTCGCGGCCCACCCCGACCCCGGGGTGCGGGAGGAGTTGGTGTGGGCGGTCGCCCGCTGGTCCACTCCCGGTGTTGCCGAACTGCTGGACGGCCTGGCCGACGACCCGCACCCGGATGTCCGGGAGGCGGTGGAAGCGGTCCGCGAGCCGGAGTGACTCTTGGGGGCGGCTGCTCGGCGGGGCGGTGCGCTCCTGCCCACCGGCCGAGGCGGACCTGTGCCGCACCCGGCAGGATGGGCCCGTGCCGGAGAACTCACCGGACCGCGCAGGCGGTCACCCTCGCCCCCACGACCTCACCCCGCCGATCCGGATTCCCGCCGGACTCGTCGTCCTCGTCGGTCCGCCCGCCTCCGGCAAGACGGGCTTCGTCCGGGCGCTGGTCGAGCGGCGGCAGGTCGACGTGGAGGCGGTGGTGTCCAGCGACGAGATTCGTACGGAGCTGTTCGGCGCTTCGGCCGAGTCGGCCGACTCCGGCGCGGCCGACGCCGCCGACGCGCGGATCTTCGAGGAGCGCGACCGTCGCATCGTCGCCCGGCTCTCCGCCGGGCTCAGCGTGATCGCCGAGTCGACGAATGTCACGCCCCAGGCGCGGGAGCGGCTCATCGGCCTGGCCCGGCGCTTCGGCGCCCCGGTGACCGTTCTGCGGTTCGCCCCGGACGTCGCCGATCTTCTCCAGCAGTACACCGAGCGGGGCCGTACGGACCTCACCGAGGTGGACGTCCGCGCCTACGCGGACGTGATGAGCCGTGACGCCGGTGTCGACCGGCTCCGGGACGAGGGCGCGGCCGCCGTCCACGACGTGCCGGGACGCCGCCAGTCGGTCACGCCCGGCGAAGCCGCCGACCGTTTCACCTTCGCGCTGTGCCGTCCGCCGGGGCGGTGACCGGCCTCAGGGGCGCACAGCGCCGGGGCCCGGGCCCGCCCTGCTTGCGGCCGACCCCGACCCCGGCGCCGTGGCCTCACTTCACCACGACGGTGTCCCCGGACGACGTCGACGCCCCGGTGGTCGTGTTGCCGTAGTACACCCAGCGCCACGTACCCGTCTTGGACGCCTTCACGGTCGTCTTGAGGTTGCCCGAGCCGTTCGCGTACACCTTCTTCACGGTCGTGTAGGAGGCCGAGCCGGACGGCTTGAACTGCAGGCTGACGTGGCGGCCTCCGTAAGAGGCGTACTTCCTGGTCTCCCAGTTGGCCCGCGTGACCTTCCCGGTCACCGTGATGGTCTTGCCCTTGCCCACCGGTTCCGGCGAGGCGTTGACGGTCAGGCGCGAGTTGCGCTGGACGTACACCGCCATGCCCTTGTCGTCGGTGTCACCGCTGCCGTCCTTGAAGCGCACCTGGACCCCGACCCTCCAGGCCCCGGCCTCGCTGTTGTACATGTCCCACTCGCTCGGGTCGAAGTACATCGTCTCCGTGATGTCGCAGATGCCGAGACGGTTGGGGCAGTCATTCGTCTCGATCGAGTGCCACAGCTGTTCCTCCCCCTTGTTGCGGTGGAGGAACAGCAACCCCGGCACCTTCCACTGCTTCGTGGTGGTCATCCGGAAGGACACGGGCACCTTGACCTCGTTCGTCGTCCCGATCACGATCGGCTTGCCGCCGTTCACCTGGATACGGCTGAACGAGGCCCCGCCCTCGGCCGCACCGGCCGGCGCCGCGGCCACGGCCGTGAACACCGCCGCCGCACCTCCGGCCACGACGGCTCTCCAGACCTGCTTCCCCACCTGAACCCCGATTCTCCGTACGGAAAGGCGTCGGAGGCTCGTCCCTCCAACGCTTTACAGACACCCGGCATCCATCCAAGGTTGTGCACCCGTGCATCACGATGAGGGGAAGCGGAACTCCATCAGGAGCTCCCCGGTTTCGCTCGGCACCTGCCGGAATCCCGCCTTCTCCCACGCGCGCACAGCCCGTACGTTCTCGCGTACGGGATCGACGGTCACGCGCCGCCAGCCCAGCTCGCCGCCGAGGTGCGCCAGGAGCGCCCGCGTGGCGTCCGGGCCCAACCCACATCCCTGGGCTTCCGGTTGAAGCACCAGGTCGATGCCGCCTTCGGCCTCGTCGGCGTACCAGAACTGGGCGTAGCCCACCGGGGCGCCCTCGGCCAGCACCAGGTAGGACTCCACGCGCGGCCGACGCCGTCCGACGTACTTCGCCGCCACCTCGGTACGTGACAGGGGTACGCCGCCCCAGTACGCGACGAAGTCCGGGGAGGCGAACCACCCGGCCAGCAGGTCCAGGTCAGCCTCTGTGGTCGGGACGAGGCGGGTCATCGTTCCGTGGAGCGTTGTCGTTCCGTCGGGCGTCTCTTTTTCCTCGGCCATGAGGCGGACTCCGGTCGGTCGTCGGGGCTCGCGCACAGCATGGGCGGTTCGGTGGCCGTCGTTCTCGCCGCCCGCCACCCCCATCTGGTCTCCCGGCTGGTGGTCCACCATGCGCCTCGCCGGGCGTGAGGCCCTGCACCGCACCGCCACCCATCTCGTCCGGGGGACCGTCCCCACCCTGCGCGAACTGCTGGTGGAGCTGAGGATTCCCCGAACCTATCTGCTGCCCGAGACCGACGGCCCCCTCCCGGGCGCCGACGCACTCACCCGGGCCGGGGTGTCCGTCGTTCCGGTCCCGGACTGCGGCCACAACATCATGCTGGACAACCCGCAGGGCTTCGTACGCGCCACGGCGGTAGCGCTCAGGCACCCTCGGGGGCGGACGGCGTGACCCACTCGACGAACTGAACGATCACGCCGTTGGGGTCGGTGACCTGGAAGAGGCGTTCGCCCCAGGGCTCCTCGCGCAGCGGCATGGTGATGTCGACGCCCTCGGAACGCAGCCGCTTCTCCTCGGCCTCCAGGCCGGTGGTCGTGAACGCGAGGATCAGGCCCGAGGCCCGCTGATCGCGCTGGTCGGCCGGCAGCACTCCGGTACCCCGTGCCAGCAGGACGATGTCCATGGCGGCGTCGTCGCGCGTCAGGGAGGCGAACCCCTCGGCAGCCGCCTGCTCCGTGTAGCCGAGATGCGTGGTGAAGAACCGCTGGGACGCGGCGACATCGTCGACGGTGAGCGAGGCGGTGGAGGCGGTGATCTGCAAGGTGCTTCTCCTCATGGGCTTGCGGAATGTGGTCTTGAGGGTGCCGGCCCTGCGGGCCGCGGCCTTACGTGTGCTTGAGCTGACTGGTCGTCAGTAGCCGGGGCGGCGCGGCAGGTTACGGGACTTGACCGCGACCCCCCGACCTCGACTCCGTCACCGACTACGACAAGCGGCTGTCGACCTCGCAACTGGCGGTCCCCAAGAAGGTCTGCGACACCGTCTTCGCGACGGCCGGTTACGAGTCCTCCGTCGCGAACCTCGCCCAGCTCACCCTCAAGACCGACAACGTCTTCGGGGACGACGGCGGTGTCCACCAGCTCGCCGCCACCAGCGGATCCCCGGGAGCCGGCTACACGGCGACCCTGACCGTGCCCATCGACACCAGCACCGAGCCCACCGGGGGCGACGCCCCGGGCGGGGAAGGACCGGAAGGCGTGAGCGGCGGAGGCCCGGGAGGACAGCCGCCCAGCGGGGCACCGGCCGGCGGTCAGCAGTAGCCGCCGGAGGGCGCGCTGAGGCCCGTACGCAGCACAAAGGCGAGGAGAAACCTCTCCTCGCCGTGCTCAACTTATAGCGCACAGGGGGGCTTGCCGCAAGGCCCGGGGTGGGGCGCAGAATGTCCGCCTATGCCACAGCCTGCGGAAAAAACCTGGAAGGACGACGTGCGCGACACGAGGTTCGACGAAGGATGCGAGACCGTGCTGGGTCTCGGCGAGGTCGGCGAGGATCAGGCCGGGCTCGTCGGCGGGAAGGGGGCCCATCTCGGTGAGCTCTCCCGGCTCGACGGTGTCCGGGTGCCGGACGGCTTCTGCGTGACGACGAACGCCTTCCGGCGGGTCGTGGAACGGGCTCCGGAGGTCGAGGCGCTGCTCGACCGGCTGGCGGGCGCCGACCCGGACGACCGGCAGGCGGTCCGGGCACTGAGCGCGGAGCTGCGGCGGGCCGTCGAAGAGGCGGTGATCCCCGACGGCCTCGCAGCCGGGATCACCGGCGCGGTCGCCCGGCTCGGCGAGGAGGCCGCGTACGCCGTGCGGTCCAGCGCCACGGCGGAGGACCTGCCGACGGCCTCGTTCGCCGGGCAGCAGGACACGTACCTGAACGTCGTCGGGCCCGCGGAGGTCCTCCGGCACGTCAGCCGGTGCTGGGCGTCGCTGTTCACCGAGCGGGCGGTGATCTACCGGCGGCGCAGCGGCATCGACGACCGTACGGTCCGGATGGCCGTGGTCGTCCAGCGCATGGTCCTCCCGGACGCGTCCGGGGTCCTGTTCACCGCCGACCCCGTCACGGGCCACCGGCGGACCGCCACCGTGGACGCCGGGTTCGGGCTCGGCGAGGCGCTGGTCTCCGGGCTGGTGAACCCCGACGTCTTCACCGTGCGGGACGACGCGGTCGTCGCCAGGACGATCGCCGTCAAACAGCGCGCCGTTCACGCTCTGCCGGGTGGCGGTACGCGGGAGGTGACGGTCGAACCGCGGCAGCAGGAGCGACCGGCGCTGACCGATGCGCAGGTCGTGGAGCTCGTACGGCTCGGGCGGCGGATCGAGGACCGCTTCGGGTGTCCGCAGGACATCGAGTGGTGCCTGACCGACGACGGTTTCCGGATCGTGCAGAGCCGGCCGATCACGACGCTGTTCCCCGTCCCCGACCCCGTACCGGAGGCCGTGGAGCGCCGGACCCCGAGCGTCTACGTCTCCGTCGGCCATCAGCAGATGATGACCGACGCCATGAAGCCGCTGGGCTGGTCCATGTGGCAGCGCACCGCCATGGTGCCGATGCACGAGGCCGGCGGGCGGCTGTTCGTGGACGTCACCCCGCGGCTCGCCTCGCCCGCGTCCCGCGCCGCCCTCCTGGACGTCATGGGGAAGGGCGATCCGCTGGTCCGGGACGCACTGGAAACGGTTCTGGAGCGGGACGAGTTCGAACTGCCGGTTCCGGACACGGACCAGGCAGGCGCCGCGGGCCAGGCGGGCCCCGTCGGCCCTCCTGCGGGCGGCGCACCCCAGGCGTCGGTGGCCGAGGCCGATCCCGCCATCGTCGCGGAACTGGTCGAACGCAGCGAGACGTCCGTCGCCGCCCTGGAACGCGACATCCGGACGAAGAGCGGTCCGGAGCTGTTCGACTTCCTGGCGGAGGCCTTCGAGGAGCACAAGCGCGTGCTCAGCGACCCGCTGAGCATGCGGGCGATCATGGCGGGGATGGAGGCCACCTGGTGGCTCAACGAGAAGCTGGGGGAGTGGCTGGGCGAGAAGAACGCGGCTGACGCGCTCACGCTCTCGGCCCCCGGCAACATCACGTCCGAGATGGGTCTCGACCTGCTCGACGTGGCCGACGCGATCCGCCCGCACCCTGAGGTGGTGGCGTTCCTGACCGACGTCCAGGACGACGCCCACGGCGACGGCTTCCTGGACGGGCTCGTGAAACTGCCCGGCGGCAGCGCGGCGCGCGAAGCGATCGATACGTACCTCCGCCGCTACGGCATGCGCTGCGTCGCCGAGATCGACATCGCGCGGCCCCGCTGGAGCGAGCGCCCCGCCACGCTGGTCCCGCTGATCCTCGACAACATCCGGAACTTCGGGCCCGGCGCCGCCGAACGCCGCTTCGAGCAGGGCCGGTTGCGGGCGCTCCGGACCGAGCAGGACGTGCTGGCCCGGCTGCGGGCCCTGCCGGGCGGGGAGCGGAAGGCCGAAGCGACCAAGCGGATGATCGACCAGGTACGGGCCTTCGCCGGATACCGGGAGTACCCGAAGTACGGCATCGTCTGCCGCTACTTCCTGTACAAGCAGGCGCTGTTGGAGGAGGCCGGGCGGCTCGTGCGGGACGGCGTGCTCGACGAGCGGGAGGACGTCTTCCACCTCACCTTCCAGGAGTTGGAGGACGTCGTCCGTTCGCGCCGCGCCGACCCCCGGCTCATCGCGCGGCGCAAGGAAGCGTTCCGGTCGTACGAGGCGCTCACCCCGCCCCGGGTGCTGACCTCGGACGGCGAGGCCGTCAACGGCGCGTACCGGCGTGACGACGTGCCGGCGGGAGCGCTGGCCGGTCTCCCGGTCTCCACCGGGAGCGCCGAGGGGCGGGCGCGCGTCATTCTCGACCTGGCCGACGCCGAGCTCGAAGAGGGCGACATCCTGGTCACACGGTTCACCGACCCCAGCTGGTCCCCGCTGTTCCTCGGCGTCGCGGGGCTGGTGACGGAGGTGGGCGGCCTGATGACCCACGGCGCGGTGATCGCCCGCGAGTACGGACTGCCCGCCGTCGTCGGCGTGGACCAAGCCACCCGGCTGATCCGGGACGGACAGCGCATCCGCGTGCACGGAACGGACGGGTACGTCGAGATCCTGGGCTGACGGGGAGGGGGAGCGGTCGGCGGGAGTGGGTGGCGCGCGGACTGCAGGCCCGCCGGCTACAGGCCCGCCGACCAGGGGTGCCCCGGGTGGACGCGGTTCAACAGCCGCCCCAGGTAGGCGCGTTGCTCCGGGGTCAGGTACGGGACCGTCGCGTCGAAGTCCGCCTGATCCTTCGGGCGGGCGTGCTTGGCCTTGAACAGCAGGACCAGCTCGGGCGCCAGGTACGGGATGCCGTCCCGGGTGTGGTGGACGATCTCGTCGTACGGGCGCCGGATGCTCTCGTCGCGGCGGCAGATCCAGGTGTCGCCGTCGTGCGGCTCGCGGAACACGTCCAGCAGGTAGTCGCCGGTGGCGGGATCGCGGACCCACGTCTGGTGCACGGCGGCCAGCACGTCCGGCGCGGCGTCCTCCCAGATCCGGCCGCTGCCCGCCGCGTCGAAGACGTAGCCGGGGAAGCGGCGGCGCACCTCGGGGAACCGCCCGGCCGGGACCGCGATCTCGATGTCCCCGTGCGCCCGGGTCTGCCGGCCGCGGAACAGGTCCAGCGCCCAGCCCGCGGCCACGCACCACGGTGCCCGGACCCCGGCCAGCCGCCGCGCAACTTCGTCCGGAGTCCAGGCGGACGCCCACCGGGAGTCGAGGGCCTCGATCTCGCTGGGCGACAGTTCCGTGCCGCCATCGGGTAGGTGCTCATCGGCGGGAAGGGGGCGTCCCGTTTCGCCGCCCGGCGGTCGTCGCTCACTCATCGCTGCACGCTAGCAGCGCCCGCGTCGGAACTGCTCCCGCGAGTAAACAGGCTTGTGGGCAAGGGACTTGGGGGGCACCCGAACGTCAGGCCGGTCAGCGCCATCGGACTGGTCGGCGGCATGGTCCTGGGCGCGATCTTCGCGAGCATGTGAGCCGTGAGGCCTGGCCTCCACGGGTGAGCCGTGCGGGCGCGGGCACGGCACGCGGACGAGGCGCGGGGCGTCGCGCCAAGGGTGCGGGCGGGGCCGGGGCACGCGGGACATTTGGGCTGCTTCCGGTGGGCGGGCAGACTGTGGGCGCTCTCCCCGGCCCCGCCCCGGCCGCCGGGGCCCGCTCCGCTCCCCGTCAGGAATCGCCGTGTCCCACGCCTCCGCCGCCGCCGTCCCGGCGAGCAGCGCTGCCGCCCCGCCCGCCGGTGCGCACCGCTTCAGTGCCGTCATCAGCCGGATAGCCGAGGAGATGGCCGCCCGCGACGACCACGGCACCCCCGCCGACTACATACCGATGCTCGCGGGCGTCGACCCCCGCCGCTTCGGCATGGCCGTCGCCGAGCCGGACGGGACCGTGTACGGGGTCGGGGACTGGCGGCAGCCGTTCTCGACGCAGTCCATCTCCAAGGTCTTCGCCCTGGCCCTGGCGCTCTCCCTGGACGGCGAGCGGATATGGCGGGGGGTGGGCCGTGAGCCTTCGGGCAACCCCTTCAACTCCCTGGTGCAACTGGAGTACGAGAACGGCATCCCCCGCAACCCGTTCATCAACGCGGGCGCTCTGGTGGTGACCGACCGGCTGCAGGCGCTGACCGGGGACGCCGCCGGGCAGGTGCGGGAGCTGCTGCGTACGGAGAGCGGCAACGCGGCCATCGACTTCGTCCCGGACGTCGCCGCCTCCGAGGCGGCCCACGGCGACCGCAACGCCGCGCTGGCCCACTTCATGGCCTCCTACGGCAACGTCACGCTCCCGGTGCCCGAACTGCTCGACGCCTACTTTCGCCAGTGCTCGATCGAGGCGTCCTGCGCGGATCTGGCCCTCTCCGCCGGGTTCCTCGCCCGGCACGGGGTCCGGGCCGACGGGTCCGCACTGCTGACCCGCAGCCAGGCGAAGCAGGTCAACGCGGTCATGCTCACCTGCGGGACGTACGACGCGGCCGGGGAGTTCGCCTACCGGGTGGGGCTGCCGGGCAAGAGCGGCGTCGGCGGCGGGATCATCGCCATCGTGCCCGGGGAGTGCACCCTGTGCGTGTGGAGCCCGGGGCTCGACCGGCGCGGCAACTCGGTGGCGGGCGTGGCGGCGCTCGACCGGTTCACCACGCTCACGGGTCTGTCCGTCTTCTGACGCGCCGCTCTCCGGCTGTATCAGATGACGATGACGCGGCGGCCCCGGGTGTGGCCCGCCCGGCTGTCGGCGTGGGCGGCCGCGGCCTCCGTCAGTGCGTAGGACTTCTCGACCGGGATGTGCAGCCTGCCGCGCGAGATGAGTGCGGCAGCCTCGGTCAGCGCGTCCGGCACGCTGCCCGCCACGCCGGAGAAGCGGACGCCGGACTCCGGCGCGTCCAGGTCCGCGATGCTGACCACCTTCTGCGGGTCTCCGGTCAGTTCGACGAGCTCGCGGATCACGCCGGAGCCCGCCAGGTCGAGCGCCGCGTCGACGCGGCCGAGGCCGCGCACCCGCTCGGCCCAGCCCTCGCCGTACGTGGTGGCGAGCGCGCCCAGGCCGCGCAGATAGTCCTGGTTGGCAGCGCCGGCCGTGCCGATGACCTTGATGCCCCGCTCGCGCGCGATCTGCAGAACCGCTGAACCGACGCCGCCGGACGCGCCGCTGACCAGCAGGGTCTGGCCGGTCCTTACGCCGACCTCGCGGATGACGCGCAGCGCGGTCTCCACCACCGACGGATACCCCGCCGCCTCCTCGAACGCCAGGCCCTCCGGCATCCGGGCCCAGGCCCCCAGCACGGCGAACTCGGCGTACGTACTGGACCCTTCGCCGAACACGGGGTCGCCGACCTCCACTCCGCCGACGCCCTCGCCGACCTCGTCCACCACTCCGGCGGCGTCGAGGCCCACCCCTGACGGCAGCTGGGTCGGATGTGCTCCGAGGACCTGGCCTTCGCGGATGCGCCAGTCGACCGGGTTCACCCCCGCGGCGCGTACGGAGATGCGTATCTCGCCGGGGCCCGCGTGGGGCTCCTCGGCGTCGATGAGGTGCAGGACGTCGGGGCCGCCGAACTCGGCGAAGCTCACTTTCTTCATGCGCCGACCGTAACACTAACCGTTAGGGTTTTGGATCGGTTGTTGTTTTGTATTTGGTAGTGTCAGCGCATGATCGAGCCGTCCGGGCGCCGCGAGCGCAAGAAGGCCGCGACCCGCCAGAAGATCGCCGACACCGCTCTGCGTCTCTTCCTGGAACGCGGCTACGACGACGTGGGCATCCGGGACGTGGCCGCCGAGGCCGATGTGGCCGTCACCACCCTCTTCTCGCATTTCGCCGCGAAGGAGGCGCTGGTCTTCGAGCGCGACCAGGGGTTCGAGCGCGGCCTCGTGCGGGCGGTCGCCGACCGGGTGCCGGGCGAGCCGCTGATCCCGGCGCTGCGCCAGGAGATCCACGCCATGGTGCGCCACTGCACGGCACCCGAGGCCGCTCCGGTCCGGAGCCTGATCGTGTCCTCACCGGCACTGCGGGACTACGAGGAGTCGATGCGGCTGCGCCACGCGGACGCGCTGGCCATCGCCATCGCCGCCGAACTCGGCGTACCGGAGACGTCGACGGCCTGCCGGACCATCGCGAGGTTCGTGATCGACGCCTTCGCGCTGGCCTGTGAGGCGGCCGAGCCGGGGGACGCGGTGGACGAGGTCTTCCGGATGATCGAGGCGGCCTGGGACGCCTCGCGCCTCGCCTGATCCGGACGCGGCCCACGCCGCGGCCCGCTCATCCCACCGTGCGCGGCAACCGCAGGCTCAGCCCCACCGTCAGCGCCACCGCCGCCAACTGCGCCAGCAAGGTCACGACCAGCGCGTCCCGCATGCCCAGGGTCGGCACCAGCGCCAGGAACAGGGTGCCCAGCGTGGCCACCCCGAGGGCCAGCGCCGCCTGCTGGGTCGTCGTCATCACGCCGCCGCCCACCCCGGCCTTCTCCGGCGGTACGTCGGAGAGCACGATCCGGAACAGCACGGGGAGCTGGAGACCCTGGCCGAGGCCCGCGATCGCCACCCCCGGGAGCAGGCCCCAGATGCCGAGGCCCTGCCAGGCGTAGTGCACCGTCAGCGCCAGGACCACCACGCCCACCGCCTGGATCAGGCCGCCCGCCGTGACCACCCGGGTGCCGTACCGGCGTACCAGGCGCGGGCCCGCCAGGGAGGCGCCGAAGAAGGCCAGGGCCATCGGGGCCAGCGAGAGTCCGGCCGCGGCCGGGCCCAGCCGCAGGCCCTGCTGGAGCGCCACCGCGATCACGAACATGAAGCCGCCGAAGCCGATGGAGAACGGCACCACCAGAGTCAGGCCCCGCCGCAGCGAGTCCAGCCGCAGCAGGCTCGGCGGGACCAGGGGCACCCGGCCCAGCCGGTCGGCCCGGCGTTCCACCCGGTAGAAGGCGTACGCGGAGAAGGGGAACAGGGCCAGCGAGAGCCAGGTCCACAGCGGCCAGCCCGCCGCCCGGCCCTCCGTCAGCGGGGCGAGGAGGGTGACCAGGGAGAGGGCGAGCAGCAGCGTTCCGGGTACGTCGACCGGGGCCGGGCGGTCCGAGCGAGTCTCCGGCACCGCGCGGGCGGCCAGCACCAGACCCACCACGACCACCGGGACGTTCACCAGGAACACCGACCGCCAGCCCGCGCTCTCACCGAACACCGAGGCCATCGGGGCGGCGGCGACCAGCACCCCGCCCAGGATCTGGCCGGCGACCATCGACAGCCCGGCCGTCGCCCCGTACAGGCTCATCGCCCGGGCCCGGCGAGGTCCCCGCGTCGCCGCCTGGATCGTGGCCAGCACCTGCGGCAGCATCAGCGCGGCGGCCGCGCCCTGCGCCACCCGGGCGCCGACCAGCGTCCAGGCGTCCGGAGCGAGCCCGCAGGCCAGCGACGTGATCCCGAAGGCGGCCATGCCGATGAGGAACAGCCGCCTGCGGCCCACCATGTCGCCGAGCCGTCCGCCGAGGACCAGCAGCACGGCGTAGGCGAGACCGTAGCCCGCGACGACGAGTTCGAGCATGGCCGGGCCCGCGTCCAGATCGCGGTCGATCGTGGGCAGCGCGACGTTCACGATGAAGAAGTCGATGAGCGGGAGAGCCGCGCCCAGCAGCACGGTGAAGAGGCCGAGCGCGCCCAGCACGGGCGTGGGGTGGTCGTGGTGGCGGACGGGTTCCTGGCCGGCGGGGGTCGCCCGGGCCGGTCCGGAAGCCGCACGAGGAGAGGTGTGTACGGATGATTCACTCACGCCATCGACTCTCCCGCCGATCCCAGCCTGGTACCAGAGTCTTCTTATCCTGGTACCAGGAGTACCTGGCAACAGGCGGCGAGACCCCGCACGCTGGAGGCATGACGACCATGGCAGCCGACCCCCTGCTCGCACCGGACAGCACGGAGTCCCCGTCCGACATCCGGCGGCACGAGCTGGCCGCCTTCCTGCGCAGCCGCCGCGAGCGCATCACCCCCGAGCAGGTGGGCCTCGTCCGGGGACGGCGCCGCCGCACCCCGGGGTTGCGCCGGGAAGAGGTCGCCCAGCTCTCGGCGGTCGGGGTCACCTGGTACACCTGGCTCGAACAGGCCCGGGACATCCAGGTCTCCGCCCAGGTGCTGGACGCCCTCGCCCGCGCCCTGCTGCTCGACCCGAGCGAGCGCGCCCATCTCTTCGCCCTCGCCGCGGCTCCGGACCCGGCACCCGGCACGGAGTGCCCCACCGTCACCCCGGCGCTGCGGACCATGCTGGAGCAGCTGGACCCCATTCCGGCCTGCGTCCAGAACAGCCGGTACGACGTCCTCGCCTACAACCGCACCTACGCCCGGCTGCTCTGCGACCTGGACGCGGTGGCACCCGAGGACCGCAACTGCCTGCTCCTGGCCTTCACCCATGACGACTGGCGTGCCTCGATCGTCGACCTGCCCGAGGTCACCCGCATGATGGCCGCCAAGTTCCGTGCCTCGATGGCCGGCCATCTCGCCGAGCCGGCCTGGAAGGCGCTGCTGCACCGGCTGGAGACGCGATCACCGGAGTTCCGCGAGGTGTGGGGCCGCCACGAGGTGGTCGACCAGCGCGGCCGCACCAAGTACATCCGCAACGCGCAGGTGGGACTGCTCCACGTCGAGCACACCAACCTCTGGCTCGGCCCGTCCAGCGGGCCGCGCCTGGTGAGCTATCCGCCGGTGGACGAGGAGACCCGGAGCCGGCTGGAACGGCTGCACCGCATCGCGGTGGACGGCGACCGGTGACGCCGTCGGGAGGCTTCGGTCAGCCGAGCCGCTGGGCCAGGGCGACGATGATCCCCGAAGGGCCGCGGAGGTCGCAGAGGCGGTAGGCGTCCTCGTACTGCACGACCTCACCGAGGAGTTCGGCGCCGTGGCCGCGCAGCCGGGCGACCGTGTCGTCCAGGTCGTCGACCGCGAACATCACCCGGTGCAGGCCCAGGGTGTTGGGCGCCGGGGCGTCCGCCCCGGCGCCGACCGCCGCCGGGGCGAGGAACTTGGTCAGCTCCAGCCTGCTGTGGCCGTCCGGGGTGCGCATCATCGCGATGGCGCTGCGGACCCCGTCGAGGCCGGTCATCCGGTCCGGCACGGCTCCCTCGACCTGCGCTTCACCCTCCAGCTCCAGGCCGAGCTCGATGAAGAAGGCGGTTGCGGCCGCCAGATCGTCGACGACGACGGCCACGTTGTCCATGCGAAGAACGGTCACGGGGGACTCCTTCTCGGTCGTGCAGTCGGTCCGCTGCTGCGGCTTCCGCTCCTGCTTCT
This sequence comes from Streptomyces rubiginosohelvolus, assembly GCF_014649875.1. Taxonomy (GTDB): domain Bacteria; phylum Actinomycetota; class Actinomycetes; order Streptomycetales; family Streptomycetaceae; genus Streptomyces; species Streptomyces rubiginosohelvolus. Next base: position 291,141 of record NZ_BMTW01000003.1, on the reverse strand, counting down.
GCTCCTGCATCTGCTTCTGGGACGGAGCCGCCGCTCGATTCTCGACGTCCGGCGCATGGGCGGAAACCGCCCGATGGCGGCATCGCGAACACAGCCCGGTCCGCCACCCTCCGGCGTACGCGACAATGGAGCAATGACCACGCTCGCCCCCGCCCTCCCGCAGCTCCGTATCGGCCCGCACACCGTGCAGCCGCCGGTCGTGCTGGCCCCGATGGCCGGTATCACCAACGCCCCGTTCCGGACGCTGTGCCGGGAGTTCTCCGGGGGCAAGGGGCTGTTCGTCAGCGAGATGATCACCACGCGGGCGCTGGTCGAGCGCAACGAGAAGACGATGCAGCTCATCCACTTCGACGCGACCGAGACCCCGCGCTCGATCCAGCTGTACGGAGTGGACCCGGTCACCGTCGGCAAGGCCGTCCGCATGATCGTGGACGAGAACCTCGCCGATCACATCGACCTGAACTTCGGCTGCCCCGTCCCCAAGGTCACCCGCAAGGGCGGCGGCTCCGCGCTTCCGTACAAGCGGCCCCTGCTGCGGGCCATCCTCAGGGAAGCCGTCTCGGGCGCCGGGGACCTTCCCGTCACCATCAAGATGCGCAAGGGCATCGACGACGACCACCTCACGTTCCTCGACGCCGGGCGCATCGCCGTCGAGGAGGGGGTGACCGCTGTCGCCCTGCACGGGCGCACCACCGCCCAGCACTACGGCGGCACCGCCGACTGGGACGCCATCGCCCGGCTCAAGGAGCACGTCCCCGAGATCCCCGTCCTCGGCAACGGCGACATCTGGTGCGCCGACGACGCCCTGCGGATGATGCGCGAGACCGGGTGCGACGGGGTCGTCGTCGGGCGCGGGTGCCTCGGGCGGCCCTGGCTCTTCGCCGATCTGGTCAACGCCATGGAGGGGCGCGGCGAACGGCACGCGCCCACTCTGCGCGAGGTCGCGGACGTCATGGTGCGCCACGCGACGCTGCTGGGGGAGTGGATCGGCGACGAGGCGCGCGGCGTCATCGACTTCCGTAAGCACGTGGCCTGGTATCTGAAGGGCTTCGCGGTCGGCTCCGAGATGCGCAAGAAGCTCGCCGTCACCTCCTCGCTGGAGGAGCTGGGCGGCCAGCTGCACGAGCTGGACCTCGACCAGCCCTGGCCGGACGGCGCCGACGGACCCCGCGGGCGGACCTCCGGCAACAACCGGGTCGTCCTCCCGGACGGCTGGCTCAAGGACCCGTACGACTGCGCCGGCATCAGCGCCGACGCCGAGCTGGACACCTCCGGCGGCTGAGCCCGTACGCTGCCGGACTCCTGCGGCCGGGCCCGCTGGCGTACGTCTCCGAGGCTGAGCGCGTACCCGCCCCTGCGGCCGGTTCCGCTCGCGGTACGCGCCCCGAGCCCGGCGGCCGAGTGCGTACGCGCCCCCGGTCGGCCCGTCGCCGACACCGCCGCTCATCTGATCGCGGTGACGGGAGGGACGGCGGACGGGTTGCCCGCTGTCGCCGCCGAGCTCACCGGCTCCTTCCCCTGCAAGATCGACGCGGGCGCCCCGCCGCCCCCGGGCCCCGCCTCGGCCTGTGTGGCCGTCGAGGACTCCCCGGACGGCACCGCGTCCGCGCACGCCGCAGGGTGTGCCGTGCTGGTGGTGCCCTCGCTCCTGCCGGTCGATCCCGCGCGGGGGAGGACCTTCGCCCGTAGCCTGGAAGAGGTGGATCTCGGGGTGCTCAGCGACTGCCTGAGGCGTCCCGAGGCGTCCGGATCCTGAAATCCGGGGTCCGAATCGGGCGTGATTCACGCCACCCTTGATCGGGGTTGCGCTCAGATGAGCGAAAAGTGGCTGGCTGCACTTCTGGAAGACGTGGCACTCAGTGCCACCCTCTTGCCTTCGAGAAGTGGACTCACCTGCTCCGGGTCCCGCTCAGGTGAGCGACTATGGTCAAGTTTCAGCCATGCCGCCTTCAGGAGGTGAAGGCAAGGATTCCTGCGCTTCGGCCGGGCGACCCTTTCGATCTGCTGGCGGACGGGTGGTTGCGGCCGTATGACGACCAAGTGGACGTACCCATACACCTTCGATCTGGGTATGTTCCTCGCCGTCAGGGCAGCCACCGCGTCCTCGAGGAGTCGAGACCCGTGTCGGAAAACAAAGATCCCCAGAAGTTCGTCTACGACTTCACCGAGGGCAACAAGGATCTGAAGGATCTTCTGGGCGGCAAGGGCGCCAACCTCGCCGAGATGACCAACCTCGGGTTGCCCGTCCCTCCGGGCTTCACGATCACCACCGAGGCCTGCAAGGTCTACCTGGAGAGCGGCGACGCGCCGACCGCGCTGCGCGACGAGGTGAGTGCGCACCTCAAGGCGCTGGAAGAGCGCATGGGCAAGCAGCTCGGCCAGGCCGACGACCCGCTGCTGGTCTCCGTCCGCTCCGGCGCCAAGTTCTCCATGCCGGGCATGATGGACACGGTCCTGAACATCGGTCTCTCCGACGCCTCGGTGGCCGGTCTCGCCACCCAGTCCGGTGACGAGCGCTTCGCCTGGGACTCCTACCGCCGCCTCATCCAGATGTTCGGCAAGACCGTCCTCGGGGTCGACGGCGAGCTCTTCGAGGAGGCCCTGGAGGCCGCCAAGCACGCGAAGAAGGTCACGGTCGACACCGACCTCGCCGCGGCCGACCTGAAGAAGCTGGTCAAGCAGTTCAAGAAGATCGTCGAGTCCGAGGCCGGACGCGAGTTCCCGCAGGACGCGCGCGAGCAGATGGACCTCGCCATAAACGCGGTCTTCGACTCGTGGAACACCGACCGGGCCAAGCTCTACCGCCGCCAGGAGCGCATCCCCGGCGACCTCGGCACGGCCGTCAACGTCTGCTCGATGGTCTTCGGCAACCTGGGCCCCGACTCCGGTACGGGCGTCGCCTTCACCCGCGACCCGGCCAGCGGCCACCAGGGCGTCTACGGCGACTACCTCCAGAACGCGCAGGGCGAGGACGTCGTCGCCGGTATCCGCAACACGGTGCCGCTCGCCGACCTGGAGTCGATCGACAAGAAGTCGTACGACCAGCTCATGCAGATCATGGAGACCCTGGAGAACCACTACAAGGATCTCTGCGACATCGAGTTCACCATCGAGCGCGGCCAGCTCTGGATGCTCCAGACCCGGGTCGGCAAGCGCACCGCCGGCGCCGCCTTCCGTATCGCCACCCAGCTCGTGGACCAGGGCCTGATCGACGAGGCCGAGGCCCTCCAGCGGGTCAACGGCGCGCAGCTCGCCCAGCTGATGTTCCCCCGCTTCGACATCGAGGCGAAGACCGAGCTGCTCGGCCGGGGCATCGCCGCGTCCCCGGGCGCCGCCGTCGGCAAGGCCGTCTTCGACTCGTACACCGCGATCAAGTGGTCCCGCTCCGGCGAGAAGGTCATCCTGATCCGCCGCGAGACCAACCCCGACGACCTCGAAGGCATGATCGCCGCCGAGGGCATCCTCACCTCGCGCGGCGGCAAGACCTCCCACGCGGCGGTCGTGGCGCGCGGCATGGGCAAGACCTGTGTCTGCGGCGCCGAGGACCTGGAGGTCGACACCAAGCGCCGCCGGATGACGGTCGGCGGCACGGTGATCGAGGAGGGCGACCTCGTCTCGATCGACGGCTCCACCGGCAAGGTCTACCGCGGCGAGGTCCCCGTCGTACCGTCCCCGGTCGTCGAGTACTTCGAGGGCCGCATGCACGCGGGCGCCGACGACGCCGACGAACTGGTCGCCGCCGTGCACCGGATCATGGCGTACGCGGACCGGGTACGCCGGCTGCGCGTACGGGCCAACGCCGACAACGCCGAGGACGCCCTGCGGGCCCGCCGCTTCGGCGCCCAGGGCATCGGCCTGTGCCGCACCGAGCACATGTTCCTCGGCGAGCGCCGCGAGATGGTCGAGAAGCTGATCCTGGCGGACACCGACGAGGAGCGCGAGACCGCTCTCGCCGCTCTTCTGCCGCTCCAGAAGGCCGACTTCATCGAGCTGTTCGAGTCGATGGACGGACTGCCCGTCACCGTCCGCCTCCTGGACCCGCCGCTGCACGAGTTCCTGCCCGACATCACCGAGCTGTCGGTCCGCGTCGCGCTCGCGGAGTCCCGCAAGGACGCCAACGAGAACGACCTGCGCCTCCTCCAGGCGGTGCACAAGCTGCACGAGCAGAACCCGATGCTGGGCCTGCGCGGCGTGCGCCTCGGCCTGGTCATCCCCGGTCTGTTCGCCATGCAGGTCCGGGCGATCGCCGAGGCCGCCGCCCACCGCAAGAACGCCAAGGGCGACCCGCGCGCCGAGGTGATGATTCCGCTCGTGGGTACGGTCCAGGAGCTGGAGATCGTCCGCGAGGAGGCCGACCGGGTCATCGAGGAGGTCCAGGCCGCCACCGGCACCGACCTCAAGCTGACCATCGGCACCATGATCGAGCTGCCGCGCGCCGCGCTGACGGCGGGCCAGATCGCCGAGGCCGCGCAGTTCTTCTCCTTCGGCACGAACGACCTGACCCAGACGGTGTGGGGCTTCTCCCGCGACGACGTGGAGGCCTCGTTCTTCACCGCGTACCTGGAGAAGGGCATCTTCGGGGTCTCCCCGTTCGAGACGATCGACAAGGACGGCGTCGGCGCGCTGGTCCGCAGCGCCGTCGAGGCCGGCCGGGCCACCCGCCCGGACCTCAAGCTCGGCGTCTGCGGTGAGCACGGCGGAGACCCGGAGTCGGTGCACTTCTTCCACGAGGTGGGCCTGGACTACGTCTCCTGCTCGCCGTTCCGCATCCCCGTAGCCCGCCTGGAGGCGGGCCGGGCCGCAGCCGAGTCCCGGGGCAGTGACAGCCGCTGACCCGGACTCACGGTCCGGGGTGCACGAACACCCCGGACCTCAGGGGCAGGGCTGCACGAACAGCCCTGCCCACCGACCGAGGCCGCCGAGCGGCCCGCCCCTCCGGGACCGCCCCGGAAGCCGAGCCCGGCCCTCACCGGGCGCACCGGCCCGGCGGCGGCCCCGGAGCACCGAGAAGCGGCGGCACCCTGTGCGGGGGTGCCGCCGCTTCGCTTTGCGCCGACCGGAAGTGACCGGCGGTACGGGAGGGGTGTGCGCGGAAATGACCGGCGGTCCGGAGAAGTCGTCAGGAGCGCGCACCGAATGGAGCGCGAAGAATGTGGCGCAGAGCACATTGCTTCGTTTAATGCGCAAAGAAATTCGGGTGAAGGGCGGGAAGCGGGACCGGGGTGCGGTCCATGGATCCCCACCCATGGACCGCACCCGGCTTACCCCCGTCGGGTACGGAGCCGCACCGTCGCCCACCGCCGCCGAACACACAAAGCCCCCCACGGCCTTCACGTGCTCATCCGGTGGGCACCGGATGCGTACCCGACGTCGTACAGCCTCATCGGTGAAGCGGAACGGGGCGAGGCCTTTCACTTCTGGCCGAAACCCCGTGGTGACCTCCTGTGACGGTCCGCATACCCTTCGGTGGGGGCAATTGCGGATGCAACAGAATGCAACAGGTGGGGGAGTAGTGCTGCGGATCCATGTGTCCAGGCTGGACCTTTCGCGGGTGCGGATGGCCACGAGACCGGACGCCTTGTGGGAAACCATTCTGAGTTTCCACCGGCTCAGGGACCGGCGTGCTTCGACGGTGTTCGGGAAATGGCGTACGGAATCCCGGGCGCGGTTGAATGGTGAAGCACAGCTGCTGGCGGCGGTCGTTCCGCCCCGCGGCTATTTCCCGGATTTCCTGACGCCCTCTCAAGAGGGCGCCGAGCCGTTCGGACTCGACACCGGCATCGAGGCCCTGCGCGACACTCCCGCCGACCGGGTCCACACCGAGCTGGAGCTGCTGGCCGCCGGCCGGACCCGGCAGCGGGCAGACCGGTCGGTCGGTCAGCGGGCCGCCGGGGCGGGGCGGGCCGGCGCGGCGCTGCCCGCCGCGCTCATGGAGGGCCACGCCGAACCGCTCACCCGGCTCATCAGCGCGCTCCGCAGCTACCACCAGGCGGCCGTCGAGCCCTACTGGCCGCACATCCGGGCCAGCGTCGAGGCGGACCGGGCCGTGCGCGGCCGGGCCCTGCTGGACGGCGGCACGGACGAGCTGCTGGCCACCCTGCCGCCGTCGATCCGCTGGCGCTCACCCGTGCTGGAGGCCGACTACCCCTTCGACCGCGATCTGTATCTCGACGGGCGCGGGCTGCTGCTCCAGCCGTCCTTCTTCTGCCGGGGCGCGCCCGTCGTCTACCGGGACCCCTCCCTCCCGCCGGTCCTCGTCTACCCGGTGGCCAACCCCGGCGCCCCCGTCTTCGCCGAGCCGGGCCCCTGGCTCGGCCGGCTCGTCGGGCACACCCGCTCGGCCGTCCTCTCCTCCATAGGGACGGGCTGCACCACCAGCGAACTCGCCCGCAGGGCCGGGGTGTCGCTGGCGTCCGCGAGCCAGCACGCCTCCGTGCTGCGCGAGGCGGGCCTCGTCCTGACGCTGCGCCACGGCAGCTCGGTCCTCCACACGCTGACGCCGCTCGGCGGCTCCCTGCTGCGCGGCGGAGCCCCGCTCACCCTCCACTAGGGCCCCGCCTGAGGTTCCGGGAAATTCTTCTGCCGACGGCGATGAGTTCTGCGCGGCCCCGCCGTCTAACCATCGAAAGCGCCGGACGGAACACCGAGGGCGCCACGGGACAGAGGAAGAGGAAACGACCATGGCTCAGATGATCTTCGTGAACCTGCCGGTGAAGAACCTGGAGACGACGGTGGGCTTCTTCGGGAAGCTCGGCTTCACGACCAACCCGGCGTTCAGCGACGACAAGACCGCGTGTCTGGTGATCAGCGACACGATCTTCGCCATGCTGATGACGGAGCCGCGCTTCAAGGACTTCACCAAGAAGGACATCGTCGACGCCTCGAAGGCGACCGAGGTCATCCTCGCGCTCAGCGCCGACAGCCGCGAGAAGGTCGACGAGATCGTCGACGCCGCGCTGGCCTCCGGCGGGTTCCCGGCGGGCGAGACGCAGGACATGGGCTTCATGTACGGCCGCTCGTTCCAGGACCCCGACCACCACATCTGGGAGGTCATGTGGATGGACGAGGCCGCCGCCCAGGGCTGAGCCGCCCGACCCGCGAGGGCGTGCGCCGGGGGCACGGGGGAGCCCCGGCGCACGCGGGCGTCCGCGTCAGCTGCGGAACGGCCCCTTCACCTCGTACGTGATACCGCCGGACGAGCTGCCGCTCGTCCCGCGCTGCGAGGAGAAGTAGAGGCGGCTGCCGTCCGGCGAGAACGCGGGACCGGTGATCTCCGAACCGGACTGGCCGGTGATCCGCAGGAACGGGGCCACCGTGTCGTCCGGCGTGATCAGGCAGATCTCCATGTTCCCGCCGTCCTCCGCGATGTAGAGGTCGCCGGACCCGGACCGGGTGACGTTGTCCACCCCGGTCAACGGGGCGGAGCCGCCCGTCACCAGCGAGTCGTCGTAGGCGAGCGAGATCGACGAGGTGGCCGCGTCGTACGCCCACACCCGGTTGTCGCCCTTGGTGGTGAACCAGCAGGTGCCCGCCGCGTAGAAGCAGCCCTCGCCGCCGTTGAACACCTTCGCCCCGGACACCTGGTGCCGCGTCTGCGTCGAGGAGGCGGCCGGATCCGGTACGTTCGCCCAGGTCACCGGACCCGAGGTGCCCGTACCCGCGACCAGCACCTGCAACGTGCCGTTCGACAGATTCCCCCAGGCCGTGGGCCGGAAGCGGTAGAAGCGGCCGTCGCTCTCGTCCTCGGTGAGATACACGTAGCCGTGGTCCGGGTCGGCCGCCGCCGCCTCGTGCTTGAAGCGGCCCATCGCCGGGCGCCGCACAGCCGCGTTCACGCCCCACGGGTCGGTCTCGTAGACGTACCCCCGGGTGACCTCCTCGCAGGAGAGCCAGGTCTTCCACGGGGTGGCGCCGCCCGCGCAGTTGTTGTTCGTGTTGCCCAGGATCCGGTACGCGGAGGTCACCGTCCCCGAGGAGCTGAACCGCACCGCGCTCGCCCCGCCCCCGCTGCTCGGGGACACCTCGGCGTTGGAGACGTAGATCCAGCCCGAGCCGTCGGCGTAGGTCGCCCCGCCGTCGGGCGCGCTGTGCCAGCGGTAGGAGGTGCCGGGCACGGTCTGCCCGGAGCGGGCGATCACGCGGCTGGTGAAGCCGCTCGGCAACTGGATGCCGTTGCCGTCGGCCGCCTGGAGGGTGCCGTACGGGCCGGGGGCCGGCTGGGCCGGGTCGGCGAAGGCGGCGCCCCGCCACAGGGTGCCGCCGAAGGCCGCCGCCGAGCTGCCGATCACCGCGGTGCGCAAGAAGTTCCGACGTTCCACGATCACTCCACGCATGAGTGTGGCCCGCCGCTCCGGACGGACCGGCGGGTCGCGCGTCAGGACTGTAGGAGTGCAGAGTTGACGGAACGTCAAATGAAGATGAACGGGCGGCGGAGGGGTTGCGCAGGCCACCCCTCCGGCTTCCGGGCCGGGGCCGGGCTGCGCCCTCCCGCCCCGGCCTTTCCCGTTGTCCGGTTCAGTCCGCCCGTACGGCGAACACCGGCACCGACACCTCCTCGTCGTCCAGGCACGCCCCCGTCGCCAGGTCGAAGCGCTGCTTCAGCAGGGGTGAGGCCACGAACGGCCGCCCGCCCGCCGAGCCGAGCAGCCCGCGCGAGAGGACGTACGCCCCGGTGAACGGGTCCCGGTTGCCGATCGCGTACACCTGGCCGGACCGGTCCATGAAGACGGCCGCCTGGTCCCCGTCCGGCAGCAGCACCGCCACCCCCCGGCCGGGGATCAGCAGCCCCCGCTCGCAGACCGTCAGCCAGTCCTCGCCGTGGGCGAGCCGGACGGATCCGGTGCCCCGCGCTGTCGTGATCGTCGCCGTAGCCATCAGGATGCGGTCCCTTCGAGGGTGCGGACGGCGAGGACGGGTCCCGCGAGCAGTTCCAGATCCGGCTTGATCTGGTCCCTCTCCGGAACGAACCTCACCGAGGGGTCGGGGGCGTCGGGGGCGTTGACGAAGGTGACGAACCGGCGCAGCCGCTCCGGGTCGTTGATGGTCTCCGCCCACTCGTCGCGGTAGCCCGCGACATGGTCGGCCATCAGCCGCTCCAGCTCCTCGCAGAGCCCCAGCGAGTCGTGGACGACCACGTCCCGGACGTGGTCCAGGCCGCCGTCGATCCGCTCCAGCCACGCGGAGGTGCGCTCCAGGCGGTCGGCGGTGCGGATGTAGAACATCAGGAACCGGTCGATCAGCCGCACCAGTTCGGCGTCGGAGAGGTCCTGGGCCAGCAGGTCCGCGTGGCGCGGGGTGGCTCCGCCGTTGCCGCCGACGTACAGATTCCAGCCCTGGGCGGTCGCGATGATCCCGAAGTCCTTGCCCCGGGCCTCCGCGCACTCGCGGGCGCAGCCGGAGACCGCCGACTTCAGCTTGTGCGGGGAGCGCAGGCCCCGGTAGCGCAGCTCCAGATCGATCGCCATCTTCACCGAGTCCTGCACGCCGTAGCGGCACCAGGTCTGCCCCACACAGGACTTGACCGTGCGCAGCGATTTCCCGTACGCGTGCCCGGACTCGAAGCCCGCGTCGACCAGGCGGGTCCAGATCAGCGGCAGTTGGTCCACCCGGGCGCCGAAGAGGTCGATGCGCTGGCCGCCGGTGATCTTCGTGTAGAGGCCGAAGTCGCGGGCCACTTCACCGATGACGATGAGCTTCTCCGGGGTGATCTCACCGCCCGGGATGCGCGGCACGATCGAATAGGACCCGTTGCGCTGGAGGTTGGCGAGGAAGTGGTCGTTGGTGTCCTGGAGCGCCGCCTGCTCGCCGTCCAGCACATAGCCGCTCGCGCCGACCGTGGGCGCCAGCGAGGCGATGACCGAGCCGACCGTCGGCTTGCAGACCTCGCAGCCGTCACTGCCCCGCGCCTCCTCGCGGCCGTGCGAGTCGAGCAGTTCGGCGAACGAGGTGACCTCCAGGGTGCGGACGATCTCGTACAGCTCGCTGCGGCTGTACGGGAAGCAGCCGCACAGCCCCGAATCCTCCGGCGGCGGCATCAGCTGCCCGATCACCTTGAGGCAACTGCCGCAGCCCGTACCGGCCTTGGTGCACTTCTTCACCTCGGGCAGCGTGGTGTGCTCGCAGATCGCGCCCTTGGTCACGTTGTGGCAGGAGCAGATCACCGCCTCGTCCGGCAGCGCGCCGGGGCCGAGCGACACCGGTCCGCCGCCCGAACCGGCCGGCAGGACCAACTGCTCCGGTGCGACGGGCAGTACGGTGCCCGTCAGTGGCCGCAGCGTGCCGTACTGCTCCGCGTCGCCGACCAGTACCCCGCCCAGCAGGGTCCCGTCCGGTCCGATCACCAGCTTCTTGTAGACCCCCGCCCGGGCGTCGGAGTACACGACGTCGAGCGAGCCCTCGGCCGCCCCGTGCGCGTCGCCGAACGAGGCCACGTCCACCCCGAGCAGCTTCAGCTTCGTCGACAGGTCCGCCCCCGTGAACGCGGACCGCCCGCCCGCGATCACCTCGGCCGCCGTCCGGGCCATGTCGTAGCCCGGCGCGACCAGGCCGTACACCCGGCCGTCGGCGGTCAGTGCGCACTCGCCGATCGCGAACACCGCCGGATCGGAGGTCCGGCACTCCTCGTCCACGACGATCCCGCCGCGTTCCCCGACCGCGAGGCCGCACTCCCGGGCCAGCTGGTCCCGGGGCCGTACGCCCGCCGAGAAGACGACCAGATCGACGGCGAGCGAGGACCCGTCGGAGAGGGACATCCCGGTCACCGCGCCGTCCTCGCCCGCGGTGACCTCCTGCGTACCGACCCCCGTGTGCACGCTCAGACCCATGTCCTGGATCGTCCGCAGCAGCGCCGCGCCCCCGCCCTCGTCCACCTGGACCGGCATCAGCCGGGGCGCGAACTCCACGACATGGGTGGCCAGCCCGAGCCCCTTCAGCGCCCCGGCCGCCTCCAGACCCAGCAGCCCGCCGCCGACCACCGCACCGGTCGCCGCGCCCCTCGCGTACTCCTCGATCGCGAGCAGGTCCTCGATCGTCCGGTAGACGAAGCAGCCCCGGGCGTCCTTCCCCGGCACCGGCGGCACGAAGGGGTACGAGCCCGTCGCCAGCACCAGCGTGTCGTACGGGAACACCGCCCCGGACCGCGCGGTCACCGTCCGCCCCGCCCGGTCCACGGCCGTCGCCGGGTCGCCGACGTACAGCTCGACGCCGTGCCGGGCCATGAAGTCCGGCTCGACCAGCGAGAGGTCCTCGGGGCTCCGCCCGGCGAAGTACGAGGTGAGCCGCACCCGGTCGTAGGCGGGCCGGGGCTCCTCGCAGAGCACGACGACGCGGGCGCCGCCGGCCGCCGGGGTCAGCCCGCGCTCGGCCAGGGCCTCCAGGAACCGCTGGCCGACCATGCCGTGCCCGACGACCACGATCGTCGGAACGGCGGTGTGCGCCTGGGCGTTCGGGGTGGCGTTCGAGGCGGCGGCGGTGGTGCGCGGCTCGAAGGTGGGCTCCGGCATCTCAGTGGCCTCCGTCGGTTGTCCTCATGCCCCGAGCCTGGGCGGGAGGTGTTACCCGGCCGCATCCCGGCTGTTTCCCGGGCGGAACCTTGCGCTCAGCGACCGGGCAGGGGCCCTGTGAGGGACCAGGTGAGGGGGCATGGGCGACAGGCGTCTAAGGTCGGTTCGTGCCTGACATAACCCTGTCGACCCTGATCCTCCTCTGCCTCGCCGCGGCCGCCGCGGGCTGGATCGACGCGGTGGTGGGCGGCGGCGGACTGCTGCTCCTGCCCGCGCTGCTGCTCGGCCTGCCGCACGTACCGGCGGCCCATGTCCTCGGCACCAACAAGGCCGTCGCGATCGTGGGCACCTCGGGTGCGGCGGTGACCTTCCTGCGGAAAGCCCCGGTGCGGGTGGGTCTTGCGGTGCGGATCGGGCTGATGGCGCTCGCCGGGTCGATGACGGGGGCGTTCTTCGCCGCCGGGATCAGCAGCGAGGTGCTCCGCCCGGTGATCATGGTGGTGCTGCTGGGGGTCGCGGCCTTCGTCATGCTGCGCCCGTCCTTCGGCACGGCGGCGGCGGGCGACGGCACGGACCGGCCGGTCGCCCGGGTCCGGATCATCACGGCGATCGTGCTGGTCGGCGGCGGGATCGGTTTCTACGACGGGCTGTTCGGGCCGGGCACCGGCACCTTCCTGGTGCTGGCCCTGACCGCCGTGCTCCACCTCGACCTGGTCACCGCGTCGGCCACCGCGAAGATCGTCAACGTGTGCACCAACGCGGGGGCGCTGGCGATGTTCGCGTACCAGGGCACCGTGCTGTGGCAGCTCGCGGCCGTGATGGCCGTCTTCAACCTGGCGGGCGGGATGATCGGGGCGAAGATGGCGCTGAGCCGGGGGAGCGGCTTCGTCCGGGCGGTGCTGCTGACGGTGGTGTTCTCGCTGGTGGCCAAGCTCGGCTTCGACCAGTGGAACGCGTAGCGCCCCGGGTGGTCAGCGCACGTCCGTGAGGTGCGCGTACGCCACCACGTTGCCCTGGTAGCCGGTCTCCTTCGAGAACCCGCCGCCGCAGGTGATCAGCCGGAGCGCGGCGTGCGGCGCGTCGCCGTAGACGCGCTGGTCGGGGAAGTCGTCGTTGTCGTAGACCTCGATGGCGTCGATCGAGAACACGGCCGTGCGCCCGTCCCGGCGGTCCACCTCGACCCGGGTCCCCTTGGTCAGGGCGCCCAGGGCGTAGAAGACGGACGGCCCCTCGGCGTTGTCCACGTGTCCCGCGACGATCGCGGTGCCCTTCGCGCCGGGCGGGACGCCGTCCTCGTACCAGCCCGCGAGGTTGCGGTCCTCGTCCGGCGGTACGTCGAGGCTGCCGTCGGCGGCCAGCCCCAGCGGCGTCATCGGCGCGTCCACCTCGATGGTCGGGATGCGGATGCGGACCGGATCGGACGGGTTCAGCGGCTCGGCGACCGGGGAGCCGGGCTGGAGCTGGGGGCCGGCGGCGAAGGCCTGGGCGCTGGAGGGCTGCGGCGGGATCAGCTGGCCGCCGGGCCCGTTCTGGATGAGCCAGATGCCGCACAGCACGGCGATGCCCACCAGCCAGCCCTTGGCCTTCTGCGCGCTCGGAGACACGGCGTCGTCCTCGGTCGGTGGTCCGGGACGGGCGGGACGCGCTCGGGGACGCGCCCCGCCCGGTCAGAGGGGAAGCGGCGGATCAGCTTCCTTCGGCGCCCTCGGAGCGGCGGCGCAGCAGCCACAGTCCGCCGACGGCGGCCAGGCCGATCACGCCGACGCCGAGGGCGACCTGCGTGGAGTTCGGTTCGACGCTGCCGCCGACCCCGGTCCGCACATGGCCGGACGGGCGGTCGTGGATGGGCTTCTCGTGCTTGCCGCCGCCGATCACCTTGAGGTCGCCGACCGCGTCCTTGCCGTTGTCGCAGGAGACGACGATCTCGTAGACACCGGGCCGGGTGTCGTGCGGCACGGTGAACTGGCCGACCACGACCTCCTTGTGGGTGCCGGGGCGCATCTCGAAGTCCCCGGCGTCCAGCTCGTTCGCGTCACCGATGCCCGAGCCCTTCTTGCCGCAGGCGGTGGTGTTCACGGTGATGGTGGCGCCGGGGGGAGCGGTCGCCGGGGTGATCTCCAGACGGCCGAAGTCACCCGCGTACGCGGACGGAGCGGCGGCGGTGAGACCGAACGCGATGACGGTGAACGCGGCACCGACGGTACCGGTCACGAGGCGGGCAGGACTGCGCATGGGGTTCCTCCGGGCAGACGGCGCGAGCGGGTGTGTCCTGTCCCCGAGCCAACGGGGGCGCGGCCCGCCACGCCTTCTGACGCGGGGTCAGCTTTCACCCGTACGGACCGGCGCGGCACCCTTGCCGGAATGGATCACCGCAGGTCGCAGCGGTGTGGCTGGGCCGTTCGGTCCGAGCTGCCGGGCCGGGTGCCGATCGGGTGAGGCGCATACGTGGAGTGTGATGTAGGTCACATGTGTGACCTTGTGGGCCCCGGGCACACGCAAGACATCCCCCCCACGGGACGGATCCCCGCCCCCCACGGCACCCGCCCCCACCGGCCCACTCCCCCCTGGACCGGTGGGGGCGGTGTCGGATCCGCCTCCGGCCGGCCGGCCCGTACGGGGGTGCTCAGGCCCCGCCTGTGGCGCTCCAGACGATCTGCGGCGGACGCACCCGGGCGCACAGCGGCTGTCCCTTGGCGTCGGTGAGCCCGAGCCGCCCGGTGAGCTGCCCGGAGCGCGCGGCGGCGGCGAGGACCTCCGGATCGATGTCGCTGAACATCAGCTTCGCGCGCCGGAACATGGTGAAGACCCCGGCGTCGTCCACCGTGCCCCAGGACAGATAGACGAACCGCCCGCCCAGCCGGTTCTGGACGTAGGGCCCCGACACCGCGACCCCGTCCTCCGTTTCGGTGGCCTCGCAGTCGAGCACCCATGACGCGGTGGGGGCGTCCCCGGGGTGCAGGCCGAGCAGCTCGCCCGGCCGGTCCTTGCGCTGGACGCCGACGTGGATGTTCTCGTAGCCGGGAAAGTCGCTGTCCGGGCCGCAGGCGCGGCCGGGGAGGGCCGAGGCCTCGATGTGGATCTGCATGTCCCCATGGTCCGGCACGGCCGGGCTCGCCCACCCCCCTATCCGTACGGGGAGCCTCACACGGTCTCCTCCGGAGCGCTGTCGTACACCGCGCCCAGGTCCTTCATCAGCTCCTCGTCCACCGGGAACACGGTGTCGTCGATCCGCCGCACCGGTGCGACGCCCTGCGAGTTGCAGACGAAGGCGGCGGGGAAACGGCCCACCCCGTCGGGCCCGTCCAGCGTCACCGGACGGCGGACCGATGGCCGTCCGGCCCGCTCCAGGCCCTGTTCCAGCAGGGCCATCGTGATGCCGGTGAGCGCCGGGGCGTCGGGCCACACCACCGAGGTCCCGTCCCAGAAGCCGATGTTGGTGATCGCCCCCTCGGTCACCACACCGCCCGGCGCGGTCAGCAGCGCGTCGTCGAACCCCGCCCGCCCGGCCAGCACCCCGTAGTACGTCTGCCCGAACTCGCCGGGCCGCTTGATGTGCGGGGCGGTGCGTACGTACGGCACCGACATCAGGCTCCGCGCCCCGGACGGCATGACGGCGGGCTCCCGGACCGTCACCATCAGGGTCGTACGCGTCGCCCCGGGCGGCAGATAGGCGTTCACCCGCACCGAGGCGTCCCGCCGCCCCGCCCCGGCCAGGGCGTGCCGGATCAGCTCCCGCACCCGGTCGCCGTCCAGAGGCAGGCCGAACAGCTCCCCGTTCGCGGCGTCCAGCCGTGCGAGGTGCAGGCCCAGGCCCCGCACCCGGCCGTCCCGCACCTGGAGTGCGGTGAAGTGGCCGAAGCCGTACAGGGCGGGGATCCGCAGGGTCTCCTCGGTGGCCGGGCGGCCGTCGAGCTCGATGTGGGGCGGAGGCGGCTGTGTCGTCATGCGGCCACCGTAGGCGGCGCATGTCGGGACGAGGGCTTGACCTCAACCATGGTTGAGGGAGAAAGGTCGACGCCATGGACACCACAGCCGCATCCACGTCATCCACTTCACCCACCTCGTCCGCCGGGGCGGCCCCCCTCAAGGTCGCCGTCATCCTCGGCAGCAACCGCGACGGCCGCTTCGGCCCCGTCGTCGCCGACTGGTTCCTGGGCCGCGCGGCCCGGCACCCCGGCATCGAGACCGACCTGATCGACGTCGCCGAGGCCGGCCTGCCCACCGCGATCACCTTCAGCCCCGGTCCGGAGGAGGCGGCGCGGCTCGCGGCGGCCTCCGAACGGCTCGCGGCGGCCGACGCCTTCGTCGTCCTCACCCCTGAGTACAACCACTCCTTCCCCGCACCGCTGAAGACCCTTATCGACTGGCACAGCGCCGAATGGCAGGCCAAGCCCGTCGCCTTCGTGTCGTACGGCGGCATCTCCGGCGGGCTGCGCGCCGTCGAGCAGCTGCGGCAGGTCTTCGCCGAGCTGCACACCGTCACCGTCCGCGACACCGTGTCCTTCCACAACGCGGGCGCCCTCTTCGACGACGAAGGGCGCCACCGGGACCCGGGCCCCGCCGACGCGGCCGCCAAGGTACTGCTGGACCAGGTGGTGTGGTGGGGCACGGCCCTGCGCGACGCCAGAAAGTCCCGTCCGTACGGCGCCTGACGCCCGGTGGGCCGACAATCGCATCGAAGGCCCACGGGCAAGGTGCCCCGAGTCCGCATTCCGAGGAGACCGACGATGACAGCGCCGCCGGCATGGCTGACCGTACTGACCACGACCGACAGCGAGGACAAGGCCCACGCCCTGGCGCAGTCGGCGGTGGAGGCCAGGCTGGCGGCCTGCGCGCAGATCTCCGCCCCCGTCACCTCCGTCTACCGGTGGCAGAACGCCATCGAGACGAGCGAGGAGTGGCAGGTGCTCTTCAAGACGGCGGCGGAGCGTTACGACGAACTGGAGGAGCACCTCCAGCGCGAGCACGACTACGACACGCCGGAGATCATCGCCCTGCCGGTGATCCGGGGCAGCGCCCGCTACCTCGGCTGGGTGACGGCGGAGACGGCTCCTCCGGCAGCCCTGTGACGGCGGCGGCCATGACCACCCCCGGCCCGGGCGGCGGCGGTTCCGCCGGCGCCGAACTGCCCTTCTTCGTGTACGGGACGCTGCTGCCGGGCGAACCCAACCACGACCTGTTCCTCCGGGGCCGTACGGCGGGGGAGCGCCCGGCCGTGCTGCCCCGGGCCCTCCTCTACGACGGCCCCGGCTACCCGTACGCCATCGAGGGCCACGGCCGCGTCCACGGCACCCTGCTCGTCGCCGCGCCCGGGGTGTACGGGGAGCTGCTCGGGCTGCTGGACCACCTGGAGGAGTTCCTCGGGCCCGGCCACCCGCGCAACCTGTACGAACGCGTCGTCCGCGAGGTCGAGCTGCCGGGACCCGGCGACGGGGGCCCGGTGCGGGCCTGGGTCTACCTCGCGGCGACCGCCGTCACCCGCTCGCTGCGGACCGGCGGCGTGGTCATTCCCGAGGGGCGGTGGGTCACCGGACGCTGAGGGGGTGTACCCCGACGCCGGGCTTCACCCGCTCGGCGCAAGCGCCTCCGCCACGCCCGGCTCCTCGGGCCCCAGGAAGCGCGGGTCGGGCCGGAACAGGGCGTCGAGGGCCGCCTTGCCCGAGGCGGCCAGCTCCCGGGCGCCGCCGTAGTACCAGGTGGCGTCCCGGGGTTCGTCGACCGCGACGCCGTACGCGTCGATCCCGGCGGACCGGCACAGGGTGACCGCCCGGTGGATGTGGAAGCCCTGGCTCACCAGCACCGCCCGGTCGACCCCGAAGATCTTCTTGGCCCGGACGCAGGAGTCCCAGGAGTCGAATCCGGCGTAGTCGCTCACGATCCGCCCGTCGGGCACCCCGCGCCCGGTGAGGTACGTGCGCATCGCGTCCGGCTCGTCGTACTCCACCCGGCTGTTGTCCCCGGTGACGAGGACGACCTTGACCTTCCCGGTGCGGTACAGCTCGGCCGCCGCGTCCAGCCGGTGCGCGAGATACGGGGTCGGCCGGCCGTTCCACAGCCCGGCCCCGAACACCACGGCGACCTCCCGGGCCGGTGCCTCGGCTGTCGTGCCCACCCGGTCACCGGCCGCCAGACGCATCCAGGTCGCGGGCACGAGCGCCAGCACACAGGCGACCATCAGCCCCTGCACCAGCCGCCGTTGCCCGCGCCGGGTACGCGGCAGCCGCAGGGCGGCGAGCCGCTCGCGAAGCCGAGGCGTGGGCCGTTCCGGGAGCCGCGGCCCGGTGAACCGGCCCCGGAGCCGCGGCGTGGGCCGCCCCGGCAGCCGTACGGCAGCGAACCGGTCCCGGATCCGCACGGCAGCGGGCCCCTCCGGCAGCCGCGGGCCCGCCGACCGCCCGAGCCGCTTCCGTCTCTCCCCGCTCTTCCCACGCACCGCAACCCCCACTCGTCCCCGCGCCGTCCGTCCGTCGGCCGCGCCGTGCGCGCACCGTGCCCCCACCCCACCTGACGACCGGGAAGCCGCAAAGGTTCGCCCGCCGCCCCGCCTGTGGCGCCCGACACCCGCGCCCGACCCGCGCCCGACACCCGCGCCGGACCCGCGCACGCCCGCCCGCGCCGGACCCGCGCACGCCGGACACGCGCCCGACACCCCACCTCCGGCCCGGCCCTCCGAGGCACCGCACACCGCCCCCGCCCCCGCCGTGAGGTGGCGGCAAACCCCCGTGACCCTCACGCAACGGCCCGGCAACCTCCGCCCGGCACCATCGGTCCATGACGGAGCCGGCCCCGGAACACCCTCAGCAGTCACCCCCGCTGACCCACAGCACCGCGCACCTTCTCGCCCGCATCACCGACCAGCTCGGCGCACAGCTCAGCCTCGTCTCCCGGAACGGAACCCGCAGACCCATGCACCGCACCCGGCACCCCGACCGCCCCGCAGCGGACGGCGGCACCTCCGCCCCGGCCCTGGTCGCCGTGGCACACGGCAGCCGCGACCCGCAGGCCCTGCGCACCGTGCTGGCTCTCCTGGACCGGGTCCGCGACCTGCGGCCCGGCCTCGACGTCCGGCTCGGCCACATCGAGCTGAACGCACCGCTGCTCCCGGACACCCTGGACGGCCTGCGCGGGGCCGAAGCCGTCCTCGTACCGCTGCTCCTGGGGCGCGGCCACCACGTCAAGCGCGACCTGCCCGCGGCGACGGCCGCCGCCCCCGGCGTACGGGCCCGGATCGCCGCGCCCCTCGGCCCGCACCCCCTGCTCGTGGAGGCGCTGTACGGGCGGCTCGTCGAAGCCGGCTGGGACGCCGCCGACCACGGTGGCCGCCACGCCGCCGTGGTCCTCGCCGCCGCCGGGTCCCGCGACCCCGACTCCGCCCAGGACACCCGGCGCACCGCCCGCCTGCTCGCCGAACGCCTCGGCGTGCCCGTCGTGCCCGCGTACGCCTCCGCCACCGCGCCCACCGTCCCGGCCGCCCTGCGCGCGCTGGCCGCGAGGGGACGCCACCGGGCCTTCGTCGCCTCGTACTTCACCGCCCCCGGCCGCTTCGCGAGCGCCTGCGCCGACGCCGTACCGCACCGGGCCGCCGCCCCGCTCGGCACCCACCCGGCGATGGCCCGCCTCGTCCTGCACCGCTACGACCAGGCAAGGACGGCGGTCGCCCCCGCCGACGCCGTGAGCTTGCTCGCTTCCGCCTGACATCCCGGCCCGCTCACGCCCGTTGTCCGTCCCGGTCGCTACTGTCGGGACCATGGACGGCACACAGGGCGCACACGGGGCAGAACCGGCACACGGCACGCACGGCGCACGAAACGCGCAGAGCGGCACGGAGGCGAGCCCCTACGGCCCCGCCGACACCGAGCGCTTCGACACCGAGGAGGACAAGCGGCCCGGCCGCACCGCCTTCCAGCGCGACCGCGCCCGGGTCCTGCACTCCGCCGCCCTGCGTCGGCTCGCCGGGAAGACCCAGGTCGTCACCCCCGGCACCCGCTCCCACCAGTGGGACGCCAGCCCCCGTACCCGGCTCACCCACTCCCTGGAGTGCGCCCAGGTCGGCCGCGAGCTCGGCGCGGTCCTCGGCTGCGACCCCGACCTGGTGGAGACGGCCTGCCTCTCGCACGACATGGGCCACCCGCCGTTCGGCCACAACGGCGAGCAGGCCCTCAACGACTTCGCCTCCGACTGCGGCGGCTTCGAGGGCAACGCCCAGTCGCTGCGCCTGCTGACCCGCCTGGAGCCCAAGCGCTTCGTCCACGACCCGCGCACCGGCGAGCTGGTCAGCGTCGGCCTCAACCTCACCCGGGCCGCCCTGGACGCCGCCACCAAGTACCCCTGGCCGCGCGGCGCGCACCCCACCGACCCGCACTCGGTGAAGTTCGGGGTGTACGCCGACGACCTCCCGGTCTTCGCCTGGGCCCGCGAGGGCGCCCCCGAGGACCGCACCTGCTTCGAGGCGCAGGTGATGGACTGGTCCGACGACGTGGCGTACAGCGTCCACGACTTCGAGGACGGGCTGCACGCCGGGCACATCGACCCCAACTGCCTCTACGCCGAACCGGAGCGCGAGGAGATCTGGGCCGTCGCCATCGGCCGCTACGTCCCCGCCGGCACCGACCCGCAGGAGCTCGCCGAGGCCCTGGACCGGCTGATCGACCAGGACTGGTGGCCGCACGGCTACGACGGCTCCGCCGTGGCCCAGGCCCGCCTGAAGGACGCCACCAGCCAGCTCATCGGCCGCTTCTGCACCGAGGCCGAGACCGCCACCCGCGCGGTGTACGGCCCCGGCCGCCTCGGCCGGTACGGCGCGGAGCTCGTCGTCCCGCGCACCGTCCGCAACGAGTGCGCCGTCCTCAAGGCGGTCGCCGACCGTTACGTGATGCAGCGCGCCGAACAGGAGACCCTCCGCGCCGACCAGCGCATCGTCATCGCCGAGCTGGCCGCCGCCCTCACCGCCCGCGCCCCCGAGGGCCTGGAGCCGCACTTCCGCGCCCTGTTCGACCAGGCCCCCGACGACCACGCCCGCAAGCGGGTCCTGATCGACCAGATCGCCGCCCTCACCGACGCCTCCGCACGATCCCTGCACGCCGCGCTCACAGCGCGCCGTGGCTGAGGGGCAGACTGGAAGGGGCCGGACTTCTGACCACTGGGTGTGACCTGTCCGGGGCACACCCTCTTTCGCCATCACGCTGCGTGCGGGACGCTCGCAGCTGTGGGGGCGCCGCGCAGCACAGCACTGAGGAGGCATCAAGTGGTCGACGCACATCAGACGTTCGTCATCGTCGGAGCAGGACTCGCAGGGGCGAAGGCGGCCGAAACACTGCGTGCCGAAGGGTTCACCGGCCGGGTGATCCTCATCGGCGACGAGCGCGACCACCCCTACGAACGCCCGCCGCTCTCCAAGGGATACCTGGACGGCAAGGCCGACCGGGACAGCGTCTTCACCCACGAACGCCCCTGGTACGCGGGCGCCGACGTCGAACTGCACCTCGGCCAGCCGGTCACCGCGCTCGACCGGTACGCGAAGACCGTGCAGCTCGGCGACAACACCGTCATCCACTACGACAAGCTGCTGCTGGCCACCGGCTCCGAACCGCGCCGCCTCGACATCCCCGGCACCGACCTGGCCGGCGTCCACCATCTGCGCCGCCTCGCCCACGCCGACCGGCTGCGCAACGTGCTCGCCGCCCTCGGCCGCGACAACGGCCACCTGGTCATCGCCGGAGCCGGCTGGATCGGCCTGGAAGTCGCCGCCGCCGCCCGCGGCTACGGCGCCGAGGTGACCGTCGTCGAGGCCGAGCCCACCCCGCTGCACCAGGTCATCGGCCCCGAGCTGGGCCAGATCTTCACCGAGCTGCACAGCTCGCACGGCGTCCGCTTCCACTTCGGCGCCCGCCTCACCGAGATCACCGGCCAGGACGGCATGGTGCTCGCCGCCCGCACCGACGACGGCGAGGAGCACCCCGCCCACGACGTGCTCGCCGCGATCGGCGCCGCCCCGCGCTCCGCCCTCGCCGAGGCCGCCGGCCTGGAGCTGGCCGAGCGCGCCCACGGCGGCGGCATCGCCGTGGACGCCTCGCTGCGCACCTCCGACCCGCACATCTACGCCGCCGGGGACGTCGCCGCGGCCCAGCACCCGCTGCTCGGCACCCGGCTGCGCGTCGAGCACTGGGCCAACGCCCTGAACGGCGGCCCTGCCGCCGCCCGCGCCATGCTCGGCCAGGACGTGACGTACGACCGGATCCCGTACTTCTTCTCCGACCAGTACGACCTGGGCCTCGAGTACTCCGGCTGGGCCCCGCCCGGCTCCTACGACGAGGTGATCATCCGGGGCGACGCCGGAAAGCGGGAGTTCATCGCGTTCTGGCTGAAGGACCGCCGCGTCCTCGCCGGGATGAACGTCAACGTGTGGGATGTCACCGAGACCGTCCAGGAGCTGATCCGGGCCCGTCAGCAGCACGACCCGGAGGCCCTCGCCGACCCGTCGGTCCCGCTGGACTCCCTGCTCTGAGACGTACGGCCGGGGCACGGGCCACGCCGCCCGCGCCCCGGCCGCCCGCCCGCCGGGACCCGGGCTGTCCGAGCCCACCCGTAGACTTCATGCGTGGCTGGCAGGATCAATGACGACGACGTGAAGGCGGTACGGGACGCGGTCCCGATCGACGCCGTCGTGTCCGAGTACCTCCAGCTGCGCAACGCGGGCGGCGGGAATCTCAAAGGCCTCTGCCCCTTCCACGACGAGAAGTCCCCCTCCTTCCAGGTCAGCCCCTCCAAGGGCCTGTTCCACTGCTTCGGCTGCCAGGAGGGCGGCGACACGATCGCCTTCGTGATGAAGATCGACCACCTCTCCTTCTCGGAGACGGTCGAGCGCCTCGCCGCCAAGGCGGGCATCACCCTGCGGTACGAGGAGGGCGGCTACAACCCCTCCCACCAGCGCGGCGAACGCATCCGGCTGATCGAGGCCCACCAGGCCGCCGCCGAGTTCTACGTCCGTGCACTGGAGAGCCCCGAGGCCGAGATCGGCCGGAAGTTCCTCGCCGAACGCGGCTTCGACCAGGAGGCCGCCACCCACTTCCGGGTCGGCTACAGCCCGGCCGGCTGGGACCACCTCACCCGGTATCTCCGCGGCAAGGGCTTCAGCGACAAGGAGCTGATCACCTCCGGCCTCTCCCAGGACGGCCGGCGCGGCCCCATCGACCGCTTCCGCGGCCGGCTCATGTGGCCGATCAGCGACACCGCGGGCGACATCGTCGGCTTCGGCGCCCGCAAGCTCCGCGACGACGACAACGGCCCGAAGTACCTGAACACCCCCGAGACCCCGGTCTACAAGAAGTCCCAGGTGCTGTACGGCATCGACCTGGCGAAGAAGGACATCGCCAAGGCCAGCCGCGCCGTCGTCGTCGAGGGCTACACCGACGTCATGGCCTGCCACCTCGCCGGGGTCACCACCGCCATCGCCACCTGCGGCACCGCCTTCGGCAACGACCACATCAAGATCCTGCGCCGCCTCCTTATGGACAACGGCAGCGCCCGCGTGATCTTCACCTTCGACGGCGACTCGGCCGGCCAGAAGGCCGCCCTGCGCGCCTTCGAGGACGACCAGAAGTTCGCCGCCGAGACCTACATCGCCATCGCCCCGGACGGCATGGACCCCTGCGACCTGCGCCTCGTCAAGGGCGACGACGCGGTGCGCGACCTGGTCGAGCCGCGCACCCCGCTCTTCGAGTTCGCGCTGCGGCAGATCGTCGGCCGCTACGACCTGGAGACCCCGGCGGGCCGCGCCGCCGCTCTCGACGAGGCCGCCGCCGTCGTCGCCAAGATCAAGACGAGCAGTGTGCAGCGCGAGGTCGCCGTCCAGCTCGCCGGTCTCGTCGGCATCCTCGACCAGGAGTTCGTCGTCCGCCGTGTCGCCCAGCTCGCCCGCTGGGCCCGCGACAAGGGCGGCGACCACGGGGACCGGGGCGGCCGGGGCGGACCCCAGGGCCGGGGCCCGCGCGGCGGCGCCCCGCAGCAGGCCGCCCCCGCTCCGGCGCCCGCCTTCTCCGGCCCCGCGCTCAACCTCCGCAGCCCCGCCCACCGCACCGAGCGCGAACTGCTCAAGCTCGCCCTCCAGAAGCCCGCCCTGGTCTCCCCGGCCTTCGACGCGTACGGCGTGGACGAGTTCACCGCCGCGCCCTACGCCGCCGTGCGCCGCTGCATCGAGGAGGCGGGCGGCGCCGAGCAGGGGATCGCCGACGACCGGGCGTATCTGGGCGCGGTCCTGGACGCCGCCCCCGACAACACCGTCCGCAACCTCGTCACCGAGCTGGCCGTCGAGGTCTTCCACGGCCGCACCATCGACGAGACCTACGCCGGCATGCACCTCGTCCACGTCCGGCTGCGCGCGGTGGACCGCCGCATCGCCGACGTACAGAGCAGCCTTGCCCGCCTCGGCAACCACGTCGCACCCCAGGACCTGGCCGCCGCGCAGAACGAGGTCTGGGTCCTCCAGCAGTACGCCCAGACCCTGCGCGCCCACGGCGCAGCCGCGCTCTGAGCCCACTCCGGCCCCGGCATGCCGGTAACCGCCCGGTGACGGACCGGAATCAGAAAGTCCCCGCACGCCCCTCGTGACAGCCGTGTGTCGTACCCCACACTGGGGAATGTCTGAGTCATCGGAGCACACCGGTCCGCAGGGGAACACCCGGGCCCGGACAGACCTCCGCCCCCGTCAACCGGCAGCGATCACCTGGAGGTCGCCCCCGTGCAGACCCGGACCGTGACGACCACGACCGCGCCCATGGCGGCGATCCCCGCGCAGAACAGGGCCCTGCACCACCCGGAGACCGCAGCCGGCCCGCCCGGACACGCACCCGAGGCAGTCATGGTGGAAGCGACGCACCTCCCCGAACCGCCGGACCCCAGGAACCGGGCGGACTCCGGCGGCCCCACCTCCGACCTGTTCCGGCAGTATCTGCGCGAGATCGGCCGCATCCCGCTGCTCACCGCCGCCGAGGAGGTCGAGCTCGCCCGCCGCGTCGAGGCCGGGCTCTTCGCCGAGGAGCGCCTCGCGGGCACCCCGGACCTCGACTCCCGCCTCGCCGTGGACCTGGACCGGCTGGTCGTGATGGGCCGCACGGCCAAACGCCGCCTCATCGAGGCCAACCTCCGCCTCGTCGTCTCCGTCGCCAAGCGGTATGTGGGCCGCGGGCTGACCATGCTCGACCTCGTCCAGGAGGGCAACCTCGGCCTGATCCGGGCGGTGGAGAAGTTCGACTACGCCCGGGGCTACAAGTTCTCCACGTACGCCACCTGGTGGATCCGCCAGGCCATGTCCCGCGCCCTGGCCGACCAGGCCCGCACCATCCGCGTCCCCGTCCACGTCGTGGAGCTGATCAACCGCGTGGTGCGCGTCCAGCGCCGCCTCCTCCAGGAGCGCGGCGTCGAGCCGACCGCCGAGGACATCGCCGTCGAGCTGGACCTGACGCCCGAGCGGGTCACCGAAGTCCTGCGCCTGGCCCAGGAACCGGTCTCCCTGCACGCCCCCGTCGGCGAGGAGGACGACGTCTCCTTCGGTGACCTCATCGAGGACGGCGACGCCACCTCACCCGTCGAGTCCGCCGCCTTCCTGCTCCTGCGCCAGCACTTGGAGGCGGTGCTCTCCACCCTCGGCGAGCGCGAACGCAAGGTCGTCCAACTGCGCTACGGCCTGGACGACGGGCGGCCCCGCACCCTGGAGGAGATAGGACGCATCTTCGGCGTGACACGCGAACGTATCCGCCAGATCGAGTCCAAGACCCTCAGCAGGCTGCGGGACCACGCCTTCGCCGACCAACTCCGCGGCTACCTCGACTGATCCGCGCGAGCGGAGTCAGTCCACCTCGGCCAGCGCCTCCGCGAACTGGGCGGCGTACAGCCGGGCATAGGCCCCACCGGCCGCCAACAGCTCGTCGTGCGTGCCCTGTTCGACGATCGAGCCGTTCTCCATCACCAGGATCACGTCCGCGTCCCGGATCGTGGAGAGCCGGTGCGCGATCACGAACGACGTACGCCCGTGGGCCAGGCGCGCCATCGCCTTCTGGATCAGCACCTCGGTCCGGGTGTCCACCGAGCTGGTCGCCTCGTCGAGCACCAGGATCACCGGGTCGGACAGGAACGCCCGCGCGATGGTGATCAGCTGCTTCTCGCCCGCGCTGACCCCGGTCCCCTCGTCGTCGATCACCGAGTCGTACCCGTCGGGCAGCGTCCGGATGAACCGGTCCGCGTGCGCCGCCTTCGCCGCCTCCTCGATCTCCTGGCGGGTGACCTCGCGCGAAGCGCCGTACGCGATGTTCTCCGCGATCGTCCCGCCGAACAGCCAGGTGTCCTGGAGGACCATCCCTATGGAGGACCGCAGGTCGTCCCGGGACATCTTCGCCACGTCGACCCCGTCGAGCGCGATCCGCCCGCCGGTCACCTCGTAGAACCGCATCAGCAGATTGACCAGCGTCGTCTTGCCCGCACCCGTCGGACCGACGATCGCGACGGTCTGCCCCGGCTCCACGCTCAGCGACAGGCCCTCGATCAGCGGCTTGTCCGGCTCGTAGCGGAAGGACACCTTCTCCAGCGAGACCCGGCCCTCCGGCCGCTCCGGGCGCTCCCCGTGCTCCGGGTCCGCGTCCTGCTCCTCGGCGTCCAGCAGCTCGAAGACCCGCTCCGCCGACGCGATACCGGACTGCACCAGGTTGGCCATCGAGGCGACCTGCGTCAGCGGCATCGAGAACTGCCGCGAGTACTGGATGAACGCCTGCACGTCACCGATCGACAGTGCGCCCGAGGCGACCCGGAGCCCGCCGACCACCGCGACCAGCACATAGTTGATGTTCGAGATGAAGAACATCAGCGGCTGCATGATCCCGCTGGCGAACTGGGCCTTGAAGCCCGCCTCGTACAGCGCCTCGTTCTGCTCGGCGAAGTCCCGCGCGGACTCCTCCTGCCGGCCGAAGACCTTCACCAGGGTGTGCCCGGTGTACATCTCCTCGATATGGGCGTTGAGCGTGCCCGTCACCCGCCACTGCTGCACGAACTGCGGCTGCGACCGCTTGCCGACCTGGGTGGCCACGACCACCGACAGCGGGATCGTCACCAGCGCGACCAGCGCCAGCAGCGGCGAGATCCAGAACATCACGATCAGCACGCCGACGATGGTCAGCAGGGAGTTGATGAGCTGGCCCATCGTCTGCTGGAGCGTCTGCGAGATGTTGTCGATGTCGTTCGTCGCCCGGCTCAGCACCTCACCGCGCTTGGCCTTGTCGAAGTACGACAGCGGCAGCCGCGCCAGCTTCGTCTGCAGGTCCTCACGCAGCTGGAACACGATCCGGTTGATCACCCGGATCGACAGACGGGTCGCCACCAGCATCAGCAGCCCGGCCCCGACGTAGACCGCCAGGGCCATCAGCAGGACGTTCCCCACCGCGTCGAAGTCGATGCCCTGGCCCGGGGTGAAGTCCACGCCCGACAGCATGTCCGCCATCGACCCGCGGCCGTTCTCCCGCAGCCCCTCGAGCGCCTGCGCCTTCGTCGTGCCCTCGGCCATCTCCCGCCCGACGACACCGGCGAAGATCAGGTCGGTCGCCCTGCCCAGGATCTTCGGCCCGGCCACCGACAGGGCGACGCTCACCGCCACCGCGCCCAGCATCAGCCAGAGCGTGGTCTTCTCCCGGCCGAACCGCTTCAGCAGCCGCTTGCTCGACCCCTTGAAATCCATCGACCGGTCGGTGGGCGCGCCCCCGGCCATCATCCGTCCGCCCGGACCGGCCATTACGCGGCCTCCGCTTCCGTCAGCTGGGAGAGCACGATCTCCCGGTACGTTTCATTGCCGTCCATCAGCTCGTGATGGGTGCCGGTGCCCACGAGCCGGCCCTCGTCCAGCACCAGGATCCGGTCCGCGTCACGGATGGTGGACACCCGCTGCGCCACGATCACCACGGTCGCCCCGGCCGTCTCCCGGCCCAGCGCCGCCCGCAGCGCCGCGTCGGTCGCGTAGTCCAGCGCGGAGAACGAGTCGTCGAAGAGATAGATCTCCGGCTTCTGCACCAGCGTCCGCGCGATCGCGAGCCGCTGCCGCTGACCGCCGGACACATTGGTGCCGCCCTGCGCGATCGGCGCGTCGAGCCCGTGCTCCAGGGCGGCCACGAACTCCTTGGCCTGCGCCACCTCCAGCGCGTGCCACAGCTCCTCGTCGGTGGCCTCCGGATTCCCGTACCGCAGGTTCGTCGCCACCGTCCCCGAGAAGAGGTACGGCTTCTGCGGCACCAGGGACACCGTCCTCGCCAGCAGCGCCGGATCCAGCGTCCGCACGTCCTCGCCGTCGACCAGCACCTCGCCGTCCGTCACGTCGAACAGCCGGGGTACGAGCCCGAGCAGCGTGGACTTCCCACTGCCCGTCGACCCGATGACCGCGGTGGTCTCACCCGGCCTGGCCACCAGATCCACGGCCCGCAGCACCGGCTCCTCCGCACCCGGGTACCGGAACTCCGCGCCCCGCACCTCCAGATGGCCGTGCCGGCGCAGCTCGGTGACGGGCGCGACGGGCGGCACGACACTCGAATCGGTCCCGAGGACCTCCTCGATGCGCTCGGCGCAGACCTCGGCGCGCGGCACCATCATGAACATGAAGGTGGCCATCATCACGGCCATCACGATCTGCATCAGATAGGCGAGGAACGCGGTCAGCGCACCGATCTGCATCCCGCCGCTGTCGATCCGGTGCGCGCCGAACCACACCACCGCGATCGACGACAGGTTCACCACCGTCATCACGGTCGGGAACATCAGCGCCATCAGCCGCCCGGTCGCCACCGACACATCGGTCAGCTCGGTGTTCGCCTGCCGGAAGCGCTTCTCCTCGTACCCGTCCCGGACGAACGCCCGGATGACCCGGTTGCCGGTGATCTGCTCGCGCAGCACCCGGTTCACACCGTCCAGCCGCTCCTGCATAGTGCGGAACAGCGGTCCCATTCTCCGCACGATCAGGCCGACCGAGACCCCGAGCACCGGCACGACCGCCAGCAGCACGGCGGAGAGCGGCACATCGAGGCCGAGCGCCATGATGATCCCGCCGACGCACATGATCGGGGCCGACACCATCAGCGTGAACGCCAGCAGGACCAGCATCTGGACCTGCTGGACGTCGTTGGTGGTCCGGGTGATCAGCGAGGGGGCCCCGAAGCGCCCCAGCTCCCGGGCGGAGAAGGACTGCACCCGGTCGAAGACGGCGGCCCGCACATCACGCCCGAGGGCGGAAGCGGTACGGGCCCCGTAATACACGGCCCCGACATTGCACAGCACCTGCAGAACGCTGACGGCGATCATCAGACCGCCGAACTCCAGGATGTAGCCGGTATCGCCCGTGACGACACCGTTGTCAATGATGTCGGCGTTCAGGCTGGGCAGATAAAGGGTGGCGCAGGTCTGGAGCAACTGGAGGAGCACCAGCAGCACGATGGGTTTCTTGTACGGGCCCAGATGGGCCCGCAGGAGTTTTATGAGCACGCGGGTCTCTCGGAATCGGCGGCAGGCAGAGGCCGACCCAGTTTCGCGTACGCCGTACTCCACGAGCGAACCGTTTTCCCCAAGCCCGGGTCAAACCTGGAGCGCGGGGGAGCCCCCGCGCTCCAGCTCACGGCCGGGCGCGCCCCGGTGTCAGGACTGCGCGGGGTGCGCGCCGCCGCGCGGGAAACGGGACCTGTGCGGGGCGCGGGCCGCTGACCGAGAAGCGGGCCCTACGCCGGGTGCTGCCCGCCGAAGGCCCCGGGGTGGATCTGGTCCCGGGTCGCCGTGTACTGCTGCCGCACCGCCCCGCCCACCGCCAGCTCGTCACCGGGCTCCAGCACCTGGGCCGCCGCACCCTGCCAGGCCGGGGGAGTGCGCGGGTCGAGGGAGCCCTGCGAGACCCCGAGCGCCCAGGCCGCCTGCCGGGCCGCGCCGATCGCCGCGTACTGGGCGGGCTGCGGCACCACGACCTGCGTGCCGAACACCGCCGGAGCCAGCGCCTGTACGGCGGGGAGCTCGGCGGCGGCCCCCAGCAGGAACACCCGCCGCACCTCCACACCCCGCCCGCGCAGCACGTCCAGGGCGTCGGCGAGCGAGCACAGCATGCCCTCGAACGAGGCGCGCGCCAAGTGCTCGGGCTTCATCGACTCACGCCGCAGCCCGCAGAGGGTGCCGGCGGTGTGGGGAAGCTGAGGAGTGCGCTCGCCCTCCAGATAGGGGAGCAGGACGAGCCCCGAGGCCCCGGGCGTCGACTTCAGGGCGAGGGCGGACAACTCCTCCAGCCCGTCCAGCCCCAGCATCTCGGCGGTGCCGCGCAGGGCACGTACGGCGTTGGAGAGGTGAACGACCGGCAGATGCATGCCGGTGGCGTCGGCGAACGAGGTGATCATCCCGCTCGGATCGGCGAGCGCCTCGTGGTGGACCGCCATCACGGACCCGGAGGCCCCCAGCGACACCACCGCGTCGCCCACGGCGACCCCGAGCCCGAAGGCGGCGGCCAT
The DNA here is from genome assembly GCF_014649875.1 of Streptomyces rubiginosohelvolus. Lineage (GTDB taxonomy): Bacteria > Actinomycetota > Actinomycetes > Streptomycetales > Streptomycetaceae > Streptomyces > Streptomyces rubiginosohelvolus. The sequence continues at coordinate 261,134 of NZ_BMTW01000003.1, read as the reverse complement.
GGTCTCGCCGGTGCCCGCGGAGATCAGCAGCCCTTCCGGGGTCATCCCGGCGGAGTCCGCGGGCCCGAGCACCTCGGGCAGGGCGGCGGAGTGCCCGAGGGCCAGCTCGACCAGATCGGGCCGGTAGGAGCCGGACCCGGCCGACCAGTAGCCGGTGCCCGATGCGGCACCCCGGTCCGTGGTCCGCCGGGCGGGCCGGCCCAGCAACTGCCACACGAGCCAGTCGTGCGGCTGGAGCACGGCGGCCACCCGCTGGGCGTTCTCCGGCTCGGTCCGCGCCAGCCAGCGCAGCTTCGCCACCGGCTGCGCGGCGCTCGGCACGGCCCCGACGGCTTCGGCCCAGGCCTGCCGCCCGCCCAGCCCGTCGACGAGATCGGCCGCGGCGACCTGCGCCCGCCGGTCGTTGCCGAGCAGGGCCGGGCGTACGAGATTGCCCTGCTGGTCCAGAGGGACGAGCCCGTGCTGCTGCGCGGAGACCCCGATGGCCTGCACGCCTTCGAGCAGCCCGCCGGAGGCCGCCTCACCGAGCGAGAGCAGCCAGGCCTGCGGATCGACCTCGGCGGCTTTGGCCTCGACCGGATGGGCGGCGTACCCCTCCCGGAGCACGGCGCCCGAATCCGTGTCGCAGACGACGATGTGAGTGAAGGCGGAAGAACTGTCCAGCCCCGCGACTATGCCCATAGGGAGATTCTGCCGCACCGCGGGACCATCCCGGAACTCACCTGCGCCCCACGGCACCCTCAGGTGTTGGTCGTCCCCCAGTCGTCCTCGAAGCCGTTCTGGCTGCTGCGGTCCCGCAGCGACCGGACCCGCTCGGCGACCGATGCGGGGACCTTGTCCCCGACCTTGTCGCTGACCGAGTGGTACGCCTTGCCGGCGATGTCCCGCCCGCTGTGGGCGGCGCTCTCGGCGGCGTTGCGCACGGCGGGGTTCTCCGTGAACTGCCGGGCCGACTTCTTCAACTGCTCGTAACGCTCGCGCCCGGCTCGCGTGCCGAGCACGTAACCGAGGGCCACTCCGGCGATGAACGTGAGCCGGTACCGCATGGCTGCCACCCTTCCTACGCTTGGTGCGACGTGTGCAGCCCGCCTACCCGCGAGCACCCGAGATCACCCCGGGCGATACCGATTGGCGGAGCACCCCCCTGCTTGCGCTAATGTATGTGTCGCAGCGAACGCGCGCCGCCCGGCAGCCGCCAGGCAGGTACGATTTCGAAGCAACGCAGCAATCCCCTGTAGCTCAATTGGCAGAGCAGCCGGCTGTTAACCGGCAGGTTACTGGTTCGAGTCCAGTCGGGGGAGCGCGATCCCCTGTAGCTCAATTGGCAGAGCATTCGGCTGTTAACCGGAGGGTTACTGGTTCGAGTCCAGTCGGGGGAGCAGAACGGGAGAGGGCCCTTCGGGGTCCTCTTTCGCGTGCGCGCCCTGATCCCCTCCAGGGCGGTGGACAGGGCCTCGGTACGACTCTTTCGGGTCGTCTCGATCTTCCCTGCAACCGGGCAGCACGCAGCGACGTCCTCAAGATCAGGTGAAGTCGGCCAACCGAAGCGAGAGATCGTATGACCGGCTATGCTGCGGCAGACGGTGCGCACACTTGTACGCGCCACGCCGAAACGGGGCGGTAGCTCAGCCGGTTAGAGCAGCGGACTCATAATCCGTCGGCCGTGGGTTCGAGTCCCACCCGCCCCACCGTTCGGATCTCGTGGAGAACCGTTTCTACCCGCGGGAACGTGAAACGGGGGCCGCCACTTCGGAGTGGCGGCCCCCGTTCATTCGTTCGGATCAAGAACCAGGGGACACACAGGGGGCGGGAGCGGCCCGGGGGCGGCAGCCCTCCGCGCGGCGTACCGTCGCCTGTTCGGAGCCTTGCGGGAGGCCTGCCTCGCCGCCGCCGGGGCGGGCCCGTCGGGAGCAGCACCCCTCGGCGCGGTCGGCGTCACTCCGCCGCGACGGCGCGCCGGACCGTCTCGCGCAGGAGTGTGCGGCGCTGCTCGTGCAGCTCGGGAGGTTCGTCGGCGGTCGCCGCGTAGACGTTGCTGACCGGTGACCAGGCCATGGACATACCGATGACCAGGGCCAGCACGTCGAACGGATCGCCCGGGCGCACCCGGCCGGCCGCCTGGGCCTCGGCGATGGCACGCAGTTTGCGGTCGTCGTAGTGCTCGTGCTCGACGACGAGGTGACCGGCCGGGCGGCGTTCCAGACGGGCCCAGGTGGCCAGCCGGATCAGGTCGGGGCGCAGGAGGTACTCGTCGTAGAGCCGTACGGCCCAGTCCGCGAGGTCGGCCGCGTCGATCGGCACGACGTTCGTGATCCGCTCCAGGGACGCGTGGAAGATCGCGTCGAAGAGCCGCTCCTTGTTGCCGAAGTAGGCATAGAGCTGCGCCTTGTTGGTGCGCGCGGCGGCCACGATCCGCTCGATACGGGCGCCGGCGATGCCGTGCTCGGCGAACTCCTGTGTCGCTGTGTCGAGGATGCGCTGGTAGGTCGCGGCTCCGCGAGGGGTGAGGGGCTGATCCGCCATGTCCACGACGCTATCAGACAGAACAGTTGGTTTGCTTCTCGCCCGGAAGGGTGCCTACTCTCGGATAGACCGAACAGTCTGTTTAAGGAGGAGTCATGCGTTCCACCACCGGATGGCAGGCGGACGGCACCACCGGCACGCTGCGCCGCGCCCCGATCGAGCGTCGCGACCTGCGCGCCGACGATCTCGCCGTGCGGATCGACTACTGCGGCGTCTGCCACACCGACCTGCACGCGCTGGACGGTGACGACGGCGGGGCCGGAAATCTTCTGGTCCCGGGCCACGAGTTCACCGGCGTCGTCACCGCGACCGGGCCCGACGTCTCCGGCTTCGCCGTCGGCGACCTTGTCGCGGTCGGCAACATCGTCGACTCCTGCGGCCGGTGCGCTATGTGCCGGGCGGGCCAGCAGAACTTCTGCCACGACTTCCCGACCCTGACCTACGGCGGCACCGACCGGCACGACGGCTCGCCCACCCTCGGCGGGTACTCCCGCGAGTACGTCGTCCGCGACCGGTGCGCCCACCGCCTTCCCGCGGGCCTCGACCCGGCCGCCGCCGCTCCCCTCCTCTGCGCCGGTGTGACCGTCTGGGAGCCGCTGCGGGCCCTCGGTGTGGGACCCGGGAGCCGGGTCGCCGTGGCGGGGCTCGGCGGGCTGGGGCACCTCGCGGTCAAGATGGCCGTGGCGCTCGGCGCCACCACGTCGGTCGTCAGCCGCTCGCCTGACAAGGCCGAGGACGCGCGCCGCCTCGGCGCGCACGACCTCGTCGTGTCCGGTGATCCGGAACAACTGGCCGCGGCGCGGGACCGGTTCGACGTCGTCATCGACACCATCTCCGCGCCGCACGACCTCGGCCCGTACCTCCGGCTCGTCGCCATGGACGGCACCCTCAGCCAGCTCGGGTACCTCGGGCCCGTCACTGTGGAGACCATGGACCTCCTCGTGGGGCGCAAGAAGCTCAGCTCCGCAGGCAGCGGCGGCCTGCCCGCGACCGCGGCCATGCTGGACTTCTGCGCCGCCCACGGCATCACCGCGGATATCGAACTGCTGCCGTCCTCGCGGGTGAACGAGGCCTTGGAGCGCCTGCGCCGCAACGACGTCCGCTACCGGTTCGTCATCGACCTCGCCGACCTGGACTGAACACCCCACACCCCACGGCTCGTCACGCGGACGCCCGCCCGCTTCGGCCTGCGGCAGGGCGTCCGCGAACGGCGCCTGCGGGTCACCGGCAGGCCGGTGACCCTTCGACGGCCTTGGTGTAGGCGACGAGGAGCTTCTCGATGGCCTCGGGGTCGCCGACGCCCGTGTCGCGCGTCTCGACCACGATGTAGAGGTCCTGCTCCGGGTGCTCCGACACCTCGCAGGACGAAACGGTCCGGCCGACGCCGGCCCTCCCGGTGTGGACGAAGCGTTCGTCCTCCGACAACGTTCCGTCGTCCGTGTGGGAGTACCCCTGCGAGACCGTCGCCGTGGTCTGCCCCTGGGACCACCAGGCCTGGGCGAGGCTGAGAGCATCCTTGCCGTCCACGGACAGGTTGCAGCGCACCGTTCCCCCGTTCGGCTTCACGGTGGCCGTGGTGAGCGAGTCCCCGCCGGGCAGGACGGCTTTCACCAGTGCGGGGTCCACGGCGATTCCGCACAGCGACGCGGGCACGGTGTACGCCTTCTTCGGCGGTCCGTCGCCGGCGCACGCCGACAGCGTGGCGGCGAGGGCGATGGCGGCCGACACGGAGACGGCCGTGCCGATGAACCGGTGACGCCGGAGAGATCCTCGGACAGACGCGGACAACGCGAGCAGCCTCTCGGGGTGATGGCAAGGACGGCTCCGACCGTATCCCGGTGGCGCATCTGCTTCCGGCCAAGTCGGCAACCTGTTCGGTTGCCCCTGCCGGTCGCGGTGCTGTCCCGGCCCCCGGAGCTGTCGGATCAAGGGCCCTGGCTACCATCCCCTGTGACCGAATCAGCCGAACCGCGTGCACGACGCACCCATATACTCGCCGACCTCACGCCCCTGCGGACCTCGCCCGACTACCGGCGGCTCTGGTTCGGGAACACCGTTTCCTGGATCGGCCAGGGCATGACGGCGCTGGCGGTCTCGCTCCAGGTCTACGACATCACCGGGTCCGCGTTCTCCGTCGGGCTCATCGGGTTCTGCTCACTGGTGCCGCTCGTCGTCTTCGGGCTCTACGGCGGGGCCGTCGCCGACACCGTCGACCGGCGCAAGCTCGGGCTGTTCAGCGCCGCCGGGTCGTTCGGGCTCTCCCTCGTCCTGGTGGCGGCGACCGTCGGCGGCATCGAGCACGTCGGGCTGCTGTACGCGATCGTGGCCCTCCAGGCCGTCTGCTTCGCCCTCAACGCCCCGGCCCGCTCCTCGATGATCGCCCGGCTGCTGCCGGCCGAACAACTGCCCGCCGCCAACGCGTTGACGACCATGACCGGCACGACGGGCACGCTCGTGGGTCCGATGCTGGGCGGCCTGATCGTCGGCTGGTGGGGCTACCGGGCCGCGTACACCGTGGACGCCGTCTGCTTCACCGCCTCCCTGTACGCGATGTGGCGCCTGCCCTCGATGCTGCCCGACCGCAAGGACGGCGAGGCGGGCAAGCGGGCCTCCGTCCTGGACGGGCTGCGGTTCCTCGGGACCCGGCCGAATCTGCGGATGACCTTCTTCACCGACCTGTGCGCCATGGTCCTCGCCCACCCCCGCGCCCTGTTCCCGGCCGTCGCCGTCCTCTGGTACGGGGGCGACGCGCGGACCACCGGCCTGCTCGTCGCCGCCCCGGCCCTCGGCGCGCTGCTCGGCGGGGTGTTCTCCGGCTGGCTCGGCCGGATCCGGCGGCACGGACTCGCGATCCTGCTGGCGGTCGGCTTCTGGGGCACCGCCATCGCCGTCTTCGGACTCACCCGCAACCTCTGGCTCGGGCTGGTGTTCCTGGCCCTCGCCGGCTGCGCGGACACCGTCTCCATGGTCTTCCGCAACACGATGCTCCAGGCGGCCGTGCCCGACGAACTGCGCGGCCGCCTCCAGGGCGTCTTCATCGTCGTCGTGGCGGGCGGCCCCCGCCTCGGCGACTTTCTGGCGGGCTCGGTGGCCGACCTCGCATCGCCCACCGTCGCCGTCACCGGTGGCGGCGTCCTGTGCGTCACCGGCGTCGCCCTGCTCGCGCTGAAGTGGCGCGCCTTCGCCCGCTACGACGCCCGCGACCCGCAACCGTAGCCGTAGCCGTAGCGGACGAGAGAGCCGTCAGGCCGTGTACCCGCCGTCCACCGCCAGCGTGGTGCCGGTGATCCACCGCGCCTCCGGGCCCGCCAGGAAGGCCACCGCGTTCGCGATGTCCACGTCGGCCCCCATGACCTTCGCCGCCGTCCTCAGACGCTCCGCCTCGGCCACCTCCGTACCCGCCGGATTCATGTCGGTCACCGTGGGGCCGGGGTCCACGATGTTCGCGGTGATCCCCTTGGGCGCCACGTCGTGCGCCAGGCCCTTGGTGAAGCCGACCAGCGCCGACTTGCTCATCGCGTACAGCGTCACGTTCGACACGGGGACGCGGGCGCCCCAGCAGCTCCCGATGCTGATGACCCGTCCGCCGTGTCCCATGTGGGGGAGGGCGGCCTGGGTGGCGAGGTAGACGGCCCGCACATTGACCGCGAGCGTGCGGTCGATCTCGGCCAGGGGCGTGTCCTCGACCGGGCCGAAGGGGAAGATCCCGGCGTTGTTCACCAGGATGTCGAGGCGGCCGAACGCGGCCGCGGCCCGCTCCACGGAGTCCACGACGGCCGCCGGGTCCGCGCTGTCGGCCCGGACGGCCAGCGCCTTGCGGCCCAGGGCCTCGATCGCCGCCACGACCTCCGCCGCCTTGTCGGCCGCGTTCACATAGGTCAGCGCCACATCCGCGCCGCCCTCCGCCAGTCGGAGAGCGACCGCGGCGCCTATGCCGCGACTTCCCCCGGTCACCAACGCCACTCTGCCCGCGAGCTGAGACATCTTGTTCCTTCCGCCGCCATGGTGAGCTATTTTTAGGTCGAACGATCTAAAAATACACACCGGGCAGACTGGGGTGGCACGAACTCCCTTACGAGAAGGCAGATATGGCTGAAAGAGGACGACCGCGGGCGTTCGACCGCACGGTGGCGCTGCGGGGCGCGATGGAGGTGTTCTGGGAGCTCGGCTACGAGGGCACGAAGCTCACCGATCTGACCGGCGCCATGAACATCAACTCCGCCAGCCTGTACAACACCTTCGGTTCGAAGGAGCAGTTGTTCCGCGAGGCCGTGGCGCTCTACGGCAGCACCACGGGCTCGGCGACCACCCGCGCGCTGCGCGAGGAGCCGACGGCCCGGGCCGCCGTCGAAGCCATGCTGCGCGGGAACATCGACATCTTCGCCGACACGGGCACGCCCAGCGGCTGCATGATCGTCCTCGCGGCCGCCAACTGCGCCCACCAGAACAGAGGCGTCGCCGAGCATCTGGCCGGCCACCGCCGGAGAACGGTTGCCGAGCTGGAGGACAGGCTGGAACGCGCGATCATCGAAGGTGAGTTGGCACCGGAGACGGACGTCCGCTCCGTCGCCGACTTCTACGCGACCATCCTGTACGGCCTCTCGATCGAGGCGCGCGACGGCGTGCCCGTGGAGCGGCTCCGCTCCACGGTGGACCGGGCCGTCGGCCTCTGGGACACCCTGGTGCGACAGGCGGCCCCGCAGCCATGAGCGGGTCCTGAACCGTGTCTAACCGACGATCGAGCGGGCGAAGCCCAGGTCCACGAGGTCCTGCGGGCGCAGCCGCAGTTGGTCGGCGGTGGCGCCCGTCTCCGACGGCGGCCGCTTGAGGATCGCCGCGGCCAGTTCCGGGGCGATGACGGAGAAGTAACTGTCCACCGTGACATGGGTGTTGCCCGGTGCCGCGAGCGCCAGCGCCCCGCCCGAACCGCCCTCACCGATCACCAGCGTCGTCACCGGGATCCGGGCCGCCGCGATCGCCGCGAAGGTGTCCGCGATGGCCGCGCCCGCGCCCGCCCGCTCCGCCTCGGCGTCGTTGGCCGCGCCGGGGGTGTCGACCAGGGTCAGGACGGGGATACCGAGCCGGTCCGCCAGCCGGATCGTCCGGGCCGCCGCGCGGTATCCGGCCGGGCGGGTCGGCGTACCGCACTGGGCGACGTACGCCACCGGCTGCCCGTCCGCGCGCAGCCCGAAGCCGCAGAGCAGCCCGGGGTCCGTGGAGCCGGAGCGGTCCCCGTGGAGCGGGAGCCGTACGGCGAAGTAGTCGGCCAGATACGCCTCCGCGCGCGGCCGTCGCGGATCGCGCGCCCGCGCCACCGCCTCCCGCCCGGTCTCGGGAAGCGGGGCCGCCGGGTCCCTGTCGGCCACGGACTCGGCACCGGCCGCCGACGGCGTACCGGCTGCCGATCCCGTAGCGGCTCCCGCGCCCGTGCCGGCTCCCGCCTCCATACCGGCTCCCGATCCCGTACCGCCTCCCGATCCCGTACCGGCTCCGGCCCCCGGCTCGCCACCGCCCGCCGACAGCGCACCCGGCACCGGCGCTGCGGGCAGTTCCTCGTGCGGCCCCAGTGCGCGCAGCCAGTCCGTCACCGTGGCGGTCAGCTCGTCGGCCGGGACGACCGCGTCCACCTGGCCCGCCGCGAACTGGCCCTCGGCGCTGTACGCGTACGGGTCGGCACCCGGTGGCCGTACCCGGGAACCGGCGAAGCCCACCTGCGCGCCCGGCAGCGCCAGCACCACATCCGCGCCCGCCCCCACCGTGGCCCAGCCGCCGCCGGTCGTCGGGTCGCGGACCACCGCGATCTGCGGGAGGCCGGCCGCGCGCAGCCGGACGGAGGCCGCGGCCACCCGCTGGAGCTGGGTGAGCGCGACCATGCCCTCCTGCATCCGGCTGCCGCCCGTGGCGACGAGCGCGAGCAGCGGAAGGCGGCGGGTCAGGGCCAGTTCGTACGCGGCCGCCAGTCGGTCTCCGGTCTGCCGGCCCAACGAGCCGCCCAGGAAGCCGAATTCGAAGGAGAGCAGGACGCACGCGCGGTCCCCGACGACCCCGGTGCCGTACACCACGGACTCTTCCTCGCCGGTCCGGGCCGAGGCGCGTTCCCGTGCCGCGTCGTACCCGGCCCAGCCGAGCGGGCCGTCCGGCGGCAGGGGGCTCGGCGACGGGCGGTGCTCGGTGAAGCCCGCCGCGCCGGTGAGCAGGGCGATCGCCTCACGAGCCGTCGCGCGGGCGGGGGTGGCGTCAGGCACGGAGCGACCTCTTCATGATCTTGCCCAGGTCGTTGCGGGGCAGCGCGTCCAGGTAGCGCACGGTGCGCGGGCGCTTGTGCGGGGCCAGCTGGGCCGCCACCCGGTCCGCCAACTCCTGCGGGGAGGGCGGGGATTCGGGGTCCGTCGCGACCACCCAGGCCACCACCCGCTCGCCGAGGTCCGGATCCTCCTCGCCGGTCACCGCCACTTCCCGGACTCCGGGGTGGGCGAGGAGCACGTTCTCGATCTCGCCCGCGCCGATCTTGTAGCCGCCGCTCTTGATCAGGTCGGTGGCCTTGCGCCCGACGATGGTGACGTACCCGTCCGGGTCCACCGTGCCCACGTCGCCCGTACGGAACCAGCCGTCCGCCGTATGGGCGGCAGCCGTGGCGTCGGGCCGGTTGAGGTAGCCGGTGAACAGGTTGGGGCCCCGGACCTGGATCTCGCCGATGGCGCCGGGCTCGTCGAGCACCGCGCCGTCGTCCTCCGCGAGGCGCAGCTCCACCCCGGCGAGCGGCGGCCCCACCGTACCCGGGCGTGGTACGCCGTCCGCCCGGATCCCCGTGTTCATCAGGGTCTCCGTCATGCCGTACCGCTCGATCACCCGCCGCCCGGTCGCCGCCGCGATGCGCTCGTGGTCGTGCACGGGCAGCGCCGCCGAACCGGAGACCAGCAGCCGCGCCCCGCCCAACGCCCCTGCCAGCGCGTCCCGTTCGGTGGTACCCGCCGGTCCGTCCAGCGCCTCCGCCAGCCGGTGGTACATCGTCGGTACACCGAACAGCATCGTGCCCCCGGACCCCAGCTCACGGGCCACGCCCTCGGGCGAGAACTTCCCCAGGTGGCGCACGGAGCCGCCGCGCCGCAGCGGGCCGAGGACGCCCAGGATCAGCCCGTGGACGTGGAACAGCGGCAGCGCGTGGACCAGGACGTCGTCGCCGGTCCACCCCCAGGCGTCCTCCAGCGCGTCCAGGGAAGCGGCGACGGCCCGGCGAGGCAGGACGGCCCCCTTGGGCGGGCCGGTGGTGCCGGAGGTGTAGACGATCAGGGCCGGATCCTCGGGACCGGCCTCGCCGGTCTCGTACACGTCGGGGCCCGCCGCGCCCGCCCCGTGCGCCGGAGAGCCTGCCGGGGCTACCGGGACCGCCGCCGCTCGCGCGTCCACCGTCACCCGCCGCAGCTTCTCCAGCCCCGGGGGCAGCTCGTCGTCCGGGCCCGCCAGCACGGCCGTGGGCTCGCTGTCGCCCAGGATGTGCGCCAGCTCGCGTTCGCCCGTACGAGGGTTGAGCGGCACCGCCGGAACCCCGGCCCGCAGCGCCGCCACCACCGCGATCACCGTCTCCGGCGTCGGGGTGGCCCAGACGGCGACCCGGCCCGCGTCCGCGATCCGGGCGGCGAGGGCGGTGGAGGCGGCGGCCAGCTCGCCGTAGGACAGGGAGAGGGCGCCGAACCGGACGGCCTCCCGGGAGGCTGCCGGGCCGGTGGGGGACTGGAGCGCGGGAAGAAGGAGGGTCACGCCGGGAAGCCTAGGGCGTCGGCGGCGGCACCGCCGGGACCCGGAGACCGATGAGGGCAGCGTCACCCCAGGTCGGGCATTCGGAGGGCCCGCCCCGTCCGCCACATGGCTGCACGGAGCATCGAACCGCAATTTCGACACAGCATTGACAAATTAATTTTGCGTTGCCAGCATGCAAAAAGCTTGCTCAGTAAGCGAGTTGGAGCGCTCTCTCCAGGGAAAAACCGGCCCGCACCCGAGCGCCCGAGCCTCCCCCTGCACGTCGCAAAGCGCGACAGCGCCTTGCCTGACAGACCCCACGTACCGTCAGGAAGGAACCACTCGACCATGTCACCCGCACCCCCGCGGTGGTCCAGATACGCCACCGCCCTCGCCGCCCTCCTCGCGGCCACGCTCGCCGTCCCCGCCGCAGGACCGGCCCTCGCCGCCGACCCCGAGACGCGAGCCCCGCGCATCGCGGCCGACATCCCCGCCGCCGACTACCAGCAGGTCCAACTCGCCCTCGGAGCAGCCAAACTGGGCGAGGCCATGTCGCTCGCCGTGCTGCCCGACCGGTCCGTACTGCACACCGCCCGCGACGGCACGGTCCGGCTGACCGACGCCGCCGGGTCGACGAAGACGGCGGGCAAGCTCGACGTCTACACCCACGACGAAGAGGGCCTCCAGGGCATCGCCGTCGACCCGGACTTCACGGCCAACCGCTTCGTCTACCTCTACTACTCCCCGCTCCTGAACACGCCGCCCGGCGACGCCCCCACCACCGGCTCGGCCGCCGACTTCGCAGCATGGAAGGGGCACCTCAACCTCTCCCGCTTCGTCCTCAAGGCCGACGGCACGCTCGACCTCGGCAGCGAGAAGGTCGTCCTGGAAGTCGAGAGCGACCGGGGCCAGTGCTGCCACGTCGGCGGCGACATCGACTTCGACGCCGCCGGGAATCTGTATCTGACCACCGGGGACGACACCAACCCCTTCGAGTCGGCCGGCTACGCCCCGATCGACGAACGTACCGACCGCAACCCGCAGTTCGACGCCCAGCGCTCCTCCGGCAACACCAACGACCTGCGCGGCAAGCTGCTCCGCATCAAGCCCACGGCCGACGGCGGCTACACCGTCCCGGCGGGCAACCTCTTCGCGCCCGGCACCGCGAACACCCGTCCCGAGATCTACGCGATGGGCTTCCGCAACCCGTTCCGGATGTCCGTCGACAAGGAGTCCGGAGCCGTCTACATCGGCGACTACGGCCCCGACGCCGGAACCACCGACCCGAACCGGGGCCCCAGCGGCCAGGTCGAGTTCAACCGGGTCACCCAGCCCGGCAACTTCGGCTGGCCGTACTGCACGGGCACCAACACGCCCACGGAGACGTACGGCGAGTACACCTTCCCCGGCGGCCCGTCCGGCGCGAAGTACGCCTGTGCCTCCGGCCCCGCCAACAACTCCTTCCGCAACACCGGCCTCGCCACCCTGCCGCCCGCCCAGCCCGCCTGGATCCGGTACGCCGGCGACGCGGGCTCCCCGCCGGAGTTCGGCGGCGGCTCCGAGTCCCCGATGGCCGGGCCCGTATACAACTTCGACGCCGACCTCGACTCCGCCGTGAAGTTCCCCGCCTCCCTCGACGGCCGCTTCTTCGCCACCGAGTACGGCCGCAAGTGGATCAAGCCGGTCGAGGTCAAGGCCGACGGATCACCGGGAACCATCGACACCTTCCCGTGGACCGGCACCCAGGTCATGGACTCCGCGTTCGGACCCGACGGCGCGCTCTACGTCCTCGACTACGGCACCGGCGCGGGCAACCAGGCCCTGTACCGCGTCGAGTACCTCGCGGGCAGCAACCGGTCCCCGGTCGCCAAGGCCGCCGCCGACAAGACGTCCGGGCCCACCCCGCTCGCCGTCTCCTTCTCCTCGGCCGGCAGCGCCGACCCCGAGGGCGGAAACCTCACCTACGCCTGGGACTTCGGCGACGGAACCACCTCCACCGACCCGAACCCCAGCCACACCTACACCACCGCCGGGACCTACAACCCGACCCTGACCGTCACCGACCCCGAAGGGCTCACCGGCACCGCGAGCCTGGTCGTGACGGCGGGCAACACCGCACCCACGGTCACCCTCACCACCCCGGCGGACGGCAGCCTCTTCTCCTTCGGCGACTCCGTCCCCTTCACCGTGACCGTCAGCGACCCCGAGGACGGCACGGTCGACTGCTCCAAGGTCAAGGTCACCTACCTCCTCGGCCACGACAGCCACCGCCACCAGATCACCTCGAAGAACGGCTGCTCCGGCACCATCGACGTCCCCGTCGACGGCGAGCACGACAGCGCCGCCAACATCTACGGGGTCTTCGACGCCGAGTACACCGACGCGGGCGGGCTCACCACGCACAGTGACTCCATCCTCCAGCCCCGCCACCGCCAGGGCGAGCACTTCGCCGCCCAGAACGGCATCGAGATCGCCCCGCACGGCCCGGCGGAGGGCGGCGCGACCGTCGGCTACACGGACGACGGCGACTGGGTCTCCTTCGCGCCGTACGTGCTCTCCAACGCCACCTCCATCACGGCCCGGGTCGCCTCGGGCGGCGCGGGCGGCACCCTGGAGGTACGGGCCGGCTCCCCGACGGGCACCCTGCTCTCCTCCCTGCCCGTCGCCCCGACCGGCGGCTGGGAGAACTTCGTGGACGTCACGGCCGACGTGAACAACGCCCCTGCCGGATCAACGGAGTTGTTCTTCGTCTTTACCGGACCGACGGGCCAGGGAAGCCTCTTCGACCTGGACGCCTTCACCTTCACCACTCAGGGAGCGCAGGTGAACGACCGATGAGACGATCCCGTACCCGACGGCTCGCCTGCGCCGTCGCCCTCACCCTCGGGGCCGCCTTCCTGAGCCCCGGCGTACAGAGCGCGGCGGCCGCCGACCCGTACCAGGTCCTGGTCTTCTCCAAGACCGCCGGATTCCGCCACGACTCCATCCCGGCGGGCATCACCGCCCTCCAACAGCTGGGCTCGGAGAACGACTTCACCGTCACCGCCACCGAGGACGCCGCTGCTTTCACCCCGGCGAACCTCGCCGACTACGAAGCCGTCGTCTTCCTCTCCACCACCGGCGACGTCCTGAACGACACCCAGCAGAGCGCCCTGAAGGGGTACGTCGACGGGGGCGGCGGCTTCGTCGGCGTACACGCCGCTGCCGACACCGAGTACGACTGGCCGGAGTACGAGGACCTGGTCGGGGCGTGGTTCCAGAGCCACCCGGCGATCCAGGAGGCCCGCCTCACCACCGAGGACCACGCCCACCCGGCGACCGCGCACCTGGACGACACCTGGACGCGGACCGACGAGTGGTACAACTACCGCTCCAACCCCCGCGACAGCGTCCACGTGCTCCAGTCCCTGGACGAATCCAGCTACAGCGGCGGCGAGATGGGCGACCACCCCATCACCTGGTGCCACGAACAGCAGGAGGGCCGCTCCTTCTACACCGGGCTCGGCCACACCATCGAGTCCTTCGCCGACCCGGACTTCCGCCAACTCCTCCTCGGCGGAGTCCAGTACGCGGCCGGAGCCGTCGAGGCCGACTGCTCCGCCGGTGATCCAGGACCGGGCCCGGGCGGCGACAGCGCGGAGGCGGAGGCGTACACCTCCTCCTCCGGCGTCCAGAGCGCCGCCCACGGATCGGCGAGCGGCGGAGCCACCCTCGGCTACATCGACGACGGCGACTGGGCGGGCTACTCCTCCCTCGACGCCGCCGGGGCCACCGCCTTCACCGCCACCGTCTCCTCGGCCGGTGCGGGCGGCACGATCGAGATCCGCTCCGGCTCGGCCACCGGGCCGCTCCTCGGTTCCGTGGACGTCGCCCCGACCGGCGGCTGGGAGACCTTCACCGAGGTCACCACCACGCTGACCGCCGGAACGGGCCCGCTGTTCCTGCGGTTCACCGGGGGAGCGGGCGCCCTCTTCGACGTGGACCGCTTCACCCTGACCCGCGCCCCGGCCACCGAGGACGAGGGCTCGTCCAACGTGCACCTCTTCTACTACCCCTGGTACGGCACCCCCGAGGGCCCGGCGGGCAGCTGGCGGCACTGGCAGCAGGGCGGCCACACCCCGCCCGACTCCCTCGGCGCCGACCTCTACCCGAAGCTCGGCCCGTACGACTCCGGGGACATCGCCGGAGCCGTCGACCAGCACATGGAGTGGGTGAAACGGTCCGGCGCGGGCGTCATCGTCTACAGCTGGTGGGGCCAAGGGGGGTACGAGGACAGCATCGCCGGTGACGTGATGGACGCCGCCGCCCGCCACGGCATCGAGGTCGCCTGGCACATCGAACCGTACGGCGGCCGTACCGCCGCGTCCGTCGTCGACGACATCGCCTATCTGGAAGGGAAGTTCGGCGACCACCCCGCGTTCTACCGGGACGCGGCCAACGGCGACCGCAACGCCTACTACATCTTCGAGAGCCTGAAGATCCAGGACTGGTCGGCCCTGGACGCAGTCAAGGACACCGCCATCGTCCTCGCCCAGACCACCGACACCAGCAAGGTCGACCACTTCGGCGGGATCTACACCTACGACGGCATCGCCGGCGCCACCGCCCCCGGCTGGAAGAACGCGGGCGACTACGCCAAGGCCAACGGTCTCGTCTGGGCCCCCTCGGTCGCCCCCGGCTACATCGACGACCGGGCCGTCCCCGGCAACACCACCCCGACCCTCGGCCGCGAGGACGGCGCCTCGTACGACCTGGAGTGGAACAACGCCCTCGACCCGGCCATCGGCGGCGACCCCACCTGGGTCTCCGTCACCTCGTTCAACGAGTGGCACGAGGGCAGCTCCATCGAACCCGCCTCCTCCACCCCGCCCCCGGGCCACGGTTACGAGACCTTCGAGGGCGCCTACGGAAAGACCGGGGAAGCCGCCGAGACGGCCTACCTCGACCGGACCGCGTACTGGGCGGACCGGTTCGAAGAACAGCTCCGGCAGCGCCGGTAGCCCGCACACGAACGGCCGCGTTCCGGCGGGAACGCGGCCGTTCTCCACGCCCGACGCGTCACTCGTCGCGCTGGATGGTCCGCATCCGCCCGTACGCGTACACACACCCCGCCAGCGCCAGATCGGACAGCAGCATGAAGCCGATCGCGTAGGAGTCCTTGGCGCTGTAGATCGCGCCCATCACCAGCGGCGGTACGAACCCGCCGAGGCCGCCCATCGCCCCGACGATGCCCGTCACACTGCCCACCTTCGGCTGCGGCGTCACCTGCGAGACCAGGGCGAACACACTGCCGCTCGCGGTGCCGAGCCCGGCCGCCATGGCCAGCAGCGCGATCGTGCCGACCGGGTTCAGCGGCGGCTCGAAGGCCTGCACGATCGCCATCAGCGCGGCCAGCAACAGCGCCACCGAGGTCACCACCGCCGGGTGGATCCGGTCCGAGAGCCAGCCGCCGATCGGCCGGAAGACCACCGTGACCAGGGCGAACCCGGCCGCCTTGGTGCCCGCCTCGGTCGGCGACATCTCGTACCAGGTCTTCAGATACGTCGGCAGATAGACCCCGAACGCCACGATGCCACCGAAGCCGATCGCGTACAGGGCCGACAGCTCCCACGTCACCCGCAGCTTCCCGGCCTCGCCGAGCCGGTGCGCCAGGGTGTCCGTGGGGATCTTCCGGCCCGGGTGGTCGGTCACCAGCACGGCGGCCACCAGCGCGAACACCACGAGCGCCCCCGCGACCACCAGGAACGGCAGATCGTCGCCGTGCTTCGCGATCCGCGGGGTGAAGTACCCCGACAGCGCCACCCCGCCCATGCCCATGCCGAACACACCCAGCGCGAAGCCCCGTTTGTGCGGCGGGAACCACGCGTTGACCAGCGGAACGCCGATCGCGAACGTCGTCCCGCCGAGCCCCAGCAGGAAGCCGACCGCGAGCATCGCCCCGTACGAGTTCTTCGCCGGGATCAGCAGCAGTACCGGCACGATCGTCAGCGCGGAGACCAGTGGGAACATCAGCTTCGCGCCGTACTTGTCCGTCAGCGCCCCCACCGGGATCCGGCCGAGCGACCCGACCAGCACCGGCACAGCCACCAGGAACGACTGCTGGAACGAGCTGAGCCCGAGGCGGTCCTTGTAGTCCCCGGACATCGGCGCGATCAGATTCCACGCCCAGAAGGTCAGCGCGAAGCCGACCGTCGCCAGGATGAGATTGCGGTACGCGGCCGGGGACGGCGCCGCTGCCGCCGGTGCGGGCGGCTCGGGGGACTGCTTGACAGAGGTGTCCACACCAGCAAGTCAAGGGCGCGGGACATCGCACGGCCCGTCGGACTGCGCCGACCGGGCGACTACGGCCCGTCCCCGGGCTTCCTCAGCCAATATCGTCACAAGCTGGGACAATCGCCGTATGGATCGGCTGGACAGGGAAATCCTCGGCATTCTCCAGGAGGACGCCCGGATCTCGTACCGGGATCTGGGCGTACGCGTGGGGCTCAGCGCCAACGCGGCGGGCGACCGGGTCCGCCGGATGCGCCGCGACGGGGTCATCCGGGGCTTCACCGTCATCGTCGACCCGGCCGCCGACACCCGTTCGGGCCTGGTCGTCTTCATCGATGTGACGTTGCGCCTCGACACGACGAACGAGGAGTTCGAACGCTCGGTGCTGATGCTGCCGGGGATCACGGAGGTGGTGCACGTGACCGGCGGCCACGACTACCTCCTGCGGGCCACGGCCGCCGACCCGGGGGCGCTGGACAGCCTGTTGCGGCGGCTGAAACGGGAGGCGGGCGTCGCCCACTCGAACACCCGGATCGCGCTGCGGGCAGCCCCGAAGCACTGAGGCCCGGTCTCGCAGCACTGGGCCGGTTTCGAAGCACTGGGAGCGGGCGAGGACGGGCCCGGGATCAGACCGGGGCCTGCCAGGTCACCGTCGTCGGCCGGCCGCCGTCCTCGCCGCGCCCGTCGTCCGCGACCACCAGCCGCACCCCGATCCGCCCGTCCGGCAGCCGGACCGTGGCGTCCACCTCGACCTCGATGGCCGAGACCCCGGGCCTGCGGTGCGCCGCGGCCAGCGCCCCGCGCAGGGCGGCCAGCAGCTCCCGGCCCGTCTCCTCGCCCACCAGCGCGTCCACGGCCCCGGTGAACTGCACGGACGGCGGGAAGCCCAGCAGGGCCGCCGCGCCCCCGGTCTCCCGCAGCACCCGGCCCCGGAAGGTGCTCGGGGCCGCGGCGGGCGGCTGCTGGAGCGCGAAGATGGCGGTGCGTACCTCCTGGATGGTGGAGTCCAGCTCGTCCACGGCCCGCCCCAGCAGCACCCCGGCCTCCGCCTGCTCCTCGGCCTCCCCGCCGTGCCCCGCCTCCGTGGCGCCCGCGCTCTCCTCCTCCGACGCCGCCCGCCGCCGGGTCGACTCCAGCATCATCTCGGTGGCGAAGAGCCGCTGGACCACCAGATCGTGCAGGTCGCGGGCGATCCGGTCGCGGTCCTCGTACACCGCGAGCTGCTCCCGGTCGGCCTGCGCGTCCGCCAGCACCAGGGCGAGGGCCGCCTGCGAGGCGAACTGCGTCGCCAGCAGCCGGTCGACATCCGTGTAGGGGCGCTCGCCGCGCCGCCGGGGAAGGGCAAGGGTCCCGATGAGCCGCCCGCCGCTCTGCAGCGGCAGCATCATGCTCGGCCCGAAGCGGGAGCGTACGCCGGTGGTCATCCGGGGATCGGTGGCCGAGTCGTCGATGAAGACCGGTTCGCCGCCGAGCAACTGCACGAGCACCGCGGACCCGGGCTCGATCACCGTGCCGACGATGCCCGCCGGATCGTCCGGCGTGGAGGCGGTCACGATCTCCATCCCGCCCGCCTCCGTCGGCTGGAGGATCACCCCGGCCGACGCGCCCGCCAGCACCCGGGCCTGCTCCGCCACCGTCATCAGCGCGTCGGCCGCGTCGCTGCCGGTCAGCAGGGCCGTGGTGACGGCCGCCGCGCCCGCGATCCAGCGCTCGCGCTGCCGGGCCGTCCCGTACAGCCGGGCGTTGCCGATCGCGATGCCCGCCTGGGCGGCCAGCACCCGCAGCAGACCCAGGTCGGCGTCGGTGAACGGCCCCGCCCGCTTCCCGGCGACGTGGAGGTGGCCGAACACCTCGGTGTGCACCACGATCGCCGCCCGGAGGAAGCTCCCCTCAGCCTCCGCCTCCGCCGTTCCGGTGGTGTACAGGGCGTCGATCCGGTCCCGGTCGGGTTCCAGCACGGCGAGCGCACCGTGGCGGGCTTCGGTCAGAGCGGTGGCGGTCTCCACGATCTGCTGGAGGGTGGAGCCCAGATCCAGATCGCTGCCGACGCTGAGGACCGCCTCCAGCAGCATCGGCAGCCGCCCGACGACGGCATCGGACCCAGCCGCTCCGGGCTGAGCCGGTTCCGGCTGAGCCGGCCCGTTCTCGGCCGGTCCGGAGTCCACCGTCCCCGGCGTCCGCGCCGACGCGCTCACCCCGCCAGCGGGTTGAGGACCATCGGCTGGATCTTCCCGTCCAGCATCGCGCCGAGACCGAGCACCGCGCAGACGTCGGGGCGCTCGGCGATGTGCACCGGCATCCCGGTCGCGTCCCGCAGCATCTGGTCGAGGCCCGGGAGCAGAGCGCTGCCGCCGACCATCATGATCCCGCGGTCCGCGAGGTCGGCCACGAGGTCCGGCGGGCAGTCGCGGAGCACCTTGCCCACGCCGTCGAGCACCGCGGTGAGCGGGGTGTTGATGGCCTGCCGTACGGCGGCGGTGTCGACCTGCACCGTGCGGGCCAGCCCGGTCGCCACGTCGCGGCCGTGGATGTCGGTGAGCGCGGGGCCGGTGAGCTGGATGCCGTTGCCGTGCAGGGCCAGCTGGAGCGGGCGCACGGACTGGCTCGGCAGCAGCAGCTCGTGGTGCTGGCGCAGGTACTGGATGATCGCCTCGTCGATCGCGTTGCCGCCCACCGGGATCCGTACGGCGGTCACGATCGAGCCGAGCGAGAGCACCGCGATCTGGGTGGTGGCGGCCCCGCACACCATGATCATGGTGGCGGTCGGCTGCTCGACCGGCAGCCCGCAGCCCACGGCCGCCGCGATCAGCGTGTCCACCAGCTCGACGCGGCGGGCGCCGAGCCCGACGAGGGTCTCCACCGTCGCCCGCTGGGCCAGCGGATCGGCCTCGTGCGGGGTGCAGGCGGCGGCGCGCAGCCGCGGCTTGCGGCGCAACTGGCGGCGGAGCTTGTCGCCCAGCAGATGACGCAGCATCCGCTGGGCCATCTCGATGTCGACGACGCTCCCGCCGGAGACCGGGCGGGCCACCCGGATGTACTCCGGGGTGCGGCCGGTCATCTGCTCGGCGAGCGCGCCGACGGCGATGAGGGAGCCGGTACGGGTGTTGACGGCGGCGACGCTCGGTTCGTCGACGACGAGCCCGAGCCCCTTCACGTACACCCGGGTCCTCGCGGCCCCGAGGTCGACGGCGACATGGCAACGCTGCAACTGCTCAAGGCTGACGGTCACGGCGATTCTCCCGAGCGCGCGGATGGAGGGGGCACCGGCGGCAGCCGGTATCTCTCCTGACAACTGTGGCGCTGTCCGGCCCGTCGCGCGCGTTGAGATGCGCCGGAAGGGGAGCTGGAGCTGACGGCTCCTCAGCTCACGCGCCCGGCAGCAGCCGCTGGAACAGACCCCAGGTGAACTCGGCGACCCGCTCCCGGCCGGACCCGGGATCCGTGACGGCGAGCGACCACCGGGTCGGGGCGCTGCCCTCCATCGGCCGGGCCGGGGGAAAGGCGCGGGCCGCCTCGTCCACGGTGCACGACCAGGGGAGCAGATCGGTTACGGAGGTGAGTTCCGGGCCCGCCGCGCCCGGGGCCCGGACCAGCCACTCGTTCCAGACGGCGCCGCCGGGCCCGGCCATCACCTCGAACCGCAGATCGGGCCAGAGCGGCACCGGCCACAGCAGCGCCTCGCACTCCAGGTCCCCGACCCGGCGCGGCAGGATCAGCTCCGGTTCGCCGAGGACCGAGCGGTAGCGCCGCAGCGATCCGCGTCCCCGGGGCGCCCGCACCATGGCCTGCCAGCGGCGGTTGGCCTCCCGCACGTCGGCGAGGGAGGCGCTGAGTTCGTGCCGGGCATCCTCGACCAGGTCCGGCTGGAAATCGGCCATCCGGCGGAGCAGGACGAGCTGGAACTGGAGCGGGCCGAAGGGGGCGGGAGTGCTCATGCCGCCCATCCTCCCGCGTGTCAGGCGTATCGGACCGGCTGTCCCCGGAAGCCGAGCTTCCTCACACAATCCTCACCTGGGCGGCTTCCCCGGTTGTTCCGCGCGCGCCTAACCTGCGGGCGCCATGGATTACTGCCACCCGTGCCGACGGCATCTCAACGGAGCCCTGGCCTGCGCCGGGTGCGGTACGCCCGCCGAGGCGCTGGGCCCCTATGCGATGCCCGCGCCCGCCGGCCCCGCCCCGGACGAGCCGTACGGGACGACCGCCCGGGCCGGCGAGACCGACGCCCCCCGCCGCACCAGGAGGGCCGCCCGCCGTGACGCCGCCCGCGAGCCCCGCCCCTCCCGGCGGCGGGCCCGCGGCAGCCACCGCAGACGCGGCCGGACCGTGCTGCTCGGAGCCCTCGGGCTGCTCCTCGCCGCAGGTGCGCTGAGCCTGGCGGAACTGGCCCTTGAGCCCGGGCAGGACGACACCGCGGCCGACTTCGTCAGCGACGCGCCGGGCGACCCGGCCAAGCCCCCGCCCGCGGAGACCTCCGCCGACGCACCCCGCGACCCCGGCCCTGTCGGCTCCCGGGCCGGGGCGACCACGGGCCCCGGCACGGACGCGAAACCGGCGGACGCCCGCAGCGGGAGCCCGGACCCGTCCGGGTCGCCGAGCCCCGACGCTTCCACCCCGGACGAGCCCACCGCCTCCCCGGACCCGGACGAGGTTGACCCGTCCGACGCCCCGGACAGCCCGCCCGCCGACCCACCGGGCTCGGACGACCCGCAGCAGCCGACGACCGCGCCCGCACCCCCGCCGCCCCCGGCGGAGCCGACGCCCAGCCCGACCCCCTCCCCGACCTGCACCCGCTTCCTGTGGTGGTGCACGTAGGCGCGACGCCTACGGGGTCTCCTCGCCCAGCATCCGGCGCAGCAGATCCCGCAGCACCGTGCGCTCGGCATCCGAGAGCCCGGCCAGCGGCTCCCGGGCGAAGTCCAGCGCGTCCCGCAGCTCACGGGCCGTGCGCCGGCCCGTCTCCGTCGCGGCGGCCAGCTTCACCCGCCGGTCGGCCGGATCGGGCCGGCGCTCGACCAGGCCCCGGGTCTCCAGCCGGTCGACGATCCCGGTGACGTTCGACGGCTCGCACTTCAGCCTGACGGCGATCTTCCGCATCGGCAGGGGCTCCAGCGAGAGCAGCCCGAGCACCCGTGCCTGCGCGCCCGTGAGGGAGTGCTCGGCGGCGGCCCGGTCGTACTCCTCGTGGTAGCGCGCCACGACGGTGCCGATGAGCTCGACGACCTCAAGGGTAAGGGTGTCTGTACGAGTGGCCATGGACGACAGCGTACCGATTTACTTGACATCATGAAATATTCAGGAGCATGGTTGTTTCATGTCATGAAGCTTTTCGCGCAGTAGCCAGTACGGCGCGGAGGCTCACCCCCCGTAGGACATTGAGGAGAACCCGAGCCCATGTCTGCAGCACTTCCCACGTCCAGCCGCGAATGGCACCTCGTCGCCCGCCCGCACGGCTGGCCCAAGGCCGAGGACTTCGCGCTGCGTGAGGCCGCGGTGGCCGCTCCGGCCGAAGGCCGCATCCTCGTCCGCAACAAGTACTTCTCGGTCGACCCGTACATGCGCGGCCGGATGAACGACGTGAAGTCCTACACCCCGCCCTTCAAGCTGGACCACCCCATGGACGGCGGCGCGGTCGGCGAGGTCATCGCCTCGAACGCCGAGGGCTTCGCCGTCGGCGACCACGTCCTGCACGGCCTCGGCTGGCGCGAGATCGCCGACCTGCCCGCCAAGCACGCGGTGAAGGTCGACCCCGACATCGCCCCGCTCTCCGCCTACCTCGGCGTGCTCGGCATGCCCGGACTCACCGCCTACGCGGGCCTGTTCGAGGTCGCCTCCTTCAAGGAGGGCGACGCGGTCTTCGTCTCCGGCGCGGCCGGAGCCGTCGGCAGCCAGGTCGGCCAGATGGCGAAGCTCAAGGGCGCCTCCCGGGTCATCGGCTCCGCGGGCTCCGACGAGAAGGTCAAGCTCCTCACCGAGGAGTACGGCTTCGACGCCGCCTTCAACTACAAGAACGGGCCGGTCCGCGACCAGCTCAAGGCGGCCGCCCCCGACGGCATCGACGTCTACTTCGACAACGTCGGCGGCGAGCACCTCGAAGCCGCGATCTCCTCGCTCAACGTCCACGGCCGCGCCACCATCTGCGGCATGATCGCCCAGTACAACGCCACCGAGCCGACCCCCGGCCCGAACAACATGGCGATGATCATCGGCAAGCGGCTGCGCCTCCAGGGTGTCCTCGTGAGCGACCACTCCGACCTCCAGCAGCAGTTCGTCCAGGAGGTCGCCGGCTGGCTGGCCTCGGGCGAGCTGAAGTTCCAGGAGACCAAGGTCGAGGGTATCGAGAACGGCTACGACGCCTTCGTCGGCCTGCTCCGCGGCGAGAACACCGGCAAGATGATCGTCTCCCTGGTCTGACCCACCGCCTGTCCCCGCAGGCCACGCGTTAGGCTCATCCGCAGGCCGTCGCGATCGTGGGCGCGAGTCGCGGCGCACCAACCGGAGGAATCGTCACACCATGACCATCCAGAAGATCGACGTCGCCTACACCGCCGTCGCCACCGCCGAGAACGGCCGCGACGGCCGGGTCTCCTCCGACGACGGTCAGCTCGACGTCGTCGTGAACCCGCCGAAGGCCATGGGCGGCAGCGGCGCGGGCACCAACCCCGAGCAGCTCTTCGCCGCGGGCTACAGCGCCTGCTTCCAGGGCGCGCTGGGCGTCGTCGCCCGCCAGGAGAAGGCCGACATCTCCGGCTCGACGGTGACCGCCTCGGTCTCCATCGGCAAGACCGAGGCCGGCGGCTTCGGCCTGGAGGTCGCGATCAGCGCCTCCATCCCGAACGTCGACGCCGCCACCGCGCAGGCGCTCATCGAGAAGGCCCACCAGGTCTGCCCGTACTCGAACGCCACCCGCGGCAACATCAAGGTCGAGCTGTCGGTCGCCTGACCGGACACCGCACCGCACGCGAGGACCGCAGCCCGCTCCGGGGTGCGGTCCTCGCCGCGTTTCCGCACGCCGTACGCTGACGCCCATGAGTGATCTCGGGGCGGGTTTCGGTTACTTGATGAAGGGGCAACGCTGGGTTGCCCGACACGGACGATGGTTCGGCTTCGGGCTGCTGCCCGGACTCGTCACCCTCGTCGTCTACGCCGGAGCGCTGATCGGGCTCGGCTACGGCGCCGACGACCTCGTCGGCTGGGCGACCCCGTTCGCCGACGACTGGTCCTCACCCTGGCAGGGACTGCTGCGCACCGGGCTGACCGCGCTCGTCTTCGTCTTCGGCCTGTTCCTCGCGGTCATCACCTTCACCGCCGTGACCCTCCTGGTCGGCCAGCCCTTCTACGAGTCGCTCTCCGAGGAGGTCGACCGCAGCGAGGGCGGCGAGGTCCCCGAGTCCGGACTGCCGCTCTGGCGGGAACTGTGGATCTCCGCCCGCGACTCCGTACGCATCCTGCTGCGTGTCGCCCTGTACGGGATCATCCTCTTCGCCTGCGGTTTCATCCCGGTCGTCGGGCAGACCGTGGTCCCCGCGATCGGCTTCTGCGTCTCCGGCTACTTCCTGGCCGAGGAGCTGACCGCCGTCGCCCTCCAGCGCCGGGGCATGGTCCTCAAGGACCGCCTCGTCCTGCTCCGCGGCCGCCGGCTGCTGGTGCTCGGCTTCGGCGTCCCGCTGGTCCTGTCCTTCCTGATCCCGTTCGTCGCGGTGTTCCTGATGCCGGGAGCCGTCGCCGGGGCCACCCTGCTCGCCCGCGACCTGGTCGACCCGGACCCGGACGGCAGGCCCGGAACCGCCGACAGCGGTGACGCTCCGGCCTCCCGGGCGTGGTCCGCATGACCGAGCTGCTGGCGGTCGCCGCCATCACCGTCCTCGCGGTCGTCTCCCCGGGCGCCGACTTCGCCATGGTCGTCCGCAACAGCTATCTGTACGGGCGCACCACCGGCGTCCTCGCGGCCGCCGGCGTCGCCGCGGGCGTCCTGGTCCACGTCACGTACACGATGCTCGGCGTCGGGCTGCTCATCGCCTCCTCGACCGCCCTGTTCACCGCGGTCAAGCTGGCCGGCGCCGCCTATCTGATCTACATCGGGGTGCGCACCTTCCTGGCCCGCGCCGACCTCGACGTCGACCTGTCGGACCGGCCGGGACTCTCCCCGTTCGGGGCGCTGCGCAGCGGCTTCCTGACCAACGCGCTCAACCCGAAGACGACCCTGTTCGTCGTCGCGACCTTCACCCAGGTCGTCGGCCCCGACACGGCGCTCTGGCAGCAGGCGGGGTACGGCCTGTTCATGTCCGCCGCCCACCTCGGCTGGTTCGCCCTGGTCGCGCTGTTCTTCTCGCACTCCCGGCTGCGCGGCGCGATGCTGCGCCGCCAGAAGGCCCTGAACCGCGGAATCGGCTCGGTCCTGGTCGGCCTCGGCGTCACCCTGGGCCTGGCCCGCTGAGCGGAGCACCGTACAAGGAGCACTGCGATAGGAGCGTCTCAGCGCACCGAGAAGGCGTACACGGTGCGCGAGGCGAACTCCTCGCCCGGCCGGAGGACCGTCGTCGGGAACTCCGGCCGGTTCGGCGAGTCCGGGAAGTGCTGGGTCTCCAGCGCGATCCCGGCACACGGCCCGAACGGCCGCCCGTCGAAGTGGTCGGCCGTGTACAGCTGGAGCCCCGGCTCGGTGGTCCGTACGGTCAGCACCCGCCCGGACCAGGCGTCGTACAGCTCGGCGGCGACGGCGTCCCCGTCCCGCGCCCCCTCCTCCAGCACCAGGTTCTGGTCGTACCCAGCGCCCACCGCCCGCGTCCGACGGAAGTCGAACCGGGTCCCGGCCACCGGCAGCACCTCACCGGTCGGCACCGACGCCCCGTCCACCGGGGTGAAGTGCCCGGCCGCGATCCGCAGTTGCTGGCCCAGCGCGCTCCCGCTGTCCGTGCCCGCCAGGTTCCAGTACAGATGGCTGGTCGGGTTCAGCACGGTCGGCGCGTCGGTCACCGCCCGGTAGTCGAGCACCAGCGCCCCGCCCGGCTCCAGGGTGTACGTCACCGAGAAGTCGAGCCGCCCCGGATACCCCTCGTCCCCGTCCGCCGATACCAGGGACATCCGCACCCCGCCCGGCACCGCCACCGCGTCCCACACCCGCTTGTCGAAGCCCCTGGCCCCGCCGTGCAGATGGGTGGCGCCCTCGTTGGCCGTCAGCCGGTGCGTACGCCCGTCGAGCACGAACGACGCGCCGCCGATCCGGTTCGCGTACCGCCCGACCACCGCGCCGAAGTAGGGCCCGGGGAACTCTTCGTACCCGCCGACATCCGGCAGCCCCAGCGCCACCGGGGCCCGGGAGCCGTCCCGTCCCGGCGCCTCCACCGACTGCACGATCGCGCCGTACGTCAGGATCCGCACCCGGACCCCGTCCCGCTCCAGCGTCCACCGGCGCACGGGCGTCCCGTCCGCGAGCGCGCCGAAGTTCTCCGCCTGTACCGCCGTGTCCGTGCCGCTGGTCATGGTCATCGACCCTACGCGGGCGGCTCCGCGGCCGTGACGTTGCGGTAGGCGATCTCCGCCAGCCGGGCCTGGCCGTCGCGGCTCGGGTGGAACCAGTCCCACGGGCTGAGCTGCGCCCCGGTGAACCGGAAGTCGAACACCGCCCCGCCGTCGTAACGGCAGTGACGATCCTTCGCACACACGTCCCGCAGCACCTCGTTGAACGCCACCACCCGGTCCTGCACCGCGTCCCGCCGGGCCACGGCGGCGGGCCCGAGGTCGTCCGCGTCGGCCAGCATCGACTGACAGATCCCGAGGTCCCAGATCTTCTTGCCCAGCTCGTTCACCCGCCCCGTCGACCAGAGCCGCTTCAGATCCGGCACGCTGGAGACGTACACCTGCGCCTTCGGCGCCCCGGCCCGCAGCTGCCGCATCGACGCCTCGAACGACGCCCGGAAGTCCGCCACCGGCGTCATCAGCCGCACCGAGTCCCGGCACGCGTCGTTCGCACCCGTCATCACCGTCACCAGCTCCGGCCGCTCCTTCGCCGCCCGCGCCATCTGCTCGGGCAACTGCACCATCCGCGACCCCGACACCGCGAGGTTCCAGCTCCGGTCCGCCGCCTTCGACGGGCCGAGCAGCCGGACCGCGAGACTGCGCACCGTGTCGTCCGTACCGGTCGCCCACGACACGTCGGGGCAGTCGGCCAGCACCGAGCACGCGTCGAAACCCCGGGTGATCGAATCCCCGACCGCCGCGATCGATCCGGGCCTCGGATTCCAGCCCGGGGCGGGGGAGGGGGACGGCGAGGTACTGCGCGAGGCGGCCGGCGCGTTCTGCGACACGCCGCCTTCCGAGCCACCCCCGGAACATCCCGCCAGCGCCGCGACGCCGACGAGCGAGAGCGCTGTCAGCGCGGCGGCAGCGGTACGCATCCGTGGGCGTGTCGCACGCTCCGGCATCGGTCGGATCCCCTCCGGTCAACCTGTGGCGTATGCCTCTGGACATGCCCCCGGCAAGCACATGATCCCCAGGTCGGGGCTGTGCGCGCCCTGCCGGGTGAAACCCGGCGAATCAGGGGCCTGAGACCGACGGTACGTCACACGGACGGCCCCGGCGCACGGTAGCTTTTCCCCGTCGAACCAGTGGCGTTCCGCCCGCCCGCGCACACACGGACGGCTCCGGTACATTACGTCACGTCACATGCTGTCCCTTTTCAGGAGATTAACTCCCGATGCTGTTTACTGATGACAACCTCGGGCGCTGGCCGGAAAGAGGCGGTACGGACGCGAGGCCGCTGGGGAAGGCGTACCTCGTCCCATACGGGAGGTTCCGGTGACGACACGTGGAGTCCTGTACGTTCACTCCGCACCGCGCGCGCTGTGCCCACATGTCGAGTGGGCAGTGGCGGGCGTCCTCGGTGTGCGGGTCCAGCTGGACTGGATCAGACAGCCGGCCGCGCCCGGCACCTGGCGGTCCGAATTCTCCTGGAAGGGCCGCGCAGGCACCGCCTCACAGCTCGCCTCCGCCCTGCGCGGCTGGGATCTGCTGCGCTTCGAGGTGACCGCCGAACCGTGCCCCACCGCCGAGGGCGAGCGCTACAGCTCCACCCCCGGCCTCGGCATCTTCCACGCCGTCACCGGCATGCACGGCGACATCCTGGTCCCCGAGGACCGGCTACGGGCCGCGCTGGCGCGGTCGGTACGCGGCGAGAGCGACCTGGAGGCCGAGATCGCCTCCCTGCTCGGCAAGCCGTGGGACGACGAGCTGGAGACCTTCCGCCACGCGGGCGAGGGCGCGCCGGTCCGCTGGCTGCACCAGGTCGTGTGACCTTCCCGGGGCGCTGCCCCGGACCCCGCTCCTCAATCGCCGGAGGGGCTTGACAGAGAAGCCCGCCTCCCGAGGACCGGGAAGCGGGCTTCACCCGTAAAGGCAAGGTCACACGGACCGGAACGCCAGCACCACGTTGTGCCCACCGAACCCGAACGAGTTGTTGATCGCCGCGATCGGCCCCTCGGGCAGCGCCCGGGGCTCACCGCGCACGACGTCCGCCTCGACCGCCTCGTCGAGGTCGTCGACATTGATGGTCGGCGGTGCGATGCGGTGGTGCAGCGCGAGAACGGTGGCCACCGTCTCGATACCGCCCGCGCCACCCAGCAGGTGGCCCGTCATCGACTTCGTCGCGGAGATCGCGACATGGTCCAGGTCGTCGCCCAGCACCTTCCGCAGCGCCTTGATCTCCGCGATGTCCCCCTGCGGCGTCGACGTGGCGTGCGCGTTGAGGTGGACCACCTCGGACGGCTTGAGGTCGCTGGAGTCCAGCAGGTTCTGCATCGCGGCGGCGATGCCCCGCCCGGTGGGCTCGGGCTGCGCGATGTGGTGGGCGTCGGCCGACAGGCCCTGGCCCAGCACCTCGCAGTAGACCTTCGCGCCACGCTTCGCGGCGTGCTCGGCGGACTCCAGGATGACGACGCCCGCACCCTCGCCGAGGACGAAGCCGTCCCGGCCGGTGTCGTACGGACGCGAGGCCTTCTGGGGCTCGTCGTTGTTCTTGGACATCGCCATCATGTTGGCGAACGCGGCGATCGGCAGCGGGTGGATCGCCGCCTCCGTGCCACCGGCGACGACGACGTCGGCACGGCCGGTACGGATCATCTCGACGGCGTACCCGATGGCCTCCGCGCCGGACGCGCAGGCCGAGACGGGGGTGTGGACACCGGCCTGGGCGTTGACCTCCAGGCCGACGTTGGCCGCCGGGCCGTTGGGCATGAGCATGGGCACGGTGTGCGGGGAGACGCGGCGTACGCCCTTCTCCTTCAGCACGTCGTACTGGTCGAGCAGGGTGATCACGCCGCCGATACCGGAGGCGATGACCGAGCCGAGGCGCTCGGGGGCGATGGACTCGTCCTCGCCGGCCTTGGCGGTGAAGCCCGCGTCCGCCCACGCCTCGCGGGCCGCGATCAGCGCGAACTGCGCCGAGCGGTCCAGCTTGCGGGCCAGCGGGCGGGGAAGGACGTCGCCCGGGTCGACGGCCGCGAGGGCGGCGATCCGGACGGGCAGTTCGGCGAAGCGCTCGCCTTCGAGAGGCTTGACGCCGGACCGGCCGGCCATCAGACCTTCCCAGGTCGATGCGGAGTCGCCACCCAGCGGAGTGGTTGCGCCGATACCGGTGACGACCACGGTGCGATTGGTCGAGTTCACTGGAAAATCTTCTCCACGTGTAGAGGGTCGTGAATCAGCGGCGCCACCGCCGGGTGGCGACACAGCCGGGCTGGGATCAGCCCTGGTGCTTCAGGATGTAGTCGGCGGCGTCGCCGACCGTCTTGAGGTTCTTGACGTCCTCGTCGGGGATCTTCACGTCGAAGCGCTCCTCGGCGGCGACGACGACCTCGACCATGGACAGCGAGTCGACGTCGAGGTCGTCGGTGAAGGACTTGTCCAGCTGGACGTCCTCCTCCGGGATCCCGGCGATCTCGTTGACGATCTCGGCGAGACCCTTGACGATCTCTTCCTGCGTGGCGGCCATCTTGGCGCTCCTTCGGTGGTTTCTTCGGTGTTCGTGCATCCGGACCCAAAAGGTCCGGTGTGCCTAGGGGAGGGTAACGACCGTCGCGGCGTAGACGAGACCCGCCCCGAAGCCGATGACGAGCGCGGTGTCGCCGCTCTTCGCCTGACCGGTCGCCAGGAGCCGCTCCATGGCGAGCGGGATCGAGGCGGCGGACGTGTTGCCGGTGGACTCGATGTCACGGGCGACCGTGACGTGCTCCGGCAGCTTCAGGGTCTTCACCATCGAGTCGATGATCCGCATGTTGGCCTGGTGCGGGATGAAGACGTCCAGGTCCTCCGGGGCGATCCCGGCCGCGTCCAGCGCCTGCTGGGCGACCTTCGCCATCTCGAAGACGGCCCAGCGGAAGACCGCCTGGCCCTCCTGCGTGATGGCGGGGAACTTGACCTCGCCCTTCGAGTCGAGCGGCAGCTGCGAGACGTCGCCGAGGCGGAACTCGTTCCAGCCGACCGTCTGCTTGATGGTCTCGGACTTGTCGCCCTCGGAGCCCCACACGGTCGGGCCGATGGCCGGCTCCTGGGAGGGGCCGACGACGACCGCGCCCGCGCCGTCACCGAACAGGAAGGCCGTCGCGCGGTCCTCCAGGTCGGTGAGGTCGCTGAGCCGCTCCACGCCGATCACCAGGACGTACTCCGCCGAGCCCTCGACGACCATGCCCTTGGCGAGGGTGAGGCCGTAGCCGAAGCCCGCGCAGCCGGCCGAGATGTCGAAGGCGGCGGGCTTGCCCGAGCCGATCCGGTGCGCGATCTCGGTGGCGACGGCCGGGGTCTGCTTGAAGTGCGAGACGGTCGAGACGACGACCGCGCCGATCTGCTCGGGGTCGATCCCCGCGTCGGCGATGGCCTTGCCGGACGCCTCGATCGACATCATGGCCACGGTCTCCTCCTCGGAGGCCCAGTGGCGGGTGACGATGCCGGAGCGGGAGCGGATCCACTCGTCGGACGAGTCGATCGTCTCGAGGATCACCTCGTTCGGCACGACCCGGGTCGGGCGGTAGCCGCCGACCCCGAGGATCCGTGCGTACGGGGCGCCCTTGCTGGGCTTGATCTTCGACATGCTCGCTCCTTAGACGCCTGCGTGCTCGGAGATGAGCGCGCGGGCCGCGTCGAGGTCGTCGGGGGTCTTGAGCGCGAGCGTCCGCACGCCGGGCAGGGCACGCTTGGCGATCCCGGTCAGGGTGCCGCCGGGGCTCAGCTCGACGAGTGCGGTGACGCCCAGGGACTGGAAGGTCTCCATGCACAGGTCCCAGCGGACCGGGTTGGCGACCTGCCCGACCAGCCGGGCGATGACCTCGGTGCCGGTGGCCACGGTGTGGCCGTCGGCGTTGGAAACGTAGCGCACGGTCGGGTCGGAGACGGTGAGGTCGCCGACCGCCGCGCGCAGCTTCTCCACGGCCGGGGCCATGTGGTGCGTGTGGAACGCGCCGGCCACCTTCAGCGGGACGACCCGGCGCACGCCCTCGGGCTTGTCGCCCTCCAGGGCGGCGAGCTGGGCGGCGGTGCCGGCGGCGACGATCTGGCCGGCGCCGTTGACGTTGGCCGGGGTCAGCCCGAGCTTCTCCAGGTGCGGGACCGTGACGGCGGGGTCGCCGCCGAGGAGGGCCGCCATCCCGGTCTCGGTGACCGCGGCGGCCTCGGCCATGCCGAGCCCGCGGGTCCGGACGAAGCGCAGGGCGGCCTCGTCCTCGATGACACCGGCGAGCGTGGCGGCGGTGATCTCACCGACGCTGTGGCCCGCGACGACGTCGGGGGAGGCGGCGTCCAGGGCGGCCGCCGACAGCAGCCCGGCGGCCACCAGGAGCGGCTGGGCCACGGCCGTGTCGCGGATCTGGTCCGCGTCGGCCTTCGTGCCGTAGTGGGCAAGGTCGAGCCCGATGGCGTCGGACCAGGCCGCGATGCGGTCAGCGGCACCGGGGAGGTCGAGCCAGGGAGTCAGGAAGCCGGGCGTCTGAGCGCCTTGGCCGGGAGCGACGAGTACGAGCACCCTCACACTCTCTCTTGTGGACGGCTCCGCACGCCCGTGGGGACAGGGACGAAGAACCGTCGGGGGAATTGTTGAAGTCCAACAAAAGTCTAGGACTGAGGATCCGCTGCGGCCAAGCGCCCCAGGATCAGGGCGATCCGCAGCGTGAACGCGGAGCGCACATCGGAGGGTGACCATCCGGTGACGTCGGTCACACGTCGCAGCCGGTAGCGCACGGTGTTGGGGTGCACAAAAAGCATCCGGGCGGCGCCTTCCAGACTGCTCGCCTGCTCCAGATAGACACTCAGCGTTTCCAGCAGAGCCGAGCCGGCCTCCTCCAGCGGTCTGTAGATCTCCTCCACCAACTGGTCCCGCGCGGCCGGGTCTCCGGCCATCGCGCGCTCCGGGAGGAGATCGTCCGCCAGCACCGGGCGCGGCGCGTCCTGCCACGCCGAGCACGCCTTCAGCCCGGCCGCCGCCGCCTGCGCGGACCGGGTCGCGGCCAGCAGGTCGGGCACGACGGGCCCCGCGACGACCGGCCCGGCCGCGTACGGCCCGATCAGGCCCTTTGCGACCTGGAGCGGATTGTCGCTGCCGCCCGCGATGACGACGAGCCGGTTGCCGAGCACCCCGGTGAGGACCTGGAGCTTGGCGTGCCGGGCGGCCCGCCGGATCGCCTCCACGGTCAGCTCGCTGTCCCCGTCGGGCGCGGTGCCGAGGATGACGCAGACGTGCTCGGGGGAGTTCCAGCCGAGCGCGGCGGCCCGGGATACGGCACCCTCGTCGGCCTCGCCGGAGAGCACCGCGTTCACCACCAGCGACTCAAGACGGGCGTCCCAGGCACCCCGGGCCTCGGCGGCCTGGGCGTAGACCTGGGCGGTTGCGAAGGCGATCTCGCGCGCGTAGACGAGCAGCGCCTCCCGCAGCAGCGACTCGTCGCCCGGGGCGGCCACCTCCTCGATCGCGGCCTCCATGACCTCGATCGTGGTCCGCACCATCTCCACGGTCTGCCGCAGGGTGATGGCCCGGGTCAGTTCGCGCGGGGCGGTGCCGAACACGTCGGTCGAGATCGCCTGCGGGGTCTCGGGATGCCGGAACCACTCGGTGAACGCGGCGATACCGGCCTGGGCGACCAGGCCGATCCAGGACCGGTTCTCCGGCGGCATCGCCCGGTACCACGGCAGCGATTCGTCCATGCGGGCAATCGCGTTCGCGGCCAGCCGGCCGGAGGACTGCTCCAGCCGTTTCAGGGTCGCGGCATGCAGGTGGGCGTCGTGGGCGGGGGGCTGCTCAGGATCGGGTCGGGGCACGAGGACAAGACTGCCTTATCGGGCCGGTGGCTCGGTGGGGCGGGGCGACGCCGGCCCGTACCGGCGGGTAGCGGCACACCTCGCGGAGGCCCCGGTTACCGTGGCCGGGTGATATCCGTGCACCGGTCCGACGACCGCTACCGGGGCGGCGACGGGGCCGCCGGGATCGACACCCGGCACGCCCTCTCCTTCGGCTCCTTCTACGACCCGGACAACCTCCGCTTCGGCCCGATCCTGGCCTGCAACGAGGAACGCCTCGCCCCCGGTGCCGGGTTCGACGAGCACCCGCACAGCCATACGGAGATCGTCACCTGGGTCGTCGAGGGCGAGCTGACCCACCGCGACTCGGCCGGGCACTCCACCGTCGTCCGGGCCGGGGACGTGGCCCACCTGAGTGCCGCCTCCGGGGTCCGCCACGTCGAACGCAACGACGGCACCGATCCGCTGACCTTCCTCCAGATGTGGCTGGCCCCTTTGGAGCCGGGCGGTGAACCCTCGTACACGGTGGTGCCCGGCATCGCCGACTCCACGCCGTACGCTCTGCCCGGCGCGGGCGCGATGCTCCACGTCCGCCGCCTGACCGAGGACGAACGCACGGCGGTCCCGGACGCGGTGCGCCTGTACGTGCATGTGGTGCGGGGCCGCGTCGGCCTCGGCGGCGAGGAACTCGGCCCCGGCGACGCCGCCCGGATCACCGACGCCCGGGGCCTGGCGGCGGTCGCGGTGGCGGGCCCGGCGGAGCTGCTGGTCTGGGAGCTGGCGGGCTGAGGGCTGTCGCTACCGGCGGGCCCGCCACAGGTCACGCAGGAGCGCGATCTCGGCCATGTGGTGGATGAGCTCCAGATTGCCGTTGGCCAGTGTGCCGATGTACGCGTCGTCCGGATCGGAGCCGTACGGGTACTGCGAGAGGCCGACCGTGTCGAGCTGCCCCTCGGTGAGCGCGCCGATACTCGCGCGGTGGCGGTCGAGGGTGGCCCAGAACCGCTCCAGCGCGAGCGAGGCGGACGGGGTGAAGTCGACCAGCAGATGCGGGTCCTGCCGCCGCTCGCCGAAGGTCCACTCCCAGCGGCCCTCGAAGTCGGAGTGCAGATGCCCGAGCCGCCACGCGATGGTGGTGACCGGTACGACGTCGGGCTCAGGCTCACCGGTGAACGCGAGGACCTCCTCGACCCGTTCGACGCTCACGCTCCAGTCCTCGGCGATCTTCGCAACGGACATCCCGTCCGCCGCCTGCCGCGCGACCTCCGCGTACTCGCTCGCCGGGATCTCCGGCGCCCCCTTGTCGATGACCCAGGCGCCGGGACCGTACGCCCGGGGCGTCACCGCCTCCTCCCGGCGGCGGATCGACCAGCTGCCGGGCGCGGGCTCCCAGAGGTACTCCTCGTCGCCGAGCCCGTGCAGCCGGACCTCGGCCATCTCCCGTGCCTGGTCGAACTGCTCCAGCAGAATGCCCAGCCGGTCGGTCCGCGGACCCTCGCCGCTCATACGCGGCCCCCTCGTCGTAGAGCCCCGGGCGAACCCCGGCGTCCGGAGGGAAGCTAAGGGCTCACCCCGTGGGGCGCGACCGAATTCCCGGAGGGGTACCGGAGCCGCCGATCACCCCTGGGCCTGCTCGGACTTCTTCTCCCGCCTCGCCGCGATCCGGTCCAGCTCACGCATCGCCTGGGCGTGCCCGCTCATCCGCCGGCTCACACTGCCGGTCGTGACCAGCGCGGTCCCCACGAGCGACACGGGGATGGAGAGCCCCAGGACGACCAGCGCCTCGGGCCAGTCGCGCTCGTCCGCGCAGTAATCCCCGGCATACACACCCTCGTTGGCGGTGCCGCCGTCCGTGAACAGCCGCGCCGCGCACTCCTTCTCGAAGCCGGTGCGCGTCTCGATCGTGTACTCGGTCATCAGCAGATAGGCGCACCAGCCCCAGAGCAGGCCCGCCAGGACCAGCAGGCCGAGGCCCCAGGTACGTATGCGGGCGGCCTGTTCCCGGAATTCGAGGTCGTAGTCTCGTGATCGCATGGCGGACGAATCTAGCAGCGCACCCCGTGGCTCGCCCCGGCGTGATCGCGGGCGACCGGTTGCGACGTGGGACACCGACCCTGGGGCCTGCCGGAGCGGGGCGCCTTCGTAAGGTGCAGGCGGCGTCATATGTCCGTATGCCGTGCGTTCGCCCGCGAAGGAGATCTGCCATCAACACCATCGTGTCCGGCCCCGAAGCCCTGGCCGCCCACCGAGACCGCGCGCAGCAGGACTACGTCGAGCTGGTGGGGCGGGGCCTCTCCCTCGACCTCACGCGCGGGAAGCCGGCCGCGGACCAGCTCGACCTGTCCGCGCCGCTGCTCGCCCTGCCCGGCGAGACGTACCGCAGCGCCGAATCCGTGGACACCCGCAACTACGGCGGCCTCCACGGCCTGCGCGAGCTGCGTGAGATCTTCAGCGGCCCGCTCCAGGTCCCCGTCGAGCAGCTGGTGGCCGCGGGCAACTCCAGCCTGGAGCTGATGCACGACAGCCTGGTGCACGCGATGCTGAGCGTGCTGCCGGGGGCCGCCTCCCGCTGGGTGGACCAGGAGCGGATCGCCTTCCTCTGTCCCGTACCCGGCTACGACCGGCACTTCGGCGTGTGCGAGCGGCTCGGCATCGAGATGATCCCGGTCCCGATGACCGACCAGGGCCCGGACATGGACACCGTGGGGCGGCTGGTGGCCGAGGACGCCTCGGTCAAGGGCATCTGGTGCGTCCCGAAGTACAGCAACCCGGACGGGATCAGCTACAGCGACGAGGTCGTCGACCGGCTCGCCGCCATGCCCACCGCCGCGCCGGACTTCCGGATCTTCTGGGACAACGCGTACGCGGTCCACCACCTGACCGACGAGCGCGTCGCGATAGCCGACGTCCTCGCCGCCTGCGCCGGCCACGGCCACCCCGACCGGGCCTTCGTCTTCGGCTCCACCTCGAAGATCACCTTCGCCGGGAGCGGCGTCGGCTTCTTCGGCGCCTCGCCCGACAACGTCACCTGGCTGCTCGGCAACCTCGCCAAGCGCACCATCGGCCCGGACAAGGTGAACCAGCTGCGGCACGCGCTCTTCCTCAAGGACGAGGCGGGCGTGCACGCCCACATGGACCTCCACCGCGCCAAGCTCCGCCCGAAGTTCGACGCCGTCCTGCGCATCCTCGAAGCCGAACTCGGCTCCACCGGCCTCGCCACCTGGACGGACCCCAAGGGCGGCTACTTCATCACCCTGAAGGTCCTCGACGGCTGTGCCCGCGAGGTCGTGCGCCGCGCCGCCGACGCGGGCATCGTCCTCACCCCGGCGGGCGCCACCCACCCGCACGGCCAGGACCCGGACGACGCGGTGATCCGGATCGCGCCCAGCTTCCCCACCCCCGAGGAGCTGGAGCAGGCGATCGCGGGCGTCACGGCCTGCGTGCGCCTGGTCGGCTACGAGAAGCTGCTGGCGGACACGGCGAGTTGAGCAGCCGGTTCAGGGCAGCTCGGCCAGAACGGCGTCCGTGAACGGGGTCCAGGCCTCCGCCGCCCACGGGCCGAAGGCGCGGTCGGTCAGCGCGACGCAGGCGGCGCCCGCGACCGGGTCGATCCACAGGAACGTGCCCGACTGGCCGAAGTGCCCGAACGTCGCCGGGGAGGACGTGTCGCCCGTCCAGTGCGGGGACTTGGAGTCGCGGATCTCGAAGCCGAGACCCCAGTCGTTCGGGCTCTGGTGGCCGTAGCCCGGCAGGACGCCCTTGAGGCCCGGATGCACGACGCTCTGGGCCTCCAGGACCGTACGCGGGTCGAGCAGGCGCGGGGCCTGGACCTCGGCGGCGAAGCGGACCAGGTCGGCGACGGTGGAGACGCCGTCGCGGGCGGGGGAGCCGTCGAGGGTCGTGGAGGTCATGCCCAGCGGCTCCAGGACGGCCTGGCGCAGGTACTCCGCGAACGGGATGCCGGACGCCTTGGCGATGTGGTCGCCGAGTACCTCGAAGCCCGCGTTCGAATACAGGCGGCGGTTGCCGGGCGGGGCCGTCACCCGGTGCTCGTCGAAGGCGAGGCCGCTGGTGTGGGCGAGCAGGTGGCGCACCGTGGAGCCCTCGGGCCCGGCGGGCTCGTCCAGCTCGACGGCCCCCTCCTCGTACGCCACCAGCGCCGCGTAGGCCGCGAGCGGCTTGGTGACCGAGGCGAGGGGGAAGCGGTGGTCGGCCGGCCCGTGCGTGCCGAGGACCGTGCCGTCCGCCCGCACGACGGCGGCCGCCGCCGTCGTGACCGGCCAGGTGTCGATGATGCGCAGGCTCTCCATGCGTCCGAGCCTAACCGGTCGGCTTCGGCGGCCTTCCGGGGTCGGCGGAGTCGTCGGACCCGGGCCTCTATGCGGCGCGATCGTAGTGAGGGGGCCCTTCGTGCCAGCAGGGGTCGGGCTCCTTTCCTTCACTGCCGGCGGCCCTTCGGAGGAGCCCTTTCTGGGCAGCCCGGAGCAGCGCCCAGATGGTGACGAGAGCGGCGGTCAGCGCCCAGCTGATGACCCACCAGCCGGTAGCCGTCCGGAGGATGGCCTCGGCAGCGGTGAGGGCGATGGCGATCGCGTGGGACCAGCACAGCGCGATGCCGACCCTGCGGGTAGTGCGGTCGATCCTCCGCAGGCCGGATCTCGCCCCGCGCTGTTGCTGCTCCATGATTCCCCGTCCCTCGCCGTGTGCTTCTTTGCCCGACCTTGACTGTTCAAGCGTTTCGGTGCGCGGAATGGGGGAGTCCGGGGCTGGCTTTCAGCCCCGCTTTTGTTGACGCCGAAACAGTTGCCACAGGGAAAGTCACGCTGGGTCTAGGTTCTTTTCGGGGCGAAGCGGGCGTGAAAGTCGGCTTGTTCTCGCTCGTTTGCGCGTTTTTGGTCGAGAACTTGTTCGTGCCGCGTGAAGGAACCGTGGCAGCGTGTGGGCCTCCGGCGATCGCCTCCGCGGTCGCCGCGTCTACGTATCCCGTGGGGGGATCGCATGGTTTCGCGTGCTTTCGGCACGCCATCTCGGCGTGCCCGTATACAGCGCAGAAGCGCTCTGACCGCCGCCCTGGTGGTGGCGGCTCTGGGGGCATCGGCGCTGCCGTCACTGGCGGCACCGGGCGCAGGCCCGGCTGCTGACGGAGCGGCGACATCCGCCTGGGGCCCGGGCGGCCCGAAGGCGGAGATCCCGCCGGTGAAGGTCGGTTCCAACAAGCCGTTCGGCAATGAGGACGAGGCGGCGCCCTCGGCGGAGAAGGCGGCCTGGCTGGAGGCCGAGGAGGAGCGTGCGGCAACCGGTACACCGCCCGCACCGGCCGGCCGGAAGGCGGCCCGGGGGGCGGCAGCGGCCGCGTACGTTCCGGAGGGTCAGGGTTCGGTGCCCTGGCACCAGATATCCGACTTCCGGATCACCGATTCGCTGGTGGCGCGGGTGAACTACTCCACCGGCAACCTGATGCTGGCGGGCACGGACTTCGAGATCGCCGGAGTGGGTCAGAAGCTGCGGCTGGCCCGGACGTACAACTCGCTGGACGCCCCGTGGGGCAAGGTGTCGCAGCGGTGGTGGCAGGAGTACGAGCGTTATCTGAACCTCGCGGACGGCGGCGAGGTGGTCCTGTACGACGCCACCGGGGCGGCGGTCCGCTTCGCGAAGGAGTCCGACGGGTCCCTGACCACTCCCAAGGGCTACTCCAAGGACCTGAAGAAGAACGCGGACGGCACGTACACGCTGACCGACCGCAAGTCCGGTTCGAAGGACACCTACAATGCCGACGGCACGCTGACCAAGGTGACCGACAAGAACAAGGGCGCCATCACGGTCACCCAGCACGACCAGGGCGGCGAGCACAAGGGCTTCAAGCTGACCGAGACCCGCTCCGGGCGCTGGGTGGACCTGGTCAAGACGTACCCGAACCAGTGGCAGGCCGAGGACCACACCGGCCGCACGTCCGTCTTCGACCTGAACGCTGCCGGGGATCTGGAGAGGACGACGGACACCGAGGGGAAGTCCACGGTCTTCGGCTATGACTCCTCACGCCGCCTGACGAAGATCACCACTCACGAGGGCCGGGTGACGGTCTTCACCTACGACGACCACAACCGGGTCACCTCGATGCTCCGGGCCACCGAGTTCAACGGCTCCGGCCACACCGGCCCGACCTGGACCTACGCCTACTCCGCCGCCTCCCCGTCGGCGGTCGGCAGGACGACGGTCACCGACCCGGAGAACCACGCGACGACGTACGAGCACGACGCGGACGGCCAGGTCGAGAAGGTCACCGACGCACTGGAACGGTCACGCTCCAAGAAGTACGACGCGAACCGCAACGTCGAGGAAGCCGCGGACGCCATGGGCATGGGCGGGGCCTCCGGAAACGTCACCAAGTACGGGTGGGACTCCCGGAACAACCCCACATCGTCCGAGCTTCCGACCGGCGCGACCGCCACGATGAGCGGCTACCAGACGATCGCCGGGTCGGACCTGCCCGAGACGATGACCACGGCGGACGACGAGAAGACGAAGTACACCTACGACACGGCGGGCAACACCAAGTCCGTCGCCGTGCAGGGAACGGGCGGCGGCAACCAGTCCTTCGACTACAACCCGGCCACCCCCACCTGCGGCGGCTTCGAGGGCCAGGTCTGCAAGGTCACCACGAAGATGACGGACGCGAAGTCCGTCTCCACGACGTTCACTTACGACGCCCAGGGCAACCTGAAGACGGTCAAGGCCCCCGCACCGCTGGGCACGACCACCTACACCTACGACGCCCTGGGCCGCCCCGAGACGGTGAAGGACGCCCGCGGGGTCACGATCGTCTACACCTACGACCACCGTGACCGGGTGAAGAAGGTCGACTCCTCCAACTACCAGGCCGTCACCTACGAGTACGACGGCGACGGCAACCTCACCCAGCGCTCCGACGGCACGGGAGTCATCCGGTACGACTTCGACCCGCTCTCCCGCGAGACGGTCCGCACCCTGCAGAACGGGGCGCAGACGGTCCTGGCGTACACCCCGGCGGGCAACGTCGACACCTACAAGGACCCCGCCGGCCTGACCGACTACACCTGGAACGAGGTCAACAAGCTCAAGGAGCTGAAGGACCCCAAGGGCAAGGTCACCACGTACGGGTACAACAGGAACGACGTCCGCACCACGACGACCTACCCGGGCAACACGGTCCAGGAGGTCACCCCGGACAAGTCCGGCCGCCCGGAGAAGATCAAGGCCACCAGCCCGAAGGGCACCCTGGTCGACCTGGCGTACACCTACGCCCGCCCGGACGGCAAGGACGGCGGCAAGATCGGCACCACGACCGACGCGGTCGCCGGGACGAAGACGAGCTACGAATACGACACGTCAGGCCGCTTCTCCTACGCGGCGGAGAAGAAGGGCAACACCCTCACCTCCTCCTGGCAGTACTGCTACGACCTCGCCGGGAACCTCACCTCCCAGGGCGTCGACAAGGGCTGCCCGCGTGGCACCACCTATACGGTCAACGACGCCCAGCAGATCACCGCGAAGAACGGCTCGGCCACGAACTGGGCTTACGACAAGATCGGCAATGAGACAGCCGCCGCCTCCACCCCCGAGTCGACCCGCACCGGGATGAAGTGGTCGGACCACTCCCAGATGACGTCGATCACGACCGGCGGCAAGACGTACGCGGGCCAGTACGGTTCCACCGACCAGTCCGAGCGCATCAAGCTCGGCGACACCTTCTTCCACAACGGTCCCCTCGGCCTGTCGGCCACCTCAACGGCCGGAGTGGACACGGGATTCAACCGCGAACCCGGGGGAACGCTGAACTCCATGACCCGTGGGGGGAAGAACCACTACTACCTGACCGACGCACTCGGCAGCGTCGTCGCCCTGACGGACGAAGCGGGCACGAAGGTCAACACGTACGCCTACAGCCCGCGAGGCGTCCAGCGAGCCGCCACCACCGAGCAGGTCCCCCAGCCCTACCGCTTCGCCGGCGGCTACCAGGACCCCACCGGGCTCTACCACTTC
The DNA here is from genome assembly GCF_014649875.1 of Streptomyces rubiginosohelvolus. Lineage (GTDB taxonomy): Bacteria > Actinomycetota > Actinomycetes > Streptomycetales > Streptomycetaceae > Streptomyces > Streptomyces rubiginosohelvolus. The sequence continues at coordinate 220,310 of NZ_BMTW01000003.1, read as the reverse complement.
GCGGCCCGCTACTACGACCCCAACATCGGCCGCTTCACCACCCCCGACCCCTCCGGCCAGGAACAGAACCCCTACCTCTATGCCGCAGGCGACCCCGTCAACAAGATCGACCCCACCGGACTGGCGTTCCTGGATGTCCTGGGCCCTGCTGGTGACCTCATTCAGGCGGGGCAGCATCTGGCTGAGGGTGACACCGAGGCGCTGTGGGGCGACGTAGCGGGTGCGGTTACCGGGGGCGGTGTCTCCGTGTACTGCGCGAGCGCTGTGGTCGCGGCCCCGCTGACACTCGGAACCTCGCTGGGTTTTGCCGCTGGCTGCTATGCGGCTGGATGGGCTGTCAGTCAGATAGCCCAAATGCCCTTCAACTAAACGGATCGCTCTTGGAGGGGCATCCCTTCAGAGCTGCGAAAGGAGATATGGCATGCGCCAAGTCGGAGTTCCACTGCAACGGCAGTCGCTGCTGAAACGACTGCTGGTGACCAGTCATATCTTCGGCTTCCTTGGGGTGATTCTCTCCATAGCGCTCCTGGCCATGGGCATGACTGCCGGCGGTCTCACCGTCCTAGGTATCACCCTGGCCACGTGGGCCGCCGCCACCTTGAGTGCACGCCATCGGAACAAGAACCAATTTTGATCCATCCTGGATTCAGGAGGGCGAGCTCACGCAATGGTGCTCGCCCTCCTGGTGCCTTTGGGGGCTGCACCCGGCAGTGTTATGGCGTTGGCGGACGAAGCCGGCGCGAAGGCCAACACGTACGCCTATGGTCCTCGCGGCGTTCAGCGGGTGCCACCACCGAGCAGGTCCCCAGGGCGCACGAAAGGAATGAAAATGTCGGAGCCGCACGTCGGATGGACAATGGAGCAGCGCGCTGCCGTAAAGCGGTACGTTCAGTTCGCCGCCGCATTTGCAGTCGCCGGTGTCGCCCTTTCTGTTTTTCTGATTGTTTCCGGCAATAGTGGCGGGTGGGCGCTCCTGGGAATTATTGGATGCATCTCCGTCATCGGTTACTTTTTCATTCAAAGGGGGAAGAATGGGCAAGCTCAATAAGAGAGCCAGCTCATTCCTTCCAGTGCTGCCCGTCCAAGATGCCCTGGGCCCGGCTGGTGGCCTGATCCAGGCGGGCAGCACCTGGTGATTGCCCCCTCACGCGGCCAGCGGGGCCACCGGCGCCAACCGGGTCCCCAGGGCCATGATCCGCATAGCCCGCTCCGACGCGTCCGCCAGGAACTCGCCGCTCCGGCCGATCGCCTCCACCAGCGTCATCGGCGCGGGCAGGATCGCGCTGTACGCGTCCACGCCCACCGCCCGTACGTCCTGCGCGCCCGGCCCGATCGTCCCGGCCAGCACCAGGACCGGTACCCCCGCCGCCTGCGCCCGGCGCGCCACCTCCGCCGGGATCTTGCCGCGTACGGTCTGGTGGTCGAGCGCCCCTTCCGCCGTGATCACGAAGTCGGCGCGGGCCAGGCGGGCGTCCAGGTCGAGGCCGTCGAGGAGGACGTCGTACCGGGGCAGGAGCCGGGCGCCCACGGACGCGAGCCCCGCCCCCAGACCGCCCGACGCGCCCGTGCCGGGGGCCGTCCGCAGATCTAGAGCCGTGGCGCCGAACGCCGGGGCCAGGTCCCGGGTGAGGACGGCGGCCAGCCGTTCCAGGCCCGCCGAGAGCAGCTCCACCTCCGCCGGGGTCGCCCCCTTCTGCGGCCCGAACACCCGGGCCACGCCGCGCTTTCCGCACAGCACGTTGTACGGGTTGCATGCCACGAGCAGCTCGGCGTCGGCGAGCCTCGGGTCGAGGCCGGACGGGTCGATGTGCTCCAGTTCGTGCAACGCACCTCCGCCCGGCCGGAGTTCACGGCCGTGCCGGTCGGTCAGCCGGGCCCCGAGCGCCTGGAGCGCGCCCGCGCCGCCGTCCGACGTACCGGAGTCGCCGCAGCCGACGAGGATGCGCCGGGCCCCGGCGTCCAGAGCCGCGCGGATCAGCTCGCCGACACCGTACGTCGTCGTCGCGCCCGGGTGGCGGCGGTCCGGCGGGACCAGGGCGAGGCCCGCGACGGCCGCCATCTCCACGACGGCGGTCAGCGGACCGGGTGTTGTGCCGCCGCCCAGCAGTGCGAAGTGCGAGGCGACCGGGTCGCCCACCGGGCCCGTCGCGGTGACCGGGACCAGGCGGCCACCGCCCGCCAGGGCCAGCGCCTCGGCCGTACCCTCGCCGCCGTCCACGAGGGGGATGAGGTCGAGGTCGGCGTCGGGGATCACCCGGCGTACCCCGGTGGCGATGGCCTCCGCGACCCGGGCGGCCGACAGGGACTCCTTGAATCCGCTGGGGGCGATGGCGATGCGGTGAGGACGAAGGGTCATGGCTGGGTCTCCAGGAGGACAGGCACGCCGAGCAGCGGCCAGACGACGAGGGCGAAGGCGAGGACGAGGACCGCCGTGAGCGGCGCGAGGAAGGCGGACAGCCGCAGCAGGTCGCGCGGGGTGTACGTCGGGGTGCCGGGCACGTCCGCGAAGAGCGCGACCGGCTTGGCCGAGGACGGCAGGGTGTGGCAGAAGCCGGCGGCGGCCGTGGACGCCAGCGCCGCCGTGACCGGGTTGACCCCGGCCCCGACCGCCGCCGCGACCACCAGCGGGACGAGGACGGAGGACCGGGCGGAGCGCGACTGGAGCGCCAGGTGGGCGGCCGTGCTGACGACGACCACTCCGGCCAGGAACATCCACGGGGGCGTGGACGCCCCCAGGGGTATCCACCCCACCAGCCAGTCGGCCGCACCCGAGTCGGAGAGCGCGACGCCCATCGCCATCGTGGCGGCCATGAACAGCAGCAGCGGCCAGGGGACCGTCCGCAGACCGTCCTTGAAGCGGACCGTCCCCAGCGCGGGCGAGGTCGCCACCAGCGCGCCGATGAGCGCGACGACGGCGGGCGACACCCCGTGCAACGGCTCGCTGCACCACAGCAGGACGACCGTCGCCAGGAGCAGCAGGCATCGGGACTCCGCCGGGGTGAACGGGCCCTCGACGGCCGTCTCGGAGTGCTCCTGGATCTGCGCCGCCGTGATCGTGACCGGTCCCTTCCGGTCGGCCCGCCGGGTGGTCGTCAACAGCACCAGTTCTGCGGCGAGATGGGACGAGACGACGGCCAACGGCAGCCCGAGGACCAGCCATTGGACGAAGCTCAGCTGCTCCCCGGTCTGCTCCCACAGCACCCCGACCGTGATCAGGTGCGCCCCCGCCCCGATCAGCGTCGCGACGGCGGACAGCAGGATGACGGTGGGGAAGAGCAGCGCCAGCATGACGACCAGGCGGGTCCGCTCACGGAGTGCGGCCGCCAGCGCCAGGAACACCGGGAGGGCGAGCGCGGCCCGCCCCGACGTGGCCGGCACGGCGAACGCGGTGACCACGAGACCGGCGGTGGTCAGGTGCACCAGCTGGCGTACGGTCCTGGCCCCGCCGACCAGGAAGACGGCGGCCCGGCCCGCGAGCCCGGTCCGGGTCACGGCGGCCGCCAGGACGAAGGCGCAGATCAGCAGCCACACCGTCTCGTCGCCCAACGTGGCGAACAGGGTCTCGCTGCTGATCACCCCCGTCACCGTCAGCGCCAGGCCCGCGCCGAGCGCGATGTAGGCGTCGTCCACCGGGGTGGCGATCCAGGCGGCGGTGGCCAGGGCGAAGACGGCGAGCGAGAGCCGCCCGTCGGCGCTGAGGCCGGGGGCGGCGCCGGGGACGGCGAGGAGAGCGCAGAGCCCGAGGACGGCACAGAGGCCGACGGTCTGCCGGAGAGGAAGAGGCACGCTGTACAGCCTCTGAAGGCGGGGTGAGCGGTCGATGAGCCGCCCGTGAAGGGCTTTTCATCTCCCCGCCGCCCCGACCTCCTGATGGCCGACGGCGGTCCGGTCGAGCCGGCTCGGGGCAGCCCCTGGCCGCCCGCCGGGACCCGGCCGCTAAGGCAGCCGGTACCCCATCCCCCGTACCGTCTCCAGCCGCTCCGCCCCCAACTTCTTCCGCAGCGCCCGGACATACACGTCCACGATGTTGGAGCCGGGGTCGAAGTCGTACCCCCACACATGCGACAGGATCTGCTCCCGCGACAGCACCTGGCCCGGGTGGCGCAGGAACATCTCCAGCAGTACGAACTCGCGCGCCGTCAGATCCACCGTCCGGTCCTCCGCGCGGGCCCGGCGCGTCCGCAGGTCCAGGGCGAGGGTGCCGCTGCGCAGCATGGTGACCTCGGGGGCCCGGGCCGCGGTGCGCTGGCGCAGCCGTACCCGGGCGAGCAGCTCCTCGAAGCGGAACGGCTTCGTCATCCAGTCGTCGGCCCCGCCCTCCAGACCGGCCACCGTGTCCCGGACGGAGTCACGGGCGGTGAGCACGATCACCGGCAGCGTGACGCGCGCCTCCCGCAGCTCCCGGAGCACGGTGAAGCCGTCCCGGCCCGGCAGCCCGATGTCGAGCACCATCAGGTCGAACCCGCCGGTCAGCGCATGGCCGAGCGCCAGGTCACCGTCCTCGGCGACGACCGTGGTGAAGCCGTTGGCGCGCAGGCCCTTCTGGACGAACGAGGCGATGCGCTCCTCGTCCTCGGCGATCAGGATGCGGTTCATGAATCGGTCTCCAGCGTGAGTACGAAGGTGGCTCCGCCGCCCTCGGTCCGGCGGAGTTCGACGCGGCCGTGGTGGCCCTCCGCGATGGCCTTGACGATGGCGAGGCCGAGCCCGGCCCCGCTGGTGCGGGTCCCGCGCCGGGACGTGCCCCGGCGGAACCGCTCGAAGATGACCTCGGCGTCCTCCGGCGGAATGCCGGGCCCGTGGTCGGCGACGTACAGCTCGATACGGTCGCCCTCGGCGCGGGAGCCGACGGCCCGGGAGCCGATCCGGATGCGCTGGCCGGGCACGGTGTGCTGGACCGCGTTCTGCGCGAGCTGGACCATCGCCTGCGTCATCCGCTGCGGATCCAGGCGCACTTCGCGGTCCGCGACCCCGTCGAGCTGCCACTCCCGCTCACCGAGGGTCCGCACCTTCACGAACACGTCGGCGGTCAGCTCCGCGAGCTGGACGGGCTCCGGGCGCACGAAGTCGGGGCGCTCGGCCCCCGCGAGCAGCAGCAGGTCCTCCACGATCCGGCTCATCCGGTCCAGCTCGTCCGTGACCAGCCGTACTGTCTCCTCCCGGTCCGCCGGATCGTCGCCCATCAGCTCCAGATGGCCCCGGACGATGGTGATCGGGGTGCGCAGCTCGTGCCCGGCGTCGTCGACGAAGACCCGCTGCGCGGCGAACGCCCGCTCAAGGCGGTCGAGCATCGCGTTGAACGTCTCGGCGAGGGCCGCGATGTCGTCCCGGCCCTCCACGGGGATCCGCCGGGTCAGATCCTGCTCGGTCAGCTCCGCCGCCGTCGTCCGCACGAGCCGGACGGGCGCGAGGATGCGTCCGGCGACGGCCCAGCCGATCCCGGTCGTCATCAGCAGGGCGACCCCGGACAGGGCGAGCAGCATCCAGAACGTCTTGTCGGCGACGTCCCGTTCGCGCTCCGGGTGGAAGGCGACGACGAACGCCCCGGGCTGCCCGCCGGCCGACGGCCCGATCTCGACCTTCGCCCAGCGCAGTTCGCCCTGCGGGCGCTCCAGCGTGCCGAAGGAGTCCTTGTCGGCGCGGATCCGGGTGAGCGATGCGGTGTCCTGCCACAGGGCGGTGTCCGGGGGGAGGTCGCGGCGCTGCCGGATGACGTCGGGCCGGTCGCCGGCCGGGCCGGTCAGCCCCAGCAGCTCCTCGTCCGGGTCGGCGTACTGGCGTTGCAGATAGATGCGGAGCAGCCGGTCGGCGGTGTCGAACCGGCCGCCGGTGTCCGGGTCCACCCCCTGCGGCACGAAGTTCGCGAACTCGCCGGTCTCCTGCGTGAGCAGCTGGCTGATGCGGTGGTCCACGTCCCGCTGGAGGATCGAGCGCACGGTGACGGCGACCGCGCCCAGCGCGACCGCCATCACGACCAGCAACCACAGAAGGATCCGAACGCGGGCGGAGATCCTCGGGAACCCCAGGGGCGACCGGCTAACCGTCATCACCGAAGTCGTCGTCATCGTCGTCGTCGGCCGCGGAGGGGCCCGGGACGACGGAGCTGTCCGGTGTACGGGTCGGGGTGGAGGAACCGCTCGGCGTCGGGAAGCCGCTCGGGGACGCGGCACCGCTCGGCGACGCGTCCCGGCCCGGCGACGGTGTGCCGCGCGGGCTCTCCTCCAGCTGGACGGTGGGGGGCACCTTCGGCGCCTCCGAGGTGTCGGTCATGGCATAGCTGGTGGCCGCTATGCCCAGCGGCACGGCGACGACGGCTGCCAGGGCCGCCAGACGAGGTGAGAAAGCCATGCGTTCACCCTGACGGTCCCGGGCGGTACGAACATGAAGCCAGGATGAACATTCCTTCATCTCGGGCAATCGGCGCATATGCGGTCGGAGGGGATCGGAGGAGACGTGGGGAGACGACGCCGATTCCGCTTGCTTCGAGTGCACTCCAAGGATCTAGCGTGGAACACATGACGGAGCACCCCCGCCCCGCGGGCCAGGACAGCTACTCGATCAGCGAGGTCGTCGCCTTCACCGGCCTCACCGCGCACACCCTGCGCTGGTACGAGCGCATCGGGCTCATGCCCCACGTCGACCGCTCGCACACCGGCCAGCGCCGCTTCAGCAACCGCGACCTCGACTGGCTGGCCTTCGTCGGCAAGCTGCGGCTGACCGGGATGCCCGTCGCCGACATGGTGCGGTACGCGGAGCTGCTGCGGGAGGGGGAGTCCACCTTCGAGGCACGGCAGGAGCTGCTGGAGGCGACCCGCCGCGATGTGATCTCGCGGATCGCGGAGCTCCACGACACCCTCGCCGTCCTCGACCACAAGATCGATTTCTATGCGGGCGCCCGCCGGGCGCCGGAGAGGCACAGCGCCTGATGACTGTTGACAAGATCGCCACCGTCGAGCTGGGAGCGGGCGGACCGCGGGTCGGCGTCCAGGGCCTCGGCTGCATGGGCATGAGCGAGTTCTACGGCGACACCGACGAACGCGCCGCCCGCGACACCCTCGACGCGGCCCTGGAGGCCGGCGTCACGCTCCTCGACACCGCCGACGCCTACGGGCGCGGGGCCAACGAGGAGTTCCTCGCCCCGTTCGTCGGGGCCCACCGGGACGAGATCACCCTCGCCACCAAGTTCGCCCTCGTCCGCACCGACGACCCCCGGTACCGGGGCATCAGCAACGACCCCGCGTACATCCGTACCGCCGTCGAGGCGAGCCTGCGCCGGCTGAACACCGACGTCATCGACCTCTACTACATGCACCGCCGCGACCCGGCCGTCCCGCTCGCCGAATCGGTCGGCGCGCTGGCGGAGCTGGTCCGGCAGGGCAAGGTCAAGCAGCTCGGGCTGAGCGAGGTGACCGGCCCCGAACTGCGCGAGGCGTACGCCGTGCACCCGATCGCCGCCCTCCAGTCGGAGTGGTCCCTCTTCAGCCGGGACGTCGAGAAGAGCGCCGTCGGCGCGGCGGCCGAGCTGGGCGTCACGCTCGTCCCGTACTCCCCGCTCGGCCGGGGCTTCCTCACCGGGGCCTTCACCGACGCGGGCAAGGAGCTCACCGAGGGCGACTTCCGCAAGCACCAGCCCCGGTTCACCGGCGACAACGCCCGGACGAACGCGGCCCTGCTGGAGCCCGTCCACAAGATCGCCGCCGCGCACGGGGCGACGGCCGCGCAGGTGGCCCTCGCCTGGGTCCAGCAGCGCGCCGGGGTCCACGGCCTGAACGTGGTCCCGATCCCCGGCACCCGCAAGCGCGGCCGCCTCCTGGAGAACGTCGCGGCGACCCGGCTGACCCTCACGGCCGATGAACTGGCCGCGCTGGAGCCGATCGCGGGGCGGGTGGCGGGGGACCGCTACCCGGACATGAGCAGTACGTCGGCGGCGCGGGAGGCGTAGCCCGGAGGGGTCCGCGGTGATCGCCTGGTTCATGAAGTTCATGACGACGCCGCCGCCTCACGCCAGCCCCAGCGCGAACACCGCGAACCCCGCCGCGAGCAGCCCCGCCAGCGCGCGGCGGGCGTTCGCGGCGCGGGTGCCCGCCCGCCACGGCGCCTCGAAGCGGCGCGCGTACCGGGCGATCAGCACCAGCAGCCCGGCGAACACCGGCAGCCAAGCGGCCCGGGCGAGGATCCAGCCCACCGTGTCCGGCGCGGTCGTCAGCCCGGCCACCGCCATGCCCCCCGTCCCCGCGAGCGAGGCCGGTACGGCGGCGGCCAGCATCGCCGTCTGGTGCCAGCACAGGATCGTCATCGCCGACAGGTTGACCACCACGACCGGCGCCCAGAGCAGCGGGTTGCGCAGCAGCCGCCCGAGCCGGTCGCGCAGCAGGATCGCCGCCCCGCTCTGGGCCGCCGCCAACGCCACCACCAGCAGCGACGGCGGATGCGAGTTCGTCCGGGCCTCGCCCGGCACGCCGACCATCGACGCCGGGTAGTGGAAGACCAGCAGCAGCACGGCGAACAGCAACCCGCCGCCGACCAGCAGCAGCCGGGCCCCGCGCTTCCCGATCCGCCCCTCGCCCCAGGACACGCCGAGCTGATACGCGAACAGCCAGCCGGGCAGGACATTGAGCACACTCAGCCAGGACGGCATCGCCTCCGCGTACGGCCCGTAGCGCAGGAAGTCCACGATTGCGACGGAGACCAGCAGCGGGAGTGCCGCCCAGCCGCCGAGCTTCCGTGCCAGCGTGACGCAGACCGGGGTGAGGGCCGTGACCACGGTGTACACCCCGACGAACCAGAGCGGCTGGATCACCAGCGTCGACCCCGTACGCAGGGTGTCACCGGGTACGCCCAGCGCGGAGAGCACCGCGACCAGCACCGCCCACACGGCACTCACCCCGAGGACCGGCCGGCCGAGCCGGGCCAGCCGGCCGCCCAGCCAGGCGGCCGTCGTCGAGGCCCGGCGGCGGTAGGAGAGGACCGAGGCGTACCCGCCGACCAGGAAGAAGATCCCCAGCATCTGGAGCACCCAACTCGCGGGGGCGAGCGCGCCGAACGTGGCCAGCGGGCTCGCGTTGTGCAGACCGTCGGCGTCCAGCCGGAACCCGCCGAGCATCCAGTGACCGAGCGGCACGGCGAGCAGGGCCAGCGCGCGCAGGCCGTCGACGGCGCGGTCGCGGTGGGCGGGGGTGGAGGCGTCGACACGGGCGGCGAGCCGCCGCGCGTTCTCCCGTACGGCGTTCATCGGGCGACTCCTTCCAGGACCGGCGCGTGCGCCAAAGCCCGTGCGTCCGCGGGTGTCTCGGCCTCATCCGGCGTGGCCGTGCCCCGCGCGATGGCGGCGAAGGCCCGCAGCGAATCCGTCCCCGGCGCGAAGTAACCGGCATGGCCCCGGGCCTCCTCCGCCGGTACGCGGCGGGCGCCGAACGCCGGGTCGGTCGGGTCCGTGCCGTGGCCGAGGCCCGCGAAACGCACGTTCGGCACGTTGTCGATCCAGTCGGTCGGGTCCTTCGCCGCCCACACCCGCGCCTTCGTCCGCAGCCCCGCGGCATCGTCCGCCCGCATGCCGGGGGAGCCGAGGACCACCACGTCGGTGGCGGGGAGACGGTGTGCGGCGATCCCGCAGACGACGGAGCCGTAGCTGTGGCAGAACACGGCGGGCTCGGGCAGTCCGTCCGCCGTCAGGCCCTCCGCGAACCGGGTCAGCCGCCCGGCGCCCGCCTCCGCGAGGCTGCCGGTGGCCGCGTCGATGCCGACGCCCACCGGAGTGGTGTACCCGACCCAGGCGACGACGGCCGTCCCCGGACCGGCCGCCGTGTGCAGGGTCCTGGCCATCCCGGGCGGGGCCCCGTGCGCGGCGACCTTCCGGTCGAAGGTCCCGGCGTCGTTGTCGGACCCGGGGACCACCACGGAGACCCGCTGCGCGGTGCGCAGGTCCCCGAAGACCTCGGCGACCTGGCCGCGTCCGCGCGGGTCGAACGCGAGGATCTGCCGGCCGGTAGCGGCGAGCGAACGGTAGCGGGGGTCGTCCTCGGCGGCCAGGGCAAGGGAGTTGGCGCGGTAGCGCAGTTCCAGCGGCGCCCCGTCGAGATTGCCGACGACGGACGGATGCCGCACCAGCAGCAGTTGCTGTTCGGCAGTGCTCAACCCCGCGAAGAAGCGCGCGACTTCGGCAGGCGTGGTGCGCTCAGGATCGGGCAGCTCCGCGCCCAGCAGCGCGCGGTCCGCCCGCCACTGCGCACTGCCCGGCGGCGGCCCGGTCAGCGCCTGCTGCGCGTCCCCCGAAACCCAGCCGGTGGTTCCCGCCGCCATCCCGGCGGCCAGTGCGAACGCGACCAGGGTCCTCGCGTATCGGCGCATCGTGCCCTCCCTCTCCGGATCCGCACCGGGCGGTGCGACCGGGAGGAAGGTAGGAAGAGGACGGGTGACGCGACGTCACACCGGGGAGCCAACTGCGGGGTGATACCGGGGTAGGGGGTGGGGGAACCGGGGGCGGCCGCTACGCCCCCGCGTCCCCCGGCGTCACCAGCCCCGACTCGTACGCGAAGATCACCGCCTGCGCCCGGTCCCGCAGATCCAGCTTGGCCAGCACCCGCCCGATGTGCGTCTTGACGGTCTGCTCGGCCAGCACGAGCCGCCCCGCGATCTCCTGGTTCGAAAGACCCCGGGCGATCAGCTCCAGCACCTCGCTCTCGCGCGGGGTCAGCCCGTTCAGCCGGAGCGCCTGCCCGGTGCGCGTCGCCCCGGCGGGCCGCTGCGCCGCGAAGTCCGCGATCAGTCGCCGGGTCACCGAGGGTGCGAGCAGCGCGTCCCCGGCCGCCACCACCCGTACCGCCGCGATCAGATCGGCTGGCGGCGCGTCCTTCAGCAGGAAGCCCGACGCCCCGGCACGCAGCGCCTCGTACACGTAGTCGTCCACGTCGAACGTCGTCAGCATCAGGACCTTCGGCCGGTGCACCACCCCCACCGGCGGGTTCAACAGCTCGCGTGCGGCGGCCAGTCCGTCCATCTCCGGCATCCGCACATCCATCAGGACCACGTCGGGATGCTGGTTGCGGCTGACGTCCACGCCCTGGCGGCCGTCCGCCGCCTCGCCCACCACGTCGATGTCGCTCTGCGCTGCCAGCAGCGCCGCGAACCCGGCCCGCACCATGGCCTGGTCGTCGACGATGATCACGCGGATGGTCACAGATCCTCCGAAGAAGGTTGTACGGAAGGGGAGTCGGGCGGGGAGCCGGCCGGGGAGTGGGCCGGGGGCAGCGGCATCCGGGCGGCCACCCGGAACCCGCCGTCGGGCAGCGGACCGGTGTCCAGCGTGCCGCCGGTCAACCGTACGCGCTCGCGCATCCCCACCAGCCCGTGCCCGGTCCCGGCGCTCTCCAGCGGCGAAGCGGGCTTCGGCGCGGGCCCGTTGACCACCAGCACGTTCAGATGACCCGCGGACGCCCGGACCGAGACCTGGGTGCGCGCACCCGGCGCGTGCCGCACCACATTGGCCAGCGCCTCCTGCACGATCCGGTACGCCGACAGATCCACCGCCGACGGCACCTCACCCAGATCCGCGGCCAGCGACAGCTCCACCGGCAGCCCGGCCCGTACCGTCGCCTCCACCAACTGCTGGAGCCGGTCCAGTCCCGGCTGCGGGGCCCGGTCGCCCTCGGTGCCGTCGCTGCGCAGCACCGACAGCAGCCGCCGCATCTCGCCGAGCGACTCCCGCGCGGCCGCCGCGATGGAGGCGAACTCCTCCCGCGCCGGCTCCGAGAGACCGGAGATCCGGTACGGCGCGGAGTCCGCCTGCACGGTGATCACCGACATGTGGTGCGCGACCACGTCGTGCAGTTCGCGGGCGATCCGCGTCCGCTCCTCCAGCAGTGTGCGCTGCGCCCGCTCCGCCTCGCTGATCGTCTCCTGCTCGGCCAGCCGCCGGGTCGCCTCGCCCCGCTCCCGTACCGCCGCGCCGATCACCAGGACCACCGCGCCGAGGATCGGCAGCAGCAGAGCGCTGCCGGTGGCGCGGTCCGAGGGCGCGATCAGATGCAGGACCGCCCCGGCCGCCGCCGTCGCCGCCCACACCGCGACGACGGTCCGCCGGGTCTCGCGCAGGCCGAGGGCCAGCAGCAGGAAGAGGTAGGCGACCAGCGTCGGCGGGGGCCAGGGCCAGGTGTCGTGCCGCCCGGGATCGTGGGCCAGCAGCACCAGCGCGCTCACGATGTCGGCCGGGAAGATGATCCACCACGCCTGGAGGGGCCGGTGGGCGAGCATCAGCAGCGGGGCCGCCTGGGCCACCCCGAGCGCCCCGGCCAGCGCGCCCGGCACGCCGTACTGCGAGGCCAGGACGGTGATGGTGACCGGGATGAAGGTCGCGGCCAGGGCGAGCACCACGACGTACGGCAGCAGCCGCTGCCACGGCTTCGGCGCGTCGGCCAGCAGCGGGGTGGACGGATGGGACGCGTGGGACAGCCCGTGGGCCAGCTCGCGCAGATTGCGGCGGGCGGCGCTCAGCAGGCCGTCGGCGGGCGGCGGGGGCCCGGCGGGGGAGGGGGAAGGAGAAGTGGCCATGGCCCGGTCAGCCTAGGCAGGCGAAGGCCCCTCGGGCGTCATACCGGGGTTCCGACCCGGCCGGATCCGCCTCATACTCCGGTACGGGGTCGAGGCCCCGCGTACGGTCACGGCCCGGCGACGGCAGGGCACGGCGTACGCGGCAGCAGGCGCTGCCCCGGTCACAGCTCCGCGAGCAGCTGGGCCTTCTTCGCGGTGTACTCGGCGTCCGTCACCAGTCCGGCCTGGTGCAGCTCGCCGAGGTGATGTATCCGCTCGGCGATGTCCGCGGGATCGCGCCGCCCGGCGTTCACCAGGGCCGGGGCGGAGGCGGCCGGCGCGGGCTGGGTCCGGCGTACGGATTCCAGGACGGCGGCGGCGAAGGGCAGCGACTCGTGCACCGGCCCGTAGCCCAGGCCGAACAGCACGGCGGCCGGATCCTGGTCCGCGGCCCGGGTGACCGGAGCCGCCACGGGCACCCCGTCGGCGCTCGCGCCGTCCGCGCTCCCGGAGCCGCCGGGGCCGTGCAGATCGCCCAGGCTGCCGCCGGTGCGGTGGTCGACCGGGGCCGCCGCGCGGGGCAGCAGCCGCAGGTAGCCGTCGAGCGCCTCGGGCGAGCGCCATACGATTCCGGCCAACTCGCTCACTTTGAAGCTCTGGTCGCCGGCCTTCCACTTGGCGCTGGACGCCCCGGTCCAGGACCACCGGAAGGAGACCCGCTCGCCGTCGAAGCCGGCCCGCCCGTCGTACGCCTTGAAGTTCATCGGGGCCTCGGGGGCCGCCACCAGGAAGCGGTCGGCGGGCTCGTCGGACGCCGGGTCCAGCAGGGCCCGCAGCTCGTCCGCGTAGTACTCGGCGAGCACTTCCCGCTCCGCCGGAAGCACCAGGCGATAGGGGTCGCACCCCTCCTTGAGCTGCCCGGAGGCAGCCTCCACCAGAGGATCGGCACCCACCCTCGGCACGGCACGCAGAACCACCGTGCCCCGCTTCCCGGGGGTCAGCGTCACCGACGACAGCGCCGCATACGGGATGCGGCGTTCCCGCAGGCTCTGGAAGAGCTTCGGTGTGCGGATGCCCCGTTCGAAGCGGATGAGCACGGAGTCGGTGTCGAACTCCCAGGTGGCATGAATTCCGGCCAGCACATCACCCATGTGCCTCATCGTATGCGGCACAGTCCCGCACGTCCCCCCTCGAAGTACGTCCCAATTTTTCGGCCCGGTACGGTCCTCTACGCGCGTCAGCCGTCCCGCTCGCCGGAAATACCGCTGTGGCATGTGCTGTCGGCGCCCGCGCAGCTGATCGATCCGTACGCTCCGACGCCGATCGCTGCGAAGTTGTCGAGGCTCTCGGTGCCCGGTTCGAAGTAGCCGCTGTGCCCGGCGGCCCCGGCCGCCGAGACGATCCGCGCGCCGAACGCCGGGTCGACCGGGTCGGCCCCGTGACCGATCCCGCCGAACTCCATGTGCGGTACGTCCCCGATCCAGTCGTCCCCGTCCCGCGTCGCCCAGATCCGGGCGCCGGTCTCCAGCTGCCCGGCGTTGGCGGCCCGCATGCCGGGGCTGCCCGCGACCGCGATGTCGGCCACCCGGTCGGGGGCCCGGTGCGCGGCCACCCCGCACACCACGGAGCCGTAGCTGTGGCAGAACAGCGAGACCTTCGAGGTGCCGGGCAGCGCGCCGACCATCGCGTTCAGCCGCACCGCGCCGTCCGCAGCGAGCCCGCCCAGCGCCGCGTCCATGCCGAGACCGGCCGGGGCGGTGTAGTCGGCCCACGCGATGACCGCCGTACGCGTGCCCGGGGAGGCCGAGCGCTCTGCCCCGTACAGGGACTCGGCCATCCCGACGGGGGCTGCGTATCTGCGCTTGCTGCTCTTGCTGCGCTCCAGGGTCAGCAGATGGGTGTCGACGCCCGGGACGACGACGGAGACCCGGGCGGCCCGGTCGAGATCGCCGAACACCTCGGCCGCCCGGCCCCTCCCGGACGGATCGAAGGCCAGGATCTGCCGGTCGCCCTTGAGCAGCGAACGGAACCGGTCGAGCCGGGCCCGCGCCTCGTCGCGCCCGTCCGGTGACAACTTCGCGTCGTGCGCCCGCATCTTCTCCACGGCCACGGCCTGTCCGAGCGCCACCCGGTTGGCGTGGTAGCGCAGGGTGACCGGGGCGCCGTCCAGGTTTCCCACCACCGACGGGTACTTGTCCGCGAGCGCGAACCGCTGGCCCGAGGTGAGGGTGGCGAAGAAGTGGGCCAGCCGATAGGCGGGGGCGTCGGCCTCCGGCAGCGAATGGCCCGCTATCCGGTCCCGCGCCCAGGCGGCGAGCGCCAGCTCGCGGGGGCCGCCGGCCTGCTGATCGCGTACGGCGCTCCAGCCCGTCGTCGCCAGCATCACGAACACCACCGCTACGGCGAGCAGCGCGCGCCATACGGTCAACGTGGGGGAGGTGTCGAAGGAAGTCACTGCGCCACACCCTAGGAGACCCGCGCCGACGACCGTGATTCAGGTGAGGTACATCACCCGTCCGCGAAGGATTCAGCCCGGATTTCTCACGGAGGGTCACAGCTGCCCCGTGGCTGTGCTACCTGTCGTCGGCAGGACCGCCGGGCGACGACGGCGGTTCGACGACAGGCCCTAGTTCTCGCGCCAGTCGCGGGCGAGGGCCGGGACGAGCTGGTCGAGATACTCCTCGGTCAGATCGCGCAGCGCCTCCACGCTCGGGTCGACCCCCTGCCCCCACAGCTGGCCGGTCACCCGCATCACCCCGGAGAACGCGGCGACGGCCACCCGCGGCCGGGGGTCCCGCTCCACGTCCAGCCCCTCGCGCTCCGCGATCAGCCGGGCGATCTGGTTCTCCAAGGCGATGCCGCGCCGCATATGGGCGGCGAGCAGGGAGGGGGTCGACTCGATCATCTGGTAGGTCCGCATATGGAGGTCGACGGTGATGACCTCCTCGATCGCCTCGCCGATGCTGTTCCAGGCGCACAGCACCGCCCGGCGCATGGCCTCGAAGGGCGCTTCGTGCGCGGGGCGCCGCCGCAGCTCCTCGATGAAGCGGGACTCGACCATCTCCTGCACGGCGAAGGTGGTCTCCTCCTTGCTCGCGAAGTAGCGGAAGAAGGTGCGCTGGGAGACCTCCACGGCGTCGACGATCTCGTCGACGGTGGTGCGTTCGTACCCCTGGGTCGTGAACAGTTCGAGGGCGGCGCGCAACAAGGCGTCGCGGGTGCGCTGCTTCTTGCGTTCACGCAGTCCGGGTCGGGGCTCGACTGTCTGCCCGTCGGTCACGTACCGGTCCCTCTTTTCCCGTGTTTGTCCAGCTCAGCATACCTGCGAGCAACGTGTGAGCTACGTGACAGTTACTGACTTGTGAATTGGTTTGTCAACTGTCAGAGGCTGTCACTAGTCTCCCCGTATGACTAGTCAGACCACCGTCGAGAAGGCGCCGCGGGAGCCCGAAGACAACGCAGGACCCGCCCCGGTCAAGGGGCTTCGCGGCCACCCCTGGCTGACCCTCTTCGCCGTCGCCATCGGCGTGATGATGGTCGCCCTCGACGGCACCATCGTCGCCATCGCGAACCCCGCCATCCAGAAGGACCTCGGCGCCACGCTCGCCGACGTCCAGTGGATCACCAACGGCTATCTGCTCGCCCTCGCGGTGGCCCTCATCACCGCGGGCAAGCTGGGTGACCGCTTCGGCCACCGGCAGACCTTCCTCATCGGCATCGCCGGCTTCGCCGTCTCGTCCGCCGCGATCGGTTTCTCCAAGGAGATCGGCCTCGTCGTTCTCTTCCGCGTGCTCCAGGGCCTCTTCGGCGCCCTGCTGATGCCGGCCGCGCTCGGCCTGCTGCGCGCCACCTTCCCCGCCGAGAAGCTGAACATGGCGATCGGCATCTGGGGCATGGTGATCGGAGCCTCCACCGCGGGCGGCCCGATCGTCGGCGGTCTGCTCGTCGAGCACGTCAGCTGGCAGTCGGTCTTCTTCATCAACGTGCCGGTCGGCATCGTGGCACTCGCCTTCGGCCTGGTGATCCTCAAGGACCACCGCGCCGCGAACGCGCCGCGCTCCTTCGACATCCCCGGCATCGTGCTGCTCTCGAGCGCGATGTTCGCCCTCATCTGGGGCATCATCAAGGCCGGTGAGTCCTGGGGCTGGGGCGACGGGCGGACCTGGGCCTGGCTCGCCTCCGCCGTCGCGCTCTTCGTCATCTTCGGCCTCTGGGAGACCAGGGTCCGTGAGCCCCTCGTCCCGCTGGGGATGTTCCGCTCCATCCCGTTGACGGCCGGTGTCGTCCTCATGACGCTGATGGCCTTCGCCTTCATGGGCGGCCTCTTCTTCGTGACGTTCTTCCTCCAGGGCGTCCACGGCCTCAGCCCGGTCGACAGCGGTCTGCACCTGCTGCCGCTGACGGCCATGATGATCGTCTCCTCGCCGGTCGCCGGTGCGCTGATCACCAAGTTCGGTCCGCGCGTCCCGCTGGTCGGCGGCATGGTCTGCACGGCCACCGCGATGTTCGGCATGACCACGCTCAGCGAGTCCACCGGCACCTTCGCGATGTCCCTCTGGTTCGCCCTGCTCGGCTGCGGTCTCGCCCCGGTCATGGTCGGCGCCACCGAGGTCATCGTCGGCAACGCGCCCATGGAGCTGTCCGGCGTGGCCGGCGGTCTCCAGCAGGCCGCCATGCAGGTCGGCGGCGCGCTCGGTACCGCCGTCCTCGGCGCGGTCATGTCCTCCAAGGTCAGCGCCGACTTCGCGGACAACTGGGCGGGCGCGGGCCTGCCCGGCGCACCCGACCCGAAGCTGGAGGAGGCCGCCGAGTTCGGCATGGTCCCGACCGAGGCGCTCTCCAAGGCTCCCGGCATGACGCCGGACATCGTCGACCGCATCGGCGGGGTCATCCACGACACCTTCATGTCCGGCATGGGCCTGGCCTTCACCGTCGCGGGCAGTGTCGCCGTCGTCGCCGCCCTCGTCGCCACCCTCACCAAGCGCGGCGAGAACGCCGAGGCGGGTTCCGGGGTCGGTCACATCTGACGCGCCCCGTAGGACGACACGGATCGTCAACACAGTGCAGGTCACAGCCCCGCCGAATCCTTTCGGCGGGGCTGTCGCCTATCAGGGTGGAGCACCCCGTCCCCTCTTCCGCACCGCCGCCCCGGTGACTCAGAGTGAGCGGCGGAAGCACATCACCGACCAACCACGGGGGTTGATCCACCATGCGCACGAACGTCACGCTCACGAATCCCATGCGTACGAATCCCACCCGCACGAACCTCACGCGTACGGCCGTTCTCGCGGCCGTCCTGGCCGTCTCCGCACTCGTTCCCCAGGCCCTGGCCCACGACCGGGCGGCCGCTGCCCCCGAGCGGTCCCCGGGCGTCGCTCTCGGCGCCTGTGAGGCCGGCAGGCTCTGCCTCTGGAAGAAGCCCGACTTCACCGGGGCCCGCCACACCTTCGAGCTCTCCGACACCGAGATCGAGAGCTGTGTCCCCCTGCCGAAGGGCGGCGACGCCCAGTCCCTCGCCAACCGCACCGGGCGGCCCGTCACCACCTACCAGTCCGCCGAGTGCGCGGAGACCGGGGAGTTCGAGACGTACCCGGGCGGGGGCACCTGGGCGCCCCGGTCCCCGTACCAGGTACGCGCCTTCAAGATCTGGGAGAACTGAGCCCACCGGCCCCGGACATGCGAAGGGGCGGTGACGCGCCCGCGTCACCGCCCCTTCGCAGCGTTTCCCGCTTACGCGTCGCCGCCCGCCGCGCCCGGATCGGCCGCGGCCACGTCCAGGAGCTCGTAGCGGTCGACGGCCTTCTTCAGGGCCGACCGGTCGACCTTGCCCTCCTTGGCCAGCTCGGTCAGCACCGCCAGCACGATCGACTGCGCGTCGATGTGGAAGAACCGGCGGGCCGCACCCCGGGTGTCCGCGAAGCCGAAGCCGTCCGCGCCCAGCGACTGGTACGCGCCCGGAACCCAGCGCGCGATCTGGTCCGGCACCGAACGCATCCAGTCCGAGACCGCCACGAACGGGCCCTGGGCCCCTTCGAGCTTCTTGGTCACGTACGGGACGCGCTGCTCCTCCTCCGGGTGCAGGAGGTTGTGGCGCTCCACGTCCACCGCGTCGCGGCGCAGCTCGTTCCAGGAGGTCGCCGACCAGACGTCCGCCTTGACGTTCCACTCCTCGGCGAGGATCTTCTGCGCCTCGACGGCCCACGGGACCGCCACACCGGACGCCAGGATCTGCGCCGGGATCTCGCCCGCCTCGCCCTGCTTGAAGCGGTAGACACCCTTGAGGATGCCGTCCACGTCCACGTTCTCCGGCTCGGCCGGGTGCTGGATCGGCTCGTTGTAGACGGTGAGGTAGTAGAAGACGTCCTCGTTCGCCTCGCCGTACATCCGGCGGAGCCCATCCTGCATGATGTGCGCGATCTCGAACCCGAAGGCCGGGTCGTACGCGACACAGCCCGGGTTCGTCGAGGCGAGCAGCTGCGAGTGGCCGTCCGCGTGCTGGAGGCCCTCACCGGTCAGCGTGGTGCGGCCGGCGGTCGCGCCCAGCACGAAGCCGCGCGAGAGCTGGTCGGCCATCTGCCAGAACTGGTCGCCGGTCCGCTGGAACCCGAACATCGAGTAGAAGACGTACACCGGGATCAGCGGCTCGCCATGCGTGGCGTACGCCGAACCGGCCGCGATCAGCGAGGCCGTGCAGCCCGCCTCGGAGATGCCGTCGTGCAGCATCTGACCCGTCGGGGACTCCTTGTACGCGAGCAGCAGCTCCCGGTCGACCGCCTCGTACTGCTGGCCCAGCGGGTTGTAGATCTTCGCACTCGGGAAGAACGCGTCCATGCCGAACGTGCGGTACTCGTCGGGGGCGATCAGCACGAACCGCTTGCCGATCTCCTTGTCCCGCATCAGGTCCTTCAGGATGCGGACGAACGCCATGGTGGTGGCGATCGACTGCGAACCCGAACCCTTCTTCGCGGCCGCGTACGTCTTGTCCGCAGGCTGCGGCAGCGGCTTCGCACGGACCACCCGGGTCGGGACGTAACCGCCCAGACCCTGCCGGCGGTCGTGCATGTACTGGATCTCCTCCGAGTCGCGGCCCGGGTGGTAGTAGGGCGGGTAGCCCTCGTCCAGCTGCTTGTCCGTGATCGGGATGTGCAGGCGGTCCCGGAAGCGCTTGAGGTCCTCGACCGTGAGCTTCTTCATCTGGTGGGTCGCGTTGCGGCCCTCGAAGTTCGGCCCCAGCGTCCAGCCCTTGACGGTCTGCGCCAGGATGACCGTCGGCTGGCCCTTGTGGGCCTTGGCCGCCGCGTAGGCCGCGTAGACCTTGCGGTGGTCGTGACCGCCGCGGCCCAGGTGCAGGATCTGCTGGTCGGTCATGTCCTTGACCATGTCCCGCAGCCGCGGGTCGTCGCCGAAGAAGTGCTCGCGGATGTACGCGCCGGTCTCGGTCGCGTACGTCTGGAACTGGCCGTCCGGCGTGGTGTTCAGCTTGTTGACCAGGATGCCCGTGCGGTCCTGCGCCAGCAGCGGGTCCCAGGAGCGGTCCCAGACCAGCTTGATGACGTTCCAGCCGGCGCCCCGGAACTGCGACTCCAGCTCCTGGATGATCTTGCCGTTGCCGCGCACCGGACCGTCGAGCCGCTGAAGGTTGCAGTTGACGACGAAGGTCAGGTTGTCCAAGCCCTCACGGGCCGCGATGGACAGCTGGCCCAGCGACTCCGGCTCGTCCATCTCGCCGTCGCCCAGATAGGCCCAGACGTGCGACTTGGAGGTGTCGGCGATCCCGCGCGCCTCCATGTAGCGGTTCATCCGCGCCTGGTAGATCGCGCCGAGCGGGCCGAGGCCCATCGAGACGGTCGGGAACTCCCAGAAGTCCGGCATCAGCCGCGGGTGCGGGTAGCTGGACAGACCGTTCGGGGCCTTCGACTTCTCCTGGCGGAACGCGTCGAGCTGCGCCTCGCTCAGCCGGTCCAGCAGGAACGCGCGGGCGTAGATCCCCGGGGACGCGTGTCCCTGGAAGAAGATCTGGTCGCCGCCGTCGCCCTGGTCCTTGCCCCGGAAGAAGTGGTTGAAGCCCACGTCGTACAGCGAGGCGGAGGAGGCGAAGGTGGCGATGTGGCCGCCGACGCCGATCCCGGGACGCTGGGCCCGCGAGACCATCACGGCGGCGTTCCAGCGGGTCGCGTTGAGGACCTTGCGCTCGATCTCCTCGTCGCCGGGGAAGAACGGCTCGTCCTTCGTGGCGATCGTGTTCACGTAGTCCGTGCTGCGCATCTCCGGCACGGCGACGCGCTTCTCACGCGCGCGCTCGATGAGCCGGAGCATCAGATAGCGGGCCCGCTCACGGCCGCGCTCGTCGACGGCGGCGTCGAGGGAGTCGAGCCATTCCTGGGTCTCCTCGGGATCGAAATCCGGGACCTGGCTCGGAAGGCCGCCAATGATGATCGGGTTGCGATCGGATCCGGAAGCCACACTGTTCCTTCGCTGTTCGGTGGTGCTCGGGGCTGTTACGGGGAACGTGCCCCCCGAACAGCTCTGTCAACTCTGTGCGCGCCGCCTCCATCGTGCTACCGCGAGGCCCCGAACGTCATCTCTACCGAGGGGTAACCCCACGGTTCGGAGAACTCGTCCGCGGGGCAGGCGTGTGGGCAGTGCACGGCTGGGTACGGGCAAACCGCAACCTTACGCCCAAGGCGTCCAAGCGTTCCCAAAGGCTGTTCGACTCCTATTGGCGGAGCGAAACCGCATAAGCTGAGGAAGGACGTAAACGGACGGAGCGACCCGGGCAGGCCCCGGGAAGCCGCCGGAGAGACATGCCGGAACTTGCGGTGACGTGGCAGGGAACGTCACCGTATAGGCGGTCTCGCACGCTGGGTACTTGCGCGATTCGCCGGGCCCGTGTGGACTACGGCCTACGCCCCGCGCACGCGCGTGGCTGCAGCATTTTCCGAAGACATGATCAGGAGGCATCCCGTGAGCGCGACCGCGGACCACGCGGAGGAGCGGACCAACCCGGCAGCACGCCTGGGGTTCGAGCCCGGACAGGTGGTCCAGGAGATCGGCTACGACGACGACGTCGAGCTGGAGCTCCGTGAGGGCATTGAGGCCACTACCGGCCAGGAACTCGTCGACGAGGAGTACGACGACGTCGCAGACGTCGTTCTGCTCTGGTTCCGCGACGAGGACGGCGACCTTACGGACGCGCTGGTGGATGCCATCGGTCTGATCGAGGACGGCGGGATGGTCTGGCTGATGACGCCGAAGACCGGCCGTGACGGTTACGTCGAACCGAGCGACATCAATGAGGCCGCCCAGACGGCCGGGCTCGCCCAGACCAAGAGCATCAGCGCGGGCAAGGACTGGACGGGCAGCCGTCTGGCCACTCCCAAGGGGGCCAAGGCCAAGCGCTGAACCGCTCTTCGCACCACCCCGAGGCCCTCACGGGCGCATCCCGCACCCGTGAGGGCCTTCGTCTGGCCGCAGCCGGTCTGCGTAGGGTGGGAGTCACCCGGACGGACCCGAGCCGGGAAGCGGAGAAGCGGCGAAGGGATACGTGTTCCATGACGATCGAGGTCGGCAGCCAGGCCCCGGACTTCCAGCTCAAGGACAACCACGGCCGGACCGTGCGGCTGTCGGAGTTCCGCGGTGAGAAGAACGTGGTGCTGGTGTTCTACCCGTTCGCCTTCACCGGCGTCTGCACCGGCGAGCTCTGCGCCCTCCGCGACGAGCTGCCCCGCTTCGAGAACGAGGGCACCCAGCTCCTCGCCGTCTCCAACGACTCCATCCACACCCTGCGCGTCTTCGCCGAGCAGGAGGGTCTCGAATACCCGCTGCTGTCCGACTTCTGGCCGCACGGGGAGACCTCGCGGGCGTACGGCGTCTTCGACGAGGACAAGGGCTGCGCGGTGCGCGGCACCTTCGTCATCGACAAGGAGGGCGTCGTCCGCTGGAGCGTCGTCAACGGCCTCCCGGACGCCCGTGACCTGAACGATTACGTCAAGGCGCTCGAAGCGCTCTGAGACGATCTCCTGGCGACGCCCGGTCAAAAGCCTGTTTTGGCCGGGAACCGGTCACTAGGATCCAATCGTTGATCCGATGCCAACGAACGACGGGGACGCTGGTGTCTGCCGGCCCCTGAGAAAACTACTGGAGGACTCGTGGGAGTCAGCCTCAGCAAGGGCGGCAACGTCTCGCTGACCAAGGCCGCGCCCAACCTGACCGCGGTCATCGTCGGTCTGGGCTGGGACGCCCGCACCACCACCGGTGGTGACTTCGACCTCGACGCCAGCGCCCTGCTGGCGAACGCCGAGGGCAAGGTCGCCGCCGACGGCAATTTCGTCTTCTTCAACAACCTGAAGAGCCCCGACGGCTCCGTCGAGCACACCGGTGACAACACCACCGGTGAGGGCGAGGGCGACGACGAGGTCATCAAGGTGAACCTCTCCGGTGTCCCGGCCGACGTCGACAAGATCGTCTTCCCGGTCTCGATCTACGAGGCCGAGAGCCGTCAGCAGAGCTTCGGCCAGGTCCGCAACGCGTACATCCGCGTGGTCAACCAGGCCGACAACAGCGAGCTCGCCCGCTACGACCTGAGCGAGGACGCCTCGACGGAGACCGCGATGGTCTTCGGCGAGCTCTACCGCAACGGTGCCGAGTGGAAGTTCCGCGCCATCGGCCAGGGCTACGCCTCCGGCCTGCGCGGCATCGCCCAGGACTTCGGCGTCAACGTCTGACGTTCTGGCGCCATGGGGGCGTCCGGCCGGTCCTGACCCGCCGGACGCCCCCGACCGGGCGCTTTCGACGCCCGACCCCGGGCGTCGAAAGCGCCCGGCAGCGTTTTTTCACGACTCGGGGAGGACACACATGGGCGTCACGCTCGCCAAGGGAGGCAATGTCTCCCTCTCCAAGGTCGCACCCAACCTCACCCAGGTGCTGGTCGGGCTCGGCTGGGACGCACGCTCCACCACGGGCGCCGCTTTCGACCTCGACGCCAGCGCCCTGCTGTGCCAGTCGGGCCGGGTGCTCGGTGACGAGTGGTTCGTCTTCTACAACAACCTCACGAGCCCGGACGGCTCCGTCGAGCACACCGGCGACAACCTCACCGGCGAGGGCGACGGCGACGACGAGTCCGTCATCGTCCGCCTCGACCAGGTCCCGGCCCACTGCGACAAGATCGTCTTTCCGGTCTCGATCCATGACGCGGACAACCGGGGCCAGGCGTTCGGCCAGGTCAGCAACGCCTTCATCCGCGTGGTCAACCAGGCCGACGGCCAGGAGCTGGCCCGCTACGACCTCAGCGAGGACGCCTCGACGGAGACCGCGATGATCTTCGGCGAGCTCTACCGGTACAACGGCGAGTGGAAATTCCGTGCAGTCGGCCAGGGGTACGCGTCTGGCCTGCGGGGCATCGCTCTAGACTTCGGCGTCAACGTTTCATAACGCCGCGCACGGCGCGGGGGGCCCCGACACACCGGGGGAGACCCTTTTAACAACACGATGGGGTAGCCAGTGGTACTGAAAACCTTCGGCTGGTCGTTCGCGGTTACCGCGCTCGGCCTGGTCGCAGCGATTTTCTACGGGGGGTGGCAGGCATTCGGCATCGTCGCGATCCTGTCCGTCCTGGAGATCTCGCTGTCCTTCGACAACGCGGTGATCAACGCCGGAATCCTGAAGAAGATGAATGCCTTCTGGCAGAAAATCTTCCTCACCATCGGCATCCTCATCGCCGTCTTCGGTATGCGACTGGTGTTCCCCGTCGTGATCGTGGCCGTGAGCGCCAAGCTCGGACCGATCGAGGCCATCGACCTGTCCTTCAACGACCCGGACAAGTACAAGGAACTGGTGACGGACGCCCATCCGTCGATCGCCGCCTTCGGCGGCATGTTCCTGCTGATGATCTTCCTCGACTTCATCTTCGACGAGGACCGGGACATCCACTGGCTGCGCTGGATCGAGCGTCCGCTCGCCAAGCTCGGCAAGGTCGACATGCTGTCGGTCTGCGTCGCCCTGATCATCCTGATGATCACCGCCATGACCTTCGCGACCCAGGCCCACCAGCACGGCGGCGGGCACGTGGACAAGTCGGGGACGGTCATGCTCTCCGGCATCGCCGGTCTGATCACCTACCTCGTCGTCGGCGGGCTCTCCGGATTCTTCGAGGGCAAGCTCGAAGAGGAGGAGGAGCGTGAGCACGAGGCCGAGGAAGAGGCCAAGAAGAAGGGCAAGCCCGTCACCGGGGTCGCCCTCGCCGGAAAGGCCGCGTTCTTCCTCTTCCTCTACCTGGAAGTCCTGGACGCCTCGTTCTCCTTCGACGGCGTCATCGGCGCCTTCGCCATCACCAACGAGATCGTGCTGATGGCCCTCGGCCTCGGTATCGGCGCCATGTACGTCCGTTCGCTCACCGTCTACCTGGTGCGCGAGGGCACGCTCGACGACTACGTCTACCTGGAGCACGGCGCGCACTACGCGATCGGCGCGCTCTCGATCATCCTGCTGATCACCATCCAGCACGAGATCAACGAGCTCATCACCGGCTCGGTCGGCGTGATCCTGATCGCCCTCTCCTTCTGGTCCTCGGTCAAGCGCAACCGCGCGCTCGCCGCGGAATCCGGCGGGGGCGACGGCTCGGGCACCAAGGCGGAAGTGTCCTCCGGGGTGTGACCCGGTAAGGATTGAGGAACGCTCTCTGCGGGGCGGCCCACACGGCGACGGCTCTCCGGGAACTCCCGGACCCGGCCCGGCGGCCGCCCCGCAGTGATGTCCGGGGCGCGAACAGGCAGCGCGAGCAGTCGGCGCGAACAGGCGACGCGAACAGGTGGGGGTAGGGATGGGATTCTTCGACGGCCTGTGGCCGGGGCGCGCGGCACAGTTCGACTCGGGCAACGCGACGTCGAGCGCCGTCGTGCTGTCCAAGCGGAACGCCACGATCTCGCTCAACAAGCAGGGAGCCCTCTCGGGCAACCTCCGGGTCAACCTCTCCTGGCGGATGCGGACCTCGGACATCGAGGGCCGCTCACGCCAGAGCGGCAGGCTGCGGCGCCCCCTCCAGCTCTTCAAGCCCGAGGTGGTCCAGGCGCACACCCAGGGCGTCGTCAACGTCGACCTGGACCTCGGCTGCATGTACGAGCTGATGGACGGCACCAAGGGGGTCGTGCAGCCGCTGGGCAGTCTGATCGGCGACCTCAACGGCCCGCCCTACGTCCGGCTCAGCGGCGACGACCGGTTCGGCGCGCCCTCGGGCGAGACGGTCTACGTCAACCTCGACCAGCGCGACAAGATCAAGCGGCTGCTGTTCTTCGTCTACATCTACGACCGGACGCCGGCGTTCGACCGTACGCACGCCAAGATCACGCTCTACCCGGGGCATGGCCCGCGGATCGAGATCGAGCTGGACGAACGCGCCCCGCAGGCCCGCTCCTGCGCGGTGTTCACCGTGGAGAACATCAAGGACGAGCTGATCGTGCGCCGCGAGGTGAAGTTCGTGTACGGATTCCAGTCCGAGCTGGACCGGCTGTACGGCTACGGCATGCAATGGGGGCGCGGCTACAAGTCCCGGACCTGATCCGGGGCCGCTCCCGGGGCACGACTCAGGACCGGACGAACTGCGGACCTTGTGGAGGCAGCGCGAAATGGGGGTCGGGCGCGTGCGCGGCGGCTGCCGCGGGCTGCGGATAACCGTAGGCGGGCGGTGCGGCGGCGGGCTGCGGATAGCCGTACGCCGGCTGCTGGGCCCCGGGGGCAGCGGGGGGCGCGGCCGGGGGCGGATAGCCGTAGGAGGGCTGCTGATGCTGCACCGTGGCCTGGGAGTCGGCCCCGGCCCCGGTGACCGCGGCCGGGACGGGTCCCGGCGGCGCGCTCGGAGGCGGCGGCACGGCGGCCGGGAGAGGTCCCGCGGCGGCCGGCTCCTGCGTCCCGTCGGCCGCCCGGTCCGCGCCCTCCGACTCGTCCACCGAGATACCGAAGGCGGTGGCCAGGCCGATCAGGCCGGTGGGATAGCCCTGGCCGACCGCACGGAACTTCCAGCCCTCGCCGCGGCGGTACAGCTCGCCGCAGATGATCGCCGTCTCTTCCCCGGTCTCCGGCCGCACATCGAACACCGCCAGCGGCTCGCCGTCGGCGAACGCGGAGTCGAACAGGAGTATCCGCAGGTCCGGCACCCGCTCGAAGGCGGCCCCGTCGGAGGAGGCCGCGATGACGACCTGGTCCACCGAAGCGTCGAGCGCCCCGAGGTCCGCCTCGATGGTGTCCGTCAGCCCTTCCGGGACGCTGCGCTTCGGCAGCCGCCGGACCAGGCCGGAGGGGTGCCGGGGCTGGTTGTAGAAGACGAAGTCCTCGTCCGACCGCACCCGTCCGGACGCACCGAGGAGCAGGGCGGAGGCGTCCACGTCGGGAACCCCGGCGCCCGGGGTCCAGCGCAGCACGGCCCGGACGGCCGCGGCATCGACAGGGACGTTCGAGCCCTTCAGCATCGTGTGCGTCATGACGGTCATCCTGCCTGCTGGGGGCCCGTGCGGACAACGCGGGGGGCGGCACGGCCGTACCCGGTTTCGGCGCGGGCCGAGCGGGACCGTACCGCGAGAGGGGGCCGGACAAGGGGCGAGTAACCGGAAATTCATGTACATGGGGAACTGTTGACACCCGTCCGTACGTACTATTACCGGCCATGCGTTGTTCGGCCGGTCAGGCAGTTCGGGGGAAAATCATGCGTCACTTCGGGCACATATCGCCCGCTGCCCGCGAGGGCCTGTTCCACAGAGAGCCCAGCACCTTCACCGCGGAGTCCCCGGCGAAGATGCTCTCCGTCGCCCTGGGGGCCACGCTCTACTCCCCGGCCACCCGTCCGTCGCTCGCCGAGGACGTGCTGAAGCAGGCCGCGCGCGGTGTCGTCTCCATGGTGCTCTGCCTGGAGGACTCGATCGACGACGCCGAGGTGACCGACGCCGAAGCCAACCTGATCAGGCAGTTCGCCGCGCTGGCCGCCCGGGACGCGGCGTCCGGGCCTACCGCAGGCAGCACGGGCGACGCCCAGGGCGAGGCCGGCGAGGACGTCCCGCTCCTCTTCATCCGTGTACGGGAACCGGCCCAGATCACCGACCTGGTGCACCGCCTCGGCGACTCGGTCCGGATGTTGTCCGGTTTCGTACTTCCCAAATTCACCGAAGAGCGTGGCAGGCACTTCCTGGAGGCGCTCGCCGAGGCCGAGACGGCATGCGGCCGACGGCTCTTCGCCATGCCCGTCCTCGAATCCCCCGAGCTGCTCCATCTGGAGACGCGCGGCGACATCCTCCGGGGCATCGCCCGCAGCGTCGACAAATACCGGGACCGGGTCCTCGCCCTGCGGCTCGGCGTCACCGACTTCTGCTCGGCCTACGGACTGCGCCGCGCCCCCGACATGACGGCGTACGACGTCCACATCGTCGCCTCCGTGATCGCCGACGTGGTCAACGTGCTCGGCCGGGCCGACGGCACCGGCTTCACGATCACCGGCCCGGTCTGGGAGTACTTCCGCCGCCAGGAGCGCATGTTCAAGCCCCAGCTGCGCCGCAGCCCCTTCCTGGAGGGCCGCGCCGAGGAGCTGCGCACGGCCCTCATCGAGCACGACATGGACGGACTGCTCCGGGAGATCGAGCTCGACCGGGCCAACGGCCTGCTCGGCAAGACCTGCATCCACCCGTCGCACGTGGCGCCCGTCCACGCACTGTCCGTGGTCAGCCACGAGGAGTTCACCGACGCCCAGGACATCCTGAGCCCCGAGCGCGGGGGCGGCGGGGTGCTGCGCTCGGCGTACACGAACAAGATGAATGAAGTGAAGCCGCACCGGGCCTGGGCCGAGCGCACGCTCCAGCGGGCCGAGGTCTTCGGGGTGGCGAGGGAAGACGTCGGCTTCGTGGACCTGCTGGCCGCCGGCCTGACGAACTGAGCGCGCGTCGATGAGCGAGCGCGCGACGAGAGAAGAGAACGTGGACGTGGTGTGGTCGGGCGACTGGGTGGCCGAGCGGCTCGGAGTCGCCCTCGAAGGTGACGGAGACCTGCGGGAGCTACTGGGCCTGGCCCTGCGCCGCAACCCCAAGCGGGCGCACCTGCTCGTCTCCAACGTGCTGGGCAAGCATGTGCCCCAGCGGCCCTCCGTCGTGTACGCGGCGGGATACGGGCTCGGTGAGCGGGTCCGGGCGCTGCTCGGCGAGGAGGGGGCCCGCCGCGCGGTGGTCCTCGGATACGCGGAGACGGCCACCGGCCTCGGCCACGCCGTCGCGGACGGCCTGCGCGACGCCCCGTACCTGCACTCCACCCGGCGCCCGGTGTCGGGCGTGGCGCAGGCGGGCGGCTTCGAGGAGGCCCACTCGCACGCCACCTCGCACCTGCTGCTGCCGGAGGACCCCGAGCTGCTGGCCCAGGGAGCGGAGGCCTCCACCCTGGTGCTGGTCGACGACGAGTTCTCCACCGGCAACACGGTGCTCAACACCATCCGCGCCCTGCACGAACTGCACCCGCGCGACCGGTACGTCATCGTCGCGCTGGTCGACATGCGCTCCCCGGCGGACCGCGACCGGCTGACCGCCTTCGCCGCCGAGATCGGCGCCCGCGTGGACCTGGTGACCCGCTCCACGGGCACGGTCACGCTCCCGGACGGCGTGCTGGAACGCGGCCAGGCCCTGGTCGCGGCCCAGGAGGCGGAGCAGGCGGAGGCGGGGGAGGCCGGGGAAGCGCGGGAGGCTACCGCCTCCGCGCCGCCCTCCGTACCGGCTCCCGCCCCGGTCACCCGCGTCGACCTCGACTGGCCCGCGGGCGTTCCCGACGGCGGCCGGCACGGCTTCACCCCGGCCCACCGGGCGGCGCTCGAAGCGGCGCTGCCGGGCATGGCGGAGCGGATCGCGGGCGCGCTGGGCGGCGGGGCGCGCCTGGGCCGGGTGCTCGTCCTCGGCTTCGAGGAGCTGATGTACGCGCCGCTGCGCCTGGGCACGGCCCTGGAGGAGACCCTGGGCGCCGACACGGAGGTCCGCTACTCCACCACCACCCGCTCACCCGTCCTCGCCGTCGACGACCCCGGCTACGCGATACGCACCCGCCTCGTCTTCCCGGCCCACGACACCCCGGCGGACGGCCCCGGCGACCGGTACGCGTACAACGTGGCCGGCGCCGGCTTCGACGCGGTGGTCGCCGTCGTCGACTCCACCGCCGACACCTCCGAACTGCACGCCTCCGAAGGGCTGTTGGCCCGCCTGGCGGCCCACACCGGCCAGGTGATCCTCGCGGTCGTCCCCTCGTACACCCCCACACCTGTCTCCCACTCGCAGGAGTCCGCCGTGCTGCCCGAGCCCCTCCGAGGCCCCGACTTCTCCAGCTACGCGCCCGAGGACGTCGGCTGGCTGCTCCAGGACCTCTCGGACACCGAGCTGGAGGCGCCCACCGAGGAGCGCGAGGAGGCGATCCAGAGCGGCGGCGCGCACTACGCGGAGTCGCTGCCCGTGGAGTACCAGCCGAGCGCCGAGTACCAGGCGCTGTTCTCCACCGCCCTGGAGACCTCCGCCGCGCGCATCGCCCGCGCCGTCGGCACCGTCACCGAGACGGTCCTCGCCGAACGCGGCCCCCGCCCCGTCCTCGTCTCGCTCGCCCGGGCCGGAACCCCGGTCGGGGTGCTGATGCGCCGCTGGGCCCAGCACCGGCACGGCCTGGACCTGCCGCACTACGCCATCTCCATCGTCCGGGGCCGGGGCATCGACGCCACCGCCCTGCGCTGGCTGGCCGCCCATCACGACCCGGCCGACGTGGTGTTCGTCGACGGCTGGACGGGGAAGGGTGCGATCACCCGCGAACTGGCAGCGGCGATAGAGGAGTTCGAGGCGTCGGGCGGGCCCGCCGGCTTCGACCCGGAGATCGCGGTGCTCGCGGACCCGGGCGGCTGTGTGCGGACGTACGGCACCCGCGAGGACTTCCTCATTCCCTCGGCCTGCCTCAACTCCACGGTCTCCGGCCTCATTTCCCGTACGGTGCTCCGCGCCGACCTGGTCGGGCCGAACGACTTCCACGGCGGGAAGTTCTACCGGGAGCTGGCCGGCGCCGACGTCTCGGTCCGCTTCCTCGACACGATCGCCGCCCGCTTCGACGAGGTGGCGGGCCAGGTCGAGGACGAGGCCAAGGAACTGCTCGCCGCCGACCGTGCCCCGACCTGGGAGGGCTGGGCGGCCGTCGAGCGGATCAGCGAGGAGTACGGCATCCACGACGTCAACCTGGTCAAGCCGGGCGTCGGCGAGACCACCCGGGTGCTGCTCCGCCGCGTCCCCTGGAAGATCCTCGCGAAGCGCGGCGCGGGCGCGGACCTGACCCACATCCGGCTGCTGGCCGAACAGCGCGGCGTCCCGGTCGAGGAGGTCGACGGCCTCCCGTACAGCTGTGTCGGTCTGATCCACCCCCGGTACACACGCGGCGCGACGGGCGCGGACGGCAAGGCGGTGAAGGGCGCATGAGCGTGACCTCTTCGACCTCTTCGGCCACCACCCTGGTGGCGAGCGACCTCGACCGTACGCTGATCTACTCGGCCGCCTCGCTCGACCTGTCCATGCCGGACGCGGAGGCCCCCCGGCTCCTGTGCGTCGAGGTGTACGGCCACAAGCCGCTCTCCTATATGACGGAGACGGCCGCCGCCCTCCTCACCGAGGTGGCGGGCGCCACCGTCTTCGTGCCGACCACCACCCGCACCCGCGAGCAGTACCACCGCATCCACCTCCCCGGCCCCGCCTCCCGGTACGCGATCTGCGCCAACGGCGGCCACATCCTGGTCGACGGCGTCTCCGACCGCGACTGGCAGCAGCAGGTGGAGTCCCGGATCGCGGCCGAGTGCGCGCCGCTCAGCGAGATCCGCGCCCACCTCGCCACCACCGCCGACCCGGCCTGGCTGCTCAAGGAACGGGTCGCCGAGGACCTCTTCACCTACCTCGTCGTCGAACGGTCCCTGCTGCCCGAGGAGTGGGTGAAGGAGCTGGCGGCCTGGGCCCGTCCGCGCGGCTGGACGGTCTCCCTCCAGGGCCGCAAGATCTACGCGGTCCCGGCGCCGCTCACCAAGAGCGCCGCGATGCACGAGGTCGCCAGCCGCACGGGAGCCACCCGCACGCTCGCCGCCGGGGACTCCCTCCTCGACGCCGACCTGCTGCTCGCCGCCGACCTCGGCTGGCGCCCCGGCCACGGCGAACTGGCCGACGAGGGCTGGCGGGCCCCGCACGTGGTGGCCCTGGAGGAGCGGGGCGGGGCTGCGGGGGAGGAGATCCTGCGCCGCTTCCTGGCGGCCGCCGCTGTGTGAGTTCTCCTGCGCGCGGGCGCGCGTTGCGCGAGGCTGGGGGCATGACCAAGGGCAACGACACCACGATCACCGACGAGCTCTACCGGTACATGCTGGCCCACAACCCGCCGCTGGACCCCGTCCAGCGGGAGCTGGTGGACACCACGTACGCACGATTCCCCGACCACGCGGGCATGGTGTCGGCCGAGGAACAGGCCCCGCTGCTGGCCTTCCTCGTCCGGCTGGTCGGCGCCCGGCATGTGGTGGAGGTCGGCACGTTCACGGGGTTCAGCGCCCTGGCGATGGCCCAGGCGCTGCCCGCCGACGGCACGCTGATCGCCTGTGACATCTCGGAGGAGTGGACGGCGTACGGCAGGGACGCCTGGGAGAAGGCGGGCGTCGCGGACCGGATCGACCTGCGGATCGCCCCGGCCCTGGACTCCCTGCGCGCGATGCCCGCCGAGCCGCACATCGACTTCGCCTACCTGGACGCGGACAAGGGCGGCTACATCGCGTACTGGGAGGAGCTGGTGCCCAGGATGCGGCAGGGCGGGGTCATCGCCACGGACAACGTGCTCTTCCACGGCGGGGTGACGGACCCGGAGGCGACGGGCCCGACGGCGGCGATCAAGGAGTTCAACGACCATGTGAGCGCGGACGCCCGGATGGACAGCGTGCTGCTGACGGTCGCGGACGGCCTGACGCTGTCCCGCAAGAGGTAGTGGCGGGCTGGCTGCGGGGACGGATTCCGGGGGCTCAGCCGCAGCACCCGCCCCCGCAGCAGCCACCGCCTCCGCCGGAGGGCGCCGGCGCGGACCCGGCAGCGCCGCCCACGGCCACGGCGGACAACAGCTTGACGGTGTCGTCGTGGCCCGCGGGGCAGGAGGCGGGGTCCGAGGACTGCGCCATGGGACGGCTGACTTCGAAGGTGTCTCCGCAGGTGCGGCACCGGAATTCGTATCGAGGCATGGGCTCAGGCTAGAGCACGCGTCCCTGGGGCCAGGCGTCCATCTGCAGTCGTCGCCCGGAGCGCGGCAGGCGGCAGTTCGACGACAAGGCCCTACGCGCCGCCGCCGCGTTCCTCGCGGATGTCGGAGACGACCCGGGCCGCGGTTTGCCGCACGGCCTCGGTCTCGGTCAGGAAGTGCCAGTAGTCGGGGTGGCGCCCTTCGAGCCCGGCGATGGCCCGCTCCAGCCGGGCGACGGAATCGTCGAGCGGCCGTGCGTGCCGGGGATCGGGCGTGTGCCGGCCGGCCATGGCGAGGCGCTGGGCGTCCCGCACCGCGAACCGGGTCCGCTCGATCTCCTGCTGCGGGTCCTTCGCCACCGCGTTCAGCTGCTGCAACCGGTCCCCGGCGGCGGAGACCGCCTCGTCCACCGTGTTGAGCAGGGCGCGGACCGTGGACAGCCGGGACGTGGCGTCCGCCCAGCGCTGCTCCTCCCGCGCCTTCGCCGCCTCGGCGAGCTTGTCCTCCGCCTGCCGTACGTTGACGGCGGCCTGCTCCGGGACGGGCTGGAGGTCCTGCCAGCAGGCGGCCGAGAAACGCCGCCGCAACTCGCTGAGCACCGGCTCCACCGATCCCGCCCGGGTCGTGAGCGCCTGCGCCCGGGTCCGCAGGGACACCAGCCGCCGGTCGATCTCGGCGGCCCGCTCGGGCAGCCGCTCCGCCTCGGTGCGCACGGCCTCGGCGTCACGGAGGACCACATCGGCGCGCTGGAGGGTCTCCGGGACGCCGTGCTTCCCCGCGCCCTGGTTCAGCTTGGTCAGCTCGGGGGCGAGCGCGGCGAGCCGGGCGGCGAGCTCATCGGCCCGCAGCCCCGCGGCCCGCACGGTGTCGAGGGCGTTGCTGGCCGCGAGGAGCGCCTGCCGGGCCCGCTCGACGGCGGGGGCGAGCCGGGCGAGCTGGGTCTCCGCACTGCCCAGCAGCGGCCCGAGCCCCTGGGCGAAGCGGTCCAGCTCGCCCTTGACCCGCACGAGGTCGTCCTTGGCCCGGGTCAGCTCGGTGCGGGCCCGGGAGGCGACGGCGGGCTCCAGATCGTCCCGGTCCAGATCATGGCTGTCGACGGCGGTGATGTAGGTGTGGCTGACCTCGTCGATCCGCCGGCCGAGCGCGGCGAAGTCCTCGGACGCCTTGCGACCGCGCGGGGAGCTGTCCACGGCGTTGATGGTCTCGATGGAGATCCGCAGATCACGCTGGGCGGTGTCCAGGTCGTAGAAAGCCTCGGCGGCGGCGTCCTTCGCGGCCTGCGCCTCGGCCCGCTGACTCTCCCCCCCGCGTCCGCCGAACCACCGGCGCGTACCGCCACCGGCGAAGGCGGCGGGCAGCACGGCCAGCACGAGGGGCACGGGCAGCAGCATCAGCGCCAGAAGGTCCCGGCCACTGCGAACGGCGGAACTCGCACCCGCTCCTGCCTCCGGCCGCGCGTTGGTCGCCGTCACATCCCTCTCCCGTGCCGATTCGCCCTGCCCGGTACATTCTCCCACCAGGTAAGGACGAACACACGGGTCGGTTAGTTCGCGCTTCGCACGGTGACTTCCCCGTTGTCGCTGTAGGCCTTCACCACATGGGCGCTGTCGTCGCCGCGCGGCACGTCCACGGAGACGTCCCCGTTGTCCGCGGAGGCATCGACTTTGTACTTCTGCCCGCCCGACGGCAGATCGATGGTGATGCTCCCGTTGTCACTCACGGTGTCCACGAGGTCGGGCACGGAGGCGAAGCCCAGCCGGATCTCCCCGTTGTCGGCGCGGGCGGTCACGGAAGGGCCGGATATCCGCTCGGCCCGCACCTCCCCGTTGTCGCTCTTGAGCTTCAGCGCGCCGCCGGCGTCCCGGACGTTGATCTCGCCGTTGTCGGAGGACAGATCCAGCGCGCTGTCGAAGCCGGTGGCGGTGACCGTCCCGTTGTCCGAGGCGGCTGTCACCGCGACCCCGCGGGGCACCTTCACCTGGTGCCGGGAGTCGCAGTTGCCGATGCCTTCGCACGTCACGCGGAGCGTGAGGGTGTCGCCCTCCATCTTCCACACGGCGTCGGGCCCGCTGCCGAACACCGCCCACCCGTCGAACTGCCGCTCCACCTCGACCTGCTCGACATCGGCCGGCACGAGGTCCACGACTCCGTTCTCGGCGTCGATGGTCAGCGTCTTCCCCTCCAGAGCGAACGACTTGCGCTCGACGGGGGCGCCGTCCACGTCCGTGCTCCCGCACCCGGTGAGAGCCAGCGCCAGGAACGCCACCCCGCCCCCGAGAGCGAGGGCCCGCCCGGTGCCCCCGAGGCGCGCCCCGGAACGGGTGCCAGTCGGTGCGCTCGTCACGATGTCCACGGTGATCGGTCCCCCAGTGCGTGCGGTGCGTGCCACCGGGCGTCGTTGCCGGTGCACTCAAACCGTATGCACCGACGGCCCCCGGCGGGATCCGGCCGACCACCGTCTCGGGGGTGGGGTTATCCCCCGGTCCCGAACGGTTTATGAGCAGGGCCCCGGTCCATGTACGCTGTTGCCTCATCCACGGGTGCGTAGCTCAGGGGTAGAGCGCTGCTCTTACAAAGCAGATGTCGGCGGTTCGAAACCGTCCGCGCCCACAGCAGTGAGTAGCAGGTGAGAGCCTGTTCCGGCCCCCCGATCGTGATCGATCGGGGGGCCTTCTCATGCCGGAAGTCCACCAAGAGGCCACAGGGACGTCAGGTGGACTGCGACCGTGTGTCGACGGCACGGCCGGGGGCCGACGCGGTGCCGTAGCCGGTGGCGGCCTGCCGCAGCTCGGTGTGGGCGTTGTGCGTACGCTGCCGCGCCGCTTCGAGCCGGGCCTCGGTCTCCGGCGTGTAGCGGCCGTCCTCCGGGACGCCGGGGTCGATGTCGCTCAGGTCCAGGGCACTCCAGGCCGCGCGTCCGGCCGCCCGGAGCAAGGTCTCGTCGGTGACGGCCAGGGCCAGCCGGTCCCGGGCCTCGGTCACATCGCTGCGGGCCTGGTAGAAATCCGCCCGGACGACGGGGTCCGGCTCGCCCGCCCGGCGGGCGTCCACCCGGAGCCAGTACAGCTGGCGGTAGCGGAGCGCGGCGCTCAGGAGCTGGCCGGTGAGGTCCGCGACGCGCTCACGGTGCTGCTCGCGCTTCTGGCGCCGGTCGGTCAGCTGCTGGGTGACCGTGACCATGAGTCCGCCGGCGAGGGTGCCTATGACGGCGATCGCGCTTTCCCACATCAGACGTGATCCCCGTCGGTCTCGCTGCGGTCGCAGGGGTCGGGCTCGAACAGATCTTCATCGGTCATGGGGTTATCGTCCCTTCTGCCGTTGACCGTTGAAGGTCGATCCGTGTTTCTCCTGAGCGCGGGCGGCGAACGGTGAAGGAGGAGGGGGAAGTTGATGGGGCAGACACTGACGGAGATCCTGGACGGAGCGGCGTGCGGGCGGTTTCCGGAGACCGACGGGAGGACGACCGTGGTCGCCGCGCCGAGTGGCCGCGACACGGGGGTGATCGCCTTCACCGCGCACTCGGTCGTGTTCACCGACGAGGACCCCGAGTGGGTCCATGCCACGCTGGCCGCCCTGGACTGCGATGCGCTGGCCGCGACCATGCATCCGCGCTTCCTGTCGGCCTTCCTGGAACGTACCGGGCGGACCACCGACACGATCGACCTCCTGACCGTGGCGTCCTCGCTGCCCGGTGAACCCGGCCTGGAAATAAGGGAGATCACCGATCCTGTGCACCCGCGGGTCGTGAGTGCCCGGCGGCGCCGGGACGGGGTCCGGATGTGGGAGGTCGACGGCGGAGTGCTGGTGCTCGGGCGCGGCGTGGCCGGTCGTTGGGAGGTGGCCGTCGAGCTGGACGAGGACGCCCGGCACCGGGGGCTCGGGCGAGCCCTGGCCAGAGCCGCACGGCATCTCGTACCCCCGGGCGAACCGCTCTGGTCGCAGCAGGCCGCGGGCAACGCGCGCAGCATCCGGGCGTTCCAGGCCGCCGGATTCCGGCCGGTCGGCTCGGAGGCGCTGCTCCTCGGCCGTCGGGAGGGGGCGTGATCGGCTCATCCACGAACCCGACGGACACCGAGGTCGCGGCAGCCGCCGCGCTGGCCGGGGCGGAGGTCGTGCGGGCCCGGTACGGGCGGATCCACTCCCGTATCGACAAGGGTTCCGGGGACTTCGCCACCGACGCCGACCTGGCCGCCGAGCAGGCGATCCTCGACGTCATCCGTGCCGCCCGGCCCGGGGACGCGGTGCACGGCGAGGAGGGCGGCAGGCAGGGGGCGGCCGACGCGGAGCGGGAGTGGCTGGTGGACCCCCTGTGCGGGACGCTCAACTACGCCACCGGCTCCCAACTCGTCGCCGTCAACGTGGTGTTGCGCAACGGCCCGGCCGCCGTGGCCGATCCGTTCAGCGGCGAGGTCTTCCTCACCGACGGGGAGAGCGCCCGGGTCCGGACCGGAGTGCCGGGCGACGAGCGGCCGTTGACGCCCACGGCGGACACCCGGCTGGTGGACGTGAACCTCGATCCGCCCTTCCCGAGCGCCCCGGGATTCCGGGCCGTCGACCTGCTCGCCCACCCCGGGTTCATCGAGAGCTTCCGCCCGCGCGTCGTCTCCACGACGCTGGCGCTGGCCTGGGTCGCGGCGGGCAGGCGGGCCGCCTACGTCACGGACGGCGGCGACCTGAGCGGGAGCGTGCACTTCGCCGCCGGGATCGCCCTGTGCCGGGCCGCCGGCTGCGTCGTCACCGGGGTCGACGGCCGCCCGGTCGGACCGGGCGGATCGGGTGGCAGCGGGCTCGTCGCGGCCGCGGACGCGGGGACGCACGAGCTGCTCATGTCGATGATCGGCGGTCGCGGGCGGACCGGCTGAACCCCTCAGACGCGCAGTTCGGGCGGGAAGCCGGTCCAGCGGAGTTCGGCGGGCAGATGGCCCGTGTCGTTGAACAGGAGGAGCGCCGGGGGACGGCCGGGCGCGTAACGGATCACGGTCAGCCCGGCGTTGGCGTGGTTGAGGCCCAGCCAGCGCCACTTCGGGGCGTCCAGTGCGGCCCGGACGAGCCAGCCGACCAGGAAGTTGTGGGTGACGAGGAGTTCATGGCGGGGCTCGTCACCCTCGACCGTTCCCGTGAACCGTACGAGCGCCTCCTCGGCGAGACCGGGGCCCAGCTCGCGTTCCGCCGCCGGGAATTCGGCCAGCCGGGCGAGCGTCCGGTCGGCCGACTCCGCCGGCAGCTCCTCCCGTGACGGCAGGTACGGGAGGTAGTCGCCGGCCGGTTCGGACCGCAGCAGGGGAACCCCCGGCAACTGCTCGCCCACCAGCCGCGCCGTCTGCTCGGCGCGGGGGAGCGGGCCGTGGTGGATCGCCGTGATCGGGGCCCCGCGCAGCCGCTCCCCGAGCAGGGCGGCCTGACGGCGGCCGGCCTCCGTCAGCGTGGTCTCGTCCTCGGAGGCCTCACCGTGCCGGGTCACGTACAGATAGCGGGCGGCTGTTGCCGTCATGGGCCGGGTCCTCCATCGCGATTCATGATCGTAGAGATGTCTTCGGGGACGCCCGGCCGCGGCCGGGCGGTTCCGTGGAGCGGGGCGGGGCCGCCCGGGATGCGCGGGGGCAGGGCTCGGGGCACCGTGGAGGCATGGCCGAGCACCCGCCCGTGATCGTCTATCCGCCTTCCGCGACCGGAGGACGGCGGGTCACCGTGCACGGCCAGATCGTGGGCCTGGCGCACGGGCGGGGCGAGGTGGCCGCGCTGCTGCGGGCCGCGGGGTTCGCCCCCGGGCCCGACAAGATCGTCGAGCTGGACCGGCCCGGGCTGATCGAATGGCGCGGCGGCGACCTCGACACCTGGGGGTGATCCCGTGAAGCGTCGTCGAACGGTACGGGAGAGCGCGTCGATCGAACCTCCGCCCGGCTATTACGTCGCCGGGGACGCCGGGCGCGAGCCTCCCGACGCAGCGCAGCGGGCGCTCATCCTGGACTGGGTCGTGAGCCGGCGCATCGCGAGCGGCTGGCGCGTCGAGTCCCGCTCCGGGAGCCAGGTGGTGCTGGTGCGCGGGCAGCCGGTGAACCACGTGCTGCACGCCTTCCTCACCGTCTTCTCGTGCCTGGTGTGGGGCGTCGTGTGGGCTGGTCTCGCCCTGGTCAACCGCGTCGAACGGGAGGCGCTCACCGTCGACGCCCAGGGGCGCATCGTCACGGTCAGTGCGCCGTGACCCTTCACCCGAACGGGTGCGTCCCGCTGGCCGCGCCCGGACGCCGCGAGGAACGTCGGAGCTGATCTGCCCGCACCACCGGGGCGGGTCAGGGCAGCAGGCGCCCGGCATCCGTTCCGGCTGAACCGGCGCCTGTTCCGGCTAAGGAGTCCTCATGTCGCAGTCCAGCACACCCCCGCCCCCGCCCGGCGCCTCGCGCCCCGCCGAACCCCGTCCGGGCGGCGACCCGGGCAGCCCGTGGGCGGCCGGGGGAACGGTGTTCGCCGGTGTCCTGCTCTTCGTGGACGGTGTCCTCGGAGTGCTGAAGGGCATCGCGGGGATCGCCTCGAACGACGTCTACACGCGGATCAACGACTACGTCTTCAAGTTCAGCGTCACCTCGTGGGGCTGGATCCACCTCATCCTGGGCGTGGTCCTCATCCTCGTGGGCTGGGGCATCCTCAAAGGCGCGGCCTGGGCCCGCGGCGCGGGCGTCGCCCTCGCCTCCCTGAACCTCATCGCCAACTTCATGTGGCTCCCGTACACCCCGGTCTGGGCCATCGTCACCATCGCGATCGACGTCTTCGTCATCTGGGCCCTGTGCACCGACCGGTCGGACAGGGACGACTGGGCGCGGAGCGGCTGAGCGACCGGCGCAGGCAGAGAGTCACCCGGCCGCGGGGCGGCCGGGTGTCCGTTGTCAGTGGGGCGGTCCACACTGGAGTCATGTGCCGCAGCATCAAGACGCTCCGCCCGCCCGCCCTCCCCGAAGAGGCCACCGAGGAGGACATGCGGGCCGCCGCCCTTCAGTACGTACGCAAGGTCTCCGGGTTCCGCGCGCCCGCCGCGCACAACCGGGAGGTGTTCGACCGTGCCGTCGACGAGATCACCGCAGCGACGATGAAGCTGCTCGACGGGCTGGAGATACGGGGCGCGTCGCGGGGCGCTTGACCACGAACGCCGCCAGCGCGCCTGCCGCGAACAGGGCCAGCACCGAGACGGCCGTGCCGAACCAGGTCGACCCCAGCCAACGGCCGCCGAAGTAGCCGAGCCCCACGCTGTAACCGGCCCAGGCCAGGCCCGCCAGCGCGGACCAGGGGAGGAAGTCCCGCTTCCTTCGGTGGGCGGCGCCCGCGCCGAGGGAGACCACGGAGCGGCCCGCCGGGGCGAACCGGGCGATGATCACCAGCGCGCCCCCGCCCCGGCTCAGTGCCGCGCCGAGACGTTCCTGCGCGCTGGTCAGGCGCCGGGAGCGGGCGATGGCCCGGTCCAGCCGGTCGCCCCCGCGCCAGGCGAGCCGGTACGCGACGAGGTCGCCGAGCACCGACGCGGTGGCCGCGCACAGGATCAGGACGACGAGCGAGGGGACCTGCCCGCCGGTGCCCTCACCGGCGCCGTTCACGGTGGTGGAGCCCGCTGCCGCCGCCGTGGCGGCCGTGATGACGAGAACACCGCTCGGCAGGAGGGGCAGGAAGACGTCCAGGAGGACGGAGGCGGCGACCACCACGTAGATCCATGGGCTGCTGGTCAGCGCAGCCACACTCTCCAACACCGTCTACGACTCCCCGATCGTGTCGACGCCGCGACGGTCGCAGGGGAGCGGCAGGGGCGGCAGGTTCAGCTGTACAGCGTACGCGTGGGGCCTCTCCCGAGATCGCCCAGGGCGGGTGATGTTGTGCAGGTCACGTACACCTGACGGCCATGCGCCCGTTAGGCGGGGAGAAAGACCGGCACGAGCGAGGAGCAGCGCATGACGGCATGGATGGTACGGACGGGACCCGGTCCGGCGCACCCGATTTCGGGACAGCGGCCGACGGCGGGACCCGAGGGCGGTACGAGGTCGCGGGGCCGGGGGATCCCGCGGGTCCCCGGCGCGCTGGCGGGAGCGGCGGTGCTGCTGACGCTGGCGTACGGATCGGGCGTCGGCGTCGCCCAGGAGTCCGCCCACAGCGGGCACGGCACGCAGGGTGCTCAGGGCGCCCACGACGCCCCGGGAGCTCACGACGCCCCGGGCGCCCACGGCGCCTCCGGAGCGCATGACGGCTCAGGAGACCACGGCGCGCCCGGCGCTCTCGCGGCAGATCCGAGCCGTACGGATGACCTCGCCGCCACGGGCGGCAGCTCGTGGATGCGGGCCGCGGGGGTGTTCTCCCCGCCCGGTTCCTTCGTGCCGTCCGACGCGCTGACGTACGACACCCGGCTGGTGCCGGCAGGCGCCCGGATCGAGGTCACCCAGTTCACGGACCCGTCCGGCACCCGGGTCGGGACGCGCCTGCACGGGCTCGTGCCCGGCCGTGCGTACGGGATGCACGTGCACACCTCGCCCTGCGGTGCCGACCCGGCCGCCGCGGGACCGCACTACCAGCACCGCCCGTCGGCGACCGCGGACCCGGTCAACGAGGTGTGGCTGGACTTCCGGACGGACGAGGACGGCGACGGGCGCGCGGAGGCCCTGCACGGCTGGAACTTCCGGGAGGGCGGGGCACGGTCGGTGATCATCCACGACCGGCAGGGCGGTGCGGGGGAGCGGGCCGCCTGCTTCACGGTGCCGTTCGGGCCTGAGGGACAGGCCTGACCGCGTAGCGCCGCGTACGCGGCGGCGCCCCGCTCCCTCCGCGAACTCGGGGGAACGGGGCGCCGCCGTACGTTTCCGGTCCCGCCGCGCGCCGGGTCGGCGCCGGAACGCGGGGGCCGGGGAGGGCCGGTCAGACCGAGACGGCCGGGGCCTTGTCGTGCCGGGTCGTGTCCTTGGCGGTGGCCGCCGTGCCCGTGCTCCGCGAACCGAAGAAGCGGTCCAGGGCGACCGCTCCCGGACCGGTGAAGACCAGCAGCAGGAACGCCCAGCAGAACATCGCCGACGGCTCGCCGCCGTTCTGGAGCGGCAGGAACGCTTCCGGCTGGTGCACCTTGAAGTACGCGTAGGCCATCGAGCCCGAGGCGAGGAACGCCGCGGCACGGGTGCCGAGTCCGAGGGCGACGAGAGACCCGCAGACCAGCTGGATCAGAGCGGCGTACCAGCCGGGCCAGGCACCGGTCTCCGCCTGGTTGCCGCCGAGCACCCCGAAGAGGGAGGCGGCGCCGTGGAAGGCGAAGAGCAGGCCGACGATGAAGCGGAAGAGGCTGAGCACATAGGGCTGCGCCTGGTTCAAGCGGATGAGCATGGGGGGTGGGCTCCTTCGGTCGGGGTGGGGACGTGAACCGACTGGGCGCATCAGGTTAGGGAAACCTCACCAGTGCTTGCAACTTCAACATTCTGTCGGATGGCTGAAAATCGTCTAACCCTCAGGGGTGAGTGAACGCTCAAGAACCGCTTCGAGCTGGGCCCCCTGCTTCCCCGCTGTGGCCTGTACCAATGTCAGCGCAGACTTCCGGCCAAGCAATGTGAGCGTCATGAGCTGGTTACCGAACCAGGGGCCGCCCGCCCTGTCCCA
Source organism: Streptomyces rubiginosohelvolus (assembly GCF_014649875.1). GTDB lineage: Bacteria > Actinomycetota > Actinomycetes > Streptomycetales > Streptomycetaceae > Streptomyces > Streptomyces rubiginosohelvolus. Next base: position 177,941 of record NZ_BMTW01000003.1, on the reverse strand, counting down.
GGTGACCGGCGACGCCCCGGTGCGGCCGTGGCGCGCCAGGAACCGGCCGATCCGCCGGCCCGTCCGGCTCCAGCCGAAGCGGAATCCCGCCTGGATCCACCGGGGGACCGAGTTGTGCACGGGGGAGCAGGTCAGCTGGAGGACGCGGGACACCGGGGCGCCTCCCGGGCCGGGGCCGGAGGCGGTACCGGAAGCGCGTCCGTTCCCGGGCGGGGCGTCCGGCCACCGGGGCTCGGTGATGTAGGCGTGGTGCACATCGCCCGAGAGGACGCATACCGTCGCCGGGGCGTCCGGACCGCTCGCGGCCTCCCGCAGTAGCTCCGTGAACCGGTCGAAGGATTCCGGGAAGGCGGCCCAGTGCTCCAGGTCACCGGCACGGCGCACCTTCTCGCCGAAGCGTGCCCAGCGGTCCCCGCGTACGCCGGCGCACAGCGAGGCGTTCCAGCGCTCCGTGTCGTGGACGAGCGGGGGCAGCAGCCACGGCAGAGAGCTGCCGATGAGCAGATGGTCATACGAAGCGGGGTCGTCCAGGACCGCTTCCCGCAGCCAGTCGGCCTCCTCGGGGTCGAGCATCGCCCGCCGGTCCTCGGCCAGGACGCGGGCCGCGCGGGTGTCGACCATCACCAGCCGTACTCGGCCGAAAACACGCCGATAGCTCCACCGGGTACGGGCGGGGTCCGCGTCGGTCTCGGCGGCGAAGCGGCGCAGCGCCTCCGTGCCGTCGGGCGAGGCCCTGACCGCCGCGTACACGGGGTCGGCGGCCAGTTCGGCGGGGGAGAGGTTGCCCAGGTGCTGGTGGACCCAGTACGACATCAGCCCGCTGACGATCCGTTCGTGCCACCAGGGCGTGGCGCGGATGTCCCGCTGCCAGGCGGCGCTGGTGTTCCAGTCGTCGATCACGTCGTGGTCGTCGAAGATCATGCAGCTGGGAACCGTGGAGAGCAGCCAGCGGACCTCCGGATCGCGCCACGATTCGTCGTAGAGGTAGGTGTACTCCTCGTAGTCCGCGATCTCCGCGCCGGGCGGCTCCTTCAGGTCCCGGCGGGCGGCGAGTCTGCGGCGGGTCGCGGCGGAGGTCTCGTCCGCGTACACCTGGTCGCCCAGGAGCAGCAGGACGTCGGGCCGCTCGGCCGCCGGATCCGCGGCGAGGTGGGTGGCCAGGGTGACCAGGGCGTCCGGCCCCACGGGATCGTGCCCGCCGTCCGGGGCGGCCGCCCAGCGGCACGACCCGAACGAGATCCGCACGCCGTCCGGCGCCGCCCCGCCGCTCTCCGTCGCGCCCTTCCCCGGGTTCGCCGGTGTCGCCACCGGCGGCGTGGTGATGGTGCTCGGCGGGAGACGGGTGTCCTCGGGCGGCCAGACGCGCCGGGAGCCGATCAGCACCTCGTACGCCGTCGTCGAGCCGGGCGTCAGCCCCTCCACCGCGACCAGGGCGTAGTGATGCCCGGCCACCGAGAAGGTGGGCGACGTCCCCGAGGCGCCGTCCGCGCACCGGACCTCCACGGTGCACGGACGGCTCGCCTCGACCCAGACGGTCGCGGTGGACCCGGACTCCCAGTCGACGTACCGCAGCAGTGGTCCCAGGCGCAGCCCGGCCATGTGGTGCCTCCTCGCGACGCCGGAACGGATCGGCTCCGTAACGTACAGAACGCGGAAGGGCTGCGCACGGGTCCCGGGAGTGTCAGGGGGCCGCGCCCGGGGTCAGCAGCCGTTCAGGGCCGACTGCAGGGCGCTCTTCTCGGCGGAGTCGACGCTCAGGTTGTACTGCTTCTTGACGTGGACCCAGGCGCGGACGTAGGTGCACTTGTACGAGGAGCTCGGCGGCATCCATTCGGCCGGGTCCTTGTCGCCCTTGGACTGGTTCACGTTGTCGGTGACCGCGATGAGCTGGGGGCGGGTCAGGTCGTTGGCGAACGACTGGCGCTGGGCGGTGGTCCAGCTGCTCGCGCCGGAGCGCCAGGCCTCGGCCAGCGGGACCATGTGGTCGATGTCCACGTCGGAGGCGGCGCTCCAGGTGGCGCCGTCGTAGGGCGAGTACCAACTGCCGCTGGTCGCCTGGCAGGAGGAGTTCTGCTGGACGTTCGTGCCGTCGCGCTTGAGGACGACCTCGCGGGTGTCGCAGGCTCCCGACTGGGTGATCCAGTGCGGGAACTTGTCACGGCTGTAGCCGCTGGACGAGCCCTCCGCGCCGACGGTGAGCTGGCCGAGGTAGGTCCGCGCGGTCGCCGCGCTGACCGGGGTGGGCATGGCGGCCTGGGCGCTGGGCGCGGTGAACAGGGCGGACGTGGCGGCGAGTGCTGCGGTTGCGGCGACGACGGAGAGGCGACGCGCGTAGACACCGGACATGCGAACTCCCTTGATGTGGGGGGTACGTGGGTGGGTGACGATCGGGCTCTGGGCAGATCCCGGCCATGGTGGCGACGCCAGGTTTCCGTGGGGTGGGCGTCAGGTAACAGAGTGGCGACATGTGCACGTCACATCAAGGGGTGTGCAAGGGGAGTGACGGATCACGGGGGCGCGTCGGTCCGTCACGGAGGGGTGGTCCGGGTGGTGTTGGGTGCCGTCCCGGAGAGCCGGGGGCGCTCGTGGTTCCGGTCGCGCCCCCACCGGGTGCGGACCGTGCGGCGCGCCTCGCCGGGTGGCCTGGGTGTGGTCGCGCCCGAGCCGGGCGGCCTGGGGCCGGTCGCGGCTCCGGGCGGCGCCGAGGGCCCGGTCGTGTCCCCGGGGGCCGGTGAGGATCGGTGCCGTTCCGGTCGTCCCCGGGATGCGGGGCCCGTACGGGCCCGGGGCCGCCGGGGAGTTCGGTGAAGCCGGGTGCGGCTCTATCGTTGCCGCGTGTTGCTTCCGGTCTCCGTCACCCTCGGCGTCGTCCTCGCCGTCCTGCTGGTCTTCGCGGCCGCCGTCGCCGCGTGGGCCTCCCTGGGCCGGTCGCGCGAGATCCTCGTCGCCGGGGTGCGGGCGGCGGCCCAACTCGCCGCCGTCTCCCTGCTCATCGGCTGGGTGGTCCGCTCGGTGGCGCCGCTCCTCGGGTTCGTGGCGCTGATGTTCGCCGTGGCCGTATGGACCGCCGGCCGCCGCATCACCGGCAACCGCACCTGGCGCTGGGCGGCCGTGCCGATCGGGGCGGGGGTGCTCCCCGTGGTGGGGTCCCTGTTGCTCACGGGGCTCGTGCCGGTCCGAGGCATGGCGCTCATCCCGGTGGCGGGCATCCTCATCGGCGGGGCGCTCACCGCGACCGTACTCAGCGGGCGGCGGGCCCTGGACGAACTCGCCGCCCGGCGCGGGGAGGTGGAGGCGGGCATGGCCCTCGGCCTGCTCGACCGGGACGCCCGGCTGGAGATCGTCCGGCCGGCGGCGTCGGACGCGTTGCTGCCCGGGCTCGACCAGACCCGGACGGTCGGGCTCGTCACGCTGCCGGGGGCGTTCGTGGGCATGCTGCTGGGCGGCGCCTCACCCGTGGAGGCGGGCGCGGTGCAGCTGTTCGTCCTGGTGGCGCTGATGGCGGTCCAGGTGGTGGCCGTCGCGACGGTCCTGGAACTGGTCGCGCGCGGGCTGCTGTACCGGGACTGAACCCCGGGGCTCTCAGGCCTCGTCGATGTGCAGGCGGATCGAGCCGTCCTCGGCCGCCTCCACCCGCACCTGCGTCAGGTCCGCCGCATGGGCGTCCGGCGCCAGGGCCGCGGCGCGCGGGCCGACGCCCACGACGCGCATGCCCGCCGCCCGGCCCGCCGCGATACCCGCCTCGGAGTCCTCGAACACGATGCAGTCCGCCGCGTCGAAGCCCAGCTCCGCCGCGCCCTTGAGGAAGCCCTCAGGGTCCGGCTTGCTGGCGCCGACCTGCTCGGCGGTGACGCGGACGGCGGGCATCGGCAGCGCGGCCGCACCCATCCGGGCCGTCGCGAGCGCGCTGTCGGCGGAGGTCACCAGGGCGTGCGGCAGCTCGGCGATCGCGGCCATGAACGCGGGCGCCCCGCCGATCGGCACGACACCCTCGACGTCGGCGGTCTCCTCGGCGAGCATCACCCGGTTGTCCGCGTAGTTCTCCTCCATCGGGCGGTCCGGGAGCAGGACGGCCATCGTGGCGTACCCCTGGCGGCCGTGCACCACCTTGAGCGCCGCCTCGGGGTCCAGCCCGTGCTCGATCGCCCAGCGCCGCCAGCAGCGCTCCACCACCGCGTCGGAGTTCACGAGGGTGCCGTCCATGTCCAGAAGGAGGGCGTGAGCGGTGAGGACGGTGGCCGGCATCGGCTGCTCCAGAAACGCGGGGAGGTGTACGAACGGCCCGGGCGCGCGTGCCGCAGGGCCGTACCAGAGCAACCCCCGCCCGCCGGTCAGGGAGTGCGGGCGGGAGCTACTTTGTTCCATCACGATACAAAAACCGGAGCCGGAACGCCAATCCCCTCGCTCGCCGCACGCAGATCCCCCGGCCGCCCGGGCTCAGCCGTGCCCGCGCCCGGTCGTCTCCGCCTCCAGCGCGCGCCGGGTGTTCGGTCCGTACACGCCCATCGGATCGCCCTGGATCGCTTTGTACGACTGGTAGACCGCCACCGCGTTCTCCACCCGCTCGCTGTAGTTCTGGTCGGACGGCCCCGAGTAGAGCCACACCTCCCTGAGCCGGTTCTGCAGCACCCCGACCTCCGGGCCGCGGTCGCCCGGCCGCAGCGAGGGGCCGGCGAACTCCGCGGGCGGGGCGGCGGACGGCGAGGACGTGGGCGCGCCGCCGCCCTCCGGGGCGGGTGAGGCACTCGCCGTCGGTGACGCGGACGCGCTGGCGGTCGGCGAGGGCTCCCGGCTCCTGGTCGGCGATGCGGAAGCGGACGGGGAGGCCGACGGAGCCGCCGAGCGGGACGGCGTACGGGACGGAGCTGCCGACGCGGACGGGGACGGGGCCACCGACGCGGCCGGTTCGCCGTCCGTGTCCGGGACGCTCGTGGTCGCCTCCGGCAGCGCCTCGTCCCCGCTGTCGTCGCCGCCGAACAGTCCCCCGGCGAAGGCCGCCGTGCCGACCACCGCGGCCACGGCCGCCCCCACGGCGAGCGCCCCGAAAGGCCGCCTGCGGCGCGGCTGCACGGGGTCGGGAGCGAAGGCGGGGCTCGCGGCGGCGGTCCGCCTGCGGTTGCGGTCTCCGCTTCCGGCCGGTGCGGCGTACGCGCCGGTGGCGGTGCCCGCGCCCGGGCCTGCACCCGTAGCCGTACCCGTACCGGCGTCCGGGCCGTCGCCGCCCAGGAACAGCGGCATCGTGGTCGCCGCCGCCCCCGGAACGTCGGACCCACGCCGCTCGGCCCCGGAAGCCTCGCCCGCCCGCGTACCGGGCTGCGCGCCCTCCGGCGTACGAGAAGCCTCGCCCGCCCCGGTACGGTCCGCCCCCGCAGTCGCCTGCTCGGTCAGCGTCACGTACGGCCGGATGCGCAGCGGATCGAAGTCCTCGGCCGCGGCGATCTCCGCCGTACGGGCGGCGCGCTGCTCGTCCTCCGTGAGCGGCGCCGAACCCGCGCCCGCGCCGCACCGGCACGGAACCCGGTGCTCCGTGCCGGGCTCCCCGGCCGTCCGTCTACCGCACTCCGGGCATGCGTGTCCGGTCATCGTGGGTCCCCTCCCCTTGAACTGCCTGCGATTATGCAGCCCGCTCCGGGGAAGCCCAACGGCCCGCAGCGGGCTCCGCCCGCCTTCGGCAGGCCATAACGGGGCGAAACGTCCAGGATGGGGGTGTAGTGGATCAGCGGACGCAGCGGATCGAGGAGACGCCATGGCCCGGCAGAGGAGACGCCCATGTCCCAGCAGCTGAGCCCGCCGCCCTCGGCCGCGGCCCCCGGTGAGGGACATTCCCACCGGAGCGTCCTGGTGGCGATCGGAGCGCTGCTCCTCGGCATGCTGCTCGCGGCACTCGACCAGACCATCGTCTCCACCGCGCTGCCGACCATCGTCAGCGAGCTCGGCGGGCTCGACCATCTCTCCTGGGTGGTGACCGCCTATCTCCTGGCGGCCACCGCGGCGACCCCGCTCTGGGGCAAGCTCGGCGACCAGTACGGCCGCAAGAAGCTCTTCCAGACCGCGATCGTGATCTTCCTGATCGGCTCCGCGCTCTGCGGAGTCGCCCAGAACATGCCCCAGCTGATCGGGTTCCGGGCTCTCCAGGGACTCGGCGGCGGTGGGCTCATGGTGCTGTCGATGGCGATCGTCGGCGACCTCGTCACCCCGCGCGAACGCGGCAAGTACCAAGGGCTCTTCGGTGCCGTCTTCGGGGTGACGAGCGTCCTCGGGCCGCTCCTCGGCGGTTTCTTCACCGAACACCTCAGCTGGCGCTGGGTCTTCTACATCAACCTGCCGATCGGCGTCGTCGCGCTGGGCGTCATCGCGGCCGTCCTGCACATCCCGGTCCGCCGCGAGAAGCACACCATCGACTACCTCGGCACCTTCCTCATCGCGGCCGTCGCGACCAGCCTGGTGCTCATCGCCTCCCTCGGCGGGACGACCTGGGCCTGGAGCTCCCCGCAGATCATCGCGCTCGCGGTGCTCGCCGTCGTCCTGCTCGTGGCCTTCATCGCCGCCGAACGGCGTGCCGTCGAGCCCGTGCTGCCGCTGAAGCTGTTCCGGATCCGCACCTTCACCCTCGTCGCCGTGATCAGCTTCGTCATCGGCTTCGCCATGTTCGGCGCGATGACCTACCTGCCGACGTTCCTCCAGGTGGTCCACGACATCACCCCGACGATGTCCGGCGTGCACATGCTGCCGATGGTGTTCGGCCTGCTGATCACCTCGACCGCCTCGGGCCAGATCGTCAGCCGGACCGGCCGCTGGAAGGTCTTCCCGGTCCTCGGCACGGCCCTCACCACCGCCGGTCTCCTGCTGCTCCACCGCCTCGACGAGTCCAGCTCCACCTGGCTGATGAGCGTCTACTTCTTCGTCTTCGGCGCCGGTCTCGGCCTGGTGATGCAGGTCCTCGTCCTGGTCGCCCAGAACTCCGTCTCCTACCAGGACCTCGGGGTCGCCACCTCCGGCGCGACGTTCTTCCGGTCCATCGGCGCGGCGTTCGGCGTGGCCGTCTTCGGGACCATCTTCACCAACCGGCTGACCGGCCAGTTGACGGACGCGCTCGCCGGGCAGCCGCTGCCCCCGGGCATCGACGCGGGGAGCCTGTCCGCCGACCCCCGGGCCATCGGGCAGCTCCCCGCCGACCTGCGGCCCTCGGTCCTCAGCGCGTACTCCACCTCCATCACGGACGTCTTCCTGTACGCCGCCCCGGTCGTCCTCCTCGCCTTCGTCCTCGCCTGGTTCCTCCGCGAGGACAAGCTCCGGGGCTCGGTGACCGCCCCCGACACGAGCCAGACGCTCGCCTCCAACCCCGTCGAGCGCTCCTCGTACGACGAGTGCGCCCGTGCCCTGTCCGTGCTCGCCACCCGGGAGGGCCGCCGCGAGATCTACGAGAAGATCACCGCGCGGGCCGGGTACGACCTGCTGCCCGCGGCCAGCTGGCTGCTCCTGCGGATCAAGCGGCACGGCATGGTCGAACCCGCCCGGCTCGCCGAGACGGCTCCCGTACCGCTGCACGTGATCACCGACGCGGCCCGGCAGGTCGAGGAACGGGGACTGGCCCGCCGGGAGGGCCTGCAGATGATCCTCACCGACTCCGGGGCCGAGGCCGTCGTGCGGCTCTCGCAAGCCCGCGAGGACTCGCTCGCCAAACTCCTCGGCGACTGGTGGGGCCCCGAGCGCCCCACCGACCTGGTCACACTCGTCCATGAACTGACCGCCGAGGTCAGCGGCTCGACCAGGGAACGGCCCCACTCCCCGACGCCACCCCGCGACCACGAGGCCCACCTGCGCCGCGACGAGCGCGAGGCCCACAGCCGGGCCCTCGACGACCAGGGCGACCACGGTCACCCGCACCCGCCCTCCTGAGCCCGGACGGTTCACGCGCGCCGGGGCCGGGTCACAGCTCCTTGGCGAACCAGTGCTCCGCGTACGGGTTGCGGCGGTGGAACGCCGGCACCTCCCGGTACCCGTGCTTCGTGTACAGCCCGCGCGCCTCGACCAGGTCGTTGCGGGTGTCCAGCCGCAGCAGCCGTACGCCGTACGCCCTCGCCGCCTCCTCCACCGCGGCCAGCAGCAGCCCGCCGCCGCCCGTCCCCCGGAACGCCGGGCGTACGTACACCCGCGTCAGCTCCGCCGTGCCCGCCCCGGCCTCCTCCGTGAGCACCAGACCGGCACAGCTCGCCGCCTTGCTCCCGTACCGCCCGACGACGAACTGACCGGTCGGCGGTACGAGCAGGTCGGCCCCGTCGTCGGCCAGCCCGTCGGCGATCTCGGCGGCGGTCGCGGGCCGGTTCCAGTAGCGGCTCGCGACCTCGTCGTAGTAGTCACGGCGCAGTGCGCTCGCGTCGGGGGAGTCGAAACGTTCGGCGGCCACGGTCCAGGTCATGTCAGGCATTCTTGCTGCCGTACGGCCTGACGACGACGCCATTACCTGCAGGGGGCAGCAGTGACCGACGTGTCCGCGACCGACGCCGCGACCACGACACCCGGGCGATCCAGCATCTCGCCGAACGCTGGATACAGGACGGCATGGCCGCCGAGGGAACAGCGGGCCGGGGGCGGGAGCGGTGGTGGCGCCGGGGCCGTACCGTGCCGACCGTCGGCTTCGTCTGTTCGCCCGCCGGGCTGTGGCTCGCCCTGGCCGCCGTCGCCGCGGGCGCCCGCGGCGCGACCGCCGCCGAGCTGCGGGCCCTCCTCGGCACCGCGGACCGGGAAGCCGCCCCGGCCGTCACGAAGGTGGCCCGGGAGCTGGCGGCGACCGGGGCGCTGGGCGTGGCCACCCGGGTCTGGAGCCGGGTGCCCGTGCTGCGCGCGTACCGGGAGGCGCTGCCGGACGTCCGCTTCGACCCGATGGACCCGGCGGCCGTCGACGCCTGGGCGCGCGAGGCCACCGGCGGGCTGATCGAGCGGCTGCCGCTGGAGATCACCGACGACACCCTGCTCGCCCTGGTCAACGTCCTGGCGCTGAAGGCCCGCTGGGAGAAGCCGTTCGAGGGCCGGCGCACCCGGGTTCTGCCGTTCACCGACGCGGCCGGGACGGTCCGCCCGGTGCCGACCATGTCCAAGGACGTGCCGATGGCCGACGCCTGGACGGCCGGCGGGGCGTACGCCGTCGAGCTGCGCTGCGCCCAAGAGCCGGGCGGCGTTCCCGGGGCCCGGGTCCGCCTCGTCCTGGGCGAGCCGGGGGCGGGCCCGGAACGCGTCCTCCCCGTGGGCTGGGCACCCCGGACCGCGGGCACCGCGCTGGACACCGACCGGGTGACCGTCGGGCTGCCGCGGCTCGCCCTGCGGACCCGGGTGTCCGTCACCGAGCAGCTGCCCGCCCTCGGCGTACGGCTGGCCACCTCGGACGACGCCGACTTCTCCGGCCTCTCGCCCGAACGCCTTCGCGTCTCCGACGTGATCCAGGAGGCCGTGCTGAAGATCGCCGAGGAGGGCGTGGAGGCCGCGGCCGTGACGGTGGTCGCGGCCCCGGCGGGTGCCGCGCCCCGGCCGCAGCGGGTCCACCACATCGCCTTCGACCGGCCTTTCGGCATCGTCGTGCTGGCCGGAGCCGGCGACGTACCCCTGTTCACCGCCTGGCAGGCGGACACCCCCGCCGGCCCGGACGCCTGAGGCCCTCCCCGCGCCGACCCGAGGCCTTCCGGCGCCCCCCGTCATCCCCACGGACGAGTTCTTCCGGACCAAAGCAGGATGACAGCCAGGCAAAGAGGGGGTTGATTGGGTCTACCTCGTTGGGCAATGCGAGGCTTCATCCTGCATGGCCCCCACTTCCAAGGGCGATGCACGGAACGGGTGGGAGGGTCGGCGCAGCGTGGTGAATGCGGATCACAGTGTGCGCGGTGACGCGGCGGCGGACACGGGAGCGGGGGCGGGGCTGACCAGGGCCCTGCTCTGGCTGGTCGTGGCCGTGCTCGCGGTACGGCAGGTGGCGGTGGTGCTCCGGCAGCCACCGGGGGAACGGCTCCTCGATCTGGAGACCTGGATCGGGGAGAACGGCGTCCTGCACATGACGGGCTCGCTGTACGACGGCGGCCGGTTCACCGGGACGCCCTTCGCCGGGCTCGTCCTGAAACCGCTCACCGCCACGGCCCAGCAGACCCTGGGCGTGGCCTGGACGTTCGGGTCCCTGCTGCTCGTCGTCGCCCTCGGCCTCGTCGCGGCCAAGGCCCTGCCCGGGCCGGTGGGCCGCCGGACGGCCCTGCTCGCGGCCCCCGTCGCGATCAGCCTGTTCATGCTGTCGCTGCCGGTCCGCAACGCCCTGCACCTGGGCCAGACGAGCATCCTGCCCGTCCTGCTGGTGCTCCTGGCCTGGTTCGTCGTCCGGGACCACCGGGCGGCGGGCGTCCTCGTCGGCATCGCCGCCGCCTTCCAGCCGGTGCTGCTGCTCTTCGCCGCCCTGCTCTGGCTGACCGGCCGACGGCAGGCGTCGGTGTGCGCGGGCGCGACCTTCGCCCTCGCCACGGCCGTCGCGTGGGCCGCGGCGCCGAAGGACTCGTGGACGTACTGGGTGCACCATCTCGCGGGCGCCGGACTGGGGGAGCGGCCGGACAGCCTCGCCAACCAGTCCCTGCACGGGGCGCTGCTCCGGCTCGGCCTCGAAGGCCCCCTGGAGATCGCCCTGTTCCTGGTGCTCTCCGCCGTCGTCGTCGTCGTCGGGCTGCGGCGCGCGGTGCGGTACGCCGAGGACGGTCAGCTGCTCCTCGCGGTGGCCGTGACCGGCTGCGCCGTCGTCGCCGTCTCGCCGACCGCCTGGCAGCACCAGCTGCTCTGGGTGCTCCTCGCGGTCGTCGGCAAGGTCGGCAAGCGGGCCTCCGACCGGCTGGTCTGGCCGTCCGTGGTGGTGCTCGCCGCCACCCTGCCGGGAACGATGCTGCTGCCGAACATCGAGGCGCTCTTCCCCGTACGCGACAACATCCTGCTCCTCACGGCGCTCGGCGCGGCCTGCCTCGCCCCGTTCCTGCCCCGCACCTCGCCGTACTGGCAGCACCCGGTCCCCACCGACTACGCGAAACCGGTCGCGGCGCGCTGGAGACGCGTGCCGCTCCTGCCGTTCTGGCGCCGGGTCTTCACCCGCCCCAACCTGCTGCTGGAACTCCTGCTCATCCGGGTCGTCTACGACGCCTACGCCCAGGTCCGCCTGGCCGCCCGGGCGGGCCGCCCGCTCGCCGAGGAGCACGGCCGGCAGATCCACGCCATCGAGCAGTGGCTGCACATCGACATCGAGCACTGGGTCAACCACGCCGTCGTCAAGATCGATTGGCTGCGCGAGTTCTTCGACTACTACTACTCCACGTTCCACTTCATCGTCCCGCTGACGATCCTCGGCGTGCTGTACGTGCGCCGCCCCGCCGACTACCGCTGGGTCCGCTCCTCCATCGGCTTCGCCACGCTCCTCGCGCTCGTCGGCTTCTGGCTCTACCCCCTGGCCCCGCCCCGGCTCATGCCCGGCCTCGGCTTCATCGACACCGTCCACGGGGTGCAGGACTTCGCGAAGCCCGACTACGGGACGCTGACCACCGTCACCAACCAGTACGCGGCGATGCCGTCGCTGCACTTCGGCTGGTCGCTGTGGTGCGGTGTGGTGATCGTGATGCTGGCCCCGAAGCTGTGGATGAAGGCGCTCGGCCTGCTGCACCCGCTCTTCACCATCGCCGCGATCGTGGCCACCGCCAACCACTGGGTGCTCGACGCGGTCGGCGGCGCGCTCGTCGTGGGGCTGGGCTTCGGGCTGACGTATGTGCTGTCGGGTCCGCGGAAGCTGGTCGACGAGGAGCGGGGAGCGGCGGCGGAACCCGTCGAGCCGCCGCCCGCGGAACCGGCGGCCGAGCAGGCGGAGCCCGTGCCGGCCGGGAAGCAGGAGGCGGCACACAGCGGGTGAGCAGGCCGAAGGGGTGCCGGGACGACGTTCACCGTCCCGGCACCCCTTCGGCGTGGATCGCCGCGTCCTCACATGGTCCGCCCGTCGCGCCCGCCCCGCCACTCGGGACCGGTGTCAGGACTCCGCCGCCGTGGTCACCTGGAGCTGCTTGATCCCGTTGAGCCAGGCCGACCGCAGCCGTCGCGGATCCTCCAGCAGCCGCAGGTCCGGCAGCACATCGGCGACGGCGTTGAAGATCAGGTCGATCTCCATCACGGCCAGCGACTTGCCCAGGCAGAAGTGCGGGCCACCGCCCCCGAACCCGAGGTGCGGATTGGGGTCGCGGGTGATGTCGAAGGTCTCCGGGGCGTCGAACACCTCCGGGTCGTTGTTGGCCGAGGAGTAGAAGAGACCCACCCGCTCGCCCTTCCTGATCCGCTGACCGCCCAGCTCCACATCCTGGGTGGCGGTCCGCTGGAAGGAGACGACCGGCGTCGCCCAGCGCACGATCTCCTCGGCGGTGGTCTTCGGCCGCTCCCGTTTGTACAGCTCCCACTGCTCGGGATGGGTGAGGAAGGCGTGCATGCCGTGGCTGATCGCGTTACGGGTCGTCTCGTTCCCGGCCACCGCGAGCAGGATCACGAAGAACCCGAACTCGTCGGAGGACAGGTTCCCTTCGCCCTCCGCCGCGACCAGCTGCGTGACGATGTCCTGGGCCGGGCACTCCTTGCGGGCCGCCGCCAGGTTCATCGAGTACGCCACGATCTCCATCGCCGCCTCGGCGCCGACCTCCTCGGTGATCGCGTACTCCGGATCGTCGTACGCGGCCATCTTGTTGGACCAGTCGAAGATCTTGGACCGGTCGTCCTGCGGTACGCCGATGAGCTCGGCGATGGCCTGGAGCGGCAGCTCCACCGCGATGTTCGTCACGAAGTCGAAGGAGCCGTCCGCGTCCGCCGACGCGAGGGCCGTCTCGACGATGGAGCGGGCCCGGGAGCGCAGGGCCGCCTCCAGCGAGCGCACCGCGCGCGGGGTGAAGCCGCGCTGGACGATCTGGCGGACCCGGGTGTGTTCCGGCGGGTCCATGTTCAGCATGATCAGTTTCTGGACGTCGATCTGGTCGCGGCTGATCGTCTCGTTGAAGCGGATGACGGCGGTGTTGGTGTTCGAGGAGAACAACTCCGGGTGCGTGGAGACGTACTTGACGTCCGCGTGGCGGGTGACGACCCAGTAGCCCTCGTCGCCGAACCCGGAGATGTTGGGCGGCTGGGTGCACCACCAGACCGGTGCGGTCTCCCGCATCAGGGCGAACTCCGGGTGCGGCACACGGTCTTGGAGGAGATCGGGATCGGTGAAGTCGAACCCGTCGGGCAGATGGGGGCAGCGCATGGGCACCTCTCCACTCCGGATCTGATCGCGAACCGTCCGAGTCCGACGGGCGCGCCATCCTGCTTCTGACGGCCCATCAGGAGTTGCCCGCAAGGTAGTAACGAGTTCTACAAGTGGCAAGAGCCGTGGCCGGATCCATCGCCCCGGGCGGGTGTGCGGAGGCGCGGAAGGGGTCTTCCGTTGCGGAGTCGCGCGTGTGCGGTGCGTGCACGCCCCTTGCGCAGCCGGGTCGCCGTCACGAGACTGCTGGGCAGAACTAGAACGCGTACTAGTTCCTTCCGCGGGCGCCGGGACGCCCCCTGCGGAAGCGCGAGGAGAGGACGAGCTCATGGCCGCGGAACCCGTCATCGTCGAAGCCGTACGCACCCCCATCGGCAAGCGTGGAGGCGCACTCGCCAATCTGCACCCCGCCTACCTGCTGGGCGAGACCTACCGTGAACTTCTCGGCCGCACCGGCATTCAGGCCGACTGCGTCGAACAGATCGTCGGCGGCACCGTCACCCACGCCGGCGAGCAGTCGATGAACCCGGCCCGCACCGCCTGGCTGACCGTCGGCCTGCCCTACGAGACCGCCGCCACCACCGTGGACTGCCAGTGCGGCTCCTCGCAGCAGGCCTCCCACATGGTCGCCAACATGGTCGCCGCCGGGGTCATCGACGTCGGCATCAGCTGCGGCGTCGAGGCGATGTCCCGGGTGCCGCTGGGCAGCGGCTCCAAGCACGGACCGGGAAAGCCCTGGCCCGACGAGTGGAACGTCGACCTGCCCAACCAGTTCGAGGCCGCCGAGCGCATCGCCCGCAAGCGCGGTCTGACCCGGGAGCGGGTGGACGCCCTCGGCCTGCTCTCCCAGCAGCGGGCGGCCGCCGCCTGGGCCGAGGAGCGCTTCAAGCGCGAGACGTACGCCGTCCAGGTCCCGACCACCGAGGAGGAGCAGGCGGCCGGGCAGGGCATGTGGCGGCTCGTCGACCGGGACGAGGGGCTGCGCGACACCTCGATGGAGGCGCTCGCCGGACTGAAGGCCGTGATGCCGAGCGCGATCCACACGGCGGGCAACTCCTCGCAGATATCCGACGGGGCCGCGGCCATCCTGTGGTCCTCCAAACGCATGGCGCGGGCCCTCAAGCTCAAGCCCCGGGCCCGGATCGTCGCCCAGGCCCTCGTCGGCTCCGACCCGCACTTCCACCTCGACGGTCCGATCGACGCGACCCGGGCGGTGCTCGGCAAGGCCGGCATGTCGCTGCGGGACATCGACCTCGTCGAGATCAACGAGGCGTTCGCGTCGGTGGTCCTGAGCTGGGCGCAGGAGTTCGAGGCGGATCTCGACGGCCTGGAGAAGGTCAACGTCAACGGCGGCGCGATCGCGCTGGGCCACCCGGTCGGCGCGACTGGCGCCCGGCTGATCACCACGGCCCTGCACGAACTGGAACGCCGCGACAAGGAGTTCGCGCTGATCACGATGTGCGCGGGAGGAGCCCTGGCGACGGGAACGATCATCCAGCGGCTGTGACCCCGCAGGGAGCGCCCAGCGGTCCATACGGCGGGGCGTCCAGCGGTCCTGTCGGCCTCAGCGGCCCATCATGATGAGCCCGGGGCCGTCCCCTCGGGCTGCCTCTCCGGCTCCCCGAACGCCGCCCGCGCGTCGAACGCGGCGCGGCGGGTGGCCCGGCGCAGCGCCTTCAGCAGCGTCGGGCCGAGCGTCAGGGTCAGGACCACCGTCAGTACCGCCCGCCCCAGGTCCCAGCCCAGCGAGGTCGTCAGGCAGTAGGCGACGAACCGCACCAGGTTCTGGTGCAGCGGGTCGTCCTCGTCGAACGAGATCCCCGAACCGAGACCGGTGATGAGCGGCCAGCCCTGCAGATTCATGACCACGCCGTACGCGAACGCCGCGACGCACCCGTACACCGCGAGCATCGCCAGCTCGGCCCGCCCGCGCAGCCGGTCGGGCCCCGGCAGCAGGCCCGCGCCCATGGTGAACCAGCCCATCGACAGCATCTGGAACGGCATCCACGGCCCGACCCCGCCCGTCAGCAGCGCCGAGGCGAACATGGTCACCGAGCCGAGCACGAAGCCGAACCCGGGTCCGAGCACCCGGCCGCTCAGCACCATCAGGAAGAACATCGGCTCCAGGCCCGCCGTGCCCGCCCCGAGCGGGCGCAACGCCGCCCCGACCGCCGCCAGCACGCCGAGCATCGCGACGGCCTTCGCGTCCATCCCGGACTCGGAGATCGTCGCCACCACCACCGCGACGAGCAGCGGCAGCAGCGCCGCGAACAGCCAGGGCGCGTCCTGCGCGTGCGCGAGCCCGGACCCGGTGTCCACCAGCAGCGGCCACCCGAAGGCGACCACACCGATGGCCCCGGTCAGCAGCAGCACGGCCACGGACTTCGGCCCGAGGCGCACGGGCCGGGGAGCCCGTTCGGTGACGTCCGTCATCGCCTTCACGCTCCCGCCTCCAGCGCCCCGCGCACCTGGGACACGGTCAGCCACTCCTGCGGGGCGAGGATCTTCGCCGTCTGCGGGGCGAAGGCGGGGGAAGAGACGACCACCTGACCGGTCGGGCCGTCCGCGACGACCTCCCCGTCGGCGAGGATCACCACCCGGTGCGCCAGTTCCGCCGCCAGCTCCACATCGTGTGTCGCCAGGACGATCGCGTGCCCCTCGGCCGCGAGTCCGCGCAGTACGCCGACGAGCCGGGCCTTCGCCGCGTAGTCCAGGCCCCGCGTCGGCTCGTCCAGCAGCAAAAGCGGCGGGCGGCCCGTCAGCACCAGCGCCAGGGCGAGCGCGAGGCGCTGCCCCTCGGACAGGTCCCGGGGATGGGTGTCGTCCCCGACCCCCGGCAGCAGCTCCGACACCAGCGCCCGGCAGGTGCCCTCCGTCGCGCCGGCGTCCCGGTCGGCGGCGGCGCACTCGGCGGCCACCGTGTCCGCGTACAGCAGATCGCGCGGCTCCTGCGGTACGAGGCCGACGCGGCGCACCATCGCGCGCGGGTCCGTCCGGGCCGGGGCCAGGCCGCCGACGCGCACGGAGCCCGCGGTGGGCTCGATCATCCCGACGAGCGCGCCGAGCAGCGTGGACTTGCCGGCCCCGTTGCGCCCCATCAGGGCCACCGTCTCGCCCGGAGCCACGGTGAGCGTCACCCGGCGCAGCGCCTCGACCCGGCCGCGCCGCACGCCGAGCCCGTCGACGCGGGTGACCGGATCGGCGGCGGCCGGGGCGACCGGCTCGGCGGACCCCCGGCCCAGCAGCCGGGCGAGGCGGCCGGGGCGGGAGCGTTCCGCGGCGACCACCGGCACCGGCACCGGCGCCGGCCCCGATGCCGGGGCAACGCCCGCCCGCACGGGCACCGCGGCCCCCGCCAGCCGCTCCCGCAGCCCGCCCGCCGCGCGCCGGGCGTCCCGTACCGACAGGGGCAGCGGGTCCCAGCCCGCCAGCAGGCCCAGCTCGGCCACCGGCGGCCGGACCGGCGACACCTTCATGATCCCGTCGGGCGGCCCCATCACCGGGGGCGCGCCCGGGGCGGGCAGCAGGACGACCTGGTCCGCGTACTGCACCACCCGCTCCAGCCGGTGTTCGGCCATCAGCACGGTCGTGCCCAGGTCGTGCACCAGCCGCTGGAGCACCGCGAGGACCTCCTCGGCCGCCGCCGGGTCCAGAGCGGAGGTCGGCTCGTCCAGCACCAGCACCTTCGGGTGCGGCGTGAGCACCGAACCGATCGCCACCCGCTGCTGCTGGCCGCCCGACAGGGTCGCGATCGGCCGGTCGCGCAGCTCGGCCAGGCCCAGCAGATCGAGGGTCTCCTCGACCCGGCGGCGCATCACGTCCGGGGCGAGACCCAGCGACTCCATGCCGTACGCGAGCTCGTCCTCGACGGTGTCCGTGACGAAGTGGGCCAGGGGATCCTGGCCCACGGTCCCGACCAGATCGGCCAGTTCACGCGGCTTGTGCGTACGGGTGTCGCGGCCGTCCACCGTGACCCGGCCCGACAGCAGCCCGCCCGTGAAGTGCGGGACGAGCCCCGAGACCGTACCCAGCAAAGTCGACTTGCCGACACCTGAGGGCCCGACGAGCAGCACGAGTTCGCCCTCGGGGACCGTGAGGTCGACCCCGGACAGCGTGGGGCGCTCCGTGCCCTCGTACCGCACGGAGACCCGCTCGAACCTGATCACGCCTGCTCCTTGCCGCGTCGCACTGGTCTGTCGGCCGCCCGCTCCGACGGCGGTACGGGGGCGACCAGCGCGGGCAGCAGCCCGATCAGCGCCGCCGCCGCGGGCCACAGCGGCAGCACCGGCGCGGTCAGCGGTACGACACCGGGGCGCAGCGCCTCCGGGTCCACCGCCCCCGCCCAGATCATCGCCGCCGCGACCGCCGCACCCGAGCACGCCACCAGCCAGGCCCGCACACCCCACCGGTCCGGGCGATAGCGGGTACGCACCGAGCGCCGCCCGCCGAGCCGCAGCCCGGCCATCGCGACGACCAGACCGGCCAGCAGCAACGGCAGCCCGTACACCGCTCCCTGCGCGGCCAGCAGCCCGTACGTACCGGCGCACACCCCGAGCAGCCCGCCCACGGTGAGGACGTTAGTGGTGTGCCGGACGGCCGCCGGGACCTGGGCGGTACGCCCGTACCCCCGCGCGTCCATCGACGCGGCCACGGCCACCGACCGCTCCAGCGCGCCCTCCAGCACCGGCAGCCCGATCTGCGCCACCGCCCGCACCCCGCCGGTCGGCCGCCCCCGCAGCCGGCGCGCGGTGCGCAGCCGGACCACGTCGGCCACCATGTTCGGCGCGAACGTCATCGCGACCACGACGGCGACCCCGGCCTCGTACAGCGCACCGGGCAGTGACTTCAGCAGCCGCGCCGGATTGGCCAGCGAGTTCGCCGCGCCGATGCAGATCAGCAGGGTGGCCAGCTTCATCCCGTCGTAGAGGGAGAAGACGAGCTGTTCGGCGGTGACCCGGCCGCCGATCCGCACGCCCCGCGCCCAGTCGGGCAGCGGCAGCTCGGGGAGCGTGAACACGGTGTGCGTGCCGGGGATCTGCGAGCCGAGGAAGACGGAGAAGACCAGGCGCAGCGCCACGACGAAGAGCCCGAGCTTGATGAACGCCCCGTACGAACGGGCCCACGGCGCGTCCGTACGCCGGGCCGCCACCACATACCCCGCCACGCCGACCAGCAGCCCGAGCAGCAGCGGGTTGGTGGTCCGGGAGGCGGCGGTGGCGAGCCCCAGCGCCCACAGCCACCACGCCCCGGCGGGCAGCGCGTTGGCGCGGTCCGCCTCGGGGGCGTGCAGGGCCCGGCGCAGCAGCCGGGCCGGGGCGGGGGCGGCGGTCACCGGCGGCGGCGGGCCTGGACGACGGCGGCGATGCCGAGCAGCAGGACGGCGCCGATGCCGACGAGGAGCCCGACGGACGGACCGCCGCCGCCGTCACTTTCCTCGCCCTTGTCCTGGTCGCCGGTGGTCTTCGTGGGCTCCGACGGCTTCGCGCTGCCGCTGTCGCCCGACACCTGCTCGCCGCAGCCGGACTTCGGATAGCCGGAGATCGCGCAGAGCATGGCGCTGTCGTCGTACCGCAGCGGCTTCGCCACCGCGGCGAGCGCCTCCGCGCTGCTGGCGTCCGGCGCGACCTGGGCACAGGCCGTCCGCAGCGCCGGCGGCTTCTCCCCGTCCGGAGCGTCCGTGCTCGTCCCCGGGTCGATCACCAGCGCAACCCGCTTCTTCCCGTCCTCTGCCGGGGTGTCCGCACAGATCGCCCCGAAGTCGGGGGCCCGGCGCGGCTGGTCCGCGTCGCCCGAGTCCTCGCTCACGGCGAACCGGAAGCCCTGGACCGTACCGTCGTCCGGGCGCAGGAGGGACGGCCCCTGGGTGGCGTACTCCCAGTTCTTGCCGTTGCCCTCCCAGAAGGACCAGTAGCGGTACCCGGCGGCCTGGGCGCTTCCCGCGCCGAGGAGCACGGCGGAGGCGGCGACGAGGGCGGCCAGGAGGGCGACGAGGGGAACGCGCAGCCGGGCGGTGGCCTGCGCAGGGCTCACGGCTGCCGAACCCATCGGCGTACGGCTCACGGCTGCTTCTTCTTCCCGCGCATGCTGAGCAGGAAGCCGATGCCGGTACCGGCGAGCAGCCCGATGCCGATGAGCCACCCCAGGCTCAGTCCGCCGTCGTCGCTGTCGGTGCCGCTGGAGGGCTGCGGACCGGTGGGCGTCGGCGAGGGGAGGGCGGTGGCGGCCGGGGAGGGCCCCATCGAGTTGAGCTGCTTGACGAGGTCGACGCCGCCGAAGCTCCGCGCGTCGGCGCCGGTGGCGTGGGCGGCGAGGATCAGCTGCGCGGTGGCGGCCGGGCCGCCCTGCTTCGCCCAGCCGGTGCCGTTCTTCTGCAGCCAGGCGACCGACGCCTTCGCCTTGTCCGCGTGCCCGGAGGCGGCGAGCGCGACGACGGCGTCCGAGGTGTTGCCGTAGTCGGGCTGCGGGGCGGAGTCCTCGGCGCCCGGCATCGGGGCCTGCTCCAGATACGGCTGCTTCTTCAGCGTGTCCGCGAGGAAGGAGGCGCCGTTCTGGGCGCTCTGCTCCGGGCTGAGGTCGTCGCCCTTCGTGCAGGAGGGATCCTTGACCGCGTTGGACGTGCCGGAGGCGATGCCCTTGCCCATCAGACCGAGCACGGAGGCCGCGGTGGCGTCCATGTTGGCGGTCAGCTCGCCCTTCTTGCCCGGCTGGTAGGCGAACGCGCCGCCGTCCTTCTCGCCGCAGGCGATCGCCAGGGACTGGAGCGCGGTGTACGGGGTGCTGCCGTTGGCGGTGGTGAGCTCGTTGACCGGGACGCCGGTGCGGGCCAGCGCGCCGATGACGATGGAGGTGGAGTTCGCGTCGGACGGGCTGCCGGGGTTGTAGCCCCAGCCGCCGTCCTCGTTCTGCACGGACTTCAGCCAGTCGGCCCCGTTGTTGGCGTCCTCGCGGCGCTGGTTGATCTCGACGAGGGCCTGGACGGCGATGGCGGTGGCGTTGGTGTCCATCACGGTCGACGCGTCGCAGGGCTTGGAGGCGTCCCGGTACGAGGTGAACGCCCCGCTGTCGCACTGCTGGCCCACCAGCCAGTCGACCGCCTGCGTCGACGGCGTGACGTACTCGATCTTCTGCGCGAGGAAGGCGAGCGACTGCCGCCACACCCCGTCGTACGTGGGGTCCGTGGTGCCGTAGAGCCCGGCCGGCAGATCCGCCGAAGGAGAAGGGCTCGGTGCGGCTACCGCCACAGGGGCGACCGCCACGGGGGCGGCGACGCCCAGGAGCACGGCGGTGGTCGCGAGCGCGGCTGCGCTGCGGCGTACGGTCATGGCTGGCTGGGCCTCTCCTGCGAGGGCCGGACTCCCCGGGCGCACGAGGGCACCGGGCTCCGGCCCCGTATGCCTCGACGGTGCCGGCCACCGGGGTTCCGGTGGCCCGAGCCGGTCACGCTCCGCGGAGGGCGGTCCGGCTGCCGTCGGGCGGACGGGTCACGGCTGGGGCGCTGCGCCGGTGATCTCCGGCGTCCCCCTGTACGGGCATGATGACGACCTGCCCACTCTACCGGTCCGTAGGGGAGGGGCCGGGGCCGCGCACAGCGATGTACGTCACCGGGGTCGCCCCTGGTGGGGGGCTCGGACGGCGATGTAGGTCACCGCGGTCGTCCGCAGCCGAGTGAGGTTCACACGGCGATGTAGGTCACCGGGGGCCCGCCCGGGACGGCCTCCGCGCGGCCGAGCTTCACAAGTCGCCGCAGATGGGACTCGGCCTCCGACACGGCGATGGACCGCGAACCGTGCGGGATCTGCTCCCAGGGCCGGTTCCACTCCATCCGCTCGGCGAGCTGCCACGGGGTGAGGGGCGTGGCGAGCAGGGCGAGGAGCCCGGTCAGCCGCTCCTCGTGGTGGTCCAGCAGCTCCCGCACCCGCCCGCCCGCGTCGGTGAAGGCGTGCTGGTGCGCGGGCAGCACCTCGGCCACCCCGAGCCGGCCGATCCGCTCCAGCGAGGCGAGGTAGTCGCCCAGCGGATCGGTGACGGCGGTGTCGTCCGGGTCCTCGTACAGCCCGATGTGCGGACTGATCCCCGGCAGCAGGTGGTCGCCGGAGAACAGCCGCCCGTTCCCTTCCAGCCCGGCGGGATGCCGCTCCTCCAGATGGAGGCAGACGTGACCAGGGGTGTGCCCGGGCGTCCAGACGGCACGCAGCCGCCGCCCGGCGAGGTCGAGCAGCTCCCCGGGGACGATCTCCCTGTCCGGCAGGGCGGCACGCAGCCCGGGCAGGGTCCGCAGCCGCCCCCCGCTGCGGGCGGCACGCAGCGGGGCGAGGTGGTCGTCCGGTGCGCCGACGCCGGCGAGCTTGCGGGTGAGGTAGTCGAGCCAGGTGCCGGGCTCGGATTCCCGGGTGCGCCGGACGATCGCGGTGTCGGCCTCGTGCATCGCGATCCAGGCCCCGGACGCCTCGCGGACCTGGCCGGAGAGGCCGTGGTGGTCGGGGTGGTGGTGGGTGATGACGACGCCGTGGATGTCGGTGACGGCGGTACCGAGGGCGGAGAGCCCGGCGACCAGGGTGTCCCAGGAGGCGGGATCGTCCCAGCCGGTGTCGATGAGGACGGGCCCCCGGTCGGTGTCGACGAGATGGACCAGGGTGTGCCCGAGGGGATTGTCCGGGATGGGCACCCTGATGCTGTGGACGCCCCCGCCGTGATCGGCCACCTGCGTCCCGGTCCCGTGAGTCACCTGCGCCATGGGCTCCCCTTCTCCGCTTCGGCCTCCACTGTAACGAGAACTCGTTTCAGTGGTAGCCCCGGTCTACCAAATCATCGGAGTGCGGGGGCCATTGACGCTGCGACCCCCGTGGACTACTGAAACAAGAACTGGTATCAGTTCTGACGAACAGTCAGTTTCGTGTGTGCGGGTGTTACGGGTTCACGGGAGGCGGGACGGCCATGACGGAACGTACGGAGCTGGTGGAGCACGGACGCCTGTTCATCGGCGGGGAGTTCACCGATCCGCTCTCCACCGAGGTCATCGAGGTGATCTCCCCGCACACCGAGCAGGTCATCGGCCGCGTGCCGCACGCCTCGGAGGCGGATGTCGACCGGGCGGTCGCCGCGGCTCGCCGCGCCTTCGACGAGGGCCCCTGGCCCCGGATGACACTGGACGAGCGGATCGCGGTGATCACCCGGATCAAGGACGCCTTCGCCGTACGCCACGAGGAGTTCGCGCGCCTGATCAGCGCGCAGAACGGCACTCCGTACAGCGCGAGCGTCATGGTGCAGGCGCTGGCCGCGATGATGGTGTGGGACTCGGCGATCACGGTGGCGCGGACGTTCCCGTACGAGGAACGGCGCGACGGAGTCCTCGGCCCGCTGCTGGTCCGCCGTGAACCTGTGGGCGTGGTGGCGGCGGTGGTCCCGTGGAACGTCCCGCAGTTCACGGCGGCGGCGAAGCTGGCCCCGGCACTGCTGGCGGGTTGCACGGCGGTGTTGAAGGTCTCCCCGGAAACCCCGCTGGACGCCTACCTCTTGGCGGAGATAGCGGAGGAGGCGGGCCTGCCGCCCGGGGTCCTGTCCATCCTCCCGGCCGACCGTGAGGTGAGCGAGTACCTGGTGGGCCACCCGGACGTGGACAAGGTCTCCTTCACCGGCTCGGTGGCGGCAGGCCGGCGCGTGATGGAGGTGGCGTCGCACAACCTGACGCGAGTCACTTTGGAGTTGGGCGGCAAGTCGGCAGCAGTCATCCTCCCGGACGCGGACCTGGAGGCGGCGGTGGCGGGCATCGTCCCGTTCGCGTGGATGATCAACGGCCAGGCGTGCGTGGCGCAGACGCGCATCCTGGCGCCACGCAGCCGCTACGAGGAAATAGCGGAGGCCTTCGCGGCAGCGGCGGGAGCCTTGCGTGTAGGCGACCCCATGGACCCCACCACCGAACTGGGCCCGCTGGTGGCCCGACGCCAGCAGCAACGCTCCCTGGACTACATCAGGTTGGGCCAGGAGGAGGGCGCCAAGATCCTCACGGGCGGCAACGTGCCGGCCTCCCAGGAGCGCGGCTGGTACGTCGAACCCACCCTCTTCGGCTCGGTAGACAACTCGATGCGCATCGCCCGCGAGGAGATCTTCGGCCCGGTCATCTGCCTCATCCCGTACGGGGACGAGGCCGAGGCGGTCCGCATCGCCGACGACTCCCCGTACGGCCTCAGCGGCAGCGTCTGGACGGCGGACACGGAACGCGGCATCGACATCGCCCGCCGCATCCGCACGGGCACGTACAGCGTGAACACCTTCAGCCTCGACATGCTCGGCCCGTTCGGTGGCTACAAGAACTCGGGCCTGGGCCGCGAGTTCGGCCCCGAGGGCTACGGCGAGTTCTTCGAGCACAAGATGATCCACCTGCCCGCCGGCTACCGGGAGGCGTGATGGGCGACCGCTGGCACGTGGAGGTCGACCGCTCGGTCTGCATCGGCTCCGGCATGTGCGTCAACCACGCGGGCGACGCCTTCCACCTGGACTCGGCCCGCCAGTCCCACCCGACGAAGGAGGACCGCGACGCGGGCGAACACGTCCTGGCGGCGGCGGAGGGCTGCCCGGTGGAGGCGATCACGCTGACGCTGGCGGGGTCGGGGGAGGTGGTGTTTCCGCCGGAGGACTGAGGGGGCGAGGGGGGCCGGGGGCTGCCCGGCTCAGCCGAGCGGACGCACAATGAGCCTTTCCAGCGGCCGCTCCAGGGAGTGATGGTCGCTCCTTGGCTGACTTGTCTCTGAGCTGCGGCAGCTCGACGTCCCAGACACCGCCGTCACCCGATCATGGCCGTTCCGAAGAAGCTCAGTAAGACAATGACCTGCTCTCGGGGGAGGGGGTGGCCGGGCAGATGCCTCAGACCGGACGCAGTGCATCGCCTCGGTCCGGATCGAGGTAGGGCGGGCCGGCGGGCTCCGGGGATTTCCAAAGCAGGCAGAGGCCATGCTGTCGTGAGCGGGATTGCTGAGGTGATCGCCGTACGCGGTGCTGCGCAGCATGGCGTAAGTGCGCAGGGCCCGGCCTCGGACCCTGGCCGTCCTGCGGCCGGACCGCCTTACGCTCGCCGAAGACTCGCCTTCCCGAGCCTCCCGTCACCGCCGCCCACGGCGTCCGGGCCGGGCGGCTGCCCCTGGTCCACGAGGACCCCTTCGACCGGCTGCTCATCGCCCAGGCGCAGGCCCATCGCCTCGTGCTCGTCACGCGGAGCGACTGGATCCAGCAGTACGACGTGACAGTTGTGCGGGTCTGATCGCGCGAGATCAGACCGCCGGCTCGCCCTCCGCCTTCGGCCGGAGCACGCCCTCCGGCGCCCGCCGCAGCGCCCGGATCGCCGGGACGCTCAGCATCACCGCCAGCAGGGCGCACGACATCACCGACGAGAAGATCAGCACCTCGTTCGCGCCGAACGCGTCCGCCGCCGGGCCCGCCAGGGCGCGGCCCAGGGGGATGACCATGATGGAGCCCGCGACGTCGTACGCCGAGACGCGGCTCAGGACCGTCAGCGGGATGTGTGACTGGACGCTCGTAGCCCACATCACGCCCCAGAACGCGAAGCCGTAACCCGCGATGACATGCGCGATCGCCGTGGCCGCGAAGGACCATTCCAGCGCCGGGGCCAGGGGGTTGAGCGCGAAGCAGAGCATGGCCAGGGCGCCCGCGACCAAGGGGCGGCGCGGGCGGACGCGCATGCCGATCAGGCCGCCGATGATCGTGCCCGCGCCGTCCGCCGAGGCGATCCAGCCGTACCCGCTCGCCCCGTGCTGCTCGATCATCAGCGCCGCCCCCAGCGGCAGCGCCGGGCCGAACACGAACAGGCCGTACACCGACCAGACCGCGATCACGCCCCACAGCCACTGGCGGGACCGGAACTCCTGCCAGCCCGTCGCCAGCCTGCGCCACATCGGGGCGTCGCCCTCGTCGCGTTCCGTGTGCAGCTTGCGCAGGGGGAGGAGGACGAGGGCGCTGAGCGCGTACGCCGCCGCGATGACGATGTACGAGCCCGAGACCTGCCAGTACGCGACGAGGATGCCCGCCAGGCCCGGGCCCAGCAGCGTGCTCAGCGCCTCGGAGATCCGCAGCAGGGCGTTGGCCTTCTGGATGTCCTCCGCGACCCGGGGGACCATGCTCGCCATCCCGGGCTGGAACATCGCCGTCGCGGCCCCGCTCAGCGCCATCAACCCCATGATCTGCCACAGGGGGACGCTGTCGGAGGAGAAGAGGAGCGTGGCCAGCGTCAGCATGGCCAGCATGCGCGCCACGTCCGCGCAGATCATCATCAGCTGCGGCGTGAACCGGTCGGCCAGCACCCCGCCGAACAGCACCAGCAGCACGATCGGGGTCATCCACGCCGCCAGCGCGTACCCGACGCCGCTCGCCCCGTGGCCCGCCCCCAGCACCGCCGTGGTCAGGGAGACCATCAGCATGCCGTCGGCCAGCAGCGACGCGCTGCGGGCCGTGAAGAACAGCCGGAACCGGGTCGATCGCCAGGGGCTCGGCAGCGTGGCCGACTGCTGCGGGAGGGTCGTGTCGTCAACGCTCATGTCACACCTGCCGGCTTCTGCCGGTCCCTTCATCGATGGTGTTCAGTCGACGCCATGCGTCGCTCCGGTTCGGCTCGGTGGGCGGGTTCTCCACGAGTACGTAGCGGTGGGGCGCCAGGACCCCCGAACCGGCGGCCGGGATGAGGGCGGTCAGCGCCCGGTGGGCCTCGGTGGGTGTCAACGAGGTGTCGCCGAGGGCGATGTACGCCGTCAGGTACGGCTCGGCGCCGGACGTCTCGGTCACCTGCACCCGCACCGGCAGTCCGCCCACCGCCCGGCCGAGGGTCTCGCGCACGGCGTCGGGCGAGACCCAGCAGCCGTCCACCCGGAGCCAGTCGGGCCCGCGTTCGGCGGGGCGGACTCCCGTCACCTCGGCCAGCGCCTTCATCGGCACGTCCCCGGCGGCGGCCGCCTCCAGGAGCAGGACCAGCCCGGAGAGGAAACCCTCGGCCTCCTCGGGGGTGAAGACCGAGGGGGCGGCCCACAGGGAGATGTGCAGTTGGGGGGCCGTCCGGTACGTGAAGGCGAGCAGCCGGGTCGGCAGTGCCTGGGGCGGCCCCCAGGTCAGCTCCTGCTCGGCGTCGTCGCGCTCCTGCGCGTCCGTGCCCAGGAGCGGGGCGGGCAGGGCGCTCACGTCGTTGAACACCACGTCCCGGCCGAAGTGGCTGCCGCGCTCGGCGGTGACCCGGTCGATCATCTCCCACAGCCGTACGGAGTCGAACTGGCTGTGCCGGTAGGCGTTGAGCACCGCCCCCCACGTCCGGGCGACCAGCGCGTCGAACGTCTCCACCCGGACGTCCAGGTGCAGCAGCGCGTCCTGGGACGTCGTGGTCACCGAACGGGCGACCCGCGCGTGGAACCGGTTGGCGCTCGGAACGGCGGTGACGCAGCTGTCCTGGCCCGCCCGGTGGGCCACCAGGGCGCACCAGGCGGCCATCAGCACGGTGGCCTCGGGGTGCCCGGTTCGGCGGGCCGCCCCGGCGAGCGCCCGGGCCCCCCGGCGCGAGCGGAGCGTCAGCTGCCGGGCCTCCTCGTCGGTGCCCGGCCTCCTGCCGCGCGGCTCGGCGAACATCTCCTGCGGCCCGGTGCGGAGGATCCGCTCCCAGTACCGCAGGGACGCCTCCGACTTCCGCAGCCCGGCCGAGGACGCCTCCACGGCGGCCAGGTCGACCGGGGGCAGGGACGTGAGCCCCGGCAGCTCCTTGCCCGCCAGCAGTTCGGCGAACTCCTCGCGCAGGATGGCCATCGCGCTGCCGTCCGCCACCGCATGGCTGAACGCCAGTGCCACGTAGGCCGGTTGTCCGGCCACGGTGAGCAGGGTGATCCGCACCGGGAACTCCCGATCGAGGGCGAAGCGCCCTGCCCGCGCCGCCCGCGCCACCGACTCCGCGTACTCCGCCGGATCGCCGGGGAGTTCGGCGTGGTCGAGGACGGTCACCGTGAACGTGCCCTCCGCCGACACGACTTGGCCGACCGGTGCCGCGCCCGGCGGGTGCGGGAAGGTGGTGCGCAGCCCCTCGTGCCGTACGGCCAGGGCCCGCAGGGCGTCGGTGACGGCCGCCGAGGTGGTGCCCTCCGGGACGGGCCACACATCGTGGATGTTGATGTGGGTCGGGTCGTCCCGCAGGATGCAGCGGATCATGTTGGCCTGGCCCATGGTGACGGGGCCCCGGCGCTCGTCACCGCCCGCGTAGGCGACGGTGACCGTGGTCGTGGTGAGGGGCGGAGGGTTCTGGTGCATGGTGTCCTTGCCGACGGCGGGGGTCGGGGTCATCGGGTCACGGCCAGGCCCGCTTCGGCGCTCGCACCGGTCAGGGCCTCCCAGTGGTCCATCAGGTGGGCGAAGTCGGCCATGTCGTCGCGGGCCTCGTCCAGGAGGCGCGAGCGGCGGTCGGCGAGTGTGTCCGCGACCGTCGTGTAGCGGCCGCCGAGCCGGCGGTACGCCCGGTCGATGACGTCCAGGCGGCGGGCCACGTCCGTACGGTCCAGGCCGACGCTGTCCCGGACGAAGCCGGCCACCGTGGATGCCTCGATGTGGCCCTCCGCGTCGAGCAGCGCGTCACCGGCCGCCGCCGTCCTCGCGTACACCGTGTTCAGATACGCCTTCGCCAGAAGGAACTTCGCGAACCGGACCTGGTACGCCAGGAACCCGGCGTCCGTACGCCGCTCCTCCGTATGGAAGTTCACGATGTGCCGGTTGTGCTGGAGGCCGGGAAGCCGGGCGTCGTGGGTGAGGTGAAGCAGGAAGTAGTCGGTGCCGATGGTGTCCGTGGCGGGCGGCAGCGGCACCCGGCTGTAGACCTCGTGGTCCAGCGCCACGTTGCACATGTCCACGCGCATCGGGCTGATCGGGGCGAGCGTGGCGTGGTCGCCGTCGAACGTCCCGTTCCCCGCGCCCCGGAACGACGCGTCGATCAGGTGGTTGCGCCAGATCGACGGGGAGCCCTCGGGCAGTGACAGGCCGACCAGTTCGCCGTACGTGTCCGGGTCGAGGTCGCGGATCTCCGCGACGTCCACCGACATCTCGCCCACGAACGAGCCGCCCGCCACCGCCACCCGCCGGTCTCCCGAGCCCGGCGGCAGCTTGCTCCTCGTCGCCGACTTCCTTACGTTGTCCGCCCGTTGTCCGAGGTAGGTGAGTTCCTGGTGGAGAGGGAAGACCGGCTCGCCGTCGGCGCGCTGGTAGCGGCTGTCGGAGTCCCGGCGATGGACGGACGTGCAGCCGAGGGCCTGGGCGATGAGGAACGCCCGGTTGGTGCACGCCCCGTAGGAGACGCGGGACGGCAGCATCAGCTCCAGCAGCCGGTCCGCGGAAGCCGCATCCCCGGCGGACCGGGTCGCCACCTCGCGCAGGAAGGTCCGCTGCTCGTCCTCGTCGAGGTGGTGGACGGTTACCCCGGGCTGCGCGAACAGCGCGGCCACCGCCTGCCGGTGCTCGGTAAGCACCGGCGCGGGGGAGGAGTCCAGGATCAGGAGGTGCACCTCCGCCCCGAGCTCCCTTGCCCCGTAAGCCGCTTCCTCGGCGATCGCCGTGATCGTCCCGGTGCATGCCCGGTGCGTGGGCAGGGTCAGGCAGACGCGGCGCACGAAGGCTCCCCGCTTGCGGCGGCGGGTGCAGTGGCCGCTGTGTCCTCGACCGGGTCCTGCCAGGAGGCCAGCCCCAGCAGCCGGCTGCCCAGCGGGTTCAGCTCGGCCGTCGGGTAGCGCTTGGACTCGGGCAGCACCGGGTCGCCGACCAGCGTGCGGTTCCACCGCGGGGTGCGCAGATGGCGCCAGGACTCCACCCGGGACTTGCGCAGCCGCTCGTGCTCCTCCAGGGCGGGCATCATCGACAGGTACTGCACGGCCCGCACCCCGTTCTCGGAGAGGTTGCGGGCCACCCCGTGGGCCAGCAGACCGTTCCAGATGAGCAGGTCGCCGGGGCGCAGATCCGGCCGTACGACGGGGAGTTCGTCCCGGTCGATGGCCGGGCGCAACGGGTCCCGGTCCGCGGGCTGGGCGACCTTCCAGGCGTCGAACTGCCGGAACAGCTCCGGGCAGCACTGGAAACCGCCCGTCTCCGGCCGGGTGTCGTTGAGCGCGATGATGCCCTGCACCCGCTGGGGCGGCACGGCGAGCGTGGTGTCGATGTCCCAGTGCAGCTCGATGTCGAAGCCCCGGTCCGTCGCCTCGATCAGGGCGCGGTCGCGGTTGCCCCGGTTGGGCGGGTTGAGGTTGAGCCGGTCCAGGGTGACCCACAGCTCCTCGCAGTCCCACACGTCGACGAAGGCGTCGTACACCCGCTGCGACTGCCGGTTGTCCCAGAGGAGTTGGTGGTGGTACGCCTCGACGAAGCCGTAGATGTGCAGTTGCTGGTCCAGCTCGGAGCGCAGTGGCCGGTCCTCGTACCAGCTCTCCGGCCGCTCGGGGTCCAGGCCCTGGAACTCCCAGGTGAAGTCGAGCAGTCGGCGGGCTGTTGCCGCCGGTATCGCCTCGCGGACGATGACGTAGCCGTACGTCTGCCAGTGGGCGAAGTCCTCCTCGGACAGCACCCGCAGCGGACGCGACTTGTCGAGCTCCCGCAGGGCCGTCTGCGCGAGGTAGGCCTCGCCGTCCGCGCTGAAGTACGGGATGTCCGACGCCGCGCGGTGCAGGCGGGGACGGCGGCGAGGGGCGGGGGTCGTCATGAGGTTCATGGCAGGTTCTTCTCCTCGGCCGGCCGCGCGGCGACCCCGGGGGAGCGGGGTCGCCGCGGTCGGCGGGACGGATGGCAGTGCCGTGGTGCGAGGAGCCGTGACCACGTCGATCAGCAGGATTGGTCCAGACCGCCCGGACTGTCAAGTGCCCGTTACATATGGGGATATGGCGTGCCGTCCTGTGCCAGGTGGCCATGGAGCCGATACCTGGCGTTCGGTATTTTTGGTCTAGACAACAAGCGAGCAGCGGGCCTAGTGTCCAAGGGCGCGGTCGGGTTCGTGACGACCTGTCAACCCGCTTTTCAGAAAGACGCGGTCCCATGAACACACCCAGCATCACCGCCCTGCCGGACATCGAGCTGAAGAGCCCCGGCGCCGGGCTGATCACGCTGGACCCGGTCCGCACCGCCCTGCTGCGGGGCCTGGACGACCTCCTGACCGGCCTGGCCGCACAGCTCTCGGCCCCCGAAGTGGTGGGGCCGCCCCTGCTCTCCGTCGACGGCCTTGCGCGGCTGGACTTCTTCCGCAACTTTCCCCATCTCGGCGTATCCGCAGGGCGGTTCGGCCCGGACGCGCTCGACGGTCTGGCCTCCGGCGGCTCGCCCCAGGATCTCCCGCTCCAGCCGACCGGCCATGTGCTGCCGTCCGCGACCTGTTACGGCCTGCTGCTCTCCCTGGAGGGCGAGGACGTCGGTGACGACGGGCTGCGGCTCTCGGCGGTCGGCCGCTGCTTCCGCAACGAGACCCACTACGACGGCCTGCGCCGCCTGTGGGGGTTCCATATGCGTGAGGTGCTCTACCTCGGGACCAAGGACGGGGCCACCGAACACCAGGCGCGGGGAGGGGAGTTCGTCCAGGAGGTGGCGGGGCGGCTCGGCCTGACCCTGACCCGGGCGGCGGCCGACGACCCGTTCTACGACAACGGGGGGTCGCGGGCCCGCCTCATGGCACTGGACCCGGTCAAGTACGAGTACAGCGCCCCCGACGGTACGGCCATCGCCTCCGTCAACCGGCACCGCAACTTCTTCGGCGAGCGGCTCGGCATCCGCGCCGGCTCCCACGGGCCCGCGTACAGCTCCTGCGTCGCCTTCGGCGTCGAGCGCTGGGTGCACGCGATGATCCTCGCCCACGGCACGGCCGAGCAGGCGCTGGAGCGGCTCCGGGCCGCCGTCACCGGTTCCTGACCTCCACCCCGTCCGTCGGCCGCCGGAACGGTTCGGTCACCAGAACAGCAAGAGGAGCGATTTCCCCCATGGACCAGGTCTCAGCGTGGCTCCACGAGAAGAACCCCGGCCTCGACGGCCCGATCGGCGTGGACGAGGACCTCATCGAGGCCCGCCTCATCGACTCCATGGACTTCCTGGAGTTCGTCGATCTCCTGGAGGAGATCTCGGGCAGCAGCATCGATCTGCAGGAGGTCACCATCGACGACTTCCGCACCCTCGCCCGCGTCAAGGAGCGCTTCCTCGACCCCGCCGGCCACGCGGAGGTCCCGGCCGGGTGAGCTCAGGTCCCGGCCGGGTGGGCACAGGTCCCGGCCGGGTGGGCGCGGCCGCCGTGGCGCTCGTCGCGACCACCGCCGAGGTGCTGGCCCATCCGGACTTGGACGAGGGCCTGCTCGCCCCCTGGGAGCGGCACCGGCTCGCGGGCATCCGGGTGCCCGCCCGGCGCGACGACGTGGTGGCGGCCCGGCTGCTGCTGCGGCTGTGCGCCTCCCGGGTCACCGGGCTGCCGCCACGTGACGTGGAGCCGGCCCAGCGCTGCCCCGGGTGCGGGCGGGACGGGCACGGTCGGCCGTATCTTCCGGACCGCCCCGGGCTCGGCGCCAGTCTCAGCCATGCCGACGGTCTGGCAGCGGCGGTGGTCGGGCCGGGCCCGGTCGGTATCGACGTGGAGCCCCTGACGCGTCGGCCGGGGCCCGTCTCCGTACTGAGGCGGCTGCTGCCGCACGACGAGGTGGACGCCGCCTGCGCCGAGCCGGATCCCGGTCCGGCGCTGCTGCGGTTGTGGGTCCGGCGGGAGGCCTTGTTCAAGGCGGGGAGGGACGACGTCCGGCTGACCGAATGGACGGACCGGCGCCGCGCGGCCGTGGTGGCCCTCGCCGGAGCGGACGGAGCGGACGGAGCGGACGGAGCTGACGGGGCTGACAGGGGCGCCGCAGCCGACGGAGCCGCCAAGGCCCCCGTGCCGTCGCTCAGCCTCGGTCAGGTCCCGCCGTCAGGTCGATGAGGCGGCAGACCGTCTCGATGTCGATCTTCACCTGGGCGATCGACGCCCGGCCCGACAGCCAGGTGATCAGCGCCGAGTGCCAGGTGTGCTCGATGACCCGGACCGCCGAGAGCTGCTCCGGGGTCGGGTGCTCCAGGCCCATCGCGTCCAGGATGATCGCCGTGGTGAGCCGGGAGACCGTGTCCACCTCGGGGCTGACGCTGCGGTCGGCGAAGGTGAGGGCGCGGACCATGGCGTCCGCGAGGTGCGGTTCGCGTTGCAGGGCGCGGAAGGCGCGCATCAGCGTCTCGGCCACCCGCTGGGCCGCGTCGTCGCCGGCCGGCGGGCGCTTGCGGAGCGTGGTGTGCAGGTGCTGGAGCTGGTCCTGCATGGTCGCGACCAGCAGATGGATCTTGGACGGGAAGTAGCGGTAGAGCGTGCCCAGCGCGACCCCGGCGGCCTCGGCCACCTCCCGCATCTGCACCGCCTCGAACCCGCCCCGGCTGGCCAGCTGGGCGCTGGCGTGCAGGATGCGGCGGCGACGGGCCTCCTGGCGCTCGGTCAGCGCAGGCGCTGCCGGTCTGGCGTCCGCGGTCATGCTGTCCCCGTTCCACGATCCACGATCCATGGCTTGATCCACCCGGACGGGCGAAGCGGGCGGTCCGGGCGCGCACAGCATGCCAGGGGCGTCCGCCGTGGCGCGAATCACCTGATCCGGCCGTTCCGCCGTCGCTACCTGCCGGTAGATTCGATGCACGTCGAGCGATCAAGTATGAAACTTGTTCTAGCAAGTCTGAAACTTGTTCTAGATTAGCGCGACCGGTTACGCTCCGGCGAACACGCAGTCAGAAGGGGGCCGAGTGTGACCGCTGAGGCCGTGGAGACAGGCCCCCGCACGGGCGACGGCAGCATCGCCGGGACCGGCGACCGGCCGTTGCGCATCGCACTCCTCACCTACAAGGGCAATCCGTTCTGCGGTGGCCAGGGCGTGTACGTCCGCCACCTCGGGCGCGAGCTGGCGCGCCTCGGCCACAGCGTCGAGGTCATCGGCGCGCAGCCCTACCCGGTGCTCGACGAGGGCGTCCCGCTGACCGAGCTGCCCAGCCTCGACCTCTACCGGCAGCCCGACCCCTTCCGCACCCCGAAGCGCGGCGAGTACCGCGACTGGATCGACCTCGCCGAGGTCGCCACCATGTGGACCGGCGGCTTCCCGGAACCGCTCACCTTCAGCCTGCGCGCCCGCCGCCATCTGCTGGCCCGGCGCGGCGAGTTCGACGTCGTCCACGACAACCAGACCCTCGGCTACGGGCTCCTCGGCGACCTCGGGGCCCCGCTCGTGACGACGATCCACCACCCCATCACCGTGGACCGCAGGCTCGACCTGGCCGCCGCGACCAGTCGCCGCCGACGCGCCTCCGTACGCCGCTGGTACGCCTTCACGCGGATGCAGAAGCGGGTCGCCCGCAAGCTGGACACCGTCCTCACCGTCTCCGGCTCCTCCCGCGACGAGATCGTCGAGGACCTCGGCGTACGCAAGGACCGGATCAGCGTCGTCCACATCGGCGCCGACACCGACCTGTGGTCGCCCGACCCCTCCGTCCCCGAGGTCCCGGGCCGGATCGTCACCACCTCCAGCGCCGACGTCCCCCTCAAGGGCCTCGTCCACCTCGTCGACGCGCTCGCCAAGCTCCGCACCGAGAACCCCGCCGCCCACCTCGTCGTCGTCGGCAAGCGCGCCGAGGACGGGCCGGTCGCCCGCGCGATCGAGCGGCATGGGCTCGCGGACGCCGTCGAGTTCGTCAAGGGCATCAGCGACGCCGAGCTGGTCGACCTGGTGCGCAGCGCCCAGGTCTCCTGCGTGCCCTCGCTGTACGAGGGTTTCTCGCTGCCCGCCGCCGAGGCCATGGCCACCGGCACCCCGCTCGTCGCCACCACCGGCGGCGCGATCCCCGAGGTCTCCGGCCGCGACGGCGAGACCTGCCTCGCGGTGGCGCCCGGCGACGCGGACGCGCTGGCCGGTGCGCTGGCCCGGCTGCTGGCCGACCCGGAGCTGCGCGCCCGGCTCGGCACGGCGGGCCGCGCACGGGTGCTGGCCAACTTCACCTGGGCCCGGGCGGCCGCCGGAACGGCCGAGCTGTACCGTCAGGCGATCACCGCCCGCGGAGTCCGCAGGTGACCGCGACCGCGTTTACCGGAACCCGTACCTCCGACCTCGAAGGCAGGCCCTCGTGCTGACCGTCGACTTCACCCGCTTCCCGCTCGCCGCCGGCGACCGAGTGCTCGACCTGGGCTGCGGTGCCGGCCGGCATGCCTTCGAGTGTTACCGGCGCGGAGCGCAGGTCGTCGCCCTCGACCAGAACGCCGAGGAGATCCGCGAGGTCGCCAAGTGGTTCGCCGCGATGAAGGAGGCCGGCGAGGCCCCCGAGGGCGCCACCGCCACCGCGATGGAGGGCGACGCCCTCAACCTGCCGTTCCCCGACGACTCCTTCGACGTCGTGATCATCTCCGAGGTCATGGAGCACATCCCGGACGACAAGGGCGTCCTCGCCGAGATGGTCCGGGTGCTCAAGCCGGGCGGCCGGATAGCGATCACCGTCCCGCGCTACGGCCCCGAGAAGATCTGCTGGACGCTCTCCGACGCGTACCACGAGGTCGAGGGCGGCCACATCCGCATCTACAAGGCCGACCAGCTCCTCGCCCGGATCCGCGAGGCCGGGCTCAAGCCGTACGGCACCCACCACGCGCACGCCCTGCACTCGCCGTACTGGTGGCTCAAGTGCGCCTTCGGCGTCGACAACGACAAGGCCCTGCCGGTGCGGGCGTACCACAAGCTGCTGGTCTGGGACATCATGAAGAAGCCGCTCGCGACCCGGGTCGCCGAGCAGCTCCTCAACCCGGTCGTCGGCAAGAGCTTCGTCGCGTACGCCACCAAGCCGCACCTGCCGAAGGCCGAGGCGTGAGCACTCCCGAACAGACCGAACACCTCGTTCTGCCGGGTGTTCTGACGGTGTCCCAGGCCGCCGAGACGGTCGCCGCGATCGCCGCCGTACAGCGGGAGGACGGGGCGCTGCCCTGGTTCCGGGGGCACCACCTCGACCCGTGGGACCACACCGAGGCCGCGATGGCCCTGGACGCGGCCGGCGAGCACGAGGCGGCGGCCCGCGCCTACGCGTGGCTCGCCCGCAACCAGAACGCCGACGGCTCCTGGTACGCCGCCTACCACGACGGCGATCCGCAGCAGCCGACGGACCGGAGCCTGGAGAGCAACTTCTGCGCTTACGTGGCCGTGGGCGTCTGGCACCACTACCTCGCCACCGGCGACGACGCGTTCGTCGACCGGATGTGGCCCACGGTCTACGCGGCGGTCGAGTTCGTGCTCCGGCTTCAGCAGCCCGGCGGCCAGATCGGCTGGAAGCGGGAGGCCGACGGCACCCCGGTGAACGACGCGCTGCTGACCGGATCCTCCTCGATCCACCAGGCGCTGCGCTGTGCGCTGGCCATCGCCGAGCGCCGCGAGGAGCCGCAGCCCGACTGGGAGTTGGCGACCGGGGCGCTGGCGCACGCGATCCGCAGCCACCCCGAGCGGTTCCTCGACAAGAATCGCTACTCGATGGACTGGTACTACCCCGTCCTCGGCGGCGCCGTCACCGGGGCCGAGGCGACCGCCCGCATCCAGGAGGGCTGGGACCGCTTCGTCGTCCCCGGCCTCGGGGTGCGCTGCGTGCTGCCCAACCCGTGGGTGACCGGCGGCGAGAGCTGCGAACTCGCCCTGGCCCTCTGGGCGACGGGGGAGTCGGACCGGGCCCTGGAGATCCTCCAGTCGATCCAGCACCTGCGCGCCGAGGGCGGGCTGTACTGGACGGGGTACGTCTTCGAGGGCAACAAGGCCGTCTGGCCCGAGGAGTTGACCACCTGGACGGCGGGCTCCCTGCTGCTCGCGGTGGCCGCGCTCGGGGGGGACGAGGCGACCACCGCGGTCTTCGGGGGCGAGCGGCTGCCGGTCGGCCTGGAGCCGGACTGCTGCCGCTGAACACCGCCTGGGGTGGCGCCGGTTCAGCGACGGATCCGGCCCGCCACGGCATGCCCGATGAAGAGGTAGACCACGGCCGCGAGACCGTAACCGGCGACCACGTTCGCCCACGTCTTGTCGAACGTGAACAGGTCGTACGACCAGCCGGCCAGCCAGCGGGCCGCGTCGTGCACCCACTGCACGAAGTCGTTGCCGCGGTTGGCGTCCAGCAGGTACATCAGGATCCACAGGATGATGATGAAGGCCAAGATGTCGGCCACGACGGCTATCACGCGTGCCGCTGAGCTGCTACCTGAACGGGTTCTGGGAGACATGGAACTCTGGTTGCCGCTTTACGCAGGGTGAAACCCGGACGGCCCCTGCCGGGTGGCCGCCCCCTGAGGAACGGGTGAGTCTGGGCGGGAGTGTCGAGATTCGTCACTCTCGGTCAGGAGGCCCCGCCGTGCCCCGTTCCGTACCGCTTGGCCGCACCCTGGCCGCGCTGCTGCTGTCCTGCGCCCTGGTGGCGGGCGCCACCGCGTGCGGCGACTCCGACGACACCTCGGGCGGCAACGCCGCGAGCGCCTCGGCCGCCGCCAGCCCCTCCGTCTCCGTATCCGCCTCGGCCGAGAAGCAGCGGCTCGCCAAGACCCGGTTCGTCGCCAACGCGGGGCTGGCGGCCGGGGCGACGTACCAGTGGATCGTGAAGCCGTACCGCGCCGGGACGTTCAAGAAGGGCGCCGAGGGCCGGAGGCTCGCCCTCGTGAAGGCGGGCCTGGCGGGCGGGTTCGCCTACAACCGGCTCCAGGCCGCGGCCAGGAACGCCAAGGGCGACCCGCTGCTCTCGAAGGCCGTCGCCCCGCTCACCGCCGGGATCGAATCGCTCAAGGGGCTGGGCACCAAGCTCCGCAAGGGCGAGGCGGGGGAGGGCGACGTGGGAGCGTTCGAGAGCGTCATCGACAGCATCAAGAACGCGGGCAAGGACGCGGGTGCCGAGGTGAAGGACAAGGTTCCCTCCACCTCCCAGTTGACCGGATAGCGGCACGCGAGGGTCAGGGCAGGTCCTCACCCGTGTCTGCGTAGTCCTTCTCCTCGCCGTCGGGGTTCAGCGGGTCCGCACCGGTCAGGGCGAGCACCAGATACGCGCCGTAGGGCGAGCCGTCCTGCTCGTCCTTCGCCTCCAGCGCTCCGCCGGCGCCGTCCTCGTCGGTCTCGAAGTCCGCCGGGTCCAGGCCGAGGCGTACGGCGAGCGCGTCCACGGTGGCGAGCAGCCGGCTCCGGGTGCTCCCGCCGCCGGCCCCGTCCTGAAGGGAGGAGACCACGAGGAGGTCGGCCAGGTAGCCCCGGCGCAGGCCGTCCGGATGGGCCGCCTCGAACGCCGCCGACACCGGCCGGAGCTCGGAGACCAGCGGCAGCCAGGCACGCATCGCCTCGTCGGCGGTGTGCACCTGCTCCAGATTGCAGGCGATGCGGCAGACGAGGTCGTCGGAGGAGAAGCGCATCAGTGGGTCGCGTAGCCCTTCTTCGCATGGGTGCCTTCATGGTTCCGTCGGTGAGCGGGGCGACGACCGGCGGATATCGGAATGATCATCCCAGGTGCCGCCGGTTAAGGTGCCGCATGACGTCTCTCTCCCACGACCGTTACTGCGACGAGATCCTGGCCCAGACCGACGCCCTGCGCGCGGTGCTGACCGGTGCCGATCTCGGCGTGACCGTCCCCAGCTGCCCCGACTGGACCCTCCGCGAGCTCGCGGTGCATGTCGGCGGCGCGCACCGCTGGGTCGGTGAGATCGTCCGGACCCGTGCTTCCGAGGAGTTCCCGGAGGACAAGGTGCCCGGCTTCGAGGGGCCGGACAGTGAGGACCCGGCCGCGCTGGACGCCTGGCTCGCCGAAGGTGCGGCCGCCACCGTCGCCGCGCTGCGGGAGGCGGGGCCGGCCGCCGAGGTGTGGACGTGGGTGACCGAACAGCGTGCGGCCTTCTGGGCGCGTCGCATGACGCACGAGACGGCCGTGCACCGGGCGGACGCGGCGCTCGCCGCCCGCGCCCCGTACGAGGTCGACGCCGAGGTGGCCGCCGACACCATCGAGGAGTGGCTCGGCATCGTCGCCCTGGCCCAGGAGGAGGGCGACCCGGAGGCGGCGGAACTGCGGGGCGGCGGGCGGTCGTTGCATCTGCACGCCACCGATGTGCCCGGCGCGGAGTGGCTGATCGAGTTCGGCGACGACCGCTTCACCTGGCGGCACGCGCACGACAAGGCCACGGTCGCCCTGCGCGGCACCCTCACCGATCTGATGCTCGTCTTCAACCGCCGCCTGGAGCCCACCAGTTCACGGGTCGAGGTGCTCGGCGACGCGGCGCTGCTGGACTTCTGGCTGGACCGGTCCTCGTTCGGCTGAGCACCCTGCTGGGCTGTCCCGCCTAGGAGTTGAGCTCCGCCAGGACCCGCAGCGTGTGCGGGTCCGGTGCGGTGACCAGCAGATCGGTCACCGGTCCCGTGCGCCACAGCTCCAGCCGCTCCGCGATCCGGGCGCGCGGCCCGATCAGCGAGATCTCGTCGGCGAACGCGTCCGGCACCGCCCGCACCGCCTCCTCCTTGCGGCCCTGGAGGAACAGCTCCTGGATCCGCCGGGCCTCCTCCTCGAACCCCATGCGGGCCATCAGGTCGGCGTGGAAGTTGCGGGCCGCGTGCCCCATCCCGCCGATGTAGAAGCCGAGCATCGCCTTCACCGGCCACAGCCCCTCGGCCACGTCGTCGCAGACGTGCGCGCGGGCCATCGGCGCGACCATGAACCCCTCCCGGAGCCCGGTGAGGGAGGTCTCGTAGACATCGGTGCGCAGCGGTGACCAGTACAGCGGCAGCCAGCCGTCCGCGATCTCCACGGTCTGCGCGATGTTCTTCGGGCCCTCCGCCCCCAGCAGGACCGGCAGCGAGGCGCGCAGCGGATGCGTGATCGGCTTCAGCGGCTTGCCGAGCCCGGTGGCGTCCGGACCGGCGTACGGATGGGAGTGGAAGCGGCCCGCCAGCTCGACCGGCCCCTGCCGCGCCAGCACCTGCCGGATCACCTCGACGTACTCCCGGGTCGCCGTCAGCGGGCTCTTCGGGAACGGCCGCCCGTACCACCCCTCCACCACCTGCGGGCCCGACAGGCCGAGGCCCAGCAGCATCCGGCCGCCGGAGAGATGGTCCAGGGTCAGCGCGTGCATGGCCGTCGCGGTGGGGGTGCGCGCCGCCATCTGGACGATGCCGGTCCCCAGCCGGATCCGCGAGGTGTGGGCGGCGATCCAGGTCAGCGGTGTGAAGGCGTCCGAGCCCCAGGCCTCCGCCGTCCACACCGACGCGTAGCCGAGCCGCTCCGCCTCCTGGACCAGGCCGAGTTGGCCGGCGTCCGGGCCGCGGCCCCAGTAGCCGAGCGCGAGTCCGAGCCGCATACCGTTCCCTCCAGCCGTGACTGACGGTGTGTCAGAAGCGTTGGGTGCGGGGTGGACTGTACGACAACGGCCCCCCGCCCGGAAGGGCGAGGGGCCGCGGGGTACGCGTCGGGGATCAGCCGCGCTGGATGCCCGTGGTGTCCTGGAGGACGCCGCGACGGCCGTCCTGCGTCTGCGCGATCAGGCTCTGGCCGCGCTGCTCCACCGCGAGGTACCAGGTGCCCGGCGCCAGCTCGGCGATCGGGTTCGGCGAACCGTCCTCGCCGTACAGCGGGCGCGCCACCGGAACGGCGAACCAGAACGGGGTGAAGTCACCCGCCGGGGCCGCACCGCCCTGCGCGGGCTGCTGCGCCTGGGCCTGGGCCTGCTGCGCCTGCGCCGGGTCGGCCTGGGCGGGCTGGCCCTGCTGGGGCGCGCCCGGGTAGCCGTAACCCTGGCTCGGCTGGGCACCGTACGGCGCCTGCTGCTGGCCGCCCGGGAAGCCGTAGCCCTGGCCGGGCTGCGCACCGTACGGCTGCTGGCCGCCCTGCACGCCCTGCGACGGGCCGGACGGGCTGAGGAGCGGGGCCTTGAGCGCGGGGACCAGCGGGCCGGCCACTGCTCCGGCGGCGAGCACGAGGGCGGCCAGCAGGCCGAGGATCAGGCCGGCTCCGGCGTTGTTGACGTCGAGGATCGTCCAGAAAGCGGTCCACAGGGCGAAGACGGTGAGCGCCACGCCGAACTGGCCGAGGTCCAGCCCGACGACCTTCCGGCCCGGCATCGCACGGCTGACGATCAGGAGCGCCGCGCCGATGACGCCCGCGAGGAAGACGCTCATCAGGAGACCGAGCGAGTCCCAGGCGTTCGGGCTGTCGAACCGGGAGCAGTCGACGCCCTGCGGGCAGTCGTAGCTGGAGAAGTCGAGGAAAGAGGCGATGAACAGCACGACCGCTGCTCCGATCACCACGCCGTCGCCTCGTGTGAGGGATCGGATATTCACGTGAAGGTCCTTAGTCGGTCGTCTCGTCGGGGCGGTCGTCGCTGCCGCCGGTGCGGCTCGAAGCTCGGGAGCGGCTCCCCATCGTACGGATGAATCTATCGTCTGCCCGGTCGGGTTGCTCCCGAGCCCGGATCATGAACGGTTATCCCCCCAATATCACCGCAGAACTACCCCTTCAGGTAGCCGGCAATGCCGTCGGCCAGTCCCTGGGCCGCCTTCTGCCGCCAACTCGCGGCGGTGAGCAGCGCGGCGTCCTTCGGATCACGCATATTGCCGCATTCGACGAACACTTTGGGCACGGTCGACAGATTCAGTCCACCGAGATCATCGCGGGTGTCCAGGCCGGTATTTCCGCCGATGTAATTGGAAGGCGCGCTTCCGGTCGTACGGGCGAAGTGCCCCGCGATCCTCGCGCCGAGATCGGCGGAACTCTTCACGATCTTCGAGGTGTCGGCCCCACCGCCCTTCACCCCGGCGGGCAGGATCACATGGAAGCCCCGGTTGCCCACCGCGGATCCGTCCGCGTGCACCGAGACCACCGCGTCGGCCTTCGCCTCGTTCCCGATCCGGGCCCGCTCGTCGATGCACGGCCCGAACGGCCGGTCCGCGTCGTGCGTCAGCCGGACCCGGGCGCCCTCGGCCTCCAGCAGTGCGCGCAGCCGGTGGGAGACGTCCAGGGTGAACCGGGCCTCCGCGTAACCGTCGTTGGTGGCCGTCCCGGTCGTATCGCACTCCTTGCGGCCGGTGCCGATGTCGACCTGCTCGTTGATCTCGCGGGTGTGATCGCGGTTACCGGGGTTGTGGCCGGGGTCGATCACCACGGTCCGGCCGGTCAGCGGGCCCTTCGGCAGCGGCTGTTTCCCGGTCGGCGTCGGGGCCGCCGAGGTGGCGGCGTCAGCGCCCGGCCGGGGTGAGGCCGCACCGGCCTCGCCGGTCTCCGGGCCGCCGCCGCATCCGGCGGCGGTCAGACATACGGCGGCCAGCGCGGCGGCCACGGACAGGGGCCGGGCACGGCGGGTGGGGGGAGGGCAGTCGTCGTACGGCACGCGGCGATGCTACCCATGCGGCCGTCCGGCGGCTCAGATCCCGGCGCCCGTGCGGCGCAGCACACGCAGCGAGTCCGTCACCGACACCTCCGTGAACGCCCCGGAGGCCAGCGCCCGCCGGTAGATCCGGTAGGGGGCCTGCCCGCCGTCGGCCGGGTCGGGGAACACGTCGTGGATCACCAGCAGCCCGCCCTCGACCACATGCGGGGCCCAGCCCTCGTAGTCGGCGTTCGCGTGCTCGTCGGTGTGCCCGCCGTCGATGAAGACGAGCCCGAGCGGTCCGCTCCACACGGCGGCGACCTGCGGGGAACGCCCGACGAGTGCCACCACGTGGTCCTCCAGGCCGGCCCGGCGCAGGGTGCGGCGGAAGGTGGGGAGGGTGTCCATCAGCCCGACCTCCGGGTCCACCACGCTCGGGTCGTGGTACTCCCAGCCCGGCTGCTGCTCCTCGCTGCCCCGGTGGTGGTCCACGGTGAGCGCGGTCACCCCGACGCTCCGCGCCGCGTCCGCCAGCAGGATCGCGGAGCGCCCGCAGTACGTGCCCACCTCCAGCAGCGGCAGCCCGAGCGCACCGGCCCCGGTGGCGGCGGCGTACAGGGCGAGGCCCTCGTGTACCGGCATGAAGCCCTTGGCGGCCTCGAACGCCGCGAGGATCTCCGGCCCGGGTCCGGCGGCCGCAGCGGGTCCGGAGGTGGAAGCGGAAGCGGCGGCGGTCACGGGGTTCCTCCAGGTGGGGCGGGGCGGCTCACGGGCCGGTCGACGGCGACCCATCGTGCCGTACGTTCCGGCCGACGGCCTCGGCGGGGGCCGTGGCGGCGACCGGGGCGACCGGCACGGGGGAGGGGGCGGGGCCCGGTCCGGCGTCCGCGCTGCTCGCCAGGAGCACCGGGTGCGCGGAGGGCCGCTGCGCGGGCAGGAACGCCGCCAGCACCAGGCCGATCAGCACCGCGCCCGTGGCGATCAGGAACGAGATCCGGAATCCCTCCATGGACGGCACCTCGACCGAGCCCATGGTCGCGGAGGTGTTGGCCAGCACCATGCCGATGACGGCGCTCGACACCGAGGTGCCGATGGACCGCATTAGGGTGTTGAGACCGTTGGCCGCGCCGGTCTCCGACGGGTCGACGGCCCCGATGATCAGGGCCGGCAGCGAGGAGTAGGCGAGGCCGATGCCCGCGCCGAGCACCACCGCGATCAGCACGGTCTGCCAGGCGGCGGAGAGCAGGCCGAGCCCGGCCCCGTAACCGATCGCGATGACCAGCATGCCGAGCATCAGCGTGGCCTTGGGGCCCCGGCGGGCCGAGATCCGGGCGTACAGCGGGGCGACGAACATCATCGTCACGCCCAGCGGGGCCACGCAGAGCCCGGCGACCACCATGGACTGGCCGAGGCCGTAACCGGTCGACGTGGGCAGCTGGAGCAGTTGCGGAAGGACCAGGGAGACCGCGTAGAAGGCGACCCCGACCATGATCGACGCGAGGTTGGTGAGCAGCACCTCGCGGCGGGCGGTGGTGCGCAGATCGACCAGCGGCGCCGGGGTGCGCAGTTCGAACAGGCCCCACAGCAGCAGGGTGGCCACGGAGGCGGCGAGCAGCCCGAGGGTCGGCGCCGAGGTCCAGCCCCAGTCGCTGCCCTTGGTGACCGGCAGGAGAAGGAGGACCAGGCCGAGCGAGAGCCCGAGGGCGCCGAGGAGGTCGAAGGAGCCGGGCGCGCGCAGCGGGGGTTCGGGGACGAGTGCGTACGTGAGCGCCATCGCGAGCAGGCCGAGCCCGGCCGACCCGAGGAACAGGGCGTGCCAGTCGGCGTGCTGGGCGACCAGCGCGGCGACGGGCAGCGCGAGTCCGCCGCCGACGCCGATGGACGAGCTCATCAGAGCCATTGCCGAGCCAAGCTTCTCGCGCGGCAGCTCGTCGCGCATGATGCCGATGCCGAGCGGGATGGCGCCCATGGCGAAGCCCTGGAGCGCGCGGCCGGTGATCATCACGATCAGGTCGTCGGTGGAGGCGCAGATCAGCGAGCCGATCACCATCACGGCCAGCGAGGCGAGCAGCATCCGCCGCTTGCCGTAGAGATCGCCGAGGCGGCCCATGATCGGGGTCGAGACGGCGCCCGCGAGCAGGGTGGCGGTCATCACCCACGTGGCGTTGGCCGGGGCGGTGTCCAGCAGGACCGGCAGATCCTTGATGACCGGGACGAGCAGGGTCTGCATGACCGCGACGGTGATGCCCGCGAAGGCGAGGACGGGCACGATGCCGCCGGAACGCCGCGCTTTCGGCGGCTCGGGAAGCTCCTGTATGTGCCGTGTCTGTCGCGTCCGTCGCATGCGTGGGGCCTCCCGGGCAGCCTTCGGTCACCCGGGCTCCCCCCAAGTGTGTGCAGGGTGAACGCTTCCGGGCGGCGCTTCTATTCCGGCTGTTCCCTGTGCGGATCCGGCAGTCTTCTGACCTTCCGTCAGATTGAAACGTGTTCTACTCTTGCGCCGTTCCAGTGGCTGCGACCGGCGGAGACGCGCATGAGCAGGGGCACGGTCAGGGGCACGGCCGTCGGTACCGGCATCGGGATCACCGAGGAGCACCGCGCGCTGGCGCACTCCGTACGGGGGTGGCTGGCCCGCGCCGCACCCCCGGGTGAGGTGCGGGAACTCCTCGACGCGGGGAGCCCGGCCGCCCCCGGTGTGCGCCCCGCGCACTGGAAGGCGCTCGTTGCCCAGGGGCTCACCGGCATCCATCTGCCCGAGGCGTACGGAGGTGGCGGCGGGAGTCTCCTCGACCTCGCTGTCGTCCTGGAGGAGGCCGCGTACGCCTCGCTCCCCGGCCCGTACCTCGCGACGACGCTCACCTCCGCCGTGCTGCACCAGGTGGTGGCCGCCGGGGCCGGGGAGCCGGCCGGGCACCGCTCCTCGGGCGGCGGGGCAGGGGCGTCGGCCGGGGCCGGGGCGCCAGCCAGGGG
This sequence comes from Streptomyces rubiginosohelvolus, assembly GCF_014649875.1. Taxonomy (GTDB): domain Bacteria; phylum Actinomycetota; class Actinomycetes; order Streptomycetales; family Streptomycetaceae; genus Streptomyces; species Streptomyces rubiginosohelvolus. The sequence goes on along the minus strand of NZ_BMTW01000003.1, from coordinate 133,317 downwards.
CGGGGCCCCGGTCACGGCCGACGCGCTGGTCGGGGCGCTGCGGGAGCTGGCCGCGGGGGACCGCACCGCCGCCCTCGCCCTCACCCCCGGCACCCTCACCGCCACCCCCTCCGCGACCGGCCACCGCCTCGACGGCACCGCCCCGCCCGTCCTGAGCGCCGACGCGGCCGACCTGCTCCTGCTGCCCGCCGCCACGCCCGACGGCGAGCGCTGGTTCCTCGTGGACGCCGGGGCGGAGAGGCTCACCGTGCGCCCGCACCGCAGCGTCGACCCGACCCGGCCCACCGCAGAGGTGCGGGCCGACGCCGTCTTTGTACCGACGGACCGGGCCGTGCCGATCGCCGACCCGGAGCTCGCCCGGGACCTGGCCACCGTCCTCCTCGCCGCCGACGCCTGCGGCACCGCGGCCCGGAGCCTGGACACCGCCGTCGCGCACGCCGCCGTACGCGAACAGTTCGGGCGGCCCATCGGGGCGTTCCAGGCGGTCAAGCACCTCTGCGCCGACATGCTCGTCCGCCTCGAACAGGCCCGCGCCCTCACCTGGGACGCGGCCCGCGCGGTGGACGAGGAGACCGGGGCCGAGGCTGCCGAGGATGGGGCGGCCGGGTCCGAGGCGGCCGCGAGTGAGACGGCCGGGTCCGAGGCGGCCGGCCCCCAGGCGCGCGGGCTCGTCGCCGCGCTCGCCGCCGCCACCGCCCCCGAGGCCGCGTACACCTGCGCCAAGGACGCCATCCAGATCCTCGGCGGCATCGGCTTCACCTGGGAGCACGACGCCCACCTCCAGTTGCGCCGGGCCGTCCTCGCCCGGCAGCTCCTCGGACCCGCCGACGCCCACCGGCTGCGCGCCGCCCGCCTCGCCGAGACCGGGGCCCGCCGCGAACTCGCCCTGGAACTCCCCGCCGAGGCCGACCGTCACCGCGCCGAGGCCCGCCCCCACCTCGCCACCGCCCGGGGCCTCGCGCCCCGTGAGGCCCGCCGCGCCCTCGCCCCTACCGGCTACGCCGCCCCGCACCTCCCCGCCCCCTACGGGCTGGACGCCGGCCCCCTACAACAGCTCGCGATCCAGCAGGAGTTGCGCGAGCAGGGGATCCGGATCGGTGACCTCTCCATCGCCACCTGGGTGGTGCCGTCCCTGATCGCGTACGGGACGGAGGAGCAGCGCGAGCGCTATCTGCCGGCCACCCTGCGCGGCGACCTCCAGTGGTGCCAGCTCTTCTCCGAACCCGACGCCGGGTCCGATCTCGCCGCGCTGCGCACCCGTGCCGTACGGACCGGCGAGGGCTGGCGGATCACCGGGCAGAAGGTCTGGACGAGCGCCGCCCGCACCGCCGACCACGGCATCCTGCTGGCCCGCACCGACCCGGACGTGCCCAAGCACCGCGGGCTCACCTACTTCCTGGTCGACATGAAGCGGGCCCGGGGCATCGACATCCGCCCGCTGAAGGAGATCACCGGCGAATCCCTCTTCAACGAGGTGTACTTCGACGACGTCCTGCTGCCCGCCGACGCCGTCGTCGGCGAGGTCGGCGGCGGCTGGCGGGTCGCCCGCAACACGCTCGGCAACGAACGCGTCCACATGGCCGACCAGTTGACCTTCGACAGCGGTCTTGAGGCCCTGATCGCCCTCTCGGCCGGGCTCGGCGAAACCGTTCGCGCCCGGGTCGGGGCCCTCGCCGCCGAGGCCCACGCGCTCGCCTGCGTCGGGCTGCGCACCACCCTCCAGCAGGTCTCCGGCAACGAACCGGGCGCCGGGGCCTCGGTCCGCAAGCTCGTCCAGACACTCCACCAGCAGAAGGTCGCCGAACTCACCCTCGAACTCCTCGGCCCGCAGGGCTCGGTGGACGAACCGGCGGCGGGGGAGCGGGCCCTCCACGGCTTCCTGATGTCCCGCTGCCTGACCATCGCGGGCGGCACCACCCAGATCCAGCTCAACGTCGTCGCCGAGCGCATCCTCGGCCTGCCCCGGGACTGAACACCCCTTCCATCAGGAGGAGTCGGAAGAGATGAAGGCCTACATCGTCGGCGTCGGCATGACGAAGTTCGAGAAGCCCGAGACCCGCGACTGGCAGTACTGGGACATGGTCCGCGAGGCGGGCACCGCCGCGCTGGCGGACGCGGGGGTCCGTTACGACCAGGTCGAGCAGGTCCCCGTCGGCTACTGCTTCCAGGCATCCACTGCCGGGCAACGAGCGGTCTACGAACTGGGGTTGACCGGCGTCCCCGTCTACAACGTCAACAACAACTGCGCCACGGGCTCCACCGCCCTGATGCTGGCCCGGCAGTTCGTCGAGGGCGGCGGCAGCGACTGCGTCCTCGCCGTCGGCTTCGAGAAGATGGCGCGCGGATCACTGGGCGGCGGCGCGGGCGGCGGCGACTTCGCGACCTCGCCCGTCGCCCGGCACTACGGCATCATGGCGGCCGCCCACGGCTTCGAGATGTCCCCGCCCACCGCCCAGATCTTCGGCAACGCGGCCCGCGAGCACATGGAGCGGTACGGGACGACGCCCGCGCAGCTCGCGGCGGTCGGCGCCAAGAACCACCGGCACTCGGTGCACAACCCGTACGCCCAGTTCCAGGACCCGTACACGGTCGAGGAGGTCCTCGCCGCCCGTACCGTCCACCGCCCCCTCACCAAACTCCAGTGCTCGCCCACCTCCGACGGTGCGGCGGCGGCCGTCGTGGTTTCCGAACGGTTCGTCGAGCGGCACGGACTCGGGGAGCGGGCGGTGGAGATCGCCGCCCAGGCCATGACCACCGACACCGAGGCGTCGTTCGCCTCCGGCAGCTGCATCGACGCGGTCGGCGCCCCGATGTCGAAGGCCGCCGCCGAGCAGGTGTACGCCGCATCGGGCCTGGGCCCCGACGACCTCGACGTCATCGAGCTGCACGACTGCTTCTCCGTCAACGAACTCCTCACCTACGAGGCGCTGGGCCTGTGCGGCGAGGGCGAGTCCGGCAAGCTCGTCGAGTCCGGGGCCACCACCTACGGCGGCCGGTGGGTGGTGAACCCGTCCGGCGGGCTGATCTCCAAGGGCCATCCGCTGGGCGCCACCGGCATCGCCCAGGCCGCCGAGCTGACCTGGCACCTGCGCGGCGAGGCCGGACCCCGCCAGGTCCCCGGCGCCCGGACCGCCCTCGCCCACAACATCGGGCTCGGCGGAGCGGCGGTGGTCACACTGCTGCGGCGGTGAGGGGCCCTCACCCGCTCTCCTCCTCGTCGGGGACTTCCGCCACGACGAGGACATCGGACAGCGGGACGGTCCGCTCGTCCCCGGAGACGTGCATCTCGTAGGTGCCGGCCGGGAGCGTTCCCAGGTCCAGTGTCTGTCGCTGCCGTGCCACGGTCACCGTCCTGCGGACCGGGGTCTGCCCGGTGGACCGGTTGTGCAGGACCACCGTCGCCTCGACGACCGGCAGTTGACTCTCGCTGAAGTGGCTCTCCGCGCTCAGCTCCACCGTGACGCGGTCGTCCGTCAGGTACACGTCTTCGCCCCGGTAGCTGAACCAGACCGGGGCGGCGGAGCGCAGATCCTTGGGCGAAGGCTGGTCCAACGAGCCGAGCAACCCGCGTACGTGGTGGAGCATCGCCCCTTCCGCCTGCAGGCGTGAGTGCAGCTGCGGAGTGAAGACGCGGGCGTCCTCCGTGCCGTCGAGGTGAGCGGAGATCCCGGGCACGGTGCCGTCGCCCGTCAGGCCCCGGCCTTCCAGGTCCCAGAAGGATTCGGTGCTTCCGTCCTGCACCCGGACGGACTGCGGGGTGGGCTGGTCCATGCCCACGATGGGGTAATAGGTGACCTGGCGGCTTCACACGTTGCCCGCCGCGGCCGTACGGCCCAGCAGGGCAGCCATGCCGGTCTCGCGGTCTCCCATAGTGCTCTCCCGGAGCAGCACAGAACCGGGACTAATGGATATATCCAGTTACTTATCAGGACATTGAGGTGTCAAAGCGGCAGCCGCAGGTCCTAGGTCCCCCGACCGGTGACCACGCTCCCGAACCTCGGTCGGATACCCGATGTACCGGCCACCCGACGCCTGCGACCATGGCCGTCATGCCCGATGTCTCCGCGCCCGCCGCCGCCCCGCCCGCCTCCTCCCGCATACGCCCCAGCACCTGGGCCGTCGTGCTCGCCGCCTGCACCGGCCAGTTCCTCGTCGTCCTCGACGTCTCCGTCGTCAATGTGGCGCTGCCCTCCATGCGGGCCGACCTGGGGCTGAGCGCGGCGGGGCTCCAGTGGGTCGTCAACGCCTACTCGATCGCGTTCGCCGGGTTCATGCTGCTGGGCGGGCGGGCCGCCGACATCTACGGGCGCAAGCTGATGTTCCTCGTCGGGCTCGGCCTCTTCACCGCCGCCTCCCTCGCGGGCGGTCTCGCCCAGGAGGGCTGGCAGCTCCTCGCCGCCCGTGCCGTGCAGGGCCTCGGGGCCGCCGTCCTCGCGCCCGCCACCCTCACCATCCTCACCGCGGCCGTGCCCGAGGGGCCTGCCCGTACCAAGGCGATAGGCACCTGGATGGCCGTCGGGGCGGGCGGCGGCGCGGCCGGCGGGCTCATCGGCGGGGTCCTCACCGACGCCCTCTCCTGGCGCTGGGTCCTCCTGATCAACGTGCCCGTCGGCGCGCTCGTCCTGATCGCCGCCGCCCTCCGCATCACCGAGGGCCGCGCGGGCGACCGCCGCCGTATCGACCTGCTGGGCGCGGTCCTGGTCACCGCGGGCCTCGCCGCCGTCGCGTACGGCATCGTCCAGACCGAGGCCGAGGGCTGGACGGCCGCCGCGACCCTCGTGCCGCTGCTCTCCGGGCTCGCCCTGCTGGCCGCCTTCGTGCTGGTCGAGGCCCGGACCGCGGTCCCGCTGATCCCGCTGCGCGTCTTCTCCGTACGGGCCGTCTCCTCGGCCAACGTGTCGATGCTGCTCATGGGGTCGGCGACCTTCTCCATGTGGTACTTCATGACCGTGTACGCCCAGAACGTCCTGGGTTACACGCCGTTGCAGGCCGGCCTCGCGCTGATCCCGACCTCGGCCGCCGTCGTCATCGGCTCCAAGCTGGCCCCCCGCCTCATGGTCCGCACCGGGGCGAAGAGCCTCGCCGTCGCCGGGGTCCTGATCACCGCCGCGGGCTTCGGCTGGCAGTCCACGATGGGCGTGGACGGCTCCTACCTCACCGCGATCTGCCTGCCCGGCGTCCTCATGATGGCCGGCGCCGGTCTCGCCTCCACCCCGCTCGCCACCCTCGCCACCTCCGGCGCGGAGCCGGGCGACGCCGGACTCGTCTCGGGCCTGGTCAACACCTCCCGCACCATGGGCGGCGCGCTGGGCCTCGCGGTGCTCTCCACCGTCGCCGCCGCGCGCACCGCGGGCTCCGGCGACACGGCCGAGATCACCGCCGGATACGCCATGGCGTTCCGCACGGCGAGCGGCGTGCTGCTGGCCGGGGTGATCGTGATGCTGCTCTGGCTGCCGAACCACCGCACGCCCCGCCCCACGCCCTAGGACTTGCTGGATCTGACAGGGCGTCAGCACTCTTCCCAACTTCCGGGGCCTGCGTTATACATGGGCCATCGGCATCGGCTAGAACGCGTTCTAGAAGGGGCGTGCCCTGCCGGTCACCGCACGACCTCGGTGCGGCCGACGGTGCGGACGGCCGTGCCGAGGTCTTCCCGCCACCCTGGACCATCAAGGAGCTGCTCCGTCATGCCCATTGATGCCTCAGCGGCCCTCGCCGCCGAACCCCGCCGGGCCGAGATCGGCTGGGACCACAAGGACGTCCAGCTCTACCACCTCGGTCTCGGCGCGGGCACCCCCGCCACCGACCCCGACGAACTGCGTTACACCCTGGAGTCCCGGCTCCAGGTACTGCCCTGCTTCGCCACCGTCGCGGGCGCGGGCACCGCCGCCTTCGGGGGGATGGGCGCGCCCGGCATCGACGTGGACCTCGCCGCGGTCCTGCACGGCGGCCAGACCGTGCGCGTCCACCGCCCGATCCCGGTGACCGGCCGGGCCGTCCAGACCTCGAAGGTCGCGGCGGTGTACGACAAGGGCAAGGCCGCCGTCATCGTGCTGCGTACCGAGGCGAGCGACGACGACGGGCCGCTGTGGACCAACGACGCCGAGATCTTCGTACGGGGAGAGGGCGGGTTCGGCGGGGAACGCGGGCCGTCCGACCGGCTCACCGTGCCCGAGCGGGCCCCGGACCGCACGGTCGAACGGCGCATCCGCGAGGACCAGGCGCTGCTCTACCGGCTCTCCGGCGACTGGAACCCGCTCCACGCCGACCCCGCCTTCGCCAAGCTGGCCGGGTTCGACCGGCCGATCCTGCACGGGCTGTGCACCTACGGCATGACCCTGAAGGCCGTCACCGACACCCTGCTGGAGGGTGACGTCTCGCGGATCACCGCCTACCGCACCCGTTTCGCCGGAGTGGTCTTCCCCGGCGAGACCCTCCGTATCCGGATGTGGACCGGGGACGGCCGCGTCCAGGTCACGGTCACCGCCGTCGAACGCGACGACGCGCCGGTCCTCGCCGACACGCTCGTCGAACACTCCTGAACCCAACAGCACTCTTGTCTGGCAGCCGAATCGAGGGAGTCCCACCCATGCGCGCAGCCGTACTGCACGAGATAGGCCAGGAGAAGCTCGAAGTCCTCGACGACGTCGAGGCGGTGGGCTTCGGCCCGGGGAAGGTCAAGCTCCGCATCCGCGCCACCGGCCTCTGCCACTCCGACGTCTCCGCGATGAGCGGCGTCCTCCCGCAGCCCGCCCCCTTCATCCCCGGCCACGAGGGCGCGGGCGAGGTCGTCGACGTCGGCGACGGGGTGACCGGGCTGAGCGCCGGCGACCGGGTCCTCGTCTGCTGGCTGCCCGCCTGCGGGGACTGTCCGTCCTGCAAGCGCGGCCAGACCCACCTGTGCCTGGCGGGCTTCATGAACGCGGGCACCCCCAACTTCAAGCGTCCCGGCGGCGACGTCTTCGGCTTCGCGGGCACCGGCACCTTCACCGAGGAGGTCGTCGTCGGCGCGGGCTGCGCGGTGCCGATCCCCGACGACGTACCGTTCGAGATCGCCGCCCTGATCGGCTGCGGAGTCACCACCGGCCTCGGCGCGGCCATCAACACGGCCCAGGTGGAAGCCGGTTCATCGGTCGCCGTCATCGGCTGCGGTGGCGTGGGCATCTCCACGATCCAGGGCGCCCGGGTCCAGGGCGCGGCCCAGATCGTCGCCGTCGACCCCGTCGCCTCCCGCCGCGAGGCCGCCCTCCGCTTCGGCGCCACCGAGGCCGTCGACCCGGGCGAACTGGCCGACGCCAAGCAGCGCATCACCGGCGGCGAAGGCTTCGACTACGTCTTCGAGGTCGTCGGAAAGTCCGCCACCGCCCGCACCGCCTACGAGAACACCCGCCGCGGCGGCACCCTCTGCGTCGTCGGGGCCGGGGCCATGGACGACACCTTCCAGGTCAACATGTTCGAGCTGTTCTTCGACGAGAAGCGCATCCTGCCCTCCATGTACGGCGGCGGGGACGTCCTGCGCTCCTACGAGCGGGCCATCGCGCTCTGGCGGGCGGGCCGTATCGACCTGGAGTCGATGATCACCCACCGGGTCCGGCTGGACGGGATCAACGACGCCCTGGACCAGATGCGCACGGGCGAGGCGCTGCGTACCTGCATCGAGCTCTGAACCCCGCCCGCATCCAAGGAAGCCGAGGACCGTGATGTCACTTCCCCTCCCGCTGGACGGGCTGTCCGCGATCGTCACCGGCGCGGGCCGCGGCCTCGGCCGCGCCGAAGCCCTCGAACTGGCCCGTCTCGGCGCGGCCGTCGTCGTCAACGACTACGGGCAGCCCGGCCGCGACGGCTCGGGCGAGGCGTCCGCCGCCCCCGCCGAGGAGGTCGCCGCCGAGATCCGCGCGGCCGGCGGGCAGGCCGTCGCCCACCTCGGCGACGTGTCCGACCACGAACAGGCCCGCGAACTCGTCGAGTCGGCGATCTCCGCCCACGGCCGGCTCGACATCCTGGTCAACAACGCGGGCATCCTGCGCGACCGGATGGTCTTCTCGATGACCGAGGAGGAATGGGACTCGGTGGTCCGCGTCCACCTCAAGGGCCACTTCAACACCACGCACTTCGCCGCCGCCCACTGGCGTACCCGCTCCAAGGCCACCGGCGGCCCGGTCTACGGGCGGATCGTCAACACCTCGTCGGAGGCGTTCCTCGCGGGCTCGGCGGGGCAGCCCAACTACGCGGCGGCCAAGGGCGGCATCGTCGGGCTCACCACCTCCACCGCGCTCGCCCTCGCGAAGTACGGCGTCACCGCCAACGCCATCTGCCCGCGCGCCCGGACCCGGATGACCGAGGACGTCTTCGCGGGCTTCCAGGAACCGGCGGACGGCACCCTCGACCCGCTGGCGCCCGAGCATGTCTCCCCGCTCGTCGGCTATCTCGCCTCACCGGCGGCGGCCGGGGTCAACGGGCAGGTGCTCGTCGTCCACGGGGGGATGGTCGCCGTCGTCGAACGGCCGCGGGTGGCGGCCCGGTTCGACGCGGCGAAGGAGACGTTCACCTTCGCGGAGCTCGACGAACTGCTCACCCCGTACTACGCGGACCGGCCGCCGAACGAGACGTTCGCCGCCGCCGAAGTGCTGGGGCTGAAGCGGCGGTAGCCCAATCCCGTGTACGTAGCCGTAGCCGTATCCCGTGCACGAACCGAATCCCCGGTACGCACCGGAGGGCCGGCGTACGCACGGGAGGGCCGGGACCGGCGGTCGTCCGCCGGTCCCGGCCCTCCTCAGTGCACTGCCAGGCGGTTCAGGCCGCCGAGGATTCCGCTTCGACGGGCCGGCGGTGGCGGCCGTGCGGCTGCACCGACGTGTTCTCCGCCGACGCACCCCCTCGGTGCTTTCCGGAACCACCGGTTCCAGTCCCCTCGTCCGCCCCCGTCGGGCGCTGGTGGGTCGTGTCGGTCCGTGCTTCGGACATGTGGGAAGTCACCCCGTTGTGATCGCTTGCTTGTGTCGCGCCTACGTGTGTCGCAAGGCCCGCCACCGTCGTCCGACCCGGTCACCGTCGGTACCCGCCCGGAACGGTCGCGTAGCCCAGGCCCCGAATTCAATCAGGTCGAGCGGCTCCGTGCAGAGGCGCCTGCCCCAACGGAACGGGCTTACACACAGCAGGAGCGGCATCGGCGGCGGACGGTTCCCCTCCGCCTTCCCCGCCCCCCGTACGGCCGGTCACGGCGGAGGGTTCCACGTCCTCGGGGGCTTCCAGCAGCGCCACACCGCAGGGCGTCGCCCCGTTCGCGTACGGCAGGCGCAGCACGCCGTCCCGGCTCCAGTACCCGGCACCCGGCACCCAGCCCAACGGGGCCGCGAACTGGTGCAGTTGCCGGCCCGCCGGACGCCAGACGCCCACCCAGCTGCCCGGCGCCCCGTCGATCCGCAGCGCCACCGCGCAGCTCTCCGGCATCAGCATCTGGCCCGGCTGCACCGCGAACGGCGTCACCGCCACGTCCGGGAGGCGCAGGCACTCGGGGAACCTCACGGGCAGGCAGCTCCCCAGCACGCCCCAGCCGAGCCGGTCGTGGCCCGGGGCGTCGGAGCGGAGCAGCAGCAGCCCGCTGTCCGGGTCCGCGAGCAGCAGCCGGTCGTCGCTCCCCGGCGCGATCTGGAGCAGCGGCGTCACCTCACCCTGCCGCCCGAGGTCGACGGCGACCGCCTTGACCGGCCCGCCGCCCGGCTCCTGCCGGTCCAGTGCCAGCATCCGGCCCGCCCGGTCCAGCCACACCCCGCCCGAGCAGTGCCCGGGAATCCGCGCGACCTCCTCGGGCCCGAACGCGCCGCCCGCCACCAGCCACAGCGATGTGTGGTCCGCGCCGGCCGCCTGGGCGTACACGCATCGGCCGTCCGGCGACGGCGGCAGCAGGGTCATCTCCGCGCATCCGACCGCGCCCAGCAGGAGTTCGCCGGTCCCGGGCCCGGTCGGGTAGAGCAGCGAGAACATCTGCCGGTCCGCCACCCTCCGCCGGATCAGCACCCGCCCGTCGGCGAGCGGGGACACCTCGGAGTCCGGCTCCTCGGGCTGGTCGAGGGGGAGGGGCACCGCGTACGGCTCGGGCCCGTCCAGCGTCCACCGCTCGGGGTACCAGGCGCGCTCGCCCGGCGGCCCGGGAGCCGCGGTGAGCCGGGCGGCATAGGCGCCGTCCGCGGTGAGCGTGAAGCCGCCGGGGGGCGGTGGGGCGTCGGCGTGCGACCGTGCGTCGGTCACCGTGGACGATGCTTCCGCTTCTTCGGTTTCCCCGTTCCCCTCGTCCGCTTGTCCGGCCGCGGTGGATGCGGGCAGCAGGCCGGAGCCGTCCGCCCTGGCGGGCTCTCCGGGCTCTTCCGGTTCGGGTTCCGCTTCCGGGTCCGCCGTCGCGGCGGCCCCGGCGGATCCACCCTCGATGGCACAGGCAGTCATGGACTCGTCACCTCCGGCTACGAAAGCTAGTTTTCGCACTTCCAGCCGAACAACACGAGCCACCGCACTTCACACATAAGGGTGGCGATGCCCGGATTCTCCTGAGGTGGAGGGGGTGAGTGTGCTGCTGGAGGTGGTCCTGTCTATGGTGAGGCGGCCCTAACCAACACCCGTGCTGGAGCAAGTGATGTCCCTACGCCCCCGCGGTACCGCCGCAGCAGCCCTGGCCGTGGCGGCCGCCCTCGCACTGTCCGCCTGTGGAGGCGGTGACGGCGGGGACGCGGACGCGGCGAAGGCCGACGGCGGCAAGAAGGCCGCCGTCGCCACGGGCGGCAAGGACTTCGCGGACGCGGCGAAGAAGACCGCGTCGTACGGCACGGACGCGAAGGCCGGCGAGTTCCCCCGTACGGTCACCCACGCCATGGGGAAGACCGAGATCAAGGCCGCGCCGCAGCGTGTGGTCGTGCTGGACGTCGGCGAGTTCGACAACGTGGTGTCGCTGGGCCTGAAGCCGGTCGGCTACGCCCCCAGCGAGGGCGACGCGGCCATTCCCTCGTACCTGAAGAAGGACGCGGGCGCACCGAAGAGCGTCGGCACGATCAACAGCCTCAACCTCGAAGCCATCGCGGGCCTGCGGCCGGACCTGATCCTCGGCAGCCAGCTCCGCGCCGCGGACAAGTACGACGAGCTGTCCAAGATCGCGCCCACGGTGTTCTCCATCCGCCCCGGCTTCACCTGGAAGGAGAACTACCTCCTCAACGCCCAGGCGCTGGACCGCACCCAGCAGGCCGAGTCCGCGCTCGCCGCGTACGAGAAGAAGGCCGAGAAGCTCGGCGACGACATCGGCCCGGACAAGCCGACCGTGTCCATGGTCCGCTACATGCCCGACCGCCTCCGGCTCTACGCCAAGGCCTCGTTCATCGGCACGATCCTCGAAGACGTCGGTCTTCCGCGTCCGGAGAACCAGCAGATCGACGACCTCGCCGCCGAGATCAGCCCGGAGAAGATCGACGAGGCGGACGCCGACTGGATCTTCACCGGCGTCTACGGCGACCCGAAGGCCACCCAGCGCGACACCGCCCGGTCCAACCCGCTGTGGAAGAACCTGAAGGCCGTGAGGGAGGGCCGGGCCAAGGACGTCTCCGACGAGACCTGGTACCTGGGCCTCGGCGTCACCTCGGCCGACCTGGTCCTCGACGACCTCCGCGCGGACCTGGCGAAGTGACCGCGTCACCGAGAAGGCGACGACCTCTGACGTAACGATTCGTGTCCGGCCGCCGGTCCTCGCGTACAGGTCCGGCGGCCAGGGGCGGCGGACCACCCCGGACAGGTAGCCTTTCCCCCGTGCCCCGTCTGTCTGAAGTCATCGCCGCCCTCGACGCCCTCTGGCCACCCGAGCGGGCCGAGGGATGGGACGCGGTCGGGACGGTCTGCGGCGACCCGGACGCGGAGATCGACCGGGTGCTGTTCGCCGTCGACCCGGTCCGCGAGATCGCCGACGAGGCCCTGGAGCTCGGCGCCCAGCTGATCGTCACCCACCACCCGCTCTATCTGCGCGGGACGACGACGGTCGCCGCCGACACCTTCAAGGGCAAGGTCGTCCACACCCTCATCAAGCACGACATCGCCCTCCACGTCGCGCACACCAACGCCGACACCGCCGACCCCGGCGTCTCCGACGCGCTGGCCGGCGCCCTGGACCTGCGCGTCACCGGACCCCTCGTACCGGACCCCACCGACCCCCACGGGCGGCGCGGACTCGGCCGGATCTGCGAGCTCGACCACCCCGAGACCCTGGCCGCCTTCGCCGCCCGCGCCGCCGCCCGGCTCCCCGCCACCGCGCAGGGCATCCGGCTGGCCGGCGACCCGGAGGCGCTCGTGCGCACCGTCGCCGTCAGCGGCGGCTCCGGCGACAGCCTCTTCGACGCCGTGCGCGCCGCGGGCGTCGACGCCTTCCTCACCGCCGACCTGCGCCACCACCCGGCGTCCGAGGCCGTGCAGCACTCGCCGCTCGGCCTCGTCGACGCCGCGCACTGGGCCACCGAGTGGCCCTGGTGCGAGCAGGCGGCGGCCCAGCTCGACGCGCTTTCCGACCGCCACGGATGGGACCTGCGGGTCCATGTCTCGAAGCAGGTCACCGACCCCTGGACCACCCACCATTCCTCTGGAGCCCCCAACTGAACGCCGCGCCCGCCGACCAGATCCGACTTCTCGACGTCCAGGCCCTCGACACCCGTCTCGCCCAGCTCTCCCACAAGCGGTCCTCGCTGCCGGAGCACGCCGAGATCGAGCAGCTCAGCAGCGACCTCGCGCAGCTGCGTGACCTGTTGGTCGCCTCCACCACCGAGGAGAGCGACACCGCCCGCGAGCAGACCAAGGCCGAGCAGGACGTCGACCAGGTGCGTCAGCGCGCCGTCCGCGACCAGCAGCGCCTGGACTCCGGCGCGGTCTCCTCGCCCAAGGACCTGGAGAGCCTCCAGCGCGAGATCACCTCGCTCGCCAAGCGCCAGGGCGACCTGGAGGACGTCGTCCTGGAGATCATGGAGCGCCGCGAGGCCGCCCAGGAGCGGGTCGCCGAGCTGACCGAGCGGGTATCCGCCGTCCAGGCCAAGGTCGACGACGCCACCGCCCGCCGCGACGCGGCCACCACCGAACTGGACGCCGAGGCCGCCACGGTGACCAAGGACCGCCAGGTCGTCGCCGAGGTCGTCCCCGCCGACCTGATGAAGCTGTACGACAAGCTCCGCGTCCAGCAGGGCGGGGTCGGCGCCGCCCGGCTCTACCAGCGCCGCTGCGAGGGCTGCCGCCTGGAGCTGAACATGGCCGAGGTCAACGACGTGAAGGCCGCCTCCCCCGAGACGGTCCTGCGCTGCGAGAACTGCCACCGCATCCTGGTCCGCACCTCGGAGTCGGGCCTGTAATGAGCGTCGCCCGCCAGGTGGTGGTCGAGGCCGACGGCGGCTCCCGGGGCAACCCGGGACCCGCCGGTTACGGCGCGGTCGTCATCGACCCCGCCACCGGGGAGCCCCTCGCCGAGGCCGCCGAGTACATCGGCGTCGCGACGAACAACGTCGCCGAGTACCGGGGCCTGATCGCCGGACTGACGGCCGCGAAGGCGCTGTTCCCGGATGCGGGGGAGGCGCTGCGGGTCCACGTCCGGATGGACTCCAAGCTCGTGGTCGAGCAGATGTCGGGGCGCTGGAAGATCAAGCACCCCGACATGAAGCCGCTGGCGGCCCGGGCCGCCGCGATCCTGCCGCCGTCCTCGGTGACGTACGAATGGATCCCGCGCGCGCAGAACAAGCACGCGGACCGGCTCGCCAACGAGGCGATGGACGCGGGGCGCGACGGCCGGCAGTGGGAGGCATCCGCCTCGACGGCCGCCCTGGACGCCCCGTCCGCCCGCACCCCGGGCACCCCGTCGCCGGTGCAGGGCCCGGTCGGCGACCAGGCCGCGGGCGCCGCCAGGGCCCGCGCGGCGCTGGCGGCGGCCCGTGGTGCGGCCGCCCCGGCCGCCGACGCGCTCTTCTCCCTGGCCGAGGAGACGGCGGAATCGGGCGGCGAGCCGACGGACGCCCACCCCGCCCCGCAGCAGTCCGCCGGGACCCCGCAGGCCGGCTGGGGTGCGGCCCCCGATCTGGGCGCGCCCGCCACCCTCGTCCTGCTCCGGCACGGCGAGACCGCCCTCACGCCCGAGAAGCGGTTCTCCGGCAGCGGCGGCACCGACCCCGAACTCTCCGCCGTCGGCCGCGGCCAGGCCGAACGGGCCGCCGGGCACTTCGCCGCCCTCGGCACCGTCCAGGAGATCGTCAGCTCCCCGCTGCGCCGCTGCCGCGAGACCGCCGCCGCCGTCGCCGCCCGCCTCGGCCTGGACGTCCGGATCGACGAGAGCCTGCGCGAGACGGACTTCGGCGCGTGGGAGGGTCTGACCTTCGGCGAGGTACGCGAGCGGTACGGCGACGACCTCACCGCCTGGCTGGCCTCCCCGGACACCGCCCCGACCGGCGGCGGCGAGAGCTTCGCCGAGGTCGCCGAGCGGGTCGCCGCCGCCCGGGACCGGCTCGTCGCCCGGTACGCGGGCCGCACGGTCCTGCTGGTCACGCATGTGACGCCGATCAAGACGTTCGTCCGGCTCGCCCTTGGAGCCCCGCCCGAGGCACTGTTCCGGATGGAGCTGTCGGCGGCCTCGATCTCCACCGTCGCGTACTACGCGGACGGCAACGCCTCCGTACGCCTGCTCAACGACACCTCGCACCTGCGCTAGCGGGGCCGGGCGCACATGGACTGGCCGACGGGGCTGCTCGGGTTCGCCGCCGGGCTGCTGATCTCCGTGGCCACCGCGCCGGTGGGCGTCTCGGGCGCGGTGTTCCTGCTGCCGGTCCAGGTCAGCGTGCTCGGGGTGCCCAGCCCGGCGGTCACCCCGACCAACCTGCTCTACAACGTGGTGGCGGGCCCCGGGGCCCTGCTGCGGCACCACAGGGCCGGGACCCTGCGGGGGCCGCTGACCCGGCTGCTCGTCCTGGGCACCGTGCCCGGGGTCGTCGTCGGGGCGGTGATCCGGGTGTTCGCGGTGCCGGGCCCGTCGGTGTTCCGGCTGCTCATCGCCGTCCTGCTCCTGCCGTTGGGCGGCTGGCTCTGCCTGCGCACCCTGCGCCGCGCCTCCCGCCCGGCCCCCGCACGGGAGCCCTCGTCCCGCGCCGTGACCCGGCTGGCCATGGCGGTCGGCGTCGCCGGAGGGATCTACGGGATCGGCGGCGGCTCACTCCTCGGCCCGATCCTGGTCGGACGCGGCATGCCGGTGGCGAAGGTCGCCCCGGCCGCGCTCGCCGCCACCTTCGTGACCTCGGTGGTGGGCGCGGGGACGTACGCACTGCTGTCCCTGACCACCACGGGCGACATCGCGCCGTACTGGTCCCTCGGCCTGGCCTGCGGACTCGGCGGACTCTGCGGCGGCTACCTGGGCGCCCGCCTCCAGCCGCGCCTGCCGGAAACGGCGCTGCGGCTGCTGCTGGGGGTGCTGGCCCTGGGCGTCGGAGGGCTGTACGCGGTGCAACTCCTGCGCTGATCCCGCGCTGTCGGGTGCGCCCGGGGCCGGACGCCGACGGGCGGGATGCCTACGGCGCGAGCGCCGCGGCCTCGGCCGCCAGACGGGCCACCCGGTCCCAGTCCTTCGCCGCCACCGCATCGCCCGGGACCATCCAACTGCCGCCCACACAGCCGACGTTGGGCAGCGCGAGATAGGAGGGCGCGGAGGCGAGCGAGATGCCGCCGGTGGGGCAGAAGCGGGCCTGAGGGAGAGGCGCCGACAGGGCCTTGAGATAGGCCGTGCCGCCCGCCGCCTCGGCCGGGAAGAACTTCATCTCGCTCACCCCGCGCTCCAGCAGGGCCACCACCTCGGAGGTGGTCGAGACCCCCGGGAGGAACGGCAGCCCGGACGCCTTCATCGCCTCCAGCAGCGCGTCCGTCCACCCCGGGCTGACCAGGAACCGGGCCCCGGCGGCCACCGTCTCCCGGACGTGCTCCGGCGAGATCACCGTGCCCGCGCCGACCACCGCGCCCGGCACCTCGGCGGCCATGGCCCGGATCGACTCCAGCGCGGCGGGCGTCCGCAGCGTCACCTCGATCGCCGGGAGCCCGCCCGCCACCAGCGCCCGAGCCAGCGGCACCGCGTCGGCGGCGTCGTGCAGGACGACGACGGGGACGACGGGCGCGAGATCGAGCACGGAGGCGTCGGGGGTGGGTGCGGCGGAGGGCGCGGCGGGCGGCACGGAGGAGGTCATGGGGTCATCCTGCCGCGCAGCCGCCAATATCTGCAACGAGCGTTGCGTCCTGCGCAACGCGCCTACCCGTGCGGTCGGCTCAGTGGATCTCCGTCACCACCACGTCCAGCGACCACGGCCGCCCGGCCCGCGCGGGCGCCTCGGCCTCCACCACGTAACCGAGGTCCCGCAACACCTCCACCAGCCGCGCCGGGTCCTTGGGCCGCGCACCGGCCACCAGCAGGTCGCGGACCAGCCGGCCCTTGGTCGCCTTGTTGAAGTGGCTCACCACGGACCGCTTCTCCACGCCGTCCACGATCTGCGAGTGGAGCACCCGCACGCTCGCCGTCCGGGAAGCCACCTCGCCCTTCGGCTTCCACGCCGCCGTGTACGCGGAGGACCGCAGGTCCAGGACGAGCCCGTCGCCCGCGGCCTCGGGCAGCACGGTCTCCATGGGGGTGCGCCAGTACGCGCCGAGGGCGCCGAGACCGGGCAGCTTCACCCCCATCGAGCAGCGGTACGGCGGAATCCGGTCACCGATCCGGACCGCGCCCCACAGCCCCGAGAAGACCAGCAGCGAGGCGGCCGCCCGGCGTCGCGCGGCCGTCTCCAGCGTGGCCAGGTCGAGGGCGTCGTACAGCACGCCGGTGTACAGCTCCCCGGCCGGGCGGGTCCCCGCGGTGCGCAGCTCGGCGTTCTTGCCGACCTCGCCCGAAAGGCCCACGCTCAGCCCGAGCACCTCCCGGGCCTTCTCCTCGTCCGCCTGGCACAGCTCGACCAGCTCGTCCAGCACCGCCGCACGGGCCGGGGCGAGCCCAGGCAGCGACAGCGACTCCGGCTTCAGCGAGGCCCCGCGCCCCGAGGCGGCCTTTCCTTCGGAGGGCGGCAACAGCACGAGCACGGCGGTTCTCCTTCGTACGTACGGCGAGCGCGGATCCGGGGGCGTGCGGGCTCGCCGGGTCCTCGGCAAGGGTACGGGGGCGGGGCGGGGGTTCCCGTACGGCGGCGGGTCCGGGGATCCTTCTGCGGCTTCCCCGCGCGGGCCCTCGTCCACCGCCCCCGAACGGCGGCCCGGGAGCTGCTGCCTCCGGATGCGGCTTCCCGCGCGCCCTCGTCCCCTCGGACGGGACCTACCGTCCGGGCCCCGGAACCGCCCCGGATGCCGCCCGCCCCCTCCCGGCCTACGCTCGGGCCATGCCCCGCCGCCACCTGCGTATGACCGGCGCAGCCGACTGCTCGCTCGGGGCCGCCCTGCGGGCGCTGCGCACCGAACTCGACCTGCCCGGCGCCTTCCCGCCCGACGTACTCGCGGAGGCGACGGAAGCCGCCCGGGCCCCGGACCTGTCGGCCCACGAGGACGCCACCGACCTCCCCTTCCTCACCATCGACCCGCCCGCCTCCACCGACCTCGACCAGGCGATGCACCTGGAGCGCCGCCGGGACGGGCGCGGCTACCGGGTGCACTACGCCATCGCGGACGTCGCCGCCTTCGTCCGCCCGGGCGGCGCGCTCGACGCCGAGGCCCACCGCCGGGTCACCACCCTCTACTTCCCCGACGACCGGATCCCCCTCCACCCCACCGTCCTCTCCGAGGGCGCCGCCAGCCTCCTCCCCGGCGAGACGCGCCCGGCCGCGCTGTGGCGGATCGACCTGGACGGCGACGGGGTGGCCGTCGCCACGGACGTACGCAGGGCCCTGATCCGCAGCCGCGCGAAGCTCGACTACGCGGGCGTCCAGCGGCAGATCGACGCGGGCACCGCGGAGGAACCCCTCGCCCTGCTCCGGGACATCGGGCGGCTGCGCGCCGAGCAGGAAGTGGCCCGGGGCGGCATCTCGCTCGACGTCCCCGAGCAGGAGATCACCGAGCACGACGGCTCGTACGGCCTCGCCTACCGCGCCACGCTCCCCGCCGAGGCCTGGAACGCGCAGATCTCGCTCCTCACCGGAATGGCCGCCGCCCGGCTCATGGCCGACACGGGCACCGGCATCCTGCGCACCCTGCCGCTCGCGCCCGACGGGGCCGTCGCCCGGCTGCGGCGCTCCGCCCACGCCCTGCGCATCGACTGGCCACACCATGTCCCGTACGCCGAGGTCGTCCGCTCCCTCGACCCGGGGAAGAGCAACCACGCGGCGTTCCTCCAGGAGTGCACCACCCTGCTGCGCGGCGCGGGCTACACCGTCTTCGAGGGCGGCGACCTCCCCGACCCCGCCGTGCACGCCGCCGTCGCCGACCTCTACACGCACTGCACCGCACCGCTGCGGCGCCTGGTCGACCGGTACGCCTCCGAACTCAGCCTCGCCGCGACAGCCGGGAAGGCGCCCCCGGAGTGGGTACGGGAGGCCCTCCCCGCCCTCCCGAAGGAGATGGCCGAGGGGACGCGCCGCGCGGGCACCGTGGAGCGGGCCTGCGTCGATCTGGTCGAGGCGGCGCTGCTGGAGGGGCGCGAGGGCGAACTCTTCGACGCGTACGTCGTCGACGTCCAGGACCGGGACCCGGCCATCGGCACGGTGCACCTCCGGGACCCGGCGATCGTCGGCCGGATCGAGGGCGGCACGGCCCCGCTGCCGCTGGGGGAGCGGCTGCGGGTCCGGCTCACGCGGGCGGGGCCGGCGGCGGGGACGGTGCTGTTCGCTCCGGCGTGAGCGAGGCCCGGGGCGGAGTCAGAGGCGAGGTCGGGGCTGGGCGGCCTGCTCCGGCGTGAGCGAGGCCCGGGGCGGCACGGCGTCCTCCGTCGGCAGCGCAGACGGTGCGGCCCGCCCGGGAACGGTGAGCGCGGCGACGACCGCCCGTGGATCGTCCGCGTGGAACCGGAGCGTCCGCGCACTCCCGTGCCGCCCGAGCGGCCGCACGAACTCCACCGGCCCCGTCAGCTCCACGGTCACCGTCGTCTGGCTCCCCACCGCCAGATCCAGCGTCCCGTCCTCGTCGACCCCGACCAGACCTCCGTCCGGGAAGCGCCGCTCGACCCGGGCGGAGGCGATGGCGGCGGCGGGCACCCGGAGGTCGAACAACGCCCCGTACCGCAGCCGCAGCGAACCGTCGGCCCCCACGAGATGCGGCCGGGTCACCGCGGCGGCGTGCAGGGCGAGGATGATGACGATCCCGTACACGTCCACCACGAGCACGATCGCGTGGACCAGCGGCCAGGGGATCACCAGGGCCAGCACCACGGTCTCGACGACGGAGACGAAGAGGAACGCCCACATGATCCCGGTCTGCGGTTCGGTGTACGAGAACGGCCTGGCCCCCTCCGGAATCCGGTGGCGGCGCCGTACGGTCCACAGCCCGAGACTGTGCAGCGCCCGGAACTCATGGACGATCAGCCGCCGCAGGGCGACCGGCACCGCCGCACGCACCACGGCGAGCCCGGCCTCCCGCCGGGTGTCGCCCGCCCGCCGCCGGGCCGCGTACAGGGGCCACATCACGTACGCCTCCAGCGCGAGCATCCCCACCACCAGCGCCTCGGCCGCCAGCAGAACGGCACCGGGTATCCGCACCCCGGCCACCAGACAGACCACCAGCGCCAGCTCCCCGGGCAGCACCGCCCACATCGCGACCCGCAGGCCTCTCGCCACCCGTGCCCTCATGACGTCCCCCTCCTCCGCACCCGCTCGGCCAGCTCCTCCATCACCCGGCGCACCACCGCACGCTGCGCGGGCGGATAGTCGTCGAGCAGCACCCGCCCGAACCCCGTCGCCGACGGCTCCCCCTCGGGGATGACCGCCAGGACCTCGTCCGGTACGGCGGCGGCCAGCTCGGCCGCCAGCGGCGCGATCCGCGGATCGTCGACCCCGGCCTCCTCCAGCTCGTCGAGCCGCTCGTACAGCGCGAGCACCCCCGGGTCCTCGGCCAGCGGCCGCAGCGCCGCGAACACCGCGACCCCGGCCTCGTCGCCCGCCGCGTCCAGCAGCGCCAGATGCTCCCGGTCCTTCGCGGCGGCCGGGGAGGTGGTGGCGGGCGCATGCTCCAGCAGCGCGGCCAGAGCGGGCGAGAGCGGCCCGTCCGACGTGAGCGGCGCCTCCAGCAGCACGGCCAGCACCTGCCGCCGCTCCTGGATCTCCCGCTCCTGCCGCGCCAGATCGGCGTCCAGCTCCGTGAGCACCTCGCCCAGCTCCCGCCCCGCGTCATCGGCGAGCACGTCCCGGACCTCGTCCAGCGAGAGCCCGATCTCCGTCAGCCGCCGGATCCTGGCCAGCAGTACGGCGTCGCGGACGGTGTACGCCCGATAGCCGTTGGCCTGCCGGGCGGGCTCGGGCAGCAGGCCGATGTGGTGGTAGTGCCGGACGGCCCGGGAGGTGACTCCCACGAGCGCGGCGATCTCTCCGATACGCATGCGGCCAGTAGAAACGTTGCCGCTGCGACAAGGTCAAGCGGCGCGTTCCTTCCCGCGCTTTCGTCCAAGCCGAGCGGTCCTGTGCCACGATCGGAGGAAGAATTCCCCTCTCACGGACGGCTGGTCCCCCGATGCCCGAGTCTGGCGAGCGACCGAGGAAGGAGCGTGACATGACTGCCATGGCGCACGAGCCGCTCACGCAGGCAGAAGTCCTTCTGGAGGGCTTCCTGGCCCTGGACACGCCGGAAGGCTTCCGGGCCGAGCTGATCGAGGGGGAGATTGTCGTGACGCCGCCGCCGGACGGGGACCACGAGGACTACATCAGCCTGGTTCTGAAGCAGGTGTTGAGGAAGTCCCGCACCGACATGGATTTCTCCGGAAACAAGGGCCTGAAGCTTCGCAGCGGGGGCGGCTGCCCCAAGAACCACGCCATCCCCGACGGGACCTTCGCTCCCACCGAGCGTCGGCTCTTCCGCGGCGCCGACCCCTGGATGCCTCCCCAGGGCGTCGCCCTGGTGGTCGAGGTCACCTCCACCAAGCCGCAGGCCGACCGGGAGGCCAAGCGCCGCTGCTACGCACGCGGTGCCATCCCGCTCTACCTGCTCATCGACCGGGACGACAGCTCGGTGACGCTGTTCAGCGAGCCCGAGGGTGACGACTACCGCCAGCACATGACCATCCCGTACGGGAAACCGCTCCCGCTCCCCGAGCCCTTCGCCTTCGACCTGGAGACCGGGGACTTCGGCTGAGGGGCACCGACAGGGGGCGGTCGGTACAGCCCGGTAGGATGGCGATCACGGCAGACGAGCCGTGCGGACGGCCGCGTGAGGATCCCCGGATCCTCCCGAGGAACGTCCGGGCTCCACAGGGCAGGGTGGTGGCTAACGGCCACCCGGGGTGACCCGCGGGACAGTGCCACAGAAAACAGACCGCCCGCGACTTCGGTCGCGGGTAAGGGTGAAACGGTGGTGTAAGAGACCACCAGCGCCTGAGGTGACTCAGGCGGCTAGGTAAACCCCACCCGGAGCAAGGTCAAGAGGGGCCGTGCCGGAAACGGGACGGCCCTGCGCGGACGTTCGAGGGCTGCTCGCCCGAGTTCGCGGGTAGACCGCACGAGGCCGGCAGCAATGCCGGCCCTAGATGGATGGCCGTCTCCCCGGCCGCCGCGAGGCGACCGGGAGACAGAACCCGGCGTACAGCACGACTCGTCTGCCGCCAAGAGCCCCTGACCGGCGTCGAGCCGGTCAGGGGCTCTTGGCTTTTTCCCTGCTTCCTCTGCTGGCATCAGTACTTCGTGTACTTGATCCAGTCGTAGCGGGCGGTCAGCGGCGTGCCTGGATACGTGAACGGGCCGAGCCAGCCGTCGACCCCCGTCCCCGGCCACAGGTTGGTCATGATGCGCATCGGGCGGGTGGGGAGCGGTCCGCGGGAGCCGTTCTCCTGGTGGACGAGTTTGCCGTCCACGAACCAGTTGATGGTGCCCTGGTTCCACCACTCGATGGCGTAGTCGTGGTAGCCGGCGGAGGCGTCGAACCCGAGGTCGATGACGGTCTCGTGGCCGCCGACACCGTCGGTGAAGTAGTTTGTCTGCATCTGGGTGGTGTTCTTGCCGAGGATCTCGACGTCGATCTCGTCCCAGGCCTGACCGTCGCTCGGACCGGTGTACGTGAAGAACCCGGTCACGACGCCTTCGCGCTTGACCGCCTGTAGCCGGGCCTCGAAGCGGCCGTACGAGTACAGCTCGTTGGTGCGGTACTCACCGGAGGCGTAGGGCTTGCCCGAGCAGCCGGAGGGGCAGGTCGCGACGTCGAGGTTCTGGCCCATGACGCCGCCGTTGAACCAGGTGTGGTCGGCGCGCCAGCCGACGTTGAACATGCCTCCGTTGGACCAGCCGTCGGCCTTGTGCCAGCGGCCGGTGTCGTAGGAGTCGAAGGTGTCGGTGAAGCTGCCGCCGACGGCGTACGCGGGGGCGGTCATCGGCTGGAAGATCAGCGCGAGGGCGGCCAGCGGAGCCAGCAGCCAGCGAGGTGGGGGGAACCGACGTGATCTCGTGCGGGAGTGCATCTCGGCCTCCTTGTGCCGTGAAACCCATGTGCGGGGACAGGCTCGGCGTCCGCTGACGGCACGTCTGTGCGAGGGAAGGACGCCTACGTGGGGGAGAAACTGGGAGCGCTTCCAGAAAGTAGCAGCGCACCAGCTGGCCGACAATGGATCGGACAGGCTCGGTCTGTATGGAAGCGCTCCCGGAATCGGTGCCTGGCTGGACGCCGACGCAGCCGGTCGGCCGTCAGGTGCTGGAACGCTTCACCAGATGCGTGGGCAGGATCAGAGGGCCGGCCGTACGGCCCGCGACGACCCCGACGAGCATCCGGGCCATCTCGCGCCCGAGATCCCGGATGGGCTGGTGGATCGTGGTGAGCGCGGGATCGGTGAGCTGTGCGACGGCGAGGTCGTCGAACCCCACCACGGACACGTCCTCGGGCACCGACCGGCCGGCTCCGCGCAAGGCGCGCAACGCACCCGCCGCCATGTTGTCGTTGGCCGCGAACACCCCGTCCAGATCCGGATGCGCTTCCAGCAGCCGGGTCATCGCGGCGGCTCCGGCGGCTTCGGAGAAGTCCCCGACCTCTGGCGGACGGGGCGTCAGACCGGCGAGGGTCATGGCTTCCCGGTAGCCGCGATGCCGGGATCTGGCCACCTCGGTGTCCTGCGGCCCGCAGATCGTGACCACCCGGGTCCGCCCCCGCGCGAGCAGGTGCTCGGTCGCGTCGCGCGCGCCGCCGACGTTGTCGATGTCGACGTACCAGCGCGGTTCGAAGTCCACCGGGCGCCCGCCGAAGACGACCGGCAGCGGGCTCTCCTTGGCGATCCGGGCCAGGGGGTCGTCCTCGTGCGACGCCGTTAGCATCACCCCGTCGACGGCCCGGGAGCGCACGAGCTGTTCCACCCGCTCCCGGCCGCGCGGTGTGGCGGCCACGCACAGCATCATGTGCAGGTCGGCCTCCTCCAGGGCGCCGGCCACTCCGGCGATGAGCTGCCCGAAGAACGGGTCCGTCAGCACCTCCGGGTCGTCCCGCGAGATGACCAGCGCGGCCGCACCCGCTTGACGGGTCGCCAGGGCGCGCGCCTTCGGGTTGGGTACGTAGCCGAGCTTCCTGATCGCCTTCTCGACGGACTCCCGCTTGGCCCGGCTGACATGAGGGGCGTTGTTGATCACCCGGGAGGCCACCGACCGCGACACACCGGCCAGCGCGGCCACCTCGTCGAGCGTGGCGTGCCGGTGCGGCAGTTCCTCGGCCATGGAGGACGGGCCTTCCCTCGGAACGGATCTGGAAGCCCTTCCATTGTGACCTCTCCGAGGCCCTTCCGGTGCGGCTCGGCCGGCCGGCCCTGATCCGCCGGACACGCCCTGGCGGCCGGTCAGATGACCGGCGGGCGGCCCAGCCGTGTCATCTGCCACACCGTGGACCAGCGCATCGGGCGCCGCTCACCGCACGGCGTGCGGACGCCCTCGACGAAGCCGCCCGCCCAGGCCCGCAGGCCCTTCGGGTCGCGGGTGCGGGCGAGGGTGAGCAGCGTCCAGGTGCCGAGGTAGGCGGGGACCAGGGGGAGGGGCAGGTTGCGGCGGGCCAGCCAGACGCGGTTGCGGGCCGTCATCCGGTAGTAGACCGCGTGCCGGGCCGGGCTCGTCTTCGGGTGCTGGAGCAGCAGCTCGGGGTCGTACTCCACCTTCCAGCCGGCGTCCAGCGCCCGCCAGGCCAGGTCCGTCTCCTCGTGGGTGAAGAAGAACTCCGCGGGCCACAGACCGGTCTCCGCCAGCATCTTCATCGAGAACGCGTGGCCGCCGCCCAGGAACGCCGTCACCGGACCGCCGCGCATCGGGTCGCCCGCCCGCAGCCGCGGCACATGGCGGCGCTGCGTCTCGCCGGTCTCGTCGGCGATCCGGAAGCCGACGATGCCGAGCCGGTCGTCGGCCGCGAAGTGGTCCCGCACCCGGCGGAAGACGTCCTTGTCGACCAGCAGCCCGTCGTCGTCCAGCTCGATCACCACGTCCACGTCGCCGATCTCGGCGAGCCTGCGCAGCCCCTCGTTCCGGCCGCCCGGGCAGCCGAGGTTCTCCGGCAGCTCGATGGTGGTCACCCCGCCGTCGAGGTCCTCCAGGCCGGGAGTGGAGGAGTAGTCCGGGAGGGCCGTACCGTTGCCGATGATCACGAGCCGGGTGGGCCGGACGTCCTGCATGGCCACGGACGCCAGCAGCGCCTCGACCGCCTGCGGGCGGTCTCCCATGGTCACGATGGATACGCCGATGCGCGGTGCGGACACGGTCGGTACTCCTGGAGCTCGGCTGCCGGTGGCCGGCTGCTGGTCGGCAGCGGTGCCCGCGATCGTAACGCCTCGGTGTTCAGTGTGCGGTTACCGCCCGGCCATCCGCCGGTCCGTCGCTGTTCAGCAGCGCGTACACGGCCATGTCCCGCCGCTCGTCGCCCACCTGCTGCCAGCCGCGCAGCAGGCCCTCCCGCCGGAAGCCGATGTCCTCGGCGATCCGGGCGGAGGCGGTGTTCCACGGCTCGATGTAGAGCTGGAGGCGCGGGACGCCGAGGTCGCGCAGGGCCCAGCCCGTGACCGTACGCAGCGCGGCCCGGGCGACGCCCTGGCCGCGGGCGAGGTCGGTGAGCCAGTAGCCGAGGGAGGCGCGGCCCTCGGGCAGCTCCCGGAGCCAGAGCCCGATCGCGCCGACCGGGCGCCGGTCCCGGGAGCGCACGATGGCGAAGGGGTACCCCGCGCCGGTGGCCGCGCGCTCCCACTGCCTGCGGACGAACGCCTCCGCCGCCGCTTCGGAGTAGGGGGCCGGGATCGTGGTGATGAGCGGGATGTACGGGTCGAGCGAGGCCTCGCGGATCAGCGGGAGGTCGCTCATCTCCCAGGGGCGCAGGACGAAGTCCGGACCCGCGGACATGCTCGGGACGGTCAGCGGCTCGGGGCCGGGGGTGGTGTCGGGGGCCGAGCCGGGGTTGTCGTCGGTGTCGGCGGTGGTGCCGGGGGTGCCGGGGGTGGAGCCGGTGCCGGGGGCGCGGTCGGGGTCAGGCTCGGGAGCAGCCATGTCCGTATCCTCCCGCTGTCGATCCGATTCCGCTTCCCGGGCCGGTCCTGGTTCCTGAGCCGTCCCCGTCTTCCCGGGCCGTCCCCGCCTTCCCGGGCCGTCCCCGCCTTCCCGGGCCGTCCCGCCCTCCGGTCTGTTCCCGCTTTCCGGGCCGGCCCCGGGCGCAGGACCGGCTCACCCGTCCTCCCGCCTCCGGGCCCCTCCCGCCAGGAAGTACCCGGCCAGTACGGCACCGGCCAGGACCAGCGCGGAGTTGACCAGGATCGCGGTGGAGACGCCGGACAGTACCGCGGCGGGCCCGTTCGCGGCCCCCATCCGGGCGGTGACCACCGCGCTCATCACCGGAATGCCGAGGGCGATGCCCACCTGCTGCGTCATCGTCGCCAGCCCGGTGGCCCGCCCCTGCTCCTCGTCCGGCAGGCCCGAGGTCGCCGTGACCATGAACCCGACGATCATCAGCATGTTGCCGACGCCGCCGACGAAGGTGGCCGCCAGCAGGAGCCAGATCCACGCCCCGGAGGTGCCGAGCACCACGAGGGAGAGGGTGGCGGCCGCCTGGACGGTGCCGCCCAGGACGATGGCGCGGCGGTTGCCGAAGCGGCCCACCGCCCGTCCGCCGAGCACACCACCGACGACCGTGCCCGCGCCGAGCACGCCGAACGCGAGCCCGGTGGCGAGTGCGGAGTAGCCCAGGACCTCCTGGAGATAGAGGGTCAGCAGGAAGACCAGCGAGGTCTCGGTGACGAAGGCGATCAGCCCGGCGGTGTTGCCCCAGACGACGCTGCGCCGCTTCAGGATGCGGATCGGGACGAGCGGCGCGGCAGCTCGCTGCTCGATGCGGACGAACGCGATCAGGAGGGCGGCTCCGGCGGCCAGCGCTGCCAGGGTGGTCGGCCTGGTCCAGCCGGTCTCGCCGGCCCGGGTCAGCCCGAGGACGAGGAGCAGCAGCCCGCCGGTGACGGTGATGGCTCCGGGCACGTCCAGCTTCGGGCGGTCCTCCGGCCGGGAGTCGGCGATCACGGACGGAGCCAGGATCACGACCAGTGCCGCCACCGGGACGTTGATGAAGAAGGCCCAGCGCCAGGAGAGCAGGTCCGTCAGGAGCCCGCCGAGGATCGCCCCGGCGGTGAACCCGGCCGACATCAGGGCCCCGTTGAGCCCCAGCGCCCGTTCACGCAGCGGCCCCTCCCTGAACGCGGTGGTCAGCAGCGCGAGTCCGGCCGGGGTGACGGCCGCGGTGGCCAGGCCCTGCAGTACCCGGGCCGTGAGCAGCACCTCGGGCGAGGTGGCGAGGCCGCCGAGCACGGAGGAGAGGCCGAGGACGGCCATGCCGCCGACGAACAGGTTCTTGCGGCCGACGAGGTCGGCGACGCGGCCGAAGAGCAGGGTGAACCCGGCGGCGGCGAGCGCGAAGGACGTGGCGATCCACTGGAGACCGGCGAGGGAGAAGCCGAGCCCCTCCCCGACGACGGGCAGCGCCACGTTCAGGATCGAGAAATCCACCGCGATCATGAACTGTGAGCCGAGCAGCAGGGCCAGGACGAGTTTCTGGCGGCTGGACATGCGGAGGGAGGCGGCGGTCGGAGCGGTCGTGGGGCCCACCGCGGGACCGATGTCGGAGGATGCGGTCCGGGGAGTGGGTGAGGGTGAGGGCATGGCAGGTGCGCCTTCCTGGACACGGGAAACGCTAAACGGTTCTGTGGTTCCGTTAAGGTGGTGTCACCGTAGCAGGGGAGGCGTTGTTAATGGAACTGGAGACCCGTTATGACTTCTGAAGGTGCTGAAGGTGCTGAAGGCGCCGAAGGTGTCGGCTTCGAGGGGGTGGAGCCCGGCACCGTGCGTCCCGGCGGTCGCACCGCCCGGGTGCGCGAGGCGGTGCTGCGCGCGGCCGGTGACGCCCTGGTCGAGCACGGCTTCGACGGGCTCGACCTGGCCGACGTCGCCCGGCGGGCCGAGGTCGGCAAGACGACCGTCTACCGTCGCTGGTCCGCACCCGCCGGGCTGGTCGCCGACCTGCTCACGGACATGGCGGAACAGTCACTGCCGCGCACGGACACCGGATCCCTGGCCGAGGACCTCCGGGCCAACGCCCGCCTGGTGGTCCGCACGCTGACCGACCCCCGCCAAGGGGCCCTCTTCGTGGCCGTCATCGCGGCCGCCGCCTGCGATCCGCGTACCGCCGAGGCCCTCCACCGCTTCTACGCGGTGCGGATCGGGGAGTGGTCCGGCTGCGTCGAAGCGGCGGTCGAACGCGGTGAACTGCCCGCGGGTACGGACCCGGGTGAGGTGATCGCGGCGGTGTCGGCACCGCTGTACTACCGGCTGCTCGCCAGCGGCGCCCCGCTGGACGAGGAGGCCGCCGACCGGGCGGCCGCCGCGGCCGTCGCCGCCGCGCGGGCGGGAGTGTTCGTACGGTGAGGGGTGCGAGGGGTCCGCGGCCGGGCTGGTTTCCCTTGGGCGGGACCGGCTTCGTAGCACCGAACGGGCCGTCGATAAAGTGGTGGAATGATATTCGGTAAAGCCGGGTTCGGGGGAGCCGTCGCCGACTTCGAGGCGGCGGTGTCGGCGCAGGACGCCAAGCGGTCCGGCAAGGCGTTCGTCCGGTTGCAGGAGACCTTCGGGCAGGCCAGGGAGCCGGAACTGCTGGACGGCGGGCCGCGGCTCGCCGCCTTGCTGGAGCAGGTGCCGCCCGGCCCGCGTGCCGTCGTCGCCGTGCTCGTCGGGGCCTGCGTCGAGCGGGGTGCGGACGCCGAGCGCTGTGCCCCGGGGGTGCTGGCCGGACTGCGGTGGGCCCTGGAGCAGGCCGTGGCGTTCGCCGACGCCTGGGCCGCGACCGGGGGCGGCGCGTTTCCCGCCCCGGACGGCGGCGAGCCGGGCCCGGAGCTCGTGGAGCGCGTCGGCTTCGAGGCGGCCGTCGGCTGGCTGACGCTTTCCCAGTGGGAGATGGCCGCCGTCGCGATGCTGAACCACCCCGGCGTACGGCGGGAGGCCGGTTCCCGGGGTGACGCGCTGCGGCTGCTCGGCGCGGTGGAGCGGGCCTCCGGCCTGGAGCTGAAGTCCCTCGCCCACGCCCTCCTGGTGCTGGACGACGAACCGCTCGTCGCCCTCCACCGGACGAGCGGCACCGGCTACCTGCTGCGGATCTCCGGCATCGGGGACAACTTCCAGCTGCACACGCTGCTCGCCGACGCGCTCATCGGCGGTGGCCATGTGGCGGGCCACGCGCCGTCGTCGCAGGAGGTGGCCGTCTGCCGGGAGACCCCCGGCCAGGTGGGCACCGTGGGCTCCTTCGACCTGGTGGCCCCCGACGGCGAACTGATCTGGAACGAGGGCACCCCCGCCGACATCCCCGTCGTCGACGGCGTCCGGCTGCTGGTCCTGGACGAGCCGTCCTACCGGCGGACCTGGCCCGCGGGCCGCTTCTTCCCCGGCATGCGCGGTGACGCCCTGCTGGAGCGCGCCCTCGACCAGGAGGAGACGGAGCGCTGGTACGCCCACGTCTCCCCGGCCAAGAACACGACCGGCTGAGTCCGGACCTCGCCCCGCCCTTTCCGTCCTGTCCCGGCCCGTACGCCGGAAGCCCGGCCGGCCCCTGGCCCCCGCGGGCCCCCGGCCCTCCCGCTCTCAGCCGATCCGGGTCCCCGTTCCGCTGACCCGGATCCGGGCGTCGCCCGCGCGCAGTTCGACGGTGAGGGTGCCGGGGCGGCCCATGTCCGCCCCCTGGTGCAGGGTCAGCACCGCCGCCTCGGGGACGAGCCCCAGCTCCCGTGCGTACGCGCCGAAGGCGGCCGCGGCCGCGCCCGTCGCCGGGTCCTCGACGACCCCGCCCACCGGGAACGGGTCCCGGACGTGGAACACCTCGGGCCCCTCGCGCCACACCAGTTGCAGGGTGGTCAGATCGAGCCGGCGCATCAGCGCCTCCAGCCGCGCGAAGTCGTAGTCCAGGTCCGCCAGCCGTTCCCGGGTGGCGGCGGCCACCACCAGGTGCCGGGCCCCCGCGTAGGCGATCCGGGGCGGCAGGGCCGGGTCGAGATCGGTGGCCGCCCAGTCCAGGGCCGCCAGAGCCTCCGTCAGATCGGCCTCGGCGGCCTCCTCGACGTGCGGCGCCACACTGGTCAGCGTGGCGCGGAGTGTGCCGCTCTCCCGGACGACGGAGACCGGGACCAGGCCCGCGGGCGTCGTGAACTCCAGTGCGCCCGGCCCGTCCCGTTCGGCCAGCGCGAGCGCCGTGGCGACCGTGGCGTGACCGCAGAACGGCACCTCGGCCTTCGGGCTGAAGTAGCGGATCGTGTACGCGCCTTCGCCGGTCCGCTCCGTCAGGAACGCCGACTCGCTGTACCCCAGCTCCGCCGCGATCGCGAGCATCCGCTCCTCGTCGAGACCGGCGGCGTCCAGGACGACCCCGGCGGGGTTCCCGCCCGCGGGATCGGCGGAGAAGGCGGTGTAGCGCAGGACCTCGGCCCGGTGATCATGTGTCATGCAGCAGACAACCGTGCCGCCGCCCCCGCCATTCCCGGCCCGTGGGGAGGGGCGGCCGGGGCCGTGGGAGCGGGCCGGTCGCGACTCCCCGGCAGTCGCGACCAGCCCTCCCCGAAGGCGCCGGGCGGGTCAGTGGCAGTTCTTGGCGCCCTTGTTGGCCTTCGTGGACTTGCCCCAGGAGCAGGAGTCCTGGAGCTTCCCGTTCGGCTTGATCAGCCGCGCCTTGTCGCCGG
Organism: Streptomyces rubiginosohelvolus; assembly: GCF_014649875.1. GTDB lineage: Bacteria > Actinomycetota > Actinomycetes > Streptomycetales > Streptomycetaceae > Streptomyces > Streptomyces rubiginosohelvolus. The sequence goes on along the minus strand of NZ_BMTW01000003.1, from coordinate 102,971 downwards.
TGTTGTTCCAGACGTACGAGCCCCGGTTCCAGTACACGGTGCCCGAGACGTTCTTGCCCTTGCCGGTGCGGACCTTGACCGTCTTGCCCGCGCCGATGGTGTAGCTGCCGAAGGTGTAGGTGTAGCCCGTGTTGTCCTTCACCTTGAAGCCCTTGAGCTGCACCTTCTTCTTGCTGTTGTTGTGGATGTTCACCCACTCGGCGTTCAGCGACTTCTTCGACCGGTCGTCCTTGCCGGGGCCGTCGAACTGAACAGCCCCGAAGTGCAGCCCGCCCTGGTGGGCGGCCGCCGAGGCCGGTGCCGCCGTGGCGAGGAGCGAGCCGGCCAGTGCGGTGGCGGCGGCCAGGGCGATCGGCGCAGCGGTGCGTATGCGCATGCGGTGTTCCTTCTGTGTCGTTCTGGTGAAGGCGTAACAGGATGCGATCATACGGACAGCACGCGCTTGCCCGGTCACAGGCGGCGAAATCCGCAAATCCGGTTATCCGTTGGCCAGTTCGATCAGATGTGATCGCAGGTGATCACGCGCCGCCGCGCCCGGCCCCGGCTCCGCCCCGCCCCGGGTCTCAGCCCCGCCCGACGTACGGCATGTTCGTCGCCATCACCGTGGCGAACTGGACGTTCGCCTCCAGCGGCAGCTCCGCCATGTGCAGCACCGTCCGCGCCACGTCCGCCGCCGCCATCACCGGCTCCACCGCCAGCTCCCCGTTGGCCTGGAGGATCCCGGTCTGCATCCGCTCGGTCATCTCCGTCGCCGCGTTGCCGATGTCGATCTGGCCGCAGGCGATCCGGTAGGGACGGCCGTCCAGCGACAGCGACTTCGTCAGCCCGGTGATCGCGTGCTTGGTCGCCGTGTACGCGATCGAGTGCGGGCGCGGTGCGTGGGCGGAGATCGAACCGTTGTTGATGATCCGGCCGCCCTGCGGGTCCTGCTCCTTCATCAGCCGGTAGGCCGCCTGCGCGCACAGGAAAGCGCCCGTCAGGTTCACATCGACGACCGCCCGCCAGTCCGCGACGGTCAGATCCTCCAGCGGTACGCCGCCGGGACCGAACGTGCCCGCGTTGTTGAACAGCAGGTCCAGCCGGCCGAACCGGTCCCGTACGGCGGTGAAGAGCGCGGCCACCTCGTCGGCGTCCGTCACGTCCGTGGTGACGCACAGCGCCTCGGTGTCCCCGGCGGCGGCCGCCGTCTCCGCCAGCGGCTCGGCCTGTCGGCCCGCGAGCGCCAGCGACCAGCCCCCGCTCGCGAGGGCGAGCGCGACCGCCCGTCCGATCCCCGACCCCGCCCCCGTGACGACGGCGACCTTCCGGCCGGACTGCCCGGCGTCCCCGGCGCGCCCGGTCTGCGCGGCCCGTTCGGTCCGCCCTGCCTGCTCTGTCTGCTCTGTGTTCATGGCCCGGCAGCGTACGGGACAGATCCGTGCACAGGGCACGCGGTGCTCATCGACCCGCCATGTGGATGTTGTGCACGCGACAACGGTGCGTCGTTCCCTCCCACTGCCATGAATCCCGACAGCATCCGGGCTGAGGAGGGGCATATGACAGCCGCACGGACCATCATGACGCCCGATCAGGGCACCCGAGCCATCGAACTCCGCACCGCCGCCCGCTTACTGGAACCGGGCGTCGGCCGCCGGCGCTTCCTGACCGTCACCGGAGCCGCCGCCGCGCTCGCCTTCGCCGTCAACCTGCCCGCCGCCGGCACGGCGAGCGCCGCCGAGGTCGACGCCCGCCGGATCGCCGAGGACCCCTTCACCCTCGGCGTCGCCTCCGGCGATCCGCACCCCACGTCCGTCCTCATCTGGACCCGGCTCGCCCCCCGCCCCTACGAGCCGGGCGGCGGACTGCCGAACGGCCGGGTCGAGGTGCGCTGGGAGATCGCCCGCGACGAGCGCTTCCGCCGGATCGAGCGGCGCGGCTCCGTCACCGCCCACCCCGAGTTCGCCCACAGCGTCCGCGCCGAGGTCCGGGGCCTCGCCTCCGGCCGCCTCTACTACTACCGCTTCCGCACCGGCAACTGGACCAGCCCCGTCGGCCGCACCCGCACCGCCCCCGCCCCCGGCGCCCGTAACAGCTCCCTCGCCCTGGCCGCCGTCTCCTGCCAGGCGTACCACGACGGGTACTTCACCGCCCTCGGCCACCTCGCGGCCGAGGACGTCGACGTGGTCTTCCACCTCGGCGACTACCTCTACGAGTACGCCGTCAACGCCACCGGCGGGGCCCGCAACTACACCGACCGCACCCTCCCCGCGCACTACAACCGCGAGACGCAGAACCTGGAGGACTACCGGCTGCGCTACGCCCTCTACAAGTCCGACCCGGACCTGCGCGCCGCCCACGCCGCCCACCCCTTCGTCGTCACCTGGGACGACCACGAGACCGAGAACAACTACGCGGGCGGGATCCCCGAGAACGACGTCACCCCCGAGGAGTTCCTGCTCCGCCGGGCCGCCGCGTACCGCGCGTACTGGGAGAACCAGCCGCTGCGCACCCCGCAGCGCCCCACCGGACCCGACATGACGCTGTACCGCCGCCTCCGCTTCGGGCGGCTCGCCCAGTTCGACATCCTCGACACCCGGCAGTACCGCAGCGACCAGGCGTACGGTGACGGCTGGCGCACCCCGGGCCCCGAGTCCGAGGACCCCGCGCGCACCATGACCGGGGCCACCCAGGAACGCTGGCTGATCGACGGCTGGCGGGCCTCGAACGCCACCTGGAACGTCGTCCCGCAGCAGGTCACCTTCGCCCAGCGGCGCGATGTGCCCACCGGCGCCTTCAAGCTCTCCATGGACTCCTGGGACGGCTACCCCGCCTCCCGGCAGCGGGTGCTGGCCGGCGCCGAGGCCGCCGGGGTGGACAACCTGATGGTCCTCACCGGCGACGTCCACGTCTCGTACGCCTTCGACCTGAAGAAGGACTTCGCCGACCCCGCCTCGCGCACGATCGGCACGGAGATCGTCACCACCTCCATCGCCAGCGGCAAGGACGGCGCGGACCGGCCCGCCAACTGGGAGAACCAGACCCGCGCCAACCCGCACCTCAAGCACTACAACGGGCGGCGCGGCTACGCGGTCGTCACCCTCGGCACGAAGGAGGCCCGCGCCGACTTCCGTACGGTCGCGGCCGTCACGACCCCCGGGGCGCCCGTCACCACCGCGGCCTCGTTCGTCACGGAGGCCGGGAACCCGGGGCTCACGCCCGCATAACCGGGCTCAGGCATCCGCCGGGTAGCGGACGCCGATGCGGTCCCGTACCGCGTCGAGCGTCCGCATCACCGCCAGCGAACCCTCCAGCGGGACGAGCGGGGACTCCTGCTCGCCCGCCCGCACCGCGCGTGCCACCTCGACCGCCTCGTACTGCATGCCGGACAGCCCCTGCGGGCCCGGCCCCGACGTGATCGTCTCCGGCTCCGCACCCACCCGGCGCAGGACGAAGTGGTCCGGGTGGAAGAAGTCGCGCGGGATGTCGATCCGCCCGGCCGTGCCGATCACGGTGGCCGCCGTCGGATGGTGCCCGACGATCGAGCAGGACAGCAGCGCGGTCGCACCGGAGTCCCAGCCGAGCAGCATCCCCGTGTTCAGGTCCACACCCTCCGGCGACAGCAGCGCGTCGGCCTGGATCCGGTCCGGCTCGCCCAGCAGCAGGTGGGCGAACGACACCGGGTAGACCCCGAGGTCCAGCAGGGCCCCGCCGCCCAGGGCCGGGTCGCGCAGCCGGTGGCCGGGGGCGAAGTCGCCCGCGAAGCCGAAGTCGGCCTGGACGGTACGGATCTCGCCGATCGCCCCGTCCCGGACCAGCTCGGTCAGCCGGCGGACCACCGGGTTGAGGTAGGTCCACATGGCCTCCATCAGGAAGAGACCGCGCTCCCGGGCGAGCGCCACCAGCTCCTTCGCCTCCCGGCTGTTGAGCGTGAACGCCTTCTCGCACAGCACGTGCTTTCCGGCCTTCAGCGCGAGCGAGGCCGCCGCGTGGTGCGCCGAGTGCGGGGTGGCCACGTAGACCACGTCCACCGTGTCGTCGGCGACCAGCTCCGCCCAGCTCCCGTACGCCCGGGCGATCCCGTGCCGGTCGGCGAAGGCCCGCGCCGAGGCCTCCGTACGCGAGGCGACGGCCACCACCTCGGCGTCCGGGAGCCCCTGAACGTCCGCCGTGAAGGTCCCGGCTATGCCGCCCGTCGCCAGAACACCCCAGCGCACCCTGTCACCCATGCCCGCCACCCCAGCCCGCCCGAAAAAGGTATCGACCACTCCGGTCGAGCTGAGAGCATAGATGCGGATTCAACGATGCGGAGATGAGAATGCCGGAGAGCGGCGGCAGCCGGGCCCAGCGAGCACACATACCCACCTCCGGGACCGGACCCGGAACCGACGCGGACCTCGCCACCGGAGCCGACGGCCACCCGGCCGTCCCGCACGGGGACGCGGGAGCCCTCGCCGTCGACCCGGCGGCGCCGCAGACCACCGCCCCCGCGGGCATTCCGGGAGCGCCCGGACCCTCCGCGCTGTCCGGCCCGGCCGCGAAGGCCGCCCGGCGCACCGGACTCCTGGTCACCCTGGTCCTCGGCGGGCTCACCGCCCTGCCGCCGCTGTCCATGGACATGTACCTCCCGGCGCTCCCCGCCGTCACCGACTCCCTGAGCGCCCCCGCCGCCACCATCCAGCTCACGCTGACCGCGTGCCTGGCCGGGATGGCGCTCGGCCAGCTCGTCGTCGGACCGATGAGCGACCGGTGGGGCCGCCGCACCCCGCTGCTCCTCGGCATGGTCGTCTACGTCCTCGCCACCGCGCTCTGCGCCCTGGCCCCCACCGCCGGACTCCTCATCGGCTTCCGCCTCCTCCAGGGGCTCGCGGGCGCGGCCGGGATCGTCATCGCGCGAGCCGTGGTGCGCGACCTCTACGACGGCGTGGAGATGGCCCGGTTCTTCTCCACCCTGATGCTGATCTCCGGGGCCGCACCGATCGTCGCGCCGCTGATCGGCGGGCAGGTGATGCGGTTCACCGACTGGCGGGGCATCTTCGTCGTGCTGACCGCCGTCGGCATCGCGCTCACCCTCGTCGTGTGGAAGTGGCTGCACGAGACGCTGCCGCCCGCCGCCCGCCACACCGGCGGTGTCACCGACGCCCTGCGCACCATGCGCGGGCTGCTCGCCGACCGGGTCTTCACCGGCTACATGATCGCGGGCGGGCTCGCCTTCGCGGTCCTGTTCGCGTACATCTCCGCCTCTCCGTTCGTCGTGCAGGAGATCTACGGGGCCTCGCCGCAGACCTTCAGCCTGCTCTTCGGGCTCAACTCCATCGGCCTGATCGCCGTCGGGCAGATCAACGGCAAGCTCCTCGTGGGCCGGTTCCGCCTCGACAAGGTGCTCGGCTTCGGCCTCGCCGTGATCGTGCTGGCCGCCGTCGCGCTGCTCCTCATGACGACCGGCGTCTTCGGCGAGGTCGGGCTCGTCCCCGTCGCCGCCGGGCTGTTCGTCCTGATGTCGGCCATGGGCCTCGCGATGCCGAACACCAACGCCCAGGCGCTCATGCGGACCAAGCACGCGGCGGGCTCCGCCTCCGCGCTGCTCGGCACGTCCTCGTTCCTCATCGGGGCCGTCGCCTCGCCGCTGGTCGGCATCGCGGGGGAGGACACGGCCGTCCCGATGGCCGTCGTCCAGGTGGTCTGCGCGGTGGCGGCGGTGGGCTGCTTCCTGCTCCTGTGCCGCCCCTGGCAGCGCGCGGGACGCGAGGCCGGCGGCCTCTGAGGTCCGGAGGGGCCGGCCGGGGAGGGCTCGGCCCGTACGCGGCCGGGCGGTCTCAGCCCGTGCGCGGATACCCGATCAGATGCGTACGGTCCTGCCGGTCGGTCCAGCGGAACACCCCGACCCCCGTCGTCTCCGTCCCCGGCAGCCGGGCGTTGCGCGACAGCCGCTCGGTGCTCCAGGTGGCGAAGTCCATCGCGACCGGGAGCCCGCCGCCGGACAGCGCCTCCGAGGCGTCGCGGGCGTTCTCCGCCCCGTACGCGATGCCGTCGTCCGTCACCGTGGCCAGCGTCAGATGCGCGGTGCCGCCCTCGTCCTCGAAGCAGCGGCCCTGCTTGGCCTCCAGGTCGAAGGCCAGGTTCCCGGCGATCAGGTAGTCGCCCGAAGGGGAGAGGACCGCCTGCGGGTAGCGCCCCGGCTTTATGGCCGGCTTGTGGCACTCCACCGAGGTGAGCACCTCCCCGGTCGCCGCGTCGTGCACCGCCCACAGCTCATGGGTCGCCGCCCGCTTGGTCTTCTTCGCGGGCTGCCACTTCGCCAGCACCTGGTCCGGGGTCATCGACGTCACCACGCCGCTGCCCTTCTCGGTCCCCTTGGGGGCCACGTTCCGGCTGAACCAGCCGCCGCGCACCCAGAACTCCCGCGCCCCGCCCAGCAGCAGGCCGTCGGCGGTCTGCCCGTGCACCTCGGTGAGCTGCTTGCAGGCCGGGCAGCCCTTGGGATACCCGAGCTTGTCCGCGCCCAGCTCGGTCACCTCGCCGGTGACCGGGTCGATCAGGGTGCTGTTCGCCTTCGCGTCGCTGATCACGATGCCCGGCCCGGTCGTGGTCACCTTCGGGGCCCCGGACCACGGCACCTCGACGCGCTGCCGGTTCCCGTTCGTCACGTCGTACAGATCGAGGGCGAGGAAGGTGCTCGACGGGGAGAGGCCGTCGCCGACCTTCCCGTAGGACCAGGTCACGAAGTACTGCCGGTCGCCCTTGGCCACCGTGGCGAGCTTCGGGTAGTGCAGCGGGTCCGGCGGCTGCCAGGCCTGTCCCCGCCAGCCCAGCTCGCCGGTGGCCGTGTCGACCGTGCGCAGCCGGTAGCGGTTCCCCTCGGAGCGCTCCAGATAGGCCAGCAGACCCGTCGTATGGGAGACCGCGACATCCGGGGAGGAGCCGATGATCTCCCAGCCCCGGTCCGTCGCGTACTCGGGCGGAACGGTCAGCCGGGTCACCGGACCCGCGCTCGGCAGCACCGGCTTCGCCGTCGCGGTGGCCGCGCCGTCCTTCTTCTCGCCCTCGGGATCGCCGCCGCAGGTCGCCAGCAGCAGGAGCAGGGCGAGAAAGACCACCCCGCCGACCAGCGTCAGCCGCACGATCTTCTGCCTCATGGCTCCCCCGCTGGACCATCTTGATCTGGTGCCGTGCACGCGCGGGCCAGCGTAGCAACAGGCCTCCGGCCACGTGGAGTTCGCCGGATTCCTGTTCCGTACCGGTTACGTGAACCCTCGGTGCGGGCCCACCCGGCCCCGGGCCCGTGCCCCGTCCCGCTCGCGTACGTCCCTGCGTACCCCCTCCCGCCCCGGCGGAAGCGGAATGCGGCCGACGGGTCGCCTCCGCCTACAATTCGGCGGTGAACGTCACCCTCCCCACCGCACAGTCCCTGCGCGCGGCGCTGGCCGGGCTGCTCGACGGACTGCCGCCCAAGCAGGCCACGCAGGCCGTCGACCGGCTGATCGCCAGCTACCGCGGGGAGACCCCGACGAACGCCCCGATCCTGCGGGACCGCTCCGACGTCGTCGCCTACGCGGCGTACCGGATGCCCGCCACCTTCGAAGCCGTACGGTCCGCCCTCGACGCCCTCGTCGAGGCCGCGCCCGACTGGACGCCGGCCACCCACACCGACGTCGGCGGCGGCACGGGCGCGGCGAGCTGGGCGGTCGCCGGGGCCTGGGAGGGCCCGGCCACCACCGTCCTGGACTGGGCCGAACCGGCCCTCGCGCTCGGCCGTGAGCTGGCCGAGGCGTCCGGCGTGCCCTCGCTGCGCGACGCGCGCTGGGAGCGGGCCCGGATCGGCGCGGCCCTGGAGCTGGCCCCGGCCGACCTGATCACCGTCAGCTACGTCCTCAAGGAGCTGACGGCCGCCGCCAGGACCGAACTGGTCGACGCGGCCGCGGCAGCCGGGCAGGCCGTGGTGATCGTCGAGCCCGGCACCCCCGACGGCTACGCCCGGATCATCGAGGCCCGCGACCGGCTGATCGCCGCCGGGCTCCGGATCGCGGCCCCCTGCCCGCACAGCGACGCCTGCCCGATCACCCCCGGGGCCGACTGGTGCCACTTCTCGGCCCGGGTCAGCCGCTCGTCGCTGCACCGGCAGGTCAAGGGCGGCTCGCTGAGCCACGAGGACGAGAAGTTCAGTTACGTCGTCGGCACCCGCTTCCCGGCCGCCCCGGCGCCCGCCCGGATCACCCGCAAACCGCAGATCCGCAAGGGCCTGGTCCAGCTGGAGCTGTGCACCCGGGACGAAGGGCTGGCCCGCGCCACGGTGAGCAAGCGCCACGGCGAGCTGTACCGGGCGGCCAGGGACGTCGCCTGGGGCGAACCCTGGCCGCCGGAAGGCGCCGATGGCACCGAAGGCTAGCCGCGCAGCTCCTGCGTACAGCACTTCACGCTGCCGCCGCCCTTGAGCAGCTCGCCCAGGTCCATCGGGATCGGTTCGAAGCCCCGGTCCCGCAGCGGATCGAGCAGCCCGGTCGCCCCCTGCGGCAGCAGCACATGACGCCCGTCGCTCACCGAGTTGAGCCCGAACGCCGCCGCGTCCTCCTCCCGGGCCAGCAGCGCGTCCGGGAACAGCCGGCGCAGCACCGCCCGGCTGCCCGCGGAGAACGCGTCCGGGTAGTACATGATCTCGTCGGCCGCCGCGTCCAGCACACAGAGCGCGGTGTCCAGGTGGTAGTAGCGCGGGTCCACCAGATCGAGGCCGATCACCGGCACCCCGAAGAACTCCTGGGCCTCCATGTGCGACAGCGGGCTGGAGCGGAAGCCGCGCCCGGCCAGCAGGTAGGAGGCGGTGACGGCGAAGTCACCCTCGCCCTCGTTGACGTGCTCCGGCTCATGGACCTCGGCGAAGCCGTTCTCCCGGAACCAGTCCCGGTGGGCCCCGGCCTCCTCGAACCGCTCCCGGTACGCGAACAGCGCGCCGAGCACCCGGCCGTCGATCACCGTGGCGCCGTTGGCGGCGAAGACCATGTCGGGCAGGTCGGGGCGGGGAGTGAGCAGCTCGACGGTGTGGCCGAGGGCGCGGTAGCGGTCGCGCAGGTCCTCCCACTGGGTCTGGGCCAGCGGCAGGTCGACGGGTTTGGACGGGTCCATCCACGGGTTGATGGAGTAGGTGACCCGGAAGTGCGTCGGTGCGCACATCAGGTAGCGACGAGGGGTGGCGTCACGGTTCAACTCGGGCTCCTCGCGATCGGCGGCCGGGGCCGCGGAACGGTGGGATGCGCACGGTCTGTGCGTGAGCCCATGGTGCGCCGTGCGCGCCGGATCCGCAGTGATCCGATCGGGTGGTTCACCGGACGCCGCACAGGACATCATCAGGACGTCACCGGGGTATTGCAAGACGATACGTATCGGCTCGTGCGGGGTAGATTGGCCGCATGGCACCCACCAAGGCCCCCGACTCCAGCCGCCGCAGCGACCGCTCCCGCCGCGCCATCCTCGACGCCGCCCTCGCCCTCGTCACGGAGGTGGGGTACCGGCGTACGACGATCGAGGGTATCGCCGCCCGTGCCGGGGTCGGCAAGCAGACCATCTACCGCTGGTGGCCCTCCAAGGCCGCCGTGCTGATGGACGCCTTCCTGGACCTGGCGGGCCGGTCCGCCGAGGGGGTCGCGGCCGAGTCCGAGTCCGCCGGTGAGCCGGACGAAGGAGAGCAGGCGCCGGGCATCCCCGACACCGGTGACCTGGTCGCCGACCTCAAGCTCGTCCTGCGGGCCACCGTCGACGAGCTGAACGACCCGGTGCTGGAGGCCCCCACCCGCGCGCTGACCGCCGAGGGCATCGTGGACGCCAAGCTCGGCGCCGCATTCGTCCACAAGCTGCTCGACCCGCAGCTCGCGTTGTACGTCACACGGCTGCGGGCCGCCCAGGAGGCCGGGGACGTCCGCGCCGACGTCGATCCCCGGATCGCCCTGGAGCTGCTCATCGGCCCGCTGATGCACCGCTGGCTGCTCCGGACGCTGCCGCTCACCCACGCGTACGCCGACGAGATCGTCGAGTACGCGGTCGGCGGGCTCGCCCCGCGACCGTGACGCCGGACCCGCCGTCGTATCCGATATGTGGCGACATCGGGCGTGATGGTGCTCACTCGGTGCAGTGGTACACGGCCCCGCTGGTGAACTCTGGCCACCCGAACCGCAGGATGGTGCGACCATGGACAGGCAACGCTGAGGTGAACTGCTGAGGTGAGGGGATAGATGGGCGCCGATTCCGGCCGTTTCCGCGGCACAGAGAGCAGGATCTCCCAGTGGCTGCGGCGACGTCCCAAATCATCCGGGGCCGAGACCGACGAGTCGGCCCGGGTGGCGATGCTCGTGGCCGTCGCCGACGCGGGCATGCCGATCGCGCCCGCTGCCCACCCCGTCGGATACCGATGTTCGTGCGAACGCATCGGCTGTCCCACCCCCGCCCGGCATCCCGTCTCCTTCGCCTGGCAGACGCAGTCGACCACCGACCGGGCCCAGATCGAGCGCTGGGCCGCCGGTCAGCCGGAGGCCAACTTCATCACCGCGACCGGCATGATCCACGACGTGCTGGACGTCCCGCTCACCGCCGGCCTCAGCGCCCTGGAGCGTCTTCTCGACGCGGGGATCGACGTCGGCCCGGTCGCGCAGTCCGGCGACGACCGTCTGCTCTTCTTCACCGCCACCCGCGGCACCCCCGAGGACGAGGACGAGTGGTGGCCCTGCGAGCTGGACTGCCACCCCGAGACCTTGGACGCCCACCCGGGCCTGCGCTGGCACTGCCGGGGCAGCTATGTCCTCCTGCCGCCCGCCCGGCTCCCCGGTGAGCTGGACGTCCACTGGGTGCGCGGGCCCGAGCACGAGCTGCCCGACCCGCTGACCCTGCTGGAGACGCTCACCGACGCCTGCGCCCGGTACGCGGGCAGCGCCGAGCAGAGCGAGCTGGACCACGACGCGATCGCCTGGCCGCTGAGCCGCTGAGCCGCTGAGCCGCTGAGCCGCTGAGCAGCGCGGAGGCGCTACTCGCCCTTCGCCGCGATCAGGCCCGGCAGCCGGTTCAGCATCCGCACCTTGCCGCCGGAGCCCGTGTCCGCACCGGAACCGGCCCCAGCGGCCCGCGGCGGTACGTGCACCAGCTGGCTGGAGACGCGCTCCTTGGTGAGGGTGCTGTTCACCTCGCCGGTGAGCAGCGCCTTCACATCCGGGTTGACCTCGGGCCGCAGCCCCTTCGCGGCGACCTGCCGTTCGAAGTGCTTGCTGGTGAAGAAGACCAGCGCCCCGCCGTCCTCGGTGCGCAGCCCCAGCGGTGCGAACGTGCTGCCCGTGAGCGGCTGGTCGATGTACTGGTACGAAAACCCCGCCCGCCGTGTGGTGCGGCGCGTCTCGCGCCAGCCGGAGGTCGACGTGGAAGGGGTGAACACGTCCGGGGAGCCGTTCTGCAGATAGCCCGTGTACGAGGCGCTCAGGTCCGCCGGTGCCACGGCCAGCTCGTCGTCCTGCGGCTTCACCGGGGTCGCGAGCCCGTCCCCGTCCAGGGCGAACTCCGGCACCTGGGAGGCCGGGAGAACCCCGAGGTAGGCCGCCTTCCACAGCGCGTCGGGGCCCGTCCGCACGAACACCACCAGCCAGCGGGTGTCCAGCTTTCCGCCGTCCTGGTCCCGGTTCGAGTCGGTGTCCGCGAGGAACCAGCGGGGCCAGCCCGCCTTCTTGGGGATGACGTACGTCGCGTCGTCCAGCACCAACGGCTTGTGCGCCTTGTTCCCGTCGGGGTTGTACGTCTGCCGGGCCTTCAACCCGGCCTGATTGATCGCGCCGAGCGAACCCGTCACCCGGTCCGCGTCCAGCGCCGGATCGAACGCCTTGTCCGCCGCGTTGTAGGCGTCGGTGAAGTCCTTGAGCGCCTGGGCGGCCTCGGACTTCTTCGCCCCCGGCAGCACTTCCAGCTCCCCGTGCACCGTCACACAGCCGGTCGCCGTCACGCACAGCACCGTCGCCGTCGCGAGCCCCGCCGTCAGCCGACCCAGCCCAGGGTGTCTCGTCATCCGTTGCTCTGCGCCTTCTGCATCCGTCGCCCGCACTGACCGTCGAAACCCTACCGGGGCCGCGACGGGCGTGCGGGCGCGGACCGGATACAGCGTCCACACCGTGACCTGCCGGCCGGACACCCCCTGGAACCGCCTCAGTTCTGACGTACCGGCACGATCAGCGGTGTGCCCGTACGCGGATGGGGGAAGACCTCCACCGGCTGCCGGTAGACCTCGCCGAGCAGTTCGCCGCTGAACACCGTCTCCGGCGGGCCCAGTTCCGCGATCCGCCCGTCGTGCAGCACGGCGGCCCGGTCCGCGTACGCCGCGGCGAGACCCAGATCGTGCAGGACGACGACCACCGCGTCCCCGGCGGCGGCCCGCTCCCGGCAGATCCGCAGCACCAGCTCCTGGTGGCGCAGGTCCAGGGCGGCGGTCGGCTCGTCGAGCAGCATCAGAGGGGCCCGCTGCGCCAGCACCCGGGCCAGCGCCACCCGCGCCTTCTCCCCGCCCGACAGCGCCGAGAACGGGCGGGCCGCGAACCGGGTCACCTCGGTCGCCGCCATCGCCGCGGCCACCGCCGCGTCGTCCTCGTCCTCCCGCTCCGTACCCGCCCAGGGCGCCCGCCCCATCCGTACGACGTCCTCCACCGGGAACGGGAAGGACAGCACGGCCGACTGCGGCAGCACCGAGCGGCGCAGCGCCAGTTCGGGCGCGGACCACGCGGCGGCCGGGCGGCCGTCGATCCGCACCTCGCCGCCCGCGGGGGCCAGATCGGCGGCGAGCGCGGCCAGCAGCGTCGACTTGCCGGCCCCGTTCGGCCCGACCAGGGCGACCACCTCCCCGGCGTGCGCGGTCAGGTCGACGGAGTCCAGCACCTGCCGCTGCCCGAGGCGGACCGAGAGCCCGGCGGCCTCGACGGCGGGGGAGCCGGGCGCGACGGGCGAGGGCAGCTCCCGGGTGCGTACCGCGAACAGATCTCTCAGCGTCCTCATGCCCAACCACCTTGCTTACGACGGGTCCTGCGCAGCAGCCAGAAGAAGAACGGGCTGCCGAAGAGCGCGGTCAGCACCCCGAGCGGCAGTTCGGCCGGGGCCGCCACCGTCCGGGCCGCGAGGTCGCCCGCCACCAGGACCAGGGCGCCGCCGAGCGCGCTGCCCGGGACGAGGAAGCGGTGACCGGGGCCGTTCGCCATCCGCAGCAGATGCGGGACGAGCAGCCCGACGAAGGAGATGATCCCGGCCACGGCGACCGCGGCGGCCGTCAGCAGCGCCACCACCAGCACCAGCACGATCCGCAGCCGCTCCACGTCCACGCCCAGGTGCCGGGCGGGCCGTTCGCCGAGGGCCAGCAGGTCCAGCTTGCGGGAGTAGAACGGGGCGATGAGCAGCCCGGCCAGCGCGCACGGCAGCACGGCCAGCACCTTGGGCCAGGTCGCCTGGGAGAGCGAACCGAGCTGCCAGAAGGTGATCTGGGTGATCTGAGCGTTGTCCGCGAAGAAGATGAAGAGCCCGATCAGCGCGCCCGCGAAGGCGTTGACGGCGATACCGGTGAGGATCAGCGTGACCACTTCGGTCCGGCCGCCGGAGCGGGACAGCGCGTAGACGAGCAGCACGGTGGCCAGTCCCGCGATGAACGCGAAGACGGTGATGGTCCAGTTGCCGAAGAAGGTCAGGCCGAGCGCGATCGAGGCGACCGCGCCGACCGCCGCGCCCGCCGAGATCCCGATCACGCCGGGTTCGGCGAGCGGATTGCCGAACACGCCCTGCATCAGGGCGCCCGCGCAGCCGAGCGACGCGCCGACGAGCACAGCGAGGGCGACCCGGGGGAGCCGCACGTTCCACAGGACGCTCTCGCCGACCCGGTCCAGTGCCTGCCCGCCGAGCCCGATCCGGTGCTGCACGGAGGACAGGACGTCCCCGAGCGGGATGTTGTACGCGCCGATCGCCGCCGACAGCAGACATCCGGCGAGCAGGGCGAGGGAGAGCCCGACGGTGAGCAGATACGCCGTGCTGCGCGAGGACTTGGGGGCGGCTTTCGCCACCGGCCCGTCCGGGGACTTCTCCACGGACCCGGTGCGTTCCTCGTACGAGGTGGTCACTGGCCCTTTCCGCCCTTCGCGTACAGCTGCTCGACAATCTCGGTGAGCACCCGGTCGGTGCGCGGCCCGTAGTTCAGCAGCACGCCGTCGTCGACCGTGACGACCCGGCGGTCCATCCCGGCCGGGGTCTCCGCGATGCCCGGGATCTTCACCAGACCGTCCATGCCGCCGACCGACTCGAACCCCTTGGTCATCAGCAGGATCGCGTCCGGGGCGGCCTTGGCGAGGGCCTCGCTGGTGATGGCGGTGAAGTCCTTGTCCAGACCGGACTCCTTCCCGGCGTCGACCGCGCCCGCCGCCTCCAGCAGCGAACTGGCCCCGGACTCCGCGCCGCCCAGCAGATAGACGGAGGCCGAGCCGCGCAGATAGAGGAAGGCGACCCGGGGCTTCTTGCCGTCGGTGCGGTCCGGGATGGACTTCTGGACGTCGGCGATCCGCTTCTCGGTGCGCTCCTTGAGCTCCGTGCCGGCCGACGGTACGCCGAGGGCCTCGGCGACGGTGTCGATCCGGCGGCCCACGTCGGACAGTCCCTTGGCGGGTTCGACGACCAGCAGCGGGATGCCCGCGTCCCGGATCTGGTCGATGGCCTCGGACGGTCCCGTGGTGGTGTCGGCCAGCACGATCGTCGGCTTCAGGGAGAGGACGCTCTCCGCCGAGACGTCGTGGGCCCGGGTCACCACCGGGAGCTTTTCCGCCTGTTCGAAGGTGGCGGTGATGTCCCGGGCGACGACCTGCTTGCCGAAGCCGAGGGTGAAGACGATCTCGCTCAGCGACCCCGTCAGCGGCACGATCCGGTCGGTGGAGTCGATCGTGACCTTCTTGCCGTCCGCCGAGTCGACCGTCACCGGCAGCTTCGGCGCGGGCGCACCGGCCAGCGGCTCGACCCGGTCCGCGTCGGCGGAGCTCTTCGCGGACGCGGACTTCGGCGCCGCGTCGCTCCCGCCGCCGCAGCCGGTCAGGACCACGGCGAAGGCGACGGCGGCGGTGAGCGCGGCGGCAGCCCTGCCCCGGGCCGGGCGACGGCGGGCCGCCGTCGCGGCGTCCGGGCCCGTCGGGGCGAAGTCCTGCGAGATGCGCACTGGGGCACCGTCCTGTCGTTCTGCGGCGTGCGGTCGGCCGTTCGCCGTACCGGCGTGACCGGAAGGGGTTCCGGCCCGGGCTGGGAATACCTTAGGTTAGCCTTACCTGTGTATCCAGTCCTCGGAGGGTCCGTCATGCCGTCGTCCAGATCCAGCCGCGCGCTCGCCGTCGCGCTCCTCGCGGTACTGCTGGGGGCCCTTCTCCCCGCCGCCACCGCGCAAGCGGCAAGCCGCACGGTGCAGGGCGGACGGCTGGACTGGGGCATCAAGGCCTCCTTCCAGAGCTATGTCACCGGTCCCATCGCGAACGGCAGTTGGAGCCTGACCGGCGGCGCGGCCACGGTCGGCGGCAGCCAGTTCCGCTTCCACTCGGCGACCGGCTCCTACGACCCGGACTCCGGCGCGTTCAGCTCCGGCTTCTCCGGCGGTGTGCACTTCACCGGCCACAAGAAGGCCGACGGCGGCAACGAGCTGGACCTCACGATCAGCCGCCCCACGATCCGCATCAGCGGCGGCAGCGGCGTGCTCCACGCGGACATGGTCAGCAAGGAGCGGGGGACCGGCAAGGTCTCCAACCGCTCCCAGGTGCCCCTGGCCGAGCTCGGTCTCGGCGGGATCGACATGAAGGGCGGTTCCACCCCCATCGCCCTCACCAACGTCCCCACCACGCTGACCGCCGAGGGTGCCTCCGCCTTCGCCGGCTACTACACCGAGGGCACCCCGCTCGACCCGGTCAGCCTCTCCGTCGACACCAAGGGCGCCGCCGCCCAGCCGAAGCCGTCCGCCCCGGACGAGAAGAAGGACGAGGGCGAGAAGAAGGACAAGGCGCAGAAGGAGAAGGCGGGCCGCTTCGAGGACGCCGCCGTCGACTGGGGCGTACGCCGCACCTTCCGCGAGTACGTCACCGGCTCCATCGGCCAGGGCAAGTGGACGCTCGCCGACGGCGCCCAGGACGGCGGGGCCCTGTTCCGCTTCCCGCGGGGCAAGGGGACGTACGACGCGAAGAAGGAGACGCTGGACGCGGAGTTCAGCGGCAGCGTCCGCTTCACCGGCGCCCATGACCTCGACCTGAAGTTCGCCGCCGTCACCGTCGCCGTCACCAAGGGCGAGGGCACCCTGTCGGCCGACGTCACCAGCGAGGGCAACACCACGAAGAACGTCCCGATCGTCACCTTCGAGGCCGAGGACTTCGCCCCGAAGGACGGCCTCGCCGCCCTCACCGAAGCTCCCGCCGCCCTCACCGCCGAAGGCTCCAAGGCGTTCGGTTCGATGTACAAGGCGGGCACCGCGATGGACCCGGTCTCGCTCGCCGTGACCGTCGACGAGAAGGCCCAGCTGCCCGCGCTGCCCGACCTCGGCAGCGAGCCGACCGCGGCCGCCGAGCCCACGAAGAAGGCCGCCGAGAAGCCCTCCGCCGCACCGGCGGCCGCCTCCTCCGACTCCGGCCCGGGCGCCGGCACCTGGGCGGCCATCGGTGGCGGTGCGCTGCTCCTCCTCGGCGCCGTGGCGGCGTTCTTCGCCCTGCGCCGCCGGTCCGCGCGGCCGGCCCCCGAGGCCGCCGACGCCTCCGCGGCCCCCGACTCCTCGCAGACTTTCTGACCCCGGCATCCCCCCCATGCGTGCCTTATGGATCCTCACCCCCTCCCCCCGCGCTTCTCTTCCCCCTCCCTCTTCGCTAGGAGACCCACCGACATGGCAGCAACCCGCCGCCCCATAGCCCTTGCCGCGGCCGTCGCCACGGCCGCCGTCCTGGGCGCGACCTTCTCCCTCCCCGCACTCGCCGCCGACAACTCCGAGGCCGCCCCGCCCGCCGCCGCCCCGAAGCTGGAGCTGGTGGACGGAACCCTGGACTGGGGCATCAAGGAGAAGTTCCGCGACTACGTGGTCGGCCCGATCGCGCAGGGCAAGATCACCCTCGCGGACGGCGCCAAGCAGGCCGCGGACAACGGGGTGTTCACCTTCGTCGACGGCAAGGGCTCCTACGACACCGGGACGCACGCCTCCGACACCGCGTTCAAGGGCGGCGTCCGGTTCGAGGGCCACCACGGGGTGCTCGACGTCCAGGTGAGCGACGTCAAGGTCACCACGGGCCGGGAGACCGGCACGATCACCGCCGACTTCACCAGCAAGAAGATGGACGGCACCGTCGTCAGCAAGAACGACGCGCCCATCGCCGATCTGGACATGACCAAGGCCAAGCGGGGCGGCGGCGCGGGCGGCGCGATGGTCTTCGCCGACATCCCCGCCAAGCTGACCGCCGACGGCTCCGACGCATTCGGCGGCATGTACCCGGTGGGCACCGAGCTCGACCCGGCGACGCTGTCCGTGAAGACCCCGTCGACACCCCCCACGGACAAGCCCACCGATAAGCCCACCGATAAGCCCACGGACAAGCCCACGGACAAGCCCACCGACAAGCCGACGGGCAAGCCCACCGAGAAGCCCAGCACCGAGCCCGCCCCGACCGCCTCCGAGACCGCCGCGCCCGTCAGCGGCCCGGTCGTCGACGGCAATCTCGACTGGGGCGTCAGGGAGAAGTTCCGCGACTACGTGGTCGGCCCGATCGCGCACGGCAAGATCGTGACGAGCGGCGGCGCGTCCGACAACGGCGACAGCTACCGCTTCACCAAGGCCACCGGCCGCCTCGACGCCGACAAGAACACCCTCGACGCCGCGTTCCAGGGCAAGGTGCGCTTCCTCGGCCACGAGACCAAGGGCGCGTACGTCCTCGACCTGTCCCTCAGCAACCTGAAGGTCGACATCGAGGGCACCTCCGGCACGCTCCTCGCCGACGTCTCCACCAAGGACCAGCAGACCGGCAAGGTCAGCAAGTTCACCGGCCTGTCCTTCGCCGACCTGAAGGTGCCCGCCGGCGCGCTCGCCGCCAAGGGCGGCATCGTGAACCTCCGAGACGTCCCGGCGACGCTCACCACCGACGGCGCCAAGGCGTTCGGCGGCTTCTACAAGAAGGGCGAGGCGCTCGACGCACTGAACGTCGCGGTCTCCGTCGACAAGGACGCCCAGCTCCCGGGCGGCTCCACCGGCGGCTCCGGCTCCACCGGCGGCTCCGGCTCCACCGGCGGTTCGGGCTCCACCGGCGGTTCCACGGCGGGCGGTTCGACCACCGGCGGCGGCACGGTCGGCGGCGGCTCCACCGGCGGTTCGGTCGGCGGCTCCGGCTCCCTGGCGGCCACCGGCTCCGACGTCCCGACCGGCGCCCTGATCGCCGCGTCCGGCGTGGTCGTGGCGGCCGGCGCCGGTATCGTGATCGCGGCGCGCCGCCGCCGCGACACCACCGCCTGATCCTCCCGCACATCCCCGGGGCCGTACCGGCGGCAGCAGTGCTCGCCGGTACGGCCGCGCGGTCATGCCCGCTCGCTTCCCGCGCCCGTGCCCGGCAGTGCTTGAATGCCCTGGTGAACGACTACGACGTACCCCGGGGCATCGACGTCCTACGGGTGTTCTGCGGACCCGACGGCCGGTACGGCAACGCCCTCGGCGTCGTACGCGACGGAAGCGGCCACCCCGACGAGGCCTCCCGGCAGCGGCTGACCCGGCAACTGGGCTTCAGCGAGACCGTGTTCGTCGACGACCCGGAGCGCGGCCGGGTGGACATCCACACCCCGGGGCTCCGGCTGCCGTTCGCCGGACACCCGCTGGTCGGCGCGGCCTGGCTGCTCGACCTGGAGATCCTGGAACTGGCCGTCGGGGACGTGTTCGCGCGCCAGGACGGCGAGTTCACCTGGATCACCGCCCGCCCGGAGTGGGCCCCGCCGCGCACGCTCCAGCAGTACGCGAGCGCCGCCGAGATCGAGGCGCTGCCGGGACCGCCGCCCGGCGAGGGCTGGCTCTACGCCTGGGCCTGGGAGGACGAGGCGGCCGGACGGGTCCGGGCGCGGGCCTTCCCGAGGCGGGGAGAGGAGTCGGGGATCGTCGAGGACGAGGCGACGGGGGCCGCGGCCATGCTGCTGAGCGCGCACCTCGGCCGGGCCCTGAACATCGCACAAGGACGCGGCTCCCAGATCCTCACCGCACCCGCGCCGGACGGCACGGTGGAGGTCGGGGGCCGCGTCCTGATGGCCGCCCGGGGCTGAACCCGGGCGGCGGCGAACCGTGGACGAGTGACTAGGCGCTGAGCGGGAAGACCTCGCCCAGCTCGCGGAAGACCGCGGTGTTCAGCGCGAAGGCGCGCTTGCACTCCTCGATGATGCGCTGCTTCTCCAGGTCGTCCGCGTTCACGCCGTCCAGCAGCTCGCGGTAACCCCGCTTGAA
The DNA here is from genome assembly GCF_014649875.1 of Streptomyces rubiginosohelvolus. GTDB lineage: Bacteria > Actinomycetota > Actinomycetes > Streptomycetales > Streptomycetaceae > Streptomyces > Streptomyces rubiginosohelvolus. Next base: position 83,533 of record NZ_BMTW01000003.1, on the reverse strand, counting down.
AGCGGCCGGGTTGGTGATCTGCTCGAAGACGTAGAAGCGGACGCCGTCGCCCTTGCGCTCGAAGCCCCAGGTCTTCTCCGCCTTGTCGCGGATGATCTGACCGCCCGACAGGTCGCCCAGGTAGCGCGTGTAGTGGTGGGCGATGTAGCCGGCGGGCCAGGTACGCGCGCACTCCGCGACCCGGGCCGCGTACGCCGCGGTGGCGGGCAGCGGCTCAAGACCCTCGCGCCAGTTCTCCCCGCGCAGATGGGCGAGGTCGCGCTCCAGCTCGGTGGAGCGCATCAGCTCGGACTGTATGAAGGGGCCCGCGACCGGGTCGTTCCGCAGGGCCTCCGCGGCCTCCTCCAGCGCCCGGTACACGAACCACAGCTGCTCGGTGTAGCGCGTGTACGCGTCCACTCCCAGCCGCCCGCCGAGGAGGTCACTCATGAAGGTCGAGGTCTCGGCCTCGGTGTGCTGCTCGTGCGACGCGGTGCGGATGAGCGTCGAGAAGGGAGTGACGGTGGCGGTTGCGTCCAAGGCGGGCCTCCGGGGACCGAGGGGACGGGAAGTCCAGAAACAGACGGAAATATCGACAGGCGGCCGCCGCGACGGTGCGGCGGCGCTTGCCGGTACGCCGATCCTCCTACTTAGGTTTACCTAAGTCAACTGGTTCCCGACTGCTTGTCGGTAAAAAACTACGCCACGAGGGGGCGGAAGGCCCGATATCGGACAGTTCGGGGTGATTGCGGATCGGGTGATTACGGGAGGGTGAGGATCTCCGCTCCGGTCTCGGTGACGACCAGCGTGTGCTCGAACTGGGCCGTTCGCTTCCGGTCCTTCGTCACCACGGTCCAGCCGTCCTCCCACATGTCGTACTCGTGGGTGCCGAGCGTCAGCATCGGTTCGATGGTGAACGTCATGCCCGGCTGCATCACCGTGGTGGCGTGCGGGCTGTCGTAGTGCGGGATGATCAGACCGGAGTGGAACGAGGTGTTGATCCCGTGCCCGGTGAAGTCGCGGACGACCCCGTAGCCGAACCGCTTGGCGTACGACTCGATGACCCGGCCGATGACGTTGATCTGCCGGCCCGGCTTGACCGCCTTGATGGCCCGGTTCAGCGACTCCCGGGTGCGCTCGACCAGCAGCCGCGACTCCTCGTCCACGTCGCCGCAGAGGTAGGTGGCGTTGTTGTCGCCGTGCACCCCGTTGATGTACGCGGTGACGTCCAGGTTCACGATGTCGCCGTCGCGCAGCACGGTGGAGTCGGGGATGCCGTGGCAGATGACCTCGTTCAGCGAGGTGCACAGCGACTTCGGGAAGCCCCGGTAGCCGAGGGTCGAGGGGTACGCGCCGTGGTCGACCATGAAGTCGTGGGCGACCTTGTCGAGCTGGTCCGTGGTGACGCCCGGGGCGATGTGCTTGGCGGCCTCCTCCATCGCCTGCGCGGCGATACGGCCCGCGATGCGCATCCGCTCGACGGTGTCGGTGTCCTGGACCTCCGGGCCGGTGTACGGCGTCGGAGCCGGCTTCCCCACGTACTCGGGGCGCCGGATGTTTCCGGGGACGGAACGGACGGGAGTGATCTCCCCTGGTACGAGAAGCGACTGGCCAGACATGTCAGCGAGTCTAACCAGCGGCCTCGGGGGCACCATGGCGACAAGGAAAGGAGCAGTCGATGGCTCTGTTCAAGAAGCGCACGGTCGGCAAGCCGGGCGAGTGGTACTACTGCCTGGAGCACAAGAAGGTCGAGGAGGGCCCGGAGTGCCCGGCGCTGAACCGTTTCGGCCCCTACACCTCCCGCGAGGCGGCCCAGCACGCGATGGACACAGCGCGCGACCGCAACCTGGAATGGGACACGGACCCGAAGTGGCACGACGAGGACAAGGGCGACCGATCAAGCCCGTCCGGGGGTAACCCCAGCCCGTCCGGCGATTGAGGACATCTTTCAGCCCCTCCGGCGTTTGAGGAGCGGGGCGCGGGGCGGAGCCCCGGACCGGGTCACCCCTCCACCCGGGCCTCCCGCCTCCGCACCGCATCCTCATCCGTCTCCGAGTCGTACCGCACCAACTTCGGCAACGCGGCCGTCAACAGCACCACCGACGCCACGCACGCCACCCCGCCCGTCCAGATCGCCGACCGGGTCCCGGTCCAGCCGGCCATCGCCCCGGCCCGCACCTGCCCCAGCTGCGGCCCGACGCTGTACGACAGCACCTCGATGCCCGCCAGCCGCCCCCGCAGCTCCTCCGGGATCGTCTGGTTCCAGATCGTCGAGCGCCCCAGCCCGCTCAGCATGTCGCCCGCCCCCGCCACCGCCAGGCAGATCAGCACCACCCACACGCTGGAGAACCAGCCCGCCGCCGCGATCGCCAGACCCCACGCCGCCGCGCCGAACACCACGAACAGCCCGTGCCTGCGCACCCGGCTCGTCCAGCCGCTGGTCAGCCCCAGCACCAGCGAACCGACCGAGCCCGCCGCGTACATCAGCCCCAGCGACCACTCGGCGTCCAGCTCGTCCGCCAGGAACGGGAAGATCGTGTTCGGGAAGGCGAAGAACATCGCCGCCAGGTCGATCGCGTACGTCCCCAGCAGCACCGGCCGACTCCAGGCGTACCGCGCGCCCTCCACGATCCCGCGCAGCGACGGCTTCGCCGCCTCCTTGGCGGGCGGTGCGGGCGAGAGCCGCAGACAGAGCACGACGGAGACGGCGAACGTGCACACCGTCACCGCGTACGCCGTGCCGTGACCGGCGTACGCCACCACCAGACCGGCCAGCGCCGGGCCCGCGATCGCCCCGATCTGCCAGCGCAGCGAGTTCAGCGCGGCCGCCGCCGTCTGCTGGGCGTGCGGCACGATCCGGGCCATCAGGGAGTCCAGCGCGGGCCGCTGGAGCCCGGCGAGCGCGGAGACCCCGCCGGCCACCACGTACAGCGGCCACAGCAGCGGCTCCGGGAGCAGGGCGTTGACCAGCAGGATCGCGGCGAGCACCCCGAGCCCCGCCTCGGTGAGCAGGATGACCCGGCGGCGGTCCACCGAGTCCGCGAGCGCCCCGCCGTACAGCCCGAAGACCACCAGCGGCACCAGCTCCACCGCGCCCATCGCCCCGACCGCGAGCGGGGAGCCCGTGAGGTCCTTGATCTGGAGCGGCAGGGCGATGAGCGCCATGAAGCTGCCGAAGTACGTGATCAGGCCCTGCACCCACAGCAGCCGGAAGTCCGGCGAGGAACGCCACGGCGCGAGATCGGGCAGCAGGGCGCGCAACCGCCCCGGCCGTGGCGGCGGCGGGGACGAGGGAGAGGCGGGGGGTGGGGGAGGTGCAGAGGTCACGAAGGGCCATGATCCGTACAACAGGGTGTACCGGGCAAGCGGGTTTCCGGCCCGTCCCCGCTACCAGCGGGCCGGCGGCGGCTGGGTCAGCCGGTCGGCCAGCCGGGCGAGCCGGTCCCGGAACGTGTGCCGCCCGCCCGCCGGAGGCCTCCCGTTCTCCCCGGCGGCCGCGCTCACCAGGTGCTGCACGATGTCCAGGTCCACCTCGTCGTCCCCGCCGACCACCAGCGACTCGTGCGCAAGCCCGCCGACCTCGGGGTCGCCGCCGTCCAGGGTGAGCACCCGCGCCCCGGCCCGCCGGGCGTCGTGCACCCGCTCCAGCAGGCCGTCGCCCGGCCGCTCCGGCGCGACCAGCAGCACCGTCTCACCCCGCCCCGCCGCCGCGATCCGGCCGAGCCCGACCGCCAGGTGCGCGGGGTCGCCCGCCGCCACCCGGTGCCGCACGAGCGTGGGAGCCAGCTCCGGCAGCCCCGACCAGGCGGACTCGTCAGACAGATGGGCCGCCAGATGCCACGGCTCGTACGCCTCGGTCCCCGCCAGCAGCAGCCCGCCGCCGCGCGGGACGACGGAGGAGCGCAGGGCCAGCGCGAACCGGCGGGCGTCCTGCGGCCACCGGGTCCCGGCCAGCACATCACGGAGCAGGGCGACGCGTACGGCATCCATGGCCCGGCATCCTGCCCGGGCCCGCAGCCCCGGCCGGCCCCGTCGGCCGTCCCCTCACCCGAACGGAGGACCCGGCGGGAAACGGAACCGGAGAGCGGAACCGACGGGCGGAACCGGGACCGGATGGAGCCCGACCGAGGCGGACGGGGCGGCTTCCCCGCGTCCTACCTGGCAGTAGGGTCGGCCCATGACTACACAGGACAGCAGCGGCAGCGCCCCCAAGCCCCCCGCCAAGGACCCCTGGGACCTCCCCGACGTATCCGGCCTGAGCGTCGGCGTGCTCGGCGGGACCGGACCGCAGGGGCGCGGCCTCGCCTACCGGCTCGCCCGCGCCGGACAGAAGGTCACCCTCGGCTCCCGGGACGCGGCCCGCGCCGAGCAGGCGGCGGCCGAGCTGGGGTTCGGCGTTGAGGGCGCGGACAACGCGGAATGCGCCCGGCGCAGCGACATCGTGATCGTCGCCGTGCCGTGGGACGGCCACGCCAAGACGCTCCAGTCCCTGCGCGAGGAGCTCGCGGGCAAGCTCGTCATCGACTGCGTCAACCCGCTCGGCTTCGACAAGAAGGGCGCCTACGCCCTCAAGCCCGAGGAGGGCAGCGCCGCCGAACAGGCAGCGGCCCTGCTGCCGGACTCCCGGGTGACCGCCGCGTTCCACCACCTCTCGGCCGTCCTGCTCCAGGACGAGTCCATCGAGGAGATCGACACCGATGTGCTGGTCCTGGGCGAGGCGCGCGCCGACACGGACCTCGTCCAGGCGCTGGCCGGGCGGATCCCCGGCATGCGGGGCATCTTCGCCGGCCGGCTGCGCAACGCCCACCAGGTCGAGTCGCTGGTCGCCAACCTGATCTCGGTCAACCGCCGCTACAAGGCCCACGCCGGACTGCGCACCACCGACGTCTGACCGGGCCGGCCCCGGCGGGCGCTCCGGCCATGGGTCCGGGCGCTCCCCGGGGCGGGGCACAACGGGGCATGGGGGACACTGGACGGGACCGCGACCGTTCCCGGCAGGGAGCGCGACCCGTTCCCGACAGGAGCCGACCCCCATGCCCCGCATCGCCCTCTACGCCCTCGTCGTCTGCGTCCTCGCCGTCGTGGCGGCCGTGGTCTCCTTCGCCCAGGGCAGCCTGCTCGGGATCGTCTGGGTGCTCATCGCGGGTCTCTCGTCCAACATGACCTGGTTCTACGTGCGCAGGCACCGCCTGACCGCCGCCCCCGACGCGGGCTGAACCACCCCGCCGGGCCCGGCCCCGGTCAGCCGACCGCGCAGCCCGGGTCCTGCTCGTCGAAGAGGCCCCGCCAGAAGCGGTACAGGTCATAGCCGCAGTACCGCTGGAACTCCTCGACGCCCAGCCCCCGCAGCAGCGCGTGGATGGCGTCGAAGAAGGCGATGTTCACCTCGGGGATCCACAGGATCGCGAAGACGGCGATCAGCCCGAACGGCGCGATCGGCTCCACCTGGCGGCGGATCCGGTACGGGAGCCAGGGCTCGATCACCCCGTACCCGTCGAGACCGGGGATCGGCAGAAAGTTCAGGATCGCCGCCGTCACCTGGAGCATTGCCAGGAACGCCAGCGCGTACTGGAAGGCGCGCGGCACCCCGTCCAGCGCGTCCAGCCAGAACGGGGCCGTACACACGATCGCGAACGCCACGTTCGTCAGCGGGCCCGCCGCCGAGATCAGGCTGTGCTTCCACCGGCCGTGGATCCGGCCGCGCTCGATGTAGACCGCACCGCCGGGCAGCCCGATCCCGCCCATGATCACGAAGAGCACCGGGAGCACGATGCTCAGCAGCGCGTGCGTGTACTTCAGCGGGTTGAGCGTCAGATAGCCCTTCGCCCCCACCGACAGGTCCCCGCTGTGCAGCGCGGTGCGGGCGTGCGCGTACTCGTGGAGGCAGAGCGAGACGATCCAGGCCCCGGTGACGAACAGGAAGACCGCGAAGCCGGTGGCGTCCGCGAAGCCCGTCCACACCGCCCAGCCCGCGACCGCGGTGACGGCGGCGATGCCGAGGAAGACCGGGCTGATCCTGCGGTCGCCACGGGTGGCTGCGGTGGTCATCGGCGTTCGACTCCCTCGGGTGGGGGACGGGGTGACCGTACGGTCCGGCAGGACTGGAACGTCCGCGACCGCTTGTGGAGTTCCACCCGGTCAACGCCCGTCCGCCGTCCGTCACGGACAATAGGCCCGTGCACTACTGCGTCCTCGGCACCACCCGGGCACTCCGCGACGACGGCACGGCCGTCACCCTCGGCGGGGCGCGGCTGCGCGCCCTGCTCACCGTCCTCGCGCTGCGCCCCGGACGGACGGTCCCGGCCGGGGTCCTCGTCGACGAGGTGTGGGACGGCGACCCGCCCGCCGACGCGGCCGGCGCCCTCCAGGCCCTGATCGGACGGTTGCGGCGGGCCCTGGGCCACAGCGCCGTCGAGTCCGTGGCGGGCGGCTACCGGCTCGCCGCCCCGCCGGACGCCGTGGACCTGCACCGCTTCGAGCGGCTGGCGGGGGAGGGGAGCCGGGCCCTGGAGAACGGCGACGCCGCCGACGCCCTCGCCGTCCTGGGGGAGGCCCTCGCCCTGTGGAGCGGGCCCGCCCTCGCCGATCTCCCCGACCGTACGGCGGCCGCGTCCCGCTGGGAGGCCCGCAGGCTCGACGCACGGCGGGCCGCGCTCGGGGCGCTCCTCGCCCTGGGCAGACCGGGGGAGGCGCTGCCGGAACTGGCCGTGCTCTGCGACGCCCACCCGCTCGACGAACCGCTCCAGGTCCTCCGCATCAGGGCGCTGCGGGACGCCGGACGCCCCGCCGAGGCGCTGGCCGCGTACGAGGAGGTCCGCACCCTGCTCGACGACCGCCTCGGCACCGCCCCGGGCCCGGCCCTGCGCGCCCTGCACGCGGAGCTGCTGCACCCGGTACGCGGGACCGGGGTCGCGCCTACCCCTGGGTCCGCGCCCGCGACCAGGGCTGCCCCCGCCCCTGAGGCCGTCCCCGCCGCGACCCAGCCGCCCGCCACCCCGCCCCCGCCCGCCCCCGGCAACCTCCGCGCCCGGCTCACCAGCTTCGTCGGGCGCGACACCGACATGGCCGCCCTGCGCGAGGACCTCGGCCGCGCCCGGCTCGTCACCCTGCTCGGGCCTGGCGGCGCGGGCAAGACCCGGCTGTCGCAGGAGACCGCGGAGGCCGCTGCCGAGGCCTGGCCCGACGGCGTCTGGCTCGCCGAACTGGCCCCCGTCGACGACCCGGACACCGTGCCCGAGGCCGTCCTGACCGCGCTCGGGGCCCGCGAGACCGTGCTGCGCGGCGCCGGGGCCGAGGAGCTGCGCGCCACCGACCGCACCGCAGCCGACCCTCTCGTACGGCTCACCGAGCACTGCGCCCCGCGCAGCATGCTGCTCCTGCTGGACAACTGCGAGCACGTCATCGGCGGGGCCGCCGCACTGGCCGACCAACTGCTGTCCCACTGCCCGCGATTGACGATTCTCGCGACCAGCCGCGAACCCCTCGGCGTACCCGGCGAGTTCGTGCGCCCCGTCGACCCGCTGCCCGACCCGATGGCCCTGCGCCTGCTCGCCGAGCGCGGTGCGGCGGCCCGGCCCGGCTTCCGCACGGACGCCGACGAGGCGACCGCCGCCGCCTGCGCCGAGATCTGCCGGCGGCTCGACGGGCTGCCGCTCGCCATCGAACTCGCCGCCGCCCGGCTGCGGATGCTCACCCCGCGCCAGATCGCCGACCGGCTCGACGACCGCTTCCGCCTCCTCACCAACGGCAGCCGCACCGTGCTGCCCCGCCAGCAGACCCTGCGCGCCGTCGTCGACTGGTCCTGGGATCTGCTCGACGACGCCGAACGCGCCGTGCTGCGCCGCCTCTCCGTCTTCGCCGGAGGCTGCTCGCTGGCCGCCGCCGAGGAGGTCTGCGCTCTGCCCGCCGCACCGGGCGGCCCCGCCGTCGACAGCCTCGACGTGGCCGCCCTGCTCGGCTCCCTCGTCGACAAGTCCCTGGTCGTCGCCGCACCCGGCGACGACGGGGAGATGCGCTACCGGCTGCTGGAAACGGTCGGTGAGTACGCCGCCGAGCGCCTGGCGGAGGCGGGCGAGAGAGAGGCCGTCGAGCGGCGCCACCTCGTCCACTTCCGGGAGCTGGCCCGGATCACCGGCCCCCGGGTGCGCGGCAGCGGCCAGCGCGAGGCCATCGCGGTCCTCCAGCGCGAGTACGAGAACCTGCGCACCGCGCTGCGCCACGCCGTCACCGCCCGGGACGAGCACGAGGCGCTGTGCATCGTGCTCTCGATGGCCTGGTACTGGATGCTGCGGGACCTGCGCTCGGACGCCGGCCAGTGGAGCGCGTCCGTGGCGGCGCTCGGCCCCGACCCCTTCGCGGCGCCCGGCGTCCGGGCCCCGGCGCTCCTGGAGCACCCCATCGACCGGCCGCCGCCGATGGACGACGACCAGCTCGCGGAGGCGCGGCGTGGAGCGGCGCTCCTCCAACTGGCCGGTGTGGACGACGCGATCAGCACCTGGTCGAGCCCGGAGGGCAAGGAGCGGCTGCGGATCATCGCTGACACCTACCGGCCCGGCATGCCGCAGACCTGCCGGCTGCCCGGGACGCTGTGGCTGTTCGCGAACATGATCGCCGGTGACGAGGACCGGCTGAACACGGTTCTCGACGAGACGGTCCGGGCCTCGCGGGTCCACGGCGGTGAGTGGGAGCTGGGTTCCGCGCTGCACACCCGCGCCAACATCCGGTCCAACAGCCCCGAGCGGGTGGCGGATGCGCGGGCCGACGCCGACGAGAGCCTGGAGATCTACACCCGGCTCGGCGACGACTGGGGAGCCGCCGAGGCACTCGCCGCGCGGGGCGAGGCCAACGAGCGGGCGGGCCGCTTCCTGGCCGCCCTGGACGACTACCGGGAGGCCGTGGAGTACGCGCGGAAGATCGGAGCCCAGAGCCAGGCGGCGCTGCTGCGGGCACGGTACGCGGGATCCCTCATCGAGCTCGAACGGCTCCCGGAGGCCGAGGCCATCCTGCGTGACGTCATCGAGAACGGCCGCCACCTGAGCCACGAGGCGCTGCCGATGGCCCGGATGCATCTGGCGTTCGTCCTCGGGCTCCAGGGGCAGGTGGACGAGGCCCGGCAGCAGACGCATCTGGTCCGGGAGGACTTCAAGGACCGGGACGTCGCCATCTTCGGCGGCTTCGTCCACGGCGTGCTTGCCTGGCTCGACAATCTCGACGGCGACCACGTGTCCGCGCTCTCCAACGCGCTGACCGCACTGGAGAGCGCTCGGGAGCCGTTGTCGATGATGGTGGCCCCGCAGATGCCGTCGGCCTATGTGACGGCCATGGCCCAGGCGATCGCCGGGTTCGAAGGCGCCGACGCGGCGCGGGACGCCGTACGGCTGCTCGGGTTCCAGGAGAGGCTTCTGCCGGAGGGGCATGTGCCGACCGTGATGGAGAGACGCAACTGGGCGCTCACCGAGCAGGCCGCCCGGGACCGGCTCGGCGACGGAGCGGTGTACACGGCGGCGTACGAGCAGGGCGGCGGCCTCACCTTCGACGAGGCCACCGCCCTGGCGGAGACGTACCGGCGAGCGCACTCGTCGGCGTGACATCCCTTCCGCTCAGGCCTTCTTGCGGAACTTGGCCACCGCCAGCGGAGCCATCACCAGCGTGATCCCGGCGGCCCAGGCGAGCGTCCACCAGACCGAGTCGCCGACGGGGCCGCCCTGCATGAGCGCCCGCGCCGCGTCGGCGAGGTTGGAGAGCGGGTTGTAGTCGGTGAAGGCCTGGAGCCAGCCCGGCATGGTCTGGGTCGGCACGAAGATCGAGGATCCGAACTGCAGGGGCATCAGCACGAGCATCGCCGTCCCTTGAACAGCCTGGGCCGTCTTCATGGACAGCCCGAGCAGGATGAAGATCCACATGATGGCGGCGCCGAACACCGCCGACAGCGCGACCGCCGCGAGGAGCCCGAACACCGAGCCGTGCAGCTCCATGCCGACGACGAACCCCATGACGAGCAGGATGAACATGGCGACCATCAGCCGGCCCAGCTCGACCACGATCTTGGCGATGAGCACCGAGGACCGGGCGATCGGCATCGTCCGGAACCGGTCCATGACCCCCTTGCGGAAGTCGTCGTTGACGCCGGTCCCGACGGCCATGGCGATGTTCAGCCCCATCATCGCCATCAGCCCCGGCACCAGGTAGTTCACATACTCCTGCCGGTTCCCGCCGAGGCTGGCGCCGACCGAGCCGCCGAAGACGTACACGAAGAGCAGGATGAAGATGATCGGCATCAGAAGGACGTCGAACATCGACTCCGGGTCCTTCTTGATCTGGAGCATGTTCCGCCGCGCCAGGGCCCCGATGTGCCGGAGGTTGGCCCGCAGACCGATCCGGCCCTCGTCCGCCGCAGCCGCCTTCACCGGTGCGGTGCTCGGGGAGCCGGCGGGCGCGGGGGTCGGTGCAGTGGTGGTGGTGCTCATGCGGCGACCTCCTGGGGAGCAGGGTCGGAGAGGGGGGCGGCCTTGTCGCCGGTGATCGCGAGGAACACCTCGTCGAGGCTGGGCAGGGCGGTGGAGACATGGGCGAGCGAGAAGCCGCGCACGCCCAGCAGCCCGATGACGGCGGTCAGCTGCTCGTCGCTGAGGATCGGCACGTACAGCAGCCCCTCGTCCGGAACGGCCTGCGCCCCGGCGACGCCGTCGAGCCCGGCCTCCCGGATCGCCTGCGCCATCGCGGCGAGCTCCGCCGGGTCCGAGGGCCGGATGTGCAGGGTGCGGCCGCCGACCTTGGCCTTCAGCTCGTCGACCCCGCCCCGGGCGATGATCTTCCCCCGGTCGATGACCGTCAGCTCCTTGGCGAGCTGCTCGGCCTCCTCCATGTACTGCGTGGTCAGCAGGACGGTGGCGCCCTCGGCGACCATCCGCTGCACCTCGTCCCAGACCTCGTTACGGGTCCGGGGGTCGAGCCCCGTCGTCGGCTCGTCCAGATACAGCACGGAAGGGCTGCCGATCATCGAGGCGGCCAGGTCGAGGCGGCGGCGCATCCCGCCGGAGTACTCCATGGCCGCCCGCTTGGCGGCCTCGGTGAGCGAGAACCGCTCCAGCAGCTCGTCGGCGCGGGCCCGGGCCTGCTTGCGGGGCAGATCGAGCAGCCGCCCGATCATGTAGAGGTTCTCCCAGCCGGAGAGCTTCTCGTCGACCGAGGCGTACTGCCCGGTGAGGCCGATGACGCGGCGCAGCTCGCGGGGCTGCTTCACCACGTCGTAGCCCGCGACGACCGCGTGCCCGGCGTCGGGGGCGATCAGGGTGGACAGGCAGCGTACGAGGGTGGTCTTGCCGGCGCCGTTGGGGCCGAGCACACCGAGGACGGTGCCCTCGCGCACATCGAGGTCCACGCCGTCCAGAGCTTTGGTCTCGCCGTAGTGCTTGACCAGCCCCCGCACCTCGACGGCGTTCCGGCCGCTGCTGGGGTTCTTGTCGATGCGTTCCATGCCCACCAGCAGACCAGCGCCCGCCGACAGCTCACCGACAGGCCGCCGACACGGGCTCCGGCCGGGCTCCGGACGCGCGACAGCCCGCCGATGGGGGATGTCGGCGGGCTGTCGGTGGTGCGGGAAATGGCTGGTGGGAGCCGCCGTCAGGGAGCGGCGGCGGCCGGGTGGATCAGTGGAAGGTGTGCTCCGCCGCCGGGAACGTGCCCCCGACGACCTCGTCCGCGAACTCCTTCGCCGCGTCACCGAGGACCTGGCGCAGATTCGCGTACTGCTTGGTGAAGCGCGGCACCTTGCCGCCGGTCAGCCCGACCATGTCCGTGTAGACGAGGACCTGCGCGTCGGTCCCGGCCCCGGCGCCGATGCCGACGGTCGGGATGTGCAGCGTACGGGTGACCTCGGCGGCCAGCTCCGCGGGGACCAGCTCCAGCACGACGGCGAACGCGCCCGCGTCCTGGACGGCCTTGGCGTCCCGCAGCAGCTGCTGGGCGGCCTCCTCGCCGCGGCCCTGGACCCGGTAGCCCATCGCGTTGACGGACTGGGGGGTCAGGCCGATGTGGGCCATGACGGGGATACCGGCCTCGACCAGCAGCCGGATCTGCTCGTGGGACCGCTCGCCGCCCTCCAGCTTGACCGCGCCGACGCCCGACTCCTTGATCAGCCGGGTGGCGTTGCGCAGGGCCTGGACGGGACCTTCCTGGTACGAGCCGAAGGGCAGGTCGGCGACGACCATGGCGCGCTTGGTGCCGCGTACGACGGCGGCGGACAGCATAGCGATCTCGTCCATCGTGACGGGCACGGTGGTCTCGTAGCCGAGGTGGACGTTGCCCATCGAGTCCCCGACGAGCATGACCGGGATCCCGGCCTCGTCGAAGACGGACGCGGTCATCGCGTCGTATGCGGTCAGCATGGGCCACTTCTCGCCGCGCTCGGTGGCGGCGGCGATGTCGTGGACGGTGATGCGGCGGGTGGACTTCCCTCCGTACAGCGCTTTGCTGCTGTCGGTGGACGGGCCCGCGGGGGAGGACTGATTCTGCGCAGCCTGAAGCGACATGGCCAACGGCTCCTTCGTCATCTCGAGGCGCCCTGACGGCGTCCCCGGATCCCTTCCATGGTGGCATCCCGCCCCGCCCCTCGTGAAGTGGGCCCGCGCACACCACCTCCGTACGGCCTCGTTGGGAAAAGCTTTAACAATACGAGACGGTCTCGTATCGAAATGAGGTCTAGGCTCTCCCCATGCCCATACCGTCCGGCGCTCCCGCCGCCGCGCCCCGTGTTCCCGAGGCGATCCACCGCCGCCGCTGGTGGATCCTCGCCGTCCTCATGTTCAGCCTGCTCATCGTGGTGCTGGACAACTCGATCCTGAACGTCGCGGTCAAGACGATCGCGAGCCCCGCCCCCACCGGCATCGGCGCCACCCAGAGCGAGCTGGAGTGGGCGATCAACTCCTACACGCTCGTCTTCGCCGGACTGCTGTTCACCGCGGGCCTGCTCGGCGACCGGATCGGCCGAAAGAAGGTCCTCCTCGCCGGCATCCTGGTCTTCGGCCTCGGCTCCGCGCTGGCCGCCTTCTCCGCCTCGCCCGGTGAGCTCATCACCTGGCGGGCGCTGATGGGCTTCGGCGCCGCCTTCGTGATGCCCGCCACCCTCGCCGTCCTGGTGAACGTCTTCGAGCGCGACGAACAGCCCAAGGCCATCGGCATCTGGGCGGGCAGCGTCGGCCTCGGCATCGCCATCGGCCCGATCACCGGCGGACTGCTCCTGGAGCACTTCTGGTGGGGCTCGATCTTCCTGGTGAACGTCCCCGTCGTCGTGATCGCCCTGATCGCGATGGCGGTCCTGGTCCCCGACTCCCGCGACCCGAAGCCCGGCAAGGTCGACCCGCTGGGCGTCGCCCTCTCCATCGTGGGCCTGGTCCTGCTGGTGTACGGGATCATCCGGGGCGGCGAACTGGCCGACTTCACCGACGCCACCGTCCTCCTCGCCATCGCCGGCGGGCTGCTCGTCCTGGCCGGATTCGTCTGGCACGAGAAGCGCAGCAGCCACCCGGCCATCGACATCACGTACTTCCGGAAGCCCGCGTTCTCCGCCGCCGTCGCCGCCATCGCGCTGGTCTTCTTCGCCCTCATGGGCGTGACGTTCTTCTCCGCCTTCTACCTCCAGAGCGTGCGCGGCTACACCGCCCTGGAGTCGGGCCTGCTGATCGTTCCGCTCGCGGCCGCCCAGATGATCTTCGCGCCCCGGGCCCGGCTGGTCGTCGACCGCTTCGGCGCCCGCGCGGTCTGCACGGTCGGCATGCTGCTCGTCGCGGCCGGACTCGCGTCGTTCGCCCTGTTCGACGCCGGTACGCCGGTGTGGGTGATGTGCCTCGTCTTCTTCGTCCAGGGCACCGGGATGGCGCACATCATGCCGCCCGTCACCGTCGCCGTGATGCAGGCGCTGCCCCGTGAGAAGGCCGGTTCCGGTTCGGCCATCAACAACACCTTCCGCCAGGTCGGCGGGGCGCTCGGGATCGCGGTGCTCGGCTCGGTGCTCTCCACCGTCTACCGGGGCGACATCGAGGGTCACCTCGGCGCGGTGCCGGCCGGGGCCAGGGACGTGGCGGGCGAGTCCATCGAGGCCACGCTCGGCGTCGCGGAGAAGCTCGGCCCGGTGGCCGGAAAGCCGCTGGCCGCCGCCGCCAACGACGCGTTCATCAGCGCCATGCACGTGACCGCGCTCGGCTCGGCGGCCGTCGCCCTGATCGGCGCGGTGGTCGTCGGCCTGTTCCTGCCGGGCCGGCCCCCGGCGACGACCGAGGCCCCCGAGGAAGCCCGCCCCCCGGCGGAACAGCTGAGCCGCTGAGCCGCTGAGCCGCTGACCCGCTGACCGACGAGGCCCGTCGATCCGCGCACCCCGGGTCGGCGAGAATCGAGGCGACGGACGTACGCGGAACGCACGGCGGGCGTACGAGGGACGACGACGGCGCGGCGAGAGGCGGCTTACGGTGCAAGGCCAGGACGGCGAGCGGGACCGGCACGGGGCACGGAGCGGGGGCGACCGGTCGCCCGGGGCTCCGGACGGGATGCCCGCCGGGGCGTCGGCCGGGACGGCGGCAGGGTCTCCGCATGGGGCGTCGGCCGGGACGGCGGCAGAGGTTCCGCCCGGGCCCCCGCCCGGAACGCCCGATCCGGAGCCGCGCCGCGGACGCCCCCGCTCCGCGGCGGCGGAACGGGCGATCCTGGACGCCGTCATCGCCCTCCTGGAGGCGGGCGAACCGCTCGCGGGCCTCTCCATCGAGCGCATCGCCCGCACGGCCGGCGTCGGCAAGGCCACGATCTACCGCCGCTGGTCGGACAAGGAGGAGCTGTTCGTCGACGTCGTACGGGACATGGAGCCCGACGACCCGCCGGTCTCCGGCACCGAGGGCCTCGCCGACCTCCGCGTCATGCTGGAATCCCTGCGCACCCGGGGCCTCGCCCAGCGCTCCTCGGCGCTGCTGCACAACATCTTCGCCCAGATGAAGAGCCACCCGAAGCTGTGGAACGAGTACCACGGCACGGTCATCGCCCCCCGCCGCCTCGCGATGGTGGAGGCGGTGCGGCGCGCGGTGGCCGCCGGGGAGCTGCGCGACGACCTCGACGTGGAGCTGATCGACGACCTCTTCGTCGGCCCCATGCTCGTCCGGACGGTGCACCGCCCCGACGCGCCGCTGCCCGACGACCTCGCGGACCGCATCATCACCGCCCTCCTGCAGGGGCTCGCCCCCGCGGCACGAGTGTGATCGTTCTGTCACAAGCCGCCCCGGTCCGCCCCGGACCGGAACCCCTCGTCCCGCCTCCGTCGTCCTGCTCTCCGTACGGGGTCCGAGAGATCTCCGTACGGCCGTCGCACACCGGGCACCGGCCGGCCCGCCACACAGGCGGCCCGGCGGGCCGGTAGGTCGACGGCGGGAAAGGCGCCGCTCATCACCTAGGGTCGAGGGCGCGGCGATGTGCAGGGCAAGGCAGTGAGGACAGCGCGATGGTGCAGGCGTACGGAGCGGACACGGACAACGGCAGCGCCGAGCAGCCCGGGGCCCGCGGATCCCGCTTCCGGGGCCTGTGGGACCGGCTGAGAAACGACCCGGGCTACTGGCGGCGCGGCATCCTCCTGGCCCTCTGCTCGGTGCTGGTGACCCTGCTGATGGTCGTCCACGCGCAGATCCCCAACCGGCTCGGCAACCTCGGCAGCCTCATCGAGACGTTCCTGCCGTGGCTCGCGCTCTTCATCCCGGTCCTGCTGGTCCTGGGCCTGCTGCGGCGCTCCGCGACCGCCCTGATCGCGCTCCTGCTGCCCGCCGTGGTCTGGCTCAACGTGTTCGGCGGCCTGCTCACCGACAAGTCCGGCGGCGGCGGCGACCTCACCGTCGCCACCCACAACGTCAACGCGGGCAACCCCGACCCCGAGGGCACCGCCCAGCAGGTCGCCGGATCCGGCGCGGACGTCGTGGCCCTCCAGGAACTCCCGGGCCGGCAGGTCTCCACGTACGAGAAGTCGCTGGCCGGCCGCTACCCGTACCACTCGGTCCAGGGGACCGTGGGCCTGTGGAGCAAGTACCCGCTGGCCGACACCAAGCCCGTCGACATCAAGATGGGCTGGACCCGGGCGATGCGCTCGACGGTGAAGACCCCGCAGGGCGAGGTCGCGGTGTACGTGGCCCACCTGCCGTCCGTCCGCGTGAAGCTGCACGCCGGGTTCACCGCCAACCAGCGCGACGACAGCGCCGACGCGCTCGGCGAGGCCATCGCCGACGAACGCGTGGAGCGCGTCGTCCTGCTCGGCGACCTGAACGGCACGATGAACGACCGCTCGCTGAACGCGGTCACCGCCCAGATGCGCTCCACCCAGGGCGCGGCGGGCGACGGCTTCGGCTTCAGCTGGCCCGCCTCGTTCCCGATGGCCCGGATCGACCAGATCATGGTCAAGGGCGTCGAGCCGATGGCCTCCTGGACCCTCGCGGCGACCGACAGCGACCACCTCCCGATCGCGGCCCGCGTGGAGCTGTGATCACGGCCACGCAACCGCCCGTTCACCGCGCGGCATAAAACGTCTGCGACAATTTGTTCCAGTCGCATACATAAAGAAGACCCAGCCGTCGCCCGGCGTCCACGCCGAGGCGACGGCTCTTCGTTGCCCCCGCTCCGAGATTGCGAAGGTTCCCCATGCCCCTGGCCCTGCTCGCCCTGGCCGTGAGCGCCTTCGGCATAGGCACGACGGAGTTCGTCATGATGGGCCTGCTGCCCAACGTGGCGGACGACCTCGGCACGTCCGTGCCCACCGCCGGATACCTCGTCTCCGCGTACGCGATCGGCGTCGTCCTCGGCGCACCGCTGCTCACCGGCCTCGGCTCCCGCGTCCCGCGCAAGAAGATGCTACTGCTCCTGATGGCGCTGTTCACCATCGGCAACCTGGCCTCCGCGCTCGCCCCGGACTTCGGCTGGCTGGTCGCGGGCCGCCTCCTCGCCGGTCTTCCGCACGGCGCGTTCTTCGGCGTCGGCGCGGTGGTCGCCGCCCGGCTGGTCTCCGAGGGCCGCCAGGCGCGTGCGGTCGCGACGATGTTCCTCGGCCTGACGGTGGCGAACATCGTCGGCGTCCCCGCCGCCACCCTCCTCGGTCAGCACCTCGGCTGGCGGGCCACGTTCCTCGTCGTCGCGGCGATCGGCTTGGCGGCCATGGCAGCCCTGGCCCGCCTGGTACCGCACATCCCCGTCGAGGCCCATCAGGACGTACGCCGCGAACTGCGCGCCCTCGGCAACCGCCAGGTGCTCCTCGGCCTGCTCACCGCGGTCTTCGGCTTCGCCGGCGTCTTCGCGGTCTACTCGTACCTCTCGGCGATGACGACGAAGGCGATGGGCTTCGGCGAGTCCTCCGTGACCCTGGTCCTGGCCCTCTTCGGCATCGGCATGACCCTGGGCGCCCTCGCCGCGGGCCCCCTGACGGACCGCGCGCTGCGCCCCACCCTGTACGGCTCGCTCGGCGCCCTCGCGGTGGTGCTGGTGGCGTTCCCGTTCACGGTGCACGTGCAGTGGGCGGCGCTGACGATGGTGATGCTGCTGGGCGCGGTCGGCTTCATGACGACGACCCCGCTCCAGATGCTGGTCATGAACAAGGCGAAGGACGCCCCGACCCTGGCCTCCGCCTCCAACCACTCCGCCTTCAACCTGGCCAACGCGGGCGGCGCCTGGCTGGGCGGCGTGGCGATAGCGGCAGGCTGGGGCTGGACGTCCCCGGCGTTCGTGGGCGCGGTCCTGGCGGTGGCGGGCCTGGCGATAGCGGCGACGGCGGGATTCCTGGACCGGGGCGAGGGGAAGAGCTCCCGGGTGGTGGCGGCGCACTCGGCCACTCCAGCCCGTCCGGCACCCGCTTCAGCCCGTCCGGCGTTTGAGGACGGAACCGGTTCGCCGGGTGGGCCCGCAGCCAAATCCGCCAACTCCAGCCCGTCCGGCGCTTGAGGACGGAACCGACACGCCGGACGGGCCGGACACCCCCGTGGGAGCCCAGCCCGTCCGGCGCTTGAGGACAAGGGCGGCCGCCGGACGCCCCCGGCAACCGCCACCCCCCACTAAGACGACTCGCGCCAGCGATTCGTGATCGGCAACCGCCGATCCTTCCCGAACCCCTTCGGCGAAATCTTCGTCCCCGGCGGATACTGCCGCCGCTTGTACTCCGCCGTATCCACCATCCGCAACGTCTTCGCGACCAGCTCCGCATCGAACCCGGCCGCGACAATCGCGTCCATCCCCTGATCCCGGTCCACGTACATCTCCAGGATCGCGTCGAGCACCTCGTAGTCCGGCAGCGAGTCCGTGTCGACCTGCCCCGGCCGCAGCTCCGCGCTCGGCGGCTTGGTGATCGAGGCCTCGGGGATCGGCGGGGTCTGCCCCCGCTCCTCCGCCGCCCGGTTGCGCCACTTCGCCAGCCGGAACACCGACGACTTGTAGACGTCCTTGATCGGCCCGTACGCCCCGACCGCGTCCCCGTACAGCGTGGAGTAGCCGACCGCCAGCTCCGACTTGTTGCCGGGCGCCAGCACGATCTGCCCCTCCTGGTTGGAGATGGCCATCAGCGTCGTCCCGCGCAGCCGGGCCTGGAGGTTCTCCTCCGCGAGCCCGGTGAGCTCCAGCGACTCCATGTACGCGTCGAACATCGGCGCGATCGGCACCGTACGGAAGTTGAGCCCGGTACGCCGCGCCAGCTCGGCCGCGTCGCCCTTGGAGTGGTCCGAGGAGTACTTCGACGGCATCGAGACCCCGTACACGTTCTGCGCACCGAGTGCATCGCACGCGATGGCCGCGCAGATCGCCGAGTCGATCCCGCCGGAGAGCCCGATCAGCACACTGCTGAAACCGTTCTTCGCAGCGTACGCACGGAGCCCCACGACCAGCGCCGAGTAGATCTCCTCCTCGTCCTCCAGCCGCTCCGCGTACCCGCCCGCGAGCTCCGGCTCGTACGCGGCGACCGGCTCGTCCGACAGCACGACATGGTCGATCCGCAGCCCGTCGTCCACCACGCCCGAAGGCGCCTCGGCCGCCGCGGCGGGCAGCTCCAGATCGAGGATCACACTGCCCTCGGAGAACTGCGGGGCGCGGGCGATGACCTCGCCCTCCTTGTCGACGACGATCGAGTCACCGTCGAAGACCAGCTCGTCCTGACCGCCGATCATCGCCAGATAGGCCGTCGTGCAGCCGGCCTCCTGGGCCCGCTTACGGACCAGGTCGAGCCGGGTGTCGTCCTTGTCCCGCTCGTACGGCGAGGCGTTGATCGACAGCAGCAGCCCGGCCCCGGCGGACCGGGCGGCCGGGACGCGCCCGCCGTCCTGCCACAGGTCCTCGCAGATGGCGAGGGCCACGTCGATGCCGTGGACCCGCACGACGGGCATCGAATCGCCCGGCACGAAGTACCGGAACTCGTCGAAGACGCCGTAGTTCGGCAGGTGGTGCTTGGCGAAGTTGAGCGCGATCCCGCCGCGGTGCAGCACCGCTGCGGCGTTGCGCGGAGAGCCGGCCGGCTGTCCGTAGCGCGCCGCGGCGTGCTCGGAGCGGTCCAGGTAGCCGACGACGACCGGCAGTTCGCCGAAGCCCTCCGCGTCGAGCCGGACGGCCAGCGCGCGGAGCGCCTGCCGCGAGGCCTCGACGAAGGACGACCGCAGGGCCAGGTCCTCGACGGGGTATCCGGTCAGCACCATCTCGGGGAACGCCACGAGGTGGGCGCCCTGCTCGGCGGCGTGCCGGGTCCAGTGGACGATCGCCTCGGAGTTGCCGGCGAGGTCGCCGACGGTCGAGTCGATCTGATTCAGTGCGAGGCGTAGTTGAGGCACGTCCGCCAGTGTAATCGTCTTTCTGACGCGATGTCCCGGCGGGCCGGGCAAAATCTGCTCCGGCCCACCGGAACCGCAGGTGGGAGCGGCTGTCCGCGCCGCCCACCGAGAGTCGCGGAAGGTCAGCCCCGGTAACCGAGGACCGTCATCATCCCCGCCTCCGCGTGGTAGACGTTGTGGCAGTGGACCATCCACAGCCCCGGGTTGTCGGCGTCGAAGTCCACCGTCAACGACCGGTGCGGCAGCACGATCGCGGTGTCCTTACGGGCCCCGGCGGCGTTCCCGCCGAGCGCGAACGTGTGCCCGTGCAGATGCAGCGGATGCCACATGGCCGTCCCGTTGTCGAAGATCAGCCGCACCCGCTCGCCCGCCTCCACCGGCCGCCGCCGCTTCGCGTCGTACGGCTGTCCGTCGAAGGCCCAGTCGTACATCGCCATCCCGCCGGTGAGCCTCATCCGGATGGTCCGGTCCGGCAGACGGGCGGGCAGCGCCACCGACGGGTCGGGCGCGAGCCGCCCCGCCTGCACCACCTTTCCCTCCAGCTCCTTCGGCCGTACGGAGGCGGCGGGCGCGGCCCCGCCCCCGGTCCGCAGGACGGCGAGGGCGGCCGCCTTCTTCCCCTCGGCCAGGGCGGTCAGCGGGAAGACCCCGTCCCCGGCGGTGACGAGGACGTCGTACCGCTCACCCATCCCCAGCAGCAGCGCGTCCCCCGTGGTGTGCCGGACAGGGAACCCGTCGGTGTGCGTCACGGTCATCCGGTGCCCGCCGAGCGCGACGCGGTAGGCGGTGTCGCCGCCTGCGTTGATGATCCGCAGCCGGATACGGTCCCCGGGCCGCGCCCGGAACGTCTCCGGATCGTCCGCGACGCGCCCGTTGACGAGGTAGTGCGGATAGGCGACATCTCCGGCGTCGCCCCCGAGCAGCTCACTGCGGGCGCCCATCATCATCCGGGAGGGCCCGCTGTCACCGGGATCGTCCTCACCGGAACCGGACATGGTGTGCGCGCCATGATCCATCCCGCCGTGCCCGCCGCCGCTCATACCTCCGGACAACTCATCGAGGACGGCGTCCGGAGTGGACCCGTCCACCCCGTCGACCCAGTCGTCGAGGACGACGACCCACTCCTTGTCGTACGCCAACGGCTCCTTCGGGTCCTCGACGATCAGCGGCGCGTACAGCCCCCGGTCCTGCTGGACACCGGAGTGCGGGTGGAACCAGTACGTCCCCGGATGCGGTACGGCGAACCGGTAGGCGAACTCGGCCCCCGGGGCGATGTCCCGCTGGGTCAGCCCGGGAACCCCGTCCATGTCGTTGCGCAGCGCGAGCCCGTGCCAGTGCAGGGAGGTGGGCTGCGGAAGGTGGTTGGCCAGGGTGAGGGCGAGGGTGTCCCCGGCCGTCACCCGCACCTCACGCCCGGGCAGCCGGTCCCCGTAGGCCCAGGAGGCGACGGTGGTGCCGCCGCCCAGATCGAGCCGGGTCCGGGTGGCGGTGAGGGAGACCTTCCGTACGGGCCCGGAGCCGCGCGCCGCCTCGGCGGCCTCGACCTCCTTGCCGCCGGGCGTGACGTACGTACCGGAGTCCTGGGCCCCGCCGCCGGGGGAGTGGGCGCCGCCGTGGCCGCTGCCGCCGTCGGAACAGGCGGCGAGGGCTCCCGTACCGGCGACGGCGAGAGCGGCGCCGAGCACGGCGCGGCGGGGGAATTGGTGCATGGGCATGCTGAAGACACCTCTGAAGTACTGGGTGATCCGGTGGTTTAGGGAAGGGGCGGAGGTGAGACGCCCACTCCTAAATGCGCAGCACCGAGACGCTGGCGAGCACCGATATCGGGGGAGGCGGATTCGGCCGCAGCACGCGCAGGAGCCCCGCCCCCACCGGCGTACCGAGAGGCCGCCCGTCGGCGCGCAGCCCGAGCAGCCAGGAGCCGACGAGGGCGAGGCCCCAGACACCGAGGACGGCGAGGCAGACGGAGAGCGGATCCATGCCGCTCATGGGGGCATCGGCCCCGGGGGAGCCGTGCTGCGAGGGGTGCTCGTCCATGGCACCCGGCGACGCAGCCGACGACGCGGAGGTCGCCGACATCGCGGCCGATTCGCCGTGCTCGGCCGGATGCCCGACCGTATGCATGGTGACGATGCCGAACAGCAGGGCGGCGAACAGCATCAGCTGCCCGTACGTCACGCTCCTGCTCCGCGTCCTGCCCGCCATGCGGGCCACCCTACCCCCGGCGGGTATACGGACGGGCGGCGGCCCGGCACCCTCCCGCCGAAGCGGACCAGGGGCGCCGGGCAGCTGTCACGCGCACGACGGGGCCTCTCAGCTGCGGGAGTAGACCTTCTCCGCCCAGCCCGCGATCTGCTCCTCGGTGAGGTGCTGCGCGAGGTCGGCCTCGCTGATCATGCCGACCAGCTTCTTGTTCTCGACGACGGGCAGCCGGCGGATGCGGTGGGTCTGCATCTCCTCCAGGACCGCGTCCACATCGGCCTCCGCCTCGATCCAGCGGGGCGTGCCCTGCGCCAGATCGCCCGCCGTGACCTTCGACGGGTCGTGCCCCTTGGCCACACAGCCGACGACGATGTCGCGGTCGGTGATGATGCCGACCATCCGGTCCGAGTCGCCGTCGGCGGAGACGGGCAGGGCGCCCACGTTGTGCTCGCGCATCAGCTGCGCCGCACGGTCGAGGGTCTCGTGGGCCGGGATCCAGCGGGCCCCGCTGTGCATGATGTCTTTGGCGGTCGTCATGGGGGATTTCCTCCTGCGTGCCGATGGCACTGCCGTACGGCCCCGAGCGCACCCATCGTCATCGGCGGGGGACGCACGCGCGACCGCAATCACCCGTTCGGGTGCGCCGACGCGAGGACGCAGGCTGACGCGCGTCGTCCGGGCCGTGGCCCCGGGCTCAGGACCGGGGCCGGGCCTTCCGCTCGGTGAGCATGTCGCGCATGAGCCCCAGCTCGGACTGCTGCCCCTCGACCATGCCTTGGGCGAGCCGCTGCTCCACCGGGACGGTGCAGCGGGAGGCGCAGGCCTCGGCCATGGCGACGCCGCCCTTGTGGTGGTCCGTCATGAGCTGGAGGTAGAAGACCTCGGCCTGCTTGCCGTCGAGACGCGCGAGCCGCTCCAGCTCGGCGCGGGAAGCCATTCCGGCCATGAGCACACCGTCGCTGCCCCGGTCCGGCCGGTGCCCACCATGCTCATGCCCACCGTCGCCTTCGCCGCCGCCCATCCAGGCCATCGGGCGTCGGTCACCGCCCGCGACCTTGGGCAGCCCCCAGAGGTCGAGCCAGCCGAGGAGCATGCCGCGCTGGTTGGCCTGGGTGTTGGCGATGTCGTACGCGAGACGGCGGACGTCCTCGTCCTCCGTACGGTCGCGGACGATGAACGACATCTCGACGGCCTGCTGATGGTGGACGGCCATGTCCCGGGCGAACCCGGCGTCGGCAGAGTCCGAGGCGGGCGCACCGGCCGCGCGGGGCGCGGAACCGTCCTCACGGGCGGCGGCGACGGCGGCGGCCCCGGCGAAGAGCAGGGCGAGGGCCACGGCGGCCCCGGCCGCCCACCGCACACGCGCGGTCTTCCGCCGCTCGGCAGTCGGTGCCGGGTCCGTAGGGTCTGTCGTGCCGGTCACTGCGGCACCGTCGCCAGCCCGCCGGTGCAGGGGGCGCCGGGCTCGGGCGTCTGGGCGCCCTGGACGTACTCGGTGAGGAACTGGTCCACCCGCCGGTCGTCGGCGGAGTCCACGGTGACCTGCTTGCCCCAGGCGCTGAGCGTGATCGCGCCCTCCTGGCCGGCGTACGGGCTCATCAGGGTGAACGGGGTCTTCTCGACCCGCTCCGCGAGCGCGGCGACATCCGTCTCGGCTGCCGAGCCGTTGTACGTGACCCAGACCGCGCCGTGCTCCAGGGAGTGGACGGCGTTGACGTCCGGGAGGGCCTTTTCGTATACGTCGCCGTCGCAGTTCATCCAGGACGCGTTGTGGTCGCCGCCGACCGGAGGCTTCATCGGATAGTCCACCGTCCCCGCCACATGCTGGCGGCCGAGCTTCGCCGCGTCCCAGGACTTCAGCCCCTCGATGGCCCCGCCCTTGGCGCCGCCGTGCCCGCCCGGGTGCTTGCCGTCGTGGGCCGCCGAGGCGTTGTCGGACTTCTCGTCGGCCGCGGAGTTCTCCAGCAGCAGGAACGAGCCGAAAGCGACGAGACCGGCCACGACGGCGGCGCCCAGCCCTATGGCGATGGCCCGGTTGCGGGTGGAGCGCGCACCGGGGGCGGGGGCCTGCGGCTGGGGGTACCGGGGGTCGAAGCTCATGTCGTGGAGTCCTTCTGCGAAGGGGCCGGGAGACGGGAGAACGGTCCGTGGACCGGGGTGCGCGGACGGGCGGAAAGCCGGAGAGGAAGCAGGCACCGAAGCCGACCGCTGCTCGGTCGCCGATCGTAGTGGGTGGCCGAGTGCTCTCTCTCACACCGTGTGCGTAATCTGGGGGAAATCCCGGGTCGCGATACTGAAGTGTCCCCCTACCCCGGGCGGTGGTGCACGGACCGTCTGAACTGCAAGGATGTGGCAATGGACAAGCAGCAGGAATTCGTCCTCAGGACCCTTGAGGAGCGCGACATCCGCTTCGTGCGGCTGTGGTTCACCGACGTCCTCGGGTTCCTCAAGTCCGTCGCCGTCGCCCCGGCCGAGCTGGAGCAGGCCTTCGACGAGGGCATCGGCTTCGACGGCTCGGCGATCGAGGGCTTCGCACGGGTCTACGAGTCGGACATGATCGCCAAGCCGGACCCGGGGACCTTCCAGATCCTGCCCTGGCGCGCGGAGGCTCCCGGCACCGCGCGGATGTTCTGCGACATCCTGATGCCGGACGGCTCGCCGTCCTTCGCGGACCCGCGCTATGTCCTGAAGCGGATCCTTGCCAAGACGTCCGACCTGGGCTTCACCTTCTACACGCACCCCGAGATCGAGTTCTTCCTGCTGAAGAACAAGCCGGTCGACGGCACCCGCCCGACGCCGGCGGACAGCTCGGGCTACTTCGACCACACGCCGCAGAACGTCGGCATGGACTTCCGCCGCCAGGCGATCACCATGCTCGAATCGATGGGCATCTCGGTCGAGTTCAGCCACCACGAGGGCGCTCCGGGCCAGCAGGAGATCGACCTCCGCTACGCGGACGCGCTCTCCACGGCGGACAACATCATGACGTTCCGCCTGGTGATGAAGCAGGTGGCGCTGGAGCAGGGCGTGCAGGCGACGTTCATGCCGAAGCCGTTCTCGGAGTACCCGGGCTCGGGCATGCACACCCACCTCTCCCTCTTCGAGGGCGACCGCAACGCGTTCTACGAGTCGGGTGCGGAGTACCAGCTCTCCAAGGTGGGCCGCTCCTTCATCGCGGGCCTCCTGAAGCACGCGGCGGAGATCTCGGCCGTCACCAACCAGTGGGTCAACTCCTACAAGCGCATCTGGGGCGGCTCCTCCCGCGCGGCCGGCGCGGGCGGCGAGGCCCCCTCGTACATCTGCTGGGGCCACAACAACCGCTCCGCCCTCATCCGCGTCCCGATGTACAAGCCCGGCAAGACCGGCTCGGCCCGCGTCGAGGTCCGCTCCATCGACTCCGGCGCCAACCCGTACCTCACGTACGCGGTCCTGCTCGCCGCGGGCCTCAAGGGCATCGAGGAGGGCTACGAACTCCCGGCCGGCGCCGACGACGACGTCTGGGCCCTCTCCGACGCGGAACGCCGCGCGATGGGCATCGAGCCGCTGCCGCAGAACCTGGGCGAGGCGATCTCGCTGATGGAGAAGAGCGAGCTGGTGGCCGAGACCCTGGGCGAGCATGTCTTCGACTTCTTCCTGCGCAACAAGAAGCAGGAGTGGGAGGAGTACCGCAGCGAGGTGACCGCCTTTGAGCTGAAGGCGTTGCTGCCGGTGCTGTAACTCCTGAGTCCCGGAGCGGCCGTGTTTTCGGCCGGAGGTTCCGACGGCACGCAACGGGCCCCGCGGTGAGTACCGCCGGGCCCGTTGTCCGTGGCCGTTCGTATGCTCCTGAGCATGACGGAGGCGGAGAGCGCGGCACCAAACACCCGCGGCATGGCATGGTCTTTTCTCGTGACCGGGGAGGAACGGCAGTTTCAGGGAAACTCCGGCTACGAGGACATCATCGAGGAGTCGTACAGCTACGACTCGACCGTGGGGAACCACCAACACGTGGCGGTCGGTGACCTGGTGGTGGTACGGAACGGCAAGGAAGCCCTCGGGGCGGGATACGTAGAAGCTCTCCAGGTACTGCCCGACCAGGAGAAGGTCCGCAGCCGATGCCCCTTCTGCAGAAGTACCGGCTTCAAAGAGCGAGCCACGATGCTGCCCCGGTTCTGGTGCAGTCGCTGTAAGAACGCCTTCGACACCCCGACTTCCGAAACCGTCCGCGTCACTGCTTTCCGGGCGCACTACGGAGGGACCTGGCAGCCTCTGGACGGCTGTCTGGACAAGGCGCAGTTGAGCGAGCTCAGCCTGAGCCGGTCCGACCAGCAGTCGATCAAGAAGATGGACCGTCGCCGAACCTTGACCGCTATCGATGCCCGGGGAGTCCGCCTGCCGAGCCGTCGTGAACTCCGCCGTGCGGACGGACATCGACCGCAGGAGCTGCCGGGCGGGCGCCGGAGGTCGGCGTCCGCAGTGCGACGTGGCCAGGATGGGTTCCGCCGTGCCTTGGTACGCGAGTACGGGCTGATCTGCGCCGTCACCGGCGCGGCGCCGGCCGAGGTCCTGGAGGCAGCCCACCTCCGCCCCTTCGCCGAAACGGAGCAGCACCGTGTGGAGGAAGGTCTGATCCTGCGGTCGGACGTGCACCGTCTGTTCGACAGCGGTCTGCTCGCCATCGACGCCGAGCTGGTCGTGCACGTAGCACCGAGCCTGGCAGGTCACGATGTGTACAGCGCCTTGGCCGGTGTGCCTCTGCGTGTTCCGCCGGATGCCCCGATAGACCGGGCTGTCGTCGCGGACCACCATGCAGCGACCGTCGCCACCTGGTGACATCGCCGAGCTGTGTTGCCTGGACGACGGTCCAAGGGGGCGATGGAGTTGCACCTTCCGTAGCGGCATGTGGTCCGGTGTACTTACGTCCCGCTTCTCCGAGGAAAGGCCCCTCATGCCCGCGTCCTTCATGCCGCCTCGCCAGGTCAGGATCGGTGACGCGGCGGCCTTTGTCGGCTGTACGCCGCGGGCGATCCGGCACTACCACGAGATCGGCCTGCTCCCCGAGCCCGAGCGGGGCGGCGATGACCGCCGCCGCTACGGGTACGAGGACATGATCCGGCTGCTGTGGATTCGCAGGATGGCCGACGCCGGTATTGCGCTGGAGGACATCCGCGACGCCTTCGCCGAGGATTCCGGCGGAGCGGACAGCGGGGACGGTATCGAGGCCATGTTGGGGCGTGTGGAGGAATCCCTCGCCGCCCAGGAGGCAGAGCTGCAGCGCCAACGCACCGCCGTGCAGCGGATGCGCGCCGAAGGCAGCCGGACGGGCCTGCTCTCCGATCTCGTCACCGAACGCCTCAAGGGCCTGCCCGAGGGCTCCCTGCGCCAGGCCGACCTGGACACTCTCCTGGTCACCGAGCGGATCTTCGGCCCGCTCGGAGCAGCCGTCCAGGCCACGCGCTTCGTCGCCCTGGCCACGCATCCCGCTCTGCGGGAGGAATCCGATCGCATCGACGCCGCCGAAGAGGCACTCGACGACAGCGTCGCCGTCGACGACCCGCGAGTCGCTCGCGTGGCCGCCGAACGGCACGCCTTCGAAAGCGCCCTGCACGCCGTCATCGAGGAGACCGGCCTCGACGAGGGCGACGATGCCCTCTTCGACGCCTGGGACGCTGCGCACCCTGAGACCGGCGATGACGAGAAGGACGGTTCAGGTTCTGGCTCCGGCAGGGTCATGAGTGTGCTCGAAGCCACCGGAAAAATGCCCTATGACCTCTCCCCGGCCCGCCTGCGCTGTATGGAACTGGCCGAAGAGCTGTCCGTGCTCACGGCGGATGAGGGGGGTGGGGATCCACGGCATGCAACATAGTCCCGAGGTGGCTCCCGGAGACCTTTGTGCCCACCCCCCTGACCGCGTACCTCGCAGGTCTGACCGGTCTGCAAGCACCATGCAACCTAGCAAGGGGTACTGACAACTGCCCGCGCTTCCGGAGGGGGCGCGGGCAGGGCGGGAGCGCGACCTCCTACACCGGCGGTGTCCCCGGCGGTGACGGGGCCGGGGGAGGGTTGGGCAGCGGCGGGCCCGGGTTGGGTGGGAGCTTCGGGGGGCCGCTGCCGTGCCGGCCGTCGTTCAGGAGCTTGCGGGGCGTCAGGCCGTAGATGCCGAACGGCGGGAACAGGTCGACGCGGCGCGGGTAGTCGCCCTCCGCGCACTCCTCGCAGAGCAGGTCACGGCCGACCGGGGTCTGCCGGGCGGCGGTGACCGGGGCGTTCCAGCACGCCTCGCAGTCGAGGACGTCCGTCGGGGAGAGGGTGATCATCCGGGCCTCCCGGGTGGTGCCGGTAACGCCTGGCGGGTGCTGCGCATCAGGTGCCTCCGTCGCTGGTGGAGCTGCGGGGGTGGTGGGCCCTCATCGGCGGGTCTCCCGCCAGACGCGGACGAGCTTGGCCGCGTCGGGGCAGATCGCCCCGGTCCGGCAGGCGGTGCAGGTCATCGTGTGGCCGAGCAGGGCGCGGTAGGCCGTGTCGGGGGATTCGGTCGTGGTCACGTTCGCCTCTCTGCTGATCTCGGCCCAGACGTACTCGGCGGTGCGGGTGCGCGTGTGCCCGTAGCGGTCCGCCGTGGCCAGGGCTGCGAGGACGGCCGCGTGTGCGGTCGCGCTCAATTCGGCGGGGAGATCGGCCTCGACGCGGATGACGTCCAGGTCGGTGGCCACACGCGGTTCGGTGCCTGTGGCGGCGGCGAGCATGCCGGTCAGCGCCGCAATCCGCGCTTGTGCAGAGCGCACACTTCTCCCCTGTGAACTGAAGGTCACTCCAGGTAATGCTGAGTATTCAGCTTCAACCTGATGGGTTAGCTTTGTCAACCAGCGACGCCCATACCGACGCCGAACACACGGAGCTGCTCAAATGCCACGTGATACGCCGTACTTGCAGGTGGCGGACAAGCTGCGGGCTCGCATCCGGGCCGGTGAATGGGCCGTCGGCGACAAGCTGCCGTCCCGGGCGCGGTTCGCCGAGGAGTACGGCGTGGGCCAGTCCGTGGCGCAGCGGGCCATGGAGCGTCTGATCATCGAGGGGATCCTCGAAGGCCGCGCCGGTTCCGGTACGTACGTCCGCCGGGCCCGCGAGCGCCGGCGCATGGTCCGTTCACGCCACCGCGAGCAGCGGAACAGGAGTCCGTTCGCCTCGGACATGGCCGAGCTCGACCATGAGGCGGACTGGGAGTGCACGAGCGTGGCGCGCGTACCCGCGCCGGAGGACATCGCGGAGCGTCTGGCGATCGAGCCCGGCGACCTCTGCGTCGTGACGGACTACGAGTTCCTCGCCGACGGCATGCCCGTACAGCTCGCCAAGAGCTGGGAGCCGATGGCCATCACGGACGGGACGCCGGTCCTGCTCCCGGAGATGGGCCCGCACGGCAAGATCGGCGTCGTCGAGCGCATGCGCTCCATCGGTGTGGACATCGCCACCGGCATCGAACTGCCCCGCCCGGCCCGCGCGACGCGCGAACAGGCCAACCTGCTCGGGATCTCCATCGGTGACCTGGTCATCGAGATCGAGCGCACGTACTTCGACCGCGAGGGCCGCCCCGTGGAGACGGCCGATGTCGTCGTGCCGGACATCCGCTGGGAGATCGCCTACGAGATCCGCATCGACCAGCCGGACTCCGACTAGCCGGACTCCGACTAGCCGGACTCCGGTCAGCCGGATTCCTGGCGCGGCTGCCGAGGGGGCGGGTACACCGACGGGCCTGGCCCTTCGGCGTCCCCGCCCTCACGCCAACCTCCACCCTCACGCGAACCCCCGCCCCATCTCGTCCAGGATCTCGTCGATCACCGCCGCCGGCTCCCGCGCCAGGTCCTCCTCGATCCACATGCGCATCGCGATCCGGAGCGAGGCCAGGAAGCCCGCCGCCAGGACGATCGGGCGGACCGGGGCCGACTGGGGGCCGGGGCGGGCTGCCACCGCTTCGGCCAAGTCGCGTTCCAGGGCGGCGTGGTTGGCCAACTGGCGTGCCAGCAGCGAGGGGTGACGCATCGCCAGGCGGGTGCGGATCGCCCATTCGCGTTCCGGGGGTGCCACGCGGTCCGCGAACTGGGCCACCGCCGCGCGCAGGGCCGGCCAGGCGGGTTCGTCGGCGGGGCGGTCGCGGACCGTGCGGACCAGGGCCCTGATCTGCTGCTCCTCGCCGTGGAGGAGGGCGTCCTCCTTGTTGGTGAAGTAGTTCGAGAACGTTCTGCGGGAGATCCCGGCCGCGTCCGCCACCGCCTCGACCGTCACCTGGTCGAAGCCGTGCTCCACCGTCAGGCGCAGGGTCGCCTCGTGCACAGCCTGGCGGGTGGCTTCCTTCTTGCGTTCCCGAAGTCCAGGGCCCGCGGTGCTGCTGTCCATGGGGGCATTATCCCCCGGACGCATCCCCCGGGTGTGAGATTCTTGCTCAGTGGGCAAAATTGCCCAGTGTGCATGTATGGTGAAGCCTTCTCCCTCCCGTACGGGGTCGTGCACGGATTCGGGTTGACCCGGTGCCGACACCGCTGACGGGCCTCTCGTACGAACTTTTCCGGAGGTTGCGCGTGAGCGCAGCAGACACCGCCGCCGCCCCGGCCGGGGCCCCC
Source organism: Streptomyces rubiginosohelvolus (assembly GCF_014649875.1). Classification (GTDB taxonomy): domain Bacteria; phylum Actinomycetota; class Actinomycetes; order Streptomycetales; family Streptomycetaceae; genus Streptomyces; species Streptomyces rubiginosohelvolus. The sequence goes on along the minus strand of NZ_BMTW01000003.1, from coordinate 52,944 downwards.
GCCGCCGCACCCATGGACCACCGCCACGTCCTGCGGGCCCTCAGCGGGCTGCTCATCGTGCTGTTCGTGGCGATGATCAGCAGCACTGTGGTCTCGGTCGCGCTGCCGCAGATCATCGGGTCCCTCGACGGCACGCAGTCCCAGTACACCTGGGTCGTCACCGCGACCCTGCTCGCCTCCACGGCCTCCACCCCGATCTGGGGCAAGCTCGCCGACCTGTTCAGCAAGAAGCTGCTGCTCCAGATAGCCATCGGGCTCTTCGTCGTCTCGTCGGTCGCGTGCGGGTTCGCCCAGTCCACCGAGCAGCTCATCGCCTTCCGTGCCGTCCAGGGGCTCGGCATGGGCGCGCTCCAGGTGCTCGTCCAGGTGATCATCGCCGCGATGATCAGCCCGAAGGAGCGCGGACGTTACAACGGCTACCTGGGCGGCGTCATGGCCGTCGCCACGGTCGGCGGGCCGCTGCTCGGTGGGTTCATCACCGACGCCTCCTGGCTCGGCTGGCGCTGGTGCTTCTTCATCGCCGTGCCCTTCACCCTCCTCGCCTCCGTGATGCTCGCCCGCACCCTGCACCTCGTCGAGGTCCGCCGGCCCGACACCAAGGTCGACTACCTCGGGGCCTCGCTCATCGCCGCCGGGGTCAGCCTCCTGCTCCTCTGGGTCACCTTCGTCGGCGACGACTTCGACTGGATCTCCTGGCAGAGCGCACTGATGGTCGGCGGGAGCGTGGTCATCCTCGGGGCGGCCGTATTCGTGGAGAACCGCGTCAAGGAGCCCGTGGTTCCGCTCCACGTCGTCCGCCGCCGCGACCCCGCCCTCGCCATCGTCGCCAGCCTCGCCGTCGGCATGGCCATGTTCGGGGGCGCGGTCTTCCTCGGGCAGTACTTCCAGATCGGACGCGGCTACTCGCCGACCGAGGCCGGCCTCCTCACCATTCCGCTCATGGCCGGCGTCCTCGTCTCCTCCACCGTCGCCGGGCGGCTGGTCTCCAAGACCGGCAAGGTCAAGCCGTTCATCGTCGCCGGTGTCGTCGTCCTCGCCCTCGGCTTCCTCGGACTGTCCTTCATCGACCACGAGACCTCGCTCGTGATGGTGTCGCTGGGCATGCTCGGTGTCGGCGTCGGAGTGGGTATGTCGATGCAGAACCTGGTGCTCGTCCTCCAGAACACCGTGCCGCTCAGTGAGATCGGCGCGGCCAGCGGGGCCATCACCTTCTTCCGCTCCCTCGGCGGCACCATGGGCGTCTCCGTCCTCGGCGCGGTCCTCGCCCACCAGGTGTCCACGAAGATCACGGACGGGCTGGCGAAGCTCGGCATCGATCCCGCCGCCTCCGGCTCCGGCGGCTCCACCCTCAACGTCGCCGCCATGCCACCCCAGGTCCAGGACGTCGTCCGGGCCGCGTACGGGGACGCCACCGGCCACATCTTCCTCATCTCGGCCGGTATCGCGGTGGTCGGCGTCATCGCGTCGCTGTTCCTCACGCCGACGAAGCTGCGGGACAGCGTGGATCTGTGAGCCGCACCCACGGCCCGTCCAGCCCGCTTTCGCGCCCCCCGCGGGTGCGGAAGCGGGCTGTTGTACTGTTACGACCCCCGTACGCCACGGGGAACGACGCGATCGACCGAGGAGGTGAGACCCATTACCGCTGGATCAGGCTGGGTGCTCACCCCGCGCGATCACGTCGGACGGCCGGCAGTAACCGAAGCTGACCGGACGGACTAGGACGATCGTCGAGCGCCCATCGGATGTCCCGAAAGGCTTCGCTCGTATGTCGGTTCACCCCATCAGCACCACCCTCTCCACCACCGTCCTCGCCCTCCGCCGCGCCGGCTGCGTCTTCGCCGAGGACGAGGCCCTCCTCCTCCACGAAGCCGCCGCTTCCCCCGACGAACTGTCCGCCCTCGTCGAGCGCCGCGCCGCCGGGCTCCCGCTCGAACACGTCCTGGGCTGGGCGGAGTTCCGCGGTCGCCGCTTCGCCGTGGACGCCGGTGTCTTCGCGCCCAGGCGGCGTACGGAGTTCCTCGTGGCGCAGGCCGCCGACCTCGCACCCCGCCGGGCCGTCGTCGTCGACCTCTGCTGCGGCTCCGGCGCCCTCGGCGTCGCCCTCGCCGCAGCCTCGAACACCGCCGAACTGCACGCCTGCGACGTCGAACCCGCCGCCGTGCGCTGCGCCCGGCGGAACGTCGGCGACCTGGGGGAGGTGTACGAGGGCGATCTCTTCGTCCCCCTTCCCGCCCGCCTGCGCGGCCGCGTCGACGTGCTCCTCGCCAACGTTCCGTACGTGCCGACCGCCGACGTCGAACTGCTCCCCGCCGAGGCCCGCGTCCACGAACCGCGCGTCGCCCTCGACGGGGGCGGCGACGGCCTCGACGTCATGCGCCGGGTCGCCGCCGAAGCGCCCGAGTGGCTCGCGCCCGGCGGCAGCCTGCTCGTCGAGGCCGGTGAGCGGCAGCGGGACACGGCGGTGGAGGTCCTGCGTGCCGCCGGGCTCACTCCGCGGGTCCTGGTCTCCGAGGAGCTGTACGCCACCGTCCTCGTCGGGACGGCCCGGGTCACGTGAAGCGGTAGCGCGTCTGGCTGTACGGCTCCCCCTTGCCGAAGCCGAACACCGTACGGGGGTGGACCGCGAACACATGGGCGTGGCCCGCCTCCGCCTGGACGAAGCTGCCGTCCTCGACGTCGAAGTGCCAGTCGGCGCCGTACTTCGCCTCCCACTCCCGGGCCAGGGCGGTCAGCCGCTCGTGGTCCGTCACCTGGTCCGCCCGGCCCTCCACCACGACGTCGAAGCCGGAGTCCAGGGTGTTCGCACCCGTCGTCAGGACCACCTCGGGGTTGGCCGCCAGATTGCGTGCCTTGCGCTCCTGCGGGCCCGTGCAGAAGTGAAGGGCGCCCTGCGACCAGACGCCGATCAGCGGGGTGACGTGGGGGCGGCCGTCGGGGCGGACCGTGGAGAGCCAGTACAGCGGGGCGTCGGTCAGTACGGCGGCCGTCTCCGGCCAGGGGCGGGCCGTCGCGCCCTCGCTGCTGTAGCGGGCGTCCAGCTCGGTGGTCGGGGGCTGCTCGGTCGTGGACATGGTTCCTCCGGGTGGTGTCCAGCGGTGCTGCTGAACGGTGCTGTCAATCGGTGCTGTCACGGGGTGCTGTCACGGGGTGCTGTCAGGTGCTTTCCCCGTGGGTGGACTCCGCCGTCGCCCCGAATTCATCGGCACAGGACTAGGCTCGGAGAGCTGTGACGCCGGCAGGGAAGCGGCCGAACAGTTACGCAGATCGGTTCGGCTGGCAGGAGAGCACGGATGACGACCGCGCCGGGGCGCAGGAGCAGTACGTTCACCAGGCTGCTGCGGCACGGATTCACCGACCCGTCCGCCGCCGAGCAGCTCCTCGACCTGGACGCGCTCGCCTCCGTACGGTCCGATCCGGTCCTCCTGGAGGCGCTCGGGGCCACCGCCGACCCCGATCTGGCCCTGCGCGGACTGGTCCGGATCGTGGAGGCGGGGGAGGAGGGCGAGCGGCAGGTGCTGCTCGACACCCTCGTCACCGCCAAGCCCCTGCGCGACCGGCTCCTCGGGGTCCTCGGCGCATCCGAGGCGCTCGGGGACCATCTGGCCCGGCACCCGCGCGACTGGCAGGCGCTCGTCACGTACGAGTCGGCCGACCTGCATCCCGGGGTCGCCGAGTTCGAGCAGGGGCTCGCCGAGGCCGTCGACCCGGATTCGCTGCGGGTCGCCTACCGCCGGTGCCTGCTCACCCTCGCCGCCCGGGACGTCTGCGGGACGACCGGTCTCGCCCAGACCGCCGCCGAGCTGGCCGATCTCGCCACCGCCACCCTGCGCGCCGCGCTCGCCATCGCCCGCACGTCGGCACCCGAGGACGCCGCGCAGTGCCGGCTCGCCGTCGTGGCGATGGGCAAGTGCGGCGGGCGGGAGCTGAACTACATCTCCGACGTCGACGTGATCTTCGTCGGGGAGGCGCGCGACGGGGTCGACGAGACCAAGGCCATGCAGGCCGCCACCCGGCTGGCCGCGCACATGATGCGGATCTGCTCCGACACCACCGTCGAGGGCACCATCTGGGAGGTCGACGCCAACCTCCGCCCCGAGGGCCGCAACGGGCCGCTCGTGCGCACCCTGAGCTCCCACCTCGCCTACTACCAGCGCTGGGCCAAGACCTGGGAGTTCCAGGCCCTGCTGAAGGCCCGGGCGGTGGCGGGCGACCCCGAGCTGGGCGCCGAGTACGTCGAGGCCGTGTCGCCGCTCGTCTGGGGGGCCGCCGACCGGGAGAACTTCGTCCCCGACGTGCAGAAGATGCGCCGCCGGGTCGTCGACAACATCCCCGCCGACCGCATCGAGCGCGAGCTGAAGCTCGGACCCGGCGGACTGCGGGACGTCGAATTCGCCGTCCAGCTGCTCCAGTTGGTGCACGGGCGCAGCGACGCCTCGCTGCACAGCGGCTCCACCCTGGAGGCGCTGCGGGCGCTCGCCGAGGGCGGGTACGTCGGCCGCGCGGACGCCGCCCAGCTGGACGAGGCGTACCGCTTCCTGCGCGCCATGGAGCACCGCATCCAGCTCTACCGGCTGCGCCGCACCCATCTGGTCCCCGAGGACGAGGCGGATCTGCGGCGGCTCGGTCGGTCGCTCGGGATGCGCACCGATCCGGTGGCCGAGCTGAACAAGGCGTGGAAGCGGCACGCCTCCGTCGTACGGCGGCTGCACGAGAAGATCTTCTACCGGCCGCTGCTGGACGCCGTCGCCCAGCTGGCCCCCGGCGAGTCCCGGCTCAGCGCGAAGGCCGCCGCGATCCGTCTGGAGGCCCTCGGGTACGCCGACCCGGCGGCCGCCCTGCGGCACCTGGAGGCCCTCTCCTCCGGGGTGACCCGCAAGGCCGCCATCCAGCGCACGCTGCTGCCGGTGCTCCTCGGCTGGTTCGCGGACTCCGCCGACCCGGACGCCGGGCTCCTCGGCTTCCGCAAGGTGTCCGACGCGCTCGGCAAGACCCCGTGGTACCTGCGGCTCCTGCGCGACGAGGGCGCCGCCGCGGAGAACCTCGCCCGGGTCCTCTCCGCCGGCCGCCTCGCCCCGGACCTCCTCCTGCGGGCCCCGGAGGCGGTGGCGATCCTCGGCGACCCGGAGGGGCTCACGCCGCGCACCCGGGAACACCTGGAGCAGGAGGTACTGGCCGCGGTGGGGCGCGCGGGCGACGCGGAGTCGGCGGTCGCGGTGGTGCGCGGGGTGCGCCGCCGGGAGCTGTTCCGTACGACGGCCGCCGACCTCATCGGCTCGTACGGCACCGAGGACAGCCCCGCCGAGCAGGACCACGGGGCCCTCGTCGACCGGGTCGGCTCCGCCGTCACCGACCTCAACGCCGCCACGATCGCGGGTGCGCTGCGGGCCGCCGTCCGTGAGCGGTGGGGCGACACCCTGCCGACCCGGTTCGCCGTCATCGGCATGGGCCGCTTCGGCGGACACGAGCTGAGTTACGGCTCCGACGCGGACGTCCTCTTCGTCCACCGGCCGCGCGAGGGCGTGAGCGACGAGGAGGCGGGGCGGGCGGCGAACGCGGTGGTGAGCGAGATGCGGCGACTGCTCCAACTTCCCACCGCAGACCCGCCGTTGCTCATCGACGCCGATCTGCGTCCCGAGGGCAGGACCGGGCCGATGGTCCGCACGCTGAAGTCGTACGAGGCCTACTACCGGCGCTGGTCGCTGGTCTGGGAGAGCCAGGCGCTGCTGCGGGCCGAACACATGGCGGGCGACGAGGAGTTGGGGCGGGCCTTCGTCGAACTGGTCGACCCGTTGCGGTATCCGATGGAGGGGCTCGGCGAGGACGCCGTACGCGAGATCCGCCGGCTCAAGGCGCGGATGGAGTCCGAGCGGATGCCGCGCGGCGCGGACCCCACGCTCCACGCGAAGCTGGGGCGGGGCGGGCTGAGCGATGTCGAGTGGACCGTGCAGCTGATCCAGATGCAGCACGGGTGGGCGGAGCCCGGCCTGCGCACGACGCGTACGCGCGAGGCGCTGGCCGCCGCGTGCGCGGCCGACCTGATCCCGGCGGAGGACGCGCAGACGCTGGACGAGGCGTGGGTGCTGGCGGCGCGGGTGCGCAACGCGGTGATGCTGGTGCGGGGGCGGCCGGGCGACACGTTCCCGTCCGATCCTCGGGAGTTGGCGGCGGTGGGGCGGTATCTGGGGTACGAGCCGGGGCATGTCGGGGACATGTTGGACGACTACCGGCGGACCACGCGGCGGGCTCGGGCGGTGGTGGAGGGGCGGTTCTACGGGGCGGCGGGCTGAGGGGTGTTCCCGGGGCTCCGCCCCGGCGCCCCTTCCCGGGGCTCCGCCCCAGACCCCGCTCCTTCAAACGCCGGAGGGGCTGGAAAAGACGTCCTCAAGCGCCGGACGGGCTGGAGTGCGCGCCGGACGGGCCCAACGTGCGGCAGTGCTCCATGAACGCCCCCAGCGCCAGCTCGAACGCCGCGTCCGCCCGGCCCGGGCCGATCGCCGCCAGTGCCTCCGCCAGGTTCTCCGTGCCGGGGGAGTCCGCCGGGAGTTCCCACATCGTCTCCGGGGCCGCCAGGTCCAGCGCCGAGCCCAGTACCAGGTTCTCCAGGGCCGTGATCACCGTCATCACCCGGTCCACCGGGAAGCCCACGTCCAGGAGCAGGCGGACCGCCTGTTCGTACTGGGCCAGTACCTTCGGGGCCCGTACCGGTGACGTCATCAGCAGCGGGATCGCGTGCGGGTGGGCGGCGAAGGCGGCGCGGTAGGAGCGGGCCCAGGCGGTCAGGGCCGTGTCCCAGGGGTGGAGGTCCAGCGTGGCCGTGTCGATCGACGCGCTGACGCGTTCGCGGACCAGCTCGATCACCCCGGCCCGCCCGTCCACATGGTGATACACCGAACCCGTCTGCACCCCCAGCCTGCGGGCGACCTGCGGCACGCTGAACTCCCCGTGCTCATCAAGCAGTTCGAGCGCCGTGGCACCGATGCGCTCCCGGTCGAGCAGCGGTGTGCGCGGCCGTCCCATGTGCGGTTCTCCTGATCTGCGTCGGCGAAAGGTCTTCCCCGATGACCTGGGGTGAGGCTACATTCCCCGAAACCGAAAGGCTTTAGGTTTACGTCGCGGAAGGGCTCTCCCTGCACATGTCTGCGCCCACCCTCCGGAGCGGCACGCTCGGCACCGCCGACATCGCCTTCTTCGTCATCTCCGCCGCCGCCCCGCTCACCGTCATGGCCGGGGTCGCCCCCGTCGCCCTGATGCTCGGCGGCATCGGCGCCCCGGTCGGCTATCTGCTGGCGGGCATCACGCTCGCGGTCTTCGCCGTCGGGTTCACCACGATGAGCCGGCACGTCCGCAGCGACGGGGCCTTCTACGCGTACATCACGCGCGGGTTCGGCATCCCGGTCGGCGTCGCCGCCGCGCTCATCGCCATGCTCGGCTACAACGGCATGGAGATCGGCGTCTACGGGCTCCTCGGCTCCGCCACCGCCGACACCTCCCAGGCCCTGTGGGGCGTCGACGTGCCCTGGCTGCCCGTCTCCCTCCTCGGCCTGGCGCTCATCTGGTACGGCGGCTTCCGCTCCATCGACTTCGGCGCCAAGGTCCTCGGTGTCCTCCTCGTCGCCGAGACCGGGATTCTCGTTCTGCTCGCGGGCGGGGTGCTGCTGGAAGGCGGCGCCTCCGCAGGGCTCTCGCTCGGCTCCTTCTCGCCCGGCAACGTCCTCGTGCCCGGCATGGCCGCCGTTCTCGCCTGCGCTTTCGCGGCCTTCACCGGGTTCGAGTCCACCGTCATCTACCGTCGCGAGGCCCGGAATCCGGAGCGGACCGTCCCGCGCGCCACCTACATCGCCGTCGCCTTCCTCGGGCTCTTCTACGCCTTCATCGTCTGGACCGTCATCCAGGCGTTCGGCGAGGAGAAGGTCGTCCAGGCCGCCGCCGACGATCCCGGCGGGCTCTTCTTCTCCGCCATCACCACGTACGTCGGGGCCTGGGCCGCCGACCTGATGCACGTCCTCATCGTCACCAGCGTCCTCGCCTCGCTGCTCGCCTTCCACAACGCCATCAACCGGTACGGGCTCGCGCTGGCCGAGGAAGGCGTCCTGCCCGCAGCCCTCGGCCGCGTCCACCCGCGCCACCGCTCCCCTTACGTCGCCGGGGCCGCGCAGACCGTGCTCGGGGCGGTCGTCGTCATCGGATTCGCCGCCGCCGGGGCCGACCCGTACGCGCAGCTCCTGCTCTGGGTGAACACCCCGGGCATGATCGGGCTCATGGTCCTCCAGCTCCTCGCCGCCGTGGCCGTCTTCCTCTTCTTCCGGAAGATCCCGCACGGCGAAGGTGTCCTGCGCACCGTCGTCGCCCCGCTGGTCGCCGCCGTGCTGCTGGCCGGGGCCATCGGGCTCGTCTCGTACAACGTGGAGCTGTTCACCGGCGCCTCGGCCGGGGTGAACGTCGTCCTCGTCTCGCTCGTGCCGGGCACCTTCCTGCTCGGGCTGCTCCTCGCCCGCCGGCTGAAGCGCCGCCGGCCCGAGGTGTACGCCTCCTTCGCCGCCGAGCCGGCCGATGCCCCGGAGGGAACTCCAAAACCCGCCTCCGCCACCTCCGTAACCCGTTGACCACCACGCAAGGAGCCCCACCATGCCCGCAGCCGACCTCCTGATCACCGGAGCCCGGGTCCGCACCCTCGACCCCGCCCGCCCCGAGGCCACCGCCGTCGCCGTCCGGGGCGGGACGATCGTCGGGGTCGGGGACGCCGAGGACCTGCGGGAGCTGAAGGGGGCCGGTACCGAACACCTCGATCTCGGTGGGGCCGCCACCCTCACCCCCGGGCTCACCGATGCCCACAGCCACCCCGTCTGGGGCCTGGAGATGGCCACCGGTGTCGACCTCACCGCCGTCCGCGACCTCGACCGGCTTCGCGCGGCCCTCGCCGCCGCCCCGCGCACCGAGGGGTGGGTCCTCGGGTGGGGGCTCGACCACAACGCCTTCGGCGACCAGCCCGTCGACTACACCCTCATCGACGAGGCACTCGGCGGCGGGCCCGCCTTCATCAGGCTCTACGACGGGCACTCCGCCCTCGCCTCGGCCGCCGCGCTGCACCGGGCCGGGATCACCGGGCCCCGCACCTTCGTCCAGCGTTCCGAAGTCGTCTGCGACCCCGACGGGCGGCCCACCGGGCATCTGATCGAGCACGCCGCGATGGACCTCCTCACCCCGTTCCTGCCCCGGCCCTCCCTCGCCGAGCGGCGGGCCGGGCTGGTCGGGCTGCTGTCCGCCATGGCCGCCACCGGGCTGACCGGGGCCCATGTGATGGACCTCGGTGACGGCTCCGTACCGGATCTGCTGGCCGCCGTGGAGGACGACACCGACCTGCCCGTACGGCTCCGGCTCGCCCCCTGGTGCATGCCGGGCGTCGACAAGGAGGGGCTGGAGGAGCTGGTGCGGCTCCAGAGCAGGGCGGGGCGGCTGTGGCGGGTCGGCGGGGTGAAGTTCTTCATGGACGGCACCGTCGAGGGCGGTACGGCCTGGCTGGAGCACGCCGACTGCCACGGCCAGGGCACCGAGGCGTTCTGGCCCGACCCGGCCGCGTACACCCGGGCCGTCGCCCAGCTCCACCGTGCCGGCGTCCGCACCGCCACCCACGCCATCGGGGACGCGGCCGTACGGCACGTCCTGGACACCGTCGAGTCGCTGGGGGAGAGCGGGCGGCTGTGCCACCGCGTCGAGCACATCGAGACCGTCCCGCACGAGATCGCCGAGCGGTTCGTCCGGCTCGGGGTGATCGCCTCCATGCAGCCCACCCACACCGCGTACACCCGCGCCGACCACACCGACGCCTGGTCCCGGCGGCTCGGCGACGAGCGGGCCGCGCGCGCCTGGCGTTGCCGCGATCTGCGGGACGCCGGGGCGTATCTGGCGCTCGGCTCGGACTGGCCGATCGCCCACTACGACGTACGGCAGGTGCTGGCCACCGCCCGGCTGCGGCGGCTGCCGGGGGCGTACGACACCGAGCCCGTCGCCCCGGAACAGGCGCTCACCGGGCTGATGGCCCTGGAGGGCTGCACCTCGCACGCGGCCGTCGCGGCGGGGGAGCAGGAGGTGGCGGGGCGGATCGCGCCCGGCTACCGGGCCGACCTGACCGCCTTCGGCCTGGACCCGGTCGACGCCCCGGCCGACGAGCTGGGCGAGGCGCCGGTGCGGCTCACGGTCACCGGGGGACGCGTGACGCACCGGGGGTAGCGGGCTCCGCCTCCGCACCCGGCTTCGGCTCCGGTTCGGACGCCGGGCGGGGCAGACGCGTCGCGCGCAGCCCGGTCAGCCGGGTCTTCGCCGCACCGGGCACCCACTTCGGCAGCCGGTGCGGCAGCGAGCCGTACCAGACGCGGGAGACCGCGTAACCGAAGGCGAGGCAGGCCATGCCGCCCACCGCGTCCAGCCAGAAGTGGTTGGCGGTGGCCACGATGACGACCAGGGTGAGCGTCGGGTAGAGCAGGCCCAGAATCTTGGCCCACGGCGCCGATGCCAGGGCGAAGATCGTGAGCCCGCACCAGAGCGACCAGCCGATGTGCATCGACGGCATCGCCGCGTACTGGTTCGACATGTTCTTGAAGTTGCCCGAGGCCATCGAGCCCCAGGTCTCGTGCACGAGCACGGTGTCGATGAAGTTCGCGCCGTTCATCAGGCGGGGTGGCGCCAGGGGATAGAGGTAGTAGCCGAGCAGGGCCACGGCCGTCGTCGCGAAGAGGACGAGCCGGGTCGCGGCGTAACGGCCGGGGTGGCGGCGGAACAGCCAGACGAGGACGCCGATGGTCACGACGAAATGCAGCGTCGCGTAGTAGTAGTTCATCGACACGATCAGCCATGTCACGGAATTGACCGCGTGATTGACCGATTCCTCGAAGGCGAGACCCAGGGACTTCTCCGCCGACCAGATCCAGTCCGCGTTGCGCAGCGCCGCCGCCTTCTGCTCGGGGACGGCATTGCGCACGAGCGAGTACAGCCAGTAACTGACCGCGATGAGCAGGATCTCGAACCAGAGCCGGGGGCGGCCGGGCGTCCGCAGGGAGCGGAGCCGGGACAGCCGGCCGGACTTTCCGGAGGCCGGGGGAGGCGTGGACGACGCGGCGGCGGTCCCGGGGGCCGCCTCGGCCGCGATGGGTGAAGAACCGGCCGTCGACCGGCCTTCCTGTGCTGTCACCTGTGTTTCACCCATAGGCAGAGAGTCTTCCATAGAGCTTCCTCTGCCTACGATCATCCTCCGGTCGGGTTCCGGTCGCACGTCCTGCGCCTCAAGGACGAGGAACCGACCCCGACCCGCCTGCGGGTCCGGCGGCCGTCGAGCCGCGTACCACCAGCTCGGGCATGAAGACGAACTCGCTGTGCGGGGCCGGGGTTCCGCCGATCTCCTCCAGGAGCGTACGGACCGCGGCCTGGCCCATCGCCGTCACCGGCTGCCGGATCGTCGTCAGCGGCGGGTCCGTGAAGGCTATGAGGGGCGAGTCGTCGTAGCCGACCACGGAGAGATCCCGGGGGACCTCCTTCGACTCCCGGCGGGCCGCCCGGATCGCCCCGAGCGCCATCATGTCGCTCGCGCACACGACCGCCGTGCAGCCGCGCTCCATCAGGGCGGTGGCGGCGGCCTGGCCGCCCTCCAGCGTGTACAGGGAGTGCTGGACCAGCTCCTCGATCTCCTCCTCGGCGAGGCCCAGCTGCTCCCGCATCGTCGCGTGGAAGCCCTCGATCTTGCGGAGCACCGGCACGAAGCGCTTGGGGCCGACCGCCAGGCCGATCCGGGTGTGGCCGAGCGCCACCAGATGCGTCACCGCCAGCCGCATCGCCGCCCGGTCGTCCGGGGAGATGAACGGCGCCTGCACCTTGGCGGAGAAGCCGTTCACCAGAACGAAGGGGACGCCCTGGCCGCGCAGTTGCTCGTAGCGCTGCATATCGGCCGAGGTGTCCGCGTGCAGCCCGGAGACGAAGATGATGCCCGAGACGCCCCGGTCCACCAGCATTTCGGTGAGTTCGTCCTCGGTGGAGCCGCCGGGGGTCTGGGTGGCCAGCACCGGGGTGTAGCCCTGCCGCGTCAGGGCCTGGCCGATGACCTGGGCCAGCGCCGGGAAGATCGGGTTCTCCAGCTCCGGGGTGATCAGGCCGACCAGCCCCGCGCTGCGCCTGCGCAGCCGCACCGGGCGTTCGTAGCCGAGGACGTCGAGCGCCGCGAGGACGGATTCGCGGGTGGCCGCCGCTACTCCGGGCTTGCCGTTCAGGACTCGGCTGACCGTCGCTTCGCTGACCCCCGCCTGAGTTGCGATATCGGCAAGCCGTGCGGTCATGGGATGCGACTGTACCGGGCCCGTGTCGGATTGCCCACTGTGCGTGGGGCCGTGCGGGAAGGGGTTTCGGGCGGACTTCCGGCAACGCCTTGCAAGGACTTGCGGGCCCGGATCGCGGACCGCTGTCGGATCGTCGCCCTGCGGATATGGCCAGGCCCGCCCGCCCCTGCCAGGGGCGGGCGGCGGTCGTCAAGGGGCTTGACGGCAACCTTGAGGACACGCGAATGTAACGATCACCAGGGCTTGCAGAAATCTTCCGCAAGGTCTTTCGGTCGTCTTTCATCCTTGTTACGTTCACGTCGACCCGGCGCCGCGACGGAGCGGTACGGCAGTTGAAGGAGTTCAGATGCGACGTGGCATAACGGCCACCGCCCTGGTCGCGGCCCTGGCGCTCGCGGCGACCGCCTGCGGCAGCGACGACGAGACCGGCAGCAAGAGCTCGGGCGAGCTCTCGGGCACCGTGACCTGGTGGGACACCTCCAGCGTCGGCAGCGAGGACAAGGTCTTCAAGAAGCTGGCCGAAGGCTTCGAGAAGAAGCACCCGAAGGTCGACGTCAAGTACGTCAACGTGCCCTTCGGCGAGGCGCAGAACAAGTTCAAGAACGCCGCCCAGGCCGGCGACGGCGCGCCCGACGTGATCCGCTCCGAGGTCGCCTGGACGCCGGACTTCGCCAACCTCGGCTACCTGGCCCCGCTGGACGGCACCGCCGCCCTGAAGAACCAGGACGACTTCCTCAAGCAGGCCGTCGCGTCCACCAAGTACGAGGACAAGACCTACGCCGTCCCGCAGGTCATCGACTCCATGGGCATCTTCTACAACAAGAAGATGTTCGAGGAGGCCGGTGTCGAGGCGCCCGCGAACCTGGCCGACCTCAAGACCGTCGCCAAGAAGATCAAGGACAAGACCGGCAAGACCGGCCTCTACCTCCGCGGCGACGACCCGTACTACTTCCTCTCCTTCCTGTACGGCGAGGGCGGCGACATGGTCGACGCCGGCTCCAAGAGCGTCACCATCGACAAGCCCGAGGGCGTCAAGGCGTTCAAGGCGGTCAAGGCCCTGGTCGACGACGGCACCGCGAAGACGGACGCCTCGGACGGCTGGGAGAACATGATGCAGGCGTTCAAGAACGGCGACGTCGCCATGATGATCAACGGCCCCTGGGCCGTCGCCGACACCCTGACCGGCAAGGAGTTCACCGACAAGGGGAACCTGGGCGTCGCCCCGGTCCCGGCCGGCTCCGCCGCCCAGGGCGCCCCGCAGGGCGGCCACAACCTCGCCGTCTACGCCGGCTCCAAGAACCTCGACGCCTCCTACGCCTTCGTCGAGTACATGACCTCCGTCGACAGCCAGGCCACCGCCGCCGGCGAGCTGAACCTGCTGCCCACCCGCACCTCCGCGTACGCCAAGAAGGAAGCGGTCGACAGCGAGATCGTCGGCTTCTTCAAGCCGGTCGTCGAGACCGCCGTCGAGCGCCCCTGGATCCCCGAGGGCGGCAGCCTCTTCGAGCCCCTGCGTATCGAGTACACCAAGGTCCTCACCGGTCAGACCACGCCGGAGAAGGCCGCCAAGGCCACCGGTGACTCCTACCGCAAGCTCCTCGAGGGCTGGAAGTAACAGGAAGGTTGGCCGACTGATGGCTGTCCACACCAGCCAGTCGGTGGTGAAGGCCGCGGGCGAGAACACCGCCCGCGGCCGGAGCCGCGGTACTGGCACCCCACCGCCGACCCCCGGCCGCCTCCGGCGCGCCCTGTCGGTCCACTGGTACGCCTGGGCCATGGTCGCCCCGGTCGTCGTCGTGATCGGCGTGATCATCGGGTATCCGCTGGTCCGCGGCATCTACCTCTCGATGACCGACGCCGACGAGCGCAACGTCGCCCGCTCCATCGGGGTCAACGAGATCCCCGCCACGTACGAGTTCATCGGCGCCGACAACTACGTCGACGCGCTGACCGGCTCGCAGTTCCTCGGCACGCTCGGCTGGACACTGGTGTGGACGGTCTCCTGCGTGAGCATCACGTTCGCCCTCGGCATGGCCCTGGCGAACATCCTCAACCGCCGTATCGCCGGACGCTCCGCCTACCGCATGGCCCTCATCCTGCCCTGGGCCATCCCCGGCTTCGTCTCCGTCTTCGCCTGGCGCTTCCTCTACAACGAGGAGCGCGGCCTGCTCAACAAGGTCCTCGGCGGCGCCGGCATCGACGCCGTCCCGTGGCTGAACGACCCGACCTGGGCCAAGTTCGCGGTCATCGCCGTCAATGTCTGGCTCGGCATCCCGTTCATGATGGTCGCCCTCCTCGGCGGACTCCAGTCCATCCCCTCCGAGCAGTACGAGGCGGCCGAGATGGACGGCGCGACCGCCTGGCAGCGCTTCCGCCACATCACGCTGCCCGGACTGCGCCCGGTCTCCACCACGGTGATCCTGCTCTCCACCATCTGGACCTTCAACATGTTCCCGGTGATCTTCCTGCTGACCCGCGGCGGACCCGGTGAGGCGACCCAGATCCTGGTGACCCAGGCGTACAAGTTCTCCTTCGAGATCAGCCCGCGCGACTACGCGCAGTCCTCCACGTGGGGCGTGCTGATCCTCGTCCTCCTGATGGTCTTCGCCGTCGTCTACCGGCGGGTCCTGCGCTCCCAGGGAGACAACTGGTGACCACCGCGACCGACACCCCCGCCCGGCACGCCGCCGTACGCAAGGTCCGTCTGCGCGGCGAGCGTTCCCCGCTCGCCTCCGTGGCCCTGCACCTCACCCTGATCGTCGCCTCGGTGATCGCGGTCTTCCCGGTGCTGTGGGTCCTGCTGACCTCGCTCAAGCCCGCCAAGTACGCGACCACCACGGACTTCTTCCGCGAGACGACGCTCGTCAACTACACGAACCTCATCCGCGACACCGAGTTCCTCAACTGGTTCGCCAACTCCGTCATCATCTCCGCGCTGTCCACCGTGATCGGCGTCTTCGTCGCCGCCACCACCGGATACGCCGTCAGCCGCTTCCGCTTCCCCGGCAAGCGCGGGCTGATGTGGACGCTGCTGATCACCCAGATGTTCCCGGTCGCCGTCCTCATCGTGCCGATCTACAACATCATGTCGACCCTGGGGCTGCTCAACCAGCCGACCGGTCTCGTCATCACCTACCTCACCATCTCGGTGCCGTTCTGCGCCTGGATGATGAAGGGCTTCTTCGACACCATCCCGCGCGAGATCGACGAGTCGGGCGAGGTCGACGGCCTCACCCCGTTCGGCACCTTCTTCCGGCTGATCCTGCCGCTGGCCAAGCCGGGCCTCGCCGTCACCGCGTTCTACTCCTTCATCACCGCCTGGGGCGAAGTCGCCTACGCCTCCGCCTTCCTGGTGGGCGACGAGAACCTCACGCTGGCCGGCGGACTCCAGAAGTTCGTCAACCAGTACGGAGCCCAGTGGGGCCCGATGACCGCGGCCTCCGTCCTCATCGCCATCCCGGCCGCCCTGGTGTTCCTCTTCGCCCAGAAGCACCTGGTCACCGGCATGTCCGCCGGAGCCGTCAAGGGCTGACACCGCCAGGACGCCCAGCACCCGCACGCATCACCGCACCCGTCACGGCGGCGCCGGAAAACCCCGACCCGGTCACCGGCGCCGCTCCCCACCCAGACACCCCAGGGACGACATGACCCAGCACCTCGCTGCCCCCTCCACCGGCACGTCCGACGACGCCCCGGGCCACCGCACCGGCTGGTGGCAGGACGCGGTGATCTACCAGGTCTATCCGCGGAGCTTCGCCGACGGCAACGGCGACGGCATGGGCGACCTCCCCGGCGTCACCGCCCGCCTGCCCCACCTCAGGGACCTGGGCGTCGACGCGGTGTGGCTCTCCCCCTTCTACGCCTCCCCGCAGGCCGACGCGGGCTATGACGTCTCCGACTACCGGGCCATCGACCCGATGTTCGGCAACCTGCTGGACGCCGACGCGCTGATCCGCGAGGCGCACGGCCTGGGCCTGCGCGTCATCGTCGACCTGGTCCCCAACCACTCCTCCGACCAGCACGAGTGGTTCAAGCGCGCCCTGGCCGAAGGCCCCGGCTCCGCCCTGCGCGAGCGCTACCACTTCCGCCCCGGAAAGGGTGCGAACGGCGAACTCCCGCCCAACGACTGGGAGTCCATCTTCGGCGGCCCCGCCTGGACCCGTACGGTCGACCCGGACGGCACCCCCGGCGACTGGTACCTCCACCTCTTCGCACCCGAGCAGCCCGACTTCAACTGGGAACACCCGGCCGTCGCCGACGAGTTCCGCTCCATCCTGCGCTTCTGGCTCGACATGGGCGTCGACGGATTCCGCGTCGACGTCGCCCACGGCCTCGTCAAGGCCGAGGGCCTGCCCGACCTCGGCACCCACGACCAGCTCAAGCTGCTCGGCAACGACGTCATGCCGTTCTTCGACCAGGACGGTGTGCACGCGATCTACCGCAGCTGGCGCACCATCCTCGACGAGTACCCGGGCGAGAGGATCGCCGTCGCCGAGGCGTGGACCCCGACCGTCGAGCGCACCGCCAACTACGTGCGCCCCGACGAGATGCACCAGGCGTTCAACTTCCAGTACCTGTCCACCGCCTGGGACGCGGCCGAGCTCCGCAAGGTCATCGACTCCTCGCTCGACGCCATGCGCCCGGTCGGCGCCCCCACCACCTGGGTGCTCTCCAACCACGACGTCACCCGGCACGCCACCCGGTACGCCAACCCGGCCGGCCTCGGCACCCAGATCCGCACCCCCGGCGACCGCGAACTGGGCCTGCGCCGCGCCCGCGCCGCCTCCCTGCTGATGCTCGCCCTGCCCGGCTCCGCCTACGTCTACCAGGGCGAGGAGCTCGGCCTGCCCGACGTCACCGACCTGCCCGACGAGGCCCGCCAGGACCCGTCGTTCTTCCGCGCCGAGGGCCAGGACGGCTTCCGCGACGGCTGCCGCGTCCCGATCCCCTGGACCCGCGAGGGCACCAGTTACGGCTTCGGCGACGGCGGCAGCTGGCTCCCGCAGCCCGCCGGCTGGGGCGAGCTGTCCGTCGAGGCGCAGACCGGTGTGGCGGGCTCCACCCTGGAGCTGTACCGGGCCGCCATCGCCGCCCGCCGCGACCACCCGGGCCTCGGCGCGGGCACGGACGTCGAATGGCTGGAAGGGCCCGAGGGCGTCCTCGTCTTCGCCCGCCCCGGCTTCGTCTGCACCGTCAACACCACCGGCGCCCCCGTCCGGATCGCCGCCCGCGGCCGGGTGCTGCTCGCCAGCTCCCCGGTCACCGTGGACGGCGCCGAGGCCGAGGTGCCCGCCGACACCACGGTGTGGTGGACGGTGTGACACTCCCCGCGCCCAGGACCACGGCAACGCCCCGCCTCTCCGACATCGCCGGACAGGCGGCGGTCAGCGAGGCGACGGTCAGCCGGGTCCTGAACGGGAAGCAGGGCGTCGCGGACTCCACGCGTCAGCGGGTGCTCGCGGCGCTCGACATCCTGGGCTACGAACGCCCCGTACGGCTGCGGCAGCGCAGCGCCGGACTGATCGGCCTGGTGACGCCCGAACTCACCAACCCGATCTTCCCCGCGTTCGCGCAGTCCGTCGAACAGGTGCTGGCCGGGCACGGCTACACCCCCGTGCTCTGCACCCAGCTCCCGGGCGGGGCCACCGAGGACGAACTCGTCGAGCAGCTCGTCGAGCGCGGCGTCGGCGGCATCGTCTTCCTGTCCGGGCTGCACGCGGACACCTCCGCCGACCCGGGACGGTATGCCGCGCTCACCGAGCGCGGCGTGCCGTTCGTCCTGATCAACGGCTACAACGAGCGCATCAGCGCCCCGTTCGTCTCGCCCGATGACAACGCTGCCGTACGGATGGCCCTCCAGCACCTCGCCGACCTCGGCCACCGCCGGATCGGCCTGGCCATCGGACCGCAGCGCTACGTCCCCTCCCGCCGCAAGCGGGACGGGTTCGTGGAGGCGGCCGTCTCGGTGCTCGGCATGGACCGCTCCGAGGCCGAACTGCTCGTCTGCTCCACCCTGTTCAGCGTCGAGGGCGGCCAGGTGGCGGCGGGCGCCCTGCTGGACGCGGGCTGCACCGGCATCGTCTGCGGCAGCGACCTGATGGCGTTGGGCGTGGTCCGCGCCGCCCGGGGGAGAGGACTCGACGTGCCGCGCGACGTCTCGGTCGTCGGCTTCGACGACTCGCAGCTCATCGCGTTCACCGACCCGCCGCTGACCACCGTGCGCCAGCCCGTGCAGGCGATGGCGGCGGCCGCGGTGGGGGCGCTGCTGGAGGAGATCGGCGGGAGCCCGGTGCAGCGCACCGAGTACGTCTTCCAGCCGGAGCTGGTGGTACGGGGCTCGACGGCGGCGGTACGCGCGTAGGGCGAAGTCCGGCGGGGCCCGAGAGGGGCACGTACAGGAGAGGCACCAGGAGTCGGCCCAGGAAGGGCCGGCGGGGAGTTTCAGCGACTCCGGGTGCCTCTCTTGTCGTGACCGGCCCGGCCGGCCGGGCGCGTGGAGTCCGGAACCCCTCCGTGCGGACGGGCCCGGAACCCTCGGCCGACCGGACCGGAGTCGAAGGCAACGTAACAGGCTCGCAATCTCTTGCGAAAGACCTTGCAACGAGAAACCGCGAAGAAAAATGGCTTGTTTCGTGGATGTGAGCGCAGGGTGTCCAAAGGGTTGACCGGTGCCTGGCGGCCTCGTACGGTCTGGTCCGCAGCAAGGTTTGCATTCTTGCAGCAAGAACCTTCAGGAGCCTTGAGGGCATGGCGCGTTGCCGACTGAGGCTGCACCGTCACCCGCGTTTCCCCCACCCGCAGGAGGAAAGACATGGCACGCAGACCACTGTCTGCCGCGCTCGCCCTCGTGGCCGGCGCAGCCGCCCTCGTCGTCCCCACCGGATTCGGCGCCGCGTCCCCCGCGCAGGCCGCCGCTCCGGGCGACAAGGACGTCACCGCCGTGATGTTCGAGTGGAAGTTCGCCTCCATAGCCAAGGCCTGCACGGACACCCTCGGTCCGGCGGGCTACGGCTACGTCCAGGTCTCGCCGCCCCAGGAGCACATCCAGGGCGGCCAGTGGTGGACCTCCTACCAGCCCGTCAGCTACAAGATCGCCGGCCGGCTCGGTGACCGGGCCGCCTTCTCCGCCATGGTCAACACGTGTCACTCGGCGGGCGTGAAGGTCGTCACGGACTCCGTCATCAACCACATGGCGGCGGGCAACGGCACCGGCACCGGCGGCTCCGCGTACACCAAGTACGACTACCCGGGCCTCTACTCCGGCGCCGACATGGACGACTGCCGGTCGCAGATCAGCAACTACAACGACCGCGGCAACGTCCAGAACTGCGAGCTGGTCGGCCTCGCCGACCTGGACACCGGCGAGGACTACGTACGCGGCAAGATCGCTGGGTACCTCAACGACCTGCTCTCGCTCGGCGTGGACGGCTTCCGCATCGACGCGGCGAAGCACATGCCGGCCGCCGACCTGGCCAACATCAAGTCCCGGCTGACCAACCCGAACGTCTACTGGAAGCAGGAGGCGATCTTCGGGGCGGGCGAGGCCGTCTCGCCCTCCGAGTACCTCGGCACCGGTGACGTCCAGGAGTTCCGTTACGGGCGGAGCCTCAAGCAGGTCTTCCTCAACGAGAACCTCGCCCACCTGAAGAACTTCGGCGAGGGCTGGGGCTTCATGGAGTCCGGCAAGTCCGGCGTCTTCGTCGACAACCACGACACCGAGCGCAACGGCGAGACCCTCAACTACAAGAACGGCTCCGCCTACACCCTCGCCAACGTCTTCATGCTGGCCTACCCCTACGGCTCCCCGGACGTCCACTCCGGCTACGAGTTCAGCGACCACGACGCCGGGCCGCCCGGCGGCGGCCAGGTCAACGCCTGCTACAGCGACGGCTGGAAGTGCCAGCACGCCTGGCGCGAGATCTCCTCCATGGTCGACTTCCGCAACGCGGCACGCGGCCAGTCCGTCACCAACTGGTGGGACAACGGCGGCGACCAGATCGCCTTCGGCCGGGGCACCAAGGCGTACGTCGCCATCAACCACGAGGGCTCCGCACTGAACCGGACATTCCAGACCTCGCTGCCCGTCGGCGACTACTGCGACGTCCAGTCCGGCAAGGGCGTCACCGTCAACGGCTCCGGCCAGTTCACCGCCACCGTCCCGGCCGGCACCGCCGTCGCCCTGCACGCGAACGCCCGGACCTGCTCCGGGGGCGGCGGCACGAACCCCGACCCGGGCCCCGGCAACGGCTCCTCCGGCGCGTCCTTCGGTGTCAACGCCACCACCCAGCCCGGCCAGAACATCCACGTCACCGGCGACCAGGCGGCTCTCGGCAACTGGAACCCGGCGAACGCCCCCAAGCTCGACCCGGCCACGTACCCCGTCTGGAAGCTCGACGTGGCCCTGCCCGCCGGGACCACGTTCGCCTACAAGTACGTCCGCAAGGACGCGGCCGGCAACGTCACCTGGGAGAGCGGCGCCAACCGCACCGCCACCGTCCCGGCCTCCGGGAAGGTCACGCTGACCGCCGACGTCTGGCGCGGCTGACCCGTACCCCTCTCCAACGGGCCGGTGGCATCGCCACCGGCCCGTCTCCGCACCGATCAAGCCCCGAGGAGCACCCTCCGTGTCCCGAACCACCCTCAGACGAGGGGCGGTGGCCGCCCTGTGCGCGGCGCTGCTGCCCGTCGTCCCGGCGGCCACCGCCGCCGCCTCGCCCCGGCCGCCGGCCCCGCCCTCGGACGCCAAGCTCGCCCGGGAGTCGGCCCGGCACGACCTCACGCGCGAGCAGTTCTACTTCGTGCTGCCCGACCGTTTCGCCAACGGCGACGCCTCCAACGACCGGGGCGGGCTGACCGGTTCGCGCCTCGACCACGGCTACGACCCCACGGACAAGGGGTTCTACCAGGGCGGCGACCTCAAGGGCCTGACGCAGAAGCTGGATTACATCAAGGGCCTCGGCACCACTGCCATCTGGATGGCGCCGATCTTCAAGAACCGCCCTGTCCAGGGCACCGGCAAGGACGCGTCGGCGGGCTACCACGGTTACTGGATCACCGACTTCACTCAGGTCGACCCGCACTTCGGCACCAACGCCGACCTGGAGAAGCTGATCGACAAGGCCCACGCCAAGGGCATGAAGGTCTTCTTCG
The DNA here is from genome assembly GCF_014649875.1 of Streptomyces rubiginosohelvolus. Classification (GTDB taxonomy): domain Bacteria; phylum Actinomycetota; class Actinomycetes; order Streptomycetales; family Streptomycetaceae; genus Streptomyces; species Streptomyces rubiginosohelvolus. Next base: position 31,474 of record NZ_BMTW01000003.1, on the reverse strand, counting down.
ACGTCATCACCAACCACACCGCCGACACCGTCGACTACGCGGAGAAGGCTTACGGCTACAAGTCCAAGGGTGCCTTCCCCTACCTCGACAGGACCGGCCGCCCCTTCGACGACCGCGAGGGCGTCAAGAAGGTCGACCGGGACTCCTTCCCGTACACCCCGGTGCAGGCCCCCGGGACGGGTAAGAAGGTGCCCTCCTGGCTCAACGACCCCACCATGTACCACAACCGGGGCGACTCGACCTGGGCCGGCGAGTCCAACGAGTACGGCGACTTCTCCGGGCTCGACGACCTGTGGACCGAGCGTCCCGAGGTCGTGAAGGGCATGGAGAAGATTTACGAGAAGTGGGTCCGCGACTTCGACATCGACGGCTTCCGGATCGACACCGTCAAACACGTCGACCTGGACTTCTGGACCCAGTGGGCCACCGCGCTCGACGACTACGCCGCCAAGCGCGGCCGGGACGACTTCTTCATGTTCGGCGAGGTCTACTCCGCCGACACCGAGGTCACCTCCCCGTACGTCACCCGGGGCCGCCTGGACTCCACGCTGGACTTCCCGTTCCAGGACGCCGCCCGGCAGTTCGCCTCCCAGGGCGCTCCCGCCGACAAGCTCGCCTCGGTGTACGGGAACGACTTCCGCTACACCACCGACAAGGCCAACGCCTACGAGCAGGTCACCTTCCTCGGCAACCACGACATGGGCCGCATCGGGACCTTCCTCAAGCAGGACAACCCGAAGGCCGAGGACGCCGAACTGCTGAAGCGGGCCCGGCTCGCCAACGAGCTGATGTTCCTCGGCCGCGGAAACCCGGTGATCTATTACGGCGACGAGCAGGGCTTCACCGGCGCGGGCGGCGACAAGGACTCCCGGCAGACCCTCTTCGCCTCGAAGACCGCCGACTACCTCGACGACGACCAGCTCGGCACCGACCGCACCCACGCCTCGGACGCGTACGACACGAAGCACCCGGTCTACCGCTCCATCGCCGCGCTCTCGAAGCTCACCAAGGAGCACCCGGCGCTGCGCGACGGCACCCAGATCGAGCGGCTCGCGGACGGCTCGGTGTACGCCACTTCGCGCATCGCGACCGAGCGGCCGTACGAGTACCTCGTCGCCTCCAACAACGGCACGACCCCGAAGAAGGTCCAGCTCGCCACCGAGTCGGCCAAGATGAACTTCCTTACCCTGTACGGCGGTTCCGGCGCGGTCCGCAGCGGCAAGGACAAGAAGGTCACCGTCACCGTGCCCGCCCTGTCCAGCCTCGTGCTGAGGGCGGACCGGACCGTCGGCGCCCCCGCCGCCAAGCCCGCCGTCTCCCTGAAGACCCCGGCCGCCGGCGCCACCGGCACCGTCGAGATCGCCGCCGACGTGGACGGCGGACAGCTCAACCGGGTCGTCTTCGCCGCCCAGGCCGGCAACGGCAAGTGGCAGACCCTCGGCACCGCCGACCACGCCCCGTACAAGGTCACCCAGTACCTCGACACGACGGTGAAAGCGGGCACCCCGCTGCGCTACAAGGCCGTCGTCGTCGACCGCACCGGCCGCACCTCCAGTGCCCTCGCCTCCACCACCGCCGGTCAGGCCCCGCCGCCCGGCAAGCCCGTCGCCGTCGAGCGCGACCGGGCCGTCGTCCACTACCAGCGCCCCGACGGCGACTACGACGGCTGGCAGCTCAAGTCCGGCGACAAGACCGCCGAGTTCATCGGGAGGACCGCCTACGGCGCGTTCGCCTGGATCGACCTGGAAAAGGGCACTGACTCCGTCCCGTACACCGTCGAGAAGAACGGCACGGCCGACGGACCGCAGCGGACCATCGACCTCGGTGTGACCGGACAGGTCTGGATCGAGCAGGGCAAGGACGGGCAGCAGACCGAGGCCCCCGAGACCCCGCCGCAGGACACCACCAAGGCCGTCCTCAACTACCACCGCCCGGACGGCGACTACGACGGCTGGGGGCTGCACACCTGGACCGGCGCCAAGGAGCCCACCGACTGGGCCAAGCCGCTGATGCCGGTGAAGAAGGACGCCTACGGGGTCACCTTCGAGGTGCCGCTCGTGGAGGGGGCCACCAGCCTCAGCTACATCCTGCACAAGGGCGACGAGAAGGACCTCCCCAGCGACCAGTCCCTCGACCTCGCCACCTACGGCCACGAGGTCTGGATGCTCGGCGGCAAGCCCGGCTACCTCCTCCCGCAGACCGGCGGCGGCGCGGCCCCCGACCTGTCCAAGGCCGAGGCGCAGTGGATCGACGCGAACACCGTCGTCTGGAAGGTGAAGACCACCGACGCCACCAGCCAGCAGCTCGTGTACGCCCAGAAGGGCGGCATCTCCGTCGTGGACGGGGCGCTGTCCGACGAGGGGCAGTGGCTGCGGCTTCAGCAGGTCGAGCTGAGCGATGCCCAGAAGGCCAAGTTCCCGCACCTGAAGGACTATCCGGCGTTCACCGTCGACGCCCGCGACCGGGACCGCGTCCGCGAGTCCCTCCGGGGCCAGCTGATCGCGACCCAGCGCGCCGCCAACGGGGCCCTGCTCGCCGCCACCGGCGTACAGACGGCCGGAATCCTCGACGACCTGTACGGGAAGAAGGCTGCCTCCGCCGAACTCGGCCCGGTCTTCAGGAAGTCCACGCCCACCCTCTCCGTCTGGGCCCCCACCGCTCGTACCGTCTCGCTCGAACTCGACGGCCGTACCGTCCCGATGAAGCGCGACGACCGCACCGGCGTCTGGTCGGTCACCGGCAAGAAGAGCTGGCAGGGCAAGCCCTACCGGTACGCCGTGACCGTCTGGGCCCCCACCGTCCAGAAGCTGGTCACCAACAAGGTCACCGACCCCTACTCCACCGCCCTGACCGCCGACTCGGCCCGCAGCCTCGTCGTCGACCTCACCGATCCGGCCCTCGCCCCGCGCGGCTGGTCCGGCCTGAAGAAGCCCGCCGCCACCCCGCTGCGGGACGCCCAGATCCAGGAGCTGCACGTCCGGGACTTCTCGATCACGGACCGCACGGCGAAGCACCCCGGTGAGTACCGGGCCTTCACCGACAACCGCTCGAAGGGCATGCAGCACCTCAAGAAGCTCGCCGACTCCGGCACGAGCTACGTCCACCTGCTGCCCGTCTTCGACATCGGGACCGTCCCGGAGAAGAAGAAGGACCAGGCGACCCCCGACTGCGACCTGACCGCCCCCGCACCCGACTCCGAGAAGCAGCAGGAGTGCGTGAGCAAGGCCGCCGCCAAGGACGGCTTCAACTGGGGCTACGACCCGCTGCACTACACCGTCCCCGAGGGCTCCTACGCCTCCGACCCGGACGGCACCGAGCGCACGGTCGAGTTCCGCCAGATGGTCCAGGGCCTGAACAAGGCCGGGCTGCGCACGGTCATGGACGTCGTCTACAACCACACCGTCGCCTCCGGGCAGGACGACAAGTCGGTCCTCGACCGGATCGTGCCCGGCTACTACCAGCGGCTCCTGGAGGACGGCACCGTCGCCACCTCCACCTGCTGCGCCAACACCGCGCCCGAGAACACCATGATGGGCAAGCTCGTCGTCGACTCGATCGTCACCTGGGCCAAGGAGTACAAGGTCGACGGCTTCCGCTTCGACCTGATGGGCCACCACCCCAAGGACAACATCATCGAGGTCCGCAAGGCGCTGGACCGGCTCACGCTCGCCGAGGACGGCGTCGACGGCAAGAAGATCATCCTGTACGGGGAGGGCTGGAACTTCGGCGAGATCGCGGACGACGCCCGCTTCGTCCAGGCCACCCAGAAGAACATGGCCGGCACCGGCATCGCGACCTTCTCCGACCGGGCCCGTGACGCCGTGCGCGGCGGCGGCCCCTTCGACGAGGACCCCGGCGTCCAGGGCTTCGCCTCCGGCCTCTACACCGACCCCAACTCCTCGCCCGCCAACGGCACCCGCGCCGAGCAGAAGGCCCGGCTGCTGCACTACCAGGACCTGATCAAGGTCGGCCTCACCGGCAACCTCGCCGGCTACACCTTCACCGACACCTCCGGACGTACGGTCAAGGGCTCCGACGTCGACTACAACGGGGCGCCCGCCGGATACGCGGCCGCACCCGGCGACGCGCTCGCCTACTCCGACGCCCACGACAACGAGACCCTCTTCGACGCCCTCGCCTTCAAGCTCCCGGCCGACTCCACGGCCGCCGAGCGGGCCAGGGCCCAGGTGGTCGCCATGGCCGCCTCCGTCCTCTCCCAGGGGCCCTCGCTCTCCCAGGCGGGCACCGACCTGCTGCGCTCCAAGTCCCTGGACCGCAACTCCTACGACAGCGGCGACTGGTTCAACGCCCTGCACTGGGACTGCCGCGACGGCAACGGCTTCGGACGGGGCCTCCCGCCCGCCGCCGACAACCGGGACAAGTGGTCGTACGCCAAGCCGCTCCTGGCCGCCACCGGCACCATCGCCCCCAAGTGCGCGCAGATCGAAGGGGCTTCGGCCGCCTACCGGGACCTGCTCACCATCCGCTCCACCGAGAAGGAGTTCTCCCTGCGCACCGCGGACCAGGTGCAGTCGGCCCTGTCCTTCCCGCTCTCCGGCAAGGACGAGACCCCCGGCGTGATCACCATGCGCCTCGGCAAGCTCGTCGTCGTCCTCAACGCCGCCCCGGACACCGCGACCCAGCGGCTCGCCGCACCGGCCGGGAAGACGTACGCGCTGCACCCGGTCCAGGCCAAGGGTGCGGATCTTACGGTCAAACGAGCCAGGTACGACGGGAAATCAGCCACTTTCACCGTACCGGGACGTACGGCGGCCGTCTTCACCCTGCGCTGACCTCCCACGGCACTACGGTGACGGCAGACGTCGGCAACGGAGCCGCGACAGCCGTACCCGGTACCGTCCGGCCGGCCCCGCCCACCCCTCCGGGGGAGGACGGGGCCGGCCCGCGGCCGTCGGCCCGTCGGCGCACCCTGCCCCAGCGCGCGGACGGTGATGATGACCAAGGTGGGACACCTTCCCGAGGAGACGAGCAGCTTCGTCGGGAGGCGGGCCGAACTGGCCCGGCTGCACACCGCGCTGACCACCCGGCGGATGACCACCCTGATCGGCCCCGGCGGGGTCGGCAAGACCCGGCTCGCGCTCCGGGCCGCCCGCGCGGTCGCCGACCGTTACGCGGACGGCGCCTGGTGGGGCGACCTCTCCCCGCTCTCCGACGACCGGCTGCTGCTCCCCACCGTCTCCGACGCGGTCGGGCTCGCCGACCACACCCTGCGGATGCCCGTCGAGGCGCTCTGCGAATGGCTCGGCGACAAGCACCTCCTGCTGGTCCTCGACTCCGCCGAACACCTCCGCGGCCCCTGCTCCCACCTGCTCGCCGAGATCCTGACCACCTCGATCGGGCTGAGCGTCCTCGTCACCAGCAGGCAGCCGCTCGGCACCCGCGGCGAGTACGTCGTCGAGGTGCCGCCGCTCCCGGTGGACGGCGCGCCCGACGCCCTCCAGCTCTTCGCCGACCGGCTGCGCGCCGCCGACCCCCGGGCCGGCCTCGACGCCCCCGGGGACGAGGCGGCCGCCGCCGAGATCTGCCGCCGCCTCGAAGGCATCCCGCTCGCCATCGAACTGGCCGCCGCGGGCATCGGCCGGCACAGCGTGGCCCAGCTCGCCCACCGGATCGGCACCCGCTTCGACGCTCCGGGCCTCACCGTCGGCGCGCCCGGGGCGTACGGCTCCTCCGGCGCGGCCGGGCTCCCGGGCGGCGTCGGGGCGTCCCCGGCCCCCGGCACCTCCCGGCTCGACCTCCTCGCCGACGAGACCGCCTGGCCCCGCCGCCACCGCACCCTGCGCACCGCCATCGGCTGGTCCCACGAGCTGTGCACCCCGCTGGAGCGCCTCCTGTGGGCCCGGCTCACCCCGCTGCGCACCGACTTCGACGCGGAGGTCGCCCGCGAGGTCTGCGCCGGGGGACCGCTCACCCCCGACGAGGTGGACCGGGCGCTCCAGGGCCTCGTCGCCCAGTCCGTCGTCCAGCGCGACGGTGACCGCTACCGAATGCTCGACACCCTGCGCGAGTACGGCCGGATGTGGCTCACCGAGCTGGGCGAGGCCCGCGCCGCCGCCGACCGGCACGCGCGCAGCTTCCTCGGCCTCGCCCGCCGCGCCCACGAGGGCTGGACCGGCCCTGAGCAGGTGTCCTGGTACCACAAGGTGTCCGACACCCACCTGGACCTGTGCGCCGCCCTGGAGCACCTGCTCGCCCACGACGTCGAAGGGGCCCAGGAGATGGCGGGCCGGGTCGGCTTCTTCTGGGCCTGCTGCGGCCACCTCTCCGAGGCCCGGAACTACGCCCAGCGCGCCCTGGACGCGGGCCCCGTCGAGGGACCCCACCGGACCAGGCTCCATTGGGTCCTCGGCGTCGCGGCCCTGCTCCAGAGCGACTTCGCGACCGCCGAGAAGTACGGGGCGCTCTGCACGGCCACCGCCCTGTACGACCAGGACGACGAGGGCATGCTCGCCGCCACGTATCTCTCCGGCATCACGCAGCTGATGACCGGCGAGCCCGAGGCGGCCCTGGAGGCGGCCCGGCGCGTCCTGCGGATGACCGAAGGCGTCCCCGTGGACTCCGGCCACCGGCTGCGCTGCCGCCTCGTCACCGTCTTCGCGCTCACCGCGCTCGGCCGGCTCGACGAGTCCGAGGCGGCGGCCACCGCGCTGCGCCGGGCCTGCGAACGCGGCGGCGAGTTCTGGACCCGCACCTACGCGGACTACCAGCTCGCCCTGATCGCCTTGCTCCAAGGCCGCCCGGAGGCCTCCGCAGCGCACGCCCGGGCGATGCTCGCGGGCAAGCACCGGCTCCGCGACAGCTTCGGCATCGCGCTGGGCCTGGACCTCCTGGCCGCCGCCATCGCCGCCCAGGGTGCGGGCGCCCAGGCCGCCCGGGTCTACGGCACCGGGCACGCGTACTGGCGGATGGTCGGCCACCCCCAGCGCGGCACGCCCGAGCTGGGCCCGGTCCGCGAGCGGTGCGAACTCCAGGCGCGGGCGGCCGTCGGCGACGAGGCGTACCAGCGGGCCTTCGAGCGCGGCCAGTCGGACAACGCGGAGGTCGGCCTCGCAGCGGCCCTGCGTACCGAACTACAGCTCTGAACAGGGCCTGTGTGTCACTCGTGTCCCCGGACTACCCGCATCCACTGCCTTGTGGGTAAGGTTAGGCATACCTAAGTAGCCGCTTGGGTTCCGCTGACCCTCCCTGGAGAACTCGGATGCGTCTTTCCCGCCCCCGCGCCACGCAGCCGACCCGCGCCGAGCGTGTCCGGTCGATCCTGACCGTCGCCCACTCCATGACGGTGGTCAGCGACGGGCTGCACACCGAAGTCCGCCGCCTCGACGGCACGGGCGCGATGGGCCACATCCACCTGCACGCCCCGAACGACGGCAACCACGCGCCGAGCACGGAACGCGTCCCGGCCCGCCTGGAGTTCACGGACATCGCCGCCACTCCCGTACGCGACCGGCTGCGCGCCCGCGTCACGGTCACCGGGCTGCTGGCCTCCCCGTACAGCACCGACACCGAGCAGTCCACCTGCATGGAGTTCGGGCAGGCCGTGCTGGAGGACGCCGAGGGGCGCACCTTCGTCACCCTGGAGGAGCTGGAGGAGGCGGAGACCGACCCGATCGCCGCCTGCGAGGCGGGCATGCTCACCCATCTCGTGGACGACCACGCCGAACTGGTCCCGCTGCTGCTGCGCCTGGTCCACCCCCGCCCGGAGCGCGGCATGACCCGGGCCGTGCCGCTGGCGATGGACCGGTACGGCGTCACCCTGCGGCTCGAATACCCGAGCACCCACGAGGACGTCCGGCTGCCGTTCCCCCGCCCGGTCACCGAGATCGACCAGGCCGGCCCGCAGATCCACGCCCTGCTGGCCGCCGCCCGCCGCGTCTCCCACCGCAACGGCCTGCCCGCCTGAGCGGTCCTACGGTTTCGGCAGCCGCTGGGCCGGGACCGCCGGCACATCCGGGGCGAACGCGGAAAGCCGCGCCAGCAGGTCCCCGAACGGGCCGTCCGCCGGCTCCTGGGACAGCACCCGCAGCACGATGCCCGCCATCTCCTGGTCGTACGCGGCGCTGACGGCGGCCAGCGCCGCGAAGTCGTGCACCAGCTGCTTCTCCAGCTCCTCGCGCGGAATGCGCCGCCCGTCCAGCCAGATCAGCGCCGTCGACTCGGCGAGCGACACCCAGGAGCGCACCACCAGCTCCAGCCGGGCGGGCGGTTCGCTCACCCCGAGGTGCGTGATGATCTGCTCGTACGCGGCCTGCCGCACCCCGTCGATCATGGCGTTCGCCGTCGATGAGCCGGCCGCGGGCCCGCCGCGCATCAGCGCCGAGAAGCCCGGGCCGTGCTCGTCGACGAAGTCGAAGAACCGCCCCATCACCCGCAGCAGCCGCGCTCCCAGGGGCCCTTCGAGGGGCTCCAGGAAGCGAGCCGCCAACTCGTCGGCGGCCCGGCGCAGCGCCGCCTCGTACAGGCTCTGCTTCCCGGGGAAGTAGTGGTACACCAGCGGACGCGAGATCCCCGCCGCGGCGGCGATCTCGTCGATCGACACGTCCTCGGGCGAGCGGCGGCTGAACAAGTCCAGCGCGACGCCGATCAGTTGCTGTCTGCGCTCGTCGACGCCCATCCTGCGCCGCACCCCGGTCGTCATGCGAACAGCCTAGCCGGGGTGCGCACGTACGGGCCCTAGAGGTCCAGGACGAGACGCCCGCCCCGGCACCGCGAGACGCAGATCAGCATCGAGTCGCCCCGCTCGTCGTCGGTCAACAGCTCGTCCCGGTGGTCGATCTCGCCCTCCAGTACGCGCTGTTGGCAGGTCCCGCAGAACCCCTGCTCGCAGGAGTACGCCACATGGGGCAGCTCCGCGCGGACGGCGGCCAGCACCGACTGCCCGGCCGCGACCGGCACCGTACGCCCGCTGCGCCGCAGCTCCACCTCGAACGCCTCGGAGCGTTCGGAGCCCGCCGTGCCGCCCGTCGCGGCCGAGAACCGCTCCAGATGCAGGGTGCAGCCCTCGGGGAGCCCGGCGGTGGCGGCGGCCATCAGCGGCTCGGGCCCGCAGCAGTAGACCGCCGTCCCCGGGGCGAGGTCCGCCAGCGCCCCCGCCACGTCCGGGTGGCCCGCCTCGTCCTGGGCGACGACCGTGACCCGGTCCCCGTCCGCTCCCAGCTTCTCGATCTCCTCCAGGAACGGCATCGACGCCCGCGACCGGCCCCCGTACAGCAGCCGCCACTCGGCGCCCGACGCGGCCAGCGCCCGCAGCATCGGCAGGACCGGGGTGATCCCGATACCGCCGACGACGAAGACGTACCCCGGGGCCTCGGTCAGCGGGAAGCGGTTGCGCGGCCCGCGCACCTCCACCTCCAGACCCTCCTGGAGCTGTTCGTGCACCTCCCGCGAACCGCCCCGGCCGTCCGCCACCAGCCGGGTCGCCACCGTGTACGCCCCGGTGTCCGCCGGGTCGCCGCACAGCGAGTACTGCCGCACCAGGCCGGACGGCAGCACCAGATCCAGATGGGCCCCGGGTGACCAGGGCGGCAGGGCGGTTCCCTCCAGCCGGAGCTGGACCACCCCTTCGGCGACCTCGGTCCGCCCGGTGATCAGCAGCTTGCGGACCGCCGTCGCGCGCCGCTTCGAGTGACCCGATATCGGCTCGGGCAGGGCGGGTAGCGGCCACAGCGGGGACCGGGCGATCCGGCGTTTCAGGGCGCGCCGGGTGAGCAGGGCGGCGCCGGAGACCAGCACGACGGTATGGAGACGGGGCAGCGCCATCGGTCAGGCCCCCTTCGCCGTGGCGGATTCGGCGGATTCGGCGGCGAGGGCGGCGGGGGAGCGGGTCAGATACGCGACGGCCTGGGCCGTACTGCCTTCATGCGAGGGGTGGTAGGACCGGCTGAGATAGCTGGGGACGGAACGCAGGATCGAGCCGGTGCTCGGCAGTGTGCCCTGCTTGCCGCTCGCGTGGAACGCTTTGAAGGAGGCCTTGCCGTCCAGCAGTGTGGGGTCGTTCTCCATGAAGAACCGGGTGCCGCGCTGCCAGAGGAACACCAGCGCGGAGAACGCCGCCGCCCAGGTGCGCACACGCCGCCGGTAGCCGCCGTCCACATGCATGAAGACGTCGAAGGCCACCGACCGGTGCTCCACCTCCTCGGCCCCGTGCCAGCGCAGCAGGTCCAGCATCGTCGGGTCCGCGCCCTTGCGGTCCAGGGCCTCGGCGTTGAGGATCCAGTCGCCGAGGAACGCGGTGTAGTGCTCGATCGCCGCGATCGTCGCCACCCGCTCCATCAGCCACCACTTCGACGCCCGCCCCGGCGGCAGCGTCCGGTCCCCGAGCAGCTTCTCGAAGAACCAGTCGACCTGCGCGGTGTACGGGGTCGGGTCGAGGCCCAACTCCCGCAGATGCGGCAGCACATCGTCGTGCGCCTGCGAGTGCACGGCCTCCTGCCCGATGAACCCGATGACGTCCTCGCGGAGCTGGTCGTCGTGGATGTACGGGAGGATCTGCCGGTAGACGTGGATGAACCAGCGTTCCCCGGCCGGGAGCAGCAGATGGAGCACGTTGATGGTGTGCGTGGTGAACGGGTCGCCCGGCACCCAGTGCAGGGGGGTCTTCTCCCAGGCGAAGGACACCTTGCGGGCCTTGAGGGGCGTCCGCTCCGACGCGACCGCCGCTGGCTGCGTGTTAGACATGCTGTCAATGTACTGACGGGTATGCGGGCGGACCAGAGGCGTGCAGGGATTTTCCCTGCGGCTCCGCGAGGCGTCGCGCGATGATCGCCGTATGACGAAACCCGTGCAGGCCCGCTCCTTCGACGCGATCGCCGCCGCCTACGACGCCCACCGTCCCTCCTACCCGCCCGCGCTGTTCGACGCGATCGAGGAGCTGGCCGGAATCCCGCTCTCCGGAGCCCGGGTCGCGGACGTCGGCGCGGGCACGGGGCTCGGCACGGCCCGGCTGTACGAGCGAGAGGCCCGGATCACCGCGGTGGAGCCGGGGGACGGGATGGCCGAGCAGTTCGCCCGGAGCCTGCCGGACGTGCCGCTGGTCCGGGGCGACGGGAACAACCTGCCGCTGCGGACCGGGTCGATGGACCTGATCACGTACGCCCAGGCGTGGCACTGGACCGACCCCACCCGCTCGATCCCCGAGGCCCGCCGGGTGCTGCGGCCGGGCGGTGCGCTCGCCCTGTGGTGGAACGACGGCGACCCGGACGTGGAGTGGCTGGTGGACCAGGAGAACCGGATGCGGGTCTTCTTCGGGGTGGAGGTCCCGGCCGTCCCGAACCGCCGGGCCCGCTTCCGCGCCGTACTGCCCGATGGGCTGGACTTCCGCACCCGGCAGGTGGCGTGGAGCCGCCGCGTACCGGTCGACGCCCATATCGCCAACATGGCCACCCACTCCGACTTCCTGATCGGCGACCCGGTGGCGGTCCGCGACTTCTTCGACCGCGAACGGGCCCTGCTGGCATCCCTGTTCCCGGACGGCGAGGTCGAGGAGGCGTATCTGGTGAGTCTTGCCGTAGCCCACCCGTAGCCCCGCTTCCGGGTGCAGGATGGCCCGATGGTGACACAACCGGAATGGCGAGACACGCGGCGCGGCGGGGCAACAGCCCTTGTCCTGGCGGGATTTCTGCTCCTGGCCGGGTGCAGCACGGAACCGGCCGAAGACAACGGCGGCCCGGAGCGGCCCACGCCGAAGCCGGCCGCGACGGGCACGCTGGAGGAGCTGGCGAAGAAGGCCGGCTGCGCCCCGAACGTGCAGACCGACGCGGCCGAACTCCGGCAGGCGAACTGCAAGGCCGATGACGGGCGTTACGTCCTCACCACCTTCGCCACCGACCGCGGGCAGCGGGAGTGGATCAACGAGGCCAAGGACTACGGGGGCTCGTACCTCGTCGGACGGCGGTGGGTGGCCGTCGGTGAACCGGAGGTGGTCGCGGCGCTGCGCGGCCGGCTCGGGGGTACGGTGGAGACCGCCTCGCCTCACCACTCGGGGGACAGTGGCGGAGGGGGGAGCGAGGACGAGCACTCCGGTCACCACCCGGGCTGACCGCGCAGGTTCACGGGGGCCGCACGCGCCGCGTCAGCGGCAGCGGCGGCCGTCGTTGATGCACCGCACCAGCTTGTTCATGAGCCGGTCGTCGAAGACGTTGATGAAGTCACCATGATCGGTGATCGGCTTGTGCAACTGCTCGGGGAACGAGTCCACGGCGAAGCCGGGCCCCGGCGGAACGTCGTAGACGATGCGCTGCACCAACTGAGGCACCGCCCGGAATCCGTTCGGGCACCGCCCGTCGTCCTGCGCGAACGCCACATGGGTGCGGTGGTTGGCGCTGTCGGTGTTCTGCCCGTCCCAGCAGTTCTGGAAGGCGAACGTCCGCACCACCTGACTGCCCTCGGGGCAGATCGGATACTTGTCCGTCAACTGGCGGTCCTCGAATCCGGTGCAGCTCCACGAGGCGTTGGCATTGGCGTCGCCGTTGGTGAACGCCTTCGCGTCGCCGGTGATGATCCGCAGGAAGCGCGGCATCGCGGTGACCCGGCCGACGGGCGAGCCGACGAACTTCAGCGTCACCTGGGACGGGGTCTGGATCTCCCCGACGTTCTGGTCCCGGCCGCCGCCGTCCGCGTCCACGTCGTTCTCGTCCTGCCCGTTCTGCAGGCGCAGGACCGGCCAGTAGTAGGTGGAGCGGTCGCCCTGGTTACGGCAGGTGGTCGCGCCGTTCGCCAGATCGTCGTCGCTCGCGAAGGCGTCGTTGGCCTGGTTGCCGATGTAATCGTGCATATGGTGCGCGCCGTTGCTCACGCCGGGCGCGACGATGACGTTGTCCGGGTTGAATTTCCCGTTCTCATTACGGCCGCAGTCGGTGGTGAAGGTGCCCCGGGACGCGCCGCGGCGCTGGCGGGGCCGGTCGACGTTGGGCTGGACGGACTGGATATCGACGAAATCGGCGGCCACGGGCCCGTTGCCGCCCTGGCCCTGGTCCTGCCCGGGGTCCTCGCCCTGGCCGGGATCCTGACCTTGGCCCGGGTCCTGTCCGGGGTCCTGCCCCTGGCCCCCGTCCTGGCCCTGGCCGCCGTCCTGACCATCGTCACCGGGGCCGCCGTTGCCGCGACCACCGTTGCCATCACCGCGGCCGCCCCCGTTTCCGCCGCGGCTGTCGTCGGCGCGCAGGCTGCATCCGGCGAGGCTCTCCAGCCCCGCGGGCCGCTCGCCCGCCCGCCCGATCGCGATGCCGATGCGGTCGAGGCTCGCCGTCCGCTTGCTGCGCAGCGGGCCGAGCACGGCGTTCTCCGCCAGCCCGGGATCCCGGGCTATCTGCTCCTTCCGGTCCGCGAACTGCTGGTAGGCGTCGGTGATCTGGGTATCCATCGCCGCGAGTTCGCGGTCGACCTCCCCGCGTGCCTCGTTCGGCACCTCGGGCAGTCCGTTGACGGCTTCGGGACAGTCGATGGTGGACAGCTGGCGGCCGGCGTTCTGCGTCCGGGTGGGCGGAGAAGAACCGGACGGTCCTTCTCCCGCGGAGGCGTAGACATTGACCGCGACCAGACCGCCTCCCCCCAGGATCAGGGCTGCGGAGGCGGCGATGGCCCGGTTGGCCAGCGTGGAACGTTTCTTGCGCGATGTGCGTCGCATGGGACTCCTCGTGCTTCGAGGGAGAAGCGTGACGTCCCATACGGACGGGAGGCCCGACCCGTTCAGCTCATCCCCCGACTAGCCTGCGAAAGCCGCCAGTTGCTCGTCCACCGGGGCTCCCGTGAGCCGGTTGGCCAGGGTCGACAGGGTGTACGCGCCGATGCCCAGCACCACTTCCAGGGCGTTCTGCTCGGTGTAGCCGTACGCGAGGAAGTCCCGCAGGTCCGCGTCGTCCACCGCGCCCGCCGAGGCCAGCACCGCCAGGGTGAACCGCCGTACAGTGTCGAGGCGTTCGTCCGGCAGTGGAGCCCCCGTGCCGTCTCGCAGGGCGGCGATCAGCGCCGGGTCGGCGTCCAGGGCGGTCAGCTTCGCGGTGTGCATCGCGACGCAGACATGGCAGTCGTTGCGGGTGGCCATCGTCATGACGACGACCTCGCGGGAGAGCGGGTCCAGCGTGCAGGCATCGAAAATCGCGCTGATCTTCAGGAAGCCGTCCAGGGTGTGGGGCGAGGCCGCGAGCCGGGCGACGGCGGCGGGCCGGTAGCCGAGGCGCTCCGTCACCGCCTCCATGGCACGCCGCGATGCGGGTGGGGCGGTGGCGGGGGTGAGATCGGCAAAGGGCATGGCGAACCTCTCAGGGAGCTAGGATCGACAACATGGTTGACGAAAAAAAGGTAAACCAGGTTGTCGAGTCCCGCAACGGCTTCGAGCTGCCGCTGCTCCTCTTCGCCGGCTTCCGCTCGATCATCGACGCCCTGCACCGGGACCTCGCCGAGCGCGGACACCCCGAAACCCGGCCCGCGTACGGCTTCGCCCTCCAGGCGGTGGGGCGCGACGGCGCGGCCATCAGTGACATCGGGCGACGCCTCGGGGTCTCCAAGCAGGCCGCCGGGAAGACCGTCGAGAAGCTGGAGGCGCTCGGTTACGTGGAGCGCGCCCCGGACCCCGCCGACGGCCGACGCACCCTGATCCGCCTCACCCCGCACGGCGTCGACCTGCTGGCCCGGTCCGCCGAGGGCTTCGACCGGCTGCGGGCGGACTGGGCCCGGGCGCTCGGCGAGGAACGGCTGGCCGCCCTGGAGCAGGACCTCCGCACGATGGCCCCGGGCGGCGCGTTCCGGCTGGACGCGGCGGGCTGGTTCACGGGCTGAACGGAGCCGAGGGTCCCGGCCGCGTACGACGGAGCCGGGGGCCCCGGCCGCGTACGACGGAGCCGGAAAGCCCCGGCCCCGTAAACGCACACGCTCAGCCGCGGTCCAGATACGCCAGCACCGCCAGCACCCGGCGGTTGTCGTCGTCCGACGGGGGCAGGTCCAGCTTCCCGAAGATGTTCGACGTGTGCTTGGCCACCGCCCGCTCCGTGATGACCAGCTGCGAGGCGATGGCGGCGTTCGACCTGCCCTGCGCCACCAGCTCCATCACCTCCCGCTCGCGCGGGGTGAGGCCCCCCATCGGCTTGTCCTGCGAACGGCGCGACAGGAGCTGGGAGATGACCTGCGGGTCCATCGCCGTACCGCCCGCCGCCACCCGCCGTACCGCGTCGATGAACTGGTCCGCGTCGAAGACCCGGTCCTTCAGCAGATAGCCGACCCCGCCGTTGCCGTCCGCCAGCAACTCCCGTGCGTACAACTGCTCCACGTGCTGCGAGAGCACCAGCACCGGCAGCCCCGGCCGGGCCCGTCGGGCGGCCAGGGCGCACTGGAGGCCCTCGTCCGTGTGCGACGGCGGGAGCCGGACGTCGACGACAGCGACGTCCGGCTCCAACTCGGCCAGTGCCTTGGTCAGTTCGGGCCCGGTCTCCACAGCCGCCGCGATCTCGAAGTCGTACGCCTCCAGCATGCGCACCAGGCCGTCGCGCAGCAGGAAGAGATCTTCGGCTAGGACAACTCGCAAGGGATCTCCATGGTCACCATGGTGGGACCGCCCGCGGGACTGCTGACGGCCAGGACGCCGTCGAATGTACCCAGTCGCCGTTCGATTCCGCTCAGGCCCGAGCCCGATCCGACCGCCGCGCCGCCCCGGCCGTCGTCCGTCACGGAGATCCGGAGCATCCCCTCCGCGTGGTGCAGGTCCACGTACACCCGCTCGGCCTCCGCGTGCTTCACCGTGTTCGTCAGGGCCTCGCTGACCGCGAAGTACGCCGCCGACTCCACCGGGGCCTCGGCCCGGCCCGGCAGCTCGACCGTCACCTCGGAGGCGACCGGCAGCCGCAGCGCCAGCGCCTTGACCGCGTCGCCGAGACCGCGCTCGGCGAGGACCGGCGGGTGGATGCCCCGGACCAGGTCGCGCAGCTCGGTGAGGGCCTCCGCCGAGGACTCCCGGGCCGTCGCCAGCAGCTTCTTCGCCTGCGCCGGGTCCTTCTCGATCAGCGCCTCGATCGTGCCCAGGTTCATGCCCATCGCGACCAGCCGGGCCTGCGCCCCGTCGTGCAAGTCCCGCTCGATGCGGCGGAGTTCGGCGGCGGCGGTGTCCACGGCCTCGTGCCGGGTCTCGGTCAGCCGCTCGACGCGCTGCGCCAGCTGCTGGTCCCGGGTGGGCGCCAGCACCGTACGGGCGAGCAGGAAGTGCGACCGCAGCAACGGTGCGGAGGCCCGCATCCCCAGGTGGAAGAGCACGAGCCCCAGCGCCAGGGCCGCGATGCCCGTCGCCTGGCTGTCCACCGGCACGAACCCGTACCAGTACGGATCGTCCTGGAACACCCGCCACAGCCCCGCTGCCAGGACGAGGCCCTCCACCGGGTAGATCATCAGGGCCGCCGCCAGGACCGCCAGCACCGTTCCCGCCGTCATGTCCACCAGCAGCCACAGCAGATCCCGCCAGGTCGCCGGATCCTTCAGCATCAGCGTGGTGCGCTCCACCTGACCGGTGACACCCGGCCGCAGATCCTTCGGGAAGGGCCGGTACGGAACCGGGATCCGCACGTCCGACCAGGTCGCCGCCCACAGCCGCCGCTGGTTGGCGTGCTTGCGGACCGCCTCCAGCACCACCGGGGTGGTGAACACCCCGATGCCCAGCAGGATGAAGGAGATCGAGACCACCGCGAGCACGAACAGGGTGATGGACACCGCAAGACCGACCACGGACAGGAACAGCCCCCGCCCCGCCGCCACCACCGACGGCCCCAGCCGCCCCGAGAACACCTTCATCGCGATCCCTCTCCCCTCACCGGAGCCGGGCCGATCCCCGATCCGGATGCCAGTCTCACCCGGGTCGGCCCCGCCGCGTCAGCCGGTCCGCCACCCGAAGGGGGTGTACCTGGCACCACCCCCGCATCCGCCCCCTACGCCTCCGCGACCGGGGGCTTCGACGGCTGGGGCGGACCGCCCCCGATTCCTAGATTCGAAGCGTCCCGATCCACTTACCTGACGCTTACCTCCGGGGGAGAGACCACATGAGGCGCAACCTCGCCGCACGCATCGGCGTGTGGAGCACACACCACCGCAAGACCGCCGTATTCGGCTGGCTGCTCTTCGTCGTGCTCGCCACGGGCATCGGCGGAGCCACCGGCATGGTCGAGATGACCAACGCGGAGAACGGCGCCGGGGAGTCCGCCCGCGCCGAGCAGATCCTCCTCGACGCCGGGCTCGACAAGCCCGCGGGCGAGCTGGTCATGGTCTCCGCCCCCGCCGCCGGCGACTGGAAGCCGGCCGCCGAGGCTCTCACCACCGCCGTACGCGAGACCGGCGAGGCGCAGAACATCGCCCCGCCCGTTGCCTCGAAGGACGGCAAGGACGCCCTGGTCACCTTCGAGATGAAGGGCGACGCCGCCACCTCGCCCGACCGGATCCAGCCCGTCCTGGACGCGGTCGCCGCCGTGGGCGACGACCACCCGGACGTCGAGATCCACCAGTTCGGCGAGGCCAGCGCGGGCAAGTGGCTCGGCGACCTGCTGGCCGAGGACTTCAAGAAGGCCGAGTTCACCGCCGTACCGCTGGCCCTCGGCATCCTCGTCGTCGCCTTCGGCGCGATCGTCGCCGCCCTGCTCCCGGTCGGGCTCGCCCTCACCGCGTGCATGGCCGCCTTCGGCCTCCTCTCGATCGCCAGCCACCAACTGCACCTGTTCCAGACGACGTACTCGGTGATGTTCCTGATGGGCTTCGCCGTCGGCGTCGACTACTGCCTCTTCTACCTGCGCCGCGAACGCGACGAACGCGCCGCCGGACGGGACGCCGAGACCGCCCTGCGCATCGCGGCCGCCACCAGCGGCCGGGCGGTCCTCGTCTCCGGCCTCACCGTGATGGTCGCGATGGGCGGCATGTTCCTCTCCGGCCTCCTGCTCTTCAAGGGCTTCGCGCTCGCCACGATCATCGTCGTGTTCATCGCCATGCTCGGCTCGGTCACCGTCCTGCCCGCCCTGCTCTCCTGGCTCGGCGACCGCGTCGACGCGGGCCGCATCCCGCTGCTGAACCGCCGCGCCAAGCACGGCCACACGGGCAGCGGCCGCGTCACCGGCCGGCTGCTCGGCCCGGTCCTCGCCCGCCCCCGCACCTTCGCCGTCGCCGCCGTCGTCCTGCTGCTCGCCCTCGCCGCGCCCGCCCTCGGCATGAAGACCGAATCCCTCGGCCTGGAGAAGCAGTTCGGCTCCGACTCACAGCTCTCGATCGCGTACACCCGCATCACCGACAGCTTCCCCGGCGGACCCGCCCCCGCCCTCGTCGTCGTCACCGCGCCCGACATCACCACCCCGGAGGTCACCAAGGCCCTGGGCGGCTTCGAGGACGTGACCGTCCACCGGGACAAGAACGTCGCCGAGATCGAGATCCCCCTGCCGAAGGGCGAGGACAACCTCACCGAACTGCGCGAGCGGACCCTGCCCGCCGCGTTCGACGGCACCGGGGCGCAGACCCACGTCACGGGCGAGACCGCCGGATCGGTCGACTTCAACGACCAGCTCCGCCGCGGCATCGTCCCGGTCTTCGCCTTCATCACGGCGGTCACCTTCCTGCTGATGCTGTTCTGCTTCCGCAGCTACGTCATCGCCGTGACGTCCATCGTCCTCAACCTGCTCTCGGTGGCCGCCTCCTACGGGGTGATGACCGCCGTCTTCCAGCACGGCTGGGGCGCCTCGCTCATCGGTTCGGAGGGGGTCGGCGCGATCGAGGCGTGGATGCCGCTGTTCGTCCTCGTCGTCCTGTTCGGCCTCTCCATGGACTACCACGTCTTCGTCGTCTCCCGGATCCGTGAGGCACGCGGTGGCGGCCTGGACAGCCGGTCGGCCATCGAGACCGGTCTGCGCCGCACGGCCGGGGCGGTCACCGGAGCGGCGGCCATCATGGTGGCGGTCTTCGCGGTCTTCGGGACGCTGTCCATGCAGGACATGCAGCAGATGGGTGTCGGCCTCGCCGTCGCGGTCCTGCTGGACGCCACCGTCGTACGGATGGTGCTGCTGCCGTCGGTGATGCTGCTGCTCGGCGAGCGCAACTGGCGCACCCCGCGCGGGCTTTCCCGGCTCCCGAGCCTGGAGCACGAGGAGCCCGCCGAGCCGGAGCGCGACACCGTACGCGTCTGAGCACACGGGGGCGGCCCCGGAGCACGGTGAACGAGAACCGTGCTCCGGGGCCGCCGGACGTGCTGTCATGCGAGGCCGAACCGGCCGGTCAGGGCGTGTACTTGTACCCCACGCGGCGAACCGTCTGGATGGAACGGCGGTACTCCGCGCCCAGCTTGCGGCGCAGCCGCGCGACATGCACGTCGACGGTGCGCCCGTCGCCCACATGCCCGTAGCCCCACACCGTCGTCACCAACTGGTCGCGGGTGTGCACCCGGTGCGGGTGCGCCACCAGATGGGCCAGCAGCTCGAACTCCAGGTACGTGAGGTCGAGGACGACCCCGTCGACCGAGGCCGTACGCCGGGTGGCGTCGATCCGGACCGGACCGGCCGACACCCCCTCGGCACCGGCAGCCGCACCGGAGGCCGCGTCGGGCGCCGGCCGGAGCGGGGCACCGGCGACGGCCCCCGCGAGCGCGGGCTGCTGGTCGGCCGGCACGAGCACCAGGTAACCGATCATCGGCGGCTGGCCGGGCAGCGAGGGCAGGGTGTGCGGCGGGGCCGGCAGCCAGGTGGCCCCGGGCGGGAGGAAGCCCGCCACGTCGGCCGGGGCCGCGACCTCGTCGCGGTCGACCGCGCGCAGCCGGTGCCGGTTCGGGTGGGCGGGCAGGGAGCGGGCGGGGACGGAGCGGGCGGTGGGGTGGGCCGCAGCGGGCGCCGGGGACGCCGCGGTGGCGGCGGACGCGGCGGAGAAGGTACGAGTGTTCGCCATGAGGGTCAGCTCTTTCGCGCGAGGAGTCGTCAGGGGACGGACTTACGTCGTACGCGCGGACCGAAGGCCGGGGTGAGCGGCTTTAGTGGGCCTGCGCGTTCCACGCGCGGCAACACACCCGGTCGAAATCATGGTGCTGACGGGAAGGCCAGAACGGTTCGAGGTCGCTGCGACCCGACGCGATGTACTGGAAGCTGGCCATGTCCTCCATTGAAGCAGACATTGCGGCCGTGCATCAGACTCCTCTCGCCCCTCGATACGGCCCGCCGCCGTTACGTTCCTCACGCGACGCCCTCCGCGCCCACGCGGGAGGAGCGACCGAGCCCACGCGGGAGAGGCGACCGCACCCACGCCGGAGGGGCGACCGCACCCACGCCGGAGGGGCCCGCCGGCGAACCGGCGGGCCCCTCGTACGTACGCGATCGGTGTCGGGATCAGACCTGGTCGGCCTTCTCCAGCGCGGTGCAGCAGGTGTCGACGATCAGCCGCGTGACGACGTACGGGTCGACGTTGGCGTTCGGGCGGCGGTCCTCGATGTACCCCTTGCGGTCCTGCTCGACCTGCCACGGGATACGGACCGAGGCGCCGCGGTTGGAGACGCCGTAGCTGTACTCGTTCCACGGGGCGGTCTCGTGCAGACCCGTGAGCCGGTCGTCGATGCCCGCGCCGTAGTTCTTCACGTGGTCCATCGGCTTGGAGCCCTCACCCAGCGACTCGCACGCGGTGATGATCGCGTCGTAGCCCTCGCGCATCGCCCGGGTGGAGAAGTTGGTGTGCGCGCCCGCACCGTTCCAGTCGCCCTTAACCGGCTTCGGGTCCAGCGTCGCGGAGACGTTGAAGTCCTCGGCGGTGCGGTACAGCAGCCAACGGGCCACCCACAGCTGGTCGGAGACGTCCAGCGGGGACAGCGGGCCCACCTGGAACTCCCACTGGCCGGGCATGACCTCGGCGTTGATGCCGGAGATCCCGAGCCCCGCCGCCAGGCAGTTGTCGAGGTGCTTCTCCACGATCTCGCGGCCGAAGATCTCGTCCGCGCCGACCCCGCAGTAGTAGCCGCCCTGCGCGGCCGGGAAGCCGCCCTCGGGGAAGCCGAGCGGCCGGTGGCCGTCGAAGAAGGTGTACTCCTGCTCGATGCCGAAGATCGGGGCCTGGCCCGCGAACTGCTCGGCGACCGGACGCAGCGCGGCACGCGTGTTGGACTCGTGCGGCGTCATGTCGATGTTGAAGACCTCGCACAGGACGAGGACGTCGTCACCGCCGCGGATCGGGTCCGGACAGGTGAAGACGGGCTTCAGCACCCGGTCGGACGCGTGGCCCTCGGCCTGGTTGGTGCTGGAACCGTCGAAGCCCCAGATAGGCAGATCCGCCACGTCCCCCGACGGCGCGCCGTCCATGATCTTCGTCTTGGAGCGAAGCTTGGCGGTCGGCTCGGTGCCGTCTATCCAGATGTACTCAGCCTTGAACGTCACGGACGCCATCCTTTGCGGGTGCAGCGGTCTATGCAGCGCAGCTTGGCAAGACGCGATTTCCCGTCCGTTGCCCGAGTGTGAACCCCGTGTTACCGAGGTTTCCTGCGGTTTTCCGCAGTGCGCGGGCGGCCTCAGGGACTGCGTTTCAGAGGCTGCTCTTCAGCAGAGCCGAGAACCCGGCCGCCCGCATCCGGCGCACCAGCTCCTCCCGGCTCGACCCCAGCGCGGCGGCCGCCCGGTCCAGCTCCCAGTCGGCCCCGGCCACCGTCCGCAGCAGATGGCCCCGGCGGATCTGGGCGTCGGAGAGCCGGAACGTCTTGAGGTAGGCGACCTGTCCCTTGTGATCGGTGATCGTCTCCCCGATGTGCTGCCCGCCCCCGTCCCGGACGAACGGCGGCAGAAAGCGCCACAGGGTGAAGGACTTCATCCGGTACACCCGGTCGAACGCGTACGAGGTGTCCAGCAGCTCCCGCGCGAACAAGGTGTCGTGCGCCTCGGCCCAAGCCCGCTCCTGCGCCCGCGCGGCCGACCGCAGCTCGCCGAGGTCCCGGATGTGCTCCGCGCCCCCGATCCGCACCGGAGTGCCGGCCACCGGCGCCCCGTACAGCGCGTACTGGTGCACCAGCTCCCCGTAGAGGTCCTCCACCAGCGAGGCGTGCAGCAGGCGGTAGTCGTCCGGGTGCGGCACCACGAACGCGGCGGCGAGCGCGTCGGAGACGTACACCATCACCCCGCACTGGCCAGGATGGATCTCGAAGATCCGCAGCGCGTCCGCGAGCCCGCGCACCGACCGCCCGAGGTACGCGTCCTCGGCACGCGGCGAGAGCCCGTCGCGCAGGGCCGTACGCGACCACTCCTCCCAAGCGGTCGACGGACCGCCGAAGTGCAACGCGAGATACCCCTCCAGCGCCAGGTGCAGCGGCAGGAACCGCAACCGGTCGCCGGGCCGCCGCTTGGCCATCCGGTGGTGCGGCACCGGCGTCAGGGGAATGGTCCGGGGCGCGTCGCCGCCACCGAACTGGGTGCCGTACGCGGCCGACTGCCGGCCCGCCCCCGAGCCCCGGCCGTCCTCCTCGCCCGACCAGTCGGCGACCAGCCCGTGCGGAATGTACGAGAGGTAGCGCTCCCGGGGCCCGAGCTCGACGATCCCCGCGCCGAGGCCCTCGTACACCTCGCGATGCAGCCGCAGCCCTGCCACCGGAGCCTCGCGAATCAGCGGGACGAGCCGGACACCGCCCCACACCTGCGCGGGACCGGCGGTGAGTCCGGTCAGCTCCAGCCGGTTCACGGTGTCACGTCCTCTCGGGGCGCCCGCGCGGTGCGGGCGTTCGTCGGTGCCGACAACGGCCGCTTCACGAGGCCGCTCCCTCTCCGGTGAACCGGGCCACCTGCCGGTCCAGATACGCGTACAGCTCCGCGGGGCCCGAGCGCCCCTCCGCGAACCGGGCGATCTCCACCAGGGCGGGCAGATCCTCCGCGTCCCGGATCCCGGCCGTCGCCACCCCCGCAGCCAGCCGCCGCACGTCGAAACCCTCCGCGTCGTATACGGGGTTGACGTGCACCACCGCCGTCCGCCGCGCCGGATCCAGCCGGCGCCGCCACACCCGCAGCACCTCGCCCGCCAGGCCCGCCGGGGCGTTGTCCCAGCCGTCCGAGACGATCACCAGCCGGTTCGGAGCAGCCCCGTCGGCCCCCGGCTCCAGCGCGTCCAGGATCCGCATCCCGAGCGGGGTCGGCCCCGACGGACGGACGAGCAGGGCGTCCCGCGCCCCCGAGGTCCACAGCCCCCGGTAGGCCCCCGGAGCGGCGAGCACCGCCAGCAGGTGGTGGCAGGCCAGCGCCACGGCGAGCGGCCGACGCCGCTTCTGCCCCGAACCGGACGAGGAGAAGCTGTCGTCCAGCACCGCGTGCACCCGCCCCCAGCTCCCCGCGTGCGCGCCCGCCGCCCGCCGGGCCGCCGCGCGGAGGGCGCCGGTCAGCTCGGCCCGGCGCTCGGAGCGCTCCTCGAAGCCGAGCGACAGCACGTACAGCGCGAGCCGCGTCAGCGGCATCACGGTCAGATCGACGTCCGGCCGCCGGTCGCCCACCACCCGCTGCTCCTGGGTGCGCAGCCGCTCCAGCCGGGTCATCCGGGGCGCGGCCCGCTTCAGGAACACCTCGCGCTTCATCCCGTGCTTGGCGGCGAACCCCTCCGCCACGGTGAACGGCAGCTCGGCCACGGCCCCCTGCTCGTAGTGGGCGCGCCGCCAGGCGTCCAGCGTCCCGTGCTCGTACCGGGGCAGCCGGCCCGGCCGGAACAGGAACGCCCCGACCTCGGCGAGCGGCCCGCGCCCCTCGGGGCAGGGCAGGTGGACATGCCGGGCGACGGTCTTCAGCCCGGCCCGGTACTTCACCGCGTCATGGCCCAGATCCGGCCGGGCCGCCAGCCAGTCCCGCATGATCGCCCGGGTGCGCCGGTTGTTGACCTTGGCGCGACGCAGCTCGCCGAAGAGCCGGTAGACGCGCTGCGGCGGCAGCGCCGCCAGCCGGGCCGCGATCAGCCGGCCCTCGGTACGCCGCTCCTCGGGGGACGCCTCGTCCGCGGTCTCCAGCAGGCGGCGCACGATGAGCGCCGCGTTGTGGTGATTGATGTCCAGCGCCAGCGAAGCCGCGTACACCCGGCGGTAGTTGACCCGTACGTAGGTGTGCAGGAAGTCCAGGGAGAGCTGTTGGTCGACGGCGCGGGAGCGGAACTCGCGCTGCCCGGTCGCGGTGATCGCCGCGTTCACGAAGAGGAGGACGTCCTCGGCGGCGACGAGGTCGGCGGGGCTGTCGTCGCGGCTGTCGGGCGTGTTCATGGTCGTCCCCCGGGTGGCTGGAGTGCCGGCCGGGGAATGGGGGC
The DNA here is from genome assembly GCF_014649875.1 of Streptomyces rubiginosohelvolus. GTDB lineage: Bacteria > Actinomycetota > Actinomycetes > Streptomycetales > Streptomycetaceae > Streptomyces > Streptomyces rubiginosohelvolus. The sequence goes on along the minus strand of NZ_BMTW01000003.1, from coordinate 7,219 downwards.
GCGAACAACGAAATCATCGCTTCACAGGCACGTCTCGGAAGTCGCACCGGAGTCCCGCGGCCGGCTCCGGAAACGTAACGGGGCGGGGCGGGTCCGCGCCACCGCATTCGGGTCCGGAGTCGCCCGGGGCCCGGTGTGGGCTCAGGGTCCCGGCGTCTTTCGAGCCTGGCGTGATGGCGGGCCCCGGGCCCCCCGCCCGGTCGGCCGCCGCGCCCGGCACACTGGCACGTATGACGACTGCGGACACCACTCCTCCTCTGCGCATCGGCCTCCTCGGCACCGGCCCCTGGGCCCGTAACACCCAGGCCCCCGCGCTCGCCGCCCATCCCGGCGTCGAGCTGAGCGGAGTGTGGGGCCGCCGGGCCGAGGCGGCGGACGCCCTCGCCACCGCCCACGGGACCCGGGCGTACACCGGCGAGGAGGGGATCGACGCGCTCCTGGAGGCGAGCGACGCGGTGGCCTTCGCGCTGCCGCCGGACGTCCAGGCCCCGCTCGCGGTCCGGGCGGCGGAGGCGGGCTGCCACCTGCTGATGGACAAGCCGGTCGCCACGACGGTCGCCGGAGCCCGCGCGGTGGCCGAGGCCGCGGAGAAGGCGTCGGTGGCCTCGGTCGTCTTCTGCACGCTGCGCTTCGCACCCGAGACCTCCGCCTGGATCGCCGAACAGGCGGCGGTGGACGGCTGGTTCACGGCGCGCGCCCAGTGGCTGGGCTCGCTCTACGCCGCCGGTTCGGACAGCGAGTACGCGGACTCCCCGTGGCGGCGCGACAAGGGCGGCCTGTGGGACGTCGGCCCGCACGCGCTGTCCGTGCTGATCCCGGTCCTGGGCGACGTCGAGCACCTGACGGCCGCTGCCGGACCGGCCGACACCACGCACCTGATCCTGCGCCACACCTCCGGCGCGTCCAGCACGGTGACCCTCGGCCTGAGCGCCCCGCCCGGCGCGGCGGGCGTCGAGATCGAGTTGCGGGGCGAGCGGGGTACGGCGTCGATCCCGGGCTGGGCCGGCGCGGAGACCGCGTTCCGGGGCGCGGTGGACGCCCTGGCCGAAGCGGTACGTACGGGAGTGCCGCACCCCTGCGACGCGCGCTTCGGCCTCCACCTCACGGAGCTGCTGGCGGCTGCGGAGGAGCAGGCGGGCTGACCGGCGGCAGGGAGCGGCACAGGGCGTCGAGCGCCTCCGGGTAGGCGGATTCGGCGGGGGTCGCGTACCCGACGACGAGCCCGTCGCGGTGGGGGACGCAGGGGGCACCGGCAACGGTACGGTGTTCCGCCCCCGGGTGCAGATAGTCGCCAAGACCCTCCACCGCGAGCCCCTGCCAGGCCGCCGCCCGGACTGCCGACCGCTCGGTGCCGGGCGGCAGTTCCAGCACCGCGTGCAGCCCGGCCGCGATCCCGGTGACTCGGACGTGCGGGGCCCGCGCGTGCAGGGCGGCCACCAACTGGTCCCGGCGGCGGCGGTGGCGCTGCCGCATCCGGCGTACCTGCCGGTCGTACGCGCCCGACTCGATGAAGTCCGCGAGGGTGAGCTGCTCGGTGGCGCTGGAGAACGGCTCGCGCTCGCCCTTGGCCGCGACAACGGGGGCGACGAGCCGCTGGGGGAGCACCATCCACCCGATCCGCAGAGCGGGGGAGAGGCTCTTGCTCACCGACCCCAGCAGCACCACGTGCTCGGGGTCGAGCCCCTGGACGGCCCCCACGGGCTGCCGGTCGTAGCGGAACTCCCCGTCGTAGTCGTCCTCGACGACGAGCCCGCCGGTGGCCCGGGCCCAGTCGACAACGGCCGCCCGCCGCTCGGGGTGCAGCGGCCCGCCGGTGGGGAACTGGTGGGCGGGCGTGAGGAGTACGGCCCGGTCGTGGCGGGTGAGCCCGTCGACCCGGGCGCCGTCCGCGTCCACCCCGAGCGGCCGGGTGCCGACCCCGTGGGAGGCGAGCAGCTCGCGGTGGAAGGGCAGCCCGTACTCCTCCGCCGCCCACGGACCGCCCACCACCTCCGCGAGCAGCCGCAGCCCGTGCGCGGCGCCCGAACAGAGCACGATGCGCTCCGGCGCGGCCCGCACCCCGCGCACCCGGGCGAGATACCCGGACAGGGCCCGCCGCAGCTCGGGCCGCCCGTGCGGATCGCCGGGCCCGAACGCGTCGTCGGGGGCGGCCGCCAGCGCCCGCCGGGCCGAGGCGAGCCAGGCGGTGCGCGGGAAGACCGAGGGATCCGGCTGCCCCTGGACGAGGTCATGAACCGGGCGGGCGACGCGCTCGGGGGTACGCGGCCGGTGCACCGGGGTCACGGGGGCGGCCCGCTCGGCGACCCGGGTCCCCGACCCCTGGCGGGCGGCCAGCCACCCTTCCGCGACCAGCTCCGCGTACGCGTCGGCGACGGTGTTGCGGGCCAGGCCCAGGTCGGCGGCGAGCGAACGGTAGGGCGGCAGCCGGGTGCCGGGGGCGAGCCGCCCGCTGCGCACGGCCTCACGCAGGGCATCCATCAGCAGGGCCCGGCGATTCCCGGTGCCGGAGAGTTCCAGGGGCAGATCGCTGCCCAGGATCTCCGCCGAATTGACCCATGAATTCATCACAGAAATGCACCCCGTACCCAGTCGCCTGTCGCCCTAGATTCGTACCCATGACGACGACGGAGATCAAGACGAACGACCGCACGACCGCCCCCGCCACCACCGTCCGGAGCAACCCGGCCACGGCCCGGCTCGACTTCGCGAAGACCGCCCCGAAGGTCTTCCGGGCCGTGATCGGCCTGGACGCGGCGGCCCGCGCGGGCCTGGACCCGACCCTGGTCGAACTGGTCCAGATCCGCGCCTCGCACCTGAACCGGTGCGCGTACTGCCTGCACATGCACACCACGGACGCGCGCAAGGCGGGCGAGAGCGAGGAGCGCCTGCACATGGTCGCGGTGTGGCAGGAGGCGGACCACTTCTTCACGGACCGGGAACGGTCCGCCCTCGCCCTGACGGACGCGGTCACCCGGATCGGCGACGCGGGTGTCCCGGACGAGGTCTACGACCGCGCGGCGGCCCACTTCGACGAGGAGGAGCTGGCCCACCTGCTGGCCCTGATCTTCACGATCAACACCTGGAACCGCATCGCGCTGTCCACGGCCAAGCGCGCGGGCACGGACGAACGCTGAGCCTGCCCGGCACGCGCCGGCCCCGGGCTCACATCAGCCGGGTCCGCAGCTCCAGCCAGGCATCCACCTCGGCCCGCAACGCCGGGTCCCCTACCCGGGGCAACAGCTCACCGGCCGCGAGGGAGAGCCGCTTGGCGGCCCGGGAAGCGTTGACGGCCACCAGGGTCTCGCGTGCGTACGGAGTCGACTCCCGGGTCGCCACGTCCGCCCGGGACACCGGGATGGCGTGCAGGCAGGCCCGTACGGCCGTATCCGGTTCGAGCAGCCCGTACCGCGCGATCTCGCAGACGGTGTCGGTACGGTCGAGGAGTCCGGCGGCCTCGCACGCACCGAGCAACCAGAGCGCCGACTCCTCCCAGACAGACCGATCGTGACCGAATCTCCGCTCACCTTCGTCCGGCAGGAGCTGCCTGCACGCGACCCATAGGAACCACCACCAGCGCGCCGCTTCGGCCGCCTCGTCCGGCTTCCGCCGCCGCGCCCAGGCATCCCGCTCCGGCGCACCGAGCCCGACCAGATGCCGGACCTGGTCGCGTCCCGCCTCCCGGGACCACGGCGAGGGCTCGCCGCGAGGACCGGGCGCGAACCAGGCGGGGACCGTCATCGCCAGCACCTGGCCGCTCTCCTCGTCGGCCAGCACCGCCACCCGGCTGTCCGCGCGGACGAAGCGCCGGCACCCGACGCCGTCGGGCGCGACTTCGACGAGGGGGAAGCCGACCCGTTCCAGATCCGCGGCAAGCGCGTCGACCGACAACGGGACGTCGAGCCGGTGGGCCTGCACGGTGACATACAGACCGCGCCAGCCGTCACCCTCCCGCTCCCACGCGACCTCCACCAGCTCGTAGCAGCGGAGCAACTGCCCGGGCCCGGTGCGGCTCTCGACGAACCCGTCGCCGAGGAGACCGGTCACCTCGGCGGGCGTACTGGTCGCATCGGCGCCGCGCACGGCACCCGTGACGACGAAGTCGGTGAAGAACGCCATGCCGGGGGAGAGCTGCCGGACCGTAGACGGGCCCTCGGCCTCAGGCACCACACCCTCAGGCACGACGCCCCAGCGCGTCCCGCACGGCCTCCTCGCTCCGCGCCACCACGGCGGTGCCGTCCTCGGCTGTGATGATCGGCCGCTGGATCAGCTTCGGATGCTCGGACAGCGCGACGATCCACCGCTCCCGCGAACCGGCCTCCCGCGGCCAGCCCTTGAGACCCAGCTCCTTCGCCGCCGCCTCCTGCGTCCGCGTGATGTCCCACGGCTCCAGACCGAGCCGGTCCAGCACGGCCCGGATCTCCTCGGGCGACGGCACGTCCTCCAGATAGCGGCGGACGGTGTAATCGGCCCCTTCGGCGTCCAGCAGAGTCACCGCGCTGCGGCACTTCGAACAGGCGGGATTGATCCAGATCTCCATGGGGCCAAGGATACGCAAGGGACTGCCGAAAAGGCCTCTGGCCAGGGGCGATTGTCAGTGGGGGGCAGTAAAATGGAGGGAGTTCGTGAGGGTTCCACCACGCTGCCAGGAGGATGCCGATGGCCGTCGCCACAGTCACGACCGAGCCGCTCGACCGACAGCTCCCGATGCCCTTCCACCCGCCGCTCCCCACGCCGCCCGCGAAGAAGCGGCTGCCCGCCGGCCGCCCCCGCGAGTGGTACGTCTCCCACAACCGCCGCCTCAAGGCCATGCGCCTGGCCATCGCCCTGCTCGACAGCGGGGTCTACCAGCCCTCCAGCGCCGGCAACCACCGGATACGGATCACCGCCGAGCGCCTGGGCATCCACCCGCCGTCCGACACCACCTGCCGCATGGTCCGCGCCCTGATCCGCTACGGCCGCTGACTCCACCGCTCACCGACCGCTCCACCCGTGCCCCCGGCCCCTCTGCATCCGGCCGGGGGCACCGGCACGCCGTCGGCCGCCGTCCGGCACCATGACCTCGACCGCACAGGGGAACGGGCGAAGGGGCATCACCATGGCTGCCGATCTATGGACGTCGGTCGTCTCGCTCGCGGGGGTGGCGCTGGGCGGCGGACTGACGGCTCTCGCTCAACGCGCCACACAACGCTCGGCGGAACGCGCGGAGGAACGTCGCCAGACCGCGGCCACCACGGAGAGCCGCAGAGCCGAACAGATCGACGTACTCAAGGAGTTCGTCTCCTGCGCCCAGGCCGCGGAACGTGCCGCCTACCGCCGCCCCGACCCGTGGGGCGACGACGAGGACGGCTGGATGACGCAGACGGGCCCGGTCATGACCGCGCTGTGGACCGCGTCCGGCAATGTCACGCTCCTGTGCGACGAGGCCCTGCGCGAGCCGGTGCGGACGTACGGCCACGCGCTGAACGCAGCCGTGTGGCGCGACATCGGTGACGTCGAGGTCAACGAACACCTGGAGGAGGCCAAGACGGCGTTCATGAACGCGGCACGGGCGAGCCTCGCAGGCGCCTGACCGCTGAGGACGACGAGTAGGATCCCAGCCCCATGAAGGCACTCATCTCGGTCGACATGGAAGGCATCTCGGGGATCGTCCACTCCTCCGAGACGAACCTCGAGCGTTACGACTACCAACGCGGCCGGGAGTTGATGACGGCGGAGGCGAACGCGGTGATCGCGGGCGTCCTGGACACCGAGCCCACGGCCGACGTCCTGGTCGCGGACGCGCACGGCACCTTCCGCAACCTCCTGCCGGAGCAACTCGACCGCCGCGCCCGCCTGGTCCGGGGCAAGCCGCGCGCGCTGAACATGCTGGCCGGGCTGGACGAGGAGACGGACGCGGCGCTGTTCGTCGGCTACCACGTCCGCGCGGGCGAGGGCCCGGGCGTGCTGGCGCACACGATGAACGGCGAGATCCTCGACGTACGGGTGACGGGCCGCGCGCCGGACGAGGAGGTGCGGGGTACCGGCCGCGGGCCGGACGAGGACGTACGGGGCACCGCCCACACGCCGGGCGAAGGCGTACAGGTCACCGCCCCCACGCCGGGCGAAGACTCACGGACCACTGCCCGCTCCCTGGGCGAGATCGGGCTCAACGCCGCCATGGCCGGCCACCTCGGCGTACCGGTGGTCCTGCTCAGCGGCGACGACGCGGCCTGCGCGGAGGCTGCCGCCCTGATCCCCGAGGCGGTCACCGTCCCGGTCAAGGAGGCCCTGGGCATGGCGGCCGCCGTGACCCTGCACCCGGAGGAGGCCCGGGACCGGCTGCGCCGGGCGGCGGCGGACGCGGTGAGCCGCCGCACGGAGATCCCGCCACTGGCCCTCACCGGCCCGCTGGACGTGGAGGCCGACCTCGCGAGCCCGCACACCATCGACCTGGCGACCCTGGTCCCGGGCGTCTCGCGCACCGCGGGCGCCCGGACGGTCGCCTTCACGGCCCCCGACTACGGGACGGCGTACCGCTTGATCCTGCTGCTGGCGCAGCTCGCCACGATCAGGCCGGCCTAGGGCGTGTTCGAGGAGAGGGTCCTGCCTAGTACCAAGGGCGGGTGTCGTGCGCGGGCAGCGGCCGCAGTTTCGGCCAGTACGCCAGCAGGCGCACGGCCAGGGCGGAGCTGAGGCGGCCCACAGCGTGCAGGTGGTCGTGGTCGCGGGTCATGGCGGCGACCACGCCGAGGCGGTGGACGAGCCGCTCGCGGGCGGAGACGCGGCCCCACCGGAAGTCCTCGGTGGGTACCCGGGCGAACTGGTCGACCGTCCCGCGGTGGGCCCGCTCGACGAGCGCGTCTCCCTGGATCAGCCAGCCGGCGCACGCGTCGGCGAGGTCGCCCGGCACATCTCGGCCGGTGAGTCCGCGCCAGGTGGTCCGGTAGATGGTCTCGACCTCCGCGAGCGGGGCCGCGGCGACCGACATCGCGCACCAGCAGGTGGGGAAGCCGATGCGGAAGTAGGCGAGTTCGACCAGCCCGTTGCCGAGCGAGGCCCGTTCGAAGTCGACGAAACGGACACCGTCGGCGGTACGCAGATCGTTGCCGGGGCACGGGTCGCCGTGCAGCAGCGCATGATGCGGGGTGGGGTCCAACCGGGCGAAGAGGGCGGCGAGTTCATCGAGCACCACGGACGGGACGGGCACGTCGAGCGCCCGGGCCAGAGCGAGGAAGGACTC
>NZ_BMTW01000002.1 GCF_014649875.1 Streptomyces rubiginosohelvolus | reverse complement strand
GGACGCCGCCGAACAATCTTTGTGGGAAAGCCCCGCACCTTCTGGTGCGGGGCTTTTCTGCGTTCCAGAGCCGGACCAGCGGCTCGCACCGGACCTGAATCTGTGGGCCCAACCCGCCCCGCCGATCGCGATTATGCGTATCCCCTGATCCCGTGTATGGTTTACCTCGTTGCCACAGCGCAACGAGGCCCCAATAGCTCAGTCGGTAGAGCGTCTCCATGGTAAGGAGAAGGTCTGCGGTTCGATTCCGCATTGGGGCTCAGAACAACGAAAGGCCCCCGCCATATGGCGGGGGCCTTTCGCGTTGTAGTGGAGCGGGCGGGAGTCAGACGAGAGGAGGCTCCGGGACGCGCATGGCGAGGATCGCCATGTCGTCCGAGGCCGGCTCGGCGGCGAAGCGTTCCACGGCCCGCAGGATGCGTGCGGCGACCGCTCCGGCCGTGAGGCCCGTACACGTCGACAGGACGTCCGCGAGGCCGTCGTCGCCCAGCATGCGGGTTCCCTCGCGGCGTTCGGTGACGCCGTCCGTGACGCACAGGAGGACGTCACCCGGGTTGAGCACGACCTCCTGCTCGTACAGGTCAAGGTCCTCGAGCACACCGAGCAGGGGCTGCGGTTCCGCGGCGGACTCCACGGAGCCGTCCTGGCGCAGGCGCAGCGGCAGCGGGTGGCCGGCGCAGACCACCTTCAGGAGGGCGCTGCCGTCCTCCTGGGGCCACAGCTCGCCGTACAGCAGGGTCAGGAAGCGGCTGCGGGCTCCCTCGTCGAGGATCGCCGCGTTGAGGCGCTCCAGGACCGCCGGGCCGCCGAAGCCCTCGCGGGCCAGCAGGCGCAGCGCGTGGCGGGCCAGGCCCGTGACGGCGGCGGCCTCGGGACCCGTACCGCAGACGTCGCCGATGGCGAAGCCGTACGCACCGTCGCGGATCGGGAAGACGTCGTAGAAGTCGCCGCCGACCTCGTTGCCCTCACCTGCGGCGCGGTAGATGACCTCGATCTCGACGTTCGGCACGTCGGGGAGGCCCGGGGGCAGCAGGCTGCGCTGGAGGGACTGGCTGATCGCCATGCGCTCCGAGTACAGGCGGGCGTTGTCCAGGGCCAGGGCGGCCCGGCGGGACAGGTCCTCGGCCAGTTCGAGGATCTCCTGGCGGAAGTGGTCGTCCGAGGGCTTCCCGAGCGTCAGCATGCCGATCACACGGTTACGGGCGACCAGCGGCAGGACCACCGTCTCGCCGCCGACGGCCTGGGCCGTGGCGAGCGTCGTGCGGGTGGCCGTGCTCATGCTGAGCGGGGCGTCGTGGGCCAGGCTGCGGGTCGACGTGGACAGGGCGGCTCGGTGGCCCGCCTCCGCAGGTGCGGCCCAGACGCGGGCGCCCGGCGTCGGAACCGGATCCGGCGGGGCGATCTTCGAGAGCAGGGCCTTGAGGCCGTCGATGAGGTCCTCGTCCTCGTGGAGCACGTACGAGAGGTACGGCTCGGAGGACTGGTCCGCGATCGTGTAGACGGCGCACCAGGTGGCCAGGGTCGGGACCGTCATCTGCGCCATGAGCGCCAGGGTCTGGTCCCTGTCGAGCGTGCCGGCCAGCAGGTCGGAGGCCTCGACGAGGAAGGACAGGGAGCCGCGGCGCAGCCGTTCCAGCTCGCCGAGGCGGGCGGACTCCACGGCCAGCGCGATGCGGTCGGCGGCGAACTGAAGGCGCAGGGCCTCCTCGTTCGAGTAGCGGCCCGCGCCCTCCGCCGCGACGCCGAGGGAGCCGGTGAGCCGGCCCTCGACCTTGAGCGGGACCGTGACGACCGAGCGCATCCCGGTGTCGGTGAGGAGCGGGACGGCGCCGGGGACGGCGGTCAGGTCCTCGTGGACGGCCGGCATGCGGGCGGAGCCGTAGCGTCCCGTTCCGGCTTCCACGGGGACCCGGGCGAAGCGCTGGCGGGCCGAGGGGAGGCCTGTCGTCGCGCGGACCTCCAACTCCGTCTCGTCGTCGGTGGCCAGAAGCAGGAACGCGGCGTCGGCGTCGAGCATGTCGCGGGCGCGCTCCACCGTCCGCTGGAGGAGGCCGTCGAGGTCGTCGGGGGCGGGGGAGCCGATGAAGACCTCGAACGGGTCCGCGGTGCGGCTGTCGGAGGAGGCGTCGGAGACCGGGGCGCGGACCGGGGTCTGGAGGACGGCGCGCTCGTCGTCGCGGACGAGGAGACAGACCGTGGACGGGTCGCCGTCGGTGTCGCGGACCCGCAGGTGCGAGGCGTAGACGGCGATGGTCCGGCCGTCCGCGCCGCGGATGCCGTAGCTGCCCTCCCAGCGGGAGAGCTGGAGGGCGTCGGCGATGCCGGTGTTGGTGCCCGGGGTGTGCGGCCAGGCCACGAAGTCGGTGAACTGCTTCCCGGTGACCTGCTCCGCGGTGTGACCGAACACGAACGCGGCGTCGTCGTTCCACGCGCTGATCGCGCCGGCGCTGTCGATCTGGACGACGGCGACCCGGATCCGCTGGTCGGTCACCGGCAGGAGCGAGGTGGGCAGGACCGGGCCGGCGGAGCGGATGCCCACGGGCCGGTCGGGCAGGTCCAGCTGGAACCAGACGTGCTTGCGGGTGGGGGAGTACTCGACGCCCCAGCGGGAGGCCAGGGCAGCGCAGAGCAGCAGACCGCGGCCGTTCTCGCGGTCCGGGCTGCCGAAGTCGAGGGCGCTGCTCTGGAGCGGGACCTCGCGTTCCGGATAGTGGTCGGAGACCTCGACGCGGACGCCTTCCTCGGTGCGCAGGCACAGGACGTCCGCCGCCGTCCCCGCGTGGATGACGGCGTTGGTCACGAGCTCACTGGTGAGGACGACGGCGTCGTCGACGACATCGTTGTAGCCCCACCCCTGGAGCGTGTCCCGGACGAAGGCGCGGGCGGTCGCGACCGAGCGCCCGACCGGTTCGAAGGTGGCGGCCGCGCGCGCGGTGATCACAGCACTCCCCATATTGGTGTCTCGTCGCTTCCCCGAGTCCTGTGCCCGTTTATCGCCGCTTCGATTCGCTTGCCAGGCTAGACGTATCTCAAGGGTGCCGGGTACACGAGGGCCGAGTTCGGGACAAGTCGCCCCGGTGGTGGTGCGCGGGCGCACAAGTATGGACTCCCGGTGCAAGGGATGGGGGGTAACCGGTACAGGTTCCCCGCGGACCTGTTCCGGCCTGGTACGTTGCAACGATTTGACGTCCGCCCGGTCACCCGTTGACGGTGTGCTGTGGCGGTGAGCCAAAGTGGAACTGGGCAAGCTTCCGGATAGGCCCGAGTGAAACGGTCAACCCCTGCGGGAGGGACACGGTGGAGTCTGGCGTGGCGGCGCAGGGTTCGAAGGCGCGTACAAAAGGCGGACAGTCCGTGAAAAAGCAGCGCAATGGCACCGTCGAAGTGGACGCGGCAGCTCTGAACAGAGTGCTCGCGGGCCTCGTGGCGATGCGCGACGGCAATTTCCGCAGGCGGCTCACCGTCTCGGGCGACGGCGTGATGACGGAGATCGCAGCGGTCTTCAACGAGGTCGCCGACCGGAATCTCCACCTCACCGGTGAGCTGGCGCGCGTACGGCGGGTGGTCGGGCGCGAGGGCAAACTCACGGAGCGGCTGGAGACGGGCGCCTGTGAGGGTTCCTGGGCCGCCGCCATCGACGCCTCCAACGAGCTCGTCGACGATCTCGCGCGACCGGTCTCCGAGGTGGGCCGGGTCCTGTCGGCGGTCGCCGACGGTGATCTGGAGCAGCGGATGGAGCTGCGCTCGCATACGCAGGACGAGACGGTACGGCCGCTGCGCGGCGAGTTCCTGAAGGTCGCCCGTACGGTCAACAACCTGGTCGACCAGCTGTCGGTCTTCACCGAGCAGGTGACCCGGGTCGCCGTCGAGGTGGGCACCGAGGGCAAGCTCGGCGGCCAGGCGCAGGTGCGCGGGATGTCGGGGTCCTGGAAGGACCTCACGGACTCCGTGAACACCATGGCGTACCGGCTGACGGCCCAGGTGCGGGACATCGCGCTGGTGACGACGGCGGTCGCCAAGGGTGACCTGTCGCGGAAGGTCACCGTCCACGTAGCCGGTGAGATGCTCCAGCTGAAGAACACCGTCAACACGATGGTCGACCAGCTGTCCTCGTTCTCCTCCGAGGTGACGCGCGTCGCCCGTGAGGTGGGTACGGAGGGCGAGCTGGGCGGTCAGGCGACCGTGCCGGGTGTGGCCGGTGTGTGGAAGGACCTCACCGACTCCGTCAACACGATGGCGGGCAACCTCACCTCCCAGGTGCGCGGGATCGCGGAGGTGACGACGGCGGTCGCCAGCGGTGACCTGACGCAGAAGGTCACGGTGAGCGCGCGCGGCGAGGTCGCGCAGCTCGCCGAGACGATCAACCAGATGACCGAGACGCTGCGGACCTTCGCGGACGAAGTGACCCGCGTGGCGAGCGAGGTCGGTGGCGAGGGTCTTCTCGGCGGTCAGGCGCAGGTGCCCGGTGCCGCCGGGACGTGGAAGGACCTCACCGACTCGGTGAACACGGTCTTCCGGAATCTGACGACGCAGGTGCGCGACATCGCGCAGGTGACGACCGCGGTGGCCAGCGGCGACATGTCGCAGAAGGTCACGGTCGACGTGGCCGGCGAGATGCTGGAGCTGAAGAACACCGTCAACACGATGGTGGACCAGCTCCAGTCGTTCGGTTCCGAGGTGACCCGGGTGGCCCGGGAGGTCGGCGTCGAGGGCCGGCTCGGCGGACAGGCCGAGGTGCCGGGTGCGGCGGGGACCTGGAAGGACCTCACCGACTCGGTGAACACCGCGTTCCGTAACCTGACCGGCCAGGTCCGGGACATCGCGCAGGTCACCACGGCGGTCGCCAACGGTGACCTGTCGCAGAAGGTCACCGTGGACGTGGCCGGCGAGATGCTGGAGCTGAAGAACACCGTCAACACGATGGTGGCGCAACTCTCCAGCTTCGCCGACCAGGTGACGCGGATGGCCCGGGACGTGGGCACCGAGGGCCGCCTCGGCGGCCAGGCGCGCGTGGACGGTGTCTCGGGTACGTGGAAGGAGCTGACGGACTCCGTCAACTTCATGGCCGGGAACCTCACCTCCCAGGTGAGGCAGATCGCTCAGGTGACGACGGCGGTGGCGCGGGGCGACCTGTCGCAGAAGATCGACGTGGACGCCCGGGGCGAGATCCTGGAGCTCAAGAACACGATCAACACCATGGTCGACCAGCTCTCCGCCTTCGCCGACCAGGTCACCAGGGTGGCCCGCGAGGTGGGTACGGACGGCCGGCTCGGCGGCCAGGCGCAGGTGCCCGGCGTGGCCGGAGTGTGGCGCGATCTGACCGATTCGGTGAACGGCATGGCGGGGAACCTCACCGCTCAGGTCCGCAACATCGCGCAGGTCGCCACGGCGGTCGCGCGCGGGGACCTGTCGCAGAAGATCGACGTGGACGCCCGGGGCGAGATCCTGGAGCTGAAGAACACCCTCAACACGATGGTGGACCAACTGTCCAACTTCGCGGAGCAGGTGACGCGGGTCGCCCGTGAGGTGGGTACGGAGGGCATCCTCGGCGGCCAGGCCGAGGTGCAGGGTGTGTCCGGTACGTGGAAGGACCTCACCCAGTCCGTCAACGGCATGGCGAACAACCTGACCCTCCAGGTCCGCAACATCGCCGAGGTCACCACCGCGGTCGCCAAGGGCGATCTCTCGAAGAAGATCACCGTCGACGCCAAGGGCGAGATCCTCGAACTGGTCACGACCGTCAACACGATGGTCGACCAGCTGCTGAACTTCGCCGACGAGGTGTCCCGGGTGGCCCGTGAGGTGGGCACCGAGGGGATCCTCGGCGGTCAGGCGCGGGTGCGCGGGGCGACCGGTATCTGGAAGGACCTCAGCGAGAACGTCAACCTGATGGCCAACAACCTGACCAGCCAGGTGCGGAACATCTCCCGGGTCTCCTCCGCGGTCGCCAACGGCGATCTGACGAAGAAGGTCACCGTGGAGGCGCGTGGTGAGGTCGCCGAGCTGGCCGACACGGTCAACACGATGGTGACGACGCTGTCCTCGTTCGCCGACGAGGTCACGCGAGTGGCCCGCGAGGTGGGTACGGAAGGCGAACTGGGCGGCCAGGCCCGGGTGCCGGGGGTCGCCGGTACGTGGAAGGACCTCACCGAGTCCGTGAACTCGATGGCCTCCAATCTGACCGGTCAGGTGCGGCAGATCGCCACGGTCACCACCGCCATCGCGAAGGGCGATCTGACCAAGAAGATCGACATCGACGCGCGCGGTGAGATCCAGGAGCTGAAGAACACCATCAACACGATGGTCGACCAGCTGTCCTCGTTCGCCGAGCAGGTGACCCGGGTCGCCCGTGAGGTGGGCACCGAGGGGCAGCTGGGAGGTCAGGCGCGGGTGCGGGACGTCGACGGCACCTGGCGTGACCTCACCGAGTCCGTGAACGAGATGGCCGGGAACCTGACCCGGCAGGTCCGTGCCATCGCGGCGGTCGCCACGGCGGTGACGCGCGGCGATCTGAACCTCAAGATCGACGTGGACGCGGCCGGGGAGATCCAGGTCCTCCAGGACAACATCAACACGATGATCGCGAACCTCCGCGACACCACGCTCGCCAACAAGGAGCAGGACTGGCTGAAGGGCAACCTTGCCCGGATCTCCGGTCTGATGCAGGGCCGCCGCGATCTGGACGACGTGGCCTCGCTGATCATGAGCGAGCTGACGCCGGTGGTCTCGGCGCAGCACGGCGCGTTCTTCCTGGCGATGGCCGCCGGGGACTCCGAGGAGGTCGGTCCCGACAACGGCGAGGCCGGTTCGTACGAGCTGCGGATGCGGGGGAGTTACGGCTACTCTGCGGGGTCGATGCCGACCTCCTTCCGGCCCGGCGAGACCCTCATCGGGACGGCGGCCGAGGAGAAGCGGACGATCCAGGTGGACAATGTGCCGCCGGGCTATCTGAAGATCTCCTCCGGTCTCGGGGAGGCGCCTCCGGCGCATGTGATCGTGCTGCCGGTGCTCTTCGAGGGCAAGGTCCTCGGCGTGATCGAGCTGGCCTCCTTCCAGCCGTTCACGCACATCCAGCGGGACTTCCTCAACCAGCTCGCCGAGATGATCGCGACGAGCGTCAACACGATCAGCGTCAACACCAAGACCGAGAAGCTGCTGGAGCAGTCGCAGGAGCTGACCGAGCAACTGCGTGACCGCTCGCAGGAGTTGGAGAACCGGCAGAAGGCCCTCCAGGCGTCCAACGCCGAACTGGAGGAGAAGGCCGAGCTGCTGGCCCAGCAGAACCGCGACATCGAGGTGAAGAACACCGAGATCGAGGAGGCGCGGCAGGTTCTGGAGGAGCGTGCCGAGCAGCTCGCGGTCTCGATGCGCTACAAGTCCGAGTTCCTGGCGAACATGTCGCACGAGCTGCGCACCCCGCTCAACTCGCTGCTGATTCTGGCCAAGTTGCTGGCGGACAACGCCGAGGGCAATCTCTCGCCGAAGCAGGTGGAGTTCGCCGAGACGATCCACGGGGCCGGGTCCGACCTGCTCCAGCTGATCAACGACATCCTCGACCTCTCCAAGGTCGAGGCGGGCAAGATGGACGTCAGCCCGACCCGGATCGCGCTGGTCCAGCTGGTCGACTACGTGGAGGCGACCTTCCGCCCGCTCACGGCGGAGAAGGGGCTCGACTTCTCCGTACGGGTGTCGCCGGAGCTGCCCGCGACGCTGCACACCGACGAGCAGCGGCTGCTCCAGGTGCTGCGCAACCTGCTGTCCAACGCGGTGAAGTTCACCGACTCCGGTGCGGTGGAGCTGGTGATCCGGCCGGCCGGCGCCGATGTGCCGAACGCGATCCGGGAGCATCTGCTGGAGGCGGGTTCGCTGCGGGACGCGGACGCCGATCTGATCGCGTTCTCGGTCACCGACACCGGGATCGGGATCGCATCCAGCAAGATGCTGGTGATCTTCGAGGCGTTCAAGCAGGCGGACGGCACGACGAGCCGGAAGTACGGCGGCACGGGCCTCGGGCTCTCGATCAGCCGGGAGATCGCCCGGCTGCTCGGCGGCGAGATCCATGCGGCGAGCGAGCCCGGACGGGGCTCGACCTTCACCCTGTACCTGCCGTTGCACCGCGCCGAACTGCCGCCCCAGGGCTACCCCCCGGTGGGTTCCGGTTCCGCCGAGGTGCTGGGCGGCGCGGGCGAGATGGGACAGGTGCAGGCGCCGCAGGGCCAGTCGGCTCCGTACGGCGACCCGGCCAACTCCGCCGGGGTGTTCCGCAGGCGGCGCAAGGCCCTGGGGGACGCGGCCCGCAGGCCCGCGCTGCCGGCCGGGCGCACGACGCCCGAGAGCGCCCCGCAGCAGGAGGAGTGGGTGCAGGGGAGCCAGGGCGAGAGCCAGGGGCAGGAGCAGGGTGCGGCGGCCGAGCCGGCGCCCCGGCGGACGTTCCGCTTCCGGGGCGAGAAGGTGCTCATCGTCGACGACGACATCCGTAACGTCTTCGCGCTCACCAGCGTGCTGGAGCAGCACGGGCTCTCCGTGCTGTACGCGGAGAACGGCCGTGAGGGCATCGAAGTCCTGGAGCAGCACGACGATGTGACGGTCGTGCTGATGGACATCATGATGCCCGAGATGGACGGGTACGCGACGACGACCGCGATCCGGCGGATGCCGCAGTTCGCCGGGCTGCCGATCGTCGCGCTCACCGCGAAGGCGATGAAGGGCGACAGGGAGAAGGCCATCGAGTGCGGAGCTTCCGACTATGTGACGAAGCCGGTCGACCCTGATCATCTGCTTGCGGTGATGGAGCAGTGGATGCACGGAGAGTGATCGGGAATCTAACGAACTGACGTAAGTTGTTGACCGACTGTGCTCGATTGGGTGTGAACGCGCTGCATTCGGGGAACCTTCTGGTCTCCCACCGCGTTTGCGGTATGTGCACAGTGACATCGCGGTGACAGGGTGTGGTGACGGGCGGGGTGCGGCTACCATGACCGGCACAAGGACGGACGGCGTAAGGGAGTCGTCCCCTGGGGCGGCACCCGGTGCATTTCCGGGGCGAGGAGGGCGGGCCATGGTGCAGAAGGCCAAGATCCTCCTGGTCGATGACCGGCCGGAGAATCTGCTGGCGCTGGAGGCCATCCTCTCTGCGCTCGATCAGACACTGGTCCGGGCATCGTCAGGGGAGGAGGCGCTCAAAGCGCTGCTCACGGACGACTTCGCGGTCATTCTGCTGGATGTCCAGATGCCGGGCATGGACGGATTCGAGACCGCCGCCCACATCAAGCGGCGGGAGCGGACCCGGGACATCCCGATCATCTTCCTCACCGCGATCAACCACGGTCCGCACCACACCTTCCGCGGGTACGCGGCCGGTGCGGTGGACTACATCTCCAAGCCGTTCGACCCGTGGGTGCTGCGGGCCAAGGTCTCGGTCTTCGTCGAGCTGTACATGAAGAACTGCAAGCTCCGTGAGCAGGCGGCTCTGCTGCGGCTCCAGTTGGAGGGCGACGGCCACGCGGGCGGCGAGCACGAGAAGGAGCCGGCCGGGCTGCTGGCCGAACTCTCCGCACGGCTCGCGGCGGTCGAGGAGCAGGCGGAAGCGCTCTCCAAGCAGCTCGACGACGAATCCGCGGACGCGGCCGCGGTCGCCACCGCCGCCCACCTGGAGCGCAAGCTGACCGGTCTGCGCCGCGCGCTCGACGCGCTGGAGCCGGGCACCGGCGGGGGCGCGGGCGTCCTGCCCGCACAGGGCTGACATCTCGGGCCTCTGCAGTGAAGCGGCGTCAGTTCCCGGCCGCCCGGCGGCGACACGGACGGGTGAACCACTAGGCGAACGTGTTCACGGGCGGCGACAGCGGTAACCTCGGCACCATGGCCTCACGTACGTCCGGCAAGGGTTCCCAGGGCACGGCGGGCACCGCGAAGCGCGTCGGCCGTACTCCGGGCCCGGCGAAAAAAGCCGCGCCCGCCAAGAAGACCGCACCGAAGAAGTCGGCGGCTCCCGCCAAGAGGGCGCCCGCGAAGAAGGCGGCGGCCAGGAAGCCCGCGCCCAAACCCGCACCGTCACCCACCGGAGGCCTCTACCGGCTGGTGCGCGCGGTCTGGCTCGGTGCGGCACACGGCGTCGGCGCGGTGTTCCGCTCGATAGGGCGTGGCGCCAAGGGACTTGACCCCGCCCACCGCAAGGACGGGCTCGCCCTGCTGCTGCTCGGCCTGGCACTGGTCGTCGCCGCGGGCACCTGGTCCAATCTCCAGGGACCGGTCGGCGACCTGGTCGAGATGCTGGTGACCGGTGCCTTCGGCCGGCTCGACCTGCTCGCGCCGATACTGCTGGGCGCGATGGCGGTGCGGCTCATCCTGTACCCGGAGCGGCCCGAGGCCAACGGCCGTATCGTCATCGGGCTGTCCGCGCTGGTCATCGGGGTCCTCGGCCAGGTCCACATCGCCTGCGGCTCGCCGGGCCGCGAGGCGGGCACCGAGGCCATGCAGGATGCGGGCGGGCTGATCGGCTGGGCCACGTCCAAGCCGCTGATCTTCATGATGGGCGAGGTGCTCGCCGTACCGCTGCTGGTGCTGCTGACCGTGTTCGGGCTCCTCGTCGTCACCGCCACACCGGTCAACGCCATTCCGCGGCGGCTGCATCAGCTCGGCGTCCGCCTCGGCATCGTCGAACCCACCCCCGAGGAGGTCGCGGGGTACGAGGACGACGACGAGCGCTACGACGAACAGTGGCGTGAGGCGCTGCCCGAGCGGACCCGTCGGCGGGGCACACGGCGTACGGACGCGGACCCGGTCCACGACCACGACCAGGCCGAGGAGGATGCGCTCACCAAGCGCCGCAGGACCCGCAGGCCCTCCGCACAGCCCGCGATGAACCGGCCGCTGGACGCGGTCGATGTCGCGGCCGCCGCCGCTGCCGCGCTCGACGGGGCCGTGCTCAACGGCATGCCGCCCTCGCCGGTCGTCGCCGACCTGACCCAGGGCGTCTCCGTGGACCGGGAGCGCACCGGGACGCCGGTGCCCGGGGCCCGGGAGGCCGAGGGGGAGGAGCGCCCGAAGCCCGGAGTCCGGAAGTCCGCGCCCGGGGGCGCCGGCGACGCGACTGGCGGTGACCGTTCCGGTGCCACCTCCGACCGGTCCGGCGCCGTACCCGATCTCACCAAGCCCGCACCGGAGCGCCCGGAGGGGCTGCCCGCCCGTGCCGAGCAGCTCCAGCTGTCCGGCGACATCACGTACTCGCTGCCCTCGCTCGACCTGCTGGAGCGCGGAGGACCGGGCAAGACCCGCAGCGCCGCCAACGACGCGGTCGTGGCCTCGCTGACCAACGTCTTCTCCGAGTTCAAGGTCGACGCCGCGGTCACCGGCTTCACCCGGGGCCCGACGGTCACCCGCTACGAGATCGAGCTCGGCCCCGCCGTGAAGGTCGAGAAGATCACGGCCCTGGCCAAGAACATCGCGTACGCCGTGGCCAGCCCGGACGTGCGGATCATCTCGCCGATCCCGGGCAAGTCGGCCGTCGGCATCGAGATCCCCAACTCCGACCGCGAGATGGTCAACCTCGGCGATGTGCTGCGCCTCGCGGACGCCGCCGAGGACGACCACCCGATGCTCGTGGCGCTCGGCAAGAACGTCGAGGGCGGCTACGAGATGGCCAACCTCGCCAAGATGCCGCACGTCCTGGTCGCCGGCGCCACCGGCTCCGGCAAGTCGTCCTGCATCAACTGCCTGATCACCTCGATCATGGTGCGGGCCACCCCGGACGACGTGCGGATGGTCCTCGTCGACCCCAAGCGCGTCGAGCTCACCGCGTACGAGGGCATCCCGCACCTGATCACCCCGATCATCACCAACCCCAAGAAGGCCGCCGAGGCGCTCCAGTGGGTCGTGCGCGAGATGGACCTGCGCTACGACGACCTCGCCAACTTCGGCTACCGGCACATCGACGACTTCAACCACGCGGTGCGCAACGGCAAGTGCAAGGCGCCCGAGGGCAGCGAGCGCGAGCTGTCCCCGTACCCGTATCTGCTGGTGATCGTCGACGAGCTGGCCGACCTGATGATGGTCGCCCCGCGCGACGTCGAGGACTCGATCGTCCGCATCACCCAGCTCGCCCGCGCCGCCGGCATCCACCTGGTCCTCGCCACCCAGCGGCCCTCGGTCGACGTGGTGACCGGCCTGATCAAGGCGAACGTGCCCTCCCGGCTCGCTTTCGCCACCTCGTCGCTCGCCGACAGCCGCGTCATCCTCGACCAGCCCGGCGCCGAGAAGCTCATCGGCAAGGGCGACGGGCTCTTCCTCCCGATGGGCGCCAACAAGCCCACCCGTATGCAGGGCGCCTTCGTCACCGAGGACGAGGTCGCCGCCGTCGTCCAGCACTGCAAGGACCAGATGGCCCCGGTCTTCCGGGACGACGTCGTCATCGGTACGAAGCAGAAGAAGGAGATCGACGAGGACATCGGCGACGACCTGGACCTGCTCTGCCAGGCCGCCGAGCTGGTCGTCTCCACCCAGTTCGGGTCGACCTCGATGCTCCAGCGCAAGCTGCGGGTCGGCTTCGCCAAGGCGGGCCGGCTGATGGACCTGATGGAGTCCCGCTCCATCGTCGGGCCCAGCGAGGGTTCCAAGGCGCGGGACGTCCTGGTGAAACCCGACGAGCTCGACGGGGTGTTGGCCGTCATCCGTGGGGAATCCGCTTCCTAGGACCTGTCGTCACGAAATCCGCTCCGTAAAGGTTCTGTGGGCAACCGTTTCGTACGGTCGTACGTCCAGTTGAAGGGAAGGACGGAACCGTGCTCCTCCCCGCAGCTCGCTCCGTCACCACCTCACCCTTGTTCCCACCCCCGTTCGGCCCACTACAGGTTGCCCAGTCCTCGATCGGGGCTGTCCTCCGCCCCCGCTCCGCACCGGAGCCGGAGGCGGGGACGTCCGGCGAACCCGATGGCGTACAAAGTCGTCCCTCCCGGTTGCCCCACCCTTTCGTACCCCCCCTAGACTGAACATCCAGCAGGTGGCTCACGCTCGAAAGGCGCCCCCGTGTCCATCGGCAACTCCCCCGAAGACGACCGGCCTTCGATCGGTCGTGCCCTTCAGCAGGCCCGCATCGCCGCAGGTCTGACGGTCGAGGAAGTCAGCAGCTCCACCCGGGTGCGCATCCCCATCGTGCACGCGATCGAGCAGGACGACTTCTCCCGCTGCGGCGGCGACGTCTACGCCCGCGGCCACATCCGCACGCTCGCCCGTGCCGTCGGTCTCGATCCGGAACCGCTGGTCGAGGAGTACGACGCCGATCACGGCGGCCGTCCCGCCCCGACCCCTGCGGCGCCGCTGTTCGAAGCGGAACGCATCCGCTCCGAACCCCGGCGGCCCAACTGGACCGCCGCCATGGTCGCGGCCATCGTCGCCGTCGTCGGGTTCGTCGGCTTCACGCTCTTCAGCGGCGGTGAGGACGAACCCTCCAGCACCGCCCAGGTCGCGGAAGGCTCCAAGCCCGACAAGAACGCGGCCAAGCCCACCGCCACCAAGCCCTCCGACCCCAAGCCCGTGCCCTCCGAGAGCGCCATCGCCGCCGCCCCCCGGGACAAGGTGACGGTCAAGCTCAGCGCCGACCGCGGCAAGAGCTGGATCTCGGTCAAGGACCACAACGGACGGCGGCTCTTCGACGGGCTGCTGCTCCAGGGCGAGTCCAAGACCTTCCAGGACAAGGAGCGCATCGACCTCGTCCTCGGCGACGCCGGGTCGATCGACCTCTTCGTCAACGGCAAGCAGGTCGAGGACCGCTTCGGTCCCGGCCAGGTCGAACGGCTCACCTACACCAAGGGTGACCCCGAGGCCGGCTGACCCGCCGCCTCGATTCCCCTGCCGCGTCCCGACGGGCGCCCGGCCTCGCGCCGGGCGCCCGTCGGCGTTCCCGGCCCCGCCCGGCTGCTACGGGGAGTAACAGCGGCGGGGGCAGGCAACCCTGCACGGCAGGGCGGTCGCCGGGACGAAGTAGTCTTGAGTCCATGCCCGAACGCCGTACCGTCGCCCTTGTCACTCTTGGCTGCGCCCGTAACGAGGTGGACTCGGAGGAGCTTGCAGGCCGCTTGGCAGCGGACGGCTGGGACCTCGTCGAGGACGCCTCGGACGCGGATGTCGCAGTCGTCAACACCTGTGGGTTCGTCGAAGCCGCCAAGAAGGACTCCGTCGACGCCCTGCTCGAAGCCAATGATCTGAAGGACCACGGCCGCACCCAGGCCGTCGTCGCCGTCGGCTGCATGGCCGAGCGCTACGGCAAGGACCTCGCCGAGGCCCTGCCGGAGGCGGACGGCGTCCTCGGATTCGACGACTACGCCGACATCTCCGACCGGCTCCAGACCATCCTCAACGGCGGCATCCACGCCTCGCACACCCCGCGCGACCGCCGCAAGCTGCTGCCGATCAGCCCCGCCGAGCGGCAGGACGCCGCCGTGGCGCTGCCCGGCCACGCCCAGGAGACGCCCGCCCCGGCCCCCGAGGACCTCCCTGAGGGCGTCGCCCCGGTCTCCGGGCCTCGGGCACCGCTGCGCCGCCGGCTCGGCACCAGCCCCGTCGCCTCGGTCAAGCTCGCCTCCGGCTGCGACCGCCGCTGCTCCTTCTGCGCCATCCCCTCCTTCCGCGGCTCCTTCATCTCGCGCCGCCCCTCGGACGTGCTCCAGGAGACCCGCTGGCTGGCCGAGCAGGGCGTCAAGGAGGTCATGCTCGTCTCCGAGAACAACACCTCCTATGGCAAGGACCTCGGCGACATCCGCCTCTTGGAGACCCTGCTGCCCGAGCTGGCCGACGTGGACGGCATCGAGCGGATCCGGGTCAGCTACCTCCAGCCCGCCGAGATGCGCCCCGGCCTCATCGACGTCCTCACCTCGACGCCGAAGGTCGCCCCGTACTTCGACCTCTCCTTCCAGCACTCCTCCCCGAGCGTGCTGCGCACGATGCGCCGCTTCGGCGACACCGACCGCTTCCTGGAGCTCCTGGACACCATCCGGAGCAAGGCCCCCGAGGCGGGTGCCCGCTCCAACTTCATCGTCGGCTTCCCCGGCGAGACCGAGGCGGACCTCGCCGAGCTGGAACGCTTCCTCACCGGTGCCCGCCTGGACGCGATCGGCGTCTTCGGCTACTCCGACGAGGAGGGCACCGAGGCGGTCGGCTACGAGAACAAGCTCGACGCCGACGTCATCGCGGAGCGCCTCGCCCACATCTCCCAGCTGGCCGAGGAGCTGACCTCGCAGCGGGCCGAGGAGCGCGTCGGCGAGACCCTCCAGGTGCTCGTGGAGTCCATCGAGTCGGACGAGGACGGCGAGGTCGCGATCGGGCGCGCGGCCCACCAGGCCCCCGAAACGGACGGCCAGGTGGCCTTCACCACACGCGAGGGACTCGTGCCGGGCCGTATGGTCGAGGCAAAGGCAGTGGGCACCGAGGGCGTCGACCTGGTGGCCGAACACCACGAGCTTGCGGAGGCAGCCAGATGACGGGAGTCCCGGCATCCGCGGCAGGCGGTTCCGGCGCGAAGCCGGTCCGCGGCGGCAAGCTGGGGACTGCGGCCGTCAACCAGGCCAGCCTGTGGAACATCGCGAACATCCTGACCATGGTGCGACTGCTGCTCGTGCCCGGCTTCGTCCTGCTGCTGTTCCACAACGGCGGCTATGACCCGGCCTGGCGCTCGTTCGCCTGGGCGGCCTTCGCCATCGCCATGATCACCGATCTGTTCGACGGCCATCTGGCGCGGACGTACAACCTGGTCACGGACTTCGGGAAGATCGCCGACCCGATCGCCGACAAAGCGATCATGGGCGCGGCGCTGGTCTCGCTCTCCGTCCTCGGCGATCTGCCCTGGTGGATCACCGGCGTGATCATCGCGCGTGAGCTGGGCATCACGCTGATGCGGTTCTGGGTGATCCGGCATGCCGTGATCCCGGCCAGCCGGGGCGGCAAGCTGAAGACGCTCGCGCAGGGTACGGCGGTCGGGATGTACGTCCTGGCGCTCACCGGACCCCTGGCGACCTTGCGCTTCTGGATGATGATGGTCGCCGTCGTGCTGACGGTCGTCACCGGACTCGATTACGTACGCCAGGCCGTCGTCCTGCGCCGCAGGGGCCTCGCGGCGGAGCGCGTCGCAGCGGCCGAGCGGGCGGCGGAGGCCACGGAGGAGGCGTTGCAGGCTGCCGCCGGGACCACGGTCGGGGGCACGATGGAGGGCACGGTCGGTGCGGGTTCCACCGCCGGTGCTGTGGCCGGTGCGACGGACGTACGCGGTGGTGGCACCGACGTACGCGGTGGTGTGACGGATGTACGCGGTACGGCCGAGGCGCGCGACGCCGCGGAGGCCGAGCGGTGACAGCCGCTGCCCAGGTGCTCCGGCTTCTCGGGGCGCGGGGTGAGACGCTCGCCGTCGCGGAATCGCTGACCGGCGGCCTGGTCGCCGCCGATCTGACCTCCGTACCCGGAGCCTCGCGGTCCTTCCGGGGCTCGGTGACGGCCTATGCCACCCCTCTGAAGCGGGAGGTCCTGGGCGTCGACGCGACCCTTCTGGCGGAGCGCGGAGCCGTGGACCCCGAGGTCGCGCTGCAGATGGCGGCCGGTGTGCGCCGGGCGCTCGACGCGGACTGGGGCGTTTCCACCACGGGTGTCGCGGGGCCGGAACCCCAGGACGGGCAGCCGGTCGGCACCGTCTACGTGGCCGTCGCCGGACCCTCCGGCGTCGAGAAAGTGACGGCTCTGCGGTTGAATGGTGAGAGGGCGGATATCCGTAGTGAGAGTGTGCGAAGCGTCCTCGAACTGCTCGCGAGCGAACTCGGTGAAAATGCGCGGGCACAGGATACGGAACAACACGGGGGGAATTGATGTTTGCAGCCCTGAGTGAACACGACATCGCTCCCCGCACGGCCGCAGCACAAGGCGGTACGGTAGGGCGTGAAGGATGCGGCTACGCGGTCCGAGGAGGGAGCCACCGATGATTCTGCTCCGTCGCCTGCTGGGTGACGTGCTGCGTCGGCAGCGCCAGCGCCAAGGCCGTACTCTGCGCGAAGTCTCCTCGTCCGCCCGGGTCTCGCTCGGTTATCTCTCCGAGGTGGAGCGGGGGCAGAAGGAGGCATCCTCCGAGCTGCTCTCCGCGATTTGCGACGCGCTTGACGTACGGATGTCCGAGCTCATGCGAGAGGTGAGCGACGAGCTCTCGCTCGCGGAGCTGGCCGAGTCGGCAGCTGCCAGTGATCCGGTCCCAGTACCGGTTCGTCCCATGCTCAATTCCGTCTCCGTCTCATCGGTCGCAGGTGTGCCGTCGGGACGCGTGACCATCAAGGCGCCCGCGGAAGCGGTGGACGTCGTCGCCGCCTGATCCACGCGGCACTGAGCTCGACCGAAGTCCCGGTCGGCCCCTACCGGGGCCGGCCGGGACTTTTGCGTGACGGGTGTGTGAGCCGGGAGTCAGTGGGCACACGGAGGACAAGGCCCACATGACCGTTTTGCTTTATATGTGCCATCGTGGGTGATGCACCGAAACGGTCAGTGAAGTGGCTGACGGATGGGAGTAGCGCGCATGTCTGTGGTCAAGAGCACGTTGTCCGAGGGTGACCTCAAGGTCGTGGGAACGGCGCTCCAGGGCGCCCTGGTCGACCTCGTCGACCTCTCCCTGGTGGCCAAGCAGGTCCATTGGAACGTGGTCGGTCCGCGCTTCCGCTCCGTGCACCTTCAGCTCGACGACGTCGTCGCCACGGCCCGGCAGCACTCCGACACGGTGGCCGAGCGCGCCTCGGCGGTCGGGGTCAACCCGGACGGGCGCGCCGGCACCGTGGCCAAGGAGACGGCCATCGCGTCCGTGCCCGAGGGCTGGATCAAGGACACCGACGCGGTGAAGATCCTGGTCGACGGGCTCGGCGTGGTCATCGGCCGGATGCGCGAGCGCATCGAGGCGACCGACGAGCCGGACCCCGTGACCCAGGACCTGCTGATCGCGCTGACGGCGGAGCTGGAGAAGCACGCCTGGATGTTCCAGGCCGAGAGCGCCTGACCCGCCTGCGCCGACCGGCGACCCGATACGTCTGACGAACGAAGGAGCGACATCATGAGCGACGGAGCCATGGACAAGCTGAAGGGCAAGGGCAAGGAAGCGGTCGGCAAGCTGACCGGCGACCGCCGCAAGGAGGCCGAGGGCAAGGCCGACCAGGCCAAGGGCGGCGTCAAGGACGCGGCCGACGGCGTCGGTGAGCGCGCCAAGGGCGTCAAGGACTCCCTCGGCCGGGACGACGACAAGTAGTCCCGCGGCCCCGCCGCCCAGGGTTTTCCGTGCCCCCGCCGTTTCGGCGGGGGCACTCCTGTGTGCTCGGGCCCTCTCCTGAGGGGGTGGCTCCTCGGCCGGACGTTCTGGATGCACTGCCGTCGCTGCCAGGGGAAACTGCCGGAAAGGACCCCGGCCGCAGGAGGCAACCTTGATACGGCGATGGGCGCCGGCACTGGTTCTCGGCGGGCTGTGGTGGTGGGCGGTGCTCCGGCTGGTGCTGCGTCCGGACCAGGCGGGGCTGGTGGAGGGGGCGGTGGCGGCGGGCGGCTGGGGGCTGAGCCTGTTGCCGGTTCATGTCGCGTCGGTGGTGCCCTTGGGCCCGTCGAGGGGTTCGGGCGCGGCTCCTGGGCGGCTCACCAGGGCATGGCGACGCCGCCGTTCGGCCGGAGGATCTGGCCGGTCGTGAAGGCCGAGGCGTCCGAGGCCAGGTGCAGCACGGTATGGGCGACGTCCTCGGGCTCGCCGACCCGGCCCAGCGGGGAGATCCGGGCCATCACCGCCTCCGCCCGGTGCTGCCCGGCGGCATCGTGCCGGTCGGTCATCGGCGTACGGATCCAGCCGGGTGCGACGGCGTTCACCCGTATGGCGTGCGGCCCCAGCTCCGTGGCCAGCGTCTTCGTGAGCTGCACCACGGCGGCCTTCGCGACGCTGTAGCAGAGCAGGCCCGCGCTCGCGGAGTCGACGGCGCCCGACGCCATGGTGATCAGCGAGCCGGGGGCGGAGCGGGCCGTCATGGAGCGGGCCACTTCCTGGCAGGCGTACAGCACTCCCTTGAAGTTGGCCGCCAGCACGCGGTCCAGGTCCTCGTCCGCCGTCTCCAGCACGCTGCTGGTGTGCATGATCCCGGCCGCGGCGACCAGGATGTCGAGATGCCCGGCGTCGGCGACCGCGGCACGGACCCGGTCGCGGTAGGTGACGTCCAGGGAGTGGGTCCGGGCGCTGCCGCCCGCGCCGGTGATCAGGTCGTACGTCCGGCGCAGGCCGGTCTCGTCGCGGTCCGCGCAGTGCACCAGGGCCCCGGCCTCCGCGAGCAGCAGGGCGCTGGCCCGCCCAATCCCGCTCGCCGCACCGGTGACGAACGCGGCGCGGCCCGTGAGGTCGTACGCGGAGAGAGCCATGACCGGACCGTACGACCATATCTGACGGATCGTCAACTAGGGCGTCGGTCCCGATTGGCACCCGGGGCACCAGTAGGTGGGCCGGTCGTCCTGGTCGGCGAGACGGATCGGGGTGCCGCAGCGCAGACAGGGCCTGCGGGCCCGCCCGTAGACGTACAGCCGCTCTTGCACGCGGTGGGGTGGGCGTGGCGGCGGGCGGCCGGTGTCCGGGGTCGGCCTGGGGGCGAGGTTCCGGTTCGGCGGGGTGCGGAGTTCGGAGGTGATCGTCGTCGTGCGGGTGGGGCGGTCGCGGTTGGCGTGCAGCAGGCGCTCGGCGAGGGCGACGAGCCGGGGGAGTACGCCGTCGGGGAGGGCGCCCACGGGGAGCCACGGGGTGACGCGGGCGAGAAAGCAGAGCTCGCATTTGTAGACGTTGCCGATGCCCGCCAGATTGCGCTGGTCCAGGAGCGCCTCCCCGAGGGGGCGGTCCGGTGCGGCGAGCAGCCGGTCCAGGGCGAGGCCGGGGTCCCAGTCGGGGCCCAGCAGATCCGGCCCCAGGTGCCCCACGGCCCGGTCCTCCTCGTCGGTGCGCAGCAGTTCCAGCACGGGGAGCCGGTAGCCGACGGCGGTGTGCTCGGTGTTGCCCAGGATCGCCCGGATCTGGTGGCCGGGGCCGCCCCGCCAGCGCTCGTCCGGGGCGAACACCCGCCAGGCCCCGTCCATCCGGAGATGGCTGTGCAGGGTCAGGCCTCCCTCGATCCGGGTCAGCAGGTGCTTGCCGCGCGCGGTGACGTCCAGGACGGTCCGGCCGGTGAGGTCGGCGGTGGCGAAGCGGGGGACGCGCAGGTCCGACCGGGTCAGCACCTGCCCCGCCAGCGCCGCGTGCAGCCGGGTGGCGGTCTGCAGGACAGTGTCTCCTTCGGGCATGCCTCCATCATGGGCGTGCGGGGCCGGCCGTGCGTCGACCCGGGTCCGCCGACCGGCCGTGGCAGCGTCCGATGACCCGGGTCAGGCGCGCAGGCGCAGGCCTCTCGGGGTGGCGAGGAAGCCGGCCGCCTCCAGCGTCCGGCCCAGGGGCGAGGTGAGGGAGGAGACGCCGTTCGTCCGCTCCACCGTCACCGTGCCCAGGGCTCCGGCGCGGGCCGAGGCGGCCAGGGCCTCGGCCGCCGCGCGCAGGGCCGGGGCCTCGGGGTCGGACGGCCAGGCCAGGAGGGTCTTGCCGCCGCGCTCCATGTAGAGCGTCAGCTCGCCGTCGACGAGGACCACCAGCGCCCCCGCCTTACGGCCCGGTTTGTGTCCGGCGCCGTCCGGGGACTCCGGCCACGGCAGCGCCGCGCCGTACGCGTTGGCCGGGTCGGCCGCGGCGAGCACCAAGGCCTCGGGCGGGGTGTCCGGATCCCGGCGGTCACGAGCTGTGGAGGCCGCCCGCAGCCGGTCCACCGCCCCGTCCATCGCGAACTGGGCGGCCCCCAGACCCTCGACCACATAGCCGCGCCGGGCCTGCCCGCTGTCCTCGAAGGCGGCCAGGACGCGGTACGTCGCGGAGAAGCCGCCCTCCACCCCCTCGGCCTGCACCGCGCCGCGGGTCACCACGCCGTGCCGGTCGAGGAGGGTCCGGGCCAGGGCGTGGGCGCGGTGGGTCCGCTCCGGCTCGACCGGGGGCAGCAGCGACCAGCGGCCCGACACGGTCGGCGGGCCGGTCCGCGAGGCGGTCCTGGCGGCGGCGGTGAGCGAGCCGTAACGCCCGCGCGGGACGCTGCGCCGGGAGCGGTGGGCGGTGGAGCCCGCCGTCCGCCCGGAGCCCAGGAGCGAGCGCAGCGGGGCCAGGGTGTCGTTGGTGAGCTGCCCGGACCAGGCCAGGTCCCACAGGGCGTCGGCCAGCTGCTGGTCCGTGCAGTCCGGGTGGGTGGTGGCCCGGACCTGGTCGGCGATCTGGCGGAAGAAGAGGCCGTATCCGCCGGAGAGCGTGGTGAGCACGGACTCGTGGAGCGCCGACAGCTCCAGCGGGTGCGGGGGAGGCAGGAGCAGCGGTGCGCTGTCGGCGAGGTGGAGGGAGACCCAGCCGTCCTTGCCGGGCAGCGCTCCTGCCCCGGCCCAGACGACCTCGCCCGTGGTCGTGAGCTCGTCGAGCATCGCCGGGGTGTAGCCGAGGACCCGGCTCGGCAGGATCAGCTTCTCCAGCGCCGACGCGGGCACGGGCGCGCCCTGGAGCTGCTCGACGGCGCGGGCCAGCCCGTCGATACCCCGCAGCCGGTGGGAGCCGAAGTGCTGCCACTGGGGGAGGAAGGAGGCCAGGGCCGCGGGCGGCACGGGCTCCAGCTCCTGGCGGAGCGCCGCCAGCGACCGGCGGCGGAGCCGGCGCAGCACCGTGGCGTCGCACCATTCCTGGCCGATGCCCGCCGGGTGGAACTCACCCTGGACTGTCCTGCCGGAGGCCGAGAGGCGTTGCAGAGCGCCGTCGGTGACGGCGGTTCCGAGCCCGAAGCGCTCGGCGGCCCGGGCGGCGGTGAACGGGCCGTGGGTCCGTGCGTACCGGGCGAGGAGGTCGCCGAGCGGGTCCTTCACCGGCTCGGTGAACGCCTCGGGGACGCCGACGGGCAGCGCGGTGCCCAGGGCGTCGCGCAGCCGGCCGGCGTCCTCGATCGCCGCCCAATGGCCGGCGCCGGCGATCCGGACCTGGATCGCCCGGCGTGCCGTCGCCAGCTCCGGCGCCCAGGACGGCTCGGCGCCCCGCTCGGCCAGCTCGGCGTCGGTCAGCGGACCGAGCACGCGCAGGAGGTCGGCGACCCCTTCGACGTCCTTGACGCGCCGGTCCTCGGTGAGCCACTGGAGCTCCCGCTCCAGCTCGGTGAGGACCTCGGGGTCGAGCAGCTCGCGCAGCTCCGCCTGGCCCAGCAGCTCGGCCAGGAGATGGGAATCCAGGGAGAGGGCGGCGGCGCGCCGCTCGGCGAGCGGTGAGTCGCCCTCGTACAGGAACTGGGCCACGTAGCCGAAGAGGAGCGAGCGGGCGAAGGGCGAGGGCTCCTGGGTGGTCACCTCGACCAGCCGGACCCGGCGCGCCTCCAGATCACCCATCAGTTCCGTGAGCCCGGGGACGTCGAACACGTCCTGGAGGCATTCGCGGACGGCCTCCAGGACGATCGGGAAGGAGCCGAACTCCGAGGCGACCTGGAGCAGCTGGGAGGCTCGCTGGCGCTGCTGCCAGAGCGGGGTGCGCTTGCCGGGGGAGCGCCGGGGCAGCAGCAGGGCGCGCGCGGCGCACTCCCGGAACCGGGCGGCGAACAGGGCCGATCCGCCCACCTGGTCGGTGACGATCTGCTGGACCTCGCCCTGGTCGAAGACGACGTCGGCCGCCGCCACCGGGGGCTGGTCGCTGTCGTACGCCGGGGCTCCGGGCGGGGGGGCGTCCTTCCCGGCGTCGGAGGTCCCCGGAGGGTCGAAGTCGAGCAGATCCAGGCCCATCATGTCCGCGTCGGGCAGTCGCAGCACGATCCCGTCGTCGGCGTGCATGACCTGCGCGTCCATGCCGTAGCGCTCACCGAGGCGGGCGGAGAGGGCGAGTGCCCAGGGGGCGTGCACCTGGGCGCCGAAGGGGGAGTGCACGACGACCCGCCAGTCGCCCAGCTCGTCCCGGAACCGCTCGACCAGGATGGTCCGGTCGTCCGGCACATGGCCGCAGGCCCGGCGCTGCTCGTCCAGATAGGCCAGGATGTTGTCCGCCGCCCAGGCGTCGAGTCCGGCGGCGAGGAGCCGCAGCCGGGCGTCCTCCTCGGACAGGCCGCCGATCTCACGGAGGAACGCCCCCAGGGCGCGGCCGAGCTCCAGCGGGCGGCCCAGCTGGTCGCCCTTCCAGAACGGCAGCCTCCCCGGAACGCCCGGGGCGGGTGAGACGAGTACCCGGTCCCGGGTGATGTCCTCGATCCGCCAGGACGTCGTGCCCAGGGTGAAGACGTCGCCGACGCGGGACTCGTAGACCATCTCCTCGTCCAGCTCGCCGACCCGGCCGCCGCCCTTCTTCGGGTCGGCCCCGGCCAGGAAGACCCCGAAGAGACCGCGGTCCGGGATCGTGCCGCCCGAGGTGACGGCGAGCCGCTGCGCGCCGGGGCGGCCCGTGACCGTTCCCCCCACGCGGTCCCACACCACCCGGGGGCGCAGCTCCGCGAAGGCGTCGGAGGGATAGCGCCCGGCGAGCATGTCGAGGACGGCGGTGAACGCCGATTCGGGCAGTGAGGCGAACGGGGCGGCCCGCCGCACCAGGGCCAGCAGGTCGTCGGCCTGCCAGCTGTCCAGGGCCACCATGGCGACCAGCTGCTGCGCCAGGACGTCCAGCGGATTGGCCGGGATGCGCAGTGCCTCGATGGCCCCTTCGCGCATCCGCTCGGTGACCACGGCGGCCTGCACCAGATCGCCCCGGTACTTCGGGAAGACCACTCCGGTCGAGACCGCGCCCACCTGGTGCCCGGCCCGGCCCACCCGCTGCAGCCCGGAGGCGACGGAGGGCGGGGACTCCACCTGGACCACCAGGTCGACCGCGCCCATGTCGATGCCCAGCTCCAGGCTGGAGGTGGCCACCACGGCGGGCAGCCGGCCTGCCTTGAGGTCCTCCTCGACCTGGGCGCGCTGCTCCTTGGAGACCGATCCGTGGTGGGCGCGGGCCAGCAGGGCGGGGGCCCCCTTGCCCGCCCCGGACTGGGCCATGATCTCGGCGGGGGCGTGCGCCTCCGGCAGCTCGGGGGCCGGGTCGTCGGGGTCGAAGGCGGTGCCGGTCACCCGCTCGTAGGCGATCTCGTTCAGCCGGTTGCACAGGCGCTCTGCGAGCCGCCGGGAGTTGGCGAAGACGATGGTGGAGCGGTGCGACTGGACGAGATCGGCGATGCGCTCCTCGACATGCGGCCAGATCGAGGGCTTGTCCGCCTGGCCGGAGTCCCCGTCGGTGGCGGGGGAGCCGCCCAGCTCGCCCAGATCCTCGACCGGGACGACGACCGAGAGGTCGAACTCCTTGGTGGACCGGGGCTGGACGATCTCCACCTTGCGCTGCGGCGAGAGGAAGCGGGCCACCTCGTCGACCGGCCGGACCGTCGCGGACAGGCCGATGCGCCGGGCGGGACGGGCCAGCAGCTCGTCGAGCCGCTCCAGGGAGAGGGCGAGATGGGCGCCCCGCTTCGTCCCGGCGACCGCGTGCACCTCGTCGAGGATCACCGTCTCGACGCCCGCCAGCGCGTCCCGGGCGGAGGACGTCAGCATCAGGAACAGCGATTCGGGCGTGGTGATCAGGATGTCCGGCGGCCGGGTCACCAGGGAGCGCCGCTCGGCCGGCGGGGTGTCCCCGGAGCGGATACCGACGCGCACCTCGGGCTCCGGCAGGCCCAGGCGCACCGACTCCTGGCGGATGCCGGTCAGCGGCGAGCGGAGGTTGCGCTCGACGTCGACCGCGAGGGCCTTGAGCGGAGACACGTACAGCACACGGCAGCGCTTCTTGGCGTCGGCGGGCGGCGGCTCGGCGGCCAGCCGGTCCAGCGAGGCGAGGAACGCGGCCAGCGTCTTGCCGGAACCGGTCGGCGCGACGACCAGGACGTCGCTGCCCTCGCCGATGGCCCGCCAGGCGCCCTCCTGCGCGGCGGTGGGCGCGCTGAAGGCCCCGGCGAACCAACTGCGGGTCGCCGGCGAGAACGCGTCGAGCGCTGATCCGGTCATGTCCCCCATCGTGCACCCCGCCACTGACAACGGGCCGGTGACACCGCACGCGGTGGCCCGCTCGGCCGGTCGCGCACGACCCGGACCTGCGAGAATGGCCGTATGGCGGGAGCGGACGGCGTGGCGGAGTGGGCACGGCACTGGCAGTACGCCGCGCTGCCCGACCTCGATCTGCTGCGCGCCCGGTACCTCCGCCACACCTTTCCCCGGCACAGCCACGAGGGCTATGTCTTCGGGGCGGTCACCGGCGGGGTGGAGGACGTGGGGCTGCCTGGCGGCACGGTCCACGCGGTCCCCGGAACCGTCGTCATGATCAACCCGGAGGTGCCGCACACCGCACGCTCCGGGGCGCCCGAGGGCTGGGCGTACTCCACGCTCTACCCGTCGGCCCAGGTGATCAACGACATCGCGGCCGAGGTGACGTCCCTGCGCGGTACGGTCGGCTTCGCCGAGACCCGGGTGACCGACCCCCACGCCTCCCGGCTGATCACCGAGGTGCACCGGGCGGCGGAGGAGGGCAACGCGCTGGCGGCCGACAGCCTGCTGCGGATCCTGGTCACCCGGCTCCTCAGTCGGCACGGCAGCCCCTTGCCCGGCCTGACCGCGCACGCCGGGGGCGCGCGGAACGCCGTACGCGCCCGTGCCGCGCTGGAGGAGCGCATGGCCGACCCGCCCACGCTGGAGACGCTCGCCGCCGAGCTGGGCACCGGTCCGTTCGCGCTGCTGAGGGCCTTCAAGAAGGAGTACGGGATGCCGCCCCACACCTGGCTCACGGACGCCCGGGTGCGCAGGGCCCGCCGCATGCTCGACGCCGGGGTCGCCCCGGCCGAGGCCGCGGCCGCCGTCGGCTTCACGGATCAGCCGCACCTCAACCGGCACTTCACCCGGATCGTGGGCGTGCCGCCGGGCGCGTACCAGCGCGAGCGCGGAGTGCTGCGGCCCAGCCGGTGAAGCGCGCGCGAACGCACCGGAGTCACCGAAAGCACCGTCCGGGCGTGCAAGAACGTACAAGACCGGGTCGGGAAGACCCCCGTAGCGTTCCGGACGTGGCAGAACAGACAGCACCCCCAGAGAGCACCGGCACGCCCGGTGCCATATCCGCCGGTCCGCCCGGACCGGCGGCCGAGGACCGACCGGACAAGCCGGACGCGGCCGTCGTCCGGGACGCGCTCGGCGTCGGTATCGCCGTCGGCCTCTCCGGCTTCGCCTTCGGCGTCACCTCCGCCGGATCCGGCCTCAGCCTGCTCCAGACCTGCGTCCTGAGCCTCCTCGTCTTCACCGGTGCCTCGCAGTTCGCCCTGGTCGGGGCACTGGCCGCAGGCGGCAACCCGTACACCGCGGCGGCCGGGGCGTTCTTCCTCGGCGTCCGGAACGCGTTCTACGGTCTGCGCCTCTCCCAACTGCTCGCCCTTCCCCGCGCGGTACGGCCGTTCGCCGCCCACTGGGTCATCGACGAGACGACCGCGGTCACCCTGCCCCAGCCCACCCGGCGGGCCGCGCGCATCGGCTTCACGGTCACCGGACTCACCCTCTACGTGCTGTGGAACCTCACCACCCTGGTCGGTGCCCTGGGCGCCGAGGCGCTGGGCGACACCGACGCGTGGGGCCTCGACGCGGCGAGTCCCGCGGTGTTCCTCGCGCTGCTCGCGCCGATGCTCAGGAGCACCACCGAACGCGTCACGGCGGGACTGGCCGTCGTGCTGGCCCTGAGCCTGCTGCCCGTGCTGCCCGCGGGGGTGCCCGTCCTGCTGTCGGCGCTCGCCGCGCCTGTCGTCCTCTTCCTCATGGGACGGACGAAGCGGGGACCGGGCGACGGGAAGGGTTCGAACGGCGCGGTGACACAGCGGAAGAAGGGTGAGCGGCACTCATGAACGTCTGGATTGCCATCGGACTGACCGTGGCGGGCTGCTACCTCGCCAAACTCCTGGGCCTGCTGGTGCCCGCGGGCGTACTGGAGCGGCCGCTCGTCCAGCGGATGGCCGCCCTGCTGCCCGTGGCACTCCTGGCGGCACTCACCGCGCAGCAGACCTTCGGCGACGGCCAGCAGCTCGTCCTCGACGCACGGGCCGCCGGTCTCGGCGCGGCGGCACTCGCCCTGGTGCTGCGCGCTCCCTTCCTGGTCGTCGTCGGCGCGGGCGTCGTGGTCACGGCGGGCGTACGGGCGCTGGCCTGAGCGAGGGGGCCGTACCTCCTGTGCGGCCTGCCGCGGTGGTCAGCCGAGCGGGCGACCGTACGCGCGCAGCGTCTCCAAGGCCCTGAGCGTCACCAGCGGGCGCCCTTCCAACGCGGTTCCCGGCGCCCACCGGCGCCAGGTCACGGGCCAGCCGCCGTCCTCCTGCTGCTCCGCCTCCAGATGGTCGAGCGAGCGCTCCAGCTCCTCGTCGGTGAACCAGCGGCGGGCCAGGGACCCGGGCGTACGGGCGTAGTCGTGCGGGAAGTGGTGCTCGCCGGGTGCGTAGCCCGCCGCCACCGGGTACTCCGCCCGGCGGGACGGGTCGAGCACCGCGAGCCGCTGCTCGCGCACCAGCCGGCCGAGGCGGTCCGCAGCCGCCTCGGCTCGGGCCCGGTCCGGGGCGCCG
This sequence comes from Streptomyces rubiginosohelvolus, assembly GCF_014649875.1. Lineage (GTDB taxonomy): Bacteria > Actinomycetota > Actinomycetes > Streptomycetales > Streptomycetaceae > Streptomyces > Streptomyces rubiginosohelvolus. Next base: position 544,433 of record NZ_BMTW01000002.1, on the reverse strand, counting down.
TCCAGAAAGGCGACCGCGGCCTCGACCTCGTAGGGGTGGGACTGCTCCAGAGCCTCGACGGCGCTCCAGCAGAAGTCCGTCGCCCGGAACAGCCAGGCGTTCCACACCTGATTGCCGTGCAGCAGCCCGACGACCGGGCCGGTCGCGAGCAGCTCCGCCGGCGGGTCGTCCACGATCGGGATGAACGGGGCCGCGGGATAGCCACGCTGCGTGGGTAGCAGAGCGGGCAGCGCGCCTTCTTTGGTTGATACATCGGTCAGAAAGCGGCAGATCCGTTCAACGCGCTGTCCGTCGCAGCGGTCGATCGAGTCGAGAACGCTCAGTGCGTGGGCGGCGTGCAGCGGCTGGCTGACGGGGCCCCGGAGATCGGGTTCCAGCGCGTGACCGTAGCCGCCGTCCTTGTTGAGGTAGGCGGTCAGGGCCGTCTCGACGGGGTCGGGGTCTCCGCCCAGGAAGGCGTGGGCGAACCTCCTCTGTTCGAGGATGCGGGCGGTGAGCCAGATGAACTGCTCGGCACGGGCGAGGGTGTGTGCTCCGGTTCCAGCCATGGACCGACCGTAGAGGGCGAAGGGGCCGGGCACATGCCAGGTGGACCTGCTGCACTCTCAGGAGCGGGATACTGGTGGCATGCGGTTGACGATTTTCTGGGAGCGGATGGCCGACCACTTCGGTGCGGCGTACGCGGACTCCTTCGCCCGCGACCATGTGATGGCCGAACTCGGCGGTCGCACGGTGCACCAGGCCCTGGACGCGGGCTGGGACGCCAAGGACGTCTGGCGCGGGGTCTGTGCGGCCATGGACGTCCCGGCGGACAAGCGCTGAACGTCCCACGAACGTTCAGGACGTCCCCGAACGTCCCCGGCTGTCCCGGCGGACAAGCGCTGCGCCTGTGAGACCCCTTTTCGGCGGGAGCTGAGCCGGAGCGGGCGGTTCGGGGCGGGGGACCGGCTGTCCGTGGCGTAGGCGAGACTTGTCCCGTGTCATCGACAGACGAGAGCGCCCCGGCCCAGCCGTCCGCCTCCCCGCCCGCTCCGCCGGCCGCCCCACCCGCGTCGCCGTCCGGATCCGGCGGGGTCCGTATGCCCGGCTGGCTGCCGCGTGCGATGGTGCTGGCCCTGGCGCTCTACGCGTGCTTCCAGCTCGGCAGTTGGGCGTTCGACCAGCTCATCGGGTTGCTGACGAACATTCTGATCGCGTTCTTCCTCGCGCTCGCCATCGAGCCCGCGGTCGGCCGGATGGCGGCTCGCGGGATGCGCCGCGGACTCGCCACGTTCCTCGTCTTCCTCGCTGTGACGATCTTCGGCGTCGGATTCGTGGTGCTGCTCGGGTCGATGCTCGCGGGCCAGATCGTCGACATGGTCGACGAGCTGCCCAAGTACATCGACTCGGTGATCAACTGGGTCAACCAGACCTTCCGCACCGAACTCTCCCGGGTCGAGGTCCAGGACAGCCTGCTGCACTCCGACTGGCTGCAGAAGTACGTCCAGAACAGCGCCACCGGAGTGCTCGACGTCTCCACCACGGTGCTGGGCGGGCTGTTCCGGCTGCTGACGATCTTCCTGTTCTCCTTCTACTTCGCGGCCGACGGCCCCCGGCTCCGCCGCGCGCTGTGCTCCGTCCTGCCGCCGGCCCGGCAGACCGAGGTGCTGCGCGCCTGGGAGATCGCGGTCGACAAGACCGGCGGCTACATCTACTCGCGCGGTCTCATGGCGCTGATCTCCGGCGTCGCGCACTACATCCTGCTGGTCATCCTCGAAGTGCCCTACGCCCCGGCGCTCGCGGTCTGGGTCGGACTCGTCTCACAGTTCATCCCCACCATCGGCACGTATCTCGCGGGCGCCCTGCCCATGCTGATCGCCTTCACGGTCGACCCCTGGTACGCGCTGTGGGTGCTCGGCTTCGTCGTGATCTACCAGCAGTTCGAGAACTATGTGCTCCAGCCCAAGCTGACCGCGAAGACCGTCGACATCCACCCTGCGGTCGCCTTCGGATCGGTCATCGCCGGCACGGCCCTGCTCGGCGCGGTCGGCGCGCTGGTCGCCATCCCCGCGATCGCCACGCTCCAGGCGTTCCTGGGCGCCTATGTGAAGCGGTACGACGTCATGGACGACCCGCGCGTGCAGGGGGGAAGCACCCGCGCGCCCGGTAGGCCGTTGCCGTCACGCATGCGCCGGCTCCTGCAAGGACCCCGGGTCGGCGGCAGCGGGGGAGCGGAGGGCACGTCGGACGGGCCGCGTCAGCGGTAGCGGTGCCCGTTCGGCGAGAACAGCCGGCGTCAGCGGTAGCCCGTCACGTCGGCCGGGAGGCCCGGGTCCTGGACCTCGGTCAGATAGCGCCAGGCGTCGGGCCGGTCCCCGTCCACGTCGGTGAAGCCGTACACCTGGGCGAGCTGCCCGCTGGAGAGCGACCTGCCGTTCCAGCGGGCCAGCTCGGGATCGCCGGCGAGGGCGGCCACGGCGCGGCCGACGTACGCGGGTGACTCGGAGATCGCGAAGTGGGGCGTCTGCGCGACGGCGTCGCGCCAGGTGGCCTCGGTCACCCCGTGGGCCTGGAGCATGGCCTCGGACCGGAGCCAGCCCGGGGTCAGCGCCACGGCCGTCGCGCCGTGCGGCGCGAGTTCATGGCCGAGGGCGAAGGCCATCCGGTTCACCGCGGCCTTCGCCAGGTCGTAGAAGAACGAGACGCGGTAGTGGGACGCGTTGTACTCGTCCGTCCCGTCGGTCATCTCGACGACCAGCCCGCCCGGTGTCTCGATCAGCAGCGGCAGCGCGAAGTGACTGGTGATGGCGTGGGTGTCGACGGCCAGCCGCAGGGTGTGCAGTCCGGTGTCGAGCGACGACTCCCATACCGGCTTGTCCCACTCGATCTCCGCGCCCCAGATGTCGTTCACCAGGATGTGCAGGGCTCCCTGCTCGCTCGCGATCCGGGCCACGAGCGCCCTGACCCGGTCGGGGACCAGATGGTCGACCTGGACGGCGATGCCCCGTCCGCCCGCCGCGTCGACCAGGGCCGCGGTCTCCTCGATCGTCTCGGGCCGGTCCATCTCGGAGCGCTCGGAGCCGCTGGTCCGGCCGGTCACGTACACGGTCGCCCCGGAGGCGCCGAGCTGGACGGCGATGCCTCGCCCGGCTCCGCGGGTGCCACCGGCGACGAGCGCCACACGACCGGCCAGGTCGGGGCCGGGGTGCTGCCCGCCATGGGGTGCTCCGGGCTCCGTAGTCGCTTCCATACCGACCGAATATAGGGCGATACACCCAGGCCTGCAGGTGGTCGGTGGCCGCTCAGGACAGGACGCGGTAGGTCACATGGGTCACCGTGTCCCCCGTGCGCGTCTCGACCTGCTCGAGATCCAGTGACGGTACTCCGTCGAAGAGGCGGGTGCCGGCGCCGAGCGTGAACGGCACGATGTGCAGCCGCAGCTCGTCGATCAGGCCCGCGGCCAGGTACTGGTTGATGGTCCGCGCGCCGCCGTGGATCGACACGTCGCGGTCTCCGGCGGCCTCGCGGGCCCGGCGGAGCGCGGACTCGATGCCGTCGGTGACGAAGTGGAACGTGGTGCCGCCGTCCATCGGCTGCGGGTCGCGCGGATGGTGGGTGAGCACGAAGACGGGTGCGTGGTACGGGGGATTGTCGCCCCACCAGCCCTTCCAGTCGCGATCCCACGTGCCGCGTACGGGGCCGAACATGTTGCGGCCCATGATGAAGGCGCCGATCGTCTCCAGCCGGTCGAGCTCGGCCTGGCGCAGCTCCGGCGTCGCGAACATCCACGAGTGCAGCCGGTCGCCCCAGCCGTCGCCGCCGTCCTCGCCGAACGGACGCTGTTCGCTCTGATCGAGCCCGGCCGAGTATCCGTCCACGGAGATCGAGAGGTCGCAGGTGACCCTGCCTGAATGTCCGGTCATGATGCCGTCCTCCTGTGGCGACCGTGCGGCGCCCGCGGGGCGAGCCGCCCGATGCGGCTGTCACGGGGTAGACCGCCGAGGGCCCGAGAGCTCATCGTGCCACCGTGTCGCCGCACCCGCGTGGTGCGCTTGACACGGAAATCGAACATCCATTCTGATGGGATTCCGGCCGGGTTTTCCCGGGCCCGGCCGTGGAGTTGTCCACAGGCCGGGAGGACGTCGAGGCCCATTGTCAGTGGCAGGGGTTAGCGTCTGTGACGTGAAGCGATCGACTCAAGCAAATCGGGTGGAACCCATGGCAGGAACCGACCGCGAGAAGGCGTTGGACGCCGCGCTCGCACAGATTGAACGACAGTTCGGCAAGGGTGCGGTGATGCGCCTCGGTGAGCGGCCGAACGAGCCCATCGAGGTCATCCCCACGGGATCGACCGCCCTCGACGTCGCCCTCGGCGTCGGCGGTCTGCCGCGCGGCCGCGTGGTGGAGGTGTACGGACCGGAGTCCTCCGGTAAGACGACGCTGACGCTGCACGCCGTGGCGAACGCGCAGCGGCTGGGCGGCTCGGTGGCCTTCATCGACGCCGAGCACGCCCTCGACCCCGAGTACGCGAAGAAGCTCGGCGTCGACATCGACAGCCTCATCCTGTCCCAGCCGGACAACGGTGAGCAGGCGCTGGAGATCGTCGACATGCTGGTGCGCTCGGGCGCGCTGGACCTGATCGTCATCGACTCCGTGGCGGCCCTGGTGCCCCGTGCGGAGATCGAGGGCGAGATGGGCGACTCGCACGTGGGTCTCCAGGCCCGGCTGATGAGCCAGGCCCTGCGCAAGATCACCAGTGCGCTCAACCAGTCCAAGACCACCGCGATCTTCATCAACCAGCTCCGCGAGAAGATCGGCGTGATGTTCGGCTCCCCGGAGACCACGACCGGTGGCCGGGCGCTGAAGTTCTACGCCTCGGTGCGCCTCGACATCCGCCGGATCGAGACGCTGAAGGACGGCACCGACGCGGTTGGCAACCGCACCCGCGTCAAGGTCGTCAAGAACAAGGTCGCCCCGCCGTTCAAGCAGGCGGAGTTCGACATCCTCTACGGCCAGGGCATCAGCCGCGAGGGCGGACTGATCGACATGGGCGTGGAGCACGGCTTCGTCCGCAAGGCCGGCGCCTGGTACACGTACGAGGGCGACCAGCTCGGCCAGGGCAAGGAGAACGCCCGCAACTTCCTCAAGGACAACCCCGACCTCGCCAACGAGATCGAGAAGAAGATCCTGGAGAAGCTGGGCGTCGGCGTCCGCCCGGACGCCGACGCGGGCGAGCCCGCAGCGGACGCGGCTGCGGCACCGGCGGCCGACGCGGCGGCGAAGCCGGCGACCACCGCGACCACCAAGGCCAAGCCGGCCAAGACCGCGGCGGCCAAGAGCTAGGCCGTGACGCGTCGTACGGAGTGGCCGGACAGCCCTGCCGAGCCCGGCGGCGATGCCGGATCCGGTTACGGGCCCACCGACGCGTCCGCCGCCGCGCGGGGGGCGGCAGCGGACGACGTCGGGGCGCGGTCCGGGCGCCGCTCACGCGAGGGAGCGGGCGCCGGGAGCGGATTCGGCGAGGGGGCGGGCCGCCGTGCCCGCTCCGGCACCAGAAGCAGCGGCTCCCCTTCCTCGTCGAGGGCCGAGAAGGGGGAGCCGCGTGACCCGGTCGAGCAGGCGCGCAACATCTGCCTGCGGTTGCTCACCGGGACACCGCGGACGCGCAAACAGCTCGCGGACGCCCTGCGCAAGCGGGAGATCCCGGACGAGGCGGCCGAGGAAGTGCTCGCCCGCTTCGAGGGCGTCGGGCTGATCGACGACGCGGCGTTCGCCGGGGCGTGGGTGGAGTCCCGGCACCACGGCCGGGGGCTCGCGCGCCGCGCCCTCGTCCGTGAGCTGCGGACGAAGGGCGTGGACTCCGCCGTGATCGACGAGGCGGTCGGGCAGCTCGACCCGGACCAGGAGGAGGAGACGGCGCGCCAGCTCGTGGCCCGCAAGCTCCGCTCCACACGGGGCCTGGAGCGGGACAAGCGGCTGCGCCGCCTGGCGGGGATGCTCGCCCGCAAGGGATACGGGGAGGGCATGGCCCTGCGGGTGGTGCGGCAGGCGCTGGAGGAGGAGGGCGAGGACACGGAGGGCCTCGACGAGCCTTTCTGACGCCGATCATCTGACGCCGATCCTCCGACGTGGATCCTTCGCCGGTCCTTCGTCAGTCCTTGTCCGGCGCTACTGTCCGGCCAGGGACGCGCGGCGGATGGTGGCGTCGACGAGCGCCAGGGCATCGGCGGCGGTGCGGCCGGGATGGCGGTTCCAGGGGCCGATCAGCCCGGGCCACCCCTGCGCGCGCAGCTCCGTGATCAGCCAGGCGCCGGCCCGGTCCACGGTGTCGAGGGACCCGTAGCCGAGGCGGTGCGCGGAGACCATCGCGCCGCAGACACAGCGTGCTCCCCGGGCGTTCCGCAGCCGGTACGGGGTGTTCTGCCAGCCCCACTCGGCCAGGATCTGCCGCGCGTAGCCGAGATGGACCGAAGGGCGCAGTTCGCTCTGCCCGACCCGCCGCCAGAGGTGGACGCGGTCGGGCAGCATCGCCCCCAGCCGTCCGGGCAGCGGGCGCTCGTGCGGAGGCGGCGTGGGGAGGGCCCGCAGGGTGTCGTCGATCAGCTGGTCCACGGGTACCGACAGCAGGCCCCGCCAGTCGGAGGGCCTTGCAGGTCCGAGGGCCGGCGCGGGCTCGGGGGCCGGCGTGGGCTCGGGGGCCGGCGCGGGCTCGGGGGCCGGCGCGGGCTCGGCGGCGGTGTGCTCCCAGCCCGTGACGATCTGCTGCCACGCCTGGGTGTCGTGCAGCAGGGCAGCCTGGCCGTCGAGCTGATCAGGGGTGAGGACAGCGGTCGCCATATGCGGTCATCTCCGTACATTTCGGTCCTCTGTGTGAGGCGAATGTCGGTCACGCACGGCGATTGCTCCAGTGGAACGTGGCGTTCGGGTGTGTGGCAGCAGAAACCTGGCGCCCGGCACCTGAGCTCAGGTGCCGGGCGCCAGGGGGATGGGCGCCAGGTTGCGGGTGCCGGGCGTCAGGTGGCGGCTACCGGGAGTCCCGCCGCGCGCCACGCCTGGAAGCCGCCGATCAGATCGGTGGCCCGGTGGAGTCCCAGTTGCCGCAGCGAGGCGACCGCCAGGCTGGAGGCGTATCCCTCGTTGCAGATGACGACGACCTGGAGGTCGTGGCCCACCGCCTCAGGTGCGCGGTGGCTGCCCTGCGGGTCGAGCCGCCATTCCAGTTCGTTGCGTTCGACGACCAGCGCGCCGGGGATCAGGCCGTCCCGGTCGCGGAGGGCCGCGTACCGGATGTCCACGAGCAGGGCCCCGGCCTCCGCCGCCGCGGCGGCCTCGCGCGGGTCGATCCGGTCGTAGCCGGCCCTGACCCGCTCCAGCAGCTCGTCGATGCCCACCGGGACAGGGGCTTCCGTGCTTCGGTTCTCGCTCACTGCCAGTCCTCGGGGCTCTCGGTCTGCTCCAGCCGGAGCACCGCACCGGTGCGGCTGAACCGGCGGATCCGCGGCAGCGGCGGGTAGTAGGCGTGGACGGAGACCGCGTGCACGTCCTCGGACTCGTTGAGGACCTCGTGGACGTGGTTCTGCCCGAAGGCCCGGCCCTGACCGGCCGCCAGCTCCCTCGACCGGTCCACGCCGTCCGTCAGCTCCAGCGTCTTCCAGCCGTCGGTGGGCAGCCGCACGGCCAGCGAGTGCTCCTTGAGGGCACCGGCCGCCGTCGTGAACGCGCCGATCGAGTCGGCGTGGTCGTGCCAGCCCGTACCGGTGCCGGGCGGCCAGCCGATCAGCCACGCCTCGCTGCCGCCGGGGCCGTCGAGCCGGATCCAGGTGCGGCCCTCCGGATCGAGGGGCAACGAGGCGATGAGCGCCTCGTTCCGGGCGGTGCGGCGGACGAAGTCCAGCAGCTCCGTGATCGTCGGCGCGGCGAGAGCGGGAGAGGAAGAAACGGGGGAAGTGGGAGAAGGCACCGAGCCGGCTGTGGGCACGGCGGAGTGAGCGGAAGACACGAGGACCGTCCTGAGAGTTCGCGCGGGGTTCCGGCCGTGCGGAAAACGGCACGAGCCGGCAGAGGGAGGCGATTCAGCAGGACGGACGACACACGCAGCCCGCGTAACGGACGAGGTCCATATGGACCCTCCGCCACAGGCGCACATCGGTGTCGGTCATGATCTGGAGTACACCATGCGTGCCCGTGACGGTCAATGTGCGTCCGCCGGTGAGGCAGATGTGCGGCGGACGACGGACCACCGGTCAGCGATGCCCGGCGGTCCCCTCGGCGTGGACCCGCGCCCGGCTCCCCTTCTCGCCGCCGCTCTCCCGGCCCTCGCTCTCCTCGTCCTCCTCCGCCACGCGCTCCCGTCCATCACGCGGCGCACCGCCCAGTGCGGCCTGCGCCGCGGTGAACAGCTCTGCGGGCCGTACGCCGCCGAAGGCCGCCACCAGATGCCCGTCCGGCCTCACCAGCAGCACGGTATGGGCCGACGCCCCCGGATAGCTCTCGGTGACCAGCAGCTCCGTCGTACCGGGGAGCGCCGCCACGGCGTCCGTGAGACGGGGCATGACGCCCGCGGTCTGCCAGTGCCGCCGGTCCCAGACGCCGGTCCCCGGCGCGACCAGGATCACCAGCGGATGGCCCTGCCCCAGCCGCTCCCGCAGCCGTGTCGTCGTTCCGTCCGGCGCGGTCACCGTCACATCGGCGACCGGCGCACCGGGGGGCGTACCGACAGCGGTGTGCGCCTCGGCGTGCGGTGGTGAAAGGGGGGAGTGTGAGTACGAAGGGGGCGCACCCAGTGCTCCGCGGCCCAGATGGCCGTCGGCGAGGAGGGTGTCGTGACCGCGTGCGGCGCCCGGGACCAGGGTCCGCAGACCGCCTCCGCCGCGCAGTATCGGCAGCGACTGATCGGCGGCGCGCAACCGGGCGGCCACGGCGGCCCGCCGCTCCGCCTGGTAGCTGTCGAGCAGCTGCTCGGCCGGGCCGTGGTGCCAGGCGTGGGCCAGCTTCCAGGCCAGGTTCTCGGCGTCCCGGATGCCCTCGTCGAGTCCCTGCGTGCCCAGAGCGCCCAGCAGGTGTGCCGCGTCCCCCGCCAGGAAGGCACGCTGCTTGCGCCAGCGCCGGGCGAGCCGGTGGTGGAGTGTGTGGACGCCGGTGTCCAGCAGTTCGTACGCCGGGGTCTCGCCGCACCAGCCGGCCAGCGTGTCCCGGATCCGGGTGATCACCGCCTCGGGGGTGACCAGTTCGCCGCGCGGCGGGAGCAGCCAGTCCAGCCGCCAGACGCCGTTCGGCAGGGGGCGGGCGGAGACCTCCTCGCCGCCGGTCCGCCAGGGCGGCTGCCGGTGGAGAACGGCCTCGTCGGGCCAGGGCAGTTCGGCCCGCAGGGCGGCGACGGCATGCCGCTCCACCGCCGTACGGCCGGGGAACCGGATGTCCAGCAGCTTGCGCACGGTCGACCGGGCGCCGTCGCAGCCGACCAGATAACTCCCGCGCCACCAGGTCGATCCCGGCTCCCTGGTGTGCACCGTGATGCCGTCGCGGTCCTGCTCCAGCGTGTCGATGCGGCTCATCGGCACCAGCCGGACCAGCGGTTCCTTGTCCACCGCCGCACGCAGCGCGGTGCTCAGCTCGTGCTGCGGCAGGTGCAGCGGCGAGGGAAGGAGCCCGGGGAGCGGCTCGCCCTCCTCGTCCGGCCGGCCCCCGCTCAGCGGCATCTCCCGGACCGACTGCTTCCGGCGCATCGAACGCCAGCCCGTCCAGCGCAGCCCGACCCGGTCCAGCTCCCGGCAGCCGAGACGGCCCATCAGGTCGGCGGTGTCCTCGCGCAGCACGACCGTGCGGGCGGGCCGGGGCTCCTCCGTGCCGGCCCCCTCGTCGAGGAGCACCGAGGGGACGCCCTGGGCGGCGAGGGCCAGCGACAGCGTCAGGCCGACGGGCCCGGCGCCGACGACGATCACCGGGTCCACGGCGCGTACCCTCCGGCCCTTACGGTCATGCGGAACGTGGCAGAGGTAGCCGGGTGCGTGATCACAGAACGTATGCAACCCACTGGTGGTGCTTGCGTCAAGTGACCGAGGCAGCGACGCGTGCGCCGCTGCCTCGAATGCTCCTGCCGGGAGGGGTCGGTGTGGCCCCGGGGAGGTCAGTCCTTCGTCACTCCGGCCCCAGCGGCACCGCCGTCCGTCGGGCCTGCGCCCCCTGCGCCCCCCGCCCCAGGGCCGGGAATGTCCTCGACCGTGGGGATGCCGGCGGTCTGGACGCCGGGCGCCACCTTGATGCCGGTCTTGGCCCGGCGGCCGCGCTTCTCGATCCACGTCGCCAGCGCCGAGAGCAGCAGACACATCGCGATGTAGATCGTGCCGATGACGACGATCGTCGAGACGTACGGGTACTGGCCGTTCACCTGGGTGTTGGAGGCGATCAGACGCGCGGTCTGGAGCAGCTCCGGGTACAGGATGATGAAGCCGAGCGAGGTGTCCTTGAGGGTCACCACGAGTTGGCTGATGATCGTCGGCAGCATCGACCGGATCGCCTGCGGCATCAGGACGGTCGTCATGACCTGCGTCTTGCTCATGCCGAGTGCGTACGCGGCCTCGCTCTGGCCCTTGGGCACCGAGTTGATCCCGGCGCGCAGCACCTCGGCCTGGACACAGCCGTTGTAGACGGAGAGACCCGCCGCCAGCGCCCACATCGAGTAGTCGGTGAGGAAGCCGACCCAGATCGCGTAGATGGTGATCAGGAGCGGCAGCGAGCGGAACAGTTCGATGAAGGTGGTCGCCACCCAGCGGACCGGCTTGTGGTCGGAGAGCCGGCCCACCGCCAGGAGCACACCGAGGACCAGCGAGCCGACCGCGGCGAGACCGAACGCCTTGAGGGTCGCGAGCACCGCGTCGGCGATGTTCTGCCGGATGCCCGCGTAGTTGAAGATGTCCCACATCTCGGGGGCGAGGTGCCCCTTGTCGGCCAGCCGCATGACGCTGACGGCGATCAGCGCCACGATGGCGAGGCTGCCGACGACGGCGTAGATCCGGTTGCGGACGACGGCCTTGGGGCCCGGGGCGTCGTAAAGAACGCTGGCGCTCATCGGGCGACCTCCATGCGACGCTCCAGCAGCCGGAAGAGGCCACTGATGGTAAAGGTGATGATCAGGTACCCGATGGCCACCCAGATGAAGACGGGGACGATGTCGTAGCCCTTGTCGCTCATCAGCTTCTGCCAGCCGAAGAGTTCGGCGTTGCTGAAGGCGCCGGCGATCGCGGAGTTCTTCGTCAGGGCGATGAAGATGCTGCTCAGCGGCGGGATGACCGTCCGCGTCGCCTGGGGGAGCACCACGATCTGCAGGGTCTGGGCGAACGTCATGCCGATCGAGCGCGCGGCCTCGGCCTGTCCCAGCGGCACGGTGTTGATGCCGGAGCGGACCGCCTCGCAGACGAAGGACGAGGTGTAGAAGCCGAGGGCCAGGGAGCCGAGGACGAACGGGCTCATCCCCGGGAAGAGGATCTCCGGCACCACGAAGAAGAAGATCAGGAAGAGCAGCGTCAGCGGGGTGTTGCGCATCAGCGTGACCCACGCGGTGCCGAAGTACCGCAGCGGCGGTACCGGCGAGACGCGGAATCCGGCGACGACGACACCGAGAACCAGGGCGATAAGCGAGCTGACGGCGGTGATCGACACAGTTCCTATGAAGCCGTCGCGGAACGCTGGGAAATTGTCGAGCAGTACGTTCATGAGGTCTCCGCGTCGGCGGTCATCGGCATCGGGGCAGGGGAAGGAGCGCCCCGTTCGCCCGCCGTCCCCGGGGAGAGGGGGACGGCGGGGGCGTACGGGACGCCGGGGTCACTCGCGGGGCGTCGTGACGGGTGTCTGCGTTCAGACACCGGGAGCTGCCGGGCGCCCGACGATGCCGGGCGCCCGAGGGCGTCAGTAACGCTCGATGGCCGGCGGGTCGACGAAGTCCGAGCCGGACAGACCGAGGGTGGCCTCGTAGATCTTCTTGTACGTGCCGTCCTTGACGCGGTCCTCCAGCGACTTGCTGATGGCCTCGCGGAGGACCTTGTCGTCCTTGTTCAGGCCGACGCCGTAGGGCTCGTCGGTGAACGGCTTGCCGACGACCTTGAGCTTGCCCTTGTTGGCGGCGGCGTAGCCCTTGAGGATCGAGTCGTCGGTGGTGACGGCGTCGACCTGCTTGGTCAGCAGCTGCTGCACGCAGTCGGAGTACTTGGCCAGCTCGACGACGCTCGCGCCGTACTCGGGCTTCTTGATCTCCTGGAGCGGCGTGGAGCCGACGATCGAGCAGACCTTCTTGCCCTTCACCGACTCCTTGCCGGTGATCGCCGTCTCTTCCTTGCGCACCAGGAGGTCCGCGCCGGCCTTGTAGTACGGACCGGCGAAGCCGACCTGCTTCTTGCGCTCGTCGTTGATCGTGTAGGTGCCGACGTAGTAGTCGACCTGGCCCTTGGAGATGGCCGTCTCACGGACGCCGGAGTCGACGGTCTTCCACTCGATCTGCTTCTCCGAGAAGCCGAGGTCGGCGGCGACCATCTTGGCGATCTCGATGTCGAAGCCCGAGCGCTCCTTGGTCGCCTGGTCCTCGAAGCCGAGGTACGGCTGGTCGGCCTTGGCGCCGATGATGAGCTTGCCGCGCTCCTTGGCCTTCTTGAAGACCGGGGAGTCGAGGGCGACGTCCTTGGCGGCGGTGTACGTGGGCAGCTCGGGGGCACCGGAGGCGCCCGGCTGGGTGCCGCCCGGTTTGTCACCGGCGGAACCCTCCTTGCCACCACACGCGGTCGCGGTCAGGGCGAGGACGGCGATGGCCGCCACGGCGGCGGACTTGCGGAGCTTCATGTGAACAATCCTTAGGTCGTGGGTCGTTGTCGTCAGTGGTGAAGGATCTTCGACAGGAAGTCCTTGGCCCGGTCGCTGCGCGGATTGCTGAAGAACTGGTCGGGCGCCGCCTCTTCGACGATCTTCCCGTCCGCCATGAACACGACGCGGTTGGCGGCGGACCGGGCGAAGCCCATCTCGTGGGTGACGACGATCATCGTCATCCCGTCCCTGGCCAGCTGCTGCATGACTTCGAGGACCTCGTTGATCATCTCCGGGTCGAGCGCCGACGTGGGCTCGTCGAAGAGCATGACCTTCGGGTCCATCGCCAACGCCCGTGCGATCGCGACGCGCTGCTGCTGGCCACCGGAGAGCTGCGCCGGGTACTTGTCGGCCTGTACGCCGACGCCCACCCGGTCGAGCAGGGTCCGGGCCTTCTCCTCCGCGGCCTTCTTGTCGGCCTTGCGGACCTTGATCTGGCCCAGCATGACGTTCTCCAGCACCGTCTTGTGTGCGAAGAGATTGAACGACTGGAAGACCATGCCCACGTCGGCACGCAGCCTGGCCAGCTCCTTGCCCTCCTGGGGCAGGGGCTTGCCGTCGATCGAGATGTCTCCCGAATCGACCGTCTCCAAGCGGTTGATCGTGCGGCACAGCGTGGACTTGCCGGACCCGGAAGGCCCGATGACGACCACGACCTCGCCCCGGGCGATGGTCAGGTCGATGTCCTGGAGCACATGCAGCGCGCCGAAGTGCTTGTTGACGTTGCTCAGTACGACCAGGTCGTTCGCCGCGGGCGCGGCATCCTCGGCGTCCTTGGTCACTGAAACTCCGCTCATCGGCTTCTTGCTCCGTCCTCCTCGGTTGAAGAAGGACACTAATGACGCAGTGCGACCAACGTCATTACATCTGAGCGGAAATTGAGCATAACGATCCGGCGGCAACCGGACACTCCGTGTGAACAGGACGCCCCGCGCCGCCCCGGGGCGTACCGGGTGCATAACGGAAACCCTGCTGTAACCGGCAGGCTCTTGACTGGTGTGCCGTTCATCGGCGTGGATGCCTTGAGCGAGGTCGACGCGAAGCGTCGATGAACGGAAGATCACGGCAAGGGTCTTCCGGATCAAGCAGGGTGAAACGCGGGATAACACGCGGTGACACCGTGCAACGGTTGCACGTATGAGCCCGAGGAGCCGGACGGCCCCGGGAGAGACGGAGAGGAGGGCCATGAGACTGCTGCTCGTCGAGGACGACGACCATGTCGCGGCGGCCCTGTCCGCCGTGCTCGCCCGGCACGGGTTCCAGGTCGTGCACGCCCGCAACGGCGAGGAGGCCCTCCGCGCGCTGCTGCCCGCGGAGAAGGAGCCCTTCGGGGTGATCCTCCTCGACCTCGGCCTGCCCGACCAGGACGGCTACGAGGTGTGCGGCAAGATCCGCAAGCGCACCGCGACCCCCGTGATCATGGTCACCGCCCGCGCCGACGTGCGCTCGCGCATCCACGGCCTCAACCTCGGCGCCGACGACTACGTCACCAAGCCGTACGACACCGGCGAGCTGCTCGCCCGTATCCACGCGGTCGCCCGGCGCACCTCCGGAGCCGAGGACACCGCCCCGACCCCGGTCGCCGCCCTGCGCCTCGGACCGGTCGCCATCGAGCTGCCGACCCGCCGGGTCAGCGTCGACGGCGAGGAAGTCCAGCTCACCCGCAAGGAGTTCGACCTGCTGGCCCTCCTAGCCCAGCGCCCCGGCGTCGTCTTCCGCCGCGAGCAGATCATCAGCGAGGTCTGGCGCACCAGCTGGGAGGGGACCGGACGCACCCTGGAGGTCCACGTCGCCTCCCTGCGCTCCAAGCTGCGGCTGCCCACCCTGATCGAGACCGTGCGGGGCGTCGGCTACCGGCTCGTCGCGCCGTCCGCGTAACCGAACGGGTACGTTTCCCCGGTGCGCTCCCGCCTGCTCCCGCTGCTCATCGTCCTGATGGCCGCAGTCCTGGTCACCCTCGGCTTCCCGCTCGCGATCAGCGTGGCCGCCGCCGAGCAGCAGCGCCTGGTCATCGATCGGATCGACGACACCGCGCGGTTCGCCGCCCTCGCCCAGGCCATCACTGACACCTCCCCGGACAGCGAGGAGCGCCGCCGCACCCTCCAGACCGACCTGGAGGTCTACGCCTCGGTGTACGACATCCGCGCCGGCGTCTTCTTCCAGGACGACCGGGCCCTGGCCAAGGCGCCCGGTTCCTGGGCCCTGCCCGCCGAGGGGGAGGGGCGCACGGCCTTCGACGAGGCGCTGCTCGGCCGCCGCTCGCACGATCCGCCGCAGGTCTGGCCCTGGCAGAACGGGCGCGTCGTCGTCGCCTCGCCCGTGGTGCGCGACGGCGACGTGGTCGCCGTGGTCGTCATCGACTCGCCCACCGGCGAGATGCGGTCCCGGATCCTGCGGACCTGGCTGCTCATCGGCCTCGGCGAGGCACTGGCCCTGCTGGTGGCGGTTGCCGCGGCGGTCCGGCTCACCGGCTGGGTCCTGCTGCCCGTACGGACCTTGGACGCGGCCACCCGTGACATCGCCGGGGGCCGCATGCGCTCCCGCGTCGCCGCGTCCGCCGGGCCGCCGGAGCTCCGGCACCTGGCCCGCTCCTTCAACGAGATGGCGGACAACGTCGAGGACGTGCTGGAGCAGCAGCGCGCCTTCGTCGCCGACGCCTCGCACCAGCTGCGCAACCCGCTCGCCGCCCTGCTCCTGCGCATCGAGCTCCTCGCCCTGGAGCTGCCCGAGGACAGCGAGGAGATCGCGGCCGTGCGCACCGAGGGCAAGCGGCTGGCCCGGGTCCTCGACGACCTCCTGGACCTCGCGCTGGCCGAGCACGCCGAGGCGGACCTCCAGCTGATCGACATCGTCCCGCTCACCGCCGAGCGGGTCGCGTCCTGGCGCCCGATGGCGGACCGGGAGGGCGTGCGGCTCACTCTGGAAGGCGCCCCGGCGGCCACCGCCTGGGCCGACCCCGTGGCGCTCTCCAGCGCCCTGGACGCGGTGATCGACAACGCCCTGAAGTTCACCCCGGCCGGCGAGGACGTCACCGTCACCGTCGCCGCCGGAACCCGAACGACGACCGTCGTGGTCGCCGACCGGGGCCCCGGCCTCACCGAAGCGGAGCTGGAACGCGTCGGGGACCGCTTCTGGCGCAGCACCCGCCACCAGAACGTCAGCGGCTCGGGGCTGGGCCTCTCCATCTCCCGGGTGCTGCTCGCGGCGGGCGGCGGCTCGATCGCGTACGAGCACCACCCACCGCACGGCCTGCGGGTCACCGTCTCGCTGCCCCGCGAACGGCCGGGCGGCTGAGCCGGGAAAGAGCCGGGCCGCGCGTCCTAGGAGGGGTCAGGGCTTCACCGAGCGGTAGTAGTCCTTGGCGCCTTCGTGCACGTCCAGCGGATCCGTGTAGATCGCCGTCCGCAGATCCACGAGCTGCGCCGCGTGGACCTCACGGCCGATCCGGTCCCGGCTGTTGATCACCGTCCGGGTGAAGGCCTCGGTCATGGCCGCGTCCGTACGGTCGGTCGTGACGAGCAGGTTGGCGACGGCGACCGTGGGCACCGACTGGCCCTGCTGGGCCTCCGGATAGGCGTCGGCGGGCATCATGGCCGACCGGTAGAAACGGGTGGGACCGGTCGCCGCCTGCAGCTTCGCGACCAGGTCGGCCTCCAGCGGCACCAGCCGGACGTCGAAGCGCTCCGACAGCTCCTGCACGGCGGCGGTCGGCAGCCCGCCCGACCAGAAGAAGGCGTCCAGCTGCCCCTGCGTCAGCCGTACGGGCATCGTGTCGATGCCCACCGGCACCGGGGTGATGTCGTCGGCCGGATCGAGCCCCGCCGCCTTCAGTAGCCGGTCCGCCACCAGCCGCACCCCGGAACCCTCCTGGCCGACGCCGACCCGCTTGCCCCGCAGGTCGGAGGCGCTGCGGATGTCGGAGTCGCGGGGGACGACCAGCTGGACGTAGTCGTCGTACAGCCGGACGCAGCCGCGCAGCCGCTGGGCCCCCTGCCGGCCGTCGCGCAGATAGGTGGCCACGGCGTCGGCCGTCGCGATGGTGAAGTCGGCCTCGCCCGTCGCCACCCGCGCGAGGTTCTGCTGCGACCCCTCGCTGGTCCGCAGCCGTATGGCCACCTCCGGCATGTCCTTGGCGAGCGCGTCCTCCAGCCGCTCCCCGTACCGCTGGTAGACGCCGCTGGGCACCCCGGTGGAGAAGGTGAGCGGACCGCTCGGGTCCCCCTCGTCCCCCCGGGGCTGCAGCCACCACGCGAGCAGCCCGAGCACGACCGCGAGGACGGCGCCCGTCTGCAGGGTGCGCCGGCGGCCGAATCGGGACAGAGCGTGGTGCATGCGCGCGATCCTGCCAGCTCACCCGCCCCCCTGGCCAGGCTCGCCCATGAGGCCCGCCCCACAGTCGGCGGGGGAGAGGAGAGGGGCCGGGCACGGGGCAGGAGGGGCGCCGCCCGGCAACCGCCTACCCTTGTCCCATGAGCAGCGGCAACCGGAGCGAAGCAGTGGACGTCCAGAAGAGCTACGAGGTGCGCACCTACGGGTGCCAGATGAACGTCCACGACTCCGAACGGCTGTCGGGTCTCCTGGAGGGCGCCGGTTACGTCCGCGCCCCCGAAGGCTCCGACGGCGACGCCGACGTCGTCGTCTTCAACACCTGCGCGGTGCGGGAGAACGCCGACAACAAGCTGTACGGGAACCTCGGCCGCCTCGCGCCGATGAAGACCAAACGCCCGGGGATGCAGATCGCCGTCGGCGGCTGTCTCGCGCAGAAGGACCGCGACACCATCGTCAAGCGGGCCCCCTGGGTCGACGTCGTCTTCGGCACCCACAACATCGGCAAGCTGCCGGTCCTCCTGGAGCGCGCCCGCATCCAGGAAGAGGCGCAGATCGAGATCGCCGAGTCCCTGGAGGCCTTCCCCTCCACGCTCCCCACCCGCCGCGAGTCCGCCTACGCCGCGTGGGTCTCCATCTCGGTCGGCTGCAACAACACCTGCACCTTCTGCATCGTCCCCGCGCTGCGCGGCAAGGAGAAGGACCGCCGCACCGGCGACATCCTGGCCGAGATCGAGGCGCTGGTCGCCGAGGGCGTCTCCGAGATCACCCTGCTCGGCCAGAACGTCAACGCGTACGGCTCCGACATCGGCGACCGCGAGGCCTTCTCCAAGCTGCTGCGTGCCTGCGGAAAGATCGAGGGCCTGGAGCGCGTCCGCTTCACCTCGCCGCACCCCCGCGACTTCACCGACGACGTCATCGCCGCCATGGCCGAGACGCCCAACGTGATGCCGCAGCTCCACATGCCGATGCAGTCCGGTTCGGACACGATCCTCAAGGCGATGCGCCGTTCCTACCGCCAGGAACGCTTCCTCGGGATCATCGAGAAGGTCCGCGCCGCAATGCCGGACGCCGCCATCTCCACGGACATCATCGTGGGCTTCCCCGGCGAGACCGAGGAGGACTTCGAACAGACGATGCACGCCGTCCGCGAGGCGCGGTTCGCCAACGCGTTCACCTTCCAGTACTCCAAGCGCCCCGGGACCCCGGCCGCCGACATGGACGGCCAGATCCCCAAGGAGGTCGTCCAGGAGCGGTACATGCGCTTGTCCGCCCTCCAGGAGCAGATCTCCTGGGACGAGAACAAGAAGCAGGTCGGCCGCACCCTGGACGTCATGGTCGCCGAGGGCGAGGGCCGCAAGGACGGCGCCACCCAGCGCCTCTCCGGCCGCGCGCCCGACAACCGCCTGGTCCACTTCACGCAGCCCGAGAAGGCCGTGCGCCCGGGTGACGTGGTGACCGTCGAGATCACCTACGCCGCCCCGCACCACCTGCTCGCCGAGGGCACGCCGCTCGCCGTACGGTCCACCCGTGCGGGCGACGCCTGGGAGAAGCGCACCACCGAGGCCGCCGCGAAGCCCGCCGGAGTGATGCTGGGCCTCCCCGGCATCGGCGCCCCGGACCCGCTCCCGGCCGCCGCGGCCCCGGCCTGCGGCATCGGCTGAGGGCCCGGGGGCGCCGGGGGGCCGGCCCCCCGGCCCGTACGCGGCCGGCCGGCCCACGGCCCCCGGCAAGTACGCTGACCGGCATGCTTGTCGCCGCCGCCGTCTGCCCCTGTCCGCCGCTCCTGGTGCCCGAGGTCGCCGCCGGGGCCGCCCCCGAGCTCGACGCCGCGCGTGACGCGTGCCTCGACGCCGTGGGCGTGCTCGCCGCCGCGCGACCGGACCTGCTGGTCGTCGTGGGGGCCGGCGACGAGCCGTCCGAGCCGGGCGAGCACCCGACCGTCGGGCCCTACCCGCCCGGCGCACACGGTTCCTTCCGGGGCGTCGGCGTGGACCTCGACGTGACGCTCGGCCAAGCAGCCGACGGGGACACGACGGCCGGACGCCCCCTGCCGCAGTCCCTCACGGTGGGCGCCTGGCTGCTGCAACGGGCCCGCTGGACGGGCGCCCCCGTGGAAGGGCTCGCCTTCCTGCAGACCGCGGACCCGGAGGACTGCGCGGAGGCCGGCCGCGCCGTCGCCGGACGCACCGACCGGGTCGCGCTCCTGGTGATGGGCGACGGCAGCGCCTGCCGCACCCTCAAGGCCCCCGGCTACCTCGACGACCGGGCCGCCGCCTTCGACGCCCGGGCCACCGAGGCGCTCGGCTCCGCGGACCTCGACGCCATCGCCGCGCTCGACGCCACGCTCGCCCACGAGCTCAAGGCGGCCGGCCGGGCTCCCTGGCAGCTCCTCGCCGGTGCCGCGCGGGACGCCGGGCTCGCCGGACGGCTGCTGTACGAGGACGCCCCCTACGGCGTGGGCTACACCGTCGCAGCCTGGTCCTGAAGAGACCGGCCCGACGAACTGCTTCTGAACAGACCGGCGGCGGGCCCGGAGCGCTCGGCTCCGGACCCGCCGCCGGGGCAGGACCGCTGCGTCAGGGCGCGGGCGGCGGCGGAGGAGGCGTGTTGCCGGGGCTGCCGGGGGTGCTCCCGGGCGTACCCGGGGCACCGGGGGTTCCGGGAGCACCGGGGGTTCCGGGCGTGCCGCCGTCCTTCTGGCCCAGCTTGTCCACGGCCTCCTTGGCCTTGCGCGTACCCGAATCGATCTTGTCGCTGTACTTGCCCTTGGTCTTCTGGTCGACCGTGCGCGCGGCCTTGTCGAGGCCCTGCTCGATCTTGCCCCCGTGCTGCTGCGCGAGGTCGCCGACCTTCTCCTTGGCCGGCCCCAGCTTGGCCTTCAGGTTGTCCAGGAACCCCATGGGTCACCTTCCGTGCAGTGTGGAGGACTGTCTTCGCGGGAACGTTCTCCCGCCCCCATTGTCCGTCACCTCTCCGTTCCTGCCGTTTTTACTCCCCCGACGGCGCCACCCGGTGTGTTCGGGAGAGCCCGGATTTTTGGGACACTGTCCGGGTGATCCCTCCCCACCCCACCCTCCGAGTCATCACCGTCGTAGGCCCCACAGCGGCCGGAAAATCGGATCTGGGGGTCTTTCTCGCCCAGCGGCTCGGCGGCGAGGTGATCAACGCCGACTCCATGCAGCTCTACCGGGGCATGGACATCGGCACGGCGAAGCTGACGCTCCCCGAGCGCGACGGCGTGCCGCACCACCTGCTGGACATCTGGGACGTCACCGAGGCCGCCAGCGTCGCCGAGTACCAGCGCCTGGCCCGCCGGGAGATCGACCGGCTGCTCGCCGAGGGGCGCACCCCGATCCTGGTCGGCGGTTCCGGGCTGTACGTGAAGGGCGCCATCGACGCCCTGGAGTTCCCCGGTACGGACCCCGAGGTGCGCGCCCGCCTCGAAGCGGAGCTGGCCGAGGGCGGCTCCGGCGTCCTGCACGCACGGCTGGCCGCCGCCGACCCGGAGGCCGCCCGGTCCATCCTGGCGAGCAACGGCCGCCGCATCGTCCGCGCCCTCGAAGTCATCGAGATCACCGGCAAGCCCTTCACCGCCAACCTCCCCGGCGACGAACCGGTCTACGACGCCGTCCAGATCGGCGTCGACGTGGAACGCCCCGAACTGGACGAGCGCATCGCCCTGCGCGTCGACCGGATGTGGGAAGCCGGACTCGTGGACGAGGTGCGCGCCCTGGAGGCGTCCGGGCTGCGCGAGGGCCTCACCGCCTCACGGGCCCTCGGCTACCAGCAGATCCTCGCGGCGCTCGCGGGGGAGTGCACCGAGGACGATGCGCGGGCCGAGACCGTGCGCGCCACCAAACGCTTCGCCCGCCGTCAGGATTCGTGGTTCCGTCGCGACCCGCGTGTCGTGTGGCTCGGCGGCGGTGACCATGACCGGGGGGAACTCCCGCACCGGGCACTGACGTTGGTCGAACGAGCGGTCACAGCCTGATCACGTGATGGCATCGGGAAGCTCCGCCCGTCAATTCGGCGCCCGTGACCGTGCCATCATCGAGCATCGATCCACCAGTGGAGTCCGAGTTGGGAGGGCGCGTGGCGATGGAGGCCGGCCCTCGCGACACGGAGCAGCGCGACACAGAGCACGAGGTGCCGTCACCGCGGGAGACCGCGGGACGGCTGAGCCCCGACGGGCCCGACGAGCAGGACGTGACCCCCGAGGTCGAGGTCGAGCTGCGGCCCACCCGCAAGCTGCGGATCTGGCAGCTTGCCCCCATCGTCATGCTGGCCGCGGTCGGCTCGCTGATGTTCGCCTTCCCGCTCGCCTTCGAGTTCGGTGACGGCGGCGCCATCGTCGCCATGCTGGGGCTCCTGATCAGCTGCTGCGCGGCCGGCTGGGGCATGATGGCGGCCCGCCGCGTGGGTCACACCTGGCCCGGACTGCCCTCCCGGGGTTCGGGCGACCGCCCCGACTGGCGCGTGATCGCGCTGTACGCCGTGACCGGCCTCGCCCTGGTCGCCCTCGCCGTCTGGCGCGTGGCCCGGCTGCGCTGACGGCCGCGGCGGACCCGCACGACGAGCCCTCGACGCCCCTTGGGCGGCCCGGCCGGCGAAGCCGGTCGCGGGGGTCCGCCGGAGCGGATTGTCGGCGCCGCCTCGTACAGTGGGCGTGTGAGCACCTCGCAGATCGCCTTCCTCAAGGGTCACGGCACCGAGAACGACTTCGTGATCGTCCCGGACCCGGACAACGCCCTCACGCTGCCCGCCGCCCTCGTCGCCCGGCTCTGCGACCGCCGGGCCGGTATCGGCGGCGACGGACTGCTGCACGTCGTGCGGTCCGCCGCGCACCCCGGGGCGCGGTCCATGGCGGAGACGGCCGAGTGGTTCATGGACTACCGCAACGCGGACGGCTCGATCGCCGAGATGTGCGGCAACGGCGTGCGTGTCTTCGCGCACTACCTCCAGCGCGCCGGCCTCGTCGAGGAGGGCGACCTGACCGTCGCCACCCGGGGCGGGCCCAAGCGCGTGCACCTCGCCAAGAACGGCGACATCACCGTCTCCATGGGACAGGCCCTGCTGCCCGATGCGGGCGTCACGGTCAGCGTCGACGGCCGCAGCTGGCCCGCCCGCAACGTCAACATGGGCAACCCCCACGCCGTCGCGTTCGTCGACGACCTGGACCACGCGGGCGATCTGTTCACCGCCCCGCCCTTCACCCCCGAGGCGGTCTACCCCGAGGGCGTCAACGTCGAGTTCGTCGTCGACCGGGGCCCGCGCCACGTCGGGATGCGGGTCCACGAGCGCGGCTCCGGCGAGACCCGCTCCTGCGGCACCGGCGCCTGCGCGGTCGCCGTCGCCACCGCCCGCCGGGACGGTGCCGACCCCGCCGTGACCGGTCTCCCCGTCACATACCGGGTGGATCTCCCCGGCGGCACCCTCGTCATCACCGAGCACCCCGACGGCGCGGTCGACATGACGGGCCCCGCTGTGATCGTCGCCGAAGGCGTCATCGACCCGGCCTGGCTCGAAACCGCCTGATCATTGGCTTGACGCTTTCCCTCGGACGGTTCGCCGCCCTCTGAGGCGGGGTGCGCTCGAAACGGTGATCGGTCCGGGCTTCGCTCGAATGGGTGATCCGTTTCACGCTGGGCGAGAGCTGGACTGCGCCACGTGGTGGGCTCGGTAGCATCAAGCACCGGCCCCGAGGCGCATCCAGCCCTCGCCCCGCCGGTCGAGTCGCCGGAGGTGCCCATGAGTGCAGAGGCCGCCGATCCGGGCGCCCCCCTTCGCAGGCGGAGCCGCCCCCGGATCGATCTGCGCAGACTGGGCCGGGTGGCACTGCGCGGCCCGGTCTCCCGCGACCGGCTGCCCGACGCCATCAGCCATGTCGCCGAGGCACACCGCGCCCACCACCCCGACGCCGACCTGACCATCCTGCGCCGGGCCTACGTCCTCGCGGAGTCCTCGCACCGCGGCCAGATGCGCAAGAGCGGCGAGCCGTACATCACCCATCCGCTGGCCGTGACGCTGATCCTCGCCGAGCTGGGCGCGGAGACCACCACCCTCACCGCCTCCCTGCTCCACGACACCGTCGAGGACACGGAAGTGACGCTCGATCAGGTCAAGGAGCAGTTCGGCGACGAGGTCTGCTATCTCGTCGACGGCGTCACCAAACTGGAGAAGGTCGACTACGGCGCCGCCGCCGAGCCGGAGACCTTCCGCAAGATGCTCGTCGCCACCGGCAACGACGTCCGGGTCATGTCCATCAAGCTCGCGGACCGGCTGCACAACATGCGCACCCTCGGGGTGATGCGCCCCGAGAAGCAGGCCCGGATCGCCAAGGTCACCCGGGACGTCCTCATCCCGCTCGCCGAACGGCTCGGCGTACAGGCGCTCAAGACCGAGCTGGAGGACCTGGCCTTCGCGATCCTGCACCCCGAGGAGTACGAGGAGACCCGCGCCCTCATCGCCGCCGCGACGGGCCCGGACGACCCCCTCGAAACCATCGCCGACAACGTGACGCACACCCTGCGCGACGCGGGCATCAGCGCCGAAGTCCTCATCAGGCCACGCCACTTCGTCTCCGTGCACCGGGTCCGCAGGAAACGCGGCGAACTGCGCGGCACCGACTTCGGGCGGCTGCTCGTCCTGGTCGGCGAGGACGCCGACTGCTACGCCGTCCTCGGTGAACTGCACACCTGCTTCACCCCGGTGATCTCCGAGTTCAAGGACTTCATCGCCGCCCCCAAGTTCAACCTCTACCAGTCGCTGCACACCGCCGTCGTCGGCCCCGAAGGAGCCGTCGCCGAAGTCCTCATCCGTACGCACCGGATGCACAAGGTCGCCGAGGCGGGTGTCGTCGCGCTGGGCAATCCGTACGCCCAGGACCCCGCCGCGCCCCCGCAGACCGAGCCGTCCGACGAGCGTGCCGACCCGACCCGGCCCGGCTGGCTCTCCCGGCTGCTGGACTGGCAGGAGTCCGCCACCGACCCCGACACCTTCTGGACCACCCTGCGCGACGACCTCGCCCAGGACCGCGAGATCACCGTCTTCCGCACCGACGGCGGCACCCTCGGGCTGCCCGCCGGGGCCAGCTGCGTCGACGCGGCCTACGCCCAGTACGGCGACCTCGCCCATACCGCCATCGGGGCCCGGGTCAACGGTCGCCTCGCCACCCTGAGCACCGTCCTCAGCGACGGCGACACCGTGCAGCCGCTGCTCGCCCAGGACACCGCATCCGGCCCCTCGCCCGACTGGCTCGACCACGCGCGCACCCCCGCCGCCCGGATCGCGATCACCGGCTGGTTCAGCGACCACCCGGACGAGGCGAAACCCGACCCGGAGACCGCCGACGCGACCGGACCCGGCACCCGGGGCGAGCCCGCCGCCGCGACGGAACGCGAGGCTCCGGCCCGCAGCCGGTCCGGTCCTCGCCCCACGGGCGTCGTCGTGGACGACCCGAACGCGCAGGTGCGCCTGGCCGGCTGCTGTACGCCGGTGCCCCCCGACGAGCTGACCGGCTTCGTCGTCCGGGGCGGCGCGGTCACCGTGCACCGCCGGGAGTGTCCCGCCGTCGCCGCCATGCAGGAGATCGGCCGTGCCCCGGTCGCGGCCAGCTGGGCGGACGGGGAGGGCCGGGAGTCCGACGCGGGCTGCCGGGTCACCCTGGTCGCCGAATCGTTCGGCCGCCCCCGGCTCCTCGCCGACCTCACCGAGGCCATCGCCACCGCCGACGCGGCGATCGTCTCCGCCACCGTGGAGCCCCCCAGCGAGCAGCGGGTCCGCCACACCTACACTCTCCGGCTCCCCGACGCGGCCGGTCTTCCCGGCCTGATGCGGGCCATGCGCGACGTCGCCGGGGTCTACGACGTCAGCCGCGCCCAGCACCCGGCCCCGACGGGCTGAGCGGCACCCGGAACGGCCGTCCCACCGGCCGGGCCGCCCCGAACGCACCCGGCCCCGACGGGCTGAGCCGCCACGCACCACCCGTCCTCGTTCGGGTGGTGCGGCGCGCGGCTCCCCGGCCGGGCGGCCCCGCGCTGATAGCGGTAGTCCATGCCGCTCCTGACCCGCCGCCTGCGCGCCGCCCTGCTGGCCACCGCCTCGGCCACCCTCGTCGCCGCCGCCCTGCCCGCACCCGAGCCCCTGGGCATCGGCGACCGGATCTTCCCCGAGCTGGGCAACCCCGGATACGACGTTCTCGCGTACGACATCGCCTTCACCTACCACGGCTCCAACACCAAACCTCTGGACGCCGTCACCAAGATCCGCGCCCGCACCACCGCCCCGCTGGACCGGATCAACCTCGACTTCGCCCGGGGGACCGTCCGGGGCGTCGAGGTCAACGGGCAGAGCGTCGACTTCGGCAGCAAGAGGGAGGACCTCGTCCTCCAGGCACCCCGCCGCCTCCCCGCGGGCGTACCGCTGAACATCACCGTCCGGCACACCAGCGACCCGAGCGGATCCGGGGACGACGGCGGCTGGGTGCGGACCACCGACGGGCTCGCCATGGCCAACCAGGCCGACGCCGCCCACCGCGTCTTCCCGAGCAACGACCACCCCTCCGACAAGGCGTACTTCACCTTCCGGATCACCGCCCCGCACCGGCTGACGGCGGTCGCGGCCGGACTGCCCGTGGAGAAGACCCGGCACGGCTCCTCGACCACCTGGACGTACCGCACCGAGCACCCCATGGCCACCGAACTGGCCCAGGTCTCCATCGGCAGCTCCGCCGTCGCGCACCGCACAGGACCGCACGGGCTGCCGGTACGCGACGTCGTCCCGGCCGCCGACCGGAAGAACCTGGAGCCCTGGCTGAAGAAGACCCCGGCCCAGCTGGAATGGATGGAGCAGCGGGTCGGCCGCTACCCCTTCGAGACGTACGGGGTGCTCGTCGCCGACAGCCCCATCGGGTTCGCCCTGGAGACCCAGACGCTGTCGCTGTTCGGGAAGTCGTTCTTCACCGAGCCCGGCTACCCGGAGTGGTACGTCGACTCGGTGATGATCCACGAGCTGGCCCACCAGTGGTTCGGCAACAGCGTCTCGCCCGCGAGCTGGTCCGACCTCTGGCTCAACGAGGGACACGCCAGCTGGTACGAGGCCCGCTACGCCGAGGAGAACGGCGGCCCGACCCTGGAGCGCCGGATGCGGGAGGCGTACAAGCTGTCCGACGCCTGGCGCACGGATGGCGGCCCTCCGGCGCACCCGGAAGGACCGGCCCCGGGGCAGAAGCTCAGCCTGTTCCGCCCGGTGATGTACGACGGCAGCGCGCTGGTGCTCTACGCCCTGCGCCAGGAGATCGGCGAGGCCGCCTTCGACCGGCTGGAGCGCACCTGGGTCCGGGTGCACCGGGACTCCACGGCGACCACCGCGGACTTCACCCGGCTCGCCTCCGGGATCGCCGGCCGGGATCTGACCGCCTTCTTCGACGGCTGGCTGTACGGGAAGAAGACCCCGCCGATGCCCGGACACCCGGACTGGAGCAGCGCGAAACCCGCGTGACGGGCTCGGTGGGGCCGTGCCACTATCGACGCGTCGGCGCGGCGGACCGCACCGGAGTTCCCCGAAGGGAATCATCCGGGAAGATCACACGTTGTGACTGACGTAAAGACTTCTATCGACGTAAGGATCCAATGACCTCCTCTTCTTCCCTTCCCCAGGACGCGCAGGACGCGCAGAGCGCCACGGAGAACACCACCGAGAGCCTCACCGAGGCCCGCCGGGCCGACGCCCTGATGGAAGAGGACGTCGCCTGGAGCCACGAGATCGACGGAGCCCGGGACGGCGACCAGCTCGACCGTTCCGAGCGTGCCGCCCTGCGGCGTGTCGCAGGTCTCTCCACCGAGCTCGAGGACGTCACCGAGGTCGAGTACCGCCAGCTGCGCCTGGAGCGCGTGGTGCTGGTGGGCGTCTGGACCTCGGGGACGGTGCACGACGCGGAGATCTCCCTCGCGGAGCTCGCCGCCCTCGCCGAGACGGCGGGTGCGCAGGTGCTGGACGCGGTGTACCAGCGGCGCGACAAGCCCGACCCGGCGACGTACATCGGTTCGGGCAAGGCGCTGGAGCTGCGCGACATCGTGCTCGAGTCCGGTGCCGACACCGTCGTCTGCGACGGTGAGCTGAGCCCCGGCCAGCTGATCCATCTGGAAGACGTCGTCAAGGTCAAGGTGGTCGACCGGACCGCCCTGATCCTCGACATCTTCGCCCAGCACGCCAAGTCCCGTGAGGGCAAGGCGCAGGTCTCGCTCGCGCAGATGCAGTACATGCTGCCCAGGCTGCGCGGCTGGGGTCAGTCGCTCTCCCGGCAGATGGGTGGCGGCGGTTCCAGTGGCGGTGGCGGTATGGCCACCCGTGGTCCCGGTGAGACCAAGATCGAGACGGACCGGCGGCGGATCCGCGAGAAGATGGCGAAGATGCGCCGGGAGATCGCGGAGATGAAGACCGGCCGCGAGATCAAGCGGCAGGAGCGCAAGCGCAACAAGGTGCCCTCGGTCGCCATCGCCGGATACACCAACGCGGGCAAGTCCTCGCTGCTCAACCGTCTGACCGGGGCCGGTGTCCTGGTGGAGAACGCTCTGTTCGCCACCCTGGACCCGACCGTCCGCCGGGCCGAGACGCCGAGCGGCCGGATCTACACCCTGGCCGACACCGTCGGGTTCGTGCGGCATCTGCCGCACCACCTCGTCGAGGCGTTCCGCTCCACGATGGAGGAGGTCGGCGAGTCCGATCTCATCCTCCACGTGGTGGACGGCTCCCACCCGGTGCCGGAGGAGCAGCTCGCCGCGGTGCGCGAGGTGATCCGGGACGTCGGCGCGGTGAACGTACGAGAGATCGTCGTGATCAACAAGGCGGACGCGGCGGACCCCCTGGTCATCCAGCGCCTGCTGCGCAACGAGAAGTACGCGATCACGGTCTCGGCCCGCACGGGCGAAGGCATCGACGAGCTGCTCGCGCTCATCGACGCCGAGCTGCCCCGGCCGTCCGTCCTGGTCGAGGTGCTCGTGCCGTACATCCAGGGGGCTCTGGTC
Source organism: Streptomyces rubiginosohelvolus (assembly GCF_014649875.1). Taxonomy (GTDB): domain Bacteria; phylum Actinomycetota; class Actinomycetes; order Streptomycetales; family Streptomycetaceae; genus Streptomyces; species Streptomyces rubiginosohelvolus. The sequence goes on along the minus strand of NZ_BMTW01000002.1, from coordinate 516,252 downwards.
TCCCGGGTGCACGCCGAGGGCGAGGTGCTCTCCGAGGAGCACACCGCCGAGGGCACCCTGCTCAAGGCCCAGGTCCACGAGGAGCTGGCCGCCGAGCTGGAGACCTTCGCCCTGGCCGCGCACTGACGGCTGCGGGACCGTACGACAGCCGAAGGCCCGGCCCGGACTCTCCAGGGAGTCCGGGCCGGGCCTTCGGCGTACGACCGGCGTCCAGGGTTACCGCCCCGCGAACTTGTCGCTCATCGTCGCGAAGGTGCGCCGGGCGTCCTCGCCCAGCCGCGGTCCGGCCAGCCAGCCCGAAGTGACCGGTCCGATCGAGGTGTTGGAGACCAGCATCGACTTCCCGTCCGGCCCGGCGACGAACCAGCCGCCACCGGAGGAGCCGCCCGTCATGGTGCAGCCGATCCGGTACATGGTCGGGGTCCCCGGGGCGATCGAGAGCCGGCCGGGACGGTCGACGCACTGGTGCATCAGCAGACCGTCGTACGGCGGACCCGCCGGGTAGCCCCAGGCGCCCATGCCGCTGATCTGCTGGATCTCCGGAGCGTCGAAGGAGACCGGCAGCGCGTTGCCCACCGTCTCCTCGAGGGACTTCGTCCCGTTCTCCGGCTTCACATGCAGGACCGCGTAGTCGTACGGGGCACCGGCGCCGCCCGTCGGGCCGCCGCCGGAGATCCACTCGCCGGAGGACGCGGCCCAGTCCGCCCAGTAGGTGCCGTACGGGGCGATCTCCTGCGGCTGAGCGGTCCGCAGTTGCGCCGCGTTCTTGCCCTGGTCGTTGTACGAGGGCACGAAGACGATGTTGCGGTACCAGCCGCCGCCCGCGCCCGCGTGCACACAGTGTCCGGCGGTCCACACGAGGTTGGACTTCCCGGGGTTCTTCGGGTCCTTCACGACCGTGCCCGAGCACACCATGGAGCCCTTGGGGGAGTCGAAGAAGACCTTGCCGACCGGGGCGGCGTACCGGTGGTAGGGCAGCTTCTCCGGCTTGGCCTGCACCGGAGCGGGCTCCGGGTCGCTGACGTCCTGACCGGCGGAGAGGTCACCGGCCGCCATCGTCTTGGCGGGCTCCTCCGCCGACGCCATCCGCTCCGGCTTCCACAAGCCGTCGATGACCGGGTTGACGAAGTCCTCGGCCTTGCGGAGCCAGCCGTCCTTGTCCCAGTTCTTCCACTCGCCCTTCTTCCACTTCTCCGGGTCCACCCCGTGCTTCTCCAGGGCGTCGCCCAGATCGCCGGGAAGACCGGCGGCCGGGTCCTTCTCCGCCGCCCCGCCGGTGGCCGACGGCTTGGCGGCCGCGGAGTCCTCCTCGGGACCGCAGGCCGTGGCCGTCAGTGTGAGCGCCGCGACGAGGCCGGTGGCGGCCAGCAGCGGACGTATCGATCGCATGGAAGAGATCCCCCTGAACAGCTGATGCGTGCGATGGCGCGCGACCTCGCCCGGGCGCAGGCGCGGTGGTGTGCGGTCGCGGTCGCACATTCTGTCATGTGCTTGTCATGCGGCATGCCGGAGTCGGCCGCCGGTCGCACGCGGCCCCCGGCAGTCGACTGCCGGGGGCCGCTGACGCGCAGGCCCTACTGGCCCGCGTACTTCTCGCTCACCGCGCGGTAGATGCCCTCGGCCTCCTTGCCGAGCCGCGGACCGGCCAGCCAGCCCGCCGTGACCGGGCCGATCGAGGTGTTCGAGACCAGGGCGGGCTTGCCGTCCTGACCCGCCGCGACCCAGCCGCCGCCGGAGGAACCACCGGTCATCGTGCAGCCGATGCGGTACATCGTGGGCTGCTCCCGGAAGACCGACAGCCGGCCCGGCTTGTCCTCGCACTGGAGCAGCTTCTGACCGTCGTACGGCGGCGCGGCCGGGTAGCCCGTGGCCGTCATCTCGGCGATCTTCGGCACGGCCGGAGCGTTGAACTCGACCGGCAGCGCCGAACCGACCGTCTCCTCCAGCGACTTGCCGCCCGCGCCCTTCTCCGGCGTCACGTGCAGCACCGCGAAGTCGTACGGCGCGCCCTGGCCGCCGGTCGCGGCGCCCTGCTCGATCCACTGCTCGGAGGTCTGGGCCCACTGGCCCCACCACACACCGTAGGGAGCGATCTTCTCCTTGGGCGCGGTCTCCAGCTGGGCCAGTGACAGGCCGTCGTTGTTGTACGCCGGGACGAAGGCGATGTTGCGGTACCAGCCGCCCTTCTTGCCCGCGTGCACACAGTGTCCGGCGGTCCACACCATGTTGGACTTGCCGGGGTTCGCCGGGTCCTTCACCACGGTCGCGGAACAGACCATCGAGCCCTGCGGGCCGTCGAAGAGCAGCTTCCCGGACTCCGGGGCGTTGTCGTGGTACGGCGTCGCGACACCGGCGGCCCGGACCGGGGCCGGCGTCGGGTCCGTCACGCCGTCGTCGCCCGAGATGTCGTTGTCGACCGGGTTCTCCGGGGGCTTGTCGGCGTCCCGCATCCGGTCCGGGTCCCACAGGCCCTCGATGATCGGGTTGACGAAGTCCTTGGCCTCACGCAGCCACTTGTCCTTGTCCCAGTTCTTCCACTCCCCGTCCCGCCACTGGTCGGGGTCGATCCCGTGCTCCTTGAGGCGGTCCTTCAGGTCGTCCGGGATGGCGACCTTGCCGTCGGCCTGGCCGGCCGAAGCGCTGGGCGTACCGCCCGCGTTGTCCTCCTCCGGACCGCACGCGGTGGCGGTGAGCGCCAGCACGGCGGCGACGGCGGTCGCGGCGAGCGTGGAGGAGGGCATGCGCCGTGCGCGCCTCCCGCGGCGTGCGGTATCGGTCGGGCGAATGGGTCGCATCTCGTGATCCCCCTGGGACTTCGTCACTCGGTACTCGTGCTGCATTGCGGACACTTCGGGCGCCGGAGCAGGTGCTTCCGCGCCGCTGTGCGGCCCCCACTATGCCGGTGCCGATGGTGACGGTACGCGGCAGGTCCACGGTTCCGTCGCCGCGAGGATGTTCCGATTTACCCGTGATCCATCGCGGCCGGCGTCGTTGGTACGTACGGGGGACACCAGGACAGCGTTCACGGCCTCGGTGCGTCCGCGCGAGATCGTACCGACGTGCAACGCAACTGTTACCGCAGGAGGATCAAGAGCCGTGTCCGTGACCGAACCCGCACCGGTGGCGCCGCCCTCCGCGCACGAGGGCATCCTCCGCCGCCAGTCCCTGCGCGAATCGGCGGCCCGCACCTACGCCCGGTCCCTGCCGATCGTCCCGGTGCGCGCCCGCGGGCTCACCATCGAGGGCGCGGACGGCCGGCGGTATCTGGACTGCCTGTCGGGCGCGGGGACCCTGGCGCTCGGCCACAACCACCCGGTCGTGCTCGAAGCCATCCGGAAGGTCATCGACTCGGGTGCCCCCCTGCATGTGCTGGACCTCGCCACCCCGGTCAAGGACGCCTTCACCACCGAGCTGTTCGCCACCCTGCCCCGGCAGTTCGCCGACAACGCCCGCATCCAGTTCTGCGGTCCCGCCGGCACGGACGCCGTCGAGGCGGCGTTCAAGCTGGTCCGCTCCGCGACCGGGCGCTCCGGCCTGCTGACCTTCACCGGCGCCTACCACGGCATGACCGCCGGAGCCCTGGAAGCCTCCGGCGGCGCCACCGACGTACGGGTCACCCGGCTTCCCTTCCCGCAGGACTACCGCTGCCCTTTCGGCACCGGCGGCGAGCACGGAGCCATGCTCGCCGCCCGCTGGACCGAACACCTGCTGGACGACCGCAAGGGCGGGGTGCCGGCCCCCGCCGGGATGATCGTGGAGCCGGTCCAGGGCGAGGGTGGCGTCAACCCCGCCCCCGACGCCTGGCTGCGCCGCATGCGCCGGATCACCGAGGAGCGGTCCATCCCGCTCATCGCCGACGAGGTCCAGACCGGGGTCGGCAGGACCGGCGCGTTCTGGGCCGTCGAGCACAGCGGCATCGTTCCCGACGTCATGGTCCTCTCCAAGGCGATCGGCGGCTCCCTGCCCCTCGCCGTGATCGTCTACCGCGCTGAGCTGGATCTTTGGCAGCCGGGCGCGCACGCGGGTACGTTTCGTGGCAACCAGCTCGCCATGGCGGCGGGCGCGGCCACGCTCGCGTACGTCAGGGAGAATCAACTGGCGGACCGCGCAGCGGTCCTGGGGGCCCGGATGCTCGCCCGTCTCGGAGAACTGAGGGCGCATCACCCGGGAATCGGTGACGTACGGGGGCGTGGACTGATGATCGGCCTGGAGCTGGTGGATCCCGAGAGCGCGCCCCTGCCCGCCGAAGCCGGCGACCACGCCCCGGCCCCGCCGCCCGACCCGGCCCTCGCCCTCGCCGTCCAGCAGGAATGCCTGCGACGCGGCCTCATCGTCGAACTCGGCGGCCGGCACGGCGCCGTGGTCCGCCTCCTGCCGCCCCTCACCCTCACCGACGAGCAGGCGACCGCCGTCGTCGACCGTCTCGCCGACGCGCTGGCAGCCGCGACACGCTCCCCGCACCGTCGGACCACCGCCGGGCCGACCACCTGACCCCGGAATCCCCACAAGGAAGAACGCCGTGAACCCCACCCCCGCGCCCGAGGCCGACGGCCCCGGTAACCCCCAGCACCGAGGGCAGGACGGACCGGCCGCCCCCGGCACGGTCGAGGCGACGACCGTGCCCCGCCAGAAAACCCCGCACGACGCCGACCCCGCCGCGTACGCACCGGGGCCGGACCTCGCGGCCCGGGGCCCGGGCTTCGACGCCCTCGACGACCCGGACCCGCTGCGGGCCGCCGACGCGGCGGGCACCGAAAGCCTGCTGCGCTGCTGGACCCGGGAGAACGACCTGCCCCGCCCCGACGGCGACACCCTGCGCATCGCCTTCCCCGCCAGCGGCACCGCCCTCCTCGTCCCCGTGCACTACTGGTCCGCCACCGGGGCCCACCGCTTCGGCGCGCCCGCCCTGGAGAACGCGCCCGCCGGCGCCCCGCCCGCCGACGCCGCCACCGTCGCCGTCCTCATCGGCCGCGAGGGCGGCGAGAGCGGCGCGGGCGATCTGGTCGCCCGGGTCGCCGACTCCGTACGCCACACCGCCGGCTTCATCGAGCAGCGGCGGCGCAGCCCGGCCGACCCCGCCGATGCGGACCTCTTCCTCACCGCCGAACAGTCCCTGCTGCTCGGCCACCCCCTCCACCCCACGCCCAAGAGCCGCGAGGGCCTCTCCGAATCGGAGTCCCGCCGCTATTCACCCGAGCTCCACGGCTCCTTCCCGCTGCACTGGTTCGCCGTCGACCGGTCGCTGGCCGCCACCGACTCCGCCTGGAGCGACGGCGGTCCCGCCACCGCCGAGGAGCTGCTCGCCCCGCACGCCGCAGGGCTGAAGACGCCTCCCGGCACCGTCGCCGTGCCCGTCCACCCCTGGCAGGCCGCCGACCTGATCCACCGCCCCCAGGTCCGCGCCCTCGCCGAGACCGGCCTGCTCCACGACCTCGGCCCGCACGGCGACCCCTGGCACCCCACCTCCTCCATCCGCACCGTGCACCGGCCCGGGGCGCGGGTCATGCTCAAGCTCTCCCTCGGCGTACGCATCACCAACTCCCGCCGGGAGAACCTCCGCAAGGAACTGCACCGGGGCGTCGAGGTCCACCGCCTCCTGTCCACCGGCCTCGCCGAGCACTGGCAGCGGGAGCACCCCGGCTTCGACATCGTCCGCGACCCCGCCTGGCTCGCCGTCGACGACCCCGAGGGGACGCCTGTCAGCGGGCTCGACGTGATGCTCCGCCACAATCCCTTCGGCCCGGGCGACGACGCCGCCTGCATCGCCGGACTCACCGCGCAGCGGCCCCGGCCCGGGCGCCCCGGAATGCACTCACGGCTCGCGGAGGTCGTCTCCGGCCTGCGCGCCCGCACCGGCCTGACCGGCACCGACGTCTCCGCCGAATGGTTCCGGCGCTATCTGCACCACGTCGTGCGCCCCGTCCTCTGGCTCGACGCCCACGGCGGCGTCGCCCTCGAAGCCCACCAGCAGAACACCCTCGTCCTCCTCGACCCGGACGGCTGGCCCGTCGGCGGCCGCTACCGGGACAACCAGGGCTACTACTTCCGCGACTCCCGCCGCGCCGAGCTGGACCGGCGGCTCCCCGGCATCGGCACCGTCAGCGACACCTTCGTCTCCGACCCGGTCACCGACGAGCGGTTCGCCTATTACCTCGGCATCAACAACGTCCTCGGTCTCATCGGGGCGTTCGGGTCGCAGCGCCTCGCGGATGAACAGCAACTCCTCACCGTTCTGCGCCAATTCCTCACCGAGGTCGCGGAACTCGGCTCACCCCTCCCCGCGTATCTCCTGGAGAACCGCCAACTGCGCTGCAAGGCCAACCTGCTGACCCGGCTGCACGGCCTCGACGAGCTGGTCGGACCGGTCGACACCCAGTCCGTCTACGTCACCATCGCCAACCCGCTCCACAGCTGAACCGCCGCGCCAGAGAGACTCCGAGCGCAACCCGCACCAGAGAGACTCCGACCGCACCCGCACCGGAGAAGCTCACCGACCGCACCCGGTCCAGAGAGGAGAGCGCCACCGTGCCTCCCGCCGACGCCCCAGCGGAACCCGGCACCGCACCCGACGGCGGGAGCACCGGAGCCGAGGACACCCTCGACCTGAAGCTCACCGAGGAGCTCCTCGCGCTGATCGCCGAGGAGCGCAATGCCGGGACGCGGCGGGCCACCGTCCCCGGTGACCTGCTGGGCGACCCGGGCTCCTGGCCGCCCGCGCGGACCACGGCGGGGGAGTTCGCCCTCCTTCCCGTCCGGCTGGAGCGCGACCTCCCCGTCATCAGCCGCTGGATGAACGACCCCGCCGTGGCGGCCTTCTGGGAGCTCGCCGGACCCGAGTCCGTCACCGCCGACCACATCCGGCCCCAGCTCGAAGGGGACGGGCGCAGCATCCCCTGTCTCGGCGTGCTCGACGGCACCCCGATGAGCTACTGGGAGATCTACCGCGCCGACCTCGACCCCCTGGCCCGCCACTACCCCGCCCGCCCCCACGACACCGGTGTCCACCTCCTCCTGGGGGGCGTGCGGAACCGGGGCCGGGGCGTGGGCACCACCCTGCTCCGCGCCGTCGCCGACCTCGTCCTGGACAACCTTCCGCAGTGCGGACGGGTCGTCGCCGAACCGGACCTGCGCAACACCCCGTCCGTATCCGCGTTCCTCAGCGCCGGCTTCCGCTTCTCCGCCGAAGTGGACCTCCCCGACAAGCGCGCCGCGCTGATGATCCGCGACCGAACGTACCGAGCCCAGCTGTGACGTGCTCTCCGCACCGCCCCAACCGCTCGAACCTCATAGGTTCCCTCCGGAGGAGTCCCCGTGCCGATATCTCCCACGAGCCGTGACGCAGCCGCGTCCCCGCAGCTGTTCAGCCCTCCGGAGCTGAACCGGCAGATCTGGGACCGGGCCGCAGCGAGGCTCCTCGCCAAGATGCTCGGTGAGTTCGCCTACGAGAAGATCATCGAGCCGGTTCCGGTGCCCGGGGCCGGCGGGCGCCACCGGCTGACCCTCGACGACGGGGGAGTGCTCGCCTTCACCGCCCGGCGCGGCGTCTACGGCAGCTGGCGCGTCGACCCCGAGTCGATCGAGATCACCGCGCAGCCCCAGACCGCCCAGGCCGACGGCTCGCCCGCCGCGCGGGCCGACGGACAGTCCAACGGCTCGGTAGCGGCCCCGCGCGACGCGCAGTCCAACGGCTCGCCCGCCGCCTCCCGCCCGTTCCGTGACCCGCTGACCTTCCTCACCCGGGCCCGTGACCTCCTCGGCATCGACGGCACGACGCTGGGCCACCTCATCCGCGAGCTGACTCTGACGCTGTCCGCCGACGCCCGGCTCGACCACACCGCGTTCACCGCGGACCGGCTCGCCGCCCTGGACTACGCGGAGCTGGAAGGCCACCAGACCGGCCACCCCTGGCTGGTGGCGAGCAAGGGGAGGCTCGGGTTCTCCGCCGCCGACGCCGCCCGCTTCACCCCCGAGACCCGCAGCCCGCTCCGGCTGCCGTGGATCGCGGTCAGCACCCGCATCGCGCAGTTCCGGGGCGTCGGCCGCGTCTCCACCCCCGACCAGCTGTACGCCGGAGAGCTCGCCCCGGACGTCCGGGACGCCTTCGCCGACGTACTGCGGGCCCGGGGACACGACCCGGAGGACTACTTCTACCTCCCCGTGCACCCCTGGCAGTGGGACGAGTGGATCGTGCCGCTCTTCGCCCCGGCCATCGCCGCCGGCGACATCGTGGCCCTGCACACCGACGGCGACGCCCGCCTCCCGCAGCAGTCCATCCGCACGTTCGCCAACGTGGACCGGCCCGAACGGCACACGGTGAAGCTCCCGCTCTCCATCCTCAACACCCTGGTCTGGCGCGGCCTGCCGACCGAGCGGACCCTCGCCGCCCCCGCCGTCACCGCCTGGGTCCAGGGGCTGTGCGAGGGCGACCCCTTCCTGCGCGAGACCTGCCGGGTCATCCTCCTCGGAGAGGTCGCCTCCGTCGCCGTCGAACATCCGCTGTACGACCACCTCCCCGGAGCGCCCTACCAGTACAAGGAACTCCTCGGCGCGATCTGGCGGGAGCCCCTGCCGCCCCGCCTCGCCCCGGGCGAACGCGCCCGCACGCTCGCCTCCCTCATCCATACGGATCCGGCGGGCCGCGCGTTCACCGCGGAGCTGGTCGAGCGCTCCGGCCTCTCCCCGGAGACCTGGCTGAAGCGCCTCTTCGCCGCCCTGCTGCCGCCGCTCCTGCACTTCCTCTACCGCTACGGCACCGTGTTCTCCCCGCACGGCGAGAACGCCATCGTCGTGTTCGACGAGAACGACGTGCCCGTACGGCTCGCCATCAAGGACTTCGTCGACGACGTCAACGTCAGCGCCCGCCCGCTGCCGGAACACGCCTCCATGCCCGACGAGGTGCGCGCCGTCCTCCTCACCGAGGAGCCGTCCTTCCTCACCCAGTTCATCCACTCCGGCCTCTTCGTCGGCGTCTTCCGCTATCTCTCACCCCTGTGCGAGGAGCAGCTCGGCGTCTCCGAGGACACCTTCTGGTCACTCGTCCGGGCGGAGATCGTGCGTCACCACGCCCGCTTCCCGGAGCTGAAGGAGCGGTTCGAGCTGTTCGACATGCTCACCCCCGAGATCGAACGCCTTTGCCTCAACCGCAACCGCCTGCATGTCGACGGCTATCGGGACCGGGCCAGCCGTCCGCACGCGGCGATCCACGGCACGGTTCCCAACCCGCTGCACCCCTCCGCCCGCGTCCGGGAGTGACCGTCGTTGTCAGTGGTGCGCCGTAGGCTGGTCGGGCTATGACGAAGCCATCCCTCCCCGAGCTCCTGCACGCCGCCGTCACCGCCGTCGGCGGTACGGAACGGCCCGGCCAGGTCACCATGGCCGAAGCCGTCGCCGAGGCCGTCGACGACCAATCCCACCTGCTCGTCCAGGCCGGCACCGGTACGGGCAAGTCGCTCGGCTATCTTGTGCCGGCCCTGGCGCACGGGGAGCGGGTCGTCGTGGCCACGGCCACCCTCGCCCTCCAGCGACAGCTCGTGGAGCGCGACCTTCCGCGTACGGTCGAGTCCCTGCATCCGCTGCTGCGGCGGCGCCCGCAGTTCGCCATGCTCAAGGGCCGGTCGAACTACCTCTGCCTGCACCGGCTCCACGAAGGGGTGCCGCAGGACGAGGAGGAGGGGCTCTTCGACCAGTTCGAGGCGGCGGCCCCGTCCAGCAAGCTGGGGCAGGACCTACTGCGGCTGCGGGACTGGTCGGACGAGACGGAGACGGGCGACCGGGACGACCTCACGCCCGGTGTCTCGGACCGGGCCTGGGGTCAGGTCTCGGTCTCCTCGCGGGAGTGCCTCGGCGCGACGAAGTGCGCGTACGGCGCGGAGTGCTTCGCCGAGGCGGCCCGCGAGCGGGCCAAGCTCGCGGATGTCGTCGTCACCAACCACGCGCTGCTCGCGATCGACGCCATCGAGGGCGCGCCGGTGCTGCCGTCGCACGAGGTGCTGATCGTCGACGAGGCCCATGAGCTGGTCTCCCGGGTCACCGGCGTCGCCACCGGCGAGCTGACCCCCGCCCAGGTCAACCGGGCGGTCCGCCGCGCGGCGAAGCTGGTCAACGAGAAGGCGGCCGACGCCCTCCAGACCGCGGCCGAGGGGTTCGAGCGGGTCATGGAGCTGGCGCTGCCCGGACGGCTCGAAGAGGTGCCCGAGGACCTCGGATACGCGCTGATGGCGCTGCGCGACGCGGCGCGCACGGTGATCTCCGCGATCGGCGCCACCCGGGACAAGTCGGTCGAGGACGAGAACGCCGTCCGCAAGCAGGCCCTGGCCTCGGTCGAGTCGATCCACGGCGTCGCCGAGCGCATCACCCAGGGCTCCGAGTACGACGTCGTCTGGTACGAGCAGCACGACCGGTTCGGCGCGTCCGTCCGGGTCGCGCCGCTCTCCGTGTCGGGGCTGCTGCGCGAGAAGCTGTTCGCCGAGCGGTCCGTGGTGCTGACCTCGGCCACCCTCAAGCTCGGCGGCGATTTCAACGGCGTGGGCGCGTCGCTCGGACTGGCCCCCGAGGGCACGGCGGGCGAGGACGTCCCGCAGTGGAAGGGGCTGGACGTCGGCTCCCCGTTCGACTATCCGAAGCAGGGCATCCTCTATGTCGCCCGGCATCTGAACACCCCGGGGCGCGAGGGATCGCGTACGGACATGCTGGACGAGCTCGCCGAGCTGGTGGAGGCGGCCGGCGGCCGGACGCTGGGCCTTTTCTCCTCCATGCGGGGAGCCAAGGCGGCGGCCGAGGAGCTGCGGGGGCGCCTGGACAAGCCGATCCTGCTCCAGGGCGAGGAGACGCTCGGCGAGCTGATCAAGAACTTCGCGGCCGACCCGGAGACCTGCCTCTTCGGCACGCTGTCGCTCTGGCAGGGCGTGGATGTCCCGGGGCCGAGCTGTCAGCTGGTGGTCATGGACCGGATTCCGTTCCCCCGGCCCGACGATCCGCTGATGAGCGCCCGGCAGAAGGCGGTCGAGGAGGCGGGCGGCAACGGCTTCATGGCCGTGGCGGCGACGCACGCCGCCCTGCTGATGGCCCAGGGCGCGGGCCGGCTGGTCCGGGCGACGGGTGACAAGGGCGTGGTCGCCGTGCTGGACCCCAGGCTCGCCAACGCGCGGTACGGGAGCTATCTGCGCGCCTCGCTGCCGGACTTCTGGTACACCACCGACCGGAACCAGGCGCGCCGCTCGCTGGCCGCCATCGACGCCAAGGCCAAGGCGGACGGGGCGTAGACGGACAGGCCCTGCCGCAGGCTGTGACGTCCCGGGGCATGGCAAAGCCCCGGGACCGACGTCATGATCGACGTGCTAGGGAGTCCCGGGGCCGCAAGCCCTCCCGCCCGACGCTGCCGAGTCCTCAGACGCGGCGCAGCACCGCCACCACCTTGCCCAGGATGGTCGCCTCGTCGCCGGGGATCGGCTGGTACGCGGCGTTGTGAGGCAGCAGCCATACGTGACCGTCCTCCCGGCGGAAGCGCTTGACCGTCGCCTCGCCGTCGAGCATGGCGGCGACGATGTCCCCGTTCTCCGCGACGGGCTGGCGGCGGACGGTGACCCAGTCGCCGTCACAGATCGCGGCCTCGATCATCGAGTCGCCGACGACCTTCAGGACGAACAGCTCACCGTCGCCGACGAGCTGGCGGGGGAGGGGGAAGACGTCCTCGACGGACTCCTCCGCGAGGATCGGACCACCGGCGGCGATCCGGCCCACCAGCGGCACGTAGGACGCGGCGGGCTTGCCGGTCGTGTCGGTGGGCTGGGTGCTGGGCTGGTCCGAACCGCGCACCTCGTACGCGCGGGGGCGGTGCGGGTCCCGGCGGAGAAAGCCCTTGCGCTCCAGGGCCATCAGCTGGTGGGCGACGGACGAGGTGCTGGAGAGGCCCACCGCCTGACCGATCTCCCGCATGGACGGCGGGTATCCCCGCCGCTGCACGGAGTCGCGGATGACCTCGATGACCCGCCGCTGCCGGTCCGTGAGCCCCGAGCTGTCCGCCCGGATGCCGGGAGGCCTGCCGGGCATGGAACGCCCGGGGCGTGCGGGCTCGGGCCCGTCCGTGTTCGTGACTGAGTCATTCATGGCATGCACCGGCTCAAGTCGGCTCTGGGAGCGGTGGTCCCGGGCGGTGATGGTGGCGCTGTCTGCGGTGGTGGTCACGTCGGCCCCTCTCGAATGTTCTCCCTAGCTGGACAACGGTAGTAGCTTTCGAAAGGTTGCGCCAAACACACGTTCGAGTGAAAAACGAATAAAGGGGTGCCGCAGTGCTGCCGGCAGGTGTATGGGTGCCGTGACGAAGGGTCGTGCGGCGGCCTTCTCACGGCACCGGCCCCAGTCTTTCATCCGGACCTGTGCGCAGACATCCGGACCTGTGACCGGAGTCTTTCATCCGGGCCCGGGCACCGAAGCCCCGGCGGCCCGACGGCCCCGCGTTTCCCGTACCCTCTTCTCTGGCTTCTCCGGCCCATGTTCCCCGCTGTTCCCCGCGCGGCCTCCCGGCGAGGTCCGGCGCGCGACACGCGATGGGGTCGAAAACGCGACCCAACCCTAGATCTAGTGGTTGGATTGCCTCAGTCGCCCAGAAGTTGTGGTCTCGGTTCAATCGCGCCGTGGTCATCGCCTATGCTGGGGACTGCTTCCAGGGGCCCGGACAAGGCCCTGAAGAGGCTATTCAGTCGTGCGTGTGAAGGAGGGTTGGGAGCCATGCACTGCCCCTTCTGCCGGCACCCCGACAGCAGAGTCGTCGACAGTCGCACCACCGACGACGGGACGTCGATCCGTCGCCGCCGCCAGTGCCCCGACTGCTCCCGCCGCTTCACCACGGTGGAGACCTGCTCGCTGATGGTGGTCAAGCGCAGCGGCGTGACCGAACCCTTCAGCCGCACCAAGGTCATCTCCGGCGTCCGCAAGGCATGCCAGGGACGGCCCGTCACGGAGGACGCCCTCGCCAAACTCGGCCAGCGGGTCGAGGAGGCGGTGCGCGCCACCGGCAGCGCCGAACTGACCACCCACGACGTGGGACTGGCCATCCTCGGCCCCCTGCAGGAACTCGACCTTGTCGCATACCTGCGCTTCGCGTCCGTGTACCGGGCGTTCGATTCCCTGGAAGACTTCGAGGCCGCCATCGTGGAACTGCGTGCGCAGCGGCCTTCTGCGGAGGACTGCGGGAGCGGCGAGACCCTTGAGGTCCCCGCGCCCGCCATTGCCGCCGACTGAGCGGTACGCGCCCGTCACGGTCCGGAGTCACCTCCACCGACCGGCGGCCGGGCGAACCAAGACCTGTTCCCGTGGCCCGAGTGCGGCCCACGGGGCAACGGACACACATTGTGCCTGGGAAGATCTGGGCACTTCAGGGCGTTTTCGCCCACATATGGGAGGCGGCATGACAGAGACGGCGAGCGGCCCGGCACGAGGTTCCCGCACCAAGGGCGCCAAGGCGAGCAAGGGTCTGCGTATCGAGCGCATCCACACCAACCCCGGCGTGCACCCGTACGACGAGGTGACGTGGGAGCGCCGTGACGTCGTCATGACCAACTGGCGCGACGGCTCGATCAACTTCGAGCAGCGTGGCGTCGAGTTCCCCGACTTCTGGTCGGTGAACGCGGTCAACATCGTCACCAGCAAGTACTTCCGCGGGGCCGTCGGCACCCCGCAGCGCGAGACCGGCCTCAAGCAGCTGATCGACCGGATCGTGAAGACGTACCGGAAGGCCGGCGAGGACAACAGCTACTTCGCCTCTCCCGCGGACGCCGAGATCTTCGAGCACGAGCTGGCCTACGCTCTCCTGCACCAGGTTTTCAGCTTCAACTCCCCGGTCTGGTTCAACGTCGGCACGCCCCAGCCGCAGCAGGTCTCCGCCTGCTTCATCCTGGCCGTCGACGACTCCATGGAGTCGATCCTCGACTGGTACAAGGAAGAGGGCATGATCTTCAAGGGCGGCTCCGGCGCCGGCCTGAACCTCTCCCGTATCCGCTCCTCCAAGGAGCTCCTCTCCTCCGGCGGCAACGCCTCGGGACCGGTCTCGTTCATGCGCGGCGCCGACGCGTCCGCCGGAACGATCAAGTCGGGCGGCGCCACCCGCCGTGCGGCCAAGATGGTCATCCTCGACGTCGACCACCCCGACATCGAGGACTTCATCGAGACCAAGGTGAAGGAAGAGGAGAAGATCCGCGCCCTGCGCGACGCGGGCTTCGACATGGACCTGGGCGGCGACGACATCACGTCCGTCCAGTACCAGAACGCCAACAACTCGGTCCGCGTGAACGACGAGTTCATGAAGGCCGTCGAGGCGGGCGGCAAGTTCGGGCTGCGCGCCCGGATGACCGGCGACGTCATCGAAGAGGTCGAGGCCAAGTCCCTCTTCCGCAAGATGGCCGAGGCAGCCTGGGCCTGCGCCGACCCGGGCATCCAGTACGACGACACCATCAACGCCTGGCACACCTGCCCGGAGTCCGGCCGGATCAACGGCTCGAACCCGTGCAGCGAGTACATGCACCTGGACAACACCTCGTGCAACCTCGCCTCGCTGAACCTGATGAAGTTCCTCAAGGACGACGGCCTGGGCAACCAGTCCTTCGAGTCCGAGCGCTTCGCCAAGGTCGTCGAGCTGGTCATCACCGCGATGGACATCTCGATCTGCTTCGCCGACTTCCCCACGCAGAAGATCGGCGAGAACACCCGCGCCTTCCGCCAGCTCGGCATCGGTTACGCCAACCTCGGCGCCCTCCTGATGGCGACCGGCCACGCGTACGACAGCGACGGCGGCCGCGCGCTCGCCGGCGCCATCACCTCGCTGATGACCGGCACCTCCTACCGGCGCTCCGCCGAACTGGCCGCGGTCGTCGGCCCGTACGACGGCTACGCCCGCAACGCCGAGCCGCACCAGCGCGTCATGAAGCAGCACGCCGACGCCAACGCCAAGGCCGTCCACATCGACGACCTCGACTCCCCGGTCTGGGCCGCCGCGACGGAGGCCTGGCAGGACGTGATCCGGCTCGGCGCGAAGAACGGCTTCCGCAACGCGCAGGCCTCGGTCATCGCGCCCACCGGCACCATCGGTCTCGCGATGTCCTGCGACACCACCGGTCTGGAGCCCGACCTCGCCCTGGTCAAGTTCAAGAAGCTGGTCGGCGGCGGCTCGATGCAGATCGTCAACGGCACGGTGCCGCAGGCGCTGCGCCGCCTCGGCTACCAGCCCGAGCAGATCGAGGCGATCGTCGCCCACATCGCCGACAACGGCAACGTGGTCGACGCCCCCGGCCTGAAGACCGAGCACTACGAGGTCTTCGACTGCGCGATGGGCGAGCGCTCCATCTCCGCGATGGGCCACGTCCGGATGATGGCCGCGATCCAGCCGTGGATCTCCGGCGCACTGTCCAAGACGGTCAACCTGCCGGAGACGGCGACCGTCGAGGACGTCGAAGAGGTCTACTTCGAGGCGTGGAAGATGGGCGTCAAGGCGCTCGCGATCTACCGCGACAACTGCAAGGTCGGCCAGCCCCTCTCCGCCAAGACCAAGGAGAAGGAGAAGGAAGAGGTCACCGCGAAGGCCGAGGAGACCATCCGCGAGGCGGTCGAGAAGGTCGTCGAGTACCGCCCGGTCCGCAAGCGTCTCCCCAAGGGCCGTCCCGGCATCACCACGTCGTTCACGGTGGGCGGCGCCGAGGGCTACATGACCGCCAACTCCTACCCGGACGACGGTCTCGGCGAGGTCTTCCTGAAGATGTCCAAGCAGGGCTCGACCCTCGCGGGCATGATGGACGCCTTCTCCATCGCCGTCTCGGTCGGTCTGCAGTACGGCGTCCCGCTGGAGACGTACGTCTCGAAGTTCACCAACATGCGCTTCGAGCCGGCCGGTATGACGGACGACCCGGACGTGCGGATGGCGCAGTCGATCGTCGACTACATCTTCCGCCGCCTGGCGCTGGACTTCCTGCCCTTCGAGACCCGCTCGGCCCTCGGCATCCACTCCGCCGAGGAGCGCCAGCGCCACCTGGACACCGGCAGCTACGAGCCGACGTTCGAGGCGGACGGCCTGGACGCGGACAGCCTGGCCCAGTCGGCCCCGCTCCGCGCCGAGCCCCTGAAGGCGGTCCCGGCTCCCGCGGAGCCCGCCGCGAAGGCGGCGCCGAAGACCGCGCACACCTCGGCCGAACTGGTCGAGATGCAGCTCGGCATCAGCGCCGACGCCCCGCTCTGCTTCTCCTGCGGTACGAAGATGCAGCGCGCCGGCTCCTGCTACATCTGCGAGGGCTGCGGCTCGACGAGCGGCTGCAGCTGACCGGACGCGGAAGCGTGTGCGGAACCGCGTAGCGCTTGACTGACCCGCGGCTCACGAAGGGGACCGGCCACCGGCCGGTCCCCTTCGGCACGCCACCCCGGGTTGTCCGGAACTGACCGTTGTCAGCCTTCCGCGGCCCGGCTTCCCATCGCCGCGGCGAACGTGTCGGGCTCCCCGTCGTAACCGCGTACCACCGACCGGAAGCCCCAGAGGCCCGAGCCATCCCGGGTGAACTCCCCGACCACCGCCGCGGTGGCCCATGCCACGTCGGAGAAGTCGTTCGCCGCCAGCTTCGTGTAGCCCTCGGCGATCTCCATCGCCGTACTCCCTATGGCGCCGAAGGTCTTGTGACCGTCGCGCTGCTGGATGGCGACTCCGACGACCACCCGCCCGTACCGCTCGGCCAGCCGGTTCAGCTCGATGGTCATGACCTCGTCGAAGCCGAAGCCCTGGCCGGTCCGGCTGTCCCGGTTCAGCGTGATGGTGCCGTCCGGGGAGCGGCTGTCGAAGTGGACCAGGTAGGCGGGGGCGCCGTACGGATCGTCGGCCGGGTAGGTCGCCGCGATGATGTCGAGGTCGTTGGCCGCCGCCCCGTGCGGGCTGGGGTCCCATTTGACCCGCACTTCGACCTTCTCGATGTCCTTGTTCGGAGTGCTCAAGAAACTCCCCTCCCGGCCGACGGCCCACGGGCCGTTCTCATGACCCGATACACGACTGACCCGATCATGTACGGAACGGGCCGCTGAACCAACTGCCCCGGATTCGGACGGCGGATTCGGGCCATCCGACGGCCGCGTGTACTCCTGATCTCGCCCGCACCTCAGTGGGGGATCCTGCGCGGCGGACGCTGCCGTACCTCCTCGCGGAACACCTCGATCGCACTGCTGACCTGACGCATCAGGTGCGTGTTCTCGATCCGGTCCAGATAGAGGCACTGGGCGGCCAGCCCGTCGAGTTCGAAGGCGAAGTAGAGGGCCATCAGCGGGTTGACGAAAAGCTCGCTCCCTTTGGTGCGCGAGGTGAACTGCGCGTCCCCGAACTCCCCTCGTACGGCTGCCGCTATGGAGCCGTTGACGATGCTGGGGTGGTCCGGCGTCTGTTCCTGGGCATGGGCGACCGCGTCGAGGAACAGGGCGCCCTCCCGGCTCGTACGTGGTACGGAGAACGCCCCCAGATACGCGCCCGCGCGCTCCAGTGCCGCGATGTTCTCCAGGACCAGGCCGTGGCTGACCCCGTGGTAGGCGTCGACCCCGAACCCGATGGACACGACGAGACGTTCGGGCCCCTCGATCCCGGCGAGCGCGGCGACGCTGGTGAGGTCCTCCTCCGGGGTGCCGAGCCCCGACTCGTCCCCGCGCATCAGGATGTCCGTACCGCCGTCCACGAGGACGACCGCGTCGATGTCGTACCGCTCGATCAGCGCCCGGTACGCGGCGCGCAGCGGCTGGACCCCGACCCGGGCCAGCGCGTGCACCGTGTTCGGGTAGCCGTGCAGGGTGAGCCAGCGGGCGAGGGCGCGCTCGGGGAAGTACGGCTGGTGCGGAGAGGTGTCCGGGGTGATCACCGCCAGATCGGGGGCGGCCCAGGACTCCAGCGGAAGGCCTTCGACCGCGCTGAAGGTGAGGTTGGCGAGCTGGACCTCCTTGCCCTGGTGCATCAGCGAGAGCGCCAACGGCAGCCCGGCGTAGATGTCGAAACCTCCTCCCGCTCCCGCGACGAGGATGCGCCGGGCGGAGGCGAGCCGGTCGAACAGGGGATGGGCGTGCAGCGTCGTCATGGTGATCATTGTGGGAGCGGAACGACCGGTTCGGGTGCACTCCCCGGGACCGTGACGCGTGCCACGTTCCGCGCCGTACGATGGCGCGGTGCTGGTGAAGTGGATTCGCTGTTCCGTGGTGGACCGTCATGGTTTCGAGCGGGGGCAGCGGAAGTGGGCGGGGCTGCTCGGCGAGCCGGGGTTCAGAGGACAGAGCGGCGGGTGGAGCCGAACACGCCCCGATGTCGCCCACGTCTTCGCCTTCTGGGAGAACCGCGTCTTCTACGACTCCTTCATGGCCCGCGGGCACGACCGGCTGGCGGCCGGGCAGTCGGGCATGTTCCGCGATATGCAGGTCACGCTCTTCGAGCGCCGCTTCGACGTGAAGACGGGCTTCGAGCCCCACTTCGCGGAGGCCGACGTCGTACGGGTCGCACACAGCCGGGTCCACGAGGAGCGCGCCGAGCACTTCGTACTGATGCAGCAGCAGGTATGGAACCCCGCCATGGCCGGATCGCCCGGCATGCTGCGCGGCGTGTTCGGCGAGGCGCCGGGCAACGAGTTCCTGGCGTTGTCCCTGTGGAAGTCGAGCGCCGAGCGCGGCAAGTACCGCGCGGCGGGGGCCGAGCGGCTTGCGGCCCGCGCGCAGACCGAGACGGACGTGATCGCGCTGACGGGAGACGTCGTGGAGCTGGAACCGTCCTGGACGGTGTGACCCGCGCGGTCCTCTCCTGCCGCCCCGACCGATCGTGCGGGTCCGATCCGTTCTAGGCTCGGGACATGGCACGACCGCAGCGCATCGTCCTCGTCCGGCACGGCGAGTCCGAGGGCAACGCCGACGACACGGTGTACGAGCGGGAGCCCGACCACGCGCTCCGGCTCACCGCCACCGGTCTGCGGCAGGCCCGGGAGACCGGCCAGGAGCTGCGCGAGCAGTTCGGCGACGAGCGGGTGAGCGTCTACATCTCGCCCTACCGCCGCACCCACGAGACGTTCCGGGCCTTCGATCTCGACCCGGCACGCGTCCGGGTCCGCGAGGAGCCCCGGCTGCGCGAGCAGGACTGGGGCAACTGGCAGGACCGGGACGACGTACGGCTGCAGAAGGCCTACCGGGACGCCTATGGGCACTTCTTCTACCGCTTCGCCCAGGGCGAGTCCGGCGCCGACGTCTACGACCGGGTCGGGGCGTTTCTGGAGAGCCTGCACCGGAGCTTCGAGGAGTCGGACCACCCGGAGAACGTCCTGCTCGTCACCCACGGACTGACGATGCGGCTGTTCTGCATGCGCTGGTTCCACTGGTCGGTCGCGGAGTTCGAGTCGCTGTCCAATCCGGGCAACGGCGAGACGCGGACCCTGCTGCTGGGCGAGAACGGCCGCTACACCCTCGACCGGCCCTTTCAGCACTGGCGGACCCCCGAACCGTACGGCCGTACCGGTTAGAGTGGCTGTGCGATGACCGCTGATTCTGCTTCCGCGCGGCGCTTCGAACGCGCCCTGGCCAGCCTGCGTGGGCTGTCCGTGGGAGACGCCCTGGGCTCCCAGTTCTTCGTTCCGGCCAACTACCCCCTGCTGAAACAGCGGGCCCTGCCGCCCGGGCCCTGGCAGTGGACCGACGACACCGAGATGGCCTGCTCGGTCCTGGCCGTGCTCGCCGAGCACGGCCGTATCGACCAGGACGCGCTCGCCCGCTCCTTCGCGGAGCACCACGACTTCGACCGCGGCTACGGCCCCGCCGTCAACCGGCTCCTCCGGCTCGTACGGGAGGGCGGCGACTGGCGGGAGCTGTCCTCGGCGCTGTTCAAGGGCCAGGGCTCATGGGGCAACGGTTCGGCGATGCGCATCGCCCCGCTCGGCGCCTGGTACGCGGACGACCCGGAGCAGGCGACGCACCAGGCGGAGATCTCGTCGTACACCACCCACCAGCACCGTGAGGCCGTCGTCGGCGCGATGGCCGTGGCCGCCGCCGCGTCGCTCGCCGCCGCCCCCGGCGGGCCGCCGCGCCCCGAGGACCTCCTCGACGGCGTCATCGCGCTCGTGCCCCGCAGCGCGGTCGGCGCGGGGCTGCGCCGGGCCCGCGACATGCTGGACTACCAGGACGCCGGAACGGTCGCCGCGGTCCTCGGCAACGGCCGCCGGACCAGCGCCCACGACACCGTGCCGTTCGCGCTCTGGTCGGCCGCCAGGAGCCTCGGGAACTACGAGGAAGCGTTCTGGGTGACGGCCCAGGCGGGCGGCGACGTCGACACGACGTGCGCCATCGTCGGCGGTGTCGTCGCGTCCGGTGAGACCGGAGCACCACCCTCCGGCTGGCTGGAGCAGACGGAGGAGCCGCCGGGGTGGCTGACCCCGTCCCTGCGCTGACCCTCCGGCTGTTCCGCCTCTCTGTCACGGTCCTGCCACAGGATCACTCTGCGTGTCTGCGAACGAGAGTTCGGGACTACTCTTTCGGCCACGCCGCCCCTGGTTGATCTTGAGGGCGCGCGCCGAATGAGACACCGGGCCGGGCGTACGGCTGTGGGCCGCGCCCGGAACCGGTGGGGGGAGGGGTCCCATGTCCGATCAGCCGTCCGAGGCGTCCAGACCGCCGGGGCAGTCACCGGAAGCCGGTACGCAACAGCAACCGCAACAACAACAACCGGAACCGCAATCACCGGCGCCCGCCGCGCCCGCCGCAACCGCCGTGGCCGACCAGGCCGTCAAGGCCACCGTGACCGCCGGTGCACCGCCAGCCGGCCCCGGCAATCCCTGGCAGTACGGTGCGGGGGCGCCCGGAGCCAGGAACAGTCCGGGCGACGGAGCGACAGCCCGGCTCCGGCCACCCGCTCCGCCCCTGATCCGTCCCGCCGTGCTCTGGTCGGTCCTGGCCACCGCCGTCGTGAGTGCGCTCTTCCTGGGCGATGGACTCGGGGTGAACCTGCTGATCGTGGCGGTGCCCGCCGCGCTGGCGGCGTTCTTCGCCGCACGGTCGGCGGGCCGTCGGCTGCGGCCCTGGACCGCGACCTGGGCGGTCGGGGGCCTCGCGCTGCTCGCCGTGCCCGCGCTCCGGGACGCGGGCTGGCCCACGTTCCTCGCCGTGGTGTCCGCCTTCGCGCTCGGCTCGCTGGCACTGCACGGCAGCCGCAGCTGGCTGGGCGTACTGATCGGCTCGCTGGGCCTGTTCGACTCGGCCGTCCCCGGCATCATCTGGGGCGTACGGGGGATACGTGCCCGCGCCGACGGCTCCCGGGCGCGCTGGGGGGCGGGCCTGCGCACCACGGCGGTGGCCGTCGTGCTGCTGGTGGTCTTCGGGACGCTCTTCGCGAGCGCGGACGCGGCCTTCGCCGATCTGCTGGGCGACCTCATGCCCGACGTCTCGCTCGGCGAGGGCCCCTGGCGGATCTTCCTGTTCGCGCTCGGTCTGGCCGGTGCGCTCGCCGCCGCGTACGCCGCCGCGGCCCCGGTGCGCTGGGACGGGATCACCGTGTCGTCCGGCAAGCCGCGGGGACGGGTCGAGTGGGCCCTTCCGCTGATCGTGCTCAACCTGCTCTTCGCCGCGTTCATCGCCCTCCAGCTCGTCGTCCTCCTCGGGGGCTACGAGAAGGTGCGGGCGGAGACCGGGCTCGACCACGCCGAGTACGCCCGCCAGGGCTTCTGGCAGCTGCTCTGGGCGACCCTGCTCACCCTCCTCGTCATCGCCCTGGCCCTGCGCTGGGCCCCGCGCGGCGGTAGCCGGGACCGGACGCTGGTGCGCGCCGTCCTCGGCACCCTCTGCGTGCTCACCCTCGTCGTCGTCGCCTCCGCGCTGCGCCGCATGGACCTGTACGTCGACGAGTACGGCCTCACGAGGCTCCGGATATCCGTGGCCGCCATGGAACTCTGGCTCGGGGTGGTGCTGGTCCTGATCCTGGCGGCCGGGGTCTTCGGGGCCCGGTTCCTGCCCCGGGCCATCGCGGTGAGCGCGGCGGCCGGGGTCCTGGCCTTCGGGCTGATCTCGCCGGACGGACTGATCGCCGAGCAGAACGTCCAGCGCTTCGAAGCCCGCGAGTCCGCCGGCATCGACATCGATTACGTCAAGGACCTCTCCGCCGACGCCGTACCGGCCCTGGACCGGCTCCCCGAACCGGAACGCTCCTGTGCGCTGCGGATCATCCAGCGCGAGGTTCTCCACACCGACACCCCCTGGTACGCGACCAGCTGGGGAGAGGCGCGGGCGAAGGAGATCCTGGAGAAGCGCCCGGTGCGGGGCGACGGCCGGGACTGCTACCGCCTGGGCACGGACGGGTTCCGCGACGGCTACGAGCCGGACGACGACGGCTACGAACCGTACTGAGCAACGGCCTTCCGAGCGGCGGCGCCGCTCCGAGCCGCCACACCCTCCGAGCCCGAGGGCCCTTTGAACGCAGCTGTGTTCAAAGGGCCTTCGGTCCTGTACACCCGCCCTCGATGGCTGATTCGCAGTACGCACGGTGCCCCGGGGTGTTGCTGCCGTGGCTCTCGGCGTACGCTGGCTGGCGCCATGCCGTACGAACCACCCACGCACACCGTCGAGCGCTCGATTCGCGCTACCACCGGTGCCAGGACCGTCGCCGGTGTCGATGAGGTCGGACGCGGAGCGTGGGCCGGACCCGTCACCGTGTGTGCGGCGATCACCGGCCTGCGCCGACCGCCCGAAGGTCTCACCGATTCCAAGCTGTTGACCCCGCGGCGGCGCGCCGAGCTCGAACCCGTGCTGCGGAACTGGGTCACCGCCTACGCCCTCGGCGACGCCTCGCCGCAGGAGATCGACGACCTCGGAATGACCGCCGCGCTCCGGCTCGCCGCCGTGCGCGCCCTGGAAGGTCTTCCGGTCCGTCCCGACGCGGTGATACTTGACGGCAAACACGACTACCTGGGCGTTCCCTGGAAGGTCCGCACCGTGATCAAGGGCGATCAGTCCTGTATCGCGGTCGCGGCGGCCTCGGTGATCGCCAAGGTTCACCGGGACCGGATGATGGCCGAGCTCGGTGCCGCGTCCGAGGACTGCGGCGACTTCGCCTTCGACGCCAACGCGGGGTATCCCTCGCCCGTGCACCGGGCCGCGCTGGAGGAGCGGGGGCCCACGGCCCACCACCGCCTCTCCTGGTCGTACCTGGACGGGCTGCCCCGGTGGCAGCACCTGAAGAAGGTCCGTATTTCCGCCGAGGCGGCCGCACTCGAAAGCGGGGGCCAGCTCGGCTTCGAATTCTGATCGCGCGCACGCGCCCTTTCGACCACGCCGACGACATCGGCGTTCACCCCAGACCACTTTTCCTGCCTCTGATCTCCGAGGAGCCTCAGATTCCCGAGAGCGCCCAGGGTCCCCGCGTCACTCCGGCCGCCGGCCGCACCGCGCCGACCCTCCGTCCCGTACCCGGTCCGCGTTCAGCGGCCACCCCGCGTCCCGGTCGTCCGGGCCCCGGCCCCGCGCGCCCCGCGCCCCCGGCGCAGCGCGCCCCCGGCGCAGCGCGCCCACCCCACCCCTGCGGCTCCGGCGCCGGCCCCCGCCCGTCCGAAGCCGGCCGAGAACGGTTCCGCACCGCAGATCCAGCTGATCCCGGCCCCGGTGGCCGGTGCGCTGGACGCGGCCGAGGAAGCCGTCGACCTGCTGCTGGAGTCCGGTCGCGCACCGGGCGACATCCTGGTGCTCACCACCGGCGAACAGCACCCGTGGGCCGCCCACGAGCTGTCCTTCGGCGAAGCCGCGTACTGGGCCCAGCACGACGCGGGCGACGACGTCTTCTTCGCCGACGTCTCCGCGGCCGACCGGGCTGCGTCCCGGCCCGTGGTCGTCGTCGCGGTCAACGGTGACGCCGACGGGACCGTGGCGCGCACCCTGCCTGCCGCACGTGATCGCGCGGGCGTGCTGCTGATCGTCTGCGGAGACCCGCAGACGATCAACTCCGCACTCGGCGCCGGGGTCTGACCGGTGTCCCGGCCGCCCGCACGGGCGGCCGGGACCGTCATGGCCGGTCCTCCGGCCGTGACCGGGCCGGCCGGTTGACGATCATCCGTGACCGGGCCGCCCGGTTGAGGATCAGCGCCGTCCGGCAGGCGGTCGGCGTCCGCTCAGCGGGCCGCCGTGCGACGCAGCGCCTCCACCGCTCCGCCGCCCGACCGGGTCGGGGCGCTCCGGTGTTGGTGGGCGGAGACGGTGTCGGCCAGGAGAGAGGGCTCCGACAGCGAACTGGGCCGCCGCCCGCCCCTTCCCTCGCCGAGCACCTGCCAGCCCCCGCGGGTCAGCGTGATGTACGCGCCGCAGCGCAGCCCGTGCAGGGTGCAGGCGTCCCGGAGGCCCCACATCCACGCACCGTCCTCCTCGGTCCACCGTTCGTCGCCGTCGCGGCAGTACAGAAGGACGGCCGTACGGACCGGCGTACGGCGGCGCAGATCGTGCGGGATCACCCGCCGCAACTGCGCCAGCAGGGCGTTGCGGAACTCCCAGCCGTCCGCGGCCAGCGTCGACCGGCGGGCGAACGAGGCGCTCGCCGTGAGCCGTTCCTCATGGTCGAGGACCGCGACCACCGCGGTGGCCGGAGTCGGCCGGTGACGGGAGTGCAGGCCGCTGACGACCTCTCGGGGGCTGCGCAGCAGGGGGATCCCCGCCGAGGCCCACTCCGCCGGTTCGAGCATGCGGGCAAGGCGGTTGACGGAGTCGGCGGAAACCGAGGACGCCGATGTCGACGTGGCTGAGGACGGGGCGAATCCGAAGGTCACGGTCCTCCCTTCGCTACGCGCCCACAGTGCGGGCAGGGGTCGGGTGAGGGCGCGCCGCGGCACAGCCCTTCCGGGCCCGACGAGAACTGTGCGGGGGCGCTCCCAATTCTCCCTGGCCTACCGGCAGGCGGCAACGAGCAATTACTGCGGCTGACGGGAATCAGCCGGAATGACACTGATATCCCTGCCCAGACCCGCCCGGGATGACTCCCCCTGTCACCCTTGAACCGCGAGGACCAGCGGAAACACTCCCTGGGCTCCGGCCCGCCGCAGCAGGCGCCCCGCGACGGCCAGGGTCCAGCCGGTGTCCGACAGGTCGTCCACCAGCAGGACGGGGCCGTCGGCCGCCGCCAACGCCGCCGCCAGATCCGGCTCCACGACCAGGGACTCGTGCAGCGCCCGCACCCGCTGCGCGCTGTTGGTCTGGGACATCCGCACGTCCTCGGAGCCCGGCGCGTAGGAGACCGTCCCGAGCAGGGGCATCCGGCCGATCTCGGAGATCCGCCAGCCGAGTGACTGGACCAGCTGCGGCCTGCGGCGTGAGGCGACGGTCACCACACCGACCGGCCGGGGAGCCGCGTCCGCCGATCCGGAGGCCCAACCGCCCGGCCCCTTCGCCCAGTCGGCGAGCACGGTGACCACGGCGTCCGTGACATCGTCCGGCACCGGAGTATCCGGAGCCTGCGCCGCCAGCATCGGGCGCAGTCGGTTGCCCCAGCCGATGTCGGAGAGCCGGCCCAGCGCCCGTCCGGCGAAGGACAGCTCGCCCGCGGGGATACGCCCCTTGAGATCGACGCCCACCGCGGGCAGGCCGGTGGGCCACATCTTGCGGGGATCCACCTCGACACCGGGCCGGCCCAGCTCGTGGCGGGCTCCGTCCAGGGCGGCGGTGGAGACCTTGTCGTCGAAGCGGGCGCCCGCGCAGTTGTCACAGCGTCCGCAGGGCGCCGCCTCCTCGTCGTCCAGACGCAGCCGCAGGAACTCCATCCGGCACGCCGTCGTCGAGGCGTAGTCGCGCATCGCCTGCTGCTCGGCCTCCCGCTGCCGGGCGACCCAGGCGTAACGCTCGGCGTCGTAGACCCAAGGGGCGCCCGTGGAGATCCAGCCGCCCTTGACGCGCTTCACCGCACCGTCGACGTCCAGCACCTTGAGCATCGTCTCCAGCCTGGTCCGGCGCAGATCGACCAAGGGCTCCAGGGCGGGGAGCGAGACCGGCCGCTCCGCCTGGGCCAGCACGTCCAGGGTGCGGCGCACCTGCTCCTCGGGAGGGAAGGCGACGGAGGCGAAATACTGCCAGATCGCCTCGTCCTCCTTGCCGGGGAGCAGCAGTACCTCGGCGTGCTCGACACCGCGCCCCGCACGCCCGACCTGCTGGTAGTAGGCGATGGGGGAGGAGGGCGAGCCCAGGTGCACGACGAAGCCGAGGTCGGGCTTGTCGAATCCCATGCCCAGCGCGGATGTGGCGACCAGGGCCTTGACCCGGTTCGCCAGGAGATCGTCCTCGGCCTGCTGCCGGTCGGCGTTCTCGGTCCGCCCGGTGTAGGAGGCGACCGCGTGCCCGTTCTGGCGCAGATAGGCGGTGATCTCCTCGGCCGCCGCCACGGTCAGTGTGTAGATGATTCCGGAGCCGGGAAGCTCGCCGAGATGGTCGCCCAGCCAGGCCAGCCGGTGCGCGGCATGGGGGAGTTGCAGCACGCTCAGGCTCAGGCTCTCCCGGTCGAGCGGCCCCCGCAGGACCAGCGCGTCCGTGCCGGCGCCGGTGCCCAGCTGCTCCGCGACGTCCGCGGTCACCCGGGCGTTGGCCGTGGCGGTGGTGGCGAGCACCGGGACCCCGGTCGGCAGATCGGCGAGCATGGTCCGCAGCCGCCGGTAGTCGGGCCGGAAATCGTGCCCCCAGTCGGAGATGCAGTGGGCCTCGTCGACCACCAGGAGCCCGGTCGCCGCCGCGAGCTTCGGCAGCACCTGGTCGCGGAAGTCGGGGTTGTTGAGCCGCTCCGGGCTCACCAGCAGGACATCCACCTCACCCGCCGCCACCTCGGCCTGGACGCTCTCCCACTCCTCGGTGTTGGACGAATTGATCGTGCGGGCGCTGATCCCGGCCCGGGCCGCCGCCGCGACCTGGTTGCGCATCAGCGCCAGCAGCGGTGAGACGATCACGGTCGGGCCGCTGCCCTGGGCGCGGAGCAGCGAGGTCGCCACGAAGTAGACGGCGGACTTGCCCCAGCCGGTGCGCTGCACGACCAGAGCCCTGCGCTTGTCGGCGACGAGCGCCTCGATGGCCACCCACTGGTCCTCGCGCAGCACGGCCTTACCGCTGTCGTCGCCCACCAGGCGGGCGAGGACGGAGTCGGCCGAAGCCCTGAGCGCTGCACGGTCTGCGTTGGTCATGCCCCCATGCAACCCGATGACTACGACAAACCGCGAACGACGGCGCGAGCCTGTGGATAACGTTATCCACAGGGGTCGCGGGATTCGGCGGCTCGCGGGACCGTCGAGCCATGAGCAAGCACCACGAATCCACCGGCCCCGCCGGGGAGCAGCAGATCACCCTGCGCGGCCCCGCCGACCTCGCCGACGCCCTCCCTTATCTCATGGGCTTCTACCCCGACGACAGCGTCGTGATGGTGGCCCTGCACGGCGGCCAGGGCCGTTTCGGCGGCCGGCTCCGCCTCGGAATTCCGCAGGCGCCCGGCGAATGGGGGCCGGTCGCCGACCAGCTGGCGGAGTGCCTGGTCTCGGGAAGCGAGCGGCGCGAAGGGCGGCCCGACGCGATCGTGATCTTCCTCTGCCAGGACTCCCCGGACGGTTCGAGCGGCCGGCTGACCATGGAGCGGCTCAGGCCGTTCGCGCAACGTCTACGGACAGCGTGCGGGGCACTCGACGTCCCCGTCCTCGAAGCGCTCTGCATCTCCGACGGCCGTTACTGGTCCTACTGCTGTCCCGACCCGCGGTGCTGCCCCGACCAGGGAAATCCCCTGGCCATGCCCGGTACGACGGTGATGGCCGCGGCCGCCACCTACGCGGGCGTCCATGTGCGGGGCACGCTGCGAGACATGGAGGCGCGGCTCCAGCCCTGGCGGACTCCGGCAGCCGTACGGGCGCAGGAGATGGCCCTGGACACGACCGGACCGGCGCTGCTGCCGAGGCTTCTCGACGAGCGGGCCAGGCGGGAGGTCGCGACGGAGACCCTCGGACTGGCGCGCCGGCTCATGGACCGGATCGAGGAGGCACAGCCCGCGCCACCCGCACTCTCGGACGCCGGGGACGACCAGTTGATCGGTTCCGACGAGGCCGCCGCCGTCATCCTCGGGCTCCAGGACCGCGAGACCCGGGACAAGGCCGCAGCCTGGATGGAGGGGCCGGAAGCCCAGTCCGCCCTCCGGCTGTGGCGGACGCTGGCACGGCGCTGCGTCGGACCGTACAGGGAGCACGCCGCGGCTCCGCTCACTCTGGCCGGCTGGGTCTCCTGGTCCACGGGCGACGAGCCGGGCGCCCGGGTCGCCCTGTCGCTGGCGCTGCGCGCCGATCCGGACTACACGTTCGCCCAACTGCTGCACCGGGCCTGCAACGAAGGGCTCGATCCGGAGGCCCTGCGCCGTTGTCTGCGGGAGGCGGCCGACGCCGACGAGGAGCAGCCGGGCGCCGACGCCGAAGCGGGGGAGGCGGTGGTGGGGTCCGCCACCGACCGGGGCGCCGCCCCTCTGCACGTCCGCAAGGTCCGCCCGCTGCCCGAGGGCGGACGGCGGCGGGCGCGCGCTCTCCGGCCTCCGGGCGCCGAGCGGCGGAAGGCGTCACCCGGCTCGACCCGTCCCCGGGTCCCGGCGGCCGGGCGGCGGACGCACGAGGCCCGGCGGTACGGCCGACGCGGCAGCAGGGCGAGGCGGCATGACTGACCGTCCCGTCGACGGGCCGCTCCTGCCACGCCGTGGTGCTCCCCGCCCCGGCGATTCCGGAACAGCGGCACCCGGACTGATCACGAGCATGCTGAAGGGAGTGTTTATCGTCAGGCAGACGACTATGATCGCGGCATGCCGCCCTACGACCCGTCGACCTTCCCGCCCTTCGCAGTCACCGTCGACCTGGTCGTGCTCACCGTGCGCCGTCACGCGCTCTGCGCGCTGGTCGTCCGTCGCGGAGAGACCCCGTTCCAGGGCCGATGGGCGCTGCCCGGCGGTTTCGTCAGGCTGGACGAGGACCTGGGCTCCGCGGCAGCGCGCGAACTCGTCGAGGAAACAGGCCTCTGCGCGCACGATCCGGCGAAACCGGCCGTGGGCAACGGCGCACATCTGGAGCAGCTGGCCACCTACGGCGATCCGGCGCGCGACCCCCGGATGCGGGTGGTCAGCGTGGCCCACCTCGCCCTCGCACCGGACCTGCCCGCGCCCCGGGCCGGCGGCGACGCCAACAGCGCGCGCTGGGCGCCGGTCGAGGATCTGCTGCACCCCGGCACCGGGCGGGAGGGCGAGCAGGCGGCGCCGCTGGCCTTCGATCACGCGCGGATCCTGGCCGACGGGGTGGAGCGGGCCCGTTCCAAGATCGAATACTCCTCGCTGGCCACGGCGTTCTGCCCGCCCGAGTTCACGGTCGGCGAGCTGCGCCGCGTTTACGAAGCCGTGTGGGGTGTGGTCCTCGACCCCCGTAACTTCCACCGCAAGGTCACCGGGACGCCGGGATTCCTGGTGCCGTCCGGCGGGACGACCACACGCCAGGGCGGACGGCCCGCGCAGCTCTTCCGGGCCGGGGCGGCCACGGTGCTCAACCCGCCGATGCTGCGCCCCGAGGTCTGAGCCCTCGGACGTTCCCCCGCGCCGGTCCCGCGGAGCGCCCGTCGAACCGCCCCTGCGCCAAAAGTCTGAAATGTCGCGTTATGTTGCTGCGGTACCCCCTTGCCGCCGAGCGGTCTCACCGTCCGCGAGAGACGCGAGAGAAGCGATGCTTCAGGCCATCGGACTCACCAGCACCCCCCGTCGCGACGCTCCGCCCGCCGTGAACGATCTGACCTTCGAAGCTCCTCCCGGCCGGGTCACGGCCCTGCTGGGCGCCCCCGGCTCGGGCAGGACCACGGCCCTGCGGCTGATGCTCGAACTGGACGCCGGGCGGGGCGTCGCCTACTTCCGGGGGCGGCCGCTGCACCGCATCGCCCACCCGGCGCGGGAAGTGGGCGTGCTGCTCGGCGACGTACCGGGCCATCCCTCCCGGACCGCCCGGGGCCAGCTCCGGATGCTCTGCGCGGCCGCGGGCGTGCCCGCCACCCGGGCCGACGAGGTGCTGGAGGTCGTCGGTCTCGCCGGGCTCGGGGACCAGCGCCTGGGGACCCTCTCGGTGGGGATGGACCGCCGCCTCGGCCTCGCCTCCGCGCTGCTGGGAGACCCGCACACCCTGATCCTGGACGAACCGGCGGACGGGCTGTCCCCACGGGAGAACAGCTGGCTGTACGGGCTGCTGCGCGCGCACGCGGCCCAGGGCGGCACGGTCCTCTACACCACCGGCGACCCCAAGGAGGCGGCCCGCACCGCCGATCGCGTCGTCACCATCGGCGGCGGGTGCCTCGTCGCCGACCAGGACGTCGCCGACTTCGCCCGCACCCGGCTCCGGGCCCGCGTCGCCGTCCGCACCCCGCACGCGGCCCGGCTGGCGGCCGTGGTCAGCCGGGAGGCCCGGGCGGCGCAGCGCTCCGTCGAGGTGGTCGAGGAGGCGAGCGGCCGGCTGACGGTGTACGGCAGCACCTGCGCGGAGATCGGCGACACCGCCTACCGGCACGGCGTCCCCGTGCACCGGCTCGCCGACGAGATCGGAGACACCGGACCCGCCGACCCGGCGCCCGGGGGAGCGGAGCGGGACGACGCGGCCGCCGCCCTGTCCGAGCTGCCGCCCCCGATCCGGGTGCGCCCCGCGCGCGGCCCGCTGCGCCCCCTCCGGTACGAACTGCGACGCTCCCTCGGCGTCCGGAAAACGACCATGATCATGGCGGCCGTTCTGGTCGTGTCGGCTGCGATGTCCGTCCTGCTCGCCCGTACCGACGGCACCGCCCTTCCCCGCGTGCTCGCCGCCTGGCCCGCTCTGCTGCCGCTGCCTCCCGCCGCGCTCGGCGCGGGCCTGCTCGGGGCGCTGTCCTTCGGGGACGAGTTCCGCTATCCCGCGCTCGCCGCCGCTCGTGGCACCGTGCCCCGGAGACTCGGGCTGCTGCTGGCCAAGCTCACCGTGACCGCGGGCTTCGCCCTGCTGCTCGCGGCCCTCACCGTGGTGGGCGGAGCGCAAAGTCTCCGGCTCGTGTACGGACCGGACTTGATCGAGATCCCTTCGAACGCCTTCGCGCTGGGAGCGAGTTGGACCGGTCTGACGGTCGGCTGCGCCTGGGCGGGGCTGCTGGCCGCCGGTGTCTTCCGGGTGGCCGGTGCGGGTATCGCCGCGGTGCTGGCCGTACCGGTGCTCGTCGTTCCGCTGGTGCAGAAGATCTTCGCGGTGCCGTCCGCGCGTTCGGTTGCCGGACTCCCGGGCCGGCTGCGTGAACTGGCCGGGTGGCAGCTGCCGCAGGAGGCGGACCACTGGATCCTCGCCGTCGCGCGGGTGGTTGCGCAGCCCGTCGGGACCGCGCTCACCCTGTCGTTGTCGGCCCTGATCTGCGCGTATCTGTTCACCAGCCTTCGAGGAAAGGCGCGTTGGTGATCGCCGCCGCCCCGCGCCGGGGAGAGGGGTCCGCAACTCCCTGAAAAATGACTGGTTTGTGCGGATATGGCGTCAATTGCGGAGCGGGCGCCGATCACCCTTTCGTGTGCTTTTCACCAAAGACCTCAAGGGGTGAGCGAGCCGCGCCGACAAAGGATGCGTGAGTACCCTTGCGCACACCATGATGACCGCCGCCCGCACCGCCGATTCCGGCCTGGCCGGCTCGGGCGAACTCGACCGCTATCCCTATCCGGAGGCGCCGGCCGGCG
Organism: Streptomyces rubiginosohelvolus; assembly: GCF_014649875.1. Classification (GTDB taxonomy): domain Bacteria; phylum Actinomycetota; class Actinomycetes; order Streptomycetales; family Streptomycetaceae; genus Streptomyces; species Streptomyces rubiginosohelvolus. Next base: position 484,547 of record NZ_BMTW01000002.1, on the reverse strand, counting down.
AGCGTGCCGCGACCCGGGCCTGGGGCGGCGCCGATTCCGAGCTGGGACGGGCGAGCCGACGGGGCTCGGCCAGCCGGGGGCGCGGTCTCCACGGCCAACTCGTCCAGCAGCTGGGCCAGATGATCGTTTCCGGTGACCTCGGCGCGGACCGCCCCCTCGTACCCGAGGAGATCGGCCAGCGATTCGAGGTCTCCCGCACCGTCGTCCGTGAATCCCTGCGCGTCCTCGAAGCCAAGGGGCTGGTCAGCGCCCGTCCCAACGTGGGGACGCGGGTCCGCCCGGTCAGCGACTGGAACCTGCTGGATCCCGACATCATCGAATGGCGTGCCTTCGGCCCCCAGCGGGACGACCAGCGTCGTGAGCTGGCCGAGCTCCGCTGGACCATCGAGCCGCTCGCGGCCCGCCTCGCGGCCGGGCACGGCCGGGACGACATTCAGCAGCGGCTCGCCGACATGGTCGAGATCATGGGGCACGCCACGGGCCAGGGGGACGCGATCACCTTCTCCCGCGCCGATGCCGAGTTCCACGCGCTGCTCATCCAGGCCGCGGGCAACCGGATGCTCGAGCACCTTTCCGGCATCGTCTCGGCCGCCCTCCATGTCTCCGGCGGTCCCGTCACCGGCTGTGACCGTCCCGGCGAGACCTCCCTCGCTCACCATGCGCGCATCGCCGACGCCCTGGCATCGGGCGACGCCGGGGCCGCCGAGACCGCCATGCGTCAACTGCTCGTCGTCCATCCCGACGTCGAACGAGTGGTTCCCGCGCCGCGCGAGCACTGAACCGGCCGGGGTGACGGGACCGCGGGCCCGATGCCGCCGGGCCGCACAGGTTCGGCGGCACAATGGAAGGGGATGCAACCTTTGGTCCCGTACGCCGCAAATGGGGTGTGACTCGGGCCACGCGGATTGGCCGTAACACTCCTCGAAGCAGCGCGATGACTTAAGAGGTGAGCGCAGCGGAAGGAATACAGCAGCCCTGGGGCGCGCTGTTTCAGTTCTGAGGCCAAGCCCGCGCCGTCGACGACATTCCCAGTCGGCGGTCGTCGGTTCCAGCCCCCTCCAGGGCAGGGCCGGAAGCCGTTTCCATCGTTCCGAGAGGTTGTTCGTGTCGGCCAGCACATCCCGTACGCTCCCGCCGGAGATCGCCGAGTCCGAATCTGTGATGGCGCTCATCGAGCGGGGAAAGGCTGATGGGCAGATCGCCGGCGATGACGTGCGTCGGGCCTTCGAGGCTGACCAGATTCCGCCAACCCAGTGGAAGAACGTTCTGCGCAGCCTCAACCAGATCCTCGAGGAAGAGGGTGTGACGCTGATGGTCAGTGCCGCGGAGTCGCCGAAGCGCGCCCGCAAGAGCGTCGCAGCGAAGAGCCCGGTCAAGCGCACCGCCACCAAGACCGTCGCGGCGAAGACCACCGTGACCAGGACCGTCGCGGCCACCTCCGCCCCGGCGGCCGAGAGTGCGGACGCGGTGGCCGACGACGCCGTCGTGGCCGCTCCGGCGAAGAAGGCGGCGGCCAAGAAGACCGCCGCGAAGAAGACAGCCGTGAAGAAGACGGCGGCCAAGAAGACCGCCGCCAAGAAGTCCGGCAAGCAGGACGACGAACTCCTCGACGGCGATGAGCCGGTCGAGGAGGTCAAGGTCGGCAAGGGCGAGGAAGAGGAGGGCGAGGGCGAGAACAAGGGCTTCGTCCTCTCCGACGACGACGAGGACGACGCACCTGCCCAGCAGGTCGCCGTCGCCGGCGCCACCGCCGACCCGGTCAAGGACTACCTGAAGCAGATCGGCAAGGTTCCCCTCCTCAACGCCGAGCAGGAGGTCGAGCTCGCCAAGCGCATCGAGGCCGGTCTCTTCGCCGAGGACAAGCTGGCGAACGCCGACAAGCTCGCCCCGAAGCTCAAGCGCGAGCTGGAGATCATCGCCGAGGACGGCCGCCGGGCCAAGAACCACCTTCTGGAGGCCAACCTCCGTCTGGTGGTCTCCCTGGCCAAGCGCTACACCGGCCGCGGCATGCTCTTCCTGGACCTGATCCAGGAGGGCAACCTCGGTCTGATCCGCGCGGTCGAGAAGTTCGACTACACCAAGGGCTACAAGTTCTCCACGTACGCCACCTGGTGGATCCGTCAGGCGATCACCCGCGCGATGGCCGACCAGGCCCGCACCATCCGTATCCCGGTGCACATGGTCGAGGTCATCAACAAGCTCGCGCGTGTGCAGCGCCAGATGCTCCAGGACCTGGGCCGCGAGCCCACCCCGGAGGAGCTGGCCAAGGAACTCGACATGACTCCCGAGAAGGTCATCGAGGTCCAGAAGTACGGCCGCGAGCCGATCTCGCTGCACACCCCGCTCGGCGAGGACGGCGACAGCGAGTTCGGTGACCTGATCGAGGACTCCGAGGCGGTCGTCCCGGCCGACGCGGTGAGCTTCACGCTCCTCCAGGAGCAGCTCCACTCGGTGCTCGACACGCTCTCCGAGCGTGAGGCCGGCGTGGTCTCGATGCGCTTCGGCCTCACCGACGGTCAGCCGAAGACGCTCGACGAGATCGGCAAGGTCTACGGCGTGACGCGTGAGCGCATCCGTCAGATCGAGTCGAAGACGATGTCGAAGCTCCGGCACCCGTCGCGTTCCCAGGTCCTCCGCGACTACCTGGACTAGAGCGCGGAAGGCGGCTCGCCGAAGGGCGGAACGCCGAAGATTCACCGGCCGAGGGCCCGGAACCCCCCAGGGGATCCGGGCCCTCCGGCGTGTCTCCGGGGCCGGACACGGACTGCCTGGATCACGCTGGGTGAAACGGTTTGTCGTCTCAGTGTCAGGAGCCTCCATGCCCCGTCCCGTCGTCCGTGCCCTGACCGGGGCGCTCGCCCTGACCGCCGCCGCGGCCGTGCTGCCGCTCGCCGCGCCCTCCGAGGCGGTCGCGGAGAGCATCATCGTCGGCGGACAGCCCGCCCCCGTGGCGGACAGCCCCTGGGTCGTGGCGCTGTCGAGCCGGGACCGGTTCGGAGGCGCGCGCTCCGGGCAGTTCTGCGGCGGTGTGGCCGTGGCGCCCACGAAGATCCTGACGGCCGCCCACTGTCTGAGTGACGAGGCGCTCGGCGGACCGGCGAAGCGGGTGAAGGACCTCCTCGTCATCGCCGGCCGGGAGCGGCTGAGCGATTCCGGCGGCCGGGAGATCCCGGTCCGGCGCATCTGGGTGAACCCGGCCTACGACCCGGTCTCCAACGCGGGCGACCTCGCGGTGCTGACCCTGTCCCGCGCCCTGCCGAAGGGCGCGACCATTCCGATGGCCCGGAGCGGGGACGCCGCCTACCGGGCCGGGACCGCCGCGGACGTCTACGGCTGGGGCGATACGACGGGCAGCGGCACCTACGCCTCCGTGCTGCGCTCCGCCCGGGTCCAGGTCCTGCCGGACGGTGACTGCGCCCGGGCCTACCCGGGCGGCCGGGAGGGTACGTACAAGGCTTCGGCGATGCTCTGTGCGGGCGAGCCCGCGGGGGGCCGGGACGCGTGCCAGGGCGACAGCGGCGGGCCGCTGGTGGCCCGTGGGCGGCTCATCGGCCTGGTGTCCTGGGGCAGCGGCTGCGGGCGTCCGGGCAGCCCCGGGGTGTACACCCGGGGCTCCGCCGCGCTGGAATGGGCCGCAGGCCGCATCTGAGCGGCTCCGGGCCGTCTCGGAGCCGTATGGCCCGGTGACCGGCCACGAGAACGGGCGGCTCCCCCCGGTGGGGGAGCCGCCCGTCGGCCGGTCCTGGACCAGCCCCTGGCTCGTCGTGGATGCGAGGTGTCAGTGTTGGTCCTCGTCGGCAGCAGCCGTCTGTACGGCGGTGAGCCGATCCGTCTCATCCTGTATTTCCGCGGCGATCTTCTTGAGTTCCGGCTCGAACTTGCGCCCGTGGTGGGCGCAGAAGAGCAGTTCACCGCCGCTGATCAGGACGACGCGCAGATATGCCTGGGCGCCGCAACGGTCACAGCGGTCTGCTGCGGTCAGCGGGCTCGCGGGGGTCAGAACAGTAGTCACGTCGCCTCTTCTCTAGCTCGACGAGCTGTCGTACCAGGGTCAACATCCAACCAGGCCGAAAACGTTCCCGCTCGTGGCTTTTCTTCGAAACTTCTTCTCGGTGTGGCTGTCTGTTGCCGGTTGGCGGCGAATGTGCCGTATGCGGAGCGCTACGGTTTCGCATTGCTTGTCTTGGGGGTGGGTCCCGCCGGCCGGCTTGCCGGTTTGTTCATGAGGACGTGCCCGGAGCCTAAATGGTTCATGCGTCGAAGGGAACGTGATGTGCACGTCACTCCAACGAATGATCGAACATCCATGCGAGCCCGGATGAGGCTCGACTAGCATGAGGATTCCCCGAGGGTGGCGTTACAACCGCTCTACCAGGCCTCTGTAGGCTCTCAGCGGCAACCGACGCCCAGCCCGATACCCACGGGGGCCCCAGATGAAATTCAGCGAGGAGCGAACCGCGTGACCGCCGAAACGTCCGTGCCGTCCACCGCGATGCTGGCCGCAGCAGGAGGCGACCGGGACAGCTCCAACTACACCGCGCGGCACCTTCTCGTCCTCGAAGGCCTCGAGGCGGTCCGCAAGCGCCCCGGCATGTACATCGGGTCCACCGACAGCCGTGGCCTGATGCACTGCCTCTGGGAGATCATCGACAACTCCGTCGACGAGGCCCTCGGCGGCTACTGCGACCAGATCGAGGTCATCCTCCACGACGACGCCTCCGTCGAGGTCCGGGACAACGGCCGTGGCATCCCCGTCGACGTCGAGCCCAAGACGGGCCTCTCCGGCGTCGAGGTCGTCATGACCAAGCTGCACGCCGGAGGCAAGTTCGGCGGCGGCTCCTACGCCGCCTCGGGCGGTCTCCACGGCGTCGGCGCCTCCGTGGTCAACGCCCTCTCCTCCCGCCTGGACGTCGAGGTCGACCGCAGCAGCGCGACCCACTCCATCAGCTTCCGGCGCGGCGTCCCCGGCATGTTCACCGAGCAGGGGCCGGACAGCCCGTTCGATCCGGCCAACGGCCTGCGCAAGGGCAAGCGCGTCCCCAAGACCCGTACCGGTACCCGGGTGCGGTACTGGGCGGACCGGCAGATCTTCCTCAAGGACGCCAAGCTCAACCTGGAGACGCTCCACCAGCGGGCCCGCCAGACCGCCTTCCTCGTCCCCGGCCTCACGATCATCGTCCGCGACGAGCGGGGCATCGATGGCGAGGGCAAGACGGAGGAGACGTTCCGCTTCGACGGCGGCATCAGCGAGTTCTGCGAGTACCTGGCCCAGGACAAGGCCGTCTGCGACGTCCAGCGCCTCAGCGGCACGGGCACCTTCAAGGAGACCGTCCCGGTCCTCGACGACCGCGGCCACATGACCGCCACCGAGGTCACCCGTGAGCTCGCCGTCGACATCGCCCTGCGCTGGGGCACCGGCTACGACACGACCGTACGGTCGTTCGTGAACATCATCGCCACCCCCAAGGGCGGCACCCATGTCAGCGGGTTCGAGCGCTCGCTGACCAAGACGGTGAACGAGGCGCTGCGCTCCGCCAAGATGCTGCGGGTCGCCGAGGACGACATCGTCAAGGACGACGCCCTCGAAGGCCTCACCGCCGTCGTGACCGTACGGCTCGCGGAGCCGCAGTTCGAGGGGCAGACCAAGGAGGTGCTCGGCACCTCGGCGGCCAACCGGATCGTCGCGGGCGTGGTCGCCAAGGAGCTCAAGGCGTTCCTGACCTCGACGAAGCGGGACGCCAAGGCGCAGGCCCGGGCGGTGCTGGAGAAGGCCGTGGCCGCCGCCCGCACCCGGATCGCGGCCCGGCAGCACAAGGACGCCCAGCGCCGCAAGACCGCGCTGGAGTCCTCCTCGCTGCCCGCCAAGCTCGCCGACTGCCGCAGCGACGACGTCGACCGCAGCGAGCTGTTCATCGTCGAGGGTGACTCGGCGCTCGGCACCGCGAAGCTGGCCCGGAACAGCGAGTTCCAGGCGCTGCTGCCGATCCGCGGCAAGATCCTCAACGTCCAGAAGTCGTCCGTCTCCGACATGCTGAAGAACGCCGAGTGCGGCGCGATCATCCAGGTCATAGGAGCCGGTTCCGGGCGGACCTTCGACATCGACGCCGCCCGCTACGGCAAGGTCATCATGATGACCGACGCCGATGTCGACGGCTCCCACATCCGCACCCTGCTGCTCACCCTCTTCCAGCGCTACATGCGCCCGATGGTCGAGGCGGGACGGGTCTTCGCCGCGGTGCCCCCGCTGCACCGGATCGAGCTGGTCCAGCCCAAGAAGGGCCAGGACAAGTACGTCTACACCTACTCCGACAACGAACTGCGCCAGACCCTCCTGGAGTTCCAGCGCAAGAACGTGCGGATCAAGGAATCGATCCAGCGCTACAAGGGGCTCGGCGAGATGGACGCCGACCAGCTGGCCGAGACGACGATGGACCCGCGCCACCGCACGCTGCGGCGCATCAACATCGGCGACCTGGAATCCTCCGAGCAGGTCTTCGACCTGCTGATGGGCAACGAGGTCGCGCCCCGCAAGGAGTTCATCACCAGCTCCGCCGCCACCCTGGACCGCTCGCGCATCGACGCCTGACCCCAAGGTCCCGTCGCACGGCCCTCGCTCCGGTTCCGCCGGCGCGGGGGCCGCGTGCGTTTCCCGGGGCCTTGTCGGGGAAGCGCGCAGCAGTCCCGGATATCTGTCACCTGAAGGGGTGAAGTCGGGCGAATGACGCGCCCGGGATCCTCCCGAACCGCCCATCGTTGGCCGTGCGGCCGAAAAGGTCCGCGGATCAGGGGAGTTGTTCGGTGGAGAAGGAAGCAGGGCCTCAGACCGCGGGAGTGCGGCTCGACGACCCGTGGGACGACGTGCCGGCCCCCGGCCGGGGCGACCAGGACGGTACGGGAGGTGCCGCGGCCCTCGACGCGTCCGGTGCGGCGGAGCCGGACCCCCGGCCCAGCGCGGCCGACATCTATCTGGAGGTGCACCGCAGCGACGCCTTCCGCGAGGTGCGCCGCCGCTACCGCCGCTTCGTGGCCCCCGCCGCCCTCGCCTTCCTGCTCTGGTATCTCGCCTACGTCGTCGCAGCGACCACCGCTCCCGCTCTGATGGCCCGCCCGGTCGCCGGAGCGGTGAACGTAGCGATGGTGGCCGGTCTCGGCCAGTTCCTCACCACGTTCCTGCTCACCTGGGCGTACGCACGGCACGCGCGGCTGCGCAGGGACCGGGCGGCGCTCGATCTGCGCTGGGACACCCAGGAGATGACGAGAGGGCTCGGACGGTGAAAGGAGACCACCAGACCCTCGCCCTGCTGCTGTTCAGCGCGTTCATCGCGGTGACGCTCTTCATCACCACCTGGGTCGGCCGCAACCGGCAGGGCTCCGCCGAGGAGTTCTACGCCGGCGGACGCCTGTTCTCGCCCATGGAGAACGGATTCGCCATCGCCGGGGACTACATGTCGGCAGCCTCCTTCCTCGGCATCTCCGGGCTGATCGCCCTCTTCGGCTACGACGGCATGCTCTATTCCGTCGGCTTCCTCGTCGCCTGGCTGGTCGTTCTGCTGCTCGTCGCCGAACTCGTCCGCAACTGCGGCCGGTTCACGCTGGCCGACGTGGTCGCCGCGCGGATGGCGGAGCGCCCGGTGCGTACCGCCGTCGGCACCTCGTCCGTCACCGTCTCCGTGCTGTATCTGGTCGCCCAGATGGTCGGCGCGGGCAGCCTGGTGGCCCTGCTGCTCGGCGGTACGAGCGACGCGGCCCGGTCCTGGACCGTCGTCGGGGTCGGCGCGCTCATGGTGATCTACGTGTCCTTCGGCGGTATGCGCGCCACCACCTGGATCCAGATCGTCAAGGCCGTCCTGCTGATGGCCGGAGCCGTCGCGCTCACCGTGCTCGTCCTGGTCCACTTCCACGGGAACATCAACAGCCTGCTCAACACCGCGGCCGAACGCAGCGGCCACGGCAAGGACTTCCTCGCCCCCGGCCTGCGGTACGGAGGGGACTGGACCTCGCGTTTCGACTTCATCAGCCTGGGCGTGGCCCTGGTCCTCGGCACGGCGGGGCTGCCGCACATCCTGTCGCGCTTCTACACCGTGCCCACCGCCCGCGCCGCGCGCCGGTCCGTCGTCTGGTCCATCGGCCTGATCGGCAGCTTCTACCTGATGACGATCGTGCTCGGGTTCGGCGCCGCCGCACTCGTCGGCTCCGCCGAGGTCCGTGCGTCGAACGCGGCGGGCAACACCGCGATCCCGCTGCTGGCCCTCGATCTGGGCGGCGGCGAGGGCTCCACCGGTGGAACGATTCTCTTCGCCGTGGTCGCCGCCATCGCCTTCGCCACCATCCTGGCCGTCGTCGCGGGCATCACGCTCGCCTCGTCCGCCTCGGTCGCCCACGACCTCTACGCCTCGCTCCGCCGCCCCGGGCGCAAGAAGCGCAGCGAGGTCGCCGTGGCGCGTACCGCCGCCGCCGGGATCGGTGCGGTCGCGATCGGTCTCGGGCTGCTCGCCCAGGACCTCAACGTGGCGTTTCTCGTCGGCCTCGCCTTCGCCGTGGCCGCTTCGGCGAACCTCCCGGTCCTGCTCTACTCGCTGTTCTGGCGCAACTTCACCACCCGGGGCGCGGTCTGGGCGGTGTACGGCGGCCTGGTCCCGGCGGTCGTCCTGGTGCTGGTCTCACCCGTCGTCTCGGGCAGCCCGACATCCCTCTTCCCCGGCGTCGACTTCCAGCTCTTCCCCCTGGAGAACCCGGGCCTGGTCTCGATCCCGCTCGGCTTCTTGGCCGGCTGGATCGGTACGGTCATCTCGCCCGAGCCGCCCGACGAGGCCAAGCACGCCGAGGCCGAGGTGCGGGCGCTGACGGGGGCCGGGGCGGCATAGGGCGTGGGCGGGCCGTGGGCTCAGCCCGCGGCCCAGGCGTACCGGTGTTCCGGGCGGCCCGTCTCGCCGTACCGCAGCGTCAGCCGGACCTTGCCGGTGCGCTCAAGCAGCTTCAGATAGCGCTGGGCCGTCTGCCGGCTCATCCCCGCACTGTCGGCGATCTCCTGCGCGGACAGCGGGCCGTCGGCGCCGCGCAGGGCCCCCCGGACGAGTTCGGCCGTGGTGGGGGAATGGCCCTTGGGGAGGGCCGGCTCGCCCGTCGCCCACAGCGCGCCGAAGAGCCGGTCCACCTCAGCCTGCTCGGCCTCCCCGCCCCCGTCGAGCGTCTGCCGCAGCGCCGCGTACGCCTCCAGCTTCGCGCGCAGACCGGCGTACGTGAACGGCTTCACCAGGTACTGGAGCGCACCGTGCCGCATCGCGTCCTGCACGGTGGCGACGTCCCGGGCGGCCGTCACCATGATCACGTCGACCTGATGGCCGAGGCGGCGCAGCTCCCGCACGACGGCGAGGCCGTTGCGGTCGGGCAGATAGTGGTCCAGCAGGATCAGGTCGACCGGGACCTCCTCGACCGTCGCCAGTGCCCCGGCCGCCGAGTGGGCCTGGGCGGCCACCCGGAAGCCGGGGACCTTGGCGACGTACGCAGCGTTGATCTGCGCCACCCGCACGTCGTCGTCGACGATCAGGACCTCGATCACCGCTGCTCTCCCGTCGTCGCCGGTTGCGTGGGGTGCGGCGGACGGTCTTCCGGGGAGCCCGCGGGGGGCTCCGCCAGCGCCTCCGGCAGCACGACCGTGAACACCGCGCCGCCGCCGTCCGCCCCGGACACCGTCACACTGCCTCCCTGGCGCTCCGCGAGCCGTCGTACGAGGGCGAGCCCGAGGCCGCGCTTGCCGTGCGCCGGGACGTCCTTGGTGGACCAGCCCTCCGTGAAGATCGACGCGTGCTGGTCCTGCGGGACGCCGGGGCCGCTGTCGCGCACCCCCAGGATCACCGTACGGCCCTCGGTCCGCAGGCCGACCTCGATCCGCGCCCCGTCCGATCCGGCCGCCGCGTCCGTGGCGTTGTCGACGAGGTTGCCCACCACCGTCACCAGACCCCGGGGATCGACCACCCGGTCCGGTAGCAGCGTGCCGGGAGCCAGTCGCAGCGAGACACCGCGCTCGGCGGCGACCGTCGTCTTGCCGACGAGGAGGGCGGCCAGCAGCGGGTCCTGGACCTTCTCGGTGACCTGCTCGGCCGTCGCCCGGTGCACGCCCACCACCTCGGTCACGAACTCCATCGCGTCCTCGTGCATCTCCAGCTCCAGCAGCCCCAGCAGGGTGTGCAGCCGGTTCGCGTGCTCGTGGTCCTGGGCGCGCAGGGCGTCGATCAGCCCCGTGGTGGAGTCGAGCTCGCGGCCGAGGTGCTCCAGCTCGGTCCGGTCGCGCAGGGTCACCACGGCTCCGCCGTCGTCCGTGGGCATCCGGTTGGCCAGCAGCACCCGGCTGCCCCGTACCGCCAGCAGGTCGTCGCCGACCACCCGCCCGGCCAGCACGTCCGTGGTCCTCCCGTCGCCCAGCACCTCCTCCAGCGGCCGGCCCGCCGCTTCCGGGCCCAGCCCCAGCAGCCGCTGCGCCTCGTCGTTCAGCAGCCGGACGCGGCCGGCCCCGTCGAGGGCGACGACCCCCTCGCGGATGCCGTGCAGCATGGCCTCGCGTTCGGTCAGCAGCGCGGAGATGTCGGAGAACGCCAGGTCATGGGTCTGCCGCTGCAAGCGCCGGGAGATCAGATACGCGGCGAGCGCACCGACGGCCAGGGCCCCGCCCGCGTACGCGAGCAGCCCCGGGATCGCCGCGAGGAGCCGGGCGCGGACACTGTCGTACGCGATACCCACCGACACCGCGCCGATCACCTCGCCGGACGGGCCGAACAACGGCACCTTGCCCCGCGCCGAGCGGCCGAGGGTGCCGCTGTCGATCTCCATCACCTCCCGGCCGCGCAGCGCCTCACCGGGGTCGGTGGAGACGACCGCGCCGATCCGGTGGGTGTCGGGGTGCGACCAGCGCACCCCGCGCTGGTTCATGACGACGACGTACTCCGCGCCGGTCGCCCGCCTCACCCGCTCGGCGGCCGACTGGACCGGGCCCCCGTCCGACGGGTCCGTGCTGCTCAGGTGCTCCACGATGTCCGGGTCGGCGGCGGTGGACTGGGCGATGGCCAGGGCGCGGCGCATCGCCTGGTCGTCCAGCTGGTCGCTGAGCGGGGCCAGGAAGAGGCCGGTGACCAGGATCGTCACACCGGTGATGATGGCCAGCTGCATCAGCAGGACCTGGGAGAAGACCCGCTGAGGCCAGCCGAACCGGCGCGGTCCCCGGCCGGGGGTCGGTGGGGCGTTCATCAGAGAGACGGTAAGGGCCGGGCGGCCGGGGCGGAAATCTCGTCGCTCGGCGCCCGGGAATTCGAGGGTTCGAACCGCGCGGCTCTTGCCTCCGGCCGCCGCGTCTGTGAGCGTTTCAGCGGCGCCTCCGTGAGGGATTCAGCGCTGCTTCCGTGAGAGGTCCCGGGAGTTCGCCATCAACGCAATCTTCTTGCGTTTCTTGCGCTAATCTTGCGTTCATGACGCGACGACTTGCTCAAGTGGCCCAGAAGGTGGGAGTCAGCGAGGCGACGGTCAGCCGGGTGCTGAACGGCAAGCCGGGCGTCTCCGACGCCACCAGGCAGGCCGTCCTCTCCGCGCTGGACGTCCTCGGCTACGAGCGCCCGACCCAGCTGCGCGGCGAACGCGCCCGGCTGGTCGGCCTGGTCCTGCCGGAGCTGCAGAACCCGATCTTCCCGGCCTTCGCCGAGGTGGTCGGCGGCGCGCTCGCCCAGCAGGGGCTGACCCCGGTGCTCTGCACCCAGACCAAGGGCGGCGTCTCCGAGGCCGACTACGTCGAGCTGCTCCTCCAGCAGCAGGTCTCCGGCGTGGTCTTCGCGGGCGGCCTCTACCACCAGGCCGACGCCCCGCACGACCACTACAAGGTGCTCGCCGACCGCAAGATCCCCGTAGTTCTGATCAACGCGGCCATCGAACACCTCGGCTTCCCCGGCGTCTCCTGCGACGATTCCGTCGCGGTCGAGCAGGCCTGGCGTCACCTCGTCTCGCTCGGCCACGACCGCATCGGACTCGTCCTCGGACCGTCCGACCACGTGCCGTCGCAGCGCAAGCTCGCCGCCGCCCGGGTGCTCGCCGAGGAGGCCGGAACGAGCATCCCCGACGAGTGGGTGGCCCGGGCCATGTTCTCGCTGGAGGGCGGGCAGGCCGCCGCGACGCGGCTGCTGGAGCGCGGTGTCACCGGCATCATCTGCGCCAGCGACCCGCTCGCGCTGGGCGCCGTGCGCGCCGTCCGCCGCCGGGGGCTCTCGGTGCCCGGCGACGTGTCGATCGTCGGCTACGACGACTCGGCCTTCATGAACTGCACCGAGCCGCCCCTCACCACCGTCCGCCAGCCCATCGAGGCCATGGGGCGCGCGGCCGTGGAGCTGCTCTCGGTGCAGATCGGCGGGCGGGCCGTGCCCTCGGACGAGCTGCTCTTCGAGCCGGAGCTGGTGGTGCGCGGATCCACCGCCCAGCCGCCGCGCGAGAATTCCCTGTGATCCGTAGCTAATTTGCGCTGCCCGGCCCTTGGTCCGGACCTGATCCGTCCCGGGGGAGGGGCTGGGGCGGCCGGGGCCCGGAGTACTGCCCGCTCGGCCGGATCCGCAGCGGGCGCTCCCCGTACTCCTCCAGCGCGTGGGCGATCCAGCCCGCCGTACGGGACACCGCGAACACGGTCTCGCCCGCGTCCGCCGCCATCCCCCGGGAGACCGACAGGACGGCCAGCGCCAGGTCGATGTTGGCGTGCAGCGGAGCGTGCCGCGCCGTCGTCGCCACCACCTCACGGGCCGCCGCCAGCGCCCCGGCCGCCTGCGGCACCTCCGCCAGCAGCTCGAACAGGACGGTCGCCCGGGGGTCCTCGCCCCGGTAGATCCGGTGGCCCAGGCCGGGCACCCGCCGCCCGGTCCGCAGATGGTCGGCGACCACGGGGACCGCGCTGCCCCGGTCCACCGCTTCCCGGAGCAGCCGGTGCGCCAGGCCGCTCGCCGCACCGTGCAGCGGCCCCTCCAGCACGCCGAGGCCCGCCGAGACCACGGCGTACGGATGGGCCCGAGCGGAGGCGGCGACCCGGGCGGCCAGGGTGGAGGCCGCCAGGTCGTGGTCGACCAGCAGCGCCAGGGCCGCGTCCAGCACGGCGAGGGACGGGGCATCGGCCGACTCCGCGGTGAGCCGCGACCACAGCTCCGCCGCCAGCGAATCCCCTTCGGCCGCCGGACCGCCCAGCACGGGCAACGCGCCCACCAGCGTCGGAATCAGGCCGCGCGCACTGTTCAATACCGCCGCCGGCGACAGGTCGAACCGCAGCGGATCCGTGGCCGCGGCAGCCGTCACCGCCACCCGCAGCCGGTCCGTCGACCCGCTGTGCGCGGGCAGCGCCTCGACCGCCCTGCGGGTCGCCGTGAGGGTCCCGTCGGGTGCGGCGAACCGGGCGCCGGGCCGTAGCTCCCCCGTCCACAGCCACTCGGCGACCTCCTCGTAGCCGTAGCGCCGGGCCAGCTCCGTCGCGTCGACCCCGCGGAAGTAGCAGCGGTCGTCCTCGATGAGCGTGATGCCGGTCCGGAAGGCGAGGTCACCCCCGGCCGGAGACGGGTCACGGCGGCCCGAACGCCGCGCCAGCGCCCGGACCTCCTCGGCGTCGAACGTGCTGCCCCGCCCTCCGGCGGCCCGCACGCTGCTGAGCTGACCCCGGCTGACGTAGGCGTACACCGTCTCCGGCTTCACGCCCAGCAGCTCGGCCGCCTGCCGGGTGGTGAGCCGGGGCGCGTCGTGCTGCTCGGGCTCTGGTTGATCCGTCATGGAAACCACCGTATCCACTCTGCACATGCATTGATTCAATCAACATTGACAGATCTCAAGTCAAGCATGGACAGTCGAATCAATGTTGCATGCACGGAGGAGAGAGCAGCCATGACCACCACCCCTGTCGTCCCCGCCGTCCCCCGTGGCCTCGCTGGTGTCGTCGTCACCGACACCGCCCTCGGTGACGTCCGCGGCCGCGAAGGCTTCTACCACTACCGCCAGTACTCGGCGATCGAGCTGGCGCAGACCCGCGGCTTCGAGGACGTGTGGTACCTGATGTTCCACGGGGAGCTGCCCGACCGGGCCGAGGCCGCCGACTTCGCCGCCCGTACGGCGAGCCTGCGCACGCTCCCCGCCGATGTGACCGAGGCCCTGCCCGCCATCGCCCGCGCGAGCGCCGTCTCGGGCCCCCTCGCGGGACTGCGCACCGCGCTCTCCCTGCTCGGCGCCTCGGCCGGCTTCCGCCCGGTGTACGACATCGACGCCGGGCGCCGACGCGAGGACGCACTCGCCGTCTGCGCGGCCGTGCCCACGATCCTGACCGCTCTCCACCGCCTCGGCCAGGGCCTGGAGCCGGTCGCACCCCGCGCCGACCTGCCGCACGCCGCGAACTACCTGTACATGCTGACCGGTTCGGAGCCCGGACCCGACCAGGCCAGGGCGGTCGAGCAGTACCTCGTCTCGACCGTCGACCACGGCTTCAACGCCTCCACCTTCACCGCCCGCGTCGTCGCCTCCACCGGAGCCGACCTGGCCGCCTGCCTGGTGGCAGCGGTCGGCGCGCTCTCCGGACCGCTGCACGGCGGAGCCCCCAGCCGGGCCCTGGACACCCTGGACGCCATCGGCACCCCCGACCGGATCGACGGCTGGATCCGCGAACAGGTCCTGGCCGGCCGCCGCATCATGGGCTTCGGCCACCCCGTCTACCGCACCGAGGACCCGCGCTCCCGGATGCTCAAGTCGATCGCCCAGAGCTTCGGCGGCCCCCTCGTCGACTTCGCCGTCGAGGTGGAGGCCCATGTCGAGGCGATCCTCGCCGAGCTCAAGCCGGGCCGGGAGCTGCACACCAACGTGGAGTTCTACGCCGGGGTGGTCATGGAGCTGTGCGGGCTGCCGCGCGCGATGTTCACCCCCACCTTCTGTGCGGCGCGGGTGATCGGCTGGAGCGCCAATATCCTGGAGCAGGCGGAGGACTCGAAGATCATCCGCCCGGCGGCCCGCTACGTCGGCGCACCCCCGCCGCAGCCGGTCCCGGCACTCTGACGACGTTCCCAGGAAGGCTCCCGTTGACCCCGCCCCGTATCCCGCAGATCCCGGTCGTCGTCCTGGCGGGCTTCCTCGGCTCCGGCAAGACCACGCTCCTGAACCATCTGCTCCGCAACCGGGCGGGCACCCGGATCGGCGTGATCGTCAACGACTTCGGGGCCATCGAGATCGACGCCATGACCGTCTCGGGGCAGGTCGGCTCGACGGTCTCGCTGGGCAACGGCTGCCTGTGCTGCGCCGTGGACGCGAGTGAACTCGACACCTTCCTGGAGTCCCTGACCCGGCCGTCCGCCCGGCTGGACGTGATCGTCATCGAGGCGAGCGGACTGGCCGAACCCCAGGAACTCGTCCGCATGCTGCTGGCCAGCGACAACCCGCACATCCTGTACGGGGGTCTCGTCGAGGTCGTCGACGCGGCGGAGTTCGACGCCACCCGCCGACGGCACCCCGAGCTCGACCGCCATCTGGCCGTCGCCGACCTCGTCGTCCTGAACAAGACCGACCGGGTGGGGGAGGCCGAACGGGAGCGGCTGCGGGCGACGGTCGCGGAGCTGAGCGGCCCCGCCGCCGTGATCTCCGCCGAGCACGGGCGGATCGACCCCGAGCTGCTCTTCGACCCCGCGCTGCGGCCGGACGGCGAGGAGATGGCGGGGCAGCTGAGCTTCGAGGACCTGCTGCGTCAGGAGGAGTGCGACGAGCACGAGGAGTGCGACGGGCACGGGCACGCCGACCACCTCCACGCGGCGTACGAGAGCGTCGACTTCACCGCCGACGTGCCGATGGACCCGCGCCGCTTCATGGCCTTCCTCGACTCCCGGCCCGAAGGGCTCTACCGGATCAAGGGGTTCGTCGACTTCGGCGCGGGGGACCGCGACAACACCTACGCGCTGCATGCGGTCGGCCGGTTCCTGCGCTTCGTGCCCCGGCCGTGGGCGCGCGGCGAACAGCGGCTCACCCAGCTGGTCATGATCGGCGCGGGCATCGACGCCGCAGCGCTGCACGAGGGGCTGGCCGCCTGCCGCGCGGAGCCGGGGCCCGACGCACCGGACATCGAACGTGCCATGTGGGGCGTGCTCCGCTACGCACCGGAGCCCGCCCGTGAAGGGGATGCGGAGGCCGACGAGGCGGAGGTCGACGTACCGGAAACGGCCGCAGAGGTGTAACCGGGAAGCGGCCGCGGAGGCGTAACCAGAAAGCGGCCACGGAGGCGTCATGCCCGCGCGGCCGCTCCCCGTCGTCCGGCAGCGGTCAGTACAGCGGCGGTCCCGCGATCACGGCCACCTTCTCCAGCAGCGGTGTGCCCGAACCGTCCCGCCTCGGGTCCGGCTCCGGGAGCTTCGCCGGGGTGCCGTTCTTCTGGGCGGCCCGGGCCGGGACGGGGCCCGCCCAGGCGAACACCAGGACGTCCTCGCCCTTCAGGAACCGCTGGCAGCGCACCCCGCCGGTCGCCCGGCCCTTGCGCGGATACTGGTCGAACGGGGTGAGCTTGGACGTCAGCACCGAATCGTCCAGCGTGCCGTGCGAGCCGGCCACCGTGAACACGACCGCCTCGGCCGCCGGGTCCACCGCCGTGAACGACAGCACTTCGGCCCCGGCCGCCAGCTTGACGCCCGCCATGCCTCCGGCGGGCCGCCCCTGCGGACGCACCGAAGCCGCCGGGTAGCGGAGCAACTGGGCGTCGGAGGTGATGAACACCAGGTCCTCCTCGCCCGTCCGCAGCTCCGTCGCGCCCACGATGCGGTCACCGTCCTTGAGGGTGATGACCTCCAACTCGTCCTTGTTGGCCGGGTAGTCCGGCACGACGCGCTTCACCACGCCCTGGAGCGTGCCGATCGCGAGACCCGGCGAGTCCTCGGCCAGCGTCGTGAGGCAGATCAGCTCCTCGTCCGCCTCCAGCGTGAGGAACTCGGAGATCTGCGCCCCGCCCGAGAGATTCGGCTCCGCGTGCGTGTCCGGCAGCTGCGGCAGGTCGATCACCGAGAGCCGCAGCAGCCGGCCGGTCGACGTGACCGCCCCGACGTCGCCGCGGGCCGTCGCCGCCACCGCCGACACGATCACGTCGTGCTTGGTCCGCCGGGCGTCCTCGGAGATCTCGACCGGCTCCGCGTTCGCCGTACGGGCCAGCAGGCCGGTCGAGGAGAGCAGCACCCGGCACGGGTCGTCCGCCACCTCCAGCGGCACGGACGCGATCTGTGAACCGGCCGACTCCAGCAGCACCGTGCGCCGGTCCGTGCCGAACTTCTTCGCCACGGCCGCCAGCTCCGAGGAGACCAGCTTGCGCAGCTCCGCGTCCGACTCCAGGATCGCGGTCAGCGCCTCGATCTCGCCGTTCAGCTTGTCGCGCTCGCTCTCCAGCTCGATCCGGTCGAAGCGGGTGAGGCGCCGCAGCGGGGTGTCCAGGATGTACTGCGTCTGGATCTCGCTCAGCGAGAAGTGCGCCATCAGGCGCTCCTTCGCCTGGGCGGAGTTGTCGCTGTCCCGGATGATCCGGATGACCTCGTCGATGTCGAGGAGGGCGACGATCAGACCCTCGACCAGGTGCAGCCGGTCGCGCCGCTTGGTGCGGCGGAACTCGCTGCGCCGGCGCACGACCTCGAACCGGTGGTCGAGATAGACCTCCAGCAGCTCCTTGAGGCCCAGGGTGAGCGGCTGGCCGTCGACCAGCGCCACGTTGTTGATGCCGAAGGACTCCTCCATCGGCGTCAGCTTGTAGAGCTGCTCCAGCACCGCTTCCGGCACGAAGCCGTTCTTCACCTCGATGACGAGGCGCAGCCCGTGCGCCCGGTCGGTGAGGTCCTTGACGTCGGCGATGCCCTGGAGCTTCTTCGCCGAGACCAGGTCCTTGATCTTGGCGATCACCTTCTCCGGGCCGACGGTGAAGGGCAGTTCGGTGACGACGAGGCCCTTGCGGCGGGCGGTCACGTTCTCCACGGAGACGGTGGCGCGGATCTTGAACGTGCCGCGGCCCGCGGTGTACGCGTCCTTGATGCCGGTGAGCCCGACGATGCGGCCGCCGGTGGGCAGGTCGGGGCCCGGGACGAAGCGCATCAGCGTCTCGACGTCGGCGCCCGGGTGCTTGATCAGGTGCCGGGCGGCGGCGATGACCTCGCCCAGATTGTGCGGGGGCATGTTGGTGGCCATGCCCACGGCGATCCCGGAGACCCCGTTGACCAGGAGGTTGGGGTAGGCGGCGGGGAGGACGACCGGCTCGCGCTCCTGGCCGTCGTAGTTCGACTGGAAATCGACGGTGTCCTCGTCGATCGCCTCGGTCATCAACGACGTGGCGTCAGCCATCCGGCACTCGGTGTACCGCATGGCGGCCGGCGGGTCGTCGTTGCCCAGGGAGCCGAAGTTGCCGTGGCCGTCGACCAGGGGGAGGCGCATCGAGAACGGCTGGGCCATGCGGACCAGGGCGTCGTAGATCGAGGCGTCGCCGTGCGGGTGCAGCTTGCCCATGACCTCGCCGACGACCCGGGCGCACTTCACATAGCCGCGGTCGGGGCGCAGTCCCATCTCGTTCATCTGGGACACGATGCGGCGGTGCACCGGCTTCATGCCGTCGCGGGCGTCGGGCAGGGCCCTGGAGTAGATCACCGAGTACGCGTACTCGAGGAAGGAGCCCTGCATTTCGTCGACGACGTCGATGTCGAGGATCTTCTCCTCGAAGTCGTCCGGCGGCGGGGTCTTCGTGCTACGGCGGGCCATCGCGGCTGCGACTCCTTCACGGATTCTGTTCGGGCGACCTGAGCTTGTTCGGGACAACACGTGCTGCTGACGCGGTCCATTGTGGACCGCCCCACTGACAACGCCGACCTCGACCCGTCCGAAGGCCTGTCCGAAGGACGGTCCGAACCCGCCCGGGCGGCACGCCGTCGAGGGTGTTCGCGACACCATCGACGGAAACATCCACCGAACGGGAACTTCGCCAGGTGCCGGTGCGCTTGCTTAGAGTGGCAGGTCTGGCAGGAAGTCCAGTATCGCGATCGAAGGGACGTACATGCCCATGGGTCACACGGCCACCGCACAGGCCGGCTCCGGCGGCTTGACAGCGACCGAGCACCGCCTGGCCAACGGCCTGCGTGTGGTGCTCTCCGAGGACCATCTGACCCCGGTCGCCGCGGTCTGCCTCTGGTACGACGTCGGTTCGCGCCACGAGGTCAAGGGACGCACCGGCCTGGCTCACCTCTTCGAGCACCTGATGTTCCAGGGCTCGGGCCAGGTCAAGGGGAACGGTCACTTCGAGCTCGTCCAGGGGGCCGGCGGCTCGCTCAACGGAACGACCAGCTTCGAGCGGACCAACTACTTCGAGACCATGCCCACCCATCAGGTGGAGCTCGCCCTGTGGCTCGAAGCCGACCGGATGGGCTCCCTCCTCGCCGCGCTCGACGAGGAGTCCATGGAGAACCAGCGTGACGTCGTCAAGAACGAGCGCCGTCAGCGCTACGACAACGTGCCCTACGGCACCGCGTTCGAGAAGCTGACCGCCCTCTCCTACCCCGAGGGCCACCCCTACCACCACACCCCGATCGGCTCCATGGCCGACCTGGACGCGGCCACGCTGGAGGACGCCCGCGCGTTCTTCCGTACGTACTACGCGCCCAACAACGCGGTGCTGTCGGTGGTCGGCGACATCGATCCCGAGCAGACCCTCGCCTGGATCGAGAAGTACTTCGGCTCCATCCCTTCGCACGACGGCAAGCAGCCGCCGCGCGACGGGACGCTGCCCGAGATCATCGGCGAGCAGCTGCGCGAAGTGGTCCACGAGGAGGTCCCCGCTCGCGCCCTGATGGCCGCCTACCGCCTCCCGCACGACGGCACCCGCGCCTGCGACGCCGCGGACCTGGCGCTGACCGTGCTGGGCGGCGGCGAGTCCTCCCGGCTGCACAACCGCCTGGTCCGCCGCGACCGTACGGCGGTTGCGGCGGGCTTCGGCCTGCTGCGGCTCGCCGGGGCGCCCTCGCTGGGCTGGCTGGACGTGAAGACGTCCGGCGGCGTCGAGGTGGAGACGATCGAGGCCGCCGTCGACGAGGAGCTGGCCCGGTTCGCCGCCGAGGGGCCCACCCCCGAGGAAATGGAGCGGGCCCAGGCGCAGTTGGAGCGCGAGTGGCTCGACCGGCTCGGCACGGTCGCCGGCCGCGCCGACGAACTGTGCCGTTACGCCGTCCTGTTCGGCGACCCGCAGCTCGCCCTGACCGCCGTGGGCCGCGTCCTGGACGTCACCGCGGAGGAGGTGCGCGCGGCGGCCGCGGCGGCCCTGCGCCCCGACAACCGGGCCGTGCTGGTCTACGAGCCCATCGAGCCGGCCGACGAGGCCGCCGAGGGCGAAGAGGGCACCGACGCGCACGAGGGGGCGGCCAAGTGAGCGACGCCGCCGTGACTGGAGTAGCCATGGAGTTCCACCCGCAGCCCACGCCCGGCACGGCCCGCCCCTGGGCCTTCCCGGCACCCGAGCGCGGCGCTCTGCCCAACGGGCTGACCGTGCTGCGCTGCCACCGCCCCGGCCAGCAGGTCGTCGCCGTGGAGATCTTCCTGGACGCGCCGCTGGAGGCCGAGCCCGAGGGCCTCGACGGCGTGGCCACGATCATGTCGCGGGCGCTCTCCGAGGGCACCGACAAGCGCAGCGCCGAGGAGTTCGCCGCCGAGCTGGAGCGCTGCGGCGCCACGCTCGACGCGCACGCCGACCACCCGGGCGTCCGGGTCTCCCTGGAGGTCCCGGCCTCCCGGCTGGCCAAGGCGCTCGGACTGGTCGCCGAGGCGCTGCGGGCCCCGGCCTTCGCCGAGAGCGAGATCGAGCGCCTGGTGGGCAACCGCCTCGACGAGATCCCGCACGAGCAGGCCAACCCGTCCCGGCGCGCCGCCAAGCAGCTCTCCAAGGAGCTGTTCCCGGCCACCGCCCGGATGTCCCGCCCGCGCCTGGGCACCGAGGAGACGGTCCGGCGGATCGACCAGGCCGCCGTGCGCGCCTTCTTCGACGCCCACATCCGTCCGTCCACCGCGACGGCCGTGATCGTCGGCGACCTGACCGACATCGATCTGGACGCGCTGCTCGCGGAGACCCTCGGCGACTGGTCGGGCAACACCGCCCAGGCCCGCCCGGTGCCGCCCATCACCGCGGACGACACCGGCCGCGTGGTCATCGTGGACCGCCCCGGCGCGGTCCAGACCCAGCTGCTGATCGGCCGTATCGGCGCGGACCGGCACGAGCGCGTCTGGCCCGCGCAGGTGCTCGGCACGTACTGCCTGGGCGGCACGCTCACCTCCCGGCTGGACCGGGTGCTGCGCGAGGAGAAGGGCTACACCTACGGCGTACGCGCCTTCGCCCAGGTGCTGCGCTCCTCCGGCCCCGACTCGGGCGGCGCGGCGATGCTCGCGATCAGCGGCTCGGTGGACACCGAGTCCACCGGACCGGCCCTGGACGACCTCTGGAAGGTCCTGCGGACGCTGGCCGCCGAGGGGCTGACCGACGCCGAGCGCGAGACGGCCGTGCAGAACCTGGTGGGCGTCGCCCCGCTGAAGTTCGAGACCGCCGCCTCCGTCGCGAGCACGCTGGCCGACCAGGTCGAGCAGCACCTCCCCGACGACTACCAGGCCCACCTCTACGCCCGGCTCGCCGAGACGGGCACCGTGGAGGCGACCGCCGCCGTGGTCAACGCCTTCCCGGTCGACCGGCTGGTCACGGTCCTCGTGGGGGACGCCTCGCGGATCGCCGAGCCGGTGAAGGCCCTCGGTATCGGAGAGGTGACCGTCGTCACCGGCTGACACCGCCTGCGGAGCGCACGGCCGCCACCGCGCGACCACTGCCGCGAACAGGACCCCGGCGAAAGAGATTTCGTCGGGGTCCTGTGCTTTTGCCTGCTTGGTCCGCTTCACACCCTTTGGGGTAGTGGTTGCCTGTCTGCCCTGTGGGATGCGCGACAAATCGCCTTGTCCGTTTGGTGATGGGAAGTCGCCCCGCCTAGCGTCGGCCCGGCTGTCCGTCACCCGTATGCCGCAGCCGCGGCGCCGGGCAGTCATCGCCGAGTCCCCGTCAGGCGCGAGCCTGGGGAGCCGGGGACCCACGCAGTCCCTGGGGTGAATCGGAGGCCCGTGCCGCGAACCGGCGCGGGGATCCGTAGGAGACCTTCCTGCTCCGAACCCGTCAGCTAACCCGGTAGGCGAGAAGGAAGGAAAGGAACCAGCCCCTCCATGGCGTTCACCCGTGCCACCGGGAAGCACCGTGCCCCGAGCCGCCTCACGCGGCGGAGCGCCCAGGCCGCCGGCATCGCGGCCCTGGCCACCACCGGAGTCCTCGGCTCGCTGTCCTCCCCGGCCCTCGCCGCGGACTCCGAGGCCGCCAAGGTCGCCGACACCGGCCTCACCCAGGCCATCTCCCTCGACACCACCCTCGCCGAGCAGATCGACGCCCAGGCCCACGCCCAGCAGCGGCAGGCCGACGCGGTCGCGAAGGCGAAGGCCAAGGCAGCCGCCGAGGCCCGCGAGAAGGCCGCCAAGGCCAAGGCGAAGGCCGAGGCCGAGCGCAAGGCCGAGGCCCGCGCCAAGGAGGTCCGCGAGGAAAAGGCCCGCGCCGCCCGCGCCGCCGAGCGCGCCCGGCTGAACGCCTTCCACCTCCCGGTCGCCGGCTCCCACGTCACCACCGGCTACAACACCGGCGGCTCCCTCTGGTCCTCCGGCAGCCACTCCGGCGTGGACTTCCAGGCCGCCTCCGGCAGTTCCGTCGTCGCGGTCGGCGCCGGCACGGTCGTCGAGGCCGGCTGGGGCGGCGCGTACGGCAACAACATCGTGCTCCGGATGGCGGACGGCACCTACACCCAGTACGGCCACCTCTCCTCGATCGGCGTCTCCGTCGGCCAGAGCGTCTCCTCCGGCCAGCAGATCGGCCTCTCCGGTTCCACCGGCAACTCCACCGGCCCGCACCTGCACTTCGAGGCCCGCACCACCCCCGACTACGGCTCCGACATGGACCCCGTCGCCTACCTGCGCTCCCACGGTCTGAACGTCTGACCCCACCCCGCGCGAGTCACCGTCCGAAGGCCCCGGCGCCCGCCGGGGCCTTCGGCAATTCCCGCGTGAAGATATCCATGGATTCCGACCTGCCATCGGAAATTCCAGCGGATTGTCATAGAGTCACGGAACAGACGTCGGGCGGCCGCGTTTCGCGGGGATCAAGGCGGAGGTTCGGATATGCGCATTCCCGCGCATTCGGTATGCACGGCGATCCGTGACGACATCGTCTCCGGTGTCTACGAGCGCGGCAGCCGCCTCACCGAGGAGTTGCTGGCCCGCCGCTACGGGGTCTCCCGCGTCCCGGTCCGCGAGGCGCTGCGCACGCTGGAGTCCGAGGGGTTCGTGGTCACCCGCAGGCACGCCGGCGCCTGTGTCGCCGAGCCCACCGTCCAGGAGGCCGCCGACCTTCTGGAGGTGCGGATGCTCCTGGAGCCGCTGGGCGCGGCCCGCGCCGCCCAGCGCCGTACCGAAGCCCATCTCAAGGTGCTCCGAGGTCTGGTCAGGCTGGGCCAGGAGCGGGCCCGCCGGGGCGAGGGCGAGGATCTGCGCTCGCTGGGCGGCTGGTTCCACGAGACCCTCGCCCAGGCCTCCGGCAGCCCCGGGCTCATCGCGCTGCTGACCCAGCTCCGGCACAAGATCGCCTGGATGTACGCGGTCGAGCAGCCGGCCCGCCCGGTCGAATCCTGGGCCGAGCGCGGCGCGATCGTGGACGCCGTGGCGCGCGGCGACGCGGAACGGGCGAGGGCGCTCACCGCCCAGCACGCGGAACGCTCCACCGCCGAGCACCGGCTCCGCCGCCCGGATCTCCCGGGGCGTCGCGCCGCCCCGGTTCCCCCGGTGAGAAGTTCGCAACATGGCGTAAACACGGCGAGTGTCCGGCATTAACAAAAGCGCCGTATACAAAGAGAAGTAATTTCGGAGCGCTATTTCACGCTGCCCGCATTATCAAGGTGCGGATCTTTCCCGGGTCTTTCCCGATTCCCGGAAACGGAAGAGCCGTGACCTGTGAAGGGATCACGGGTCACGGCTCTCGCGCGGGTCGTATCCGGACGGACCGGAGACGGAGGGGTCAGACGGTCTCCGGAAGCTCTTCCAGGCCCTCGGCGACCAGCTTCGCCAGCCGGTCCAGAGCGGCCTCGGCGTCGTCCGCGTCGGACGCGAGCACGATCTCCTCGCCACCCTGCGCGCCCAGACCGAGCACGGCCAGCATGGAGGCGGCGTTCACCGGGTTGCCGTCGGCCTTGGCGATCGTCACCGGGACGCCGGAGGCCGTGGCGGCACGGACGAAGATGGAAGCGGGGCGGGCGTGCAGGCCCTCGGCCCAACCGACGTTTACGCGGCGCTCAGCCATGGTTCTGCCCTTCACATATCAACGGTTGTCTAGACCAGTCTCTCATGCAGTGCGTGGTGCTGTGCCCGGCCTCCCGTCCGGCCGTAGGCTTCGGCCATGGAGCCCACGCCGGAACAGAGTCCGCATCACGCGTACCCCGACCACTGGGAAGCGGACGTGGTGCTCCGCGACGGGGGCACCGCGCGCATCAGGCCGATCACCACGGACGACGCCGAGCGACTGGTCAGCTTCTACGAGCAGGTGTCCGACGAGTCGAAGTACTACCGCTTCTTCGCCCCGTATCCCCGCCTATCCGACCGGGACGTGCACCGCTTCACCCATCACGACTACGTCGACCGGGTGGGACTGGCGGTCACGATCGGGGGCGAGTTCATCGGGACCGTCCGCTACGACCGCATCGACGACCGGGGCCGCCCCGCCTCCGCCCCCGCCGACGAGGCCGAGGTCGCCTTCCTCGTCCAGGACGCCCACCAGGGCCGCGGCGTCGCCTCGGCGCTGCTCGAACACATCGCCGCGGTCGCCCGCGAGCGCGGCATCCGGCGCTTCGCCGCCGAGGTGCTCCCCGCCAACAACAAAATGATCAAGGTGTTCCGGGACGGCGGGTACACCCAGCGCCGCAGCTTCGAGGACGGCTCCGTCCACCTCACCCTCGACCTCGAACCCACCGAGAAGTCCCTCGCCGTCCAACGAGGCCGCGAACAGCGCGCCGAGGCCCGCTCGGTGCAGCGCCTCCTCGCCCCCGGCTCCGTCGCGGTCATCGGCACCGGCCGCACCCCCGGCGGCGTGGGCCGCACGGTCCTGCGCAACCTCCTCGCCGCCGGCTACACCGGCCGCACCTACGCCGTGAACCGCGCCTTCGACGAGGGCCTCGCCACCCTCGACGGGGTGCCCGCCCACCGCTCGCTCGGCGAGATCGACGAACAGGTCGACCTCGCCGTCATCGCCGTCCCCGCCCACCGCGTCCCCGAGGCCGTCGCCGACTGTGGCGAGCACGGGGTCCAGGGCCTGGTCGTCCTCTCCGCCGGTTACGCCGAGCGGGGCGCCGAGGGCCGCGAGCTCCAGCGCGAACTGGTCCGCCAAGCCCGCTCGTACGGCATGCGAATCATCGGCCCGAACGCCTTCGGCATCATCAACACCGCCGAGACCGTCCGGCTGAACGCCTCCCTCGCCCCCGAGTCGCCCGCCCGCGGCCGGATCGGTCTGTTCACGCAGTCCGGCGCGATCGGCATCGCCCTGCTTTCCGGCCTCCACCGGCGCGGTGCGGGCCTGTCCTCGTTCATCTCGGCGGGCAACCGGGCCGACGTCTCCGGCAACGACTTCCTCCAGTACTCCTTCGAGGACCCGGACACCGACGTCGCCCTGCTCTACCTCGAATCGCTCGGCAACCCCCGCAAGTTCACCCGCCTCGCCCGCCGCACCGCCGCCGTCAAGCCCGTCGTCGTGGTGAAGGGCGCCCGGCACAGCGGCACCAACCCGCCCGGCCACGCCGTCCCGGTCAGCCGCATCCCCGACACCACGGTCTCCGCGCTGATGCGCCAGGCCGGCGTCATCCGGGTCGACACCGTGACCGAGATGGTCGACGCCGGACTCCTGCTGGCGGGCCAGCCCCTCCCGGCCGGCCCCCGGGTCGCCATCCTCGGCAACTCCGAGTCCCTCGGCCTGCTGACGTACGACGCCTGCCTCGCCGAGGGGCTGCGCCCGCGCCCGCCGATCGACCTCACCACCGCCGCCTCCCCGCAGGACTTCCGCGACGCGCTGGCCGAGGCGCTCGCGGACGGCACCTGCGACGCCGTGATCGTCACCGCCATCCCGTGGGTGGGGGAGAACGGGGAGGCCGAGACCGGCGACGGCCAAGTGCTGGCCGAGGCCCTGACCAAGGCGGTGGCCGGGGGGTCGGCCAAGCCGGTGGCCGTCGTCCACGTCGAGATCGGCGGCCTCGCCGAGGCACTGGCCGCCGCGAGCAGCACGGCGACCCCGCGCCCCCGGACGGCGGCGTCCCGGACCGTATCGCCGGAAGCGGGCGCGGACCGGGCAGCGGCCACCGCCTCGGAAGCGACCAACGACCGGGCCGGGACCACCACCCCGGCCACGGCCACCGCCCGCACAGGACCCACCGCCCCCGGAACCGCGACGGCCACGGCCGCCCTCGGAACACCCGCCTCCGGAACACCGGCTGACGCGACAGCCGACCCCGAGACCCCGCCCCGCCCCGGCCGTATCCCCGCCTACCCCGCCGCCGAACGCGCCGTCCGCGCGCTCGCCGAGGCCGTGAAGTACGCCCAGTGGCGCCGGCAGGCGGCCGTGCCCGGCAAGATCCCCGAGTTCCTCGACGACACCATCGACGAGGCGGGGGCCGCCGCCCTGATCGAAGCACAGCTCGCCACCGCCCCCGACCCGCGCGGGCGCCCGCTCACCCACGACGAGGCCCGCGAGCTGCTCGGCCGCTACGGCATCGACGTACGCCCCACCCTCCCCGCCCCCGACCCCGAGGCGGCCGTCGCCGCGGCGGCCCGGCTCGGCTACCCGGTGGCCCTCAAGACCACCGCGCCCCACCTGCGCCACCGCGCCGACCTCGGCGGGGTCCGCCTCGACGTCGCCGACGAGGAGGCGCTGCGCCGGGCGTACGGAGAGCTCACCGACCTCCTCGGCAAGCCCGCCGAACTGCTCCCCGTCGTCCAGGCGATGGCCCCGCGCGGCGTGGACACCGTCGTGCGGGCCTCCATCGACGCGGCGGCCGGGGCGATCCTCTCCTTCGGCCTCGCGGGAGCGCCCTCCGAACTGCTCGGCGACACCGCGCACCGGCTGGTCCCCGCCACCGACCGGGACGCCGCCGAGCTGATCCGGTCCATCAGGGCGGCCCCGGTGCTGTTCGGCTGGCGCGGCTCGGCCCCGGTCGACACGGCCGCGCTCGAAGAGCTGCTGCTGCGGCTGTCCCGGCTGGTCGACGACCACCCGGAGGTGGTCTCCGTCGCCCTCGAACCCGTCGTCGTCGCCCCGCAGGGACTCACCGTGCTCGGCGCGAGCGTCCGGCTCGCCCCGCCGCCCGCCCGGAGCGACGTCGGCCCCCGCCGCCTTCCGAACTACTGAGACCCAGCGGCCGGTGGCCCCCGGGGCGTCCCCGGCAGTCACCGGCCCGCCGTAGGATGGTGCTCATGGCAAAGACCGGTACGACGACCAAGGGGCTGCGCGCGGCGATCGAGCGCAGCGGCTACTACCCGGCCCTCGTGGCCGAGGCGGTGGAGGCCGCCGTCGGCGGGGAGCCGGTCGCTTCGTACCTGGTCCACCAGGAGACCACGTTCGACTCCAACGAGGTCCGCCGTCATGTGACCGTCCTCGTCCTGACCGAGCACCGGTTCATCGTCAGCCACACCGACGAGCAGGCCGCCGACACCAGCTCCCCGACGCCGTACGCCACCACCTCCACCGAGTCGGTGAAGCTGGAGCGGATCTCCTCCGTCGTCGTCAGCCGCGTGGTGGCCAACCCGGAGAAGTACGTCCCGGGCACCCTGCCCCGCGAGGTCGTCCTGACCATCGGCTGGGGCGCGGTCTCCCGGATCGACCTGGAGCCCGCCGCCTGCGGCGACTCCAACTGCGAGGCCGACCACGGCTACACCGGCAGCTCCACCGCCGACGACCTGAGCCTGCGGGTCAGCGAGGCCGGCGACGGCCCCGACGCCGTGCGCCAGACCCTCGCCTTCGCCCAGGCGCTCTCCGAGGCCACGGCCGCCACCGCGGCGAGTGGCCGCTGATGGCCCAGCCCGCCTGGCAGGACCCCGAGCCGCTGGCCCTCGACACCGCGCCCGTGCCGGAGTATGGCAGCGGCTCGCTCGCGGACCTGCTGCCGACGCTCGCCGCCGGACTGGAGGTGCCGGGCTTCACCGCCGCGATCCCCGAGCTGACCCCGGCGGACCGCAACTGCGTCTTCCTGATCGACGGCCTCGGCTGGGAGCAGATCAAGGCCCACCCGGACGAGGCCCCCTTCCTGCACTCCCTGCTCCCCACCTCGCGCGGTGGCACCGGCCGCCCGCTCACGGCGGGCTTCCCCTCCACCACCGCGACCTCCCTCGCCTCCGTCGGTACGGGGCTGCCGCCCGGCGAGCACGGCCTTCCCGGCTACACCGCGCGCAACCCGCAGACCGGCGAGCTGATGAACCAGCTCCGCTGGAAGCCGTGGACCGAGCCGAAGGCCTGGCAGCCGTACCCCACGGTCTTCCAGCTCGCCGACGCCGTGGGCGTCCACACCGCGCAGGTCTCCGCGCCGATGTTCGAGCAGACCCCCCTGACCAAGATCGCGCTCAGCGGCGGATCCTTCCTCGGCCGGCTCTCCGGCGAGGACCGGATGGACGTCGCCGCCCAGCGCCTGGCCGCGGGCGACCGTTCGCTCGTCTACACGTACTACAGCGAGGTCGACGGCAAGGGCCACCGCTTCGGCACCGACTCCGACGCCTGGCGCGGCCAGCTGATGTACGTGGACGGGCTCGCCCGCCGCCTCGCCGAGCAGCTCCCGCCGCGCTCCGCGCTCTACATCACCGCCGACCACGGCATGATCGACATCCCGTTCGACGATCAGTCCCGGATCGACTTCGACGAGGACTGGGAGCTGAGCGCGGGCGTCGCCCTCCTCGGCGGTGAAGGCCGCGCCCGCCACGTCTACGCGGTGCCCGGCGCCCAGGCCGACGTCCTGGCCGTCTGGCGCGAGGTCCTCGGCGAGCAGTTCTGGATCGCGAGCCGGGACGAGGCGATCGCGGCCGGCTGGTTCGGCCCGACGGTCGACGAGCGGGTGTACGGCCGGATCGGCGACGTGGTCGCCGCCGCCCACGACGACGTGATCATCACGGCCTCCGTCAACGAGCCGCACGAGTCGGCGATGGCGGGCGTGCACGGCTCCCTGACCCCCGTGGAACAGCTCGTCCCCCTCCTCGAAGTACGCTCGTAACCCTTCCTGCCGTACCGCCCCCTCCGAAAGGTGCTCGACCCCTCATGCCCGAGCTGGTGTTCTTCTCCGGAACCATGGACTGCGGAAAGAGCACGCTGGCCCTGCAGATCGGTCACAACCGCTCGGCCCGCGGCCTCCAGGGCGTGATCTTCACCCGGGACGACCGCGCGGGGGAGGGCAAGCTCTCCTCCCGGCTCGGCCTGGTGACGGACGCCGTCGAGGCCGAGGAGGGCATGGACCTGTACGCGCACATCGTGGACCGGGTCAGCCGGGGCGGCCGGGTCGACTACGTCATCGTGGACGAGGCGCAGTTCCTCGCCCCGGACCAGATCGACCAACTGGCCCGCGTGGTCGACGATCTGAAGCTCGACGTCTTCGCCTTCGGCATCACCACGGACTTCCGCACCAAGCTGTTCCCGGGCTCCCAGCGGCTGATCGAACTGGCCGACCGCATAGAGGCCCTCCAGGTCGAGGCGCTCTGCTGGTGCGGGGCCCGCGCCACGCACAACGCCCGGACCGTGGACGGCGAGATGGTCGTCGAGGGGGCCCAGGTCGTCGTCGGCGACGTCAACCGGCAGGCGGGCGAGGTCGGTTACGAGGTGCTGTGCCGCCGCCACCACTGCCGCCGCATGACCGCGGAGACCGCCCGCGCGGGCGCGCTCTCGCCCGATGTCCTGCCGGTGTCCTCCGTCTGAGCCGTACGGGCGCCGGATCCAACCCCCGCAGCGCCGGGCCGGGCGTCGCCGGGACCGTCGTACCAGGACGTGTCAGGCGGTGTCCGAAGCGGACCGGATGACCGTGAACACGGCCCCCTCCGGGTCCGCGACCGTCGCCAGCCTGCCGCTCGACCCCTCGCGCGGCGGCTGCAGGACGCGCCCGCCCAGCTCCACCACCCGGGCCGCGGCCCGGTCGGTGTCGGCGACCTCGAAATACGTCATCCAGTGCGGCCCCCGGTCGCGCGGCAGCGCGTGGCCGACCCCGTGCAGGGCCGCCACCGCCACGTTGTCCAGGTGCAGCGTCTGGTAGTCGAAGTCGGCGGAGAGCACCGCCTCCGTCTCGTAACCGAAGACCGTCTGGTAGAACTTCGCGACCATCGAGGTCTCCCGCGTCACCAGCTCGTTCCAGACGGGGGTGCCGGGTACGCCCGCCGTCATCGTGCCGATGTGTTCCGAGCCCTGCCAGATACCGAAGACCGCCCCGCTCGGGTCCGAGGCGATGGCGAGCCGCCCGGCCTCGCCCGCGTCCAGCGGGCCGACCGCGACCGTCCCGCCGCAGGCGCGGATGGCCTCCGCGGTGACGTCGGCGTCGTCCGTGGCGAGGTAGGTGGTCCAGGCGATCGGGAGATGCCGGTCGGGCGGCAGCTGGCCGATGCCCGCGACCTCCTCGCCGTGCAGCAGCCCGCGGACGTAGGGGCCCAGTTGTTCGGGGCCCGGCCGGAACTCCCAGTCGAACAGGGCTCCGTAGAACTCCTGGGTCGCGGTCAGGCCGTGCACGATCAGACTCACCCAGCAAGGTGTTCCGGGCGTGCGCCGGGCGGGGGCCTCGGTCATCGTCTTCTCTCTCCTCGGACCGTTGTGGTGGCCGTGCGGGGGAACGGGACAGCGGAGCCGTCCCGGGTCAGGACGTGGTCCGCGTGCCCCGTGCAGATGCTTGCACCCCCCGGCGCGGGAGGCGCACCGGCCGCGCCGCGTCGTCCGGGTTCTCGACGAAGGACGGCCGGATTCCCGCCGGCCGTCCCGTCCGATGCTGTTACGGGTGCCGGCCCCGCTGCGCGAGGATGGCACCCATGAAGCCCATCATCACCGCATCCGAATGCGCCAGCGAGTCGGCCGGGTCCCGGCCCCCGGTGCTCCTGGACGTCCGCTGGCAGCTCGGCGGCCCGAACGGCCGCCCCGACTACGAGGCCGGCCATCTGCCCGGCGCGGTCTTCGTCGACCTCGACACGGAGCTGGCCGGACCGGCGGGCGACGGCGGCCGCCACCCCCTTCCGGACCCGGAGGCCTTCGGTGCCGTGATGCGCCGGGCCGGGGTCGGCCAGGACACCCCCGTCGTGGTGTACGACGGCGGGCAGGGCTGGGCGGCGGCCCGCGCCTGGTGGCTGCTGCGCTGGACCGGGCACCGGGACGTACGCGTCCTGGACGGCGGGCTCGCCGCCTGGACCGGTGACCTCACCACGGAGATCCCGCACCCCGCCGAGGGCGATTTCCGGCCGAAGCCGGGGGCCCTGCCGACCCTGGACGCGGAAAGGGCGGCGGCCTTCGCCCGGTCGGGTCTGCTGCTGGACGCCCGGGCGGCCGAGCGCTACCGGGGCGATGTGGAGCCGATCGACCGCGTCGGCGGCCATATCCCCGGGGCCGTCTCCGCGCCGACCACGCAGAACGTCGACGCCGACGGCCGCTACCTCCCGGCCGAGCAGCTGGCCGCACGGTTCGCCGGGCTGGGGGCGGAGGCCGGCACCGAGGGCGTGGGCGTCTACTGCGGCTCCGGGGTCTCCGGCGCGCACGAGGTGCTGGCCCTGGAGATCGCCGGCTTCACCGGTGTCCTTTATCCGGGCTCCTGGTCCGAGTGGTCCTCGGACCCCTCCCGGCCGGTCGCCACGGGGCCCGAGCCCCAGTAGTCCCGCAGCGCGGGTCCGGCCGATCCCGACCGGGGCCGCGCCGGACCACGGCGAAGGAGCGGGGGCCGTACGCCATCGCGTACGGCCCCCGCCCCCACCGGTGGTCATCCCCGGTCAGTCCTGCTTCTTGCGC
Source organism: Streptomyces rubiginosohelvolus (assembly GCF_014649875.1). GTDB lineage: Bacteria > Actinomycetota > Actinomycetes > Streptomycetales > Streptomycetaceae > Streptomyces > Streptomyces rubiginosohelvolus. Next base: position 452,461 of record NZ_BMTW01000002.1, on the reverse strand, counting down.
CGGGTGCCGAAGACGATCTCGTCCCAGCTCGGCACGGCGGCCCGGCGGCCCGGCCGGACCCCGTCCGCCTCCGCCTGACGGTCCGTCGTCCCGGTCAGCCGGTCGCGATGACCGGCCACCGCGCGCGGCATCAGCACATCCGCGTAAGCCGACCCGGCACCGGCCGAAGCGGCGGCGGCCGGCGGCTCGTCCGCCTCCGCCTCCTCCGCCGGTTCCAGCGCGGGCGGCTCGGGCTGCGTGGGCCGCTCGGGCACGACCATGTCGCCCCGGAAGCTCGGCACCGCCTCCAGCAGGCTGGTCAGCGAGTCACGCTCACCGGCCGACGCGCTGCTCACGTACTCCTCGGGCTCGGCGACCGGCGCGGGCCGCTCGATCTGCCGGTCCAGGGCCCGGTCCAGCGGGCGCTCGCGGTCGGCCTGCCGGTCGAGGCTCCGGTCCAGCGGCCGGTCACGCGGCAGCCGGGCGATCCGGGGCACGAACGGGAAGCTCGGCTCCGGCGCGGCGACGTCGTCGGTCTCGCCGATCAGCGAGCGCGCCTCGTCGTCCAGCGCCTGGACCAGCCGCCTCGGCGGGTCGTACGTCCAGCTCGCCGAGTGCGGTTCGCCCGCGACCCGGTAGACCAGCAGGACTTCCCAGGTGCCGTCGTCACGGCGCCACGAGTCCCACTGGACGGTTTCCTTGTCGGCGCCGCGCAGCAGGAGACGTTCCTGCACCGCCTCGCCGAGCTGGGGGCCGGTGTTCTCGCCGGGACGGCGCACAGGAGTCTTCCGGGCCCGCTCGGCCATGAAGGCGCGCTCCGCGAGCACGGGGCCCTCGAAGCGGCGTACACGGTCGACGGGGATGCCCGCGAACTGGGCGACCTCCTCCGCGGAGGCACCGGCCCGTATGCGGGCCTGGATGTCGCGGGGCCGGAGGTGGCTCTCCACCTCGATCTCGATCTGGCCGAGCCGGGCGCGGTCGTTGCGCACGGCGGCGCGCAGCCGCTCATCGATCGGAAGCGTGTACTCCGTGCTGTCCGCAGCCTTGAGCACCAGTCGTGTGCCGTCGTTGGAGACGGCCACGACACGCAGTTCGGGCATGGGGACCTCCCGGGTGGTGCCTGCCGACGTCACGTGCGTCGCTGCTTCCGCTAGTCGAGTGTGACCTGCCCGGGTGCAGCCTGCCACAACCTTGCCAAATTGCCCGGCGTGGCGGGCGCTCGCCCCGGTTCGCCCACCTAGGGTGCCGCCGTGGCCCCCTCCGGTAGCTGCGGATTCCCACGTCGGAGTCCGCCCCAGGGCTCGTCACAGTACTCCATTCGGGCCACCGGGGTGGACCGGCGCGCCGCCGAAGTTCTCGCGGGCTGCGGGAGTTGAGGTACCCAGTTCTCCGCGAAATGCCCCTGATGCGTGTTGTGCTTCACACAATCACCAGAATCGGAACTATCCACTTCGCTCATTTGTCCCTTCCTGTTGCATGGTGGGAGAGATGTCAAGCAGGGGCTGGTAATGGTTCAGAAGCCGGAAAGTGACGCAGAACCCAAGGAAAGGCGCATAGATCTGAGTCTCCCGCAGGTCGCCGGGAGCGCCGTGGCGGCCGTCGCGGCAGCGGTGCTGGCCTCGCAGTTGGGCGTGTACGGGACGATCGCCGGCGCGGGCGTGATGAGTGTCGTCGCCACGTGCGGCGGCTCGGTCTTCCAGCACTTCTTCCGCCGCACCGGCGAGCAGATCCGTGAGGTGACGGTCCAGGTGACCCACCCGGAGGGCCGCCAGGTGACCGTGCACACCAAGGAGACGACGCCCGCCGGGCGCAGAGCCGCCGCGCAGCGGACGGAGCCGGAGCCGACGGGGCCGCAGCCGGCGGACGACGCCACCACGGTGCTGCCCACGGTCGGCCCGGGCACGGTCCCGGAGGTGATCCCGGACGCGGAGAGCACACAGGTGCTGAGGCCGCTCGACACGGACCGGACGCAGTTGCTGAACCTCGGCGACGAGCGGACCCGGATGCTCCGCGTCCCACCGGCCGGAGGCCCCGGAGCCGGAGCCGACGCGGACCGTACGCAGATGATCCCGCGCGCCGACGACCGTACGCAGATGCTCCCGCAGGCCGGAGCGGACCGGGCCGCCGGTCCCGACGAGGCGTTCGGCGAGGGTGTCACGCACGGCACGCGGCTGCGCGGCTGGAAGCGGCCCGCGCTGGCGGCCGCCGCGGTCTTCGCGGTCTCGATGGCCGGGATCACCGCGTTCGAGCTGATCTCGGGCAACGACCTCAGCGGCGGCCAGGGCACCACCCTCAGCTCCGTCGTGCGCGGCGGCGACCGGGACCCCGGGCCCGCGGACCCCGCCCCCTCCGGGGACACCGGCCAGGACGGGGGAGCGGACGAGCAGTCCCCGACCCCGGGCGACGGCACCGGATCCTCCCCCGCCACGGATGGCGGCGACGGCAGTGGCACGAGCCCGGACCCGGGCAGGAGCACCGGCGGTGAGAACCCGACCACCGGGCCCACCCCCACCCCGACGCCCTCCGGATCCGCCGGTGAGCCCACGCCCGAGCCGACGCAGCCGACTCCGTCGGACCCCGGCACCGGCGAACCCTCGACCGGCACGGGCGTCGCCCCCGGGCAGGGCGAGCAGGCCCCGCCCGGCGCGGGCGCCGACGCCGAGTGACCCACCGGCGTACCGCGCACAGCACATCGGCCCCGGCCCGCTCCGCCACGGAGAGGACCGGGGCCGACGTCGTACCGGAGGCGGGCCGGACTCAGTCGCCGAGCACGCGCCGCAGATAGTCGTTGCCGAACAGGCGGTCCGGGTCCAGCCGGTCGCGCAGCGCGGTGAACTCACCGAAGCGCGGGTAGACCTCCGCCAGGTAGGCCGCGTCCCGGGTGTGGATCTTGCCCCAGTGCGGCCGGCCGGCGTGCGCCGTCATGATCCGCTCGACCGCCGTGAAGTACGAGCGATGGGGCGTGCCCTTGTAGAGGTGCACGGCGATGTACGCGCTGTCGCGGCCGGACGCGGTCGACAGGGCCATGTCGTCGGCCGGAGCGGTGCGCACCTCGACCGGGAAGCTGATCTTCAGCGGCGACCGCTCGACCATGGCCTTCAGCTCCCGCAGCACCGTCACCGCCTGTTCTCGCGGAACGGCGTACTCCATCTCCACGAACCGCACCCGGCGCGGGCTCGTGAACACCTTGTACGGGATGTCGGTGTACGTACGCGCCGACAGCGCCCGGCTGGAGAGCCTGGCGATCGAGGGGATCGTCGCCGGGACCGCGCGGCCGAGCGAACAGGCCACCTGGAAGACCCCGTTGGACAGCAGCTCGTCGTCGATCCAGCTGCTCACCCGGCCGGGCGGGGCGGCCGGTCCGGCGCTGCGGTTGTTGCGCTTGGTGTTGCAGTTCCCGGTGTGCGGGAACCAGTAGAACTCGAAGTGCTCGTTCTCGGCCACGAGCTGGTCGAAGTCCTCGGTGACCCGGTCGAAGCCCATCGGCTCCTCGCGGGCCGTCAGCAGGAAGATCGGCTCCACGGCGAGGGTGACGGCGGTGATCACCCCGAGGGCGCCGATCCCGACCCGGGCCGCGGCGAAGATATCCGGGTTCTCCTCGGCCGAGCAGACCAGGACCGTGCCGTCGGCGGTGACCAGCTCCAGCGCCCGGATCTGCGCGGATATGGAGGCCGATTCGCGGCCCGTGCCGTGCGTGCCGGTGGAGGTCGCCCCGGCGATCGTCTGCTCCATGATGTCGCCCATGTTCGTGAGCGACAGGCCCTCGCGGGCGAGAGCGGTGTTCAGCCGCTTGAGCGGAGTGCCCGCCTCCACCGTCACGGTCATCGCCTCACGGTCGATGCCCCGGATCCCGGTGAGCAGATCGGGGCGTATCAGGACCCCGTCGGTGGCGGCCGCCGCCGTGAAGGAGTGGCCCGCGCCGACCGGCTTCACCCTCAGGCCGTCCGCGTGCGCCCGGCGCAGCACGTCCGCGAGCTCGTCCACGGACGCGGGTGACTCGGTGCGGGCAGGCCGGGCGGTGACGGTGCCCGCCCAGTTACGCCACGCGCTCGTCGTCCGTGCGTAGGTGTCGGTCATCTTCCCCGCGCCCTCCCGTCGCAGCCGGCCCGGCCAGCCGGCGATATCCCAGGAACGCCACCGCCGCCGCGAGCGCTCCCGCCACGACGGGCACCGCGTACCCCGCCTTCGCCCCGGCGGCGTCGACCACCCAGCCGGCGGCCGAGGAGCCGAGCGCCACTCCGACCGCGAGCCCGGTACTGGTCCAGGTCATGCCCTCGGTCAGCTTGGTGCGCGGTACGTGCGCTTCGACGAGGGCCATGGTGGTGACCATCGTCGGTGCGATGGCGAGGCCCGCGACAAAGAGCGCCACGGCCAGCAACGGAAGGTTCCCGGCCAGTAGGAGGGGGATCATACTCACGGCCATCGCGCCGACACCCACCAGCCACCTGGTCGCGGGGTTCCCCTTCAGGTGCAGCAGCCCGAACACGGCCCCCGCGAGACACGAGCCGAGGGCATAGACGGCCAGCACCAGGGAGGCCGCGGCCTTGTGGCCGCGCTCCTCGGCGAAGGCCACGGTCACCACGTCCACACCCCCGAAGATCGCGCCGGTCGCCACGAAGGTGGCCACCAGGACCTGGAGCCCCCGCGAGCGCAGCGCCGAGCCCCCGGTGTGCTGCGACTTCGGGTGCGGCATCGGCTCGGTCGCGCGCTGCGCGGTCAGCCAGAAGACGCCGACCAGCAGGAACGCGGCGGCGATCAGCGGCCCGGCCTCCGGGAACCACGCGGTGGAGAGGCCGATGGAGATGATCGGGCCGAAGATGAAGCACACCTCGTCGACGATCGACTCCCACGAGTACGCGGTGTGCAGATCCCGGCCGGAGCCCCGGTAGATCTCCGCCCAGCGGGACCGGACCATCGAACCCACGCTCGGCACACAGCCCGCGCCCACCGAGAAGACGAACAGCGTCCACTCCGGCGCCCCCTGCTGGGCGCAGACCAGCAGACCCGCCACCGCCGCCACCGCGACCAGCGTGACCGGGCGCAGCACCCGGCGCTGCCCGTAACGGTCGACGAGCCGGGAGACCTGGGGGCCGCAGACCGCGGCCGACATCGCCAGGGTCGCCGACAGCGCCCCGGCCAGTCCGTAGCGGCCGGTGAGCTGGGAGACCATCGTGACGACGCCGATGCCCATCATGGACAGCGGCATCCGGCCGAGGAAGCCTGCGGCGGAGAACCCCTTGGTACCGGGGGCGGAGAAGATGGCGCGGTAGGGGCTGGGCAAGGGGTACTCCGGTCGTGCCTGTCAGGCGTATAGCTGGCCCATACAGCTTACGGGCGTGCGGAGGCCCGGGACACCGGATTCCGGACGGACCGGGGGAGCGGTTCCGGCGGGTTCCCCACCAGCGGTTCCACGCTTTCCCGACGGACCGTCGGATGTCGGTTGCCGCCCCGCCGGAGACGGGTGGCAGGATCGACGGCATGTCCGATCTGCGCGATCCCGCTCCCTACGACGCCCTGCTGCTGCTCTCCTTCGGCGGCCCCGAGGGCCCGGACGACGTGGTCCCGTTCCTGGCGAACGTGACCCGCGGCCGCGGCATCCCCGACGAACGCCTGAAGGAGGTCGGTCAGCACTACTTCCTGTTCGGCGGGGTCAGCCCGATCAACGCGCAGAACCGCGCCCTGCTCGACGCGCTGCGCAAGGACTTCGCCGACCACGGCGTCGACCTGCCGATCTACTGGGGCAACCGCAACTGGGCCCCGTACCTGACCGACGCCTTGCGCGAGATGACCGCCGACGGACACCGCCGGATCGCCGTCCTCGCCACCAGCGCCTACGCCTCCTACTCGGGCTGCCGCCAGTACCGTGAGAACCTCGCCGAGTCGCTGGCCGCCCTGGAGGCCGAGGGCCTCGATGTGCCCCGGGTCGACAAGCTCCGCCACTACTTCAACCACCCCGGCTTCGTCGGCCCGATGGCCGACGGCGTCCTCGCCTCGCTCGCCGACCTCCCCGAGGGCGTCCGGGCGGGCGCGCACATCGCGTTCACCACCCACTCCATCCCGACCTCGGCCGCCGACGCCTCCGGCCCGGTGGAGGCCCACGGCGAGGGCGGCGCGTACGTGGCCGAGCACCTCGACGTGGCGCGGCTGATCATCGACGCGGTGCGCGCCGAGACCGGTGTCGAGCACCCCTGGCAGCTCGTCTACCAGTCCCGCAGCGGCGCCCCGCACATCCCGTGGCTGGAGCCCGACATCTGCGACCACCTGGAGACCCTGCACGGCGAGGGCGTCCCCGCGGTCGTGATGGCGCCCATCGGCTTCGTCTCGGACCACATGGAGGTGCTGTACGACCTCGACACCGAGGCCACCGCCAAGGCCGCCGAGCTCGGTCTGCCGGTCCGCCGCTCCGCCACGGTGGGCGACGACCCGCGCTTCGCCGCCGCCGTACGGGACCTGGTCCTGGAGCGTGCCGCGAGCGAGCGCGGCCGGGCGGTCGAGCGCTGCGCGCTGGGGTCGCTGGGGCCTTCCCACGACCTCTGCCCCGTCGGCTGCTGCCCCGCCAGGGCCCCGAAGCCCGCCGCCGCGGGCGCCGACAGCCCGTACGTGTAGCCCGTACGACCACCCGACCGCGCGCACCGATCACCTGGGAGCACCGTGACCGACCCCGCCCTGTCCGAACTGCTCGGCCTCGCTCTCGAAGCCGCCCGCCGCGCCGGAGCCCTGCTGCGCGACGGCCGCCCCGCCGACCTGGGGGTGGCCGCGACCAAGTCCAGCCCCATCGACGTGGTCACCGAGATGGACATCGCCGCCGAGAAGCTGATCACCGGCTACCTCACCGACTTCCGCCCCGACGACGGCTTCCTCGGCGAGGAGGGCGCCAGCTCCCCGGGCTCCACCGGTATCCGCTGGGTGATCGACCCGCTCGACGGCACGGTGAACTACCTCTACGGCCTGCCGACCTGGGCCGTCTCCATCGCCGCCGAGCGCGACGGGGAGCGGGTCGTGGGGGTCGTCGAGGCCCCGATGCGCCGGGAGACGTACCAGGCGGTCCTCGGCGGCGGTGCGTTCGCGAACGGCGAAGCGCTGCGCTGCCGGCCCACCGCGCCGCTGGACCAGGCCCTCGTCTCGACCGGCTTCAACTACGTCGCCCACGTCCGCGCCCACCAGGCGGACGTCGCCCAGCGGCTGATCCCCAGGCTCCGCGACATCCGGCGCAGCGGTTCGGCCGCAGTCGACCTCTGCGATGTGGCGGCGGGCCGTCTCGACGGCTACTACGAGCGCGGGCTGCACCCCTGGGACCTGGCCGCGGGTGACCTCATCGCCCGGGAGGCGGGCGCGCTGACCGGCGGCCGCCCGGGGCTGCCCGCCGACGGCGACCTGACGGTGGCCGCCACCCCCGGCGTCTTCGAGCCGCTGCAGGCCGCACTCGACGAGCTGGGCGCCTGGCACGACTGACCCGAAGCCCCTGGTGGGGCCCTGGGAGCCCGACGGCACAGCACAGGGCCCCGGATGCCTGGACAGCATCCGGGGCCCTGTGGCGTACGGCTCAGACGCCGGCGGCGCCGACCTGTACGCCGTGCTCGGCGGCGAGACGGTGCAGATCGTCCAGCTCGCCCTGCTCGACATCCGCGAGGAAGTCGTCGCCGTCCTCGCGCGCCCGCGTGAGGTCGGACTCGGTCGTCTTGATGCGTTGCAGCAGACCTGCGGTGAAAGCGTCCATGATGCGCCCCCTCATCGTGGGTCGGTGGCACGGGGGTGTGCCCGGGATACCCCCGGCCGGGGAGCCGGAGGAGCGGGTGATCGCGCCGCCGCTCCGAGGAAAAAGAGGCGGACCGTGGCAGGCCACGGGACAGGCGTGATCGCGGGTGTGAAGCCCTCTTCCCCATGCCGCAGCTCAGAGAAACCTCAACTGGCCCGGGAAACCGACCGTTTCCCCGCGGAAGGCCGCCGGAAGGCCCGGCCCGCCGCCGTCTTACCGCCGGTTTATGCGCGTTGAGGGCAGGATGGAGGTACACGGTCGGCTCTGCTGCCCGTGTCCGAGCGGCCCCGTGTGGGCCGCTCGCTCTGTGAACCCGACGAAGGACCGAAGGAAGGACTGCGCCGTGCGCGTACTCGTCGTCGAGGACGAGCAGCTGCTCGCCGATGCGGTGGCCACCGGACTGCGCCGGGAGGCCATGGCCGTCGACGTCGTCTACGACGGTGCCGCGGCCCTGGAGCGCATCGGGGTCAACGACTACGACGTCGTCGTGCTGGACCGGGACCTCCCGGTGGTGCACGGGGACGACGTCTGCCGCAAGATCGTCGAACTCGGCATGCCCACCCGGGTGCTCATGCTCACCGCCTCCGGCGACGTCAGCGACCGGGTCGAGGGCCTGGAGCTGGGCGCCGACGACTATCTGCCCAAGCCCTTCGCCTTCAGCGAGCTGACCGCCCGGGTGCGTGCGCTGGGCCGCCGTACGACGGTGGCGCTGCCGCCCGTCCTGGAGCGCGCCGGCATCAAGCTCGACCCGAACCGCCGCGAGGTCTTCCGCGACGACGTGGAGATCCAGCTCGCCCCGAAGGAGTTCGCGGTGCTGGAGGTCCTCATGCGCAGCGAGGGCGCGGTCGTCTCGGCCGAGCAGCTGCTGGAGAAGGCCTGGGACGAGAACACCGACCCCTTCACCAACGTGGTGCGGGTCACGGTGATGACCCTCCGCCGCAAGCTCGGCGAACCGCCCGTCATCGTCACCGTGCCGGGCTCCGGATACCGGATCTGAGGACCATGGCCACCACACCGGAGCCGCCCGCGGCGCCACCGAAGCCCACCTGGGAGCCCAAGCAGCCGGACCCCCCGTACCCCTGGCTGCGCCCGACCATCCGGATACGGCTCACGCTGCTGTACGGCGGGATGTTCCTGATCGCGGGCATCGTGCTGCTGTCGATCATCTACATGCTGGCCGCGCAGGCGCTCCACGACGCGGGGAGCGTGGCCTTCCGGGTCGCCGGGACCAATGTCCAGATCACCAGCGACACCTGCCCGCAGCTGGGCGCCGCCCTCAACAACGACCAGCTGAACGACGCGATCAAGGCCTGTACGTCGGCCCAGCGGCAGCAGGCGCTGGACAGCCTGCTCAACCGGGCCCTCCTCGCCCTGGTCGGCCTCAGCGTGATGGCCTTCGCCTTCGGATACGCCATGGCCGGACGCGTCCTGTCCCCGCTCGGCCGGATCACCCGGACCGCGCGCCGGGTGGCCGGCACGGACCTCACCCGGCGGATCGAGCTGGACGGCCCGGACGACGAGCTGAAGGAGCTGGCGGACACCTTCGACGACATGCTGGACCGGCTGGAGCGGGCCTTCACCGCACAGCAGCGGTTCGTCGGCAACGCCTCGCACGAGCTGCGCACCCCGCTGGCGATCAACCGCACCCTGCTGGAGGTCCATCTCTCCGATCCCGGGGCCCCGCCGGAGCTCCACCAGCTCGGCAAGACCCTCCTGGCGACCAACGAGCGCAGCGAGCAGCTCGTCGAGGGCCTGCTGCTGCTGGCCCGCAGCGACAACCAGATCGTCGAGCGCAAACCGGTCGACCTGGCGGAGGTCGCCGAGCGCGCCATCGACCAGACCCGGGCGGAGGCGCTGGCCAGGAAGGTCGAGATCCGCGGCGAGCGGGATTCGGCCACGGTGCAGGGCAACGGCGTCCTGCTGGAGCGGATCGCGCTGAACCTCGTGCAGAACGCCGTGCGCTACAACGTGCCCGAGGACGGCTGGGTGGAGGTCACCACCGAGATGTCGGACGGGCAGGCCCTGCTCGTCGTCTCCAACACCGGCCCGGTGGTCCCGGCGTACGAGATCGACAACCTCTTCGAGCCCTTCAGGAGGCTGCGTACGGAGCGCACGGGCAGCGACAAGGGGGTCGGGCTCGGCCTGTCGATCGCGCGGTCCGTCGCGCGGGCCCACGGAGGCCGTATCATCGCGGAGCCCCGCGAGGGCGGCGGTCTCGTGATGCGCGTCACTCTGCCGGTCTGAGAGGCTGCACGATGTGACTCCGTACCGAATCTTCATGTTCGCTTTGGGCGGAATTTTCAGGACCCGTTCCCGGGCGGGTCGTGTGTGATCGATCACAGGGCCGATTTTCCGCCCATCTACTCTCCGTGATCACGACTCTGTCGGAAAGCCGGTAATCGTCCGGGTTTTCGGGGATCGTTATCACGGGAAGTACACGGGGTGGCGCCCGTGAACTGCGCAGGCGGGACCGTGTACGGTCCCCATCGCCACCCAAGCCGAGCCTCGCCGAGGCGGCCGGTTGGGTGTCGATTGAGTAACAGACCTTGATGTGAGGCAAAATCTCCGCCTCAGGTCGGGCACAAGTCCGGCCTCTCACGCGTTACGTGCGCTGAGACACCTAGACACCCAAGAGGGGGAGAGCGACATGGCAACGGATTACGACACCCCACGCAAGACCGACGACGACGTGGACCAGGACAGCCTCGAAGAGCTCAAGGCGCGTCGGAGCGACAAGACGGCTTCCGCCGTCGACGTCGACGAGTTCGACGCGGCCGAGGGCCTCGAGCTGCCCGGCGCGGACCTCTCCAACGAGGAGCTGGCCGTCCGGGTGCTGCCCAAGCAGGCCGACGAGTTCACCTGCATGAGCTGCTTCCTGGTGCACCACCGCAGCCAGCTGGCCCGCGAGAAGAACGGTCAGCCCATCTGCCGCGACTGCGACTGAGGTCGAGTCGACCGTGGCAGGCGAGACACCGTTCCGGAAGCGGCGCCCCTGGCGTCGGCACGGCCAGCAGGCACCACAGGACGGTACCGGCGGCACAGGCCCGGCAGAAGGCGGTCACGCGTCTGCCGAGCGGTCCGCCGCCCCGCCGGATCACTCCGGCGGTCCCGACGACGAGCGAGGCCGTTCGGCCTCGCTCGAAGTGGCCGGGTCGGCAGCACTGCCGGACCTGGCCGCGCAGCGGGAACAGCAGGACCGGGCGGAGCCCCAGGCCGGGGGCCGCCTGCACGCAGTGAAACGGGGCGTACGCAAGAGCGGCGAGAGCGCGAAGGCACTGGCCGCACAGCTGGCCGACCGCATCATCGACACGGCTCCGCGCGTGCCGGTGCGCGACCTCGCCACCCTGCGCAGGCAGTTTCCGGGCCTCGGGCCCGAGGAGCTGGCCGACAAGCTGGTCACGGGAGCCTGCCGGGGCACCGCGACCGTCGGCGCCGGTATCGGGGCCGCCGCGATGATGCCCGTACCGCCCGCGATGCTCGCCGAGCTGGCGGCGGAGGTCACCGGCGTCGCCGCGATCGAGATGAAGCTCGTCGCCGAGCTCCACGAGGTCTACGGCCGTCGGCCCCCGGGCAATCTCGGCCAGCGCAGCACCGCGTATCTGACGTCGTGGACCGAGGAGCGCGGCATCGACGTCACCCGGCCCACCACGCTCAACGCCGCCCTCGGCGGCCAGATGAAGCGTGAGCTGCGGCAGCAGATCATGAAGCGCATGGCGCGCAATCTGCCCAACCTGATCCCGTTCATGATCGGCGCCGCCGTCGGCGCCACGATGAACCGCCGCGACACCCGCAAGCTCGCCGACCGGGTCAGGGACGACCTGCGCAAGGACCAGATCCCTTGGGACCGGCTGCCCGCGCTGCCGCCGCTGGAGCAGCCGCTGAACCCGGCCGAGCTGCCCAAGGAGATCGAGGGCCCCTGAGGGCACCCGGCCGGTCCGGCGAACGGCTCAGGCGGTCCTGGCGCCGCTCAGCGCCGCCGCCAGGCCCCGCGGGTCCCGGGTGGACAGATAGACGTACGGAGTCGGGTCCTCCGGGTCCGTGACCTCCACCCGCACCGCCGTCTCGACATAGCCGCGCAGCAGCATGAACGCACGGGCGTCCGCCTTGTGCGTGCGCCACGCCCGCGCCTCCTCCGCGTCCAGCACCTCGGGCTCACCGAGCGCCGACAGCGGGATCCGGGCCTCGCCGGCGACGAGGGACCCCGCCACCACCCGGATCCGGGCCGAGCCGTAACCGCTCACCACGAGGGCCGCCGCGGCCGTCCCGCCGACCAGCCCCGCGAGCATCGGCAGCGTGCCCAGCGGCAGCAGCATCAGAGCACAGGCGACACCGACCCCGAAGGCGATGAACCACCAGGAGCGGGGCGCGGTGAGACGTTCGTCGAAGGGCGGGGCGGAAGGCTGCATGGCACCAAGCTTGGCACGGCGCGACCCGCACCCTGCCGCGCGGGTAAGGTCTGCGCCTGTGAGTGGAACATCAGCAGCTCTGACACCCCCGGCCGACGCCGTCGCGCCGGTCCGGCACCCCGACGCGCCCGCCCCCGGCGAGCTCCTCGGAGCGCACTACGAACACTGTTTCGGCTGCGGCGGGGGACAGCCGCACGGACTGCACCTGATGGCGCGCGCCGGTGAAGGCGTGAGCGTCACCGCCGAGTTCACCGTGCAGCCCGCCCATCAGGGTGCCCCCGGCCTCGCCCACGGCGGCGTGCTCGCCACGGCGCTGGACGAGACGCTCGGCTCGCTGAACTGGCTGCTGCGCACCATCGCGGTGACCGGACGGCTGGAGACCGACTTCGTCCGCCCCGTCCCCGTGGACACCGTGCTGCACCTCGACGCCCGGATCACCGCCGTGCACGGGCGCAAGATCTACTCCACCGCCACCGGCCGGATCGGCGGCCCCGAAGGCCCCGTCGCGGTCCGGGCCGACGCCCTCTTCATCGAGGTCAAGGTCGACCACTTCATCGACAACGGCAGGCCCGCCGAGATCCAGGCCGCCATGTCCGACCCCGACCAGGTCCGCCGCGCCCGCGCCTTCGAGGTGAACCCGTGACCCGCAACCCCGTCGACGTACTGATCCGCCGGACCGACCCGGATGTGCCGATTCCGGCGTACGGGCACCCGGGCGACGCCGGTGCCGACCTGGTGACCACCGAGGCCGCCGAACTCGCCCCCGGCGAGCGCGTGGTGCTGCCCACCGGGGTCTCGATCGCCCTGCCCGACGGGTACGCCGCGTTCGTGCACCCGCGCTCCGGCCTCGCAGCCCGCTGCGGAGTGGCCCTCGTGAATGCCCCAGGGACGGTTGATGCCGGGTACCGTGGGGAGATCAAGGTGATCGTGGTCAACCTCGATCCACGCGAGAGCGTGCGATTCGAACGGTTCGACCGGATTGCCCAACTGGTTGTCCAGCAGGTCGAGAAGGTGCGCTTCCACGAGGTGGCGGAACTTCCCGGCTCGGCGCGGGCCGAAGGGGGCTTCGGGTCCACCGGCGGCCACGCGTCGGTGGACGGCGCCGAGGGCGGGATCACCCACGGTGGGAACAGCTACGCTTCGGTCGTATCCGACCGGGAAGGACAGTGACGTGTTCGGACGTCGCAAGAAGAGTGGTTCCGCCGAGGACGCGGCGGACGAGGTGCGCGAGGCCGAGCAGGTCGCCGACGAGCCCGAGAGCGGCGACGCCGCCGCCGGGGGCACGCGTCGGATGAATCTTCCGCCGGCCCCCCGGCCGGACGGACCCTGGGACAGCTCCGAGGTCTCCCAGCCCGGCGAGGGCCGGGTCGATCTGGGCGGCATCTTCGTCCCCGGGGTCGAGGGCATGGAACTGCGCGTCGAGGTGGCCGGGGACGCGATCGTCGCCGCCACCGTGGTGCTGCGCGACAGCGCGGTCCAGCTGCAGGCCTTCGCCGCCCCCAAGAAGGAGGGCATCTGGGGCGAGGTCCGCGACGAGATCGCCTCGGGCATCACCCAGCAGGGCGGCGTCATCGACGAGGTCGAGGGCCCGCTGGGCTGGGAGCTGCGCGCGCAGGTCCCCGTACAGCTCCCGGACGGCACGGGCGGGGTGCAGCTCGTGCGCTTCGTCGGCGTCGACGGTCCCCGCTGGTTCCTGCGCGGAGTGATCTCCGGCCAGGGCGCCGTCCAGCCGGAGGCCGCCGGACTGCTGGAGACGATCTTCCGGGACACCGTGGTCGTCCGCGGCGACGGCCCGATGGCCCCCCGCGACCCGATCGTCCTCAAGCTCCCCAACGACGCCCAGATGGTGCCCGAGGGTGTGCAGCAGGAGGACCAGGAGAGCTCCCGGTTCTCCGGCGGCATGGGCCAGCTCCAGCGCGGCCCCGAGATCACCGAGGTCCGCTAGCGGCACCTCGCGGAACTCCACAGCTACGGCCGGTGGGCCGCACCCCTTCCCGGGTGCGGCCCACCGGCCGTCGCACGTACCGGCCCCGGCCATTGCCCGGCCGTGTGCCGTACACACATACTTGGCGGGCGACGACGCGGGTCAGACGCGGGCCATGTACGTACGACGGGGGAGCAGCATGACCGAGAGCACCAGCGGGCAGTCCGGCACGGCCCTCGCCGAGGACCCGGCCCGCAGCGCCATGGTCACGGTCGAGGACCTGCACCGTTCGTACGGCAGCGGAGCGGCGGCCGTGCACGCCCTGCGCGGCGTCTCCTTCGAGATCCCGCGCGGCGAGCTGGTCGCGCTCAAGGGCCGCTCCGGCTCCGGCAAGACCACCCTGCTCAACCTGGTCGGCGGCCTGGACACCCCCGACAGCGGCCGGATCACCGTCGACGGTACCGAGCTGGCGGGCCTCGGCGAGAAGGGCCTGCTGGAGCTGCGCCGGGACCGGGTCGGCTTCATCTTCCAGTCCTTCGGCCTCATCCCGATCCTGACCGCCGCCGAGAACGTCGGCGTACCGCTCCGGCTGCGCAAGGCCGACCCGGCCGAGCGCGACGAACGGGTCGCCCTGCTGCTCTCCCTCGTCGGCCTCGCCGACCACGCCGAGCAGCGGCCCGGCGAGCTCTCCGGCGGCCAGCAGCAGCGTGTCGCCATCGCCCGCGCCCTCGCCAACCGCCCCGCCCTCCTGATCGCCGACGAGCCCACCGGACAGCTCGACGCCGAGACCGGGCTCGCCGTGATGGAACTGCTCCGCGCGGTCGTCCGCAGCGAGAACGTCACCGCCCTCGTCGCCACCCACGACCCCCAGCTGCTGGGCCTCGCCGACCGGGTCCTGGAGCTGAGCGACGGCCATATCGTCGAACAGTCCTGAGCCCCCGGGCCCACCCTTCCGGCTCTCCCGGCGCGCATCAGAGTTCCGTCAATACGCCCCTCACCTGCACTCCCCGGACCGAACCACGGCCCGCGGCGGAGTAGCGTCGATGGCGGCAGCCGCACCGGGCGCGCCACCGGCCCTCCGCAGGACACGGCCGGACGGAAGAAGACAATGGGGCCATGGGACGCGGCATACTCCGGATCTACCTGGGCGCGGCACCGGGCGTCGGCAAGACGTACGCGATGCTCTCCGAGGCGCACCGCCGGGTCGAGCGCGGCACCGACTGCGTGGTGGCCTTCGTGGAGCACCACGCCCGGCCGCGCACCGAGGTGCTGCTGCACGGCCTGGAGCAGGTCCGGCGCAGCGAGATCAGCTACCGCGGCGCCGTCTTCACCGAGATGGACGTCGACGCCGTCCTGGAGCGCGCCCCGGCCGTGGCCCTGGTCGACGAGCTCGCCCACACCAACGTCCCCGGCTCCCGCAACGCCAAGCGCTGGCAGGACGTCGAGGAGCTGCTCAAGGCCGGCATCGACGTCATATCCACGGTCAACATCCAGCACCTGGAGTCGCTCGGCGACGTCGTCGAGTCGATCACCGGCGTCCGGCAGCGCGAGACCGTCCCCGACGAGGTGGTCCGCCGGGCCGACCAGATCGAACTGGTCGACATGTCGCCCCAGGCGCTGCGCCGCCGGATGGCGCACGGCAACATCTACCAGCCCGACAAGATGGACGCCGCCCTCTCGAACTACTTCCGCCCCGGCAACCTCACCGCCCTGCGCGAGCTGGCCCTGCTGTGGACCGCCGACCGGGTCGACGAGTACCTCCAGCAGTACCGGGGCGAGCACAACATCCGCACCACCTGGCAGGCCCGCGAACGCATCGTCGTCGGGCTGACCGGCGGGCCCGAGGGCCGCACCCTCATCCGCCGTGCCTCCCGGATGGCCGCCAAGGGCTCCGGCAGCGAGATCCTCGCCGTCTACATCGCCCGCAGCGACGGCCTCACCTCCGCCTCCCCGAAGGAGCTGACCGTCCAGCGGACCCTGGTCGAGGACCTCGGCGGCACCTTCCACCACGTCATCGGCGACGACATACCGGCCGCCCTGCTGGAGTTCGCGCGGGGCGTCAACGCCACCCAGATCGTGCTGGGCTCCAGCCGCCGCAAGACCTGGCAGTACATCTACGGCCCCGGGGTCGGCGCGACCGTCGCCCGCGAGTCCGGACCCGACCTCGACGTCCACATCGTCACCCACGAAGAGGTCGCCAAGGGCCGCGGTCTGCCCATCGCCCGCGGCGCCCGGCTCGGCCGCGCCCGGATCATCTGGGGCTGGCTCGTCGGCGTCGTCGGCCCCGTCCTGCTCGCGGTGGTCCTGCGCTCCATGGAGGACGCTCCCGGCCTCGCCAACGACGTCCTGCTCTTCCTCTTCCTGACGGTGGCCGCCGCCCTGCTCGGCGGGCTGAGACCCGCGCTGGCCTCGGCGGCCGTCGGCTGCCTGCTGCTGAACTACTGGTTCACCCCGCCCACCCACACTCTGACCGTCCAGGACCCGGAGAACCTCGTCGCCATCGTGATCTTCTTCGCGGTGGCGGTGGCGGTCTCCTCCGTGGTCGACCTCGCGGCCCGGCGCACCCACCAGGCGGCCCGGCTGCGCGCCGAGTCGGAGATCCTCTCCTTCCTGGCCGGCAGCGTGCTGCGCGGCGAAACGGCCCTGGACGCCCTGCTGGAGCGGGTCCGCGAGACCTTCGCCATGGAGTCCGTCGCCCTGCTGGAGCGCAGCAGCGACGTCGAGCCGTGGACCTGCGCCGGATCCGTCGGCCCGGCCCCGGTCGCCCGCCCCGACGACGCCGACGTGGACATGCCGGTCGGCGACAACCTGGCCCTCGCGCTCTCCGGCCGGGTGCTGCCCGCCGAGGACCGCCGGGTGCTCGGCGCGTTCGCCGCCCAGGCAGCCGTCGTTCTGGACCGCCAGCGCCTGGTCGGGGAGGCCGAGCAGGCCCGCAGACTCGCCGAGGGCAACCGGATCAGGACCGCCCTGCTAGCCGCCGTCAGCCACGACCTGCGCACCCCGCTGGCCGCCATCAAGGCCGCCGTCAGCTCACTGCGCTCCGACGACGTCGCCTGGTCCGACGAGGACGAGGCGGAGCTTCTGGAAGGCATCGAGGACGGCGCGGACCGGCTGGACCACCTCGTCGGCAACCTGCTGGACATGTCCCGCCTCCAGACCGGCACCGTGACGCCCCTGATCCGCGAGATCGACCTCGACGAGGTGGTCCCCATGGCACTCGGCGGCGTCCCCGAGGGCAGCGTCGACCTCGACATCCCGGAGACGCTGCCGATGGTCGCCGTCGACCCCGGGCTCCTGGAGCGGGTCGTCGCCAACATCGTCGAGAACGCCGTCAAGTACAACCCGGGCCGGGAGCCCGTCGCCGTTGCCGCCAGCGCACTCGGCGGCCGGGTCGAGCTGCGGGTGGTGGACCGGGGCCGGGGCGTCCCCGACGAGGCCAAGGAACGCATCTTCGAGCCCTTCCAGCGGTACGGGGACGCCCCGCGCGGCGCCGGAGTGGGGCTCGGCCTCGCCGTCTCCCGGGGCTTCGCCGAGGCCATGGGCGGCACGCTGGACGCCGAGGACACCCCGGGCGGCGGGCTGACCATGGTCCTGACGCTGGCCGCGGCACCGGGCGGCGTCCGGGCCGACCCAGAGCTTCCGGCCCGGGTCACCTCGTGACCCACCCCCGGGCGCACTCCGCCCGCCCCGACGTGTTCCCCAGCTCCTCCCCGTACAACCCGGGCAGCCAGTGCAGCCCATACAGCCCGAACAGCAGAAAGGCAGGTCCGCGATGACCAGGGTGCTTGTGGTCGACGACGAGCCGCAGATCGTCCGCGCCCTCGTGATCAACCTGAAGGCCCGCCAGTACGAGGTCGACGCCGCGCCCGACGGGGCGACCGCCCTCCAACTCGCCGCCGCCCGCCACCCCGATGTCGTCCTCCTCGACCTCGGGCTGCCCGACATGGACGGGGTCGAGGTGATCAGGGGCCTGCGCGGCTGGACCCGGGTCCCGATCCTGGTCCTCTCCGCGCGCCAGACCTCCGACGAGAAGGTGGAGGCGCTGGACGCCGGCGCCGACGACTACGTCACCAAACCGTTCGGCATGGACGAGCTGCTGGCCCGGCTGCGCGCCTCCGTACGCCGGGCGGAGCCGGTCGGCCAGGAGGGCGGCACCGAGGACATCGCCCTCGTCGAGACCGCCGGCTTCACCGTCGACCTGGCGGCGAAGAAGGTGCACCGGGCCGGCCGCGACGTACGCCTCACCCCCACCGAGTGGCACCTGCTGGAGGTCCTCGTCCGCAACGCCGGCCGCCTGGTCAGCCAGAAACAGCTCCTCCAGGAGGTCTGGGGCCCCTCCTACGGCACCGAGACCAACTATCTGCGCGTCTACATGGCCCAGCTGCGCCGCAAGCTGGAGGCGGACCCCTCGCACCCCCGCCACTTCGTCACCGAACCGGGCATGGGGTACCGGTTCGAGCGCGACTGACCCCGCACCGGCTCACCCTTTCGAGTGATCATCGCGGCCCCGCGTGTACCGCCCGCAGGACCGGTACTCTTCGGGTATGAGTGCTGTTTCCCGATCCGAGAAAGCCGGGAAGGCCGGGAAGGCGGCGAAGCCTTCCGGGCGCTTCCGCCGTATGCTCGACCGGCTCTCCAGTTCCCAGGAGGACCTGGAGTCCCAGGAGCTGCGGGAGGACGCGCAGGCCACCGGGTGCACCCGGATCTCCGAGTGCTCCGACCGGCAGATCGTGAAGGTGGCTGGTACGTTGCGGACCGTCACCCTCCGTCCCCGGGCCGGAGTGCCCGCCCTGGAGGCGGAGCTCTTCGACGGCACCGAGCCGCTGGACGTGGTCTGGCTCGGCCGTCGTTCCATCGTCGGGATAGAGCCCGGCCGCAGGATCATCGCCTCGGGGCGGGTCGCCATGAGCCACGGCCGCCGGGTGCTGTTCAACCCCACATACGAACTCCGACCGCTCGGCAAGGAGTAGCCGGTGACGTCTCTCGACAAGCCGACGTCCGACACGGACAAGTCCCACCGCACCGACCCGCGGCACACCGGCGGGAGGCACGCCGCCCAGCAGGACGCGGAGTCGAGGACCGTCACCGAGGCCGCCCTCTTCGAGGCCTTCGGCGGGGTGCGCGGCATGGTGGAGACAGTCCTCCCCGGGCTGCTCTTCGTCACGATCTTCACCATCAACAAGAACCTGAACGCCTCGGCCATCGCGGCCCTGGCGGTGTCCCTGGTCCTCGTCGTCGTCCGGCTGATCCGCCGGGACACCGTCAAGCACGCCTTCAGCGGCGTCTTCGGGGTGGCCTTCGGCGTGCTCTTCGCCAAGATGACGGGCGACGCCAAGGACTTCTATCTGCCGGGCATGCTCTACACCCTGGGCCTGTCGGTCGCCTACATCGCCACCGCCGCCGCCGGCGTACCCCTGATCGGTCTGATCCTCGGCCCGGTCTTCAAGGAGAACCTCTCCTGGCGGACCCGTAACCCCGGCCGGAAGAAGGCGTACACCAAGGCCAGCTACGCCTGGGGCTTCATCCTGCTGGCCAAGTGCGCGATCCTCTTCCCGCTCTACTGGTGGGCCGACACCACCCAGTTCGGCTGGGTGCTCATCGCGCTGAAGATCCCGCCGTTCCTGCTCGCGGTCTACCTGACCTGGATCTTCCTCGCGAAGGCGCCGCCGCCCATCGACGTCTTCGCCGAGATGGAGGCCGAGGAACAGGCCGAGAAGGAGCGCAAGGCGCAGGCCGCCGCCGCGGTCCGCGAGCCGGAGGCCTGACCTCCGCACGCTGCACGGGAAGGGGCCCGGAACCGCTGAGCGGTTCCGGGCCCCTTCCTTATGCTGGCCGGCTCAGTCGTCCTCAGGACTACGCCGGACCGACAGCAGATCCTCCAACTGCTCCTCGCGCGCCTGGGCGGCCACGAACAGCAGCTCGTCCCCGGCCTCCAGGGACTCCTCGGGGCTGGGCGTCAGCACCCGCGTACCTCGGATGATCGTCACCAGCGAGGTGTCCGCGGGCCAGGCCACATCCCCGACGCGGATGCCGGCCAGCGCCGACTCCGGCGGCAGGGTCAGCTCCACCAGGTTGGCGTCGCCGTGGCTGAAGCGCAGCAGCCGGACCAGATCACCGACGCTCACCGCCTCCTCGACCAGGGCCGACATCAGACGCGGCGTCGACACGGCGACGTCCACGCCCCAGGACTCGTTGAACAGCCACTCGTTCTTCGGGTTGTTCACCCGGGCCACCACGCGCGGCACGCCGTACTCGGTCTTGGCGAGCAGCGAGACGACCAGGTTCACCTTGTCGTCCCCGGTCGCGGCGATCACCACGTTGCACCGCTGCAGCGCCGCCTCGTCCAGCGACGTGATCTCACAGGCGTCCGCGAGCAGCCACTCGGCCATCGGGACCCGCTCCACCGAGATGGCGGTCGGCGCCTTGTCGATCAGCAGCACCTCGTGCCCGTTCTCCAGCAGCTCGGCGGCGATGGAACGGCCCACCGCGCCCGCCCCGGCAATCGACACACGCATCAGTGACCGTCCTCCTCGGGACCCTGGGCGAAGGCCTCTTCGACCTGGGCGATCTCGTCCGTACGCATCATCACGTGGACCAGGTCGCCTTCCTGGAGAACGGTCTGCGAGGTCGGCAGTATGGCCTCGCCCAACCGGGTGAGGAAGGCCACCCGGACCCCCGTCTCCTCCTGGAGCGTGCTGATCTTGTGGCCGATCCAGGACGGCGTGGTGTGCACCTCGGCGAGCTGCACACCCCCGCTCGGATCGCGCCACAGCGGCTCCGCGCCCGAGGGCAGCAGCCGCCGCAGCATCTGGTCCGCCGTCCAGCGCACCGTCGCCACGGTGGGGATGCCGAGGCGCTGGTAGACCTCGGCGCGCCGGGGGTCGTAGATGCGCGCCGCGACGTTCTCGATGGAGAACATCTCGCGGGCCACCCGGGCCGCGATGATGTTGGAGTTGTCGCCGCTGCTGACCGCGGCGAACGCACCGGCGTCCTCGATCCCCGCCTCGCGGAGGGTGTCCTGGTCGAAACCGACCCCGGTGACCCGGCGACCGCCGAATCCGGACCCCAGGCGGCGGAACGCCGTCGGGTCCTGGTCGATCACCGCGACGGTGTGCCCCTGCTGTTCGAGGGTCTGTGCGAGAGCGGCACCGACGCGCCCGCAGCCCATGATGACGATGTGCACTGTGCGCCTACCCCGCCGTCCTGGTCATCCGGCTGACCTGCGAAAACACGCTGCTCACACTTCTCTCTCGGCTTGCTGGGCAAACAACGCGGCACACACCCGTGGTGTGGCCCGAAGACGAGCTTAAGCGCCGGGGAAGCCACTCCCTCATCCGAGTCTCCGCTTCCTCTCGCGCTCCGGTAAAGGGAAAGTAAAAAAGGGAGAATCAGCGCAAGGATTGCGTTAAAGAATGCAGAGACGTTCTCCTCCGACCGCAGGAGATTGCGGGGCCACGTCGAAAGGCCGTGCGTTTCGGCCACGGGCTCCGCTTACGATCCTCAGCGTGTCCAAACTGACCGACCTGCCCAAACGGATCCTGATCGGGCGAGCGCTGCGCAGCGACAAGCTCGGGGAGACCCTGCTCCCCAAGCGCATCGCGCTGCCCGTCTTCGCGTCCGACCCGTTGTCCTCGGTGGCGTACGCACCCGGAGAGGTCCTCCTCGTGCTGTCCATCGCGGGGGTGTCGGCGTACCACTTCAGCCCCTGGATCGCCGTCGCGGTCGTCGTCCTCATGTTCACGGTCGTCGCCTCCTACCGGCAGAACGTCCACGCCTACCCGAGCGGCGGCGGCGACTACGAGGTCGCGACCACCAACCTCGGCCCCAAGGCCGGACTGACCGTCGCCAGCGCCCTGCTCGTCGACTACGTCCTCACCGTCGCCGTGTCGATCTCCTCCGGCGTCGAGAACCTCGGTTCCGCAATTCCGTTCGTCATCGAGCACAAGACGCTCTGCGCCATCGGCGCCATCGTCCTGCTCACCCTGATGAACCTGCGCGGAGTGAAGGAGTCCGGGAAGCTCTTCGCCATCCCCACCTATCTCTTCGTGGCCGGCGTCTTCCTCATGATTCTCTGGGGCGCCTTCCGCGGACTGATCCTCGGCGACTCCATGCACGCCCCCACCTCCGACCTGGAGATCAAGCCCGAACACGAGGGGCTGGCCGGCTTCGCGCTCGTCTTCCTGCTCCTGCGGGCGTTCTCCTCCGGCTGCGCCGCCCTCACCGGCGTCGAGGCGATCAGCAACGGGGTGCCCGCGTTCCGGAAGCCGAAGAGCGGTAACGCCGCGACGACCCTCGCCCTGATGGGCCTGTTCGCCGTCACCATGTTCTGCGGCATCATCGGCCTGGCCCTGGTCACCGACGTCAAGATGGCCGAGAACCCGGCCGTCGACCTGATCCGCGACGGTGTCCCGGTCGGCGCGGGCTTCACCCAGGACCCGGTCATCGCCCAGGTGGCCGAGGCGGTCTTCGGCCACGGCTCCTTCCTCTTCATGGTCCTCGCCGCCGCCACCGCGCTGGTCCTCTTCCTGGCCGCGAACACCGCGTACAACGGCTTCCCGCTGCTCGGCTCGATCCTCGCCCAGGACCGCTACCTGCCGCGCCAGCTCCACACCCGCGGCGACCGCCTCGCCTTCTCCAACGGCATCGTGCTGCTCGCGGGCGCCGCGATCCTGCTCGTCGGGATCTACGGAGCCGACTCCACGAAGCTGATCCAGCTCTACATCGTCGGGGTGTTCGTCTCCTTCACCCTCAGCCAGACCGGCATGGTGCGGCACTGGAACCGCCTGCTGGCCGACGAACGGGACCAGGCCAGGCGCCGCCACATGATCCGCTCCCGCGCCATCAACGCCTTCGGCGCGTTCTTCTGCGGCGTGGTCCTGGTGATCGTCCTGGCCACCAAGTTCACCCACGGCGCCTGGGTGGCCCTGCTCGGCATGGTCATCTTCTACGGCACGATGACCGCGATCCGGAAGCACTACGACCGGGTCGCCGCCGAGATCGCCCCCGACGAGACTCCCGCCGACGAGAGCGTGCGCCCCTCCCGCGTCCACGCCATCGTCCTCGTCTCCAAGCTGCACCGCCCCACACTGCGCGCCCTCGCCTACGCCCAGCTGATCCGCGCCGACCAGCTGGAGGCGCTCTCCATCAGCGTCGACCCGGACGAGACGAAGGCACTGCGCGAGGACTGGGAGCGGCGCGCCATCAACGTCCCCCTCAAGATCCTCGACTCGCCCTACCGCGAGGTGACCCGCCCGGTCATCGAGTACGTGAAGGGCCTGCGCCGCCAGAGCCCGCGCGACGTGATCAGCGTCTACATCCCCGAGTACGTGGTCGGGCACTGGTACGAGCACCTGCTGCACAACCAGAGCGCCCTGCGCCTGAAGGGCCGGCTGCTCTTCACGCCCGGGGTCATGGTGACGTCGGTCCCGTACCAGCTCCAGTCCTCGGAGGCGGCGAAGAAGCGGGCCCGCAAGCGCGCGGACTGGAGCGCTCCGGGGTCGGTGCGCCGGGGGCCGGTGGAGCGGGGGAACCGCAAGGGGTGAGGGCGAGGGAGAGAGGGGAGGGGGCCAGACGGAGAGTCGGGGGCTTGCTCGTGGTCACCACCCCCACCAGTCCCACGTAGACTGGTGGGCTGTTGTCCGGCAGCAGCTCGACCACCTGCCCCTTCCTCCCTTTCCTCTCTGGAGCCTCCCCTCATGCAGAACGAACCCACGTCGTCGCTGGTCGGGGAGGAGTACGAGGTCGAGGTCGGGCCCGTCGCACACGGCGGCCACTGCATCGCCCGGACCGCTGAGAACCAGGTGCTCTTCGTCCGCCACACGCTCCCCGGCGAGAAGATCATCGCCAAGGTGACGGACGGCGACACCGACTCCCGCTTCCTGCGGGCCGACGCGGTACGCATCCTCGAACCGTCCAAGGACCGCGTCGAGGCGCCCTGCCCGTACGCGGGCCCCGGCATGTGCGGCGGCTGCGACTGGCAGCACGCGAAGCCGGGCGCGCAGCGCAGGCTCAAGGGCGAGGTGATCGCCGAGCAGCTCCAGCGCCTGGCGGGCCTGACCCCCGAGGAGGCCGGCTGGGACGGCACGGTGATGCCGGCGGACGGCGACAAGCTGCCCGCGGGCGAGGTGCCGGCCTGGCGGACCCGCGTCCAGTACGCCATCGACGCCGACGGCCGGGCGGGCCTGCGCAAGCACCGCTCGCACGACGTGCAGCCCATCGACCACTGCCTGATCGCGGCGCCGGGCGTCTCGGAGCTCGGCGTGGAGAAGCGGGAGTGGCCGCAGATCGCCGCGGTGGAGGCGATCACCGCCACCGGCTCGAACGACCGCCAGGTCATCCTCACCCCGAAGCCCGGCGGTCGGCTCCCCCTGGTCGAGCTGGACAAGCCGGTCTCCGTGCTCCGCGTCGACGAGAAGGACGGCGGCGTCCACCGCGTCCACGGCCGCGCCTTCGTCCGCGAACGCGCCGACGACCGCACGTACCGCGTCGGCTCCGGCGGCTTCTGGCAGGTCCACCCGCAGGCGGCCAACACCCTGGTCCGCGCGGTCATGCAGGGCCTGCTGCCCCGCAAGAACGACACGGCCCTCGACCTCTACTGCGGCGTCGGCCTCTTCGCCGGCGCCATCGGCCAGCGCCTCGGCGAGAAGGGCGCGGTCCTCGGTATCGAGTCCGGCAAGCGCGCGGTCGAGGACGCCCGGCACAACCTGAAGGACCTGGACCGGGTCCGCATCGAACACGGCAAGGTCGACCAGGTCCTGCCCCGCACGGGCATCACGGAGTGCGACCTGATCGTCCTGGACCCGCCGCGCGCGGGCGCGGGCAAGCAGGTGGTCAAGCACCTGTCGGGCCTGGGCGCCCGCAAGATCGCCTACGTTGCGTGCGACCCGGCGGCCCTGGCCCGGGACCTGGCGTACTTCCGGGAGGGCGGGTACCGGGTACGGACGCTGCGGGCGTTCGATCTGTTTCCGATGACGCATCATGTGGAGTGTGTGGCGATCCTGGAGCCGGTGAAGAAGGACGCCTGACCTGCGGTTTTTCCGAGTGTGCGTTATGGGCGTTACGTGCGCTAGGTGCGATATCTTGACGCAAATCTGACGCACGTGACGCACGTTTGACGCACGGACGGCACGGTTTCTGATGGCTCGTCATGCGTATTTGTCAACCGCCGGCTGGAGCCCTCGGGGGCGTGGTCGTAGGAGCCTTGAGGTGGCTGAGGCGCTGGCTGCCGAGCTGTTGGCTGCCACTGTCTCATCCGCTTCTCGGTAGTGACGTTCCGTGACGCTCGGTGGGGTGTCCGGTGCGTGTTGTGTCAGGGGCCGTAGGGACTCCAGTGCCCGAGAAAGGGCCTGAGATCGTCGGCTCGTGGTTCGGGGATGTCGGGCAGTCGCGGCGGTGTGTTCAGAGGGTCGAGGCGCTCCACGCGGGCTGCTGCCCAGTCGATCCACGCTTCGGCTTCGCTCCTGTCCTGGCCTGGGGGCATGGCCTCGACCCGAGTGCGTACGGCGCTCACGTACTCCGTCAGTCGGATGGCTTGGCGCCATGCGGCTTCCTGCGCCTCGAAGTGCCTGACGCGGTACGCCTCGGCGTACTGGACGCGCGCTTCCTCCATGGCGGCTTCCCAGCGGACGCGTTTCTGACGCCCTGCTTCGATCTCGTCCAGACGTCTGCGTTCGGCGGCTTCGCCGCGAAGGGTGACCTCCTGCGCGATCTCGGCGAGCTGGTCTTCGAGGGAGCGGCCGGGGGGTGTCGGCCCATTCGCTCGCCCGGTGCGGGTGGCCGCCGCTGAGGACGAAGCGGAGGCGTTCGGACGGGGTGTAGTCGAAGCGGGGGATCCTGATCCAGGAGTTCTTCTTGGCCTCGGCGAGTTCCTTCTCGGTAGCGACGTGCTCCGTCCGGTCCTGCTCCTGGAGGACAAGGAACCCCACTGCCTGGCCCTGTGCCGTGATGGTGAAGTGGGGATCTGCCCTGCGGCGGCGATGGGACGGGGGCGCGGAGCCAATCTGTCCTGCCGAACTGGAATGTCCTTCGTTCTCGGCAGTGATGATCAGCGCCTGGATAAGCCTGAGGGCGCGTCCTTGGACGGACTTGGTGAGGCCCAGCGGCTGGGGTTCGTTCTGCATGGCCCGGACCACGGTGTGCGGCCGCGCGAGCCGGGAGGGCACGGGGACGGGTTCGAGGACGGCGAGGCGCCAGGCGGGGATGTCGACGAGTTGGATCTCGTACCCGCCACGGCACCAGCCCCCGTGTAGCTCTTTCGCCTCCGGGACCCTTCCGGACCTGCGTGCCGCGGCGACGCGGGACGGCCACTTCTCCAAGCCCGGACCGCTGCCGCTCTTGACGATCCTGCCGCCGGCCTCCGCGAGCTCTTGCAGCAACTGCTCCGTGAACGTCACGCGAGGCTGTGGGGGAGGGCTTGGCTTTCGCTCGGCTGCCGGAGTCTCCAGGGCTCGGGTGGGCGGCGGTTGCGGAGTGGCGACCTGGGTCTTCCGCGGGCGGGACCCGCGTGGAGGGTAGGTGCCGTGTGCCAGGTAATGCTGGCCAGCAGCCGTCAGGACGACGTTCCACTGCCAACCCTTTCGGGAGACCGTGACCAAGCCCCGGCTCTGCAGTGCCTGGCACGTGGTCTTGTAGGAGCTGGTCTCCCAAACACCGGCAGGGGACCCGGTTCCCACCCACTCCAGTACCGCAAGCTGACGCTCATTGACCTGCCGCTCCAAATGGCCCGCCTCCAACTCGCTGCTGGGCGCAGATCCACCCGTCAAACTCACGCAGCGGGCGGTCCGGTCCCTGAGTGAAGCGCGTGAGCACTTCCTGGAGCGGGTGCATCAGGGAGGCACGCTCATCATCCGGGATGCTGATGGTCGCATGCGCTGGTGGACGTGGGCGGGGCACCGGGCCAATGCCACACTGGCGGCCACCCTCGATGAGGTGGCGGTGCCGGGCCAGCGCGTCAACGATCACTGGATCCGGCTGCGTGAGGACATGACACCGGCGTCCTGGAAGAGTCACACCGCCGGTGCGGCCGACCGGCTCTGTCTTCCCGCAGTCGATGAGCGGGCCGTACGAGGTCTGAAATTCGCCGAGGCTCTGCCGCCGAGGCTGGCGGAAGCGACGCTTTCGGCCCGTCTGGCCGGCTCGGAGTCTGCGGTTGCCGTGTTGTCCGAACCTGTGCGATTCGTCTCGATCGCTGGGCAATGAGACTGCCTGGGATGGGACGTCAATTTCCGTGTTGCCGGGCCTCAAGGGGTACCCAGTGACCCGCACCGCGTGATCCAGCCACGATCGCCAAAGTTCCGGCCGGCAGCCATCGTGATGTTTTCGGCAGGCCAGGCCTTACCTAAGATCACCACAACCGAACTGCGGCCCGACGGGCTTCCTGGACAGGACATGCCCCCACCCGCACGAGTCACTCGTGCCCTGGGGGAACCACCTCGTGTCCATGCTCCTTCTGAGACTGTCGGCTCAGGATCTGCTCACTCTCGACTCGCGCGACCGGATGGTGCCGCATCTTGCCGCCCGGTGGCGGTACTTCCGGGGAGCGGACGCCTCGGAGTCGGAGCGCTCCGCCTGGGCGGAGAGCCTGGTGAGCCTCGCCATTGACCTGGTCGCAGCGGGACGGGGGAACGTGGAGATGATCGTCGAGTGTGCGGCCACCCTCGACGAGGCGGTCTGTCCCGGCGATCCCCGCCTTATCGACGTCGTTCTGGTGGGGCGCCATCCAGAGCGCCACGTGCCCTCCGTGCAGTTGGTCGAGTTGAAACGTTGGTCGACGGTGAGCCGGGTGGAACTGGCGACCGCGGACCTTTTGCATGTGCCGGGAATCGAAGAGAAGAAGAAGCATCCGGCGCTGCAACTGGGCGCAAACTATGAGGCGTTCACGAGCCCTCAAGGTCCGTTCCAGGGTACCGACTTCGAATGCGGCGGTTTCGCTTACCTGCACAACGCTACCGACGAATCCGTAAGAACCCTGATCGACGTGGACGCGCCGACAGGGGCCTACGCCCGCGTCTACACGAGTGACCGCCGCGAGCAGTTGTTGTCCGACCTCAGGATGAACTTCGCGGAGGTTGGTGCGGCCTCCACGGCAGAGCGGATGCTGCAGAGCATGGGCCTGCGCAATACTCCGCTGCTCGATGCCATGATTTGGTCCCGCGGAGCCGACACCGTCTTCACTCTGCGAGGGCGGCAGAAGGAGGTCGCGGATCAAGTTCTGGAGACTGCTTCGAGGGTCCTACCGGATCCTCGGCATCCCGCCCTGGTACCGGACGAGCGGCGTGTGGTCTTCCTCGTGACGGGTGGGGCGGGAACCGGGAAGAGCGCGATCGGCCTGCAGATAAAGGCGGAGCTGGAGGCTCAAGGCCGTACGGTCAAGTACGCCAGCGGCAGCCGGGCTTTCAACGGGGCCCTCCAAGAACACGTCGGCTACGGGGATCGGCAGTTCAGGGAGACGTTCACCTACTTCAGCAGCTTCGTCACTCCACCTGACCCGCTCCTGGACGTGCTGATCTGCGACGAGGCTCACCGGCTCCGGGATCGGTCGACCAGCCGATTCTGGAAACCCGAAGAGCAGGGCACAGGACCGCAGGTCGACGAGCTCCTGGCTGCATCCCGTTTGACGGTGTTCTTTCTGGACGAGGGACAGTCCGTGAGACCGAACGAGGTCGGAACGGTCGATCTGATCAAGGACGCAGCCGAGCGGCACAACGCTCTCGTCATTCCTTACAAGTTGAGGGAACAGTTCCGATGTGGGGGCAGCGACGCCTACGTCCGGTGGGCGAAGGCGTTGCTCGGCGTGACGGACGAGGAGCCCGGCAAGTGGCGCCCCGACGGACTGATGCACATTGAGGTGGCAGACACCCCGGAAGAACTCGAGCAGATCATTCGGACAGAAGTACGGGCCGGTGCGTCCGGGCGCATGGTCGCCGGCTACTGCTGGCCATGGACGAAGCCGCTCGGCAAGGAGCGACGACTGGAGGCCGATGTCCGCATCGGTGAGTGGCACCGGCCGTGGAACGCGGACAGCGAAAGCTTCTGCGAGAACGAGGCTCCGCCGTCGAGGATCTGGTCCGTGCACGAGAATGGTCTGGGTCAGATCGGCTGTGTCTACACCGCGCAGGGACTCGAATGGGACTGGTGCGGGGTGCTCATGGGTGACGACATGGTGCGCCGCGGTGACCGGTGGGTCTTTCGACGGGGCAAGGAACTCAAGACCGCGGATCCGGGCATCAAGCGGGTTGCAGAGCCCGGTTCGTTCGATCCCAAAGTGAAGGCCGGCAGTGTCGATGACGACGAGTTCGCGCGTCTCGTCCGGCACGCTTATCACGTGTTGATGACCCGGGCCAGTCGTGCCACGGTGCTCTATTCCACGGACCAGGAGACCCGGGACTATCTCAAGAGTCTCGTCGGCAAAGTCGAGATTCATGGGCTGCGTCCCACTTGGGAGAACCTTCCAGTGGAGGCGCGTACGCCGCATCTTCCCAGGCCTGGCCGAGGACGGGGGCGGGGCAGGAACAAGGGGAAGAGTCGGAAGAGTGGGGGGTCGCAAGCCTCTGAAATGAGACTGTTCTGACAAGAGCTGTCGTATGAGTGAGGTGGCGGACTCACCGGGCCCGCCACCGGCCTGCACTAGAAGAGCAGACCTGCCATCGCCATCAGGGCCGTCACCAAGAGATTGGAGACGACTGCGGCGGCGATCTCGATCAGGATCTCGCGGATCCGTTCACGACGCGCAGGCTTGCACTCGACCGAGGTCATGGCCACTCCAAAGCAGTGAGATCGGAATGGCAGGGGGACGCCCTACCGGGCATCCACGCTCGCGTCGCATGTCACCACACGACGGGCACAACCATTCCTCACCCGCAACTCACTGGGGTGAGCTCAGGAACCGCAGCCTCGTACCCTCCGGGAAGGTGCGCAGCGCGATCATGCTATCTCGTCGAGTCGACGCGGAGTGTGGATTCCGCAGTCGCAGTCGCATGCGCGGACTAGACATGACCGGGTGCTTGCGACGGTCAGAGCGTCGGGGGGACCAGTGAGCGGAGCTTTTCACGGGTTTCCGGGTCCGTCGAGTAGATGATCGTGCCGATCATGCCCCGGGTCAGCAACACCTTGTACGTGTTGCGGACCAGACGGTCGACGTCCTCGTCCGCGGTGGCCTTGGTGAAGGACGGGTCCTTGGAAGCGCTCCGGTCCACCACCCATCGGTCCGTACGCCAGACGAGGTCCGGACCAATGATCACGCCGGACCAGTCGTACTCGAAGCCCTGCGCGGTGTAAACGCACCCGACCTGTCCGAACCCTGCCGGGTCGGTGGCCCAGAGGGGTGCCGGCGGGGCGCCGAGCAGGGCGCGGTCGCCAAAGAGGTTCCACGGCCTGGCCCAGTCGCCGATGACCACGTCGGTGGGCAGGGTGTGCATGCTGGAAGTGATCTTTGTCGTCCACTTCCAGCAGTAGCCCGCGGACATGCGCGCACCGTAGCCCTCGGACCGTCGGGCAGCCAGGAAGTCCTCCAGCTCCTGGGGGGTGTCCGCGGTCAGGAGCTGTACCTTGTCGTCCGACTCCCACACGGTGGGCGCGTTTCCTTCGAGCCCCAGCAGGTCGACCACCCAGCGCAGGTAGGCGTCGCTGCCACCGCACCGGAACTGGCTGTCGAGTTTCACCACCGTGCAGTCCAGACCCTGTTCGGCCGCGGCTGCTTGGATCTGTTCCACGGTTCCCATCTCGCCCGGACGCACCACTTGGTGCTGGTCCAGCAGGAATACCGGAACCCGCGCGGCGTCCATCAGCTCCGCCACCTGCGGTCGGCCGGTCCGCAGAGTCGCCTTTGTGTAGCGGTTGGCGGAGGTCTTGCGCAGCCGGTGCGCCTCGTCGCAGACCAGCACGTCGAGGTCGTTCGGCTCAGCCTCCATAAAGCTGTTGAAGTAGCGGAAGAGCCGTTGGACCTCGGGCTTGTGGGCACCGGCGACCTTGCGCATCGTCTTGGTGAAGGACTGCGAACCGGTGGCGTGCAGGGCCGGTACCCCGCGCCGGTAGAGGTCGCCCAACAGGGAGAGGGCGATCACGCTCTTGCCGGAGCCTGGTCCGCCGGCCACGACGACGACCTGCTTGTGGTTGGACCGCCGAGCCTGTCGGACTGCCGACATGACCGTTTCGTAGGCGAGCCGCTGTTCGTCCAGCAACACGAACTGCTCCCGGTTACGCACCTCTTCGGCGGCAACGGCCATTAGCTGCCTCGACGGCCGCACCTTGCCCTGCAGCAGGGCGTCGGCTGCCTCGGCACCCGGCTTCGCCGCCAGCCTGGAGCGGAGGTAGCCGAGGAAGGCGCCACGCTGGTCGCCGGTGAACATCCGGCCCCGATCGTCCTCGGTGACGGCGCGGAGCCCCGCCACCCCGAAGTCGGTCGCGTTGTGCAGGTAGGCGACCCCCGCGACCGAGTCGGGGATCCGCTCCAACGCTCCGTTGAACGAGATGAGGTAGTCGCAGTAGCCGCGCACCTGCTCGATCGGGTTGAGGACCGGATCCGGGTAGGCGTCGATGCGGCACAGCAGCGGATCGTCCTCCTCCGGGTAGGCCTCGCTCCACTGCTTCAGCTCGACCACCACGTACGAGGGCTCTCCGGTACTCGGATGAACACCGGCAAGTATCACGTCCGCGCGCTTGCTGGTCAGGGGCAGCGCGTACTCCAGCATCATCTCGACTTCACCGAGCCCGGCTTCGACGAGCGCGTTGGTGAGAGCCGGGATACTCCGCTCCCAGGAGCGCACCTCCGACGGCTGGGGTCGATGACGGTGTTCGTGCAGGAAGTTCTCGGTCAGGAGCTCGGTCAGCTGTCCTTCAAGGTGGGTGCGGTTGGCCAACGACGCCGCGGACTCACGGAACAGCAAGGAAGTGCCCCCAGGCAGCACGAAGTAGCTCGTGCGGGTGGGGGCATGTCCTTCGGTTCCACGGAAGTGGAGCGGAAGCCCGTCGGGCCGCTGAGATGGTCTTCGCCATCCTAGAACAGGCTATGGATCTGGCGCCTGAGCTGGTCGACAACCTCGTATGTGGGGGAGCTGGTGACGCTCCTCTGACGCACACAGTTCCCTTGCGTCAACGGAATGGGGACTCTGGCCGGTGATTCTGCCCGGTCCCTTGTTTCTCAATGCGTTCTCAGGGACGCATCATGTGGAATGCGTGGCGATCCTTGAGCCTGCTGAGAAAGGCCGCTGACCTGAAGTTTTGGCGAGTTTGCGTTACGGGCGATATCTGACGCACGTGACACACGTTTGACGCATGCTCTGATGAGGCGCCAGGTGCTGGTGTGGAAGGTGGCGCGCCATCAGGACGTCTCGGGAAGCGCGTCTGCGGCCGGCAGGCCTGAGAAATCCCGCCAGCCGCCTGGCGGGATTTCTCAGGCCCGGCGGACCAGCGCGCAGCTCATCGGTCTGCTGCGAGCCCGCGTGGAGGTCCAGCTGAACGCCTACGGACGGGTCGCCGCGTCCGGGCGCCCGGAGGGCGAGCACCTGGCCGTCGACGACATCGCCCAGCTCATGACCGCGCTCGACCAGGGGGTCTCCGTGCTCCGGTTGAGCGGCATCGCCTCCGTGGACGGCGCGCTGATGCGCACCGGGCTGCGCCGCCTCCTCGACCCGGAGAGCGCCGCTGTCGAACCGTCACCGGTTCGGAGCGGCCATGCCCCCCACATGCCGGACATCGAGTGGGTCCGCAGGCTCACCCGGGACACCCCGGACGCCTGAACCGGCACGCCGCAGATGCGCGTGCCGGGGCCCGCGAGCCCGCCCTGATCCGAACGACAGGCCCTAGGTGCCCACCGGCCGTGCTCCCAGCACCGGCAGCAGGCGCAGCTTCTCGTCGTCGGCCGAGCCCGGGGCGGCCGTGTACACCAGCAGCGTCTGGTTCTGCTCCGGGTCCACCAGCACCTGGCACTGCAGGGTGAGGACTCCGAGCTCGGGATGGCGCACGCGCTTGGGATCCACGCGTGGAGCGTCGATCTCGTGCGCGCTCCACAGCGAGGCGAACTCATCGCTGCGTTCCAGGAGCCGGTCGCGCAGCTCCTCGGCGCGTCCGCCCGTTCCCTGCCGGGAGTAGGCGGCGCGCAGGCCGGAGGTGAAGAAGCGGCTGTGCAGCGGGTGGTCCTCCTCCGGATACAGCAGCCGGGTGGCGGGGTCGGTGAACCACCGGTAGGTGAGGCTGCGCCCGGGACCCGTGTACCCCGTCTGGTCGCCGAGGAGCGCTCCGGCCATCGGGGTCTGGGCGAGGGTCTCCGCCACGTCGCTGACCACCTGCGCGGGGGTGTCGTCCAGCCGTCCCAGGATGCGCATCAGGCCTGGCGTGATGTGGTCCGAGCGCAGATCGCCGGGGCGGGAGGGCGTGTTGTGCCCGGCGATGCGGAAGAGGTGATCGCGTTCGGCCAGCGACAGGCGCAGGCCGCGGGCGATGGCTGCGAGCATCGGCTCCGACGGCTGCGGTCCGCGCTGCTGTTCCAGCCGGCTGTAGTAGTCGGTGGACATGCCGCTCAGCGCCGCCGCCTCTTCCCGGCGCAGGCCGCGGGTGCGACGTCGCGGGCCGCGGGGCAGGCCCACGTCTTCCGGTTGCAGGGCTTCCCGGCGGGTGCGGAGGAAGTCCGAGAGTTGTGCTCGGTCCACGGTTCCAGTCTCCCTCATGCCCCGTACCCGAGGTCGGGGTGGTGTGCGGGTGGGGCGTCAGAGCAGCATGCCGCCCGACGCCTCGATGCGCTGCCCGGTGACCCAGGAGGTGCCGTCGGCGAGCAGCGCGGCGGCTGCGGCGCCGATGTCCTCGGCCTCACCGGGGCGGCCCATGGCCGTGACGCCGCTCAGCATGGAGCGCATCTCCTGGTTGTCACGGACTCCGCCGCCGCCGAAGTCGGTGCCGGTGGCACCGGGGGCGAGGGCGTTGACCGCGATACCGCGCGGGCCCAGTTCCTTGGCCAGGTACCGGGTGAGGATCTCCACCGCGCCCTTGGCCGCCGCGTACGCGGCGGTGGGCGCGGCGATGAAGCGGGTCAGACCGGTGGAGACGTTGAGGATGCGCCCGCCGTCCTTGAGCAGTGGCAGCAGCGCCTGCGTGAGGAAGAAGACCCCCTTGACGTGGACGTCCATCAGGCCGTCGAACTGCTCCTCGGTGGTGTCCTCGAAGAGCGCGTGCACGCCGTGTCCGGCGTTGTTGACGAGAACGTCGAGGTCCTCGCGGCCCCACTCCTGGGCCAGCGTCGCCCGCACCTGTGCGGTGAAGTCCGGGAACGCGGCGGTGTCTCCGGTGTCCAGCCGCAGGGCGACCGCCCTGCGGCCGAGCTTCTGGGCCTCCTCAACGACGGCCTGCGCCTCCTCGGCGTGCGAGCGGTAGGTGAGGATCAGGTCGGTGCCCGCTTCGGCGAGGTGCAGGGCGGTGCTGCGGCCGAGGCCGCGGTTGGCGCCGGTGATCAGGGCGATGCGCGTCATGGTGGGCTCCCTTTCCGTGAGGTGCGGGCAGGACCGCCGGTCCGCCGCCTTCCCGTCAACGGTGTCGCAGGCCGAAGGACGGATGAAGGCCGCAGTGATCCAGGGATCGCCGATCCCCCCTTACGGGCTCCCGCCATCGCCTCACCCCGCCTGCCAGACGCGGGACAGAGCCGTCGCCGTGAGCACTTCCTCGGGCGGGCCCTGGCCGATGAGCCGTCCGTCGGCCAGGAGCAGGCAGGCGTCGGCCGAGCGGGCGGCCTCCAGGTCGTGTGTGGCCTGGACGACGGTCGTGCCGTCGGCGACCAGGTCCGCCAGCAGGGCCGTGATCCGGTTCCTGGCCTCGGGGTCGAGGCCGGTCGTCGGCTCGTCCAGGAGTAGCAGGTCGGACTGTTGGGCCAGGCCCTGGGCGATCAGTACGCGTTGGCGTTGGCCGCCGGACAGCTCGCCGAGCTGGCGGGCGGCGAGATCGGCGACGCCCAGGCGTTCCATGGCGGAGTCCACCACGGTTCGGTCCTTCCGGGTCAGTTTCCGCCAGAGGCCCCGCTCTCCCCAGCGGCCCATCTCCACGGTCTGCCGTGCGGTGAGGGGGAGTGCGTCGCCGACGGCGCCTCGCTGCGGGACGAAGGCCGGCGGGCTGCCCTCCGCGTACCGGAGCTGTCCTGATGTGGCATCGATCACTCCGGCCAGCACACCGAGCAGCGTGGACTTGCCGCTGCCGTTCGGGCCGACCAAGGCGGTCATGTCCAACGCCGGTATGCCCGCAGTGAGTTGGTGGAGTACCTGACGGCCGGGATAGCCCGCGTTCAGGTCGTGGAACCGGATGCGCTCGCTCCGTGGTTCGTCGCCGGGCGGTGTCGTCCCGCTGTTATTGAACATGATTGTCATTGTAGGGTCATCGCATGGAGTGGTTGACGGCCCCCTTCGAGGTGGCCTTTGTGCAGCGTGCCCTGTGGGCCGGGGTCCTGGTGTCGGCGATATGCGCCCTGGCCGGAACGTGGGTGGTGCTGAGGGGGATGGCCTTCCTCGGTGACGCCATGTCCCACGGACTTCTGCCGGGCGTCGCCGTCGCCGCGCTGCTCGGCGGCAACCTCCTGGTGGGAGCGGTGGCGAGCGCCGCCGTCATGACCGTCGGCGTCACCGCCCTCGGCCGCACCCCACGGCTGTCCCAGGACACCGGCATCGGCCTGCTCTTCGTCGGGATGCTGTCCCTGGGCGTCATCATCGTGTCGCGCTCGCAGTCGTTCGCCGTGGACCTCACCGGGTTCCTCTTCGGCGACGTACTCGCCGTGCGCGAGAGCGATCTGGTCCTTCTCGGGGTGGCGTTCCTGCTGGCGCTGGCCGTCTCCGTGCTCGGCCACCGCGCCTTCCTGGCCCTCGCGTTCGATGAGCGCAAGGCCCGGACGCTCGGCCTGCGCCCCCGGCTCGCACACGCCGTGCTGCTCGGCCTGCTGGCCCTCGCCATCGTCGCCTCCTTCCACATCGTGGGCACGCTGCTCGTCCTCGGCCTGCTCATCGCCCCGCCCGCGGCGGCCCTGCCCTGGGCGCGAAGTGTCCACGGCGTCATGGCCCTTGCCGCGGTTCTCGGCGCGGCTGCCACCTTCGGCGGCCTGCTGCTCTCCTGGCATCTGCGCACAGCGGCCGGCGCGACCGTCTCGGCCCTCGCGGTCAGCCTCTTCTTCCTGTCCCACCTGGCGTCCGGGCTCCGCCACCGACGTCGTACGCGCAGCACCGGCGCCCCCGCCCGTGCCGTCACGTTCACCCCGAACGCCCCCACGACCCGACCGAACGAAACCTGAGGCGATCCCCCTTGTCCGTCCGAACGCATGGCGCGCCCCTGGCGTCCGCACTCCTGTCCGTGGTCCTGCTGACCGCAGGCTGCGCGGGGCAGGACGACGCCAAGTCCCCGTCCGACAGCACTGATACGCCGGCCGTTCCCCACGGTTACGTCGAAGGCGCCGCCGAAGCCGCCGAGCAGCAGTCCCGGCTCCTCCTCGGTGACGCCGAATCAGGCGACACGCGCGTGCTGGACCTGATCACCGGTAAAACCCACGACACCGCGCGCAGAGCCGGTGTCACCGCACTCACCACGGACGGCCGCTTCGGCTTCTTCCACGGCGCGGACCGCACCCAGGTCCTCGACAGCGGCGCGTGGATGGTCGACCACGGAGACCACGTGCACTACTACCGCGCGAAGATCAAGCAGGTGGGCGAGCTCCAGGGCGGCGCCGGTACGAGCATCCGCAGCGACAAAGGCGTCACCGTCGTGACAGCGGCCGACGGGAAGGCGGGGGCGTACCACCGCGCGGAGATGGAGAAGGGCACCCTCGGCACTCCGGACCAGCTCCCGGGCACCTACGGCGGACCCGTCGTGCCGTACGCCGAACACCTGGTCACCCTCACGCGCGACGGCGACGCCCCCGCGAAGGTCGTCGTCCTCGACCGGTCCGGCAAGCGCGTCGCCGCTCCGGAGTCCACGTGCGAGAACCCGAAGGGCGACGCGGTCACCCGGCGGGGGGTCGTCCTCGGCTGCGCCGACGGAGCGCTGCTCGTACGCGAGGACGACGGCACCTTCACCGCCGAGAAGATCCCGTACGGCGAGGACGTGCCGGAGACGGAGCGGGCCGCGGAGTTCCGGCACCGCCCGGGCAGCACGACGCTCACGGCGCACGCGGGCAGGAACGCCGTCTGGGTCCTCGACATCACCGAGCGGGCCTGGAAACGCGTGGAGACCGGGCCCGTGGTCGCCGCCAACACCGCGGGCGAGGGCGCTCCGCTCATCGTCCTGGAGCGCGACGGAGCCCTGCACGGCTACGACATATCCACCGGCGAGGAGACCACCGCCACCGCGCGTCTGCTCAAGGACGTCCCCCGCACCGCCGGCAGCCGTTCCGGGGCACCGGTGATCGAGGTCGACCGGAGCCGGGCCTACCTCAACGACTCCCATGGCAAGCGCGTGTACGAGATCGACTACAACGACGACCTCCGGATCGCCCGCACCTTCGACCTGGACATCCGGCCGTCCCTGATGGTGGAGACGGGCCGATGAGCGTACGCGTGACGACAGCGCGGCTGCGCGCCCTGCTGCTGACCCTGGTCACCTTCCTCGTCGTCGCCGGTACGGCGACCGGCTGCGGCCCGGGCGACGACCGGCCCCGGATCGTCGTGACGACCAACATCCTCGGCGACATCACCCGGGAGATCGCCGGAGACGAGGCGGAGGTCAGCGTCCTGATGAAGCCCAACGCCGACCCGCACTCGTTCGGCCTGTCGGCCGTGCAGGCCGCCGAGCTGGAGAACGCGGACCTGGTCGTCCACAACGGCCTCGGCCTGGAGGAGAACGTGACGCGGCACGTGGAGGCCGCCCGGGAATCGGGAGTGGCCACCTTCGCCGCGGGTGAGGCGGCCGACCCCCTGACCTTCCACGCCGACGAGGAGGGCGGCCCGGGCGACGGGGCCGGAGCGCCCGACCCGCACTTCTGGACCGACCCCGATCGCGTGCGCAAGGTGGCCGGCCTGATCACCGACCGGATCATCCAGCACGTGGACGGCGTGGACGAGAAGGCCGTACGGGACAACGCCGAGCGCTACGACGGTGAACTCGCCGCCCTCTCCACCTGGATGGAGAAGTCCTTCGCGGTCATTCCCGAAGGCCGCCGCGCCCTCGTCACCAACCACCACGTCTTCGGCTACCTCGCCGACCGCTTCGGCTTCCGTGTGATCGGCGCGGTCATCCCCAGCGGTACGACACTCGCCTCGCCCAGCTCCTCCGACCTGCGCTCCCTCACTCGGGCCATGGAGAAGGCCGACGTACGCACCGTCTTCGCCGACTCCTCCCAGCCCACCCGGCTCGCCGACGTCCTGCGCCGGGAGATGGGCGGTGACGTGAACGTCGTCCCGCTGTACTCCGAGTCGCTGACCGAGAAGGGCGGGGGCGCCGGCACCTATCTGGAAATGATGCGCGCCAACACCTCGGCCATGGCCGAAGGTCTCACCGGCAACTGACCGCTCCCCGAGGGCCGGATCACCGACGACCGGCCACCCCACCTACCCCACCATCCCGTGCCCGCAGGGCCGGAGAGGACATGCACACCATGAAGATGAACAGCTCGATACGCGCCCGCATGCTCACGGGCACCACCCTCGCTCTGACGGCGTCCCTGGTGCTGGCCGCCTGTGGCGGCAGCGGTGACACAGCGTCCGAGGCCGAGCCGAAGCAGGCGGAGCAGGCGAAGAACGGCAAGGCCGCCACCACGGTGAAGAACCCGCTGGTCGCCTCGTACGACGGGGGTCTGTACGTCCTCGACGGCGAGACCCTGAAGCTCGCGAAGACCGTCGAGCTGCCCGGCTTCAACCGGGTCAACCCGGCGGGCGACGAGGACCACGTCGTCGTCTCCACCGACAGCGGCTTCCGGGTGTACGACGCGGCCCGGCAGACCTTCACGGACGCCGAGTTCAAGGGTGCGAAGCCCGGCCATGTCGTCCGGCACGGCGGCAGGACGGTCCTGTTCACCGACGGCACCGGCGAGGTGAACGTCTTCGACCCCGCCGACCTGGCCGGCGGCAAGCGGCCCGAGGGACGCAGCTACACGTCCGCGAAGCCCCATCACGGTGTCGCCATCGAACTGGCCGGCGGAGAACTCGTCACCACCCTCGGCACCGAGGAGAAGCGCACCGGAGCCCTCGTCCTGGACAGGAACGACAAGGAGATCGCGCGCGCCGAGAACTGCCCGGGAGTCCACGGCGAGGCCGCCGCCCAGGGCGAGGTGGTCGGCTTCGGCTGCGAGGACGGCGTCCTGCTCTACAAGGACGGCGAGTTCACCAAGGTCGACGCCCCCGGCGACTACGCCCGTACCGGCAACCAGGCCGGGAGCGACGCCTCCCCGATCCTGCTCGGCGACTACAAGACCGACCCCGACGCCGAACTGGAACGCCCCACCCGGATATCCCTGATCGACACCCGTACGGCGAAGATGAAGCTGGTCGACCTCGGGACCAGCTACTCCTTCCGCTCGCTCGCCCGCGGCCCGCACGGCGAAGCCCTCGTGCTCGGCACCAACGGCATCCTCCACGTCATCGACCCGGAGACCGGGGAAGTGGAGAAGAAGATCGAAGCGGTCGGCGACTGGACCGAGCCCCTGGACTGGCAGCAGCCCAGGCCCACCCTGTTCGTCCGGGACCACACGGCGTACGTCTCCGAACCGGGCAAGCGCCAACTGCACTCCTTTGACCTGGAGTCGGGGAAGAAGGGCACGTCCGTGACGCTGCCGAAGGCCACCAACGAACTGTCCGGGACGGTGGACGGTCACTGACCGGTCCACCTGCCCCAGGACACCGTCAGGTCACAGCCGCTTCGCGCTGCGCAGGGTCTTCGCGTAGTAGCCGTTGCCGTCCAGCCGGGAGACCCCGCCGACGTCGCCGATGGTCGGGCCGTTGACCTCCTCGCGGCTGGAGACGAAGATCAGGTGGCCCTCGGTGTCGTAGCCGAGCACGATGCCGACGTGGTCGAGCCGCTCCTTCGTGCGGGCGTCCAGCTTGAAGAAGACCAGGTCGCCCGGCTGGAGCTGGTCGATGGCGGACGGCCGGTCGTCGGGGCCGACCCCGGTCAGCGGGAGCACGTCGGCGCCCTCGCCGGAGCGGGCCATGCCGTTGGCGGTGCGCGGGCGTCAGTCGACCGGCTCGCCCGGCTGGTCGTGGGTGGCGCAGTGGATGCCGCCGCCCCCGGAGGCGACGGTGTCGATCACGACCGGGACGACGTCGCGGTCGGGGAACTGTTCCTGGAGGATTCCCCGGGCCCGGTCGTCCGCCTTGCGGTCGCCGAACCTGGGCATGAAGACCGAGTCGTTGGCGACGTAGAAGTTGGCGTAGGTCGACACGAAGTCGTCGCCCTCGCCGGTGATCTCGTACAGGTCGGGCTGGGGCAGGTCGATGATCTCGAAGGGGCGGCCCTTGGCGTCGGTCGCCTCGCTGAGTACGGCCTCGGCCTGGTCGGCGGCGCGGGACCAGGAGTCGGCGGGGGTGTCGGGGTGTGCCCGGTCCAGCAGCACCACTCCCGGCGCGGTGAAGCGGACGAGGCTGTCCACATGGGCGTCGGTGATGTCCTGGCCGCGTACGCCCTTCAGCCACACCACCTTTTCGACGCCCAGGGTCTCGATGAGGTCGGCCTCGATGTCGTCGCGGCTCAGGCCCGGGTTGCGGTTCCCGTTGACGATCGAGCTCTCGGTGATCAGCAGCGTCCCCTCCCCGTCCGTCTCAAAGGAGCCGCCCTCGGCGATGAGAGGGGCCTCGACCCGCGGGATCTTGTACTTCGACAGGAGCGTACGGCCGACGCGGGCGTCGTTCGTGTGGTTCTGCTTCTCGCCCCAGCCGTTGAAGTTGAAGTCGACCCCGATGACCTCGCCGCCCTCCTCGACGAAGACCGGGACCGTGTCGCGGGCCCACATGTCGTCGACCGCGAGGGGGATGACCTCGACCTGCGAACCGCAGGCCCGTTGGGCGGCCTTCTGCTGGTCGGGCCTGGCCATCATGACGACGTACTCGTACTCCGCGATGGCCCGGGCGATCCGGGCGATGTCCTCGCGGACGTACCGGAGGTCCTCGCCCCAGACCGATTCCAGCGCGGGCCACGACATGAACGTGCGCGCGTGGCTGTCCCACTCCGCGCCGAACCGGCGCTCTCCCTCGGAGGCGCGGGCGGCGCCGGCGCCGGAGGCGAGGGAGGAGGGATCGTCCGGGCTGCAGGCCGTGGCGCCGAAAGCGAGGACGGCGAGCCCGGAGAGGGTCCGGAGGGCCGTACGGCGGGTGGGGGGAAGGTGGGACACGCGTGCTCCGATCATGAACGTTCAAGACTGCCCGGCGGCCCCGGGGTGTGGGTGCGGCGCGGGCCGGTGCTACCAGCACTGTGACACTGACTGAAAAGTCAGTCAAGGTTGGCCCGGCTCGGCGTGTCCTCCGTCGAGGGCTCGGCCGCACGCCGGGCCAGGTGAGCCACCTCCACCGCGATGCCCTCGCGCATCGCGGTGCGCGCGTCCGGCAGGGGCAGGATGCCGCAGAGCCACCGGGCGCTCAGGCCCTCCAGCAGAGCGGTCAGCCGTTCGGCGGAGGCGACGAGCGCCGATTCGGGCGCCGTCGGCCGGACCTCGCCCAGTTGGTCGGCCACCTCCCGGATCCAGATCACGCTCGCGAGGGCCAGTTCACTGCGCAGCTCCGTCTCGAACACGGCGCTCGCGCGGAGTTCGCCCCAGGCGGTGCTGTTCTCCCGTACGTGGGGGAGGTCCTGGAGTTCCAGCAGGAGCGCCTGTTCCAACCTCCGGAGCGGGCCGGCCGACGGGTCCGCGGCCTCCTGCTCGGCGGTGTACCGCTCGGCGCGGTTGTTGACGAAGGCCAGAGTCCGCCGGAGCAGGCCGGCGCGATCGTCGAAGTGGTAGTAGATCAGCGCCTTGGAGACGCCGGCCTCCTCCGCCAGCTCCTCCACCCGTAGGCCCCGTACGCCACGGCGGGCGATGACGGTCGCCGCCGCTTCGAGAATGGCCGTCCTGCGGTCGCTCAACGCGTGCTCCTCCTGCTGGGGCGCCCTCGGCGGGGCGCCGGTCGACGCCGGTAGCGTGTTGACTGAAACTTTAGTCAAGTGCACGATCGTCCGACCGGTCAGGTGCGCTCGCGTCCCCCGCGGACGCCACCGGCCCGCCCGCCGACCCCTTCCGTCTCGCCGAAAGAGCCAGCGCATGTCCACTCAGCCTCCCGGGACGCACCCGGTCCGCATGGCGCTGTCAGCCGAAGACCCGCGGGAGATCGGCGGCTACCGTCTCCAGGCCCGGCTCGGCTCCGGGGGCATGGGTGTGGTCTACCTCGCCCACACCCGGGGCGGTCGTCCCATCGCTCTGAAGGCGGTACGGGAGGACTTCGCTGCGGACCACGGATTCCGCCTGCGGTTCGCCGACGAGGTCGCCAGCGCCCGCCGTATCCACGGACTGTTCACCGCCCAGGTGATCGATTCCGGGGTGGACGATCCGGTCCCGTGGCTCGTCACCGCCTACGTCCCCGGCCCGTCCCTGGAGCAGGCCGTCCGGCACCACGGCCCGCTCCCGCCGCGTACGGTCCTGCTGCTCATGGCCGGGATCGCCGAGGCGCTGCAGGCCATCCACGGTGCCGGCGTCGTCCACCGGGACCTCAAGCCCGCCAACGTCCTGCTCGCCGAGGACGGTCCCCGCGTCATCGACTTCGGCATCGCCCGGGCGGCCGACGCCGCCGCCCGCCCGGTACGAGCAGGCCTACGCGGACGCCGAACTGACCGCCCCCGACGAGAGTTACGAGTTTGATCTCCAGGCCGGGGAGGTGGTCCCCGCCGAGACGTCGGACTGGTTCCTGGCCCGGAGCGGGGACGCGTTCGTCCTGCCGGAGGGCAGCGACGCCTTCGTCGGCGCCGGGTACGTCCTCGGCCCGGCGGACTGCGAGCGCGGCATCGGGACGGAGCCCGTCACGGAACTGTTCCTCGACGACCTCGCCGACGAACGCCCGTTCTGCGTCCGGAGCCCGGACGGCGAGGAGCTCGTGATCGTCCGCCTCGTGCACCCCGGGACGGAGGAGGACGACGGCTCCGTCACCGTCGTCCTCAGCCGCTACACCCGGGGCGGCTGACCTCCCTGACGCGTCACGGGACCCGATCGCCGCCGTTCGTCTCCCGCCGACGGCCGACCGGGCGCGAGGGGGTGCGGTCGGCCAGATAGGGTTGCTGGTCATGGCGTCCCGCAATACCCGGATTCTCGAAGCGGCCGCGCGGGTGATCGCCCGGCGCGGTGTCCGCGGCCTGCGTGTGGAGGAACTCGCGGCCGAAGCGGGGGTGTCCACGGGGCTGATCTACTACCACTTCAAGGACCGCACCGGGATCCTGCGCCACACGCTCGAGTTCATCAACGACCGGGCTGAGCGCTACACGAACGCCCGTGACCCGGAGGCGCCGCCGCTCGGCCCGCGCGAGGAGCTCCAGCAGGTCCTGCTGCTGGAGTTGCAGGACTCCGAGGAGGTCCGGGAGAACAGCGCGGCCTGGGGCGAGCTGCGGGCGAGCGCCGTCTTCGACCCGGCTCTGCGCGAGGACCTGGCCCGGGCGACGCTCGTCTGGGTGCAGGAAGTGGCGGCCCTGCTGGGTCAGGTGCGGCCCATGGCGCCCGCCGTGAAGCTGGCCGCCGCCGCCGAACGGCTCACCGCGCTGCTGGAGGGGCTGAGCATGCGCTGGCTCAGCGGCGGCGTCGGCATCGACCACGCCAGGGCCCTCATGGAGAGCGGCATCGAAGCGGAACTGGCAGGCCTGGAGCAGCGGTAGAGGGCG
Organism: Streptomyces rubiginosohelvolus; assembly: GCF_014649875.1. Classification (GTDB taxonomy): domain Bacteria; phylum Actinomycetota; class Actinomycetes; order Streptomycetales; family Streptomycetaceae; genus Streptomyces; species Streptomyces rubiginosohelvolus. The sequence continues at coordinate 408,618 of NZ_BMTW01000002.1, read as the reverse complement.
GCCTCCATCGGCAGGAGGGGCTCCCTCCGTTCATTGCGTCTCATCTATTGACTGAATTTTCAGGCAGTGCCACAGTGAGGCCATCGAGGACCCGGTGAGCCTTCCGAGGGCTGACGCGTGGATCGACCCCCGAACGAAACCCCCGGAGGAAGAGCGTGTTCCTGACAGTGGTGATCCCCATGCGGGCCCAGGTGGTCCGGCAGAGGCAGTCATGCCGCTGACGCCCACCGAGCGGGACCGGCTGCTGCTGTTCACTGCGGCCGAACTGGCCCGCGCCCGCCGTGCCAGGGGCCTGCGCCTCAACGTCCCCGAAGCGACCGCGCTGATCGCGGACACGGTGTGCGAGGCGGCCCGCGACGGGCACCGGCTGGCCGTGGCGCTGGAACGCGGCCGCTCCGTCCTGACCCCCGACGACATCCTGCCCGGCGTCGCCGACGTCGTCACCGAGATCCATGTCGAGGCCGTGTTCGAGGACGGCACCCGGCTCGCGGTCGTCAGCGACCCCTTCGGCGGAGGCCACTCGGGCGACAGCGCCCCCGGCGCCGTGCTGACCGGCCCGGCCGACGCCGTCCCCGAGCCCGAGCTGGTGCTCACCGTGCGCAACACCGCTTCGGTGCCGATCAGCGTGACGTCCCACTTCCACTTCTTCGAGGCGAACCCGCGCCTCAGCTTCGACCGCGCCGCCGCGTACGGCATGCGGCTCGCCGCCCCGGCGGGCGTGTCGACCCGCTTCGACGCCGGAGGCACCGCCGAGGTCGGCCTCGTACCGATGGGAGGAGCGCGGACGGCGATCGGCTTCGCCGGTCTCGTCGACGGTCACCTCGACGCCCCCGGCGCCAAGGAGGAGGCCCTGCGCCGGGCCGCCGCCCGCGGCTACCTCGGAGCCGCCGAGGCGCACGGACCCTCAGGAGCGACCCGATGAGCAGACCCACCCGCCACAGCGACCACTGCGCGCCCGCCGGCCGGCACATCGACCCCCAGGAGTACGCCTCCGTGCACGGCCCCCGCGCGGGTGACCGGGTCAGGCTCGGCGACTCCGGGCTCGTCGTGCGCGTCGAGTCCGACAGCCAGCGGCCCGGCGACGAGTTCCTCGCCGGTTTCGGGAAGACCGCGCGTGACGGCCTGCACCTCAAGGCCGCCGCGGTGTCGGAGACCTGTGACGTGGTGATCAGCAACGTCCTGGTCATCGACGCGGTCCAGGGCATCCGCAAGGTGTCCGTCGGCATCCGGCAGGGCCGCATCCACGCGATCGGCCGCGCCGGGAACCCGGACACGCTCGACGGGGTGGACGTCGTCGTCGGCACCGGCACGACGATCGTCTCGGGGGAGGGGCTGATCGCCACCGCGGGCGCCGTCGACACCCACGTACACCTGCTCTCGCCGCGGATCATGGAGGCGTCCCTCGCCTCCGGTGTCACGACGGTCATCGGCCAGGAGATCGGGCCCGCCTGGGGTGTCGGCGTCAACTCGCCCTGGGCGCTGAAGCACGCCTTCAACGCCTTCGACGCCTGGCCGGTCAACATCGGCTTCCTGGCCCGGGGTCCGTCCTCCGATCCCGCCCCCCTGGTGGAGGCGCTGGCCGAAGGCGGGGCCTGCGGCTTCAAGGTCCACGAGGACATGGGGGCCCACGCCCGGGCCCTGGACACCGCCCTGCGGGTCGCCGGCGAACACGACGTCCAGGTCGCCCTGCACAGCGACGGCCTCAACGAGTGCCTCACCGTCGAGGACACCCTCAGCGTGCTGGACGGCCGGACCATCCACGCCTTCCACATCGAGGGCTGCGGTGGCGGACACGTCCCGAACGCCCTCAAGATGGCCGGCGTGCCGAACGTCATCGGCTCCTCCACCAACCCGACGCTGCCGTTCGGGCGGGACGCGATCGACGAGCACTACGGCATGATCGTCTCGGTCCACGCGCTCAAGACGGACCTGCCCGGAGACGCGGCCATGGCCCGTGACCGGATCCGGGCCGGGACCATGGGGGCGGAGGACGTCCTGCACGACCTCGGCGCCATCGCCATCACCTCCTCCGACGCGCAGGGCATGGGCCGGGCCGGCGAGACGATCCGGCGCACCTTCGCCATGGCGGGCAAGACGGCGGGCAGCTCCGCCGAGGTCCCGGCCGCTCGGCGTCAGGCCGCGCCGCCCGTACCCCGACCGGCCCGGTACGCCCGCAGGAATGTCCGTACGCCCTCGACGACGAGCGGCCGTACGCGGGTGTCCCGCGCGGCGTTCGCGGAGCCGAGCCGGTCCAGTGCGACGCCGAAGGTCAGCGCCAGGAACTGGTCGGCCGCCAGACGCGGGTCGGGGACGTCGAGCAGTCCGGCGTCGGCGAAGGCGGCGAACCGCTCCGCGATCGCCTCGTCAGGCGTGTTCGCCATGGGGTTGTAGTCCTGCTGCGCCAGGTGGCCGGAGTCGGACCGCAGCAGGCGCTGGAGGGTCGTGTACTCCGCCGAGCCGAGCATCTCCGTCGCGATGCGCATCGAGAACGCGACCAGGGCGTCCTCCAGTCCGGCGGCCTCCGTCCGGTCCGTCAGGGTCTCGTCGAGCGTGCGCCGGACCGTCGTGACCAGCGCGTCGCCGACGGAGTCGACGACCGCCCGCAGCAGGGTGCGCTTGTCGCCGAAGTAGTCGTAGACCGTCCGTTTGGACACCTCGGCCCGGGCGGCGACCGCGTCGACGCTGGACCGGTCGAAGCCGTCGGCGAGGAACAGTTCCCGGGCCGCGGTGAGGATCGCGGCCCGCTTCTGTGCGGACCCCTCGCGCAGGGTCTTGGTGGTCGGCATGGGCTCATCCTAACGGAACTACACTGCACGGTGTAGTGTAGTTTGGGTTCGGTGCGTGCCGTACCCGTACAGCCGTGTGCGGCCGCTCCGTCCTGTCGGCCGTCTCGTGTCGGCCACCCCCTGCCGGCCCTTTCGGCCGGGCCGCGACGGAAAGGACGTCCATGACCACGACCCACGCTCCCGCGCGCCCCATCGGGAAGGCCGCCGTCGGAGCCCTCGGCGCCCTGGCGGTGGCCACCGGAGCCCTGGAATCGGTGGTGACGCCGACGCTCCCGCTCCTCCAGCGCGAGCTGGACATGAGCCCCGCCGAAGGGGCGTTGCTCAGCATCGTGCTCCTGGTCACCGGTGCGCTCATCACGCCGATCGCGGGCACGTTAGGCGACCGCTACGGCGGGAAACGGGTCGTCGTCCGGCTGATGGCGGTGGTCTGCGCCGGCGGTCTGGTCTCCGCCCTGGCGCCGAACCTGCCGGTACTGCTGCTCGGCCAGGTGCTGCAGGGGGCGATGGTGGGGGCGCTGCCCCTGTCGTTCATCCTCGTGCGCGCACACCTGCCCGCCGGGGAGTCCAAAGTGGCCATCGGGGTGGTCAGCGGGCTGTTCGTCGGGGGCGCCATGGCGGGAACGCTGGCGGCTGGGCCCGTCGCCGAAGGGCTGTCCCGGCACTGGATGTTCGCGCTGCCGACGTTCGCCGTCATCGGGGCCACGGTGCTGGTGCACCGGCTGATGCCGCAGGATCCGCCGCGCCGCCCGGACGGCACCGGGATCGACTGGCCCGGCCTGGTCCTCCTGAGCGGCACGCTCGTCACGCTCATGCTCGTCCTCGGTCTGGGGGCCGACCTGGTCACCCAACCCCTCGTGCTCCTCGGGCTCGTCGTGCTGCTGGCCGCCTTCGGGACCGGCTGGGTGGCCGTCGAGCGCCGTGCGGCCTCGCCGATGGTCGATCTGCGCATGCTGACCCGGCCCGCGGTGGGGAAGTCCTGTGTGCTGACGTTCCTGATCTGCGTCGGCACCTCGGCGGCGACCTACCTCGTCCCGCAGCTCTTCGCGGTCCCCGCCGACACCTACGGATTCGGGGCGAGCGCCACCGCGATCGGCTTCTTCCTGCTGCCCGGCGCCCTGGCCGCGTCGCTGGCCGGCCCGATCAGCGGCATCGGGGTGCGGCGGCTCGGCTCGCGGGCCGTGGTCACCGCCGGGGTGCTGCTCATGGCCGTCGGCCTCCTGGGCCTGGCGGCCGCGCACACCGAGATCTGGCACCTCGTCGTCGGCAAGGCGCTGGTCGCGCTCGCCAACGGGCTCTGCGTCACGGCGATGGTGACCAGGACCGCCACCTCCGTCGACCTGGGGGACACCGGCATCGCCACCGGTCTCGTCCTGGTGACCCGTGTGATCGGTTTCGCCGTGGGGGTGCAGGTCACCGGGGCGATCCTCACCGCCGGAACACCCTCCGGGTCGAAGATCCCGGCCGAGTCGGCCTTCGTCGCCGGCTTCATCCTGGCCGCCGTCGTCACGGTGCTGTCCCTGCTGGTCGTCCGCACCATGAGCAAAGGAGTCAAGGAATGATCCGCACCGATGAGTTGAGGCACGTCCCGGGCGGCCGGAGGCGTACGGTCCTGATATCCGGGGCCAGTATCGCGGGGCCCGCCCTCGCGTTCTGGCTGAACCGCTACGGGTTCACCGTCACGGTGGTCGAGAAGGCGGGGGCGCTCCGCGACGGCGGCTACCCCATCGACGTACGCGGCACCGCGCTCGACGTCGTCCGGAGGATGGGGATCCTGCCCCGGCTGCGGGACGCGCACATCGACCTGCGCCGGCTGACCTTCCTCGACGAGGACGGCGCCGAGGTGACCTCCCTCGCCCCGCACACCGTCACCGGTGGTGTCGCAGGGGCGGACCTGGAGGTACGACGCGGAGCCCTGGCCAACGCCCTTCACTCGGCGGTCCGTGACGACGTGGAGTTCCTGTTCGACGACTCCATCGACACGCTCGACCAGCACCGCCACGGGGTCGACGTCACCTTCCGCCGGGGCGGCAGCCGGACGTTCGATCTGGTGGTCGGTGCGGACGGACTGCACTCCCACACCCGAGGGCTGGTGTTCGGCCCCGAGGAGCGGTTCCACCGGTACCTCGGCTACTGCTTCGCCGGATTCACCCTGCCCAACACCTTCGGGCTCGTCCGTGAGACCACCCTGTGGAACGCCCCCGGCCGGGCAGCGGTGCTGTACGCCGTGGGGGACGGCGACGACGCCGTGCACGGCTTCCTCACCTTCGCCCGCCCGCAACCCCCCTTGGGCGCCTTCCGTGACCCGGAGGCCCAACGAGACCTGGTCGAGAGGGTCTTCGCCGACGCGGGGTGGGAAGTCCCGGGCTTGCTGGCCGCGATGCGCACGGCGGACGACCTGTTCTTCGACGTGGTCAGCCAGATCCGCATGCCCCGCTGGGCCAACGGCCGGGTCGCGCTGGTGGGCGACGCCGCGTACGCGCCCTCGTTCCTGACCGGCCAGGGCTCCAGCCTCGCGCTCGTCGGGGCGTACATGCTCGCCGGTTCCCTGGCGGCCGAACGGGACCACACCGCGGCGTTCGCCGCCTACGAACGCGACAGCCGTACGTTCGTGACCCTCAACCAGGACCTGGTCGGCACGGGCGACGCTCTGCTGTTCCCCACCAGCGCGCGGGCCCTGGAGGAGCGCAACGCCCTGCTGCGCGGTCTCGCCGCCACACCCCCGGCAGTGGAGGGGCGACCGGCCCACGCGGCCCTGGTCCTGCCCGAGTTCACGCCGACGGCGGCATTGTCCTCGGGCCGGACCGATGTATAGCCTGAGCAATGGCATGTGACATTGCACCTGGAGGTGGCGGTGGACATCGTGGTCATCGGCGCGGGCATCGTGGGCGCCGCCTGCGCGTTCCACGCCGCCTCCGCCGGTCTCGGTGTCACGGTGCTCGACCGGGGCCCGGTCGGTGCGGGCACCACCAGCCGAGGGGAGGGCAACATCCTGCTCTCCGACAAGGAGCCCGGCCCGGAGCTGGAGCTGGCCCGGCTCAGCCGTGACCTCTGGGACGAGGCGGGCGAGGAACTCGGCCCAGGAAAAGTCGAGTTCGAGAACAAGGGCGGCCTGGTCGCCGCGAGCACCCCCGAAGGCCTCGCCGCCCTGCACGCGTTCGCCGCACGCCAGGCGGCGGCCGGAATCCAGACCGAACGCGTCGACCGCCTCGACGCGTTCGAGCCGCACATCGCACCCGGCCTCCCCGGCGGCGTCCACTACCCGCAGGACGCCCAGGTGCAGCCCGTCCTCGCGGCGTCCGGACTGCTGCGGGCCGCCGTCCGGCGCGGCGCCCGGGTGCGTACCGGCGAGGCCCTCGCCGCCGTCACCGGAACCGACGGTCGGGTCACCGGAGTTCGTACGGCCGACGGCGCGGTGCTGGCCGCCGACGCCGTGGTCAACGCGGCCGGGACGTGGGGCGGCGAGGTCGGCCGCCGCCTCGGGGCCCCCGTCGCGATCCTGCCGCGCCGGGGCTTCGTCCTCGTCACCGAACCGCTGCCGCCGATGATCCGGCACAAGGTCTACTCCGCCGACTACGTCGCCCATGTCGCCTCCAGCGACGAGGGCCTGGAGACCTCGTGCGTCGTCGAGGGCACCCGCGCGGGCACCATCCTGATCGGTGCCAGCCGCGAACGCGTCGGCTTCGACACCACGATGAACCCGGCCGTGGTGGCGCTGCTCGCCGCGCAGGCGTGCCGCCTCTTCCCGTTCCTGCGCGACGTCCATCTGATCCGCGCCTACCGGGGGTTCAGGCCGTACTGCCCCGACCACCTGCCCGTTGTCGGCCCGGACCCCCGGGTCCCCGGCGTCCTCCACGCGTGCGGCCACGAAGGCGCGGGCATCGGCCTCGCCCCCGGCACCGGCGCCCTGATCACCGCCCAGCTGCTCGGCCGCCCGTGGCGCGGAGCCGATCCGGCCGCCCACACCGGCCTCCTGCCCGACCGATTCCTCACGACCGGAGGTGTGCCGAAGTGACCGGAGCGGCCGCGGAGACCGACGTACCCGCAGGACCCACCGTCACCGTGGACGGCGAACCCCTGGCGTTCGTCCCCGGGCAGACCCTGGCCGCCGCGCTCGTGGCCTCGGGCCGGGTCGCCTGGCGGACCACCCGGGGTGGGCAGCGGCCCCGGGGCGTCTTCTGCGGCATCGGCGTCTGTTACGACTGCCTCGTCACCGTCGACGGAAAGCGCGGGCAGCGCGCCTGCCTGGTGCGGGCCCGGGCGGGCATGGCCGTCGCGACGGGGGAGGGCGACGATGTATGAGCCCCAGGATGTCGTCGACCTCGTGGTGGTGGGCGCCGGGCCCGCCGGTATGGCGGCCGCCGTCACCGCCCTGGACGGCGGGCTGCGGGTCGTCCTCGTCGACGCGGGCTCCGCGCCGGGCGGCCAGTTCTGGCGCCACCCCCCGGACCACCCGCGCGAGGCCCTTCCCACCGAGGACCTGCACCACGACCTGCGCACCTACCGGGCGCTGCGCGCCGCCCTGGCCGCCCACGAGCGCACCGGACGGCTGACCCTCCTGCTCGACCATCCCGTATGGACCACGGCCCGCGCGGCGGACGGTTTCACCGTCCACGCCGTGGACCGAAGCAGGCCGCCCGAGGAGCGGGCCGTCGTGCTGCGCGCACCGGTCCTGCTCGTGGCGACCGGCGCCTACGACCGCCAACTCCCCTTTCCCGGCTGGGACCTGCCCGGTGTGCTCACCGCGGGCGGACTCCAGTCGCTGCTCAAGGGCGGGGGAGTGGTGGCCGGCCGGCGCGTGGTCCTCGGCGGCACGGGCCCCTTCCTGCTGCCCGTCGCCGCCGCCCTCGCCGCACGCGGGGCGGAGGTCGTCGCGGTGTGCGAGGCGGCGGCGCCCTCGGCCTGGCTGCGCCACCCCGCACCCCTGTTGCGTAACCCCGCCAAGTGGGCCGAAGCCGCTGGTTACGCGGGCACGCTCGCCCGGCACCGGATCCCGGTCCGCACCCGCACCGGCATCGTCGGCGCCGAAGGGGAGGAGCGGGTCGCCGTCGTACGCACCGCAGCCCTGGACGCCGACGGAGCACCGCTCCCGGGTACCGAGCGGCGGATCGAGGCCGACACGGTGGGCGTCGGCTGGGGCTTCGTCCCCCAGCTCGACCTGCTGCTCCCGCTCGGCTGCGACCTCGCCGACGCGGGCGACGGCACCATGGCCGCCGCCGTGGACGCCGGACAGCGCACCACCGTGCCGGGCCTCTACGCGGCGGGCGAGGCCTGCGGGGTCGGCGGGGCGGCGCTCGCGCTGAGCGAGGGGCGCGTGGCGGCGGTCTCGGTGCTCACCGACGTGTCCGCGCCGGGCCGGCCGGGCCTCCGCGCCTTGGCCGCGGAGCGCCGGGCGGTGGCCCGGCACCGCTCCTTCGCCCACGCCCTGGCCCGGGCACACCCCGTGCCGCGGAACTGGCCCGCCTGGCTGACCGACGACACCACGGTCTGCCGGTGCGAGGAGGTCACCGCGGGGGCTGTCCGCGCCGCCCGCGCCGACGGCTCGGCATCCGACCACCGGCAGGTCAAACAGCTGACCAGGGCGGGCATGGGCTGGTGCCAGGGCCGGATGTGCGGGCCCGCCGTGCACTGCCTCGTCGCCGCCCGCGCCGAGCCCTACACCCCAGCCGAACGGCTGATCGCGACCCCGATCACGCTCGGCGCGCTCGCCGATTCGGCCCATCCCTCCACCGGCGACACCCCGTCCGAACCCACCTGAGGAGTCCCCATGAACCGCGTGGACCGCACGGCCCCCGCCCGTACGCCCTGGCACGGTGTCATCGTCGCGACGAGCCTCCCGTTCGGCCGGGACCTCGCCGTCGACCACGGCGCGTACGGGGACAACGTCGCCTGGCTCGCCGAACAGGGCCTGCACGGCGTCGCCCCGAACGGGTCGCTGGGCGAGTACCAGACCCTGACGTACGAGGAACGCGACCGTGTCGTCGAGACCGCCGTCGCCCACGCCCCCGAGGGCTTCACCGTGATGCCGGGCGTCGGCGCGTACGGCGCGATCGAGGCCAGGCGGCACGCGCTCTTCGCCAGGGACGCCGGCTGCCAGGCCGTCATGTGCCTGCCGCCCAACGCCTACCGGGCCGACGACCGCGCCGTCCTGGAGCACTACGCGATGGTCGCCTCCGCCGGACTCCCCGTCACCGCGTACAACAACCCCATCGACACCAAGGTCGACCTCCGCCCCGAACTGCTGGCCAAGCTGTACGCCGAGGGGTTCATCGTGGGCGTGAAGGAGTTCTCCGGGGACGTACGGCGGTGCTACGCCATCAACGAACTCGCCCCCGGGCTCGACCTGATCATCGGCACCGACGACACCCTCCTCGAAGTCGGCGTCGCCGGGGCCAAGGGCTGGGTCGCCGGGTACCCCCAGGTCTTCCCGCGCGCCTGCCTCGATCTCTACGACGCCGCGCTGGCCGGCGATCTCACCACCGCGCTCCCGCTCTACCGCCGGCTCCACTCCGTACTGCGCTGGGACAGCAGGACCGAGTTCGTCCAGGCGATCAAGCTCGGCCAGGACATGATCGGCCGGACCGGCGGCGTCTGCCGGCCGCCCCGCCAGGCCCTGGACCCGGAAACCGAGGCCGTCGTGCGCTCCGCCACCCAGGCCCTCATCGACGCGGGGGTGAACTGACATGCGCTCCACGGTCTGTTACCACGCGGTCGACTCGCACACCGAGGGCATGCCGACCCGGGTGATCACCGGCGGGGTGGGTGTCCTGCCGGGCGCGACCATGGCGGAGCGGCGGCAGCGGTTCATGGCCGAACGGGACGGGCTGCGCACCCTGTTGATGTGCGAGCCGCGCGGGCACGCCTCCATGTCCGGCGCGATCCTCCAGCCCCCGACCCGGCCGGACGCCGACTTCGGCGTGCTGTTCATCGAGGTCTCCGGCTGCCTTCCGATGTGCGGCCACGGCACCATCGGCGTGGCGACGGTCCTGGTGGAGACGGGCATGGTCGAGGCGGTCGAGCCGGAGACCCTCATCCGCCTCGACACTCCCGCCGGCCTCGTCACGGCACGGGTCGCCGTGCGCGACGGCCGCGCGGAGTCCGTCACCCTGGAGAACGTCGCCTCCTACAGCCATGCGCTGGACCAGGTCGTGGAGGTGGCGGGGTTCGGACCGGTCCGCTACGACATGGCGTACGGCGGCAACTTCTACGCGATCGTACGCACCGAGGACCTCGGCATCCCCTTCGACCGGGCGCAGAAGGACCGGCTGCTCGACGCGGGCCTGGCCGTCATGCGGGCGGTCAACGAACAGAACCCGGTGGTCCATCCGGAGAACCCCGCTATCGACGTCTGCCACCACGTCTATCTGGAGGCCCCCGGCTCCAGCGCCGAGCACTCGCGGCACGCCATGGCGATCCACCCCGGCTGGTTCGACCGCTCGCCCTGCGGGACGGGGACCAGCGCTCGGATGGCCCAACTGCACGCGCGGGGACTGCTGAAGACCGGGCAGGACTTCGTCAACGAGTCCTTCATCGGCTCCCGTTTCACCGGCCGGATCCTGTCGGAGACCACGGTCGGCGGCCGGCCCGCCGTCCTGCCCTCCGTGACCGGCCGCGCCTGGATCACCGGGACCGCGCAGTATCTGCTCGACCCGGCCGACCCCTACCCGGAGGGATTCACCGTGTGACTGCCGGTCCGCACATCCCGCCTCGGGGCCAACACCGGCTCTGCCGAAGCGACTTCGATGTCAGCGCGCGCCGAGCCTGCGGGACGGGGCCGCGCGTTCGGCCTCCCGCTTCCGGGCCGCCCACAGGGTCCGCACATGCGCGAGATGGCGGCGCATGTGCTCCTCGGCCGCCTCCGCGTCGCCCTCGATCATGATGTCCAGCAGCGCGGTGTGCTCCTGGGCCGAACCGACCAACGACCCTTCCTGGGAAAGGTCGGTGAGCCCGTACAGCCGGGAGCGCTTGCGCAGGTCGGCCACCGTCTCGACGAGACGCGCGTTCCCCGCGAGGGCGAGCAGGTCGAGGTGGAAGCGGCGGTCCGACTCCAGGTAGCCGATCAGGTCGCCCCGCTGGGCGGCGTCCACGATCTCCTGGGCCACCGGGCGCAGCGCCTCCAACTGCTCTCGGGAGGCGGTGCGGGTCACGCGGCCGATGGTGGGGATCTCGATGAGCGCGCGGATCTCGGTGTACTCGTCCAGGTCGCGCTCGGAGAGTTCGGTGACCCGGAAGCCCTTGTTGCGCACCGCCTCGACCAGGCCCTCCCGGGCCAGGTCCAGCATGGCCTCGCGCACGGGTGTGGCCGAGACGCCGTACTCGGCGGCCAGGGTGGGCGCCGAGTAGATCACGCCGGGCTGGAGTTCCCCCGCTATCAGCGCGGCCCGCAGGGCGTTGGCCACCTGGTCACGCAAATGCTCCTGCACCGAGATGAGTTTGCGGGACTTCAGCTCACCCATGCGTTCCCCTTCAGATATGTCACCGCACCATACAATGTCACGTTGCGCGGTGAGTCCGCCTCCTTCCCTCCTCTTTCTGTCGCCTGCGAATTTCCCGAAACGGGCAGTCCCGGGGCGGAGTTCGGTCATGAGCCTTCCCTGTGAAGTGTGACCTGTGCCATTGTACATGTCACAGGGCGTGGACATGCCAAGTCTGGACATCGACCCCATCCCGTCCGGCCGACAGCACGGCATGACGACATCCCCGAGCCGCGCCCTGTCCGTCCCATCGGTCACGCGAGCGCGTGGCCCGATCCCTCATGGGAGGAAAACCAACGTGAGAACCACACTCGTCCGCCGAGGTGTGGGTGCCGTTCTGCCGCTGGCTCTGGCCGGGGCGATGGGCGTCGCGCTGCTCGCGCAGCCGGCCCAGGCGCAGCCGAACTCCCCTTCGGCCGCCACGGCATCGAACGCATCGCAACCGACCCGCACCGCCGGATCGGCCGACCCCGCGCCGCAGGCGCAGCAGTCCTCCGCACCGGACACCGGTCACCGGACCGAAGGCCGGCGATCGGTATCCCAGCTCCCCCCGCTGAGCGCCGACAAGTCCGCCCTCAGGGAGGCGTACGGCGACCACGACGCCCCGTTATCGGCGAAGGCCGCCGGCTGCGACCCGGCCGACTTCACCGGCCGCACCGGGGCCGAACTGGTCCGCCAGATCAAGGCGTCCGCCACCGACTGCGTGAACACGCTGTTCAGTCTGACGGGCAACGACGCCCGACTCGCCTTCCGCGAAGCCCAGATGGCCTCCGTGGCGTACGCGCTGCGCGACAACTCCGCGTACTACCCGGGCGACGGGAGCACCGGCACCCCGCAGCTCGTGCTCTACCTCCGGGCGGGGTACTACGTGCAGTGGTACAACCCGGAGGTCGTCGGCCCGTACGGAAGCGCCCTGCGGACCGCCGTCCGCTCGGGGCTCGACAGCTTCTTCGCGAGCCCCCGGTCGCGTGACGTCACCGACGAGAACGGCGAGACGCTGTCCGAGGCGGTCATCCTGATCGACAGCGCCCAGGAGAACGCGCGCTATCTGAACGTCGTCAAGCGGATGCTGGCGGACTACGACTCCTCCTGGAACGGCCTCTCGCGGATGCTCGCCGCGGTTAACGGCGTGTACACGGTGACCTTCCGGGGTCACCAGGTACCCGAGTTCGTCAGCGCCGTCGAGGCGGACCCGAGCCTCCTCGACTCGCTGCACCGCTTCGCCGCCGACCACCTCTCCCTGCTCGACGGCGACCACGCCTACCTCACCTCCAACGCCGGGCGGGAGCTGGGCCGCTTCCTCCAGTACCCGAGCCTGCGGGGGAAGGCCCGGCCCCTGGCCACTGACCTGCTCGGCCGCGCTTCGATCACCGGTCCCACCGCCCCGCTCTGGGTGGGCATAGCGGAGATGGCCGACTACTACGACCGCGCGAACTGCTCGGCGTACGGCGTCTGCGACCTCCAGGAACGCCTCAAGCGGGAGGTCCTGCCGGTCCGTCACACCTGCAGCCCGGGCATCCGGATCCTGGCTCAGCAGATGACGTCCGCCGAGCTGAGCGCGTCCTGCACCAGCCTCATCGAGCAGGACGCCTACTTCCACCGGGTCGCGAAGGACGACGGCCCGGTCGCCGACGACCGCAACACCAGCATCGAGGTGATCGCCTACGACTCCAGCGCCGACTACCAGACGTACGCCGGCGCGATGTACGGGATCGACACCAACAACGGCGGCATGTACCTGGAGGGCGACCCTTCCGTCGTGGGCAACCAGCCCCGCTTCATCGCCTACGAGGCGGAGTGGCTGCGGCCGGACTTCCACATCTGGAACCTCAACCACGAGTACACGCACTACCTGGACGGCCGCTTCACCATGTACGGCGATTTCGCCGCGGGCATGAGCACCCCCACCGTCTGGTGGGTGGAGGGCTTCGCGGAGTACATCTCCTACCATTACCGGGGCGAGCCCTACACCGCGGCGATGACCGAGGCGGGCAAGGGCACCTACGCCCTGAGCACTCTCTTCGGAACCGACTACAGCCACGACACCACCCGCGTGTACCGCTGGGGCTACCTCGCCGTGCGGTACATGCTGGAGAAGCACCCCGCCGACATGGACACGGTGCTCGGCCACTACCGCACCGGTCGGTGGGCCGCCGCCCGGACCCACCTCACCAGCACCATCGGCACGCGGTACGACAGCGACTTCCGGACCTGGCTGGCGGGGTGCGCCGCCGGTGACTGCGGCGACGGCTCCACCACCCCCGTCACCGAGTGCACCGACCCCGATCCCCGCGTCCTGGGCGAGAACTGCCGTCGCGGCAACCTCTCCGCCACCACCGGCAACTACGCCTACCACTACCTGTACATCCCGGCCGGCACCGACCAGCTCAAGATCACCGTCAGCGGCGGCACCGGCGACGCGGACCTCTACTACAGCGCCACCGGCTGGGCCACCACCGCCTCCCACACCAGCCGGGACACCGGCCCCGGCAACACCCACACTCTGACGGTCACCAACCCGCCTGCCGGCGCGAACTACATCAGCCTGCACGCGGCGAGCACCTTCGGCGGAACCACCGTCACGACCGCCTACTGATCCGCCCACCGCACCTTCCGCCCGGGGCCGGGCGCCACGCGCGCCCGGCCCCGCTGTCAGTGCCTCCCCATAGGGTCGAAGACATCGCTCGGGGAACCCCCGGGGGGTTCGGGGAACACCGGAGAAGGAGCACCGCCATGTCCGCCAACAGGATCCAGCACAAGGTGAATCACGTCGCTCTGGTCGTGGACGCCTCCGGTTCGATGTACCAGCACCAGGGTCAGCTGATCCGCGTCGTCGACGAGTTCGTGGCAGGGCTGAAGGCCGAGTCGGACAGCCTCGGCCACGAGACCCGGATCAGCCTCTACTCCTTCGACCACCGGGTGGAGAACCTGGTCTGGGACATGGATGTGAAGCACCTCCCGTCGATGCGCGGCCTCTACAAGGTCAACAACGGCGCGACGGCGCTGATCGAGGCCTCGCTGAAGTCCCTGGACGACCTGGGCCACATCTGGGAGGAGTACGGCGAGCACAGCTTCCTCCAGATCGTCGTGACGGACGGCGAGGAGAACGCCTCCGGCGGCGACCGGCGCCACGACGGCGACATGACCATCCTCGGCCCCTGGCTCGACCGGATCACCGCGAAGATGAACGGGCTCCCGGGGCACTGGACCTCCGCGATCCTCGTGCCGAACTCCCTGGCCAAGCGCACCGCCCAGAACTACGGCTTCCCGGCCGGCAACATCGCGATCTGGGACGCGGACTCGCAGAAGGGCGTCGAGGACGCGATCGGCACCGTGCGCGCCGCCGCCACCAGCTTCCTGCGCGGCCGGGAGCAGGGCGTGCGCGGCACGAAGAACCTGTTCGCCGTCGGCCAGGACATATCCGTGGACGACGTGCGGGCCACCCTCGAACCGGTCGCGGCCGACAAGTACCGGCTGCTGAAGGTCGACAAGGAGACGGAGATCCGCGCCTTCGTCGACTCGCACCCGGGCGTCACGTACGAACGCGGCTCCTGCTACTACCAGTTGGGTTCACGCGTCCAGGTGCAGCCCGACAAGGAGGTCATCGTCGTCGAGAAGGACACCGACCGCGCCTACACGGGCGAGGCGGCGCGCAACCTCCTGTTCGGCGCCGGAGTCCGCGGGACCGTCTCGGTGAAGGCGGGCAACAACCCCAAGCTGGAGGTCTATGTCCAGAGCCGTTCGGTGAACAGGAAGCTCAAGGCCGATACGCGTCTGCTCATCATGCTCTGAACCCTGTCCCGGACGGTCGTTCAGCCCGAGGCCGCCGGTGCCGAGGTGTCCGTCGCGACCGACACCGCGAGCACGCCCAGGGCGGTGCCCATCAGATAGCGTTGGGCGCGGAGCCAGGAAGGGCGCCGGGCGAGAAAGACGGCGATCGCTCCCGCCGCGAGGACGATGCCCAGATTGACGGTGAGGGCCACCACGATCTGGACGGAGCCCAGCACGAAGCCCTGGAGAAGCACGTTTCCCGCCTCCAGACTGATGAACTGCGGGATGAGGGACAGATACATGATGGCGATCTTCGGGTTGAGCAGATTCGTCATCAGGCCCATCGTGAACAGCTTGCGCGCGGAGTCGTGCGGCATCTCCTTGGGCGCGAAGACGGAGACGCCGCCGGGCCTCAGGGCCGTCCAGGCCAGATAGGCCAGGTAGCCGGCCCCGGCCAGCTTCACCGCCACGTACAGCTCGGGCACCGCGAGGAAGACCACCGACAGACCGAGATTCGTGGCCACCAGATAGACGAGGAACCCCACGGCCACACCGCCGAGGGAGACCACCCCTGCGCGTCGCCCCTGAGTGATGCTCCGGGAGACGAGATAGATCATGTTCGGCCCCGGGGTGAGCACCATGCCCAGGGCGATCATCGCGACGCCCAGCACTCCGCTCAGCTCAACCATGCCTGTCCGCCGCCCTGTTCATGCCCTCGGTCCCGACCGCATCGCCCGGTCCCGCCCCCGTTGCTCGGTGCAATCGGAGTCTAGGTTCGCCTTTCGAGTCGGTTCAATAGCGGACATTGCACTCGGTGCAATGATGTGTTTCGATGCGGCGACCAAGGAGGTGAGGCCCGTGAAGGACTTCCGGTCCGTCGCGGACACCGTGGCGGCGGAGATCGCGTCCGGCCGGCTCGGGCCGGGGCAACGCCTGCCTCCGCAGCGGGAGTTCGCCCGGCTCCACGCCATCGCCGACTCCACCGCCTCGCGCGTCTACCAGGAGCTGGCCCGCCGGGGCCTCACCGTCGGCCACGTCGGCCGCGGCACGTTCGTCGCGGCCGCGCCCGGCGCGCCCACTCCCGCCCCGGCCCTCTCCGAGCCCGCCGCCCACCGGGTCGACCTGGAGCTCAACCACCCCGTCGTCCCCGAACAGGCCGCGCTGCTCGCCGCCGGCCTGGAGAAGCTGGTGCGCTCCGACGACCTGGAGTCGGTGCTCCGCCCGGTCGGGCCCGCCGGTACGCCCGCCGCCCGCGAGGCGGCCGCCGATCTCCTGGCGCGGGGCAGCGGGCGGCCCGACCCGGACCGTGTCCTGTTCGCCGGAAACGGCCGGCAGGCCATCTCCGCCGCCGTCGCCGCACTGACCCGGCCGGGGGCTCGGCTGGGCGTCGAGGAGTACACCTACCCCGTCCTGAAGGCCATCGCCGCCCGGCTCGGCGTCACCCTCGTACCGCTGGCCATGGACGAGGACGGGCTGATCCCCGAGGCGGTGGAGGAGGCGCACCGCGCCGAACCGCTGCACGCCCTCTACGTACAGCCGGTCCTGCACAACCCGCTGTCGCTCACCATGCCCGCGCGACGGCTCGACCAGCTGGCCGACGTGCTGCTGACATCGGGGATCCAGGCGATCGAAGACGCGGTCTGGGCCTTCCTCCGGGACGACCTGCCATCCCTCGCCGCGCGGGCCCCCGAGCACACCGTCCTCGTCGACAGCCTCTCCAAACGGCTCTCCCCGGGCCTGTCCCTCGGGTTCGCCGTGGCCCCCGCGGCGCTGGAGGGCCGGGTCACGGCGGCCGTGCGCTCCGGCGGGTGGACGCCCATGCGGTTTCCCCTGGAGGCGATGGTGCGGTGGCAGGAGGACGGTGCCGTCGCCACGCTCGTACGGGCCAAACAGCGGGAGGCCGCGGCGCGTCAGGAGATCGCGCACCGCCACCTCGGGGACTTCCGCACCCGCAGCGACCCGTCCTCGTACCACCTCTGGTGGGAGCTGCCCGCCCCCTGGCGCTCCGACACCTTCGTCGCCGCCGCCGCGCGGCACTCCATCGCGGTGACCCCGGCCGCGGCGTTCTCCGCAGGCCGCCCCCGTGGCCCGCACGCGATCCGCCTCGGGCTGGCGTCCCCCACGAGGGAGGTGCTCTCCCGGACCCTCGCGACCCTCGCCGGCCTCGCCCGGTCCGCTCCGGACGACCTGGCCGGGGACTGAGACCTCGGGCCCTGGGAGCCGACGGGTGTCAGGGCGCGCGGTCGCCGCGTGCCGCGATCTCCTCCAGGAGCCCGTCGAGATCCTTCAGCCGGTCCAGGCCCTTGACCGCCCTGGCCATGCGGTGGTTGGCGCTCAGTGGCTCGCGGTGGCGGTGGAGGAAGGCCCAGTAGCCCGCCGTGTACGGGCAGGCGTGCTCGCCGGTGCGGTCGGTGGGGCGGTAGGCGCAGGGCTTGCACAGGTCGCTCATCTTGTTGATGTAGGCGCCGCCGGAGGTGTACGGCTTGGTCGTCATCCGGCCGCCGTCCGCGTACTGCGACATGCCGACGACATTGGGCAGCATCACCCAGTCGTAGCCGTCGACGAAGCACCGGTGGAACCAGTCGGTCACGGCGGCCGGGTCCCAGCCGTCCTGCAGGGCCCGGCTGCCCAGGACCATCAGCCGCGGGATGTGGTGCGTCCAGCCGGTGTCGCGGACCTGGGCCAGCACCGTGGACAGACAGTTCGCGGTGACCGCGTCGGCGTCCAGGTCGAGGAACCAGTCGGGCAGCGGAGCCCGGTGGCGCAGCGCGTTGCGGGTCCGGTACTCCTCGCCGAAGTGCCAGTACAGCTGCCACACGTACTCCCGCCAGCCCGCGATCTGCCGGACGAAACCCTCGACGCTGTTGAGCGGCGCCTCGCCCGCGCGCCACGCCTGCTCGGCCCGCTCCACGCACTCGGCGGGGTCCAGAAGTCCCAGGTTGAGGGGGACGGACAGCAGGCTGTGGCTCATCACGGGGTCGGCCGCGAGCATCGCGTCCTCGTACCGCCCGAAGTCGGCAAGGCGGTGGGAGACGAAGCGCCGGAGTGCGGCCAGTGCCTCCCGCCGGGTGACGGGGAAGCGGCGGGGGCCGTCGCGGCCGACGAACGTGACCTCGCCGTCCCGCTCCCACCGGTCGAGATCGCGGCGCACCTCGTCGTCGATCTCGTCCTCGTGCGGGCGGTAGGGCGCGGGGACGTCCAGGGTCTTCACGCCCTTGGGCGGCGGCTCGCGGTTGTCGTGGTCGAGGTTCCACGTTCCGCCGGCCGGTTCGTCGCCGTCCATGAGCAACTCGTGCTCCCGGCGCACCCATCGGTAGAAGCCCTCCATCCGCAGCCGGTCGCCCCCGTGCTCCTTCGCCCACGCCCCGAACTCCTCCTGGTCCAGCAGGAAGCCCCGGGCCGGAAGCACGTCGATGCCGTCCCGGCCGGTCACGAAGTCCAGCGCGGCCCGGGACGTCGGGTGGCATACCGTCAGACGGTCGCCCCCACCGTCGAATCCCGCCTCCGCCAGCCCTTCCGTGTAGGTCCGGGCCTGTACGTAGCGGACCCGGTCGCCCAGCTCGGCCGCCCGGTGCCGCATCGCGGAGAGGACGAGGTGGGCCTTGGCCCGGTGGAAGCGGCGCCGGCGCAGGACGGACCTGGCCTCGATCATCAGGAGGGGGGCGTGGGCGTCCGGGCCGCCGTGGCGCGGGTCCAGGAAATGGGGGCCGAGCTGGTCGCCGAAGAGCCAGTGGGTGCGTGGTGCCATGAGGTGCGTCTGTCCTGCCGTCGGAGGTCCCGCCTCCGCCACGCTAGGGAGGGCGAGGACGGCTCCCGCGACGCCACGCCGCGCAAGCAGGACGCGTACGGTCGCCGGTGCGCTCTGCGGAGCCCGCTCAGGCCGTCGCGGCGGTCATCCGCCGCAGCCCCGTGTACTGGAGTGCGGTGTAGACCGTCACGATCAGCGCGCCGATCAGCAGGAACACCACCCCGGCCCCGTTCAGCGGTACGAAGTCGGCGAAGGCGATCACCACGCACCCGACCGCACACACGGCGTTGACCGCCACGACGGTCCTGGCCAGGGCGGGAGGGATCACCGGATAGCCCGCGATCAGCGCGAGGCAGCCCGCACCGCCCAGCTGGAAGATCCCGAACGCGACGGAGAAGGCCACCGGCATCCCGGTCAGCGAGCCGAGCGGCGCGGCCGCCGCGACGAGGACGAGGCCCATCACGGCGGTGCTCACGCTGTCCACGCGCAGCACCAGGCGGAGGAAGCGGGAGGTGTCCCGGTCCGGGGCCGTCGCTGCGGACGGGGCGAGGGTGTACGTCATCTCGGATCTCCTTCGTGCGGCGGGTCGACGCCACCGTGCCACGCGCGGGGGCCGGGACTCCATGACCTCCCAGGTCAAGAACGCCCCGGCGGTGCTCCACGGGTACGGTGGGATCATGGAGACCCAAGAGCCGCCCCGGATAGGCCCGTTGCTCCGGTCCTGGCGTCGCCGCCGCAAGCTCAGCCAGCTCGACCTGGCCCTGCGTGCGGACTCCTCCACCCGCCACCTCTCCTGCGTGGAGACGGGCCGCGCCCGGCCGAGCCGCGATTTCGTGCTCCGGCTCGCCGAGCACCTCGACATCCCGCTGCGGGACCGCAACGGCCTGCTGCTGGCGGCCGGTTACGCCCCCGCGTACCGGGAGTCGCCGCTCGACAGCGACCGGATGGCGATGGTCCGCTCGGCGATCCGGGCGATGCTGGCCGGGCACGAGCCCTACCCGGCCGCCGCGATCGACCGGATCTGGAACATCGTCGACCGCAACGACGCGATGTCCCTGCTGCTCGGCACCGTGCCGCCGCATCTGACCGAGTCGGGCGGCAATGTGATGCGGCTGATCCTCCACCCGGAGGGGCTCGCCTCCCAGTGCCTGAACTTCGCCCAGGTCCGCGCCCACGCCCTCGGCCGGCTGCGGCACCAGGTGGAGACCACCGGCCACGACGAGCTGCGGGAGCTGTACGAGGAGGTCTCCGCCTACCCGGTCCCGGCCGACCTCGACGCCGACCCCGGCCCGGTGGACCCGACCGGCATCGTCGTCCCGTTGCGCATCCGTACGCCGCTCGGCGACATGGCGTTCTTCAGTACGATCGCCACCTTCGGGGCCCCCGCCGACGTGACCCTCTCGGAACTCGCGGTGGAGTCGTTCTTCCCGATGGACGAGCAGACCGACACCCTGCTGCGCACCCTGGCCGCGCTGGGCGGCGGGGGCCGGTAGCCGGTCGAACCCAGGCCCGCCGGGCGGCGGGGGTCAGTGGCGGCGCGGCCCCGAGCCCGGCCTGCCGTGTGGGTGGGCCCGGAAATCCCGTCCCTCGCTCCGCGACTGCTGGGCCCGCAGCCGGGCCGCCTGCTCGATCAGCAGCCCGTCCGCGTTCTCGGTGGCGCCGCGACGCCCGCGCCGGATCAGCACCACCGCGCACCACGCGGACACCGCGCCGATCCCTGCCAGTAGCGCGACGAACGCCCCCATGAATCCCCCGCTTCCCCGTGCCGCGCCGGACCGGCGGGCTTCACTCTCCGTGTCCCCGTATCGCCCCGCAAGATCGCCTCCGGTTGACTTCATACCCCTGGGGGGTATCTTGAGTGGTGAGTGGTCGCGATCCGGCGGCCTTGACGAGGGAGTGGGCCATGCAGACCGGTCTCAAGATCACGGCCTTCGCCGCGGGGCTCGCGGCGACCTTCGGGTCGGCGTACGCGGTGGGCGGCGCGCTGGATCCCGTGGCCGCGCCGAAGGAGCCGTCCCACCAGGAGAGCGGGGAGGGCCACGGCGAGAAGGAGGGCCCGGCGACGGAGAAGGGTGCGGGGGAGGCGTCCGAGCTTCCCGGTGGCCTGCAGGTCTCGCAGGGAGGCTTCACCCTCGACCTCGACACCCCGCGCGTCGAGGCGGGCGAGCCCGCCGAGCTGCGCTTCGCCGTCGTGGACGAGGACACCTCCCGCAACGTGACCGCGTTCCGCCGCGAGCACGGCAAGGAGCTGCACCTGATCGTGGCGTCGAGCGACCTCACCACCTACCGGCACCTGCACCCCGAGCGGGCCGCCGACGGCACCTGGTCCACCCCCGTCGAGCTCCCCGAAGCCGGCGGCTACCGGGTCTTCGCCGACTTCACCCCGGAGGAGAGGAACGCCGAGGGCGTCACCTTGGGCGCTGACCTCGCCGTCTCCGGCGACGCCCGCCCCGAGCCGCTCCCGGAAGCCGAGCGGACGGTGACAGTCGACGGGTACGAGGTCACGCTCGCCGGTGTGCTGCGTCCCGGGGCGGGCAGCGAACTGAAGCTTGAGGTCGAGAAGGACGGCAAGCCGGTCAACGACCTCCAGCCCTACCTCGGTGCGTACGGCCACCTCGTCGCGCTGCGCGCCGGCGACCTGGCGTACCTCCACGTCCACCCGAACGGCGAACCGGGCGACGGGCGTACCGAGTCCGGGCCTGAGGTCTCCTTCACCGCGACGGCCCCGAGCAAGGGGGCCTACCGCCTCTTCCTCGACTTCCGGCACGAGGGGAAGGTCCGTACGGCCGCCTTCACCGTGCACGCCGGGGGCGCTGCTCCCGAGAAGCCCGCGCCCGAGGGCGGCGAGTCCGCCGATCACGGGCACTGAGGGCGTTGACACACTCCGCGCACCCCTCAATACTTCGACGAACGTAGAACTTTCGAACCGTTCGTGAGGGGTCGCGATGCAGCGCCACGGTGTGACCATCCCGCTCAACTCCGTACCGCTGTCCGCGCATCGGCGGATCATCGAGGAACTGCCCGACCTCGGGTACACCGACGCCTGGTCGGGCGAGGCCGCTGGATACGACGGGTTCACCCCGCTGGCGCTCGCCGCCGCCTGGGCCCCGTCGCTGCGCGTGGGCACCGCCGTGGTGCCCGTGCAGACCCGGGGGCCCGCGCTGCTCGCCATGACGGTCGCGACGCTCGCCGAGGCCGCCCCGGGCCGGGTCGCCGTGGGGGTCGGCTCGTCGGGGCCCCCGTTCGTCACCCGGATCAACGGCATCCCCTTCGAACACCCCTACCGGCACGTCCGCGACACCGTCCGCTTCCTCAAGGCGGCTCTCGCAGGCCGCTCGGTGCGCGGGGTCTTCGACTCGTTCACCATCGAGGACTACCGCCCCGCCCTGCACCCGGATCCGGTGCCGCCCGTGCTGGTCGGCGCGCTCCGCCCGCAGATGCTGCGGCTCGCCGCGCGGGAGGCGGACGGGCTGGTCACCAACTTCCTCGCCGTGGAGGACCTGCGGCCGGTCAAGGAGGCGATGGGCCCGGAGGGGGCGGGCAAGGAGATCGTCGCCCGGCTCTTCGTCTGTCCGACCGGCGACCTCGCCCACGCCCGGGCGCGCGGCCGGGCCCTGCTCGGCCCGATCCTCAACGCCCGTACGTACTCCGCCTTCCACTCGTGGCTGGGCCGCGACGACGAGCTGGCCGCCTCCCGCCGGGCCTGGGCCGCGGGGGATCTGCTGGGTGCGGGAGGCGCGCTGCCCGACGCGCTGGTGGACGCGCTCCTGGTGCACGGGAAGCCGGAGGAGTGCCGGGAGAAGGTGGCCGCCTATGTCGCGGCGGGGGTGACGACGCCGCTGCTCGCGGTGCTCCCCGCGCCCGAGTTCGGTGCGGGCCCGGATGGGACCCTCGCCGCCCTGCGGGCCCTGGCTCCGACCGGCTGAGGTCCGTCTCAGCACTCGATGACTCCCTTGTTGTGCAAGGGAGTTGCTCCTATAGTTCTATGGATCGCGAACTATCAAATAATGTCGAGCCGTATGGCTGCCCGCATGCCCACCCAGGAGGAGCAGTGTCCCGTATCAAGACCGAGGTGGATCCGGCGGAGGTCGGACTGAGCCCCGACCGGCTCCACCGCATCGACGCCCATCTCTCCGCCTATGTGGACGACGGGCGGCTCCCGGGCTGGCAGCTCGCCGTCACCCGCGACGGCAAGGTCGCCCATCTGTCCTCGTACGGTTCGCGCGACCGGGAGAACGACCTCCCGGCGGCGGGCGACACCCTCTACCGGGCCTGGTCGATGACCAAACCGGTGACCTCCGTCGCCGCCATGATCCTTGTCGAGGAGGGGGTGATCGGCCTCCAGGACCCGGTCTCCCGCTACATCCCCGCCTTCGCCGACGTACGCGTGTACCAGCGCGGGCCCGCCGACCGGCCGGTCACCGCACCCGTCACCGAGCCGATCCGGGTGCGGCACCTGCTCAGCCACACCTCCGGGCTCACCTACGGCTTCCACCGCGCCCACCCCGTCGACGAGATCTACACGAAGAACGGCTACGAGTGGGCCACCCCGCCCGGCCTCGACCTCGCCGCCTGCTGCGAGCACTGGGCCTCCTTCCCGCTGCTCTTCGAGCCCGGCACCGCCTGGAACTACGGCGTCTCCAGCGACGTCCTCGGCCGGGTCGTGGAGGTCGCGTCGGGCCAGAGCCTCGACGCGTTCTTCGCGAGCCGGATCCTGGAGCCGCTCGGCATGGAGGACACTGCCTTCTCCGTCCCGCCGGAGAAGGCCGACCGGCTCGCCGCCTTCTACACCGCCGACCCGGCGACCGGCCGCGCCACCCGCAACGACGGCCTCGGCGCCGGCGCCCTGCACCGGCCCGCCGCACTCTCCGGCAGCGCGGGCCTGGTCACCACACTGGCCGACTACCACCGCTTCACGCAGATGCTGCTCGGTGAGGGCGTCCACGAGGGGCAGCGCATCCTCGGCCCCCGCACCCTGCGGCACATGCTCCGCAACCATCTGCCGGGCGGGGCCGATCTGAACAGCGTCGGCCGCCCGGTCTTCTCCGAGATGCCCACCGCCGGCGTCGGCTTCGGGCTCGGCTTCGCCGTCGTCGAGGACCCGGCGCAGGCCGGGGTGGTGGCGAGCCCGGGGGAGTACGGCTGGCACAGCGCGGCCGGAACCATCTTCTGGGTCGACCCGAAGGAGCGGCTCACCGCCCTCTTCTTCACCCAGCTCATGCCCTCCAGCGCCCACCCCCTGCACGGGCGGCTGCGGCAGCTGGTCAACCAGGCCGTCGTCGACTGAGCCCGTGCGGGCCTCAGTTCACCTCAAGGATCTTGCCCACCAGCCGGGCCAGCGTCCGCCGCTCGGCGGCCGTCAGCGCACCGAAGGCCCGGTCCAGCAGCCGCGGCACCCCGCCCTCCGCCTCCGCCAGTGCCGGTCCCGCCTCCGGGGTCAGCGTCACCGCGTAGGCCCGGCGGTCCCGGGGGTGACGCTCACGCCGTACGAGACCGGAGTCCTCCAGGCCGTCGATACAGCCGACCATCACGCTGCGGTCGATCCGCAACTGCTCGCTCAGCTCCTGCTGCGAACAGGGGCCCACGTCGTCCAGCATCTTCAGCACCAGGTGCTGGGCCACGGTCAGCCGGTGCCCGGACAGCTCCTCGTCGATCGTGCGCGCCACCAGCGTCGTCGCCCGGCACATCGCGATGTCGGGGCGCTCCTGGGCCAGCTTGGAGAAGTAGCCGCGGGTCCCACCGTCCTGCTCCCGGCTCGGCGATGTGAGGCGGGAAGGCTGCGTGGCGGTCATGACTGCTCCTCCTGCGGTCCAGGACGGCGGGCCATCCGGTGTGTCGAGATTATCCATCCCCAGAACGTCTTCCCTCCCCAGTCTAGCGCCGGCTCCCGCGAGCCGGCGGATCGGAGCTGCCCCGTGTGCAACCCCCAGACCATCGCCGCCTCCCTCCCCCCGGAGCAGGGGAAGTCCGGCTCCCAGGACCCCGCCGGTCCGGCGGAGCGGCCCGCCCCGCGCGTCACCCTGCCGACCGGCTCCGTCCGTGACCTCACGCATGTCGTCGGCCCCGACTGGCCGGTCTTCGACCTCTACGTCAAGCCCATGGAGATCCGGCGGCTCGCCAACCTCGCCGAGCACGAGTACAACGCGCTGGAACTGACGTACAACGAGCACATCGGCACCCACATCGACGCCCCGCTCCACTTCGACGACGACGGGCTGTCCGTGGAGCGGATCCCGGCCGACTCCCTGGTCGCCCCGCTCGCCGTCGTCCGGATCGGGGACCGCGCCGCCCGCGACCACGTCACCGAGCTGACCGTGGACGACCTGGTGCGCTGGGAGAGCCGCCACGGCCGGATCCCGGACCGCGCCCTGCTCGCCGTCGACAACGGCTGGGCGGCACGCATCAACACCCCCGGCGCCTTCCTCAACTTCGACGAGAAGGACGGGCTCTACCGCTTCCCCGGCATCTCGGTGGAGGCCGCCGCCTTCCTCGTCGAGGAGCGCTCCGTGGTCGGCGTCGGCACCGACTCGCCGAGCCTGGACCCCGGATCCCGTCCGGCCGACCCGTACACCCACCGGGTCATCCTGCCCGCGGGCCGGTACGGCGTCGAGTGCCTCGCGGGCCTCGACACCGTCCCTGACGTCGGCGCGGTCGCCGTCGTCGGCGCACCCCGCCACGCGGGCGGCACGGGCGGCCCTGCCCGGGTGCTGGCCTTCCTGTGACCCGCCCGACCGTCCCGCCGACGCCACCCCCGCCCGTCCGCACCGCGCACCGCCGCCATCCCGTTCCGCGCACCGCCACAACCGAGGAGACCCGGACATGAGCAGCTCACCCGCCCCCGGAACGACCGAGACCCCGGACGGAGGGGCACCCGCGCCCGAGACGAACCAGGCCCCGGCAGCGGAGGAACCCGCCACCTCCGGCGAACGCTGGGAGTGGAACCAGGAGCGTTACCGCGACGGCGTCTTCAGCCACGCCGTCGCCACCGAACGCGAGCGGCTGACCCTGCTGGAGTCGGTCCTCGACCACCACACCCGCGCCCGCTTCGAGGCTCTCGGCCTCACCACGGGACACCGGGTCCTGGAGGTCGGCGGCGGGGGCGGATCCGTCGCCCGCTGGCTGGCCGGACAGGGCGCCGAGGTCACCGTCACCGACCTGGACACCACCTTCCTCGACGAACTGGCCGACGAGGGCGTCCGGGTGCTGCGCCACGACGTCTACACCGAGGACTTCCCGCCCGGCTCGTTCGACTTCATCCACGCGCGTTACGTCGTGATCCATCTGCCCGACCCGGAGAAGGCACTGGCCCGGCTCGTCGAGTGGCTGGCCCCCGGTGGGATCCTGGTCCTGGAGGAGCCCGCCTTCTTCCCGATCAAGGACTCGCCGCACCCGGCCTACCGCAAGGTGATGCGCGCCTTCCGGACCCACCTGGAGTCCGCCGTGGGCACGGACACCGAGTGGGCCCGCACCTTCCCCGTGCCGTTCGAGGGCAAGGGCCTCGGTCGCATCGGCTACGACGCGCGCTTCCAGCGGATCCGCGGCGGCGACGACGAGGCCCGCTGGTGGCAGCTGACCCTGGAGCAGACCCGGGAGGCGGTCGTCGCCGAAGGACTGGCCACCGACGAGGAGTTCGCCGCCGCCTACGCCGACCTGGACGACCCGTCCTTCCACGACCTCTCCCTCGCGGTCTTCACCGCCTGGGGCGTCAAGGAGTCCGGCGGCTGACCCGCCCCCGCCCCACGCGAAGGAGCGCCGGACGATCCCGTCCGGCGCTCTTTCACGTACGAGCCCCGCTCACCACTCCACGGGCAGCGCCTTCGGCCGGAGGGTCAGCAGTCCGCCCAGCCACTCGACGTCCTCGGCCGGCACGGCGAGCCGCAGCGTGGGCAGCCGCCTCGCCAGCACCCCGAACGCGACCTGGAGCTCCATCCGGGCCACGCCGACACCGGGGCAGTAGTGCGTCCCGTGGCCGAACGCGGCGTGCACCGCGTCGTCGCGGGTGATGTCCAGCTCCTCGGGGCGCGAGACGTGCCGGGTGTCGCGGCCCGCCGCGTGCATCACCGGGATGACCCCCTCGCCGGCCTTGATGGTGGTGCCCGCCAGCTCAACGTCCTCGGTGGCGATCCGCATGAAGCCGATCTCGGAGGGCGGTGCGTAGCGCAGGAGTTCCTCGGTGGCGCCGGGAACCAGATCCGGGTTTTCGGTGAGCAGCTTCCACTGGTCGGGGTGGCGCAGCAGCTGGTACAGCGCGCGGACGATGGCGCTGACCGTGGTGTCGTGCCCGGCGACCAGCAGATTGATCCCGAGCCAGACCAACTCCCGCTCGTCCAGGCGGTCGTTGTCGTCGCGGGCGGTGATCAGGGCGCTGAGCAGGTCGTCGCTGGGAGCTTCCCGGCGGCGGGCGATGAGTCCGGCGACGTACTGGGCCGACTCGGAGCGGGCGGCGAGCCGTTCCTCGGGGGTGTGGGCGGTGATGCTGACGAGGCGGTCCGTCCACTCCTGGAGCCGTTCGCGGTCCTCCACCGGGGCGCCGACCATCTCCGAGATCACCCAGACGGGCAGGACGGCCGCGAAGTCGTGGTGCAGGTCCGCCGGGCGCGGCCCCGCCTCCAGCCGGTCGATCAGTTCGTGGGCGATCTCCTCCACCCGGGCCCGCCACTTCTCAGCCTTGCGCGGGGTGAACGCGGGGGCGATGAGCCGGCGCAGCCGGTGGTGGTCCTCGCCCTCCTGGTTGAGGAGGTTGTAGGGGTTGTCGGAGAAGTCCTCGCCCTTGACCGTGCGGACGGCCCCGGGCTCGCGCAGCGCCGCCCGGGACAGCCTGCGGTCGGCCATCGCGGCGATGACCTCGTCGTAACCGGTCACCATGTGGGCGGTGTCGCCGCTCGGCAACTGCACCTGGGTGACGGGGCACTTGGCGCGGAGCTCCGCGTACGCCTCCGGTGGCTCGGCGAACGGGCGGACCGGGAACGGGTACTGAGGAAGCGTCAGGGGCGTGTCAGTCATCGGAAGTGCCTCTCTGGTGAGGGGGCGGTACCGGTGGGGGCCGGGGGACGTCGGGGTCCTCAGGCGGGCGCGCCGCCGCCGGTCCCGGGCAGGGCCGGGGCGGCGCCGGTCGGTGCGGGAGCCGCGGGTGATGAGGGCGGCGGGGCCGGGGCGTCGGGGCGCGAGCGGCCGAGGTACTTCATCGCGGGCCGCTCGACGGCGATGTGCAGCAGCCAGGAGATCGCCAGCGACAGGGCGAACGCGGCCCCGAGCAGGGCGACGGCCGCGGGGGTGGAGAAGGTGCGGCCCTCGCCGAGCAGCCGGTGGCCGTGCTGGAGGAGCAGCCGGTGGGTGAGGTAGAAGGCGAACGACCACTCGCCGAGCCGTACGAGGACGGGCCCGGCGAGGAAGGAGCCGCGCCCGGCGACGTCCCGTCGGGCGACCGCGACGATCAGCAGCCCGATCGGTACGACCGTTGCGCTGGTGAGGCCGTAAAGGAAGGGGAGTCGCAGCGATATCGCGTAACCGACTGCCAACAGGGCGACCGCGACGGGCACGTTGACCGGGATGCGCCGGCCCGTCAGAACCATCCGGGCCAGCAGGATGCCGAGGACGAACTCCAGGGTCCGGCCGATGGGCAGGACGTAGGTGAACCAGAACTGCTCCTCGGAACCCGAACCGAAGGGCAACGGATCGCCCGGCGGCAGTAGTTCGGAGAGCAGCGGCAGCAGGGGTACGGCCGCGGCCGATGCGACGGCCCACAGCCACAGCCGCTCGGGGGCGATCCGGCGGACGGCGAGGATCAGCAGCGGAAAGGCGAGGTAGAAGAAGACCTCGGCGGAGAGCGACCAGCTGACGTCGTTGAGGCTGGAGAAGACGTCCCGGTCGGGCACCCAGGTCTGGACGAGGAAGAGGTTGGGGACCGCCTGGCGCACTCCGGCGGGGGTGCCGGCCGAGGCGAGCAGGGCCAGTGCGGCCCCCCAGGTCACGATGTGCAGGGGGTAGACCTTGGCCGCGCGGCGGCGCCAGAAGCGGCGGGCCGTGTCGTCGGGGCGGGCCGACCAGGTCAGGACGAAGCCGCTGAGCACGAAGAAGAAGCTGACTCCCAGCCAGCCCGCGTTCGCCGTGAGTTCCGCGTACGCCGAAGCCAGTCGGGCGTCGGCGAAGGGCGCTTGGAGGGAGGCGTGGAACGCGAAGACGAAGAGGACGGCGACGAAGCGCAGTCCGGTGAGGGAGGGGAGGCGTGACCGGTTCGCGGACCGGGATGGATCCGTGGGCATGACGTGCTCCGGGGATGAGACACCGAGAACTTTTATAGTTCGTCAACTATCGAATCATAGGGTCGGCCACGTTCGACCCACAAGGGTCGGTGCCCCTGGAGTGCCCCGTTTCGACTCTCACTCTCCGTCAAGATTGTTTGCCGCAAGACGATTTCACTGCTACGTTCATCGGAAATCGTTGGCTAGCAGACTGTTGTCTGCCGGATCGAATGGCGGCAAACGATGTCGGACCCACAGGTGACCTCGCGTACGGCGGGAACACTGGGCGGTCGCAAGCAGATCGCCCTGCTCGTGCTCTGTGCGCAGCTGTTCCTGGACTCCATGGACGTCTCGCTGATGGGCGTCGCCCTGCCCGAGCTCAAGGACGATCTGGGGCTGAGCGCCGAAGAGCTGCAATGGATCATCTCCGGCTACGCGGTCGCATACGGAGGGTTCCTGCTGCTCGGCGGGCGCGCCGCCGACCTCTTCGGCCGACGGCGGATGTTCTTCTGGGGCACCGCGGTCTTCGCCGTCGCCAGCCTGGCGGGCGGCTTCGTCTCGGACGGCACCCTGCTGATCGTCAGCCGGGTGATCAAGGGCGTCGCGGCGGCGTTCATCGCCCCGGCCGCGCTCTCGATCATCATGACCACCTTCAAGGAGGGCCCGGAGCGAAACCGCGCGGTGGGTATCTTCTCCCTCACCGGGGCCAGCGGTTACGCGGCCGGGCTCGTGCTCTCCGGTGTGCTCACCGAACTCAACTGGCGGCTGACCTTCTTCGTGCCGTTCGTCATCGCCGCTCTGGTCCTGGCCGCCGTCCGCTACGCGGTCTCGCCCGACCCGGTGCGGGACGGCGAGCGCCCGGGCTTCGACGCCTTCGGCGCGGTGACCGCGACCGGCGGTGTGCTGCTGCTGGTCTT
Source organism: Streptomyces rubiginosohelvolus (assembly GCF_014649875.1). Taxonomy (GTDB): domain Bacteria; phylum Actinomycetota; class Actinomycetes; order Streptomycetales; family Streptomycetaceae; genus Streptomyces; species Streptomyces rubiginosohelvolus. The sequence continues at coordinate 378,684 of NZ_BMTW01000002.1, read as the reverse complement.
CGCCCTGACCCGGGCCCCCGAGGTGGGCTGGGGCTCGGTGACGACCGTGCTCTCGCTGGTGGCGTCCGTCGCCCTGCTCGTCGCCTTCGTCATCATCCAGAACCGCCGGGCCGAACCCCTTGTCCAGCTCTCCATCTTCCGTTCGCGGACCCTGTCCACGGCCAATGTCGTCGGGCTCACCTGGGCCTGCGCGACGATCGGCTGGCAGTTCGTCGCCCTCCTCTACCTCCAGCAGGTGCTGGACTACAGCGCCCTGGGCGCGGGCGCCGCGATCGTCCCGATGGCCGCGGCCATCCTCGTCACGGTCAATGTCACCCCGCGCGTCATCAACCGCTTCGGGCTGCGCGTCCCGGCCGTGGCCGGGCTGCTGCTCCAGGGTCTCGGCATCCTGCTCTTCCTGCGCGCCGACGAGAGCAGTAACTACGTCACGGTCCTGCTGCCCGCCCTGGTCCTGCACGGCATCGGCAACGGGCTCAGCTTCCCCAGCTTCAACGTCGCGGGCGTCAGCGGGGTCGCCGACGAGCAGCAGGGACTGGCCACCTCCCTCATCCAGTCCGCCCTGCAACTGGGCGGCGGGCTCGGGGTCGCGGTGGCCGCCGCGGTCCTCGCCACCGGCGGCGACGAGGGTGGACTCGCCTCCTACCACCGGGCGTTCCTGGCCGTGGGCCTCTTCTCGCTGGCCGGCGCGCTGGCCGCCGCGCTGGGGCTCGGACCGGCCCGTACACCGGAGCCGGACGGCGCGGCGGACGCCCCCGACGCTGACGACGCGGCGGACGGACCCCAGGGCGCCCCCGGCGCGACGGGCGCCCGTAAGGGAACGGCCGACGGCTCCGATCCCGCGGTCCTGGAGCGTGAGGGCGCATGACCACCGGTACCGCCCGCGCCCCGGGCGCCGCCGTGGAGCGGCTCGTCCCCGGCGATCCCCGGCTCTCCTTCGACGGGATCGCCGGCTGGGACCGGGGCAGCGGCGCCCGGCTGCCCCTGCGGATGCCGGTGGACCGGCTCGCCACCGCCATGTCGGCCAACTTCTCCCGGCTGGCCCGCACCACCGCCGGGGTCCGCTTCGCGGTCCGCACCGACGCGACAGCCCTGGAGCTGGAGGTGGATCTCGACCCCGGCGGCTCACCCCTGGACATCCGGGTCGACGGCATCCTGGCCCACCGCTGGACCGGCGGCCCCGGCCGCCACCGGGTCGCCTTCCCGCTGCCCGTCACCGACGGCACCCCCGCCGACGTCGAGGTCTGGCTTCCGCACCTCGCCGTCACCCGGATCGGGGCGGTGACCCTGCGTGGCCACCGCCACCTGCTCGCGGCGGCGCGCACGGGCCGCCGGCTCCTGGTCCACGGCAGCTCACTGACCCACTGCATGTACGCCGCAGGGCCCTCCGAGACCTGGCCGGCCCTGGTCGCGGCGGAGCACGGCTGGCGGCTGCGCAACCTAGGGTTCGCGGGGGAGGCGTACCTGGACCCGGTGGTGGCCCGCACGATCCGGGACACCCCGGCCGACCTGATCACCCTGGAACTCGGCATCAACGCCTACATCCGGGGCGCGTTCACCGCCCGCAGCTGGGGCCCGGCCGTCTGCGGGTTCCTCGACACCGTCCGCGACGGCCATCCGGACACCCCGGTCGTGGTGCTCACCCCCTTCTCCTCGCCCGATCGTGAACGGGCCGTCAACAGTGCCGGGTTGACCCTGGAGGGCGCCCGGTCCCTGACCGCGGAGGCGGTCCGGGTCCTGCAACGGCTGGGCGACCGCCACCTCCACCTGCTGGACGGGCTCGCCGTCGCACCCGTCGCGGACGCCGGGGAGCTGTACGCCGACGGCCTCCACCCCACAGCCGAGGGCGAGCATGTCCTCGCGGGCCGGATCGGGGCGGAGCTCGCGAGCATCCCGCCGGGCCCCGCAGCCGCACCCGAGTCCGACGAGGACGCCCCTGGCTGAGCGACGCCCGCCGCCCGGACCCGGCAGAGGCCGCCCCCGGTTCCGTACCGCACACAGCAGAGGCCGCCCCCGGTACGGAACCGGGGGCGGCCTCTGCCGTGTGACCGGCCGTCAGCCGGCCGTGAAGCCGATCCGGGCCAGCACCCCCCAGCGGCCCTCCTGCCGGGTGAGCACATAGACCGACTCGAACGAGCCGAGCGGACGGTCCTCGGCGTCGTAGCGGGCGAACCGGACCTGGGCGTGGACCTGGTCGGCCGAGGTCTGGATCAGCTCGACCTTCTCCCAGCCGCTGTGGTCCCAGCCGGTGGCCACCAGCTGAGCCACCTCGGGCGTGGCGCTCTCGACGTAGATATCGGGCGTCTCCCAGACGGTGACCGCACCGTCGTGGATCCGCAGATGGGGGAAGTGCAGCGTCCGCGTCCAGGCGGGCACGGAACGGCTGTTGAGGGCGGCGAGGAACGCGTCGAGGGCCGCGCGGGCCCCCTCGGTGTCCTGGACGGCGGGCGGGACGGCGGGTGCGGACAACGGGAAGCCCTTCGGTTCGGGTGGGATCGGTCCGGTCAGGCCGAGACACAGGGGACTCCGCGGGTACGGACCACCGCCTGGATGCGGTTCTTCATTCCGAGTTTTCGCAGAATGTTGGACACATGGAATTTTACGGTCTTTTGGCTGAGCGAGCAGGCGTCGGCAATCTCAGCATTCGAAATTCCCGACGCCATGAGATTGAATATCTCCCGCTCACGGGGAGTGAGTTCGGACACGCTCGGCGACGGCCCGGGGTCAGGGCGCGGCAGATGCGGGAGAATTCCTTCGATGATCAGGGCCGCAATCCCGTAGGGCAGGAATGCCTCGTTCCGGAAAACTACCCGCACCGCGGTCACCAGCTCACGCAGCGGGGCGTTGTGGCAGACGAACCCCCGCACGTCCGACCGGAGATAGCCGAGGATCCGATCGACCCGGTCGTCGCGCAGCATCACGATGATCCGGGGCCGCCGGGCGTCCGGCGGGCCGGCCGTCAAAGGCGCCGGCAGGAGGGCGATCACCTCGTCGACCGGCACGCCGGGCGCGTCCTCCACCAGCACCACATCCGGTTCCTCCCGGGCTGCCTGACCGGTCGTCAGGAGCCGGATGCCGGGAGTGCGGCCGAGGGCGGAGGCGATCCCGGCGGTGAACAGCGAGCTGTGACCGGGGGCCAGGAGAACCCGCACGGTCCCGTCGGGCCGCGGGGCCGGACCGGTGGAAGACATCGACAACCTCCGGGTGCTGGAAGACCTGAACCGTGCCAGTGGCGAGAATAGGACCCAGAGAATCGGAACTCCAAAGATTCCGGCAGTGAAATGTTCTTGTAACTCTGTTCACAGTGCCGTGACAATACGGCGGGCCACGTCGGAGGTCCGGGCCGATACCCGGTCTCCGGACCAGGGTCCACCCGGTCCGTCGGCAGAAGAAATTCGGCAGTCCGCCGGCGAAGTATGGGGGTGTCATCAAAAAAAGTCCCCGGTACCCCTGGAGTTGTGAAGGTGAACGACTGGACCGCCCCTTCCCGTATCGCGCTGGACGGCAGCTCCCTGACCCTCCGCGACATCGTGCGCCTCGCCCGCCCCGAGGAGGCGCGGCCACCGGTCGCCGCGGTGCTGGACCCGGCCGCCGCCCGGGCCGCCGAGGCCAGTGTCGGGCTGCGCGACCGGCTGATGGCGGAGCGCAGACCGATCTACGGCGTCACCACGGGGTTCGGCGACAGCGTCACGAACCAGATCAGCCCCGAGCGCGCCGCACAGCTCCAGCACAACCTGATCCGCTACCACCTCAACGGGGTGGGCCCGAACGCGCCGGCCGACGTCGTCCGCGCGACCCTCCTCATCCGCGCCAACTGCCTGGCCCTCGGCAACTCCGGCATCCGCCCCCTGGTCGTCGACCGCCTCCTCGCCCACCTCAACGCCGACATCCTCCCGCTCGTCCCCGAACGCGGCTCCCTCGGCGCCAGCGGCGACCTCGTCCCCCTCTGCTACGTCGCCGCCACGCTCCTCGGCGACGGGGACGCCCAGGTCGGCAAGCACGTCCTGCCGGTCGCCGAGGCCCAGCGCGAGGCGGGCATCGCACCGGTGGCGCTGGAGGCCAAGGAGGGCCTCGCCCTCATCAACGGCACCTCGTTCACCACCGCGTTCGCCGTGCTGGCCGCCCACGACGCGGCCGGTATCGCCACCGCCGCCGAGATCGTCACGGCCTTCGTCAGCGAGGCGCTCCTCGGCAACGCCTCGCACTTCGCGGAGTTCCTGCACCGGGCCAAGCCCCACCCCGGACAGGTCGCCTCGGCAGCCCACCTGCGCCGGCTGCTCGCCGGGTCGCGGCTCTCCACCACGTACGAGGAGATCCTCGCCGAGGCCGGACGCCTGGAGGACCGCGACTTCCGGGAGCTGGAGGTCCGCATCCAGGACCACTACTCGGTGCGGTGCGCGCCCCAGGTGATCGGGGTGCTCCGCGACACCCTGTCCTGGGTGGAGCCCTGGCTGACCACCGAGGTCAACGCCTCCACGGACAACCCGCTCTTCTCCGTCGAGGAGGAACGCCCGCACCACGGCGGGAACTTCTACGCGGGCCATGTCGGCCAGGCGATGGACAGCCTGAAGACCGCCACCGCCAACATCGCCGACCTGCTCGACCGGCAGCTCGCCCTGATCATCGACCCGAAGTTCAGCGGCGGCCTGCCCGCCAACCTCGTACCGCCCGAACTCAGCGCCGAGGCCGGGCTGCACCACGGATTCAAGGGCATGCAGATCGCCGCGTCCGCCGTCACCGCGGAGGCCCTGAAGACCGCCCTGCCCGCCACCGTCTTCTCCCGGTCCACCGAGGCGCACAACCAGGACAAGGTCAGCATGGCCACCACCGCTGCCCGCGACGCCCGCACGGTCAACGAACTGACCGGTCAGGTCGCCGCCATCGCCCTGCTCGCCGCCGCCCAGGCGCTCGACCTGCGCGGCCTCGACCGGGCGGCACCGCGCACCCGCGCCGTGCACGCCCTGATCCGCGCCCACGCTCCGTACGCCGACCGCGACCGCCGGATGGACCAGGACATCGCGGCCGTCGCCCGCCTCATATCCGACGGAAGCCTGGCCCGCGCGGCCGGCACCGCTGACGAGAGGGAACCCCATGCTGCTGCTTCGTGACACCACAACCACCCGGGAGATCGCCGACACCGTCCGCGACCACACCGCACTCGTCCGCGACAGCCACGCGGGCCACCCCGACCGGGCCCACCTGGGGCGGAAGTTCACCGCCACGCTGCGGGCCGCCGCCGGGTCCGGGCTCTACGACACCATCCTGGACGCCGCACTGGTCGCCGACGCGGACGGCACCGAACCGGAGAAGGCCATCGACGCGCTCCTGGGGAAGCTGCCCTTCCTGCCCAAGCAGGCGCTGAGCGAGGGCGGGCACCGTGCCTTCACCCGGGGACTCTCGGAGTTCCTGCACTACTACGAGTCCTCCGGCACCACCGGCAACCCGGTCGCCGCCCCCAAGGCCCTGGACGACCTCGTCGCCAACACCATCAACATCGGGGAACTCTGGGCCCGCATCCTCTCCCCGGCCGACCGCGCCCTCATCCTCATCAACGCACCCTTCGCCCCGGCCGCGTACCAGTTCGAGAAGGTTCTCGAATACCTCCAGGTCCTCTCGCTGCGCCCCTGGGTCGACAACATCACCGGCGACTACACCCGCGTCCTGCGCCTCACCCGCGAACTCGGCGTCAACGTCTTCGTCGGACCGCCCTCCCGGCTGCTGGAGATGATCCAGTTCGCCTACCGCAACGACGAGCCCGTGCCCGCCTTCGACAAGCTGTTCCTGATGGCCGAACAGACCGGGCCCGCCTTCGTCCGCCACCTGGAACGCCTCACCGGGGCCCGCGCCTACGTCGCCGCCTACGGCTCGTCCGAGACCGGCACCACCGCCGTCACCTGCGAACACCGCAACCTGCACCTCCAGACGCAGAGTTACGTCCTCGAACTCGACGACCCCGAGCGGGGACCGCGCAGGGTCGACGGCACCCCCGACCGGGGCGAACTCGTCGTCACCACCCTCGACATCCTCGCCCGCCCCCTGCTGCGCTACCGCACCGGCGACCTCGTCGAGATCACCGGGACCGAATGCCCCTGCGGGGTCGCCACCCCGCTGCTGCGTACCCTCGGCCGCTCCCAGGACCTCATCACCCTGGAGGGCAACGGCATCCGGCAGAACGACGTCGAGTCCGCCCTGTGGGCCGAACTCCCGGACGGTGACCCGGGATCGGGCGTCCAGGTCCTCAACTACATGCTCGTCGTGCAGGACCGGACGATCCTGTGCCTGGCCACCACCACGGGCCCGGCCGACGACACCTGGCGCGAGGCCACCGCGAGACGCCTCGCCGGACTCTTCCCCGGCTTCGAACTCGCCCTGCGGACCGTCGAGAAGCTCCCGCCGCTCGCCTCGCTCGGCCAGTACCTCGGCTGGAAGCTCTCCCGGGTCCTCGACCTCAACGACGAACGCAACTGGGACCGGCTGCCCGCCCCCATCCGGGGCGTCGTCGAGACCACGCTCGCCGAGTACGCCTCCACCCCCCGCGGCTGACGAGAGAGGGACGACCATGTGTGGCATAGCAGGGTGGCTCGACTGGGAACGCGACCTGACTCGCGAGAGCGGAACCGTCCGCCGCATGGCGGACACCCTCGCGCGCCGCGGCCCCGACGACTCCGGGGTCTGGACGGCGACGCGCATCGGCCTCGGACACCGCCGCCTCGCCGTCATCGACCCGGAACTCGGCCGCCAGCCCATGACCGAGCACGGCGGCGACGACGGGCGCGAACGCGCCGTCGTCTCCTTCAGCGGCGAGATCCACAACTACCGCGAACTGCGCACCGAACTCACCGCCCGCGGACACCGCTTCCGTACCGCGTCCGACACCGAGGTACTGCTCGCCGCCCACCGGGAGTGGGGCCCGAGGGCCATCGAGCGGTTCGCCGGGATGTTCGCGTACGCCCTGTGGGACATCGCCGAACAGACCCTGTACCTCGGCCGCGACCCCCTCGGCGTCAAACCCCTCTACTACGCCGAACACCCCTCGGGCCTGGTCTTCGGCTCCGAACCCAAGGCCCTCTTCGCCTCCGGCCTGATCCGCCCCGAGGTCGACGCCGAGGGCCTCACCGACGTGTTCACCGTCGCCGCCAGGCGCCCCGGCGACGCCGTCTACCGCGGGGTGCGCCAACTGCTCCCCGGCCATCTCCTCACCGTCCGCCGGGGTGCCACGACCGCCCGCCGCTACTGGCAGCTCACCACCGCCCCGCACGAGGACGACGAGGCCACCACCGTCGCCACCGTCCGCTCGCTGCTGGACCGGATCGTCGGCGAACAGACCGTCGCCGACGTGCCGCTCGGCGCGCTGCTCTCCGGCGGCATCGACTCCAGCGCCATCACCGCGATCGGCGCGCGGGCCCTGGCCGCCGACGCCCGCGGACCGCTCGCCACCTACTCCGTCGACTTCGCGGGCAGCGAGGAGGACTTCCAGGCGGACGCCCTGCACGTCTCCCGCGACGCGCCCTACGTCCGGGCCGTCGTCGACCACGTGGGTACGAAGCACAGCGAAGTCCTCGTCGAACCCGCCTCCCTGCTCGCGGAGTCGGGCGTCACTCTGCGCGCCCGGGACTACCCCGGCGTGGGCGACCTCGACGTCTCCCTCTACCTCCTCTTCCGCGAGGTCCGCCGGCATCTCACCGTCGCCCTGTCCGGCGAGGGCGCCGACGACGCCTTCGGCGGCTACCCGTGGTTCGCGAGCGAGGCGGCGCGCCCCAGCGGAGGATTCCCCTGGTCCGCCGGGGTCAAGGACCGCAACGCCGTCCTCTCGCCCGAACTGCGCGGCCACCTCGACCTGCACGAACGCCTCGACGCCCGCTACCGGGAAGCCCTGGACGAAGTCCCGTACCTCGACGGGGAGAGCGACGTCGACCGGCGAATGCGCGAGGTCTACTACCTCCAGCACACCCGCTTCCTGCCCTTCCTCCTCGACCGCAAGGACCGGATGAGCATGGCCAACGGCCTGGAGGTGCGCGTCCCGTTCTGCGACCACCGCCTGGTGGAGTACGTGTGGAACGTGCCCTGGCGGCTCAAGCGCCTCGGCGGCAGCGAAAAGGGGCTGCTGCGCGCCGCGGTCGAAGACGCCCTGCCCGCCGAGGTCGTCCACCGGCCCAAGAGCGGCTTCCCCGTCGGCCAGAGCCCCGAGTACCTGGAGTCCGTGCGCACGGCGGTCTCCGACATGATCGAGTCCGACGGGCCCGCGATGCGCCTGCTGGACGCCGGCACCCTGCGCGCCATGGTCCGCGACCAGGCCTGGGTGAACGGCACCTTCACCCCGCCGCCGATCCTGCCGCGCGCGCTCCAGCTCAACGACTGGCTGACCGCCTACGACGTACGGGTCGTGCTGTGAGCCGTCCGGACGCCGGCCTCGCCCAAGCCCCGCCGCTCGTCTTCGCGGGCGAGGTCGACCAACTGCGCGACCGGCTCGCCGCCGTGGCGCGCGGTGAGGCCCTCCTCCTCCAGGCCGGCAACGGGTCCGGGGCGGCGGCCGGGCTCTCCGCCTCCGCCGTCCGGGGCACCCTGCAGACCCTCCTCCAGATGAGCGCCGTCCTGACCTACGCGGCCTCGGTGCCGGTGGTGAAGGTGGGCCGGATCGCGGGCCACTACCCCGCGCCCCGCACCGGCGACCCCGGGCTGCCGACACGCACGTACCAGGCGGCCGCCTCGACGCTGAACCTGGTGCGGGCCTTCACCACCGGCGGCGAGGCCGATCTGAGCCAGGTGCACGCCTGGAACCGGGAGTTCGTCACCGCCTCCCCGGCCGGGCAGCGGTACGAGGCGGTGGCCCGCGGGATCGACAGGGCACTGGCCTTCATGAAGGCGTGCGGCACCGACCCGGCGGAGCTGCGGTCGGTCGAGTTCTACGCCGCGCACGAGGTGGAGCGGCTGGACTACGCGGCGGCGCTGACCCGCACCGACTCCCGTACGGGTGCGCCGTACGCCACCTCGGGCCACCTGGTCCGGATCGGCGACGGAGACCGGCCACCGGGGGAGGACCACGTCGGCTTCGCCGCCCGGATCGCCAACCCGGTCGCGGTACGGCTCGGCCCGGCCGCCACGGTCGACGAGGCGCTCGGGTACGTCGACCGGCTGGACCCGGACCGCGAACCGGGGCGGCTGACCTTCGCGTTACAGCTGGGCGCGGACCGGGTCCGCGATCTGCTGCCCGAACTGGTGGAGAAGGTGACCGCATCCGGCGCCCGCCCGGTCTGGGTGACCGACCCGGAGACGTCCTCGGGGGTGCCCGGCTTCGACGACGTCCTCGACGAGGTGCGCGGCTTCTTCGAGGTGCACCGGAGCCTGGGCACCCACCCGGGCGGCATCCGCACCGAGCTGACCGGCGACGACGTCACCCGGGACCGGGAGCGCTCGCTCGACCTGGCGTTCCGGGTCGCGGAGTTCGCCCGAAGCCGAGAGCCCGGAGCCCCGAGCCCGGGGCTGTGAGCGTCAGGCGGCCTTCAGCGCCACGTCGAGCAGCCCGGGGAACCGGGCGTCGAGGTCCTCACGGCGCAGCGACATGTAGCGGTGGGTGCCCTCGATACGGGTGTGGGTCACGCCCGCGTCGCGCAGCACCTTCAGATGGTGCGAGAGCGTCGACTTGGAGAGCGGGATGTCCAGGGCCCCGCAGGACTGCTCGTCGACGCCGACCAGGCCGCGGACGATGGAGAGCCGCGTGGGATCGCTCAACGCGTGGAAGACCGCGGTCAGCTCGATGTCGGACCGGGCCGGGTGGCTGAGGGTACGCACGAAACCCTCTCCTCTCGCTGGTCTTCGTAGGTTCGCACATCATCGAACCATGGGCAACCGCGCCCGGGGACGGCGCGGTTGCCCACCGACGGCGAACGCACGGCCGCCCGGCTGCTACCAGGCGTCCCAGTGCGCGATCTCCTTCGCCTCGACCCGGGGGCCCGGCCGGAAGTCCGTGCCGATGGTGTGCGCGAGCGGGATCAGCGCGGTCTGGAGCACCGTCTCGTACGGGATGCCGAGCAGCTCGGCGGCCTCCTTCTCGTAGTGCAGGTGCGGGGTGGTCCAGGCGGTGCCGAGCCCCCGGGAACGGGCCGCCAGCATGAACTGCCAGACGGCCGGGAGGATCGATCCCCAGGTGTTGGCCTGCCCGACGTGCGAACCGTTCTCGTGCCGGCCCTGGACCCGGATGCACGGGACGAGCAGCACCGGCACCTCGTGCAGATGGTCGTAGAGGTACTGCGCGCTGTCCGCGATCCGCTGCCCGCGCACCAGATCGCCCCGGTTCACCCCGTCCCGGACGACCTGCTGCCGCGGCCGGGCGAGCCCCAGCCGGTAAAGGTTCGCCAGCGCGGCGCGCTTCTCGGGGTCGGTGACCAGGACGAAGTCCCAGCGCTGCCGGTTGCGGCCGGTGGGGGCCTGGGTGGCGAGTTCGAGGCACTCCTCGATCAGCTCGCGTTCCACCGGCCGGTTCAGATCGAGCCGTTTGCGTACCGCCCGGGTGGTGGTCAGCACTTCGTCGGCGGTGAGGTCGAGCGGGGGCATGGAGCTCCGTCCGTGGGGAGAGGGGGATCAGATGCGTACGGGAAGGTTGGCGCGAGGAAGAGTTCAGGAGGCGTGGTCCGGCAGGCGCGGCACCGAGGCGAGCAGCGTGCGGGTGTACGGGTGGGCCGGCGCGCCCAGCACCTCGGCGACCGGCCCCTGCTCGACGACCACACCGTCGCGCATCACCAGCACCCGGTCGCTGACCTGCTGCACCACCGCCAGGTCGTGCGAGATGAACAGCATGGCCAGCCCGTAGGTCTCCCGCAGCCGGGCCAGCAGCTCCAGCACCTGCGCCTGCACGGTCACGTCGAGCGCCGAGACCGGCTCGTCGCAGACCAGCAGCCGGGGCCCGGTCGCCAGGGCGCGGGCGATGGCCACCCGCTGCCGCTGGCCCCCCGAGAGCCGGGCGGGCCGGCGCTCCAGCAGCTCCGGGTCCAGACCGACCTGGTCCAGCAGCTCGGCGGCCCGTTCCCGCCGCCGCACCGCCCGTGCGGGCCCGGCCACCGACAGGGCTTCGTCCAGGATGCGCCGTACGGTGAACCGCGGGTCGAACGAGCCCAGCGGGTCCTGGTGGACCAGCTGGATGTCCCGGCGCAGCGGGCGTCTGCGCCGTTCGTCCAGCGCGCTCCACGGCCCGCCGTCGAGCAGCACCTCGCCCTCGTCGGGAGCGAGCAGCCCCATCGCCAGCGCGGCCAGGGTGCTCTTGCCCGACCCGGACTCGCCCACCACGCCCAGTGTCTCGCCGGGGGCCACCGTGAAGTCGACGTGGGAGACGGCCGTGCGCCTCCCGCCGCCGGGGGAGGCGTACCGCTTGACCAGACCCGTCCCCGACAGCAGCGGCCGTACGTCGCCCTCGCCCGCCGGGGCCCTGGGCGCGGGCTCCGGTGGCCTGCGGCCGGGCACCGAGGCGATCAGCGTCCGGGTGTACGGGTGGACGGGCGCGCCCAGCACGTCCGCCGCCGGACCGGACTCCACCACCCGCCCGTCCGTCATCACCGCGATCCGGTCCGCGAGCTGCGCCACCACCGCCAGGTCGTGGCTGATCAGCAGCAGCGCGGTGCCCGACTCCTTGAGCTCCCGCAGGAGTTCCAGCACCCGGGCCTGGACCGTGACGTCGAGGGCGGTCGTCGGCTCGTCCGCGACGATGACCCGGGGGCCGCCCGCCGTCGCCGAGGCGATCAGGGCCCGCTGCCGCAGCCCGCCGGAGAGCTGATGCGGATACTGCCGCGCCCGCACCTCGGGCTCCGGCACCCCGGCGCCCGCGAGCAGCGCGTTCACCCGGCCCGGGACCTCGGCGCGGGTGGCCAGGGAGTGGACGAGGAGCGGTTCGGCGACCTCGGCGCCGATCCGGCGCAACGGGTCGAGGGCCCCGAGCGCGTCCTGCGAGACGAGCCCGACGACCCGGCCGCGCACGGTCCGCCAGTCGCGCTCCCGGAAGCCGGTGGCGTCCCGCCCGTTCACCCACAGGCCCTCGGCACGGACCGCCGCGTCGGGCCCGGCGAGGCCGATGAGGGACCGGGCGGTGACGCTCTTGCCGGAGCCCGACTCGCCGACGAGCGCCAGGCATTCGCCGGGGGCGAGGGTGAGCGAGACGTCGTGGACGACGGTACGACGGCGGCGGCCGTGGCCGAAGGAGACGGTGAGCGAGCGGACGGCAAGGGCCGAGGCGGTCGGATCGGGAGGGCTCGCCGCATCGGGCCCATCCGGCGCGTCCTCCGTGTTCGCCGCGTCAGCCGGGTCCGGCGCGTCCGGCGCGGGCTCGGTCGTGGATACGGTCATCTGCCGGGCCTGCCTTCGAGTCCGATGTGCAACTGCCGTCCGACGACGGTGACGGCCACCACCGACAGGGTGATCGCCGCCCCCGGGAACACCGCGATCCACCAGGCGCTCTGGAGCGCGTCCCGGCCCTGGGCGAGCATCGCCCCCCACTCCGGGGTGGGGGCCTTCGGGCCGAGGCCGAGGAAGCTGAGCGCGGAGCCGGCGATGATCGCCGTGCCGACCCCGAGCGTCGCGGGCACGACCAGCGGGCCGAGGGTGTTGGGCACCACATGGCGCAGCACCACGGTCCGGCGGCGCAGCCCGAGCCCGATCGCCGAGCGGATGTACTCCGCCCGGCGCACCACCTGGGCCTGCCCCCGGACGAGACGGGCGTACCCGGGCACGGAGGAGACCGCGATGGCGAGCGCCGCGTTGACCGAACTGGGGCCCACGACGGCGATCACCAGCAGCGCCAGCAGCAGTTCGGGCAGCGCCAGCATCACGTCCATGGACCGCATCGCCACCTGGTCCGCGAACCGGCCGAGCAGCGCCGAGGGCAGCCCGATCAGCAGACCCACCAGCACTCCGAGCGCGGTGGCTCCGACGCCGAGCAGCAGCGAGTGGCGAGCCCCGTGGACCACCCGGGCGTACACGTCGCGGCCGAGCTGGTCCGTGCCGAACCAGTGCTCCCCGCCGGGCGGCAGCAGGGCGGCCACCGGGTCGGCGTCCGTCGGGGAGGCCGGGGCCAGCAGCCCGGGCGCGACGCAGGCGAGCGCCGCGACGACGAGGACCGCCACGGACAGCAGCAGTCCGGGCCGGAACGTCGCCAGCCGTTCCCGCAGCGGTACGAAGGAGGGCCGGGCGATGGCCGCTTCGGTGGGAGGTGAGGTCATGCGGGGCTCCTGAGCCGCGGGTCGGCCCACAGGCACAGCAGATCCGCGAAGGCGTTGACGACGAGGTAGACGGCGGCGGACAGCAGGACGAGCCCCACGACCACGGGGATGTCCCGGTTGGAGATGGCGTCCAGCGCCACCCGGCCGAGCCCCGGCCGGGCGAACACGGTCTCCACCATCACCGTTCCGCCCAGCAGCCCGCCCGCCAGCCATCCGCTGAGTGTCACGGCGGGCACGGCGGCGTGCCGCAGGGCGTGCCGCAGCCGCAGGGCGGTGCCGCTCAGCCCCCGGGAGCGGGCGGTGAGCGCGAACGGCTGGTGCAGGGCGGCCTCCATGCCCTCCCGGAGCACCTGCGCGAGCAGCGACCCGAAGGGCACCGCCAGCGTCACGACGGGCAGCACCAGGGACCGCCAGTCGCCCGCACCGGCCACCGGGAAGAGGTTCAGCCGGAACGAGAACACCGTCAGCAGCACGATCCCGAGCCAGAACGCGGGGGTGGAGACGGCGACCAGCTCGGCCCCCGACACCGCCCCCCGCACCCGGCGCCGGCGCCCCGCGGTGGCGGCGGCCGTGACCAGTGCCCCCGCCACCAGCAGGACCAGTGCGCTCAGCGACAACTGGGCTGTGTCGCCGAGCTGTTCGCCGATGATCAGCGAGACGGGCTGCTGCTGCTGGTAGGAGCTGCCCAGATCGCCGGTGGCCAGCCGCCCGAGGAACGCGGCGTACTGCACGGCCAACGGGTCGTCCAGGCGGTACTCGCGCAGGATCTCCTGGCGCAGCGCCGCCGAGTCGGTCGCCGAAGCCCCCAGCAGCGTGGTCACCGGGTCGCCGGGAACGAGGTGGAGCACCAGGAAGGCCAGGCTCGCCGCGCCCCACAGCACCAGCACGGCCCCGACGGCCCGGTGCAGCAGCCAGCGGGCCGCCGGTGGGAGGCGCCGGTTCACCTCGTGGTCTTCCAGACCCCGGCGAACTGGGGCCAGGCGTTGGCGTCGAACGTCAGCCCGTCGGCCTTGCGGGAGACGCCGACGGTGGTCACCGGCACGTACAGGGGGAGCACGGTGGCGTGGTCGACGGCCCAGCGCTCCACCTTGGCGTACGACTTCTCCCGCTCGGCGGGCCGGGACTCTGCCGCACCGGCCCGCAGCCAGGCGTCGACCTGCTTGTCCCGGGTGCGCGAGACGTTCTGGCCGCCGGCCGACGGCAGGTTGGTGGAGAGGTAGAAACCGGCCAGGATCGCCGGGTCGGCGCGGACCCAGGCGTTGTCCCACACGTCGTAGTCGCCCTTGCCGTACCGCTCGAAGTAGGCGCCGGTCTCCACCGGGTCGCGGACCAGGTCGATGCCGTTCTTCTTCAGCTCGGCCTGTACCGCCTCGCCGAGCACATCGCGCTGGTCGCGCACCAGCGCGCCGATGAACGGCCAGTGCAGGGAGAGCCGTTCACCGTCCTTGACGCGGTAGCCCTGGGCGTCCTTCTTGCTCCAGCCGGCCTCGTCGAGGAGTTTCGCGGCGGCGGCCGGGTCGTGGCTGATCGCCCCTTCGATGGCGCCGTCGTAGGCGGCGGGGGTGGTGGGGCCGAGCGGGCTCCAGGCGCGCTCGTACTCGCCCCGGTAGATGCTCTTGATCAGGGCGCCGACGTCGACGGACTGCTGGAAGGCCCGGCGCACCCGCTCGTCGCGCAGCGGGCCCCGGTCGGTGTTGAGGTAGAGGGAGTACGAGGCGCCGGGCGCCTGGCGCCGGTTCAGCCGCAGCGAACTGTCGCGCTGGACGGCCTTGGCGGAGGTGACCGGCAGGGCCGCCGCGTCGACCTGGCCGCTGGTCAGGGCGCCGGAACGGACGGAGTCCTCCGGCAGGAAGCGGACGACGAGCTTGTCCAGGAGCGGCGGGCCCTGGTGCTTCGCGCCCGCGGGGGACCAGGCGTAGTCGTCGTTGCGGGCGAACTCGGCCCGGTCGTTCTTGACGTACCGCACCGAGCGGAACGGGCCGGTGCCCACCGAGTACTTCCCGCCCGCGCACAGCTGGTCCTTGAACTTCGTCAGCGAGGTGGGCGAGGCGATGCCGAGGTAGGGGGTGCTGGCGGCCTGCAGGAAGGGGATGTTGGGCTCGGAGAAGGCGATCTCGATGCGGTGCTTGCCGAGCACCTTGCTGCCGCTGTAGGGGCCGAGCAGCGCGGAGGCGTAGAGCGACTTGGTGGCGGGGGCCTTGATGTGCTCCAGGTTGGCCTTGACGGCGGCGGCGTCGAAGGGGGTCCCGTCGTGGAAGGTCACGTCGTCGCGGAGTTCGAAGGTGTAGGTGCGGGCGTCCTTCGACACGGTCCAGGACGTCGCGAGCCAGGGGTGGAGCTTGCCGTCGCCGTCCAGCTGGACCAGCGAGTCGAAGACGTTGCGCTGGACGACGGCGGTGATGTCGCCGGGGCTGGTGTGCGGGTCGAGGCACGAGGTGCCCACGGCGGCGGCGTAGGTGAACGTGCCCCCGCGCACCGGCTCGCCGCTCTTCCCCTCGCCCTGCTCGCCGCCGCCTCCACAGGCGGTCAGGGAAACCAGCAGGGCGGTCGCGGTGGCGGCGGTGGTCGCGGCGGGTCGTCTGGGCATGTGCCTCTCCATACGTGTGGTGCGAAGCGCGGGTGGGCGGAGCGGGGCTCCCGCGGGTGCTGTCACGGGGCCCGGGGCACGGGCCGTCGCGGGACCGGCGTCGGAGCCGGTCCCGTCACGGGCGTGCTGAACACCCCCTGGGGGGTCAGGCGGCCGTTTCCCGGCCGCGCGACTGCGCGGCGTGGACGACGGCCTGGATGCGGTTGCGCATGCCGAGTTTGCGCAGGATGTTCGAGACGTGGAACTTCACGGTCTTGCTGCTCAGGCCGCAGATCTCGGCGATCTCCGCGTTGGAGCGGCCTTCCGTGAGCAGGAGATGGATCTCCCGTTCCCGGACGGTCAGCGGTGCGGTTCGGGGCGGCAGTTGTGCGGGCGGGGCGAGCGGGGATTCCAGGGACACGTCGTCGGGTCCGTGGGGCAGGGCGGTTTCTATGACGCGCCGGGCCACGTCATGGGTGAGGAACGCCTCGCCGCGGGCGGTGGCCCGGAGGGCGGAGAGCAGGACGTCCGGGGCGGCGTCGACCGAGACGAACGAGCGGACGCCCAGGCGGAGATAGCCGAAGACGCGATGGGCGCAGGCGGTTTCCATAACGATCAGCGCGCGGGTGGCGCGCGTCTCGCCGTACGGGCGGAGGGCCCTGCCGACGGCTTCGGCGACCGGGACGGTGGGGACGTCCTCGATCAGAACCACGTCGGGAAGGACCGGACGAGGAGCCCGGCCCGCCGCCCGGCGGACCACGAGCATCTCGAAACCGGGCTCCTCCTGGAGTAATGCCGTCATGCCGGCGGTGAGCAACGACGTTGTGCCGGGGGCCAGTACGCGGATCGCACTTCGCCCCCGTGGCGATGCCTCGAAGTGCAACATGAGGCTCGACGGTACGAAATTTTCGTCTGTGAGTCAATCATCTAGGTGCAGATTAAATGTTGCGCGATTGTGTCGACTCCCCGGTTTCCTGTGCGTTCCGCGACGGCTTCTGCTAGGGCGTCGGCCGCGTCTGTGGCTGGTGGTGACGGAGGGGTGTGTTTGAGCCACCGACCCCTCTCGCTTAGGCTTGCCTAACCTTCATTGCTCGGCCAACCTGAGGACCCTCCATGCTCGGCTTCACCCGCGTGCGCCGCCACACTCTCGCCGCCACGGCCACCACCGTCGCTCTCGCCGTCGCCCTGGTCGGCTGCTCCTCGGACGGCGACGGGGACAAGAAGGACGGGGCGAAGGACTCGGCCAAGAGCGGTGGCGCCTTCCCCGTCTCGATCAAGAGCTCGCTCGGCACCGCGAAGATCGAGGAGAAGCCCGAACGCATCGTCACCCTCGGCCAGGGCTCCGCCGAGACCGCGATAGCCCTCGGCCAGACCCCGGTCGGCATCGAGAGCTACCCGTGGGGCAGCGACAAGTCCGGCTACCTGCCGTGGATCAACGAAGCCGTCAAGAAGTCCGGCGACAAGCTCCCGAAGCAGTTCACGGGCGGCGAGGAGATCGACTTCGAGGCGATCACCGAGCTGGAGCCGGACGTCATCCTCGCCCCCTGGTCGGGCATCACGCAGAAGCAGTATGACGTCCTCAAGGACATCGCCCCCACGGTCGCCTACCCCGACCAGGCGTGGAGCACCGACTGGGACCAGCAGATCGACATCATCGGCAAGGCGCTCGGCCGCACCGAGGACACGAACGGTCTCAAGACGAAGATCGAGAAGCAGCTCGCCGACGCCGCGGCCACCCGGCCGAACTACAAGGACGTCACCTTCTCGTACATCTACAACTCCGGCCCCGGCACCCTCGGCGTCTTCAAGCCCGAGGAGCAGCGCGTCAAGATGGTCTCCTCGCTCGGCCTGAAGGTCGACCCGGTCGTCAACGGCTTCAAGGAGACCCCCGGCACCGACTCGGCCCTCATCGGCCTGGAGAACGCCGAGAAGCTCAAGGACAGCGACCTCGTCTTCACGTTCTACACGGACGCGAAGAACCGCAAGGAGATCGAGGGCCAGAAGCTGTACGGCGAGATCCCCGCGATCAAGAAGGGCGCCGTCGTCGCGAGCAACGACAACTCCTTCGTCACCGCCTCCTCGATCATCAACCCGCTGACCGTGCCGTGGACGATCGAGCGCTACCTGCCGCTCATCGACGAGGCCGTCAAGACCGCCGGCAAGTAACCCCGGCCGGGTATCCGGACCGCCGAGCCCACAAGGCACACTCCACTCCCATGGCAACCACCACGGTCGCACCGCCGAGCGGCGCCGGTACCTCGCGTACCGGCGCCGCCCGGTCGGCGTTCCTCCTGCTCCTCGGCCTGGCCGCGCTGGCACTCGCGCTCAGCGCCAGCGTCATGTTCGGCAGCCGCTCCACGTCGTTCGGCGATGTCCTCGACGTCCTGCGCGGCACCGCCGACCCCAACATCACCACCATCATCGAGAGCCGCTACCCCCGCACCGTCCTCGGCGTCCTCGCCGGGGTCTGCCTCGCGGTCGCGGGCACCCTCATGCAGGGCGTCTCGCGCAACCCGCTGGCCGAACCGGGCCTCCTCGGCATCAACGCCGGCGCCTCCGCGAGCATCGTCGCCGCGACCGCCTGGCTCGGGGCCTCCGGCGCCACCGACACCATGTGGTGGGCGCTGCCCGGAGCGCTGATCGCGGGCGTCCTCGTCCACGTCATCGGCTCCGCCGGTACGGGCACGAGCGTGGTGCGCCTGGTGCTCGCCGGAGCGGTGCTCACCGCCGTCCTGATGGCGTTCATCCAGGCGGTGACCCTCAGCAAACCGCAGGTCTTCGACAGCTACCGCTACTGGGTCGTCGGAGCGCTCGGCGGCCGGGACTTCGAGGTCTTCTGGTCCGTCCTGCCGTTCGCCGCCGCCGGCTTCCTGATCGCCCTCGCCCTCGGCCCCGGCCTCAACGCCCTGGCCCTCGGCGACGCGACCGCCGTCGCCATCGGCTCGCACCCCGGGCGCACGAGGGGCGCGGGACTGCTCGCCGCCACCCTGCTCAGCGCCGCCGCGACCGCCGCGGTCGGCCCGATCGCCTTCGTCGGCCTCGCCGTCCCACACGTCGTACGGGCCCTGGTCGGCGTCGACTTCCGCGCCCAGGTCCTCTTCTCCGCCCTGATGGGCCCCACCCTCCTGCTCCTCGCGGACGTGGTGGGCCGGGTCGTCATGCGCCCCACCGAACTCATGGTCGGCGTCGTCACCGCCTTCATCGGCGCACCCGCGCTGCTCATCGCCGTACGCAGGATGCGGGGCACCTCATGACCGTCACCGACCGCACCGCCCCCGTCCGCAAGGCGCCCCGGGGCTATCTGACCGTCGGCAGCACCGTGGCGATACCCGTGCGCCGGGCCTCCGTGTTCGCGGCCGCCGGGCTCTTCGTGCTCCTCCTCGCGGCCGCCGTCACGACCCTGGCCTGGGGACGCCTCGGCATCGACCTCGCCGACCTGCCCGCCGCCCTCGTCGGGGACGCCGAGGGCAAGGACCGGTTCGTCTTCAACCGGCTGCGCGGGCCCCGCCTCACCGTCGCCATCGGCGTCGGCGCGGCGCTCGGCCTGTCCGGCGCGCTGTTCCAGTCCGTCACCCGCAACCCCCTCGGCAGCCCGGACGTCATCGGGCTCTCCGCCGGGGCGGGCGCGGGCGCCGCGTTCTGCGCGCTGATGTTCCCCGACACGGTCCCGGTGCCCGTCGGCGCGCTCATCGGCGCCATCCTCGCGATGGCCCTCGTGTACGTCTCCACGGGCACCGGCTTCCGCAACCCCGCCCGGCTCGTCATCGCGGGCATCGGGGTCGCCGCGATGGGCGCGGCCGTCACCCAGTACGTCGTCTACGCCCTGGAACGCGACAAGGCCTCCGTCCTCACCGCGTACGTCAACGGCAGCCTGACCGCCCGCTCCTGGACCGACGCCACGACCGTCTGGCTGGTCCTGGCCGCCGCCGCCCCGCTGGCCGCGCTGATCTCGCGGCGGCTCGACATCGGCGAGATGGGCGACGACATCGCCGAGGGGCTCGGCTCCGAGCCGAAGAAGGCCAAGACCCTCGCCGTGCTCCTGGCCATCGCCCTCTCGGCCGCCGCGGTCAGCGTCTCGGGCCCGATCGCCTTCATCGCCCTGACCGCCCCCCAGATCGCCCGGCGCCTCACCCGCGGCTCCGGCCCGCACCTGCTGCTCTCCGCCCTCACCGGCGGTCTGCTGCTGGTCCTCGCGGACCTCTGCTCCCAACAGCTGCCGCTCTTCGACGACCTGCCGGTCGGGATCTACACGATGGCGATCGGCGGGGCGTACCTGGGCTATCTGCTGGTACGGGAGTGGCGCAAAGGCGTGCTCTGAGGACCGGGTGTGGCGAGGGGCGGGCAGGCGGGGCAGGGCAGGCGGGGCCGGGCTGCCCTGAGGCCCCGGCCGCCCCCTCCTCTTGCCGTTCCTTTTGCCGTCAGACGTCGAGCGCCGTGCCGTACAGCCGGTCCACCTTCAGCCGGATGACCACCCGGCGCTCGGCGACCAACTCCTCGAAGAACGCGGCTTCGTCCTCGGGCCTCCCGGCCTCCGGCACCATCGCGAGCAGTTCCTGCCCGACCGCGTCCCCGGGCTCCGTCGTGCTCCCGGAGACCTCGGCCTCGCCCTCGGCGACGGCGAACGACCACACGTCGCCGCCCGGCACATGCAGCGCCGCACGGGGATCGCGCCGCAGATGCTTGATCTTGACCCGGTCGGCCGTGGTAGAGAACCGCACGATGCGGGCCTCGGGGTCCCAGCTGTAGACCATGGTCGTCAGATGGGGGTGGCCGCTGCGCTTGTTCGTGGCGAGCGTGCCGAACTGCTGCCGGGCGAGGAGGCCGGAGAGGGCTTCGTCGGACAGGGTGCGAGGTCCTGGGCGTTGGGTCATGAAGGGGTCAACCCCCGTGGCCGCACGGTAATTTCCGGCACCACTCGGCCGACCGGAGCAGTGGCGACTGGTCACGTACAGGTTCGTCGACCATACTGCCCGCCGTGGAGCAGAGCATAGATTCGAACAAGAAGCCCGAGTTCGCCGCAGGCACCGACCCGGCGTTCATCCCCCTGCCCGGACTGGCGGCGCCCGCCGGAACCCGCAAGCCGGAACCGGAAGCGGAGTCGGAGGCCGGCCCGGAGGCGGCGGAGATCCGCGACGACGTGGCCAAAACGGCGGCCGCGGAGGGTGACGCCGACCGGGAACCGGAAGCGGAGGTCGACGCCGCGGCGGTCGACGGCGAGACCGAGTCTCAGGCCGATGCCGATGCCGATGCCGAGGTTGGGGACGGCCCCGTTTTCGAGGTCAGCGACCGGCGCGGTTCGATCCGGGTGGCCCGGGAAGGCGTCCGGTTCCGGCTGGACGACCAGGAGGCCGAGTTCGGCTGGGACGAGATCGGCGCGGTGGAGACCACCCCTGCCCGGTTCGGCCGCAGGTTCACGGTGACCGTCCACCTGTCGAGCCGCCGCTGGTTCAACGCCGAGGTCGAGGCGGCCAGCCGCAGCGAGCTCAAGAGCTGGCCGGCCGAGCTGGACAAGGCCCTGGACGCCCACTTCGAGGAGTGACGCCCCGTCGAGCCGTGAGCGGTCGCGCGCGGGACACCCCCGACGGGGTGTCCCGTCGACCGCCCCGTACCGTCAGGGCTTCTCGCGTCTCCGGCCCCGGATCCGCATCGTGACGTAGACGGCCAGGGCGACGACGGCCAGGCCCAGGACGACCTTCGACACGACGCCGACGTACGCCCCGACGACGTCCCACTGGTCGCCGAGCCAGTATCCGGCCATCACGAGCACGGTGTTCCACACCAGGCTGCCCGCCGTCGTCAGCGCGACGAACACCGGCAGTGGCATGCGCTCCACACCCGCGGGCACCGAGATCAGGCTCCGGAACACCGGCACCATCCGCCCCAGCAGCACCGCCTTCGTGCCGTGCCGGGCGAACCACGCCTCCGTCCGTACCAGGTCGGAGGCCTTGACCAGCGGCAGCTTCGCCCACCAGGCGTGCATCCGCTCCCGGCCGAACACGGCGCCGACGCCGTACAGGACCACCGCGCCCACGACCGAGCCGAGCGTCGTCCAGAACAGCGCCGAGGCGATGCTGAGCACGCCCTGCGAGGCGGCGAACCCCGTCAGCGGCAGGATGACCTCGCTCGGCAGCGGCGGGAACACGTTCTCCAGCGCGATGGCCGCACCCGCGCCGGGCCCGCCGAACGTCTCGACCAGACCGGCGGCCCAGCCGGCGATACCCCCCTGCGGCTCCGAGGCCGCCGACAGCCGGTGGGCCGCGGCGTCCAGGGTCAGGTGCATGTCTCCATGGTCGCGCAGCCCCCGCCTCAGGCCCCGTCGAGAACCACCGAGCGGCTCAGATGGCGCGGCAGATCGGGGTCGAGCCCCCGGGCGGCCGCCCGGGCGAGGGCGAGACGCTGGACGCGTACGAGATCGGCCAGCGGGTCGAGGGAGCCGTTCACCCACCGGGCGCCCGTGGCGCGGACCTGCTCCGCCAGGCCCTCGGGGGCCTCGCCGAACATCCAGGTCGTGGTGCCGGTGGTGGAGATGCTGATCGGGCCGTGGCGGTACTCCATCGCGGGGTACGACTCCGTCCAGGACAGCGACGCCTCCTTCATCTTCAGCGCCGCCTCGTGGGCCAGACCGACCGTCCACCCCCGGCCGAGGAAGGAGAACTGGGTGCTCCGCAGCAGTTCGTCGGGCAGCGGCTCGGCGAGCGCGGCCTCCGCGTCCGCGACGACCGCGTCGGAGTGCAGCCCGAGGTGGGCCCGCAGCAGGGTGAGGGCGGTCGTGGCGAAGCGGGTCTGGACGACGGACCGCTCGTCGGCGAAGTCCAGGACGACGAGATCGTCGGCCGCCGCCCTGACCGGAGTCCGCGGATCCGCCGTGACCGCCACCGTGCGCGTCGTGCCGCGCAGCCGGTTGAGCAGCTCCAGCACCTCCGTCGTGGTCCCCGAGCGGGTCAGTGCGACGACCCGGTCGTAGCCGCGCCCGAAGGGGAACTCGGAGGCGGCGAAGGCGTCCGACTCGCCCTGCCCTGACCCCTCGCGGAGCCCGGCGTAGGCCTGCGCCATGTAGAAGGAGGTGCCGCAGCCGACGACCGCGACGCGCTCGCCCGCGACGGGCAGGGCGACGGCCTCGGGGCCGCCGGCCAGGTCGGCGGCGCGCCGCCAGCAGGCGGGCTGACTGGCTGTCTCGGTCTCGGCATACGACACGTCTGCACTCCACGGGAACGAGGTGGACACGGGAACGAGGTGGACCACGGGAACGGGGCTGAGCGGGGCCGAACACCCCGCGTGTAGAATTCTGCACGTTACATGCAGTTATCGAGCAAAAACAAGCAAGGTGCAGGTGGGGGGAGGGCTCCCGGCGAGCCCTGTGCGACGCTTGCGGCGGTCCGGCCCCCGGCGACCGCGTTCCCGCGAAACGCGGTGCCCGCGCCGGACGGTGAGGAGACGCTCTTGTCCAGGGACGCCCGGTGGGACGCGCTGCTGGAACTGGTCGGCAAGCACGGCAGGGTGGACGTCGAGGAGGCGGCGACGGCGCTCGACGTGTCGGCCGCCACCATCCGCCGCGACCTGGACCAGCTGGCCGAGCAACACCTGCTCACCCGCACCCGGGGCGGCGCGGTCGCGCACGGGGTCTCCTACGAACTGGCGCTCCGCTACAAGACGGGCCGCCACGCACCGGAGAAGCAGGCCATCGGCCGTGCGGTGTCCGGCCTCGTGGCCGTCGGCCAGGTCGTCGGCCTGACCGGCGGGACGACCGTGACGGAGGTGGCCAGGGCGCTGGCGGTACGCCCGGACATCGTGGGCGAGACGGCGGTGGCGGGCGGCCAGCCGACGCTGACCGTGGTGACCAACGCCCTCAACATCGCGAGCGAGCTGGCGATCCGCCCGCAGATCAAGATGGTCGTGACGGGCGGCGTCGCGCGACCTCAGTCGTACGAGCTGACGGGCCCGCTCGCCGTCGGCGTGATGAACGAGATCACCCTCGACGTCGCAGTCCTCGGGGTGAACGCCATCGACATCGAACGCGGCGCGTACGTCCATCACGAGGGCGAGGCCAGCGTCAACCGGCTGCTCGCGGAACGGGCCCAGCGGGTAGTGGTGGCGGCCGACTCGTCGAAGATCGGCAAGCGTGCCTTCGCGCGCGTCTGCGACCTGGGCCTCGTCGACATCCTGGTCACCGACTCCCACATCGGGGCGGAGGCGCGGGACCGGTTCGGCGAGGCGGGGGTCCAGGTCATCACGGTCTGACGGGGCCCGTTCGTCATGAACCGACGCCTGCCGGGTATCGGATGCGACACGGAGGCGGACTTCGCCGTGTCGCTGGTACGCCGAACGGGTGAGGGGCGAGAGGATTGCCCGATGAACAGTGAGTGCAGCCGGTGCCCATCCGACCGGCTTGACGACGGGGTGAACCGGTGAGCAGGTACGACAGGTATGACAGATACGACGCCACCGACGAACAGTGGGAGGGTCTCGCCCAGGTCGTACCCCTGCGCGGCCGTGACGAATGGCCGTCCCGGATCGACCACCGCACCGTCCCCGACGAGCGCGCCGCCGAACAGCGCCGCCTCGTCGTCCTGCGGGTGCAGGTGTTCGCGGACGCCCGGGAGGTCGCCGAGTACCTCGTCGCCCAGGTTCCGGTACTGCTCGACCTGACGGCGGCGGAGACGGACGTGGCGAAGCGGATCCTCGACTTCAGCAGCGGCGTGGTCTTCGGCCTCGGCAGCGGAATGCACCGCGTCGACCGCAACGTCTTCCTGCTCGCGCCGGTCGGCATGGAGGTCGAGGGGGTCACACCCGCGGGCCTCGCCCAGTCGTAGGAAGCGGCAGTCGGGAAGGCGGCCGGGAGCGGCGGCAGTCGGTCGGGACCGCCGCCCCGGCCGCCGTCAGGAGTCCACGGTGTGCGGGAGCCGCGCGGGGGGCGGGTGTGCGGGAGGCGTGCCTCGAACGTGCGGGAGGCACTGTCGGTGGCCGGTGATAGACCTGGTGCCGTGACGGACACCGATGTGGCAGAACTCCAGCGTCGGCTGGCCGCGTTCGCGGCGGCACGGGACTGGGGGCAGTACCACACCCCGAAGAACCTGGCGGCCGCGCTCAGCGTCGAGGCCTCCGAACTGCTGGAGATCTTCCAGTGGCTGACGCCCGAACAGTCGGCCGCGATCATGGAGAACCCCGAATCCGCCCACCGGGTCGCCGACGAGGTGGCCGACGTGCTCGCCTATCTCCTGCAGTTCTGCGAGGTGTTGGGCATCGACCCGACGGCGGCACTGGTGGCCAAGCTGGAGCGGAACGAGAAGCGCTTCCCGCTGCCGAGCGCTGCCGAACCACCCGATCGTCACTCTTCGGAGTGATCGAGTTATCCACATTCGACTTCGTGTCCACAGATTTCCGATTTCCTCTGGCCTTACGGTGCTGTCTACCTCACTGTGGGTAATGAATGAGGTGAGCGGGTTTTCGTACGGACGGGGGAGACAGATGGAAGCGGAGCGACTCATCGAGGCGGGCCGGCGGGCTCTGGCCGACAGCCGGGGCGCGCTGGACGTCATGGCGGAGGCCTGGCAGGCGCAGGCGCTCGCCCGGGCGGTCGGCAGTCGGCTGGCGCTGTGCGGGCCGATGGAATTACGGAGCGAGGCGCGGGCGCTGGGGGAGATCGGCGCCGGATGCTCGGCGCTGGACCATCCGGCGGTGATCTCCGGCGGTGCCAGGGCCGCCCAGTTGTCGGGGATCGGCGAGGTCCGGCCCGCCCTGGCCGGGCTCGCGCTGCTGCTCGGCGAGGCCGGGATCGCGCTGGTCGGGGTGGCCTGCGACACGGGCGAGGACGGGCTCTACTGGCAGTGCATCGAGGCGATGGACGCGGCGGACGAATCGCTCGACCGTGTGCACGGGATGCTGAGACGCCTGGCGGAAAGGGAGCGGGAGCCGGAGCGCGCGAGGGAGCGCGACGGCCCCTACGGCATACGAGGCCCCGCGCCATCGGCCGCGGGACCCTGAGCGGAGGCACGGGCTTCTGTGGCGCTCCGGGGGAGCGGCGCTAGCTCCGACGAGGGAAGGCGCGGGGTGGTCCGGGGGAGGCGAGGGCCGGGCCACGGCCTCGGGAGAGGCAGGATGGAGGCATGGATCTTCGCATCTTCACCGAGCCCCAGCAGGGGGCCGACTACGACACCTTGCTCACCGTCGCCAAGGCCACGGAGGACCTGGGCTTCGACGCCTTCTACCGCTCCGACCACTATCTCCGCATGGGCTCCGGTGACGGCCTGCCCGGGCCGACGGACGCCTGGATCACCCTGGCCGGACTGGCGCGCGAGACCCGGCGGATCCGGCTCGGCACGCTGATGACCGCCGGCACCTTCCGGCTTCCCGGAGTGCTGGCCATCCAGGTGGCCCAGGTCGACCAGATGTCCGGTGGCCGGATCGAACTGGGCCTCGGCGCGGGCTGGTTCGAGGAGGAGCACAAGGCCTACGGCATCCCGTTCCCGAAGGAGAAGTTCGGCCGCCTGGAGGAGCAGCTCGCGATCGTCACCGGGCTGTGGGCGACGGAGGTCGGCAAGACCTTCAGCTACGACGGGACCTACTACCAGCTCACCGACTCGCCCGCGCTCCCCAAGCCCGCCCAGGCCAAGGTGCCCGTCCTGATCGGCGGCCACGGGGCGACACGCACCCCTCGCCTCGCCGCGCAGTACGCCGACGAGTTCAACATCCCGTTCGCCTCGCTGGAGGACAGCGAGAAGCAGTTCGGCCGGGTCCGGGCCGCCGCGCAGGCGCACGGGCGCTCGCCGGACGACCTCGTGTACTCCAACGCGCTGATCGTCTGCACGGGCAAGGACGACGCCGAGGTCGCCCGGCGCGCGGCGGCGATCGGCCGGGATGTGGAAGAGCTCAAGGCGAACGGCCTGGCCGGATCGCCCGCCGAGGTGGTCGACAAGATCGGCCGCTACGGGGCGATCGGGGCGTCGAGGATCTACCTCCAGATCCTCGACCTGGACGACCTGGACCATCTGGAACTGATCTCCTCGCAGATCCAGTCCCAGCTGACCTGACCTGACCTGACCTGACCTGTCCTGACCTGACCTGACCTGACTGAGGAGGCTGAGGTGGCCGCGAGCACGGGCAGTACGCTCGCCGACGCGCTGGACGCCGGGCCCGTCCTGCTGGACGGCGGGCTCTCCAACCAACTCGAGGCGCAGGGCTGCGATCTGACCGACGCGCTGTGGTCGGCCCGGCTGCTGGCCGACGCGCCGGAACAGATCGAGGCCGCTCACCTCGCCTATCTCCGGGCCGGGGCGCGGGTGCTCATCACGGCCAGCTATCAGGCCACGTTCGAAGGGTTCGGGAGGTACGGACTCGACCGGCCCGGGACCGAGGCCCTGCTCGCCCGCAGCGTGGAGCTGGCCCGGGGCGCCGCCGACGCGGCGCGCCGGGCCGGCCCCGGGCGGGAGACCTGGGTCGCCGCGTCCGTCGGACCGTACGGGGCGATGCTCGCGGACGGCAGTGAGTACCGGGGGCGTTACGGGCTGAGCGTCGGTGAGCTGGAGCGTTTCCACCGCCCCCGGGTGGCGGCGCTCGCGGCTGCCGGGCCCGACGCCCTGGCGCTGGAGACCGTGCCGGATCTGGACGAGGCGGAGGCCCTGGTCCGGGTGGCCGAGGAGACCGGGCTGCCGTACTGGCTCTCGTACAGCGTGGCCGGCGGCCGGACCCGGGCCGGGCAGCCGTTGGAGGAGGCGTTCGCGGTGGCGGCCGGGCGGACGTCCGTCCTCGCGGTCGGGGTCAACTGCTGTGACCCGGACGAGGCGCAGGAGGCGGTGGAGCTGGCGGTGGCGGTCACGGGGAGGCCCGCCGTGGTCTATCCGAACAGCGGCGAGGGCTGGGACGCCGGGGCGCGGGGGTGGACCGGGGTCGGCACCTTCGACCCGGGCAGGGTGCGGGCCTGGACGCGGGCCGGGGCCCGGCTCGTCGGGGGCTGCTGCCGGGTGGGGCCCGACCTCATGGCTGAGCTGGCCGGTCGACTGGAGGAGCCGGGGGAGCCGGAGAAGCCGGAGAAGTAGGCAGGCGGGGCGAAAATGCCTGGTGGGGGCAGGGGGTGAGGATCATACTCGGACAGGTGTTCCTGACAATCGGTACGACCGGCACCCAAGAGCGTCCCGCCACTGATCTGGGCTTCCTGCTGCACAAGCATCCCGACAAGGCGCAGGCGTTCTCCACCTCGCACGGCTCCGCGCACGTCTTCTACCCCGAGGCGTCCGCCGAGCGCTGCACGGCCGCACTCCTGCTGGAGGTGGATCCGGTGGCGCTCGTGCGGCGCGGCAAGGGCAAGGGCCGGGGAGGCGCGCCCGACGCGGCGCTCGCGCAGTACGTCAACGACCGCCCCTACGCGGCGTCCTCGCTGCTGTCCGTCGCCCTCGCCGCCGTGTTCAAGTCCGCGCTCGGCGGGGTCTGCCGGGCCATGCCCGAGCGGGCCGAGAGCCCGCTGCCGCTGCGGATCGAGGTGCCCGCCCTGCCCGCCCGGGGCGGCATCGAGCTGGTGCACAAGCTGTTCGCGCCGCTCGGCTGGGAGCGTGTCGAGGTCACGGCCGTACCACTGGACGAGCAGTTCCCCGCGTGGGGCGACTCGCGCTACGTACGGCTGGTGCTGGAGGGCGAGTTGCGGCTCGCCGACGCCCTGCGGCAGCTCTATGTCCTGCTTCCGGTGCTCGACGACGCCAAGCACTACTGGGTCGCG
Organism: Streptomyces rubiginosohelvolus; assembly: GCF_014649875.1. Taxonomy (GTDB): domain Bacteria; phylum Actinomycetota; class Actinomycetes; order Streptomycetales; family Streptomycetaceae; genus Streptomyces; species Streptomyces rubiginosohelvolus. The sequence goes on along the minus strand of NZ_BMTW01000002.1, from coordinate 350,213 downwards.
CCCGACGAGGTGGACAAGCTGCTGCGGGCCGGGGAGGGCTGGCTGGCCGACCACCCCGAGCGGCCACTGATCACCCGGCGCTATCTGTCCCACCGCTGGGGGCTCACCCGCCAGGCCGACCAGGCCCTGGAGCTGGTCCGGCTCGCCGAGTCGGACGACCTCGACGTGGACAGCGTCGACAACGCGGTGGACGAGAGCACCGACACCGAGGAGAAGCCGGTCCCGCTCGCCGAGCACCGGCGGACCGCGATCCTCGACGCGCTGCGCGCCGCCGGGGCGAGCCGCGTGCTCGACCTCGGCTGCGGCCAGGGCCAGTTGGTGCAGGCGCTCCTCAAGGACGTGCGCTTCACCGAGATCGTGGGCGTCGACGTCTCGATGCGCGCCCTCACCATCGCCTCGCGGCGGCTCAAGCTGGACCGGATGGGGGAGCGCCAGGCCGACCGGGTCACCCTGCGGCAGGGCTCGCTGACCTACACCGACAAGCGGCTGACCGGGTATGACGCCGCCGTGCTCAGCGAGGTCGTCGAGCACCTGGACCTGCCCCGGCTGCCCGCCCTGGAGTACGCGGTGTTCGGTGCCGCGCGCCCCGGGACGGTGCTCGTGACCACACCGAACGTCGAGTACAACGTCCGCTGGGAGACCCTCCCGGCCGGACACGTCCGGCACGGGGACCACCGCTTCGAGTGGACCCGGGCCGAATTCCGGGACTGGGCCGGGCAGGTCGCCGAACGGCACGGATACACCGTCCGGTACGTGCCGGTCGGGCCGGACGACCCCGAGGTGGGGCCGCCGACCCAGATGGCCGTGTTCACCCGGGCCGAGACCACCACGACCACCACGACCACCGAGAAGAAGAAGGAGGCGGAAGCCGCATGAACAGAGGCCACAGCACGACCGGCGCGGAGACCGCCGCCGCCCCGACCCCCGGACGCACCCTGCCGGTGACCGACCTCTCCCTCGTCGTCCTCATCGGCGCCAGCGGATCCGGCAAGTCCACCTTCGCCCGCAAGCACTTCAAGCCGACCGAGATCGTCTCCTCGGACGTCTGCCGGGGCCTGGTCGCCGACGACGAGAACGACCAGAGCGCCAGCCGTGACGCCTTCGACGTGCTGCACTACATCGCGGGCAAGCGCCTGGAGGCCGGGCGGCTCACCGTCATCGACGCCACCAGCGTCCAGCCCGAGAGCCGCAAGCAGCTCGTCCAGCTGGCCAGGAAGTACGACGTCCTGCCCATCGCCATCGTCCTCGACCTCCCCGAGGAGGTCTGTGCAGCCCGCAACGCGGCCCGGCCTGACCGCGCCTCCATGCCGCGCCACGTCATCCAGCGGCACCGCCGCGAGCTGCGGCGCTCGTTGCGCGGCCTGGAGCGCGAGGGCTTCCGCAAGGTGCACATCCTGCGCACCGAGGAGGAGGCCGAAAGCGCCGAGGTGGTCCTGGAGCGCCGCTACAACGACCTGCGTCACCTCACAGGACCGTTCGACATCATCGGCGACATCCACGGCTGCAGCTCCGAGCTGGAGACCCTGCTCGGCACGCTCGGTTACGTGGACGGCGCCCACCCCGAGGGGCGCACCGCCGTGTTCGTCGGCGACCTCGTCGACCGGGGCCCCGACAGCCCGGGCGTGCTGCGCCGCGTGATGTCCATGGTGGCGTCGGGCGACGCCCTGTGCGTCCCCGGCAACCACGAGAACAAGCTCGGCCGTTATCTCGCGGGCCGCAAGGTCCAGCTCACCCACGGGCTCGCCGAGACCGTCGAGCAGCTGGAGCGCGAGGACGCCGAGCACCCCGAGTTCCGGGGCCAGGTGCGGGAGTTCATCGACTCCCTCGTCAGCCACTACGTCCTGGACGAGGGCAAGCTGGTGGTCTGTCACGCCGGGCTGCCCGAGAAGTACCACGGCCGCACCTCCGGCCGGGTCCGCTCGCATGCCCTGTACGGGGACACCACCGGCGAGACCGACGAGTTCGGCCTGCCCGTGCGCTACCCGTGGGCCGAGGAGTACCGGGGCCGCGCCACCGTGGTCTACGGCCACACCCCCGTCCCCACCACCTCCTGGATCAACAACACCATCTGCCTGGACACCGGTGCCGTCTTCGGCGGAAAGATGACCGCGCTGCGCTGGCCCGAGCGCGAACTCGTCGACGTACCCGCCGAGAAGGTCTGGTACGAGCCCGTCAAGCCGCTGGTGACCGAGGCGCCCGGAGGCCGGGAGGGCCGGCCGCTGGACATCGCCGACGTCCAGGGCCGCCGGGTCGTGGAGACCCGGCACATGGGGCGCGTAGCCGTGCGCGAGGAGAACGCCGCCGCCGCGCTCGAGGTCATGAGCCGGTTCGCGGTCGACCCGCAGCTCCTCGCCTACCTCCCGCCCACCATGGCCCCCACCGCCACCTCCCGCGAGGACGGCTTCCTGGAGCACCCGGCCGAGGCGTTCGCGCAGTACGCGGCGGACGGCGTCGAGCGGGTCGTGTGCGAGGAGAAGCACATGGGCTCCCGGGCCGTGGCCCTGGTCTGCAAGGACGCGGAGGCGGCGACCGCGCGGTTCGGCACGGCGGGTCCCACCGGCGCGCTGTACACCCGCACCGGCCGCCCCTTCCTGGACGACCCGGCCCTGACCGAAGGGATCCTGGACCGGCTCCGTACGGCCGTCACCGCCGCCGGGCTCTGGGCGGAGTGGGACACCGACTGGGTCCTCCTGGACGCCGAGCTGATGCCGTGGTCGCTGAAGGCGGGCGGGCTGCTGCGCTCGCAGTACGCCGCCGTCGGCGCCGCGTCCGGTGCGGTCTTCCCGCCGGCCGTCGCCGCCCTGGAGCAGGCGGCCGCCCGGGGCGTCGAGGTGGCGGGCCTCGCCGGACAGCAGCGGGCCCGCGCGCAGGACGCCGCCGCGTTCACCGAGGCGTACCGGCGCTACTGCTGGCCCACCGAGGGACTGGAGGGGGTGCGCCTGGCCCCCTTCCAGATCCTCGCCGTCCAGGGCCGCTCCCTGGCCGCCGTCCCGCACGACGAGCAGCTCGCCTGGCTCGACCGGCTGGTGGAGCACGACCCGACCGGGCTGCTCCAGGTCACCCGCCGGCTCGTCGTCGACGCCGGCGACGAGGACTCGGTCCGCGCGGGTGTGGACTGGTGGCTGGAGATGACCGGACGCGGCGGCGAGGGCATGGTCGTCAAGCCGCTCGGCGCCCTCGTCCGGGACGCCAAGGGCCGCCTCGTCCAGCCCGGCATCAAGGTGCGGGGCCGGGAGTACCTCCGCATCATCTACGGCCCCGAGTACACCCGCCCGGAGAATCTGGAGCGCCTGCGCTCCCGGTTCCTCGGCCACAAGCGCTCGCTCGCGCTGCGGGAGTACGCACTCGGTCTGGAGGCGCTGGACCGGCTGGCGGAGGGCGAACCGCTGTGGCGGATCCACGAGGCGGTGTTCGCCGTCCTGGCCCTGGAGTCGGAGCCGGTGGACCCCCGGCTCTGAGACCGGTCCAACCGGTAGGCGATTCGCCGGGTGAACGGTGCTCCGCGCGGTGAGGATGAAGGCATGGGATTCCATGTCGACTCCGAAGCCGGGCGGCTGCGCCGCGTCATACTCCACCGCCCCGATCTGGAGCTGAAGCGGCTCACCCCCAGGAACAAGGACGCGCTGCTGTTCGACGACGTCCTGTGGGTGCGCCGCGCCCGGGAGGAGCACGACGGGTTCGCGGACGTCCTGCGCGACCGGGGGGTCGCCGTGCACCTCTTCGGCGATCTGCTGCGCGAGTCGCTCGACATCCCGGTCGCGCGGCGACTCGTGCTCGACCGGGTCTTCGACGAGAAGGAGTACGGCCCGCTCGCCACCGAGCATCTGCGGGCCGCCTTCGAGCAGCTGTCCGCCGCGGAGCTGGCGGAGGCGCTGGTCGGCGGCATGACGAAGCGGGAGTTCCTGGAGCGGTACAGCGAGCCGACCTCCGTCCGCTTCCATGTCATGGACCTGGACGACTTCCTCCTCGGCCCGCTGCCCAACCACCTCTTCACCCGGGACACCTCGGCCTGGATCTACGACGGGGTCTCCATCAACGCCATGCGCTGGCCCGCCCGGCAGCGCGAGACCGTCCACTTCGAGGCGATCTACCGCCACCACCCGCTCTTCACCGGCCCGGAGGCGGGCGCCTTCCACCACTGGTCGGAGGGGCAGGACGACTACCCCTCCACCATCGAGGGCGGTGACGTCCTGGTCATCGGGCAGGGCGCGGTCCTGATCGGGATGAGCGAGCGGACCACCCCGCAGGCGGTGGAGATGCTGGCCCGCGGGCTCTTCGACGCCGGTTCGGCGCGCACGATCGTGGCGCTCGACATGCCCAAGGCCCGCGCGTTCATGCACCTGGACACGGTGATGACGATGGTCGACGGCGACACGTTCACCCAGTACGCCGGTCTCGGCATGCTCCGCTCGTACACCATCGAGCCCGGCAGCGGCCCCCGCGAACTGAAGGTCACCGACCATCCGCCCGAGCACATGCACCGCGCCATCGCCGCCGCCCTCGGTCTCGACGCGATCCGGGTGCTCACCGCCACCCAGGACGTGCACGCCGCCGAGCGCGAGCAGTGGGACGACGGCTGCAACGTGCTCGCGGTCGAGCCCGGCGTCGTCGTCGCGTACGAGCGGAACGCGACCACCAACACCCATCTGCGCAAGCAGGGCATCGAGGTGATCGAGATCCGGGGCAGCGAGCTGGGCCGGGGGCGGGGAGGGCCGCGCTGTATGAGCTGCCCGGTGGAGCGGGACCCCGTGGCATGAGCGGCCGAAGGAAGGTGGACCCATGGCCCTGTATAGAGATGCGATGCATCGTATAGACTTCCACCCCTGCCGCGCGCAGTGCGCCGATCCCCGCCCGACCCAGGAGCAGTCATCATGGCCATAGACCTCACCGGCCGCCACTTCCTCAAGGAGCTGGACTTCACCTCCGAGGAGTTTCTCGGCCTGGTCGCACTGGCCGCCGAGCTCAAGGCGGCCAAGAAGGCCGGGGTCGAGGTCCAGCGGCTGCGCGGCAAGAACATCGCGCTGATCTTCGAGAAGACCTCGACCCGTACGCGCTGCGCGTTCGAGGTCGCCGCCGCCGACCAGGGCGCCTTCACCACCTACCTCGACCCCGCGGGCTCCCAGATGGGCCACAAGGAGTCCGTGAAGGACACCGCCCGGGTGCTGGGCCGGATGTTCGACGGGATCGAGTACCGGGGCGACAGTCAGCAGGCCGTCGAGGAGCTGGCCGCGCACGGCGGCGTGCCGGTCTTCAACGGGCTCACCGACGACTGGCACCCCACCCAGATGCTCGCGGACGTCCTCACCATGACCGAGTGCCGCGAGGGCCCCCTCGCGGGGACGGCCTTCGCCTACCTCGGCGACGCCCGCTTCAACATGGGCAACTCCTACCTGATCACCGGCGCCCTGCTCGGCCTCGACGTCCGGATCGTCGCCCCCGAGGCGTACTGGCCGGACGAGGCGGTCGTGGCGCGGGCCCGGAAGCTCGCCGAGGTCAGCGGCGCGATGATCACCCTCACCGGCGACGTGGCCCAGGGCGTCTCGGGCGCCGACTTCGTCGCCACCGACGTCTGGGTCTCCATGGGGGAGCCCAAGGAGGTCTGGGCCGAGCGCATCGCCGCCCTCGGGCCCTACGCCGTGACGATGGACGTCCTGCGGGCCACCGGCAACCCGGACGTGAAGTTCCTGCACTGCCTGCCGGCCTTCCACGACCTCGGCACCCAGGTCGGCCGGGACATCCACGCCCGGTACGGACTGACCGAGCTGGAGGTCAGCGACGAGGTCTTCGAGTCGCCGCACTCCGTCGTCTTCGACCAGGCGGAGAACCGGATGCACACGATCAAGGCCGTCCTGGTGGCGACGCTCGCCGGGAAGTAGCCGCGCGAGCCATACGCATACGGGGCAGGGGTTCGCATGCTCATACACCCGATTGGGTGAACATGCGTGCTGGTGGCTACGATGTCGGCTCTTGGTGGGGTTCGGACCCGGGGAGACCCCTGCGGGACCCGAACCCCTTACCTGTGCCGCCGCACCCGGCGCACGGGCCGTCCCCCCACTGCACCACCAGAGATGAGAACGTCCCGCATGAGCACCGGTCTGCCGCGATCCGGCACCCCGAAGCCCGCCGGCCCCCACCTGTCGGGCCTGCGCCGCAAGAGCCCCGAGCAGCTCATCGCCGAATCCGGCGGCGACCTGGAGGGCCACGGCCTCAAGCGCACGATGGGCCTCTTCCAGCTTGTCTGCTTCGGGGTCGGCGCGATCGTCGGCACCGGCATCTTCGTCGGACTCTCCGACAGCGTCGCCGAGGCCGGCCCCGCCGTCGTGATCTCGTTCGTCCTCGCGGCGATCACCTGCATCTTCACCGCCCTGTCCTTCGCGGAGCTGGGCAGCGCCATCCCGGTCTCCGGAAGCTCGTACTCCTTCGCCTACGCGGCGCTCGGCGAGCGCACCGCCTTCCTCGTCGGCTGGTGCCTGCTGCTGGAGTACGGCGTCTCGGTCTCCGCCGTCGCGGTGGGCTGGAGCCAGTACGTCAACGAGCTGCTGAACAGCCTGTTCGGCTGGGAACTGCCCGCCGCCCTGTCCGCCGGGCCCGGTGACGGCGGTGTGGTCAACCTGCCCGCGATCGTCGTGATCGCCATGGCCGCCACCCTGCTGGTGCGCGGCGTCCGGGAGAGCGCCACGGCCACCGCCGCCATGGCGGTCCTCAAGATCGGCATCCTGGTCGCGTTCTGCGCGGTGGCGTTCAGCGCGTTCCAGGACGACAACCTCATGCCGTTCGCCACCCACGGGCTCGGCGGGATCACCGCGGGCGCGTCGCTCGCGTTCTTCTCCTACATCGGCTTCGACGCCATCACCACCGCCGGCGAAGAGGTCAAGAACCCCCGCCGCAACATTCCGATCGCCATCCTGATCTGCATCGGCGTCGTCACCCTGCTCTACTGCGCCGTGGCGCTCTCCGCCATCGGCGCGATCGGCTCGGACGACGTGGCGAACAAGAGCGCCGCTCTCTCGATCGCCGTCAACGAGGTCACCGACTCCTCGGTGGGCGGCGGCATCATCGCCTTCGGCGCGGTCGTCGCCATCGCCTCGGTGGTGCTCGCCGTGATGTACGGGCAGACCCGCATCCTGATGTCGATGTCCCGCGACGGTCTGATTCCGCGCGTCTTCGAGCGGGTCTCTCCCAAGACCCACACCCCGGTCGCCAACACCTGGATCGTCGCCTGTGTCTTCGCGGTCCCGGCCGCGTTCGTCTCGCTCGACGTCGTCGTGAACCTGACGACCATCGGCACGCTCGCCACGATGGTCGCCGTCAATGTCGCGGTGGTGGTGCTCCGGCGCCGCAACCCCGAGCTGAAGCGGACCTTCCGGGTCCCGCTCTACCCGGTCAGCCCGCTGCTGGGCGTCGCCTTCTGCCTGTACCTGATGTACGGGACCGGCTGGACGACCTGGGTCCAGTTCGCGGTCTTCCTGGCCGCCGGCTCGCTCCTCTACGCCGGATACGGCCGCAAGCGCTCCCGGCTGGTCAGCTCCCCGGTGACGGACCCGGCTGCGCCGGTATCGCCGGAAGCGTGAACCAGACGGCCTTGCCGTGCTCCGTGGTGCGGTGACCGCACGCGGAGCTGAGGGTCCGGATCAGCAGCAGGCCGCGGCCGTGCTCCTGCCAGGGATCGACCTCGAAGCCCGGCTGCGGCCGGGACAGGTCGCCCGGCGGGGCGGGGTCGCGGTCGTGCACCTCGACCTGGCAGCCGGTGGGCAGCAGCTCCACGACCAGCTCGATGGGCTCGCCGCCCAGGGTGTGCTCGACCGCGTTGGCCACCAGCTCGGCGGTCAGCAGTTCGGCGGTGTCGCTGTCGGCCGGGGCGTCGATGTCCGACAGGGCCGTACGGATGAGAGCCCGGGCGATCGGCACGGCCGCGGTGGAGTGCGGCAGGGCGATGCGCCAGGAAGCGGGGACGGGGACATCGGGCGGCACGGCAGGGTTTCCGTTCGGGAGCGGGTCTACCTGAAGCGGGAGGTCTCGGCTCTCGGGCAGTCGTCTTTTCGGGTTCACGTCGTACTCGTGCCGAGACTTCCTGGTTTCAACCTTACGAACCGCTCCGGCCCAGCCATAGGGGCGGTCGGCCGGAGCAAAGGGGACTTTCGCCACAACAGTCTCACGGATGCCGTATTGCGACCTCGTGACGGCGGTCACGCCTGAGTGATAACTTCGGAGGCGGAACGCGACCCGCGCACGGCCGGCACCCGCCCGATCGCTGAAGGGGACCCCTCCATGAGCCCGTTTCCCAGCTCGGCCCCGAGCACCGAGGAATGGCGTCATCTCCGGCTGACCCGGGACGGCGGTGTGGCAACCGTCACATTCTCCCGTCCCGAAAAACTCAACGCGCTCACCTTCGGCGCCTACGCCGATCTGCGCGACCTCCTCGCCGAGCTCTCCCGGGAACGCTCCGTGCGCGCCCTCGTCCTCGCCGGGGAGGGGCGCGGCTTCTGCTCCGGCGGTGACGTCGACGAGATCATCGGCGCCACCCTGGCCATGGACACCGCGCAGCTCCTCGACTTCAACCGGATGACCGGACAGGTCGTCCGGGCCCTGCGGGAGTGCCCCTTCCCCGTCGTGGCCGCCATCCACGGGGTCGCGGCGGGCGCCGGAGCCGTCCTGGCCCTCGCCGCCGACTTCCGGGTCGCCGACCCCTCGGCCCGCTTCGCCTTCCTCTTCACCCGGGTCGGCCTCTCCGGCGGCGACATGGGCGCGGCCTACCTGCTGCCCCGGGTCGTCGGCCTCGGCCACGCCACCCGGCTCCTGATGCTCGGCGACGCCGTCCGCGCTCCCGAGGCGGAGCGGATCGGCCTGATCAGCGAGCTGGCCGAGGAGGGGAAGGCCGACGAACGCGCCGCCGAGCTGGCCCGCCGCCTCGCCGACGGACCCGCCCTGGCGCTCGCCCAGACCAAGGCCCTGCTCACCGCCGAGCTGGACATGCCGCTGGCCGCCTCCGTCGAGCTGGACGCCAACACCCAGGCCCTCCTGATGCACGGCGAGGACTACGCCGAGTTCCACGCCGCCTTCACCGAGAAGCGGCCGCCGAAGTGGCAGGGGCGGTAGCCGTGGCCGGGTCATCCGTGCGGCGCATCGCGGTCATCGGCGGCGGCCCCGGCGGGCTCTACGCCGCGGCCCTCCTTAAGCGCCTCGGCCCGGACCGCGAGGTCACCGTCTTCGAGCGCAACGCCCCCGACGACACCTTCGGCTTCGGCGTCGTCCTCTCCGACGAGACCCTCGGCGGCATCGAGCACGCCGACCCCGAGGTCTACCGCGCCCTCGGCCGCGAGTTCGTCCGCTGGGACACCATCGACATCGTCCACCGCGGCCGCACGCACACCTCCGGCGGCCACGGCTTCGCCGCCCTCGGCCGCCGCCGGCTCCTGGAGATCCTGCACGAGCGCTGCGCCGGCCTCGGCGTCGACCTCCGCTTCCGCGCCGTGGCTCCGCCCGCCGCCGAGCTGGCCGCCCACCACGACCTGGTCATCGCCGCCGACGGGGTGCACAGCGCCACCCGGGCGGCGCACGCCGACGCCTTCGGCCCGAGCGTCACCGAACACCGCAACCGCTACATCTGGCTCGCCGCCGACTTCGCGCTCGACGCCTTCCGCTTCGAGATCGCCGAAACGCCCTACGGCGTCATGCAGTTGCACGGCTACCCGTACGCCGCCGACGCCTCCACCGTCATCGTCGAGATGCGCGAGGAGGTGTGGCGCGCCGCCGGACTCGACACCTGCGACCCGGCCGAATCCACCACCCGCTGCGCCAAGTTCTGCACCGAGGCCCTGGACGGCCGCCCCCTGCGCGGCAACCGGTCCTCCTGGCTCGCCTTCCGTACGGTCACCAACTCCCGCTGGTCCCACGGCAACACCGTGCTCATCGGCGACGCGGCCCACACCGCCCACTTCTCCATCGGCTCCGGCACGAAGCTCGCCGTCGAGGACGCCCTCGCGCTCGCCGCCTGCATCGAGGAGCAGCCCGACCTGCCGTCCGCGTTGACGGCGTACGAGGCCGAGCGCCGCCCGGTCGTCGCCTCGACCCAGCGCGCGGCCGCCGCCAGTCTGCGCTGGTTCGAGGAGCTGGCCCACTACGTCGACCAGCCGCCCCGGCGCTTCGCGTTCAACCTGCTCACCCGTAGCCGCCGGGTCACCCACGACAACCTCAGGCTGCGCGACGCCTCGTTCACCGCCGCCGTCGAGGAGGAGTTCGGCTGCCCGCCCGGCACCCCGCCGATGTTCACCCCGTACCGGCTGCGCGGTCTGGAGCTGCGCAACCGCGTCGTCGTCTCACCCATGGACATGTACTCCGCCACCGACGGGCTCCCCGGCGACTTCCACCTCGTTCACCTCGGGGCCCGTGCGCTCGGCGGCGCCGGACTCACCATGACCGAGATGGTCTGCGTCAGCCCCGAGGGCCGCATCACCCCCGGCTGCACGGGCCTGTGGAACGACGAACAGGCCCTGGCCTGGCGGCGGATCACCGACTTCGTGCACACCTCCGCCCCCGGCGCGGCCATCGGCGTCCAGCTCGGCCACTCCGGCCGCAAGGGCTCCACCAAGCTCATGTGGGAGGGCATCGACCAGCCCCTGGACAGCGGCAACTGGCCCCTGACGGCTGCCTCCCCGCTCCCGTACGCCCCCGGCGTCAGCCAGGTCCCGGCCGAGCTGGACCGGGCCGGACTCGACGCCGTACGCGAGCAGTTCGTGGCGGCCGCCCGGCGCGCCGCGAGCAGTGGCTTCGACCTCCTCGAACTGCACTGCGCCCACGGCTATCTGCTCTCCGGCTTCCTCTCCCCGCTCACCAACCACCGCACCGACGCCTACGGCGGATCCCTGGCCGGCCGCCTCCGCTTCCCCCTCGAAGTCTTCGACGCCGTGCGCGAAGTCTGGCCGCAGGACCGGCCGATGACCGTGCGGATCTCCGCCACCGACTGGGCCGAGGGCGGCACCGACGCCGAGGACGCCGTCACGATCGCCCGCGCCTTCGCTGAGCACGGGGCCGACGCCATCGACGTCTCCACCGGCCAGGTCGTGCCCGAGGAGCGCCCCGAGTTCGGCCGCTCCTACCAGACCCCGTACGCCGACCGGATCCGCAACACCGTGGACGTTCCCGTCATCGCGGTCGGCGCGATCTCATCCTGGGACGACGTCAACTCCCTGCTCCTGGCGGGCCGCGCCGACCTCTGCGCCCTGGCCCGCCCCCACCTGTACGACCCGCACTGGACCCTCCACGCTGCCGCCGAACAGGGCTACACGGGACCGGGCGCGCCCTGGCCCCTCCCGTACGGCGCGGGCAGCCGCACCCCGCCCACCGGCCGCACCGACGGACCGAAGCCCCGGCTCACGCTGGGGTGACCAGGCACGTGTGGCAGAGGCAGGGCGTGGGGTGGGGTGCGCCGTGGTGGGTCTCGCGGTACTCGGCGGCGAGCCGCTCCAGCAGGCCGGCCAGCTCCTCGGCCTCCTCCCGGGACCGCAGGCGCACCCCGACCGCTCCGGCCCGTCGCAGCACGGCTGGTGCATACGCCAACTTCGCACGAAACGTGTGCAGATGGCGCGAACCCGTGTCGACGGTGATCCAACGGCCGGTGCGGGAACGCCCGATGGTGGTCACCTGCTCGTGTCCCATGCCCGGGTAGGTGTCGACGACGTACACCTTCGCCCCGCCCCGGTACGCCTTCGTCCCCGGCCGCAACTCCTGCCCGCCGTCCCCGTACCGCCGCCACCGCACCACGTTCGCGGCGACGAGCCACAGCGGCTCGGGCGGCACCGTCTCCGTGATCACGTGTCTCTCCTCAACTGCACCCGGTCCGCCACCGGCTCGTAACCGATGCGCAGATACACGCCGTTGCTCGTCGGGTTGGCGAGGTCCGTGAAGAGCAGCACCTCCGCCGCGCCCTCCGCCAGGGCGGCCCGCGAGGCCTCGGCCGTCACGGCGGCCCCGTACCCCCGGCCGCGGAACTCCGGCGGGGTGTACACCGACGTCACCCGCACCATGCCCGCCAGCATCAGCGAGCGCCCCGCCAGGGCCACCGGCGTACCGCCGCTCTCCCAGAGGGCGAGCGACCCGCGTTCCGTGCCCTCGTCCACCAGCCACTCCGCCGAGGACTTGGACTGCCCGGTCGCCTCCGCGAACCCCTCCACCCATGCCACCAGCAGCGCCCGGTCCGCCCGCGTCGCCGCCCTGGCCCGGCCCTCCGGCGCGGGGGAGGGCGGTCGCAGCGCGCCCAGCCGGTACAGCCGCTGCTCCTGCACGGTCCGGTAGCCCAGCAGCCGGGCGGCCAGCAGCGCCGCGATGTCCCGGTCCGCGTTGACACCGTCGAGGTCGGGACCCGCCCCCAGGGCCTCCACCAGCGGCTCCACCGCCTCCACGGGCACGGCGCTGAGCATCGCCCCATGCGGCGGCGTGCGCACGAGCGTTCCCGCCACCGCCCCGTCCGCCCCGCGCCACCAGCCGAGGACCGGATCGCCGTCGCCGTAGTGATGCGCGCCCGAGCGCCTCAGCCGCTCGGTGACGCTCAGCACCACCGTGTGCTCCACGGGCCGAGCGGCGAGCGACGGGCCGGCGGCGGCGAGGAACACGTCGACGTCGTCGGTGAAGGTCCAGGTCATGCCTCATCCTGCCCGGGGGCGGGAGGCCGGGGCACCCGGATTTCCCCGTCGTGCCACGGGCCTCACTCCCGTACGAACAGCTCCCCGGCGTCCCGCAGCCGCTCGTGCAGCCGGCCGAACACCTCCGCCGAGCGGCCGCCCGGCCAGTCCGCGGGCAGCAGCTCGGTCGGCAGACCCGGGTCCGCGTACGGGAGTTGGCGCCAGGAGTCCAGCGCCAGCAGATAGTCCCGGTAGGCGGTCTGGGGGCGGGGCGGGCCGTCGGCACCGGATGCCTCCCAGTCCCGCAGCACCGGCTCGTGCAGTTCCAGGAAGTCGTGGTGCAGGCGTGCCACCGTGTGCAGGTCCCACCAGCGGGCGACCGCCTCGCGGGTGGCGGCGAAACCGAGGTGCTCGCCCCGGAACAGGTCCACGTACGGGTCGAGTTCGAGCCGTTCCAGGGTGTGCCGGGTCTCCTCGTACAGCCCGCCCGGCGCGATCCACACCCCGGGCGCGGCCGTGCCGAAGCCCAGCCGGGCCAGCCGGGAGCGCAGCACATGGCGCTTGCTGCGCTCCGCCTCGGGCACGGAGAACACCGCCAGCACCCAGCCGTCGGCGAGGCTCGGCGCGGGGTGCCGGTAGATCCGCCGGTCCCCGTCGTCCAGCAGCTGCCGGGCGTCGGGCGACAGCGCGTATCCCGCCGAGCCGTCCCCGGCCCGGGCGGCCACCAGCAGCCCGCGCCGTTTCAGCCGCGAGACGCACGAGCGTACGGACGGGGCGTCGACGCCCACGGCGTGCAGCAGGCGGATCAGCTCCGACACCGCGAACGGCGCACCGTCCGCCGGACGGCCGTAGGCGCCGTAGAGCGTGATGATCAGGGAGCGGGGGGTGCGCAACTCGGCCACGTGATCACTCTAGGCTCTGTCCTTCCCGAGGTCCTCCCGGAGGTCTTCCCGGAGCAGGAACCGCTGGAGCTTGCCGGTCGCGGTGCGCGGCAGGGACTCCTCGAACACGAAGACGCGCGGGCACTTGTGCGGGGCCAGGTTGGCCTTCATATGGGCGCGCAGCGAGTCCGCCGTCTGCTCCGAGCCCTCGGTCAGCACCACGTGCGCCACCACGATCTCGCCGCGCAGTTCGTCCGGCCGGCCCACCACGGCCGCCTCCGCGACCTCCGGATGGCGCAGCAGGGCGTCCTCCACCTCGGGGCCCGCGATGTTGTAGCCGGAGGAGATGATCATGTCGTCGGCGCGGGCCACGTAACGGAAGTAGCCGTCGGGTTCGCGGACGAAGGTGTCGCCGGTCAGATTCCAGCCGTGCCGGACGTAGTCCGTCTGCCGCGGGTCGGCGAGATAGCGGCAGCCGACCGGGCCGCGCACGGCGAGCAACCCCGGCTCGCCGTCCGGCAGCTCATCGCCGTGCTCGTCCACCACCCGGGCCTGCCAGCCCGGCACGGGCACCCCGGTCGTCCCCGGCCGGATCGCGTCGTCGGCCGCCGAGATGAAGATGTGCAGCAGTTCGGTGGCCCCGATGCCGTTGATGATGCGCAGCCCCGTGGCGTCGTACCAGGCCCGCCAGGTCGCCTCCGGCAGGTTCTCGCCGGCCGAGACGCAGCGCCGCAGCGCCGACAGGTCGTGGCCGTTCAGCTGGCCGAGCATCGTGCGGTAGGCCGTCGGCGCGGTGAACAGTACCGAGACCCGGTGGTGGACCAGCGCGGGCAGCAGATGCTGCGGACCCGCCTGCTCCAGCAGCAGGGTCGAGGCCCCGGCCCGCAGTGGGAAGACCAGCAGCCCGCCCAGGCCGAACGTGAAGCCCAGCGGCGGGCTGCCCGCGAACACGTCGTCGGGCGAGGGGCGCAGGACATGGCGGGAGAAGGTGTCGGCGATGGCCAGGAGGTCCCGGTGCAGATGCATACAGCCCTTGGGGCGCCCGGTGGTCCCCGAGGTGAACGCGATGAGCGCGACCTCGTCGGCGGCCGTGTCCACCGCCCGGTACGGACCGGTTCTGCCCTCCACCAGCCGGGTGAGGTCGTCGGGCCCGTCCCCGCCGAACAGGGTGATCCGCAGCCCGTCCACGTCCGCCTTCGCCAGGTCCTCCGCGGACCGGGCGTCGCACAGCGCGTGGCTGATGCGCGCCAGCGAGCAGATGGTGGCCAGCTCCGTGGCGCGCGCCTGCGCCAGTACGGTGACGGCGACCGCGCCCGCCTTCATGACGGCCAGCCAGCAGGCGGCCAGCCAGGGCGTGGTCGGCCCGCGCAGCAGCACCCGGTTGCCCGGCACCACCCCCAGGTCCTCCGTCAGCACATGGGCGATGCGGTCCACGGTCTCCCGCAGCTCGCCGTAGCTCCAGACGACGCCGTCGCCGGAGCGCAGTGCGGGACGGTCGGCGCCGTACTCCTCGACGGTGCGGTCCAGCAGCTCGTGTCCGCAGTTCAGCCGGTCGGGGTAGCGCGGCGCCGGATCGTCCAGGAGGAGTTCCGGCCACTGTTCCGGCGGCGGGAGATGGTCGCGCGCGAAGGTGTCGGTGTGGGCGCCGGTGGCGCGCCCGGTCGGCTCGTGAGGCGCGCCGGGGACGCGTACGGACGCGTCGGCGGCGGCTGTGGGCGTGTTCGGCGAGGAATTCGGCTCCATGAAGGATCGCCCCCTTGTCGCCTCTGGAGCGTATCGTTTGGGTGACGGTAGTCAACGGTCCGCGATAAGCCATGGCGTGCGAAGCGATGCGACGAGATGCCACCCGACGCGACGGGGCACGCGACACGACGCGACAAGAGAGGCGCCGCCATGACGGCATTCTCCCTCGAACCGGAACAAACCGCCTGGTGCGAGGAGCTCCGTACGCTCGCCGTGCGGGAACTGCGCCCGCTGGCGGAGAAGGGGGAGCCCGGGCGGGTCAACCGTCCCCTGCTGGCCGCACTCGGCGAGCTGGGCCTCCTCGGCCGGATGCTGGGCTCCGGCGCGCTGGACCTGTGCCTGCTGCGGGAGTCGCTGGCCCGCGGCTGCACCGAGGCCGAGACCGCGCTCGCCCTCCAGGGCCTCGGCACCACCCCGATCGTCCAGGCGGGCACCCCCGCCCACCGTGAACGCTGGCTCCCCGAGGTCCGGGCCGGGCGGGCCGTCGCCGCGTTCGCGCTGAGCGAGCCGGGGGCCGGCTCCGACGCGGCGGCCCTGAGCCTGACCGCCGAGCCGACTCCGGCGGGCTGGGCGCTGAGCGGCGAGAAGTGCTGGATCTCCAACGCCCCCGAGGCCGACTTCGCCGTGGTCTTCGCCCGCACCACCCCAGGCGCCGGATCCCGGGGCATCACCGCGTTCCTGGTCCCGTCCGACCGCCCCGGACTCACCGGCTCCGCCCTCGACATGCTCTCCCCGCACCCCATCGGCACCCTGGAGTTCGACGGCGTGCCGGTCACCGCCGACGACGTCCTCGGCGAACCCGACCGGGGCTTCCGGGTCGCCATGAACACCCTCAACCTCTTCCGCCCCAGCGTCGGGGCCTTCGCCGTCGGGATGGCCCGCGCCGCCCTCGACGCGACCCTGGACCACACCGCCCACCGCACCGCGTTCGGCGGCCCGCTGAGCGACCTCCAGGCCGTCTCGCACCAGGTCGCGGAGATGGCCACCCGCACCGAGGCCGCCCGCCTGCTGGTGTACGCGGCGGCAGCGGCGTACGACGCGGGGGAGAGCGGGGTGCCGCGCCGCGCGGCGATGGCCAAGCTGTACGCCACCGAGACCGCGCAGTACGTCGTCGACACCGCCGTCCAGCTGCACGGCGCCCGCGCCCTGCGCCGGGGCCATCTGCTCGAACACCTCTACCGCGAGGTCCGCGCGCCGCGCATCTACGAGGGAGCGAGCGAGGTGCAGCGCACCATCATCGCCAAGGAGCTGTACGCGAACACCGCCCAGCGCCCCGACTCCCATGAGCCGTCCGCCGAGCCGTCCGAGCCCCTGACCCAGGAGCCGCCCGTATGAGTCCGTCGCACCGGATCAACCCGTCCGAACTCTCCCCGCCCACCGGCTTCAGCCACGCCGTCGTCGCCACCGGCGGGCACCTGGTCTTCCTCGCCGGGCAGACCGCGCTCGACCCGGAGGGCAAGGTCGTCGGAGCCACCCTGCCCGAGCAGTTCGCGCTCGCGCTCGGCAATCTGCTCACCGCTCTCCACGCGGCCGGCGGCGCCCCCGCCGACCTCGCCCGGGTCACCGTCTACGCCACCGACGTGGACGACTACCGATCCCACTCCGCCGAACTGGGCCGGATCTGGCGCAGGCTCGCGGGGCGCGACTACCCGGCGATGGCCGTCATCGGGGTAGCCCGGCTCTGGGACGAGCAGGCGATGGTCGAGATCGACGGGGTCGCGGTTCTCCCGTGAGAGCCCCGGCCCCGAGTGGCGGAGGCGGGGCGCCGGGGCGAGGCTGAAGGGGTCCGGATGCCGAGCCGAGCCGGGAGAGCCAGCGGTGACCAGCCAGCCGCCCCCGCGCCCCGCCGCCAAGTCCTACGACGGCGAGGGCATCGTCGTCGGCTTCGACGCGCACCGCTGCCTCCACGCCGCCGAGTGCGTCCGCGGGCTCCCCGCCGTCTTCGACGTCGACCGCCGTCCGTGGGTCCAGCCCGACAACGCCCCCGCCGACGAGGTCGCCGAGGTCATCCACCGCTGCCCGAGCGGCGCCCTCCAGTACCACCGCACCGACGGCATGCCCGACGAGGTCCCCGACGTCCCCACCCATGTGTCGCTCCACGCCGACGGCGTACTGCACCTGCGCGGGGACCTCGAAGTCGCCACCCCGTACGGCCCCCGCCACGAGACCCGGGTGATGCTCTGCGGCTGCGGCGCCACCGCCAACACGCCCTACTGCGACCACAGCGGGCCCTGCGCCGGACACGGCTGAGACGGCCGGACCCCGAGGGGGCGAACGCAGCGGACCGGGCCGTGCGCGGCGCGCCGGACGGGTGAATCGCCCCAGGGGATATATCTGTATTTAGTGCCCTTTATTCCGGATGCCCCGCCGCCCGCCCCGGACACCCCGCTGTGATCGCGCTCATCGTCGCCCACTTCGCGCTGGCGGCCTGCGCGGGTCCGCTGGTGCACCGGCTCGGCCGGCGGGGCTTCGTCGTGCTGGCGCTGCCTCCGGCCGCCGCCACCGTCTGGGCCTTCACTCGCTGGAACACCGCCGCGTCCGGCGGCGCGGACACCTGGACCTGGGAGTGGATCCCGGACTACGGGGTCACCCTCGATCTGCGGCTGGACGCGCTGGCGGAGCTGATGGTGCTGCTCGCCGCCGGGGTCGGCGCGCTCGTCCTGCTCTACTGCGCCTCCTACTTCACCGACGACACCCCGCAGTTGGGCCGGTTCGCCGGGAACCTCCTCGCCTTCGCGGGCGCGATGCTCGCCCTCGTCCTCGCCGACGACCTGATCACGCTCTATGTGTTCTGGGAGCTGACCACGGTCTTCTCCTACCTGCTGATCGGCCACGGCAGCGAACACCGGCACAGCCGCCGCTCCGCCCTCCAGGCGCTCGTCGTCACCACCTTCGGCGGCCTCGCCATGCTCGTCGGCTTCCTGATCATCGGTCAGGCCGCGGGCACCTACCGGATCTCCGCGATCGTCGCCGATCCGCCCGAGACGACCCTCGCCGTGTCCGTCGCCGTCGTCCTCGTGCTGTGCGGGGCCCTGTCGAAGTCCGCCATCTGGCCGTTCTCCATGTGGCTGCCGAACGCCATGGCCGCGCCGACCCCCGTCAGCGCCTATCTGCACGCCGCCGCGATGGTCAAGGCCGGCGTCTACCTGGTCGCCCGGCTAGCCCCCGCCTTCGCCGACGTCCCCGTCTGGAAACCCGTCGTCCTCGTCCTCGGCGGCGCGACCATGCTGCTCGGCGGCTGGCGGGCGCTGCGCCTGAACGACCTCAAGCTGGTCCTCGCCTACGGGACCGTCAGCCAGCTCGGCTTCCTCACCCTGCTCGCCGGGACCGGCAACCACGACGCCGCGCTCGCCGCCTTCGCCATGATCCTCGCCCATGCCCTCTTCAAGGCCCCGCTGTTCCTCGTCACCGGGATCGTCGACCATGCGGCCGGCACGCGTGACCTGCGTAAACTCTCCGGAGTCGGGCGTTCCCTGCCGTACGTCGCCGGGGTCGCGGCGCTGTCCGCCGCCTCCATGGCCGCCCTGCCTCCGCTGCTCGGCTTCGCCGCGAAGGAGGCCGCCTTCGCGGCGCTGCTCCACGGCTCCACCGCCGACCGGTGGGCGCTGGTTGCCGTGGTCGCGGGCTCCGCGCTGACGACCGCGTACACCCTGCGGTTCTTCTGGGGCGCGTTCCTCCGCAAGCCCGGCGTCCCCGACACCCCCGTCCACCGGGTGGGCCCGGCCTTCCTCGCCCCGCCCGCGCTGCTCGCCGTGCTCGGCCTCATCCTCGGCCCGGCCGTCAGCTGGACCGACCGGCTGCCGAACGCGTACGCCGACATGTTCCCGGCCGAGCCGGACCCGTACCACCTCGCCCTCTGGCACGGATTCGGCCTCGCTCTGCTCCTGTCGGCCGTCGCCTGGGCGGCGGGCACCGTGCTCTTCCTCGGCCGGACCCAGGTGACCCGGCTCTCCCGGCGGATCGCCTGGCCCACCGCCGACAGCGTCTTCGGCCATCTGCTGCTCGGGCAGGAACGTCTCGCCCTCCAGGTCACCGGCTTCATCCAGCGCGGTTCCCTCTCCGTCTACCTCGCCACCACGCTGCTCGTCATGCTCGGCGGACAGCTCGCCGTCCTCATGGTCGACACCCCCTGGGTCGGAGCCGTACGGCCCCGGCTCTGGGACAACCCGCTCCAGGGCGCCGTCGCCGCGCTGACCTGTGCCGCCGCCCTGCTCTGCCTGACGGTCCGGCGGCGTATGAAGGGCGTCGTCCTGGCAGGCCTCACCGGCTACGGCACCGCCCTGCTCTTCGTCGTCCAGGGAGCGCCCGACCTGGCGCTCACCCAGTTCTGCATGGAGACCGTCGCGATGATCGTCTTCGTGCTGGTGCTGCGCCGGATGCCCGTCCACTTCCAGGAGACCGTGAGCATCTGGCGGCGGGCCAGCCGCATCCCCGTGGCGCTCGCCGCGGCCGCCACCGTCGGCGTCGGGATGTGGGTCGCCGCCGCCGCGCGCACCGCCGAACCGGCCGGCACCGCCATGGTCCAGGAGGTCGCCGACCACGGGCTCAAGGACGTCGTGGCGACCATCCTCGTCGACCTGCGCGCCTGGGACACGATGGGGGAGTCCGCCGTGCTCGCCGCCGCCGCGATCGGCGTCACCAGCCTCATCTACCTGCACCGCCGCAGTGAAGGCTCCATGGCCCAGGAGGAGTTGCAGGGCCGCACCGCCTGGTCCCTGACCGCCCACCACTCCTCCCGGCTGCCGCAGGGCGACGACGCGGCCCCCGAACGCGACTGGCTGGCCGCCGGGGCCACCCTCGCCCCCGAACACCGCTCGATCGTCTTCGAAGTGGTGGCCCGGCTGCTGTTCCACCCGATCCTGGTGCTCTCGGTCTATCTGCTGTTCTGCGCCGAGTCCCTGCCCGGCGGCGGCTTCGTCGCCGGGCTCGTCGCCGGGGTCGCCCTGATCACCCGCTACCTGGCGGGCGGCCGTTTCGAACTCGCCGAGGCGGCCCCGCTTCAGCCCGGTCTCTTCACCGGCCTCGGACTCTTCATCTCCACCGGGGTGGGCCTCCTCGGACTCGGCGAGGGCACCGTCCTGCACGCCTTCACGTACTACGGACATCTGCCGGTCTTCGGCACGTACCACCTGAGCACCTCGGTCCTCTTCGACTTCGGCGTCTACCTGCTGGTCCTCGGCGTCGTCCTCGACATCGTGCGGGCCCTCGGCGCCAAGGTCGACCGGCAGATCGAACGGGCCGCGGGCGTCCTCACCCCCGACGGCGGCCCCGAGGCGGGAGGGCCCCTGCGATGATCGTCAGCGCCTCGCTCATCACCACGGCCGTCGTCCTCTGCGCCGTCGGCGGCATCCTCATGCTCACCCGCCCGCTGACCCGCATCCTGCTCGGCGCCGTCATCCTCGGCAACGGCATCAACCTGCTGGTGCTCTCCTCGACCGGCCGGGCGGGCGCCGCACCCCTGCTCTACGGGGTCTCCCTGAGCCGGGTCACCGACCCGCTGCCCCAGGCCATCGCGCTGACCGCCATCGTCATCACCCTGGCCACCACCGCGTTCCTGCTGGCCATGGCCTACCGCAGCCACCAGATCACCGGCACCGACGAGGTCCACGACGACCTGGAGGACCGGCGCATCGTGCTGCGCGCCGAAGTGCTCTCCGAGCGCGCCCAGTTGCGCGAGGAGTTCCGGTCGGGAGCCGAACCCACCGCCGAGGAGCGCGAACGCTACCGCGAGGAGCGCCGCCGGCTCCGTGACCGCCTCCGCGCCGACCGGGCCCGTCAGGCCCGGGGCCGCGACGCCTCCGGCAACCTCTGGAACGACGTGCTCGGCGCGGACCCGGAGGACTACGCCCGCGACGGCGACGCCAAGGCGGACGACCGCTACCCCCGTGACCGAGGAGCCGACGGATGAACGCGCTCGTCCCGCTGCCGGTGCTGTTGCCCCTGTGCGCCACCGGACTCAGCCTCGCCTTCGGCACCCGGCTGGGGCGCTTCCAGCGTTTCATCAGCGTCGCCGTGCTCACCGCCGTCACCGCGCTCTCGGTGATCCTCATGGTCGCCGCCGACCGGCAGGGCCCGCTCTCCGTCCACCTCGGCGACTTCGCCCCGCCGCTCGGCATCACCCTGGTCGCCGACCGGCTCTCCGGGCTGATGCTCACGGTCTCCTCGGCCGTCACGCTCTGCGTGCTCGTCTACTCGCTGGGCCAGGGCATGACCGACCGGGACAAGGAGACCCCGCTCGCCGTCTTCCACCCCGCCTACCTGATCCTCGTCGCCGGGGTCTCCTGCACCTTCCTCGCGGGCGACCTCGTCAACCTCTACGTCGGCTTCGAGATCATGCTGGTCGCCAGCTTCGTCCTGCTCACCCTCGGCGGCACCGGACCCCGCATGCGGGCGGGCTCCACCTACGTGATCATCTCGCTGTTCTCCTCGATGCTCTTCCTCACCGCCATCGCCATGACCTACGCGGCCACCGGCACCGCGAACTTCGGCCAGCTCGCCGTGCGTCTTGCCGACCTCCCCATCGGCGTACAGACCCTGATCCAGGCGCTGCTGCTCACCGTCTTCGCCATCAAGGCCGCCGTCTTCCCGCTCGCCGCCTGGCTCCCCGACTCCTACCCGACCGCCCCGGCCCCCGTGACCGCCGTCTTCGCCGGACTGCTCACCAAGGTCGGCGTCTACTGCATGCTGCGCACCGAGACCCTGCTCTTCCCCGGCAACCGCATCGGCGACCTCCTGATGGCCATCGCCCTGGCCTCCATGGTCATCGGCATCCTCGGCGCGGTCGCCCAGACCGACCTCAAGCGACTGCTCTCCTTCACCCTGATCAGCCACATCGGCTACATGGTCTTCGGGATCGGCCTCGCCACCCGCGAGGCGTACGGCGGGGCCATCGTGTACGTCGCCCACCACATCACCGTCCAGACGACGCTGTTCCTCGTCGCCGGGCTCATCGAACGCCGCGGCGGCACCACCGAGCTGACCCGGCTCGGCGGCCTGGCCAGGGCCGCGCCGATGCTCGCCGCGCTGTTCTTCGTCCCCGCGATGAACCTCGCCGGGATCCCCCCGCTCTCCGGTTTCATCGGCAAGCTCGGGCTGATGCGCGCGGGCGTCGCCGACGGCGGCGGCTGGGCCTGGGTCCTGGTCGCCGGCTCGGCGGCCACCAGCCTGCTCACCCTGTACGTGGTCGCCAAGGTCTGGAACCTCGCCTTCTGGCGCGCCGCCCCGCCGGGCCAGGCCGCCGCCGGCACTGTCCTGGAGGCCGGTGACGACAGCGACGACGACAGCGACGCCGGACCCGACCGCATCCCCGGCACCGGCGACGAGGGCATCGGGACCACGCCCCCGCCCGCCGGACAGGCATCGGCCGCGACCCTGCACGGACGGGCCGTCACCACTACCAGCCGACTGCCCCACCCCATGGTCGCGGCCACCGCCGCCACCATCGCCATCGGCCTCGCCTTCACCGTGTTCGCCGACCCGCTCACCGCCTACACCGACCGCACGGCCGCCGAACTCCTCCAGCGGGCGCCCTACATCCAGGAGGTGCTGGGCCGGTGAAACGCGTTCTGGGCTTCTCCTTCCGCAACGCCGATCTGCCACCCCTGAGCTTCGAGTTCGGCACCCGTCGGCGGCGGGTGCTCGACCTGCCGCTGATCGCCTGGCTCACCGTCATCTGGGTGCTGCTCTGGTCCACCCTCACCTGGGCCAACGTCCTGACCGGCCTGGTCGTATCGGTCGCCGTCTGCCTCGCCTTCCCGCTGCCCCGGGTCGACCTCGGACTGCGGCTCCACCCCTGGGGCATCCTGCGCCTGGCCGGTTACCTCTTCTACGACATGTACACCTCGGCCGTGAAGGTCACCCGCCAGACCCTGTTCGGCCTGCCGCACCGGGCCGCCGTGATCGGCGTCCCCCTGCGCTGCCGCAGCGACCTGATGCTCGCCGCCACCGCCGTCGCCGTCTCCAACGTCCCCGGCGGATCGATCATCGAGGTGCGCCGGGCGACGGCCACCGTCTTCGTGCACGTCCTGGACGCCGACCGGCCCGAGGAGCTCGAAGCCGCCCGGCGTCAGGTCTGGCGCGTGGAGGAACTGACCGTACGGGCCTTCGGCACCCGTGACGAGATCGCCCGGGTCGCCGAACCCCCGCCACCGCCCCAGCTCGCCGCCGGGAGGCCCGCACCGTGACCGCACCCGAACGGGTCGACCAGGCCCTGCTTACCTGCGCCGTCGTCCTGATCCTCATCGCCGGGGCACTGCTGCTCGCCCGGATCTGGCGAGGCCCCTCCATGCTCGACCGGGCGATCTCGCTGGACGTCTGCGCCGCGCTGATCATCGCCGGTCTGGCCGCCAAATCGGCCTTCGCCCGGGACCCGTTCTACTTCCCGATCATGCTGGTGCTGGCGTTCCTCGGCTTCACCGGCTCGGTGGGCATCGCCCGCTTCATCGCCGTACGCGACCGGCCCCGCGATCCGAACGGCTCGCCTCCGCACTCCGACGACGCCCAGGAGGGCCCGCGGTGAACCTCTGGCTCCAGATCGTCGACACGGCCGGCGCCGTCCTGCTCCTGATCGGCGCCGCGACCTGTCTGCTCGGGGTGATCGGCATGCTCCGGCTGCCCGACGTCCTCTCCCGCAGCCATGCCGCCACCAAACCGCAGACCCTCGGCATGATCCTGGTGCTGGCCGGGGTGGCGCTGCGGCTGCGCGGCGGCATGGAACTCGCCACCCTCGCCCTCATCGCCTTCTTCCAGATGCTCACCGGACCGGTCGCCTCGCATCTGGTGGCCCGCTCCGCCTACCGCACCGGCCAGGTCGACCACAGCGAGCTGCTCTTCGACGAGCTCGACGAGCAGCTCACCGGCGGGAAGTGACCGTGGTGCGGGGCGGGTTCACGCCGCCGGTACGCGGTCCAGGAATCCGCTCACCGAGCTGATCCGGCCGTCCTCGGCCAGCCGGGCCACGTCGAACCCGGCCACCGGGGCGGAGCCGTCCGCCGAGGAGACCAGCTCCCAGGAGAACCGGACCAGGTCGTGGTGCCCGTCCGGTGTGCCGGTCAGTGTGAAGCGGAAGCCGGGGAACTGCTCGTGCACGCCGCCGATCAGGGCCGCGAGCCCCTCGTGCCCGCGCACGTCGGCCTGCGGGTCGGTGTAGCCGGCGTCGTCGGTGAACGCGGCGGCCACCGCCTTCGCCCGCTCCTCGGACCCGGTCGTGTTCCAGGCGGCGAAGTAGCGCTGGACGGTCTCGTCGTACGCGGTCATGGCGGGTCCTCTCCGTGGGCGCCCCGGCGGTCCGGGGCGGTGCACCCACCTTGGTCCCGGGGCCCCGGCGGCGTCGATTACCCCGGAGGTAAGGAGATCCAAAGACCCCACAGGTCCGGTGTCCGCGTGCCATGATGCGGGCACTGCCGGACGCTGGGGGGCGTAGTGGGAAGCACGGGCACCGTGCTGCGCGAATTGCGCGGCGCACAGAAGAGCGCCAAAGGCGTCTCGCTCTACTCGCGGTACGTGAACCGGCCCGCCGGCCGCGTGCTCGCGGCCGGGGCCTACCGGGCGGGACTTACGCCCAATCAAGTGACTGTGATCAGCGCGCTGTTCACTTACGGTGCGGTGGCGTCGGTGGCGCTCGTCGAGCCGTCCTGGACGCTCGCCGTCCTGGTCTACGCGGCCCTCGCGCTCGGTTTCGCCTTCGACTCCGCCGACGGGCAGCTCGCCCGGCTCACCGGCCGGGGCGGGCCCGACGGGGAGTGGCTGGACCATGTCGTGGACTGCGGGAAGCTGCTGCTCGTCCACACCGCGGTCCTGATCTCCTTCTATCGCTTCGGTGAACTGCCCTCGGATGCCTGGCTGTTGCTGCCGCTCGGCTTTCAGCTGGCCGCCGTGGTCACCTTCTGCGCGGGGCTCCTGCGCGAACACCTCGGCAAGGCGGCGGCGAGTGGCCGGGGCCCGTCCTGGGCGGCGGCGCCGGCGGGGCCCGTCTCGCGGGTACGGGCCGTGGCCCTGCTGCCCGCCGACTACGGGGTGTTCTGCCTGGTGTTCCTGCTGCTCGGCGCACCCGGGGCCTTCCGCGCCGGGTACGCCGTGCTCGCGGTCGTGCACACGCTGTTCCTGGCGGCCTTCCTCGCCAAGTGGTTCAGGGAGCTGAAAGCGCTCCGGGCCGGCTGACGAGGACGTCCAGCGCCCGGCGCAGCTGAGTGCTGGACGTATGCACGGTGTACGGGAAGTAGACGACCTCCACGCCCACTTCGGCGAAGTCGCGCTCCAGCTTCATCCCCTTCTCCGTGCCCCGCCAGTCGTCGCCCTTGAAGATCACGTCGAACCGGACCTGCTGCCAGGTCTCGACCTTGTCCGGCACGGTCTCCACGAACGCGGCGTCCACGAAGCGCACGCTGCGGACGATCTCCAGTCGTTCGCGGAGCGGGATCATCGGTGTATGGCCCTTGGCGAGCGCGGCCATCTCGTCCGACACGACCCCCGCGACCAGGTAGTCGCACTGACTGCGGGCATGACGCAGGATGTTGAGGTGCCCGACGTGGAACAGGTCGTACACCCCGGGTGCGTAACCCACCCTGTGCTGCACCATCCGTATCTCTCCCCCCACGGTGAACGTGATCCGGTGATGTTCCAACGACCTTACTGTGAAGAACACTTGTGCAAGCCGTGAACGGATAAGCTCGATGGGGGCTGTTCCTCGCCGGGAACAGCGGCTGTCGTGGGGGGAAGGCGATCGTCCGATGTCCGATGCTGCAAGGCCGGGTCCGATCCGGGGCCGCCGACTTCTGCTGGTCTCGACCAACTATGCGCCGGAGCTCACCGGCATAGGCCCGTACGCCACCCAACTCGCGGAGCACTGGGCCTCGTCCGGCGCCCGAGTCCGGGCGCTCACCGGCATGCCGCACT
Organism: Streptomyces rubiginosohelvolus; assembly: GCF_014649875.1. Classification (GTDB taxonomy): domain Bacteria; phylum Actinomycetota; class Actinomycetes; order Streptomycetales; family Streptomycetaceae; genus Streptomyces; species Streptomyces rubiginosohelvolus. The sequence continues at coordinate 324,079 of NZ_BMTW01000002.1, read as the reverse complement.
ACCCCTCCTGGCGGCTGGAGGAGAGCTACCGGGACGTGTGGCGGACGGTGGAGATACGCGGCGGCGTCGGCGTGCACCGACGCCGCCATTATGTGCCATCCCGTCAGACGGCCCTGAAGCGCGCCGCTTTCGAGGCCAGCATCCTCGCCACGGGACTGATCGCACCGCCGCCCGGCCGCCCCGACGTCGTGATCTCCCAGATGCCCAGCCTCGCCGGCGGAGTCATCGGAGCCCGCCTCGCCCGGCACCACCGCGTGCCCTACCTCCCCGTCGTCCAGGACCTGATGGGCGCCGCCGCCGCGCAGAGCGGCATCCGGGGCGGGGGCCGGGCCGCCGCCGTCGCCGCGGCCGCCGAGCGGTACGCACTGCGCGGGGCCGCCCTCGTCGGGGTCATCCACGAGAGCTTCGTCCCCGGCGTCCGGGCCCTCGGCGTCGACCCCGGCCGCATCCGCCTCGTCCCCAACTGGACGCATGTGCAGGGCCCCACCGCCGACCGGGCCGCGACCCGGGCCCGGCTCGGCTGGCCCGACGGCGTCCCGGTGATCCTGCACTCCGGCAACATGGGCCTCAAGCAGGGCCTGGAGGTCCTGGTGGAGGCCGCCCGGCTCGCCCCCGGCGTCCGCGTCGTCCTGATGGGCGACGGCAACCAGCGCGACGCCCTGCGCGCCCGCGCCGAGGGGCTCGGCAACGTGGAGTTCCTGGAGCCCGCGGGGGCCGAGGAGTTCACCGACGTGCTGGCCGCCGCCGACGTCCTCGCGGTGACCCAGCGCGCCTCGGTCCTCGACATGAGCGTCCCCTCCAAGCTCACCTCCTACTTCACCTCCGGCCGCCCCGTGGTCGCCTCCGTCGCCGACGAGGGCGGCACCGCGGACGAGGTCCGCCGCTCCGGCGCCGGAGTCCTCGTCGCCCCCGAGGACCCGGCCGCCCTGCTGGAAGCCGTGCAGAAGTTCGCCGCCGACCCGGCCGCCGCCGGCGCCCTCGGGGCCGAGGGGCCGCGGTACGTCGCACGCCATCTGAGCCGGGAGGCGGGACTCGCCCGCTTCGACGACCTGCTCGCCGAGGTCCTGCGGGACGGACAGGACAGTGGCCGCCGATGACATCTGTGAACCGGGTCCTGGACGACCACGACGAGCCGGCGCTCCTGCGCGACCAGTTCCGCCAACTCCTGCGCTACCGCGCCCTGCTGGCCGTCGGCGTGGTCGTCGGACTGCTCGGCGGCGGCTATCTCGCCCTCGGCGGCGAGAAGACGTACACCGCCACCGGCGAGGTCCAGGTCCGGTCCGCCATCTCCGACCCCTTCGCCGCCGGAGCCACCGCCGACAAGGGCATCAACATCGGCTCCGAACGCCAGACCGCCGTCAGCGACACCGTCGGCACCCTGGCCGCGGGCACCCTCCTCAAGGCGGGCGACGACGTCACCGCCCGCAAACTGCTCGCCGGACTCCAGGTCACCAACCCGCCCAACACCCTCACCCTCCGCTTCTCCTACACCGGCGCCACCCCCGAACAGTCCCGCGCCCGCGCCGAAGCCCTCGCCAACGCCTATCTCGCCCACCGCAAGGCGCGCACCGAGGAGAGCATCGAGAACATGGCGGGCGGCTACCGTGCCCAGCTGAAGCCGCTGGAGGAGAAGCGCGACCTGCTGGAGGAGCAGGCCGGCGGGGGAGCGGCCGACGACGTCACCAGCGCCCGCGCCAACATCATCGTCTCCATCTCCGAGCTGAGCCGGAAGATCTCCGAGCTGAAGGCCCTGGACACCACCCCCGGCTACCTCAACAAGAAGCCGGTCGCCCCGACCTCGCCCACCGGAGCGGGCCTGCCCCTGCTCCTCGGCCTCGGCGGTGTCGTCGGCCTGGCGCTCGGGCTGCTGCTGTCCTGGGTGCGGCTCGTCTTCGACCCCGCCGTACGCTCCGACCGCGAGCTGGTCCGCTCGCTCGGCGCACCCCTGCTGGGCACGCTGCCCCGGGAGCGCGCCGCCGGGGCAGGGCTGCTCGCCATCGGCCGCGGCGGCTCCCGGCTCGCCGAGGAGTACCGCGCGGTCGCCTTCCGGCTCGCCTACGACCCGTCGTTCGCCGAGAGCCGCCGCCTGCTGGTCACCGCCCCGCGCGGGGACAACGCGGCGGCCGCCGCCGCTGCCGCCAACCTCGCCGCCGCCTTCGCCGAGATGGGCCGGGACGTCCTGCTCGTCGAGGCCGACCTGCGCACCCCGGCCCTCGCCCGGGAGCTGGGCTCCGCCGCCCACGAGACGCGTTCGCCGCGCTGGGCCGCCGAGGAGGGCGACGGCAGCTGGCCCACCGGCACCCGCTCGGGCGTGGACGTCCCCGGCTCCGGGGCCTTCACCCTGATCCCCGGCGCCACCGTCGACAACGTCCCGCGCGCCCTCACCTCCCCGCCCGTCGGCCGGATCGTCGGCGAGGCCGACAGCCCGGGCACCGTCGTCATCGTGCTCGCCCCGCCCGTCCTCTCCTACGCCGACGCGGTCGCCCTCGTCGACCGGGTCACCGGCGTCATGATCGTGTGCGACCCGCGCGAGGTGCACCGCAGCGACCTGGAGCGCATCCGCGAGATCATCAGCGCCTCCGGCGGCTCCGTCCTCGGCGCCCTGCTCCACCCGTCCCGGGGCCGGCTGCGTCGCGCCGAGCGCCGCCCGAAGTCCGCCCGCCGGCGTTCCGGGGGCGGCGGACCCACCGCCCCCACAGCGGAGCCGGACAGTCCCGAGACCACGGGAGACCCCACCGAGACCCTCGGCCTGCGCTCCCTGACCCTTCCGGCATCCCGCCGGTGAGAGCCCGCACCGCCGTCCTCTGCTCGGTTGCGGACCAGGGCGTGGCGGCGCTCACCAACATCCTGGTGCTGGTGGCCGCCGCCCGGCTCTCCACCCTCGCCGACTTCGCCCGCTTCTCCGCGGTCTACCTGGTCTTCACGGTGCTGCTCGGCGTCTCGGGGGCGTACGCCGGACAGCCCCTGGTCCTCAAGCGCGGCGCGGGGGAGGAGACCCGGGGCGCCTGCCGGTCCGCCGTGGCCTTCACGGTGCTCGCCGCCACCGTGCTCGGCGCGCTGCTCGCGGCCGTCTGCGCCCTCGTCCCCGGCGACACCGCCCGCGCCCTGCTGATGCTCGGCCTCGTCCTGCCCGTGGTGCTGGGACAGGACGCCGTACGGTACGCCTTCTCCACCCTCCAGCAGCCCCATCTCGCCCTGACCTCGGACCTGCTGCGGCTGGGCTGTGTGCTCGGGGCCCTCTCCGTACAGGACTACGGGGCGTCCCCGGCCCGGCTGATCGCCGTCTGGGGCCTGTCCGCCCTCCCCGCGCTGCTGCTCTCCGCCGCCCTCCTGCACCGCGCCACTGCCGGGGCCCCGCTGCGGCTGCGTCCGATGCTGCGGCGCGGCCACCTCGGGCAGCGCTTCACCGTCGAGTTCGGGGTCGGCAACGCGACCGGCCAGCTGTCCGTCCTCGGCCTCGGCGCGGTCGGCAACCCCCTCCTGGTCGGGGCGCTGCGCGGGGCGACCACCCTGTTCGGACCGCTCAACGTGCTGTTCACCTCGGCCACGTCCTTCGGTCCGCCGATCCTCGGCCGCATCGGCGACGAGCGCCGCCGGATCCGGGCCACCGCCGCGCTCGCCGCCGTCCTCGCGGGGACCGCCGTGCTCTGGGCCACGGTGCTCGCCCTGCTGCCCGACTCCGCAGGGCACCAACTCCTCGGCGACACCTGGCCGGTGGCCGCCGACCTGCTCCCGGCGACCGGCAGCCAGTACGCGGCGATGGCCGTCGGCACCTGCGGGCTGCTCGCCCTGCGCATGCTCGACCCGCGCACCACGCTCGCCATCCAGGTCGTCTTCTCGCTCACCGCCGTGGCGCTCCTCGCGGGCGGTTACGTCGTCGGGGGCGTCCCGGGCGCCGCCTGGGGGCTGTTCCTGGGCTCGCTCTGCAAGGCCACCGCCACCTGGATCAGAGTGGCCCGGCTGCGTCGGCGCACCGTGGCGCCCGACCCGGCCATGGCGGTCGCCGAGGACGCGGTCGGCGGGCGGGCCTGAAACGGAGGCCGGGCGAGCGTGGCCGGCCCACCGGGAGGGGGCAGGGAAAACGGCCGTCCGTCAGCGCCGCTCCACCGCGTAGCCAAACGCTTCCCGGTGCTCGTCGACGCTCTCCACCCCGTCCCGTGCGCGCAGGACGAGGTCACGGGCCAGGCAGCGGGCAAGCTCGCGCAACTCGGCGTGCGGGGTGTCCCCCTCCACGTACTCCAGGAGTTCCGTCAGGGCCCTCAGCTCGCCGGTGTGCAGCGCCACGTCGACGATCTCCTGACCGGGCGCGGTCAGGGCCTCCACCGCATGCCGCTGGGAGGCGGAGCTCCGCAAACAGGCGAACCGGCTGTTCCCGGACCACGGCTCCGTGCACTCCTCCGACGTGTCGAAGGCCCTGAGCCGCATGAGGAGGGCGTCCGGCTCGCTGCGGGGAGCACGGTAGAAGGGCCGCTCGCCGCTCCCCGCGTTGCGGGCGTCCAGCCGTGCCTCCGAAAGGAAGGCCGCGACGCGCCTGGGCTCGGGCGTCAGTCCGCCCCCCATCCAGCGGGCGGTCTCCAGGAGGGACCGGCCCGAACCCTCCGGTATGTGGAAGAAGCACCATCCGGAGACGCCGCACCAGAGCAGACCCGCGTCTCCGCCGTCGCCGAGAAGTCGTCTCCTGAAGGCGTCCGCGAACTCCACGCTCCCTTCGACATCTCCCGCGAAGTCGTCCTGGCTCGGATCGTCGAAGTCTCCGTACGCCGAGATGGAGGTCACCGGAACCTCTTCGTCGAGCAGAACTCCGGCCACGGCCACCATGTAGCCGCCGATGGCGGCTTCGAGGTCGCCCCGCAGCTCGGATGCGCAGTCTTCGGTGTACGTCACGACGATTCTCCTCGGTCACCTGCGACGGGGTATCCGCCATGATCGCCGTTGCCCGGAAAACGCCTGTTCACACGGGTGAAGGCGGTTTCCTCTGGCTCCGGGCGGGCGACACCTGGACACGCATCGAGGTCTGAACCCCCGTCTCGGGCACGGCGGCGCGCTCACCGCCGACGCCCTGCCCGCCGTTCCCGGTACGTACTGATCGCGACCAGACACAGCGCGGCGATGGCCAGCTTCCCCGCCGCCTGCAGGAGCGGGCCGCGCAGCAGGATGAAGGTGTATCCGGCGATCAGCGGCGCGGCGATGGCCAGCACACTCCCCGGGCCGGGCCCCGCCCGGGTGACGGCCAGGGCGTAGCGGCGGTCGGTGCGGGCCGACCCGTAGCCGATCAGGGCCATCCCGCCGATCATGCCGGCCGCACCGAGATCGACCCAGAACTCGGTCCACAGCGGCGCCGACAGGTTGGTCATCCGCAGCCCCATCCACTGCCCGACCCGGACCCCGGTGTCCTCCGGCTTCCCGCTCCACACCGCGCGCGGCACGAAGAACAGCCCGGAGCCCGCCAGTTGGCGGCCGTAGGTGTGGCCCCGGGTGTCGACCCAGGAAATGGTGTTGGCGAACATCACCATCTGGTCGTAGTCCTTGGTCACCAGCGGATCGAAGACCGAGGCCGACTGCACGGACCGCTGGCTCCCCTCCTCGTACCGGAACCTGTCCGCGTACGGGAACAGCACCAGCGCCCCCACCACGCCCGCCGTCAGGACCGTCCGGTAGACCGCCGCACTGCTCGGGAACGCGGCGAACACGAACGCCACCACCACTGTCAGGAACCAGTAACGGGCGTTGGAGACCGGGTTGTTCACCAACAGGTTCAGCGCTGCCAGCGCCACCCACACCAGCACCGTCGACGGTCTGCGCCGGGCCCGGTAGGAGGTCGCCAGACGGCGGGTGTAGAAGAGCAGCGCCAGCAGCGCCGGGACCTGCCCGAAGCCCTTGAGGAACGCCGAGCCCACATTGGACCCCTCCGTGACCACCCCGCTCGCCGCGACGGTCTCGTTGATCTCCTGCCGGCTCGCGAAGAAGACCGAGGGGCCGCCCAGCTTGAGCACGTAGAAGGCGCTCGCCGTGAACGCCAGCAGCACCAGCAGCCGCAGCCGCAGCGGATGGGCGACCGCCGGCCCGCTGACCGCCCCCCGCGCGGAGGGCGCCCGGCGGCGCAGCGGCCGCCGGGAGGCCAGCAGCGCCCCCAGGTCGTAGGCGGCACACCCCACCAGAACCATCGCGATGGCCGTGACCAGGTCCTGGCGCGGCCCCACCATCGGCGTCGGCGTCTGCCCGATCACCACCTGGGCGAACGGTGCCACGCCCATCGCGATGTACACGAACATCCAGAAGACGCCCTGGAGCAGCCGCCGCCGGGTCGAGAGGATCATCGTCGCGAGGCGGGCGCCCGCGTAGGAGGTCAGCACCAGCTGGAGCCAGTACGCCGTGTCCCGGACCCCGCTGCCGGGCTGGGCGGCGATCACCGCGGGCAGGAAGCAGACCAGGCCCAGGATGAGCGGCACGGACAGCGCCCGCGACAGCATCGACCAGGCGATCGGGCGCTCCGGAGGGCCACCGGGACCCCCGGGCCCCCGTGGGCCCGTGACGGTGGGAGCGGCCTGCTCCCGCGCCGACGTGTGCACCGACGTCATGCGCCCCCCCCCCCGGGATCAGTGAACCGCTGAACACTCTAACGAATCAGCCCACTTGAGGGGGGCCGATGACTACGCTGTGAATACTTGGCCATAGTCGAGGGGAACTCTGGTGAAAATCCTGCACGTTGTCACGCTCCACACCCCGGACCACGCCTTCGGCGGTCCGACGCGAGTGGCGTTCAACCTCTCCAAGGTCCAGCGTGCGCACGGTGACGACGCACGTGTCATGGCCCTCGGTGACGGCTTCCCCGATGGCGAACTGCCCAGCGAAGTCGAAGGAGTTCCGGTCCACCTCTTCCAGGCCCGGCACATCCTCCCGATGTTCGAGGTCAGCGGCATCACCTCCGCCGGGCTGCTGAACACCGCACGCCGCATGATGCGTGGCGCCGACCTCGTCCACGTGCATCTGATGCGCGACCTGGTGACCCTGCCCGCGGCGCTCCTCGCACTCGCGACCCGTACGCCCCTGGTCGTCCAGACCCACGGCATGATCGACCCCACCGAGAAGAAGGTCGCCCAGCTCACCGACCTCCTCGGGGTCCGCAAGGTGCTGCGCGAGGCGGACGCCGTGCTGCACCTCACCGAGATGGAGCGCGTCGACGTGAACGCCGTCGCCGCGCCCGTCCCGCTCACCCGCACCGTGCGGCTGGTCAACGGGGTCCGCCCGCAGGAGCGCAAGCCCGCCCGCGAGCCCGGCCGCCCGCCCACCGTGCTGTATCTGGCCCGGATCCAGGAGCGCAAGCGGCCCGAGGACTTCGTCGCCGCGATGCCGCACGTCCTCGCCCGCCACCCGGACGCCCGCTTCGTCCTGGCCGGTCCCGACACCGGCGCCCTCGCCGGCACCCTCGGGCTCGCCCGGCAGCTCGGGGTGGCCGAATCCCTCGACCATGTCGGCCCGTTGGAGCGCGACGAGGTGCTGGCCGCCGACCGCGAGGCCGATGTGTATGTGCTGCCCGCGATCGAGGAGCCGTTCCCGGTCTCGGTGCTGGAGGCGATGTCGGTCGGCACCCCGGTCGTCATCACCCGCACCTGCGGACAGGCCCCCGACGTGGCCGGGGCGGGCTCGGGGCGGGTCATCGACAGCCGGGTCGGCGAGGACGCGGCCAACGCCCGCAAGGTCGCCGACGCGATCCTGGAGCTGCTGGAGCCCGAGGCCGCCGAGCAGGCGGGCAAGGCCGCCTGGGAGCTGGTGAACGAGCAGTTCACCATCGAGGCCGTCACCGCCACCCTCCGGCGGACCTACGAGGACGTGGTCCGCCGGAGGCGAGGGTGAGCGGCTGACTCATCGACGTACGGGCTTCTCGCGGGATTTGAGCGCGATCTGCCAGCGGTAGAAGCTCATCGCCAGCGCGAAGTCGAAGCCCGCCCGGCCGTCCAGGAATCCCCGCTTGTAGAGGTACATGTAGGCGAAGGACACCACCGGCTTGAACGGCGCCTTGTGGAACAACTGCCCCTGGCGCGACTTCACCTGGCGCACCTGCTCCTTCACCCGGGGGTGGTGCTCCAGCCAGGCCTCCCAGTCCGAGTAGCGGTTGTGCCGCTCGAACCAGGCGGTCACCGGGTCGAGGTCCTGGTGCTCGATCGGGTGGGTGAGGGTGCCCGCGCTCGCCGCGACCGGCTGGTAGTGGCCCTCCACCTCCCCGATCCCCGGCGCGTCCAGGTCCCCGACCTCCGGGTAGTGGCAGCGGGTCCGGTCGGTCAACGACCGCTTGCGGATGGTGTATCCGTGCCGCAGCCGCTTCCCGGAGAACCAGTAGCCGAGCGGTATGTCGTACGCGGCCGGCTTCGGCGCTTCCGGGTTCCGGAAGGTCTCCCGCAGCTCGGCCAGCAGCCCGGGGCTGAGCCGCTCGTCGCCGTCGAGCAGGAGGATCCAGTCCAGGTCGGTGCGGACGTTCTCCAGGCACCACTGCTTCTTCCGGGGGTGGCCGCCGTCCCAGGTGTAGGTGACCACCTCGGCCCCGCACTCCTCGGCGATCTTCACGGTGTCGTCGGTGCTGTGGGAGTCCACCACGACGACCGCCTCGAAGTGGCCGAGCACCGATTTCACCGCCTCCGCGATGTTCAGCCCCTCGTTCTTCGTGGGGATCGCCACGGCTATCGGGAGTTTCGGCGTACCTGCGGTCATCCCGCGGCTCCTTCGGGCAGCCAGGCGTAGCAGCCTGTGGATGTGAACGTAACGGCGGAATCGGGGATGGTGATCTTCCGGGACTTCCCGGTGTCGGAGGCGCCGGAGGCCAGCTCCTTACCGCCCGCCCCCTCGATCTGCCAGGAGCAGTCCGTGGTGGGCGAGGCCGAGCGGTACACGCCCGGCCGGAGCTTCTTCCCGGTGTGCTTGCCGTCCGGGTAGCCGTACGCCGCCTCGTCGACCAGGGCCTGGTGCTGGGTGCAGAGCCCGGCGACCGCGTCCTTGGCGTCGGGGATCTCGCCCGTCACGATCGCCCCGACCGCCGTGTCCCGGTCGGCCTTGACGAGATAGCGCAGCTTGTCGCAGGTCTCCTGGCCGGTCTGGAGCACGGCGGCCGGGTCCATGCCCTTCGGCACCCGGTCCTTCAGATACTCCTTCTGCTTCTTCGTGAACGTCCCCGTGGCCGGGGTGATCTCGTCGGCGGGCGTCTTCGGGCCCTCGGCCGTGGCGGCCGGAGCGGACGCCCCCGGGGCCGACGGCTCCTCGGTGGGCGGCGCGGCCGGCTCGGTGGCCGGGGTGCCGGACGGTCCGGGGGCGGCGGGCCCGGAGGCCGCGGGGCGCTGGGCGCCCGCGGCCTCCGGGTCGTTCCCGTCCGCGGACGAGCCGCAGGCGGCCAGCGCCGCCGCCGTCAGGACGACGGCGGCGCAGGCCAGGAACGGGTTTCTCATCGCTCAGCCGTTCCTCAGGGCGTAGTGCGCACTGATGGTGGATCCGCTCAGCGCGGTCGGGTAGATGGCGGTCTCGTCGATCTGCCCCTCGAAGAAGTTGCTGGTGGGGCGGTTCGGCCAGCCGGACAGGTTGTCCCCGCCGACCCGCCAGTAGCCCGGCTGGCTCTCGTTGCCGGAGACCAGGATGTTCGACGCGCGCAGCTGCCCGTCGACGTACAGCGACATGCCCTGACCCAGCGGGCCCTGGGTGGCGACGACGTGGTGCCACTGGCCGTCGTTGTACGCCCCCGAGGTGGCGACGGTCCGGGCCCCGCCGCTCTGGACGCCGAACACGAGGCGCCCGTCGTTGCGCATGTAGATGTGCTTGTCGTGACGGGTGCTGTTCTGCTGGGTCATGTTGCCGAAGCCGACGATCTTCCCGCCCCGGGTCGTGGTCGTCTTGATCCACGTCTCGATGGTGAAGCGGGCCGGCTGGCTGTGCAGCCGGTTGCTGTACGCGTACTCGTCGGTGCCGTTGAACCCGATCGCCGTCGAGGGCCCGGCGACCGCCGCCGGGGTCTGCCGGTAGGCGGGGCCGTTGCGCAGGAAGCCGTTGTTCAGATTGCCGCTGCTGTCGTGCGCGAACGTGGACGTGCCCTCGTCCCAGCGCCAGTAGAGGCTCGCGCCGTCGGACCTGACCCGCGCCGGGTACGCCTCCGTCGCGCTCGCCACGGTGGCGGACTGGGCCGGGGACTTGGTGCTGGTGTTGGTGCCGTCGCTCGCGGTGATCCGGTACGAGTGGGTCTCGCCCGGGGCGACGTCGGTGTCCGTCCAGGTCAGCTGCGGGCGGTCCCAGAAGACCGAGTAGCCGGTCGTCGTGTGGATCGGGGTGTTGGAGCCGTCCTTGTAGATCCGGTAGGTCAGCTCACCGTCGTCGGTGTCGAAGCTGGTCTGCCAGTTCACGTCGATCCGCCCGGGCGTCAGCGTGGAGAGGCTGACGTTGGGCACCCAGGGCGCGCCCGTGTCCGGGCCGTCCGCGAACCGGGTCAGACCCTGCTGCGGCTTGGTGTTGACGGTGGTGAACTCGCCGCCCACCCACATGTAGTGGCGCCCGCCGCTGCTCGTCTGGGCCATCACACGCGGCCCGACCGGCTCCCCGATCCCGTCGTTGGTGTCCGGGAACCAGGGCAGCAGCTTCGGGTCGTCGACCGACTGGGCCAGCAGGTGCTTGCGCGGCTGGTCCGGGAACGCGCCCATGCTGGCGCAGTCGTGGGCGTGGCTGCCGCTGTACAGCACCCCGGAGTGCACCAGCACGGACTGGGTCGCGCCCAGGCAGGTGTCCCGCCAGCGCTGCTCGAAGTTGTTCAGGTTCAGCGCGATGCGTCCGTCGAACACGCCGCCGCCGGTGCCCTCGTTGCCCGTGTAGAAGCCGCCCGCGTCCGTGGTGATGTCCTGGACCGTGGAGTTGTTGTGGATGAACCCCGGGTAGGACTTGGTGAGCTGGCCGGTGGTCGCGTCGACGACGGCCAGGGCGTGGGTGTTCGTGCCGTTGATCCGGAAGAAGTCCCCGCCGAGCAGCACGTTCTGCCCGTCCGGAGTCACCTCGACGGCCCGTGCGACCTCGTCGGCGTTGGCCGTGAAGGGCAGCAGTGAGGCTCCGGTCGTGACGGCGGCGAAGTGGCTCCTGGTCTGCCCGCCGACCGTGGTGAAGTCGCCCGCCAGATAGACCGTGTCGTCGGTGACGGCGAGACCCCGCACGGTCGCCGACACCCCGATCTTGAAGGTGTTGCTGACGGTGCAGGTCTCGGTGTCGATCGCCGCGATGTTGCTCACGCCGACACCGTTCACCGCGCCGAACTGGCCGCCCGCGTAAAGGGTTTCGCCGTCCGGCGAGAGGGCGAGGGACCGGACGGTCGCGGTCCCCGAGGAGATGGTGAAGGACAGCGAGCAGTCGGTGGGCGCCCCGGTCGCCGCGTCGAACGCGGCGAAGTTCACCGCGGGCTGCTCGTTCGTGCCGGGGGCCGCGGTGGGGGGCCGCAGGGTGGAGAAGGTGCCGCCCGCGTAGACGACCCCGTCGCCGGCGGCCATCGACCAGACGATGCCGTTGGTCTGCCAGGTGGTGAGGTCGTCCGCGGTGAGGGCGACCGGCGGTGTCAGCGCCGCGGCCGGAGAAGCCCCGACCGTGGTCGCGGTCAGGACTCCGGCCAGCAGGCCGAGAGCGGCGGAGGCGGCCCGCACACGGCCGCGCCCTCCGCTTCTGCGCCCCGTACTTCCGTTCATCATTCAGCTCCGAAGGTGAGATGCGCGCTGCGGCCCGAAAGCCGCGGATGCTGCCTCGCCCGACCGGCCGCGGGGACGGTGCGTCCCCGCGAGGGCCGGGGCGAGTGGGGAGGCGGGGCCGGGGCCCCGCCCGTGGCCGGCGCCCTGAGCTCCACCGAGCGGTCGGTGGAGATCGGCGGAGGCGCCGGTGATCTTCCCGGGCATGGACGCGGCGAGCGCCGGCCGGGAGTCATGGGTGGCCGCCGGCCCGGTGCGGGCGTCGGCGGTCGCACGGTCCTGCCGGCCCGGTAAGGGGACGGCGGGCCGGTGGCGGAGTGGGCCGGCCCGGCCGCCGGGGGAGCGGCGCGCGTCACGGCGACGCCGTTCCGTCGGCCCGCCCGGACCGCCGGCGGACCCGTTCACCGGCCCACGGGCACGGCGGTCCTGCCCCGTCACCGGTCCACCCGGACGGCGGCCCCGGACAACTGGTCGGCCAGCTTGCGGATATCGGCGTCGACCATGATCCGGGCCAGCTCCCGGGACTTCACCTCGGGCTTCCACCCCAGCAGCTCCTCGGCCTTCGAGGCGTCGCCGATCAACGCGTCGACCTCGCTGGGGCGTTCGTACTTCGGGTCGTAACGCACGTGCTCGCGCCAGTCGAGGCCCGCGTGCTCGAAGGCGTACTCAAGGAAGTCCCGGACGCTGACGCCCTCGCCCGTGGCGATCACGAAGTCGTCGGGGGTGTCGCACTGGAGCATGCGCCACATGGCGTCCACGTACTCCGGCGCGTACCCCCAGTCCCGGACGGCGTCCAGGTTGCCCAGGTGCAGCCGGTCCTGGAGCCCTGCCTTGATCCGGGCGACGCCCCGGGTGATCTTCCGGGTCACGAAGGTCTCCCCCCGGCGCGGCGACTCATGGTTGAAGAGGATCCCGTTCACCGCGAACATGTCGTACGCCTCGCGGTAGTTGACCGTGGCCCAGTAGGAGTAGACCTTCGCCACGCTGTACGGGCTGCGCGGGTGGAACGGGGTCTTCTCGTTCTGCGGGGGCGGGCTGGCGCCGAACATCTCGGAGGACGAGGCCTGGTAGATCCGGGTCTGGATACCGCTGGCCCGGACCGCCTCCAGGAGCCGGATGGTGCCGAGCCCGGTGACGTCACCGGTGTACAGCGGGGCGTCGAAGGACACCCGCACATGCGACTGCGCGCCCAGGTTGTAGACCTCGTCGGGCTGGATGTCGCGCAGCAGGTTCACCAGCGCCACACCGTCGGACAGGTCCGCGTGATGCAGGACGAAGGAGCGCTCCGGCTCCTCGGGACCCTGGTAGATGTGGTCTATCCGCTCGGTGTTGAAGCTTGAGGAACGGCGTATGAGCCCGTGCACCGTGTATCCCTTGTCGAGCAACAACTCGGCCAGATATGAACCGTCCTGGCCTGTCACCCCGGTGATGAGCGCGGTCTTCGCCACGATTCCCCCTTCTCTGCTGATCGCCTCGGCGGCGATGTTCACCGATATTCCGGAATTGGAGCGTTCTGCGGCGAAGCGTCACCGCAGTCCCTTTCTGCTGGCACAATCCGAGCCATGACGACCGAACTCCCCGTCCCGTCCCAGGAATCCGCCCGTTCCCTACTGCGGCCCGGCTCCCGCATATTCGTCGCGGGACACCGCGGCCTGGTCGGCTCGGCGGTGGCCCGCCGCCTCTCCGACGACGGCCACGAGGTGCTCACCCGCGGCCGTGACCTCCTCGACCTGCGCGACGCCGCGCGGACCGAGACGTATCTGAAGGAGGTCCGCCCGGACGCCGTGGTGCTGGCCGCCGCCAAGGTGGGCGGGATCATGGCCAACAGCACGTACCCGGTGCAGTTCCTGGAGGACAACCTGCGCATCCAGCTCAGCGTGATCGCGGGGGCTCACGCGGCCGGGACGCAGCGGCTGCTCTTCCTCGGCTCGTCGTGCATCTACCCCCGCCTCGCGCCCCAGCCGATCCGCGAGGAGTCGCTGCTCACCGGGGAGCTGGAGCCCACCAACGAGGCGTACGCCCTCGCCAAGATCGCCGGCATCGTCCAGACCCAGTCCTACCGGCGGCAGTACGACGCCTCCTACATCAGCGCCATGCCGACCAATCTCTACGGGCCCGGCGACAACTTCGACCTGGAGACCTCGCACGTCCTGCCCGCGCTGATCCGCCGCTTCCACGAAGCGCGCAGGGACGGGGCCCCCGAGGTCACCCTGTGGGGCTCCGGCTCGCCGCGCCGGGAGTTCCTCCACGTCGACGACCTCGCCGCCGCCTGCGTGAGCCTGCTGGAGGCCTACGACGGCGACGAACCCGTCAACATCGGCTGCGGCGAGGACCTCACCATCCGCGAACTGGCGGAAACCGTACGGGATGTGACGGGCTACGAGGGGCGCATCGCCTGGGACACCTCGAAGCCCGACGGGACCCCCCGCAAGCTGCTCGACGTCACCCGCCTGAACGCCCTCGGCTTCACGCCGAAGATCCCGCTGCGCGACGGCATCGCCCGCACCTACGCCTGGTGGCTCGGGCAGCTCCCGCCCGGACAGTGACCGCCCGCCGCCGGGAGAAGCCTCCCGGCGGCGCACCGGTGGTGCTCCTCGCATCCGTCCGCCCGCCGCCATTCAGTACGCCCCGCGGCCGTCGGTGACGGCGCGCACGGTGCGGGCGAGGAGTCCCATGTCGGCGGCGACCGACCAGTTGTCCACGTACCAGAGGTCGAGCGAGACGGTCTCCTGCCAGCTCAGGTCGGAGCGCCCGCTCACCTGCCACAGGCCCGTGAGCCCCGGCTTCACAGTGAGCCGGCGATGCTCCTGCTCGTCGTAGCGGGACGCCTCCTCCGGCAACGGCGGCCTCGGCCCCACCAGCGACATGTGGCCCAGCAACACATTGACCAGTTGCGGGAGTTCGTCGATCGACGTACGCCGCAGCATCCGGCCGACCGGAGTCACCCGGGGGTCGCTGCGCATCTTGAAGAGCGGCCCGTCGACCTCGTTGACCACGGCGAGCTGCGCCTTGAGCTGCTCCGCGTCCGCCACCATCGTGCGGAACTTCCACATGGTGAACGGCCGGTTGTGCTGCCCCTGCCGCACCTGCCGGTGGAAGACAGGACCCCGCGAGGACAGCCGGACGCTCAACGCGACCGCCAGCAGCAGCGGTGCCAGGGCCAGCAGTCCGAACAGGGCGCCCGTACGGTCCAGCACGTTCTTGACCATCGCCTGCGGCCCCCCGCGCAGCGGCGGCGCGATGTGCAGCAGGGTGAGCCCGGCCGCGGTGACGGGACGCACCCGCTCGGCCGCCACGCCGGACAGCTCGGAGAGCACGGACAGGGCGACGCCCCGGTCGTGCAGCCCCCAGCCGAGACGCCGCAGCCGGTCGCCGGTCAGCTGGGGCCCGGGAGCCACCAGCACCAGGTCGGCCTCATGGGCGTAGACCCCGCCGAGCACCGTCGACACATCGTCGTCGGCCGGGCAGGCCGCGAGGTGCCCCGCCACCTGTACGCCCTCCAACTCCAGCCGTGCGGCGCCCACGGGAACGGCGGCGACCAGCGTGTAGTCGTGATCCGTACGGGAGTTGAGCAGCCCGGCCGCCCGGTCCACCCCCGGCGCCTCGCCGACCAGCAGCACCCTGCGGACCCGGCCGGCCCGCCGGGCGGAGCGCGGCCACCGCCGCAGCCCCGCCACCGCGGCGGCGATCAGCAGCCCCGGCGCGACGGCCACGACGGCCGTGGCCGGGTCCACCGGACTCCCCGCCGCCGTGTGCAGCACGGCCAGCAGGCCGATGAGCACGAGCCAGTCGCCGACCGCCCCGACCGCGCGGGCCGCACCGCCGGATTCGGTCCGCAGCCGGTCGGTGTACCGCCCCCGCGTGCCGCGCAGTCCGGCCCACAGCAGCCCCGCGACCGCGGCGGCCGCCAACGGGCGGGGCTGGTCCCCCGCGCGCAGCAGCAGCCAGGCCGGACCGGCCAGACCCAGCAGGTCGGTCAGTGCGGCGAGGACCGGGCCGCGCGCGGGCAGCCGCCGGGCCGGCGCCGGGCCGACCGGGTCGCGCTGAGCCGTCGGGGCCCTCCAGAGTTGCTCCAGGGCCGCCGTGCGATTCCGGGAGGCGGCGGTGCGAGGGCGCGGTGCGCCCCGGAGCCCCACCGGTCCGGATAGGTCGGTATCAGGTATTTCGACATGCCCCATGAGCCCCCCAGCCACAGTTGCACCCCCACAAACGGGACGCATCCGCCGATCCCATGGACTGACGGATGCGCCCTCGCTCGGTGCACGATATCCACACACGTGCCATTTCGCTGGAGTTCTCGTGAAGTTCAGACGGCTCGGTCCAGACATCTCCGATCGGCCGGAACCGTCCGATGTGGGCTGGTGAGCAAGGATATTGATGGAGTGCCAGCTGTGTAAGCGCTTGTGTCCGGTGGTGCCGAGGGGCGGTTCGCGGAGGGGCCGGCCCGGCCGCGCACGGGTGGGAGATGCGTGAACCCCCTGGCGGGCGGTGTGCCCGGCCAGGGGGTTCACGCATCTCCCCCTCAGGGCCCCGAGGGGTGCGGGGGCTGCTACGACGTCAGAGTGCGCCCTCCGTGCGCCTCCTGGCGCGCCGGTGGACCAGTACCCCTGCGCCAACAAGCCCCGCTGCCGCGAGAGTTACCGACATCACAGTGACCCCGGTGGCCGCCAGGCCGCCGCCACCGGACGTGGCGGCGGTCCCGGTGCCGCCCGCGACACCCCCGCCGACCGTGGCACCGGAGCCGTCGGACGTACCGGTGGAGCCTCCGGACGTACCCGTGGATCCGGAGCCTCCGGTGGAGTCGGAGTCGCCCGTGGTGGAGCCGCCGCTGGACTGCGTGCCGCCGTCGCCACCTGTCGAGCCGTCACTTCCCTGACTGCCACTGCCATTCGAGGCATCGCCGTTGCCGCCGACGTCGCCGCCCGTGTCCCCGCCGGTTGCCGGGGTGACGGTGAGCTTCACGGCGGCGGTGCGGGTGGTGCCGACGTCGTTGCGGAACTCGGCGCGGTAGCGGTAGCCGTCCTGCGCGGTGCGCGCGGTGAACGTGAGGGCGGACTCCGTCGCGCCCTCGACGTCCTTCCAGGTCTGCGCGCCGTCGGTGCTGACCTGCCAGCGGGCCGTGGGCTCCGGGGTGCCCTCCGCCTCGGCGCCGAGGGTGACCTCCTCGCCCTCCTTCGCCGTGAGGTCGGCGGGCGCGCGGGTCACCAGGGGCGAGACCTGCCGGACCAGCTTGGTGATCTTCCCCTCGGCGGGGCTGGTCACGAAGACGGTGGCCCCGCCCGCTTCGACGGCGAGTGAGGCCGCACCGGCCTGGGAGTGGTTGCCGGGCAGCGACAGGTCCTGGGCGGCCACGGCGAAGTCCTCGCTGCTGTACACGGTCAGCGTGCCGTTGTTGTCGTTGGCCGGGTCGGAGGGGTCCCCGCCGTCCTGCCAGACGACATAGGCCCGGCCCGACGCCGTGTCGAAGGCGGCGTCACGGGCCAGGTCCTTGCCGACGAGCGTCTTGACCAGGGTGCCCGCGGCGTCGAAGACCAGTACCGACCGGCCGACCCCGACCCACACCGCGCCGGTGGCCGGATCCGTCTCGGTGAATCCGGCCATGCCCCCCGACCCGCCGGGCAGGTCGAAGGAGCCGCTGACGGTGAACGACGCGAGGTCCACGCGGTGCAGTTTCCCGGCCGTGAAGTCGGTGTACCAGAGCGCGCCCCGCTCGGGGTCGGCGGCGAACTGGGTGCCGCCCGGCAGGGTGAGGGTCCGGGTCGCCGTGCCGGTGGCCCGCTCGATCTCGGAGAGCGTCGCGCCCTGGGCGACCAGGACCGTGTCCGGGGTCGTACCGGGGGCGATGTCGGTGATCGTGGACCCGGCGAGCCAGACGCCCGTGGCGGCCTCGTCGCCCGACTTGGCGCTGCCGACGCCCCGCAGCGGGTAGTTGTAGACGACGCCGTCGCCCGGCAGCGGTCCCGCGATGCGCGCCGCGGCCGAGGCCCGCAGCGCACCGGTGGAGCCGGGGGCCTGGCTGATCCAGCTCTCGGACGTCCCGTTCTCGGGGTTCAGCACATGGAGTCCGCGCTCGTCGACGTCGGCCGTGTCGGGGAGGTTGTCCGCACCGACGTACAGCTTCTTCGAGTCGGGGTGCAGCAGCAGGTCCAGCGGCTTGCCGGCCGTGGTGAAGTCGGCGGCGGACTTGTACGAGACGGTCCCCGCGGGGACGTCGACACCCTCGCCGCCCCCGTCGCCGGGATCCTGGCCTGCGAAGGCGACGGGTATGCGCACGTCCTGCGTACGGTCGCCGGCGGCGCGGTGGTCGGCGCGGGTGACGACGGAGCAGGCCACCTCGGCGCAGTCGAGGCCGTCGCCCTTCTGCGCGATCTCGATCTCCACGTCGAAGGTCCCGCCGGGCCCGAAGGCCTGCGCGAGATCGCCCTCGTACGGGTCGCCCGGGGGCACGATCCACTGCGAGGTCTTCGAACCGCCGCTCATGTCCGCGCCGCCGAGGCAGGGGGAGGGCACGCGGTTGTCCCCGTTGTCCTTGCACAGGGCGACGTAGATGCCGGTGGTGAGGCCGTACCCCTCGCCCTGGACCCGGACCTTCTGCTGGGCCGCGTCCAGGCCGGTGGTGGCAGAGACGGTGAGCTTCTGTCCCTGGGGGCCGGTGGCGGTCTTCGGGGTGCCGGCGTCGGCGCTGACCGCCGCGCCGACGGGGATCCCCGCGAGCAGCAGGGCGGCGACGGCGGCCGTGCCCGCGCGGCGTCTCAGCCTGCTCCGGCCGCCGGGCGGGGTGCCGGGAGCGGTGCCCGGAGTGGATGTCATGTCATTCCTCGTCAGGACGCGTGGGAGCCCGGCCCCGGCACGTACGGCCGGGACCGGGCAGAGGGGATGGAGAACTCGTCCGGTGCTACACGAAGTTGATCGGAGCGTGGATGTCGTACTTGCGGTCGTTGGTGTCGGTGTGGTCGGCGCGGGTCACGACGGCGCACTCGACGGTGTCGCCGCAGACGTTGCCGCCGCCGAGGTCGGCCTTGACGTGTATCCGGACGCTGAAGGTGCCGCCCGCGCCGAACGGCGAGGTGTTGGGGAGGCCGCCGCCCAGACCGGAGACCCAGTGCGAGGCGCCGGTCGTGCCGGACTCGTCCTGGCCGCCGAGACACGGCGACGGCTTGTTGGCGCCCTGGGCGCCGTCCACCACGCACAGGCTCACGTAAACGCCCTGGGCGGTGTTGTAACCGCTGCCGGTGACGGTGATGTTGGCGCCCGAGGCGGCCGCGCTGTCGGGGGCCGTCAGCGACAGGTTGTAGGTGGTACCGCCTTCGGTGACGGTACGGGTGCCGGTCGCGGCGGCGGCGGGGGAGGCGAAGGTCACGGCCAGCGCGGCTGCGGCGAACGCGGCGAGGCTCGTACGGGCGACGGTACGGGTGGAGGGAACAGCACTCACGGGATGAGCACCTTTCTCGGCGTCGGTAACCAGAACCACGGACACCCAGTCGACTTAGGTAAGGCACACCTAAGTCGAAGTCTGTTGGGTTGTCAACAAAGTGGCTCACGCGGCCCGTACGGAGACTCGGCCCGTACGGAGAGTGGTCAGCCTCCGTCGGCCGGCGGCAGCGCCTGCTCGGTCCAGATGGTCTTTCCGGTCGGGGTGTACCGGGTGCCCCACCGCTGGACGAGCTGCGCCACGATGAACAGGCCGCGCCCGCCCTCGTCGTCCTCCGCGCTGTGCCGCAGGTGGGGGGAGGTGTGCCCGGTGTCCGCGACCTCGCACACCAGGGTGCGGTCCCGGATGAGGCGGAGCCCCAGCGGCCCGCCCGCGTACCGGACCGCGTTGGTGACCAGCTCGCTGACGACGAGCTGGGTCGCGAACACCAGCTCCTCCAGGCCCCAGGCCTCCAGCTGCCCGGTGGCCAGCTCGCGGGCGCGGCCCACCGACACCGCCTCCGCGCTCAGCTCCCAGTGGGCGACCCGCTCCGCGTCGAGCTCACGGGTGCGGACCAGGAGCAGGGCCGTGTCGTCGGCGCTCGTACCGTCCGGCACCAGCTCGGACACCGCCCGGTCGCACAGCTCCTCCAGCGACGCGGAACGGTCGGCGAGCACCCGGCCCAGCGTGTCGAGGCCGTGGCTGATGTCGTGGTCCCTGGCCTCGACCAGGCCGTCGGTGAACAGGGCCAGCAGGCTGCCCACCGGCAGCTCGAACTCCATCGACTCGAACGGCAGACCGCCGAGGCCCAGCGGCGGCCCGGCGGGCAGGTCCGGGAACGACACCGCGCCGTCGGGGTCGACGACCGCCGGCGGCAGGTGCCCGGCCCGGGCCATGACGCACCGCCGGGAGACCGGGTCGTAGACCGCGTACAGGCAGGTCGCCCCGGTGGTCACGTCGTACGTCTCGACGGCCCCGCCATACGCGTCCGGCGGCTCCTCCGCGGGCTGCCCCACCAGGTCGTCCAGCCGGGTCAGCAACTCGTCGGGAGGCATGTCCAGCTGCGCGAAGGCCCGTACGGAGGTGCGGAGCCGTCCCATGGTGGCGGCGGCCTGGAGGCCGTGCCCGACCACGTCCCCCACCACCAGGCCGACCCGGGTCCCGGACAGCGGGATCACGTCGAACCAGTCCCCGCCGACGCCGGTCACATCGTCGGCGGGCAGATAGCGGTAGGCGGTCCGGACCGCGGACTGCGGCGGCAGGTGGTGCGGCAGCAACTGCCGCTGGAGGGCGAGGGAGGCGGTCCGTTCGCGCGTGTAGCGGCGCGCGTTGTCGATGCAGACCGCGGCCCGGGCCGCCAGTTCGTCGGCGAGGGCGACCTCGCCGTTGTCGAACGTGGTCGCCCGGTCGGGGGCGGGCGGCCGGCCCGAGGCGTCGGGTCCCGCGCACCGGTCGAAGGTGACGAGCCCGAGGATGCCGCCCCCGGCCCTCAGCGGGACGACGAGGGTGCCCTCGTCGAGGACGAGCCCGCCGGAGGAGAGGCTGCGGTGCTGGGGGGATCCGGGCGGATAGACGACCGGCGGATACGGGTGCCGGTCCTCGCCGACCGAGTTCGCGGACCCGGACACGCCGCGCGAGCCGCCCTCCGCGTCTGCGGAATCCAGCGGTCCGGGGTCCGCGACGACCGGGCCGGGCGGGCCGGTCTCCGGGCCTCCGGAGTCCAGCAGTCCGGGCCCGGGGACGCCCGGGCCGGGCCGGCCGGGGTCGGGCCCTTCCGCGTCCGGCCGGTCGGCGTCGCGCGGGGCCGGGTCCGGGAGGCCCGGGTCCGGGGTGGCTGCCCCCGGCTCCGAGCGGTCCGCGACCCGGAGCAGCGACATGTCCGCCGCGCTGCCGACCGCCGCGGTCTCCCCGGTCATCGCGGCCCGCGTGACATCGACCCGTACGGTCGCGGCGAAGTCCGGCACGGCCACCTCGGCGATCTCCTCGGCGGTGGTGGCCACGTCCAGGACGGTGCCGATCCTGCGGCCGGCCTCGACGAGGAGGGCCAGCCGCTCCTGGACCCGGTAGCGGTCGGTGACGTCGAACGCGTCCTCGCACACGCCGAACACGTGCCCGTGGGCGTCCTCCAGCCGGTAGTAGGCGCAGGACCACAGATGGTCCCGCCCCGGGTCGCTCGGCTGCTGCGCCCTGAAGTTCAGGTCGAGGACCGGCTCGCCCGTGTCGAGCACCTGGTGCATGACGCCGTCGAGCGTCTGCGGATATCCGGGGGTCACGAACGAGCCGCCGCCGTACAGTTCGTCGGCCCGCATGCCCCGGAACGCGGCCAGTGGCTGCCCGATCTCCCGTTCGTAGGCGGTGTTGCACCAGGTCAGCCGCAGATCCGTGTCGTAGATCGCCAGCCCGACGGGCGACTGGGTGGCCAGCCCCTGGAGCAGGGCGAGCCGCGACTCCCAGTGCCGCAGTTCCCCCACCTCGGCCGCCACCAGGATCCGGTCCGGCGCGCCGGGGCCACGGTCCGCCGCTCCGCCCGGCAGCGGGCACGTCGCCGTCGCCACCAGCAGCTCCCGGCCGTCCCGGGCGTGGGCCACGTGGATCTCGTTGCCGACGAGGGAGGGCGGGCCGACGCCGGTGGAGACGGGCGCTCCGGACACGCCGGAGGCCTCGGGAACTCCGGACGCTTCGGCTGCTGCGGCCGGGGGAGTGCCGCCGACCGGGTGCACCGAGAGGAACGCGCTCAGCGGCCGCCCCAGGGCCTCGGCGGGCTCGTAGCCGAGGAGCTCGGCCGCCGTGGGACTCCAGCCGATGACGGTGCTCTCGGCGTCCAGAACCACCGTGGCCGCCCTGGTGATGTCCAGGGGTCCACGGAAATCGGCGCTCTCCGCCGTGTTCGCCGCGCTCACGGCGCGACCCCGGCCCGGTTCATTACTCTCAGAATCCGCCCTGCCCGGGACCCGCACAACCGCGGTGGCCCGGGGTGCGGCCCCGGAAAGCCGGGGTCAGCGCACCCCGTCGGGCCGGAACTGCACGCTGACGCGCGGCCCGACGGCCCGCGCGGTCTTGGGGACCGCGTGCTCCCAGGTGCGCTGGCAACTGCCGCCCATGACGATCAGGTCGCCGTGGCCGAGCGGCCTGCGGACGGGGGCGGGGCCCGGGCGGCGCGGCCGCAGTGCCAGCTGCCGGGGCGCTCCCAGCGAGAGGATCGCGACCATCGTGTCCTCGCTGCTTCCCCGCCCGACGGTGTCCCCGTGCCAGGCGACCCCGTCCCGCCCGTCGCGGTAGAAGCACAGCCCCGCCGTGGTGAACGGTTCGCCCAGCTCGGCGGCGTAATGCTCGCCGAGCTCGATGCGGGCGGCCTCCAGGGCCGGATGGGGCAGGGGGGCGTGGCGGCCGAAGAACGCCAGCAGCCGGGGGACCGCCACCACACGCTCGTACATCACACGCTGCTCGGCCCGCCAGGCGACGTCGCGCACCAGCGTCTCGAACAGCGTGTCCGCTCCCTGGAGCCACTGCGGCAGGACGTCGATCCAGGCGCCATGGCCGAGATCGGTGCGCCGCAGTCCGCTCAGGGGGCGGGTGCCGACCTCGGCCTCCTGGTCGAAAAGCGAGCTTTGCAGGTGTACGGCCATGAGGAGAGCGTAACGCTATTCGAGCACGTGTGCGAATAGCTATCGGGTGACAGGGGTGGGGCCTTCCTTGATCAGATCGGCGCACTTCTCGCCGATCATCATCGTGGTGATGCACGGATTGACCGCGGGAAGGAACGGCATGACCGACGCGTCGGCCACCCGCAGCCCGGTGACGCCCTTCACCCGCAGCTGGGGGTCGAGCGGCGAGTCCGGGTCCTCCGCCGGGCCCATCCGTACGGTTCCGGCCGGGTGGTAGACGGTGTTGTGCGTCTCGCGGATGTAGTCGAACAGCTCCGCGTCCGTGGTCGCGCCGGGTCCCGGAGCCAGCTCGGCCCCCGCCCACGCGGCCATCTCCGGCTGCGCCACGATCTCCCGCGCCAGCCGCAGCCCGTACGTCATCACCCGTACGTCGTGCTCGTCGGTGAAGTAGCGCGGATCGACCCGGGGCTTGTCCCGGAAGTCCCGGGTCCGCAGCCGCACCGTGCCCAGGGAGCGGGCGCGGGTGACGTTCGGGGTCAGGCAGAACGCGTTGTCGGAGGTCGGGTAGCCGCGCCGGTAGGTGTTCATGTCGAACGGCACCGAGCCGTAGTGGAACATCAGGTCCGGCCGGTCGAGCCCGGGCTCGGTGTCCGCGAAGATCCCGATCTCCCACCACTGGGTGGACGCGGTGACCATGGGCTGTTTCGCCTCCCACATGATCACCCCCTCCGGGTGGTCCTGGAGGTGCGAGCCGACGCCGGGGGAGTCCACCCGCACGTCCACCCCGGTCTCCCGCAGATGCCCGGCCGGCCCGATCCCGGACAGCATCAGCAGCTTCGGGGAGTCGATCGCCCCGCAGGAGACGACCACCTCGCGCCGCGCGTGCACCGTCCCGCTGTGCACGGTGTCGGGCTCCAGGTACTCCACCCCCGTGCACCGCTCGCCGTCGAACAGCAGCCGCTTCGCCTGGAGCCCGGTCCGTACCTCCAGGTTGGGCCGCTTCCCCAGCACCGGGTGCAGATACGACACCGAGGCCGAGGAACGGGTGCCGTCCTCGCGGGCGTTGATCTGGAACCAGTGCGCGCCCCGGATCACGGTGGAACCCGTGTTGAACGGGACGGTGGGGATGCCCGCCGTCGCGCAGGCCTCCAGCAGCGCCGTACCGCACGGGTCGCGGGGCGGCACCGTCCGGATGGTGACCGGGCCGGAGCGGCCGTGGTGGTCGCCGGGCGCGTCGTTGGTCTCCAGGCGCTGGTAGAGCGGGTAGCAGTCCGCCGCGCTCCACCCGGTGCAGCCGAGCGCCGCCCACTCGTCGAGGTCCTCGGCCGGGGCCCAGAAGGCGATGCAGGAGTTGTGGGAGGAGCAGCCGCCGAGCACCTTGGCGCGGGCGTGCCGCATGAAGCTGTTGCCCCGCTCCTGCGGTTCCACCGGATAGTCCCAGTCGTATCCGGACTCCAGCAGCGCCATCCACCGGTCCAGCCGCAGGACGCTGTCGTCCCCGACGTCCGAGGGGCCCGCCTCCAGTACGCAGACGGTGACGTCGGGGTCCTCGGTGAGCCGGGCCGCGATGACGGCACCGGCCGTACCGCCGCCGACCACGACGTAGTCGAACGTGGGTACGGAGCTCTCTTCGGGCATCAGGTCTCCAGGGTTCAGGCGGCCGGCGGAGCCGTGGGCGGGGGAGCGGTGGGGTCCGCGGACTCGACACGGTGCTCGGCGAGTACGCCGGTCCGGTGCCGCTGGACGAACCAGTAGTAGGCGAAGCCGCCGAGCGCGACGACGCCGATGAACAGGAACGCGCCCCAGCGCAGATACCAGTGCTGCGGGCCGGTCGCGTTGTACACCTCGGCGCGCGGCCAGGCCAGGTTGAGCGACATGGCCGTGCCCCAGAGCACGGCGGCGATGTTGACGGGCAGCCCCCAGCGGCCCAGCGAGAAGGCGCCCTCGCGCGGCTGCCAGTCGCCGCGCAGCCGGCGCAGCAGCATGGGCACGGTGACCAGCAGATACGCCACGTAGATCATGATGATCGCGATGCTGGTGATCACCGAGAAGATCTGCGGCTGGTTGATGTTGACGACCAGGATGACGACGCCCACCACCCCGATCAGCACGGCGGGCACCACGGGCGTTTTGAACCGGGGACTGACCCGGGCCAGCATCGATCCGGCGGGCAGGTTGTTGTCCCGCGCCATGGCGAACATCAGCCGGATCCCGGCTGCCTGCACAGCCAGCACGCAGACCGTGATCGCGACGACCACCGCCCAGAGGAAGATCTCCCCGATGGTGTCGCCGAGCGTCGCCAGCACCACGTACTGGAGGCCGCCGGTGGAGAGCTCCTCGGCCTTGAGGTCCGGCACCGAGAGCAGTGCGAAGAGCAGGATGAACGCGCCGATCAGGAAGGACGCGATGAGCGCCCGCAGGATGGCGCGGGGTGCGTTGCGGCCCGGGTTGTGCGACTCCTCGCCGAGTGAGGACGCGGTGTCGAAGCCGTACATCACATAGGCGGAGGCCAGCGACGCGGTGAGGAACGCGCCGAAGTAGCCGAGCGACTGGCCGCTGCCCAGCCCGTACGTCTCCGTCAGCGCGGTGCTGGGGCCCCGGGTGATGTGCGCGGCCAGGAAGATGATCAGGGCGACGGCGGCGATCAGCTCGATGAAGACGCCCGCGGAGTTGATCCGGGCCATCAGCTTGACGCCGAACGCGTTGACCAGTGTGGAGAACAGGATCAGCACACTGCCGAGCAGGACGGCGTTGGCCGCCTGGTCGTTCTTGCCGCTCCCGTCGCCCACGAACTGGAACCAGTCGTCGATCTGCGGCAGCGTGATCTGGTAGGCCAGCGCCACGGCCGACAGGGTGACCATGGTGGCCGTCATCATCATCCAGCCGCCGAGCCAGCCGACGTGCGGACCGCCCATCTTCTTGGCCCAGTTGTAGACCGAACCGGCCACCGGATAGCGGGCGGCCAGCTCGCAGAAGCACAGGGCCACCATCAGCTGCCCGCAGAAGACCATCGGCCACGACCACCAGTAGGCGGGACCGCCGAAGCTGACGCCGAAGTAGAACAGCTGGAAGGTGCCGGTCAGGATCGAGATGTAGCTGATCCCGGCGGCGAAGGTGTGGAAGTTGCCGAGCGTGCGCTTCAGTTCGGGCTTGTAGCCCAGCTCGCCGAGCGCGTCGTCGTCGTGACCGCTGTCCGCCGCCTGCCCCTCGGGCCCCTTGGCGCGGTTCACTCGAACCACCGCTGCGGGGTCGCGGCGGCATTGCGCCAGATGTGCTTGGCCTCCTGGTACTCGGCGAGTCCCGCGGGCCCCAGCTCACGGCCGAAACCGGACTGCTTCATCCCGCCCCACTCCGCCTGCGGTACGTAGGGGTGGAAGTCGTTGATCCACACGGTGCCGGCCCGCAGCCGCGACGCCACCCGGTGGGCCCGCCCGCCGTCCTGCGTCCAGACCGCGCCCGCCAGCCCGTACACGGTGTCGTTGGCCAGCCGGACCGCGTCGTCCTCGCCCCGGAACCGCTCCACGGTGAGCACCGGACCGAACGACTCGTCCCGCACCACGGACATCGAGGTGGCGCACTCGTCCAGCACGGTGGGCGGATAGTAGAAGCCGTCCGCCAGCGCCGGATCGTCGGGCCGCGCCCCGCCGCAGCGCAGCACCGCGCCCTCGGCGATGCCCTCCGCCACGTACGCCTCGACCTTGTCGCGGTGCGCGGCGGAGATCAGCGGCCCGCTGCGGGCGTCCTCGTCGAACGGCCCGCCGAGCTTGATCCGGCCCGCCCGCGCCACCAGCTCGTCCACGAACCGGTCGTGCAGCTCGTCCTGCACGAGGAGCCGCGCCCCGGCGGAGCAGACCTGCCCCGAGTGCAGGAACACCGCCATCAGCGCGTAGTCGACGGCGGTCTCGAAGTCGGCGTCGGCGAACACGATGTTGGGATTCTTGCCGCCCAGCTCCAGGGCGACCTTCTTCACGGTGGGCGCGGCGGCCGCCATGATGCGCCGCCCGGTCGCCAGCCCTCCGGTGAACGACACCAGATCGACCCGCGGATCCTCGGTCAGCGGCGCCCCCACCACACCCCCCGCCCCGAGCACCAGATTGGCGACCCCGTCCGGCAGTCCGGCCTCGGCCAGCAGCCGCATCAGCAGGACGGCGGTGTGCGGGGTCAGCTCGCTCGGCTTGAGGACGAACGTGTTGCCGGCCCCGAGCGCGGGGGCGACCTTCCAGGCGGTCTGGAGCAGTGGATAGTTCCACGGGGTGATGAGCGCGCACACCCCGACGGGCTCGTACACGATCCGGCTGTCGACGTCCGCGAGCCCGGTGTCGACGACCCGCCCCGCGTCCCCGGCCGCGACGAGGTTGCCGAAGTACCGGAAGCAGTTCGCGATGTCGTCCATGTCGTACGCGCTCTCGACGAGCCGCTTGCCCGTGTCCAGCGACTCGGCCCGCGCGAAGGCGTCCTTGTCCCGCTCCAGCAGCTCCGCCACCCGCAGCAGGAGCCGCCCCCGCTCGGCGGCGGGCGTCCCCGGCCAGGGCCCCCGGTCGAACGCGGCCCGGGCGGCGGCGACGGCAGCGTCGGCGTCCCTGGCCCCGCCCTCGTCGACGGTGGCCACCAGCGTGCCGTCGGCCGGACAGCGGATCTCCCGCGTCCGCCCCTCGGCGGCAGCGGTCCACTGGCCATCGATGAACAGCTCCGGCATGGGCTCCTCCTGTACGGGGCCGGGACGGGCGCCCCGCCGGGCGCGGGTCCCGACGCCGACCGGCTCCCTGCGCGACGACGTCAGCACAGACGGTAGGAGCGGCGGGGCGGGCGCGCACGGCGGGCGCGGCCGATCGGGGCAGGGACGTGTACGGGAGCCATCGCCCACGCGGTGCGGCGCGCGATGGGCCCCCGGTGGCTGGCGCCGCCGCTGATCCTCGGTGCGATCGCGGCGACCCGGTGGGTCCTGGGCGGCTGAGGGGAGTGCCCCACGGTGGCCGGTGCTGCCGAGGGCTCGGGTCGGCCGGCGCGCGCCCGATAGGATCCAGCCCGGGTCCTGACCGCAGGTTTCGGGTCAACAGTCGCTGATACAGGGCGATTTACGGCCGGTCGCGCCGCCGCCACGACAACGGTGTCGCGTCCGGCGGCCGCAACGCCCGGAACACCGAGTGAGTGGAGTGCCAGTCATGCGTGGAGGCAGCGTCGCCGTGGTCGGCGGCAGCATAGCGGGGTGTGCGGCGGCTCTCGCCGCGTCGCGCGGCGGGGCCGAGCGGGTCACCGTACTGGAGCGCGCCGACGACCGGCTCCGTGACAGAGGCGTCGGAATCGCCCTCCACAGCGACCGGTACGACGAGCTGCGGGAAGCCGGGTACGTGGCCCCGGAGATGCCCTGGGCGCCCCTGACCCGGCGGGTGTGGAGCGTGCGCGACGGGGAGGCCGACCACGGGCGGGTCGTCGGCGAGCAGCCGTTCCCCTTCCGGGCCTACAGCTGGGGCTCGTTGTGGAGCGAGCTGCGGCGCCGGGTGCCCGACGGGGTGTCCTACCGGTCCGGGGCCGTCGTCACCGCCCTCGAACCGGACGCCGACGGCGCGACGTTGCGGCTCGCGGACGGGTACGAGGAGCACTTCGACCTCGTGATCGGCGCCGACGGATACCGCTCCGTCGTCCGCGAGGCCATGTTCCCCGGCGCGGACGCCACGTACGCCGGATACATCGGCTGGCGCGGCACGTCGCCGGACGTCGCCGACCTCCCGTCGGACGGCGACGACGCGCACAACATCGTCTTCCCCGGCGGCCATTGCATGATCTACCGCATCCCGGACGGCCTCGGCGGGCACCGGCTCAACTGGGTGCTCTACACCGCGCCCCCGCAGACCGACGGCCTCCACCCGGACCTGCGGACCCCCACCTCCCTGCCGCCCGGCCGCCTCAACTCCGAACTCACCGCGCACCTGCGCGCCCTGGTCGCCGACCACTTCCCGCCGTACTGGGCGGCCCGCGTGCTCCGCACCCCCGCCGAGACCACCTTCATCCAGCCCATCTACGACCTGGAGGTGCCGCACTACACCTCGGGTCGCCTGGTGCTCGTCGGCGACGCCGCCAGCGTCGCCCGGCCGCACATCGGCGGCGGCAGCGTGAAGGCGCTCCAGGACGCCACGGCGCTGGAGGCCGCGTGGGTGGCGGGGGAGAGCTGGAAGGAGGTCCTGGAGGGTTACGACGAACGGCGCGGGGCCGTCGGGGCCGCCATGGTCGCGCTCGCCCGCAGGATGGGCGACGCGCAGGTCGAGAACACCCCCGACTGGACCGCCATGGACCAGGCCGGGTTCGACGCGTGGTGGCAGGCGCAGAACAGCGGCTCCGACCGGCGCAGCGGCTTCGGCGGGCACAGCATGAAGGCCGGGTAGGGCCGGAGGGGCCTCTCAGGCTCCCGTAGCCGTCAGTTCCAGCGCCGCGTGCAGCTCCGTCGCGTCGGCGCGGGCGTCATCCCCGGCCAGACGCAGCGTCATCCGCCCCGAGGTGAGGACCGTGAGCGTACGGGCGCACGCGACGGCCTGGGCGGGGCTGGGGGACACCAGCAGGACGGCGATGCCCTCGGCCGCCAGCGTGGTCACCAACGCGTCGATCTGGCGTACCAGTACGGGGGCGAGCCCCTCCGTCGGCTCGTCGAGCAGCAGCACCCGTGGCGAGCCGAGCAGGGCGCGGGCCAGCGCCAGCATCTGCTGTTCGCCGCCGGACAGGTCCGCACCCCGGTTGCCCCGGCGCTCGCCCAGCCGGGGCAACAGCTCCAGGACCCGCGCGGGGGTCCACACGCTGGGGCGGGTCGTGTCGCCCCGGCGCGGCGGACGGTAGGACAGCCGCAGGTGCTCGTCGACCGTGAGCCCGGCGAACACCCGGCGGCCCTGCGGTACGAGACCGATGCCCGCCCGGGCCGTCCGGTGGGCCGGCTGCCCGGTCACGTCACGGCCGTCCAGGCGTACGGTTCCGGCGCTCGGCCGCATCAGCCCGGCGACGGTGTGGACGAGCGTCGTCTTGCCCGCGCCGTTGTGGCCGACCACGGCATGGACCGTGCCGGCGGGCACCGACAGGTCGAGGCCGTGCAGGACGGTGCCGCCGTGGTAGCCCGCGGTCAGGCCGGTGAGTTCGAGCATCGGGCGTCGGTCATCCTCTCGCGTCGGTGGGAAACGGGCAGGCGGTCGGGACCGCCTCGGCCCGCGCGTCGTCCGGGCCCGTCGACGGGGCGGTGCCGTGGTACGCCTCGCGGACCTCCGGGTGCGCCAGCACCTCCTGGGTCGGTCCGTCGACCAGCACCTTCCCCGCCGCCAACACCGTTACAGAAGTGGCGAGTTCGGCGACGACTTCGACATGGTGCTCGACCAGGACGACCGCGACGCTCGACGGCAGCGCGCCGATGATGCCGAGCAGCCGGCCGATGTCGCCGTCGGTCAGCCCGGCCGCCGGCTCGTCCAGGAGCAGCAGCCGGGGATCGCCCGCCAGCGCGGCGGCGAGGTCGAGCATGCGGCGCTGCCCGTGCGAGAGCGTGGCGGCGGGCCGCTGGGCGAGGTCCGCGAGGCCGACCGTCTCCAGATGGCGGCCCGCGGACTCCTTGAGCAGCCGGTGGCGGGACGGCCTGCGCCATGCTCCGCGACGCTGGGGATGGTGCGGCCAGCCCGCCAGCACCACATTGTCCAGCACCGACAACTCCGCGATGACCGAAGGCTGTTGGAAGCTGCGGGCGATACCGAGACGGCTCCGCTTCGCCGTGGGCTTGCGGGTGATGTCGGCGCCGTCGAGTGCGATCGTGCCGTGGTCGGGCCGGTCGGTGCCCGCGATGAGGTTGAGCAGGGTGGTCTTGCCCGCCCCGTTGGGGCCGATGACGGCGTGCCGGGCCCCCGCCGGCAGCCGCAGGCTCACGTCGTCGACGGCGGTGAGCGTGCCGTACCTGCGGGTGAGCCGGTCGAGGGCGAGGACGGGAGGGGGCGTGGTGGTCGGGGCGGGTGTCGGTGTCATGGGGAGGCCTTCCCGGCGGGGGTCGGGGCGGGCGCGGACGGGGGCTGGTCCTCGGCCCGGGGAGTGTCGGAGGTCCCGGGCGCCCCCGGTGCTCCGGGAGAGCCTGTCGGATCGGAGGGCGGTCCGCCCTGCCCGCCGCCCCCGGATCCACCGCCCCGCAGACCCGCGAGCCCGCGCGGCAGCACGTACACCGTCGCGACGAACAGCACGCCCAGCAGCAGCGGCCCGTGGCCCGGCCAGGAACCGGCGACCCAGTCCCGGGTGGCGACGATGAGCCCGGCGCCCAGCAGCGCGCCGATCACCGACGTCGTCCCGCCGATGACCACCGCCAGCAGGGCGAACGCGGCGATCTCGAACCCGACGTCGGCGGGGGAGAGGTACTGCTGGACCGTCACCATCAGCGAACCGCCCACACCGGCCAGCGCGCCCGCGCAGATGTGGGCCACCAGCAGGTACCGCCCCACCGGGTGCCCGGAGGCGCGCATCCGGGCCTCGGCGCCCCGGGTGCCGGTCAGCAGCTTTCCCGCCGGGGAGCGCAGGACGAGCAGGGTGAGAGCGACGGCGACGACGGCCACGACGAGCACGTAGTTGTACAGCTCGCTCTCCTCCAGCATCCCCTCCCCGCCCCACAGCGCCTGGGTGGCCGGGAATCCGACGAGGCCGTCGGCGCCGCCGGTGACGGACTTGAGCTGGTTGACGACCGCGCCGGTCAGCTCGCCGATCGCCAGCGTGATCATCAGTACGGTCGTGCCGCGGGCCCGGATCACCGCGGGCCCCACCACCGCCGCGAAGACGGCTGCGGCGAGCGCGGACAGGACGATCTGGACGGGGCCCATGGTCCACCCGGCGTCCGCGAGGTTCGCGGTGGCGTACGCGCCCACGGCGAACGGCGCGGTCTGCCCGAGGGTGGGCAGTCCGGCGTACCCGGTGAGGACGGTGACGCTGACCGCGAGCAGCCCCAGTGCCAGGGCGGAACCGGCCAGCGAGATGCTGTACGCGTCGAGCAGGGCGGGCAGGGCGATCAGCACCCCGAGCAGGACGAGCAGCGGGGCCGCCCGCCACCACGCGGCCCTGCCGGGCAGCCGGGCGAGCCACGCCGGGGCGCGGTTCCGCCTGGGGAGCCGGTCCCGCCACACCGAGGAGCGCTTCAGGCCCGCCAGCCGGCCCCGGAGCCGGGCGACCGGGTCCGGCCCGGATGCCGCGGAGCCGTGCCCCGCCCCCGCCGGCTCCGCGAAGCGGGAGCGCAGCACCAGCACCGCCGCCATCGCCGCGAACAGCAGATACGGTGCCAACTCCGGCGCCACCGAGACGCCCAGCGTCTGCACCTCGCCCACGGCGACCGCCGCCGCGAACGTCGCCCACAGCGAGCGCAGCCCGCCGAGCACGACCACCACGAGGGAGAGCATCAGCACGTTCTCGGACGTACCGGGCCCGGGACCGATGATCGGCGCCCCGAGCACACCCGCCGCCCCGGCCAGCGCACCCGCCGCCGCGAGGACGCCGGTGTGCACGGCCCGGGGGCTGTGGCCGGTGGCCGCGAGCATCTGCGGATCGTCGGCGGCGGCCCGTACCGCCGCACCCATCCGGGTCCGGGTCAGCACCCACGTCCCGAACGCCGCGAGCAGCACGGCCATCACGATGAAGCAGAGCCGGTACGCCGGATAGCGGTGCCCCAGCAGCGTCACGGAGGAGTCGAGCACTTCCGGTACGCGGACGGGGAGTTCGTCCGCACCGAAGAACTGGATGAGCAGATCACCGCCGATCAGGGCAAGACCGAACGTCAGCAGCGCCTGCGCGAGATGCCCACGCCGGGCGAGCGGAGCCGTCGCCGCGGACAGCCCCGCCCCCGCCACGCACGCCGCCGCCGTCCCGGCGGCCAGGCCGAGGGCGAGTCCGCCCCACGTCCCGTCGCTCAGCTCGGCCCCCGTGTACGCGCCGATCGCGTACAGCGTGCCGTGCGACAGATTCAGCACACCCGCCGTGCCGAAGGCGAGACTCAGACCGGCGGCGACCACGAACAGCAGCAGCCCGAAGGCCACGCCGTCCACCGCCGGTACGAGGTGGGCATCCAGGAGCTCCATGTCAGCTGCCGAGCGTCGCCAGGTCCTGGACCATGACGTTCGCCAACTTGGATCCGTCCGGCCGCACTTGGCGCAGGTACCAGGTCTGCACCGGCGAGTGGGCCTTGTCGCCGAACTCCCAGGCGCCGCGCGGGCTGTCGATCTGGCCGAGTCCCGCGATGGCCTTGTTGATGGTCTGCGGGGTGACGTCGCCGTCCTTCGCCGCGTCGGCGATCGCCTTGTCCAGCACGGCCGCCGCGTCGTACGACGCCATCGCGTAGGTGGTGGGCTGCGTGTCGTGCTCGGCCGTCCAGTCGGCGGCGAACGTCCGGTTGGCCTCGTTGTCCAGGTCGGCCGCGTAGTTCAGGACGGAGTAGATGTCCTTCGCGGCGGGGCCCTGCGCCTGGAGCACGCTGCCCTCGGTGACGAAGGCCGTGTACAGCGGCAGGTCGGCGATGTCCGACTGGGCGTACTGCTTGGCGAAGTCGATCGCGGCCTTGCCGGCGTAGAAGCAGTACACCGCCTTGGCGTCCGTCTTGGCTATCTCCGCGAAGTACGGCATGAAGTTGGTCGTCTTCGGGAACGGCGTCCAGGTGGTCTCGCCGTCCGGATTGGCGAGCTTGCCCTTCACCCGCTTGAACTCCTCGGTGAAGCCGCGGAGTTCGTCGTGACCGCCCTGGTAGTCGGGGCCGATCGCGTAGACCGGGCCGTCGACCTTCTCCTTGATGTACGGGGCGATGGCCTTGCCCGGTTCGTCGGACAGGAAGCTCGTGGTCCACACGTACTCGATGTCCTTGACCGGCGGGCGGGCGTTCGACCCCAGGAAGGGGATCTTGGCCTGTTGGATCAGCGGCAGCACGCCGTTCACCGAGCCACCGCCGACAAGGCCCGTCAATACGTCGACCTTGTCCTTCTTGACCAGCTTGGTGGCCGCGGGCACGGCGGTCGGCGGGCCGTCGCCCTCGTCCGCCACGATCAGCTCGACCTTGCGGCCGCCCAGCTTGTTGCCGTGGGTGTCGAGATACAGCTTGAAGCCGTCCCGCAGCTCCGTGCCGACCGGTTCGTAGGTGCCCGACAGGGAGGCCACCAGGCCGATCTTCACGGTGTCGTCGGCGGAGCCGCTGCCGCCGCCGCTGCAACCGGTGACGGCGGCAAGACCGAGGGCGAGGGCGGCGGCACCGGCCGGGCGGAGGCGGACTCTGCGGCGGGGGGTGGAGGGGGCGAAGGGAAGCATGAGGACTCTCACTGGGGGGAGGGGGCGAAGGGGCGGTGAGGGAGGGGGCGGTCGGGAGAGGGCGTTCAGCGCGCGGGCGGAAGGCTCGGGTCGCGCACCTCGGGCGACAGCGAATCGCCGACCTGGTTGATCAGTTCGGACATCATGTAGCTGACCTCGCCGATGTCCGCGTCCCTGGTGGTGGTGACGAGCAGCGAGGCGCCGCTGGAGACCGCCATCGAGAACATGTAGCCGCCCTCCATCGCGGTGAGGCTGTGCTCCACCGGGTCGGTGGCGGTCAACTGGGCCGCCGCGGAAAGCAGGTTGACGACGCCGGACGCGATGGCGGCCAGCCGCTCCGCGTCGTCGCGTTCCACGCCGGTGTACGCCAGCGCGAGTCCGTCCACGGACACGGCTATCGCCTGGGTGACTTCCGGGAGGCGCCCGGCGAAATCGCTCAGGATCCAGCTCAGGTCGGAGGAGGTGGTCATTTCTCGGTCCGTTCGGTGTGGTCGTCCGGGGCGGAACGCCCCCGGTGGTTCGTGCTTCTGTTGATCCCCTGGGCATAGGCCGCCAGGACGTCGGAGACCTGACGGGAGTCCCGGCGGCGGGGCGACGGCCGCGGGGAACCGGCGCCGGGGCGCTGTTCGGCGCCGTCCCGTCGGTTTGCGGCGGGCCACTGCTGGGGCGCTCGGCGCTGGCGCAGGGGCAGCCCCGAGGAACTGACACCCGCTACCCGTGACACCGGCTCGTCGCGCGTGGGGCGCGACGCGGGCGTCGTGCCGTGTCCCCGGTCCCGCGCGCCGTCGCGCGACCCGCCGTCGCGGGGCCGCTCGTGGCCGGGCGGGGCTTCCCGGTCGCCGCCGACCGCCGGTGCGTCGGCCCCGGCGGCACCGCCGCCCGTACCCACACCCGTACCGATCCCCGCGCCCACGCCCGTACCGGCGCTCGCGCCGATCCCCGCGCCGACCGGGGTGCCGTGGTGGCCGGGCCGTTCGCCCGCCCGGGCCGGCTGCCTGCGGCCCTGCGGTCCCGGGGGTGTGATCGGCTGGGGCGTCTCGTAGCCGACATCGTTGCCGAGGGTGCCCTGCGACGGCCCCCGGTCCTCCGTGAAGTCCAGGGCCAGCACCTTCGCGGGCAGCGTGACCTCGGCGATGGTGCCGGGTCCCGAGGAGTCGCGCAGTTCGACAACGATGCCGTGGCGCGCGGCGAGCCGCGCCACCACATGCAGGCCCATGGACCGTACGTCGCCGATGCCCGCCTGCGGTTCGAGCAGCGCGGCGTTGTGGACCGCGCGCCGCTCCGCCGTCATGCCCACCCCCTCGTCGACGATCTGCACGACCGCCCGGTCCCACAGCCGCCAGACGGCGACCCCGACCTGCTTGTCCGGGGGCGAGTACCGGGTCGCGTTGTCGAGCAGCTCCGCCAGGATGTGCGCCACGTCGTGGACGGCGCGGGCGGTGATGCCGATGCCCGACTCGATCACGCCGAGCGAGACGCGGTCGAACCGCTCGATCTGCTGGGCGGCGGCCACGATGACGGTGGAGCACCCCACATCGGCCGAGCGGACCCGGGCGTTCCCGTAACCGCCCAGCACCAGAAGGTTGTTGGTGTTCCGCTCCATGCGCACCGCGAGGTGGTCGAGAGCGAAGAGGGTCTTCATCCGTACGGGGTCGGCCTCGTCCCGCTGCACGGTGTCCAGCTCGGAGACCATGACCGCGGTGAGCCGGGCTCCCCGGCGCGCGACACCGACCAGTGTCTCGGCCAACTGCTCGTGTGCATGCGCCTGTTGTGCGGCGAGGCGGACGGCTTCGTGGTGGACGGCGTTGAACGCCTCACCGACCTCGCCGATCTCGTCCTGACCCGTGGTCCTGACCGGGTCGCCGGTGCGCCGGGCCACTTCCTCGGGCGTCGCGCCGCGCAGCGCGCCGGGCTGGGACAGTTCCCTCATCACGGTGGGCAGCCCGGAGTGGGCGACCTCGTGCGCGGCGTTGCGCAGATCGCGCAGCCGCCGGATCATGACGCGCCCCAGGCGGATCGCGACCACGACGACGCCGACCAGGGTCAGCACCACCAGGGCGACCTCGGCCCCGGCCGTCCAGACGAGGGTGGTGCGGACGTCGGAGACCTGGGCGCGCACGGCCGCGTCGACCCGCTTCTCCACCGAACGCAGCAGTTCCTGGCGGTCGTTGGCCGCCTTCTGCCACTCCTTCGGGGTGACCGTGATGTCCTTGCCGGTGCCCGTGCGCCCGATCTCGTCCTCAAGACGCCGGGCCTCCAGGGCCTGCGCTCCGGAGAGGGTGCGTTCCAGCCAGGTCCGCCAGGCGCCCGGGCCGAGGTCGAACATGGCGCCGATCGACTCGGTGTAGCCCATCCGGCCGGCGTCGAAGGTTCGCTGGGAGGCGGTCGTGAACCCGCCCGCGGCCTGCGCCCTCGCCACCGTGACCTGTTGTTGGGCGGTGTGCTCGGCGGCCTCGGACAGGGCGGCCGCGGCGCGGATCCGGTCCGCGATGTCGGCGTCGACGCCGTCGGCCTGCGCGATGCCGTCGCGGTAGCTGTTGAGGTCGGCGATCACGATCCGGTAGCCGAAGGCGAGCGCGGAGACGGTGCTGCTTCCCGAGCGGACCTGGGCGCGCAGCCCGGGCATCTCCTCCGCGAAACGCTCGATACGGTCCAGAGCGCCCCTGGCGCTGCCCGGTACGGCGGAGAGCCCCTCGGCCCGGCCGCGGAATCCGGCGATGCTCCGGTCGGTCTCCTCCGTCCGTAACCGGAACTCCTCCGCGTCTCCCTGTTCGGAGACCAGGGCGGTGGCGGCAGCCCGCTCGCGCTGCAGCCGGTAGGTCAACTCACTGGCCCGGTCGGCGACTTCGACCATCGAGGTCAGCCGTCCTGCCTGGAGCGCCTGATTGGTCGCGGGGGCGAGGGCCAGTACGGAGAAGGCGACGGCCACGGTGAGCGGTGCGGTGACGAGGAGGACGAGGCGACGATTGATTTTCACTGCGCGGCTCCATGGCCGGAACCGGGCTTGAGTATCGGTGACACGCGGATACCTGTTAACGGGTTGTGGGGGGTCCGGTGGGGGTGTCGGCGACGGCGTGCCGTTGGGGGGAGTGAGGCTGGTGGTACGGAAGGGGCCCCCGGGGCACGCGCGGCATGATCCTATGCCGTAAGGCGCGCTTTCGGATGGGTAAAGCATCGAAAAGATGCACACCGATCGCACAGCGGTGAGTCTTCTTCGCTCACAAGTGAGCAGAAAACAAAGCGCTTTGAGGGTCTGCGGCCGGTTCGGTGCCGGTCAGGTGTCCCATGATGACGTGCACACCTGCCGTCGATCCGGCGCGGGCCCGACGGTGCGGGAGGGCCACCCCATCGCCGGTGCGCCCCCGCCCCACACGTAAACTCCGTGGCATGAGTGTGCGCCGAATCACCCCTGGCCGCCCGCGAACCAAGCCCGCCGAGGAGCGGCGTGCCGACCTCCTGGACGCGGCCGAGGGAGTCTTCGCCGAGCGAGGAGTCGATGCTGCTCGGATCGACGAGATCACGGAGCGCGCCGGCGTCGCGATCGGCACCTTCTATCTGCACTTCAGCTCCAAGCGCGACATCATGCTCGCCGTACAGGCCCGGTTCGTCGACCGGCTGGTCGAGCGGCAGCACGCGGCGGTGCAGAACCTGCCCGCCGACGACTGGACCGGACGCGTGGACGCCTGGCTCAGCGACGCGGTCCGCGCCTATGTGGAGCATGCCGAACTGCACGACGTGCTGTACGGCCACACACCGATCAACGCCACGACGGAGATTCAGGTCAGCCCCGAGAACGCGCATGTCGAGGCGTTCCGGCGGCTCATCACCGAGCGCCCCGATCCGCCGGCGGACGCCCCGAACCCCGCCATGGCGGCGCTGCTGATCTACAGCGCCTGGTACGGCGGCACCCATGCCCTGCTGCACCACGAGGCCGACGACATCGACCGGATGGCCGACGAGCTCATCGCCGACATCACCGACCTCGCCCATCGCTATCTGCGCTCCGACGTCTGAACCGCGCCGCCGACGCTCCTGGCTGTGGACCGCCGGCAGCGGAACGGTTCGGGGACGCGCCTCGCCGGGGCGCAACCCCGGTCGGGCGCCGTCAGTGGCTACCGGTCAGTGACTTCCACCGGCGATGCGCCAGTGCCGTGCCCGTTCGTACTGGGAACTCAGCCGCGCGAACGTTCCCCCCGTGCCCAGCAGTTCCTCCCGGGTCCCGGACTCCACGACCCGGCCTCCGTCGAGTGAGACCACCAGGTCGGCGGCCTCCAGGGTGGCGGGGCGGTGGGCGATCACGATCACCGTACGGTCGGGGTCGGCGCCCAGGTTCGCGATGGCCCGGGTGATCGCCGCCTCGTTCTCCGGGTCGAGAGCGGAACTGGCCTCGTCGACGAGGACGATCCGCGCCCGCTTGAGCATCGCCCGGGCGATCGCGACGCGCTGGCGTTCGCCGCCCGACAGCTGCGCGCCGCCCTCGCCCACCCGGGTCTGCCAGCCGGCGGGCAGCCGCTCGATCACCTCGTCGAGCCGCGCCGCGGTGGCCGCCTCCCGCAACTCGTCCCAGGTGGCCTCCGGGCGGGCCAGCCGCAGGTTGTCCTCGATGGTGTCGTCGAACAGATAGACGTCCTGGAAGACGATGGCGATCTCGTCGAGCAGGCTGGTCGGGTCGAGCCGGCGCACATCGACGCCACCGATGCGCAGCTCGCCCGAGTCGATGTCGAAGAAGCGGGCGATGAGCCGGGTCGCCGTCGTCTTCCCGGACCCCGACGGGCCGACGAGGGCGGTGGTGCTGCCCGCCGGACAGCGCAGGGAGACGTTCCGCAGCGCGGGGGTGTCGCCGCCCGGATAGGTGAAGGTGACGTCCGCGAACTCGACCTCCGCCTCGTCGATCCGCCGCACCGGCTCGGCCGGAACCGGCAGCGCCGGGGTGGAGAGCAGTTCCTCGATGCGCGCGATCTGGTTCCCCAACGCGCGCAGGGCGCCGATGAGCTCGATGAGATTGCCCAGCGGCTCCAGGAAACGGGCGGCCAGGACGAGCAGCACGATCGCCGTGGCGGCCTCGATCCGTCCGCTGAGCATCAGCTCGGCGGTCAGGGCGAGCACCGCGACGAAACCGGCCATGATCACACCGGTGTAGACGAAGAAGGGCTGCCGCGCGCGCCGCATGCCCTCCCGGTACGTCTCGCGGTGGTCCTCCAGTGCGGCGCGCATCTGGGGAGTGCCCTCGGCGTGCCCGGCGGCCCGCAGGACCGGCTGGGCCTGGCCCAGCTCGATCGCCCGGCCGGCGACCCCGGCCGCCGCCCGCTCCAGCTCGATTTCGGCGATCTCGGAGATCCGCGCGGCACGGCGCAGCGCCAGATAGGCGACCAGGGCGATCGCGCACAGCAGCAGCGCCATCCGCCAGTCGACCGTGAACGTCACGACGACGACCGTCGCGGGCAGCAGGGTCGAGGTGATCACGGGCCCGCCGATCGTCACGGCCAGGTGCGCGGCGCTGCCGACGTCCGCGGTCACCGCCCGCGCGAGCCGGGCCTTGTGCTCGGCTGTGAACCAGCCCAGCGTCAGCGTGCTCACATGCCCGACGGACCGACGATGGCGGTCACCCGGCCCGGCGGACAGACGGCGCTGATGTTCTCGACCGCGTTGGTCACCCCGTCGTAGGAGAAGGAGACCCGGTCGAACTCGACGCCGTGGCCGGCGGGCGTCTGCGGGTGCTCGGGCTCGGGCAGCGGCGTACGGGCGAGCAGCTGCTCGATGTTGGCCGCGCCCATCCGGCCCTTGCGCACTCCCTGGGCGGCGGTCACGGCGGGGAGGATGGAGTTGGGCAGTCCGATGGCGACGACCAGGAACGCCACCAGGTCGGCGACGCCGAGCGAGCCGCGGTCGACGAGGACCAGCCCGACGGCCGCCACGGCGGTGAGGACGGCCATCTCCGAGCCGAGCAGCCGTGAGGCCGCGGAGCTGTGGCGGACCTCGGCGACCCAGGCCGCGAACGCCTGGGTGTGCTCGTCCACGGCGTCGTCGAAGCGGCGCAGGACCCGGCCGCCGGTGCCGAAGGTCTTGACCACCTGGATGCCGTCGGCGTACTCGACACTGGCGGCGCTGATCCGGGCGTCGGCGACGACCAGCCGGTTCATATGGGTCGTCATGGAGCGCATCGAGACGCGGAAGAAGATCCCCATCAGGAGCAGGACGCCCAGCACCACGAACGCCATGCGGACGTCGACGAAGAGCAGATAGCCCGTCGCGACGGTCATGACGGTGGTGGCCCCGACCAACTGCCCCAGGGCGTGCGCGATGACCTCGTGCATCTCCTCCAGGTCGCCCGTCATCGCCCGCTTGACCTTGCCCGAGCCCACGGCCCGGAACCAGCCGAGCGGCAGCTTGCCGAGGTGCGTCACGATCCGCACGCGCACGTCGTGCAGGATCGCCGCGTCCGCGTAGTGCCCCACACGGGAGGACTGGACGAACAGGACGAGCCAGACGCCGGCGCCACCGGCCCCGATGCCGACCCAGGTCCAGATGGCGGTGTGGGAATCCGCGGGGTTGTCGAGCATGAGCCGCGCGATCTCGGCGACGGCGATGTAGGGCACGATGGATCGGCGAGCCGCCCCGCCACCGCTGGGACGACCTGCTGACCGACGTCCGCACCCGGCTGGCCGACCTGACGAGCCCGCCGGACCGCCCGATCGCCCTGTTCGGCCACAGCCTGGGCGCGCTGCTCGCCTTCGAGTGCGCCCGGATCCTGGTGGCCGAGCACGGCATCCAGCCGGTCCGCCTGCTGGTCTCGGGCCACCGGGCGCCCCACCTCCCCCTGCGCGAGGAGACACTCCACCACCTGCCGGACGCGGAGTTCCTCACGAAGCTCGGCGAACGGTCGCGCACGCTGCGCGCGTTGACCGACCCCGAGTTCCGCAAGCTCCTCCTGCCGATGCTGCGCGCCGACTTCACCGCCTCGGAGACCTACGCCTTCGTGCCGGGCCCGCGGTTGACCTGCCCGATCACCGCCCTGGGCGGCGAGCAGGACGAGGACGCGCCCCTGGGAGAGATCGCCGCCTGGCAACGGCACACCACGGGCCGGTTCGAGCTGACCGCCTTCGCGGCCGCCACTTCTTCATCGACGACGCGTGGGAGGCGGTGGTGACGAGGGTCGGCGAACGGCTGCGGGTACGAACGGGGGCGCACCGCGGTAGACGTGCCGTTGCACCGAACCCCACGTGCTGCTCTACGCGACGCGCAACGGCGATCCGTGGCGTACCTGGCTTGTATCGCCGTAGCAGGCGTGATGTACGTGTCAGTCCACTTCCAGGGCGTCCAGAGCCAGCGTGTGGGCGATGGCGAGACGGCGGTCGATGTCGGGCGCGAGGATCTCAAGTACGTACCGGGTGTGCAGCCCCAGCTTCTTGGTGACGGTCATCAGCGTCTTGCCGCTCTCGGTGTACTTGAAGCGGTACGGCCAGATGAACGGCACGTATTCGAGGTACGGCACGAACTCCCAGACGAACCGGACGAAGGCCACCACCCGGCTGTGCTCGCGGCCGGTCAGCTTCATCGTCCCCGGCTGCCGCACCTGCCATGTCCTGCGGAGGAAAGACGCGCCCGCGTCCTCGTGGAACGACCCGAAGGACTGGCCCGAAGCGTCCCGCACGTCGTACATGTAGCCCACTTCGTGGTCGCGGCCCTTGAAGGCGGCGAGAACGGACTTCCTGGACGCGTCCGTATAGACGGTCACCTGTCCCCTGAGCGACAGCCGCTTCTCGCGTGCGTAGGCGACGGGCTCGCCCTCGGAGCCGTCCGGCCGGGCCACGCTCACCACGTACTCGCCGGCCGTGAGGCTCAGTGTCTTCTTGATGACGAAGGTGTCGTGGGACTGGATGTCCGGTGCTTCCACAGTGGTGGGGGCCGGGACCGGGGCGGGGGTGGCTTTGGTGAGGTTGACGGCAGCCCTGTCCTTCTCCGAACCCGCTCCTGCACTCGACTCCGTGCCCGTGCTGTCCATGTGGCATCTCCCGTTGTCCGCGTGGCCCCGATTCGGTCCGCCCATCGTCAGCCGCACGACCGGCCCGGCGCAGTCTCCGGAAGTCGCGATCCCGGGCGACGAAAGGTGTCAACTTTCGTCGTACGGTGGCACGACGCTCGGCCGATACCCGTGTTCTTCCGGGGGTCCTACCGTCGGTCCGGTGTATGCGGACAGGGATGTGGACGTGGATGTGAGGGCGGGTACGGATGTGGGAGATCGACGGGTGCGTTCCGCCGGGCTCGCCGTTCGGGGCCTCCGGCGGCGGTTGAGCGGCGGTGTGCTCTGGAGCCCCGCCCGTATCGTCGGGGAGGCGGTGCTCGCCGTCGCCCTCGCCGGTCTCGCCACAGGCTTCGGCGCGTGGACGGACACGCTCGACGCGCGGACCGTCCTCCTCGCCGGGGCGACGGCCCTGCTGGCGCCCGCACGCCACGCGCTGCCCGCGACCGTCCTCATCCTCTCCGCCCCGCTGGCCGGGGGGTGGAACGTCATGGCCTCCGTGCTGCTGGTCTGCGCCGCCTGGTCGGCGGGGCGGCGGATCACGGAACCCTGGCGGGTGGCCGCCGCGTTCGGGGCCGCATGTGTGCTCCACACCGTCCCGGGCCTCTACCACGACATCGCCTCGGGGACCGCGCCTGTGCTGGCCGTCACCCTCGGGTGGAACGTCGTGGCATTCCTGACCCTGGCCGTGGTGCCGGCCCTCGTCGGCCGCTACCGGGACCAACGGCGGCGGCTGCTCGGCGCGTTGTGGCAGAACAATCAGCAACTCAGGCGCGAGCAAGCGATGGTGGCCCGTGAGGCGCGGTTGCTGGAGCGCAACCGCATCGCCCATGACATGCACGACAGCCTCGGCCATCAGCTCGCCCTGATCTCCGTGCACGCGGGCGCCCTCCAGGTCGACCCGGAGCTGACCGGGAGCCAGCGGGAGGCCGTACGGATCCTCCGGGGCGCCTCCGTCACCGCGATGGCGGAGTTGCGGGCGGCGGTGGGGGTGCTCCACGACGAGGCGGAGTATCGGGAGCAACAGAACGAGCAGCAGTACCAGGGGCATCAGTCTCACCAGGGGAACCAGGGGAACCAGGGGGAGGTTCCCTACCGGGAATACGGGGAGCACCGGGAACACCAGGGACGCCGGCGGCAGCCGGTGGGCGACGGCGCCTCGGTGCCGTACGCGCCCCGTACCACCGCCGCCATCGACGGCCTGGTCGAGTCGTCCCGGGGCGCGGGCACGGCGGTGTCGCTGGACCGGAGCGGTGTCCGGCGGCCGTTGGCACCCGCCGCCGACCACGAGGCGTATCGCATCGTCCAGGAGGGCCTGACCAACGCCCACAAGCACGCGCCGGGCGCCCCCATACGCCTTGCCCTGCGGTACGAACCGGACAGCCTGGTCGTGGAGGTCACCAACGGGCCCGTGCCGGGCGGAGCGCCCGAGGTGCCGCCGGGGATCAGCGGCGGCCAAGGGCTGAAAGGGCTGCACGAGCGGGTCGGCCGGGTCGGCGGCATGGTGCACACCGGGCCCACCGAGGACGGCGGCTTCCGGATCGCGGGGATGCTGCCGTACGGGCAGGAGAGCAAGGCGGGAAGCGGGGCGGAGGGCCGGGCGGGGCACCTCGGGGGACACGGGGCGGGGAACGGTGCCCGGGGCGCGGGGACGTACGGCGCGACCTCCGTCGTACCGGCTCGCGACGTTCGGGGGCAGCTGCGTCCGGGGGCGGTGGACGACGGTGGAACGGTCATCAACGGGGCCGATCCACAGAGGGAGTTCACCGCCATTATGAGTACCAGGAAGAACGTCGCCATCGGCTGCGCCGTCACCGCCGTCGTCCTCGTCGCGG
Source organism: Streptomyces rubiginosohelvolus (assembly GCF_014649875.1). Lineage (GTDB taxonomy): Bacteria > Actinomycetota > Actinomycetes > Streptomycetales > Streptomycetaceae > Streptomyces > Streptomyces rubiginosohelvolus. The sequence goes on along the minus strand of NZ_BMTW01000002.1, from coordinate 280,241 downwards.
GCGTCATCGGCCTGGGCGTCTGGGGGATCGGCGTCATGACGGAAGAGGTGAAGAAGGCGGAGATCTCGCCGAGTGTCTACGAGGAGGCGAAGGTCGGGGACGCCGAGGCGGACATCCGGGCCAGGCTTCCCGAGGAGGACTCGTGGCTCACCTCGGACCTGGCGGACCAGGGGCCCAAGCTGCCCGACGGAGCGACGTGCCGACACTTCACCTCCGAGGACGACCAGGGGGTCGACTTCCTCACCGTCTTCCGGTTCTGCTTCCAGGACGGGAAGTTGGTGTCCAAGGAGACGTACAAGGCGACGTGATGCCGGGCTCCGTGCGGCGGGTCGGACCGTACAGGGCATGATGGCGGGGCCACTCCGTCCATTCTCCTTGACAACGTCATGACCGACACCGCGCAGGAGGCTGTGTGATCCGGGTCCTCGTCGCCGATGACGAGCCGCTCATCAGGGCCGGCATCAGAATGATCCTCACCTCGGCCGACGACATCGACGTGGTCGCCGAGGCCGGGGACGGCCGCGAGGCGGTGGAGAAGGCCCGGGGCGGCGGGGTCGACGTGGCGCTGCTGGACATCCAGATGCCGGTGATGGACGGGCTGACGGCGCTGGTCGAGCTCGGCCGCGCCGCGCCGAAGGTACGGGTCCTGATCCTCACCACCTTCGGCGAGCGGGACAACGTACTGCGGACGCTCGGCCACGGCGGTGCGGGGTTCCTGCTGAAGGACTCCGCGCCCGACGAGCTGATCCAGGCCGTGCGGGCCGCGGCGGCGGGCAACGCGTATCTCTCACCCGCGGCCACCCGGCATGTGGCGGACGTGCTCTCCGCCACCGGGGCCACCACGCGCGGGGAGGCCGCGCGGCGCCGGCTCGACGGGCTCACCACCCGGGAGCGCGAGGTGCTGGCGCTGCTCGGGGAGGGGCTCTCCAACGCGGACGCGGGGCGGCGGCTGCATATGAGCGAGGCCACGGTGAAGACGTATGTCAGCCGCATCCTCACCAAGCTCGACTGCGACAACCGCGTCCAGGCCGCCCTCCTCGCCCGTGACGCCGGGCTCCAGCCGGGGGGACTTCAGCCGGGCGGACACTGACCGGATGGAGCGTCACTTCCGCACGGCCTGACGTCTGTACGGGGGCGCGCCGTCCGTACGGGCCCCTTCCGGCCCGGGGGGCCGAGACACGCGGATCCGTACGACTGACGTCCTCGAACATCGTCCGCGCTCACTCCTCGGGGGAGTGCCCGGTGCGGGGGTGGCCGGTGAGGGTGAACGCGTCCGCGTAGTCGGGGGTGTCCATGGCGCCGAGGGTGGAAAGGCGGGGTGGGGCACCGGCCCGCCGGGCGGGTGGGTGGGTCGTTGGTACCCACATTCGTGGGTGGGGAAGAGGCGGCCGGGTGGGGGTGGGAGGGACCGGATTACGGGGACGGAGCTCCCATGTGGTCCGGTCCCGAAGGGGGTTGACTCGGGACCGCCGCCCGCCCGGGCAGCAAGCCCACCGCACGCGTACCCCAAGGAGAAGTCCCATGAGTGTGCTGAAGCTCCAGACCCTGCAGCCGTCCACCTCGGCGGCGAACCGCGGCCCCGTGAGCCTCACCAGCAGCAGCAGCTCCTGCTGCACCACGCAGCCGAACTGATCGCGCGTGGTCCGGGCGGAGCCGCACCGGCGTGTCCGCCCGGACCGCCACCACCGGCGATCCGGGGGTGACCACCCCCACCCCCGCCCCCATCCGTACTCCGGAGGAACCCAGATGAGTGTGCTGAAGCTCCAGACCCTGCAGCCGTCCACCTCGGCCTCGGCCCGTGGCCCGGTCAGCCTCACCAGCAGCAGCAGCACCTGCTGCACCACGAAGCCGAAGTAATCCCCGGGCGGTCCGGGCGCGGGCGTCGACTGCCCGTGCCCGGACCGCTTCGCCCGTGCCCCGCCGGCCACTGCTTCGACCCGCGGCCCCCGGACGACGACCACAGAGGCTGACATGCGTGACGAACGTTGGATCAACCGCTTCCTCTTCGCCTGGAACGACACCCTGTTCTTCGACCCGCTGGACGTCTACTACCACCCGCGGGAGGACCACTTCCTCGCCGGGTTCGACGAGCGCACCCGGGCGCGCTTCGTCCGCAGCGGGATCTGGTGGAGCCACCGGCACAATCCCGAACTGCCAGCGCAGGGCTGGAAGATCCACGTGTCGGCGGACCACCGCAGCGTGTACCGGGTGGCGAACGAGGTGATCCGCCATCTGGTCGACCGGGAGGCCGACTTCAAGATCGCGCTCGACCTCAACGTGTACGAGATGCTCAACTCCAAGGGCATGTCCCGGGGCAGCGGCGGCAAGCTGGTCACCGTCTACCCCCGCGACGAGGCGGAGTTCCGGTCCTGTCTGGCCGACCTGGCCCGGCTGCTGGACGGCGTCGAGGGCGCGTACGTGCTGTCCGACATGCGCTACCGGGACAGCCGGGCGCTGTACTTCCGCTACGGCCAGTTCCTGCACTCCCGGGCGGTGGACGTGCTCGGGCGGCCGGTGGCGCACATCGAGGGGCCGGACGGGCCGGTGCCCGACGACCGGCAGCCCGGATATGCCCAACCCTGGTGGGTGGAATGGCCGTTCGCTGACTGGAAGCCGGCCGAGGAGCCGGAGGACGACGGGCTGCTGGGCGGCCGCTTCCGGGTGACCGGGGCGATCCAGTTCTCCAACAGCGGTGGGGTCTACACCGCCGAGGACACCGCGGACGGGGACCGCAAGGTGGTGCTGAAGGAGGCTCGCCCGCACACCAACCCCAATCCGCGGCAGGGCCACGACGCGGTGGACATCCTGGCCCGGGAGTGGATGTTCCTGAACCGGCTGGCCGACGTGGGGGCCTATCCGCGGCCGATCGCGTATTTCGAGCACTGGGAACACCACTACATCGCCGAGGAGTTCGTAGAGGGCGCCGACATCCGTACGGTGCTGCTCGCCGACAACCCGCTGGCCCGGCCCGGCTTCGACCTCGAGCGGTCGCGCGACTTCCTGCGGCTCTTCGTGGACGTCTTCCGCGCGCTGGCCCGGGCGATCAGAGCGGCCCACGAACACGGTGTGATCCTGGGCGACTTCACCCCGGCGAACCTGCTCATCGACACCGCCACTCACGAGGTGACCATCGTCGACCTGGAGGCGTGCCGGCTGATCGAGGCGCCGGGCACGGAGGCGGGCGACGACGCGGCGCTGGCGAAGCCGGTCGAGCTGTTCACTCCGGGGTTCAGCCTCTCCGGGCACCACTACCGGGCGGCGGGTCCGGAGGGCGACCTGTTCGGCCTGGCGACCACCATGGCGTACTTCGTCTTCCCGATCGCCGCCATGTCCTATCTGCGCACGGACATCCTGGACAGCTACCGGGTCTTCGTCGACGCGCTTGGCTGGCCGGAGCGGATCCACACCCTGATCATGGACCTGGCCGCGAACCGGATCACCCTCACCGACGTGCTGGAGGAGCTGGGCGACGGCTCGGAGCTGGTCGACCGGGTGACGGTCGCGCCGCCACCACCGGCGCTGCCGGAGCCGGCGCGGCTGGTGGAGGCGGAGGCCGGGGTGGCCGCGTTCGTCACCGCGGTGGCCGACCCCGAGCGCGCCACGCTCTTCCCGGTGGACCCGTTCGCGCACGTCACCAACCCGCTGAGCCTGGGCTTCGGGGCGGGCGGGGTGCTCCGGGCGCTGCACGCCTCGGGTGTGCCTGTACGGCCGCGGTGGCGCGACTGGCTGGCCGAGCGGATCGCCGACCTGGACGTGCGCGACTACCCGGACGGGCTGATGGCTGGTCTCGCGGGCATCGCCTGGGCGGCCGACGAGCTCGGACTGGGCTCACGGGCACGGGAGTTGCTCGGCCACGCCAACCGGCGGGCGCTCGCGGTCGGCGATCACACCTTCTACTACGGCCTCAGTGGCCTGGGCGTGACCAACCTCCGGTTCTTCCACCACGGCCGGGACCCGGGCGACCTGGCCTCCGCCCGGGAGTGCGCGCGGGCACTGCGCGAGCGCGCGGTGCGCTCGGACGGATTGGCGCACTGGCGTAACGAGTTCACCGGAGAGGAGCCGCTGACCGGGCTGGGCTTCGGCCAGGCCGGGGTGGCGCTCTTCCTGCTGCGGATGCACCAGGTGACCGGCGAGGAGGAGTGGCTGCGGCTCGGACGGGAGGCGCTGGCCTGGGAGATGAGCCGGCTCAAGGAGCTGGACGACGAGGGCCGGAAGATGTTCGAGCACGAGGGCACGATGGAGCCGTACGTGGAGGTGGGTTCGGCGGGCGTGGCGCAAGTGCTGCTGCGCTACGGCGATCTGGACGCCGCCCGGGAGGTGCTGCGCGGTCTGGAGGTGCGCTTCTCGGTGCTGCCGGCGTACTGCTTCGGGCTCAGCGGGGTGGCCGACGCGCTGCTGGATGCGGCCGAGTTCACCGGCGACCGCGCCTACCGGGACACCGCGCTGCGCCAACTCGACTACGTACGCTCGGTCTTCCTCTTCGAGCCGGCCGAGCGCTTCGGGGTGCCGCGCGGTGACGACGGGCCGGTGCCGCTGGGCGTCCCCGGCGAGGGTCTGCTGCGCTGCTCCACCGACTACCTGACCGGCTCGGCCGGGGTGCTGCGGGTGCTGCACCGGGTCAACCACGGTGGCCTGCCCGACTTCCTCCTGGACGAGGTGGCGCCGTGAATGAGCTGTGGGAGACCCTGCGCGGGCACCGCCCGCGGTTCGTGGCGATCCTCATCGCCGAGGCGAGCACCGGCGGGATCGAGGCGCTGCTGCACCCGCTGTTGCTCAAGGCGCTGTTCGACCAGGCGATCATGACCGCCGACCTGCATCGCTTCCTCTTCCTCGGCGGCTGCTACCTGGTGCTCGGCATCAGCCTCAACCTGGCGGCGTTCTGGATCTCCGCGTGGCGCAGGCGCTTCGAGAACGCGTTCATGCTTTCGCTGGAGACCGAGCTGCTGGACCGTACGCTCGGTCTGGACAGCCGTAAGCTGACCGGGCCCGGGAACGCCTCGTACGTCAGCCGGATCCACAACGACGTCAGTGAGGGCGTGCTGCCCGCGATGGACGTCTGCATCCGGATCGGCCGGACACTGGTCTCCTCGCTGGTCTTCGTCGGTGTGCTGCTCTACCTGTCCTGGCAGGCCAGCCTGATCCTGCTGGTGATCGTGCCGCCGCTGGTGGTCGTGAGCAACCGGCTGGCCAAGCGGATCGAGGACAACACCGAGCCCGAGCGGGAGGCCGAGGCCGGCTACGTCAGCCGGCTCACCCGCACCCTGGAGTCCTTCCACGCGCTGCGCGGCCTGCCCGCGTTGCTGCCGGGCACCCGGGCGGTCAACCGGCGGGCGCTGGGCGGCTTCCTGGACCTCACCTACGTCAATTACCGGCTGTCGCTGAAGCAACGGACCCTCAGCGACCTGGTGATGAACCTGTCGGACACCGCGTCCATGGTGGTCGGGGCGTTCTTCGTGTTCACCGGCCGGATGTCCTTCGGCAGCTTCCTCGCCTTCGTGAACTCGCTGTGGCGGGCGGTCTCCGGGATCTTCGACCTGATCAACATGATTCCGCAGGTCCGGCGGAGCAACGCGGTGCTGCGGCGGATACGGTCGTTGCGCGACTCCCCCCGGTCCCGGTACGCCGACGAGGGCCCCGCGGTACGGCTGCGCGGGGTGCGGGTCCGCTACGACGGCACCGCGGAGGCGCCGGACACCAAGGAAGTGCCGGACACCAAGGAAGTACCGGTCGCCGACTTCGATCTGGGCACCGGTGAGCGCGTCCTGCTCCGCGGTCCCAACGGCTGCGGGAAGACCACCCTGCTGCACGTCGTCGCCGGGACCCTCGCCCCGGACGCCGGTACGGTCGTCCTGCCGCCGCGCGTGGCGAGCCTGACCGCGCCGGTGAACCTCCCGCCCCTCCCGGTTGATGAGTTGGTGCCGGACGAGGAGCTGCGCGCCGTGCTCGGCCTTGACGGGCTGACCGGACGGCTCCCCTCGCACCTCTCCTCCGGGCAGCGGCAACGGGTCGGGGTAGGCGCGCTGTTGAGCGAGGACGCGGACGTCTATCTCGCCGACGAGCCGTTCGCCAACCTCGACGAGCTCGGCCGGGACGTGGTGTTCCGGGCGCTGAGCGGGCGGACCGAGGGGCGGGCGCTGCTGGTGGTGCACCACGGCGACGGGGGCCTGGACAGCCACTTCGACCGCGTGGTCACCCTGACTCCACCGCCGAAGCCGGGCCCGACATCAGGGCCGGCGCCGGGCCCGGGGGCGGCAAAGCAGCTCACTCCGCGCAGGCTGACCTCAGCCCACCCACCGGTCTCCTCCCCGTGAACCGGCCGGCACCACAGCACCCCGTGTCCGGGGGACCGGCCCTCGCCTCCGGACCCGGGGCCGGAGCCGAGGGCACCCTGCCGCGGCGCGCCCCCGCGCCGGGCGTGGGCTGTCACCAGCCGTCCCCGGTGCCGACCGCCGGGAGGGCGGGCGGGGTGAGCCGGGCCGTACCGGTCCCCGTACCCGTACCGCTGCTGGTCCCTGCACCGATGCCCATACCCGTGCCCGTGAGGAGAGTCGGGGTGGTGCGGGTGGCGGTGGCGAAGGCAGTGCGGTCGGGGTGGCCGGTCTTCCGGAGCAGGCTCGCCACGTGCTTCTCCACGGTGCGTGGGGAGATGTGCAGCAGAACGGCGATGTCCTTGTTGGCGACCCGCTCGGTGAGCAGCTGGGCGACCTCGAACTCCCGGGCGGTGATCCCGAACCGGCGTAGCATCGGCGGCACCTGCTCGGTGCCGGTGCGCCGCTGCCGGACCGTGGCGCCCATGCCGCGCAGCAGCGCGCGGCAGGCGCCGGCGGGGGCCCGCAGCCCGGCGCCGTGGAAGTACTCCTCGGCCTCGCGCAGCCATTCCACCGGGGCACCCCAGCCGTCCCGGTGCGCGGCCGAGGCGACCAGGCGCACCGCCAGGTGGCGGGCGACGGGGTGGGTGGCGGCGACCTCCAGCGCGGCCGCCGCCGCGGCGGTCGCCTCTCCGGCGCGTCCCTGGCGGCCCAGCAGTACGGCGTGCGCCAGTCCGGCGAACTGGCGGTTCCAGCGGGTGCCGCCGGCGCCTGCGGTGCCAGGCAGGTGTTGCCGGCCCATCCGCCCGGCCAACACGCCCAGCAGCACGGCCAGTCCGTAGCGGCCGAAGTCGGCGGTCGAGGGGTTCTCCGCGTCGAGGGCGAGAGCCTGGGCGAGTTCCCGCTCGGCGTCGCCCGGCCGTTCCTCCAGCAGCGAGCAGAAGGCGCGCGCCAGCCCGTATGCCACCGGGCGCAGGCCGGGAGCGGCGTCGGGGGCCAACTCCAGCGGCTCCAGGATGTGTTCCAGCTCCACACGGCGGCCCTGGTGGGCCAGTCGCACCGCCTCGGCCATCCGCAGTTCGGCCAACGCCCCCTTGAGGCACAGCCGTTCGGCCTCGACGGTCGCCGCGCGGATCCATTTCCCGGCGGCCGCGAACTCGCCGCGGCGGATCTGCTCCAGGGCCAGCGCCAGACCGAGGTGCTGCGCCAACGCGGGTACGCCCCGGCGGACCGCCTCCCGGTGGGCGTGTACGAGCGGGGGCAATAGGCCGTCGCGGTCCGCGGCGAGCCGGGCCAACTCGGCCTCCGCGGCAAGCCGGAGCACCGGTAGGCGGTGGGCCCGGGCCAGCGTACGGGCCTCCTCCAGCCGCGCCCGGGCGGCCGACTCGGCTTGTTCCTCCGCGAGTCGGGCGAGGAGGAGCAGCGCTCGGCAGGCGAGGGCGGGCTGTTCGGCGCGTCGGGCGGCGGCCCGGGCGCGTTCGGCGAGTTCGGCGGCGGTACACAGTCGCTCGGGTGCCAGCCGGTGGAGCTGCGCGTGTGCGGCGGCAAGGTCGACCACGGCGGTGTCGGCGTCGGCCGGTTCACCGCCGAGCAGCCAGTGGGCGGTGTCGAGGTGCCGGGCAGCGGCCGCTAACCGTCCGGTGAGGAGGGAGAGTTCGGCCAGTCGGGCGTGGAGCCCGGCCCGGGACGCGGCGGGGAGGTCCTCGGCCGGCACCTCCTTACCGGTGAGCAGCGCTGCCACCGGCTGGAAGCGGGCCGCGCAGGCGGCGGCGTCCAGCAGCCGGGCCAGTACGGTGGCCCGCAGCTCGGGCGGGGTGTCCGGACCGGCCAGCCGGTGCGCCCGGTCCAGCAGGACGAGCGCGCCCCCGACCCCCGTCGTACGCTCGTCCGCCGTACCGCGCCCGGCCTCCGCACCCTCACCCGCCGCACCGCGATCCGCTGCCGCACCGCGATCCGCCCTCGTGTCGTCCCCCGTCCCCGCGCTGCGCTCCGCTGCGGCGCAGTACAGCCGTACGGCCTGCGCGGTGTCGCCGGCCTGGGCGTGGAGGTCGGCCGCGAGCACGCCCCAGCCGCCGGGGAGTTCCGGGTGGAGTGCGACCAGGGCGGCGGCGACCCGGCGGGCGTGGGCGGCGCGGCTGCCCGGTGCGAGATCGGCCAGCAGCACGTGGCCCACCAGTGGGTGCCGGAAGGCGTACCACCGTGGGTCGTCGGCGTCCGGCACGATCAGGTGGGTGGCGGTTGCCGCCCGTACCACCGCGGTGAGTTCGGCGTCGGTACAGCCGAGCGCGCGGTGCAGTACCGGCAGCGGGAAGCGCGGGCCGCAGACTGCCGCCGCGCTCAGGAGCTCCGTACCGAGCGGGGCGAGCCGGGCGGTGCGACATCGGATGCTATCGGCGACCGCGGTGGGCGCCGGTCTCCCGTGGTGGTGATGGTGGAGGTGGGGCCGGCGGAGTCGGTGGTCGTCGTCGCCACCGGGCTGCTGGAGCAGTTCGACGGCGACGAACGGGATGCCGCCGCTGTACTCCTGTACCCGGTGGGCCACTTCGGCGTCGACCTCGGCCAGGGGAATCCGGCGTACGGCGGCGACCAGTCGGCGCATCTCGCCGGGGTCGAGCGGGGCCAGGTCCAGGACGACCGCGGCGCCGCGCTGCCGCGCCCGGGCGGCGAGTTCGGTCGCCACGCAGGGCTCGCGTCGGGCGGTGAGCAGCAGGACGGCGGGCAGCTGCGCGAGGTGGTCCAGCAGGTACTCGACCACCGTCAGGGTGCCGGGGTCGGCGTCATGCAGGTCGTCGAGGACCAGCAGCAGCGCCCCGTGCCGCCGTCCGACGACGGCGACCAAGCGGAGTACGGCCTCGGCGACCGCCAACGGGGAGCCGGCGCCGACTCCCCGGGCGCCGGTCAGCAGTCGAGTCAACACACGGCCGTAGATGCCGAGTTCGGCCGGCTCCGGGAGGAGTCCGGCGCGGGCCAGCGACAGCAGCGCCTCGACCAGCGGGCGGTACGGGACGACCGAGCCGACCGTGCTGGCCCGGCCGCTCGCGGTGGCCAGGTCGGGGCCGGCCGCGGCGAGCGCCACGGCGGCGAGCCGGGTCCGCCCCGCACCGGGCTCGCCGGTGACGAAGAGCGCCCCGCCCCGGCCGGCCCGCGCGGCGACCAGGGCGGCGGCGATGTGCCTCTGTTCGGCCTCCCTGCCGACGAACTCCGCCTGTCTGTACGGTGGTTCACCACCGCCGGGGACGGCCCGGGCGCCGTCGGGGAAGGTGCTACCGGGGATGGCGGGGCGGACGTGGAGCTGCGTCATCTGTCTCTCCTGGGGTGGGGAAGAGAGGGCTCGGCCCGATCGACCGTGCGGGTCCGCGGACGCGCGGGCGCGGCGCCGGGCACCGGGCGGAGCGAAGCCGAGGAAGCAGGCGGGTACGGACGGAACAGAGCAGCGGGACGTCAGGGCGGCAGGGGCGCCGCGGGCGGGTGCCTCCTGTACCGTCGGCGCGAGGCCGGACACCGCCTCGCCCTCCCGTCGACCCGGTGCACCGAACAGCCGGGACCGAGGATAGGAGCGATGGGCAGGTCCTCTGTAGCCATCCGTTTGGGGGGCTTGCACGCCCCCCGAACACGGAGCCCGGAACTGGAACCAGAACCGACGCCAACGCCGAAACCGGCACTATCGCCGGCTCACTGCCCGTCCAGGCTGTCCTCCCGCACCAGCCGGGCCAGGTCGATCTTCGTGTACGCCTGCCGGCCCGCCTGCCGGTACTTGGCCTTGACCCGGTCCAGGTAGTCCTTGGCCGTGTGCACCGTGATGCCGGCGCGCCGGGCGGCGGACTTCAGCGTCATCCCGGACGCGTAGTCGAGCAGGATCTGCCGCTCCCGGGGCGAGAGCCGGGGGCGGGCGGGGCTGTCGTCGTGCGCGCAGGCGAAGGCGAGTTCCGGGGAATGGGCGCCGCGGCCGGCTGCGACGTCCTCGATCGCGGCGACCAGAGTCGGCAGGTCGTTGTCCTTGGTCAGATAGCCGTCCGCGCCGGCCCGTACCGACTCGATGATCCGGGCCCGGTCCGGGACGGTGCTGATCACCAGCACCCGGCTCCCGGAGCTCAGCAGCAGCCGGATGTTGTCGACCGGGTCGGACCCGTCGCCCAACCGGAGGTCGAGCAGCACCACGTCGGGCGCGGCGTACGGGAGCTCCTGGTCCGGCGGGCGTAGCAGCTCCGCGGGGGTGGTCGCGGTGGCCACCAGCCGCAGTCCCGGCACACCGCCCAGCCAGGCCCGCATGCCGTCGGTGAGCATCCGGTCGTCGTCCACCAGCGCGACGGTGATCACCCGGGCCATCTCAGCTCCACCCGTACGCCCTCGCCGGGTTCGGTGTCCAGCTCGGCCCGGCCGCCCACCGCGGTCATCCGCTTGCAGACCGAGAGGCGCAGCCCGAGGCCGGGTTCGCACCGCTCCGGATCGAATCCGCATCCCCGGTCGACGACGGTGACCACGACGGCCCCGGGCCGTCCGGGGTCGGCGGTGGCGGTGAGGTAGGCGTGGTCGGTGCCCGCGTGCCGGCGCACGTTGTTCAACGCCTCCCGGACCGCGTCCGCGAGGGCGACGGAGACCTCCGGCGGCACCTCGGGCAGGGCGTGATAGCGGACGGTGACCCGCAGCCGCAGGCTCTCCGCGGCACCGACCACATCCTCCAGGGCCTCGCCGATCCCCCGGTGGTGGACCTCGTCGGCGGTCTGCTCGATCAGCCGGCGCAGATACGCCGCCTCGCGGGCGCAACGCTCCTGCACCTGGGGAGTGTTGGCGTCCACCCCGCCGGCGGCGAGGGTGGTCAGGGTGGCGAGGACGGTGTCGTGCAGCAGCCGGTGGTGTTCCAGGCGCTCGACATAACGGGCCCTGGTCGCCTCGGCGGCCAGCGTGCGGGCGTTGGCGTCGTCCAGCAGGCGGCCCTGGCGGCGCAGGTACCACCAGAAGACCCAGGCCATCGCGGCGGAGGAGAGCAGCGAGTTGGTGTGACCGAGGACGACCGCGGTGCTGGCGTCCACCAGCCGGTAGCCCAGCAGATGGGTGGCGGCGAGCAGGACGACCACGCCGACGACCTGGAGCCGGTCCAGGACGAGTGCGGCGGTGGCGCACGCCGAGCCGCCGAGCAGCATCGCCCAGCCGAGCGCGGCGGAGTCCTCGGCGCCGCCCCAGGCGTACAGGGTCAGCGGCAGCGCGACCCCGTTGACCAGGACGTCCGCCCAGATGTGCCGCCGCTCGAACCAGCCGCGCCGCAGCGCCGTGCCGTGGACGAGCGCGCTCAGCCCCAGCGCGAGCGCGAGCAGCGCGTACGGCACCGGCTCGTCGCGTTGGTGCTGCAGGACCGCGACCAGGCCCACCGCCAGATGGCTGACCCGGTAGAGCAGGGTGGCCAGCACCATGAAGGACCTGGCGCGCTGCAACCCCGAGCCCGCTGCGGTCTGTTCACGCGGCAGTCCGGGTCGCCGTAACCATAAGGGCACCGCCGACAAAGCCATGCCACGCCTCCCTGTCCGTGGCGCCGCGCGGCCCGGTACGGGACTGGGGCCGCGGCGCCGGTACGTGTCCACGACGCCACGTATTCTGCCCCAGCATGTCCATGCCGAGCGCATTCCGTCGGGTTCGGCCATGTCCGGAAGATCCACTTCCGCAACGCCGCCGTACGCACACCCCACAACGGGACATACAGCCGTGGATGCATGTTGAACGATTCCGGCCGGTGGGGCGGGGCACCCGCGGACCAGGAGGTGACAGCCGATGACGGCAGCAACGCCGGCGGGAGCAGCCGGCGCAGCGGCGATGGCGGGCACCGCGACAGGCGCCGCTGCGGCACGGCGTACGCAGGCCGAGCGCCGGGCGCGCAGCCGGGACGCGCTGCTGGCGGCCGCGGCGCGCGGCCTGGCACACCACGGGTACGCCGAACTCTCCCTGACCCGGGTCGCCGCGGAGGCCGGCTACACCCGCGGTGCGCTCTACCACCAGTTCGCCGGCAAGGAGGAGGTGGCGCCGGCGGTCGTGGGCTGGGTGCGGCAGACCTGTTGGGAGGAGGTCGGCCGGGTACTCGCCCTCCTCTGGCCCGAATGGCCCCGGCGATCCCGGTGACCCCGCCGAGGTGCTTCTCGCGCTCGCCGCGCGCACCCCGTCTACTGCCGGCGGGACATGGCCGCGGTGCTGCGCAGTCTGCGGGTCGAACTCGCCGGGCGGGACCACCCGGTGGGCCAGGCGATCGACGAGGCCGTCGCCCCGCTGCTCACCGCCTGCGAACGCCTGGTCCGCGGCGGCCGCCGGAGCTCGATCCCGCCGGGCCCACCGGGCCGCGACACCGCCGCGGCGGTGGTCGCCGCCCTGGAGGCGGTGCCCATCGCGGTCGCCGGACGCGCCCCGCACGACGTCACCCTCACCGAGCGCGCCGTACGAGGCGTCCTCGGACTTCCCCGGCCGGACTCCCCTCGGCCGCACCGCGCTCCGGGGCGTGACCGTGCCCCGCCCCGGGGCGTAGCCAGACCGCCCGCCGCGGCCTGGTGTTGTGCCCCGTGCCCCACGGGGCACAACACCAGGCCAATCAGATGTCCCGGAAGATCTCGATCTGCGCCCCCACCGAGTTGAGCCGCTCCGCCAGTTCCTCGTAACCGCGGTTGATCACATAGACGTTGCGGAGTACGGAGGTTCCCTCGGCCGCCATCATCGCCAGCAGCACCACCACGGCGGGCCGCAGGGCGGGCGGGCACATCATTTCGGCGGCACGCCAGCGGGTGGGGCCCTCGACCAGGACCCGGTGGGGGTCGAGGAGTTGGAGGCGGCCGCCGAGGCGGTTGAGGTCGGTCAGGTAGATCGCGCGGTTGTCGTAGACCCAGTCGTGGATCAGGGTCTGGCCGTGCGCCGCGGCGGCGATCGCCGCGAAGAACGGGACGTTGTCGATGTTGAGGCCGGGGAACGGCATCGGGTGGATCTTGTCGATCGGGGCCTCCAGCTTGGAGGGCCGGACGGTGAGGTCCACCAGGCGGGTGCGGGCGTTGTCGGCCGCGTACTCCGGGGTGCGGTCGCAGTCGACGCCCATCTCCTCCAGGACGGCGAGCTCGATCTCCAGGAACTCGATCGGGACCCGGCGGATGGTGAGTTCGGACTCGGTCACCACGGCGGCGGCCAGCAGGCTCATCGCCTCGACCGGGTCCTCGGAGGGGGAGTAGTCCACGTCCACGTCGATCTGCGGGACCCCGTGGACGGTGAGCGTCGTCGTGCCGACCCCGTCGACCCGTACGCCCAGGGCCTCCAGGAAGAAGCACAGGTCCTGGACCATGTAGTTGGACGAGGCGTTGCGGATGACCGTCGTGCCGTCGTGGCGGGCGGCGGCCAGCAGGGCGTTCTCGGTCACCGTGTCGCCGCGCTCGGTCAGCACGATGGGGCGGTCCGGGGCGACGGTGCGGTCGACCTGCGCGTGGTAGAGGCCCTCCGTCGCGGCGATCTCCAGGCCGAAGCGGCGCAGTGCGATCATGTGCGGCTCGATCGTGCGGGTGCCCAGGTCGCAGCCGCCCGCGTACGGCAGGGTGAACTGCTCCGTCCGGTGCAGCAGCGGCCCCAGGAACATGATGATCGAGCGGGTCCGGCGCGCGGCGTCGGCGTCGATCGCCGCCAGGTCCAGCTGCGCGGGCGGCACGATCTCCAGGTCCACACCGTCGTTGACCCAGCGGGTGCGCACCCCGATGGAGTTCAGCACCTCCAGGAGCCGGAACACCTCCTCGATCCGGGCCACCCGGCGCAGTACCGTACGCCCCTTGTTGAGGAGCGAGGCGCACAGCAGTGCCACGCAGGCGTTCTTGCTGGTCTTGACGTCGATGGCGCCGGAGAGCCGCCGGCCGCCGACGACCCGCAGATGCATGGGTCCGGCGTACCCGAGCGACACGATCTCGCTGTCGAGGGCTTCACCGATGCGGGCGATCATCTCAAGGCTGATGTTCTGGTTGCCGCGCTCGATGCGGTTGACGGCGCTCTGGCTGGTGCCGAGAGCCTCGGCCAACTGTGTCTGTGTCCAGCCCCGATGCTGACGGGCGTCACGGATGAGCTTGCCGATACGTACGAGGTAGTCGTCTGACATGTCGGCAGGCTATCTCAGATATGAGATGAGGATGCTGTGGGGGTGTGCCGTTCGAGTGACAGGTGTGTACCGGCTCCGCGCGGCCGGGTCTCCCCATCGTCGCCCGCGCGGGAGGAGACGGCGCGGTCGGTGCGTCCGTACGGGGACGGGTCCGGGCCCGCCCCCGCCGGTGCTCAGCTCGCCCGGCCGTGCCGACGGGCGGTGGCGCGCTTGCGGTGGATGAGCTTGATGGGGACCAGGGCCAGCCAGCACCACATGGCCGCGGGAGGCGAGACGAGAAAGGCCACCGGCACCGTCGCGGCGAAGAGCGCGGCGGTCGAGGCCAGATCGGCGGTGACCGCCCGGCCCACTTCGCTGCGGGAGGCCTCCGTCGCATGCTCCGTCTGCCGTCGGCCCGCAAGGAACATCGCCAGCTCCAGCAGGTTCGTGACGGCGACCATGCCCGCGTAGACGGCCACGGCCAGCGGGCGCGCGGCGTACTCGGACAGCAGGGCGGTCGGGAACGGGACGAGAGCGATGGCGCCCAGCCACATGAGCGCGAAGCGCAGCGCCACCCCCTCGAAGCGCGGGACAAGCCGCACGATCAGCCGGTGGTCGCGCCAGAACCCGGCCAGGATCGTGAAACTCAGGGCATACGCGCCGAGGTCCGGCAGCGCCTGGCGTACGGCGTCGGTGAACGCGTCCTTGTCCAGGCCCGGTTCGACATGGAGGTCCAGGACAAGGAGGGTCATCGCGATGGCGAAGATCCCGTCGGACAGGGTCGTCAGACGGTCCGCGCTCTTCTCGTCGGCCTTCTCGTCGGCGGCTCGGGCATCGCTCACCCGCCTCAGGGTGAGGGGGCGACGAGGCTCACCCCGTCATTACGCCGACGGCGGGCAAGCCGGTCCTTCGGGTTCCGGCTCGTCGAGGACGGCGGCCACGGCTTCGATCTCGACGAGCTGGTCGGCGTAGCCGAGCACGGTGACGCCCATCAGGGTGCTGGGCACATCGTGGTCGCCGAAGGCGTCCCGGACAACCTGCCAGGCGGCCACGAGATCCTCCTGCCGCGCCGACGCCACGAGGACCCGGGTGCTGATGACGTCCTCGACCGAGGCGCCGGCGTCGGCGAGCGCGGTCCGCAGGTTCGCGACGGCCTGCGCCGCCTGGCCGGCGTAGTCCCCGACGGCCACGGTCTCGCCGTGCTCGTCGAGCGGGCACGACCCGGCGAGGAAGATCAGCCGGGACCCGGCGGGTGCCGTGGCGGCGTAGGCGTACTCGGCAACGTCGGAGAGGGTACGGGAACGGATCAGCGAAACGGCGCTGGTGCGGGTCACGGTGGGTGCGTCTCCTGCGGGGTGGGGCGTCGCGTGCGGATGCGTACGGGGGTGATCCTTTCAGCGCGCCCCGGGGCTCCGCCCCTCCTTTTTGTGCGGCGACTCGCACGGTGGGTCGCGCAGTGACCCGTCCGGCGAGGAAATTCGGATGCTCGTCGAACGGCGCCCCTCTACGGTGGCCCGATGACGTCGATCAGGCAGGTCCAGATCACCTTCGACTGCGCGTCGCCCACGCGCGTCGCCCACTTCTGGTGCGAGGTGTTGGGGTACGTCGTACCGCAACCGCCGAAGGGGTTCGCCAGTTGGGACGATTACGCCCTCTCCCTGCCGCCGGAGAAGCGGGACGCGGGGTTCGCCTGCCAGGACCCCACGGGGGTGGGCCCGCGGATGTACTTCCAGCGCGTTCCCGAGGCGAAGGTCGTCAAGAACCGGGTGCACCTCTGCGTGCGGGTCGGCACCGGGCTCGCGGGGGACGAGCGCCTCGCCGCGCTGGAGGCCGAGTGCGCACGACTTCTGCCGCTCGGCGCGAAGCGCGTACGGCTGCTCCTCGCCGACGAGGAGAACGAGTCCTGCCTGGTGATGCAGGACATCGAGGGCAACGAGTTCTGCCTCGACTGACGGGCGGGGCCGCCCGGTACCGTGGCTGGGCATGACCGACTCCGACACCGCCGCCGAGATCGAGATCACGGCGGACCTGGTCCGTGACCTGCTCCGGGAGCAACATCCCGATCTGGCGGAGCTGGCCGTCCGCGAGGTCGAGGGCGGCTGGGACAACCAGCAGTGGCGCCTCGGGGACGAGTTGGCCGTCCGCATGCCGCGTACGGAACGCGCGCCGGAACTCCAGCGCAAGAGTGCCGGTGGCTGCCCCACCTCGCTCCGCGTCTGCCGCTCCCCGTCCCGCGCCCGGTGCGGGTGGGGGAGCCGTCCGCACGCTTCCCGAAGCGGTGGACGGTCATGACGTGGGTCCCCGGCGATCCGCTGGACCGCACCTCGATCAGCCGTGGCGACCACGCGGCGGACACCCTGGCGGACTTCCTGAGGGCGCTCCACGTGGCGGCGCCCGCCGAGGCGCCGGGCCTCGTGGACCGGGGCGCTCACCCGGGCACGTACACCGAAGGCTTCGACCACTTCTTCCGGTCCGTCGCCCTCGACGGCAGGGCCGGCGAGGTCCGGGCCGTCTGGGACGACGCGGTCGCCGCCCCCGCGTGGGAGGGCCCGCCGGTCTGGGTGCACGGTGACCTCCACCCCGCGAACGTCGTCGTGTCGGACGGAACGCTCTCCGGCGTGATCGACTTCGGCGACCTGTTCGCCGGGGACCCGGCGTGGGACCTCGCGGCCGCCTGGGTCGTCCTTCCCCGGGGCGGCGCCGCGCGGTTCTTCGACGCGTACGGGCTCGCGGACGGGGCGACGATCCGGCGCGCCCGTGGACTGGCCGCGCTGAAAAGCCTGTTCCTCATGCTCATGGGCCACAACGGGGACCGAGGGCTTCCCGGCGGCAAGTCGGCCTGGGGGCCCGCGGGCAGGACGGCGCTCGATCGCGTCCTGAGCACCGACGTGGTGTGATCGCGCGCTGCGCGCACTCCGCACAGGTGTGCTGCGAGCGGGGGTGCTCAGCCGGCGGCAGGAAGCCCGCGGGCGAAGCGGCGGACGGCGTCGGTGAAGGCGTCCGGGGCGTCGAAGTTCGCGAGATGTCCGGCCCGTGGGATCAATTCGATACGGGCATCCGGATGCGCGCGGGCGAAGTCGGCCTCGCCGGACCGGAAGACGGTGTCCTTCTCGCCGTTCAGGATCAGTACCGGCGCCGCGACCTGACGCAGCGCATCCGTGTCGAACCGGCCCAGTACCTCACCCCAGGCGGCGGACAGGGTGTGGAAGGCGTAGCCGGAGCGGATGGTCGCCTCCACCACGTCCCGTGGATACTGCCGCAGCAGCAGCCGGTCGTTCCACCTGGTCAGCCGGTCCGCCGAGATGCGGGGGACCAGGCCGGCGACCCACCGGTAGGGCGCGGCCCAGGGGCCGCGGGTGGACGCGCTGGCACCCGCGAGAACCAGCCCGCGCAACCGCTCCGGGCAGCGCCGGGCGAACTCCAGCGACACGTAACCGCCGAGCGAATGCCCGACGACCACGGCCGGTTCGCCGCCGAGCGTGTCCACCGCGGCGGCGACGACCTCCGTCGCGGCGCTCAGACTCCAGGGCTGGGCCGAGCGCGCTCCGTGGCCCGGAAGGTCGACGGCGGTGACCGGGAACTCCTCCCGGAGCGCGGCGAGTTGCGTACTCCACTGTCCCGCGCTGAAACGCGTCCCGTGCACGAAGACGATGGGCGGTGCGTCGGCTGTGGTCATCGGCCCCCCTCAAGTGAGGCCCCAGATTAGTGGCCGCATCAGTGGCCGCGCGGGGCGTACATGATCACGGCCATGCCGGCCAGGCAGACCAGGGCCCCGATGATGTCGAAGCGGTCCGGGCGGTAGCCGTCGGCGACCATGCCCCAAGCGATCGACCCGGCGACGAAGATGCCCCCGTACGCGGCGAGGATCCGGCCGAAGTTGTCGTCGCTCTGGAAGGTGGCGACCACGCCGTACAGACCGAGCGCGATGACGCCGGCCCCGACCCACACCCAGCCCTTGTGCTCCCGCAGGCCCTGCCAGACCAGCCAGGCTCCCCCGATCTCGAACAGCGCGGCGACGACGAACAGGGCGATGGAACGGGCGACGAGCACGGTGGAGGGCTTCCTGGTGGGAGGTGGCTGGAGCAGGGCAGGACGGGACAGGACGGGGGACGTCAGTCGGCGGAGCCGAAGAGATCCGTGAGCAGCGCGCCCCCGTCGGCGGGCGCGCGGACCTCCAGGTGCAGACGCGGGCCGTCGAGGTGGAGGCGGAAGTCGAAGAACGGGCAGCACTCCTGCTCCGCGGCCGCCAGCTCGGCGACGCGGGTGACCCGTTCGACGGGCAGGGTCAGCCGCAGCCCTTCGGGTACGGCGGCCCGGGTCGCGCCGGCGACGGCCTCGCGCCACCGGGCGGTGCGCTCGTGCAGCCCGTCGCCGCCCAGCGAGCACGCCACCGGCGCGGAACGCCATCGCTCCGTCTCCTTCCCGGCGGCCCGCCGCCCGGGCGAGAGGACGACATCGACCGGCTGTCCGCCGTGCGCTCCGCCGGAGACGGGGGCCGAACCCGAGGTTGACGAGCCCGGCCCCTGGCCCGTGTCCGGGCCCGCCGCCGAGGCGGACACCGGGCCCGCGGCCTGCGCAGACACCGACCTCGCCCCCGGCGCCAGGAACCCGCACTCCGGGTCGCACCGCCCCGCCCGGTCCAGCAGCGCGTCCAGGTGGGCCAGGGCGCCGCGCAGGGAATCGGTGAAAGCCGCCAGCTCGGCGGCGCGGACCTCGGCCTCGGTGAGCCGGGCGGAGATCCGGGGGCGCAGATCGGCCTTCACATCGCGGCAGGCGCCGGCCTCCCACACCCCGACCAGCTCGCCGATCTCCTCCAGCGCGAGCCCCAGATGCTTGGCCGCGCCGATGAACGCCAGCCGGTCGACCGCGTCCTCGCCGTACATCCGGTACCCGGCGGGGGTCCGGTCGGCGGACAGCAGCCCCGCGCTCTCGTAGAACCGCAGGGTCGTGGCCGGCACCCCGCTGCGCTCGGCGAGCTGGGAGATCCGCATGGAGGTCATGCCACCGACCGTAAACCTTCCACCCGACTGGAAGGTCAAGGCGTCGTTGCTCCGTGCCGGTGCCGGTGCCGGTGCCGGTGCCGTGCGGCAGGACGGGCGCCGGGTGGGTCTCCTCGGCCCGGCCCCCTCACGGGTCTGCGCTAGGTTGCCCGCCATGCCTGAACTCGGATCCGTCGCCTGGCCGCCCGCCCCGATCACGACCGCGCGGCTCGTGCTGCGCGAGCCGGAGGTCCGGGACCGCGCGGCGTTCATCGAGCTGCTGGCCTCTCCGGAGGTGGGCGCCTTCATCGGCGGTCCCCAACCGCGTGACGAGCTCGAACGCGCGATACCGGAGGAGCCCCGCCGGCGTTCCGGCCTCTTCGTCGTCGATCTCGGCGGAGCGATGATCGGCCAGGTCACGCTCACCAAGGACACCGGGCACCTTGCCCGGGCTGCCGGGCGGGCAGAGCTCGGCTACCTGTTCCTGCCGCGGGTGTGGGGCCACGGCTACGCCGCCGAGGCGTGTGAAGCGGCACTCGGCTGGTTCGCCGGTGTGCTGCCCGGCGAACCGGTGGTCCTCGCCACCCGGACCGCCAACGTCCGCTCCCTGCGCCTCGCGGCGAAGCTCGGATTCACCGAGGCCGAACGGTTCGAGGAGTGGGGGGCCGAGCAGTGGATGGGTGTGTGGAAGGGCACCTGGGCATGACCGAGCGGCGGCTATGTACTAGAGTTATCTCGACATCGAGATATCTGCCGAGGCGCACCACAGCCGCCGCCCGGTAAGGGTTACCTAACTAAGCCTTACCTTAGCGGATGGCCGGAGCCGTAGGTGGCAAAACGCGGCGCCGGCTGCCAATGAGGCGCGGCGCGGTAGACGCGCACATTGAAGAAGGAGACTGTCGTGTCGGCGAACAGCTTCGACGCCCGCAGCACGCTGCGCGTGGGCGACGAGTCGTACGAGATCTTCAAGCTGGACAAGGTAGAGGGCTCCGCGCGCCTCCCGTACAGCCTGAAGATCCTGCTGGAGAACCTGCTCCGTACCGAGGACGGCGCGAACATCACCGCCGACCACATCCGGGCCATCGGCGGCTGGGACTCCCAGGCGCAGCCCAGCCAGGAGATCCAGTTCACGCCGGCCCGCGTGATCATGCAGGACTTCACCGGCGTCCCGTGTGTCGTGGACCTCGCCACCATGCGTGAGGCCGTCAAGGAGCTCGGCGGCGACCCGGCGAAGATCAACCCGCTGGCCCCGGCCGAGCTGGTCATCGACCACTCCGTCATCGCCGACAAGTTCGGCACGAAGGACGCCTTCGGCCAGAACGTCGAGCTGGAGTACGGCCGTAACAAGGAGCGCTACCAGTTCCTGCGCTGGGGCCAGACCGCCTTCGACGAGTTCAAGGTCGTCCCCCCGGGCACCGGCATCGTCCACCAGGTGAACATCGAGCACCTGGCCCGTACCGTCATGGTCCGGGGCGGCCAGGCGTACCCCGACACCCTCGTCGGCACCGACTCGCACACCACCATGGTCAACGGCCTCGGTGTGCTCGGCTGGGGCGTCGGCGGCATCGAGGCCGAGGCCGCCATGCTCGGCCAGCCGGTCTCCATGCTCATCCCGCGCGTCGTCGGCTTCAAGCTGACCGGTGAGCTGAAGCCCGGCACCACCGCCACCGACCTCGTGCTGACCATCACCGAGATGCTCCGCAAGCACGGCGTCGTCGGCAAGTTCGTGGAGTTCTACGGTGAGGGCGTCGCCGCCACCTCGCTCGCCAACCGCGCCACCATCGGCAACATGTCGCCGGAGTTCGGCTCCACCGCCGCGATCTTCCCGATCGACGACGAGACCCTGAACTACCTGCGCCTGACCGGCCGCGACGCCCAGCAGGTCGCCCTCGTCGAGGCGTACGCCAAGGAGCAGGGCCTCTGGCTGGACCCGAAGGCCGAGCCCGACTTCTCCGAGAAGCTGGAGCTCGACCTCGCCACGGTCGTCCCCTCCATCGCCGGACCGAAGCGCCCGCAGGACCGCATCGTCCTCGCCAACGCCGCGCAGCAGTTCGCCCAGGACGTCCGCAACTACGTCTCGGACGACGAGGAGGCGGGCAAGGAGTCCTTCCCGGCCTCCGACGCCCCGGCCTCCTCCAACGGCGTGCCGACCAAGCCGACCACGGTCACGGCCCCCGACGGCTCGACGTACGAGATCGACCACGGCGCCGTCACCGTCGCGGCGATCACCTCCTGCACCAACACCTCGAACCCCTACGTCATGGTCGCCGCCGCGCTCGTGGCGAAGAAGGCGGTCGAGAAGGGCCTGACCCGCAAGCCGTGGGTCAAGACCACCCTCGCCCCGGGCTCGAAGGTCGTCACCGACTACTTCGACAAGGCGGGTCTGACCCCGTACCTCGACAAGGTCGGCTTCAACCTCGTCGGCTACGGCTGCACCACCTGCATCGGCAACTCCGGCCCGCTGCCGGAGGAGGTCTCCAAGGCCGTCAACGACAACGACCTCGCGGTCACGTCGGTCCTCTCCGGCAACCGTAACTTCGAGGGCCGCATCAACCCCGACGTCAAGATGAACTACCTGGCGTCCCCGCCGCTGGTCGTCGCGTACGCCATCGCCGGTTCGATGAAGGTCGACATCACCAAGGACGCCCTCGGCACCGACCAGGACGGCAAGCCGGTCTTCCTGGCCGACATCTGGCCGTCCGAGGCCGAGGTCAACGACGTCGTGGCGAACGCCATCGGCGAGGACATGTTCAACAAGTCCTACCAGGACGTCTTCGCGGGCGACGCCCAGTGGCAGGCGCTGCCGATCCCGACCGGCAACACCTTCGAGTGGGACTCCGAGTCCACCTACGTGCGCAAGCCCCCGTACTTCGAGGGCATGACGATGGAGACGACCCCGGTCGAGGACATCACCGGCGCCCGCGTCCTCGCCAAGCTCGGCGACTCGGTCACCACCGACCACATCTCCCCGGCCGGCGCCATCAAGGCCGACACCCCGGCCGGCAAGTACCTCACGGAGCACGGCATCGAGCGCCGTGACTTCAACTCCTACGGCTCGCGCCGTGGCAACCACGAGGTCATGATCCGCGGCACGTTCGCCAACATCCGCCTGCGCAACCAGATCGCGCCGGGCACCGAGGGCGGCTACACCCGCGACTTCACCCAGGCCGACGGACCGGTGTCGTTCATCTACGACGCCTCGCAGAACTACCAGGCCGCCGGCACCCCGCTCGCGATCCTCGCGGGCAAGGAGTACGGCTCCGGCTCGTCCCGTGACTGGGCCGCCAAGGGCACCGCGCTCCTGGGCGTCAAGGCCGTCATCGCCGAGTCCTACGAGCGCATCCACCGCTCGAACCTCATCGGCATGGGCGTCCTCCCGCTCCAGTTCCCCGAGGGCCAGAACGCCGAGACCCTCGGTCTCACCGGCGAGGAGGCCTTCTCCTTCACCGGCGTCACCGAGCTGAACAACGGCACCACCCCCCGTACGGTCAAGGTCACCACCGACACCGGTGTGGAGTTCGACGCGGTCGTCCGCATCGACACCCCCGGCGAGGCCGACTACTACCGCAACGGCGGCATCCTGCAGTACGTGCTCCGCAGCCTGATCCGCAGCTGATCGGCGAGCGGCACAACGCGAGGGCCGCGCCCCGGGATTCCCGGGGCGCGGCCCTCGCGCCGTTTCCGCTGCCGTGGCCTCAAGCCTCGCGTCAGTCCGACGGCGTGCGCCAGACGTCGCTGATCCGGCAGGTCGTGCCGGGCGGCACCTCACCGAGGCCCTGCGCCTTTTTCACAGCGCTCCCGCCGGGCTCCAGGTCGACCACGCCCGCCCCGCCCTCCGCGACCTTGACGCCGTCCTCGTCGAGAAACTCCATCATGATGGTGTAGCTCGCCGTCGTGGACGAGCCGTTCACGACCTTCACCTTCGCCGACTGCCAGCCGATCTGCGGATCGCGCGTGCACGCGGTGATCGTGACGTCCTTCTTCGCGTCCGGTTCGGTCGCGCTGGGCTCCTCGGCGTACGGGTCCTCCTCGTAGGGCTCCTCCTCGTACGGGTCCTCCTCGTACGGCTCCGAGTAGGGGGCCTCCGACCGCGGCGGCAGCGCGATGGAATCCTGGACCGAGGACATCGCCGCGTGGACGAGCGCCACCACCGCTCCCGCCACGATGAGCCCACCGCCCACGGCGAGCGTCACGATCAACCCCGTACGCTGCTTCTGCGGCGGCCCCGGGGGCGCCGCCCACGGCGAAGGCTGCGCCGGAGGCCGGTACTCCGGCTGCGGCTGTTCGGGCGGCGGAGGCGGAAAGTTGTCGGACATGCGGTCCCCCCACGGGAAAGTGATCAGCTGAGGGGCTTACCGTACGTGGCCCCGTCAGCCCCACCCGCACCACCTGTACAGAAAGCGAACGGACCACCATGGGCGAGCTGATCCTCATCCGGCACGGCGAGACCGAATGGTCCCGTTCCGGGCAGCACACGAGCTGGACCGACCTCCCCCTCACCGACGTCGGGGAGCGCCAGGCCCGCGCCCTCGTCCCGCTGCTGGCCGACCGCACCATCGGCCTCACCCTCGTCAGCCCGTCGGTCCGGGCCCGCCGCACCGCCGAACTGGCCGGGCTCCCCGCACCCCGGGTCACCCCCGAGCTGCGGGAGTGGGACTACGGCGGGTACGAGGGCATCACCACCCGGGAGATCCGCCGCACCCGTCCCTTCTGGAACCTGTGGACCGACGGCGTCGACCCCGGCTCCGACGAGCACCCCGGCGAGAGCCCCGCCCAGATCGGCCAGCGGGCCGACCAGGTGCTCGCGGGCGTCCGGTCGGCCGCCGAGGAGGTCCCGGACGAGGAGGACATCGCGCTCGTCGCCCACTCGCACTTCCTGCGCGTCCTCACCGCCCGCTACCTCGGCCTGACCCCGGCCGAGGGGCGGCTCTTCCAGCTCGCAACCGGCGCCGTCTCCCGCCTCGGCACGGAACACGGCCGTCCGGTCGTCGCCGCGCTCAACGTCGCCCTGCCCGAAAGCCTTCAGCCGGAGTGAGCCCCGCTCGACGTCGCCTGCCCGAGAGCCTTCTGGAGAGCCTCGGCGAGAACCGCTGACACGCCGACGGCCGGCACCCCGTCCTTCCGGGGTTCCGGCCGCCCGCGCTCACCGCGTCACGTTCAGGACAGCAGCTCCACCTCCGCGAGCGTCGCCGAACCCGTCAGCACCAGCCGGTACTTCGTGTACGAGCCGGGCTTCGCCACCGAGAACACCCGGGTCTGCTTGTCCCAGGCGAACGACTGGCCGGAGCGGCGGTCGACGTCCTTCCACTCCTTGCCGTCCGTCGAACCCTGGAGCGTCCACCCCTTCGGGGCCTTGTCCGCCGCCGCCGAGGTCAGCGTGTACTGCACGCCCTTCGTGGCCGAGGACACCGGCAGCTCCACCGACTCCACCGTCGCCGAGGTGGCCGAGGTGTCGTCGAACAGGGCGCCGTCACCCTTCAGCGCGTCGCCCTTGGGCGTCGGGACCTTGTCGTCCTTCTGCACCGAGACCGGGGCCGCGTCCTTGCCCGTGCCCCAGGCCGACGGCTTCGGGCCCATGGCGAACTCCAGCGTGCCGCCCTTGGCCAGGACGTCGTGGGGGAGCGCCGTGGAGGTCCACTTCTTGCCGTTGACCTTCACGCCCTGCACGTAGATGTTCTTGTCGCTGTTCTTCGGGGCCTTCACGACCAGCTTGCGGCCGTTGTCCATGCGGACGGTGACCTTCTTGAAGAGCGGCGAGCCGATCGCGTACTCCCCGCTGCCCATGACCAGCGGGTAGAAGCCGAGCGAGGAGAAGAGGAACCAGGCCGACTGCTCGCCGTTGTCCTCGTCGCCGTGGATGCCCTGCCCGATCTCGCTGCCGACGTACAGCCGGCCCAGCACCTCGCGGACTTTCTCCTGCGTCTTGTACGGTTGCGAGGCCGCGTTGTACATGTACGTGGCGTGGTGGGCGACCTGGTTGCTGTGGCCGTACTGGCCCATCCGCACGTCCCGCGCCTCGGTCATCTCGTGGATGACCCCGCCGTAGCTGCCGACGAACTCCGGGCCCGCCGTCTCCGGCGTCGAGAAGTACGTGTCCAGCTTCTTGCCCAGACCGGCGCGGCCGCCGTACAGGTTGGCCAGGCCCCGGCTGTCCTGCGGGGCGGTGAAGGCGTAGCCCCAGCCGTTGGTCTCGGTGTAGTCGTAACCCCAGACGCGCGGGTCGTACTGGTCCGAGGGCAGCCGCCAGTCGCCGTTCGGCTTCTTGCCCTGGAAGAACCCGGCCTTGTCGTCGAAGAGCTTGACGTACTTCTGCGCCCGGTTCATGAAGTACTCGGACTCTTCCTTGTACCGCGCCTTCTTCGTCTTCTTGTACAGCTCCTGGCCCATGCGGGCGATGCCGTAGTCGTTGACGTAACCCTCCAGGGACCAGGACAGGCCCTCGTGGGTGGCGGTGTTGGCGTACCCCTTGAAGACCGAGGTCTCCAGGCCCTTGCGGCCGACGCCCGAGGACGGCGGGGCCACGGTGGCGTTCTTGAGGGCCGCGTCGTAGGCCGCCTCGGCGTCGAACTTCACGCCCTTGACGTACGCGTCGGCGAAGGCCACGTCCGAGCTGGTGCCGGTCATCAGGTCCGCGTAGCCGGGGGAGGACCAGCGTGAGGTCCAGCCGCCGTCCTTGTAGTGCTGGACGAAGCCGTCCACCAGCTCGCCGGCCTTCTTCGGGGAGAAGAAGGAGTACGCGGGCCAGGTCGTGCGGTAGGTGTCCCAGAAGCCGTTGTTGACGTACACCTCGCCGTCGACGATCTTCGCGCCGGTCCGCGTCGGGGTGTTCTCGCCGGTCGCCTTGGAGAAGGGGCTGGCGTACTTGTTCTTGCCCTTCACCTTCTCGTGGCCGGAGTTCGGGTAGAGGTAGAGCCGGTAGAGGCTGGAGTAGAGCGTCGTCAGCTGGTCGGCGTTCGCGCCCTCGACCCCGACCGTCCCGAGGACGTCGTCCCAGGCGCCCTGCGCCTTGCGCTGCACCCGGTCGAAGGAGGTCGACTCCGGGATCTCCATCGCCAGGTTCTGCTTCGCCTGGTCGACGCCGATCAGAGAGGTGGCCAGACGCAGGTTGACCGTGCGGTCCTTGCCGGCGTCGAAGCGGAAGAACCCGGTGACGTCGTCGCCCCCGCCGCCCTTCAGCTTGCCGCTGTCGGTGACCGGCGCGTCGAAGACGCCGTACACGAACATCCGGGTCGCGCCGGTGGACAGGCCGCTCTTGACGTCCGTGAAGCCGGAGAACGAGCTGGTCTTCGGGTCCAACGTGATGCCGCCGGCGTTCGAGACGTTGTCGAAGATCAGGCTGGCGTCCTTGCCCGGATAGGTGAACCGCATCCGGGCCGCGTGGTCGGTCGGCGTCATCTCGGCCTTGAGGCCGTTCTCGAACGTGACGCCGTAGTAGTGCGGCTTCGCCGTCTCGTTCTCGTGCCGGAAGGGCAGCGCGCGGGCGGTCCGGGAGGCATCCGGGGTGCCGCTCGCGGCCGAGGGCATCAGCTGGAAGGTCTGCCGGTCGCCCATCCACGGGCTCGGCTCATGGCTCGCGCCGAAGGCCTGGAGCGTGGGGAGGTTGTCCGCGTTGTTGCCCCGGTGGTAGTCGTACAGCCAGCTCAGCGAGCCGGCGTTCGTCACCGGCGTCCAGAAGTTGAAGCCGTGCGGGACCGCCGTGGCCGGAATGTTGTTGCCGCGCGAGAAGCCGCCGCTGGAGTTGGTGCCGCGGGTCGTCAGCGCGTAGTCCGACAGATGCGCCTTGCGCTTCTCCGGCTTCTTCGGGGCGATCGAGATGTCGTCGATCCAGCCCTGGAACTTCGCCTTCCCCTTGGGGGAGTCGTACGCCACCAGGATCCGGTCGACCGTCTTGCCGGCGGCGACCGTGCCGAGCCGGGCGGCGACCTTGTTCCACTGGTTGACGTAGAGGCGCTTGGCGTCCGCCTGGCCCTGCGGGGTCAGCAGCCCGCCGTGGCTGTCGGTGGCCTTCAGCTCGCTCAGGTACGTGCCGTCGGTGAAGGCGAGGTCCACCGCGACGTGCGTGGCCGGATAGTTCAGGTCCGTCTCGCCCATCTGCGGGTAGACGAGGTAGGACAGCTCGGTGTCCTTGGTGACGGCCGTGTTCACGTCGAAGATCTTGTTGTACGAGTACGCGCGTCCGTCGGGCGTGTGCGTGCCCGCGTAACGCAGTGCCTTCTTTCCGGTGAATCCCGCACCCGACTTCGCGGTGGGGGAGCCGGAGGGGCCGCGGTCGGGCTGGCTGCGCATCTCCTCGGGCACCGGGGCGGAGGTGTCACCGTTCGAGAACTGAACGTCGGCGAGCTGGAGCGCGTCCGCGCCGCCGTTCGCCGTGATGTCCAGCCGGAAGTGCTTGTAGGCGGTGTCGCCCGCGAAGTCGTACCTCTTCGTCTCGTGCCGCTTGGCGAAGGACTCGCCGCTGCGGGTGTCGAGGTCGGTCCACTCCTTGCCGTCCGCCGAGCCCTTGAGCGTCCAGCTCTTCGGGTCGCGTTCGGCGTGGTCGTTGGCCGAAGTGAGCGCGTACGTCACGACCTTGACGGGTTCGTCCAGATCGAACTCGACCCAGCCGGTCTTCGCGAACGTCAGCCACTTGGAGCCCGGCTCGACGTCGACGAGGTTCTCCTTGACCTCGCCGCCCGCGGTGTTCTCGGCGCTCGCGCGCACCTCCGTCACCCGGTCGGTGACATTGCCCGGTATGCCGGAGGAGAAGCCCCCGTCGACGCCGGAGGACCGCTTCTTGCCGTCGGGGCCCTCCTCGACGGTGTTGCGCCAGTCCGGCTGCTTCTCGTCCGCCTCGAAGGAAGTGGTGAACGTCCGGTCGCCGGAGGGCTTCCGGTCCGGCGAGGAGGGCTGCGCGGTGGCGACCGCGGGGGCGATCACCACCAGGGCGAGGGAAGCCGCCAGGGCGGCTGCTGTGGGGGTCCGTCTCCGGCGCGGGGCCGGGCGGGGGACCGCGTGAGGGGCTGTGTCGGAGCCGTGGTTGAGGCCGCGTGGTGGCTGCATGCCGAGCCGTTCCTCCCCGGGAAAATGCATGGACAACGTTGTCATAGCGGGATGCAAGGTCCAGTAGGGAGCCAAGTGACAGGACGTGTCAAGGGTGTTGCTGCGCGGCCCGTCGGCAAATCGGCCGGAATGGTGAAATAGCCGCCGCGGGAGGAGGGGGCGGGACGCCGAGGTATCCGTGAGGTCTCAACTCGGGAAAGACTGCCGCCCAAACCTGCTTTCGATCTTGCTCAGTTGGCGACAAGTGGACTATACCTGTCGGCATCTGCACAGTCGTTTCACACGGATGTGCGCGGGGGAAACAGGAACGTCGCGAGGACGCCGAGGGCGTCCTCGCTGTACGGTCTCCCGGCATCCCCACGGCACCGGCCTGTCCGGTGCATCTGCATATCCGCATGACCCAAGCGCAACTGACCGCGGTGGCGGGGCCCTTCGCCTGAGGCGAATTCTCGACGGGTGACCGGCACACCGCCTGAGTCCTGGAGAAGGCGAGGACTTGAGCATGGGATCCACCTCCGCCCACAACAATGAGGGCCTTGGCCGTCGCGATCTGATCAAGCGTTCTGCCGCACTCGGCCTGATCGCTGTTCCGACGATGAGCTTCCTGTCCGCCTGCGCGAGCGGCGACAGCAGCAGCGACGACAAGGTCGAAAAGGGCGAAAAGAGCGACAAGAACCCGCTGGCCGTCAACGGCAGCGCCCCGCTGGAGATCGTCATCTTCGACGGCGGCTTCGGCACCAAGTACGCCGAGGACGCCAAGGCCGTCTACGAGAAGACCTACCCCGAGGCGAAGGTCAAGTTCTCGGCGACGCAGAAGATCCAGTCGGTTCTTCAGCCGCGGTTCAACGGTGGCACCCCGCCGGACCTGATCGACAACTCCGGTGCGCAGCAGATGGACATGGGCGTCCTGGTCGGCAAGAAGCAGCTCACCGACCTGACCCCGCTCCTCGACGCCCCCTCCATCGACGACCCCGCCAAGAAGGTCCGCGACACCCTGCGGCCCGGCATCGTCGAGATGGGCCAGTTCGACGGCGACCCGGTCTGGATCATGTACTACGCGTACACGGTCTACGGCGTCTGGTACTCGCAGACCGCGCTGGAGAAGCTCGACGCCACGTACCCGGAGAACTGGGACGACATGCTCGCGCTCTGCGCGAAGGCGAAGAAGCAGGACATCGCCGGCTGGACCTACCCCGGCAAGCACCCCTACTACCTCCCCTTCTCGCTGTACCCCTTCATCGCCAAGATCGGCGGTGTCGAGGTCCTCGACGCGATCGACAACCTGGAGCCGAAGGCCTGGGAGCACCCCGCGGTCAAGGCGGCCTTCGAGGCGTACTACGAGCTCGTCGCCAAGGGCTACATCCTCAAGGGCACCCCGGGCCTGGACCACCGCGGTTCGCAGGGCGCCTGGGCCCGCGGCAAGGCGCTGTTCATCCCGAACGGCTCCTGGGTGGAGAACGAGGAAGCGGCGATCATCCCCAAGGACTTCAAGCTGTCCGTGGGCGCCCCCTCCAGCCTCGACTCCTCCGACAAGATGCCCTTCGGCACCATCTGGGCGTCCGGCGGCGAGCCGTTCATCGTCCCGAGCAAGGCGAAGAACGTCGAGGGCGGTATGGAGCAGCTGCGCATCATGCTCAGCGAGGCCTCCTCCAAGTCCTTCACCGCCAGCACGAAGTCGCTGTCCGCCTTCAACGGGGGCACGGACGGCATCGAGCTGTCCGACGGCCTCAAGTCCGGTGTCGCCGCGCTGGAGAAGGCCGGCACCAACGTGGTCAACCCGCGCCTGCAGGACTGGTACGTGAAGCTCCAGAAGGAGCAGATCGGTGTCGCCGCGCTCGGCGAGATGATGGCCGGCCGCGCCAAGCCGGCCGAGACCATCAAGAAGATCCAGGCCTTCGCCGACGCGACCGCCAAGGACCAGTCCATCAAGCACTTCAAGCACCAGTGACCACGCGTCACCAGCGGCGGGCAGCACGGGAAGGTCGGAGTCGGTAACGATGCAACACGGTAAATACCGGTTCATAGTCGGGTTCTTGGTGGTCCCGATGACGTTGTACGTCATCTTCGTCATCTGGCCCTTCATCCAGTCCATCTACTACTCGTTCACGGACTGGACGGGTCTGAGTCCCGACTTCAAGATGGTCGGGTTCGACAACTACACCAAGATGCTGGACGACGACGTCTTCTGGAAATCGCTGCAGCACAGTGTGCTGCTGGCGGTGCTGCTCCCGCTGGTGACGCTGGGCCTCGCGCTCTTCTTCGCCTTCATGCTCAACGTGGGCGGGCGGCGCCGCAAGGGCGCCGCCGTCACCGGCGTACGGGGCTCGGGGTTCTACAAGATCGCGTACTTCTTCCCGCAGGTGCTCTCGATCGCGATCGTGGCCATCCTGTTCCAGTTCGCCTTCGACCCGGCCCAGGGCATGATCAACGGCACGCTGAAGGCCGTCGGTTTCAAGGACGTACCGGACTGGCTGGGCGACCCGAACCTGGCCCTGTGGGTCATCATGGCGGTCCTCGTCTGGTGCACCACCGGCTTCTTCGTGGTGCTGTTCTCCGCGGGCATGGCCTCCATCCCCAAGGACTTCTACGAGGCGGCCCTGCTGGACGGGGCGAGCCGCTTCACGACCTTCTTCCGGATCACGCTGCCCCTGCTGTGGGACACGGTCCAGTCCGGCTGGGTCTACATGGGCATCCTGGCGCTCGGCGCCGAGGGCTTCGCCATCGTCCACATCATGAGCGTCGGTCCCGGCGGGCCCGACTACTCGACCACCGTCCTGCCGCTGTACGTGTACCAGTCGGCGTTCCGTGACGGACAGGCGGGCTACGCGACCACGATCGGTGTCGCCCTGCTCATCGTGACGCTGGCGTTCGCCGCCATCGTCATGCGGGTGGGCCGGCGCGAGCGGCTGGAGTTCTGATGAAGACCACTGACACCCCTCCGTCCGGGCCCTCCGGAACCCCGTCCGACGCCGACGCGGCCAAGGTCCCGGCCCAGCGGGCCGGCACGGTCTCCAAGGGCGCCTCCGCCCCCGCGAAGAGCAGCGAGGGCACCGTCCTCAACGTCTTCTCGCACGGGATGCTGATCCTGTGGGCGATCATGGTCGTCCTGCCGCTGTTCTGGGCGGTGATGTCCTCGTTCAAGACGGACTCGGACATCTTCAACACTCCGTGGTCGCTGCCCAGTTCGCTGAGCTTCGACGCCTGGGGCCGGGCCTGGAGCCAGGCCCACATGAGCGAGTACTTCCTGAACACCATCCTGGTGGTGGGCGGCTCGCTCACCGGCACCCTGGTCCTCGGGTCCATGGCCGCCTATGTGCTGGCCCGCTTCGAGTTCCCCGGGAACCGCTTCATTTACTTCTTGTTCGTCGGCGGCATGAGCTTCCCGATCATGCTGGCGCTGGTCCCGCTGTTCTACGTCATGGACAACATGGGGCTGCTGAACACGATCCACGGCCTGATCCTCGTGTACATCGCGTACTCGCTGCCGTTCACCGTGTTCTTCCTGACCTCGTTCTTCCGTACGCTGCCGACCTCGGTGGCGGAGGCGTCGATCATCGACGGGGCCTCGCACACCCGCACGTTCTTCCAGGTCATGCTGCCGATGGCCAAGCCCGGCCTGATCAGCGTCGGGATCTTCAACTTCCTGGGGCAGTGGAACCAGTACATGCTGCCGACGGTGCTGAACACCGACCCGGAGAAGCGGGTGCTGGCGCAGGGCCTGGTGGAGCTGGCCGCCAGCCAGGGCTACAAGGGCGACTACTCCGGCCTCTTCGCCGGTCTGGTGATCGCGATGCTGCCCGTGCTGGCCGCGTACATCATCTTCCAGCGCCAGGTCGTCTCCGGACTGACGGCGGGCGCGCTGAAGTAGGCCACCCGAAGGTCACGTATCCACAACGGCCCGGTGCCCCGGCGGACTCGATCCGCCGGGGCACCGGGCCGTTACGGGGTGCGCCGGTGCTCAGGTCTTGACGGGAGGCACCCCCGAACGGTCAGCTTAGAGTTCACATGTTGGAGGAAGCCGGGGTCTCATCGCTGCGGCCCCGGCCGGGGCGGTCCTCAGGGACCGCCCGCCAAGGGCAGGAGTGGATGAGTCGATGGAGACTCCCGGGTCGCAGACATCGCTGCACAGGGCCAATCTGGAGCGGGTCGTCCGCGCCGTACGGATGGCGGGATCGCTCACCCAGGCGGAGATCGCCCGGAGCACCGGCCTCTCCGCGGCCACGGTCTCCAATATCGTCCGGGAGCTGAAGGACGGCGGAACGGTCGAGGTCACGCCCACCTCGGCGGGCGGCCGGCGGGCCCGCAGCGTCTCGCTCAGCGGCGACGCGGGCATCGTCATCGGCGTCGACTTCGGCCATACGCATCTGCGCGTCGCCGTCGGCAACCTCGCCCACCAGGTCCTCGCCGAGGAGTCCGAGCCGCTGGACGTCGACGCCTCCTCCGCCGAGGGCTTCGACCGCGCCGAGGTGCTGGTCAAGCGGCTGATCGAGGCCACCGGGATCGGCCCGGACAAGGTGATCGGCGTCGGTCTCGGCGTACCGGGCCCCATCGACGTCGAGTCCGGCACGCTGGGCTCCACCTCGATCCTGCCGGGCTGGACGGGCATCAACCCCAGCGAGGAGCTCTCCGGCCGCCTCGGCGTGCCCGTGTACGTCGACAACGACGCCAACCTCGGGGCGCTGGGCGAGCTGGTCTGGGGGAGCGGCCGGGGCGTCAAGGACCTCGCGTACATCAAGGTGGCCAGCGGCGTCGGCGCCGGTCTGGTGATCGACGGGACCATCTACCGGGGCCCCGGCGGCACGGCCGGCGAGATCGGGCACATCACGCTCGACGAGTCGGGCCCGGTCTGCCGCTGCGGCAACCGCGGCTGCCTGGAGACCTTCACCGCCGCCCGGTACGTCCTGCCGCTGCTCCAGCCCAGCCACGGCCCCGGGCTGACCATGGAGCGGGTGGTCCAGCTGGCCCGGGAGGGCGACCCGGGGTGCCGCCGGGTGATCGGGGACGTGGGCCGCCACATAGGCAGCGGTGTGGCCAACCTGTGCAATCTGCTCAACCCCAGCCGCGTCGTGCTCGGCGGCTCGCTGGCGGAGGCCGGGGAGCTGGTCCTGGGGCCCATACGGGACTCCGTGTCGCGGTACGCGATCCCCAGCGCCGCCCGGCAGCTCTCGGTCCTTCCCGGGGCGCTCGGCGGCCGTGCCGAGGTGCTGGGCGCACTCGCCCTGGTGCTCAGCGAGATGGGGGATTCAACCCTTTTGGAGAGCACCCTCCCCGTGGCCACTCCTGCCTTCACTTAGATAACGAATGGCACCGTTGTCATCTCGTTAAGGATTTACTCCTTGACGCTGGCGCTGGGGCCGAGTTGACTTCCAGCCACCTCGGCCGCAACGTCGCGGCCTCGTCAGGGAGGTTCGAGAATGAACACGCGTATGCGTCGTGCCGCCGTTGCCGTTGCCGCCACCACGATGGCGATCTCGCTGGCCGCTTGCGGGAGCGCCAAGGAGTCCGGCGACAAGGCCGAAGGGAGCTCGGAGAAGAAGGGCGACGACCTGAAGATAGGTCTGCTCCTTCCCGAGAACCAGACGGCCCGTTACGAGAAGTTCGACCGGCCGATCATCGAGAAGAAGATCAGCGAGCTCACCGGCGGCAAGGCGAAGGTCACCTACGCCAACGCCAAGCAGGATGCGAACACGCAGGCCCAGCAGGTCGACACCATGATCACCAACAAGGTCGACGCCCTGATCCTGGGCTCGGTCGACTCCAAGGCGATCGCCAACAGCGTCAAGAAGGCCAAGGAGGCCGGCATCCCGGTCGTCGCCTTCGACCGCCTCGCCGAGGGCCCCATCGACGCCTACACCTCCTTCGACAACGAAGAGGTCGGCCGGGCCCAGGGCACCGCCCTGCTGGAGGCCCTGGGCGACAAGGCCGACGGCGGCACGATCGTGATGATGAACGGTGCGATCACCGACCCGAACGCCGCCCTGTTCAAGAAGGGCGCCAAGTCCGTCCTCGACGGCAAGGTGAAGTACGGCAAGGAGTACGACACCAAGGAGTGGAAGCCGGAGAACGCCAACGCCAACATGGAAGCGGCGATCACCGCGCTCGGCAAGGACAAGATCGACGGCGTCTACTCCGCCAACGACGGCATGGCGGGCGGCATCATCACCGCCCTCAAGGGCGCCGGCCTCTCGCCGCTCCCGCCGGTCACCGGCCAGGACGCCGAGCTCGCGGGTGTGCAGCGCATCGTCTCCGGTGAGCAGTTCATGAGCGTCTACAAGTCCTACCCGGCCGAGGGCATCGTCGCCGCGGAGATGGCCGTCGCGCTCGCCAAGGGCGAGAAGCTCGACTCCATCGCCACCTCCAAGGTCGACAGCGCCACCACCAAGGGCATCCCGACGGTCCTCGTCCCGGTCGTCTCGCTGACCAAGGACAACATCAAGGACACCGTCATCAAGGACGGCATCTGGACGCTGGACGAGATCTGCTCGGCCAAGTACAAGGCCGACTGCGACAAGATCGGTCTGAAGTAGTCCCCCGGGGCTCCGGCCCCAGGGACCCGGCCCGCCCCCGAGCTGCCGGGTCCCGCCCGCTCCACCGCCACCCGGTCCGCCGCGCCCCCGCGCGAGGGCCGGGCGGCCCACCGCCCGCGCGGGCGAAGGCCCCCGGCCCGCCCGCGTCACGAAGCCTGTCCGGCGTCCCGCACACCAACCGTCCCGCTACCGGGCGGGGCGCCGGACGGAACGCTTCACCGCTCTTCCCGTATCTCTTCTGCTCGACACCGCCGCGCCTTCCCCCGGGTGCGGCATCCCCGCCGGTCAGGCGGCGAAGGAGATGGTTCATGTGTCCGCTACGCCCGTGTTGGCGTTGCGAGGGGTCTCCAAGCGCTTCGGTGCCGTCCAGGTACTCACCGATGTAGAGCTTGAGGTCCACGCCGGCGAGGTGGTCGCCCTGGTCGGCGACAACGGCGCCGGTAAATCAACGCTGGTCAAGACGATCGCCGGAGTGCACCCCATCGATGACGGCGTCATCGAGTGGGAGGGCCGGGCGGTGCAGATCAACAAGCCGCACGACTCCCAGAACCTGGGCGTCGCGACCGTCTATCAGGACCTCGCGCTGTGCGACAACATCGATGTCGTCGGCAACCTCTACCTGGGCCGGGAGCTGCGCAAGTTCGGCATCCTGGACGAGGTGGAGATGGAGCGCCGCTCCCGCGAGCTGCTCTCCACGCTCTCCATCCGGATCCCGAGCGTCCGCATCCCGATCGCCTCGCTCTCCGGCGGCCAGCGCCAGACCGTGGCCATCGCCCGGTCGATGCTCGGTGAGCCCAAGCTCGTCATCCTCGACGAGCCGACCGCCGCCCTCGGCGTCGAGCAGACCGCCCAGGTCCTCGACCTCGTCGAGCGGCTGCGCGAGCGCGGTCACGCGGTCATCCTCATCAGCCACAACATGGCCGACGTGAAGGCCGTGGCCGACAAGGTCGCCGTGCTCCGGCTGGGCCGGAACAACGGTGTCTTCGATGTGAAGACCACCTCCCAGGAAGAGATCATCTCCGCCATCACGGGCGCCACGGACAACGCCGTGACCCGACGTGCGGCGCGCAACGCGGAGGTTTCCAAGTGACCACCGACGAGACCACCAACACGGTGGACAAGAGCAGCACCTCGCTGGACAAGGGCACCGACCCGGTGGACGCGCCGCCGGTCGGCAACCCGGACGCCGCCGAGGGCGCCGCCACGGTCGTCGACCCCCGTCTGCTGATCCGCGAGCAGGGCTTCGCCGGCTACCTCACCGAGTTCAAGCGCAAGATCAGCGGCGGTGACCTGGGCTCGATCCCGGTGATCATCGGCCTCGCGATCATCGCCATCGTCTTCCAGAGCCTGAACTCCGAGTTCCTCTCCGCGAAGAACATCAGCGACATCGCGGTCACCATGGTCGCCACCGGCATGATGGCCGTGGGCATCATCTTCGTCCTGCTGCTCGGCGAGATCGACCTCTCGGTCGGCTCCGTCTCCGGCGTCTCCGGCGCCCTGGTCGCGGTGCTCAGCGTCACCCAGGGCATGAACGAATGGCTGGCGATCGTCGTCGCCATCGTCAGCGGCGCGGTGATGGGCGCGATCCACGGCTTCTTCTTCGCCCGGATCGGGGCCCCGGCCTTCGCCGTCACCCTGGCCGGCCTGCTGTTCTGGCTCGGCTTCATGCTCCAGCTGCTCGGCGACTCCGGCACGATCAACCTGGACGGCGAAGGGGTGGTCGGCCAGCTGACCACGTACTACTTCACCGACGTCGCCGCCGCCTACGGGCTCGCCGCGATCGCGGTCGTCGGCTACTTCGCCGCCGCCTTCGTGGACACCCGCCGCCGCGAGGCCGCGGGTGTCCCGTCCCGGCCGATCGCCGACATCGCCGTGCGCACCGCGGTCCTCGCGGTGTTCGCCTTCGCCGCCGCGTACATGTTCAACCAGTACCGCGGCCTGCCGCTCGCGCTGGTCCTCTTCCTGATCGTCCTGGTCGGCACGGACTTCCTGCTCCGCCGGACGGCCTACGGGCGGAAGATCTTCGCGCTCGGCGGCAGCGTCGAGGCCTCCCGGCGTGCCGGTATCAACGTCACCGCGATCCGGATCTCCGTCTTCTCCATCGCGGGCACCTTCGCGGCGATCGGCGGCCTGTTCTGGGCCTCCAAGATCGCGGCGGCCAACCAGGGCTCCGGCACCGGCGACCTCCTGATGAACGTCATCGCGGCGGCCGTCATCGGCGGCACCAGCCTCTTCGGCGGACGCGGCCGCACCTGGAACGCCCTGCTCGGCGTCATGGTGATCGTCTCGATCCAGTACGGACTGTCGCTGGAGGGCATCGCCACGCCGATCCAGTACATGGTCACCGGCGCCGTGCTGCTCGCCACGGTCGTCATCGACTCCGTCACCCGTAAGACCCAGAAGACCGCGGGTCGCGCCTGACCGCACGTTCGCGCAGGTGCCCGGCGTCCCGACAGGGGCTGCCGGGCACCTGCGCGTGTCCGGGTATCGCTACGAACAGGCCCGCCCGCTGCTCACGTCCGGTAGCGGAACATTAGACTCATCGGATCGGCACGCTCGATCAGCTCAAACGCAAGGAGGCACGGGTGGATCTGCTGACCCGCATCAAGGGACCGCGCGACCTGGACCGGCTCAGCCTCGGTGAGCTGGACCAGCTCGCGGAGGAGATCCGCACCTTCCTGGTGGACGCGGTGTCCAAGACCGGCGGCCACCTCGGACCCAACCTGGGCGTCGTCGAGCTCACCATCGCCCTGCACCGGGTCTTCGAGTCCCCCAAGGACAAGGTGCTCTGGGACACCGGCCACCAGGCCTACGTCCACAAGCTGCTCACCGGCCGCCAGGACTTCTCCCGGCTCAAGAGCAAGGGCGGCCTGTCCGGCTACCCCTCCCGCGCCGAGTCCGACCACGACATCATCGAGAACAGCCACGCCTCCGGGGTCCTCGGCTGGGCCGACGGCATGGCCAAGGCGAACGAGGTCCTGAAGAAGGACGACCACGTCGTCGCGGTGATCGGTGACGGCGCGCTCACGGGCGGTATGGCCTGGGAGGCGCTGAACAACATCGCCGCCGCCAAGGACCGCCCCCTCGTCATCGTCGTCAACGACAACGAGCGCTCCTACGCCCCGACCATCGGCGGCCTGGCCAACCACCTCGCCACGCTCCGTACGACCGACGGTTACGAACGGTTCCTGGCCCGCGGCAAGGACTTCCTGGAGCGCACGCCCGTCGTCGGCCGCCCGCTGTACGACACCCTGCACGGCGCCAAGAAGGGCCTCAAGGACTTCATCGCCCCGCAGGGCATGTTCGAGGACCTCGGCCTGAAGTACGTCGGCCCGATCGACGGCCACGACATCGAGGCCCTGGAATCCGCTCTCCAGCGCGCCAAACGCTTCGGCGGCCCGGTCATCGTGCACTGCCTCACCGAGAAGGGCCGCGGCTACACCCCGGCCCTGGAGGACGAGGCGGACCGCTTCCACGCGGTCGGCAAGATCCACCCGGACACCGGCCTGCCGATCTCCACCTCCGGCCTCGACTGGACCTCCGTCTTCGGCGAGGAGATGGTCAAGCTCGGCCAGGAGCGCGAGGACATCGTCGCGATCACGGCCGCCATGCTCCAGCCGGTCGGCCTCGGCAAGTTCGAGGAGGCCTTCCCGGACCGGATCTACGACGTCGGCATCGCCGAGCAGCACGGCGCGGTCTCCGCGGCCGGCCTCGCCACCGGCGGCCTCCACCCGGTCTTCGCGGTCTACGCCACCTTCCTCAACCGCGCCTTCGACCAGGTCCTGATGGACGTCGCCCTGCACAAGTGCGGCGTCACCTTCGTCCTGGACCGGGCCGGCATCACCGGCACGGACGGCGCGTCGCACAACGGCATGTGGGACATGTCGATCCTCCAGTGCGTGCCCACGCTCCGGATCGCCGCCCCGCGCGACGCCGACCAGGTCCGCGCCCAGCTGCGCGAGGCCGTCGCCGTCGATGACGCGCCCACCGTGGTCCGTTTCTCCAAGGGCGCGGTCGGCCCCGCCGTCCAGGCGGTCGGCAAGGCCGGCGGCATGGACATCCTGCGCAAGCCCAAGGCGGCTCGCCCGGACGTCCTGATCGTCTCCGTCGGCGCGCTCGCCCCGATGTGCCTGGAGATCGCCGAGCTGCTGGACGCCCAGGGCATCTCCAGCACCGTCGTCGACCCCCGTTGGGTCAAGCCCGTCGACGAGGCCCTCGCCCCGCTCGCCGAGCGCCACCGCGTCGTCGT
Organism: Streptomyces rubiginosohelvolus; assembly: GCF_014649875.1. Taxonomy (GTDB): domain Bacteria; phylum Actinomycetota; class Actinomycetes; order Streptomycetales; family Streptomycetaceae; genus Streptomyces; species Streptomyces rubiginosohelvolus. The sequence goes on along the minus strand of NZ_BMTW01000002.1, from coordinate 241,062 downwards.
CACGGTCGAGGACAACAGCCGCGCCGGAGGCGTCGGCTCCGCCGTGGCCCAGGCCCTGCGCGACGCCGGTGTCGACGTACCGCTGCGCGACTTCGGCATCCCGCCGGTCTTCCTCGACCACGCCTCGCGCGGCGAGGTCATGGCCGACATCGGGCTGACCGCGCCGGACATCGCCCGGCAGGTGACGGGCCTGGTCGCCAAGCTGGACGGCCGCTTCGAGAGCCGCGCGGTGGAGCCCGCCCGCGACTGATCCGCAGTCTCCGTACGGCCGACGGGCCGGGAGAACCGCCCCTGTACGGGTGGTTCTCCCGGCCCATTCGCGTGAAACGGGCCGGATGGCGCGTTCCCGTGCCTGGCCGGTCCGAATCATGGCGTTCACAACCAATGCGTGGAGGTACGCAGGTGAGCGCGCAGGTCACACCACCCCGCGGAAACGGAATGTTCCGCACCAAGTCCGTCGAACAGTCGATCCGTGACACCGAGGAGCCGGAACACGGGCTCAAGAAGTCCCTCTCCGCCCTGGACCTGACGGTCTTCGGCGTCGGCGTCATCATCGGGACCGGCATCTTCGTCCTCACCGGCCAGGTCGCCAAGGAGACCGCGGGCCCCGCCACGGCCATCGCGTTCGTCGCGGCGGGCGTCGTGTGCGCCCTGGCCGCGCTCTGCTACGCCGAGTTCGCCTCCACCGTCCCGGTGGCCGGTTCCGCCTACACCTTCGCGTACGCCTCCCTGGGCGAACTGGTCGCCTGGATCATCGGCTGGGACCTGGTGCTGGAGTTCGCCCTGGGCACCGCCGTGGTCGCGGTCGGCTGGTCCGGCTACGTCCGTTCCCTGATGGACAACGTCGACTGGACGATGCCCGAGGTGCTCTCGGGGCCGGACGTGGCGGAAGGTTTCGGCTTCGACATCCTGGCCTTCGCGCTGGTGCTGGTGCTGACCGTCATCCTGGTCATCGGCATGAAGCTCTCCGCCCGGGTCACCTCGGTCGTGGTGGCGATCAAGGTCGCCGTGGTCCTCATGGTGATCATCGCGGGCCTGTTCTTCATCAAGGCCGAGAACTACAAGCCGTTCATCCCGCCGGCCGAGCAGCAGGAGACGGGCGGCGGCTGGGACGCCCCGCTGGTTCAGCTGATGTTCGGTTACGAACCCACCAACTTCGGCGTGATGGGCATCTTCACCGCCGCCTCCATCGTCTTCTTCGCCTTCATCGGCTTCGACGTGGTCGCCACCGCCGCCGAGGAGACCAAGCTGCCCCAGCGCGACATGCCGCGCGGCATCCTCGGCTCGCTCCTGATCTGCACGGTGCTCTACGTGGCGGTCTCCCTCGTGGTCACCGGCATGCAGAACTACACCGAACTGTCCATCAGCGCCCCGCTGGCCGACGCCTTCAAGGCCACCGGCCATCCGTTCTACGCCGGCCTGATCAGCTTCGGCGCCGCGGTCGGGCTCACCACGGTCTGCATGATCCTGCTGCTCGGCCAGACCCGTGTCTTCTTCGCGATGAGCCGGGACGGCCTGCTCCCGCGCTTCTTCTCCAAGACCCACCCGCGCTTCCGCACCCCGTACCGGCCGACGATCCTGCTCGGCGTGGTGATCGCGATCATCGCCGGGTTCACCAGCATCGAGGAGCTGGCCACCCTGGTGAACATCGGCACGCTCTTCGCGTTCGTCGTCGTCGCCCTCGGCGTCCTGGTCCTGCGCCGCACCCAGCCGGACCTGCCCCGCGCCTTCCGCACGCCGTTGGTCCCGCTGCTCCCGATCGTCTCGGTGGCCGCCTCGGTCTGGCTGATGCTCAACCTGCCGGTGGAGACCTGGGTGCGCTTCGGCGCCTGGATGGTGCTCGGCGTGATCATCTACTTCGCCTACGGGCGCTCCCACAGCCGGATGGCCAAGGAAGGGCGCTAGGGGTTCGAGCTCGGCCGTACCGTACGGGGTCCCACGCACCAGGCCCCGTACGCCTCGACCCGCTGTCGCAGTCCGCGGTCGGCGGTGACGACGACGCACTCCCGCTCAGGACCGGCGGCGGCCGCCAGTTCGGCGATCAGGTCGTCACCGCTGCCGGGGGCCGATGCGACCCGGACCCCGGCCACGGAGTCGACGCCCCGGGCGGCTCCCTCGACCACGAGCACGATCTCGACCGGTCCCGGCAGCCCCGGCAGCCCGGCCGCGGCGTACGGGACCAGGGAGTCGCGCAGCCGGACCGCCGCCCCGCGCCGGTCCCGCCACCAGCCGTCGGGCACGGACCCGACCACATTGGCGGCGTCCACGATCACCAGCACCGCTTCGTCGTCGCTCATCCCGGCAGGGTGTCACGGGGAGAGCGGTACGAGGGCCCGTCAGCCCCCGGTGGCGGGGGACTTCTTCGCTTCCTCGGGGATCGTCGTGTCCTCGCGGATCGCCTTCCACAGCTGACCGGACTGCGGTTCGGACGCGATCACCCGGTTCGGGTCGATCTTGTCGTACGCCACCGGCAGCATGATCGTCTCCATGGAGGCCGGGTCGACACCGTTCATGGAGCGGGCGAACTCCGCCAGCGAGGTGAGCGAGGCGAGCCCCGAGTCGGTGGTGAGCGACTGGGTGGCGGACTTGGCGATCTTGTACGAGTTCGTCGGGCTGCCCAGCAGGTCCTGCGACTTGACCTCGCTCAGCAGGGCCATCAGGAACTGCTGCTGGAGCCCGATACGGCCGAGGTCGCTGCCGTCGCCGATGCCGTGCCGGGTCCGGACGTACGCCAGGGACTCGGTGCCGTTCAGCTTCTGCGGGCCCGCGGTGAGGCTCAGCCCAGACGCCTTGTCGTCGATGTCCTGCGGTACGTCGACGGTGACCCCGCCGATCGCGTCGACCAGGTCCTTGAACCCGGCGAAGTTGATCTCCAGGTAGTGGTCGACGCGGACGCCCGACATCTTCTCCACCGTCTTCACCACACAGGCCGGACCGACCTGCGCGTAGACGGAGTTGAACATGACGCGCTCCTTGCCCGCCACCGTCGAGCCGTCGTCCTTGACGCACTCGGGCCGGGTCACCAGGGTGTCGCGCGGGATGGAGACGGCGACGGCCTTCGACCGGCCCTCGGGTATGTGCACCACCATCGCGGTGTCGGAGCGCGCGCCGCCGACGGAGCCGCCGCCGCCCAGCTCCTTGTTCTCCGCCCCGGCACGGGAGTCCGAGCCGAGGACCAGCAGGTTCTGCCCGCTGGTGGGGAGCTTCTCCGGGCGGTCCTCACCGAGCGCCTTGTTGATGTCGACGCCCTTGATGTTCCCGTCGAGCTGACTGTAGAGCCAGTAGAGGGTGCCACCGGTGGCGAGCAGCAGGACGAGCAGGACACCGAGCGTGATCTTGAGGCCGCGGCGGCGTTTGCGGGGCTTCGCCGCGCGTCGGGAGGCGCGGGGGCCCGGGGTCGTCTCGTCGTTGCTCATCGTGCGGGAGTCCTCACATCTCATTGCCCGTGAGGGCAGGGGAGTACAGGGGACTCGGGTGGGGCCGGTCCGGCCAGTGGGGGTGGCAGAGCAGTATAGACAAACTTTCGAATCGTGAGCGATTCCGTGCTCCCGTCACCCGCGCTACCAGGAAGCGAAATCGATGTGGCGATGCCATGGCGATCGAACGGAGATTCTATGATGGTCCAGCTTCGCGTCCGTCGCGGGCTCCTCATCCGGAGGGGCGAGCAGCGGTCCGGGCCCGGGGCGGGGGATCAAGGGAAGGACGACGTCACATCATGCGGGTCAAGTCAGGGCGTGCCGACCGGGGGAGCGTACGGGGGCGGGCGGCCGAGGGGTACGCGGAGGGCGCTCGGCCCTCCGCCGTGGCGGCGGTCTCCGGGCAGTGGCTGGTGCGGGGCAAGGACGGACGCCTGGCCGCCTACGCGCGCCACGCCGGCGGCGTGCTCCGGTGGACGGAGACGCGGCCCGGCGGGCCGGAGTGGTCCGGGCCGGACCTCTTCGAGGTGCCGCATCTGACGCATCTCTCCCTGGCCCAGGGCGCCGACGGTTATGTGCACTTCCTCGGGCGCCGGTCCGTACCGAAGGGGGACGGGCCGCCCGTCGTCGACGTGGTGCACGCCATCCAGTACCAGAGCGGCCGCGGACTCACGAGCTGGCACTCCCTGGGCAACCCGCGCAAGAACTCCGACCAGGCCTCGGGCCTCGGGGCGCCGGTGGGCGTGGTGGGCCCGACCGGCCTGGTGCACTTCTTCGTGCGCACGGGGGCCGGCGGCGTGATGCTGCGGCGCGACGACAAGGCCGGCGTGTGGGGGTCGTGGCACAACATGAACGCCCGGGGTGCCGAGGAGGGGATGGCGGTCACCCTCGGCCCGGCCGGGACCGTCGACCTCCTCGTGCCGGGCCCGGGCGTCGCGATGCACTGGCGTCAGTCGGCGCCGAACGGCGGCTTCACCCGGGAGCGCGACATCCCCGTCCAGATGGCGCCGGGCAGTGTGACCGCGCTGGCGACCGCGCCGGACCGGTGCACGTACTACTGGACCGACCCGGTCACCGGGGGAGTGGTGGCCCATCGCGTCGGAGGCTGGCTGATCCCCCTGGGCGGCGCCCCCGCCGAAGGGCCGGTCTCCGTCCTCAGGACGGTGCTCGACGGGTACGACTGCACGGTCCTCGCCCACCGCGACACCGACGGCCACGTCATGCTGGCGGCCTGCGGCACCGAGGGTGAGGAGGGTGGCCTCTGGTGGTCGCCGGCCGGCGAGCGGACGTCCACGGCACCGGCCTTGGCGACCGATCACGCGGGTCGGGTGGTGCTGGCGTCGATCGGTCTCGACGGAGCCCTGTCCATCGCGCGGCAGAGCCCCGAGCCGGGCCTGGCCATGGGGCCCGCCCGGCAGATCTCACATTGACATGAGGCGTCGATGTGGTGAAGATGTGCTCACTCTGTGAAACTTGAAGTTCTTTCATCTGTCCTTGGTGACGACTTGTGGTGAAAAAAGCACGGAGTGGCGGCCCACGGGGGGATCCGCTGGGAGTACTGCCGGTCGTCGACCGGCGGCGGATCGAGGGGTGGATGACGTGCGGCGGCTTCTGTGCGACCCGCGTTCGGGGCGATGGTCTTGACGATCATTCCCGAGCCGACGGTGAGGCCCTTCACGGAACCCCTGCCCGGCCCTTCACGGGGGCCCGTCGCCGCGGCGGCTCCCCGGCCCCGTCCGCAGCCGGCCGCCCCGAGCGCCCCGACGGCCGACGACATCTACGTCGAACCGGGCCTCACGCCGCTCGGCGCACGGGAGGCGAACCGCTCCGCCGTCGCCGATCTCCTGCGCTCCGCCGGAGTGTCCTTCTTCACCGTCCGGGGCGCCTCGGACCACGGCACCGTCCTGGCCGTCGCCGAGGAGGACAGGGAAGCCGTCCTGGGCGCCCTCTTCCGCGGCATGGGGCAGTACCCGGGACACCTGAGCGTGATCGACGAGCAGGCCGTGGCGCCCGCCGGCCCCCGCTCCTCCCGTGACCCCAAAGCCTGGCGCGGGGTCCGTACGGCAGCCGCGGTGCAGGCCAGCTGGTACCGGACGGACGCCGGCCGGCACCTGGTGATGGGTCACGAATACGGCTGCGCGGTGGAGTTCTGGGCATGGCGCGGTACGCATCTCGTCGCGCCCCGGGCCAACCGGGTCACCTGGGCGGTCTCGGGCGAGGGCCCCAACGTCCTCGGGGCCGCCCGGCTGTTCAGCCGTCTGGTGTCGGATCACACTCCGGAGCACGAGGCGCCCGCGCTGCCCACCCGGCCCGAGTTCCTGGTCGACTGCGTGGAGGACATCACCTTCCCCGTCGACGCCGTCTACACCTGGGTGGACGGGAACGACCCCGCCTGGCAGCAGCGCAAGGCCGCCGCGAAGGGTGAGGTCTACCACGCGGAGTCCGCGAGCGACGCCCGCTTCATCAGCCGTGACGAACTGCGCTACTCGGTGCGGTCGCTCCACATGTTCGCCCCCTGGATCCGCACCATCCACATCGTCACCGACGACCAGGTGCCGGCGTGGCTGCGCGAGGACGTGCCCGGGATCCAGGTGGTGAGCCACCGGGAGATCTTCCGTGACGCCGCGGACCTGCCGACGTTCAACTCGCACTCGATCGAGAGTCAACTGCACCACATCGAGGGCCTGTCCGAGCATTTCCTGTACTTCAACGACGACATGTTCATCGGCCGCCCGGTGACACCCCACGCCTTCTTCGCCCCGAGTGGAAAGGCGCGGTACTTCCCTTCGCGCAACCGCATCCCCCAGGGCCCGGTCGCCGACACCGACACCCCGGTCGACGCGGCCTGCAAGAACAACCGCGCGCTTCTGAGGGAACGTTTCGGCCGGGTGATCACCCAGCCCATGGAGCACATCCCCTACGCCCTGCGCCGCAGTGTGATGGAGGAGGCGGAGCAGGCGTTCCCGCAGGCCTGGGCGCGTACGGCGGCCAGCCGCTTCCGGGCCATGACGGACCTGTCCACGACGTCGTCCCTCGGGCTCTACTACGCGGCGCTGACCGGCCGGGCGCAACCGGCGGCCATGCCGTTCACCTATCTCCAGCTGGCGGTCCCCGATCTCGCGGACCGGCTGCAACGGCTCCTCGACGGCCGGAGCCAGGACTCCTTCTGTCTCAACGACGCCTTCTCCACCCCGGAGGACATCGAGGCCCAGCAAGAGGTTCTCGACGGATTCCTCAACGCCTACTTCCCCGTGCCCAGCCCCTACGAGCGATGAAACGGAGTTCCTGACATGACCGACGCGAACTCCGCCGCCCGGGTCTACCAGCGCATCGTCCCCCGCCCCGTGCGGGCCGTAGCGGGCAGCCGGGTGCCGCCCCGGGTCCGGCGCAAGGTCAAGGGCGGACTGGTCCGCACCCTGAACCGGCGTGAGGCGCGCCTGCACCAGCGCGCCCTGCGGCTCGTGCGGAAGGGGGACTTCGCGAGCGCCTCCGAGCGCCGCACGCGCACCCCCGACGGCCGCGTGGGCCATGTGCACCGGGGACTCACCGTCGACCTGGCCCGCCGCCTCGACCACGACCTGGTGACCTCCGCCCTGGACGCCGCCGAGATCCCCTGGTTCGCGGTCCCGGCCCTCGACGACCGGCGCATCTGCATCGCCGTGGAACAGCAGGACAAGGGGCAGGTGCGCCGGGTCCTGCGCGCCCTGCTCGAAGAGCACACCGGTTACGTCGTGTCGGCCTCGCCCGTCGACGACGACACCCGCATGACGCCCGGGAGTCACCTCAAGGCCTGGAAGAACTACGGCCGGGCCAAGGCGATCCGGGTGGTCTGGCTGCGCACCGAGCCCACCGAGAACCTCTGGGTCGGCGAGGACCAGGGCATCGAGATCGAGTTCTGGACGGTCAACACCGACCTGTCGCACGAGCGGCTGGTCGGACCCCGCCCCAACCGGGTCCAGCGTGTCGTCCCCCGGGACGCCGTGGGGATCGAGATCGCCTTCGACCGCCTCTCCGGCTACAGCGACATCGACGGCGATCTGAACCCCTCGGTCACCCTCGAAGCGTTCGACATCCCCCGTCTCGAAGAGATCTCCTTCCCGGTCGACGCCGTCCTGCTGTGGGAGCACCCGGGCCCCTGGGGCGAGGAACTGCTGCGGGCCACCCTGCGCTCCCTCCACCAGTACGCCCCCTGGACCGACGTCATCCACGTCGTGGCCCACGCACCGGTGCCCCCGTGGCTCGCCGATTTCGACGGCAGGCTCGCCGTGGTGCACCGCCACCCGGCCGACGGCCTCTTCCACCTCATCCCCGACATCGCGGAGCACTTCCTGTTGTTCCGCCCCGGCGCGCTCCTCGGACGCCCCACCCGCCCGTTCGACTACTTCATGCCCGACGGCACGACCCGCCCGCGCCGGGCGCGGTGGACGGCCGAGGAGTCCTTCGCCCCCTGGACCGCCCAGGCGTACGCCACGACCGGCCGCGCCGTCACCCAGTCCTACGCCCCGGGACCGCAGCCCTACAGCTGCTCCGTGCTCGGCCGGCTCGCGAACACCGGGGCCATGGGGGCGGCCGCGCCGGACGGGCAGACGCATCCGAGGCTTCCCGAGTGCCACCCGGCCGACGGGCTCTTCCACCACTTCGCGTACGCCGCCGGGCAGGCCGACCCCTCGGGCGAGCCGACCGCGGTGCTGCACGCGGCCCTCCCCGACATCTCCCTGCGGCTCCAGCGCCTGCTCGTACGCCGTGACCTGCAGCAGCTCCAGTTCTTCGGGCTCGGGAGCGACGAGGCTCTCCTGCGCGGCGGCGGCGAGAAGGTCGTCGCATTCCTGCGCCGCTACTTCCCCGTGGCGAGCCCGTTCGAGCACGCCCACCCAGAGGACCCGGAAACGTACACGTGAGCACAAGCAATCCGGAGGCATCGGCTGTCGTCGGGGTGTACCGCACTTTCGTTCCACGCTCCCTCAGACGCCGGGTCGCCCGCCGCGTCCCCGTGCGCCTGCGCAGCGGGGTCAAAGGGCTCCTGCGCCGCCTCCACATCCTCACCCTGGTCGCGCGGTTCGTCCGGGGCCGCCGGGCGCGACGTCGCTGGCCCCATCTCTTCGGGGCCTCGGAACGCCTCGCCGTACTCTCCGGCCGGGGCGGAATGATCGCCCTCGTGCGCTCCACCGCCTCCCCGCTGGGCCTGCGCGAAGCGAACCTGGAACTGATCGTCTCCCTCCTGGAGGACGCCGGGATCGACTACTTCGCCGTCCGGGGCACCTCCGACTTCCGGTCGGCCCTCGCCGTCGCGGAGGCGGACCGCGAACGGGTGGTCGCCGCGCTGGCGACCACGCGCGGCACCGCACCCGTCTACGTCTCCGCCTGCTCCGGCGAGCGGCTCGTCGGCCGATCGGCCCTCTGCGGCTCCTCGCGGGCCACCCGCACCGGCCGGCAGGCCCGGGTGCTCCGCACCGGCATGGTCTGGGCGGACCCGGGCAACTCCCTGGTGCTGGGGCTGCGTTACGGCTGCGACATCGAGTTCTGGCGGGCCGAGGACGGCCGCCTGGTCGCACCCCGGCCCAACCGGGTCACCGAGGACGTCGCGCTGGACGAGCCGCGGGTCAGCGTACCGGTCAGCCGGCTGACCGGGTTCGCCGCCCTGCACACCCGCCGGACCCGGTCGGTGCGCACGATCGAGGCGTGCGCGGACACCCTGCCGGAGGACGTGCGGTTCCCCGTGGACGTCGTCTACACCTGGGTGGACGGCTCCTCACCGGAGTGGCAGCAGCGGCGGGCCCAGTACGGCGGGGGCGGCTACCACGCCGAGTCGGCGAACGCCGCCCGCTACATCAGCCGGGACGAACTCCGTTACTCCCTGAGGGCGTTGGAGCAGAACGCGCCCTGGGTCCGGCATGTCTACCTGGTCACCGACCGGCAGACCCCGAAGTGGCTCAACCTGCGCAGCCCTCGCCTCACCGTGGTCGACCACACCGAGATCTTCCACGATCCGGTCGCGCTGCCGACGTACAACTCCCATGCCATCGAGAGCCAACTGCACCACATAGACGGCCTGTCCGAGCACTTCCTCTACTTCAACGACGACATGTTCCTGGGCTGCCCGACCACGGCCGGCGACTTCTTCCTGTCGAACGGCATGACCCGCACCTTCTTCTCCCCCTCGCAGGTGCCCAGGCGGGACCTCGGTGACGGGGACCGGCCCGTCGACGCCGCGGGGAAGAACAACAGGAAGATCATTTTCGACAACTTCGGCTCCGCCATCGTGCAGAAGCTCCGGCACGCGCCCTACGCCCTGCGGCGCAGCGTGCTGCACGAGATGGAGAAGGAGTTCGCCGAGGCGTACCACAGCACGTCGCACAGCAGATTCCGCAGCGCGACCGACATCTCCATCCCGTCCTCGCTCTACCACTACTACGCGTACTTCACCGGACGCGCCGTGCCCTCCGACATCAGCTTCGCCTACCTCGACCTGGCGAAGCCCGAGATCTCCAGAAGGCTGGGCATCCTGCTGGCCCGCCGCGACCGCCAGGCCTTCTGCATCAACGACACGGTCTCCGAGACCTTCGACGTGAACAAGCAGACCCTCATGCTGAAAGCCTTCCTCGACTCCTACTTCCCGGTGCCCAGCCCCTTCGAGCTCAAAGAGGGCGAAGCACGGTGAAGATCTCGTTCCTGATCAACAACATCTACGGCATCGGCGGAACCAACCGCACGGTGATCAACCTGGCCGAGGCGCTGGCCGCGCGCCACGAGATCGAGATCGTCTCGGTGTTCCGACGGGCCACCGCGACGAAGTTCGAGATCTCACCGCGGATCACCGTGCGGGCGCTGGTGGACCTGCGCCCCGGATCGCCGGACCTCAAGGCGAGCGGCCGCGACGAGCCGAGCGGCGTCGTTCCCCGCCAGGAGGAGTTCTACGCCCAGTACAGCAGGTTCACCGACACGCGGATCATCCAGGAGCTGAGCCGGACCTCCGCCGATGTGGTGGTGGGCACCCGGCCCAGCCTCAACCTCTTCGTCGCCCGGCACACCCGCGACGCGGCGCTGCGTGTCGCCCAGGAGCACATGACCCATCTGGCGATCCCCCCGGCGGTCCGGGCCGAGATGGCGCGCGTCTACCCCCGGCTCGACGCCGTCACGACGGTCACCGAGGCGGACGCCCGCTCCTTCCTGGAGAACACCCCGGTCCCCGGCATCCCCGTCGTCGGCATCCCCAACAGCGTGCCCCGGCCCGCCGTGGAACCGTCGGACGGCTCCAGCAAGGTCATCGTCAGCGCCGGCCGTATGCACCACGTCAAACGCTACGACCTGCTCATCCGCGCCTTCGGCGCGCTCGCCGACGAGTTCCCGGACTGGCAGCTGAGGATCTACGGCGACGGCGGCGAAGCCGCCAAACTGCGGGCGCTCGTCACCGAACTCGGCCTCGCGGGCCGGGCCCTGCTCATGGGCGGGTTCTCACCGATCGAGTCCGAGTGGGCCAAGGGCTCGATCGCCGCCGTCACCTCCAGCGCCGAGTCCTTCGGCATGACCCTGGTGGAGGCCATGCGCTGCGGACTGCCCGTCGTCTCCACCGACTGCCCCGTCGGACCGCGCGAGATCCTGCGCCACGGCGAGGACGGCCTGCTCGTCCGCACCGAGGACGCGGACGCGGTCGCCCAGGGCCTGCGCCTGCTGATGTCCGACGACCGGCTCCGCCGCGACATGGGCCTGGCCGCCCTGCGTAACTCCACCCGCTACGACCCCGACGCGGTCGCGGCGCGATACGAAGAACTCTTCGACGACGCCGTACGCCGACGCTCAGCGGCCGACCGCGGCTACCGCGCCCCCTCCGGCTCCACGGCCTCCGCCGGGCAGCCGGCCGTCTCCCCTCCCGTACCGCTCACCGCCGCACCGGTCGACGTCACGGCCGACGACGCGGGCTGGCTGAGGTTCGCCGCCAGCGGCCCGCAGGACGGGAAGTACCGCTGGCAGTTCACCCTCCGGCACAACCCGTCCGACGGGAAACGCCGCCCGGACATGCCGCTGCGCACCACCCGCAAGGCGCTCCCCAACGGCGGAACCCGCTACACGGCCGCCCTCACCCCCTCGGCCCTCGACGACCTCGGGGACGGCAGATGGCGGGTCACGATGACCTCGGCCCGGGCGGCCGGTGTCCATATGAAGGCCGGTATCCGGGACACCCGGAAGCTGATCGGCGCACGCGCCGCCGTCCTCGCCGGCGTCGGGTCCGGGCCCGTCGGCTGGAACCTCCCCTACGCCCAGCCGAACGGAAAGCTGATGCTCCGTACGGTGCTGCGCCAGGACCACGTCGAGTCGACCTCGGTCGCCGTCGGCGAGCACGGCATCACGGTGGAGGGCGTCCTCTGCGGGGCCGGCCGGATCGAGCCCGGCGCCCTCTTCGTCGTCAGCCGCCGCGGCCCGCACGCGGCCAACTTCACCGTTCCGGTCCGGGTGCTCCCGGGCAACGCCTTCCGCGTCGACGTACCGGTCCGCAAGGTGGTCGACCACCGGCTCGACCGGTGGGAGGACTGGGACTGGTGGCTCCAGCCGGAACCGGACAACTGGCGCAAGCTCCGGGTCTGCCACCTCCTGGAGGACTTCCCGGACGTCAAGAGCGTGTTCGTCTACCCCGCCGTACCCGTGGTGGGGGACGAGCCCTCCGACTTCGCCCGGCTCCACCCGGCCAGACCGGTCCGGGTGCGCCCCTACTGCTCCGCGTCGGGAGCCATGGCCATGAACGTGGTCGACCGCTAGAGATCCTTGAATGGGGATGAAATGAACCGCACGATATTTGTCCTCGGGGATTCCGTTCCGGCGCCACGCACGGAGGAGGAAGCCCCCATGGCCGGCTGGGGGCAGAAGATCCAGGAACTGCTCGTCGGCCCGATCGAGGTCGCGAACTACGCGCGCAGCGCCATGACGACGCGCAAGTACTACACCGAACGCTTCGCCGGCCTGCTCAACCGGATGCGCCCCGGGGACATCGTCCTGCTCGGATTCGGCGGCGTGGACCACATGATCCACAACGGGATGCGGTACGTGCCCGTGCCCGAGTACCAGGAACTCCTCGCGCTCTTCACCGACTACATCCGCAGCGAGGGGGGAGTACCGGTGATGGTGACCCCCACCGCGCGCTACGCCTTCTCCGCGACGGGCGAGGTGAAGAACACCCGCGGCGACTACCCCCGGGCCATGGCGGAGACGGCCGCCGAGCGCGGGGTGCCGCTCATCGACCTCACCGGCATGACGATGAGCCTGTGGTCCAGGATCGGGCCGACCCGGCTGCGCCAGTACTTCTGCTGGGTCGACGCGGGCGAGCACCCCCTCCACCCGGACGGGAACATCGACTCCAGCCACCTGAACCACCCGGGCGCCTACGAGGTGGCCCGCCTCGTCGTCGCCGCCCTGGTCGAGCAGTCCGTACTCGGCCGCGCCGACGTGGACGTCGCGGCACTCATGGAGCCCGAGGGACTGCCCGCGGTCTCCCAGGAGTTCACGGTCCAGTCGCCCGAGTCGGCGCTGAACTACGGGTCGCGCACAGGTGGTGCGCCGACCCTCGCGCGCCCGGCCGCCGGTGCCACCGTGGGCCCGATGACCAAGTTCTCGGGAACGGCCGCGCCGGGCACGGACTACCTGCTTTTCTTCGAGCAGGGCCGGTACATCGGCGGAACGGGCGTGGGCGCGGCCGGCCAGTGGCTGTGGCGGCGCGCCGTCGAGTGGACCCCGGGCGAGCACGTCGTCCAGTGCGTCGCGCTGCGGGCGGACGGCTGCTCACCCCCGGTGGAGCAGCACTTCCAGGTGCTCGCCGGAGTGGAGCCGCCCGTCATCACCGCCCCGAAGGAGGGCAAGTTCTCGGGGCCGAAGGTCCGTTTCGCCGGACGCACCCGGCCCGGTGCCACCAAGGTCGTCCTGATGGAGGCCGGACGGCTGATCGGCGCGACCGCCGTGGACGAGAAGGGGGAGTGGCACTACACCCACGCCCACCGCTGGCGGGCCGGACACCACGCCGTCGAGGCCGTCGCGCTGTTCGGCGCACAGGAATCGGCCCCCACCGCCGTCCGGTTCAAGGTCGTCGGCATCCCGGAGAACAGCGGCATCCGCGCGGCCGGCAGCTCCCGTGAGGAGTGCGGCGAGGTGTGCAACCACCGCCCCTTCAGCGGCACTTGGTGATGCGGAACGGGCCGTACGGGATGATCCCGTACGGCCCGTTCGTCGTGAACCGGGCGTTACGCCGGAACGCTCGCCACACCCTGCGCGAGGAACGGCTTGCCGTTCACCCGCTGGGAGACGCCCTCACGGTCCAGGTACGGCGTGATGCCGCCCAGGTGGAAGGGCCAGCCCGCACCGGTGATCAGGCACAGGTCGATGTCCTGGGCCTCGGCGACGACGCCCTCCTCCAGCATCAGGCCGATCTCCTGCGCCACCGCGTCGAGCACGCGGTCGCGCGTCTGCTCCTCGGTCAGGACGGTGTCGCCCTGCTTGAGGAGCGCCGCGACCTCGGGGTCGAGGACCGGCGCGCCGGAGTCGTAGACGTAGAAGCCGCGCTTGCCGGCCTTGACGACCGCCGCGAGGTTCTGCGAGACGGTGAAGCGCTCCGGGAAGGAACGGTTCAGGGTCTCGGAGACGTGCAGGCCGATGGCCGGGCCGACCAGCTCCAGGAGCACCAGCGGGGACATCGGCAGGCCGAGCGGCTCGACGGCCTTCTCCGCGACCTCGACCGGGGTGCCCTCGTCGATGACGTTCTGGATCTCGCCCATGAAGCGGGTGAGGATGCGGTTGACGACGAACGCCGGGGCGTCCTTCACCAGGACCGCGGTCTTCTTCAGCTTCCGGGCCACACCGAACGCCGTGGCCAGCGAGGCGTCGTCCGTCTGCTCGCCGCGCACGATCTCCAGCAGCGGGAGGATCGCGACCGGGTTGAAGAAGTGGAAGCCGACGACCCGCTCGGGGTTCTTCAACTTCGACGCCATCTCGGTCACCGACAGCGAGGAGGTGTTGGTGGCGAGGATCGCGTGCGCCGGGGCGACCGCCTCGACCTCCGCGAACACCTGCTGCTTGACGCCGATCTCCTCGAAGACGGCCTCGATGATGAAGTCCGCGTCCGCGAAGCCCTCGGCCTTGTCGAGGACACCGGAGACCAGGCCCTTGAGGCGGTTGGCCTTGTCCTGGTTGATGCGGCCCTTGCCGAGCAGCTTCTCGATCTCGGCGTGGACGTAGCCCACACCCTTGTCGACGCGCTCCTGGTCGATGTCCGTGAGGACGACCGGGACCTCCAGGCGGCGCAGGAACAGCAGCGCCAGCTGCGAGGCCATCAGACCGGCGCCGACGACGCCGACCTTGGTGACCGGGCGGGCCAGGTTCTTGTCCGGGGCGCCGGCCGGGCGCTTGGCGCGCTTCTGGACCAGGTTGAAGGCGTAGATGCCGCTGCGCAGCTCGCCGCCCATGATCAGGTCCGCGAGCGCCTGGTCCTCGGCGTCGAAGCCGACGGACAGGTCGCCGTCCTTGGCCGCCGCGATGATGTCCAGCGCGCGGTACGCGGCCGGGGCCGCGCCGTGCACCTTGGAGTCCGCGATGGCCCGGCCGCGGGCGACGGCCGCGTCCCAGCCCTCGCCGCGGTCGATCTCGGGCCGCTCGACGGCGAGCTCGCCCTTGAGGACGGCCGCGGTCCAGATCAGCGACTGCTCCAGGAAGTCCGCGCCCTCGAAGATCGCGTCGGCGATGCCGAGCTCGTAGACCTGCTTGCCCTTGAGCTGACGGTTCTGGTTGAGCGAGTTCTCGATGATCACCGAGACCGCGCGGTCCGCGCCGATCAGGTTCGGGAGCAGCGCGCAGCCGCCCCAGCCGGGGACCAGACCGAGGAAGACCTCGGGCAGCGAGAACGCCGGGATCGCGGTGGAGACGGTGCGGTAGGAGCAGTGCAGACCGACCTCGACACCGCCGCCCATCGCCGCGCCGTTGTAGTACGCGAACGTCGGGACCGCGAGGCCGGAGAGGCGGCGGAAGACGTCGTGGCCGCCCTTGCCGATGGCGAGCGCGTCCTCGTGGCGGCCGAGCAGCTCGACGCCCTTGAGGTCGGCGCCGACGGCGAAGATGAACGGCTTGCCGGTGATGCCGACGCCGGTGATGGTGCCCTCCGACGCCTCCTTCTCGACCTGGTCGATCGCGGCGTCCAGGTTCGCCAGCGACTGCGGTCCGAAGGTGGTCGGCTTGGTGTGGTCCAGGCCGTTGTCCAGCGTGATGAGCGCGAACCGCCCGGCACCGGACGGCAGGTCCAGGTGGCGTACGTGCGCCTGCGTGACGACCTCGCCGGGGAACAGCTCGGCCGCACCCTTCAGAAGCTCAGTGGTGGAGCTCACTTGTTGCCTCCGTCGAAATTCGGGTTCTCCCAGATGACCGTGGCGCCCATGCCGAAGCCGACGCACATCGTCGTCAGGCCGTAGCGGACCTCGGGCTGCTCCTCGAACTGCCGGGCCAGCTGCGTCATGAGCCGGACACCGGAGGAGGCGAGCGGGTGGCCGTACGCGATCGCGCCGCCGTACTGGTTCACGCGGGCGTCGTCGTCCGCGATGCCGTAGTGCTCCAGGAAGGCGAGCACCTGCACGGCGAACGCCTCGTTGATCTCGAAGAGACCGATGTCGGAGATCGAGAGACCGGCCTGGGCCAGCGCCTTCTCGGTCGCCGGGATCGGGCCGTAGCCCATGACCTCCGGCTCGACGCCCGCGAAGGCGTACGACACGAGGCGCATCTTGACCGGGAGGCCCAGCTCGCGGGCGACGTCCTCGGCGGCGAGCAGCGAGGCGGTGGCGCCGTCGTTGAGACCCGCGGCGTTACCGGCCGTCACCCGGCCGTGGGCGCGGAAGGGGGTCTTGAGGCCCGCCAGCGACTCCAGCGTGGTGCCCGGGCGCATCGGCTCGTCGGCGGTGACCAGGCCCCAGCCCGTCTCGCCCGCCTCGGCGTTGGTGCGGCGCACCGAGACCGGTACCAGGTCCTGCTGGATCTTGCCGTTGGCGTACGCCTTGGCGGCCTTCTCCTGCGAACGCACCGCGTACTCGTCGGCGCGCTGCTTGGTGATCGTGGGGTAGCGGTCGTGCAGGTTCTCCGCCGTCATGCCCATGAACAGGGCGGACTCGTCGACCAGCTTCTCCGACACGAAGCGCGGGTTCGGGTCGACGCCCTCGCCCATCGGGTGGCGGCCCATGTGCTCGACGCCACCGGCCACGACGACGTCGTACGCGCCGAAGGCGATGGAACCGGCCGTCGAGGTGACGGCGGTCAGCGCGCCCGCGCACATGCGGTCGATCGAGTAGCCGGGGACGGACTGCGGCAGACCGGCCAGGATTCCGGCGGTGCGGCCCAGCGTGAGGCCCTGGTCCCCGATCTGCGTGGTCGCGGCGATGGCGACCTCGTCGATCTTCTTGGGGTCCAGGTCCGGGTTGCGGCGCAGCAGCTCCCGGATGGCCTTCACGACGAGGTCGTCGGCGCGGGTCTCGTGGTAGATGCCCTTCGGGCCCGCTTTGCCGAACGGGGTGCGGACGCCGTCGACGAAGACGACGTCCCGGATGGTACGAGGCACGGTGGCTCTCCTCCAGGGTGCGGGATGGCACTGCTGCGGGGCGCGCCACGGGGACGCACCGCCTGCCATCATGCTACTTGCGGGTAACCAGACTGCCCACCCCCCACGGCCGGAGCGTCGAAGGTCACACCGCCCCGGGTGGCCTCCCCCTCACCGCATCGTCGCGGCGATCGGCCCCGAGGACCGGACCACCTCCGCCACGAACCGTCCCCGGCCCACCCCCAGCCGCCGCAGCGCCGGGCCGTGGTCCACGGCCACCACCAGCGCGACCCCGGCCAGGGCGGCCCGCCACCCGGAGGTCACCAGCACCCGCACCGGCGGCGGCAGCGGGTGCAGCGCGCGGCGCAGGCGGTGGCAGTGGAAGGGCACGTGCCGCTCCTCGTCGGCGAGGATCCGCCCCGCCACCTCCCGCGTCAGCGCGTCGTCGGCCCCGTCCCGCAGGGTCCGGTAGTACCGCAGCGCGACCACCTCCGCGATCATCAGGACCAGCAGTTCGAGGCGGAGCCCCAGGGCCCGGCGGAGCGTCACGAAGACCCGGTCGCTCCAGTGCGAGGCGATCACCGGCGCGCCGCCGGAGGCCAGCAGAAGCGCCAGCAACCTGGCGTGATTTCGCTCCTCCGCGACGAACATCCGCACCGCCGACGCGTACTCCGCGTCACCGGCCGCCTCCGCTTTGGTGATCAGCTCGACCCCGTCGCCGTCCTCGCCGACCTGGAAGCGCTGGACACTGCGCCGGATCGCGGGGTGCAGGGGGACCCCGGTCCGCCATTCCGGATCGCCCCGCTCGGCCCGCTCGTCGCGCGCCGCCTCGAAGTCGCGTATCCAGTCCCCGTACGCCGTGGTCCCCATGCCCGCCCCCGGGTCAGCTCCTCGCGGGTGTCAGGCGGTGGCGTCCAGCGCCCGGACCAGGAGCGGGGCCACCTGCTGGATCTGCCAGTTCCGCGCCCCGTATCCGGCGAGGGTGTCCTCGACGGCGCCCGGGGTCGGGTTCTTCGGCGGCTCCCAGCAGATCCGGCGCACGGTGTCCGGGGTGATCAGGTTCTCCTGGGGCATGTGCAGGCGCTCCGCCAGCTCGGAGACCGCCGTGCGGGCGGCCGAGAGCCGGGCGGCGGCGGCCGGGTCCTTGTCGGCCCAGGAGCGCGGCGGGGGCGGCCCGGCCGGCTGCTGGCCCGGCTGCGGCAGCGCCGACTCCGGCAGCGCCTTGGCCCGGTCCACGGCCGCCTGCCACTGCTCCAGCTGACGGCGGCCCATGCGGTGGCCGAATCCCGGCAGCGCGGTCAGGGCTTGCACATCGACCGGCAGCGAGAGCGCGGCCTCGACGATCGCGGCGTCGCCGAGCACCTTGCCCGGCGAGACGTCCCGGCGCTGGGCGACCTGGTCACGGGTGGTCCACAGCTCCCGGACGACGGCCATCTGACGGCGGCGGCGCACCTTGTGCATGCCCGACGTACGGCGCCAGGGGTCCTTGCGGGGCGGGGCCGGCGGCGCGGCGGCGATGGCGTCGAACTCCTCCCGGGCCCACTCCAGCTTGCCCTGCCGCTCCAGCTCCTCCTCCAGCGCGTCGCGCAGGTCGATCAGGAGCTCGACGTCGAGGGCGGCGTAGCGCAGCCAGGGCTCGGGCAGCGGGCGGGTGGACCAGTCGACCGCGGAGTGGCCCTTCTCCAGGGCGTATCCGAGGACGTTCTCCACCATCGCGCCGAGGCCGACACGCGGGAAGCCCGCGAGCCGCCCCGCCAGCTCGGTGTCGAACAGCGAGGTGGGGGTCATGCCTATGTCCCGCAGGCACGGCAGGTCCTGGGTCGCGGCGTGCAGGATCCACTCGGTGCCGTCCAGCGCGGTGCCGAGACCGGAGAGGTCGGGGCAGCCGACCGGGTCGACCAGGGCGCTGCCCGCGCCCTCGCGGCGCAGTTGTACGAGGTAGGCGCGCTGGCCGTAGCGGTACCCCGAGGCGCGCTCGGCGTCGACGGCCACGGGGCCGGTGCCCGCGGCGAAGGCGGCGATCACCCGGGCGAGGGCGTCGTCGGACGTCACCACCGGGGGAATTCCCTCGCGCGGCTCCAGCAAGGGGATCGGCGCCGGGGCGACGTCGTCCGGGGGAGCGCCCCCGGTGGTTCGCAGTGAAGTGTCTGCTGCGGTCTCTTGGGCGTCGGTCACGTGTCAAGGGTATCTGTGTATGCACGGAGCCCGTCGACGGAACGTTCCGTCGACGGGCGGCCATGCACGTAATCCAGCCGGAGACGCATCGGTGCACGTCCTGGCGGGGGTGCGGTCAGTGGATGATGCCCGTCCGCAGGGCGACGGCGACCATTCCGGCACGGTCTCCGGTGCCGAGCTTGCGGGCGATGCGGGCGAGGTGGGACTTGACGGTCAGGGCGGAGAGGCCCATCGAGACGCCGATGGCCTTGTTGGACTGGCCTTCGGCGACCAGGCGGAGGACCTCCACCTCACGTCCGGAGAGTTCGCGGTAGCCGCCCGGGTGGCTCGGGGAACCGGGAGGCCTGCGGTGCATCCGGGCCGCGTT
Organism: Streptomyces rubiginosohelvolus; assembly: GCF_014649875.1. GTDB lineage: Bacteria > Actinomycetota > Actinomycetes > Streptomycetales > Streptomycetaceae > Streptomyces > Streptomyces rubiginosohelvolus. Next base: position 221,555 of record NZ_BMTW01000002.1, on the reverse strand, counting down.
GGCGCCGATGGGGGCGACGCCGGGGCGGGTGGGGTGGCCGATGTTGGTTCGGGTGCCGGTGACGACGTAGCCCTTCACGCCGCCCGCGAGGGCGTTGCGAACGGCGCCGATGTCGTCGGCGGCGGACAGGGCGAGACCGTTGGGCCAGCCTGCGGCGCGGGTCTCGGACAGCAGGGTCAGCCCGGAACCGTCGGGCAGGTGGACGTCGGCAATGCAGATGTCGCGCGGGTTGCCGACGCGGGGACGTGCCTCCGCGATGGACGACGCCTCGATGACGTCACGTACTCCGAGGGCCCACAGATGGCGGGTGACGGTGGAACGGACGCGCGGGTCGGCCACGACGACCATGGCCGTCGGCTTGTTCGGGCGGTAGGCGACCAGGCTTGCGGGCTGCTCAAGGAGAACGGACACCAGGCCTCCTGGGGGGAGTGGCGGGACGGGCCGGCTCGGGGGATGAAGCCGGGGGCGAACCGTGCTTGAAGGGTCATTGACCTCTTCGGCAGCGGACCCGTCCTCCTTTAGGGGAAGATCACGATTTGGTGAGTAACAATTCGGGCAAATAGGACGCGCGATCGATTGTACGAAAAGAGATCCGGCGTATGTGCGATACGGGTGACGGAGTGTTACGAAACCTGTGGCCCGCGCCGCTGCGGCAACGTCACCACCGCCGCGTCGGACAGATCGGACGGCGGCAGCCCCGCGATCTGGCACAGCAGATCGCCCCAGGCCATCAGGTGTGACGCGGTGTCCGGGATCCCGCCGCGCCACTCCTTCGGCGTCCACGAGGCGCGGATCTCGATCTGGGTCGCCGGACGGCGCGCGGAGAGCGCACCGAAGTAGTGCGATCCGGCGCGTGTCACCGTCCCGCCGGCCTCCCCGTACGACAGGCCCCGCGCGTCCAGCGCACCCGTCAGCCAGGACCAGCACACCTCCGGCAGCAGCGGGTCCGCCGCCATCTCCGGCTCCAGCTCCGCGCGGACCAGGGTCACCAGCCGGAACGCCCCCTGCCAGGCGTCGTGCCCCGCCGGGTCGTGCAGCAGGACCAGTCTGCCGTCCGCGAGATCGTCCTCGCCGTCCACCACCGCCGCCTCCAGGGCGTACGCGTGCGGCGCGAGGCGCTGGGGCGGCCTGGTCGCCTCCACCTCCAGCTCCGGCCGCAGCCGCGCGGAGCGCAGCGCGTCCACCGCCGCCAGGAACGCGGGAGGCACGGGAGGGCCCTCCTCCCCGCGGTCCTTGTCCTCAACGCCGTCGGAATGATCGGAAAACTGTCCCTGAGCCGGAGCCATGCGGGGAAGAGTAGGCGGAAGGCGGGCCGCGCGCAGGGACAGACACCCGTGCGGGGCCGGGCTCCTTCGGCACGCGTGCGAAGATTCTGTGCGTGAGTGCCAACGACAGCCCTTCGGGCCAGCAGACGACGACCTCCGCCAGCCTCGACGCGGTCCGCAACGCCACCCACGACTCGGCGTTCCTCAAGGCCTGCCGCCGCGAACCCGTCCCGCACACACCGGTCTGGTTCATGCGCCAGGCGGGACGCTCGCTGCCCGAGTACCTGAAGGTCCGCGAGGGCATCGCGATGCTCGACTCCTGCATGATGCCGGAGCTGGTCGCCGAGATCACCCTGCAGCCCGTACGCCGCCACAAGGTCGACGCCGCGATCTACTTCAGCGACATCGTCGTGCCCCTGAAGGCCATCGGCATCGACCTCGACATCAAGCCCGGCGTCGGCCCCGTCATCGCCGAGCCGATCCGCACCCGCGCCGACCTGGCCCGGCTGCGCGACCTCACCCCCGAGGACGTCCCGTACGTCACCGAGGCCATCGGGATGCTCACCGCCGAGCTGGGCGCCACCCCGCTCATCGGCTTCGCCGGGGCCCCGTTCACGCTCGCCAGCTACCTCGTCGAGGGCGGCCCCTCGCGCAACCACGAGCGCACCAAGGCCATGATGTACGGCGACCCGCAGCTGTGGGCCGACCTCGTGGACCGGCTCGCGGAGATCACCGGCGCCTTCCTCAAGGTGCAGATCGAGGCCGGCGCCTCCGCCGTCCAGCTCTTCGACTCCTGGGTCGGCGCACTGGCCCCCGCCGACTACCGCCGTGCGGTGCTCCCCGCCTCCGCGAAGGTCTTCGACGCCGTCGCCCCCTACGGCGTCCCCCGCATCCACTTCGGCGTCGGCACCGGCGAGCTGCTCGGTCTGATGGGCGAGGCCGGGGCGGACGTCGTGGGCGTCGACTGGCGCGTCCCGCTGGACGAGGCCGCCCGCCGCGTCGGCCCCGGCAAGGCGCTCCAGGGCAACCTCGACCCGGCGGTGCTCTTCGCGCCGACCCCGGCCGTCGAGACCAAGACCCGCGAGGTGCTGGACGCCGCCGCCGGTCTGGAGGGCCACATCTTCAACCTGGGCCACGGCGTCATGCCGAACATGGACCCGGACGCGCTCACCCGCCTCGTGGGGTACGTCCACGAGCAGACCGCGCGCTGAAATACCCCGGGGGCCGGCCGGAAGGCCGGCCCCCGGGGTATTTCAGCTCCCCGCGCCCCGCACCGCCGCCACCGTCTTGCGGGCGGCCACCAGCACCGGGTCCCAGACCGGCGAGAACGGCGGGGCGTAGCCGAGGTCGAGCGCCGTCATCTGCTCCACCGTCATCCCGGCCGTCAGCGCCACCGCCGCCACGTCCACCCGCTTGGCCGCCCCGTCCCGGCCGACGATCTGCACCCCGAGCAGCCGGCCCGTACGCAGCTCCGCGATCATCTTCACCGTCATCGGCTTCGCCCCCGGGTAGTACCCCGCCCGCCCCGTCGACTCGATCGTCGCCGTGACATAGCGCAGCCCCACCGCGCGGGCGTCCTTCTCCCGCAGCCCGGTCCGGGCGATCTCCAGGTCACAGACCTTGCTCACCGCCGTACCGACCACACCGGGGAACGTGCCGTAGCCGCCCCCGATGTTGGAACCGATCACCTGGCCGTGCTTGTTGGCGTGGGTGCCCAGCGCGATGTGCCGGGTGCGGCCCGCCACCAGGTCCAGGACCTCCACGCAGTCGCCGCCCGCCCAGATGTTGTCGTGGCCCACGACCCGCATCGCCAGGTCCGTCAGCAGTCCGCCGTGCGGCCCCACCGGCAGGCCCGCGTCGCGCGCGAGCCCCGTCTCCGGCTCCACGCCGATGCCGAGGACCACCACGTCCGCCGGATACGTCCTCGCGTCCGTCGCCACCTCGGTGACCCGGCCGTCGGGACCCGTGAGGATCTTCGTCACGGCCGCCCCGTTGACCGTGGTGATGCCGAGACCGTCCATCGCCTCGTGGACGAGCCGCCCCATGTCCGCGTCGAGCGTCGCCATCGGCTGCTCGCCCCGGTTGAGGACGGTCACCTCGAAGCCCCGCTTGAGCATCGCCTCGGCCATCTCGACGCCGATGTACCCTGCGCCCACCACGACCGCCCGCCGGGGCCCCTCGGAACGCAGCGCGTCCAGCGAGTCCAGCAGCGCCTGCCCGTCGTCCAGGGTCTGCACCCCGTGCACCCCGGCCGCGTCCATCCCCGGCAGCGCCGGGCGCACCGGACGGGCCCCGGTGGCGATGACCAGCTTGTCGAAGCCCGTCCAGTACGTCTCCCCGCTCTCCCGGTCCAGCGCCTTCACCCGCTGACCGGCCACGTCCAGCTCGGTCACCTCGGTCCGCATCCGCAGATCGATGTCCCGCTCGCGGTGCTCCTCGGGGGTGCGCGCGATCAGGTCGTCCCGGGCCTCGACGTCGCCGCCCACCCAGTACGGGATGCCGCAGGCGGAGTACGAGGTGAAGTGGCCGCGCTCGAACGCGACGATCTCCAGCGCGTCCGGCCCCTTCAGCCTGCGGGCCTGAGACGCGGCGGACATGCCCGCCGCGTCACCGCCGATGACCACCAGTCGCTCCGCTGCCATGCCGGGTCCCTTCCGCCGGTTCGCCGCATCGGCGAATCAGGGCCCCACGCTACGACGCCGGAGCGCTTCAGGAGGCCGAGGCACCGTCCTTCCCGGCCGGGGCCGTCGTCACCACCGGAGCCGCACGGCGCGAGGCCTTGCGCTTCCGCAGCACCCGCCACACCACGACCGCCAGGGCCGCCGTGAGCAGGAACGGGAACGCGGCCCCGAACGCCACCGCGATCCACCGCAGCATCGTCACGAACGCGTCCCAGCCGCCACCCAGCGCGTCCAGGAACCCGGGGTCCTCGTCCTTCGACCCGTCGTCGCCCGGGGCGTCCGGCGGCGTCAGGTCCAGCGTGATCGTCGCCAGCGAGGTCCGGTCCTTCAGGCTCGCCTGCTGGGCCAGCAGCGACTCCAGATCGGACTGACGGCTGCTCAGCTCGCCCTCCAGGGCCACCACATCGCTGATCTTCTCCGCCTGGTCCATCAGCTCCCGCACCCGCGCCACACTCGCGCGCTGGGTGGAGATCCGGCTGTCCACGTCGACCACCTGGTCGGTGACGTCCTTCGCGTTCGAGGTGCGCGACAGCAGCTTCCCGGAACCCGCCAGCTCCCGCAGCACCTCCTGGAACCGCTCCTGCGGCACCCGCAGCACCAGGTGCGAGGTCTCGTAGGTGTCGTCGAGCCGCTCGGTGTTCTCCGACGCGACCAGGCCCCCCGCGCCTTCCGCCGCACCGCGCGCGGCGGCCACGGCCTTCGGGACGCTCTTCACCTCGACGGACAGCGTGGCCGTACGGATCACATGGGTGCCCCCCGGCTTCGGTGCCGCCTTCTTCCCGGCCGCCTTCCCGTCCGCCTGCTCCTCGGAAGCGGCGGAGGCGGCTGCCCCGCCCTCGTCCGCGAACCCCTCGCGCGGCGCGGACTTCACGTCCGCCTTCGCGCCGTCCGACGAGTCGCCCGACGCCCCGCAGCCGCCGACGGCGAGCAGCAGGCCGAGCGACCCGGCCACGAGCGCCGCACGTGCGCGGACGAACGACCGCCCGCTCTTGCTCTCCACATCCATAACTGGTCCCCCCAGGACGTTCGTTGATGGTGAACGTTCGACGCGGCGGCTCCGGCACCGGTTGCCGGAGGGCGGTTTCGAAGCGGTCACGGTCAGGACTCGGTACGGGTTTGAGAGAGTGGACCCATGCAGCGTTCTCAACAGCGTGCGGAAACGCCCCCGGGGCACGTCGTCGTCATCGGCGGCGGCATCGCCGGTCTGGCGGCCGCCCACCACCTGGTCGCCACCGGCCTGCGGGTCACCCTCCTGGAGGCCACGGACCGGCTCGGCGGCAAGCTCATGACCGGCGAGATCGCGGGCGTCCAGGTCGACCTGGGGGCCGAGTCGATGCTCGCCCGGCGCCCCGAGGCGGTCGCGCTGGCCGAGGCGGTGGGCCTCGGCGACCGGCTCCAGCCGCCCGCCACCGCCACCGCGTCGCTCTGGACGCGCGACGCGCTGCGCCCCATGCCCAAGGGCCACGTCATGGGAGTCCCCGGCGACCCGGCGGTCCTCGGCGAGGTGCTGTCCCCCGAGGGCCTGGCCCGGATCGCCGAGGACCGCGACCTCACCCCGACCCCCGTCGGCGACGACGTCGCGGTCGGCGCGTACGTCGCCGACCGGCTCGGCCGCGAGGTCGTGGACCGGCTGGTGGAGCCCCTCCTCGGCGGGGTCTACGCCGGAGACGCCTACCGGATCTCGATGCGCGCCGCCGTACCCCAGCTCTTCGAGGCCATGAAGGAGGGCGGCCCGCTGCTCGACGGCGTCCGCCGCATCCAGGAGCGGGCCGCCGCCCGGCAGCAGACCGGCCCCGTCTTCCAGGGCATCGCGGGCGGCATCGGCACCCTCCCGGCCGCCGTCGGCGACGCCGTACGGGCCGGGGGCGGTGAGATCCTCACCGAGACCCCCGTCCTCGGCCTGACCCGTACGGAATCGGGCTGGGCCGTCCGCACCGACACCCGGACCATCGCCGCCGACGGCATCGTCCTCGCCACCCCCGCCTGGTCGGCCGGCACCCTGCTGGCCGCCGAGTCCCCGGCCGCCTCCGCCGAGCTGTCCGGTGTCGAGTACGCGTCGATGGCCCTGGTCACCCTGGCCTTCCGGCGCACCGACATCGAGGCGTACGAGGCCCTGCGCGGCCGCTCCGGCTTCCTCGTGCCGCCGGTCGACGGGCACACGATCAAGGCGTCCACGTTCTCCAGCAACAAGTGGCAGTGGGTCGCCGACGCCGCCCCCGACCTGTTCGTGCTCCGCACCTCCGTCGGCCGCTACGGCGAGGAGGACCACCTCCACCGCGAGGACGAGGAGCTCGTCGCCGTCTCCCTGCGCGACCTCGCCGCCGCCACCGGCCTCACCGCCCGGCCCGTCGACACCGAGGTCACCCGCTGGATCGGCGGCCTGCCGCAGTACCCGGTCGGCCATCTGACCCGGGTCGCCCGCATCCGCGACGAGGTCGCCAAGCTGCCCGCCCTGCGGGTCTGCGGCGCGGTCTACGACGGGGTGGGCATCCCCGCCTGCATCGCGAGCGCCCGCCGCGCGGCCGACGAGATCGCGAGCGAGATCATCGCCACGCCGACCCTGGTTCGGGGCACGGGGAGCGAGGCGGGACAATAGCCGTATGAGTGCTCCTGAGACTGTGACATCAAGCAAGAGTCCGAACGCCGGCAAGAAGGCCAAGGACCTCAACGAGGTCATCCGCTACACCCTGTGGTCGGTCTTCAAACTGCGCGACGTCCTCCCGCTGGACCGCGCGGGCTACGCCGACGAGGTCCAGGAGCTGTTCGACCAGCTCGCGGCCAAGGACATCACCGTCCGGGGCACCTACGACCTGTCCGGGCTGCGGGCCGACGCGGACATCATGATCTGGTGGCACGCCGAGACCTCGGACCAGCTCCAGGACGCGTACAACCTCTTCAGGCGCACCAAGCTCGGCCGCGCGCTCGACCCGGTCTGGTCGAACATGGCGCTGCACCGCCCCGCCGAGTTCAACAAGTCGCACATCCCGGCGTTCCTCGCCGACGAGACGCCCCGCGACTACATCAGCGTCTACCCCTTCGTCCGGTCCTACGACTGGTACCTGCTGCCCGACGAGGACCGCCGCCGCATGCTCGCGGACCACGGCAAGATGGCCCGGGGCTACCCGGACGTCCGCGCCAACACCGTCGCCTCGTTCTCGCTCGGCGACTACGAGTGGATCCTCGCCTTCGAGGCGGACGAGCTGTACCGCATCGTCGACCTGATGCGTCACCTGCGCGCCTCCGAGGCACGGCTCCACGTGCGCGAGGAGGTCCCGTTCTACACGGGCCGCAGGAAGAGCGTCGCAGACCTGGTGGCCGGGCTCGCATAACCAGCGAGTCCCGCACCACCCCAACCCGGAAGATCAGAGAGTCGGGCACCGGGCACCGATCGTGCCGTCCGCCTCTCCAGCGACACCGGGTTCGGCTTCGGGGGCCGTCGCACCGTAAAGGTGCGGCGGCCCCCGCTCCGTTCTCTCCCGACGTCAGTCCAGCGACACGGGGTTGGGCTCCGGGTGCGCGGCACAGTCCGCACCCCGCCCCGGCACCTCACCGGTCAGCAGATACCGGCGCAGATGATCGTCGACGCAGGTGTTACCCGCCCCGCCGATGCCATGCGTACCCGCGTCCCGCTCCGTCACCAGCGACGAGCCGGGCAGCCGCTTCCGCAGCTCCAGCGCCCCCTTGTACGGGGTCGCCGCGTCCCGCTCCGCCGCCAGGATCAGCGTGGGCGGCAGCTCGCCCCACCCCACGCGGACGTCCAGCGGCCGCTGCCGGGGAGCGGGCCAGAAGGCGCACGGCAGGTTCGAGAAGGCGTTGTCCCACGTCTCGAAGGGCGCGACGCGCGCCAGCTCCGTGTGGTCCCGGTCCCAGACCTCGAAGTCCTCGGGCCAGGGCGCGTCGTTGCACTCGACGGCCGTGTACACCGCCTGGGCGTTCTCGTTGTCCTTCGCCGCCACCGCGCGCGGCGACGCCTGCGCGACCAGCGGCTCCGGGTTGCCCCGGACGTACTCCGACAGGGCCGTCGCGCGCATCGCCCAGTAGTCGTCGTAGTAACCGGCCCCCAGGAACGCCGAGTGCAGCTGCCCCGGCCCGACCTTGCCGCCGGCCGGCTTCACCGCCAGCTCGGCCCGCACCTCGTCGTAGCGCCGTTGCACCGCCTCGGGGGTGGTCCCCAGGTGGTACACGGCGTCGTGCTTGGCGACCCAGCGGCGGAAGTCCTCCCAGCGCGCCTCGAAGGCCAGCGACTGGCCCATGTTGGAGCGGTACCAGATCTGCTCCGGGTCCGGGTCGACCGCCGAATCGAAGACCATGCGGCGTACGTGGGAGGGGAACAGCGTCGCGTACAGCGCCCCGAAGTACGTCCCGTACGACGCCCCCATGAACGTCAGCCGGCTCTCGCCGAGCGCGGCCCGCAGCACGTCCAGGTCCCGGGCGTTGTTCAGCGAGGTGTAGTGCCGCAGCGTCTCGCCCGCGTGCTCCGCGCACCCCTGCGCGTACGCCTTCGCTCGGGCGACGCGCCGCTCCTTGTACTCCTGGGTCGGATGCGTCGGCGCCTCGGTCGGGCCCTTGGTGTACGCGGCGGGGTCCTGGCAACTCAGCGGCGCGGAGGAGCCGTTCACCCCGCGCGGGGCGTAGCCGACCAGGTCGTACGCCTCGGCGATCTCCTTCCACTCCGGCAGCTCCCCGGCCAGAGGGAAGGTGATGCTGGACGCGCCGGGGCCGCCCGGGTTGTAGACGAACGCGCCCTGCCGCTCCTTCGCCGGACCGGTGGCGGGCGTCCGGCTGACGGTCAGTTCGAGCTGCCGCCCGTCCGGCTCCGCGTAGTCGAGGGGCACCGTCACCGTGCCGCACTTCAGGGAGTCCGGGAGCATCTCCTCCTCGGGGCAGGCGGCGAAGTCGATCCCGGCGGCGGTGGCCCGGGCGGCGGCGATCGCGGCGCCCCGGGCCTCGGCGGAACCGGGGCGTTCCCAGGCCCCCGCCGGAGCGGCGGCGAGGGCGGACAGGACCAGGGAGCCGATCGATGTGTAGAGCGCAGCAGTTCTCACGCGCGGGGGCCTCTCTGCGGATGCGGAGAGGAAGGGTCGGGCGGTCAGGAGGATATGTCCAGCACCGCCCTGGAATGTCGCCGGAATCCACCCTGATGGGCGGTCAAGATCCCTACATGAGCGCCTTGTTCAGGCCTGGAGCCTGCTTCACGACCCACCACCGCCGCAGCCGCCGCCCCCGCCTCCGCCTCCGCAACTGGAACCACCGGAGCTGCCGCAGCTCGACCCGCCGCCGCCTCCGCACCCGGACCCCGAGGAGCACCCGGAGCCGCCCCCGCAGCCCGATCCGGAGCCGCCCCCGGTCGACCCGCCGCAACTGGAGCCGCCCGGACCGGACGCGGCGCACCAGACCGTCGCCACGCCGACGGCGGTGACACCCGTCGCCGTGGATCCGCCGACCCGCGCGGAGGACCGCCGACGCGGAGCGCTCAGCCGTGCCGCGGCCGTCAACTGGGCCTGGAGCACCGGGTCCGGCAGGGCGCGCAGGCCCAGGGTGGCGACGAGATGGGCGGGGGTCACCACATGGGCGTAGGCGGCCCGGAACGACTGGGCGGCGTGGCGCCCCGACGCCGTGAGGCGGCCCGCGGCGGAGTTGGCGACGATCAGCCCGGTGAACGAGCCGATCACGATCGCGGGCAGCATCTTCATGATGAACGGGACCGAGAAGTCCAGGGAGTCGTCCGTGGCGAACTGGACGAACGTCAGCAACATGCTCAGCGGCACAGCGATCAGGCACACGATCCCCTGGGTCAGCCCCCACCGCCGCAGCGGGCGGAGCCGGTGGGGTGGCACCAGCAGCCCGCGCGCCGCGAGCCCGTCGCCGACCTCCTGGACCGCCGGGTGCCGCATCACCGCTTCCCGCAGGACGTGCAGGGCGCCGTTCGGGGCGGCGGCCAGCTCCTGGAGCACCGCGCGTTCCACCGGGTCGTTCGCCTGAGCCCGCTGGACGGCGACGATGCCGGGCCCGCCGACGGCCAGCCGGCCGTCCGCGTGCAGGGCGGTCAGGGCGGTGTCCACGACCCTCGCCGGACCGCCGTTGAGGAACGCGACCTCGTACAGGTCGTGAAGGGCGACGCCGGGGCCCGGAGAGGGGCGGCGGGACCGCTCGACCACCGCTTTGACGACGAGCAGCACCGACGAGACGACGACCGCGAAGGTCGCCAGCAGAGCGAGCGTGTTCATGGCGGTCACTTCCCCACGAGGACGGCACGGGCCGCCCGGACCAGACGGGTGGTACGGCGCGGGGGCCGGGCGCCCGACCGGTCCTGCCACCAGTACGTCAGCCGGCGCCGCGCCACCGGATCGGCCGGACCGCCCGCGATGAGCACGTGCTCCGCGAAGTCCAGGGCGTCACGGCGGTAGCCGCCGGACATCGGGCGGCTCCCGGCGTACGCGAGGAACGCGGCGCGGTAGCCGTCGCCGAGGATCTCCGGCAGTTCGGGGGCCACCTTGGCGACGACGTCGGCACGCTTGGCGGCCAGCGCCCGGCTCTGCACCCGCAGCCGCCGGTGGTCGAAGCCCTCGGGGGCGGGCGTTCCGGCGACCAGGGCGGAGAGCAGGGCGGTCTGCGCGACGGCGGTACGGTCACGGGTGCCGGCGGGCACGGGGGCGGGTGCGGTCGTGCGGGCCCCGGTGCCGGCGCTGCCGTCGGACGCGGGACCAGGGGCCGGGCTCGAGAGCGGCCCCCGGTCCGCCGAGGGGACGGCCTTCCGTGGCGCTGCCCGGTCCGGCCCCGCGTCCGCCGAGGGCGCCGCCTTCCGCAGCGTCGCCCGGATCGCGTCCAGTTCGCCCGCCAGCTCCGCGCCCGGCGGGAAGGCGTCGTCGCGCTCCAGCAGCACGCCGGGCGGATCGACCCGGGAGCGCAGCTCGGCCAGCACCTCCAGGACGGGTTCGGACACCGGGTGGGCGTGCGTGTCGTGCCAGACGCCGTTCTTCTCGACCCCGCCCGCCACATGGACGTACGCGATGGCCTCCACGGGCAGTTCGTCCAGCGCCTTCGCCGGGTCCTGGCCGAGGTTGACGTGGTTGGTGTGCAGATTGGCCACGTCGATCAGCAGCCGCACCCCGGTCCGCTCGACCAGCTCCGCCAGGAACTGCCCCTCGGTGAGCTCCTCGCCGGGCCAGGTGATCAGCGCGGCGATGTTCTCCAGGGCGAGCGGCACCGGCAGCGAGTCCTGCGCGATCCGTACGTTCTCGCACAGCACGTCCAGCGCGTCCCAGGTGCGGGGCACCGGCAGCAGGTGCCCCGCCTCCAGCCTCGGCGACGCGGTCAGTGGCCCCCCGGCCCGTACGAACGCGATGTGCTCGGTCACCAGGGGCGCCCCCAGCAGTTCGGCGCGCGCCGCGAGACCGGCGAGCCGGTCGGGGTCGGGGCGGTCCGCGCCGCCGAGGCCGAGCGCCACCCCGTGCGGCACGACGGTCACCCCGCGCTCGCGAAGCCGCACCAGGGAGTCCGGGAGGTGGTCGGCGCAGAGGTTCTCCGCGACCGCCTCCACCCAGTCGATCCCGCTCAGCGACTCCACCTCGGCCGCGATCTCCGGCCGCCAGCCGATACCGATACCCAGTTCCATGACGTCCCCCGTCCCCCTGCTCACCTCGTTCTGTTCAGGGGTCATGGCCCCGTCGCGCGGCGATGAACCCGACCGGGGGGACGTTCAGAGCTTCATTTGAGGTTCCGGACCCGCCGCCGTCGTTATGGCATCGGCATCATCGTGGGTGGCACCGGGCGTGAGGTGAAGGACTGGTCGCCGGTCGGCGTCACCGGCACCGGGGCCAGCGGGGCCTGGCCGTCGCGGGGCATCGACGGGCCGGAAGGACTGGACGTCGACCCGCTCACCGCTTCGCGCGCCAGGGCGTCGAAGTCGACGAACCCGGTCGCCTCCAGCATGGTGATGTGGTCCAGCACGGTCTGGTTGGCATCGCTCGCCAGCTGCCGGATCAGCGTGTTCCGGGTGGTGTGGCGGACCTGGCCGATCAGGCCGAAGACCTTGCCGTGGGCGGCGCGCAGGATGTTGGCGAACTTCCGCTCGTACGCGTCCCCGCTCGCCGCCGTCAGCTCCCGCAGCCACTCCTGCTGCTGGGCGGTCGGCTGGTTGGGCAGCTCCACCCCGAGCTTCGCCGCCACGTCCCGGGCCCGCCGGTCCAGGTCCGTGTGCCCGACGACGAGATGGTCCCCGGCGGCCTTCGTCGCCTCGCTGGGCGCCCGCTCGATCGCCTGCTGCCCGGCGGGCAGCTCCCACAGGCCGGCGAGCCGAACCTTGACCAGGAAGTCCCGGTCGGTCGCGGAGAGCGGCCCCCACTGGGTGGCGACGCTGGACGCGTTGAGATTCGCCTCGCCGGTGCCCGAACGGTCCGCGTAGGACCAGACGGGGAACGCGATCGCGCCGACTGTGGCGACCAGTGCCGCGATGATGAGGGCCGTGCCGTTGATGCGTCGCAACAAGGTGTCTCCCGGGCCGAGGCGTGACAGCGTCGATCGAACAGGCGTCAATCAACCGCCAATCGACTGGCTGTGCAGGCTACTTGGCGGTAATGCCGATGGGGCAGTACCGGGAGATACGTCAGAGGAACGAGAAACGTTCAGCGCGCGGGCGATGAGGTCGCGGCTCCGCGACGGGGCCCGCTGTGGTCGCCGTCCCGTTCAGCGGCGCAGCGCCGGGTGGTCGGCGATCACCGTGCAGGAGCCCGGGGCGATCTCGGTGAACCCCGCGTCGCGCACCACCGGCAGCCCGCCGGCCGTCAGCTCCCGCCAGCGCTCCGCCCCGGGGGTGGCCACGGAGAGCGGGAACCCGGCCTCGCGCCAGGCCTTGCGCTCGGTCTCGGACAGCTCCCACCAGGCGAGCTGCGCCCCGTGCCCGGCCTGGGCCATTGTCTTGCCCGCCGACATGTCGACATCGGGGTTCAGCCACAGCACCGGGCCCGAGAGGTCGGGCGCGGCGGGCGGCTCGGGGTCGTCCAGGTCGGTGCCCGACACCTGGAGCTTGGCCAGCTCCTTGGGCCAGCCGTCCAGCGGAATCGGCGGGAACACCCGTACTTCCGCGCCGTCCTCGCCGGTCACCGTGATGCCGTCGAGCGCTGCCGCCTTGCGCCACTCCGCACCGCGCGCCCGGCGCACGACCTTCCGGATCCGGGCGTCCTGCCAGTCCCGCATGGCCGCGGCCCACTCGCCGTCGCCGAGGGACCGCTCGTCGGAGAGGATCGTCAGCACCGCCCGGGCGGCGGCCCGCAGCGCGTCGGTGCGGGCGGGCGGGTCCGTCTTCTCCAGGTGGAGCACCAGAGGCAGGACGAACTGCGGCGCCTGGTCGCGGTCGGTCGGGCCGCTGCGGAACGGGCTCCCGGAGGCGGGGGAGGGGGTGTCATGGCTGGTCACCGTCCCAGTCTGCCAGGCGGACGAGGTCACCTGCTTGGCGGAACGACCGGGTCCGGGTGAGGATGCTCCGCATGAAGAGCGATCTCTTTTCCAGCGAGCACATGGCCCAGCCGGCCACCGCCCCGGGGATGACCCTGCAGAACGCGAAATCCATCAAGTACGCCGTCAACGGGGAGATGCACGCCCGGCAGGGCTCGATGATCGCCTTCCGCGGCAACCTCCAGTTCGAGCGCAAGGGCCAGGGCATCGGCGGCATGCTCAAGCGTGCCGTCACCGGCGAGGGGCTGGCCCTCATGGCCGTCCGGGGCCAGGGCGAGGCATGGTTCGCGCACGAGGCGGCGAACTGTTTCATCGTGGAGCTGGACCAGGGCGACTCGATCACCATCAACGGCCGCAACGTCCTCTGCTTCGACCCCACCCTCTCCTACGAGATCAAGACCGTGAAGGGCGCCGGAATGGCCGGCGGCGGCCTCTTCAACAGCGTCTTCACGGGCTACGGCAAGCTCGGCCTGATGTGCGAGGGCACCCCGATCGTGATCCCCGTGACGGCCGCCCAGCCGGTGTACGTGGACACGGACGCGGTCGTCGGCTGGAGCCAGCAGCTCACGACCAGCCTGAACCGCTCCCAGAGCGTCGGCTCGATGGTCCGCGGCGGCTCCGGCGAGGCCGTCCAGCTGATGCTCCAGGGCGAGGGCTTCGTCATCGTCCGTCCCAGCGAGGCCCGGCCCGAGAAGACCTCCAATTGAGCCGGGAAACGGTCGACCCGTACGACGGGGGCACGTACTGCGACTCCCCGGAGCCGAGCACGACCGCCCCGCCCGCCGGGACTGCCGAAGGGCCTCCGTACGCCGAGTGCGTGCTGTGCCGCGAGCCGACCGAGTACCCGGAGTCGACGAAGGGCGCCACGCTCTGCCCGGTCTGCGCCTGGCAGGAGGCGGGCCGCACGGCCTGTTCCGGCTAGGGCGTACTGCCCGGCGGGGCGTTCGTGCGTGGCCGCGCCGGGCCACGCACGAGGGGTGCCAAGACACCCCCTAGAGCCCGCCGGCCCACCCGAAGGTGAGGTTGTACGCGCGCTGGAGCGCGTGCCGGCCCTGGTCGCCGTCGGCGTACGTCCAGGAGAGGGTCGCGGCGAACCAGAGAAGGAACACCCCGCTCACGACGGCCAGAGCGACCCACTGGCCGAACCAGCCGAGGAGTATCAGGGCCACCGCCACGATGGCCGCGCCGAGGTGCGCTTCCCGCGAGTCGAGTCCCGCGGCCTTGCGTCTCGCTCTGCGCGCGTCTCGCTCCGCGGCGAAGCGCTCCTCGCGCACGGCCTGTGGTTCGTTCTCGTCGAAGTACATGTCGTGCCCCCCCTCGTCCCCGGCCCTGACCATACCGGCGTTCGGAACGGGCACGTCGGGCAGTCCTTGCGTCAGGCGCCGCCCTCCATCAGCTCCGACACCTTCACGAACCGGTACCCGCGCTCCCGCAGCTCCGGCACGATCCGGCGTACCGCCGCCTCGGTGGCCGGGGCCGCGCTGCGGGTGCAGTGCATCACCACGAGCGAGCCAGGCCGGACCCCGTCCAGCACCTGCTCGGCGACCGCGTCCGCGTCCGTGGCGAAGGCGTCGCCGCTGACCACGTCCCACTGGACGGCCGTCACGTTCGCCGGGGCCAGGGCGCGCAGCGCCGTGTCGTCGTAACAGCCTCCGGGGAAGCGGAAGTACGGCACCACGTTCCGCACCCCCGCCTTCCGGAATGCGGTGAAGGCCCGTTCGACGTCGCGGGTCATCGCGTTCTTGCCGACCACCGGCAGCCCGTAGCAGGGGGAGCTGAACGCGTGGTGGCTGTAGGAGTGGTTGGCGACCTCGAACAGGGGGTCGGCGCCGATGGCCTTCGCCTGGGCCGGGTACTCCTCGGCCCAGCGGCCGGTCATGAAGACCGTGGAGGGCACCTTCAGCCGGCGCAGCAGCGTGACCAGCTCCGGATTGTCGAACCGCTCGCCCGAGGCGGCCCGGGGGCCCTGGTCGGCCGTCATGTCGGCGTCGAAGGTGAGGGCCACGACCTTCTCCGCCGGGCCGCCGCCCGCGCCCCCGCCCGTCGTTCTCCGTTCGAAGACCGGGGTGCGGCCCGCCGGGCCGGGGGCCATCGTCGGCGGCTTCTTCGGGGCGGGGGAGGCCGAAGCGGGTGGCGGCGGGGGAGCGGGTGCGGGGGACTCGCCCCCGCACCCGGTCAGGGCGGTGCCGGTCAGCACCCCCGCGACCGCCAGAACCGTCGTCTGCCGTGCCTTCCGGGCCTTCCGAGTCTTCCGTGCAGCAGTGATCACTCACGGAAAATATCCGACAATATGGTTATTTCGGTCGGTGGCACTCCGAAGGTGGGCGCCGGGAAACGGCTACCTCAGCACCACGGCCCCGTCACCGCGAACGTCGTCCCCGGCGTGTAGCAGTTCACGTACATCGTCGAGCCGTCCGGCGAGAACGTGACCCCCGCGAACTCGCCCCATTCCGGCTCCTCGGGCGTCCCGATGTTCTGCCGCCCGCGCGCCATCGCGTACACCTCGCCGCGCCGGGTCACCCCGAGCACATGCTGCGCGCCGCCGCCGTCCTCGCAGACCATCAGCCCGCCGTCGGCCGCCAGGCAGATGTTGTCCGGGGACTCGCCGGGCAGCTGGATGTCGGTGTCCGGGCCGAAGATCACCACCAGGGTCAGCCGTCGCTTCTTCGGCTCGTAGCGCCACACCTGCCCGTAGTGGTCGGCCGCCGAGCCCTCGTCGCGGTGGGCGAAGCTGGAGACGAAGTAGACCGAGGACCCGCCCCAGTAGCAGCCCTCCAGTTTCTGCGCGTGCGTGATCCCCTTCGGCCCGAAGTCCTGGAAGCGGATCGCCGTCTCCTTCGCCAGCGGGTCCGGTACGGGGACCCACTCGATCCGGTCGAAGCTCGTGCCGGTCTCCTGGACGACGGAGAGGTCGGGCACGCCCGGGACTCGCATCGCCTCCAGTTCCCCGCCCGCCCGGAGCGAACCGGTGCCGCCGAGCGGCTTCTCGGGGAGGAAGCGGTAGAAGAGCCCGAACGGCTTCTCGAACGCGTCCTCCGTCTCGTACACGATCCCCGACTTCGGGTCGACGGCGATCGCCTCGTGCTGGAATCGGCCCATCGCGGTCAGCGGGACGGCCCCGGTGCGGCGCGGATCGGCGCCGTCCACCTCGAAGATGAAGCCGTGGTCCTTGGTGTACCCGTTGGTCCCGGCCTTGTCCTCGTTCTCCTCGCAGGTCAGCCAGGTGCGCCAGGGGGTGGGCCCGCCCGCGCAGTTGACCGCCGTACCCGCGATGGCGACCCGCTCGCCGAGCACCTTGTTGCGGCCGTCCAGCTCCAGCGACGTACAGCCGCCCTTGGCCGCCGGGTCGTACGTCAGCCCCGGAATCGTCGGCACGCCGATCTCGGCCGTGTGCCGGTTCTCGTGATTGCGGACCAGGTGGATCCGCCCGTTGCGGCCCCGCAGGGCGGCCATGCCGTCGTGGTTGCTCGGCACCGGGCCCTCGCCGGAGCGCAGCGGCTCGCCCTCCCGGGACAGCACCCGGTAGCGGAATCCTTTCGGCAGGTCGAGCAGACCGTCCGGATCGGGGACGAGGGGGCCGTAACCGTTGTGGCCGCGCGCGGCTGCTGTGCCCGCGAAGAGTTCGGAGAAGGCCCCCGTGAAGGCGATCGCTGCGGCTGCGCCGCTGCCTGCCAGGACCTGACGTCGGGTTGCGGTGGAGCGGGGTGCGGTTGACATGAGGTGACTCCCTGTTGGCGGACAGGTGAAGTGACCCGCACGTGTGTAGCACGCACAGAGGCGCGGGGGAACCATGCGCGCCCCCGCGCCCCGTGTTGCTGCTGGGACGGCCCAGACGGGAAGAGCCGTCCGTGGCCGGTCGG
Organism: Streptomyces rubiginosohelvolus; assembly: GCF_014649875.1. GTDB lineage: Bacteria > Actinomycetota > Actinomycetes > Streptomycetales > Streptomycetaceae > Streptomyces > Streptomyces rubiginosohelvolus. The sequence continues at coordinate 204,296 of NZ_BMTW01000002.1, read as the reverse complement.
TCCGGCGTCGGCCGACGGGCCGGTCCGGCGAGGCCGACCGGTCAGGCCAGCGAAGCCGACAGCGTGATCGTCGTGCCCGTCAGCGCCTGGCTGACCGGGCAGTTCGCCTTGGCGTCCTCGGCCGCCTTCACGAAGCCGGCCTCGTCGAGACCGGGGACCTCACCCACGACGCTGAGGTGGATTCCGGTGATACCGGTGCCGGGCTGGAAGGTGACATCCGCCTTCGTCTCCAGCTTCGTCGGCGCGGTGCCGGCCTGGGCAAGACCGTGCGAGAGCGCCATCGAGAAGCAGCTGGAGTGCGCGGCGGCGATCAGCTCCTCCGGGCTGGTCTTGCCGTTCGCCGCCTCGGAGCGGGACGGCCAGGAGACGTCGTACTCACCGATGCCGGAGGAGTCGAAGGTGACGACCCCCTTGCCCTCGATCAGGTTGCCTTCCCAGACCGTGTGCGCCTGACGCGTGGTAGCCATGCTGGATCCCTTCGAACGGTGTGCGCGGTTGTACGGGATAACACGGGCACCTCGCGGTGTCCCGTTGCGTTACGCCCCCGAACCTACTGCGCCACCAGCCCCTTCGCGTCACGCGCCAGCGCCGTCAGCCGGGAGATCGCCCGGAAGTACTTCTTCCGGTACCCGCCGTTCAGCATCTCGTCGCTGAACAGCCGGTCGAACGGCAGCCCGGAGGCGAGCACCGGGACCTCCCGGTCGTACAGCCGGTCGGCCAGCACCACCAGGCGCAACGCCGTCGACTGGTCGGGCACCGCCGTCACCCCGGTCAGGCAGACCGCGCCCAGCTCGTCGGTGAGCGCGCCGTACCGGCTCGGGTGCACCTTCGCCAGGTGGTCCAGCAGCCCCGGGAAGTCGTCCAGCGACGCGCCCGGCGTGGCGTACGCGGCCCGGGTCACCTGTTCGTCGCTGTACGGCGGCGGGGCCTCGGGCAGACCGCGGTGCCGGTAGTCCTCGCCGTCGATGCGCAGCGGGCGGAAGTGCGCGGACAGGCCCTGGATCTCGCGCAGGAAGTCGGCGGCGGCGAACCGGCCCTCACCGAGCTTGCCCGGCAGGGTGTTCGAGGTCGCGGCGAGCGCCACCCCTGCCTCCACGAGCCGGCTGAGCAGCGAGGACACCAGCACGGTGTCGCCCGGGTCGTCCAGCTCGAACTCGTCGATGCACAGCAGCCGGTGACCGCTGAGCGTCCGCACGGTCTGCTGGAACCCCAGCGCGCCCACCAGGTTGGTCAGTTCCACGAACGTGCCGAACGCCTTCAGTGACGGCTCGGCGGGCGTGGCGTGCCAGAGGGAGGCCAGCAGGTGGGTCTTGCCGACGCCGTAGCCGCCGTCGAGATACACCCCGCGCGGCCCGGCCGGCGCGGCAGGCTTCTTGCTCCCGAACCACTTGCGGCGGCCGGAACCCGTCGCGTGCGCCCCGCCGAGCCCGGCGGCGAACCCCTCCAGGACCGTGACCGCCTCGCTCTGGCTGGGCTGGTCGGGGTCGGGTACGTACGTGTCGAAGCGCACCGAATCGAAGCGCGGCGGCGGCACCATCTCGGCGACCAGACGGTCGGCGGGGACGTGCGGCTCGCGGGCGCACAGGGACAGCGGGGCCGTTTCGGCAAGGGGGCTCTGCCCCGGAAACGCGGTGGATGACGACACAACTCTCCACCCTAAGGCCCGTGCCAGACTGCAACCCATGCGAAGCCTGTTCCCTGTGACGGACCTGACAACGACGGGCGCCGCCGCCCCCGACCGCGAGTGGAGCCTCGACGAGCTCGCGGAGGCGTACGCCTACCCGGCCGCCCTCCCCGACGGGACCCCCTGGCTGCGCGCCAACATGGTCTCAACGCTCGACGGGGCCGCCCAGCACGACGGCCGCTCGCAGCCCATCTCCTGCGCCGCCGACATGCGGATCTTCGGCACCCTGCGGGGCCTGGCCGACGTGGTGATCGCCGGGGCCGAGACCGTACGGCAGGAGGGATACCGTCCGGCCCGCGCCCGGGAGGCGTTCGCGGAGCGCCGGGCGGCCGCCGGGCAGGGTCCCGCGCCCGCCGTCGCGGTGGTGACCGGCTCCCTGGACCTGGACTTCTCGCTGCCGCTGTTCACCGAGCCGCTCGTCCCGACCCTCGTCGTGACCGGCGCCGGGGCCCCCGCCGACCGGATCGAGGCGGCCCGGAAGGCGGGCGCCGACGTGGTGATCGCGGGCGACGGGACCCGGGTGGACCCGGCCCGCGTGGTGCGCGAGCTGGCCGCCCGGGGGCTGCGCCGCCAGCTCACCGAGGGAGGGCCCCGGCTGCTCGGCCAGTTCGTGGCGGCCGGCGTGCTGGACGAGCTCTGCCTGACGCTCTCCCCGATGCTCACTGCGGGTGACGCTCAGCGCATCGCCGGAGGTCCCGGGGTCGCCCTGCCGGAACGTTTTTTCCTGGCATCGCTGCTGGAAGAGGCCGGTTTCCTCTTCTCTCGGTACCGTCGGACTGACAGTTAGCGGAATTTACCGTTCCGCTTAGCTTCGGCTGGGCACACTTACCCCTGCAACCCCGTGGAAGCGCGGGGAAGGATGGTTTCAGCAAACGACCGTCGACGGTCGAGCCGGCGGTCGACGAGACGAAGAAGCGGAAGGGCGCCTGTCGTGTTCACAAGCGTTTTGATGATCGAGAAGCCGCTCACTCCCGAGGACGTGGACTTCGTCACCACGCTCCACGGCGAGGAGCGGATCTCGTTCGTCGTTCTGTTGCAGCCGCGCGGTGACCAGGCCGATGTTCTGCTGCGCGCGATCGACGACGTGGCGATGGGAGAGCTGAAGGAAGCGGTGCGCGAAGGGGAGGAGCCGGAGGGCAGCGAGGCCCGTGAACCCGCCGAGATCGGCCTGGAGTACTCCCTACGGGCCCTGCGCCAGGCCGGCTCCGAAGCCGTCGGACAGGTGGTCGAGGATCACCCTCTGGACAAACTGACGACCGTCGTCGAGGAGGCGGGCGCGGACGAGGTCATCGTCCTGACGGCCCCGCACTACGTGGAGGAGTTCTTCCACCGCGACTGGGCCTCCCGGGCCCGCCACAAGGTGGGCGTCCCGGTGCTCAAGCTCTTCGCGCACAGCGAATAGGCTGAAGCCGCGCGGTCCGGGCTGGCCCTCGGCCGCCTCATCGGAACCCGAACCACGACCGCAGGAGTACAGATGGCACCCGGCATTCCCGCCGCCATGGAACGACCCCACTTCATCGGCATCGGCGGCGCCGGAATGTCGGGCATCGCGAAGATCCTCGCCCAGCGGGGCGCGAAGGTGGCGGGCAGCGACGCCAAGGAGTCCGCCACCGCCGAGTCGCTGCGGGCGCTGGGGGCGACCGTGCACATCGGGCACGCGGCAGGGCACCTGGCCGAGGACGCGTCCTGCGTGGTCGTCTCCAGCGCCATCCGCGCCGACAACCCGGAGCTGCTCCGGGCCAACGAGCTGGCCGTCCCGGTCGTCCACCGCTCGGACGCCCTGGCCTCCCTGATGAACGGCCTGCGGGCCATCGCGGTGGCCGGCACGCACGGCAAGACGACCACCACCTCCATGCTGGCCGTCGCCCTCTCCTCGCTGAGCCTGGCCCCCTCGTACGCCATCGGCGGCGACCTGGAGGGCCCCGGCACCAATGCCACGCATGGCGAGGGGGACATCTTCGTCGCGGAGGCGGACGAGAGCGACCGCAGCTTCCAGAAGTACGACCCCGAGGTCGCGATCGTCCTCAACGTCGAGCTGGACCACCACGCGAACTACGCCTCGATGGACGAGATCTACGACTCCTTCGAGACCTTCGTCGGCAAGATCGTCCCCGGCGGCACCCTCGTGATCTCCGCCGACCAGCCCGGCGCGGTCGAGCTGACCCGCCGGGTCCGTGACCTCTCCGACCTCAAGGTCGTCACCTACGGCTCCGCCGAGGACGCCGACGTACGCGTCCACAAGGTCACCCCGCGCGGCCTGACCAGCGAGGTCACCGTCCTGCTGAACGGCAAGTTCCTCACCTTCACGGTCTCCGTCCCCGGCGCCCACTACGCCCACAACGCGGTCGCCGCGCTCGCCGCCGGGGTCGCCCTCGGCATCCCGGCGCACAACCTGGCCTCCGCCCTCGGCAGCTACACCGGGGTCAAGCGCCGCCTCCAGCTCAAGGGCGAGGCGGCGGGCGTGCAGGTCATCGACTCGTACGCGCACCACCCGACCGAGATGACCGCCGACCTGGAAGCCATGCGCGGCGCGGCCGCCGACGCCCGCATCCTGGTCGTCTTCCAGCCGCACCTGTTCTCCCGTACACAGGAGCTGGGCACCGAGATGGGCCAGGCCCTCGCCCTGGCCGATGCCTCCGTGGTCCTGGACATCTACCCGGCCCGAGAGGACCCGATCCCCGGCATCACCAGCGCCCTGATCATCGACGCGGCGAAGGCGGCCGGGGCCGAGGTCACCGCCGTCCACGACCAGGCCGACGTGCCGGCCGCGATCGCGGGAATGGCGAAGCCCGGCGATCTCGTTCTCACCATGGGAGCGGGCGACGTCACCGACCTCGGCCCGCGCATCCTGGACCACCTGTCGAGCGCCCGGTAGCCGAGAGGCGACCGGGGCGAGCGACCACCTGTCGAGCTGAGGAGCGAGCCGTGCCGTACGACGTCGAGAAGCCGGACGAGCAGTGGCGGGAAGAGCTGACCCCCGCCGAGTACGCGGTGCTGCGCCAGGCCGGCACCGAGCCCGCCTTCCGCGGTGAGTACACGGACACCAAGACGGCGGGCGTCTACTCCTGCCGGGCCTGTGGGGCGGAGCTGTTCCGCTCCGACACCAAGTTCGAGTCGCACTGCGGCTGGCCGTCCTTCTACGACCCGAAGGACACCGACGCGGTCGAGCTGATCGAGGACCGCAGCCACGGCATGGTCCGCACCGAGGTGCGCTGCGCCCGCTGCGGCTCGCACCTGGGCCACGTCTTCGAGGGCGAGGGCTACGCCACCCCGACGGACCAGCGTTACTGCATCAACTCGATCTCCCTGACGCTGGCGCCGGACGAGAGCTGAGCCGTACGCCGACGGACCGGAACGCGAAGATGCCCGCACGGGGAGACCTGTGCGGGCATCTTCTGCGTTCGCTTCCCGTCGCCGCTCCGGCCTTCCGCCGGAGCGCCGGGGTCACCGGCGTCCGCGCAGCCGTCCGAGCAGGCCGCGGGCCTGGGCGCGCTTGCGGGGGTCGGCCGCGGCACGCCGGGCCGACGCGATGGTCCGACGGCCCTGGGGGCTGCGGGTGAACTGGGTGATGCGGGCGATCAGGCGGGACATGGTTCCTCCTCGGTGGCGTCTGCCTCTCGCTTACCCCGTAAACGCCCGGTCGCACGCTCCCGATCCTTCACTGACGCGCACCTCACTCCTGGCGGGGCCCCTCGGCCGCCTCCGACCGCAGCAGCGGGTGGATGACCCCCGGGAAGACGGTCGCCTGCACGACCTCCTCGGCCGACCCGCCCTTGACGACGGTCTCGGCGACGCCCCAGGGCCGCCCGGCCAGGTGGACGGTGAGGGTGTACGAGGAGGAGCAGCCGGTGCACTCGTAGCGGTCGGCCCAGGTCTCGACCTCGGTGGTGGAGCCCGGGTAGCGCTTCACGTGCCGGTGGCGGGCGTGACAGTGGTCGCAGGTCTCGCCCGGCTCGCAGGTCCCGCCGCAGGGGCAGGGCACGTCGAACGAATCGGCGGGCGTCCAGCGCTGCACGAGGACGGCGTCGCGGGTGGCGGCGGTGTCCTTCATGGCCTTGAGATTGCGGGCGGCGACGTTGTACGACTCGCCGGTGGCGGCCATCCGGTCGCGGATGACGTCCTTGCGTCCACGGTTGGTCGTCATGGTGGGGCAGGTCCTCCTGGGTCTGGGTGCACGCAGCCCGTCAGGAGGCTCACGAGTCGTACGGATCTCCCTTTACGGTACCGGCCCGGCCCGGGCGCTCCGGACCGCGCGGGCCGCCCGCCGCCGGAACACCCCTTCCTGCGGGAAGCAGCCCTCCGCTAGGCCGGTCCGACAGAGCGGTGGCTCGGCCCTCACACGCTCGTGCGAGCCAGGATAGGTTCGCTCACGCCCCCCGTCCCGCCCCATGGGAGGACGGACGCAGACCGACCGATGAGGGAGCCTCCGTGGCCACCGTTCACCGCACCACCATGACGCCCACCAAGCTGGAGCTGATCACCCGCTGGCTGCCGCAGCAGAAGTGGTACGCGGGCCCCACGGGAACGCCGGATCTGACGAGCGCCGGCGGGTTCCGGCTGGACGACCCGGCGGGCGAGGTCGGGATCGAGTTCATGGTCGTGGTGGACACCGCCGCAGGGGAGCCGGTGGCGTACCTGGTGCCGCTGAGCTATCGCGGTGCGGCCCTGGAGGACGCCCCCGACGAGGCTCTGATCGGCACCGCCGAGCATGGGGTGCTCGGCACCCGGTGGATCTACGACGGCGCCCACGACCCGGTGGTACTGGCGCAGTTGGGTGCTCTGCTGCGCGGTGAGACGGAACCGCAGCACCAGCGCGAGAGCGACACCCCCGACCCGACCGTCACCGTCCGGGGAACCGGTCCGGCCGAGGGGTTCGACGTCCGTATCAACCGGGTCCTGCCGTCCACGGGGGCCGAGCAGCAGCCGACGGCACACCTGGTCGCCGCGTGGACCTGGCCGGACGGCACGGCCGCGCAGGGCGTGTTCGCGGCCGTCGCGACGCGGTAGACGCGGGAGGGGCCGTCCGCGAGGGCGGACGCCCCCTCGGGAACGCCGTGACCCGACGCCACGCCCCGCAGGTCAGTCGAGGATCTCGGCCGCCTGGTCATCGGCCCCCCTGCACAACCGGTGCTCATCGGTCCCGCCGGTTCGAACAGCAGGATCGCGGTCTCCTCGATCGCGCCACCCCCCTGCGGCGGAGGCGGATCATCACGCGGCGGGACGTGCCGGGCCGGGCGGTGCGGGAGGTTCGGGTCATGACGACGAACCCCACCACGCCCGCCCCCGGGGTGCTGCCGCCTCCGCGGTGGGCGGTGCGTGCAGCCCACGTCGTGGCCTGGTCGACCGTCCCCTCCGGGATGTGGCGGATCGCGCTCGTGCTGGGGGTGCCGGTGGGGGTGATGGAGCGGGAGGAATTCCTCGCCGGGTTCCCCGGCCACTCGCCGCTGATCGCGATGGCCTACGTCCTGCTGATCGGCGCGGTCGCCGAGACCGCCTCGTACCTCACGCTCGGCCTGGTACGGCCCTGGGGCGAGGTGGTCCCGCGCTGGATTCCGCTCCTCGGCGGACGCCCCGTCGACCGGCGGTTCGCGGTCCTCGCCGCTTCGCTGGGAGCCCTCGCGGTCACGGTCCTGTGGTGGGTGCTCTTCTTCGGCGGCCTGCTGACCGCCCCCAGCCCGGACCCCGGCATATCGGCGGGGGAGGTCCTCTTCGTCGCCTCGTACGCCCCGCTCCTGCTGTGGGGCCCGCTGCTGGCGGCGGTGACCTGGTCGTACCACCGACGGCACCGGGTACGCGCGGGGGCGTGACCGGGACCGGACCGGCGCGGGTACCGTGCCCGCATGTGCATATCGACAGGTGAGGCGGCGTTCTCCGGCACGATCCTGTACTGCGGGCGCCAACACCACGGCGAGCACGGCCTCATCCACGTCCTGGGCTACCAGAACACGGCGGTCAACCTGGCGGACGGCCCGAACGCCATGCTGCTGCACGTGCCGACGAGGCAGCTCACACCGCGACACTTCCTCTCGGCGGGGCGCTCCGGCGACGTCCTGCGGCGCATGGTCTCCGCCGTGGAGGACGCCGCAGCGGCGGCCGACGGCATCGCGTGGATGGGCGCGGAACCGCGGGCGGCCGTCCAGGTCTTCGACCATGACGTCTACACGGTGCTCCTGGCGGACGACCCCACAGCCGTCCCCGCCGCACTGTGGCAGGTGCCGCCGCACCGACGCCCCGATCTCGACCCGGAGCTCCTGCACTTCTACGCCGAGCACCTCCCGGACCACACCATCGTCGTGTGCTGCTTCGACAACGCCGAAGCGCGCCAGGCCAAGCCCCTGCTGCTGTGGTACCAGCCCCTGGACCCCGACCGGCTGACCGTACCGGCCCTGGACAGCCACACCGGCAAGGCACCGGACCTCGACGCCGCCGTACTAGTGGACCACTGGGTGCTGTTCTCCACCGACGAGGCCGCCGCCGACTGGGGCGCGCCGGTCGAGTACTCCGGGGGCATGCGCCACAGCATGCGCGAGTTTCTCCCCGCAGCGGTCATCGGGCGGCAGTACGGAGACGGGCAGACGCTGCCGAACGGGGACTTCACCATCAGCCATGGTGATCTGCTCGGCGGCGACCCGGACCGGATCGAGCGTCGGCAGCCGGCCCGGCGTTGACTGCTGCTCAGCCCTGGACGGCGTATGAGAGGAAGCGCGTCCAGGAGGCGGGGGTGAGGGCGAGTTGGGGGCTCTCGTCGAGCTTGGAGTCGCGGACGTGGACGGTGGAGGGGCAGGTGGCGACCTCGACGCAATCGTCACCGGAGCCGCTGCTGTAGCTCGACTTGCGCCACTCCAGGGCGACCTCGACGCAGGAGTCGCCGGAGCCGCTGCTGTAGCTGCTCTTGAACCAGGCCAGGGGTGTGGTGCTCATCTCGCTCCTCGCATCCGCCGCATCAGGCTCTTGGAGTCGTCCAACGAGAGAGCCTGTGAACGCATACTTGCACACCGCATTTGGAGTGCGCTGATCACTTTGGGGTCGGAGACGAACTGCCCTTGCTCCTGCCCTTCCAGATAGCCGAACCACTGGTGATCCGGCGTCTCCAGTAGCCGCATCGGCCCATGCAGCCCCGCGTGGTGATGGCGTACGAGCGGCATGATCTGGATGTCCACGTTGCGCAGCTCGGACAGGTCGAGGATGTGGTCGAGCAGTTCCCGGGTGACTTCCTTGCCCCCCAAGTCCCGGAGGAACAGATGCTCTTCGAGGATGAAGCTGAAGGAGGTGTTCGGCCGCTCACGCAGCAGTTGCTGACGCTCCAGCCGAGCCGCGAGCTGCGCCTCGATCTGCTCGTCGGTGAGCGGCGGCAACTGATCGGCGAACAACGTCCGCGCGTACGCGGCCGTCTGCAACAGCCCCGGAATCAACCGGCACTCGTACGTGTACAGGCTCAGCGCCGACAGCTCCAGTTCCGCCCACTGCCGGAACCAACTCGCCAGCCCCTTGCGCCGCGTCAGATGCTTTGCCGCCGCCAGGATCACCCCGAACGCGTCGAGGATGCTGTCCGCGCGCTCCGCGAAGTCCGGTGGTGGGAGGCGGCGGCCCTGCTCGATGGAGGCGACGGTCTCGGGGGAGTACCCGACGAGCGGGGCGAACTGTTCCTGCGTCAGCCGTGCCCGCTTGCGGAAGGTCTTGACGACTTCCCCGAACATCTTGAGGCTGTACTGCGGTTCGGGCTCGGCGCTGCGCACGCTGCCGTTGCCGAAGGTCCCGTGGATCGGGCTGTCCATGCTGTCCGTGCCGTGCGTCATGTACGGCCACCTCCCCGTGCGCCTGTCCTGGTTCGCGACCCGTCCATGCTCACGGAACGTGACCCGTACCGTCTACCCTTCGCGCCCGTACGCTGACGCAGCGTACGGGTTTCTGACCTGGTGAGTGAGGCCCGCGCCCCGGAATCTGGGGGCATGGAAGCGCCTACGACGACCCAACCTCCCGTAACCGTACGTGTGTTCAACCGGCAATTCGTCTCGGAACCACGCGGCGCCCGGCTCGCCCGCCGCGTCGGCCTGCACAAGCTGCACACCTGGGGCATCCCGTACCTCGGTGACGCCTCGGAGTCGGCGGCCCTGATCATCGGGGAGCTGACGGCCAACGCGGTGACTCATGGCCGCGTCGCCGGCCGCAACTTCGAACTGCGCCTGTCACACATGCCCGGCGATCCGGAAACGCCGGGCCTCCTGCGGATCGAGGTCTCCGACGCCCGGGGTGAGCGCCGGCCGCCCTTCCCCGGCGAGATCACGGCCCCGGCGGACGGTTCCGACAGCGGGCGCGGGCTGCTGATCGTGGAGGCCCTGGCGGACCGCTGGGCGGTGCTCGACCGCAGCCCGGGCAAGACGGTCCGGGCGGAGCTGGACCTGCTGTACTGAGAGAAATAGCCAGGTGTGCGGCGGGTGAACTCCCGCGCTGTTCTGCCACTGGCAGAACAGCGGCCGGACCGGGCTCGACGGTCGGTACGGTCCCGTCTTATGACGGCGATGACAGCGGTGACGACGCGTACGGTCGAGTATCCGGCCGACGGTTTGACGATGGTCGGGTACCTCGCGCTCCCGGCCGGTGTCGACCCCCGGCCCGCCGTTCTGCTCGGGCCGGAGGGCATGGGGCTCAGCGACGTCGAGCGCCGCCGTGCCGACGCGCTGGCCGAACTGGGCTACGTAACGCTGGCCTTCGACCTGCACGGCGGGCGCTACCTGGGCGATCCGGAGGAGATGCTGGCCCGTTGCCTGCCGCTCCTGGCTGACCCGGACCGGATGCGGGACATCGGCCATGCGGCGCTCGACGTGTTGCGCGCCGAACCGCGGACCGACCCCGACCGGATCGCCGCCGTCGGCTACGGCACCGGGGGAGCCATCGGGCTGGAGCTCGGGCGCGACGGTGTCGACCTGCGTGCGATCGGGACCGTCAACGCGACGACCACGGGCCGACCGGGCGAGGCGGCGAACATCCGCTGCCCGGTGTGGGCCGGGGTCGGGTCGGAGGACCCGATCATGTCGCCCGAGCAGCGGAACGCGTTCACCGCCGAGATGCAGGCCGCGGGCGTCGACTGGCGCCTCACGGTCTACGGCGGAGCCTTGCACGCCTTCCACCACCCGACGGTCGACCACGCCACGGTCCCCGGCGTCGGCCACCACCCCCGGCACGCGCGACGCGCCTGGCGCGACGTCGTCGAACTGCTCGCCGAGTGCGTGCCAGTGGCGGACGAGCTGGGGGCGTGAACCCAGGGGCTGGTGGGCTATGCGGGGCCGCGCAGTGAATCGATCATGCTCCGGAGGGCCCGGAACGCGATTTCCTGCTCGTCCTCGGTCATGCCGGCCAGCATTCTGACCTCGACGGCCCTGACCGCCGCGGACGCCTCCTCCAGGCTCTGTCGTCCACGAGGTGTGAGCTGTGCGGGGAGGACCTTCCCCACTGCCGCCTCGGCGGGCCTGGTCACGTAGCCGTCCCGTTCCAGGGCCTGGAGCAGCACGTTCATCGACTGCCGGGTCACGAACGCGCCGCGCGCGAGCTCGGAGTTCGACATGCCCGGCCGTTGGGCCAGCAGTTCGAGGCAGGAGTAGTGCGTCACGGTCATCCCGAGGGGGCGCAGGACCTCCTCCATGGCTACCCGCAGGGCGGTCGAAGCCTCTTTCAGCAGGTAGCCCAGCGAGGTGTCCAGGTCGACGCCGGTGTCTCTTTTGCTCATGTCAGGAGTCTGACATACAGTGGTGCGTGTCAGGAATCTGACACGAAGAGAAGGAGTGCCACCATGCCCGCCACCGGTCCCGACTTCATCTCGTTCCAGGCGCGCGACCTCGCCGCCTCGCAGGCGTTCTACGAGCAGTACCTCGGCCTCGTCCGCTCACCGGCCGGACCCCCGCACGCCGTCGTCTTCGAGACGAAGCCGATCGCGTTCGCCCTGCGCGAGGTCATTCCCGGGACGGATCTCGCATCGGTCGCCCAGCCCGGCATCGGCGCCGCGATCTGGCTCCACGCCACGGACGTCCAGGCCATCCACGACGCGCTCGCCGCCGACGGCCACGCCATCGTCTCGGCGCCGATCGACGGCCCCTTCGGCCGGACGTTCACCTTCGCGGACCCCGACGGCTACCATGTCACGCTGCACGACCGCGCATGACGGGCCGGTTCTGTCCGAAGCGATCCCGCGGAGGCACCCGCGCTCTGCCCCCGAGATGCCGGGTCGCCCAGGGTGCCGACCTGTCCTGGGCGAGCAGGGGCAACGTATGCGTGTGCGATGGAGAGACAATCGGCGGCCGGTTTCAGTGGGAGAAACGCGTGGGTGGGTACAACTTCGATCTGCCGCCGAAAGCCACCCCGGAGGTCATCACTGAGCGCGGGCAACTGGCCGACGAGGCCTGCCGTGCACTGGTTCGGGCGGGTATCTCCGCCTACCGAGAAGACCTCGACGAGCATTCCGGCGGCAGACCCGGTGCGCACGTCCGGGTGGACCCTCTCGCGGACGGTGGTGTCCTGGTGGACTGGAATACCCAGGCGGAACTGACGGCCGCAGCGGTAGACCTTCTGGAGCGGGGTGTTGATCCGTCGCATCTGCCCCGGGAGATCCGCCACTTCGAAACCGTGCAGACCTGTATGCGGGACGCCGTCCTGGGCATTCTTGCCTCGGCGGGGTTCCAGGTGGAGAAGGCGGACGCGCACAGTTACGGAAATGCCGTTCAGGTGAAGGGATTCACCCACTGACCCCACACGGTCGGGCTCTCGGGGCTCACCCCCGCCGCACCCGCCCCGCGATCCGGCGGCCCAGACGGCCCAGCGTGCTCGAACGGTTCCAGGTGCGGAAGGCCTCCGCCCGGCCGCTGCTGCCCGTGCGGCCCACCGTCGCCTCGACCTCCGCGACGTCCTCGGCCGACATGGCGCGGACGGCCGGGCGCAGGACCTCGTCGAGGAGGGCGGCGGCGACCGGGGGCCAGGTCCTGCCCGCGTGCGGGTGGGCGGTCCAGACGGTGAAGCAGTCCGCCGCGTAGGCGGGCTGGGTGCGCAGCCGGGTCCGTACCGTTTCCGTCCGGGCGGTGCGGTTGTACGCGGCGATCAGCTCCGTGTCGTCGCCGTGGACGAAGTCGTACAGCTCGGCGCCCGGGCGGTCCGGGGCCAGCAGCCGTTCGACCAACGCCGCGTGGGCCCGCTCCCTCAGTGCCGGTTCGACCGGTTCCGCCTGGGCGCACAGGGTGCGGACCGTCTCCGCCCAGCCGGGTTCCGGCGCACCCGTGCGCAGTTCGCGGACCAGGTCCAGCAGCAGGAGGCCCGCCCGCTCCCGGCCGCCGATCTCCCCGGGGAAGCCGCGCAGGAGGTCGTGGGCGAGGGCCGCCGCCTCGTCGGTGCTCGCAGCGGACGGGCCGGTCGAGGGCGTTCCCGTGGCGGACGCGCTCAACGCCGCCTCGACCAGGCGGGCCCACGTACCGGCCGCGCGGTGCGAGTCCGACGTGGCCGCGTCGAGCAGGAGGCGGGCCTCCTCGACCGTCGGGGCCCGGTCCTCCCACACCAGGCCCACCGCCGTGCGCAGGACCAGCGGTTCGGCGAAGGGGGAGAGGCCGGCCGCCCGCAGCACCCGGTGCCACACCGCCGCCCGGTCCCCGCCCAGCGTCGCCATCGCCCCCGGTACCTCGGCGCACATCCGCAGGTGCGGCAACGCCTGCGTCCCCGTGAACGGCAGCGCCACCCGCTCCAGGAACCGGGCCACCGCCCCGGGGTCCTGCGGGGCGATCCGGTCCAGCGCGCCCAGCAACGCCGTCCGCACCTCGAACTGCTCGTCCAGCAGTTCCAGCAGGGCCGGGGCGAAGTCAGGGGTGTCCGCTCCTCCCTCTGCCGCGGCCTCCGCCAGTAGCGCCGGTGCCAGGCGGTCCACGACCTCCGGCAGCGCATCCGTACCGTCCACGCCCAGCAGCCGTGCCACCCGCAGCAGTTGGACGGTCCGCGCCACCGAACGGGTCCCGGCCGTATCACTCAGCTCGGTGAGGATCTCCGGGGCGAGCCGCTCCGCTACCGCCGCGCCCTCCGGCCCCACGAACGCGTCCCGGCGCGGCAGTTCCAGCGAGCCGTTGCCGCCCCGTACGGCCTCCGTCACCAGCATGGCCGCCAGCGGAGCGGTCACCGCTGCGGGGCAGCGGCCCTCCAGGGCGCCGAACAGCCGTCCCGCCGCGTCGAATTCGGGGCCCGTACGGTCGTCGATGCCGGGGGAGGTGAGGGCCTCGACCAGCTGGCCCGTACGTTTGGCGTCCAGGGCGTACGGACGGTCCGCCGCCCAACCGGCCGCCGCCGCACGCTCGTCCGGCCCGAGCGCGATCCCCGCGCACAGGGCCGTCACCGCCAACGGGCCTGCCGCGAAAGGCTCCCCGGGCAGTTCCCGCGCCTCCCGGAACAGCTCAGGCGAGCGGCTCCGCCACACCCGCGCCGCCGTCGCCGCCCACGCGTCGTCCATACCGCCGGCCGACGGGGGCTGCCCCGCGCACACATGTACCCGCAGGCCCGCCGCCCGGGCCGCCTCCGCGTCCTCGGGCAGCACTCCCACCACCCGCGCCGCCGAACTCCCCGGCCGCCGGGTGTACGTGGTGAACGTCAGCCGCTCCGCGCTCTCCCTCGGCAGGGTCACGGACGCGAGCCCCAGCCACCGGGCCACGTCCGCGCACTGCCGCTCGACCAGCACCACCGGCCGCCCACCGGGCTCCGTCGGCTCGCTCGCCCGGCGCAGATCCGCCAGGACGGCCGCGAGCCAGGGCCCGCGCGACACGGCGAAGTCGTCCAGGCCTTCCGAGACCGCCGTCGGTCCCGGAGGCAGCGTCAGCGGGTCCGGTATCGCGCCGCCGGGTGTCACCGCCACCCAGTGCGGCGACCGCCACGCCTCGACCGGCAGCCGGTCGCCGGGCAGCGGCACCCCCGGCGGCAGATGCACCGCGTGCGCGTGGAACCGGACCCCCGGCCCCGTGGCGCCGGCCGTGGCCCGTACCGGGGCCGACCGGGACACCAGACGGCTGCCGTCGGAGAGGGCGGCGTACGTGAACGACTGCGGCAGTGAACGCAGTTCGCCGTCCGACGGGCGGTCGGCAACGCCGTCGGGAAGCTCGTGGCGCAGCAAGGGCTCGATCTCCGCCAGCAGCGCCCCGGACACCCCGGGACCGACCGCCGTGAACCGGCCCGCCGTTCCCTCGTCCCCCGGCGCGGCGGAGGTGTAGTGCACCTGTGCAAGGCTCATCTGTCGGCCCTCTTCGTCCTGCCGCGCCCGGTCCCCGTGCCCACCCCGTACGGCTGGGTCGGGGGAGAAGTCCGCAGCCGCGGGGGCGACGTTATCAAGGACGGGGAGGGAATCCCTACGCTGCGTCAGGTGCTGGCCCGAGGGCGGCGGGACTATGTTGACCGCATGGGCGATGTGAGGCTTTCGGCGGGCGTGATCGAGTACCCCGACACCGGTGGCGACGGGCCTGTCGTGGTCCTCCTGCACGGCGTGGCCATGAACGGTTCGCTGTGGGACGAGGTGGTCGCCGGGCTCGGCGACGGGGTGCGGTGCATCGTGCCGACCCTGCCGCTCGGCGGGCACCGCAGGCCCATGGACGCCGGGGCCGACCTGTCCGTCCTCGGGGTCGCGCGGCTGGTCGCCGAGTTCCTGGAAGCCCTCCGACTGGAGGACGTGACACTCGTGATGAACGACTGGGGCGGCGCTCAGGCCCTGGTCGCGGACGGGACGGCCGACCGGATCGGCCGGCTCGTCATCACCTCCTGCGAGGCGTTCGACAACTATCCGCCCGGGCTGCCCGGGCGGAACCTCGCCGCCTTCGCCAGGCTGCCCGGAGGGATCCGGGCCGCCTTCTCCCTGCTCCGGCTGAAGCCCGCCCGGCTGCTGCCCATGACCTGGGGATGGATGAGCAAACGGCCCGTCCCGCACGCCACGATGGACGACTGGTTCCGGCCGCTGCTGACCTCGGCCGAGATCCGGCGCGACCTGCGCGCCTATGTCCTCGGCGTACCGGAGAAGGCCGAACTCCTGCGCTGGGCCGAGCAACTGCGCACCTTCGACCGGCCCGCGCTGGTGGTCTGGGCGACCGAGGACCGGGTCATGCCGCCGGACCACGGGCGACGCCTCGCCGACATCCTCCCGCAGGGACGGCTGGTGGAGGTGGCCGACAGCTACACGCTCCTTCCCCAGGACCGGCCGGACGCCCTCGTCGAGCACCTCCGTACCTTTCTGGCGGAGACCGGCTGACCACCCGGCCGGAACGGCTCCGCGAGAGGCGGAGTGCCCGCATGTCCCGATGAGGCAACAGTGCCCGGACCCCTCCACGGCGACGGCCCGCCGAACCTATGATCGATGCGGCGTCGAGGAGGAGCGGGGGAAGCGCTGTGACCTGTCACGTGCCGTTAAGAGGGGGCCGGTTCGCGCTGTCTCTCGCCCTGGCCGCCGTGCTGCTGGCCGGTTGTACGGGTGCGGCGGACGAACCCGGGACGACGGAGCGGCGGGGCGCCTCGGCGAGCGCGGCCCCGGACTCCGTGGCCGGCACCGACGCCGAACCGTCCGCCGAGCCGACGAAGACACCGGACCCCGACCCCGCCCGGTTCCCCACGACCCGGGCCGCGGCACTGGATCTCATCGACCGGGTCATCGCCGACCCCGACAGCTTCGGTCCCGGGGTGGTGAAGCGGAGCCCGTACGAGAGCGGCCCGGACACCTGGCCCGTGCTCGGCGAGGACTGCGTCTGGCAGCAGCGGAAGCCCGGCCACAGCGTCCTGGCCACCCTCACCCGGTCGTTCGAGGTGCCCGCGGCGGCGGGCAAGGGGCCGGTGCGCCTCGGCGCCGTCGTCACCGTGCACCGCACCCGCCAGGACGCGGCCTGGGAGATGGCGGAGTCGATCGAGGAGACGATGCGCTGCCCCACGCAGCAGCTGCGCGAGGGTGAACTGATCGGATCCATGGTCGCCGCCGCGCTGTTCGGCGGCGAGGCCACCCAGACCAACTCCGAGGACGCCCTCAGTGAGGTGGGGGAGTACCGGAGTTCCGAACTCGGCGGGCCGCACCACTACGCCTGGCAGCAGGCGCAGACCCTCCAGTTCACCGTCGCCGTGACCGGCAAGGGGGCGAAGGGGCGTACTCGGGACGAGATCGACAACCTGGTCGTCCAGGCGCAGGCCGCCATGCTGGTCCGGCTGGAATCCGCCGTCGAGAAGCAGAGCTGAGGCCCGGCGATGGACGACCTGCGACCCACCGACCCCGCCCGGATCGCCGGCCACCGGCTCCTCGGCCGCCTCGGAGCCGGCGGCATGGGTGTCGTCTACCTCGGCCGCACCGATGCCGGAGCGCTCGCCGCGATCAAGGTGATCCTGCCCGAGTACGCCGGGGACGAGGACTTCCGGGCCCGCTTCCGCCGTGAGGCCGAGGCCGCCCGCCGGGTCGACAGCCCCTGGGCCGTGTCCGTCACCGGCGCCGACACGGAGGCCGAACGGCCTTGGCTCGCGACCGAGTTCGTCCCGGGGCCGACGCTGTCCGACGTCGTCGCCCGACGCGGACCGCTGCCCGTGCGCAGCGTCACCGTCCTCGGCCGACTGGTCGCCCGCGCCCTGGCCGCCGTGCACGCCGCCGGGCTCGTCCACCGCGACGTGAAACCGGGCAACGTCCTGCTGACGGCGAGCGGGCCCCGGCTGATCGACTTCGGGATCGCCCGCGCCGCCGACGCGACCGCCCTGACCGCCACGGGGCTGATCGTGGGGACGCCGGGGTTTCTGCCGCCGGAGGGGGTGGCCGGGGGCGCGGGCGGGGCCACCGGGCCGGCCGGGTCCGCCGGGGCGGCCGAGGCCACTGGGTCCGCCGGGGCGGCAGGGTCTGCTGGCCCTACCGGGTCTCCGGGCCCCACCGGGTCTCCGGGCCCTACCGGGTCTCCGGGCCCCACCGGGCCGCCCGGCCCCACCGGGTCTCCCGGGTCCGTCGGCCCCACCGGCCCTCCCGGATCCGCCGGGGACGTCTTTTCGCTCGGCTGTCTCCTGGCCTACGCGGCCACCGGCCGGCCGCCCTTCGGCAGCGGTGCGGTCGACGCCGTCCTCTACCGCACCGTGCACGACGCCCCCGACCTCGGCGGCGTCGAGGACCCCGTACTGCGCGCGCTGCTGGAGCGGTGCCTCGCCAAGGACCCCGGCGAGCGTCCAGCCGCCGCCGACCTCGACACCCTGATCGCCGAGGACCTGCCCGCCGGGGCCACCGCCGACTGGCTGCCCGAGGACGTCGTCCGGATCATCGCGGACCGGGCCGCCGCGCTCCTGGCCCTGCCCGCCATCGACGCCACCGTCGCCGTCGCCGAGGAGCCCGGGCCTCCGCAACCCGCCCCCGGCCGACGGCGGTTCCTGCTCATCGCGGCCGGCGGCGCTCTCGCCCTCGGCGGCGGAGCCTTCGCCGCCGTACGGCTCACCGGCGACGAAGCGGAAGGGGCAGGCGGCGACGGGGCTCCGGGCGGACGGCGCCTGATCATCGGCGTGCACGCCGACCTCACCGGCCCCCTCAGCGCCGCCGGACGCGCCCAGGAACGCGGCGTCCGGCTCGCCGTCGACCGCTTCAACTCCCCCGACGACCAGCCCTTCCGGCTCGCCGTGAAGGTCCTCGACGACCAAGGGGACCCCGCCCGCTCGGCCCGGGTCGCCGAGGAGTTCGCCCATGATCCGGAGGTCGTCGCGGTCATCGGCCCCACGAGCGACGAGTCGGCGGGGGCCGCCCTGTCCGCGTACGACGAAGCCGTGATGCCGGTCCTCACGGTGTCGGCCCTCCAAATAGCCTTCCCGCGCCGCGCGAACGCCTCCTTCTTCCAGGCCGCCCCCTCCTACGCCTCGCTCGCCGTCCCCATCGTCAACCGCCTTCTCCTGCGCCCCGACGTCGAGCGGCTGGGCGTCCTGATCGACCGGGCCGGCGGGCAGGCGGCCTACCAGTCGGGCTACTCGGCCAACCTGCTGACCCCCAGCCTCACCACCGGTACCACCCACCCCCGCGTGGTGCCCGCCGGGACCACCGTCTTCGACCCGGTCATCACCGACCTCCTCGCGCATCGGAGCGACGCCCTCTTCTACGCCGGTGACGCAACCGGCGCCGCCCGGGTCGCCCGCATCCTGGCCGACCTCTCCTTCGCCGGACCATGCATGGCCCAACATGCCGTCATGGGGCCGGAGTTCCTCGAACAGGCGGGCGCGGCAGCCGACGGCTGGGAGTTCGTCGCCCCGTTCATCGACGCCAACGCCCCGGCCGCCGCGACGTTCGCCGCCGCCCACCGCAAACGCTTCGGCGCCGCGCCCGCCGCCTGGTCCGCCGAGGCGTACGACGTGGCCGGGCTCGTCGCCCGCGAACTGGCCGGCCTCGCGGAGGCGGCGGCCAAGGGGGCGACGCCCGCGGCCAAGGGGGCGTCCGCGAGTGTCACGCCCTCCGGCGACGGCCGGCCCACCCGGTCCGCGCTCACCGCCGCGATCGCCGGCGCCCGGTACGAAGGGGTCTCGCGCTCCTACGCGTTCGACAAGGAACGTCAGCAACTCGTCAGCCGGGAAGCCCACTTGTACCGGGTGGAGGACGGCCGCCTCCGCTACCTCGGCCCCGCCCCGAAACCGGAGAGCTGACGTGCGGCCTCTCACCTCCGAGGACCCCCGCACCGTCGGCCCCTACCGCACCCTCGTCCGGCTCGGCGCGGGCGGCATGGGCGTGGTCTACCTGGCGCGCTCGGCGGGCGGGTCGCTCGCCGCCGTGAAGGTGATCCGGGCCGAGCACGCCGCCGACCCCGGCTTCCGGGCCCGGTTCCGTCGCGAGGCCGAGGCGGCCGCCCGGATCACCGGGCCCTGGGTGGTCCCGGTGCTCGGCGCCGACACCGAGGCCCGCGAACCGTGGCTGGCGACCGCATTCGTCCCCGGACCCTCGCTGGCCCAGGTGGTGACGGCCGGCGGCCCGCTGCCCCCGGTCACCGTCCGGGCGCTCGGGAGCCGGCTCGCCGAGGCTCTCGCCGCGGTCCACGAGGCCGGGCTGATCCACCGCGACGTCAAACCCGGCAACGTGCTCCTCGCGCTCGACGGCCCCCGCCTCATCGACTTCGGGATCGCCCGCCACGAGGGCGCCACCGCGCTGACCGCCACCGGCGCGGTGATCGGGACGCCCGGCTACCTGGCCCCCGAGCAGGCATCGGCCGGGCCGCTGGGGCCGCCGTGCGACGTGTTCTCCCTCGGCTGCGTCCTCGTGTACGCGGCGACCGGGCGGGGGCCGTTCGGCGAGGGCGGCGGGGCGGGTGCCCTGTTCCGTACGGTCCACGAGGAGCCGGACCTGACGGGCGTCCCGTCCCACCTGACCCCTCTGATCGCCGCCTGCCTCGCGAAGGACCCGGCCGCCCGGCCGACCGCGAGCCGGCTCCGCGACGCGACGGCGGCGGACGGGGAGCCGGCCCCGGACCCGGGCGAGACCCCGCACCCGGGCGACTTCCGGGCCCCTGCCCCAGCCCGGCCGAGGCCGTCGGATCCCCGCGAGTCCCTCCGCGCCGCCCCGGCCCCGGGCGAGCCCCTGGACCCGGCTCGGCCGCGGACGCCGCACCCGAGCGAAGCACCCGCCCCAGCCCCCACCCCCTGGCAGCCCCCCGCCGGCCTCCCCGCCCTGATCGCCGAGCGGTCCGCCGCCGCCCTCGCGCTGCCGGACCCCGAGCCGCTGCCCACCACGCTCACCCCTGCCGGGGACGCAACCGCCGGGCACGAAGCCACAGGCCAGGAAGGCGGGCCCACCCGTCGCCGGGTTCTGACCGGCGCGGCCGCCGGGGCCGTCCTCCTCGTCGGCGGATCCGCCGCGGGCTGGAACGCCCTGCGGGGGCGCGGCGGCCGGGCGGGCGGTTCCCCGGCCGGGTCCGGGGAGTCGCCCACGTACACGATCGGGCTCCACGCCGACCTCGGCGGACCCGGCCGGGCCACCGGGCTGGCCCATCAGCGCGGCGCCCAGCTCGCCGTCGCCGACCACAACTCCCGCGAGGACACGGCGTTCCGGCTCGCCCTGCGCACCGAGGACGACGCGGGCGACCCGGCGGCGGCGCTCCGGGTGGCCGGGCGGCTGGCCGCCGATCCCGCGGTCGTCGCGGTCCTCGGGCCGACCGGCGCAGTCCTGCGCGCGGACCTCGTCCAGCGCTACGGAGAGGCGCGCCTCGCCACCGTCGTCGTCGCGGCCGGAACCAGCACCGTCGAGTCCGGCACCGGGCTGAACCTCTGTCTCACCCGCCCCCTGGACCGCATGCTCACCCCCGGCCTGATCGGCTACCTGACCAGCACCCGCCCCGCGACCCGCATCCTCCTCGTCGAGGACGCCGCCGATCCCGGGCTCGCGGGGGAGATCGGGAGCGCGTTCCGCGAGGCCACCCCCACCGGTGCCACGCTCCTCGAACACCCCCTCGCCCGGGGCGACGCGGGCTTCGGGGCGGTCGCCCGTAAGGCCGTGAGCAGCGGGGCGGACGCCGTGGTGCTCGGGGGCGGCGACCCGTCCCGGGCAGCCCGCCTCGCCACCGCACTCGCGGGCGAGGGCTTCACCGGCGCCCGGGTCGGTGTCGGCCCCGCCCTCGGGCCCGCCTTCCTCGACGGGGCGGGCGCGGCGGCCGACGGCTGGGTCTTCGCCGAGGCGTACGCCGACCCCGCCGCCCTCCCCGCGGTCCGGGCGTTCACCGCCGCCCACCGCAAGCGCTTCGGCGCACCCCCGGCGACCTGGGCCGCCGAGGCGTACGACGCGGTCGGACTCATCGCCCGCGCCGCCGGGACCACCAGCGCATCCGGCGAGGTGCGCAGCGGTATCGGCGGGCGGCTCGTGCGCACCGAGCACCGGGGGATCGTGCGGACCCTCGCCTTCGACGCCTCGACCCGCCAGGTGCGCATCCCGGGCGGGATCTTCCTCCACCGGATCGAGAACGGCCGCCCCCGCTTCCTGGGCCCGTACGGGGAGGTCCGGGAGGCGTCCGGCGGCAGCGGTCGGTGAAGCCCCGGCCAGGTGTGAAGATCTCCTGCGGCGGCGCTTAAGAAATCCTCGATGGACCGGGGACCCCGCCGTACGGCAGCCTTCTCGGTGACGGCCGGGGACGGCGCGTGGAGCTTTCCGAGATGCTCCGTCCCGTCCCGCCGAACCCCCACCATGGGGGGTGACACCCAAGACCACCCCGGGCCACAGGGTTCTCCGACATGCCCCGCGGCCCGGGGTATTCACTCGCGTACCGACGTCAGGGAGCCACAGCCGTGAAGGCACTCGTCAAGCAGAAGGCCGAGCCCGGACTGTGGCTGATGGACGTGCCGGAGCCGGAGTACGGCCCCTCCGACGTCCTGATCAAGGTCCTGCGCACCGGCATCTGCGGCACCGACCTGCACATCCGCGCCTATGACGGCTGGGCCCAGCAGGCGGTCACCACCCCGCTGATCCTCGGCCACGAGTTCGTCGGCGAGGTCGCCGCGATCGGCTCCGACGTCGCCGACATCGCCACCGGCGACCTGGTCAGCGGCGAGGGCCACCTCGTCTGCGGCAAGTGCCGCAACTGTCTCGCCGGCCGCCGCCACCTCTGCCGCTCCACGATCGGCCTCGGGGTCGGCCGCGACGGGGCGTTCGCGGAGTACGTCGTCCTGCCCGCCTCCAACGTGTGGGTGCACCGGGTCCCCGTCGACCTCGACATCGCGGCGATCTTCGACCCGTTCGGCAACGCCGTGCACACCGCGCTCTCCTTCCCGCTCGTCGGCGAGGACGTCCTGATCACCGGCGCGGGCCCGATCGGCATCATGGCCGCCGCCGTCGCCAAGCACGCCGGCGCCCGCAACGTCGTCATCACCGACGTCAGCGAGGCCCGCCTCGCCCTGGCCCGCAAGGTCGGCGTCAGCCTCGCCCTGAACGTCGCCGACCGCACCATCGCGGACGGGCAGCGCGAACTCGGCCTGCGCGAGGGCTTCGACATCGGCCTGGAGATGTCCGGCCGCCCCGAGGCGATGCGCGACATGGTCGCGAACATGACGCACGGCGGCCGGATCGCCATGCTCGGCCTGCCCGCCGAGGAGTTCGCCGTCGACTGGGCCCGCATCGTCACCTCGATGATCACCATCAAGGGCATCTACGGCCGCGAGATGTACGAGACCTGGTACGCCATGTCCGTCCTGCTGGAGGGCGGCCTCGACCTCGCCCCCGTGATCACCGGCCGGTACGGCTTCCGCGACTTCGAGGCCGCCTTCGACGACGCGGCGAGCGGCCTCGGCGGCAAGGTCATCCTCGACTGGACCGTCTGACCGTCTCCCACCTGGTCCGTTACCTGATCTCCTAAGGAATCCGCATGTTCGACTCCGTACGCGACGATCTGCGCACCACCCTCGACGAGATCCGCGCCGCCGGGCTGCACAAGCCCGAGCGCGTGATCGGCACCCCGCAGTCCGCGACCGTCGAGGTCACCTCCGGCGGCCGCCCCGGCGAGGTCCTCAACTTCTGCGCCAACAACTACCTCGGCCTCGCCGACCACCCCGAGGTCATCGCCGCCGCCCACGAGGCGCTGGACCGCTGGGGCTACGGGATGGCCTCGGTCCGCTTCATCTGCGGCACCCAGGAGGTCCACAAGGAGCTGGAGCAGCGGCTCTCGGCCTTCCTCGGCCAGGAGGACACGATCCTCTACTCCTCCTGCTTCGACGCCAACGGCGGAGTCTTCGAGACCCTGCTCGGCCCCGAGGACGCGGTCATCTCCGACGCCCTCAACCACGCCTCCATCATCGACGGCATCCGGCTCTCCAAGGCCAAGCGCCACCGCTACGCCAATCGCGACATGGCCGAACTGGAGACGCAGCTCAAGGAGGCGTCCGGCGCGCGCCGCCGCCTCATCGTCACCGACGGCGTCTTCTCCATGGACGGGTACGTCGCCCCGCTCCAGGAGATCTGCGACCTGGCCGACCGCTACGACGCCATGGTCATGGTCGACGACTCCCACGCCGTCGGCTTCGTCGGCCCCGGCGGCCGGGGCACGCCCGAGCTGCACGGCGTGATGGACCGGGTCGACATCATCACCGGCACCCTCGGCAAGGCGCTCGGCGGAGCCTCCGGCGGTTACGTCGCGGCCCGCGCGGAGATCGTCGCCCTGCTGCGCCAGCGCTCGCGCCCGTACCTCTTCTCCAACACCCTCGCCCCGGTCATCGCCGCCGCCTCCCTCAAGGTCATCGACCTGCTGGAGTCCGCCGGGGACCTGCGCGAGCAGCTCGCCGCCAACACCGAGCTGTTCCGCACCCGGATGACCGCCGAGGGCTTCGACATCCTCCCCGGCGACCACGCCATCGCCCCCGTCATGATCGGCGACGCGGGCAAGGCGGGCCGGATGGCGGAACTGCTCCTGGAGCGCGGTGTGTACGTGATCGGCTTCTCGTACCCCGTCGTCCCGCAGGGCGCGGCCCGCATCCGCGTCCAGCTCTCGGCCGCGCACTCCACCGCCGATGTGAACCGCGCCGTGGACGCGTTCGTCGACGCCCGGACCGCGCTGGAGGCGAAAGCCGCCTGACCTGCCGACCGGGTCGGTGGTTCCGCCACCACCTGGGACAATGGGCACATGATCGATGCGCGGCGGCTGCGAATCCTCCGTGCGGTGGCCGACCACCGCACGGTGACCGCGGCCGCCGCCGCGTTGTACCTGACCCCCTCAGCCGTCTCCCAGCAGCTCGCCGCCCTGGAGCAGGAGACCGGCCACCGCCTCGTCGAACGCGGGGCGCGCGGCGCCCGGCTCACCGCCGCCGGGGAGATCCTGCTCAGCCACACCAACCTGGTCCTCGCCCAGCTGGAGCGGGCCGAGGCGGAGCTGGCCGACTACAGCGCGGGCGTCGCCGGTACGGTCACGGTCGCCGCGTTCGCCACCGGCATCGGCCTCGTCCTCGCCCCCGCCCTCACCGAGCTGGCCCGCACCGCGCCCGGCATCCGGGTCAAGGTCCAGGACGCGGAGGGCGACGCGAGCGTGCCGATGGTCCTTGACCGGCAGGTGGATGTGGCGGTCGCCGTCGAATACCGGGGCGCGCCCGCCGAGGACGACCGCCGGCTCACCCGCGTCCCGCTGTACTCGGAGCCGTTCGACGCGGTGCTCCCGGTGGGCCACCGCCTCGCCGACCAGGCCCAGGTGGCGGTCGCGGACCTGGCGAAGGACCCGTGGATCGGGCCCTACCCGGGCAACCCCTGCCATGACGTGGTGGTCCTGGCCTGCGAGTACGCCGGTTTCGCCCCGCGCCTGGACCACTCGTCGGACGACTTCCACGCGGTGGTCGCCCTGGCCGGGGCGGATGCCGGGGTGGCGCTGGTGCCCCGCTCCGCGCTGCGCGGGATGGAGCTGACCGGGGTCGTCGTCCGCCCGGTCGAGGGCAGCGCCCCCACCCGCCGGGTCTTCGCGGCCGTACGCCAGGGGGCCGAGGGCCATCCGCTGATCCGGCCGGTGCTGGACGCGATGGAGGCGGTGGCCGTACGCGAGGCGGGGCTGGCCGCCCGGGCGTGACCCCAGGGCCGTAGGGCCCGGCGCCCCAGGGCCCGTCAGGCAACCCGAGGCACCGTCCGCCGGAGCCTGCGCCCCCGTCGCCCCGCCGGACCCGCTCCCGGAGCCCCCGGGTCGTAGGCGATCTGCCAGCAGACCAGCGCCACCAGGATCCAGATCGTCGCCCAGGCCGGCAGCGCCGCCCCGAGCGGGGCCAGCGCCACCGACACCGCCAGGCACGGCAGTGCCCACCCCAGCAGCCAGATCCGGTCGGACCGGTCCGCGAGCGGAAGCGCCGCCACCAGACCGGCCGCGAAATACCCCGCCATCGCCCCGCACAGCAGCCAGTGCCGGCCCTTCGGCAGCACGTCGTCGACATGCGCGACCGCCGAACCCAGCGCGGTTGCCAGCGCGACCAGGAAGCCGGTCATCACCGCGTGCAGCAGCATCGCCAGCCTCGGCGCGAGCGCTCCCTTGCGCAGATGGGGGATGCCGTTGGTGCCGTAGAGCAGGCTCAGCGTGCAGATCGCGGCCAGCAGCCCGAACGCCCCGAGGCCGGTGGCGGCGAGCGGCCCGTCCCAGCCGTCGCGCTCGGACGCCGCGTCGATGATCTGGATGACGCCCTCGCCCAGCACGATGATCACGTACAGCCCGAGGCGTTCGCCCATGTGCGCGGCGTCGATCCGCGACTCGCCGAGCCGGGGCGGTTCGGCGACGGGACCGTGCGCGGGGCCCGGCGGCGGGCGGCCGTCGCGGCGGCGCGCGGCCCGTTCGCCCGCCCGCCGCAGGGTGCGCTCGCGGGTGGAGACCAGCAGGGTGACGATGTCCAGCGCGATGCCGAGCGCCCAGAGCCAGTAGCGCAGCGGGGTGTCCACGAAGAGCGAGACGAGCCAGGGCACCGCGCCCGCCCCGAACTGGGCCAGCGGCCAGTCCACCACGATGCTGCCCCGCCGCCAGACCTGGCCCGCCTGCCAGCGCAGCGCCACATAGGCGATGACGAAGGCGGTCGCGTGGCTCGACTGGACGGTGTGCACGGAGGCGGCCATCACGGCCATGCCGAACATCGCGATCAGCAGCGTGCGGACCCGGGTCTCGGAGGCCGCGATGTCCCCGTAGACGGCGAACCCGGCCCAGGTGGTCCAGAAGGCCAGGTAGACCACCGCGTACAGGGCGAGGTCCGCCGGCTGGGGGCCGTCGTGCAGCAGCCGGGCCAGCTGGCCGGCCCCGGCGACGACGACGAGGTCGAAGAACAGCTCGTTCCAGCCGGCGTGCCGCTCGGCCGGTGCGACGCTCCCCGTGGACTCCTTGGCCTCCATGGACCCATGGTCATCGGACGGGGTCCGGCCGCGCCTCGGCTGTGGGCCGAATGCCGACTGCCGAATGCCGACGCCCCCGGCCGTCCGGACCAGGGGCGTCGGCCCGGCGCCCGCGTCCCTTCCACCCGGCGTATCACCCAGGACTGGGGCGTCGCCATGGCGACCGCGACGAAGGCGCTCGCCACGCTGCAACAGGACGGTCTGGTGCGCGCGGTGCCCGGCGTCGGCACCGTGGTCGCCGCGTCGGGGAGGGAACGGGACGCGGCTCCCCACCGCGGACTCACCCGCGACCGCATCATCCGCGCGGCGATCGCCCTCGTCGACTCCGAAGGACTCGCGGCGCTCTCCATGCGCCGGGTCGCCACCGACTTCGGCGTCTCCACCATGGCGCTCCACCGCCACGTCCCGAGCAAGGGCGAGCTCGTACGGCTGATGTCGGAGGCGGTGTTCGACGGAGAACCGCCGGGGTCCCGGCCCTCCGGCTGGCGCGCCCAACTGGAGCGGGAAGCACGGTGGTTGTGGACCCGCTATCAGCGCCACCCCTGGCTGGCGCGAGCCATGGCCGCCCTCACCCGGCCGATGGCCTCGCCCCATGCGATGCGGTACACCGAGCGGGTCCTCGCCGCCCTCAAGGGCCCGGGTCTGACCCCGGACCAGATCATCCACGTCCACCTCGCCCTTCACGGATGCGCCCAGGGCGTCGCGGCGGCCGTCGAGCTGGAGGCGCAGGCCCGGCAGGACACCGGCATGACGCCCGAGGAGTGGATGGCCTCCAACGAACTGCGGCTGGCGGAGATCCAGGCTGCCGGTTCCTATCCGAACCTGTCCACGCTCTTCGGCGAGGAGGAATTCGACCTCGAACTCGACACGCTCTTCGAATTCGGGCTCGCCCGGCTGCTGGACGGGGTCGCCTCACTCATCGAGCGGCCCGGGAGCCGATGACCGTCACGGCGTGGCCGCCACGGAGTCAGCCGGCCGGCTGGAGCAGATCCCACCGGTTGCCGTACAGGTCCTCGAAGACCGCGACCGAGCCGTACGTCTCGTGGCGCGGCTCCTCCAGGAAGCGCACCCCGGCCGCGCGCATCCGCGCGTGGTCGGCCGCGAAGTCCTCGGTGTGCAGGAAGAAGCCGACCCGGCCGCCCGTCTGCGCGCCCACGGCCCCGGCCTGCGCCTCGTCCTTCGCCCGGGCCAGCAGCAGCCCCGTGCCGTCCGCCGCCCCGCGCGGGCGCACCATCACCCAGCGGGTGCCGTCGCCCCGGTCGGTGTCCTCCACCAGCTCGAAGCCGAGCGCGTCGCGGTAGAACGCGAGCGCCTCGTCGTAGTCGCGGACGACCAGGGTGACCAGGGCGATGTGGGACATGGGGGGCCTTTCGGAAGCTCTGGGGCGGCGGGGGCCGGGAGTCATGACGTTATACGTAACACTAACGCGTCGGTCCCCGGCCTCCGGGCACAATGCGCCGCATGGACTTCGTGGACGCTACGAGCACCGGCGGCCGGGCCGCGCTGAACGACCGGGCCCGCGCCCTCGCGGACACCGGACAGCGGCGCATCCTCGGGATCGCGGGCCCGCCCGGGGCCGGGAAGTCCACTCTGGCGGACCGGCTGGTCGCGGCCCTGGACGGACGCGCCGCCCTCGTCCCGATGGACGGCTTCCATCTGGCCGCCGCCGAGCTGGACCGCCTCGGCCGCGCCGACCGCAAGGGCGCGCCCGACACCTTCGACGCGGCCGGGTACGGGGCCCTGCTGCGGCGGCTGCGGGCGCCGGACCCGGTGCACGCGGTCTACGCCCCGGCCTTCGACCGGTCCCTGGAGGAGCCGGTCGCCGGGTCGCTGCCCGTCCCGCCGGACGTCCCGCTCGTCGTCACCGAGGGCAACTACCTGCTGCTCGACGACGGGCCCTGGGCCCCGGTGCGCGGACTGCTGGACGAGGTGTGGTTCCTGGATCTCGACCCGGAGGTCCGGGTACGTCGACTTGTCGACCGGCATGTGCACCACGGCAGGCTCCGGCGCGACGCGGAGGAGTGGGTGGCCCGGTCCGACGAGGCGAACGCCCGGCTGGTCGAGCGGGGCCGTGACCGGGCGGACCTGATCGTGCGGCTGCCCGGCGGGCGACGGCCGACGGCGACCGAGGCCTGACGGCGACCGAGACCTGACGGCGACCGAGGCCTGACGGCGACCGAGGCCTGACGGCGACCGAGGTCTGACGGTGACCGAGGTCTGACAGCGACCGGCGCGACCGACGGCTGACGCCCCGGCAGGCACGCCGGGCCGGAAGCCGGTCGCGGACACACCGAGGTCTGACACGCGGCCGGAAGCCGGTCGCGTACGCCCGGCCGGGCGGGCAGGATGCTGTGTGCCGTGTCGCACCGCCAGGAGGTCCTGATGTCGAGCCCGAGCCCGTTCGCCCAGCAGTCCGCTCCGCCCCCGCCCTTCACCGCCGACGACTACCGGGCCCGGATGGCACGGGCCGCCGAGTCCGCCGCCGAGGCCGGGCTCGCCGGGGTGATCGTCGCGCCGGGCCCCGACCTCGTCCACCTCACCGGCTACCGCCCCGTGAGCACCGAGCGCCTCACCCTCCTCGTGCTGCGGGCCGGCCACGACCCGGTGCTGGTGGTCCCGACCCTGGAGGCCCCCGACGCGGCCGCCGCCACCGGGGCGCCCGCGCTGACCCTGCGGGACTGGACCGACGGCAAGGACCCGTACGAGGTGACCGCCCCGCTGCTGGCGGCCGAGGGCCGCTTCGGCGTCAGCGACAACGCCTGGGCCATGCATCTGCTGGGCCTCCAGCGGCAGTTGCCCGGCACCTCCTACACCGCGCTCACCGAGGCCCTGCCGATGCTCCGCGCGGTGAAGGACGCCGCCGAGCTGGAACGGCTCGCCGCCGCCGGGGCCGCCGCCGACGCCACGTACGACGAAATCCTCAAGGTGCGCTTCTCCGGCCGCCGGGAGGTCGACGTGGCCATGGATCTCGCCGCGCTGCTGCGGGAGTTCG
Organism: Streptomyces rubiginosohelvolus; assembly: GCF_014649875.1. Taxonomy (GTDB): domain Bacteria; phylum Actinomycetota; class Actinomycetes; order Streptomycetales; family Streptomycetaceae; genus Streptomyces; species Streptomyces rubiginosohelvolus. The sequence continues at coordinate 174,830 of NZ_BMTW01000002.1, read as the reverse complement.
GGCACTCCCAGGTGGACTTCACCGTCGTCGGATCCGGCCCCAACGGGGCCAACCCGCACCACGAGGCGGGCGAACGCACCATCGAGCGCGGCGACATGGTGGTCCTCGACTTCGGCGGTCTGAAGCACGGTTACGGCTCCGACACCTCCCGTACGGTCCATGTCGGCGAGCCCACCGCCGAGGAGCAGCGGGTCCACGACATCGTCCGCGAGGCCCAGCAGGCGGGCTGCGCCGCCGTCCGGCCCGGCGTCGCCTGCCAGGAGATCGACCGGGCCGCGCGCGCGGTGATCACCGAATTCGGCTACGGCGACCGGTTCATCCACCGCACCGGCCACGGCATCGGCGTCACCACCCACGAGCCGCCCTACATGATCGAGGGCGAGGAGCAGCCGCTCGTCCCCGGCATGTGCTTTTCCGTGGAGCCGGGCATCTACCTCCCCGGCCGCTTCGGTGTCCGGATCGAGGACATCGTGGCGGTGACCGAGGACGGCGGGCGGCGGCTCAACACCACCGCCCGCGAACTGGCCGTCGTGGAGTAGGAGCGGGAGCGCGGATGAGGGAGTTCAGTCGTCCGCGAGCACCACGCACGACTCCGGCGGCAGGTGCAGCACCCCGTCAGGACCCGGTGCCTCGACCGGTTCCCAGGCCGCCAGCACCCGCCCCCCGGAGCGGCGGTGGCGTCCGAGGCCGAGCGGGATCGCCGCGGGCTTGTCCGCCAGGTTCACCACGACCCGCAGATCCCCCCTGCGGTACGCGAACCACCGCGCGTCCTCGTCGAACGCGGTCTTCACCGCCGCCAGATCCGGGTCGTGCAGATCGGGCAACGTCCGCCGCAGCGCGATCAGTTCGCGATACCAGGCGAGCAGCCGTGCGTGCGGTTCGCGCTCCGGCTCGGACCAGTCGAGGCAGGACCGGTCCCGGGTCGCCGGGTCCTGCGGGTCGGGGATCTCCTCCTCCGCCCAGCCGTGCGCCCCGAACTCCCGCCGCCTGCCGTTGCGTACGGCCTCGGCCAGCTCCGGATCCGTGTGGTCGGTGAAGAACTGCCACGGGGTGCGCGCCCCCCACTCCTCGCCCATGAACAGCATCGGGGTGAAGGGCCCGGTCAGCACGAGCGCGGCGGCGCACGCCTGGAGGCCGGGGGAGAGGGAGGAGGCCAGCCGGTCGCCCAGCGCCCGGTTGCCGATCTGGTCGTGCGTCTGCGCGTACCCGACGAAGCGGTGCGCCGGGGTGCGGGACACGTCGACCGGGCGGCCGTGGGTCCGGCCCCGGAAGCTGGACCACGTCCCGTTGTGGAAGAACGCCGACGTCACCGTCTTGGCGAGGGCGGCCAGCGGGGCGCGGGCGAAGTCGGCGTAGTAGCCCTGCGACTCACCGGAGAGCGCGGTGTGCAGGGCGTGGTGGAAGTCGTCGTTCCACTGGGCGTGCAGCCCGAGGCCGCCCGCCGGGCGCGGGGTCGTGGTGCGCGGGTCGCAGAGGTCGGACTCGGCGATCAGCCCGAGCGGACGGCCCAGCTCCACCGCCAGCGCGTCGACCGCCGCCGACAGCTCCTCCAGGAACGTCAGCGCCCGGGTGTCGGCCAGTGCGTGCACCGCGTCGAGCCGCAGCCCGTCCAGCCGGTAGTCGCGCAGCCAGGCCAGGGCGCTCCCCAGCAGGAACGCCCGCACCTCGTCCGAGCCCGGCGCGTCCAGATTGACCGCCGCGCCCCACGGGGTGTGGTGGGTGTCGGTGAAGTACGGGCCGAAGGCCGGGAGGTGGTTGCCGGAGGGGCCCAGGTGGTTGTGGACGACGTCCAGGACCACCCCGAGCCCCAGCTCGTGGGCCGTGTCGACAAAGCGTTTAAGTCCCTCCGGCCCGCCGTACGGCTCGTGCACCGCCCACAGCGAGACGCCCTCGTACCCCCAGCCGTTGACCCCCGGGAACGGGCACACCGGCATCAGCGACACATGGGTGACCCCCAGCTCCGCCAGATGGCCCAGCCGGGCCGCCGCCGCGTCGAACGTGCCCTCCGGGGTGTACGTCCCCACATGCAGCTCGTACAGCACCGCCCGGTTCAGCCGGCGCCCCGCCCACCCGTTGCGCCAGGCGTACGCCTCCTGGTCGACGACCGCGCTCGGGCCGTCGGGCCCGTCCGGCTGCCGCCGCGACCGGGGGTCCGGCAGGAGGGGCCCGTCGTCCACCCGGAAGCCGTACCGGTCCCCGTCCGAGGCCTCCGCCCGAGCCGTCCACCACCCCTCGCGCTCCGCGTCACGCTCCATGGGGGACCGGACGTCCGCCGCCTCCAGCACGACCGAGTCCGCGTCGGGGGCCCACACCTCGAACTGCATCCACCACTCCTCGTCCCTGGGCGGGGCGCGCGGTCGCCCGGGGCCGGGCTCCACGATCCTCGCGACAGGCTCTGTTGCCGCCCGCCACCGGCGATTAAGGTCTGGTCCTGATCATTGCCCGGCGAGGCGCCCGCTCATACGGATTCCCACGTACGGCTGCTGGAGGCCGCGATGTCCCTGCCGATCTTCCCGCCCGGCTTCCTCTGGGGAGCCTCCGCCTCCGCGTTCCAGACCGAGGGGGCGGTGGACGCGGACGGCAAGGGCCCCTCGGGCTGGGACGCCTTCGCCGCGCTGCCCGGCCGGATCAAGGACGGCACCGACACCACCCGGGGCACCGGCTTCCACGCCCGCTACCGCGAGGACGTCGCCCTGCTGGCCGGGCTCGGCGCCGACGCCTTCCGGTTCTCCGTCAGCTGGCCCCGCGTGGTGCCCGGCGGCAGCGGGGCCGTCAACGCCGACGGGCTCGACTTCTACGACCGGCTCGTCGACGAACTGTGCGCCCACGGCATCACCCCCGCCCCGACCCTCTACCACTGGGACACCCCGCTCCCGCTGGAGGAAGCGGGGGGCTGGCTCGACCGGGACACCGCCTACCGCTTCGCCGAGTACGCCGGCATCGTCGCCGAACGTCTCGCCGACCGGGTCCCCCTGTGGATCACGATCAACGAACCCGCCGAGGTCACCCTCCTCGGCTACGCCTTGGGCGAGCACGCCCCCGGCCGCACCCTCCTCTTCGACGCCCTGCCCGCCGCCCACCACCAGCTCCTCGCCCACGGCCTCGCCGTCCGCGCCCTGCGCGCGGCGGGCGCCGACAACATCGGGGCCGCCTTCTCGCACGCCCCGGTCTGGACGGCCGGCGACAGCGACGAGGACCGCTTCGGCGCGGAGCTGTACGACACGCTCACCAACTGGCTCTTCGCCGACCCCGTCCTCACCGGCCGCTACCCGGACGACGGCCTCGCCGCCCTGATGCCGGGCCCGGTCGCCGAGGACCTGAAGGTCATCTCCACCCCGCTCGACTGGTACGGCATCAACTACTACAACCCGACCCTCGTCGGCGCCCCCCGCCCCGAAGCCCTGGAGACCTTCTCCGGCTTCTCCATGCCCGCCGAACTCCCCTTCGGGATACGGGAGATCGAGGGGTACGAGAAGACCGGCTTCGGCTGGCCCATCGTCCCCGAGGGCCTCACCGAGATCGTCACCACCCTGCACACCCGCTACGGCGACCGCCTCCCGCCGCTCTACATCACGGAGAACGGCTGCGCCCTGGAGGAACCCCTCGCCGACGACCGCCGGATCGCCTATCTGGAGAGCCACCTCACCGCCCTGCGCGCGGCGATGGACGCCGGGGTGGACGTACGCGGCTACTTCACCTGGTCGCTGACCGACAACGTGGAGTGGACGGAAGGGGCCTCGCAACGGTTCGGCCTGGTCCACATCGACTACGAGACCCTGACCCGTACGCCGAAGGCCTCGTACGCCTGGTACCGCGACCTGATCCGCGCACAGAAGACACAGAAGACACAGAAACAGAAGACACAGAAGCGGAACCCGGCGGTCGAGGGGGCTTACGCGGCACCCCCCGAGTGATCAATACTTCCCGCCATGGTCGCTTCATGGTGGTCCCGGGCCCGGCTGGGGATCTTCGTTCACTGGACACCCGCATCCGTCCCCGGCTGGGCCCCGCCCTACGTCCCCGCCGCCGAACTCCCGGCGGCGGGCCGGCGTGCGCCGCTGGGCTGGACCTCGTACGCGGAGTGGTACGAGAACGCGCTCCGCTTCCCCGGCTCCCCGGTCTCCGCCCACCACCGCGCCACCTACGGGAAGCGCCCCTACACGGACTTCGGCCGCGACCTCGAGGACGGGCTCACCGGCTGGGACCCGGCCGCCTGGGCCCGCTCCTTCCGTGAGGCGGGAGCCGGATACGCCGTCCTGGTCACCAAGCACCACGACGGGTTCTGCCTCTGGCCCTCGGAGACGGAGAACCCGCACCGCACCGGCTGGCACACCACCCGGGACGTCGTCGGCGAGTTCGCCGAAGCCGTACGGGCCGAGGGCCTGCGCTTCGGCGTCTACTACTCCGGCGGGCTCGACTGGACCTTCGACGACCGGCCCATCGGCACGGCGGCCGACATGTTCTCCGCCGTCCCGCGCGGACGCTACCCCGCCTACGCCGACGCGCAGCTGCGGGAGCTGATCCGCCGCTACCGGCCGGACATCCTCTGGAACGACATCGCCTGGCCCGCCTCCGCCGACGAGATCCGCTCACTCGTCGACTTCTACCGCTTCACCGTCCCGCACGGCGTCGTCAACGACCGCCTGCTGCCGTACGCACCGCACTGGCGAGGCCTGGGTCTGCCGGGCGCGAAGGCGCTGTACAACTGGTGGGACCGCCGGACGGTGGCGCAGGGCGAAGGTTTCGTCCCGCGCACACCGCCCGTCTTCGACTTCCGTACGCCGGAGTACGCCCGCTACGAGGGCTCCGACCCGTACGAGATCACCCGGGGCGTCGACCACAGCTTCGGCTACAACCGCAACTCCGGCCCGGACGCCTTCATCGACCGCGCGACGCTGACCTCACTGGTCCGCGACACGGCGGCCGACGGCGGCAACGTGCTGCTCAACGTGGGGCCGCGCGGCGAGGACGCGACGATCCCCGCCGAGCAGCGACTCCGCCTGGAGTGGCTGGCCGAGGAGGCCGGCGCCCTCACGCCAGATGGACCCACTCCTGGATGACCGGGTACCCGGCACGGGCGAACGCGGCGGCCATCGGCGCGTTCCCCTGATCCGTGGCCCCCGCGACGAACTCGGCGCCCTGCTCGACCAGGAAGCGTGTGCACTCCACCAGCAGGTCGTAGCCGTACCCGTGCCCGCGCGCCTCGGGCACGACCCCGATGAAGCCGACGCAGGGCCCCGACGGATTGTGCGCGGGCACCTGGATGCCCGCCACCTCACCGTCCGGGGTGTACGCGAGCCGCCACCACTCCCTCGGCGAGGGGCACCAGTGGAAGAACTCCAACTCCTCGCGCGCCGCCGCGTCCAGGCCGCCGGGGCCCTCGATGGCCTTGAGAGCGTGGGCGTCCAGCGTGGCCGAGTGCACCCGGCGCAGCACATCGAGGATGACCGCGTCGTCCGGCTCCGGGCGGTAGGTGAGCCGGCCCGTCCGCTCGGGCAGGGGGCAGCCGGGGGTCCAGCGGTAGCGGTAGCGCTCGACCAGCGGCTTCATCCCGGCGGCCGTCGCGGCGGCGACCCGCTCCTCGACGGCGGCCCGCACCGCCGGGTCGTCCCGCCATCCGGCGGGCGCGATCAGCTCGTACTCCTTGTCGAACGGGGCGCGGCGCAGGAGTTCGGCGCCCGCCTCCGCCTCCCCGTCCGCGAAGTCGAACCAGTTGAGGACGACGGGCTCGGTGTCCTCGGGCCCGCCCCACCAGGCGGCCCTGGCGACCACCTTGCCGTCGCGCAGGGCGACCCAGGTCCAGTCGGGGCGGTACTCGCCGCCGTCGGCGGTCGACGTGTAGTGGTGGCCGAAGGCGGCCCGGCCGACGAAGGGGCTGTCCTGGAACGTGGTGAAGAGTGCGGCGTCGCTCGGCGTGAGCGCGCGGATGACCAGCTCGGTCATGAAGGTGTCCTCCGGGACGGAATGCCGCGCTCCCGGTCAGACGAGGTCCGACACCGCCCGGTGGACGGGACGGGAGCGCGAGAGTGAGTTGCTGCGGGTGGTGGTGCGGCTGTTCGCGCGCATGTCTCTCGCCTCCTTCCACGACGGGCGCCGGATGTCGAAGCAGACCGTAGCCGCCGCCGACGCCCGCCGTCCACCGAATATCAGGGAAGCCGTTCCGGACCCGCCCAGCACCGGTCCTAGCTCTCGTCCTGACCCTTCTCCGCGTCCCACGTCATGTTGAACGCCCGCTCGAAGTTGACGTACCCGAGCCGCTCGAAGGACCTGGCCATCGGTACGTTGCCGAGGTCGGTCGCCGCCCGGATCCGCTCCACGCCCTCGGCCGCCAGCACCCGGGTGCCCTCGGCGAGGAGATCGTCGATGTACCCCTGGCCGCGCCGGGCGGGCAGCACCCCGATGTACGCGATGACCGGGTGGTAGTTGTTGCGGGCCGGGATCACGAAGCCGACCGGTTCGCCGGCGGGCAGTTCGGCGATCCGCCACCAGGCCATCGGGGTCGCATACCCCGCCAGCTCCTCGTCGTAGTGCTTCTCGGCCGCCGCGCGGGCGTCGAGCCCGGACGCCAGGTCCTCCTGCCCGTGGGCGTCGAGGGTGCCCTCCATCACCGGCGTCATCAGCGCCAGCAGATCCTCCCGGCCGGTGACCGGACGGAACACCAGCCGGCCGGAGTCCCCGGGCACCGGCGTACCGGCGCGCCACTCCAGCCGCAGCCGCTCCACCAGCATCCGCGCCCCGGTCGCCTCCGCCGCCGCGATCCGGGCCCCGACGGCTTCCCGGGCCACCGGGTCCTCGCGCCAGTCCGGCGGTACGAACCGCCCGTACTCCGGCCGCTGCGCACCGGCCGGAACCACAGCAGCCGTCGCCGTCTCCAGCAGCCGGACGCCCATCTCGACGCGTTCCGGGGCGGGCAGCGCGTCGTCCAGGTCGAAGAAGTCCAGCGCCACCGGCTCGCCGCCCGGCGCGTTCGTCCACCAGGCGGCCCTGGCGACGACCCGCTCGCCGTCCAGGGCGACCCACATCCACTCCGGGCGGCGGAGTCCGGTGGCGAGGTCGTCGGCCAGCTCATGGTCGAGTACGTACGAAAGACGGAGGAACAGGTCGAGTTCGCCTGGTCCGGACAGCGGACGGAACGTCAGGCGGGATGGCGCAGGGGGCACACGGTCTCCTCGTGGTGGGTGAGCGGCAGACCCTAGCAAGGGGGTCCGGCGGCCGTCGCGCGATAAAGCGGCGCAGGTCAGCGCGGGAGGAAACACGGCCTCGTCTGGACACTCCGGGCCCTTCGGCCCGACAATCGTCGACGTGACATCCTCCTTCGAGTTCCACACGAGTGCCGCGCGGCTGTCGGACGCCCAGCGCGACCGTGTCGTCGGCGTGCTCAGAGAAGGTGCCGCACAGGGCAAGCTGTCGCACGACACCTTCATGCGCCGCATGGAACTCGCCCTCGTCGCCCGCCGCCCGGAGGAACTGGCGGCCCTCACCGCCGATCTGGAGAGCGGCGGCCGCTGGTCGACGGGACTGGTCCGCGCGGTGGGCGGGATCTCCGCCTTCCCCGGGCGGCTGCGCCGCGCCTGGCAGACCGAGCGGCTCCCCAAGCTGCTGCTCCCCGCGCCCGGCCCGTATCCGCTGCTGATCGGCCGCGACCCGGCGAACGGGCTGCGCCTCAACCACGAGACGGTCTCCCGGCTGCACGCCGAACTCTCCGCGCAGAACGGCCGCTGGGTGCTGCGCGACCTCGGCTCCACCAACGGCACCTGCGTCAACGGCCAGCGGCTCGTCGGCTCCATCCCGGTGCGCGACGGCGATCAGGTGAGCTTCGGCCGGATGAGCTTCCGCCTGACCGCCCCGGACCGCCTTCCGGCGCAGCCGTCCCGGCCGCAGGACCGCCTGCCCGAACTGCCCCCGCACGCACCCCGGCCGTCCGCCGCCGCCCCGCCCCAGCTCCCGCCGCGCGCCCCCGAACCCCCGTCGAACGGGCCCGTCCGTCCGGAGCCCGGCTCCGACCGCCCGCCGCAGGGGCCCGGCGTTCCGTCTGTCTGAGTTCGGCCGCCTGCCGCGGGGGTCTGGCGGCCTTCACGCAGCTGCTCGGCGCCCTGCCCACCACCGGAATCCGCCCCGTGTGCCCCGGCGAACCCTCACCCGAACGGCCGTACGCCGACTGCGGCGCGCCTCCGTCGGTGGTCCGCTGAGAGGACGCGCGCCGACCGTCGGCGCACCGAAATCCAGGGGGTGCGGGATGCCGGTCGAACGCCCCGACGCCCTGCCCGCCGCCCGGCGTCCGCACCGGCTCTCGGGTGGCCTGCCGGGCCTGCTGGCGCCGGGGGCCACGACGGATCCGTACAGGCTGCGCCTCTACCGCCTGCTGCGCACCGACTACCCCCTCGGCTACGACCCGGCCCTCGGCGCCTGGCTGCTGAGCCGGTACGGGGATGTGGCCCTGGCCCTCACGGACCCCCGGTTCGCCGGCTACCCGCACGACGGGGCCCCGCGCGGCCGGGCCCCCGTCCCGCTCGGCCTCTGCCGGGGCAGCCTGGTCTGCGGCCCGCTCACCGTGCCGTGGAGCACGGCCGCCCCCGCCGTCGAGCGGACGGCGTACGTCCTGGCCCGCCGGATCGCCGGGCGCGACCAGGCGGACCTGGTCGCCGACTTCTGCCGGTGGCTGCCCGCCGGGGCCGCCGCCGCGGCGGCCGGGCTCGCCCACCCGGACCTGAGCACCCTGCCCCGGGGTGCCCGCCATCGGCGTGCCCTCGGGGGAGCCGGTGACTGCACCGGGTCCACCGCGCTCCGCGAGCACGCCCTCGCCTCGTTCCTCGCGAACATGCTCGACGACCCCGACCTGCTGGCCGCCGCGACCGTCGGAGAAGCGTGCGTCGATGGCTCCGGGTCGCTGCTCGGGCGCGCCTGGGCCGAGACGCTGCGCCGCGATCCGCCCGTCCAGATCGTGCTGCGCCGTACCCGCACCGAGGTCGCCGTCAGCGGCGGTACGCTCCCCGCCGACGCACCCGTCGCCTGCCTCATCGGCGCGGCGGGCCGTGACCCGGCCCGGTTCGCCGCACCCGACCGGTTCGACCCGCTGCGCGCCGACGGCGACCCGCTGCTCATCGGTCCGGCCGGCTGCCCCGCCGCCCTCCTCGGCAGGCTGGAGGCCGAACACGGCCTGCGCGCCCTGCTGACGGCGATGCCCGGCATCCGCTGGGCCGACGGCTTCCGCCCGGTGGCGGGCGGGCTCCTCACCCGCGGCCCGCGCGCCTTGCTCGTACGCCCGTCCTGAGGGCGGGAGCGCGGGCCGCCCGCGCATGCCCCGACGCCCCGGCCGGAGCGCGGGCCGACCGTGCACGTCCCGGGGCGGGCCCCTCCCCGCCGACGCGCGGCCGCTCTCCGGGGCCGCCTCCTCAGTCGCCCACCCGCCGCAGCAGCGCCACCGGCCGCTCGGCGAACAGTTCGCCCGCCGCCACCGTGGCCCCCGTGAACTCCCGGCCGGGCGACGCCGACAGCACATCCCGCCACGGGCCCCCGTCCGGCAGTTCCAGCACCGTGTCCCGCCAGCCCCCGCCCTCGGCCAGCCGCAGCGACAGACGGGTCACCGCCGTGACCACCTCGCCCGAGCGGCAGAAAGCCAGCAGATGCGGGGCGGCCGGACCGGTCGCCGTCAGCGGTGCGTACGTCCCCGACTCACCGAACACGCCCGGCAGTTCGCGGCGCAGCCCCAGCGCGGTCGCCGTCAGCGCCTGCTTCTCGTCCGGAACGTCCGGCCGCCGGAACGGCCGCCGGTTGTCCGGGTCGACCAATGCCAGGTACTCGCTCTCCGTGCCCTGGTAGAGATCCGGCACCCCCGGCATCGTCAGGTGCACCAGCGCCGCCCCCAGCACCTGGGCCCGGACATGCGGGGCGAGCGCGTCCGCGAACTCGGCGATCAGCCTCCGGGGCACGCCCTCCCCGCACCCCGGCCCGGCCGCGACGAAGTCCGACACCGCGCGCTCGTAGGCCGGGTCCGACTCCGTCCAGCTGGTGAAGAGCCCCGCCTCACGCACCGCCTTCAGCAGTGCGGGCTCCAGCCGCCCGCCCAGCTCGCCGGGCGGCAGCTCCGCGCAGCCGTACGCCGACTGCCAGGCGGTCCACGCCAGTTGAGGGTCCGGGGCGGCGACCGGCGTCGCCGCCGTCAGCTCCGCCAGCAGTGCCGCCCACCGCTCCGGGCACTGGGACAGCGCCGCGATCCGGGCCCGGACGTCCGCGCTGCGCTTCGTGTCGTGCGTGGTCAGGACCGTGCCGGTGGCGGGCCAGTCGCGGGCGATCCTGGCGGCGAAGGAGTGGAACTCCTGCGGTGACACGGCGGGTTGCCCCGGGTCGCCGCCCACCTCGGTGGCCGAGATCAGGGGGACGTACCGGTAGAACGCGGTGTCCTCCTCCGACTTGGCGTGCAGCGCCGACGCGGTCTGGGCGAACCGGGCGCAGAAGGCAGCCTGTTCCTCCCCGCCGCCGAGCCGCCCGAGCGCCAGATCCCGTACGACGTCGACGGCCGCAGCCTCCTCCGGGACGGAGAACACCGTCTTCGCCTCCCGTACCGCCGTCTCGGTCAGCGTCTCCTCGGCGATCCGGGTCGGCGGCTCGCCCGCCGTGACGTACGGCCGGTAGACCGGGATGCGCACCAGCAGCTCCCGGATCGCGGTCCGCAGCGCCCACGGGGCGTGGTCCCGCAGCGCCGGGTCCCGGTCGCAGATCGCGGCCGCCAGCCGGGTCAGCCACGCGGTCTCGGCGGCCAGCTCGTGCGTCACCACCCGGTACGCGGCCCGGCGCACCGTCGCCGTCCAGTCACCGCCCCGGTCGCCGGGCGGGCCCGCGAACTCCCGGTAGCGACCGACCAGTTCCTCCGCTCCGGTCGGGTCGGTGAACACCCCGTCAATACGGCGCAGGGCGTCGTACCCGGTGGTGCCCGCGACCGCCCACTCCGCCGGGAGGTGCTCGTCGCCGGTGAGGATCTTCTCCACCACCGTCCAGCGCCCGCCGGTGGCCTCGTTCAGCCGCTCCAGATAGGCGGCGGGTGCGGCGAGGCCGTCGGGGTGGTCGATGCGCAGCCCGTCGAGGACGCCGTCGCGGAGCAGTTCGAGGACCTTGGCGTGGGTGTCCTCGAAGACCTCCGGGTGCTCGACGCGGACCCCGATCAGCTCCGGCACGGTGAAGAACCGCCGGTAGTTCAGCTCGGTGCGGGCCAGCCGCCACCAGCCGAGCCGGTAGTGCTGCTCCGCCAGCAGCTCAGGCAGCGGGAGGTCCGCCGTGCCGGCCCGGAGCGGGAACTCCAGGTCGTGGTAGCGCAGCACCTCCCCGTCCACGGCCAGGTGCTCCAGCTCCTGGCCGAGCGGCCCGGCCAGCACCGGCAGCAGCACCTGGCCGCCGCCCGCCGCCCAGTCGATGTCGAACCAGCGGGCGTACGGGGAGGCCGCGCCCTCGCGCAGCACCTCCCACAGCCGGCGGTTGTGCCGGGGCGAGGCGGCCATGTGGTTGGGCACGATGTCCAGGACCAGCCCGAGCCCGTGCTCCCGGGCGGCCGAGGCCAGCGACCGCAGCCCCTCCTCACCGCCCAGCTCCGCCCGGACCCGGCTGTGGTCGACCACGTCGTACCCGTGGGTGGAGCCGGGGACCGCCTCCAGGACGGGTGAGAGGTGGAGATGCGAGACGCCGAGCGCGGCGAGATACGGCACGGCCTTCTCTGCGGCGGCGAACGGGAAGTCGGGCTGGAGCTGAAGCCGGTACGTGGCGGAGGGCGTCATGGACTTCTACGTACCCCGCCCGGGGCGATCTGTGTCACCCCGGGCGGGACGCTCACCCTCGTCGCCCTCAGGCGGGACGCTTCAGCACGGTCAGGCTGCGCCCGATCAGGGTCACCTGCTCGCCCTCGGCCACCTTCGGCCCCGTGCCGGGCGGCACCCCGTCGGGGCGCGCCGTGTCCACGACGACCTGCCACTGCTCTCCGTGGGCGACCGGGACGGCGAAGTCCAGCGTCTCGGCGCTCGCGTTGAACATCAGCAGGAACGAGTCGTCGGAGATCCGCTCCCCGCGCGGCCCCGGCTCCGAGATCGCGTGGCCGTTGAGGAACACGGTCATCGCCTTGGCGTGCGCCGCCTGCCAGTCCTGTTGCGTCATCTCCTCGCCCTCGGGGGTGAACCAGGCGATGTCGGACAGGTCGTCATGCGTGCCTTCGACCGGCCGCCCGTGGAAGAAGCGGCGGCGCCGGAAGACCGGGTGGTCGCGGCGCAGCCACACCATGGCCCGGGTGAACTCCAGCAGGGTGGACGCCGGGGCGTCGGCCGGCTCGTTGGGATCGGGCCAGTGCACCCAGGCCAGTTCGTTGTCCTGGCAGTAGGCGTTGTTGTTGCCCTTCTGCGTACGGGCGAACTCGTCGCCGTGGCTCAGCATCGGCACGCCCTGCGACAGCATCAGCGTGGCGATGAAGTTCCGCATCTGGCGGGCCCGCAGCTCCAGGATCTCCGGATCGTCGGTCTCGCCCTCGGCGCCGCAGTTCCAGGAGCGGTTGTGGCTCTCGCCGTCGCGGTTGTCCTCGCCGTTGGCGTCGTTGCGCTTCTCGTTGTACGAGACCATGTCGTGCAGCGTGAAGCCGTCGTGGCAGGTGGTGAAGTTGATCGAGGCGAGCGGGCGGCGGCCGTCGTCCTGGTAGAGGTCGGAGGAGCCGGTGAGGCGGCCCGCGAACTCCGCGAGCGTGCGCGGCTCGCCCCGCCACAGATCGCGGACCGTGTCGCGGTACTTGCCGTTCCACTCGGTCCACAGCGGCGGGAAGTTGCCCACCTGATAGCCGCCCTCGCCGACGTCCCACGGCTCCGCGATCAGCTTCACCTGGCTGACCACCGGATCCTGCTGCACCAGGTCGAAGAACGAGGAAAGCCGGTCCACCTCGTGGAACTGGCGGGCGAGCGTGGCCGCCAGATCGAAGCGGAAGCCGTCCACATGCATCTCGGTCACCCAGTACCGCAGGGAGTCCATGATCATCTGGAGGACGTGCGGGGACCGCATGAGCAGGGAGTTTCCCGTGCCCGTGGTGTCCATGTAATAGCGCTGATCGTCGGTGAGCCGGTAGTAGGAGGCGTTGTCGAGACCGCGGAAGGAGAGCGTGGGCCCGAGGTGGTTGCCCTCGGCGGTGTGGTTGTAGACCACGTCGAGGATGACCTCGATGCCCGCCTGGTGGAGCGCCTTCACCGCCTGCTTGAACTCCAGCACCTGTTCGCCGCGGTCGCCCCAGGACGCGTAGGTGTTGTGCGGGGCGAAGAAGCCGATGGTGTTGTAGCCCCAGTAGTTGGCCAGCCCCATGTCCGCGAGGCGGTGGTCCTGGACGAACTGGTGGACCGGCATCAGCTCGATCGCGGTGACACCCAGCTCGGTGAGGTGGGCGATCACCTCCGGGTGCGCGAGCCCCGCGTAGGTGCCGCGCAGCTCGGGCGGGAGCGCCGGATGGAGCATGGTCAGGCCCTTCACATGGGCCTCGTAGATGACGGTCCGGTGGTAGTCCGTACGGGGGAGGCGGTCGTCGCCCCAGTCGAAGTACGGGTTGACCACCACCGAGCTCATGGTGTGCGGCGCGGAGTCGAGGTCGTTGCGGGCGTCCGGCTTGCCGAAGGGGTAGCCGTACACCGCCTCGCCCCACTCGATCTTCCCGGCGATCGCGCGGGCGTACGGGTCGAGCAGCAGCTTCGCGGAGTTGCAGCGCGTCCCGTTCTGCGGTTCGTAGGGGCCGTGCACCCGGAAGCCGTACCGCTGCCCCGGCATGATCCCGGGAAGGTAGGCGTGGCGCACGAACGCGTCCGACTCGCGGAGTTCCACCGCCGTTTCTGAACCGTCGTCGTGCAAGAGGCACAACTCGATCCGGTGGGCGGCCTCGGAGAAGACCGCGAAGTTGGTTCCGGCGCCGTCATACGTGGCGCCGAGGGGATAAGCGTGTCCCGGCCAGACCTGCATGATGAGAACTCTTCCATTCCTGATCCGGGTTCGGAGGCTTTCCGCGGTCCTTCACTCCCCGCATGTTCCCCGAAAACGCGATGCCCACCTAGGACGTCACGCGGTACGTCGGACCCCCGTCGCCCCTGTCCGGCCGACCGGTCAACTTCGGACACCCCCGTGCCGCCCCGGACGTGCTTGCGGACCCCCGCGTTCGGTGAGCGTCCGGATTCCGCTCCGCGACGGGGTCCCAATCACTATGAATCCGCTCACTCCACCCGATCTCGCCGCAAGGAACAAGCCTTACGATCAGGGGAGTTGAGAAAGTCGCCTGCGCATCGGGCTGCGTCGGATCACGCTCCCGGAGTACCCTTCCTTGATCGTTGGGTGGGGGAGTGGAAGGCGGTACGCGGGTGAGCTCGGGAGGGTTCGAGCTACCCCCAGGTGACGCAGGTCACGAGGGGGAATCGACCGATGCCCCGCCCGGGGCGGTGTCCCTCGCGCAGCCCATGGAGATAGGCGCCGAGCTGGACTGGGGATCGGAGGCCTGGGGCGAGGTGCGTACGCGCGCCCAGCGCGCCGGGCGGGCCTATATCTGGCTGAATCTGGTCGAACAACGCCTACGGGCCGTCGTCGCCGCGGTGCTCCGGCCGATCTACGAGCCGGTGCACGGCGAGGAGTGGGTGGTGGCCGCGGCCGGACCGGCCGGGCAGGAGTGGGTGCAGCGCGCCGTCGCCGTACGCGAGGTCTCGCGCCGCAAGGGCTATCTGCTCGACCCGGCCGACGACAACGTCCTCAGCTTCCTCACGCTGCCGCAGCTGCGCGAGCTGATGGTCCAGCACTGGCCGTGCTTCGAGCCGTACTTCGACGACCGGCGCGATGTCGAGCTGGCCCTGGACGAGCTGGAGGTCGCGCGTAACGTGGTCTCCCGCAACCGCGCGCTGAACGAGGCGGTCCTCGCCCAGGCGGAACGGGCCTCCGCCCGGCTGCTCGACATCCTCGGCAGCGGGGCCGGGGTGCCGTCGGCCGACCGGCTGCCGGTGGACGCGGTGGAGGAGCTGGTCGGCGACCGGTACGCGGACGTGGTCTCCGTCCACCCCGACCGGGTCCGGCTCCAGCGCCAGCTGCCCGCCGAGGACCTCTTCGGCGGGGCGCGGCGGCTCGACGCCATCGGCATAGGCCTCAACCTGCTCGTGCAGAACTTCTCCGGCCGCCGGCTCGTACGGCTCGCGGAGTCGGGCTGCCGGGTCCGGCTGCTGTTCATCAACCCGGCCAGCAGCGCGGTGCGCCGCAGGGAGCGGGAACTCGGCCTCAAGAAGGGCGAGCTGAGCCGCTCGGTGGAGATGAACATCCTGCACATGCGCCGCGTCCGCTCCAAGCTCCGCGACCCCGGAGCGTTCCAGATCCAGGTCTTCGACGAGACCCCGCGCTTCACCGCCTACCTGGTGGACGGCGACGGCCCGGACGCGGTGGGCGTCGTCCAGCCCTATCTGCGGCGGGCCCGGGGCATGGAGGCGCCGGTGCTGGTGCTGCGCGGCGGGGGCAGACGCACAGTGGTGCGGGAGGGCCAGGACAACGAGCACGGGCTCTTCGAGACGTACCGCGAGGAGTTCGAATCGGTCTGGACGGACTCGAGGCCGGTCTCCTGACCTCCCCGACCCTCCACCGGCGTTGTCAGTGGCCCGTGCGAAGGTGGTCATCACTCGGGGGGAGCACCACGGGGGAGCACCACGAAGGAGGTATCGGGATGAGCTGGCACCGGGGCACACTGGTCGGCTTCGACCTGGAGACGACGGGGACCGACGTCGAGAGCGACCGGATCGTCACCGCCGCACTCGTCCGGCTGGACCCGGACGGCACGGTCGCCGAGCAGCGGACCTGGCTGCTCGATCCGGGCGTGGTGATACCGGAGCAGGCCTCCGCGATCCACGGCATCGGCACGGACCACGCCCGCAAGCACGGGGCGCGGGCCGCCTCCGCGGTCGAGGAGATCGCCCGGGCGGTCGCCGAAGTGCTGTGCTCGGACGTCCCGCTGGTGGTGATGAACGCCCGCTACGACCTCTCGCTGCTGGACCGCGAATGCCGCAGGTACGGACTGCCGTCGGTCGAGGAGCGCGTCGGCGGCGCGCCGTCACCCGTCATCGACCCGCTGGTCATCGACAAGCACGTCGACAAGTACCGCAAGGGCAAGCGGGCCCTCCAGGCGCTGTGCGACCACTACGGGGTCACGCTCGACGGAGCCCACGACGCGACCGCCGACGCGGTGGCCGCGGTGCGCGTGGTACGCCGGATGGGAGAGCGCCACCGGCCCGTCGCCACCCTGCCGCCCGACGAACTGCACGCCCTTCAGATACGGGCGGCGGCCGAACAGTCGGCCTCGCTCCAGGACTATCTGCGGCGCACCACGGATCCCACGGCGGTGGTCGAGTCGGCGTGGCCGGTCATTCCCCGCGGCGCCTGAGCCGGGCCGGCCGCTCGTTCTCCCGGATGCGCTGACCGTTATCCGGCCAGCGCATCCGGCGGAGAGCCTGCGCGTCCGCGGAAAGATCCGACGTTGTGGCCCAGTCGGTCCGTGTGTCAGTTGGGGGCCGGGGAAGCCGTGTCGTCGGCCTTGATGTCGAAGTTGATCTGATCCCCGTCGACCGAGGTCACCTTGACCGACACGCCCAACGTGCTGCCGTCCTTCGCCGTGAGCGTGCAGCGGGTGGTCGTACCGACCTTCCCAGCGAGGTCCTCGGGACAGGTGATGTCCGGCTTCGGCTGGTTCGTGGTGGCCGCGAGTTTTTCGGAGACCGTCGTGGCGAGCTTGTCCGAAGACAGCTTCGACTCAGAGTTTCCGACGCTGACCGACCCCGAACAGCCGACGAGCAGCGCGCCGGAGGCCACGACGGAGAGGCTCCACGTCACTGTGGTCGAACGGGCTATGGGCATGGGGGCTCCATTTCGAGTAATGCGAGACGGTCGGCGGAAGCATACGTGGCGCCGCGCCGCTGATTTTTTTTGGAGGGTATCGACGGGCCACTCAGAGCTTGCCGAAGATCACTCCGCGCCATGTCCAGCCCGACTGGAGGGTGGTTTCCCTCAGTGGGTCCGTCATCCACGCGCTGTCGAAGCTGAATGTCTTGGTTGCTTCGAGGCGGCCGCTCTCCCCCCGCTGGAGGGTGTACTGGCGTGAAATGGTCCTGCCTCCGCCGCGCGTGTACTTCGCCGAAGTCTGCAGTCGCGGAGGATTTCCGACGCGCTTGACTTCCCAACTTTCCTCAAGGGCGCGCACCTCGGGGACGTCCTCGGCCAGACGCATCCGGATCCGGACGGCGTGCGTCAGCTGGGACTGCACGAAGATGTGCTGCCAGGCGGGCTCGGTGATCCGCCACTGGGCCACGAGATCGGCACCGTGTGCCGCGCCGCCGCTGATGAGGTAGGGGACATCCGGCCCGTTGAGACCAAGCAGGGCTGTCCGCAACTCCTCGGCTGGTCGTGGAGCCGTCTCGGCATTGGGGTGTCTGGTTCCGGTCAACTTGTCGAAGAGTCCCATAAGGTTCACCTGTGAGGGGTCGAATTGTCGGTGCGGGAAAGGCTGGTCGTCCCGGCGGACGCCCTACGACGTCGCGTCGGTGTCCGGGCGGACCGTGCGCACGAAGTCCCGGAAATCCTCGACGACGTCGCCGTGCTGGGCCGCGGTCACCGTCAGGACCAGCCGGATCACCGCTCGCTTGCTCGGATCGTCGACGTCCAGCATGGCCAGGTAGACCTGCGACTGGACGAGGTCGCGGAGCGTGCCCCCTGCGGCCGCTGAGATTGACAAGGTCTGGGTGAGTCCAGGAGCCTCCTCGGAACCGACCTCCCGACGTTCCGTGATGTCGACCGATGCATTGGACCTGCGCAGGTTCTCCACAGATTCGTCAGCGATCTCGGGGAGCGTCGCCGGGTCCGGGCGGAAAGCGCCGTCGACCGTGATGTTCGCGGTGAACCCCTCATACGGGTGCGAGTGGAGGGCGACGAACGCCGTGCCCGGCGCGCCCACTCCGTCCGGTGGCGTGGCGCGCCAGCCATCCGGCAGCTCGAACGCGATCGGTACGGGCAGGGTGGTGGTCATCCCGGTCTCTCCTATCGGTAACGGTGTGCTCACGACAGCGGGTCTGCGCCGACGTGCGTCAGAACAGGCTGCCGATCCCGTCTCCTACCCAACTCGCCGCATCGCCCACGGCCCCAGCCGCATCGCCCACCGTATCCACGACCTTCCCCGGGTCGACGGTGAACTCGAAGCCCACGGCGCCGCCGAGGGCAGGGGAAAGGCCCACCTTCGGGCCGAAGTGCCATACGCCGTTGGCATCCTTACCGGCCAGAGTCACCTCGGCGCCCGGACCGGCCCAGCCCTCGGCTGTGACGCCCACCCCGAGGCCACCGACATCCGCACCTGCACTTGCGCCGGCTTTGGCACCTGCGAAGGCCTCCGCGCTCAGAACTGCTCCGTTCGTACCGGCTCCCACGTTGACTCCGGCCTCCGCGCCGGCCATGGTTTCAGCTCGGCCGTATACGCCAGTGGGGCCGGCGTCGGCGGTGCCGCTGGCCGAGGCCTCACCGCCCGCGAAGCCCTTGGCCTCGGCCTGGGCGCCCTCATTGGTGATGCCCGCAGCTGCCGAGGCCTTGGCGCCCGCATAGGCTTCCGCTTCTCCGGCCAGCTTCGTGGAATCCTTGGTGAGTGTGCCCTCAGCCTTGGCGCGACCGAGGTCGGCGTGCGCCTCGGCTTCGGCCAGCTTGCCCTTTCCGATGTTCGGACCGCTGGCGTCCGTCCCCACTCCTGGCCCCGAGGCCTCGGACTCGCCCTCGGAGACCCACCCGTCCTTCTTGCCCGGCGCGGGGTCCGGCTTGCCAGCCTTCGCCAGATCGCCCACGGCCGACGTGTTGAACCCGCCGATGCCGATGCCGTCCATCGAGACATCGTTCGTCGCGCGGGACAGGGCGCGCTTCACACTCTGGTCGACGTCGTCGACGGCCTTGACCGCCTTGGCTATCTGGTCGGTCCAGCCCTGCGCCTTCTCCCGGGCGTCGGCCAGCAGGCGGGTGTGGTCGGGGTCGTGCTGGAACGCGTACTTCTCCTGCGCGGAGAGGTTGTCGTACCCGACGTAGGTCGCCTTGCCGGCGCTGTCGACCTTGTAGTCCTTCTTCTCGGCGTCCGCGCCCAGTTCTTTGACCGCCTTCTGCAGGCGGCTCAGCTCGGTCTGCGCGTCCGTGAGAAGACTGGCGACGGCCAGCGCCTCGGCCTTCGCCGCCCCGAACTCGAAGGCGGTGGCCTGGGCGCCGCTCTGCTGGGCGCCGAAGGCCTCGCCCTGCCAGTTCCCGTTGGTGAGCACCGCCTGCACGTTCTGCGCGTAGTCGGTCTTCAGCTCACCGAAGCGCTCGCCCATCTTCTTCCACGCGGCGGCCACGTCCGTGAACGAGGACAGATCGGCCGTCATCACGTCCTGATAGTTCAGCGTCATGATGGCGCCCGTCACATCCCGTCGAAGCTGCTGGGCGGGCGAATGGAGTTCAACTGGCCGCCGGTGGCGAGGTCTTGGTTGTTGAAGATGGTCTTCGCACCCTCCAGGCCGTTCAGCTCCCGCTGCAACCGTCCCATCAGCCGGTTGACCTGCGCCTGCCAAGCGCCCAGCGCGTCGGAGACGCCTTGGTCCGAGGCCCAGGCGGAGAGCCCCTTCAGCCCGGTGTCCTGCTTGATCAGAGGGCTCGGGGGAGCCGCCGACGGGGCGAGGAAGGGAACCCGCACCGATCCGCCGTCGGCCGCCATGCTGCCGGCCGACCGGGTGTCGGGCATCATGTGCTCTTTCATGTACTTCGCCGCGCGCTGCTTGTCGCTCGCCGAGCTCGCGAGCTTCTGCTCGCCGCCTTCTCCGGTACCCATGGGCAACCCCCGTTGCAATCGGACCTGTTCGGCCTGGCGGCCGCGATGCATAGTACGGAAGGATCATCAGACGCCGGTCGTCGCCCCCGGGTCGTTCAGAACGGGTACCAGCGGACCTCGGTGTCGCCCTCGCGCAGCGACGCCACCCGGCGGCGGAACTCCGCGAGTGCCTTCGGGTTGGCCGGGGCGTGCTGGGAGACCCAGGCGCAGCTCGCCGTCTCGCGGGCGCCGCGCAGGACCGCGCAGCCCTCCCACTCCCGGACGTCCCAGCCGTACGCGGCGGTGAAGGCGTCGTAGGCCGCCGGGTCGAGGCCGTAGCGGTCGCGGGAGAGGGCGAGGACGACCAGGTCGTGTTCCCGCAGGTCGGCGGAGAACGTCTCCAGGTCGACCAGGACCGGGCCGTCCGGGCCGACATGGACGTTGCGCGGGAGCGCGTCGCCGTGGATCGGGCCCGGGGGGAGGTGGGGGACCAGCGCGGCGGCCGCGGCCGCGAAGCCGTCGCGGCGCTCGCGGAGGTAGTCGGCGTCCGCCGGGTCGATCGCGTCGCCCGCCAGGGTCAGCCAGCGCTCGACCCCGCCGAGCAGCTCGCGGCGCGGCAGCGTGAAGTCCGTCGGGGCGGGCAGCGCGTGCACCCGGGTCAGCAGCGGGGCGAGGTCGCGCGGTTCGGCGGGGCGTACGGCGTCCGGGAGCCGGTGCCACAGCGTCACCGGGTGGCCCTCGACCAGGCGCGGCTCACGCTCGGCCGCGCGGACGGCCGGGACGCCGGACGCGGCGAGCCAGTCGGCGAGCGCCACCTCACGCTCCGCCCGCGCCCGCAGCTCGGGGTGGCCGGTGGCGTCCCGGCCGACCTTGATCACCAGGTCGCCGGCGGCGAACACCGCGTTCTCGCCCAGCGCGAGCAGCTCCGCCGCACCGGAGAACCCGGCGGCTGTCAGCACCTCGCGCGCACGCATCTCGTCCATGGGTGCGATTTTCGCATCCTCGCAGGCCACCTTGACGAACCGACGGCCCGTCAGCACGATGACGGAGGCCTCCCGGGCAGCCGGAACGGGATGAAGTCCGCCTCAGGTACACATCAGATAGCAACGCGACAGAGGGGTCTTCTCGTGACATCGGTGACCGCGACGAAGCGGTCCGGACCGGACGACCCGCACGGCGGGCACAGTGGACGGGACGGACACGGCGGACAGGGAGGACGGCCGCGGAGGTCCTGGCGGCCGGGCCCCTCCGGGCCGCCGCCCCGGGGCAAGGCGTTCGGGGACCGGGCCGCCTGGTTCCTGGTCCTGCCCGCGCTCATCCCGATCCTGATCCTCAGCGTCGGACCGCTCCTCTACGGCATCGCGCTCGCCTTCACCGACGCCCAGTCCGGCCGGACCCGCTCCACCCAGTGGATCGGCACCCTGAACTTCCAGGACCTGCTGCACGACACCCTGTTCTGGGACTCGTTCCGGATCGGCCTGGTCTGGGCCGTCGGCGTCACCGTCCCCCAGTTCCTCCTGGCCCTCGGCCTCGCCCTGCTGCTCAACCAGAACCTGCGGCTGCGCTGGCTCGCCCGGGCGCTGGCGATCGTCCCCTGGGCGATGCCCGAGGTCGTCGTCGGCATCATGTGGCGGCTCGTCTACAACCCGGACGCCGGCATCCTCAACGAGACCATCCGCGATCTCGGACTCGGCGACGGGCGGGACTGGCTGACCGGTCTCGCCACCGCGCTGCCCGCCGTGATCCTCGTCGGCATCTGGGCCGGCATGCCGCAGACCACCGTGGCCCTGCTCGCCGGGCTCCAGAACACCCCGCGCGAACTCCACGAGGCGGCCGCCCTGGACGGCGCGGGCGCCTGGCGCCGGTTCCGTACGGTCACCTGGCCCGCGATCAAGCCCATCGCGCTCGCGATCTCCGCGCTCAACCTGATCTGGAACTTCAACTCCTTCGCCCTGGTCTACGTC
Source organism: Streptomyces rubiginosohelvolus (assembly GCF_014649875.1). Classification (GTDB taxonomy): domain Bacteria; phylum Actinomycetota; class Actinomycetes; order Streptomycetales; family Streptomycetaceae; genus Streptomyces; species Streptomyces rubiginosohelvolus. The sequence goes on along the minus strand of NZ_BMTW01000002.1, from coordinate 153,044 downwards.
CTGACCAGCGGCGGACCCGGCGGCCGGACCCGGCTGCCGATGCTCTTCGCCTACGAGGAGGCCTTCCGCTACGGGCAGTTCGGCTACGCCGCGGCGATGGGCTGCGTGATGGTCGCGGTGATCTCCGTACTCCTCGCCGTCTATCTCGTCGGCCGGCTCAGGGGAGGTGAGGACCGATGAGGCGCGGAGCCGACGCCCGTGAGTCCACCGGGCTGCGTACCGGCCGGGCCGCGCGCACCGGGCAGTATCTGGCCCTCCTGGCGTATCTGGTCTTCCTCGCGTTCCCGTTCGTGTGGCTGATCTCGACCGCCTTCAAACCCGCCCGCGAACTGGGCTCGCTGCACCCCACCTGGATTCCCGAGAACCCCACCCTGGACAACTTCCGGCAGGCCTTCGACGAGCAGCCGTTGCTCCAGGCCGCGGGCAACTCGCTGGTCGCCGCCGTCTCCGCCGCGTTGATCGCCGTCGTGATCGCCACCCCGATGGCCTATGTGATGGCCCGCCACCGGGGCCGCCTCGCCACCGCGGCGACCGGCTGGGTCGTGGTCAGCCAGGCGTTCCCGTTCGTCCTGGTGATCATCCCGCTCTTCCTGATCCTGAAGAACCTGCATCTGATCAACACCCTGTGGGGGCTGATCCTCGTCTACGTCGTCTGGTCGCTGCCCTTCGCGTTGTGGATGCTCGCCGGGTACGTGCGTGCCGTGCCCACCGAGCTGGAGGAGGCCGCCGCCGTGGACGGCGCGGGCCGCGTCCGTACCCTCGTCTCGGTCGTCGCCCCGTTGCTCGCCCCCGGCATCGTCGCCACGGCGCTGTTCGCGTTCATCACCGCGTGGAACGAGTTCTTCTTCGCGCTCGTCCTGCTCAAGACCCCGGAGAAGCAGACCTTGCCGGTCGTCCTCACCCACTTCCTCGGCGCGGAGGGCGTGGCCGACCTCGGACCGCTCGCCGCCGCCGCGTTCCTCGCCACCCTCCCCTCTCTCGTGCTCTTCGCCTTCATCCAGCGGCGGATCACCGGCGGGATGACGGCCGGGGCGGTGAAGCACTGATGCGCGCCACTCTCCGGCGGGCGGCCACCGCCGTCGCCGTCCTGGCCCTGCTGGTCACCGGCTGCTCCGGCGGCGACGGTGACGGGCGGGACGCGGACGGCACGATCCGGCTCCGCTTCCAGTCGCTGGCCTGGCAGAAGGAGTCCGTCGACGCCAACAAGCAGTTGGTGAAGGAGTGGAACGCCGCCCACCCCGACGTCCAGGTGGAGTACGTCCAGGGCAGCTGGGACAGCGTCCACGACCAGCTCCTCACCTCCTTCGAGGGCGGCGAGGCCCCCGACATCATCCACGACGCCTCCGACGACCTGGCCGACTTCGCGTACGGGGGCTACCTCGCCGATCTGCGCCCTCTCCTGCCCACCCGGCTCAAGGCGGACATCCCCGAACAGTCCTGGCGCACCACCACGTTCGGCGAGGGTGTCCACGGGGTGCCCTTCCTCCAGGAGCCCCGGGTCCTGATCGCCAGCACGAAGCTGCTGAAGGCCTCGGGCGCGCGCATCCCGACCCCGGAGCGCCCCTGGAGCTGGGAGGAGTTCCGGCAGGTGACGAAGGAGCTGACGGGGAAGGGGCGGTACGGGATCGCCTGGCCGCTGAAGGAGCCGGTCTCCGTCACCCTCAACCTGGGCCTGTCCGGGGGCGGACAGCTCTTCCACCGCGACGGTGACGGCAAGGCGGTCCTGCGCTTCGAACCGGGCGACGGCGTGGTCACCGGCACCATCCACGACCAGGTCAACACCGATGGCAGCGCGGCCCGCAGCGCGCTGGGCATGGGCGGTTCGGACGCGCTGCCCGGGTTCTTCGGCGGCAAGTACGCGATGCTGCCGCTCGGCTTCTCCTACCGCCAGCAGATCATCCAGCAGGCCCCCGAAGGGTTCGACTGGACGGTCCTGCCGATGCCCGCGGGCGCGGGCGGCGCGGTCCAGGGCGTGAGCCCGCAGACGCTGTCGGTCGCCGAGGAGAGCCCGCACAAGAAGGAGGCCGTCGCGTTCATCGACTTCCTGCTGCGCCCCGCGAACATGGTGCGCCTCGCCCGGGGCGACTGGATGCTGCCCACCGGGACCGAGGCGCTGGCCGATCCGTCGCTGCGCTCCGCCGAGCACGGGTGGGCCGTCGGCGCCGCGCTCGCCGAAGGGCTGCGGCCGGCGCCCGCCCAGTCGGTGCGCGGCTATCCCGAGTGGAAGGACAAGGTGGCGACCCCCGCGTACCAGGAGTTCTACAGCGGCGCGATCGATACCGACGAGCTGAGCAAGAGGCTGGTGGAGGACGGGAATCGGGTGCTGGCCCGCTACCAGCGCTGATCCCGAGCGGATCCGCCCACAGGAAGAAGTTGCACGAGACGTCTCGTCTCGTTTAGAGTCACCGGCATGACGGAATCCCCGCGTGCCCACATCGCCATGTTCTCCATCGCCGCCCACGGACATGTGAACCCGAGCCTCGACGTGATCCGCGAGCTCGTCGACCGTGGACACCGTGTCAGCTACGCCATCCCCACCTCCTTCGCGGAGAAGGTCGCCGCCACCGGCGCCGAGCCGGTGATCTGGACCTCGACCCTGCCGACCGACGACGACCCCGACGCCTGGGGGACGGAGCTGATCGACAACATCGAACCCTTCCTCGCCGACGCCATCCAGGCCCTCCCGCAGCTCGCGGAGGCCTTCGCGGGCGACGAGCCCGACCTCGTCCTGCACGACATCACCTCCTATCCCGCCCGCGTCCTCGCCCACCGCTGGGGCGTCCCCGCCGTCTCCCTCTGGCCCAACCTGGTCCCCTGGGAGGGGTACGAGCAGGAGGTCGGCGAGCCGATGACCGCCGAGCTGAAGCAGACCGAGCGCGGCAAGGCGTACTACGCGCGCTTCGACGGCTGGCTCGCCGAGAACGGCCTCGGTCATGTCCCCAGCGACGACTTCGTGGCCCGCCCCCGCCGCGGCCTCGTCCTGATCCCCGAGGCGCTCCAGCCGAACGCGGACCGGGTGGACCGCGAGATGTACACCTTCGTCGGCGCCTGCCAGGGCGACCGCGCGGACCAGGGGGAGTGGCAGCGGCCCGCCGACGCCGAGAAGGTGCTGCTGGTCTCGCTCGGCTCCTCGTTCACCAAGCAGCCCGCCTTCTACCGCGAGTGCCTCGCGGCCTTCGGTGACCTGCCCGGCTGGCATGTGGTGCTCCAGATCGGCGCGCACGTCGACCCCGCCGAACTCGGTGACGTACCGGGGAATGTGGAGGTGCGCTCCTGGGTGCCGCAGCTGGCCGTCCTCAAGCAGGCCGACGCCTTCATCACCCACGCAGGTGCGGGCGGCAGCCAGGAGGGGCTCGCCACGGGCACCCCGATGGTCGCCGTGCCGCAGGCTGTCGACCAGTTCGGCAACGCGGACATGCTCCAGTCCCTGGGGGTGGCCCGGCATCTGCCGATGGAGGAAGCGAACGCCGCGAGTCTGCGCGAGGCGGTGCTCGCCTTGGTGGAGGATCCCGAAGTGGCCGCCCGGTGCGCGCGCCTGAGCGAGCAGATGGCGGGGGAGGGCGGCACGCCGAGGGCCGCGGACCTCATCGAGGCGGAGCTGTCGCGCTGAGCGGATCCGCCTGACTGATATCCGGACGTTCTCCGTCCCGCCCCGACCGCCGCGACCTGCGGTTACCCGGGGCGGGACGCTTCTGTTACGGCTCCGTGAACCCGATATCGCGGCGGGGGCGGTCGGCGCATCTGCACGCACGCCCTTGCGATTTCACACCCGGGACCGGGCGTTCACCCCTCTTGCGCACACCTTCACGGGTCTTCACATGTCTTCACGCATGGTCACTCCTGCCCCAGAGGGCATGAGGCGGCCGCGGGTGGCGGTCGGGCGAGGAGTGTCCGATGCCTCAAGTGCCGCTCTGAACAGGCGGAATGCAAGGGGAGAGGGCCTTCACGGGGTGGTCACGGAATCGTCGATTCCGGCGAGGTAACTGCTCGACCGGCCGCCACGGCCGTGGTGACCAGCCATGGCCGATTTCTTATTACGAAACCTTGTTGAGCAAGTCACACCTCCATGAGGGTCTTGATCTGCGCTCGTCAATCGGTCAAGGTTTCGACCCAACCCCCGGAGATCTTCCGGCCGAGGGTCAATCCCCCCACAAAGAATGACGAGGAGAACCCTCTCCATGGCCAAGCACCAGCGCACCCGTCGCATCAAGCTCACCGCCGCGATCACCGCCGTGGCGGCCGCCGCCGGAGTCACCCTTCTCGGAACCTCGTTCGCGGGAGCCGCACCGGCCCCCATGGGCACGGTCTACGGCGCGGACGCCGCGACCGCCGTCTCCGGCAGCTACATCGTCATGCTGGACGAGAAGAAGGCCGACAAGTCCGAGCTCGCCAAGGAGTACGGCGGCAAGCTCAAGCGCAACTACGACTCCAGCATCAACGGCTTCTCCGCCAGCGGCCTTTCGGAGACCGAGGCCAAGCGCCTCGCCGCCGACCCGGCCGTCGCGAAGGTGGTGCAGAACAAGAAGTTCAGCATCAACGCCACCCAGGAGAACCCGCCGTCGTGGGGTCTGGACCGCATCGACCAGACCGAGACCGCCGGTGACAAGGCGTACAACTACCCCGACGCCGCGGGCGAGGGCGTCACCGCGTACGTCATCGACACCGGTGTCCGCGTCACCCACGAGGACTTCGAGGGCCGCGCCACCTCCGGCTTCGACGCCATCGACAACGACGACGACGCCGACGACGGCAACGGGCACGGCACCCACGTGGCGGGCACCATAGCCGGGGCCGCGCACGGCGTCGCCAAGAAGGCGAACATCGTGGCCGTCCGCGTCCTGGACGACAACGGCTCGGGCACCACCGAGCAGGTCATCGCCGGGATCGACTGGGTCGCCGCCAACGCCAAGGGCCCGTCCGTCGCCAACATGAGCCTCGGCGGCGGGGCCGACCCGGCCCTCGACGAGGCGGTCCAGAAGGCCATCGCCGCGGGCATCACCTTCGGTGTGGCCGCCGGCAACGAGTCCAGCGACGCCGGCCAGGGCTCGCCCTCCCGCGTCCCCGAGGCGATCACCGTCGCCTCGTCCACGGAGGCCGACGAGCAGTCGGACTTCTCCAACTTCGGTTCGGTCGTCGACATCTACGCCCCGGGCTCGGACATCACGTCCACCTGGAACGACAGCGACAGCGGCACCAACACCATCTCCGGTACGTCCATGGCCACCCCGCACGTCGTCGGCGCGGCCGCCGTCTACCTGGCGGGCCACCAGGACGCCACCCCGGAGGCCGTCGCCACGGCGCTCACCGAGGGAGCCACCCCGGACGCCATCACCAACGCCACCGAGGGCACGGCGAACAAGCTCCTCAAGGTCGTCGAGTAACACCCCGGCCAGTACCCCGGTTCCGACCGGATGCCGGGCGGCGGTGGTCACACACCCCGCCGCCCGGCCACCATCCGCACAGCAGCCGCCGCGCTCGCCCCCACGGGGCGCGGCGGCTGCGGCGTGTCCGGGGATGCGCTCTAGGGTGGGTCGCCATGACGACGTATGCGGCGCTCCTGCGCGGGATCAACGTGGGCGGCAGCAAGAAGGTCCCGATGCCCGAACTGCGCGATGTGCTCGCCGGACTGGGGCACACCGGCATCGCCACGCATCTGCAGAGCGGCAACGCCGTCTTCCGCAGCGACAGCGAGGACGCCGACGCCCTCGGCGCAGCCCTGGAGCAGGCCCTGCGGGAGCGGTTCGGGTTCGCCGTCGACTGCCTCGTCCGCGACGCCGCGTATCTCGCGGCCGTCGCCGACGCCTGCCCCTTCCCCGCCGCCGAGCTGGAGGGCAAGCAGCTCCACGTCACCTACGTCGACCAGCCCCTGGACCCCGAACGCTTCGCGGACCTGGACGCGGAGGCGTTCCTGCCGGAGGAGTTCCGGCTCGGCGACCGCTGCGTGTACCTGTACGCCCCCGACGGCCTCGGCCGCTCCAAGCTGGCCGTCGAGCTGGGCCGCCCCCGCCATGTGAAAGGCATCGTCGCCACCACCCGTAACTGGAACACCGTGGCGAAACTGGTGGAGCTGACCCGGGACTGACCCCCGGCTCAGCCCGCCCGGCAGAACGTGTCCTTCCCGGGCATCTTCCCGTCGACGAGGTAGCGGGTGGTGGTGTTCAGCGCGCAGGGATTGTCGCCGTACACATAGACCCCGTGACCGCTGTCGTCCACGCTGACCAGCCGGGACCGGTCCGCGAACTTCTTCCGCAGCAGCTTCCCGCCGACGTGCGGGGTCGGCACGTCGCGCAGGTTCTGGACGAGCAGGATGTTGCGCGGCCCCTCGTCGTCGATCGCCACCGGCTTCTCGGCCGGGGGGTACGGCCAGGAGGCGCACGGCATGATGTTGGCCGTGGCGGCCCCGAACATCGGGTAGCGCGCACGGTCCTCGGCGACCCCCTTGCGGTAGGTGTCCACGCTCGTGGGCCACGCGATGTCGTTGCAGCTCACGGCCAGGAAGACGGAGAGCTGGTTGTCCAGCGAAGGCGGGGTGTCCGCCGCCCGGCCGCCGGCGTCCGCCACGCGCACGGACGCGGTGTCACCGCTCTTCAGCGCCTGCCAGTGCTGGGCCAGCTTGGCGTACTGCACCTCCTTGAACAGGTAGCCGAAGGTGAGCTGGCGCAGCACGTTGCCGTCGAAGCCGTCGACCGGCTTCTCGTCGAGCCGTTCCGCGAGGGTGAAGTAGGTGCGGCGGACCTCGGCGGGGGTCCGGCCGAGACCGTAGCTGTCGTGACGGGCGGCCGCCCACCGGGCGAAGTCGGGGAACGTCTGCTCCACCCCGAGCGCGTAGCGGCGCATACCGTCACGGTCGAGGTGGGTGTCGCCGATGTTGCTGTCCAGCACGATGCGGTCGGAGCGCTCGGGGAACATCGACGCGTAGGCGGCCCCGAGCGCCGTGCCGTAGGAGTAGCCCAGGAAGCTGGTCTTCTCCTCCCCGAGAGCCGTCCGGATGCGGTCCAGGTCGCGGGCGGTGTTGGCCGTGGTCAGGTGGGGCAGCACCCCGTCCTTGTCGCGCCGCGCGCACTGCTCGGCCACCTCCTTCACCACCTTCGCCCGCGCGGTGACCGCCGCGTCGTCGACCGCGTACGGCGGGATGTTGGCGAAGTAGGGGCCCTCCGGGGTGAATCCGCAGGCCACCGGTGCCGAGCGTCCGATACCCCGGGTGTCCATGCCGATCACGTCGTAGGTGTCCAGCACCTCGGAGGGGATGCCCCGGTTCGCCAGGAACGCGGGCTGCGACAGCCCCGAGCCGCCGGGGCCGCCCGGGTTGAGCATCAGCGTGCCGCGCCGCTTGTCCGGGTTCGTGCTCGCCAGCCGGGAGATCATCAGCTCGATCCGGTCGCCGCCCGGGTCGGCGTAGTCCTTCGGTACGGGGACGGTGCCGCACTCCAGGACGACCGGCGCCGCCTCGGCCGCCACGTCCTCGGGGCAGGCGCCCCACCGTACGGTCGGTCCCTCCTTCTCCTCGGCGCCCGCCGGTCCCGCGACGAGCGACCCGCTCAGGCCGAGGCCGAGGGCGACCGCCAGGGCCGCGCTCCGCCGGATACCGCGTCCTCGTGTCATATCCGCATCTCCCCATGGGCTGAAGGTGGTTGACCGCGCCCATCGCACTCCGTGCCCCAAGGGCACAGTCAAGCCCGACCCGCGCGAGGTGATCCGTGGCGGCCGGGGGGCAGGGGAGAGGCAGGGGCCCCTCCCGGTGACGGAACCCCGGAAAGGGACTCCCATGACATGGAGCACGCGTCAGCTGGCGGAACTCGCGGGCACGACGCTCAAGACGGTCCGGCACTACCACAAGCTGGGTCTGCTGGAGGAGCCGGAGCGCGCTCCGAGCGGCTACAAGCGGTACGACGTACGGCACCTGGTCCGGCTGATGGGCATCCGCCGGCTGACCGACCTCGGCGTGCCGCTCTCCGACATCCCCACGGTGGCCGCCGCCGACGCGCGGTCGACGGAGACCCTCCGCGCCCTGGACGCCGAACTCGCGGCGAACATCGAGCGCCAGCAGCACATGCGCCGCCAACTGGCCGCGATCCTGGAGGACGGGGCCTCGCTCGACCTGCCCGCGGACTTCGGGGCCGCCGCCGCCACGCTGCCCCGGGCCCAGCAGGACCTCCTGGTGGCGTATTCGAGCGTCCTCACGCCGACGGCGATGTCCGTCATCCGGGACCAGTACACGCGCCCCCGGGACGAGGTCGCCGAGGAGTTCGAGCAGCTGCCGGCCGACGCCCCCGAGGACGTGCGCCGCAGACTGGCGGCGCACCTGGCGGCCGAGGTCCGGGCCCAGCGGGCGGACCACTCCTTCATCACGGACCTGGACGCCGCGTCCCGGCGGAACGGGAAGCTCACCCGGTCCGTCGTCACGCAGGCCCTGATCACGTTCTACAACGAGGCCCAGCTCGATGTCCTGCGCCATCTGCACGACCTGCTCGAACAGGAGGAGGCGGACGGCGGCGCGGACGGGGGCGGCCGGGTCGGCCGGGACGGCAAAGGCGAGCAGGATCACGGCGGCGATCACGACCCGCCCCGGGGCACCCCCGGCGCGACAGGTTAGCCTTGCCTTCGTTTGGCCGGAGGCAGGTGGCCTGAAATCCCCCCTCCGCTGTTCGTAGACATGCTGAGGAGCAGGTGAGTGGGGGCTGACAGCGCCGGGCGTGGCGTCATACGCCGTGCTGTCGCGGGACAGCGTCGGGACGTGACCGTCGGATCGGTCCTGGGCGCCTGCCATCAGATCGGCGAGGCGCTCGTCCCCGTACTCATCGGGCTGATCGTCGACCGCGCCGTGGTGCGGCCCGACGGGGGAGCGCTGGCGATCTGGCTGGTGGTCCTCGCCGTCGTCTACACCCTGCTCTCCTTCGGCTTCCGCTTCGGCGCCCGCGCCGGTGAACGCGCCGCCGAACAGGCCGCCCACCAGCTCCGCCTGGACGTCGTCCGCCGGGTCCTCGCCCCGCACGGGGGCGCGGAGGCCGGCCGTCCGCCCGGCGCGCTGGTGAACGTGGCCACCGAGGACGCCCGCCGCGTAGGGGCCGTCAACATGGCCCTGACCCTCGGCATCGCCGCGGTCGTCGGCGTCGTCGCGGGCGCGGTGCTCCTGCTCCGCGCCTCCCTGCCCCTCGGGCTCCTCGTCCTGATCGGCGCCCCGGTCCTGATGGCGCTCGGCCACTTCCTGGCCCGGCCCCTGGAACACCGCAGCGAGGCCGAACAGGAACAGGCCGCCCACGCCTCCGGGGTGGCCGCCGACCTCGTCGCCGGGGTCCGGGTGCTCAAGGGCCTGCGGGCCGAGCGCGCCGCCGTCGACCGCTACCGCGCCACCAGCCAGGCCTCCCGCGACGCCAATGTGCGCGCCGCCCGCGCCGCCGCCCTCCAGACCGGCCTGATGCTCACGCTGACCGGCTCGTTCATCGCGCTCGTCGCCCTCGTCGGCGGCCGCCTGGTCCTCAGCGACTCCATCGGCCTCGGCGCCCTCGTCTCCGCCGTCGGCCTCGCCCTCTTCCTGCCGGGACCGATCAGCGTGCTGGCCTGGGTCGGCGCCGAACTGGCCAAGGGCCGTGCCTCCGCCGCCCGGATCGCCGACGTGCTGGCCGCCCCGGGCGAGACGACCGGCGGCACCGCTGAACCGGCCGCCCCCGCCCCCGGCGAACTGCGCCTGAACGGACTCGGCCACGCCGGACTCGACGCCCTCGACCTGACCGTCCGCCCCGGCGAACACCTCGGCATCGTCGTCACCGACCCGGCCGACGCCGCCACCCTTCTGCACTGTCTGGCCCGCCGCTGCGACCCGGAGCGGGGCAGCGTCGAACTCGACGGCGTCCCCCTCACCGAACTGGCCCCCGCCGCCCTGCGCTCCGCGCTCCTCGTCGCCGAGCACGACGCCCAGCTCTTCGACGGCACCCTCCTGGAGAACGTCACCGCCGCCGCCCCCGACGGGAGCGACCCGCGCGCCGCCATGGACGCCGCCGCCGTCGACGAGGTGGCCTCCGCCCTGGCCGGCGGCACCGGCGGCCGGATCGGCGAGCGCGGCAGCTCGCTCTCCGGCGGCCAGCGCCAGCGCGTCGCCCTGGCCCGCGCACTCGCCGCCGACCGCGGCGTCCTCGTCGTCCACGACCCCACCACCGCGGTCGACGCCGCCACCGAGGCCCGGATCGCCGCCGGCATCCGGCGCGCCCGCACCGGCCGCACCACCGTCCTGGTCACCAGCAGCCCCGCCCTGCTCGCCGCCACCGACCGCGTCGTCCTCGTCGACGGCGGCACGATCACCGCCGAGGCCCCGCACGAGGACCTCGTACGCGACCATCCCGTCTACCGCACGGCGGTGCTCACATGACCACGGACTCGCCCACGCCGGACACCGGCCCCGAGCTGCTCCCCATCGCCACCACCGCCCGCACCCGGGCCGCCCTGCGCACGCTGATCCGCCCCGACCGGGGCCTCGCCCTGACCGGCATCGGCATCCTGGTCGCGGCCACCGCCGTCGGCCTCCTCGTCCAGCCGCTGCTGGGCCGGATCGTCGACATCGTCGCCGACGGCCGCCCCGCCGGGGACCTGACCCTCCCGGTCGTCCTCCTCGTCGCGGTCGCCGTCGTCCAGGGCCTCACCACCACGCTCGGGCTCACCCGGATCGCCCGGCTCGGCGAGACCGTACTGGCCCGGCTGCGTGAGCGGTTCGTCGAACGCGCCCTGAACCTCCCCGCCGACCGGCTGGAACGCGCCGGGGCCGGCGACCTCACCGCCCGCGTCACCGGCGATGTCGCCCGGGTCGCCGAAGCCGTCCGCTCCGCGCTGCCCGAAATGGCCCGCTCCGTCCTCGCGATCGTCCTCACCCTCGGCGCGCTGGCCCTCCTGGACGTACGGTTCCTGCTCGCCGCGCTCCTCGCCGTCCCCGTCCAACTGCTCACCGCCCGCTGGTACGTACGCCGCGCCCTCACCCTGTACGCCGACCAGCGGGTCGCCAACGGGGCCCAGCAGCAACAGCTCCTGGAGACCATCGGCGGCGCCGTGACCGTACGCGGCCACCGGCTGGAGGAGCAGCACACCGAGCGCAGTGCCGGACGCTCGCGCAAGGCCGTCGACCTCACCATGCGCAGCGTCAACCTGGTGCTCGGCTTCTACGGGCGGCTGCACATCGCCGAGTACATCGGCCTGGCCGCCGTCCTGATCGCCGGATTCTGGCTGGTCCGCGACGGCGCGGTGTCGATCGGGACGGCCACCGCCGCCGCCCTCTACTTCCACAGCCTCTTCGGACCCGTCAACGCCGCCCTGGTGCTGCTCGACGACGCCCAGTCGGCGGCGGCCGGACTGGCCCGGCTGGTCGGCGTGACCGACCTCGCGGAGCAGCCGGAGCCGGCGGCCGGGGAGCCGGCGGCCGGAAAGGCTGAGGCCGGAAAGGCCGCGCCCGCCTCCGTACCGCGTCAGCGCATCGCTTCTTCCGAAGCCGCCGTCACCGTGCGCGCCGTCAGCCACGCCTACGGGCCCGGCCGCCCCGTCCTGCACGAGGTCTCCCTCACTCTGGAGCCCGGCGAGCACGTGGCGCTCGTCGGGACCAGCGGGGCCGGGAAGTCGACCCTCGCCCGGATCGTCGCGGGCGTCCAGCAGCCCACCTCGGGCTCGGTCACCGCACCGGCGGGCACTGGCTCCGCAGCTGCCGGCGTGGGCGAACACCCGGTCGTCCTGGTCACCCAGGAGGTCCACGTCTTCACCGGCACCCTCGCCGAGGACCTCCGGCTCGCCCGCCCCGATGCCTCCGACGCCGACCTGCGCACCGCCCTGGCCACGGTGCACGCCCTGGAATGGGCCGAGGCGCTCCCCGAGGGGCTCGCCACCGTCGTCGGCGAGGGCGGCCACCGCCTCGACCCCGCCCGCGCCCAGCAACTCGCCCTCGCCCGGCTCGTCCTGGCCGACCCCGCCCTCGCCGTCCTCGACGAGGCGACCGCCGAGGCGGGCAGCGCGGGCGCCCGGGTCCTCGAACGCTCCGCCGAGGCTGCCCTCGCCGGCCGCACCGCCCTGGTCGTCGCCCACCGTCTCACCCAGGCCGTCGCCGCCGACCGGGTCGTCGTGCTGGAGGCCGGCCGCGTCGTCGAGAGCGGCCCGCACGACGAACTGCGCGACGCGGACGGACCGTACGCCGCCCTCTGGCACGCCTGGTCCGGAAGCCGCACCACCGCACCGCACCCCTGACCCCACGCACCACCCGCCCCCCCCGCCCCGTCCCCGGCGAATGCCGACGCCCCCGAAGGAATCCGTCATGTTCCGCATGATCCAGCGCACCCGGCTGACCGCCGTGGCCGCGTCCGCCCTGCTGCTGTTCGGAGCCGCCGCCTGCGGGTCCGGCGAGAGCGACGACGAGGCGGCACCGTCCGGCGACAGTGCACCGAAGGGGGCCTTCCCGGTCACCCTCGACCACAAGTACGGCACCACCACCGTCAAGAAGGACCCGCAGCGCATCGTCACCGTCGGCCTCTCCGACCAGGACGCGGTCCTCGCCCTCGGCAAGGTGCCCGTCGGCACGACCGAGTGGTTCGGCGAGTTCAAGGGCGCCATCGGCCCGTGGGCCGAGAAGGCGCTCGGCGACAAGGCGCGCCCCACCGTCCTGCACGACGACGGCACCGGCCCGCAGGTCGAGAAGATCGCCTCGCTGCGCCCCGACCTGATCCTCGCGCTGTACTCGGGCCTCACCAAGGACCAGTACCGCACCCTCTCCAAGATCGCCCCGGTCGTCGCCCAGCCCAAGGAAGGCGCGGACTGGGGGATCTCCTGGCAGGACCAGACCACGCAGGTCGGCAAGGCCCTCGGCAAGAGCGACGAGGCGAAGGCGCTGGTCGCGAAGACCGAGAAGCACATCGCCGACGCCGCGGCCGCGCACCCCGAGTTCAAGGGCAAGACCGCCGTCATGGCGACGCCGTACGAGGGCATGTACGTCTACGGCCCGCAGGACAACCGCTCGCGCGTGCTGACCGGCCTCGGCTTCCAGCTTCCGACGGGCCTCGACAAGGTCGTCGGTGAGGCGTTCGGTGCCAACATCAGCAAGGAGCGCACCGACCTCCTCGACACGGACGCCGTCGCCTGGATCGTCACCGACCCGGCCAAGGACGCCAAGAAGCTCCACGCCGACCCGCTGTACGGCAAGCTCGACGCGGTCAAGGAGGGCCGTGAGGTCATGATCAAGGAGAGCAGCCACTTCGGCAGCGCCATCTCCTTCGTGACCCCGCTGAGCATCCCGTACACCGTCGACCGCCTGGTCCCGATGCTGTCGGCCGCCGTCGACGGCAAGACCGACACGAAGGTCGAGCACCCCGCGTCCTGACGCCTTTCCCCTTCCGGGCCGCCCCGCGTCGGCGGGGCGGCCGCCCACCCTCCCGTGAGGAACCGGACCGTGGAGCCAGCCCCGTGACCCGCCCCGCCCGATGGCGTCCCGCCCTGCTCGTGGCCGCGCTCGCCGCGCTGCTGGCCGTGCTCTGCCTGCTCTCGATCGGCCTCGGGGCGCTCAGCATCCCGCCCGGCGACGTGATCAAGGCCCTGACGGGACAGCCGACCGGCCCCCGGATCGAGGACGTCATCTGGTCCGTGCGCATCCCGCGTACGGCGCTGGGCCTGGCCGCCGGAGCGGCGCTCGGCCTCTCCGGCTGCGTGATGCAGGCCCTGACCCGCAACCCGCTGGCCGACCCCGGCATCCTCGGCGTCAGCGCCGGGGCCGCGTTCGCCATCGTCATCGCCGCCGGAGTCGCCGGGATCGGCTCGCTGTTCGGCTACATCTGGTTCGCCTTCGCCGGAGCCATGGCGGCCAGCGTCGTCGTCTATCTGCTGGGCCGGATGGGGCGTTCGGGGTCGACCCCGGTGAAGCTGGCCCTCGCCGGAGTCGCCGTCACCGCCGTGCTGTCCTCGCTGACCAGCGCCGTCGTCCTCACCGACCCGGCCGCGCTGGACCGCTTCCGGTTCTGGTCGGCCGGCTCGCTCGCCGACCAGGACGCCTCCACCGTGCTGCGGATCCTGCCCTTCCTCGGGCTCGGCTCCCTCCTCGCCCTGGCGAGCGCCCCCGCCCTCAACAGCCTCGCCCTCGGCGACGACGTGGCCGCGTCCCTCGGCCGCAAGCTCGGCCTCGTCCGCCTCCAGGGCGTCGTCGCCGTCACGCTGCTCACCGGGGCGGCCGTCGCCGTGATCGGGCCCGTCGTCTTCATCGGCCTGGTCGTCCCGCACGTCGCCCGGGTCCTCGCCCAGTACGCCGGACTCGGCCCCGACCACCGCTGGCTGCTGCCGCTCTCGGCCGCGCTCGCCGCGGGGCTGCTGCTCGGCGCGGACATCCTCGGCCGGGTGATCGCCCGCCCCGTCGAGGTACAGGCCGGGATCATCGTCGCTTTCATCGGCGGACCGTTCTTCATCGCCCTGGTCCGCCGACGTCGCCTCGCGGAGATCTGACCATGACACCGGACACCCCGCTTTCGAAGACCGCCGGGCCCGACGGGCCCACCGACACCGTGCCCGAGAAGACCACCGGGCTCACCAAGTCCACCGGGGCCACGGCGACCACCGGGCCGGGCAAGTCCGCCGGCACCACGGCGACCACCGGGCCCCGCGCGCCGCTCCCGAAGGGCGTCGCGCGCCCCTTCCGCCTCGCCTTCCCGCCGCTCTCCGGCACCCTGCGCCCCCGTCAGCTCGCCGTCACCGCGGGGCTCGCCGTCGCCGTGTTCGCGGCGCTGTGCTGGCACGTCTCCATCGGCGAGTACGGGATCCCGCTCGCCGACGTCGCCCGGGCGCTGACCGGCTCCGGGGACGCGGGGACCCTCCTCGTCGTCCAGGAACTGCGGCTGCCCCGCGCCATGACGGGCCTGCTGGCGGGCATCGCGTTCGGCATGTCCGGCGCGCTCCTCCAGACGATGACCCGCAACCCCCTGGCCAGCCCCGACATGATCGGCCTCACCCAGGGCGCCGGGACGGCCGTCGTCGCGGGCATCGTGCTCGGCTGGGACTTCGGCCTCGGCACCCAGGCGCTCGGTCTCTTCGGTGCCCTCGCCAGCGCCCTGATCGTCTACGGGCTCGCCTGGCGGCGCGGCACCACGGGCTACCGCATCATCCTCGTCGGCATCGGCGTCTCCTGGATCTGCCTCAGCGCCACCGACTACCTGCTCGCCCGGGGCGGCCGCTTCCAGGCCCAGGCCGCCCTCGGCTGGCTCGTCGGCAACCTCAACGGCCGTGACTGGCAACAGGCCGAGCCCCTTGCGTACGCCCTCGTCGTCCTGGTCCCCACCGCCCTGCTCATCGGCCGCCTCATGCGTACGCTGCAACTCGGCGACGACGTGGCCAAGGGGCTCGGCACCCGCGTCCAGACCGTCCGGCTCACTGTCCTGCTCACCGGTGTCGGTCTGGTCGCCTTCGCCACCGCGGCGGCCGGACCCGTGGCGTTCGTGGCGCTCGCCGCCCCGCAGATCGCCCAGCGGCTGTGCCGCACCGCCTGGCCGCCGCCGCTCGCCGCCGGACTCACCGGCGCTCTCGTCGTCCTCGCGTCCGACGTCCTCGCACGCGAACTGATCCCCGGCACCGAACTGCCCGTCGGGATCGTCACCGGAGTGCTCGGCGCCCCGGTGCTGCTCTGGCTGCTCATCCGCGTCAACCGCGCGGGCTCAGGAGGCTGACCGATGTCCACCGCCGAACCCGACCTGCGGGCCGAGGGCCTGCACCTGGGCTACGACGACCGAGCCGTCGTCAGCGGCCTCGACCTGGCCGTGCCGCCGGGCCGGATCACCGCCATCGTCGGCGCCAACGCCTGCGGCAAGTCGACCCTGCTGCGCGCCCTGGCCCGCCTCCTCGCCCCGCGCGACGGCGCGGTCAGCCTGGACGGACGGGCCCTGCACTCCATCCCCACCCGGGAGCTGGCCCAGCAGCTCGGCATCCTGCCGCAGTCGCCGGTCGCCCCCGACGGCCTCACCGTCATCGACCTGGTCAACCGGGGCCGCTCCCCGCACCAGACGTGGTGGCGGCAGTGGACCAAGGCGGACGAGCAGGCGGTGCACGACGCGCTCGCCGCCACCGGCACCACCGACCTCGCCGACCGGGCGGTCGACGAACTCTCCGGCGGTCAGCGCCAGCGCGCCTGGATCGCGATGGCCGTCGCCCAGGGCACCCCGGTCCTCCTTCTCGACGAGCCGACGACGTATCTCGACCTCGCCCACCAGATCGACGTGCTGGACCTCGTCGTCGACCTGAACCGGCGCGAGGGACGCACGATCGTCATGGTCCTGCACGACCTCAACCAGGCCTGCCGGTACGCGGACCACGTCATCGCGATGAAGAAGGGCGCCATCGTCGCCGAGGGCGCCCCCTCCGACGTGATCACCGCCGAGACGGTCGAGGACGTCTTCGGCCTGCGCTGCCAGGTGACCACGGACCCGGTCAGCCGCACCCCGCTGGTGATCCCGGTCGGCCGTCACCACACCCCGGAGCCGGAGTCCGAGGAGCCGGCCAAGACCCTCGGCTGACGGGCCGGACACCCGCGAGTGGCCCACCGGATCAGCGGCGGATTGGCCCGGGAGGCCACGCCACTCGCTGCCTAGGCTGAGGCGTATGAGCACACAGCACCCCGCCACCGGACCCGTCGCCCGCACCACGGTCGACTTCTTCTTCGACCCCGCCTGCCCGTTCGCGTGGATCACCTCCCGCTGGATGCTGGAGGTGGAGCGGCACCGGGACATCGACCTGCGCTTCCGCCCCATGAGCCTCTACCTGCACAACGAGGGCAACGAACTGCCCGACGGGTACCGCGAGCTCGTCGACAAGTCGATCGGCCCCGTCCGGGTGGCCGTCGCCGTGGCGGCCGCCCACGGCGACGGAGTCCTGCGGGACCTGTACACCGCGCTCGGCACCCGCAT
The DNA here is from genome assembly GCF_014649875.1 of Streptomyces rubiginosohelvolus. Classification (GTDB taxonomy): domain Bacteria; phylum Actinomycetota; class Actinomycetes; order Streptomycetales; family Streptomycetaceae; genus Streptomyces; species Streptomyces rubiginosohelvolus. The sequence goes on along the minus strand of NZ_BMTW01000002.1, from coordinate 136,149 downwards.
CCACCGGCACAAGGAGGAGGACTTCGACGCCGTGATCGCCGCCTCCCTGGCCGAACTGGACCTGCCCGCCGCCCTGGCGGAAGCGGCCCACTCCACGGCGTACGACACCGAGGTCGCCCGCCACCACGACGCGGGCAAGGACCCGGAGCAGGACGCGTACGTGGGAACGCCGACGATCCACGTCGACGGCACGGTCTGGTTCGGCCCGGTCCTCAACGCGATCCCGCGCGGCGAGAAGGCGGCCGAACTCTTCGACAGCTTCCGGGTCCTGGCGAACCACCCGGGCTTCTTCGAACTCAAGCGCGCCCGGTCCGGCGGGCTGTCCTACGACTGAGACGCCGCTGAGGCGAAGGTCAGCGCGCGGTGACCGAGTACGCGGCGAGCGGACGGTTGCCGCGCTCCACGGCAACGGCCCGCAGGACGTCGGCCTGGCTGAGGACGAGGCGGCGCACCGGCTCGGGCAGCGACGCCAGATGCTCCTCCGCTCCGACCAGGTCGAGACAGGCCGCGACCTCCCAGTCGCCGTCCTGAAGACCTTCGGTGTCGACCGGCTCGCTTCCCTCGGCCGCCCAGCCGGCCTCGGGCAGGAGCCGCAGCAACTCCTCGCGGGAGAAGGGCGTGCGCACATTGCCCTGGCCACGTGAACCGGCGGCCTCGATCTGCCCCTGGATCAGCACCGCGAGGAGATGGGCCAACTGGTCGCCGGACGTGGGCGTCACGTCCCACTCGGTGAACCACAAGTGCCCCGCCCACCGCCGTGCCCGGGCCAGAGTGTCCCGGAGCTGCCCGAGCGAGGCGAAGTACCAGGAACAGTGCGCGAGCACGACATGGTCGAAAGAGCCGGCGGGGAAGTCGACGGACGGGTCGAGGACGTCGGTGCCGAAACGGAAGTCGATGCGGGGTCCGAGAGGGCCCGCCGCGAGCCGGTCCGCCGATTCCCCGAGCGTGACCGGTGAGCCGTAGGAGGGGTCGGCCACATCGATGGCCACCACGCGCCCCTCGGGCCCGACCGCCTCCGCGAGGACAGCGGTCATGTCACCCTGACCGCAGCCCAGTTCCAGGACGGTCGAGCCGGGCGCGATGTCCCAGCTCGCCACGAGCGTGGCGCGGTGGCGGGTCTGGACGAGCTGGCCGTCCGGGCTGTGATCGGCGGCGGCCATGCCGGCCGCGAGCGAAGGAGCCTTGGCGGGGAGATCGGAGTGCTTCACGGAGTCCTTGGTGTACGCGACGGGCCGGTGCGGCCCGATGGTACGAAACGTACGGGCAGGGCGCCTCCCGGTTTCCCCGGCACTCCCCGGTGCCGCGGCACGCCCGGCCCTCACGCCGACAGCGACGCCCCCACCGGCACCCGCGCCTCGTCGAACCGGTTCAGCAGCAGCCGTGCCAACTCCGGGGCGGGGCCCAGCACATCGGCCAGGACGTCCGCGCCGGCAGCCTCGGCGCCCGCCGCGATGCGGTCGGGGAGCCGGCCGGGCGCGATGACGTACGGGGCCACCGCCACCCGCTCCACGCCCTCGGCGCGCAGTTCCCGTACCACGTCCTCGGTACGGGGAAGGAGTGCGGAGGCGAACGCAGGCCGCACGGCGCACCAACCGGTGTGCCGCAGCTCCCGCGCGATTTCAGCGATCACTGCGATCGCCTCCGGGTCTGAGGATCCCGCCGACGCCAGGACGAGCCCGGTCCGGGGGAGATCGCCGGGACGGACCCCGGCCTCCCGCAGCCGCCGCCCCAGAGTGGCGTTGAGCAGCGGGGACGGACCGAGGACGTCGGCCTGCCGGATGTGCAGCCTCGGCAGCCGGGCGCGGGCCTCGCGCAGGACCGAGGGGATGTCGGTCTTGGCGTGGAACGCCCGGGTCAGCAGGAGGGGGAGGGCGACGACCTCGTCCGCCCCCTGTGCCGCCAGGCGCTCCAGCACCCGGGGCACCGACGGGGCGTTGAACTCCAGGAACGCCGTCTCCACCCGCAGTCCCGGCCGCTCGGCGCGGACCCGCTCGGTGAGCGCGTGCACGGTCGCGGCGTGCCGCGGGTCGCGGCTGCCGTGGGCGATGACGAGGAGCGTGGGATGCGTCATGGGAAGGCTCAGTTCTTGACGAGGAGACCGCGGCTGCGCAGCACCCACCGCTCCAGCGGACTGAAGATGAGCAGGTCGATGGCGATGCCGACGAACAGGATGAGCAGGATCGACAGGAAGATGCCGGGCATGTCGAAGTTGCTGCGGCCGTTCTCCAGCAACTGACCCAGTCCCAGGCCCAGTTCGGGCGACGAGGCGATGATCTCGGCGGCCATCAGGGAGCGCCAGGAGAACGCCCAGCCCTGCTTGAGACCCGCCAGATAGCCGGGCAGCGCCGCCGGGAGCACGATGTGCCAGGTCCCGCGCAGCCCGGTCGCGCCCAGCGTGCGGCCCGCCCGGAGGAACAGCGGCGGCACCTGGTCGACGCCGGAGACCAGACCGTTGGCGATCGAGGGCACCGCGCCCAGCAGGATCACCGCGAACATCATCTGGTCGTTCAGCCCGAGCCAGATCACCGCCGGGGCCACCCACGCCACCGAGGGCAGCGACTGGAGCCCGGACAGGATCGGGCCGATCGCGGCCCGGACCAGCTTCACCCGGGCGACCAGCAGCCCCAGCGGCGTACCGATCGCGACCGCCAGCAGGAAGCCGAACAGACCGCGCGAGACGCTGGTCCAGACGACCTCCAGCAGCGTGCCCGCCAGCCACATGTCCTTGGCGCTGTCCCACACCGCGGACGGCGGCGGCAGCTTGTACACCTCGGTGACCTCGGCGCGGACCAGCAGCTCCCAGACCACCAGGACCAGCGCCACCGCCACGACCGGCGGCAGCACCTTCTGCAGGAGCACCTCGCGCACCGGGGTGCGGCGGATCTGTACGGCGTCGAGCGCGTCGAGGCCGGCCTCCAGGCCCGCCAGGTCGTCGGGCTTCTTGTCGACCGGTCCGGCCGCCTCGTCCGGCCGCTTCCGGTCGGACGTGATGTCAGTGCTGGCCATGTCGGCGGATCTCCCCACGCAGTTCTTCGGTGATCTCGACGGACAGCTCCGCCACGGCGGTGTCCTCGATGCGGCGCGGCTGCTCGATGTCGACCGTCCACTCCCGGGCGATCCGGCCCGGCCGGGACGAGAGCAGAACGACGCGCTGCGCGAGCCGTACGGCCTCGCGCACGTTGTGGGTGACGAACAGGACCGAGGCGTTCGTCTCCCGCCAGATCCGGGTCAGCTCGTCGTGCAGCACATCGCGGGTGATGGCGTCCAGCGCCGCGAACGGCTCGTCCATCAGCAGCAGTTGGCTGTCCTGCGCGAGCGCCCGGGCCATCGCCACCCGCTGGCGCATACCGCCGGACAGCTCGTGCACCCGCTTGCCGTACGCCCCGCCGAGCCGGACCAGTTCGAGCAGCCGCTCCGCCTCGGTGCGGCGCTCCGACTTCGGCACCCCGCGCAGCCGCAGGGCCAGTTCGATGTTCTTGCCCGCGGTCAGCCACGGGAAGAGGGCGTGCTCCTGGAACATCAGGGCCGGCCGCCCGCCGGGGGTCTCGATGGACCCCTTCGACGGGCGGTCGAGTCCGGCCACCAGATTGAGCAGCGTCGACTTTCCGCACCCGGACGCTCCCAGGAGGGTGACGAACTCACCCGGAGCGACATCGAGGGTGATGTCGTCCAGCACGAGCTGCTGCCCCGTGGGTCCGGCGAAGGACTTCGAGACATGTGCGAGACGGGCTGCGTGCTCGACCGTCGTACGGTCCTCGGCCTTGGTGAGGGTAGGGGTCGCCATGGTCGTCACCTCCTGGGATTCCTTACGTCCTGCTGCGGATCGGGCGGGCTACTTGACGCCGAGACCGGCGTCGGCGACCTCGGGCAGGCCCTCGGCCTTGAGGATCTTGTTCAGCGGGCCCAGGTCGTAGATGCCCTGGAGGTTCGGCTCCTCGAGCAGACCGGACTTCACCGAGTAACCGGCCTGCGTCTTGAGCGTCTCGGCCAGCGGGTCATTGGTGATCTCGATGGACTCCCACGCGGGGTCGAGGATCTCCTGGGGCAGCGGCTTGCCGCTCAGCTTCTCCAGCGCCTTGTTGGCGGACGCCTTGGCCTCGTCCGGGTTGGCGTTGATCCACTTGTTGGTGGACACCGAACCCTTCAGCACCGCCTCGACCACGTCCGGGTGCTCGTCGAGGAACTTCTGCGACACGATGATGTTCGTGATCACGAACTTCTTGTCGGGCCACAGGTCCTTCTCGTCGAGGAGCACCTTCGCGCCCTCGGAGACCAGCTTGGACGCCGTCGGCTCGGGCACCCACGCCCCGTCCAGGTCACCGGACTTGTAGGCGTCCGGGGTCACCTTGTTGTCCGAGCGGACCACGGAGACATCGCCCTTGCCGCTCTGGGCGTCGACCTTCCAGCCCTTCTCGGAGATCCAGTTGAGGAACGCCACGTCCTGGGTGTTGCCGAGCTGCGGGGTGGCGATCTTCTTGCCCTTGAGGTCGTCCAGGGTCTTGATCTTGTCCGGGTTGACGACCAGCTTCACCCCGCCGGAGGCCGAACCGGAGATGATCCGCAGCCCCTTGCCCTGGGACTTGCTGTAGCCGTTGATGGAGGGGGAGGGGCCGATGAAGCCGATGTCGATGGAGCCGGCGTTCAGCGCCTCGATCTCGGACGGGCCCGCGTTGAAGGTCGTCGACTCGACCTTGGTGCCGCCCAGTTCCTTCTGGATGGTGCCTTCCTGGATACCGACCAGGGCGGTGGCGTGCGTGAGGTTCGGGAAATACCCGATCTTCACGGTGTCGGAGGAGAGCTTCTTCCCTCCGGCGGAGACGTTCGTCTTGGCGTCGTCGTCCTTCGCCTCGGAGCCGTAGCCGCAGGCGGTGGCCGCCAGGGCGAGCAGCGGCAGGGCGGCGACGGCGGCGAGGCCGCGGCGAACGGTGGAACGGGGGGCAGGCACGGGAGGCTTTCCTCTCGTTGGCCCGGTCCCGTGCCCCGCTGTCTGGTCAGGGGGGCACGGCCGGGAGGTCGGCAGGTCTTCGGCGGTACGGGTGCGGGGGGTTCAGGGCGCGCGAGCGGTGCGCGTACGTCATCACGCACATCGCCCGACCCCGCCCTGGCCGCTGCCGAGGGCGCCGCTGCCCACCCGGCCGCCCTCCTTCGCGAAGGAGGAGAAGAAGTCGGTCGCCATCAGAAGTCCCATTCGGCGTCGTCGTCGGCCGCCACGACGGCCTCGGCGGCGGCGGCGAACGCGGCACCCGCCATTCCGGCGCTCAGCGTCGTCCCGTCCGCCGGGTCGATCAGCAGGAACGAGCCGGTGCGCCGCGAGTCCTCGTAGGAGTCGAGCGCGAGCGGCTCGGCGGTCCGCACGACGACCCGCCCGATGTCGTTGGCGACGAGCTGCCCGGGCGCCGGGTGCTGGGAGAGGTCGTCCAGGGTCAGCCGGGACGGGATGTCCTTGACGATCGCCTTGACGGTGCGGGTGGTGTGCTTGAGCAGCACCCGCTGGCCCACCGAGAGCGGCTGGTCGGCCACGTGGCAGACGGTCGCCTCGACGTCCTGCGTGACCGGCGGGGCGTCGTCGGCGGGGGCGATCAGGTCGCCGCGCGAGATGTCGATGTCGTCGGCCAGCCGGAGCGTCACCGACTGCGGGGCCCACGCGATGTCCACGCTCTCGCCGAGCGCGTCGATGCCGGTGATCGTCGTCGTACGCCCCGAGGGGAGTACGGAGACGGACTCGCCGACCCGGAACACCCCGGCGGCGATCTGACCGGCGTAGCCCCGGTAGTCGGGGTGCTCGGCGGACTGCGGGCGGATCACGTACTGCACGGGGAAGCGCGCGTGGCAGGCGGTGAGGTCGTGGCTGACCGGGACCGTCTCCAGGTGTTCCAGGACGGTCGGCCCGCCGTACCAGTCCATGTGCGCGGACGGCTCCACCACGTTGTCCCCGGCCAGCGCCGAGATCGGGATCGCGGTGATCTCCGGGACGCCGAGGGAAGCGGCGTACGCGGTGAACTCCTCGGCTATCGCGGCGAACACGGGCTCCGCGTAGTCGACGAGGTCCATCTTGTTGACGGCCAGCACCACGTGCGGGACGCGCAGGAGGGCGGCGACGGCGGCGTGCCGGCGGGTCTGCTCGACGACCCCGTTGCGGGCGTCGACCAGCACCACGGCCAGCTCGGCGGTGGAGGCGCCGGTCACCATGTTCCGGGTGTACTGCACATGGCCCGGGGTGTCGGCGAGGATGAACCGCCGCCGGGTGGTGGCGAAGTAGCGGTAGGCGACGTCGATGGTGATGCCCTGCTCGCGCTCGGCGCGCAGCCCGTCGGTCAGCAGCGCCAGGTCCGGCGCCTCCTGGCCGCGGTTGAGCGAGGCCTGCTCGACGGCCTCCAGCTGGTCGGTGAGGACCGACTTGGAGTCGTGCAGCAGTCGGCCCACGAGCGTGGACTTGCCGTCGTCGACGGACCCGGCGGTGGCGAAGCGCAGCAGGGTGGTGGCGCTCAACTGCTCAGCTGTGGTGGTCATTTAGAAGTACCCCTCGCGCTTGCGGTCTTCCATCGCGGCCTCGGACATCTTGTCGTCGGCGCGGGTCGCGCCCCGCTCGGTGAGCCGGGAGGCGGCGATCTCGGTGATCACGGCGTCCAGCGTGGTGGCGTCGGAGTCGACGGCCCCGGTGCAGGACATGTCGCCGACCGTGCGGTAGCGCACGAGCCGGGTCTCGGTGGCCTCGTGCTCCTTCGGCCCGCCCCAGTGACCCGCCGTCAGCCACATGCCGTTGCGGTTGAACACCTCGCGCTCGTGGGCGAAGTAGATCTCCGGCAGCTCGATGCCCTCGCGCTCGATGTACTGCCAGACGTCCAGCTCGGTCCAGTTGGAGATCGGGAAGACCCGGACGTGCTCGCCGGGGGCGTGCCGGCCGTTGTACAGCTGCCACAGCTCGGGCCGCTGGCGGCGCGGGTCCCACTGGGAGAACTCGTCGCGCAGCGAGAACACCCGCTCCTTGGCGCGCGCCTTCTCCTCGTCGCGCCGCCCGCCGCCGAAGACCGCGTCGAAGCGGTGCTGCTGGATCGCCTCGGTCAGCGGCACGGTCTGGAGCGGGTTGCGGGTGCCGTCGGGGCGCTCGCGGAGCTTCCCGGCGTCGATGTACTCCTGCACGGAGGCGACGTGCAGCCGCAGCCCGTGCTTCGCGACCGTACGGTCGCGGTAGTCGAGGACCTCGGGGAAGTTGTGCCCGGTGTCCACGTGCAGCAGCGTGAACGGCACCGGCGCGGGCGCGAACGCCTTCAGCGCCAGGTGCAGCATCACGATGGAGTCCTTGCCGCCGGAGAACAGGATCACCGGCCGCTCGAACTCGCCCGCCACCTCGCGGAAGATGTGGACCGCCTCGGACTCCAGGGAGTCCAGGTGGCTGAGCGCGTACGGGTTCGATGTGCCCTCGGACACGGTGGTGGTGACGGCACTCACGCCAGGCCCCTCTCGGTGAGCAGCGCGTGAAGCGCCGCCGCTGACTCCTGCACGGTCTGCTGGTGCGACTCGATCCGCAGGTCGGGCGATTCGGGGGCCTCGTAGGGGTCGTCGACCCCGGTGAGCCCGCTGATCTCGCCGGCCGCCTGCTTGGCGTAAAGGCCCTTCACATCGCGTACGGAGCACACCTCGACGGGCGTCGCGACGTGCACCTCCAGGTAGGTGGTCGACTCGGCGGCGTGCCGCTTGCGGACGGCCTCGCGGCTGTCGGCGAACGGGGCGATGACGGGGACCAGCACCTTCACGCCGTTGGCGGCGAGGAGTTCGGCGACGAAGCCGATCCGGGCCACGTTGGTGTGCCGGTCCTCGCGGGAGAAGCCGAGTCCCGCGGAGAGGAACTCGCGGATCTCGTCGCCGTCGAGCACCTCCACCTTGTGGCCCTCGGTCCGCAGCCGGCCCGCCAGCTCGTACGCGATGGTGGTCTTGCCCGCGCTCGGCAGACCGGTGAGCCAGATCGTGGCCCCCGTCTCCGTCACGCTCATCGAAGTCTCCTGATCAGTCGTCATCAGCCGTGCAGCCCGCATTCGGTCTTGCCGCGCCCGGCCCACCGGCCGGCCCGTGCGTCCTCGCCCTCCAGCACCCGGCGGGTGCAGGGCGCGCAGCCGACGGAGGCGTAACCGTCCATAAGCAGCGGGTTGGTGAGCACGCCGTGCTCGGCGACGTAGGCGTCCACGTCGTCCTGGGTCCAGCGGGCGATGGGGGAGACCTTCACCTTGCGGCGCTTGGCGTCCCAGCCGACGACCGGGGTGTTCGCCCGGGTCGGCGACTCGTCACGGCGCAGCCCCGTCGCCCACGCGGCGTACGCGGTCAGGCCGTCCTCCAACGGCTTCACCTTGCGCAGCGCGCAGCACAGGTCGGGGTCCCGGTCGTGCAGCTTCTCGCCGTACTCCGCGTCTTGTTCGGCGACCGTCTGCCGGGGGGTGATCGTGATGACGTTGACGTCCATCACCGCGTCCACCGCGTCCCGGGTGCCGATGGTCTCCGGGAAGTGGTAGCCGGTGTCCAGGAAGACCACGTCCACGCCCGGCAGCACCCGCGACGCCAGGTGCGCGACCACCGCGTCCTCCATCGAGGAGGTGACGCAGAAGCGGGGCCCGAAGGTGTCGGTCGCCCACTTCAGGATCTCGATGGCGGAGGCGTCCTCCAGCTCCCGTCCGGCCCGCTCGGCCAGCTCACGGAGCTCCTCGTCGGTCAGCTCTCCGCTCAGCAGAGTGTCCGTCATATCGCGTCCCCTTCACCGTCGCTGCGCTGAACGCCCCGGGTCAGCAGACCCAGGAACTTCAGCTGGAACGCACGGTTGCAGGAAGCACATTCCCAGGCGCCGTGACCGGTCTCGTTGGGGCGCAGGTCCTCGTCACCGCAGTACGGGCAGTAGAACGGGGCGGCTCGCTCGCTCATGACAGCGACTCCGCACTGGCGCGCGCCGCCCAGGTCGCGAAGCGCTCGCCGTCCTCGCGTTCTTCCTGGAACCGGCCGAGCACCCGCTCGACGTAGTCCGGCAGTTCGGCCGACGTGACCTTCAGACCGCGGACCTTGCGGCCGAACCCGGCCTCCAGGCCGAGCGCCCCGCCGAGGTGCACCTGGTAGCCCTCGACCTGTTCGCCGTTCTCGTCCAGCATCAGCTGGCCCTTGAGACCGATGTCCGCGACCTGGATGCGGGCGCAGGCGTTCGGGCAGCCGTTGATGTTGATGGTGATCGGCTGGTCGAACTCCGGGATGCGGCGCTCCAGTTCGTCGATCAGGGAGGCGCCGCGCGCCTTCGTCTCGACGATCGCCAGCTTGCAGAACTCGATGCCGGTGCAGGCCATCGTGCCGCGCCGGAACGGGGACGGGGTGACCCGCAGGTCCAGCGCCTCCAGACCGGCTACCAGGGATTCCACCTGCTCCTCGGCCACGTCCAGCACGATCATCTTCTGCTCGGCGGTGGTCCGCACCCGGCCGGAGCCGTGTGCCTCGGCGACCTCGGCGATCTTGGTGAGCGTGGAGCCGTCGACCCGGCCCACCCGCGCGGCGAAGCCGACGTAGAAGCGGCCGTCCTTCTGCCGGTGCACCCCGAGGTGGTCGCGCCAGGTCTGGGCGGGCTGCTCGGGCGCGGGCCCGTCGACCAGCTTCCGCTTCAGGTACTCGTCCTCCAGGATCTGGCGGAACTTCTCCGCGCCCCAGTCCGCGACCAGGAACTTCAGCCGGGCACGGGTGCGCAGCCGTCGGTAGCCGTAGTCGCGGAAGATCCCGATGACCCCGCCGTACACGTCCGCCACCTCGTCCAGCGGCACCCAGGCGCCGAGGCGCACCCCGAGCTTGGGGTTGGTGGAGAGGCCGCCGCCGACCCAGAGGTCGAAGCCGGGGCCGTGCTCCGGGTGGTTCACGCCGACGAAGGCGATGTCGTTGATCTCGTGCGCCACGTCCAGGTGCGGGGAGCCGGAGACGGCGGACTTGAACTTGCGGGGCAGGTTGGAGAAGTCGGGGTTGCCGATGAACCGGCGCTGGATCTCGTCGATCGCGGGCGTGCCGTCGATGATCTCGTTCTCGGCGATGCCCGCGACGGGGGAGCCGAGGATCACGCGGGGCGTGTCACCGCAGGCCTCGGTGGTGGACAGGCCCACCTCTTCGAGCCGCCGCCAGATCTCCGGCACGTCCTCGATGCGGATCCAGTGGTACTGCACGTTCTGCCGGTCGGTGAGGTCGGCGGTCCCGCGCGCGAACTCCTGCGAGATCTCCCCGACCACCCGCAGCTGCTGCGTGGTCAGCCGGCCCCCGTCGATCCGGACCCGCAGCATGAAGTACTTGTCGTCCAGCTCCTCCGGCTCCAGCACGGCGGTCTTGCCGCCGTCGATGCCGGGCTTGCGCTGTGTGTAAAGACCCCACCAGCGCATGCGTCCGCGCAGGTCGTTCGGGTCGATCGAGTCGAAGCCGCGCTTGGAATAGATCGTCTCAATACGTGTCCGTACGTTGAGACCGTCGTCGTCCTTCTTGAACTGCTCGTTCCCATTGAGGGGCGTGTGGTGGCCCACGGCCCACTGACCTTCACCACGGTGGCGTCCGGCCTTGCGGCGGGGCGTGGCGGTCGCAGGCTGTTCCGGGGTAGCGGCCATGGCAATACGTCCTTCGGGACTGCGGGAGGGCGGCTCTGAGCGGCACACTCGCGCTGAGGCGCGGCGGTGCGCAGGCGGTTCAGAGGTAAGAGAAGTGCGGCGGTGCTGGGTCTCTCAGCTCGCCGGACAGATGGCGCTGGACATGCGGCCGAGGTCGACGTGGCGTCGACTCACCAAGGCAATTCCAGTTCCAGACATGACGGAAGCGTGTCACGCGCATCTCGGGACAGTCCACCACTATCCGCTATGTGGACGGCTGGGTCTCGAAGAGTGGGACGATGTGGTGCCGGTCACGGAGTGCTTCATCGGCATTACCGACAAATCGCCTGTGCAGGGCCCGGAAGGCCGGTATGCGGGGACGCGAAGAAGGGGGCGGTGATGCCACCGCCCCTCCGGGCCTCCGGACGGTCAGGAGGCGTACGCCCCCGGCCACGGACCGGGCGTCGCCACCTCCGGTTCCACCTCGGTCTTCGTGTCGAAGAGCCGGAAGCCGCGCCGCAGGTAGTTGTCCATGGCGTGCGGCCCGTCCTTGGAGCAGGTGTGCAGCCACACCCGCTTCGTCGCCGGCCTCCCCGGCCAGCGCTCCGCCAGGTCCCAGGCGCGCGCCACACCGTGACTGAGGAGGTGGCCGCCGATCCGCCGCCCCCGGAACGCGGGGATCAGCCCGAAGTACATGATCTCGACCACGCCGTCGTCCTGCGGGTCCAGCTCGACGTACCCCGCAGGCGTCCCGTTCTCGTACGCCACCCACGTCTCCGCGCCGGGCCGCTCCAGGACCTCCTGCCACTGGGCGTACGTCAGGCTCAGCCGGTCGGTCCACCGGATGTCCCCGCCCACCGCGGAGTAGAGGAAGCGGCTGAACTCCGGCAGCGGAACCTCGGACCGGACGATGCGGACATCCCCCTCGGGCGCGCGCGCCGGGCGGAGGTCGGCGGGCGATGTCTGCTCCAGGGACCAGACGGTCACCTCGGTGGTCGGCGCTGCGGGCTGCGGGATGTCGCTCATGACGGCCAGAAAACCATGGAGCCGGACACCGGCGCACAGCGGCCCCGCCCCGGACCGCCCGCACGCGCCGCAGCGGCCTCTCTCAGGTGGCCCGGGCCGCCCTGCGGGCCTCCGCCACCACCGGTGCCAGGGAGTGCGGCAGCAGATCCGCGCCGTGCTCCGGATGGATCACCTCCACCTCCACCCCGTCCCCGAAGCGGTACGGGCGGTGGGCCAGGACCTCCGCCAGATGCCGCCGCAGCCGGGAGATCTCGGCCCGGACCGTCACCGTCCGGGTCGCGTCCCCGAAGATGTCCCGCGCCAGCTCCGAAGCCGTCCGCCCCTGCCGGTGCACCGCCAGCGCGTACAGCAGCTCCGCGTGGCGCGGCGAGAGCCGCTGCTTCACGCTGCCCAGCGGCCCCGTCAGATGCACGGCGAGCGCCCGGGGCCGGCTCAGGTCCAGCACCACCCGGCGCGGCGCCCCCGCCGTCGTCCCGACGTCGTCCACCTGCACCAGCCAGCCGCCCGGCAGCGGCTCGACCTGGCACATGCCCAGCGAGGGCAGCCACACCGGACCCTGCCGCAGCGACTTCGGCAGCGGCAGCCGGTCCACCGGAGGCATCCCGGTCACCGCCGCCAGCCGCCCGTGCACGTCCACCGCCAGCGCCCGCCCGCCGATCCGGCACAGGATCGGCGCGGCCACCGCGCGCAGCCGCTCGATCTCCGCCAGGTGCCGGGTGCGGATCTCACCCTCGGCGAGCCGGGCCACCGAGTCGACCAGGGCCAGCGTCGCCGGATGGAAGGTGGACGCGGGACCGCTGATGTCGACGATCCCGATCAGCCGCCCGTCGCGCGGATCCCGCACCGGGGCCGCCGCACAGGTCCAGCCGTGCAGCGCCCGGATGAAGTGCTCGGCGGAGTGCACCTGGACGGGGACCCGGGCGGCCAGCGCCGTCCCGATCGCGTTCGTCCCGGTCGCCGCCTCGGCCCAGGCCGCGCCTTCCTCCAGGCAGATGTCGTGGGCCCGGCGCAGCACCCCCGTGTTGCCCTGCCGCCACAGCACCCGGCCCTCGGTGTCGGTCACCACCATGATCTGCTGCGCGGCGTCCGCGATCGAGGCCAGTCCCGCCCGCAGGAACGGCATCAGTTCGCCGAGCGCCGTGCTGCGCCGCCGGTGCTCGATCTCGTCCGCCTCCAGCAGCTCGCTCTCCGGCGACTGGTCGGGATCGATGCCGCTGCGCACCACCCGGTCCCAGGAGGCGTCGATCTCCGCCCGGGGCGCGACACCGGACGGCTCGCCCGCGAGCCGGGCCTCCCGCGCCCGATGGAGCAACCGGGTGGCCTGGCGGCCCGCCCCCTGGCCCGTCACCCGCAGCACCCCCGCCGAACCTGTCTCCGTCATGGTCCCCGTTCCCCCCGAACGCTTCCCCGCCCATCCTGCCGTTCACCAGGGCCGGTTGCGGAGCAGTCCACACAATGGTTGCAACCCTTTGCAACTCTGGCGATGCGCATCGGGCCCGTACGAGAGTGGGAGGACACTGGGTGCCGGACCTGATCCGGCCGCCCGGTGTGAAGAAGCATGGAGGGTGGTGCCGTGTCGGCGCAGCACCACCCTCCTTCGCTTCCGGCGGGGGCCGGGACGGCTCAGCAGAGCATTCCGGCCCGCAGTTCCGCGAGGGTGCTCCTCAGAATGCGGGAGACGTGCATCTGCGAGACGCCGAGCCGGGCGCCGATCTGCGCCTGGGTCAGCTCCTGGCCGTAGCGGAGTTCCAGCACCGTGCGCCGGCGGTCGTCGAGCGCGGCCAGCAGGGGCGCCAGGGCGTGCAGATCCTCCACGCGCTCCAGTCGGCCGTCCTCGTCCCTCAGGATGTCGGACCAGGCCGGCGCGGGCCCCCCGGAATCGGAGTCGTTGCGCAGGGGGGCGTCGAGGGACCCGGCGTTGTAGCCGTTCGCGGCGATCTCGGCCTCGGCCACCTCTTCCCTGGGCAGGCCCAGATGACGGGCCAGTTCCGCACGGGTGGGGGAGCGGTCGAGACGCGCCGCCAGATCCTCGTGGCCGGCCTCGACCGCGGACCTCAGTTCCTTGAGCCGCCGGGGAACCTGTACGGACCAGGTGGTGTCCCGGAAGAGCCGCTTGATCTCGCCGCTGATATAGGGGAGAGCGAACGCGGGGAATTCCACTTGGCGCGCGAGCTCGAAGCGTTCGATGGCTTTGATGAGACCGATGGTGCCCACTTGCAGGACATCTTCGAACTGCCCGTTCCGCAGCGTGCGATATCGCCTGGCCGCATAGCGCACCAAGTGCATGTGTGCCTCGACGAGCGTGTTGCGGGCGTACTGGAATGCGGCTGTTCCCTCCTCCAGGTCGGCGAGCTGTTCGAAGAGCAGTCGGCTGATTTCCCGCGCGTCTGCCGACGGGTGGTCCATCCGTTCCTGACCGGCTGGAAAATCATTCCCTGCTGTCGGAGCTGTCGCAGAGATTCCGATAAGAGCCCTCATGGCACCTTTCCGGGCGGCGTGGCGAACATTTTCACCGTGAACCTACATGTCCCGGAGGGGGGTTGAGTGCGGTGCCTCGCGGAATCGTCATTCCCCGCGAGGTCATACGAAAAGGCGTGATGAGCATAAGAATGCGGGGGGCCGCTCCGGTCGAGCGGGCCCCCTGCTCCCTTCGGCCCTCTCCCTATTTCCGTACGCTCCGCGACACCAGGCCCGCCACCGCGCACAGCGCGCCCCAGCCTCCCGCGACCGCGGCGGCCTTCCGCCGAGCGGCCGGATCGGGGAGCTGCGTACCGAAGAGCACCGCGTCACCGAGGTCGGACGCGACCCTGCACACGGTCGCCGCCCGCAGCGCCGAGCCCTCCTTCGCTGCCAGCATGGCGAGCCCGCTCGCGAGGTCCCTGGCTCCGACGGCGCGGATCAGCAGCGCGGTCGCCGCCGGCACGGACCCGTCCTCGTCGTCCAGGCCGCACGGGCGGGCCATCAGCGCCGGGCGTACCAGAATGCCCACCCCGTAGGCGGCGGTCGCCGCACCCGCCCACCGCACCGGCCAAGCTCCCACCGCGTCCTCCTCAGGTATCCACCGACGTGCGTCCATCGGTATCCAGGCGTCGACGCGTAGGCGTCGTCGCGACGGACCACGGGTTCCCGCGCTCTGCCCGTACGACACCTGCCGACCGCCGATCGGCCGTCCCCATCCCGGAGTACGCCGGTACGGCGAGGTGTGTGGTCCGGGCAGGACGGGGCAACGGACGGACATGGCTGTTCTGCGCAGAGTCGCCCGGCCCCTGCTGGCCGCGAAATTCATCCGTGACGGGATCGCGGCGGTCCGCGATCCCGCCCTCCCCGACCCGCCGGAGGACGCCCGGGGTGAGCGGGAGGCCCCCGCACTCGCCACGCGCCTCCCGTTCCTGCCCGAGGATCCCGAGCAGCTCGTCCGCCTCCAGGGCGCGGTGCAGCTCGGGGCCGGTGCCCTGCTCGCCCTGGGGCGCGCGCCCCGGCTGGCGTCCGCGGCCCTCGCGGTCACCCTGGTGTCCTCCGCCCTCACGGCCGGCGGCCGCGGGCCGGACGACGGTTCCGGGGCGCGGCGCGTGGACCTCCTCACCGACCTGTCCCTGCTCGGCGGGCTGCTGATCGCCGCGGCCGACACCCACGGCAAGCCCTCGCTCGCGTACCGGACCCGTCGGACGGCGGCCCACGCGTCCGACGCGGTCAGCCACCGTGCCCATGCCGTCTCCCACCAGGTGGGGAATGCGGCGGGCACGACCGTCGACAGCGTCACGCACTCCGTCGAGGCCGCCCGCAAGCGCCTCTCCTGAGCCCGAGCGCGAGAGGACCCACCCGGCCTCCGGGCGGGTCCTCTCGCGTGAGCCCTAGTCCGCCGACGGCCGGGCCCGTGCCACCACCGAGGCCAGATCCAGCCTGTGCGGCAGCGTCCCGAACACCGCGCCCCCGTCCCCGCCGAGCCGCGACGCGCAGAACGCGTCGGCCACCTCCGGCGGGGCCCAGCGCACCAGCAGCGACCCCTGGAGCACCAGCGCGAACCGCTCCACCAGCCGCCGCGCCCGCGCCTCGATGCCGTCCAGATCGGCCAGCTCCGTCAGCAGCCCCTTGATCGCCGCGTCCAGCCGGTGATCCGCCCCGCGCGCCCGCCCGACCTCCCGCAGGAACGCGTCCAGCGCCCGCGGCTCCCGCTGGAGCGCCCGCAGCACATCCAGCGCCTGGACGTTCCCCGAACCCTCCCAGATCGAGTTGAGCGGCGCCTCGCGCAGCAGCCGGGGCATCCCCGACTCCTCGACGTAACCGTTCCCGCCCAGGCACTCCAGCGCCTCGCCCACCACGGCGGTGCAGCGCTTGGTGACCCAGAACTTCGCCGCGGGCAGCGCGAGCCGCAGGAACGCCCGCTCCTCCTCGGTGTCCGCGTCGTACGCCGCCGCCAGCCGCATCGCCAGCACCGTCGCCGCCTCCGACTCCAGGGCCAGGTCGGCCAGGACGTTGCGCATCAGGGGCTTGTCGATCAGCGGCCCGCCGAACGCGCTGCGGTACGCGCTGTGATGGACCGCCTGCGCCACCGCCTGCCGCATCAGCCCCGCCGAACCCACCACGCAGTCGAGACGGGTGGCCGCCACCATCTCGATGATGGTGCGCACCCCGCGCCCCTCCGCACCGACGAGGCGGGCCCAGGTCCCGTCGAACTCGACCTCGGCGGACGCGTTGGACCGGTTGCCCAGCTTGTCCTTCAGCCGCTGGATCAGGAACACGTTGCGCGTGCCGTCCGGCAGCACACGCGGCACCAGGAAGCAGCTCAGCCCGCCCGCCGCCCGCGCCAGCACCAGGAAACCGTCCGACATCGGCGCTGAACAGAACCACTTGTGCCCGGTGAGCAGGTACTCGCCCGCGCCGGACAGCGGTTCGGCCCGGGTCGTGTTGGACCGTACGTCGGTGCCGCCCTGCTTCTCCGTCATGCCCATTCCGAAGAGCACCCCGGCCTTCTCGCGAGCATTCCGCAGCCCCTCCACGTACGTGTGCGAGGTCAGCAGCGGCTCCCACACGGCGGCCAGCTCCGGATCGGCGCGCAGTGCGGGCACCGCGGCATGCGTCATCGACAGCGGGCAGCCGTGCCCCGCCTCGGCCTGCGTCCAGACCAGGAACCCCGCCGCACGCCGGACATGACCGGCCGGCCGCCCCCAGGCGTCCGTCAGCCCGGCGGACACGGCATGGCCCAGCAGCCGGTGCCAGGACGGATGGAACTCCACCTCGTCGACGCGATGCCCGTAACGGTCATGTGTCCGCAGAACGGGCGGGTGCGCGTTCGCCTGCGCACCCCACTCCTGGGCCTGGGCGGATCCCGCGGCCCGGCCGAGCTCGCCGAGCTCCTCCAGCGCCACGGGCAGGACTCCGGGCTCGATGTGCCGCTCGACGGCCTCGGACAGGACCCGGTCGGTGGCGAAGACGTCATGGCCGACCAGCGGCGGAACCTGATTGGTCACGGTGTGGGTGGTGGCTGCCATGCCGATACGGTAAGGAGGTGCAGGCAGCAAATGAAACACCCGAGCGGCCACCGGGCCGGCTCCACCGGGCGCGAGTGCTCTACCGCAACGTCTCCAAACGGCGCATGGCGTGGCACTTGCTCAAGGACACCGTCAACTCGTGCATCGAGTACCGCATTCTGGGCCTCGCGGCCGAGGCGGCGTTCTTCACCCTGCTCTCGCTGCCCCCGCTGCTGCTCGGCATGATCGGACTGCTCGGTTACGTCGACGAGTGGACGACCACCACCACGGTCGCCTCCATCGAGCGCAACATCCTCTCCGCCTCCCAGACGGTGCTGTCCGAGCGCGGGGTCAACGACTTCGCCAAACCGCTGCTCGCCGACGTCACGACCGGGGCCCGCCCCGACGTCATCTCCCTCGGCTTCGCCATCGCCCTGTGGTCGGGCTCCCGCGCGGTGAACGTCTTCATCGACACCATCACCGTGATGTACGGCCTCGACGGCCACCGCGGCATCGTCAAGACCCGGCTGCTCGCCTTCCTGCTGTACGTCGTCGCGCTGCTGCTCGGCGCGGTGGTGCTGCCGCTGCTGGTCGTCGGCCCGGACCGGGTGGTCGAGTTCGTGCCCTGGGGCACCGAGGTCATAGCCGTCCTGTACTGGCCGCTCGTGATACTGCTGACCATCGCGTTCCTCACGACGCTCTACCACGTGTCCGTGCCCGTCCGTTCGCCCTGGATCGAGGACGTTCCCGGGGCGCTGGTGGCGCTGGGCATGTGGGTCCTCGGCAGCTTCCTGCTCCGGATCTACCTGACCAGCACGGTCGAGGGCCCGACCATCTACGGCTCCCTGGCGGCGCCGATCGCCGTCCTGCTGTGGATCGGCATCTCCGCCTTCGCGGTCCTGGTCGGCGCCGCGGTCAACGCGGCCATCGACCGGGTGTGGCCCTCGCTCGCCACGGCCGCCGCCCGCGAGGCCACCGAGCGTGTCAGGGCCGCGCAGGCCGCCGAGTTCGTCGCCCGCACCCGCTCGGCCGCCTACGACGGCACGGACGACGACGATGACGAGGACGACGGCCCCGCGTACATGCCCTCCGAGTTCCCCGAGCGCTGGTCCCGCTTCCTGCCGCCCGACGACGTGAAGTCCCGGCTCCACGCGACCTGGGAGAAGGAGCCCAAGGACACGAAGGAGCCGAGGGAGACCAAGGAGTCGGGGGAGCCCGCCGAGAACAGGGAACCGCCCACCCGCTGACCGCGCTAGCGTGGAGACATGCCCCGGCGACACCAGAGGTACCAGGAGCGGCCCTCCCGGCTGGACGGGGCCGTCGTCTGGACCCTGGACGTCCCGCCGGGCCCCGGGCAGCCCGCCCGGTCCGTGCTCCCCGACGGCTGCATGGACCTGATCTGGACCGCCGGCCGCCTGGTCGTCGCCGGGCCCGACACCCACGCGTTCCAGGTCGACCCGCGCAACCGGGGCTCCTGCGCCGCGATCCGGTTCGCGCCCGGCACCGCCCCCGTCCTCCTCGGCGCACCGGCGCACGAACTGCGCGACCACCGGATCGACCTGACCGAGCTCTGGCCCCGTAGAGCCGTCGCCGCGCTCACCGGCCGCCTCGCCCGGTCCGCCGACCCCGCCGCCGCCCTGGAGGAGTTCGCGCTCGCCCGGTCCGCCGACACCGGACCGCCCGACCCGCTCACGGCGGCCGTCGCCGACGGGCTGCGGCGCGGCAGGAGCGTCGCGTCGACGGCCGCCGAGGTCGGCCTCGGCGCCCGCCAGCTGCACCGCCGCTCCCTGGCCGCCTTCGGCTACGGCCCGAAGACGCTGGCCCGCATCCTCCGCCTGCAACGCGCCCTGGCCCTGGTCCGCACCGGCCTGCCCTACGCCGAGGCGGCCTGCGCGGCGGGCTGCACCGACCAGGCGCACCTGGCCCGGGAGATGCGCGACCTGGCCGGTACGACCCTGGGGGCCTACTTCGCGGCAGGGGAGGCGGCGGCGAACAACGACACCCCGCACCCGTCCGGGTCCAGCACCACCGCGTAGCGCTGCCCCCACACCGCGTCCCACGGCTTCAGATGCCCGGTGTACCCGGCGTCGACCAGCTCCGCGTACAACGCGTCCACCTCCGCCGGACTGTCGCAGACGAACGCCAGCGCGACCCGCTCACCCCCACCCGCCGGACGCTGCCAGTCCGGGTCGAACGAGGCGATGACCTCCTCCGTGTCCCACAGCAGCCGCTGCCCGCCCGGCAGGGTCACTTCGACATGGGGCGCGGACTCCGCCCCCTCGGGGATGTCGAGACCGAGCCGCCGGTAGAAGGCGAGCGAGGCCGCGAGGTCGGAGGTGATGATGCTGATGGCGTCGAGTCGTGGAGTCATGCCCCGACCGTATGCACGCGGTACCACGGCCGTCTTGTACGAATCGGTCACCCGTGGGCTCACTCCAGGGTTCACCCCAGGCAGTCCGCCGGCGACGTTCCCGGATCGGTCAGCGCGAGACCCAGGGCGGCCCGCTCCGTGACCCACCGCGTCGGGCGGTGGCGCGGGTCGCCGGTCGACGCGTGCAGCGCCCGCTGCAGCGCCAGCATCCGTCCGGCCCCGATCCGCTCCCCCCACGCCAGCGGCCCGGCCGGATAGCCGAGGCCCGTGGTCACCGCGAGATCGATGTCGGCGGGCGCGGCCAGCGAGCGTTCCGCGATCGAGCAGCCGACCGCGACGACGGAGGACAGCAGTCGCTGCGCGACCGAGCCCGCGGTGTCCCGCACCACCGACACCCCGTACGGTTCCTCGCCCCCGGCCGCCCGGGCCAGCACCGCCCGCGCGTCCCGGGCGGCCGCCGGGTCACCGGCCGCCGTCACCGCCATGACCCGCCGCCGCCCCGCCGGGGGCAGCACCTCCACGCCGAACGTACGCTCCCGGGGCAGCCCGCCCTCCGCGACCGCCGCCGACACCGGCGTCCCCCAGACGGGCACCAGCACCACGGCCTCCGCCGACGGCCCCGCGCCCCGCTCGACGCGGACCCCCGCCGCCTCCAGCGACGCGGTCAGCTCCTCCTCGTACGCAGCCGTCTCCGGCCGCCCGGCCGAGGCCAGGAACACCGGGCGGTCCGCGTCCCCGGTCACCGGGCTCTCCGGTGCGGGGCCGGACGCCCCGTCGCCGTACGCGTACCAGCCCCGGCCCGTCTTACGGCCGTGCAGCCCGGCCACCACCCGGTTCGGGGTCAGGAAGGACGGCCGCAGCCGGTCCTCGTACCGGAAGCCCTGCCAGATCGAGTCGATCACCGCTGCCGTCACATCGAGACCGGTCAGGTCCATCAGTTCGAAGGGGCCCATGCGCAGCCCCAGCACGTCCCGGGCGATCCGGTCGATCTCCGCCGGGTCCGCCACCGACTCCTCCAGCAGCGCGAGCGCCTCGGTCACCACCCCCCGGCCGGCGTGGTTGACCAGGAAACCGGGGGTGTCGGCGACGGTCACCGCCCGGTGCCCGCAGCCCTCGACCAGCTCGGTGAGCAGGACCGGGATCTCCGGGCGGGTGGCCGCGCCCGGCACCACCTCGACGATCCGCATCAGCGGCACCGGGTTGAAGAAGTGCAGCCCGGCCAGGCGCGACGGGTCCTGGAGCGTGGCCGCGATCCGGGTCACCGACAGGGAGGAGGTGTTCGTCGCGAAGACGGCGGAGGCGGGCACCGCCCGCTCCAGCCTCCCGAACACCTCTGCCTTCGTCTCCAGGTCCTCCCGGACCGCCTCGATCACCAGCTCCACGTCCGGGCCCGCCGCCCACGGCTCGGCGAGCGGCACCAGCCGGGCCACCGCGGCGTCCCGGTCGGCGGCGGTCGTCCGGCCCTTCGCGACCGCCCGGTCCAGCATCGACGCGACGAAGTCCAGGGCCTCCTTCACCGCCTCGGGCCGTACGTCACCCAGCTCCACGGTGTGTCCCGCGCTCGCCGCCCACTGGGCGATGCCCCGGCCCATGGCCCCGGCTCCGACGATCCTGATACGCATGGCAGTTACGGCCCTTTCAGCGGAGGTAGACACGGTTCGGGTCGACATCGTCGCGCAGGAGCCGCAGCTCCGCGGAGGTGGGCGGGGCCGTCGTCGCGAGCCGGCCGGCGGTCTTCAGCTCCCAGCCGGTGGCGGCCCGCACCTGCTCGACGCTCACCCCGGGATGCACGGCGACCAGCCGCAGCTCGTCCCCGACACCCGCCCGGGCGAGAACACCCAGCTCGGTGATGACCCGGGTGACCCCGGCGCCGAGCGGGCGGATGCCGTCCGCGAGCGCCCGGTCGGGACCCGGCGTCGTACAGAAGTCCAGCACGTCGGCGAAGGAGCGCGGGGTGTGGCGGCGCATCACCACGAACACCTCCCGGGCGTTCGCCATCACCTCGACCGCGCCCCCGGAACCCGGCAGCCGTACCGACGGGCTCTCCCACTCCCCGATCACCGAGGTGTTGAGGCTGCCCCACCGGTCGATCTGCGCCGCCCCCAGGAAGCCCACGTCGATGTGCCCGCCCTGGAGCACCGAGCCGAACAGCGTGGCCATGGACACCACCGCCTCCGCCCCCGTGATCAGGACCGCGTCCGCGATGGTCTCCGGCAGATGGGAGGGGTGCGCCCCGCAGACCCCGGACTCGTACACCACCTCGATGCCCGGAGCGACGGTCAGCCGCGCCAGCTCGGTCGCGAGCGTCGGCAGCCCGATCCCCGCGAACACCGTTCGCCGCCCGGCCAGTTCGCGCGCGGCGACGACGGAGAGCAGCTCGGAGGAGGTGACGGCCCGCGTGGACCGCGTCCGGTCCCCGCTCACAGCCGCCTCCCGTAGTCCACCGATCCGCTCGGCGCCTCGCCGACCGCCAGCCCCGCCCAGAACTCCTCGCCCAGCTTCGCCACGTACGCCGCGTGGTCGGCGGTCCCGTACACCCACTCCTCCAGCCATCCCCGCAGCCGCGCCGGATCCTTGCTGATCGCGGACCAGGCCCGGTAGAAGGCGTTGTCCCGGTCGTAGTAGCCCTGCGCGAACGACGGATGCGCCCCCCGCGGGCAGAGGACCACCGCGTCCACCGCGTGGGCGGGGACGAGGGTGCGGTTCGGGTCCGCGCGGATCACCTCGTCCGCCACCAGCTCCTCCACCACCACGACCGCCTTCTCCGCCGCGTACACCGCCTCGGCCTGGACCCCGGTCAGCCCCCAGATCTGGGTGTTGCCCCGGCGGTCGGCCCGCTGGGCGTGGATGAACGTCACGTCCGGGTGGACGGGCGGTACGACGTAGATGTCCTCGGTGGATCCGTCGGCGGCCGGATAGGGCGAAGTGACTTTGCGGATGCCGGGGTTGACCGAAGGCAGGTCGCTGCCCGCGTAACTGCGCAGGGGGTAGAACGGCAGCCGCTGCGCACCGGCGAGGTAGCGGCACACCATCCCGTAGTGGCTGTACTCCTCGAACACCAGCGGCTCGGGATCGGCGTGCTCGATCCGCCGCCGCAGCTCACCGAGCGAACCGGCGGAGGAGTTGCCCACGAACGAGGAGACCAGCCGCGTCACGCACCCGGCGGCCAGCATCTGGTCCACCACGATGTCCGCCGTCATCCGGACGACCGTGAGATCCCGGCGGCCCTGCCGGATGATCTCGTGTCCGGCGGCGGTCGGGATGAGATGGGTGAACCCTTCGAGGCTCACGGTGTCCCCGTCGTGGACGAAGGCGGCGACCGCCTCCCGCATCGACAGGACCTTGCCGGCCCCTCTGCCCGCCCCGGCCGTCCGCTCCACCGTGCCCCTCACCCTCCGTATGCGCCGACCCCACGGTGTCAGCGCCATTGATGGCTGTCCAATACCGAATTAAGGTCGGATCGAGACGCCGGGAGTATCAATGGAACTACGTCACCTCAACGCCTTCCTCGCCGTCGCCGAGGAACTGCACTTCGGCCGGGCCGCCAAGCGGCTCCAGATGGCCCAGCCCCCGCTGAGCCAGCAGATCCGCCAGCTGGAGAAGGAGCTCGGCGTCCAGCTCTTCCACCGCAACACCCGCTCGGTCCGGCTCACCAGCGCGGGGGAGTCCTTCCTCGAACCGGTACGGACCGTCCTGGACGACCTGGCCACCGCCGTCCGGGCGGCCAGATCAGCGGGGATCGGCGAGTACGGCCGGGTCACCATCGGCTTCGCCGGGGCCTCCAGCCACGAGACGCTGCCCCGGCTCACCCGCGCCGTGCGCGCCGCCCACCCCGGGCTCGAACTCGTCATGACCGGCCAGACGTACGCCAACACCGCCCTGTCCCGGGTCGCCGACGGCTCGCTCGACCTCGGCTTCGTCCGGCTTCCGGTGACCCGGCCCGGCGTCGCCCACCGGGTGATCGACGAGGAGGAACTGGTCTGCGCCCTGCCCTCCGACCACCCGCTCGCCCGGCGGGAGACCGTGCCCCTCGACGTACTCGCCGGCGAACCGTTCGTCTCCTTCCCCGCCAACTCCGGCTCCACCGTCCGCGACGCCATGACCCAGGCCTGCGAGAGCGCCGGGTTCACCCCGCGCATCGTCCAGGAGGCCCCCGACTCCTACACCATCCTCGCCCTGGTCGCCGCCGGGGTCGGCGTCACCCTCACGGTCACCTCCGTCCAGCACATCCAGCAGAACGGCCTGGTCTACCGCCCCCTGGCCGGTCCGACCGTCCGCCTCCGCGCCGCCCTGGCCTGGCGCGCCGACAACCCCTCCGCCGCCCTGCGCGCGGTGCTCGCCGTGGCGGAGGAAGCGCTGCCGACACCCGTGCGTACGCTCGGTTGAGACGCACAGCCTCTCAACCCGGTGCACATTCGATATTGGACCGACTCAGTGACGCGGTGCGAAGGTCGTTGCACCGCGAAACGCGTCCACCGCACCGCGCCCCCGTTCCCCGCCCCCGACCCCAGGGAAGGCCCTCCGTGCCGCTCGACGTCGTCATCTGCGAACCCCTGCGCACCCCCATCGGCCGGTTCGGCGGGGCCTTCGCCCAGCAGACCCCGGCCGCACTGGCCGCACGCGTCATCGCGGAGATCGTCACCCGCACCGGCATCGACCCCGACCGGGTCGACGAAGTGATCCTCGGCCACGCCTACCCGACCAGCGAGGCCCCCGCCATCGGCCGGGTCGCCGCCCTGGACGCCGGACTGCCCACCACGGTCACCGGCTCCCAGACCGACCGCCGCTGCGGCTCCGGGCTCCAGGCGGTGCTGGACGCGGCGATGCAGATCCGGGCCGGGTTCAGCGACGTCGTGATCGCGGGCGGCGTCGACGTGATGAGCGCCGCCCCCTACTACACCCACGACGGACGCTGGGGCATCAAGGGCCCCGGCCTCCAGCTCCACGACGCCCTCGCCCGGGGCCGCGTGACCGCCGGCGGCGTCAACCACCCGGTCCCTGGCGGGATGATCGAGACGGCGGAGAACCTGCGCCGGGAGTACGGCATCAGCCGCGCCGACCAGGACGCCCTGGCGCTGCGCTCCCAGCAGCGGGCCGCCCGCGCCGCCGCCGAGGGCCGCTACGACGCGGAGACCGTCCCCGTCACCGTACGCACCCGCAAGGGCGAGACGGTCGTCACCGCCGACGAACACCCCCGCCCCGACACGACCGCCGAGCAACTCGCCGCACTCCGCCCCATGATGGCGAAGTCCGACCCGGACGCCACCGTCACCGCGGGCAACGCCAGCGGCCAGAACGACGCGGCCGCAGCCTGCCTGGTCACCAGCGCCGGGACCGCCGAACGCCTCGGCCTCACCCCGCTCGTCCGCCTCGTCTCCTTCGCCCGCGCCGGGGTGCCCGCCGCGACGATGGGCATCGCCCCCGTCGCCGCCACCCGCACCGCCCTGGACCGGGCGGGCCTCGCACTCGCCGACCTCGACCTGATCGAGCTGAACGAGGCGTTCGCCGCCCAGGTGCTGGCCTGCACCAGGGAGTTGGGCCTCGGCGAGAAGGACCACGAGCAGCGGATCAACGTCAACGGCTCGGGCATCTCGCTGGGCCACCCGGTCGGCGCCACCGGGGCCCGCATCCTCGCCACCCTCACCCGCGAACTCCACCGCCGCGAGGCCCGGTACGGCCTGGAGACGATGTGCATCGGCGGCGGCCAGGGCCTCGCCGCGGTCTTCGAACGCATCGCGGACTGAGGGCCGTTCGCGCGGAGCCGCCTCACCCGGAGACGGTCGCCTCCGACCCCGCATCCGGTTCGGGACGCCGCACGGCCGAGGCGGCGGAAGCGGTCGGGCCCGCCGACGCGATCGCGACGGCCGGTCCGGCGGCCTTCCCGGGGTCCTCGTAGAGGTAGTGCCACGTCCCGGCCAGCACTCCGCGGAACCAGACGTCCACCTCCTCCTGCCCCATCGCCGGCCAGTCGGGAACCTCCTCGACCAGGGCGCGCCCCATCCGGCGGCCCAGCTCGACCAACTTGGCTCCCGCCGCCGTGCGTTCGTCCGCGTACCGCTCCAGCGCCGTGGCGGGATCCGGCCCCTCGCGCAGGACCCGCTCCAGGCACAGGGCGTCCTGCAGCGCCTTGACCGCACCGGTGGCGGTGTGCGGCCTGGTCACCCCCGCCGCGTCCCCGGCCAGCAGCAGGGGCGGGCGGGCGACCCGGGGGGCCTGCACATCGGCGACCGGGTGGCAGGCCGTCGCCCGGCGACCGCCCCGCGCGACGATGTCCGCCCAGGCCGCCGGAAAATGCTCCTTCGCCAGCTCCTGGACGTACGGTCCGGGCTCGGCACCCCCGGGCGGCCGGCCGTAGACGGCGTACGCGAGCAGCCGGTTGCCCGGCCCGGTGCTGCCGTCGCCGTCCTGCGGGCCGCCGGGGATCAGGTAGAAGATGCCGTGCCCGCCGGGGAAGCCCAGCGTCACCCACGCGCCGCGCAGGAGGTCCAGCTCCCGGGGGTGCCCGGCCAGTGCGCCGAGCGGGATCGCGCCACGCCAGACCAGATACGGGGCCGGCTCCGTCCGAAGCCCCGGTGCGAGCAACCGCCGGGTGGCCGAGGCGTGTCCGTCGGCGCCCACGACCACGTCGTACGGCTCATCGCCCCGCGCCGAGGTGATCACCGCCCGACCGGCCGCGTCCACCCGGACCGAGGCCACCGGCTGCCCCTGGAGATACCGCACGGACCCGGCGCTCGCGCGCAACGACTGCCACAGCAGACCCCAGTTGCACGGGGTCACGGGGGAGGGCTGGCGGGCCAGTTCGCGCGCGGACCTCCCGCCCGGCTCCCGCGTCAGCCAGACCCGCGTCCCGACGGGAGCCGTCGGCATGTCCGTGTCCAGATAGCCGGACCCGACCAGCTCCGCGTGGAGCGGCGGCGGGATGACGATGCCGAACCCCCGGTCCTGGAGTTCGGCGCCGCTCCGTTCGTACACGGTGACGTCCGCCCCGGACCGCGAGCCCGCGACGGCCGCCGCGCACCCCGCGATGCTGCCGCCGACCACCCCGATGCGCAACGCTGCCGCCACGTCCCGGCCCTTCCCGCTCGTCGCCCCGGCGTTCCGCGCGGTACGCGATGCCGTGGTCATCGTTCCATCGCCCGGCCCGGCCTTCCCGGCGAACGGGCCGCCGCACACGCGGAAGGTCCGACCGGACAGTCCCCGCTGTCCGGCCGGACCTCGTTCTCCCGCAGGAGCTCTATCAGTCCCGCGCGTTGCGGGTGCGACGCATCAGCACCGCACCGCCGAGCAGGAGCGCGGCGCTCGCGCCCGCGGCCAGACCCAGGTCGGCTGCGCCGGTGTCGGCCAGGTGCGCGCCCGGGGTGTTGGACCCCGGCGTGCCGGACCCGGGAGTGTCCGAACCGGGCGTGTCGGTGCCGGGCGTGTCGGTCGGCGGCTCGTCGACGGGCGGCTGGTCCACGGGCGGCTCGTCGACCGGCGGTTCGTCGACCGGGGGCTCGTCGACCGGCGGTTCGTCCACGGGCGGCTCGTCGACCGGGGGCTCGTCCACCGGAGGCTCATCCACCGGAGGTTCGTCGACCGGGGGTTCGTCGACCGGCGGCTCGTCCACGGGCGGCTCATCCACCGGGGGCTCGTCCACCGGCGGCTTGACCGGAGGGTGTTCGTGCTTCGGGCCGTCGGCGTTCACGCACTTGTTGCCGAAGGCCGGGTTCAGCAGAGCGATCACATTGACGGTGTTGCCGCACACATTGACCGGGACGTGCACCGGCACCTGCACGGCGTTGCCCGAACCGACCCCCGGCGAACCGACGGCCGCGCCCTCGGCCGACGCATCGGCGTGCGCGGTGCCGCCCACCGCCGCCAGGAGGCCCGAGGCGGCCGCCATGACGATCATGCTTTTATTCAAGACCTGTCGCATTACTTGCCCTTTCTGAGGACATTCGCGAGGACATCGCGTGGGTGCTTCGCGCGCGGACAACGGGCAGCCATCGGGCGGAGCCGCTGCACAGCCGGATCCGGCGGGAAGCCATGGTGAAAGTGGTGAAGACGTGCGCGCTGGACGACTGCCATAACGACACAGACGTCACGCGGGAAACTTGGAGGTGCGTGGAAATTGTGTAATCACCCGAACGGGTGGTGTCGCAGTATCCCGTCCATCCCGGTTCGCAGAACAAGAAAAACGATTCGCCCTCAACTCCACTGTTCTCCGCCGGTGTTGACCGCGTTCGGGTATCTGTCACAGCTGCGGCGCGGCGGCACGGGCGTCGGCGCTCGCCCACTCGTTCGGGCGAAATGAGTCCGAGAGGTCTGTGCAATTCCTTCACGAGCGGACTGCCGTACGAAATCGCCGCGCGAAGGAGAGGAGGGGATCTCCTCGTGTCCGGCATTCGGGTGAATGGGCGGAACCTAACGTCGCGTGGTGAGTTGACCAGGGGGCTCCGCCGCGGGGCAACCAGTACGAGAAGGGTTAATCGTGATCAAGAAGGTTCTGGCTACGGGCGCTGTCGCCGCCTCCATCCTCGGTCTCGGTGCGACGCAGGCCATGGCCATCGCCAACGACGGCGGCACGACCTCGGTCAACGGCAACGGCGCCTCGCAGTCGTACGGCAACTCCGAGACCCACGGTGACTGGAGCCCGCAGTTCGCGCTCGTCCAGGGCTCGCTGAACAAGCCCTGCATCGCGCTCCCGGCCAAGGCGAACGTCGGTTCGCTCATCGGTCTCGTGCCGGTCGCGGTCCAGGACATCAACGTCCTGTCCTCCCCGCAGAACCAGCAGTGCACCGAGAACTCCACCCAGGCCAAGGGTGACGAGGCGCTGTCGCACATCCTGGAGGACATCCCGGTCCTCTCCGGCAA
This sequence comes from Streptomyces rubiginosohelvolus, assembly GCF_014649875.1. Classification (GTDB taxonomy): domain Bacteria; phylum Actinomycetota; class Actinomycetes; order Streptomycetales; family Streptomycetaceae; genus Streptomyces; species Streptomyces rubiginosohelvolus. The sequence goes on along the minus strand of NZ_BMTW01000002.1, from coordinate 107,851 downwards.
CGGCGTCGGCAACAACTGACCCGCAGCCGCCCTACTCGGGCCCGGGCCCTCGGCGTTCCTCCACCGAGCGGCCCGGGCCCGTTGCTTTCCCGGAACGAGACTGCTGCATTCGGGCGGATATCCGGAAATCCGCCCGACGAACAGTTCCGATTCCGGTCGTTCATCGTTACGTAGGACAGCGCAGGAGTCCTGAGCGAAGCAGTATCAGGCTCGGGTGCGGCACGACAGTCGTGACCGCACCGGACTCCGCCGAGGAAAGGGAAGAAACGTGAAGTTCACCAAGGTTGCCGCCGTCGCCGCCGGTACGTTCCTGGCGATGGGCGTCGCCGCGCCGGCCATGGCCGACTCGGGCGCCGAGGCCGTCGCCGCGGGTTCGCCGGGTGTGCTGTCGGGCAACATCCTGCAGGTCCCGGTCCACATTCCGGTCAACCTCTGCGGTAACACCGTCAACGTGATCGGCGCGCTGAACCCGGCGTTCGGCAACACCTGCATCAACAAGTAACTCTCCGATCTGCCGGGCTTCCGGCCCGCAGTTCGGTGGGCCCCGGGCGGCACATGCCGTCCGGGGCCTTTTCGCTGCCCGAGTGACTCGTGAACGGTGCCGGAGAAATTCCGCGCCCCACAGTTTCCCGGAAGCGGCCTGATCGTTGATCAGGAAGAAAGCGGCAGAAGTCACAGGTAAAGAAAGCTTGTGTGCGGCACGGAGACGTGACCGAAAGCAGACGCCGCGCAGAAGGGAACCAGAAAAGTGAAGTACGCGAAGACCGCAGCCCTCGTTGTCGGTTCCGTGGCTGCCCTCGGATCGGCCGCTCCCGCCTTCGCGGCTCCCACGCCCACGGCCCCCAACTTCAGCCTCGACAGCGGCCTGAACCAGGTGATGGCCAGTGCCCCGCAGGTCGTCGACCCGCTGGTGGACACGGCCGCCGAGACCACCGAGACGCTCTCGGAGGACGGCACGGTCGGCAAGGTGGCGGGCCAGGCAACCGGTGCGGTCGAGGGCGCCGCCCCGCTGCTCGGCGGTGTTCCCCTCGGCGGCTGACCGCCGCACCACGACCATCCCCCCGGGCTTCTCCGCCTGATACGTATCACTTTCCAGAAGGGCTCTTCCATGTTCAAGAAGTTCATGTCCACGGCGGCCGTCGCCGTCTCCATCGTCGGCGTCTCCGCCGCGGCCGCCCCGTCCGCCATGGCCATCGCCAACGACGGCGGCACCACCACGGTCAACGGCAACGGCGCCTCCCAGGCGTACGGCAACTCCGAGACCCACGGTGACTGGAGCCCGCAGTTCGCGCTCATCCAGGGCTCGCTGAACAAGCCCTGCATCGCCCTCCCGGCCAAGGCGAACGTCGGCTCGCTGCTCGGCGTCGTGCCGATCTCCGTCCAGGACATCAACGTCCTGTCCTCCCCGCAGAACCAGCAGTGCACCGAGAACTCCACCCAGGCCAAGGGTGACGAGGCTCTGTCGCACCTGCTGAACGACATCCCGATCCTCTCGGGCAACGGCGCCGGCAACAGCTGAGACCGCGTGACCCCGGTCCGCTCCCGGTGACCACCTGGGGCCGGTCCATCCGTACGGCGACCGTTCTTCGCCGGACCGGACGGACCGGCCCCTCGCCATGTGCCGAGTCGGGTGCCGGTGTCTTCCCCCGGGTCAACCGGTTGGGCCGGATGCCGTAGCCCCGGCTGACGGTTCGGGCCGGGCCGGGTAGGGCATCGGCATGGATCCGTACGACAGTCAGATCTCGCAGAGCGCCGAACGGTGGCCCGCGCCGGGCGGCGGCACACCGATCTACGACCGGCTCGTCGCCGAATGGCAGGCGGCCGGAGGCGACCACCCCCTGGCGGAACCGCAGCCCGGCCCCGCCCCCCGCCGCGGTGGATTCGTGCCGCCGGCGCGCACCGCGGACCAGGTCCCCGGGCCCGAGACGCCCGGAAACTGACCAGAAGCGTCGACCTTGCGCCGGAACGAACCCATATGAGTGGTACTGCGCAACCGATCAGGGGCAGCGGCAGTTGATCAGTACGTTCCACAACGGGACGCTCCGAAAGGTGAAGTTGATGAAGAAGATGATGGCCGGCGCTGCAGTGGCCGTGTCCCTGCTCGGTCTGTCCGCAGTCGCGGCTCCCACGGCCATGGCGATCGGCAACGACGGCGGCACCACCACGCTCAACGGGAACGGTGCCGAGTCGGAGATCGGCAACGCGGAGACGGAGGGTGACTGGAGCCCGCAGAACCAGCTCGTTCAGGGCACCCTGAACAAGCTCTGCGTCGGCCTGCCCCTCAAGGCGAACGTCGGTTCGCTCGTCGGCATCGTGCCGATCGCGGTCCAGGACGTCAACGTCCTGTCCAACCCGCAGAACCAGCAGTGCGCCGACAACTCCACCCAGGCCAAGGGCGACGAGCCGCTGTCGCACATCCTGGACGACATCCCGGTCCTCTCGGGCAACGGCGTCGGCAACAACTGACGCACCACAGCCTGACGCAGTCGGCGCGGGCGGTCCGAGGGGTCACTCCTCGGGCCGCCCGTTCGCGTCTCGACACGGCATCGGGCACATGACGAGGCCCACCACCCCCCGTGGGGTGGTGGGCCTCGTCATGTGCGGGGCGGCGTAACGCCTCAGCCCAGGGAACGGACCGGGAGCAGGCAGTGGGCGGCGGTGCGGACGACCTCCTCGTCGGCGGCGAAGGCCCGCAACTGGTCCTCGCTGACCGGCTGCCCGGGAACGGCCTCCGGCCACGGGGTCGTGGCGAACATCCCGTACACCTGGCCCTGCGCCTGGGCCGCGGCCAGCCACTCCGCGGGGGCCGGGTACTGCGCGCTGAGGTGAGGCAGGGTCAGGACGGCCTGGCCCGCCTGGACGAGAAGCTTCGCCTGGATGCCCGGGCTCTCGGCGGCGTCCTGGATCGAGCCGCCGACATGGAGGCCCGCACGCTCCAGCGCGGCGCGCATGGCCTCGCGGCCGACCACCGGACCGTCCTGCCCGTCGCCCAGCGAGTACGCGAGGAGAAAGGCGGTGTCCTGGTCCGCGTCGGGCTGCCGGCCGCTCCAGCCGATCAGGATCTGGGTGCCCAACTGGGCCGGGGTGAACATGCCGGTGGAGGCCTGGGGTGTGGTCATGCTCGGCACCCTAACGGCCCCGGACCGGGGCCCATGCACACGTATCACCCGATCGAGGGAGATTGCGGCCATCCCTCGCGAATAAGCCTGCTCGAACGTCCCCCGACCGTGGTCCCGAGTAAATCGGTTGACGGTGTTCCCGGGGGGCGGGCTAGGGTGATCACCGTTCCGCCGGAAGCCAGTTCCGGGACCGAGAACCAGAGGAATCAGGAGGTGAGGACATTGATGACTGTCGTTGCGATGGGCACTGCCCACAACCGGAAGAGCATCGTCCTCATCCCCGTGGCCACCGGCTGACCACTTCTCTCCTTTCCGCGCCGAGCGCGCGCGCCGGGGCCACCCTGTGAAGGGTTTCCCTTGTCTTTCCCGCTTTCCTCCCTCTCTTCCTCCGCTGTCTCCTCCTCGCATCCGCTGACTCCGTACGGCTGGGACGAGGACTGGGCGGCAGCCTTCTCCCCGTACGCCGAGCAGGGGCTCGTGCCGGGCCGCGTCGTGCGCGTGGACCGCGGCCGGTGCGACGTGATCACCGCCGACGGCACGGTCCGCGCCGACACCGCGTTCGTCGTACCCCGCGACCCGATGCGGATCGTCTGCACCGGCGACTGGGTGGCGCTCGACGCCGACGGCGACCCGCGCTTCGTCCGTACGCTGCTGCCGCGCCGTACCGCCTTCGTCCGCTCGACGTCCTCGCAGCGGTCCGAGGGCCAGGTGCTCGCCACCAACATCGACCACATCGCCATCTGCGTCTCGCTCGCCGTCGAGCTGGACCTGGGACGGGTCGAGCGGTTCCTCGCGCTCGCCCTGTCCAGCTCCGAGGGCGCCGCGCTGCTGGGCGACGGCTCCGGCGGGGAGCGGCAGCCCCAGCCGATCGTGGTCCTGACCAAGGCCGACCTGGTGCCCGACGCGGTCACCCTGTCCCACCTCGTCCAGGACATCGAGGCCATCGCGCCCGGCGTCCAGGTGCTGCCCGTCAGCTCCACCACCGGTGAGGGGCTCGACGTCTTCGGCGCCATCGTCTCCGGCGGTACGAGCGTGCTGCTCGGCATCTCCGGCGCCGGCAAGTCCACCCTGGCCAACACCCTGCTCGGCCAGGACGTGATGGACGTACAGGCGGCCCGTGACGCCGACGGCAAGGGCCGGCACACCACCACGACCCGCAACCTCCTGCTCCTGCCGCAGGGAGGCGTCCTCATCGACACCCCAGGGCTGCGCGGCGTCGGCCTCTTCGACGCCGAGACCGGGGTCGGGGAGGTGTTCTCCGAGATCGAGGAGCTGGCCGGGGAATGCCGGTTCCACGACTGCGCCCACGAAGCCGAGCCGGGGTGTGCCGTCCTCGGCGCCCTGGAGGACGGAACCCTGCCCGAGCGGCGGCTGGAGAGCTACCGCAAGCTGATCCGCGAGAACCAGCGGATCGTCGCCAAGACCGACGCCCGGGTGCGCGCCGAGATCCTGCGGGACTGGAAGCGCAAGGGCGCGGAAGGGCGCGCGGCCATGCAGGCCAAGCGCGGCCGGGTCCGGTAGCCGCCACCACCGGGTTCGACGTCCGAAAACCGCGAGTGGGGTGGCCCCGGCTGCCGCACACTGGACGGTGTGATGGACGATCGGACCCGGTACGAGGCGGTGAGCAGCCGCGACGCACGGTTCGACGGCGCGTTCTTCTTCGCCGTCGTGACCACCGGCATCTACTGCCGGCCCAGCTGCCCCGCCGTCACGCCCAAACGCGCCAACGTGCGCTTCTACCCCACCGCGGCCGCGGCCCAGTCGGGCGGCTTCCGGGCCTGCCGCCGCTGCCGCCCGGACGCCGTGCCCGGCTCCGCCGAGTGGAACGTCCGCGCGGACGTCGTCGGCCGGGCCATGCGCCTGATCGGCGACGGCGTCGTCGACCGCGAAGGCGTCCCCGGACTCGCCGGGCGGCTCGGCTACAGCGCCCGGCAGGTCCAGCGCCAGCTCAACGCCGAGCTGGGCGCCGGGCCCGTCGCGCTCGCCCGCGCCCAGCGCTCCCACACCGCCCGGGTGCTCCTCCAGACCACCCCGCTGCCGGTCACCGAGATCGCCTTCGCCGCCGGGTTCGCCAGCGTGCGGCAGTTCAACGACACCATCCGGCAGATCTACGCCCGCACCCCCAGCGCCCTGCGCGCCGAAGCGGGTACGGGGCTCGGCGGCGGCCGCCGCGAGGGGCTGCGGGCCGGGATCCCGCTCCGGCTCGCCCACCGGGGCCCGTACGCCACGGCCGCCCTGTTCGACCTGCTGGCCGCCGAAGCGGTCGCCCGGGTCGAGGAGGTGGCCGGCACACCCGGTTCCCGCACCTACCGGCGCACCCTGCGGCTGCCGTACGGCTCCGGGCTCGTCGCGGTCGACGAGGCGTCGCCCGGCGGCCCCTGGCTGGAGGCGCGGATCCAGCTCACCGACCTGCGCGACCTGACCACCGCCGTCCAGCGGGTGCGCCGCCTGTTCGACCTGGACGCCGATCCGTACGCCGTGGACGAGGCCCTGGCCGCCGACCCTCGGCTCGCCCCGCTGGTCGGCGCCCGCCCCGGGCTGCGCTCGCCGGGCGCGGCCGACCCGGAGGAGGCCGCGGTGAGGGTCCTGGTGGGGCGCGCGGCGGCCGGCGAGCTGGTCGAGCGGTACGGGAAGACGCTGGACGTGCCCTGCGGCGGGCTCACCCACCTGTTCCCGCAGCCGGACGTGCTCGCCGGGTCCGCCGAGGACCCGGCGCTGCGAGCCTTGGCCGCCGCGCTCGCCGACGGCCGGTTGCGGCTGGACGCCGGGGCCGACCGGGACGAGGCGGAGGAGGCGCTGCTGACGCTGCCCGGGATCGGCCGGTCCACCGCCGCCCTGATCCGGATACGGGCGCTCGGCGACCCCGACGTGGACCCGTACGGAACACCGGGCGCGGAGCGGTGGCGGCCCTGGCGCTCGTACGCCGTACGCCATCTGGAGACGGCGGAGGCGAGGGCGCTGAGCTGACGCGGGCCGCCGGACGCCCCCGGTTCAGGCCCAGAGCACCGCGCCCAGCCAGGCGCCCGCCACCAGCAGGCAGCAGAACAGCTCCACCAGTACCGCGTAGCCCGTCGCCCGCATCACCGAGCGCACCGACGTCCAGGCCGCGCCCCGGCCGCCCAGGCGCAGCCGCTCCGCCCCGAAGATGGCCCCCACGTACCCGAGGACCCCGCCCACCACGGGCACCACGAAGAACCCGACGATCCCCGCGACCCCGCCGATCATCAGGGTCCGGCGGGGCGCCCCCGACTCACCCGGGCGGCGCGGTGGCAGCAGCGGTTTGAGGGCCTGGTTCAGCAGCATCAGCCCCGTCGCGCCGATCAGGACGCCCCAGGCGGCCGGCGTCATGTCGGTGAGCGCCCACCACAGCACCGCCGCCCAGACGATCGCCTGCCCCGGCACACCCGGCAGCAGTACGCCGACCAGACCCAGCAGCATGACCAGGCCGACGGCGACGAGCTGCCACACACTCATCTGACCAGCGTGCCGGAGAGTGTCCCGCTCCGCCCGTCAGCGCACCCCGGCCACCTGCGGCGATGAGGCGGCGGGACCCCTCAGCCCTGCGACCCGGTACGGGCCACCCAGCCACGCTCGTACGCGTGCCAGCCCAGCTGGAGCCGGGTCGAGACGCCGGTCAGCTCCATCAGGCCCTTGACCCGGCGCTGCACGGTCCGCAGCCCCAGATCCAGCTGCTTGGCCACACTGGCGTCGGTCAGCCCCGCCAGCAGCAGGGACAGGATCTCCAGGTCCGTCGGATCCGGCCCGACGCCGTCCTCGCGCACCCCGCCGCCCTCGCCGAGACGCAACGGCATGGCATCGCGCCACACCGCCTCGAACAGGCCCATCAGCGACTCCAGCAGACCGCTGGCGTGCACCACCAGGGCCGCGGGCTCCGCGCCCCGCGCGGTCAGCGGGACCATCGCGAGGCTCCCGTCGGCCACCACCAGCTTCGTCGGCACCCGGTCCACCACCCGGCACCGCTCGTCCCGGCTCAGCGCCGCCGACAGCTCCAGGATCCCGTACGGCGTCGACAGCACCTCGCGCTCGACCACCACCCGGTAGCTCACCCCGCGCGAGGCGGCCCGCTCCTCGGACTCGTTCTCCATCCCGGTCACCGCGATCGGCTTCCCCGTCACCAGCGCGCACACCTCGGACACCGCGCCCAGTTGCAACTGGTGGAAGCGCTGGGTGACTGCGCTCGCCCCCGTCACCACCTCCACCAGATCGTGCACCGCCGGTTCGCTCGCCTCGGCCCGGTACTCCTCGGCGAGCAGCGCCGACGCCAGCTCCGCCTGCTCCAGCTCGTGCCGCTGCTGGATCAGCAGCGCGCCGAGCGCCACCCCGGGCGGCGCCGCCACCCAGCGTCCCGGCCGGGCCGAGGACTGGGCGGCGAGACCCTGCTGCTCCAGCCGCCGCAGTACACGTTCGGCGTCCGCCTCCGGAAGCGCCAGCCGGTGCGCGAGATCGGTGAGCTCCGCGGCTCCCGCCGCGACGAGCGCGCGGTACGCGGTCTCCTGTCTCTCGTCGAGACCAATGGCCCCCAGCATTCTCCGACCTCCCCGGACGTGGCTGATCGCGCATCGCGGCGCCCCTGCGGCGGGCCCCGCGTGGCGGGAAAGGGCCACGGCGTAAACCCGCCGCCCACATCATCCCCCGTACCCCTGGCCCCTCTGCCAGTGTGGCGCCACCGCAGCACCAACAACCTCCGGGATAAGCCCTCTTGGGCTGCTTCGTTCCGGAATGACCTGGGGAGAGCGATGCGCCCGATATCGCGTACGGCACTCGGAACGGCGACCGCCGCCGTGCTCGCCGTCACCGTGATCGCGCCGTCGGTGGCCGCGCCACCGGACGGGCGAGACGCGAAGAGTCCGATCACCGGGAGCGCGGCCGCCGCCAGGGACCCGAAGCCCGTCACGCTGACGCTCGTCACCGGCGACCGGGTGCTGGTGACCACGGACGCCTCGGGCGCGGCCGCCGCCTCCGCCCTGCCCCGCGCGGACGGCAGCGTGCCCCTCGTCCAGACCCGGCAGTCCGGCCCGGACCTGTACGTCTACCCCGAGTCCGCCGTGTCCGCGCTCGCCGCCGGCACCGTGGACGAGGAGCTGTTCAACGTCACCGGGCTGATCCGCCAGGGGTACGACGACAGCCGCGCCGACTCCGTCCCGCTGATCGCCACCTACACCGGCGACACCGCCCGCCGCACCCTCGTCACCCCGCGCGGGGCGGAGCGCGGAGCGGCCCTCGACATCATCGGCGGACTGGCGCTCAAGGCCGACAAGAAGCGCGCCGCCGACTTCTGGGCCGACCTCACCGCACCCCGCTCCCGTGCGGGCTCCGGCCTCAAGAAGCTCTGGCTCGACCGTAAGGTTCAGGCCAGTCTCGACAAGTCGACGAAGCAGGTCGGCGCGGACCGCGCCTGGGCCGCCGGCTACGACGGCACCGGCACCAAGGTCGCCGTCCTGGACACCGGGGCGGACGCCGAACACCCCGACCTCCAGGGCCGGATCACCGCATCGGAGAACTTCACCGACTCCGCCGACACCGACGACCGCCAGGGCCACGGCACCCATGTCGCCTCCACCGCCGGCGGCTCCGGCGCGGCCAGCGACGGGAAGAACAAGGGCGTCGCACCCGGCGCCGACCTGATGGTCGGCAAGGTCCTCAACGACAGCGGTTCCGGCGCCGCCTCCTGGATCATCGCGGGCATGCAGTGGGCCGTCGACAACAAGGCCGACGTCGTCTCCATGAGCCTTGGCAGCGCCGAACCCACCGACTGCACCGACCCCATGAGCCTCGCCGCCACCGAACTCGGCAAGAACAAGCACACGTTGTTCGTGGTCGCCGCCGGAAACCTCGGCCCGTCCCTCAACACCGTCTCCTCGCCCGGCTGCGCCCCCGGCGTCCTGACCGTGGGCGCGGTGGACCGCGACGACTCGACGGCCAACTTCTCCAGCCGCGGCCCCGCGATCGTCTCGCACACCCTCAAGCCCGAGATCGCCGCGCCCGGCGTCGGCATCTCCGCCGCGTCTGCGGGCGGCCGGGGCTCACAGGCGTACCGCTCGATGTCCGGTACGTCGATGGCGACCCCGCATGTCGCGGGCGCGGCGGCCGTGGTGAAGCAGCGTCACCCCGGGTGGACCGCGCAGCAGATCAAGGCGGCCCTCGTCTCCTCGGCGCGCAGCGCCGTCCCCGGTGACGTACGCGAGACCGGAGGCGGCCGCCTCGATGTCGACCGCGCCGTGCGTACGCCCGTGACGGGCGCCCCCGCCGTGCAGGGCGGCACCTTCAACTGGCCGCAGGACAAAAGCGATCGCACCACCGTCGCCGTGCCCTACACCAACACGAGCGGCAAGCGGGTGAAGCTGTCGCTGAAGGTCGCGGGCGTCACCGGCAACGACGGCTCGGCCGTCCGCTCGACGATCGCCTCGCTCGGCCGCACGTCCGTCACCGTGCCCGCCGGGGAGACCGTCGAGGTGCCGCTCGCCCTCGACCCCGCCGCCCGGCTGACCGCCGCCCAGTACGGCGACGTCACCGGCCGCGTCCTCGCCACGGCCACCGGGGGAGTGCAGGTCTCCACCCCGTTCTCCCTGTACGTGGCACCGGAGACGGTCACCCTGCGCGTCAAGCTCGTCGACCGCACCGGCAAGCCCGCCGACGGTGTCTCGTCCCTCGACCTCATCGGCACCGACACCGCCTCCGGCGAACGCCGCTTCAACGAGGGCGCCACCGACCAGACCTTCCAGGTCCGGCCCGGTGCCTACTTCGTCTCCAGCTTCATCGCGACGCCCGACACCACCGACCCGACCGGCCGGCTCGTCGGCTCCGTCGGCTACCTGGCCCGCCCCCAGCTGAACGTCACCAAGGACACCACCCTCGTCCTCGACGCCCGCAAGGCCCACCGCCTGAAGGTGCGGACCGAGGACCGGGTCGCCGAGACACGCGGCGCGACTCTCGCGTTCGGGCGCTCCTGGGACGACACCTGGCTGCACTCCGGATCCATCTCCGGCACCGGGATCATCAAGGACTACCTGGTCGACGTCCAGGGCAAGGCCCGTGACGGGGACTTCGAGTTCACCTCCTTCTGGCGCGCCTACGCCCCGCAGATCCAGAAGTTCTCCCTCGTCGGCGCAGCCGCCCTGCACCCCAGGCCCGCCACCACGGGCTCGGTCAACCTGGACGGCACCGGCCGCGCCGATGTCGTCGACGCCGGTGCGGGCAGCGCCGCCGAACTGGAGGCCGCCGGAGCGAAGGACCGGATCGCCCTGGTGAAGGTGGGCGACGACGCGTCGAACGTCCTGGCCCAGGCGCGGGCCGCCCAGGCAGCCGGGGCTAAGGCGCTCCTGGTGCACCGCACCTCGGCCGGCGACTGGCAGCCGGGCCTCGGCTACGGGGCCGCGCCCCTGCCGGTCCTCGGCCTGCGCGCCGACGAGGCCGCCGTACTGAAGAAGGCCCTCGGGAAGGGCAAGGCGGAGGTCTCCTGGACCGCCACGGCCGTCAGCCCGTTCGTCTACAACCTGTCGTTCCCCGAGAAGGGGCAGCTCACCTCGGACCGCACCTACCAGGTCCGGGACAAGAAGCTCGGGTCGGTCGTCTCCACCCATGAATCCATGGGCGTGGCGGCCGACTTCATCGACACCCTCCTCGTCTCCCGCCCCTACGGCGCGACCTACAGCGCGTCCACGCTCGCCCTCGTCGCCGCCCCCGGAAAGCGCACCGAGTTCTACACGGCGGGGGACACGGTCTGGCAGAAGATGCTCTCGTCCAGCTTCCCGTGGGGCGAGCTGATGACGGGCAACGCCCGTACGTACCAGGCGGGTCGGGCCACGACGGAGCAGTGGTACCGGGGCCTGCTGGTCCCCGGCGCCCCGCGCGACGCCGAGGGCGAGGAGGCTCTCGCCGGTGAACGGCAGGACGATCTCATCGGCGTCGCCCCCGCCTTCATGACCGACACCGAACACGTCGGCCAGCAGGGCTCGTTCGGTGACATCGGCTCCATGCGGCTGAAGCGCGACGGCGACGTCATCGGCGAGAGCGGCTATCCGTTCGGAGTCTTCACCGTGCCCGCGGAGGGCGCCGCGTACGAACTCACCCTGATGACCACGAAGATCGGCTCGCCCGCCGCGGTCTGGAAGCGGTCCACACAGACGGAGACCACCTGGGGCTTCCGCTCCGAGCGGAAGCCGGACGTGGCGTCGCAGGGGCTTCCGCTGCTCTTCCCGCGCTACGACGTGCCCACCGACGGCATGAAGACGGTGCCCGCGAAGAACGGGCAGCGGATCGGGCTCGCCGTGACCGGGCACGCCGGGTACACCCCCGGCGAACTCACCGGTGCCAAGGTCTCGTTCAGCTACGACGGCGGCGAGATCTGGCACGCGGCCACCACCGCGCAGCAGGGCGGCCGCTGGAGCGCGACCGTCGACCACGCGGACGCGGCCGGCAAGTCCGTCACGCTGCGGACGGAACTGACCGACGCGAACGGCACCTCCGTCGTCCAGACCGTCAACGACGCGTACGCCGTGCGCTGAGAGGGCGGGCACAGCGAGCCACTGAGTCGCTGAACCGATGATCGGCTGAGCATATGACCGGCTGAAACGCCGACATGCCGATCGTTCCGACCGGTCCGCCGGGCGTCCTTCCCGTGGGGGGTGGGGCCGCCCGGCGGACCCTGTTTACGGGCCACTTTTTCCCGATGCCCCGTTTTCGGGCCGCCTTCGCGGTCGACAATAGGGGCATGAGTCAGCAGGGGGAGAAGCCCGCCGCCCACGAGGACGACTGGTGGCGCAAGCTGTACGACGAGTCCGCGCCGGACACCGGTCCCGGCCGCGCGGCCGACAGCCTCGACGACCGCTTCGACTCCGTGTCGGACACGGTGAGCGGCCCGGCGGACACCCGCCGGGCCACCGCACGCGCAACGGCCCGCGACCCGTACGCGGACGCCTACGAGGACCCGTTCGCGGACCGCTACGAGTCCCCGGACGCCGACGGCCACGAGGACCCGTACCCGGTCGGTGACCCGGTGGCCTCGGGCCCGTTCCCGGACCCGCCGGCGGTCCCGGCTCCGCCTCCACCGGGGCCGGCCCCGGTGGTGATCCCGGACCCGGCAGTGGCATCGGGGCCGGTCGAGGAGTTGAGACCGGGCCGGGCAGCGGTGCCGGACCCGGCCTCGGATCCGTCACTGGCCCCGGGCCGTCCCCCGGCTTCCGCAGCCGGACCGGCTCCGGACTTCGTGCCGGCCCCGCCCGAATCGTCTCCTTCGGCAGCGCCCTCGGCAGAGGTTCCGGGCCCACCGTCGGCTCCGGCTTCGGCTTCGGCTCCTGCACCGGCTTCGACCCCGGCAGCCGTGCCCGCCCAGCCCTCCGCCCCGCCTTCCGGCCTCGTGCCGGACCCCCGTATCTCGCCCCCGCCTCCGCCCACCGCGCCCCCCACCACCAGCTTCCCCGCCCCCTGGGAAGCGCCCGGCGGGCAGGCCGGGCCCCGGACCTTCGCCGCGCCGCGGGTGCCGGCCGCCGCGGCCGAGGCCGACGGGCAGCCGGAAGCCGGTCTCGCCCCCGACCCCAGCGCGCTGCACGAACTGCCGCCCGATCCCTCGGTCGCCGCCGACGTACGGCCGGCCGTTGCGCATCTGGGGGACCGGCCGCCCACCTACGACGCCGAACCCGCCGCCCTGCCCTCCGCCACCTCGGAGAATCTGGACGGCCTCGTCCCCGACACCGTTCTGGACGGCGCGCGCTACGGGACGTACACCCTGCGCACCGCCTCCGTGCGCGGCGACTCCGCCCGGTTCCGGGGCGAACCCCGGCGCGACGGGCTGCTCACCGCCCGCTTCGGGGCCGCCGAGAGCGCCCTCGTCCTCGTCGCCGTGGCGGGCGGCAGGCGGGACGGCGAGGCGGCCCACCTCGCCGCGGCCGACGCCTGCCGCTGGATCGGCGGGGCCGTCGCCCGCAGCCACCTCCGGCTGTCCGAGGACATAAGAGCGGGGCGCCGGGGCGACCTGAAATCGGGGCTGCACCGGCTCACCGACCGTACCTACGGCAAGCTGCGCGCCCGCGCCGCCGAACTGGGCGTCGACCCCGACGCGTACACCGCGAGCCTCCGCTGCCTCCTGCTGTCCGCCGACCCCGACTGCCGCACCCGGGTCTTCTTCGGCGTCGGCAGCGGCGGCCTTTTCCGGCTCCGCGACGGGCTCTGGCAGGACCTGGAGCCCTTCATCCCGGAAGGCGGCCCGGCCACGCGGCCCGGCGACGAGCCGGAGGCGGGACCGGACGGCGACCGGCTGACCATGGACCTCCAGATCACCGGGCCGGCGTCGCCGAACGGCGAAGGGTCCCCGCAGCCGCCCGGCCGGCCCTTCCGCTTCCGGGCCTCCGTGGCGCGGCCCGGCGACACGCTGATGCTGTGCAGCAACGGACTCGCCGAGCCCATGCGGGGCGAGCCCGCCCTCCCCGGTGAGCTCGCCGAGCGCTGGGGGAGCGCAGGGCCACCCGGACTGCCCGCCTTCCTCGCCGACACCCAGCTCCGGATCAAGGGGTACGCAGACGACCGCACCTGCGCCGCCGTCTGGGAGGCGTAACCGCGCGCCCCGTGGGTTGATGGATTCCGGAGCCCGGCGGAACGCCGTTTCGCCGCTCCGGTCCCCGGACAACCGACGTGCACGGAGCACGGGCAAGGAAGGGCGCGCACCCATGGCCAAGCAGAACGTGGCGGAGCAGTTCGTCGACATCCTCGCCAGGGCGGGCGTGAAACGTCTGTACGGCGTCGTCGGCGACAGCCTGAACCCCGTTGTGGACGCCATCCGGCGTAACCCGTCCGTCGACTGGGTCCATGTCCGGCACGAGGAGACCGCCGCCTTCGCCGCCGGAGCCGAAGCACAGGTCACGGGCTCGCTCGCGGCCTGCGCGGGCTCCTGCGGGCCGGGCAATCTGCATCTGATCAACGGCCTGTACGACGCGCACCGCTCCATGGCCCCGGTGCTGGCCCTCGCCTCGCACATCCCTTCCAGCGAGATCGGCCTCGGCTACTTCCAGGAGACCCATCCCGAGCTGCTGTTCCAGGAGTGCAGCCACTACAACGAGATGATCTCCCACCCGGAGCAGATGCCGAGGCTGCTCCAGACGGCGATCCAGCACGCGATCGGGCGCGGCGGCGTCAGTGTCGTCACGATGCCGGGCGACGTCGCCTCCAAGCCCGCCCCCGAGAAGTCCATCGAGCACGCCCTCGTCACCGCGCGGCCCACCGTGCGCCCCGGCGACGACGAGATCGACAAGCTCTGCCGCATGGTGGACGAGGCCAAACGGGTGACCCTGTTCTGCGGCAGCGGCACGGCCGGGGCTCACGCCGAGGTCATGGAGTTCGCCGAGAAGATCAAGTCCCCGGTCGGGCACGCGCTGCGCGGCAAGGAATGGATCCAGTACGACAATCCGTACGACGTCGGGATGAGCGGGCTGCTCGGCTACGGCGCCGCGTACGAGGCGACCCACGAGTGCGACCTCCTCATCCTGCTCGGCACCGACTTCCCCTACAACGCCTTCCTCCCGGACGACGTGAAGATCGTCCAGGTCGATGTGCGCCCCGAACACCTGGGCCGCCGCTCCAAGCTCGACCTCGCGGTCTGGGGCGACGTGCGCGAGACCCTGCGCTGCCTCACTCCGCGGGTGAAGCCCAAGTCCGACCGCAAGTTCCTCGACCGGATGCTGAAGAAGCACGCGAACGCGCTGGAAGGCGTGGTCAAGGCCTACACCCGCAAGGTCGAGAAGCATGTCCCGATCCACCCCGAGTACGTCGCCTCCGTGCTGGACGAGATGGCCGACGAGGACGCCGTGTTCACCGTCGACACCGGCATGAACAATGTGTGGGCCGCCCGCTATCTGACGCCCAACGGCAAGCGCAGGGTGATCGGTTCGTTCAGCCACGGCTCCATGGCCAACGCTCTGCCGCAGGCGATCGGCGCCCAGTTCACCGACCTGAACCGGCAGGTCGTCGCCATGGCCGGCGACGGCGGATTCTCCATGCTGATGGGCGACTTCCTCACCCTGGTCCAGTACGACCTGCCGGTGAAGGTCGTCCTGTTCAACAACTCCTCGCTCGGCATGGTCGAGTTGGAGATGCTGGTGGCCGGCCTGCCGTCGTACGGGACGACCAATGCGAACACCGACTACGCGGCCATCGCCCGGGCGGCCGGGGCCTACGGGGTACGCGTGGAGAAGCCCAAGCAGTTGCAGTCCGCGCTCAAGGACGCGTTCAAGCACAAGGGGCCCGCGCTCGTCGACGTCGTCACCGACCCGAACGCGCTCTCCATCCCGCCGAAGATCAGCGCCGAGATGGTCACGGGCTTCGCGCTCTCCGCCAGCAAGATCGTGCTGGACGGCGGAGTGGGCCGGATGCTCCAGATGGCCCGCTCCAACCTTCGTAACGTGCCGCGTCCCTAAGTCCTTCAGGCGGGCGTCAGGCGCACCGTCAGGATCTCGAACGGCCGCAGGTCGAGGACCGTGCCGTCCTCGTCGGTCTCCGCCGGGTGCAGCGGCCGTTCCAGCAGATCGGTGATCCGGGCCTCCGTGACCGGGAACGCCACCTTCAGACGGGTCCGCGCCCGGCCGCCCGCCGACTCGTAGAGCCGTACGATCACGTCCCCGTTCCGGTTCTCGGCGAGCTTGACCGACTCGACCGTCACCGCCGGATGCCCCGTCGACGCCAGTGCGGGCACCACCGGGGCCACCGCCGCCCGCAGCGGGAGGTTCAGCGCCAGGCCCTCCCGTACGGCGTCCGTCACCTCCGCGCCGGGCGCGAGCGCGTAACGGAAGCGGTGCACGCCCAGATCGGTGTGCGGGTCCGGGCTGTGCGGGGCGCGCAGCAGCGTCAGCCGGACGGTCGTGCCCAGCCCGTCCGGGTGCGGGGTGCGGGTCACATCGTGGCCGTACGTCGAGTCGTTGAGCAGCGCGACCCCGTAGCCCGGTTCGGCGACCCGGAGCCAGCGGTGGGCGCAGATCTCGAAACGGGCGGCGTCCCAGGACGTGTTGTCGTGGGTCGCCCGGTGGACATGGCCGAACTGGATCTCGGCGGTGGACCGTTCGGCGTGCACATCGAGCGGGAAGGCCGCCTTGAGGACCTTCTCCGACTCCTGCCAGTCCACCTCGGTGTCGATGTCGAGCTGCCGTGCCCCCGCCGCGAGCCGTACCTCCTGCACGGCGGTCGACTTCCCGAACGAACGCACCACCCGCACGGCCGCCCGCAGCGGCCCCTCCTCCACCAGGGTCACGGAGTCGGCGGCGGTGAGATCGGTGCGGGTGTTCCGGTAATGCCGGTCGATGTCCCACGCGTCCCAGTGGTTGGGGTGGTCCGGGTGCAGCTGGAGGAGGTTGGCCCGGGCGCCCGGGGCCAGCACCTCGCGCCCGGCGACCAGATCGCGGACCGAGGAGACCAGCCCGTCGCCGTCCACCGTCACCCGCGACAGCCCGTTGTCCAGGACGATGTCACCTGCATCCGAGGCTTCCGCCGTCACCGGGTGCTCCGGGACCGCCGCCCCGTCCAGCAGGCCCGCCCCGAGCCCCGGACTCCGCGCCAGCACCGCCGCCCGGCCCTCGCCCAGCTCCTGGAGGTGGGCCCCCGACGGCAGCACCCCGGTTGCCTCCGCGTCCAGCTCGATCACCTGGACCCGTTCGTACGGCGATGAGTTGAGCGCCACCAGGCCCTCGGCCGCGCCCAGTGACGCCACCGCGTCGGCCAGCAGGTCCGCCAGCTCGGCGCGGACCTCCTCGTAGGTGTCCCTGGCCTCACGGTGCACCCAGGCGATCGACGATCCGGGCAGGATGTCGTGGAACTGGTGCAGCAGCACCGTCTTCCACACCCGGTCAAGGCGCTCGTACGGATAGCGGTAGGAGGGGGAGCGCAGGGCGGCCGCCGTCGCCCACAACTCGGCCTCGCGCAGCAGATGTTCGCTGCGCCGGTTGCCCTGCTTGGTCTTCGCCTGCGTGGTGTACGTGGCCCGGTGCAGCTCCAGGTACAGCTCGCCCGACCAGACGGGCGCCCGCTCCCCGTACTCCTCCTCGGCCGCCGCGAAGAACGCCGAGGGCTTCTCGACCGTCACGCGCGGCGAGCCCTCCAGATCCCGCAGTCGGCGGGCCCGCTCCAGCATCTCGCGGGTCGGACCACCCCCGCCGTCACCCCAGCCGAACGGCACCAGGGAACGCGTCGCCCTGCCCTTGTCGGCGAAGTTCTTCTCCGCGTGCGCCAGTTGCCGGGCGTGGAGCTGGGCGTTGTAGGTGTCGACCGGCGGGAAGTGGGTGAAGACCCGGGTGCCGTCGATGCCCTCCCACCAGAAGGTGTGGTGCGGCATCTTGTTGTGCTGGTTCCAGGACAGCTTCTGGGTGAGGAACCACTTCACCCCTGCCAGTTTCGCCAGTTGGGGGAAGGCGGCGGTGTAGCCGAAGGAGTCCGGCAGCCAGATCTCCTCCGTCTCGACGCCCAGCTCCTCCTCGAAGAACCGCTTTCCGTGGACGAGTTGGCGGGCCAGCGCCTCGCCGCCCGGCATGTTGGCGTCCGACTCCACCCACATCGAGCCGACCGGCGCCCACTGCCCCGCCGCCACCGCCTCCTTGATCCGCTCCCAGATGTGCGGCTGGTGCTCCTTCACCCAGGCGTACTGCTGGGCCTGCGAACAGGCGAAGACCAGCTCCGGGTAGTCCCGCGCGAGGGCGGTGACATTGGCGAACGTACGAGAGGCCTTGCGCACGGTCTCGCGCAGCGGCCAGAGCCACGCCGAGTCGATGTGCGCGTGCCCGGCCGCCGAGATCCGGTGCGCGCTCGCCGAGGCGGGCCGCGTCAGCACCTCGGCCAGCGCCGCCCGGCCCGCCGCTGCGGTGCCGGAGACGTCGTGCAGGTCCAGAGCGTCGAGCATCGACTCCAGCGCCCGCAGGATCTCGTGCCGCCGCGACCGGTCGTCGGGCAGCTCGTGCATCAGCTCCGACAGCACCTCGATGTCCAGGACCAGATGCCAGACCTCCTCGTCGAGGACCGCGAGATCGGCGGAGGCGAAGCGGTACAGGGGGCGGTCGCCGGACGTCAGCACATCACCGAGCGGGGTCGGGGCGAACCCGTGCTCCAGGATGGCCGGATTGGCGGCCGCCTCCAGAAGCAGATCGACCGGCTCCCCGCCCGCCGCCGGGTGCGCGAGCGTCAGATGCCGGTTGCGGGGATGAACACCCTTCAGAGGGACGCCCAGATGGTCGTACAGCATCCCCTCCGCCTGGAATCCCGGACCCTGGCCCGTGAACCCCGGGTCGACGACCACCTCCACCCGGCGCCCCGACCACTCCCCGGGCACCGCTCCTCGCAGCCGGAACCAGCTGGTGGACCAGGGCTTCCCCCACTCCGTACCGGCCGTGAACGGCGCGAAGTCCGCCCCGAGGGCCTCCGTCACCGGCACCGGCTCGCCCGGGGCGTGCCACACGGACACGGTGAGCGGGGTGCGGGCGGCGTACTGGGCCGGGCGGACGAACTGGTGGAGGGCCCTCTCCAGGCGGCCCTCCACCAGGGTGCGGTCGTCGTGCATCACGCAGCTCCTCGGGAAGGGGTGGGGCTCAGGTTCCTTCCCCGGGAGCGCGCGGAACACCCCTCGGAAGCGGGGGTCAGCAGCCGTGGTCGACCAGGTCGAAGGAGGCGTAGTGGTCGGCGGTGTAGTAGTCCTCCTCGTTCTGCTCGCCGGTGACGATCCGGCGGGCGCCCCGGTCGTCGGAACCGGGCGTGATGACCGTGTACTCGTGGTAGTAGCCGGTGGACTGATCCGGCAGCAGACCCTCGCGGTTCTGGAAGACGGTGCCGTCCTGCTCGTACGGGAACGGCCCGCCCTGCTCGATCAGATCCAGGGTGTCGTGCGCCTGGGACGGCAGGGCGGAGTAGCAGATGCTGCCGACCGCCGCCGCCCGGAACGCGGTCGCGGAATAGGCGGTGGTGGAGGTCGTCGCCGGGGTGGCGGCCTGGGCCGTGACCGGGCCCGAGGCGAGGAGAAGGGACAGGAGGGCGGCCGAGCCGCCGAGCCGGGTGATGCGTGGGGGGATGCGCATGCCATCATGATGACGCGCGTAGAAGTTGGGTCGTCAACGTCAACTCGGGTGTATTCGCCGGACGTTAACCGGAGCTGCGCCTATGTGGTGATGACGTGCGCGGGTGGGATGTTCCGTGCGCCCCTCGCCGCTCCCGCCCTTTCACTTATTGATGGACCCGCAAGCGTGACCGTGTGCGTACAGGGGCATGCATCCCGTGAGGCTGTTCGACGGGCAGCCGGATCGAAGGAGGTCGGTTCACTGTGCGGGCGGGGGAAATGGCGAAGCGTCAGAAGAGGGCCACGGTCGTCGAGGGGCGCGGCCCCCGGGGCCGGAGACCGGGTGAGGCTTCGCAGCCGGCCCGGATGCGCCGCAGAGTGGGGCACACCGAACGGTCGGCGGTGGGGGAGGTCCGCCGTGAGCTGCGGGAGTTCCTCCGGCACCGCTCCGGCGAGGAACAGACCGACGCGGCCGAGCTGTTGGTGAGCGAGCTGGTGACCAACGCGCTCATCCACACCCGGCACGGGGCCGTGGTCACCGCCACGGCGACAGCCGCCCGACTGCGGGTGGAGGTACAGGACTTCGCGTCCGAGGATCTGCCCGCGCCGTACGTACCGAACGCCGACGACGGTACGCACGGCAGGGGCCTGATCCTGGTCCGGAGCCTGGCCGACGCCTGGGGCGTGGAGGCACAGGCCCTGGGCAAGGTCGTCTGGTTCGAGCTGCACGGCGGAAGGCCCTGAGGGCCCTCCGCCGCGCGACGGGATCAGCCGAACTGCTGCTCCAGATCCTTCAGTTTCTGTTCCAGCGAGTCGAGCCGGGGGAGTGTCTGGGTGTCGTCCTCGGCAGTGAGGTCGACGGTCCGCGGATCACTTCCCTGGTTCGGTGCGTCCAGACTCTTCGGGCTCGAACCATCGGCCGTCGGCTTCGGGCCGACGGCTTGCAGGGATGGCCGGGGTCGCAGAGGCAGCTGACCCGGCTCTGCTATGGCAGGCTCCGCGACGGCCGGGGCCGCGCCTCCCGAAGCGGGGGCGAGGGCGGGCACATCGACCTGCTGCCCGCTCCGGCCGCGCCCCCAGACCCGGTTCTGCCGGTTCAGGGCCTTGATGCGGGCCCGGTCCAGCTTGGCCTGGTCCCTGCGGCGCAGCCGGTCCTGCTCCTGCTCCTTGCGGTCCTCCCGCACCTCGTCCACCGCCTCGTCCAGGGTGCGGACGCCCTCCAGGAGCATCAGCGACCAGGCGCCGAAGGTCTCCCGGGGGGCCCGCAGCCAGCGGACGATCCGGATCTGCGGCAACGGACGGGGCACCAGGCCCTGTTCGCGCAGTGCCGCGCGGCGGGTCTGCTTCAGCGCGCGGTCGAAGAGCACCGCGGCCGAGAGGGACATCCCCGCGAAGAAGTGCGGAGCGCCCGCGTGGTCCATGCCCCGGGGGGCGTGCACCCAGTTGAACCAGGCGGCGGCCCCGGCGAACGTCCACACCAGCAGCCGGGAGCCGAGCGCCGCGTCTCCGTGGCTCGCCTCCCGTACGGCCAGCACGGAACAGAACATCGCGGCCCCGTCCAGTCCGAACGGGACCAGATACTCCCAGCCGCCGCTGAGGTTCAGGTTCTGCCGGCCGAAGCCGACGAGCCCGTGGAAGGAGAGCGCGGCGGCGACCGCCGCGCAGCAGAACAGCAGGACGTAACTGGCGGTGGCGTACAGCGCTTCCTTGCGTCTGCGGCGCTCCTCGCTGCGTTCCCAGGAGTCGTCGGCCGCGGCCTTGGCACGCTTACCGCGTGCGACCACCGTCACCGCCGCCATGACCCCCACGAGCAGTACGGCGCCCGGAAGCAGCCAGTCAAGCGATATGTCGGTCAGTCTCATGCGCGGTCCCTTGCGTCACGTAGGGCGTTTCGTACGCCATCGTGACGGAATTCCCGTCCCGCTCCGGTGGTTTCGGGACAAGAGCACGCCATGGGGGAAGGAGAGGCTATCGATGGGTGGAATCTTCTCGAACTCCCGCCCGGTCAAGCCGAGTTGTGTTCGATTCCACGTCCCCCGGACGGGCGGTGTGGATCAGGAAGCCGCGGCGAGCTTGCGCACCCGGTCCGCGTCACAGGTACGCGGGCAGGTCACACAGGTGTCCTCGGGGCGCAGGGTGTAGAAGAGGCAGCAGCTCGCCCGGTCCCGGGTCGGCAGCGACTGCCCGTCGGGACCGGTCAGCTCGCGGAAGCCCGCCGTGCCGACGTACGGCTTCGTCGTGCCGGGGAGCAGCAGCTCCAGCTCGGCCATCGCGCGGCGCTCCTCGCCCATCAGATGCGCCACATACCAGAGGCCCTCGACGATCTCGTCCGTCGCCATCCCCCACAGGGCCCGCTTCCCGCGCCGCATACGGGGACCGAAGCCCTCCAGCACCGGACCGAGGTGCTCGGTCAGCGAGGCCAGGACCTCGGCCCGCAGCGCCGCCTCGTCCGGCACGACCCGGGCCCCCGGCAGCGTGGCCGCCGGGTCGTCCGGCAGACAGGCGAATTCCCTCACCCGCACGGTCAGGTGCCCCAGCGCCCGCTGGAAGGCCACGTCCTCCACCGGGATCCGTGGCACCCGGCGCTGCAGGAACCACGGCACGGTCACCAGCAGACAGGCGGGCCACGCGTACCGGTGCAGACCGAAGCTCGCCACCACGTCCGGGCGGGCCTGCTGGCCGTAGTCGCGCAGCACCTGGGCGTTGTCCCAGGCCAGGAAGGTGTCCACGGCGGCTCCGCCGGCCGCCAGCTCCGCCGCGCCGACCCAGCCCGCGCCGGACGGGGCGACGGCGTCGCCGTCGAGCACATTGGCCCGCAGACCGGGGAACACCTCGGTCAGGCGGGCGTACGCGGCGGTCACGGGGGACGTCGCGGCACCGGTGAACGGCGGGGAGAGGGTCATGCAGGGGACCACCGAATCGGGATCGTTTGCAGGTAAGGCTTACCTTACCCGACGCCATCGATGTTTGAACTGCAGCCTCGGTCTTCTATCGTGCACAGGAGGTCCGGCGCACGCGAGTCGGCCCGCGGCGGATGGAGGAGGACCGGGTGGAGCAGGGCAGCGCGCGCGAGGGCGCACGTCCGGCGTACGCCCCCGGAGCGTTCCCTCACGCCCCGGGGAACGCCGCCCGCGTACCGCAGGACCGGGTGCCGGAGCAGGCCCGGGGCCGGCAAGGTGAGGAAGAGGGGGCCCGGGGCGAGCACACCCACGGTGAGCCCCCCGCGCCGCGTGCCGTGCGGCGCCACTCCGTCCGCGGCCAGATCCTGGACGCGTTGCGGGCCGCTCTCGTCGACGGGGAGCTGGTGCCCGGCCAGGTGTACTCCGCCCCCGCGCTCGGCGCCCGCTTCGGGGTCTCCGCCACGCCGGTGCGCGAGGCCATGCAGCGGCTGGCCGTCGAGGGCGCCGTCGAGGTCGTGCCGAACCGCGGCTTCCGGGTCACCGAACGCGGCCCCCGCGAGCTGGCCGAGCTGGCCGAGGTGCGGGCGCTGATCGAGGTCCCGGTGATGCTGGGCCTGGCCCGGACGGTCCCGGCGCACCGCTGGAGCGTCCTGCGTCCGCTGGCGGAGGCCACGGTCGCCGCGGCTGCCGTGGGCGACCGGGCCGCCTACGCCGAATCGGACCGGGCCTTCCACCGGGCGGTCCTCACCCTGTCGGGCAACGAGCAGCTCGTGTCCATCGCCGACGAACTGCACCGGCGCTCCCAGTGGCCCCTGGTAGCGGGCCCCGCCACCCGCCGGGCCGAACTGCTGGCCGACGCCGCCGAGCACACCGCCCTGCTCGACGCCCTGATCGCCCAGGACCTCACCGTCGTCCAGGCCCTGGTCCGCGAACACTTCACCGGCGCCGACGGCTGACCGGTGGGGGGCCCGCGGTCCCCGCCACCGGTCAGCCCCCGCCTTCGCTCAGCTCGCCTCGGCGGTGCGCTGGGCCGGGGGCCCCAGATACGGGGCCAGCCAGGTCGGCACGCCGCCCAGGAGCCGGAACAGCCGGCCGGCCTCGGCCCGCAGCCGGGCCGCCTCAGGCTCGTCCTCCGCCTCCGCCAGCGAGATCAGCGCCGGGGCCGTGCCGACCAGGAACCCCAGCTCCTCCCGGATCCGCAGTGATTCGGCGAAGCCGTGCCGGGCCTCGGCCAGCTCCCCCTCGCGCAGCGCGAGCGCGGCCAGATGCCGCCAGGTGGACGACAGCAGCAGCTCGTCGCCCAGCGTCCCCGCACCGGCGTGCGCCCGGCGGAAGGCGGCGCGCGCGGCCTCCGGCGACTCCGCGATGTTCTGGGCGATCAGCCCGCGCCGGAAGTCCAGCAGCGGACGGGCGGGCGACGCGGGAGCCAGCAGAGCCGCCGACCGGCTCAGCGCCACGCTCGCCTCGTCGGCCCGGTCCCGTACCGCCAGGAGGGTGGAGGCGTACGCCAGATGGCCCCGCTCGGAGGCGGCGGCGCCCCGCTCGTCGTCGCTGCGGGCGATGGCCTCCGCCGTGCGCAGGGCGTCCTCGGCCTCGGTCCACCCCTGCCCGGTGTAGAGACACCGCTCGGTCAGCAGCGCGGTGCGCTGGAGCGCCGCGGCCGGAACGGTGCCCGCGTCGTCCTCCAGCAGGGCGGCCGCGTCCGTCCAGCAGGCGCGGGACCGCAGCCGCCATACCGCGGTCTGGAGCGGCGGATCGTCATCTGCTGTCGTTCCGGAACCAGACATGGCGGTATGCGCCACATTGCCCTCCCCGAGCGCGCCATTGTGCTGTTGAGTGCTTGAGTGATGCCGCATCTCAGCACGGATCGGCACTCCGGGCCAAGAGGTCCGGGCAATGTCAGGTGAAAGATTTCACAATCGCTCGAAGGGTGACGAGGGCCCGGCGGACCCCGTGCGCGGCCGGAAGATCAGCTCATGCGCAGGGCGAGGAAGAAGTCGAGCTTGTCCTCCAGGCGCGAAAGGTCACGCCCCGTCAACTGCTCGATGCGGCCGACGCGGTAGCGCAGCGTGTTGACGTGCAGGTGCAGCCGGGCCGCGCAACGGGTCCACGACCCGTCGCAGTCCAGGAAGGCTTCCAGCGTCTCGATCAGCTCCGCCCGGTGGCGCCGGTCGTAGTCGCGCAGCGGGTCCAGCAGCCGGGCGGTGAAGGCGCGCCGGACGTCGTCGGGGACGAACGGCAGCAGCAGCACGTGCGAGGCCAGCTCGTGGTGACCGGCGGCGCAGACCCGCCCCGGCCGGGCCGCGGCCACCCGGCGGGCGTGCCGGGCCTCCTCCAGCGCGCCGCGCAGCCCTTCGGCGGAATGCACAGCCGCGCTGACACCCAGTGTCAGCCGGCCGTCGTCGGCGAGCCCGGCCGAGAGCGGTTCGCGTACGGAGGCGAGCAGCGCGTCGGCGTGGAGTCCGGGCTCTCCGGCAAGCGCGTCGGCGTCCTCGCCGTCCGCCCGTCCCGCATCGCCCTCCCCGCTCTCGGACTCCGGGAGCGCGGTGACGATCGCGGGCAGCGGCACCAGGGCGATGGCCTCCTCGCCCGTGTGGGCGACGGCGATCCGGTCGGCGGAGTCGGGGCCGCTGACCGCCGGGTCGACGAGGATCTCCTCCAGCAGGGCCTGGGCCACCGGGCCGCTCGCGATCTCGCCCGCCGCCGCGGCCTGGCCCGAGGTGCTCCAGTCGACCCGGGCCACCACGACCTGCCACTGCGGGGCCACGCCGAGGCCGGGCAGCAGGACCGGTGCGGCGACCCGCAGCCGGGCCGCGATCTCGGCGGGGGCGGCGCCCGCCTGGACCAGCTCCAGCACCTCCTGGGCGAGCCTGCGGCGTACCGTACGGGCCGCGTCGCGGCGGTCGCGCTCGACCGCGATCAGCTGGGTGACGCCCTGGAGCAGGTCGAGCCGGGCCGCGGGCCAGTCCGATGCGTCCGCCTCGACCGCCAGCAGCCAGTCGGAGAGCACCGACTCCCGTACGTCACGGGCGGCCGGCACGGCGCCCCGGCCGGTGTTCCGGATCGGGAAGAGCGAATACGTCGTACCGGCGACCGCCGCCCGGTGCGGGGCCCGGCGGCCCGTCCGGGTCGCGGCCAGGTGGTGCCCGGCCAGCGTGGCGCCCAGCGGGCCGGGCAGCGGGGCGCCCGCCCCGGCGATCTGGCGGCCGGTGGGGGAGAGGACCCAGGCCCGCAGGTCCAGGTCGGAGGTGAGGAGGTCCAGGACCACCTCGGGGCCGCCGCCCGCCGGGCCCGAGGTCATCAGCCGCCGGTGCCGGTCCACCACGGCCGCCAGATCGCCCGCCCGCTCGCCGGAGACCTGTCGTACGACATACTCGGTGATCGTTGCGAACGCAACGGTCTCGTGCACGGCGAAGAGGGGCAGCCGGTGGTGCAGGCACGCCTCGACGAGATCGGCGGGGATGTCACCGAGCTCCGCCTCGCCGGCCGCGAGACCGGCCACCCCGGCGCCCGCCAGGATCCGGACGAACGGCTCGGAGTCCGCCGCGTCCCGGCGCCAGGCGAGGCCCGTGAGCACCAGTTCGCCGCCGGAGAGGTAGCGGCTGGGGTCGCGCAGGTCGGTCGTCATGACGCCCCGGACCGTGCGGTCCAGCTCGTCCTCGCCGCCGAGCAGCCGCAGGCCCAGCGCGTCGGTCTCCAGCAGTGCGCGCAGCCGCATCTCGTCGCCGCCGATCTTTCGTAGGGAACGGGTGAGGGTGAAGGGGGTCGTGGGGTGGGGGAGCGGTGGGGCGGACGGGGTATCTGTGAATTGCGGTGAGGTTACCGATCCCCGTCATTCGTTCGAATCTACAAGACGAGGACGGAGACCAGCCAACTCCTTCAGTGTTTCGGTGACTGCACCCGCCGGGGCCGGGCTTGTGTACTGGGCCACACACCACGTGAACACCACATGAACGAGCCAGTCGAGGCAGGCCGTCCCCGGCCCCGGCGAACGACCGATTGAGAAGAAGAGAGCCACTCATGGACTTCCTTCGCCCCGCCAGCTGGGAGGAGGCGCTCGCCGCCAAGGCCGAGCACCCCACGGCTGTGCCCATCGCGGGCGGCACCGATGTGATGGTCGAGATCAACTTCGACCACCGGCGGCCCGAGTACCTCCTGGACCTGAACCGCATCGGTGAGCTGTCCGAGTGGGAGGTGGGCCAGGAGAAGGTGCGGCTCGGCGCCTCCGTGCCGTACAGCAGCATCATGGACCACCTGCGCGCCGAGCTGCCCGGCCTGGCGCTCGCCTCGCACACGGTCGCCTCGCCGCAGATCCGCAACCGCGGCGGCGTCGGCGGCAACCTCGGCACCGCCTCGCCGGCCGGTGACGCGCACCCCGCCCTCCTCGCCGCCGACTGCGAGGTCGAGGCCGAGTCCGTCCGCGGCACGCGGCTGATTCCCATCGACGCTTTCTACACAGGCGTCAAGCGCAACGCCCTGGAGCCGGACGAGCTGATCCGCGCCGTGCACATCAAGAAGGCCGACGGACCGCAGCAGTACTCCAAGGTCGGCACCCGTAACGCCATGGTCATCGCGGTCTGCGCGTTCGGGATCGCCCTGCACCCCGAGACCCGCACCGTGCGCACCGGCATCGGCTCCGCCGCCCCGACGCCCATCCGGGCCAAGGAGGCGGAGGACTTCCTGAACGCCGCGCTCGAAGAGGGCGGGTTCTGGGAGAACGGGAAGATCATCACCCCCGCGATCGCCAAGCAGTTCGCCGCCCTCGCGTCCGGCGCCTGCAACCCGATCGACGACGTGCGCGGCACGGCGAAGTACCGCAGGCACGCGGTCGGCATCATGGCCCGCCGCACGCTCGGCTGGACCTGGGAGCAGTACCGCGGCGCGGGCCGCACGCTGGAAGGAGCTGCGTAACCATGCGAGTCAATTTCACGGTCAACGGCCGTCAGCAGGAAGCCGACGACGTCTGGGAGGGCGAGTCCCTCCTCTATGTCCTGCGTGAGCGCATGGGCCTGCCCGGCTCCAAGAACGCCTGCGAGCAGGGCGAGTGCGGTTCCTGCACCGTCCGTCTGGACGGCGTCCCGGTCTGCGCGTGCCTGGTGGCCGCCGGACAGGTCGAGGGCCGCGAGGTCGTCACCGTCGAGGGTCTCGCCGACTACGCCAAGCACCGCGAGGACGCCCACCCCGGTGGCGGCTGCGCCTCCGGTGCCTGCGGCACCACCCTCGACTCGGCCAAGCGCTGGCAGGCCCGGCCCACCGACGGCCAGACCGGCGAGGCCGTCGAACTGGCCCCGATCCAGCAGGCGTTCATCGACGCCGGAGCCGTCCAGTGCGGCTTCTGCACCCCCGGCCTGCTGGTCGCCGCCGACGAACTGCTGGAGAACACCCCCTCCCCGTCCGACCAGGACATCCGCGAGGCGCTCTCCGGCAACCTCTGCCGCTGCACCGGTTACGAGAAGATCCTCGACGCGGTCCGCCTCGCGGCCGCCCGCCAGGGAGAGGCGGTCCAGTCATGACGACGCGCCCCGAAGCCACCACGCGCCCCGCGGCCACGATGCCGAAGGCCCAGAGCACACCGTCCGGCACCCCGACCAAGATCACCCAGGGGTCGCCCACCAAGGGCGGCATCGGCGAGTCCACGCTCCGCCCCGACGGGACCCTCAAGGTCACCGGCGAGTTCGCGTACTCCTCCGACATGTGGCACGAGGACATGCTGTGGGGCCAGACCCTGCGCTCCACCGTTGCCCACGCGGAGATCGTCTCCATCGACACCTCCGAGGCGCTGGCCACCTCCGGCGTCTACGCGGTGATGACGTACGACGACCTGCCCGCCGCGATGAAGAACTACGGCCTGGAGATCCAGGACACCCCGGTTCTCGCGAACGGCAAGGTCCGCCACCACGGTGAGCCGGTCGCCATCGTGGCCGCGGACCACCCGGAGACGGCCCGCCGCGCCGCCGCCAAGATCAAGATCGAGTACCGCGAGCTGCCGCTCATCACCGACGAGGCCTCGGCGACCGCCCCCGACGCCGTGCTCGTCCACGAGGGCCGGGACGACCACCACATCGGCCACGTCCCGCACCCCAACATCGTGCACCGCCAGCCGATCATCCGCGGCGACGCCGACGAGGCCGCCAAGCGCGCCGATGTCATCGTCACGGGCGAGTACGTCTTCGGCATGCAGGACCAGGCCTTCCTCGGCCCCGAGTCCGGGCTCGCCGTGCCCTCCGAGGACGGCGGCGTCGAGCTGTACGTCGCCACCCAGTGGCTGCACTCGGACCTCGGCCAGATCGCCCCCGTCCTCGGCCTGCCCGAGGACAAGGTCCGCATGACGCTCTCCGGCGTCGGCGGGGCCTTCGGCGGCCGCGAGGACATCTCGATGCAGATCCACGCCTGCCTGCTGGCGCTCCGCACCGGCAAGCCGGTCAAGATCGTCTACAACCGGTTCGAGTCCTTCTTCGGCCACGTCCACCGGCACCCGGCGAAGCTCCACTACGAGCACGGCGCCACCAAGGACGGCAAGCTCACGCACATGAAGTGCCGCATCGTCCTGGACGGCGGGGCCTACGCCTCCGCCTCCCCGGCCGTCGTCGGCAACGCCTCCTCGCTCTCGGTCGGCCCGTACAAGATCGAGGACGTCGACATCGAGGCGGTCGCTCTCTACACCAACAACCCGCCCTGCGGCGCGATGCGCGGCTTCGGCGCGGTCCAGGCGTGCTTCGCCTACGAGGCGCAGATAGACAAGCTCGCCGCGAAGCTCGACATGGACCCGGTGGAGTTCCGGCAGCTCAACGCCATGGAGCAGGGCACCCTGCTGCCCACCGGACAGGCCTGCGACTCGCCGGCCCCGGTCGCCGAGCTGCTGCGCCGGGTCAAGGCCCGCCCGCTGCCGCCCGAGCAGGAGTGGCTGACGGCCGGCGCCGACGGCACCTCCGTCGACGTACGCGCCCTGCCCGGCGGACTCTCCAACACCACCCACGGCGAAGGCGTCGTCCGCGGTGTCGGCTACGCGGTCGGTCTGAAGAACGTCGGCTTCTCCGAGGGCTTCGACGACTACTCCACCGCCCGGGTGCGGATGGAGGTCATCAACGGCGAACCGGTGGCCACCGTGCACACCGCGATGGCCGAGGTCGGCCAGGGCGGTGTCACCGTGCACGCCCAGATCGCGCGTACCGAACTCGGTGTCAACCAGGTCACCATCCACCCGGCCGACACCCGTGTCGGCTCCGCCGGTTCCACCTCCGCCTCCCGCCAGACGTACGTCACCGGCGGAGCGGTCAAGAACTCCTGCGAAGCCGTACGGGAACAGGTCCTGGAGATCGGCCGGCGCAAGTTCGGCACCTACCACCCGGCCTGGGCCACCGCCGAACTCCTCCTGGAGGGCGGCAAGGTCGTCACCGACGGCGGCGAGGTCCTCGCGGACCTGGCCGACGTGCTGGAGGACGAGGCCATCGACATCGAGCTGGAGTGGCGCCACCGGCCCACCGAAGCCTTCGACCTCCGCACCGGACAGGGCAACGGCCACGTCCAGTACTCGTTCGCCGCCCACCGCGCGGTCGTCGAGGTCGACACCGAGCTCGGCCTGGTCAAGGTCATCGAACTGGCCTGCGCCCAGGACGTCGGGAAGGCGCTCAACCCGCTCTCCGTCCTCGGCCAGATCCAGGGCGGCACCCTCCAGGGCATGGGCGTGGCGGTGATGGAGGAGATCATCGTCGACCCGAAGACCGCGAAGGTGCGCAACCCCTCCTTCACGGACTACCTCCTCCCCACGATCCTCGACACGCCGACGATCCCGGTCGACGTGCTCGAACTCGCCGACGAGCACGCCCCCTACGGGCTGCGCGGCATCGGCGAGGCCCCCACCCTGTCGTCCACCCCGGCCGTCCTCGCGGCGATCCGGAACGCGACGGGCCTCGAGCTCAACAGGACACCGGTGCGGCCCGAACACCTCACCACCACCTGAGAGCCTGCCGGGTGACCTCTCACCCGTCGTCACCCGGCAGCCTCCGAGCGGTCCCCCCATCTCTCCGGGCGGTGCGAAGCCGAGAACGTCACACTTTTCCGCACCCCGCACCGCCCGGAGGCCCAAGTACCGCACCGCTCGCGGTTCTTCTCCGCCGTGCCCGAGAGCACGGCAGCGCCTCACGGATCATCCGTGCCGCCGGCACATCCGTTCTGCTTCAACAGTTCGTCCCGGCCGTCCCCGGGTCGTGCAGCCGACGCAGTCATCCCAAATCCCGCATTCAGGAATCTCCAAGCGGGTGCCCCTGTGAACCTTGGGAGTCAGGCATCATGACCCAGCAGTCAGTGGAACCGAAAACCAGTCCGGAAAGCGCGGGCCCCGGCTCACGCGTCCCCGCCGGAAGATCATGGCTCGACCGGTACTTCCACATATCCGAACGAGGATCCACGGTCGCGCGCGAGGTGCGCGGCGGCGTCACGACCTTCATGGCCATGGCGTACATCCTCCTGCTCAACCCGCTGATCCTGGGCGGGGAGGACGTCAACGGCAACCTCCTCAGCCAGCCCGGCCTGATCACCGCGACCGCCCTGGCGGCTGCCGCGACGACCCTGCTCATGGGCTTCGTCGGCAAGGTGCCCCTGGCGCTCGCCGCCGGGCTCAGCGTCTCCGGTGTGCTCGCCTCGCAGGTCGCGCCCAACATGACCTGGCCGCAGGCCATGGGCATGTGTGTGATCTACGGTGTGGTGATCTGTCTCCTGGTGGTCACCGGCCTCCGCGAGATGATCATGAACGCGATCCCGCTCGCGCTCAAGCACGGCATCACCATGGGCATCGGGCTCTTCATCGCCCTCATCGGCCTCTACAAGGCCGGATTCGTCCACCAGGGCGAGGCGACCCCCGTCACCCTCGGCCCGGCCGGTGAACTCGCCGGCTGGCCCGTCCTGATCTTCTGCGTGACCCTGCTGCTCATCTTCATGCTCCAGGCGCGCAACATCCCCGGCGCGATCCTGATCGGCATCGTCGTCGGCACGCTGGTCGCGATCATCATCAACGCGATCGTCGACATCGACCCCAAGACGTGGAGCAGCGGCCCGCCCGAGCTGGACGGCAGCGCGGTCTCCACCCCGGACTTCTCGCTCTTCGGAAACGTCGAGTTCGGCGGCTGGGGCGACGTCGGCGTGATGACCGTCGGCATGATCGTCTTCACCCTGGTGCTGGCCGGGTTCTTCGACGCGATGGCCACCATCATCGGCGTCGGCACCGAGGCCAAGCTCGCCGACGACAAGGGGCGTATGCCGGGCCTGTCCAAGGCGCTGTTCATCGACGGCGCCGGCGGTGTCATCGGCGGTGTCGCCTCCGGCTCCGGCCAGACGGTCTTCGTGGAATCGGCCACCGGCGTCGGCGAAGGGGCCCGGACCGGCCTCGCCTCCGCCGTCACCGGCCTCTTCTTCGCCGCCTGCCTCTTCTTCACCCCGCTCACCGCGATCGTGCCGACCGAGGTGGCTTCCGCCGCCCTCGTCGTCATCGGCGCGATGATGATGCAGAACGCCCGGCACGTGGACTGGGGCGACCGATCCGTCGCCATCCCGGTCTTCCTGACCGTGGTCCTGATGCCCTTCACGTACACCATCACCACCGGTGTCGCCGCGGGTGTCATCTCCTACTCCGCCATCAAGCTCGCCCAGGGCCGGGCCCGCGAGGTCGGGGCCTTCATGTGGGGGCTGACGGTGATCTTCATCGTCTTCTTCGCCCTCAACCCGATCGAGAGCTGGCTGGGCGTCCACTGACGCCCGGGCCCCCTTCCCGCTTAAGGAGAGAACGCCATGCTGGACATCGCCGAAGAGCTGCACCGGTGGGTCTCGCAGGGACGCGAGTTCGCCGTCGCCACCGTGGTGGCGGTCGGCGGCAGCGCGCCCCGGCAGCCCGGCGCGGCCCTCGCCGTCGACCGCGACGGCACGGCCGTCGGGTCGGTCTCCGGCGGCTGCGTGGAGGGGGCCGTGTACGAACTGTGCCAACAGGCCATGGAGGACGGCCGGCCCGTCCGTGAGCGCTTCGGCTACAGCGACGAGGACGCCTTCGCGGTCGGCCTGACCTGCGGCGGCATCATCGACATCCTGGTGACCCCGGTCCGGGCGGACGACCCCGCCCGGCCGGTGTTCGCCGCCGCGCTCGCGGCCGCCGCCGAGGGGACGGCGGCCGCACTGGCCCGGGTCACGGACGGCCCCGAGGAACTGCTCGGCCTGCCGCTCCTGGTCCGCCCCGACGGGAGTTACGAGGGCGGGCTCGGCGGCCACCCGGCGCTCGACCGGACCGCCGCCGCCGAGACCCGGGCCCTCCTGGACGCGGGCCGCACCGGACCGCTCGCCATCGGCGCGGAGGGCTCCCGCTGCGGCCGGCCCATCGAGCTGCTGGTCGAGTCCAGCGTGCCGCCGCCCCGCATGATCGTCTTCGGCGCCATCGACTTCGCGGCGGCCCTGGTGCGCGCCGGGAAGTTCCTCGGCTACCGGGTCACCGTCTGCGATGCCCGCCCGGTCTTCGCCACCGCGGCCCGCTTCCCCGAGGCCGACGAGATCGTCGTCGAATGGCCCCACCGCTACCTCGCCGGGACCGAGACCGACGCCCGTACCGTGCTCTGCGTCCTCACCCACGACGCCAAGTTCGACGTACCGCTCCTTGAGGCGGCCCTCCGGCTCCCGGTCGCCTACGTCGGCGCGATGGGCTCGCGCCGCACCCACCTGGAGCGCAACGACCGGCTGCGTGAGGTCGGCCTCACCGACCGCGAACTGGCCCGGCTGCACTCACCGATCGGCCTCGACCTCGGCGCCCGTACGCCGGAGGAGACGGCCCTGTCCATCGCGGCCGAGATCGTCGCGGTCCGGCGCGGCGGCAGCGGCGTACCGCTCACCGGGGCCCACACCCCCATCCACCACGACAGCAGCGGGCAGCCGCTCGCCTCGGTGGCCTGAAACGCCCGTCAACACCCCGTCCATCCCGGGCGGGTTACCGCCACGGCGGTTTCCCGCCCGCCCGGAACGCAGCGGTCACCCCGGATCAACCGGTAGATCAGCTGCATGACTTCTTCCCCCTCCTCCGTTCCCGGCCGGGCGAGATCCGCCCGCCCAGGACGCAGAGCCCTGCTCCTGGCGACCTCGGCGGCCCTCCTGGGCGGCATGCTGGTCCCCTTCGCCGGTGGGGGCACCGCCGGCGCCGCCCCCGCACCGCGCCCCGAGGCCCCGCGCTCCGACGTCACCACCGAGAGCCACACCGTCACCCTGGTCACCGGCGACGTCGTGCGGTACGTGGACGGCCCCGGCGACCGGGACACCGTCACCGTGGACCGCCCCGACGGCGCGAGCGGCGGTGTCCGCATCCAGCAGGCGGGCGAGGACGTGTACGTGCTGCCCGACGAGGCCACCACGCTGATCGCGGCGGGCACCCTGGACCGGCGGCTGTTCAACGTCTCGGCCCTGGTGAGGATGGGCTACGACGACGAGGGCACCGGGGCCGTCCCGGTCATCGCCACCTACTCGCCCGCGCGCGCCAAGGCCCTGCCCGCCGCCCCGCGCGGTGCGAAGAAGGTCCGCACCCTCGCCTCCATCCACGGGTCCGCGCTCAGTGCCGACAAGGACGGGGCGCGCACCTTCTGGGACGCCATCACCCGTAGCCCGGGCGCCCGTTCGCTCGACGGCGGGATCGCGAAGCTCTGGCTGGACGGCCGCTCCGAGGCGCTGCTCGCCGAGTCCGTGCCGCAGGTGAAGGCCCCCGAGGCGTGGGCCGCGGGCTTCGACGGCAAGGGCACCAAGGTCGCCGTCCTGGACACCGGCATCGACGCCGGCCACCCGGACGTCAAGGACCGCCTCGTCGGCACCCGCAGCTTCGTTCCCGGCGAGGAGGTCGACGACAAGAACGGCCACGGCACGCACGTCGCCTCCACCATCGCCGGATCCGGCGCGGCGTCCGACGGCGCGAACAAGGGGGTCGCCCCGGCCGCCGACCTGCTCGTCGGCAAGGTCCTCAGCGACGAGGGCTCCGGAGCGGACTCCGGGATCATCGAGGCCATGGAGTGGGCGAAGGCCGAAGGGGCCGACATCGTCTCCATGAGCCTCGGCTCCCCGGTGCCCGACGACGGCACCGACCCGATGTCCCAGGCGGTCAACTCCCTCTCGGCGGACGGCGGTCCGCTCTTCGTGATCGCGGCGGGCAACGCGTACGGGGCGGGCACGATCGGCTCGCCCGGCTCGGCGGAGCAGGCGCTCACCATTGCCGCGGTCGACAAGCAGGACGGCCGCGCCGACTTCTCCTCCATGGGCCCGCTGGTCCGCTCGCACGGACTGAAGCCCGACCTGTCGGCCCCCGGCGTCGACATCAACGCCGCCGCCTCGCAGTCCGTCCCCGGCGCCGAGGGCATGTACCGGTCGATGTCCGGTACGTCGATGGCCACGCCCCATGTCGCGGGCGCGGCGGCCATTCTGAAGCAGCGTCATCCCGACTGGACCGGTCAGCACATCAAGGACGCGCTGATGACCTCGTCCGAGAAGCTGGACGCGTACACGCCGTACCAGCAGGGCACCGGCCGGCTCGATGTGAAGGCGGCGATCGACACCACGATCGAGGCCACCGGCTCGGTCGAGGTCGCCTCCTACGCCTGGCCGCACAGCCCCTCCGACGAGGTCGCCGAGCGCACGATCACCTACCGCAACACGGGTGAGGCGGACGTCACGCTGAACCTGGCCACCGACACGGACGAGGCGGCCTACACGCTCTCCACCGACACGCTGACCGTCCCGGCGGGCGGTACCGCCGAAGCGGTCCTGTCCCTGGACCCGGCGGAGGTCGCTGTCGACACCACCTTCTCCGGCCAGGTCGTCGCCACCGACGCGGCGGGCACGACGGTCGCGCACACCGGGTTCGCGCTCACCAAGGAGAAGGAGCTGCACGACCTGACGCTGAAGCTCCGCGACAGGGCGGGCAAGCCGATGGACGGCCTGGTCGTCCTCGGCGAACTGGGCGACCCGCAGCTCGGCCTCGTCCAGATCAGCGGCGGCGAGACCACGTTGCGCCTGCCGCCGGGCAACTACACCGCCTGGGCCTCCGTGGACGTCGACGGCGACCGCCCCGACTCCCAGGCCGTCGCGTTCCTCGCGGCCCCGGAGACGATCCTCACCGGCTCCACCACGGTCACCCTCGACGCGTCCAAGGCCCGCAAGGTCAGCGTGCGCACCCCGAAGGAGACCGAGACCCGCCAGCTCCGCTACGACATGGCGCGCACCGCACCGGACGGCACGGTCCAGCGTGACGCGTACCAAATACCGCTCACTTACGACCAGTTGTGGGCGAGCCCCACCAAGAAGGTGAAGGAGGGCGACTTCAGCTTCCTGACCCGCTGGCGGCAGGGCGAGGAGCTGATCGACGTCGAGGCCGACGGCCGTGACGTACCGGTCCACGTCCAGGGCGGCGCGGCGATCGCCGAGGACAGCGAGCAGAAGCTGAGCCCGGTGTACGCGGGCAAGGGCGCACCGGCGGACTACCAGGGCCTGAACGCGCGCGGCAAGGCCGTCGTGATCACCCGCAGCGCGGATGTCACCCCCGCCGAGCGTCTCGCGACCGCGCTGGCCGCCGGGGCGAAGGCCCTCTTCGTCGTCAACGACGAGCGTGGCGTGGCGATGGAGAGCTACACCCCCTACGGCGAACAGACCACGATCCCCGTCGCGTCGGTCCAGAGGTCCGCGGGCGAGACCCTGATCCGCGCCGCACAGCGCGGCAAGAAGATCGAGATCGACCAGAAGAGGTTCGCGGACCACCTCTACGACCTGGTCGACCGCCACGACGGCACGATCCCGGACCGCTCGCTGGCCTTCGCACCCTCGACCCGTCAGCTGGCGAAGGTGGAGAACACCTTCTACGGCCACAAGAAGACGCTCGGCGGCGGCTACCGTTACGACATCCCGGACTACGGTCCCGGCCTCGGCTTCGAGGAGTACGAGCAGTTCCCCGACGTCCGCACCGAATGGGTCAACCCGCTGCCGGGCGACTCGTTCTGGTACGAGAACCACTCGGTCCTCAACGCGGAGGAGTCCGACCGCGCCCACGAGATGCGCAGCGCCGAACTGGACTACCGGGCGGGCCAGGACTACCGCGCCGAGTGGTTCGCCCCGGTGACCCGCCCCCGCCTGGGCACCGGCTACTGGGGCCCGTTCCGCACGGTCGACAACGACCTCCAGTTCAACATCACCCCGTGGACGGACGCGGGCGCGGGCCACTCCGGCTCGATGCCCGAGAACGAGTACGACACCACTTCGTACGCCTTCTACCAGGGCGACACGCAGCTCAAGAAGGGCGCGGGCAGAGCGGGTTACATCGGCGACCTCTCCGCCGAGAAGCGCCCCTACCGCCTGGTCATCGACTCGGCACGCGACGCGAAGACCTGGAAGACGTCGACCCGTACGCACTCCGAGTGGGGCTTCGTCTCCGGCGCCCTGGACGAGGCCGGCCCCTACCAGGCCGACATCCCGCTGCTCCAGCTGGACTACGCCGTCGACACCGACCTGGCCGGCGACGTCCGCTCCGGCCGCACGACGGAGATCGGTCTCACCTCCGGCACCCAGGAATGGCTGCCGGGCGCGGTGAAGGCCGACAAGGCTTCCCTGTCGGTCAGTTACGACGACGGCAAGAGCTGGACGAAGCTGGAGCTGCGCAAGAAGAAGACCGGCGAGTGGACCGCGAAGTTCCGCACCCCGTCGAAGGGCGCGACCTCGGTCTCGCTCAAGGCCCACGCGGAGGGCCCCGGCGGACTCGTCGTCGACCAGGAGATCATCCGGGCCTTCGGCCTGAAGTGAGCCCCTGACCTGGTCCCGCGCTCCCTGCGACGGGAGTGCGGGACCAGGTGCGTCAGCCTGCGGCCGGTGCGGTTGGATGGCCCCATGAGCGTTCATGACGTGGCCCGTCGGCTGCCTGGCATATCCGCCCTCACCGATCTCTGCCGTTCCCTGGCGATGCTCGACGCGATCCTGTCTCCGGAGTGGGACCACCGCTGGCACAGCTTCGACGCGCAGTGGTCGCCGACCGAGGCGATGGCCTCGATGCAGGACGGGCAGGGCGGGGAGTACTCCATCGTCTTCTCCGCCGACGGCGCCTACGCGCGCGGCTTCGACCACGAGTCGCCGATGAGCCCGTACGTGGACGACGGGCCCTGGCCCGGGGTGCTCGACGAGGTGCCCGAGGTGTTCCGCCGTTACGTGGACGAGCCGTCGTTCAGGGACGAGTTCGGCATGCCCGTCGTCACCGCCTGCCTCTGGCGCGAGAGCGGGGACGACCGCTGGCGGGCGGGGGCCGTGGAGTTCCCGGAGGACGGGGAGGACTCCGACGGGGCCGACTGGCTCTTCCAGCTCCTCGTCATCGGGAGCCCCGAGTCGTACCAGGAGTGGGCCGAGGACTACTTCGAGGTGGACATCGACCTCGAAGCCGTACGCCATGTCTACGCGCTGCGACCGCTGACGGACGAGGTCGTCACCGCGATCAATCCGGAGCGGGTGCCCGCCGAACTTGCCAAGGACATCAAGGAGATCGGGTATCCGGCCGACGCGGGCGAGTGAGCCGGTGAGCCCTTCGGGGCCGACCCGTCGGTGGCCGTGGGGTCAGTCGTCCTCCTCCGGGACCGCCGGATCCCGCCTGGCCAGCACCTCCGCCACCGGCACCCCGGTCCGGGCCGCCACGGCCAGGCGGGCCCGGACCTCCGCGCCGGTGCGCGGGCGGAAGCGTGGCCGCTTGCCGAAGCCGCACGGCTCCAGGCCCTCGTAGCGCAGGCCCGCCCCCAGCACCGCCGCCACCGCGCTCCAGGCGTCGGTGTCACGGCGCGGCGGGGGAGCGAAGTCGTGGCCCGCGCAGACGAGCACACGGCCGCAGTTCGGGCACAGCGGGGCGCCGCTGTCCAGGGGGAGCCGCTTGAAGCTGACGCGGCAGGGGACGCAGGCGTAGTGCAGCTTGTAGTGGACCATCGCGTAGAAGCACACACGGCGACGCTACCCGGCCGGTCCGGCACCCGACAGGCCCGGGCGGGCACCCCCGGGTGGCATCTGGCGCGCGTACAGGCCCGGGCGGGCCCCTCCACGCTCGGGAGGGCCCGCCCGGGGCCGTACTCACTTGCCGTTCTGCAGGGCCGTCCACGTGGCCGGGCCCACCTGGCCGTCGACGCCCAGCTTGCGGGTGGTCTGGAAGCTGCGGACCGCCGTTTCCGTGGTCGGGCCGAAGCTGCCGTCCACGCCCACGGTCTTGCCGAGCGCCGCCGTCAGGGCGCGCTGGAGCCGCTTCACCGCATCGCCCGAACTGCCCTGCTTCAGCAGCGGGGTCGTGCCGGCCGACAGCAGGGCCGTCCAGGTCTTCGGGCCGACCGCCCCGTCCGCGTCGAGGGAGCGGGCCCGCTGGAACGCCTGCACCGCGCTCTTCGTGGTGGCGCCGAAGAGGCCGTCCACCGTGCCCGGGCTGTACTTCTGCGCGGTGAGCAGCGTCTGGACGGCGGTCACCTGCGGGCCCGACGAGCCGGACTGCTGCGTGGTGTAGAGGGGGAACGTCAGACCGTCGCCGCCGTTGCCCGGGTCACCGTCGATCAGCTGCATGTAGTAGTTCCAGTCCCAGTGGGGGCCGGGGTCGGTGTGGTCGTTGCCGGGCACCTCGCTGTGGCCGACGATGTGCGCCCGATCCTTCGGGATGCCGAACTCGGCGCTGAGGTGCGAGGTCAGCGCGGCCGACGAGCGGTACATCGCGTCGGTGAACCAGGCCGGTTCGTCGACCCACCCCTCGTGCTCGATCCCGACGGACGAGGCGTTGGCGCTGCGCGCGTGCCACGCCGTGTCCTTGTCCCGGACCGTCTGGGTGACCTCCCCGTCCGACGACCGGATCACATAGTGGGCGCTGACCTGGGACGCCGGGTTCTGGAACCAGCTGATGGAACCCGCGTACGAGCCCTGGGTGACGTGCACGACCACCTTGTCGACGGTCGCGGTGCGGCCCACGGCGAAGTTCTCGGCGTGGGCGGGCACCCAGCGCGCCGAGGGGTAGTCCTCGCTCTGCGCGTAGACGTCGGACGCCGACACCTCGCCCTTTTCCGGGGCGACCGGGCGGGAGGGCACGAGCACCTCCTCGCCGCCGGTCACCGTCGCGGACACGCCCTCGGCGAGGAAGGTGAAGACCGCGTCCGCGTAGAGCGCGGCCGCAGGCCCGTCGGCGGCGCTGTAGCGGGCCACCGCCGGATACCAGGCGTTCACGTCCCGGCGCTCGGCCGCGTCCAGCCCCAGCGCGTCGGCGTGGTCGCGCAGGACGGCCGCGCCGCCGAGGATGTTGGCCGTCGTGTCCCGGCGCAGCCGGGCCGCGCTCTTGCCGGTCAGCTCGGCGGCCTTCTCCAGGGAACGGTTCGTGGGGTTGCTCGCCAGGTGCATGACGCCGTAGCCGTTCGCCTGGCTCGGCTTGCCCGCGTGTCCGTTCAGCCGGGACTCGCCG
Organism: Streptomyces rubiginosohelvolus; assembly: GCF_014649875.1. Taxonomy (GTDB): domain Bacteria; phylum Actinomycetota; class Actinomycetes; order Streptomycetales; family Streptomycetaceae; genus Streptomyces; species Streptomyces rubiginosohelvolus. The sequence goes on along the minus strand of NZ_BMTW01000002.1, from coordinate 68,347 downwards.
TAGCCCACGGCGGCCAGCAGATCGCGCGGTACGCCGTACTCCTGGGACGCGTCGGCGAAGGCGCGGTTCATCGGATCGGCCGTGTCCGCGAGCGGGGCGGCGTGCGCCGGCTGCCCGGTGGCGAGAAGGGCCGCGGCGGTGAGGGCCGCCACGGCACAGGCGCCGGCCCGGGTCCGGGCGGCGGTGCGTAGGCGCATGAGGGCTCCTGCTCTGTGGGAGGAAGTAAAAAGCCCTCGGGCCCGGGTGGGCCAGAGGGAATGCCGAACCCGGCCAGGCTATCGATCTGAGGCGTACATGACAAAGGGATGCGCCGCAGATCCCGCTGGCAACATCCTGCAAATTCACAGGAGTTGCTCGACCCGCTGAGCCCGTCGGGTGACATCGAGTGTCACCCGACAGGGGTGCGGCCGCCGGTTGACGCGGACCGGCCGCTACCAGCGGTCGCGGTGGATGACGTCCGCCACGGGACGCCGCCGGACGGGCCCGAAGTTGCCCGCGGGCCACCCCACCGGAACGACGGCGAACGTCGCCATGTCCTCCGGGATGCCCAGCTCCTTCTTCCACTCCTGTTCCAGCATCAGATGCCAGATGGTGATGTTCGCCGCCAGCCCCAGCCCCCGGGCCGCCAGCAGCAGATTCTGCACCCCGGGATAGACGCAGGAGCCCTCCGCCAGCGCCTGGAAGCGGGTCTGCGTGTTCATCATGTGCTCCGTGCCCGCCGGACCGAGCGCCCGCGCCGACGCGGCGAGACCCTCCTCGTCCAGGCGCGGCTCCGGGAACCGGTAGCACGGCACGATCAGCACCGGGGTGTCGGCGAAGTGGTCGCGCTGGTACTCGATCGCCGCGACCATCCGGCCGTACGCCACCTCGTCCATGCCCTCGGGGGCGTACTTCCCGGTCGTCGCCAGATACGCGTCCACGCACCGCTTCCACAGCGGGGCGAGCCGCGCCATCACCTGGCGGTCGGTCACCACCACGTACTCGTAACACTGCATGTTGCCGCCGCTGGGGCCCCAGACGGCCGCCTGTATCAGCTGCTCCACCAGCTCCTCCGGCACCGGATCCGGCTTGAGCCGGCGCATGGCACGCATCGTGGACATGGTGTCGAAGAGGGCGGGGCCGCCGAGGGCGGACGGGTCGGCCTGAACCGTTTCCATGGTCATGATCGCGGAGTTTACGGTTCCGACCGGCGCGCCATAAGGGCTACCGGCAGCCGGACTTCGCGACCTCCGCACCCGCCGTCCCGCGGCCTCAGGTCCGCGTCAGCCGTACGACCGGGATGTCCCGCTCGGTGCCCGCCTGGTACTCCCCGTAGCGCGGGAACAGCTCCACCAGACCCGGCCAGACCCGTGCCTTCTCCTCGGCCGGCAGCGTCGCCGCGACCGCCCCGAACCGCTCGGTCTCCACCCGCAGTTGGACCTCCGGGTTCGCCTGGAGGTTCAGATACCACAGCGGCGGACGGTCCGAGCCGCCGTTGGACGCCACGATCAGATAGTCCTCGCCGTCCCGCCCGTACATCAGCACCGTGCGCCGCACCGTACCGCTGCGCCGGCCGACGTAATCCATCAGCAGACAGGGGACACCGAGCTGCGTCGTGCCCTTCGTGCCGCCGGAGGACTCGTACAGCTCGGCCTGCCGGGCGACCCAGTCGGCGGGGCTCAGCGCGACCTCCGCATTGCCGTCCTGCTCGGCCGTCATGCGTTTCTCCTTCTCTCGTGGCGCCCCGTACGGGCTGCGCCTCCATCCTGGCATCCCCGTCCCCTGCCCTCCCTCGTCACCGCACCTCGGATTCGTACACCTGGACAGCCCACCCACCGCACGGGGGAACGCGGGCCGGGGGTCCGCCCGCGAAGGCGTATAAAGGTTCCTTCCGGAGCAGCCGGCGTCCCTCGATGGCCCCTCCCCCCACCTCCCCTCACCACGCGGCAGGCGTCACCGCGTCACCGAGCCCAGGAGAGCCGAATGAGCACGTCGGAAGAGATCAGCACGCTGCTGGTGACGAAGTTCGGAACCGACCCCGAGGCCATCCGCCCCGATGTTCCGCTGCACCGCCTGCGGCTGGACTCCCTCGCCCTGGAGGAGCTGCGGCTGCACATCGAGGACCGGCTCGACGTGGACCTGGAGGACGTCGCGCTCACCTCGCGCGACACCGTCGGCCGCCTCGTCGAGGCCGTGCAGGGGAAGGTCACCGCATGAGCGCGGCCGCCGCAGCCCCCTACCGCCGGACCCCGCTCGCCCCGTTCGCCGCCGCCGTCACCGGCGTCGGCCTGGTCACCTCGGCCGGTACGGGCACGGCCGCCGCCTGGCACGGCGTCACCGAGGGCCTCGCGCCGTCCGCCGCACCCCGGCCCGAACTCGACGGTCTGCCCTGCGACTTCTTCTACTCCGTCACCGACTGCGACCCGGGAGCCGTCCTCGGCGTGGCCACCCAGCGGCTGATGGACCGCTTCGCCCAGCTCGCCGTCATCGCCGCCCGTGAGGCCGTCGCCGACGCCGGGCTCGACCCGGCCGTCTGGGACAGCGGCCGCGTCGGCGTCGTCATCGGCTCCGCCCACGGCGGACTGTCCTTCTACGACGAACAGGCCGCCGCGCTCGCCGCGCGCGGCCCCCGCCGCGTCTCCCCGAAACTCGCCCCGCTCAGCGTCGTCAACGGCGCGGCCAGCAGCGTCAGCCTGGACCTCGGCGTCCACGGACCCAGCCAGGCCGTCTCCACCGCCTGCTCCTCCGGCACCGTCGCCATCGGCACCGCCCACCAGATGCTCCGCTCCGGGGCCTGCGACATCGTCATCACGGGCGGCGCGGAATCCACCTGCACCCGCCTCCTGATCGCCAGCGCCTGCAGCCTCAAGGCCGTCTCCACCCGCCGCGAGGACCCCGCGGCCGCGTGCCGCCCCTTCGACACCCACCGCGACGGCTTCGTCGTCGGCGAGGGCGCGGGCCTGCTCGTCCTGGAACACCCGGACCACGCCCGCGCCCGGGGCGCCACCGTACGCGCCCACGTGAACGGTTACGGGGCCTCCAGCGACGCCCACTCCGCCGTCGCCCCGGACCCGGAAGGACTCGGCATCGAACGCGCCCTGCGCACCGCGCTCGCCGACGCCGGCCTCTCCCCGGACGACGTCGGGCACGTCAACGCCCACGGCACCTCGACGCTCTCCAACGACCTGATCGAGGCGACGATGCTGCGCCGGGTCCTCGGCGACAGCCCCCTGGTGACTTCCACCAAGGCGATGACCGGCCACACCCTCGGCGCGGCCGGCGGCATCGAGACCGCGCTCACCGTGCTCGCCCTCCAGCACCAACTGGTGCCGCCGACGGTCAACCTGGACGCACCCGACCCGCAGATCCCGATCGAGGTGGTCGCCAAGGAAGCCCGCGCCGCCTCCTTCGACTGCGCCGTCAAGACCTCGCTCGGCTTCGGCGGGCACAACGCGGCACTCGTCCTCACCAGGCCCTGAGCGGAAGGGAACGCAGCACCCCATGCCCGAGGAGATCATCCGGACCCTGTCGGCCGACGGAGTGCGCTACGGCTACCGCGTCCTGCCGTACGACCGGAGCGGCGGGGCCGTCCCCCGTACCGAACCGACGCTCATTCTCGGCGGCGCGCTCCAGGGCATGTTCGGCTGGCCCCAGATGGACGACCACCTGGGCCCGGCCACCGACGTGGTCACCGCCGACCTGCCCGGCATGGGCGGCGCCGACCCGCTCCCGCCAGGACCCAGCGCCGATCTGCTGCGCCGCGCCGTCCTCGGCATCGCCGACGACCTCGGCGCCCCCCGGCTCAACGTCTTCGGCTTCTCCTACGGCACCGCCATCGCCTTCGGCTTCGCCCAGCACCATCCGGAGCGGGTGGCCCGGCTCGCCCTCGGCGGGGTGCCGGTCCACATCGACGCCGCCCAGGTCGCCTGCTGGGAGCGGGCCCGGCAGCAACTGGCCGCCGGGGACCGCGAGGGCTTCGCCGCCACGGCGGCCGATGCGCTGATGTGCCTCGACCCCGAACGCCCCGTACATCGCCGGGAGTTGGCCCGGCGTTATGTGCGGCGCTCCTTCCTTCACGCGCTCACCCACTCGCCCCACGCGGCGGACTCGCTCCACCGGGCGCTGGCCGACCGGCCCGACTTCACCGGCGGACTCACCGGCGTACCGGCGCTGGTCTTCGCTGGGGAGCACGACACGGTCACCTCGCCCGCGCGGCAGCGGGAGTTCGCCGCGACGATCGAGGGGAGCCGGTTCCTGACGGTCGGGGAGTCCGACCACTGGGTGGTCCTGGAGCGGGCCGAGGAGGTGGCCTCGCTGGTCACCGGGTTCTTCACCGGGCGGGAGCAGCCGGTGGCCGCAACTTCTCGTGCGACCGGTGCTGTTGTGCTGCCGCGCCAGGCCACGGCCCCGGCCGGGCGGACCTGAGCTTCGGTCCGCCGGCCGGGGCCGTGTGCCCCGCGTCCTACCAGGGCCAGAGGCCGCCGACCTTGATCCGCACCACCTGCGGGTCGTGGTCGCTCGCCTGGTCGGCGAACTCGGCGTTGATGTGCACCACGTCGTAGTCGAGGCGGCGGACGCCGGGGCTCGTCAGGATGTGGTCCAGCGTCTGCGAGTTGCCGTCGAAGACATAGCTGTACCGCTCGCCGACGGGCAGGGTGCTGATCAGCGGCTTCAGCGCCTTGCCCTTGGTCAGCGCCTTCATCGTCGGGGAGAACTCGAAGTCGTTGAAGTCCCCGAGCGCGACGACCCGCGCCGACCGGTCCGCCTTCAGCAGTGAGGTGACGAAGGTGTTGACCTCGGCGGCCTGCTGGATCCGCTTCGTCTCCGAGGACCGCGTCGGCTCCTGGTAGCGGCCGTGCAGCGGCTGGTCGCCGCCCTTGGAAGCGAAGTGGTTGCCGATGACGAAGACCGGCTTGCCCCGGAAGACGAACTCGCCCACCAGCGGCTTGCGGCTGTCCGCCCACGCCGGGCTCGCCGGGTTGATCCGGCCCGGGGACGCGGACAGCTTGACGCCCAGCCAGGTGTCGACGGCCCGCACCGGCGTGGTGGCGTCGCCCCCCGGCCGGTCGGTGAAGGAGACCCGCTTCGGGTTGTAGAGGAAGACGTTGCGGATGTTGCCGCCCGGCTCGCCGCCGTCCTTGTTGTTCTCGGGAGCGATGTAGCGCCAGGCGTAGCGCGGCCCGCCCTTCGCGACGACCGCGTCCGTGAACCGCTTCAGCGTCGCCTCGGAGCCCGTCGTGCCGTCGTTCACCGCACCGTTGTCGTCCTGGATCTCCTCCAGCGAGACGATGTCGGGGGAGGACAGGTTGACCGCGACGCCCTCGGCCAGGGTGTCGAACTTGGCCTGGTCGTCGCCCGCGTCGAGGTTCTCCACGTTGTACGTGGCGACCGCCAGCTCGTCCTTCTTCTGCTTGCGGGTCACCTCGCGCCGCAGCTTGTTGTCGACGACCGTGCCCAGCTCGGTGGCCTGCACGTTGTAGCCGCCGTAGCTCGCGTAGTCGAGTACGCCGGTGGTGCGGCCCTTCAGCACGTCGCCCACGTTCGCCGTCGGAACCGGCTGCGCCGGGTCCAGCGACATCACCTTGAGGCGGCCGGTGTTCTGGTCCTCGTACGAGGCGTAGAGCGTGCCGCCGCGCCGGGTCGGGTTCTCCTTCGGCTTGACCGTCACCCAGATCTCGTCGTACGCGGTCGTCGCCCCGGTCACCCGGGTGTCGGCGATCCGGATCCGGGAGCCCTCCAGCGCCTCGTACAGGTCCAGGGCGTACGTGGCCGGGTCCAGCAGGAGCGCGTCGATCGCCCCGCCGTCCGCCGAGGGCACGTAACGGCCGGGCACCGAGCGGGCGTCGAGGACGACCGGGGCGGGCAGCGCGTTGCCGGAGGAGAGCACGGTGACGCGGGGCGCGGTGATCTGGGTGAGCGACTGGGTGCCGGTGCCCGGGTAGTACTCCGCGACCTTGCCGCTGACCAGGACGGAGTCCCCGGCCTTCACGGTCGGTGCGGTGGAGCCCGTGTAGACGAACAGGCCCTCGCCGGTGCGCGGGTCGTTGTCGGGTGCCGTGTCCTGGATCCAGAAGCCGCGCGAGCCGCCGGCCCGGACGCCCGTGACGATGCCCGGGACACCGGTGACCGCCGTGCCCTCCAGCGGGGAGACGCGGGTGGTGCCCTGGATGTCGTGGATCCGGACGTCGCCGGGCTCGGTCGGGCCGGGCTCCTCCGGCGGCTGCCCGCCGCCGGACGTCTCGCCCTTGGTGTTGACCGGGGTGGGCGCGCCCGCGGTGAGGTCGGCGGCGTTGTCGTCGGTGTCGGCGAGCGAGGCGGCGCGCGCGACGGACGCGGTGGCCGAGGCGCCGGGGACCGGGCCGCTGCCCTCCCGGACGACCGCGGAGCCGTACCCGACCAGATCGACGATCCGGGTGTCCGCCGCGCAGTCCGCCGCCGACTTGCAGGTGAGCGGGGCTGTCCCGGAGACCAGGGCGACGGTGCCGCTGCCCGCCGCCATGGCGGCGGTGCCGGTGGCGTCCGCGGTGGGCAGCGCGACCGTGCCGCCGGTGCCCGCGGCCTGCGCGACCAGATAGCGGCCGCCGGGCGCGATCGAGCCGGACAGCTCGGAGACCTGCCACTGCGATCCGGCCGACGGGCTGCCCGGCAGGTACTGGACGCTGAGGCCGCCGACCTCGAACGGCGCCGAGCCGGCGTTGGCCAGCTCGACGAAGTCCCGGGTCAGCGTCGCGCCGGAGTTGCCCCCACCGCCGTACACCTCGGAGATGACGGCGGTGGCCGACGGCGCCGCCTGGGCGGCGGGCAGGGCGGTCACCGCGAGAGCGACGGCGACGGCGCCGGTCAGCAGGACGGAACCGGATCTGTATATCTGCACGGGAGGAGCCCCCAACTGAACTGAGTAGTAGGGGCAAAAGCTATGCGCGTAGAACGGGGCATGACAAGGCATCATCGGTTAATTCCCGGCATCAACCGGATGGAGAGCAGGTCTCCCCGGTCCCGCCCGACGCCCGTACACCCGCTGCGTACGCCCGCCATGCCGCTGCCATACCCCCGCCACGCGCCCGCCACGTGCGGCAACAGGAGGCAACACGCCCTGCTGAGACGGCCGTCCACCATGCGGTCAACAGTTTGACCGGGTTACGCCGATCCGGCTACGTTGCGCGCCATGCAGCGATCCGCACACCTGACGACGCGAGGTCATGTCGACCTGAAGCGCGTGTGCTCCGCGGCGTGTCACCGGGCCTGAACGCACCCCGCCCACCGCGACCGCCACCGGAGCCCTCCCGGTGCGTGTCCGGGCGACCGTTCCACGGGAGAAGCCGCAACCCCGCAGGGTTTTCGGCACCAGGCTCCGTCCGGACGCCTTCCCGCACGGCCCGCTGCCATCGAGGACCTGTGAAGACACCAGTGAAGCGTCCGCCCGTGCCCCACCGCCGCACCACCACCCCTCTGCGCCGCTCGGACATCCCGGCCGCCGGGCCCGCCCGCCGCGTCCCGGGCACCGGCTCCGTGCTGGGCGCGATCCTCGACCACGGGCCCGTCGCCCGTTCCACCGTCGCCCGCCTCACCGGTCTCTCCCCGGCGGCGGTCACCGGCCACGTCGGGCAGCTGCTGGCGCGCGGCCTCGTCCGCGAGGGTGCGGAGACCGCCGGTCCCAAGGGGCTCGGCCGCCCCCACATCCCCGTGGAGATCGACACCGGCCGCTACCTGGTCGCCGGGGCCCATGTCGCCGTCGCGCACTCCACCGTCTCGCTGATGGACCTGCGCGGACGGATCGTCGCCGAGGACCGGCAGCCGCACGCCGTCGGGGCGAGGGGCCCCTACGCCACCGTCCCCGGCGGCTCCCCGCGCGGCCTGGCGACCGGGCCCGCCCTGCTGCGCGACCTGGCCGACCGGCTGCCCCGCCTCGTCGACGCGCACGCCGCAGGACGGACCGTCCTCGCCCTCGGCTTCGCCACCGGCCACCGGGTGGACCCGGCCGCCGGGGTCGTCGTCGAGCATCCGCACCTGGGCTGGCGGGACGTCCCGGTGCGCGAGATCCTCGAAGCCGCCACCGGTCTCCCGGTCCATGTGGACAGCCACTCCCGGGCGTTGGCCCGCGCCGAGCAGCTGTTCGGCGAGACGTCGACCCGGGCCAGTACGGTCCTGCTCTTCGTCGGGGCCGTGGTGGACGCGGCGTTCGCCAGCTCCGGGAGCCTGCACCTGGGCCCCCGCTCCGGCGCGGGCAGCGTGGCCCATCTGCCGCTCGGGTCGGGCGGATCGGGCGGTGCCGAACCCTGTTCGTGCGGCCGTACCGGCTGCCTCCAGTCGGAGGTCTCCGAGCGGGCCATGGTGCGCCGAGCCGCCGAACAGGGCCTGATCGTCGGGTCGTTCACCGAACTGCTCGACGGAGCCCTGGCCGGGGACGAGCGGGCCCTCGGACTCTTCCGTCGCCGGGCCCTGCTCGTCGGCCGGGCCGCGGCCCTGCTGCTGGACATGTTCGACCCGGAGGTCCTCGTGGTCGTCGAGCCGGGAGCCGGCCGCCTGCCGGAGTGCCTGGCGGATCTGCGGGCCGAGGTGGCGCGGCGCTCCTGGGTCTGCGACGACCCGGAACGGGCCGTGGTGCCCAGCAGCTTCACCGGCTCGGTGCTGGCCACGGCAGGTGGTGCGGTGGCGCTCGGCGCGCTCTACACCGACCCGCTGGGGCCCTGGCCCGCGCTGCCCGCCGTCTCCTGAAGCCGTACGCCGGTCCGTACGCCGGACTCGTTTCCCGGCCGGTGCGGAACCCGACTTAATTCAGAACGTTGCATTGTTGACCGGCCCGACAGCCCCACAGGACAATGGATTCATGACCAGCCGACAGCGTATTCAGCAGAGCGTGCCCCGCGCGGCACGCCGCTGTCGCACGGCTGCGCCGGTGAGGAATTTCTCCCGGCCCTGTCGTTGTCGCTCCTGTCCGGGTTCCTGACAGCGCCCCGTCGTATTCCTGACGCCATTTCGTTGCGTTCCTGACGGTCTCCGTAAATCCGTAACAGTCGTAACAGGTGGCAGCGCCATGGTGTCTTCGCGCCTCCGTGCGCCCATTTCCCGTATTCCCCTCCTTCCTTTCCGTCTTTCCGGGAGAGATGTTGACCGTCACCGTGCCCTCCTATGCTCCTGTCCAATCCCCCGCCCATCCCCCTGAGCGTTTCAAGCAGATCTTCCGCCGCTACCCGGCCGGCGTGGTCGTCGTCACCGCCGACTCCGGCCGCGGACCCATCGGGTTCACCGCCACCTCGCTCACCTCGCTGTCCCTGGACCCGCAGCTCGTCTCGTACGGCATCGGCACCGCGACCTCCTCCTGGCCCCATGTCGAGGTGGCGGCCTCCACCGTCGTCAACTTCCTGGGCGCCGACCAGGAAACGCTCGCCCGGACCTTCGCCACCAGCGGAATCGACCGGTTCGCCGCCCCCACCGGCTGGCGCCGGCTGCCCGGGGGCGAGCCGGTGCTCGACGGGGTGGCCGGCTGGCTGCGCCTGGAGACCGAGCAGATCGTGCCCGCCGGCGACCACCGGATCGTCATCGCCCGGGTCACCGCGTCCTGGCTCGACGAGGGCCGCAGCCCGCTGCTGTTCCACGACGGCTCCTACCACTCCCTCTGAACAGACCCAGGAAACGCACCCATGCCTCGTCACCGGTCCAACGACCTTTCCGCGACCACCCGAACCGTGGGCCGCCGGTCCTTTCTCGCTCTCGCCACCGGAACGGTTCTCGGCCTCACCGCCTGCTCCCCGCAGACCAAGAGCGTGGCCAGTTCCGAACCCGCCGGGAAACTTCCCTCGGGGGCACCGCCGCCGGGCACGAAGCTGACCGTCGCGGTCCGCACGACGCGACTCCAGCTCGAACCGGCGGGGCTGAAAAAGGATCTGGCCTTCACCGTCTCCGAATGGCCGAACCTCAGCGCGGGACCCGACATCATCCAGGGATTCCGGGCGCAGTCGATCGACCTCGCCTCCAACGCCGGAATTCCCCCGATCCAGGCCAAGGCCATCGGCGTCGACACGAAGATCGTCGCCGTCCAGGTGCGCCCGCGGCCCATCTACACCTTCGCCACGGCTCCGGGGTCGGACATCGCGTCGGTGGAGGACTTCCGGGGCAAGAAGATCGGCTTCTCGCAGGGCCAGGCCCAGGGCGTCGTCGTCCTGCGCGCCCTGAAGAAGGCCGGGCTGAAGAACAGCGACGTCGAACTCGTCGCCCTGCCCAGCACCCAGTTCCTCACCGCCCTCCAGTCCAAGCAGGTCGACGTGGCGCCGCTGGGCGAGCCGACCCTCACCAAGTACCTCGACCAGTACGGCAAGGACGGTGCCACCGGCGTCACGACCGACGTAGTCGACCTGCTCACCGTGCTGTGGGCCCCGGTGGAGGTCCTCGACGACCCCGCGAAGGCCGCCGCCGTCCGCAGCTTCGTCCCGCTGTGGGCCAAGGGCCTCGTCTGGGCCTGGGAGAACTCCGACGAGTGGATCGACACGTACTACGTGAAGGACCAGGGCGTCTCCGAGGCCGACGGCCGGCGCATCGTCTCCTCCCTCCACCAGCCGCAGTTCCCGGTCAGCTGGGACAAGGCCATCGCCTGGGAGCAGGAGACCGCCGACCTGATGGCCGAAGGCGGCTTCGTGCCGAAGCAGGACGTCGCCGACCTCTTCGACCGCCGCTTCGAGGGCCTGGCCGCCGAGTCCGTACCCGCCAAGTATCGGGAGACGTCATGACCGACCGCTCCGCACCCACCGCGGGAGACGCCATGACCGCCGACCCGTCCGCACCGGCCGCCGCCACGGAGGCGTCATGACCGACCTGCTGCCCACGGCCCGCACCGGCGGCGGGCCCGCCGTCCTCACCAAGAGCGCCGCACCCCCGCAGGACCCGCCCCAGGCCCCCGGCCCCCGGGTCGCCCGGGGCACCCGGCGGCGGCTCGGACCCGGCCGGTCCCTGCCCTTCGGCCGGCTCATCGGCCCCGCCCTGCTCGTCGCCCTGTGGTGGGCGGCCTCCGCCTCCGGCTACCTGGACCCGCGCATCCTGTCCGGGCCCGGGACCGTGATCTCCACCGCGGGGGACCTGGTGGCCACCGGACGGCTCCAGGACAACGTCCTCATCTCCCTCCAGCGCGCGGGACTCGGCCTCTTCTTCGGCGTCGTCAGCGGGGTCGTCCTCGCCGTCGCCGCCGGGCTCAGCCGCACCGGCGAGTACCTCCTCGACGGACCGCTCCAGATCAAGCGCGCCATCCCCTCCCTCGCCATGCTGCCCCTGCTGATCCTCTGGCTCGGCATCGGCGAGGAGATGAAGGTGACCGTCATCGCCCTCGGTGTCGCGGTCAGCATGTACATCAACACCTACGCCTTCCTGACCTCCATCGACAGCCGGTACGTGGAGCTCGCGGAAGGACTCGACCTCGGCCGCGCCCAGTTCATCCGCAAGGTCGTCATCCCCGGCTCGCTGCCCGGCTTCTTCGTCGGCCTCCGCCTCGGCGTCACCTCGTCCTGGGTCGGACTGATCGTCGTCGAGCAGATCAACGCCACCAGCGGTATCGGCTACATGATGTTCCAGGCCCAGCAGTACGCGCAGTCCGACGTGATCATCGTGGGCCTGGTGGCCTACGGGATCTTCGGCTTCGCCTCGGACGCGGGCGTTCGTGCCATCGAGAGGAGGGCCCTGTCATGGCGACGCACCCTGGCGGGCTGATCACGAAGGCCGCGCCCGCGGTCCGGACGCGGCGGCTGGTACGGAAGTTCGGCGACCGGGTCATCCTGAAGGAGCTGGACCTCACCGTGGCACCGGGGGAGTTCACCGCCCTCCTCGGCCGCAGCGGATCGGGCAAGTCCACCCTGCTGCGGGCCGTAGCCCGGCTCGACCACACCGTCGAGGGATCGGGCGAACTCACCGTCCCCGAAAGGGTGTCGCTCTCCTTCCAGGACTCCCGGCTGCTGCCCTGGCTCCGCGTCCTGGACAACGTGACCCTCGGGCTCCGCGGCCCCGGCGCCCGCGAACGCGGCCTCACCGCACTGGAGGAGGTCGGCCTCGCCGGCCGCGACCGCTCCTGGCCGCACGAGCTGTCCGGCGGCGAACAGCAGCGCGCCGCCCTCGCCCGTGCCCTGGTCCGCGAACCCGAACTCCTGCTGGCCGACGAGCCGTTCGGCGCCCTCGACGCGCTGACCCGGATCAAGATGCACGGCCTGCTCCGCGAACTGTACGAGCGCCACCGCCCCGCCGTCCTCCTGGTCACCCATGACGTGGACGAGGCCGTGGAGCTGGCCGACCGGGTCCTCGTCCTGGAGGACGGGCTGATCTCCGTCGACCTCGCCATCGACCTGCCCACCCTGCGCTCGCGCCGCGACGCCCGCTTCCAGGAGTACCGCGACACCCTGCTCACCGCGCTCGGGGTCGCCCAGCCGCCCGCGCCCGCCTGACGCCGGTCCCCACCCCCGTACGCCCGGGAACCCCGCCAGCTCGCCCGGCGCGGGTTCCTACCACCCTCGTACGCCCGGGAACCCCGCCAGGGCTCGCCCGGCGCGGGTTCCCACCCCCGTACGCCCCCGGAACCTCACCCGCCCCTGCCTGGAGACACCCATGCCCGCAGCCAAGACCCGCAAGCAGCTCCACCTCAACGCCTTCCTCATGTCCACCGGCCACCACGAGGCGTCCTGGCGGCTCCCCGAGAGCCCCGCCGAGGCCGGCTCCGACATCGCGCACTACAAGAACCTCGCCCGGATCGCCGAACGCGGCCGCCTCGACTCCCTGTTCCTCGCCGACAGCCCGGTCCTCATGGGCGACCCCGGCCGCCGCCCCGCCGCCAAGCTGGAACCCACCGTCCTGCTCACCGCGCTCGCCGGGGCCACCGAGCGCATCGGGCTCATCGCCACCGCGTCCACCAGCTACAACGAGCCCTACAACCTGGCCCGCAGGTTCGCCTCGCTGGACCATGTCTCCGGCGGCCGGGCCGGCTGGAACATCGTCACCACCGCCGGGGCCGACGCCGCCCGCAACTTCGGCCTGGACGACACCCCGCTGCACCGCGAGCGCTACCGCCGCGCCGCCGAGTTCGTCGAGGTCTCCACCAAACTGTGGGACAGCTGGGCGGACGACGCGGTCGTCGCCGACAAGGAGAAGGGCGTCCACGCGCTCGCCGAACGGGTCAAAGCCATCGACCACCGGGGCGAGTTCTTCCGCGTCGACGGACCCCTCAACGTCCAGCGCCCGCCGCAGGGCCACCCGCTGCTCGTGCAGGCCGGATCCAGCGAGGACGGCAAGGACTTCGCCGCCCGCTACGCCGAAGCCGTCTTCACCGCCCAGCAGACCCTGGAGGAGGGCATCGCCTTCTACAAGGACGTCAAGGCGCGTGCTGTGGCGCTCGGCCGCGACCCCGACACCATCAAGATCCTGCCCGGCATCGTCCCCGTCATCGGCGACACCGAGGCCGAGGCCCGGGAACTCGACGCCGAACTGGACCGCCTCATCGTCCCCGAGTACGCCAAGCGGCAGCTCGCCCTGCGCCTGAGGATCGCCCCGGACGACCTCGACCTCGACGCCGAACTCCCCGAGGACATCCCCACCGAGGACGAGATCGAGGGTGCCAAGAGCCGCTACACGCTCATCGTCGAGCTGGCCCGACGCGAGAAGCTGACGATCCGTCAACTCATCGGCAGGCTCGGCGGCGGACGCGGCCACCGCACCTTCGCCGGCACCGCCGTCCAGGTCGCCGACACCATCGAGCACTGGTACGACAGCGGGGCCGCCGACGGCTTCAACATCATGCCCGCCGTGCTCCCCTCGGGCCTGGAGGTCTTCGTCGACCGCGTGGTCCCGATCCTCCAGGAACGCGGACTGTTCCGCACCGAGTACACCGGCTCCACCCTGCGCGAGCACTACGGCCTGCCGCGCCCCGCCAACCAGCTCTTCGACACGGCCGCCGCCCAGGCCGACCTGGCCACGGCGGGGGCCCGGTGACGGACTGTACGACGCGCGGCGGTGCCGTCCCTCCGTCGCAGGAGGGCGGCACCGCCCACACCCCCGGCCCCGGCTGGGTCCGGCGGCTGTCCGGCTACTGCCTCCGCCACCGCACCGACCTCCTCCTCGCCTTCGGAGCCGCGCTCGTCGCCGCGTTGGCCACCGCCACCCTGCCGCTCGTCCTGCGCCATGTCGTGGACGGCCTCGCCGACGGCACCGGTTCCCTCGTCCCCTGGATCTCCCTGCTCGCCGCCCTCGGCGCCGTCCGCTTCGGTGCGAGCTTCACCCGCCGCTACCGCTCCGGACGGCTCTCCCTCGGCGTGCAGTACGACCTGCGCAACGACGCCTTCGCCGCACTCCTGAGGCTCGGCGGTGCTCAGCAGGACGGCCTGCGCACCGGCCAGGTGGTGAGCCGCTCCATCTCCGACATCACCCTCGTCCAGACCCTGCTGCAGTTCCTGCCGAACCTCACCGGCAACGCCCTGATGTTCCTGTGCTCGCTGGTCTTCATGGCGCTTCTCTCGCCCCTGCTGACCGTCGTCGCCCTCGTCGTCGGCCCGCTGCTCTACCTGATCGCCCTGCGCAGCCGCCGCGACCTCTTCCCCGCCAACTGGCACGCCCAGCAGGAGGCCGCCGAGGTCGCCTCCACCGTCGAGGCGACCGTCACCGGCGTCCGCGTCGTCAAGGGCTTCGGCCAGGAGGACCGCGAACTGGCCGGGCTGGAGGAACGCGCCCGCGGCCTGTTCGCCTCCCGGCTCCGCGTCGTCCGCTTCACCGGCCGCTACAACCCGGCGCTCCAGGCCGTCCCCGCCCTCGGCCAGGTCGCCGTCCTCGCCCTCGGCGGCTGGATGGCCCTGCACGGCCGGATCTCGCTCGGCACGTTCCTCGCCTTCACCACCTACCTCGGCTCTTTCGTCACCCCGGTCCGCCAGGTCGCCACCCTCCTCACGGTCTGGCAGCAGGCCCGTGCCGGAGCCGAACGCGTGCTGGAGGTCGTCGACGAGGCCCCGGCCATCACCGACGCCCCGGACGCCCGCGACCTGCCCGACCGGCCGCCCGCCCTCTCCTGGCAGGACGTCACCTTCCGGCACGGGGAAGGACCGCCGCTCCTCGACGGCTTCACGCTCGACGTCCGGCCCGGCGAGACCCTCGCCCTGATCGGCGCCGCCGGATCCGGCAAGTCGACCGCCGCCGCCCTGCTGCCCCGGTTCTACGACGTACCCTCCGGGACGGTCGCCGTCGACGGCACCGACGTACGGCAGCTCTCCCTCGCCTCGCTGCGCTCCCGGATCGGCTACGTCTTCGAGGAGAGCCTGCTGGTCTCCGACACCGTGCGCGCCAACATCGCCTACGGCGCGCCGGACGCCACCGACGAGCAGATCCGCGCCGCCGCCCGGACCGCCCGCGCCGACGCGTTCCTCGAACGGCTCCCGCAGGGGTACGACACCGTCGTCGGCGAGCAGGGGCTGACCCTCTCCGGCGGCCAGCGCCAGCGCATCGCGCTCGCCCGCGCCCTGGTCGGCGACCCGGCGATCCTGGTCCTCGACGACGCCACCTCGGCCATCGACGCCCGGGTCGAGGCCGAGATTCACGCCGGGCTCCACACGGAGACCCGCCGCCGGACGACCCTGATCGTGGCGCACCGCCGATCCACCCTGGAGCTCGCCGACCGGATCGCCGTGCTGGACGGCGGACGCGTCGCCGACACCGGCACCCTCGACGAACTCCGTTCCCGATCCGCCCTGTTCCGTACGCTGCTGTCCACCGCCGAGCCCACCGCCTCCGAACCCGTGGCGCAGGCCCCGGCGGGCGGGGTGACCGCGGACCTCTGGCTGCGGGACGCGGCGGCGGAGGGCGACACCGACGAGTCCACCGCCGTCCGGGCCGCCCAGGCGCTCGCCGAGGCCGCCGCCACCGCCGGGCCCGGGCGCGGCGGCCCCGGCGGCGGGGTCCTCGGCTCGGCCCCGCCCAGCCCCGAGCTGATCGCCGGCCTCGCCCGCCTCCCGCTGCCCGAGGCCGACCCGAAGGTGCCCACCGCCCAGGCGGTGGCCGCCGACCCGGCCTTCCACCTCGGCACCCTGCTGCGGCCCTTCCGCCTCCCGCTGGCCCTCGGGCTGCTGCTCGTCGCCCTCGACGCCGCCGCGCAGATCGCCGTACCGGTCCTGGTCCGCCACGGGGTGGACCACGGCGTCGCCCGGCAGGCCGGGGGAGTCCTGCTGGCGGCGGCCGCCTGCGCGGGCCTGGTCGTCACGGCGAACTGGCTGATCGGAATCGCCCAGGTCCGCACCACCGGACGCACCGGCGAACGGCTGCTCTACACCCTGCGGGTGAAGACCTTCGCCCAGCTCCAGCGGCTCGGACTCGACTACTACGAGCGGGAGCTCGGCGGCCGGATCATGACCCGGATGACCACGGACGTGGACGCCCTGTCGAACTTCCTCCAGACCGGGCTGATCACCGCCGTCGTCAGCCTGCTCACCGTCCTCGGCGTGCTGGTCGCCCTGCTGGTCATCGACGCGGGCCTCGCCGTCGTCCTGCTCCTCGCCCTCCCGGTCCTGATCGGCGCGACCGCCCTCTTCCGGCACCACTCCGTCCCCGCCTACCGGGAGGCCCGCGAACGCGTCAGCGCGGTCAACGCCTGCCTCCAGGAGAACGTCACCGCCATCCGCGTCACCCAGGCGTTCCGCCGCGAGGAGCGCAACGCCCGCGACTTCGCCCAACTCGCCTGGGGATTCCGGGACTCACGGCTGCGCGCCCAGCGGTACATGGGCACCTTCTTCCCGTTCGTGGAGTTCCTCGGCACCCTGTCCACCGCCGCCGTCCTGGCCGTCGGCGCGGGCCAGGTCCGCTCCGGTGAACTCAGCGCGGGCACCCTGATCGCCTTCCTGCTCTACGTTGAGCTGTTCTTCTCGCCCATCCAGCAGCTCTCGCAGGTCTTCGACGGCTACCAGCAGGCCGTCATCGGCCTCGGCCGTCTCCGCTCCCTGATGCGCACACCGGCCGGCACCCCGCCCGCCGAACAACCCGTAAGGATAAGGAAGTTGCGCGGTGAGGTGGAGTTCGACGAGGTGTCCTTCGGTTACGCGGGCGGCGGCGGGCGCGACGTCCTGCACGGGCTGCGGCTGCGCATCGAGCCCGGCGAGACCGTCGCCCTGGTCGGGGCCACCGGCGCGGGCAAGTCCACCGTCGTCAAACTGCTGGCCCGCTTCTACGACCCGACCGGCGGCACCGTACGCGTCGACGGCCACGATCTCCGGGACGTCGACCTGCCCGCCTTCCGGCGCAGGCTCGGGCTCGTCCCGCAGGAGCCGTACCTCTTCAGCGGGACCGTGCGGGACGCCATCGCCTACGGGCGGCCCGACGCCACCGACGCCGAGGTGGAGGCCGCCGCCCGGGCCGTGGGCGCGCACGACATGATCGCCGGGCTCCGGCTCGGCTACCTCCAGCAGGTGGGGGAGCGGGGCCGGGCCCTGTCCGCCGGACAGCGCCAGCTCCTCGCCCTGGCCCGGGCCGAACTCGTCGACCCGGACATCCTGTTGCTCGACGAGGCCACCGCCTCGCTCGACCTCGCCACGGAACGCCGGGTCGCCGCCGCGACGGACGCCCTGTGCCGTCGCCGTACGACCGTGGTCGTCGCCCACCGGCTGACCACCGCCGCCCGCGCCGACCGGGTGGTCGTCCTGGACGCCGGAACCGTCGTCGAGAGCGGCACCCACACCGAACTCCTCGCGGCCCGGGGCCCGTACCACCGGCTGTGGGAGGCCTTCCGGCAGGCACCGCAGGACCACCCCGCCACCATCAGTGAACTCGTCAAGGAGAGTGCAGGATGACCGAATACCGCAACCTCGGCCGCACCGGCGTCCAGGTCAGCCCCCTCGCACTGGGCACCATGATGTTCGGTGCGCGCGGCAACACCGATCACGACGACGGTGTCCGGATCATCCACCACGCCCTCGACTCCGGCATCAACTTCGTCGACACCGCCGACGTCTACTCGCAGGGCGAGTCCGAGACCATCGTCGGCAAGGCGCTCGCGGGCAGCCGGCGCGACAACGTGGTGCTGGCCACCAAGTTCCACGGGCGACTGGGCGACGACCCCAACGAGTCCGGCAACAGCCGACGTTGGATCATCCGCGAGGTCGAGAACAGCCTGCGACGGCTGGGCACCGACTGGATCGACCTCTACCAGGTCCACCGCCCCGAGCCCGACACCGACTTCGACGAGACCCTCGGCGCGCTCTCCGACCTGGTCCACCAGGGCAAGATCCGCTACATCGGCACCTCCACCTTCGAACCCTCCGCCATCGTCGAGGGCCAGTGGACCGCCGAGCGCCGGGGCCGTGAACGCGTCGTCGCCGAGCAGCCCCCGTACTCGCTGCTGGCCCGGGGCATCGAACGCGAAGTGCTCCCGGTGGCCCAGCGGTACGGGCTCGGCGTGCTCTCCTGGAGCCCGCTCGCGGGCGGCTGGCTGACCGGCCGCTACCGCACGGGCGCCGAGCAGCCGGCCTCCAGCCGCGCCGAGCGCCAGGCCGCCCGGTTCGACATCACCGCGCCGGAGAACGCCGCCAAGCTGGCAGCGGCCGACGCACTCGCGGTCCTCGCCGAGGAGGCCGGGCTCACGCTCGTCCAACTGGCCCTGGCCTTCGTGCTGGAGCACCCGGTCGTCACCTCGGCGATCATCGGGCCGCGCACCTTCGAGCAGTTGGAGAGCCAGCTCGGCGCCGACAAGGTGAGGCTGAGCCGGGACGTCCTCGACCGGATCGACGAGATCGTCCCGCCCGGCGTCAACCTGTCGTCGCGCGACGCCGGTTACGCCCCGGCGGTCCTCACCGACGCCTCCCTGCGCCGCCGTACGGCCTGACGGCGCGGGGAGCGGGCCGGGGTCACTGGCGGATGCGGTCGCGGATCCAGACCCCGGCCTCCTTCAGGACCCCGGTCCCCGCCCACGTGCTGCCGTTGCAGGTGCCGGTCTTGAAGACGGCGCCGGAGCGGTGGTCGTCGGAGTAGTTCCAGTTGGTCCAGGAGATCTTCTTGCGCTTCATCAGGTCGAGGTAGCGCTGCGACATGGTGAAGTCGTTGGCGCCCTCGCCCGCGTAGTTCTGCGTCCCGAACTCCGTGACGAACACGGGCAGCCGGTCGGAGGCCCGGTCGAGGGTGTTCAGGTACTCCTCGCGGTGCGAGGCCGCGTAGAAGTGGAAGGTGTACATGATGTTCGAGGCTTTGACGGGGTTGTTCACGACCTCGGACTCGTTGGAGCCCTCGGACACGCCGAAGGACGACCAGGCGCGCGTGCCGACCAGGACGACCGCGTCCGGGTCCTCGGCCCGGATCACCGGGATGATCTGCTCGGCGTACGACTTGATGGCCGACCAGCTCACCCCCGAGGGCTCGTTGGCGATCTCGTAGAGCACACCCGGGTGGTTCTTGTACTTCTTCGCCATCGCCGTGAAGAAGGTCTTGGCCCGCGCCAGATTCGCGTTCGGATCGCCCGGGGTCAGCATGTGCCAGTCGATCACCGCGTACATGCCGCGCGCGTGCGCCGCGTCGATGAACTTCTGCGCACGGGCGGTGAATCCGGCCGGGTCCGTCTCGTAGCCGCCCTCCTGTACGTAGGTGGAGACGCGCAGCACGTCGGAGCGCCAGTCCTGGGCGAGCGCGTCGAGCGAGCCGCCGGTGACGCACTGGGCGTACCACTGGGTGCCGTGCGTGCTCATGCCGTTGAGCGCGACCGCCTGGCCGGAGGCGTTGCAGAGCTGGCGGCCGCAGACCGAGAGCTGCCCGTTGGCGGCGAGCGGGGTGGCGGCGGTGGGGGCGGCGGGCGCCGGTGCGGCTCCGGCGCGGACGGGAGCCATCAGCGCGGTGACGACACCGAGCGCGGACACGGCGAGCAGAGCCTTGCGGGCCATTCTGCGGCGGCCGGTCGTGACGGTGGGGCCGGTGGGGGGAGTGGGGCGCTGGTGCATGGTGGTGCTCCCTTCGGAGGGGGGTGGGAGGCGCCATGTCGGCAGAACTGAAAGTAAAGCTTCCTTCCAATTGGCGTCAACGGTGGTGGGAAACTTTCCTTCCTATTAACGCGCTTGGCGGAAGAGCCCGTTGGGGGCTCCTCCGCCAAGCGTCCGTCCTGGATGTGCCGGTGTGCCGGTGTGCCTAGGTCCGCTCAGTCCTCCCGCAGCGGATAGACCGCCAGCGAGAACGAGTGCCCCGCCGGATCCCCGTACACCCGCACGTCCCGGGGCCCGCTGTTGCTCTCACCGGTGTCGACGGGCCGGGCGCCGAGCGATATCGCCTCCCGCTCGGCCTCGTCGATGTCCTCCCGCGCCACCAGGATCCGCAGATGCGCCTGCTGCGAGTCCTCCGGACGCGGCCAGCTCGGCGGGGCGTAGCCGTGGTCGCGGCGGATCGCGAGCCGGACGCCGTCGTTGCCGACGATCTCGACGAAGTCGGGGTCGGTGCCGATCCGGGTCTCCGCGCCGAGCAGACCGGCGTAGAACTCGGCCAGCTCCATGGGTTCGGCACAGTCAAGGACGAGGACGCTCGTTTTCTCCACAGTCATGCGGGAACCCCTACCCCCGGCGGACGCCGACACGCCGTGCCGGACCCGTCCCGGAAAACCGGAATCCGGGCCACCGGTGCGGCCGCGTCCCGGATGAGGAAACACCCCACGCGACCTAAGGTGCGAACCATGGCACGGAGCACGGCGCAGCCCGGGCCGACCGGGGGCGACGCCGCCCCGGACGGCCCCGACCCCCGGCGTTGGCAGGCACTCGCCGTCTGCCTGGTCGCGGGCTTCATGACCCTGCTGGACGTCTCCATCGTCAACGTCGCCCTCCCCTCCATCAGGGAAGGGCTGAACACCCCCGAGTCCGACCTCCAATGGGTGCTCTCCGGTTACGCCCTCGCCTTCGGCCTCTTCCTCATCCCGGCCGGACGCCTCGGCGACGCGCGGGGCCGCCGGGCGGTCTTCATGGCGGGACTCGCCCTCTTCACCCTGGCCTCCGCCGCCTGCGGCGCCGCCCAGTCCAGCCTGTGGCTGGTGATCGCCCGTCTGGTGCAGGGCATCGCGGGCGGTCTGATCTCCCCGCAGATCTCCGCCCTGATCCAGCAGATGTTCTCCGGGCGCGAGCGCGGCCGCGCCTTCGGCATGTTCGGCACCGTCGTCGGCATCTCCACGGCCGTCGGCCCGCTGCTCGGCGGACTCCTCATCCAGGCCGCCGGACCCGAGCACGGCTGGCGCTGGGTCTTCTACGTCAACCTCCCGCTCGGCGTCGTCTGCCTCCTGCTCGCCCACCGGCTGCTGCCCGACACCCCCTCCGCGACCCGGGTCCGCCCCCGAGACCTGGACCCGTTCGGCGTGCTGCTCCTGGGCGCCGGGGTACTGGCCCTGCTGCTGCCGTTCGTCCAGGCCCAGCAGTGGCCCGGCAACGCGAAGTGGCTGCTGCTGCTCCTGGCCGCCGCCCTGCTCACGGGGTTCGTCGCCTGGGAGTCGCGGTGCACGGGCGGACGCGTCCAGCCGGTCCTGGACCTGGCGCTGTTCCGGCTGCGCTCCTACTGGCTGGGCTGCCTGCTGATCCTGCTCTACTTCGCCGGGTTCACCTCGATCTTCTTCGTCACGACCCTCTACCTCCAGTCCGGCCTCGGCTACTCCGCCCTCCTCGCCGGACTCGCCATCACCCCCTTCGCCCTCGGCTCCGGCGTCGCCGCGTCCATCGGCGGGCGGCTCGTCGGCCGCTTCGGCCGCCCGCTGGTGGTGGCGGGCCTGGCCATGGTCGCGCTCGGCCTCGCGGGCACCGCCCTCGCCGTCCACCTGGTCCCCGGCCGCGGCGCGGGCTGGGCCATGGCCGCCCCGCTGCTGTTCGCCGGCCTCGGCAGCGGTCTGGTCATCGCCCCGAACCAGACCCTGACGCTGGCGGAGGTCCCCGTCCACCAGGCGGGCAGCGCCGGGGGCACCCTGCAGACCGGCCAGCGGGTCGGCTCCGCGATCGGCATCGCCGCCGTCGGCGCGGTGTTCTTCGCCCAGGTCGGCCCCGACGGCTGGGCCGACGCGTACGACCACGGGCTCATCGTCTCCGTCGCCTTCGTCCTGGCCGCCCTGATCGTGGCGGTGGCCGATGTCGGAGCCGGACGACGGGGCAGACGACGTGACGAACGACAGGACACCGACGCAACGAGGAGCGCGGCATGAGCGACACGACCACGGACGCCACCGGCGACAGCGCCGGGAGCGGCGGCAACGACTCCTACGGCCACAAGCCGTTCAAGCGGTCCAAGAGCCACTTCCCCGACCGGATCACCGCGGACGGCCGCGACGGCTGGCCCGTCGAACCCGGCCGCTACCGGCTCGCCGTCAGCCGGGCCTGCCCCTGGGCGAGCCGCGCCCTGGTCTCCCGGCGGCTCCTCGGCCTGGAGGACGCCCTCTCCCTCGCCGTCGCCGACCCGATCCAGGACGACCGCAGCTGGCGTTTCACCCTCGACCCGGACGGCAAGGACCCCGTCCTCGGCATCCGCCACCTCAGCGAGGCCTACGACGCCCGGGAGCGCGACTACCCCGGCGGTGTCAGCGTGCCCGCGATCGTGGACGTACCGAGCGGGCAGCTCGTCACCAACGACTACCAGCAGATCACCCTCGACCTCGCCACCGAGTGGACCGCCCTGCACCGCCCCGGCGCCCCCGACCTCTACCCCGCACCGCTGCGCGCGGAGATCGACGAGGTGATGGAGGGCATCTACCGGGACATCAACAACGGCGTCTACAAGTGCGGTTTCGCCAGCTCCCAGCAGGAGTACGAGGAGGCGTACGAGGCCCTCTTCGCCCGCCTGGACGAGATCTCCGCCCGCCTCGCCGACCGCCGCTACCTGGTCGGCGACACCATCACCGAGGCCGACATCCGCCTCTTCACCACCCTGGTCCGCTTCGACCCCGTCTACCACGGCCACTTCAAGTGCAACCGGAACAAGCTGACCGAGGACCCCGTCCTGTGGGCGTACGCCCGCGACCTCTACCAGACGCCCGGATTCGGCGACACCGTCGACTTCGACCACATCAAGCGGCACTACTACCAGGTGCACACGGGCATCAACCCGACCGGCATCGTCCCGGCCGGACCCGACCTCTCCGGCTGGACCACCCCGCACCACCGCGAACAGCTCGGCGGCCGCCCCTTCGGCGACGGCACACCCCCGGGCCCGGTACCGGCGGGCGAGCGGGTCACCCCGCTTCCTTCCCGCTGACCGGGCCGCTCAGCGAGGGGCGGCCGGTGGTGGCGCGAGCGTGCCCCTGGCCAGCGGCGTACGGGCCAGGCGCACGCAGCCCGTGGCGATCAGGGCCAGCGCGGCCAGCTCGGGCAGCAGCCACCACCCGGTCCGCAGCTCCTCGTCGAACAGCGTCACCCCGTACAGGATGCTGATCAGCGCGTCCCCCAGCGTCAGCATCGGCTGAACGGCCACCAGACTGCCCGCCTGCAGCGCGTTCTGGAGCAGGAACAGCGCACCCACCCCGGCCGCCGCCGTGGCGTACAGCTGCCAGGACGCCAGCAGCGCGACCACCCCGCCGTCGTCCAGGTTCGCCATCGCGTCCTTCATCAGCGCCGCCGTCAGCGCGTACCCGCAGGCGGCGGCCAGACCCAGCAGCGCCGCCCGGGCGTTGCCCCGGGTGCGGAGCGCGGCGACGATCAGCCCCGCCTCGAACACCCCGGTCACCAGGAGCGCCGGAATCCACGCGAAGTCCTCCACCGTGTCGCGGCCCTCGACCGGGGCGGCCGCCGCCATACCGAGCGCCAGGCCCGCCGTGACCGCCGCGACCCCGGACCAGACGACCGCGTCCGCCCGCACCCGCATCACCAGACCGGCGACCAGCAGCGTCAGCGGCAGCTCGATCACGAAGATCGGCTGGACCACCGCGATCGGCCCGGTGGCCAGCGCGATCGCCTGGCAGACCGCCGCCACGATCACCAGCCCGATCCCCGCCAGCCACACCTTCTGCCGCACCAGACGGGTCATCAGCGACAGCCGCATCGCGTCGCTGTCGGGCACCTCCATCGCCGCCCGGCGCTGGAGCACCGAGGCGGAACCGTTGCTGAGGGCGGTCAGGACGGCGAACAGGACACTGATCACCCGGCCCATCATGGCGGCGGCCCGCCCGGGGCGCGCGGCGCACAGGTCCGGTGGGCGTAACGCACGTACTCCGCGACGTGCGGACCGTAACCGACCGCAAGCCCCGGTAGCGTGCCGGCCATGGCCGCGAAGACGCACCGCACCGCCGCACCGCCCGCCGTCCTCACCCCCCGGGCGCTGAACCGGGCGACCCTGGACCGGCAGCTCCTGCTGCGCCGGTCGCCGATGTCCGCGAAGGACGCGGTCACCCATCTCGTCGGACTCCAGGCCCAGAACACCAAGCCCCCGTACTTCCAGCTGTACGCCCGGCTCGCGGACTTCGACCCCGAGGAGCTGTCCGGACTGATGGAGTCCCGGGAGGCCGTCCGGACCGTCTCCCTGCGCTCCACCCTCCACACCCATACGGCGGACGACGCGCTCACCCTGGTCCCGCTGGTGCGGGCGCCGCGCGACCGGGAGCTGAAGGGTTTCCGGCGCGGGCTGGAAGGGGTGGACCTGGACCGGCTCGCGGGGGTGGCCGAGGAGTTCGTGGAGGAGCGCCCGCGCCCGCTGGGGGAGTTGCGCGAGGAGCTCCTCACCCACTGGCCGGACGCCGACCCCCTCGCGCTCTCCGTCGCCGCCCGCTGTCTGCTGCCCCTGGTCCAGGTCACCCCGCGCGGACTGTGGGGCCGCAGCGGGCAGGTGGCCCTGACCACTGTCGAGCACTGGCTCGGCCGGTCCGCCGAACCCGCGCCCGGGCTCGATGACACCGTGCTGCGCTACCTGGGCGCGTTCGGCCCCGCCTCGGTGATGGACTTCCAGGCGTGGGCGGGCCTCACCCGCACCAAGGAGGTCTTCGAAAGGCTGCGGCCCGGGCTGCTCACCTTCCGCGACGAGCGGGGCGTCGAGCTGTTCGACCTCCCGGACGCCCCGCGCCCCGACCCGGAGACCCCGGCCCCACCGCGTTTCCTGCCCGAGTTCGACAATGTCCTGCTCGGCCACGCCGACCGCACCCGGGTCATCCCCGAGGTCAACAAGGGGCGCAACGGAAAGGGCAACCAGACGTACGGGAGTGTCCTCGTCGACGGCTTCCTCGACGCCCTCTGGCGCATCGACCGCGAGGGCGGGACCGCGATCCTGACCGTGCAGACACTGCGGAGACCGACCCGCGCGCAGCGTACGGAGATCAGCGAGGAGGCTGCGCGGATGCTGACGGTGATGACGGACGCCACGGACCACGACGTCCGGTTCGGCACGTTCCTGGACTTCGGGGACTGAGCCCCGCGACCGGCGGCTCCAGGTCAGGGCAGCAGCCCCGCCCGGCGGGCCGCCACCACCGCCTCCAGCCGGGTGTGCGCCCCCAGCTTCCGCATTGCGGACCGCAGATACCCCTTCACCGTCTCGGGCCGCAGCCCCAGCCGCTCGGCCGCCGCCGCGTTCGTCGCGCCGGCCGCCACGCACGCCACCACGTCCACCTCGCGCGGGGCGAGGCGGATCTCCCGGGCCATGGACGCCTTGGACCCCGACGCCGAGGCGAGCCGCCCGCAGACCTCCAGCAACTCGTCGCGCAGGGCCGGGTCGACGACCCTGGGCACCAGGGCGCGCAGGTCGCGGTGGGCCTCGCGCACGTCCTCCCAGGCACCCGGCACCGCGTCCGGATCGCTCACCCGCTCCCGGCCCGCCGCCAGCAACTGCCGCGCCGAGTCCCGTACCGCGAGCGACTGCTCCACATCACGGGCCGCCGCCACCACCGCGTCGAACGTCCGGTCGCCGAGCGTCACCGGCGTACGCAGCGCCCCGTACAGCACGCCCCGCACCGCACGGCGGACGACGACGGGGACCGCGACGACCGAACGCAGGCCCTCCGCCGCCACCGCCGCGTCGTACTCATGGCTGATGTGGCGGGAGGTGGCGTAGTCGGTCACCGCGCAGGGCCGGGACAGCGCGATGGCCTTGCCGCCGAGGCCGCTCCCGGCGGAGATGACGAGACCTCGCAGGGCGCTGGTCTGCGCCCCGTTCAGCTCGGCGATCCGTGCGTGGCGCGCGTCCGACAGCAGCCCGCCGAACACCACGGGAAGTCCGCTCGTGCGGCGCAGCCTCAGCAGCGCCGCCTGCATCTCCACCGCATCGACCGCTTCCGGCACTCCGACGCCCCTCCACCCGGCCCGCACAGCCCCCCGGACGGGGGAGAGGACCACCCCCGTCCGGGGGTGGTGAGACCTGGGTCACTGTTTACATGATGTTAGGCGACCGGTCCGTAATGAGGAGGGCACATGTCGGCAACCAGCGCGACCGAGACGTTCCGGGCCGCCCGGGACTTCCTGCTGGAGCACCGCGAGGACTACGAGCGGGCGTACGCCGGCTTCCGCTGGCCGCGGGCGGACCACTTCAACTGGGCGCTGGACTGGTTCGACGTCATCGCCGAGAACAACGACCGCACCGCCCTGCACATCGTCGAGGAGGACGGCCGACGCACCGAGGTGTCCTTCGCCGCGATGTCGATGCGCTCCGACCGGACCGCCAACTGGCTGAAGGCGCAGGGCGTACGGGAGGGCGACCGCATCCTGGTGATGCTCGGCAACCAGGTCGAGCTGTGGGAGACCGCCCTCGCCGCGATGAAGCTGCGCGCCGTCGTCATCCCCGCCACCCCGCTGCTCGGCCCCGCCGACCTGCGCGACCGGGTGGAGCGCGGCCGGGTGCGCCATGTGCTGGTGCGGGACGCGGACACCGCGAAGTTCGACGAGGTCCCCGGCCGCTACACCCGGATCGCGGTCGGCGAGGAGGTGGCGGGCTGGCGGTCGTACGCGGAGGCGGCCGACGCGCCGGCCGCGTTCACGCCCGGCCGGGAGACGGACGCGGACGAACCGCTGATGCTCTACTTCACCTCGGGCACCACCGCCAGTCCCAAACTGGTCGAGCACACCCATGTGTCCTATCCCGTGGGCCACTTGGCGACGATGTACTGGATCGGCCTCAAGCCGGGCGACGTCCATCTGAACATCTCGTCGCCCGGCTGGGCCAAGCACGCCTGGTCCAACCTCTTCGCCCCGTGGACAGCCGAGGCCACCGTCTTCATCTTCAACTACACCCGCTTCGACGCGGGCCGGCTGATGGCCGAGATGGACCGCTCGGGCATCACCAGTTTCTGCGCCCCGCCCACGGTCTGGCGGATGCTCATCCAGGCGGACCTGAGCCAGCTGGCCACCCCGCCGCGCGAGGTCGTCGCGGCCGGTGAGCCGCTGAACCCGGAGGTCATCGAGACGGTCCGGCGGGAGTGGGGGGTCACCATCCGGGATGGGTTCGGGCAGACCGAGACCGCCGTCCAGGTCGCCAACAGCCCCGGCCAGCCCCTGAAGACCGGCTCCATGGGCCGCCCGAGCCCCGGTTTCATCGTCGAACTCCTCGACCCGGTGACCGGGCAGCCCGGGGCGGCCGAGGGGGAGATCGCCCTCGACCTGTCCGACCGCCCCGTCGGCCTGATGACCGGCTACCACGGGGACCCCGACCGCACGGCCGAGGCGATGGCCGGCGGCTACTACCGCACCGGGGACATCGGCGCCCGCGACGAGGACGGCTACATCACCTATGTCGGCCGCGCCGACGACGTGTTCAAGGCATCCGACTACAAGATCTCGCCGTTCGAGCTGGAGAGCGCCCTGCTGGAACACGAGGCGGTCGCCGAGGCCGCCGTCGTTCCCGCCCCCGACCCGCTCCGCCTCGCCGTCCCGAAGGCGTACGTCGTGCTCGCGGAGGGCTGGGAGCCCGGACCGGACACCGCGAAGGTCCTCTTCGAGCACTCCCGGGCGGTCCTCGCCCCGTACAAACGCATCCGCAGGCTGGAGTTCGCGGAGCTGCCCAAGACCGTCTCGGGCAAGATCCGCCGCATCGAACTCCGCGAACGCACCGCTCTCGGCACCGGCGCCGAGTACGACGAGGGGGACCTGAAGTGAGCCTGCTCTCCTACGCGCACGGCATCGGCGACACCGCGCTGCTCGGCGACACCATCGGCCGCAACCTCGACCGGACGGCCGCCGCGCACGGCGACCGCGAGGCCCTGGTCGACGTGGCCTCGGGCCGGCGCTGGACGTATACGGAATTCGTCGCGGACGTCGACGAGCTGGCCCGGGCCCTGATGGCGTCGGGGGTGGCGAAGGGCGACCGGGTCGGCATCTGGGCGGTCAACTGCCCCGAGTGGGTGCTCGTCCAGTACGCCACGGCCCGGATCGGGGCCGTCATGGTCACCGTCAACCCGGCCTACCGCGCCCACGAGGTGGAGTTCGTCCTGAAGCAGGCGGGCATCTCCCTGCTGATCGCCTCGCTCTCCCACCGCACCAGCGACTACCGCGCCCTCGTCGAGGAGGTCCGCGGCAACTGCCCCGGCCTGCGGGCCGTCCACTACATCGGCGACCCGTCCTGGGCGGAGCTGACCGCCGCCGCCCCCGCCGTCACACGTGATCAACTGGCCGCCCGCGAGGCGGAGCTGTCCTGCGACGACCCGATCAACATCCAGTACACCTCGGGCACCACCGGCTTCCCCAAGGGCGCGACGCTCTCCCACCACAACATCCTCAACAACGGCTATTTCGTGGGGGAGACGATCGCCTACACCGAGGCGGACCGGGTCTGCCTCCCGGTGCCCTTCTACCACTGCTTCGGCATGGTCATGGGCAACCTCGCCGCCACCTCGCACGGCGCCTGCATCGTGATCCCCGGCCCGTCCTTCGAACCCGCCACCGTGCTCGCCGCCGTCCAGCAGGAGCGCTGCACCTCGCTGTACGGGGTGCCCACCATGTTCATCGCCGAACTGAACCTGCCGGACTTCGCCGCGTACGACCTCTCCTCGCTGCGCACCGGGATCATGGCCGGTTCCCCCTGCCCGGCCGAGGTGATGAACCGGGTCGTCGCCGAGATGCACATGGCCGAGGTGTCCATCTGCTACGGGATGACGGAGACCTCCCCCGTCTCCACCCAGACCCGCCGCGACGACGACCTGGAGCGCCGCACCGGCACGGTCGGCCGCGTGCTGCCGCACATCGAGGTCAAGGTCGTCGACCCGGTCACCGGCGTCACGCTGCCGCGCGGCAGCTCGGGCGAACTGCGCACCCGGGGCTACAGCGTGATGCTCGGCTACTGGGACCAGCCCGACCGCACCGCCGAGGTGATCGACGCGGGGCGGTGGATGCACACGGGAGACCTCGCCGTCATGGGTGAGGACGGGTACGTCCAGGTCGTGGGCCGGATCAAGGACATGATCATCCGGGGCGGCGAGAACGTGTACCCGAGGGAGATCGAGGAGTTCCTGCACGGCCACCCGAAGATCGCCGACGTGCAGGTGGTCGGGGTCCCGGACGAACGCTACGGCGAGGAGATCCTGGCCTGCGTCATCCCCCGGGACCCGGCCGACCCGCCCACCCTGGAGGAGCTCACCGAGCACTGCCGGGAGCGGCTCGCGCACTACAAGATCCCACGCAGGCTGCGGATCCTGGAGACCTTCCCGATGACGGTCAGCGGAAAGGTCCGCAAGATCGAACTGCGTGAGACGTACGCGGACTGAGAGGGATGGGCGGGGCGCCGGGTCAGGCGGCTTCGATGATGTCGGGGTCGCCCCGGGTCGCCGCCGCCCACTCGATGAGCAGCACCTCGTACGTCGCCGCCTCCACGGCGGACCAGTCCGGTCCGGTGGCGTCGACGAGCGCGCGGATGGCCTCGTTGGCCTGCTCGGCGGCGGGCGCGGGGCGGTCTGCGGGGTGGGAGCTGTCGGGGAGTAAAGCCATGCGCACAGTTTAAGGGCCGCCACTGACAGCGAGGGCTCCCGAAGCGTCGGCGGCCCCCGAAGTGTCCGGAACCGGTGGGGTCTTCGCCGGCTTCGGGCCAGGCGACGGCCGGGGGACGGGCGACAGTTCGCGTCGCATGCAGACCCGGGGCCAGCGGTCGAGGCCGTGCTGGGCCTCCTCGGCGCGGATCGCGCGGAGCCCGTCGGTGAGTTCGTGCTCGGTCAGGGCCCGGAAGCCGATCCGGGCGTAGTACGGGGCGTTCCACGGCACGTCGGTGAAGGTGGTCAGGGTGAGCGCCGTCATGCCCCGCCGCGCGGCCACGGCGGCGAGGTGGGCGATCAGGTCCCGGCCGATACCCCGGCGGGCGGCGGTGGGGTCGACCGAGACCTGCTCGATGTGCAGGGCGTCGTCGACGGGATCGGCGAGCACATAGCCGAGCGGCCGGTCGCCGGTGGCGGAGAGGGGGTCGGTGGCCACCCAGCAACGGCCTGCCTGCCGGTAGCTCTCCAGCAGGTCGAGCGGGGGCGGATCGTCGTCGGCCACGAAGGCCATGCCCAGGGTGCGGAACGGTTCCCCTGCGGCGCGCTCGATGTCCTGGAGCACCGGGAGATCCGAGCGTCTGGCGGAGCGGATACGCATGTACTCAGTGTGCCGCGCCGGAGGCCGGACCGGTACGCGGGTGGCCGGATCCGCCTCCCCGGGCGGTGCCCGGGTCGTCCGTTCAGGCGCCGGTGCTGACCAGCTCGTCGGCCGGGCTGTTCACCGGCTGCGGGGTCCCGGTCAGGTCCAGTACGAAGAGCGGAAGACCGACGCCGTCCGCGCGGGCCCGGGCGTCGGGGGCGTACCCCGCGAGGGAGAAGAACACCCCGGTCGCCGAGGTGCCCAGCGCGTTGAGCCAGAGGGTCTCGACCGCGCGCAGTGTGGCCGGGCGGGTGCTGGAGTCGACCCGGGCGATGACGCCGTCGCCCCGCAGATCGATGCCGGAGGCCGGGCCCGCGCCGGGCCGGCCGACGTCCCGGTAGCCGAGCCAGGTCAGGTACAGGCCGGCCGTGCTCACCGCGTCGTGGCCCGTACGGATCGTCATCGGGCTGAACGCGGGGCGCGGGTGCGCGGCGGTACGCGGCAGGGGGATGTGGGCCGGCGAGACCGGCGCTGCGGGGGCCTCGGCGGTCGCCACGGGACGCACCGGTATCCGCAGGACGGTGCCGCACGGGCAGCACAGCTCGGGCTGCGGCCACTGGTCCTCCCGGGCGCAGGACGAGCAGCGGACGGTGACCCAGACGTCGTTCCAGCTGCGGTGGCCGACCCGGACGGCCGGGGCGCCGGCCAGCAGTGGCGGGGCGGTGGGCATGCCGCACGGGCAGGGGTAGGCCGGGGTGCTGTAGGCGTGGTCCCGGTTGCAGACGGGGCACCGGACCGGGACGGACTCCACGTATCTCTCCCTCCGGCACGGCCGCGCGGCCGACTCCGCTCCGTGCCTGACTCGTCACCCCATCGTCCACCAGGAGCGAGGCTCTGGGGAGGGGATCGGCGTACTTCCTGCGGCGCGTGCGGCGGTGCGCGCCCTTGACTGCGATCGCCTCAGCTTCTAGATTGCTTCCATATAGCAGAACTAAGTTTCCGTAATACGGAATTCGTGCTCTCAGGTGGCGCGACAGAGCCCGACTCCACCAATCCCGAGCAGGAGCTTCCATGCCTCGTATGACCGCTGCCCGAGCGGCAGTTGAGATCCTGAAGCGCGAAGGCGTCAGCAACGCGTTCGGCGTTCCGGGCGCGGCGATCAACCCCTTCTACGCGGCCCTCAAGGCCTCGGGCGGGGTCCACCACACGCTGGCCCGCCACGTCGAGGGCGCCTCCCACATGGCGGAGGGGTACACCCGGGCCAAGGCCGGCAACATCGGCGTCTGCATCGGTACGTCGGGCCCGGCGGGCACCGACATGATCACCGGGCTGTACTCGGCCATCGCCGACTCCATCCCGATCCTCTGCATCACCGGCCAGGCGCCGACGGCGGTCCTGCACAAGGAGGACTTCCAGGCCGTCGACATCTCCTCGATCGCCAAGCCGGTCACCAAGGCCGCGACCACCGTCCTGGAGGCCGCGCAGGTCCCCGGCGTCTTCCAGCAGGCCTTCCACCTGATGCGCACCGGCCGTCCCGGCCCGGTCCTCATCGACCTGCCGATCGACGTCCAGCTCACCGAGATCGAGTTCGACCCCGAGCTGTACGAGCCCATCCCGGTGCACAAGCCCGCGGCCTCCCGCAAGCAGATCGAGCGGGCGATCCAGATGCTGAACGCGTCGGAGCGCCCGGTGCTCGTCGCGGGCGGCGGCATCATCAACGCCGACGCCTCCGAGCTGCTCGTGGAGTTCGCCGAGCTGACCGGCGTTCCCGTCATCCCGACCCTGATGGGCTGGGGCATCCTTCCCGACGACCACGAGCTGAACGCCGGCATGGTCGGCCTCCAGACCTCGCACCGCTACGGCAACGCGAACTTCCTGGAGTCCGACTTCGTCCTCGGCATCGGCAACCGCTGGGCCAACCGCCACACCGGCAAGCTGGACGTCTACACCCAGGGCCGCACCTTCGTCCACGTCGACATCGAGCCCACCCAGATCGGCAAGATCTTCGCCCCGGACCTCGGCATCGCCTCCGACGCCAAGGCCGCGCTGGAGCTCTTCGTCGAGGTGGCGCGCGAGCTGAAGGCGGCGGGCGAGCTGAAGGACCGCTCGGCCTGGGCCGCCTCCACACAGGAGCGCAAGGCGACCCTCCAGCGCAAGACGCACTTCGACAACGTGCCGCTCAAGCCGCAGCGCGTGTACGAGGAGATGAACCGGGCGTTCGGCCCGGAGACCCGTTACGTCACCACGATCGGGCTCTCCCAGATCGCGGGCGCGCAGATGCTGCACGTCTACAAGCCCCGCCACTGGATCAACTGCGGCCAGGCGGGTCCGCTGGGCTGGACGATCCCGGCCGCCCTGGGCGTCGCCACCGCGGACCCGGAGGGCACGGTCGTCGCGCTCTCCGGCGATTACGACTTCCAGTTCATGCTGGAGGAGCTGGCCGTCGGCGCGCAGCACCGCATCCCGTACGTCCACGTCCTGGTGAACAACTCCTACCTGGGGCTCATCCGCCAGGCGCAGCGCAACTTCGACATCGACTTCCAGGTCAACCTGGAGTTCGAGAACCTCAACTCCCCGGAGCTGGGCGTCTACGGCGTCGACCACGTCAAGGTCGTCGAGGGCCTCGGCTGCAAGGCGATCCGGGTCACCGAGCCCGACCAGCTGCTGCCGGCCTTCGAGGAGGCGAAGAAGCTGGCGGCGGAGTTCCGCGTCCCGGTGGTCGTCGAGGCGATCCTGGAGCGGGTCACGAACATCGCGATGAGCGGGACCGACATCGCGTCGGTGAACGAGTTCGAGGACCTGGCGACGGACCCGTCCCACGCCCCGACGGCGATCCGCCCGCTCGCGGCGTCCTGACGGACCTGCCACCCGCGAGGGCCCTTGCCCCGGAGCACGGCTCCGGGGCAAGGGCCCTCCGTGCGTTCGGTTCAGCTTGCTTCGCACGCCGCCCAGAAGCGCTCCAGCGCCTCCGCTCCCCGGTCGGGGTCCTGGAGCATCCAGTAGTGGGTGAGCCCGTCCAGCTCCTCCGTCCGCGCTCCGAGGCGGGCGGCCACCTCGTGGTCCAGCGCGGGCTGCGCCATCGGGTCGCCGGTCGGGGCGAGGACGAGGCCGGGCGCCGGGGCGGGGCCGTCGAACTCCCGTCCCCAGTCGGCGTGGAGGTGGGGCCGGGCCGACCGGTAGAGCGCGAGGACGGCCGCGCTCATCACCTCGTCGTGCACGGCGTCGACCTCGGTCGCCAGTTCGGCGCTCATCCCGCGGGGACGCAGGAAATCGCCGAAGGACGGGCTGCCGGGGGAGTCGGCGCGCAGCGACGCGAGCAGTTCCTCGCCCTGCGGGCTCTGCTGGAAGAGGACGGCCGCCTCGTGCCACCGGTAGTCGGGGTGCCAGCCGTGGGCCACGTCCGAGACCCAACTGCGCACCGGAACGTCGTACGCGGAGACGACCCGCATCGCCAGGTGCGCCCCCCAGTCGTGGCCGACCAGGTCCACCGGTCCGCCGAGCGCGCGCAGTTCGTCCGCCAGCCAGGCGGCGTACGCCTCCTTGTCCACCAGGCCGGCCGGTCGGGGGCTGCCGAATCCGGGCAGCCGCAGGGCCAGGGCGGGGCGGTCGATCCGCTCCCGGAGGGCATTCCAGACGGCGGGGGTCTCCGGCACTCCGTGGACGAACACGACGGTCATGACGGCTCCTGACAGAGAAGTGGATTACCTATCCACTTGACCGTAGCAGCGAGCTGATAGGTTATCCACATCGGTTGTCGAGGAGAGGTGCCGAGGAGGGGTGTGATGAGGGCCGACGCCGTACGCAACAGGGAGAAGGTCTTCGATGAGGCCCGGCGGGCCGTCGCCGACGGGGAGACCGGGCTCACCCTCAACGAACTCGCGCGCAGGGCGGGCGTGGGCGTCGGGACGGTCTACCGGGTCTTCCCCACGCAGCGGGCCATGCTGGAAAGTGTCCTGGAGGAGGCGGTGCGCCGGCTCACCGACGCGGCCGAGGAGGCCCACGGGCGGTCCGATCCCGCCTCGGCCCTCGTGGACTTTCTGCGCACGGCGCTCGCGGCGGCGCTGGCCCGGCCCGGTCTCATCGACGTGCTGATCACCGGGTCCGACGAGACGGAGTCCCTGAGCCGGGCCAAGGGGGAGCTGGTCGCGGCGGTCTCGGGTCTGCTCGGACTGGTGCGCCCGGTCCCCGCTCTCACCGGTGAGAATCTGCTGAAGCTGTTGTGTGGGCTGGTGCATGCGGTGGGGGAGCATCCGGTGGAGCGGAGGGGGGCGGCTGCCGATGCGTATCTTGCTTTGCTGCGGGGCGGCTTGGCCCCGAACTCCAGCGTTCCGCCCGACGCTTGAGGGCGGACCCGCCATCCCAGCCTGCCCGGCGTTTGAGGGCGGAACCCTGGGACGGGCGGGCCTGAACCCCTTCGGGCAGCGAATCGCCCGTGTCCCTGCATGGAGGGTGCGGCCCCACCACCGCAAGGGTTCCGTCCTCAAACGCCGGACGGGCTGGGGTGGTGCGGGCTCACGGGCTGGAAATGGTGCGGGCGCACGCAGAAGGGCGTGGAGTACGGGACCGTATCCGTACTCCACGCCCTCGTTCAGGGGGTGACAGGGACCGCGGCGGCGACGATCGGCCCGGGCGAGGGCGTCTTCTTCAGGTCAGAAGACGGTCCCCGGGCCTTCACCACCGCACTGGCATCGCACAGCCGCCGCGGCCTCGTCGTCCTGCCCGTGCCGCGCGGCACCCCTCATCCGGGTGCGCGGTACGGGCAGGGTCCAGGGGGAGGCTCAGTCCTCGCGCAGGGCGCGGACGGCCTCCTCCACGCGCTTGCCGTAGTCGGCGTCGGCGGCGTGGAAGTGGGCGAGGTTCTTCTCGATCACGTCGTCGCGGGTGACCTGCGACAGGCCTCCGGCGATGTTCGCGACCAGGCGGCCCTTCTCGTCCTCCGACATGAGCCGGAAGAGTTCGCCCGCCTGGAAGAAGTCGTCGTCCTTGGTGTGGGCGGGGGCCTCGTGCGTGCCCGTCCAGCCGTGGATCGCGAGCGGCGCGGCGAGCGCCGCGTCGGTCTGCGCCGGACCGGCGTACGAGTTGGGCTCGTAGTTCTTGTCGTGGCGCGAGCCGTTGCGGGTCGCGTGCAGGCCGTCGCGGCCGTAGTTGTCGACGACGGCGGTGCGCGGCGCGTTCACCGGCAGGTGGGTGTGGTTGACGCCCAGGCGGTAGCGGTGCGCGTCCGCGTAGGCGAACAGCCGGCCCTGGAGCATCTTGTCCGGGGAGGGACCGATGCCGGGCACGAAGTTGTTCGGGGAGAACGCGGCCTGCTCGACCTCGGCGAAGACGTTGTCAGGGTTCCGGTCCAGGACCAGGCGGCCGACCCGCTGGAGCGGGTAGTCGCTGTGCGGCCACACCTTGGTGAGGTCGAACGGGTTGAACCGGTAGTCCGCGGCCTCGGCGGCCGGCATCACCTGGACGTGCAGCGTCCAGGACGGGTTGACGCCGCGCTCGATGGCCTGGAGCAGGTCCGTCTGGTGCGAGTTGGCGTCCTTGCCGACGAGCTCGGCGGCCTGGTCGGCGGAGAGGGACCGCACGCCCTGGTTCGTCTTGAAGTGGTACTTGACGAAGAAGGCCTCGCCCTCGGCGTTCGTCCACTGGTAGGTGTGCGAGCCGTAGCCGTTCATGTGACGGTACGAGGCGGGGATGCCGCGGTCGCCCATCAGCCAGGTGACCTGGTGCGTCGCCTCGGGGGCGTGCGCCCAGAAGTCCCAGACGTTGTCCGGCTCCTGCTTGCCCGTGAACGGGTCGCGCTTCTGCGAGTGGATGAAGTCGGGGAACTTGATCGGGTCCTTGATGAAGAACACCGGGGTGTTGTTGCCGACCAGGTCGTAATTGCCCTCGTCCGTGTAGAACTTGAGGGCGAAGCCGCGCGGGTCGCGGACCGCGTCCGCGCCGCCGAGCGAGTCGGCGACGGTGGAGAAGCGGAGGAATGTCTCGGTGCGTTTGCCGACCGAGGAGAGGAAGTCGGCGCTGGTGAAGCCCGTGACGTCGTCGGTCACCTCGAAGTAGCCGTACGCACCGGAACCACGGGCGTGCACGACGCGCTCCGGGATGCGCTCACGGTTGAAGCGGGCGAGCTTCTCCAGGAGGTGCTGGTCCTGGAGGAGGATCGGTCCACCGACACCGGCGGTGGCGGAGTTCTGGTTGTCGGCGACCGGGGCGCCTGACTCGGTCGTGAGCACACGCTTAGCCATGTGGCGGGATGACCTTTCGTACGAGCTGCTGACGGCTTGAGGAGCGTAGATTCGCCGCGGAGAGAACGTCAACAGTTTGTTGAAAACGAAGTGTGTGGTTCCGGGCCGCGGCAGCGCCTGGGCGCGACAGGACAGGTGTCAGCGCCACCGCGGCCCGGAGATCAGGGGGCCCGCCGTGCGGGCCGGGGCGCCTCACGGCGCCTGGGGGAGGTCAGACCTGGGAGCCGGACAGCCGCTCGACCGAGCGCAGCAGCGCCGAGTGGTCGAGGCCGCCGTCGCCCTGGGCGCGCAGCGAGGCGACCAGCTGGGCGACGACACCGCCGACGGGCAGGGCCGCGCCGACGTTGCGGGCGGCGTCCGTGACGATGCCCATGTCCTTGTGGTGCAGGTCGATCCGGAAGCCCGGGGCGAAGTCCCGCTTCAGGAAGTTGTCCTTCTTGCGGGTCAGCACGGTCGAGCCGGCGAGGCCCCCGTTGAGGACGTCGAGCGCGGCGGTGAGGTCGACCCCGGACTTCTCCAGGAAGACCACGGCCTCGGCGCAGGCCTGGATGTTGACCGCGACGATCAGCTGGTTGGCCGCCTTCACCGTCTGGCCGGAGCCGTGCGGGCCGCAGAGCACGATGGTCTTGCCCAGCGCGTCCAGGAGCGGCTTCGCGGCGTCGAAGTCCGCCTGCTCACCGCCGACCATGATGGACAGGACCGCCTCGATGGCACCGGCCTCGCCGCCGGAGACCGGCGCGTCCAGGACCCGGATGCCCTTCTCGGCCGCGTTCTTGGCGAGGTCGACCGAGGTCTGCGGGGTGATGGAGGACATGTCCACCAGCAGCGCGCCGCGCTTCGCGTTCTCCAGGATGCCGTCCGGGCCGTACGCGATGGCCTCGACCTGCGGCGATGCGGGCACCATCGTGATGACGACATCCGCGTCCTTGACCGCGTCCGCGATCGAGGAGGCGCCGGTGCCGCCGGCCGCGACCAGCCGGTCGATCTTGTCCTGCTCCAGGGTGTATCCGGTGACGGAGTAACCGGCCTTGATCAGGTTCTCCGACATGGGGGAGCCCATGATGCCGAGACCGATCCAGGCGACCTTGGGGAGGTTGTTGCTCATGAGGGTGCCTTCCTGAAAAACGTGTGTACGTAAGGGGGTTGGACTCACCCCGCGGTGGGCCCGGCCGGTCAGCCGGCGGCTCGGGCCGATGCCGGAAGCCAGTCGAAGGCCTCCGCACTCGGCCGGTCGCCCGGCTTGTACTCCAGGCCGACCCAGCCCGCGTAACCGGCGTCCTTCAGCTCGTCCAGGAGCCGCTCCAGCGGGAGCGAGCCGGTGCCCGGCGCGCCGCGGCCCGGGTTGTCGGCGATCTGGACGTGGCCGGTCTTGGCGGCGTACGCCTTGATGACCTGGCTGAGGTCCTCGCCGTTCATCGAGAGGTGGTACAGGTCCAGCAGGAACTTCGCGTTCCCGAGGCCCGTCGCCGCGTTGACCTTGTCGACGACCTCGATCGCGGCCGGTGCGCTGACCAGCGGATAGAGCGGCGACTCCGGCTTGTTCAGGGTCTCGATCAGGAGGATCGCCCCGACGCGGTCCGCCGCGCGGGCGGCCAGCACCAGGTTCTCCAGCGCGAGCGCGTCCTGGACCTGCGGGTCCACGCCCTCGACGCGGTTGCCGTACAGCGCGTTGAGCGCCGTGCAGCCGACCGAGGCGGCGAAGTCGGCCGCCACCTCGATGTTCTCCCGGAAGCGGTCCGACTCCGAGCCGGGCACGGAGAGCGCGCCGCGGTCGGGGCCGGGCAGCTGTCCGGCGTAGAAGTTCAGTCCCACGAGCTGGGTGCCGGCGTCGTCGAGCGCCTTCTTGAGGGCGTCGAGCTCAGCTCGGATGGGGGTGGGGGTCTCGATCCAGGGCCACCACAGCTCGACCGCGGTGAAGCCCGCCGCGGCGGCTGCCGCGGGACGCTCCAGGAGCGGGAGTTCCGTGAAGAGGATCGAGAGGTTCACATCGAAGCGCTGGTCCGGGTATCCCATGAGGATGTCGGCGCTCCTTCCGTATTGCGGAAGTTAGTTTCTGCTTAACGGAAGATTGCCCGGAGGGAGGCAGGGCTGTCAAGGGGGTGCCGCAAAATTCGCCCCGGTCGGCGGCGTACGGAAGGCGTACGGAATCGGTGGCAGCAGCCCCTCCCGGGCATACGAAAGCGGGGCGAGGGCCGCCGTCGACCCCCGCCCCGCCCGGCTCTCACGCCGTACGTACTGCCCCTAGCTGCCCGGAACCGTGTCCTCGAAGCTCGTCCCCGCACTGCGGTACGCCCCGACCATCGCGTTCACCTGGGAGGGGGTGAGCACTTGGTCCTTCACATGCAGGACGTAGTCCACCTGCTGGTCGTAGGCGCGGGGTGTCGTGCTCGGCTGGCCCGCCAGATCGATCAGCCACTGGTTGAAGTTGATCGACATCGGCCGCTCGGGCAGATACGCCGCCCCGTGCGTGCCGAAGTGCTGACCGTCGACGTAGTACGTGATCTGGTTGTCGTCGATCGTCACCACCAGGTCGTGCCAGCCCGCGTACGACTGCCGGGCCTCGCTGTGCGCGTTGACCGCCTCCCACGGGTCGGGCCGGTAGGTCTCCCACGAGGTCGTGTAGAGGATGTTCGCCGGCTCGCCCCAGCCGCCGTTCGGCAGATACTCGAAGTCGTACTCCGCGTAGTCGTCCGCCATCGGCGCCTTGAGGTCGTTGATGGTGAAGAACGTCTGCACGATCCGGTCGCCGTCCGGGCCCGAGCGCGGCGTGTCGCTGAACTTCACCCGAGACGCGTACGTGCCGTTCTTGAACTTCATCGACTTGGTCAGGACCTCGGTGTGCTTCGTCGAAGCGCCTGTGCCCGCCGTCGAGGTCTCCAGGTTCATCACCGAGTTCCCGCTCTGCGAGGCGAAGGTGACGTTCTCGGGAGCCCAGGTCGCGCCCGGCACTCCGGGGCCGCCGGAGTTGGACCGTACGCTCCAGCCGTTGGCGTTGATCTTCGGGTCGGTGTGGGAGCTGTAGTTGAAGTCGTCGAAGAGCCGGGGGCCGTCGGTCGGCGGGTCCGTCGGGTCCGGCGGGTCGGTCGGGCCGTTGCCCCCGGGCGCCTCGCCCCACACGGTCGCCCCGTTCACGTGGGCCGTCACCTTGGACCAGTCGCCGTACGCGGTCCGGTCCGGGCCGAAGGAGTAGTCGTCGGACTGGACGAGCGAGGCCCAGGAGCTCTGGTGGAAGCGGAGTTGCATGTCTCCGGTGTCCGCGCCCGGGGCGAGCGAGCCCGCCCCGGCGGTGAAGCCGATCTCCAGGTAGCGGTCGGCGGTGGCGGTCGGGTTCGCGAGCGTCCCGAACGTACCGGTGATGTTCGCGCACCCCTTCACCGCCCAGGAACAGGCGAACCGGTAGGCGGCGGACGGCGAGTCGGCCTTGAAGTAGTAGCGGACCTTCACGCCGCTCAGCGGTACGGAGGTGGAGCCGGCGTTGCGGACCTTCAGCCACGGCTCGCTCTGGTCGGCGCTCGCACCGGACGCGCTCGTACGGTACTGGACCACGATCCCGTCGGCCGCGGCGGACGCCGAGGACGGCAGGGTGGCCAGACCGGTGGCGGCCAGGGCCACGGCGGCGGCCGATGCGGCGGCGGTGCGCAGCCTGGACCTGTGCGGATTCCTGCGTGATGTGTTCACAGGCGTGTTCCTCTCCGGAACGGTGGTGGGGGACGGGTTACGGGTGGAGTCGCGCTGTTCCTGCGGAGGGGGACGCGGACACGGCCGTCGCGAGCGACCGCGCGTCCAGGGGGCGGTAGGGGACGCCCAGGGCGTCCAGCCGGGCGGTGTGGTGACGCAGCCGCTCGACGAACCCCGGCCAGTCGCCGCGCCCGCCGGACCAGGAACGGTCGGCCAGCGCGCAGAGCCGGGGAAAGCTGAGGTACTCGATCTCCTCGGGGGTGCGGGCGTACTCCGTCCACAGCTGGACCTGGGTCCCGAGCACCCGGGCCCGCTCCGCCTCCGGCCAGTCGTGCGGGGCCGGTTCGTAGCCGTGGACGGTGTGCAGGGGGACCGGCGCGCCGGGCTGGGCGACCGGCTCGGACGGGTCCGTGGACTGGGCGTAGTCGAGATAGGTCGCCCGGTGGTGCGCGGCGATCACCTGATGGCCGCGGCGGGCGGCGGCCCGGGCGTGCGTGGCGTCGCGCCAGGTCATCACCGTGAATTCCGGGGGGAGTTCGGCGCCGTTCTCGACCCAGCCGAGGGGGATCCGGCCGCGCTCGACCAGGAACGCCCCGATGCGGCCCATGAACCAGCCGTGCAGTTCGGCCGGGCCCGCGAGCCCGAGGGCCGCCGCGCGTTCCCGGGCGGCCGGGCTGTCCTCCCACTCGGTGGTCGGGCACTCCTCGCCGCCGATGTGGATGTACGGCGACGGGAAGACGTCCATCACCTCCTCCAGCACGGCCCGGCAGAAGTCGAAGACCCCCTCGTGCACGCCGAGGATCGTGTCGCACACCCCCCACCGGGTCCACACATCCAGCCGCCGACCGGGATGGTTGCCCAGCTCCGGGTAGGCGGCGAGCGCGGCCCGCACATGGCCGGGCATCTCGATCTCCGGCACGACGGTGATCCCGCGCTCCGCGGCGTACCGCACCAGGCCCCTCAACTCCGCCTTGGTGTAGTGCCCTTCGTGCGGCACCGCGTCGAAGTGCGCCCCGTCCGGGCCGGCCGGGCCCTTCTGCGACCGAGCCCGCCGGGAGCCGACCGAGATCAGCCGGGGGTAGGCGTCGACCGGCATCCGCCAGCCCTGGTCGTCGGTGAGGTGGAGGTGCAGGACGTTCAGCTTGTGCAGCGCCAGCAGGTCCACGTACCGGCGCAGATAGCCGATCGGCTGGAAGCGGCGCGCCACGTCCAGCATCGCCCCGCGCCACGGCCGGTCCGGTACGTCGGTGATCTCGACGCAGGGCAGCTCCCAGGAGCCGGTGCCCGTCGCCCCGCCCGACAGGGCCTCGGTGGGCAGGAGTTGGCGGATCGTCTGGATGCCCCGGAGCAGCCCGGTGCGGTGGGCGGCGCGCAGCTGGAGTGCCTGCGGGCCGACCGTCAGCCCGTATCCCTCCTGGCCGAGGCCGCCGAGCCGGTCGTCCAGGGCGAGGACGACCCGGCCGTCGGGCGACGGTGTGAGCGGCAGGCCCGCGGGGTGGCCGACCAGGGTGCGCAGCAGGTCCGCCGCCGGTTCCGCCCCCGGCAGCGCGCGGACGGTGGTGTCCCGGTCCAGGGTGAGCCGGCCGCCGAGCGAGGAGACCTTGCCGGGGTGGGGGAGGAGGGAGGGGGCGGGGTGCGGTGCGGGCACGGGCGTCTCCGTGTTCGGTTCGCGGACGGGGGCGAGGGGGCCGATCGGCGTGCTCCGCCGCTCAGCCCTTCACGGCACCGGCGGCGAAGCCGGACGTGACATGGCGCTGGAGCAGCAGGAAGATCACCAGGGCGGGCAGCGCGAAGAGCGTCGAGGCGGCCATCGTGGCGCCCCAGTCGGTGCCGAAGGTGTTCTGGAAGGACGACAGCCAGACCGGCAGCGTCCGGTTGTCCTGCTGCTTGATGATCAGGAAGTTGGCGTAGGCGAACTCGTTCCAGGCGGTGATGAAGCCGAACAGCGAGGTCGCCATCAGCCCCGGCGCCAGCAGCGGCATCGCCACCCGCCAGAACGCCCCGGTCCGGGTGCAGCCGTCGACCTGCGCCGCCTCCTCCAGCTCCGGCGGGATCGTCCCGATGAAGCCGCGCAGCACCACGACGGTGAATGGCAGCGTGATCATGAAGTAGATCAGCGTCAGGGTCGGCAGCCGGTCGAGCATGTTCGTGTCCCGGGAGATGATGTAGATGGGGATGATCAGCGACTCCCAGGGCGCCATCTGCGCGATGAAGATCATCAGCATGAACTGCCGCCGGCCCCGCCACCGCAGCCGCGCCACGGCGTAGGCCGCGCCCAGCGCCACCAGCAGCGCCAGCAGGACCGCCCCCAGCGTCACGAGGATGCTGTTGCGCCAGAACAGGGCGAACCCGTCGGCGTCCACGGCCCGTTGGAAGTGATCGAGGGTCCAGGTGCGCGGGAAGAGCTGCGGGTCCGACGACTGGATGTCCTTCGACGGCTTGAAGGCCGTGGAGATCATCCAGTACACGGGGAAGAGGCAGACCGCGACGGTCACGGCGGCCGCGAGGTACAGCGGCAGGCGTCGGAGCCGGAGGCGCACGGCAGGTGAGTTCATCGGGTTTCGTCCTCCTGGCGGAGCATCTGGCGGAAGTAGAGGACGAGCACCCCGGACATCAGGACCACGGTGACCATCGAGGCGGCGGAACCGAGGTCGTACCGCTGGCTGGAGAGCGCCGTCTGCACGGCGTAGACCGGCAGGATCGTCGTGGCGTCGCCCGGCCCGCCCCGGGTCATCACCCAGATCTGGACGAACGCCTTGAACGTCCAGATCACCTCCAGCGACACCACCAGCAGGAAGATCGGCCGCAGGATCGGGAAGGTGACCGAGCGGAAGATCCGCCCCGCGCCCGCCCCGTCCAGCCGCGCCGACTCGTACAGCTCGGGGGAGACGGTGGTCAGCGCCGAGTACAGGGTGATCGCGGCGAACGGCACCGACTGCCACACGATCAGCGTCACCAGGATCGCGAAGGCCGCGGTGCCGTTGGCGAACCACGGATAGCGGTCGAAGGAGTCGAGGCCGAGCGAGGTCAGCGACCAGTTGACGATGCCGAACTCCGAGTGGAACAGCCACTGGAAGACGGTGGTCGCCGCGACCACCGGCATCGCCCAGGCCAGCACGAGCGAGCACAGCACCACCGTCCGCCCGATCCGGCCCAGCCGCTCCACCATCAGGGCGACCAGGGTGGCGATCACCATGATCAGGACGACGTTGACCGCCATGAAGAGGAAGGTGCGGCGGACCACCTCCCAGAAGCGCGGGTCTGTCAGCAGCGTCCGGTAGTTCCGCAGGCCGACGAAGTCCGCGTCACCGGCGATCAGTTGGCGCAGCCGGAAGTCCTGGAACGAGATCAGGACGGCCCGCACCAGCGGGTAGACCAGCAGATAGAGCATGCCGCCGACGGCCGGGGCGACCAGGGCGTACGGCCAGAGGTTCCTCGCCCTGCCCGTTCCCCCGCGCCGGGGCGGGGACTTGCGCACGGCGAGGCGCGGGGCCGGGCGTCGCCGGGGAATGCGGGGTGCGGTCCGTTGGTCGATGACCGGCACGGCACGCCTCCTTCCTGCTGTTCCGGGAATCCGGGAAGGGGAGACGGGTCAGGAACCGGCGTTCATGGCCCGGGTGATGTCCTGCGAGGCCTTCGCCGCCTCCTTCGCGGGATCGCCCCCGGTGAGCACGGCCGTCATGTAGTCCTTGATCGGGTTCTCCGCCTCGACCGCCGCCCAGCCCGGGGTGTTGGGCGTGGCGTGCCCGTTGGCCGCGCCGACCGCCATCGCGGCGGCCCCCGGGTCGTCGGCCACGGCGGAGGCCAGCGAGGTCCGGTTCGGTACGTAGCTCATGGCGACGGCGAGCTTCTTCTGCCAGGTCTCCCCGGTCAGCTCCTTGATGAAGGTGACCGCCTCGTCGGGGTGGGCCGCGGCGGCCGGCACGACCAGATCGGAGCCGCCGGTGAAGACCGCGCCCGGGGTGTCCGCCGTCTTGCCCGGGATCGGGAAGAAGGCGAGC
The DNA here is from genome assembly GCF_014649875.1 of Streptomyces rubiginosohelvolus. Classification (GTDB taxonomy): domain Bacteria; phylum Actinomycetota; class Actinomycetes; order Streptomycetales; family Streptomycetaceae; genus Streptomyces; species Streptomyces rubiginosohelvolus. The sequence continues at coordinate 24,013 of NZ_BMTW01000002.1, read as the reverse complement.
TTGCCCTTGAGTTCGGGGTTGTTCTCCGCGATGACGTTGGCCCCGCCCGGAGTGGAGATGACCTGGGCCACCTGGCCCTGGGCCATCACCTCGGCCTGCGGCGGATCGTCCTCGTCGGAGTCCTTGGGGCCCTTGCCGAGCGCCTGGAGCTCCTCGTAGAACGCCATGCCGCGCAGCGCCTCGGGGGTGTCCAGCGCGCCGGACCACTTCCCGCCGGACTCGGCTGCGAGGTCGCCGCCCTCGTCCCAGATGAACCCGGCCAGCGCGTACCACATCTGTCCGGGCAGGTAGATGCCCTGCGTGCCGCCCTTGTTGAGCTTCGTCGTGGCGTCGATCCACTGCCCACGGGTCTTGATCCCGGCCGCGTCGACGCCCGCCTTCTCGAAGAGGTCGGTGCGGTAGATGACCACCCGGTTCGCCGCGTAGTACGGGATGCCGTACTGCTTGCCCTCGTACGAGCCCGGCTCGGCCAGGCCGCTCAGCCAGTCCTCGCCGTTCAGCTCGTCCTTCCGGTCGCTGAGGTCGAGCAGTCCGCCGCTCTCCGCGAACTGGGCCACCTGGGTGTTGCCCGCCTCGATGACGTCCGGGGCGTCGTTGCTGGCCAGGGCGGCGGTGATCTTCTGGCCGATCCCGTCCCACTCCTGGATCTGGATCTTCACGTCGATCGTCGGGTGGCGTTTCTCGAAGTCCGCGCTGAACTCCTTCTGGAACTGCGCCGAGACGCTGTCGCGCATCAGCCAGACGTCCACCGTCGTCCGGCCGTCCCCGTTCGCGGATTCCGGTCCGGACGACGAACTACAGGCACTGAGCGCGGCGGTCAGGGCGAGCACGGACCCACCGGCGAGCAAGCGGTACTTCACGGTTCACCTCGGAAGCGATACGGATGGGACGGACCTGACGAGGCCTGACCACCTGACCAGTTGAGCTCACTGGACAGCTTGCCTGTCGGTGGTGGATGAAGGTGGCATAGACCAATGGGGCCGTCAACCCCCTGCGTAGAAAGGGAAATTGGTGATCTATGCGTAACGTGGACGACCGATCCGCCCGTAGTGAGCGCTACACTTCGCCTGACCAGCAAGCCAGTTGAGGCATCGGGGTGGTCAACTGGTAAGAAAGGCACAGTCTTCGGGAGGGGAGAGCATGGACGGGAATGTGCCGGGGACGGTGCTCAAACGGGAGCGGACCCGCGATGCCGTACTGGAGCTGATCGAGTCACGCAGCCCCGGGGACGCCATCCCCTCGGAGCGCGCCCTGTGCGCCCTGCTCGGCGTCTCCCGGCCCACGGTGCGCGCGGCGGTCGACGAACTGGTCGCCGCCGGGCTCCTGGTGCGCGAGCACGGCCGGGGCATGTTCGTCGCCCCCGCCAAGATCACTCAGGAGCTGGTCGCCGGGGACCGCGCGCTCAGCGTGCCGCAGGCGGCCGGTGCCTGGTCGAGCCGGCTGCTGGAGTTCACCACGCTCCAGGCGGGGGCCCGCGTCGGCCGCAAGCTGCGCATGTCACCGGCCGCCGAGATCGTCTACGTGGCACGGCTGCGGCTGGTCGACGGGGCGCCGATGGCCATAGAGCATCTGCACATCCGGGCGGAGCTGGTGCCGGGGCTCAGCGCGCAGGAGCTGGAGAGCGGCGATCTGTACGAGCACCTTCGCGCCACCCACGGCGTGCACGTCCACGAGGCGGTGCAGGCGATCGAACCCACCGTCGTGACCCGCGCCGAGGCCGGGCTGCTCGATGTCCCGGAGCTGTCCCCGGCGCTGCTCTTCGAGCGGCTGACCTCCGACACCACGGGCCGGCCGGTGGAGTACGTCCACTCGCTCTACCGGGGCGACCGCTACCGGATCGTCTCCCGGCTCGCCCTCGGCCCGGCGGCCGAGGTGGCCCCCGACCTGGAGGGACACCACCCGGGCATCCCGCCCGGCGACTTCGCCCACGGCGACGCCATCGCCTCGTCGACCAGGGGGGACATCCAGGCTGCAGGCTGATCGCCCGTCACCTCCCGGCGTTGCAGAGGATGCAACTCATGTTGCGCCTCTTGCCGTGCGGGCGTCGGCGGGCCAGGGTGGCGGACGCATCCGAAGCAGCCGACCCCCACCCGAGGTGCCTCGCATGAAGCCGTCCCCCCACCCGTACTCCGGCCCCGAACGCCCCGCGCCCGGCCTCCCCGCCCTTCCCGGCCGCCGGGGCTTCCTCGGCGGCCTGCTGGCCACCGCCGCCCTGGCGGCCGCGGGGCCCGCCCTCGCCACCCCCGCCCACGCCGCGGCCCGTCCGGCCCCCGCGCCCGCCCCGCCGAACGCCCCGCGCGCCACTCGCCCGCTGCTCCTCGGCACGTACACCTCCGAGGCGGGAGGCGGCACCGGCATCGGCACCGCCGCGTACGACACGGCCACCGGCGCGATCACTCCGGGCCCCGTGATCACCGGCGTCGACAACCCCTCCTACCTGGCCCTCCACCCCTCCGGCTCCACCGTCTACGCGGTCGCCGAGCAGGAAGCCGGCGCGGTCACCGCCGTGGGACGCGCGCCGGACGGGACGTACGAGGTGCTCGGCAGCCGTCCCACCGGCGGCTCCGGGACCACCCACCTCTCCGTGCACCCGTCCGGGCGCTGGCTGCTGAGCGCGAACTACGGCTCGGGCAGCGTCGCCGTGCACCCGATCGCCGAGGACGGTTCGCTGGGCGAACGCACCGACCTGGTCACCCACAGCTCGCCGCCGCCCGGACCCGGCCAGGGCGGGCCGCACGCCCACCAGATCGTCACCGCCCCCGACGGAGGCCATGTCCTCGCCGTCGACCTGGGCACCGACACCGTGTACACGTACGCACTCGACGAGTCCGCCGGGACGCTCACCGAGGTCTCCCGCGCCGCCCTGGCGCCCGGCTCCGGCCCCCGCCACCTGGCCTTCCACCCCGACGGGCGCTCCGCCTACCTGGCCTGCGAGCTGGACAACACCCTGGTCGTCTGCGCGTACGACCCCGCCACCGGCGCCCTCACCCCGGGGCCCGGGCAGTCCACCGGCACGGGATCCGGCACCAGCTATCCCTCCCAGCCGGTCGTCACCGGCGACGGGGCGTACGTCTACCTCGCCAACCGGGGCCCCAACAGCCTCACCCGTTACGCCGTGGAGGACGACGGGGCGGCCGTCCGGCTGCTGGACACCGTGCCCGTCGGCGGCGACTGGCCCCGGCAGCTCGCCCTGTCCCCGGACAGCACCCTGCTCTTCGCCGCCAACCAGCGCTCCTCCACCGTCACCGTCTTCGGCGTCGGCCCCGACGGCTCCCTCACCGCCGCCGGTGACCCCTTCCCGGCGCCGGTCGCGGTCTGCGTCCTGCCGCTCCCGTGACCACCGCCGTACGGGGGCCCCGCGCACACCGGGGGCGGGGGCCCCGGGCAGCGGTTACAGTCGTGGCCGAGCCGCGCGCCCGCACCCGCGGCGAGGACATCAGGGAGGCACAGTGCGCTTGAGGGTGGAATTCACCACCGAGCCCTTCGATCTCGACGAGGCGCCCACCCACGCGGTGGTGGCCCGGGAGGTGATCCAGGGCGCCGAGCTGGACGCTGTCGACGTCGGCCCCTTCGGCAACACCGCGGAAGGGGGCGCGGACGAGGTGCTCACCGCCGTGGACTCCCTGCTGCGCCAGGCCCTGGCCTCGGGCGCCACCCGGGTCTCGCTCCAGGTGAACGTGATCGAGGAGGAGATCCGGTGACCGAATCCGCCGATAACGTTCCGGTCACCGTCGACCACCCCTTCGTATCGGCCGTCAAGCCGCTCGTCGACGCGATGGGCGCCGAGCTGCTGGGCCCCGAGCAGGCCCAGCCGGACGATGTGGTGCTCGCCTGGGAGGGCCAGGACGTCATAGCCGTACGCCTGCCCCAGCTCTCCGACTCGCTGGACCACATCCTCGCCGCGATGGAGCGACGGCACGGGATGCCGCTCTCCGACCTGGACCGCAAGGCCAAGCAGAGCGTCGTCCGGACCCTGGAGGCACGCGGTGCCTTCTCCGTACGGCACGGGGTGGAGACCGTGGCCGGCGCCCTGGGCGTATCCCGGTTCACCGTGTACAACTACCTGAACCGGGAACATACGGCCAAGGGTGAGTAGTTGTGCGAACCCGCCGAACGCACAGGAAAGCCGCCGTCCGCATGCCGGGACGGCGGCTTTCTTCGTTCGCGAGATTTCAACAAAGTGTTGACGTCGTGTTGCGGAGGGCGTTAGCTATCCGCAGCCCGAACAACGCACAGCGAAAAACAGCCACGGAGGCTCCCGTGACTTCGAGCTCCACACCGGGCCTCACCCGGTTCAACACCCTGGCGGACGGCGAGGCCACCCCCGCACTGCACGAGGTGTGTGCCAGTGCGACCTGGGGAAACACGATCCTCGCCGGGCGTCCGTACGCCACCGAAGAAGCCCTGCTCTCCGCGAGCGAGGCCGCCATGGCGACGCTCACCGCGGAGGATCTGGCCGAAGCGATGGCCGGCCACCCGCCGATCGGCCGCCCGAAGCCCGGCGACCCGACCTCCTCCCGTGAGCAGCGGGGGATGGCCGGCGCCTCCGAGGAGCTCAAGACCGAGATGCTCGAACTGAACCTGGCCTACCAGGAGCGGTTCGGACATGTCTTCCTGATCTGCGCCACCGGCGCCACCGGTGAGCAGATGCGCGACGCGGTGAAGTCCCGGATCGGGAACTCGCCCGAGCAGGAGCAGGAGATCGTGCGCACCGAACTGGGCAAGATCAACCGCATCCGGCTGACCCGTCTCGTGACGGAGGCCCTCGCAGAGGACGCCCCCGCACAGGACTCTTGAGATCTAGGAGAGTGACGGTCTTGAGTACCGACACGACCGCATCGGTGTCCACCCACATCCTGGACACCAGCATCGGCCGCCCCGCCGCGTCCGTCGCCGTCTCGCTCGCCGCCCGCAGCGGCAGCGACGCGCCGTACGTGACGCTCGGAGCGTCCGCGACCGATGCGGACGGGCGTTGCAAGGACCTGCCGGCGCTGCCGGAAGGCACGACCCACGTGCGTCTCGCATTCGACACCGAGACGTATTTTTCCAAGAAGCAAGCCGAGGCGCAGCAGGACGCCCCCCGCGTAAGGGACAGCGGCGCGTTCTTCCCGGAAGTGACGATCGCCTTCGCGGTCGTCCCGGGCGAGCACTACCACGTACCGCTGCTGCTCAACCCGTTCGGCTACTCCGTTTACCGAGGGAGCTAGCACCGACATGCCCACGATTCTCGGCCAGAACCAGTACGGCAAAGCAGAGAACCGCGTCGTCAAGATCACGCGGGACGGCGACACCCACCACATCAAGGACCTGAACGTCTCTGTCGCCCTCTCCGGCGACATGGACGACGTGCACTACTCCGGCTCCAACGCCAACGTCCTGCCGACCGACACCACCAAGAACACGGTGTTCGCGTTCGCCAAGGAGCACGGGATCGAGTCCGCCGAGCAGTTCGGCATCCACCTCGCCCGGCACTTCGTCTCCTCGCAGGAGCCGATCCACCGCGCCCGGATCCGGATCGAGGAGTACAGCTGGGAGCGCATCGCGACCTCCGACGGCAACTCCAAGTTCATCGGCGCCGACGAGGTCAGGCACTCCTTCGCCCGCAAGGGCATGGAGACCCGCGTCTCCCAGATCACCTACGACGGTGAGAACTGGGAGGTCATCTCGGGCCTCAAGGACCTGACCGTGATGAACTCGACCAATTCCGAGTTCTGGGGCTACGTCAAGGACAAGTACACGACGCTGAAGGAGGCGTACGACCGCATCCTGGCGACGGACGTCTCGGCCCGCTGGCGCTATAACTGGACCAGCGACGAGCAGCGCATGCCGAACTGGGAGAAGTCCTACGAGCAGGCGCGCAAGCACATGCTCCACGCCTTCGCCGAGACGTACTCCCTCTCGCTCCAGCAGACCCTCTACCAAATGGGTTCGCGCATCATCAACAGCCGCAGCGAGATCGACGAGATCCGCTTCTCGCTGCCGAACAACCACCACTTCCTGGTGGACCTCGAACCGTTCGGCCTCAAGAACGACAACGAGGTCTACTTCGCGGCGGACCGTCCCTACGGTCTGATCGAGGCCACCGTGCTCCGGGACGGCGTCGAGCCGAAGATCCCGGTCGACATGACCAACCTCTGACGCGGCACTGAACCGGCCGCCGTCCGCCCATAGACGGGCGGCGGCCGGTCATCCCGGAGGGAACACCCATGGCACAGCCTGCAACGGGGCCGGCCGAAAGCCCAGGCAAAGACCCCTCGAAAACCCTCGCCGACACGGCAGTTCACCCGGTCGACGAGAAGCTTCCCCCCGCGCGGCTCGTCCCCGCCGCGCTCCAGCACATCGCCGCCATGTACGCGGGCGTCGTCACCCCTCCGCTGATCATCGGCCAGGCCGTCGGCCTGGACACCGCCGGCATGACCCGGCTCATCGCGGCCAGCCTCCTGATCGCCGGACTCGCCACCATCCTCCAGACGATCGGTCTCGGCCCCTTCGCCGGAAACCGGCTCCCCTTCGTCAACGCAGCCTCCTCCGCCGGGATCGCGCCGATGCTCGCCATCGCCGAGACCAGCGCACCGGGCCACCAACTCCCCGCGATCTACGGGGCGGTGCTCGTCGCCGGAGTCTTCTGCCTGGCCGTCGGGCCGTTCTTCGGCCGACTGCTGCGCTTCTTCCCGCCGCTCGTCACCGGCGTGGTCATCACCCTCATCGGCGTCACCCTCATGCCCGTGCCCGTGGCCTGGGCGCAGGGCGGCGACGCCACCGCCGACGACTTCGGCGCCATGAAGTACCTGGCGCTGGCCGCCTTCACCCTCGTCGTCATCCTGCTCGTCCAGCGCTTCGGGCGCGGCTTCCTCAAGCAAGTCGCCCTGCTGGTGGGCATGTTCGTCGGCACGCTGGCCGCGATCCCGTTCGGACTCGCCGACTTCTCCGCGCTGAAGTCCGCACCGCTCGCCGCCCTGCCGACGCCCTTCGCCTTCGGAGCGCCGGAGTTCCAGCCCGCCGCGATCCTCTCGCTCTGCATCGTCATGCTCGTCCTGATGACGGAGTCCTCCGCCGGGATGCTCGCCCTCGGCGAGATCTGCGAGCGCCGCACCGACGGGCGTACGATCACCCGCGGCCTGCGCACCGACGGCATCGCCACCCTCCTCGGCCCGGTCTTCGGCGGCTTTCCCACCAGCGCCTTCGCCCAGAACGTCGGGGTCGTCTCACTGACCCGCGTCCGCAGCCGGTACGTCGTCGCGGCGGCGGGCGGAGCCCTGCTGATCCTCGGCGCCTTCCCGGTGCTCGGCGCGGTCGTCTCGCTCGTGCCCATGCCCGTCCTCGGCGGCGCCGGCATCGTCCTCTTCGGCTCCATCGCGGTCAGCGGCATCCGTACGCTCTCCGAGGCGGGCCTCGACGACAGCTCCAACATCATCCTGGTGGCCGTCGCGCTCGGCGCGGGCATCATCCCGCTCGCCGCGCCCACCTTCTACGCCGGATTCCCGGCCTGGGCGCAGACTGTCCTCGGCTCCGGGATCAGCGCGGGAGCACTGGTCGCGGTCGTGCTCAACCTGTTCTTCCACCATCTCGGCACCCACAGCCGTAACGCTGTGGCACTCAAATCCTCCTAGGGTCCTGCCGTGCCCACATCGCCACAGAGAGAAGAAGGAAGCGCCATGGCAGCTTCGGCAGACCCTCAGCGCATCGTCATCGAGAACTGTTCGATCGCCACCGTCGACGCCCACGACACGGAGTACGCCTCCGGGTACATCGTCGTGGCGGACAACCGCATCGAGTCCGTCGGCGCGGGCAAGGCCCCGGAGGGCCTGACCGGTGTCGTCCGGCGCATCGACGGCACCGGGCACCTCGCCACCCCCGGCCTGGTCAACACCCACCACCACTTCTACCAGTGGATCACCCGGGGCCTGGCCACCGATCACAACCTCTTCAACTGGCTGGTCGCCCTCTACCCGACCTGGGCGCGCATCGACGAGCCGATGGCCCGCGCCGCCGCGCAGGGCTCGCTCGCGATGATGGCCCGCGGCGGGGTCACCACCGCCATGGACCACCACTACGTCTTCCCGAAGGGCTCCGGCGACCTGTCCGGCGCCATCATCGGGGCCGCCCGTGAGATGGGCGTACGCTTCACCCTCGCCCGGGGCTCCATGGACCGCAGCGAGAAGGACGGCGGCCTGCCCCCTGACTTCGCCGTCGAGACCCTGGAGGGCGCGCTCGCCGCCACCGAGGCGACGATCGACGCCCACCACGACGCCTCCTTCGACGCCATGACCCAGGTCGCCGTCGCTCCCTGCTCGCCCTTCTCGGTCTCCACCGAACTGATGCGCCAGGGCGCCGAGCTGGCCCGCCGCAAGGGTGTGCGGCTGCACACCCACGGCTCGGAGACCGTCGAGGAGGAGCAGTTCTGCAAGGAGCTGTTCGGGATGGGCCCGACCGAGTACTTCGAGTCGACCGGCTGGCTCGGCAACGACGTGTGGATGGCCCACTGCGTCCACATGAACGACTCGGACATCGCCGCCTTCGCCCGTACGGGAACCGGCGTCGCCCACTGCCCGTCCTCCAACGCCCGCCTCGCCGCCGGCATCGCCCGGGTCCCCGACATGCTCGCCGCCGGTGTACCCGTCGGCCTCGGCGTGGACGGCACCGCCTCCAACGAGTCCGGCGAACTCCACACCGAGCTGCGCAACGCGCTGCTCATCAACCGCCTCGGCGCCCACCGCGAGGCCGCCCTGAACGCCCGTCAGGCCCTGCGCCTCGGGACCTTCGGCGGGGCCCAGGTGCTGGGCCGCGCCGACCAGATCGGCTCCCTGGAGGCCGGCAAGCTCGCCGACCTCGTCCTGTGGAAGCTGGACACCCTGGCCCACTCCTCGATCGCCGACCCGGTGACCGCGCTCATCTTCGGCGCGGCCGCCCCGGTGACCCTCTCCCTCGTCGACGGCAAGCCGGTCGTCGAGGGCAACCACCTCACCACGGTGGACGAGGACGCCATCGCCCGCGTCACCCGCGACGAGGCCCGCCGCCTCGCGCAGATCGCCGCCGGGGCCTGACCCCCGGCGGCATCCCCGACCGGCCGGTCTGGGGGGACGGCCCGAGACCGGCCGCCGTGGACCCGAGCGGGGTCCACGGCAGCCGGTCCGGCGGACGCGCGCCCCATGGTGCGCGCCCGCCGGACCGGTGATGAACGCTGCCCGCACACACCCCCGTGCGCGCCCCTTCCGCACCCCCCTCTGCACGACCTGCACCACCTGAGAGAGCCGCAAGCACCACCGCACCACTTACGCACCACCTCCCTGAACCCCACGTCGCCGACGACGTGTAACCGACCGGAGGAACCGCCGTGGCCGCTAAGCCCAGGTTTCGCAAAGACGCAGACGCAGCCTCCCCCGACGTGACGGACGACGCCGTCACGGAAGCAGAAGCAGGTGACGGCCGGAAACATCCGGTCGACGAAACCCTCCCCCCACTGAAGATGTTCACCAGCGGCCTCCAGCACGTGGCCGCCATGTACGCGGGCGTGGTGGCCCCGCCGCTCATCGTGGGGCCGGCCGTCGGCCTCACCGCCAAGGAGACCGCCTTCCTGATGGGGGCGAGCCTCTTCACCGCGGGGATCGCCACCCTGCTCCAGACCATCGGCTTCTGGAAGGTCGGCGCCCGGCTGCCCTTCGTCAACGGCGTCTCGTTCGCCGGGGTCGCCCCGATGATCGCGATAGGCAAGGACCGGGGCCACGACGGGATAGCCGTGATCTTCGGCGCGATCATCGTCGCGAGTCTTCTGGGCTTCGTCCTCGCCCCGTACTTCTGCAAACTGGTGCGCTTCTTCCCGCCCGTCGTCACCGGCACCGTGATCACCCTGATCGGCGTTTCGCTCCTCCCGGTCGCCTTCAACTGGTCCCAGGGCGGCAACGCCACGGCCGACGACTACGGTTCGATGACCAACATCACCATGGCCGCCGTGACCCTGGTCATCGTGCTGGCCCTGCGCAAGCTGCTGAGCGGCTTCCTCCAGCAGATCGCGATCCTGCTCGGCCTGGTCATCGGCACGCTCATCGCCATCCCGGCCGGCATCACCGACTTCGGCGCCATCAAGGAAGCCGACGTGGTGGGCTTCCCGACCCCGTTCGCCTTCGGCGCCCCGCAGTTCGAGATCGCGGCCATCATCTCCATGTGCATCGTGATGCTCGTCTGCATGACCGAGTCCACGGCCGACATGCTGGCCCTCGGCAAGATCGTCGGCCGCCCGGCGGACGAGAAGATCATCGAGGGCGGTCTGCGCGCCGACACCCTCGGCAGCGCCATCAGCCCGCTCTTCAACGGCTTCATGTGCAGCGCCTTCGCCCAGAACGTCGGCCTCGTCGCCATGACCAAGATCCGCAGCCGCTTCGTCGTCGCGGCGGGCGGCGGCATCCTCATCGTCCTCGGCCTGGTCCCCGTCGCGGCCTCCGTCATCGCCCTCGTACCGCTCCCGGTGCTCGGCGGCGCGGGCATCGTCCTCTTCGGTACGGTCGCGGCCAGCGGCATCCAGACCCTGGCGACCGCTGCCATGGAGAAGGGCGAGAACGCGCTGATCGTGGCGGCGGCCCTCGGTATCGGCCTGATCCCGATCGCGGCGCCGCAGTTCTACCACGCCTTCCCGGAAAGCCTGCTGGTCGTCCTCGACTCGGGCATCTCCACCGGCTGTGTGGTGGCGATCGTGCTGAACCTCGCCTTCAACCACTTCGGCCGCAAGCCGGAGGCGGCGGACGAGGAGCAGCAGCCCGGCGAACACGTGGTGCCGGCGGCCGCCGGGGTGGGCGTCCACTGACCCCTGGGGGATGTCCGCCTCGTGACAGCGGCCCGGTGGGACCCCGCACGGTCCCGCCGGGCCGGCGCGCGTCCGGGACCCGTGGCGCGGGCGGCCGCCCGTCGGCGGTAGCGTCGGGGGCATGGAAGATCAGTCTGTTGTGGATGTCGGCGATGTGCGCCTCGCGTACCGGGCCTGGGGCGACGCGTTCGGCTCGCCCGTCGTGCTGCTGCACGGCCTCGGCGGTTCGGCCGCGCACTGGGAGGCGGCCGGCACCCTGCTGGGCCAGGAGTGGCGGGTCTACGCCCTGGACCTGCGCGGCCACGGCGAGAGCGACTGGCCCGACGACTACGACCTGGAGCTGATGGCCGAGGACGTCGTGGGCTTCCTCGACGAACTGGAGCTGGACCGGGTCGGCCTCGTCGGCCACGGCATGGGAGGCGTCGTCGCCCGGTTGGTGGCCCAGGAGCACTCCGACCGGGTGGAGCGGCTGGTGCTGGTGGAGACCCCGGCCCCGTTCCCCGGCGACCCGGGGCCGGCCGGCCGTGCCGAGGGCCCGGTGGACTACGACGAGAACGCGGTCCCCGCCGTCCACGACCAGCTCGCCGACCCCGGCCCGGACGCGGCCGAGCACCTCGGCGACATCGTCTCCCCGACGCTGATCATCACCGGGGGCCCGGAGAGCGAGATGGAACAGCACCGCCAGGCGGACGTGGCCGCCCTCGTCCCGGACTGCCGCCTGATCACGGTCCCGGGCGGCCACCGCATGCACGAGACCCGGGCGGACCAGGTGGCGGCGCACATCACGGAGTTCTTCACCAGCTGAGAGGCTTCATGCGCGCGGGTGCGCGCGGCGGTCAGGGACGGATGATCCGGCGGACCAGCTCCGGCGTCCACTCGACGTACTCGATCTCCACTCCGTCGGCATGCCGGGCGTAGAGGAACCGCCCCGTCGGCCCGGCGGTCTCGGGAGTGGTGATCGTGGCGTCGGCGCGCTTCAGGGTGGCCTGCAGAGCGCTCAGGTCGTCCACGACGACCGTCGCGGAGGCGTGGGCGTACCGCGCGCGTTCCTCGGCCGGGCCCGCGATGACCAGGAAGTTCCCGATGGCGGCGAGGGCGATCTCCTCGAAGGCCGTGCGCAGATGGGGCTGCTCGCCGGTCAGCTCCTCCAGCAGCGGCAGTGCCTGGTCGAGGTCGTCGGCCCAGAGGCGCGCGTAGGTTTTGAGGATGGTCATGAGGGGGCGCTCCCAGCGGTCTCTTCCCGTGTGCTGTCCCGTGTTCTGGAACCGTAGGCGGGCAGGTCCACCACGGGGAAGAAGGCACTTTTCGGTGAGAGAGGCACCTGGACGAAACCGAGCGGTGCCTCACGCATCCGTGATGTGGCGGGCCTCCTTGCCTCAGACCACCGACGGCCGCCAGTCCGGGCGCCGACCGCTGAGCGCGATCACCCGGTCCAGCAGCGGGGCGTCGGCCGGCACCGGGACGGGCGGCGCGAAGATGCCTCCGCGGTCCGGGTCGTCCTCGTCCGGGGCGAGCAGCACCTCGCAGGACCGCAGCTCGGCCTCGCCCGCCGTGTACGGCTGCCCGGTCGAGCGGGCCAGGTCCCAGCCGTGGATCACGAGTTCGTTGAGCGCGACGGCCCCGGCCACCTCGCCGGGCAGCTCGATCCCGCCCGCCCGGGTCATGCCCGTCCAGGCGTCGGGCGAGCGCCAGGCCGCCGCCACCTCCTCCAGCCGCCGGGGCAACACCTCGCGCCAGTCGTCGTCGAGGACGGGGAGGGCCGCGTCGGGGGAGGTGGCCGTGCTCGGCCCGAGGTCCTTGCGGGCGGCGTCGCGGAAGGCGGTGGCCAGCCCGGTGAGATGGCCGAGCAGCTCCCGTACGGCGTAGTCGGGGCAGGGGGTGGGTCCGTCCAGCGCGCCGTCGTCGACCGGACCGAGCAGTTCGGCGATCCGCCGGGCGGCCGGCTCCAGGTCAGGAAGGCCGGCGGGCTCGTGCGAGGCAGGCGCGGGGGTCTCATGCGTGTCCATACAGAGAAGACACCTCCGCCACCGGAAACTCATCGGTCGACGCACCTGTCCGGAGCGGCGCGGCGGGCGACGCAACCCGGCATATAGCGGAAGGTTCCCGGCCGGACTCTTGTCGGAGGCCCCCACGACATGTCATACAGGTCTGGACCATTGCTGTCCGGATGGAAGGCACCACCGTGCAACGCCCCCACATATCTGCCGCGTTGGCCTGTTCCGCCCTGCTTCTGACCCCCCTCCTCTCCGCCTGCGGTGGTACCGCCGAAGCCGACACCCAGCCGCCCGGCACGCCGGAGAACGTGACCGCCCAGGCCAGTAGCTCCACCTCGGTGCACGTCATGTGGAAGGCCGCCCCCGACGACGAGAAAGTCGCCGGATACGAGGTCTACCGGGGAAAGAGCAAGGTCAAGAGCGTCCCGATGACGAAGACCATGATCGACGTCGACGGTCTGACGGCCTCGACGGACTACACCTTCAGCGTCCGGGCCAAGGACACGGCAGGGAACCTCTCCGCGCCCAGCAAGGCCGTCCCCGTCACCACCCAGGCCACCCCGCCGAAGGACGACGAGCCCCCCACCACCCCGGCGAAGCTGACCGGCCGCGCCGACGGAAGCCGTGGAGCCACGCTCACCTGGGGTGCGGCCAAGGACGACGTCGGCGTCACCTCGTACGACATCTACCAGGAGGACTCCCGGATCCACAGCGTCCCCGCCTCCGAGACCACGGCGAAGCTCACGGGGCTGCGCCCGGGGACCGTCTACACCTTCACCGTCCGGGCCCGGGACGCCTCCGACAAATCCTCGGCCGACAGCAACACCCTCGACCTCACCACCGCGTCCGCCCCCGGCGCCCCCGCGAGCACGGCCCCCACCGGCCTGCGGACCGAAGTGGCCAAGGCGGGCGACCTGTTCGCCCTGGACCTGTCCTGGGACCAGCCCGACACGGGCGGGACCATCCCCGCGTACGAGCTGTACATGAACGGCAAGCTGACCACCACCATCGTCTGGGGCGGTACGCCCCCCAAGGGCCGTGCCACCTACCGGCTCGACCTCCCCGACCCGGCGGGCACCCGCTACTCGGTGAAGCTCAGGGCGAAGCTCCCGGACGGCAAGTGGGGCGACTTCTCGGCCCAGCGGACGGTGGTCCTGGCGGACTGACGATCCAGGGGGCGGGCATCACCAGGTCATCCCCGTGCCGCCCCCTGCCGCCCTCCCGTCGTGCCGACTGCCGCGCCGCCTCCGGACGCCCCCGCCCCGCACCGCCCCCGGGCGATGGCCGGCCCACTCTTGCGGTGCCCGTACGTCCTCCGCGAGGCTGCCGGCCATGACCGTTGACGAGGCATGGGACGGCATCGAGGACTGGCTGCGCGCCAATGCCCCAGGCAGCCACTCGGGGCTTCCTCCGCCGGCCGCCCCGGGGAAGATCCAGGCGGCACAGGACACGACCGGCTGCGCCTTTCCGGCCGAGTTGGCGGCCTCGCTGGCCCGGCACGATGGGTCGGGCGAGTTCCTCCTGCCGCCGCTTCACCGGCTCCATGGCACCCGTCTGATCGTGGCGGAGTACCGCACATACCGGCGCGCGGAGCAGGAGCGGAGCCCGGGGGAGCACACCTGGTGGGACGCGCGCTGGATACCGCTCGCCGACGACGGATGCGGAAACAGCCTCTTTATCAGCCAGGCGCCCGGGCCTTCGTTCGGCCGGATCGGAGACCACACCAAGGACGGCGGCGGATCGTTCTCCGAGGATGGGGCGTCGGCGTCGCTCGGGGCGTTCCTTGAGTCGACGGCCCAGGGTCTCCATGACGGTCACTGGGATGAGTACGAGCCGTACGTCGACGACGACGGCTTCCTGGACTGGCGCGAGCCGGACGCGGACATCGTCGTGGCCTGGGACATGCAGGAGATGAACCGGCGCTACGGGTTCGGGTGAGGAGTGCGGATGGAGCGGCAACGCACGGGAAAGCCGACGGACGCGGAAGCGGGGGTGCTGCCGCCCGCGACGCGTGCACCACGCTGGCGTACCGCCGGCTGGGTGCTCGCCGGGCGGCTGTGCGCCGCAGCATCGAGCGGGCGCTCCCCGGGGCGGCCGGCAGGGCATGCACGGACGGTGGACGGGGGGACGTGTGAGCGAGCTCCTGACCGGTCGGCCGACGTCCATGGGGCCAGGGGGTCAGGCGACAGCCCCGTCCCCGGCGCTGTGCGGTGCCGGGGACGGGGCCGTGCTTCGTGCACGCGGTCCGGATCAGCGCAGCTGCTCGTACGCGGGCAGGGTCAGGAAGTCCGCGTAGTCCTGGTCCAGGGAGACCTGGAGCAGGAGGTCGTGAGCCTGCTGCCACTTGCCGGCGGTGAAGGTCTCCTCGCCGATCTCCTCGCGGATCGCGGCCAGTTCCTCGGCGGCGACCTTGCGGGCCAGGTCCGCGGTGGCGTGCTCGCCGTTCTCGAAGACCACGTCCGCGTTGATCCACTGCCAGATCTGCGAGCGGGAGATCTCGGCGGTGGCCGCGTCCTCCATCAGGTTGAAGATGGCGACCGCGCCCAGGCCGCGCAGCCAGGCCTCGATGTAGCGGATGCCGACCGCGACGGCGTTGCGCAGGCCGTCGTACGTGGGGCTCGCGTCGAGCGAGTCGATGGCGATCAGATCGCCCGGGGCCACCGCGACGTCCTCGCGCAGCCGGTCCTTCTGGTTGGGCTTCTCGCCGAGGACCGCGTCGAAGGAGGCCAGGGCGATCGGGACCAGGTCGGGGTGGGCGACCCAGGAGCCGTCGAAGCCGTCGTTCGCCTCGCGGTCCTTGTCGGCCTTGACCTTCTCGAAGGCCACCTTGTTGACCTCGGCGTCGCGGCGCGAGGGGATGAAGGCCGCCATGCCGCCGATCGCGTGCGCGCCGCGCTTGTGGCAGGTGCGGACCAGGAGTTCGGTGTACGCCCGCATGAACGGGGCGGTCATCGTCACCGCGTTGCGGTCCGGCAGGACGAACTTGGCGCCGCCGTCACGGAAGTTCTTGACGATGGAGAAGAGGTAGTCCCAGCGGCCCGCGTTCAGCCCGGCGGCGTGGTCGCGCAGCTCGTAGAGGATCTCCTCCATCTCGTACGCGGCGGTGATCGTCTCGATCAGGACGGTCGCGCGGACCGTGCCCTGCGGGATGCCGACGTAGTCCTGGGCGAAGACGAAGATGTCGTTCCAGAGGCGGGCCTCCAGGTGCGACTCCGTCTTCGGCAGGTAGAAGTACGGGCCCTTGCCGAGGTCGATCAGCCGCTGCGCGTTGTGGAAGAAGTAGAGGCCGAAGTCGACCAGCGCGCCGGGCACGGAGACGCCGTCCAGCTGGAGGTGACGCTCCTCCAGGTGCCAGCCGCGCGGTCGCATGACCACCGTGGCCAGCTCGTCGGCGGACTTCAGCGCGTACGACTTGCCGGACTTCGGGTCGGTGAAGTCGATGCGGCGCTCGTAGGCGTCGGTGAGGTTGAGCTGGCCGAGGACGACGTTCTCCCACGTGGGGGCGGACGCGTCCTCGAAGTCGGCGAGCCAGACCTTCGCGCCCGAGTTCAGGGCGTTGATGGTCATCTTGCGGTCGGTCGGACCGGTGATCTCCACGCGGCGGTCGTTCAGCGCCGCCGGCGCGGGCGCGACCTTCCAGGAGTCGTCCGCGCGGACCGCCGCCGTCTCGGGCAGGAAGTCCAGCGTGGACGTGCGGGCGATCTCGGCGCGGCGCTCTCCGCGCCGGGCGAGCAGCTCATTGCGGCGCGGGGTGAACTGCCGGTGCAGTTCGGCCACGAACGCGAGGGCCGCGTCGGTCAGGACCTCTTCCTGCCGGGGCAGGGGCTCGGCATCGACGATGGCCAGCGTGGACGGCGCTGGTGCGGACATGAGCTGTCACTCCTTCAGCGGGCGGCGGCGTCTCGACGGCCGCCGGGTCGCCTGAGACGGCACGGCGTGCCATGGCTCCGAGATACGGCCGTGGGTGCCGTCTGAGGTTCAGAGGGCTTCTGACCAGTGGATAGTAGTTTCCTCATGGTGGAAGTTCAATGGTTTGTTGATGTCGAGATTCTCCGGGTCGACAGAAACGGGCCGACGGCGGCGCAGCGTGCCAGCGCGGCCACGCACGGTTGACCGCCCTCGGCGGGCCGCCCCGCCGAGGGCGGCGGCTCCGCGTCACTCCAGGTGCTTGAGGTCCTGCGAGGTGTCGATGTCGTACGCCTCGGCCACATCCGAACACTCCACGAGCGTGATCGCATCGCGGTGCTCCCGCAGATAGGCGCGCGCTCCCTGGTCGCCGACGGCCGCCGCCGCGATGTCCGGCCACCGGTCCGCCCCGAACAGCACCGGATGGCCTCGCTCCCCGCCGTACGAGGCCGCCGCCAGGCTCATGCGCGAGCCGTACGCGAGCCGCACCCGCGCCACCGCCTCCGCGCCGATCCCCGGCTGATCGACCAGGAGGACGAGCGCCGCATCCGCGTCCGTAGCCGTCAGGGCCGCCAGACCCAGCCGGAGCGAGGAGCCCATCCCCTCCTCCCAGCCCGGGTTCACGCTCACCGAGCAGCCGGTGAGATCCGCCCGGGCCCGCACCTCCTCGGCCGCCGCGCCCAGCACCACGTGCAGCGGGCCGCAGCCGCCGTTGCGCAGGGAGCGCACCGCGTGCTCGATCAGCGGGCGGCCCCGGTGCGCCAGCAGCGCCTTCGGGCGGCCGCCGAGCCGACGGCCCCCTCCGGCCGCCAGTAGCACCCCCGCGACCTCGGGGTTCTTCGCCCTGTGCGGGCCGTCCGTCGCCATGTCCTCAACCATGAGGTCTGGATACCACTGAGTCCTTCGCACACGCGACACGCATGTCACCCTCAGGGGTAACCCTGATTTCTTTCCGTGGGCTGGCGCGCACTGCCTGTTATGGCGTTAACTTGCGGGCGAACCCGGGGACTTGGCCACCACCCCGGATTCGGGGGAGACACCGGCACAAGGACGTGCGAGGGGGAGTGCTGTGTTGCGAAGCGTGGGACAGAAGCCGCTGACCGGCAGCGACGAGGACCCGAGGGTGGCCGAGCTGCGGATGGCCGTCTCGCGGCTGCGCCGGGAGCTGGCCGGTCTCCGGACCGACTTCCCCGACCGGCCGATCGCCGAGGACGAGCTGGCGGCCCTGGACGCCATGGCCGTCAGCGGTGTCCCGGAGATCCCCCGGATGCGCCGTTCCCTGCTGCTGATCGCGGGGGCGATCGGCTCGGTGAGCGCGGTGGCGGCGGGCCTGCGCGAGGTGCGCAACGCGGTCGACCTCTTCGGCGAGCCCCCGCGCGGGTGAACGCCCCCACGGAGCGTCCGGCCGGATGACCCGCCGGGTGACCCGCCGGGCGTGTCCCGTCAGCGGCGGATGAGCCTGCGGGCCGTGGCCGCGGCGACCGCCGACGTACGGGAGTCGACGCCCAGCTTGGCGTAGATGTGCACCAGGTGGGACTTCACCGTGGCCTGGCTCAGGAACAGCCGCTTGCTGATCCGCAGGTTCGACAGGCCCTCCCCGACCAGCTGCAGCACCTCCAGCTCCCGCCGGGTCAGCGCCTCGGCCGGGGTGCGCATCCGGTCCATCAGCCGGTGCGCCACCGAGGGCGCCAGCGCCGAACGGCCCGCCGCCGCCGTGCGCACCGCGGCCGACAGCTCCTGCGGCGGCGCGTCCTTCAGCAGATAGCCGCTCGCCCCGGCCTCGACCGCCGCCAGGATGTCCGCGTCGGAGTCGTACGTCGTGAGGATCAGGACCCGGGGGCCGTCCGGTGCGGCGGTGATCGTCGCCGTGGCCTCCGCACCGTGCATCCCCGCCCCGAACTGCAGGTCCATCAGGACCACGTCGAAGCCGCCCGCCGCCGCCAGAGCGACGGCCTCCTCGGCGGTGGCGGCCTCACCGGCGACCCGGAAGCCCGGCTCGGTGTCCAGCACCGCGCGCAGCCCCGCCCGGACCACCGGATGGTCGTCCGCGAGCAGCAGCCGGACCGTGTCCCCGCCCTCGCCCGAGCCCTTGGTCACGCCGCACGCTCCGCTTCCGCGACGGGCAGCGGCAGCGTGAGCGCCACCGCCGTGCCCTGGCCGGGCGCCGACTCCACGCTCAGCGCACCGCCGAGCGATCCGGCGCGCGCCCGCATCGCCGGCAGCCCGAAGCCGCCGTCACCGCCCTCGCCCCGCTCCTGGACCGGAGCCCCCGACGGGTCGAACCCCCGCCCGTCGTCCACGACGTCCAGCGCCACCGAGGTGTCCATGAAGCTCAGGGTGATCTCCGCCCGACGGGCCTCCGCGTGGCGCACCGTGTTGGCCAGCGCCGACTGGGCGGTCCGCAGCAGCGCCACCTCGTACGGGGTCGGCAGCTTCACCGGGGTGCCGCTGACCGCGAACCGAACGGTCAGCTCCGGGGCGGTCGTGCGCGCGCAGAGCCGCTCCAGCGCGGCGGCCAGCGACCCGCGCTCCAGGTCCGGCGGGGTCAGCGCCCGCACGAAGGAGCGAGCCTCGGCCAGATTGGCCTGCGCCGCCTCACGGGCGGCCCGCACGTGCGGGGCGGCCGGGGCGTTCTCGGGCAGCGATCGTTCGGCGGCGCGCAGCAGCAACTGGATGCTGGACAGCCCCTGGGCCAGCGTGTCGTGGATCTCCCGGGCCAGGCGCTCGCGCTCGGCGAGCGTCCCGGCGGTACGTTCCGCCTCGGCGAGGTCCGCCCGGGTGGCGACCAGCTCCACGATCAGCTCCCGCCGCCGTTCGCTCTCCCGGAAGAGGGCGTCGTACCCGAGGACCGTGGCGACGGCGACCGCCGCGCCGATCAACGGCCCGATGAACGCGCCGGGTTCGATCTCCTGCCGGTGCACGACGAAGCTCGTGATCGCGGCGGCGGCGGTGACCACGACGGCGGGCAGCGCCCAGCGCATCGGCAGGAAGTGGAGCTGGAGGAAGTAGAGCGGGAAGGCCACCCACAGGGCGTCCGGCGACAGCACCAGCAGCACCGCCCACAGCGCCCACAACCCGCCCAGCCACCACGCCCCCGCCGGCGTGCCCGGCTGTACGGAGAACGCCGGCCGTACGGAGTCGCCAGGCTGTGCGACGGAGGTGCCCGGCCGTTCGGAGGACGAGCGCGCCGCCCCCGCCGCGTACAGGGCCGCCGTCAGCAGCGTCACGGTCACGACCGCCACCGTGTCCGGCGCGCCCTCGCCCACCGCGCGCACCATCACCAGGGCCAGCAGCCCCGCCAGCAGCGCGTGCAGACAGAGCCGCAGGGCAGCCGTGACGTGGGTGTGCGATCGCGAATCCATGGTCCGTCCAGCGTAGCCGCGGGCTCTCCGGACCCGGTCAATCGAAAGGTTGATCCCGGGCCCGTCCGCCGCGCGATGTTTTCCCGTCCGCCCCGGACGACGCTGGGGCCATGTTCGTCGCATGGAGAGACCTCCGCTTCGCCAAGGGCCGGTTCGCGCTCATGGGCTCGGTCGTGGTGCTGATCACGCTGCTCGTGGGCCTGCTGTCCGGCCTCACCGCCGGGCTCGCCCGGGAGAACACCTCGGCCGTCACCGGGCTCGACGCCGACCACCTGGCCTTCGCCGCGCCCCCGGGCGGGCAGGCGGAGTCGTTCGCCGACTCGACCGTGCGGGAGGACGACTGGCTGGCCTGGGCCGCCCGGCCCGGGGTCGAGGCCGCGCAGCCGGTCGGCATCCGCACCCTGAACGCCAACGCCGGTGAGCGGAGCGCCGCCGTGTCGGCCTTCGGCGTCGAACCGGACGGCACGCTCGGGCCGGACGGGATCGGCCCCGGGCGCATCGTGCTCTCCGAGGAGGCGGCCGAGGAGCTGGGCGCCGCCGCCGGTGACCGGATCGCGCTCGGCGCAACCGAACGGGAGGTCGCCGCCGTCGCCACCGACGCCTCGTACAGCCACACACCCGTCGTCTGGACCACCCTCGACGACTGGCAGCAGGTCGGCCACGACGGTGCCGGGCCCGCCGAACAGGCGACCGTGATCGCCCTGACCACCACCGGCGGGGTGGACCTCGCGGCGGGGGACGCGGCGGCGGGCACCAGCACCCTCACCCTCGACGACTCCCTCACGGCGATCGGCTCCTACCAGGCGGAGAACGGCTCGCTGCAACTGATGCGCGGCTTCCTCTTCGCCATCTCCGCGCTGGTCATCGGCGCGTTCTTCACCGTCTGGACGATCCAGCGCAGCGGTGACGTCGCCGTACTGAAGGCGCTCGGCGCGTCGACCCCGTACCTCCTGCGCGACGCGCTGGGACAGGCCGTCGTGATGCTCGTCCTCGGTACGGGACTGGGCGCCGCCCTCGCCGCCGGGGCCGGGGCCCTGATCGGCGGGGGAGCCGTGCCGTTCGTCCTGGACGCGGCGACCGTGCTCGTCCCGGCCGCCGTGATGATCGCCCTCGGCGCGCTCGGGGCCGCCCTGTCCGTCCGGCGGATCACCGCCGTCGACCCGCTCACCGCACTCGGGAGTGCCCGATGACGCTCACCCTGACCGACGTCACCCTCACCTACCCGGACGGCGAGGGCCGGCTCACCGCCCTGGACCGGGTCTCGCTGGACGTACCGCCGGGCACGCTCACCGCCGTCGTCGGGCCGTCCGGCTCGGGCAAGTCGAGCCTGCTCGCGGCCGCCGCCACCCTGGTCACCCCGGACTCCGGTGAGGTCGTGGTGGCCGGGACACCGACGGCCGGGCTGAGCCGCGCGGGGCGGGCGGCGCTGCGCCGGGACCGGATCGGCATCGTCTTCCAGCAGCCCAGCCTGCTGCCCTCGCTGACCGCCGCCGAACAGCTCCAGGCCATGCGTCATCTGTCCGGGGGATCCGCCCGCGGTGCCCGGCGCCGGGCCCTGGAACTGCTCGACGCGGTCGGGCTCGCCGACCGCGCCGGCCGGCGGCCGCACCAGCTCTCGGGCGGTCAGCGCCAGCGCGTCAACATCGCGCGGGCCCTGATGAACGAGCCGGCGGTCCTGCTCGTCGACGAGCCGACCAGCGCACTCGACCACGTACGCGGCGGGGCCGTGCTCGACCTGATCGTCACCCTGACCCGGGAGCGCGCCACCGCCACGGTGCTGGTCACGCACGACCGGACGCACCTGGACCGGGTGGACCGCACGGTGACGATGGACGACGGACGGCTCACGGTCCCGGCCGGGGTGTGAAACGCCCGGGGGAGGTCAGCCCCCGTTCGTCCCACTGCTCGCCAGCGCCTCGGACAGCTCGCCCGCGACCTGCTGGAGGATCGGCACGATCCGCTCCGTGGCCGCCTCCGTCACCCGTCCCGCCGGGCCCGAGATGGAGATCGCGGCCGAGGTGGGGGAGTTCGGCACGGAGACCGCGAGGCACCGCACCCCGATCTCCTGCTCGTTGTCGTCCACCGCGTATCCGGCGCGCCGCACCTGCTCCAGGGCGTCGAGGAAGCCCTCCGGCGTGGTGATCGTCTTCTCCGTGGCGGCGGGCATGCCCGTACGGGCGAGGAGCGCGCGGACCTCGTCGGCGGGGGTGTGCGCGAGGAGCGCCTTGCCCACGCCGGTGGAGTGGGGCAGGACGCGCCGGCCGACCTCGGTGAACATCCGCATCGAGTGCTTGGACGGCACCTGGGCGACGTACACGATCTCGTCCCCGTCCAGCAGCGCCATGTTCGCCGTCTCGCCGGTCTCCTCGACCAGTCGGCTGAGGTAGGGGCGGGCCCAGGTGCCCAGCAGCCGGGAGGCGGACTCGCCGAGCCGGATCAGCCGGGGGCCCAGCGCGTAACGGCGGTTGGGCTGCTGGCGTACGTACCCGCAGACGACCAGGGTGCGCATCAGCCGGTGGATGGTCGGCAGGGGCAGACCGCTGCTCGCGGACAGCTCGCTCAGCCCGACCTCGCCCCCGGCGTCGGCCATCCGCTCCAGCAGATCGAAGGCGCGCTCAAGGGACTGCACCCCACCGCTGGTACCGGAGGGCTTGGAGTCGGCTGTGCTGGCGTGGGACGGCGGCACGTCAACGGTCCTTTCGAAGCGGAAGGCAAGGCAGCAGCCTACCGGGCGGTTCCGATGGGGCCCACAGCTCCCCGGTCGGCGTCCGTGCCGGTCAGGGCCTGTTTTGTCCGGGTGCCGCCGGTCGGTTCGGACGGCTCGGCGCCGCCCCTCCTGGCCCATGCTACGTTCCGCAGTTCGAAAACCGACTTTTACTTTGTGGAAACCTCCAGTCGTGGCGGCAGGGCTGGCCCGTCGGGCCGCCGTACCGGAAGGTGGGTCTTGACGAGGGGGTTTCCCGAGTGAAGACTCCATCGGAGCTTCAACAGTTCGTTGAATTCCTGTTGTGATCATCCTGGAGTGAAGGAGCACAGGTGTCCGGTGTGGACGTGAACCTGGTACTGCGCTCGACGCGCGTCGTCACCCCCGAGGGCACCCGCCCGGCGGCGGTCGCCGTCGCGGGCGGGACGATCGACGCGGTCCTGCCGTACGACGCCGACGTGCCCGCGGGCGCCCGTCTGGAGGACTTCGGCGACGACGTCCTGCTGCCCGGCCTGGTCGACACCCACGTCCATGTGAACGACCCCGGCCGCACCGAGTGGGAGGGCTTCTGGACCGCCACCCGCGCGGCCGCCGCCGGTGGCATCACCACGCTCCTGGACATGCCGCTCAACTCCCTCCCGCCGACCACCACCGTCGACCACCTGCGGACCAAGCAGCAGGTCGCCGCCCCCAAGGCGCACGTCGACACCGGCTTCTGGGGCGGTGCGATCCCGTCCAACGTCAAGGACCTGCGACCGCTGTACGAGGCCGGGGTCTTCGGCTTCAAGTGCTTCCTGTCGCCCTCCGGGGTGGAGGAGTTCCCGGAGCTGGACCAGGAACAACTGGCACGCTCCATGGCGGAGATCGCCGGATTCGGCGGACTGCTCATCGTCCACGCCGAGGACCCGCACCACCTGGCCGACGCCCCGCAGCGCCCCGGCCCCGCCTATGCCGACTTCCTGGCCTCCCGCCCGCGCGATGCCGAGAACACCGCGATCGAAGGGCTCATCGCCCACGCCAAGCGGCTGAACGCCCGCGTCCACGTCCTGCATCTGTCGTCCTCCGACGCGCTGCCGCTGATCGCCGCCGCGAAGCGCGAGGGAGTCCGCGTCACCGTCGAGTCCTGCCCGCACTTCCTCACCCTCACCGCCGAGGAAGTCCCGGACGGGGCGACCGAGTTCAAGTGCTGCCCGCCGATCCGCGAGGCCGCCAACCAGGACATCCTGTGGGCCGGGCTCGCCGACGGCAC
>NZ_BMTW01000001.1 GCF_014649875.1 Streptomyces rubiginosohelvolus | reverse complement strand
GAAGCGGGCCGTGCAGTTTCGCTTTCCAGGTTCTTCGCTTTCGCGTTTTCCCTTTCCGGCGAGTCCGACTCTATCAGATCCGTTCGGGCCTGATTCCCAGTCAGCGGGGCTTGTCTTCATGGCTGTTGGGCCGTTCCGACGCTCAAACCCTAGCGGATTCTCCCGGCGGCTCATAATCGGGCCCTCGTCGTGAATTCCGGCATGCCGAAATCATCCCGAGTGGGAGATCGTGCTGAAGTTTGGTTGCCGCGTTCGCGGCGGGATGGCTGCCCCGGAACCTTCGGCTCCGTGACAACTCGGAGAACTTTACGGATCCACCAGGGGTGTGTCAACCCTCCCCAGCGGTCCCGGCCGTGGCCTCTCGCGTGGCCCTCAGTCCAGGTCGGTGAGCCGGCCGCCGGCGTCCGGCTGGGCGTGCTCCACCCGGCGCAGGAGGCGGACCAGCAGCTCGCCGAGGACGCCTCGCTCGTCGCCGGACAGGTCCTGGAGGAGGTCCTCCTCGAAGTCGCTCGCCATGCGCATCGCCTCGAGCCACTTCGTACGGCCCTCATCCGTCAGCTCGACGATGACGCGGACCCGGTTGTTCTCGTCGCGGTCGCGGGTGACCAGGCCCTCGCCCGCCATCCGGTCGATGCGGTGGGTCATGGCGGCCGGGGTGAGTCCGAGGCGCTTCGCCAGTTCGCCGGGGCCCAGCCGGTAGGGGGCGCCCGACAGGACCAGGGTCTTGAGGACCTCCCACTCGGCGTTGCTGATGCCGAGCGCGGCGACCTGCCTCCCGTACGCGACGTTCATCCGGCGGTTCAGGCGGCCCAGTGCGGAGACGACCTGTTCGACCTGGGGGTCGAGGTCGCGGAACTCGCGCTGGTAGGCGGCGATCTGTTCGTCGAGGCTCGGCTCGCTGGGGCCGGGCTCCTCGGTGCTCTCGGACATGGCGGGCAGTATGGCACGCCTCCACCACCCTTGAAGTCCTTCAGGCTGAAGTTTTCACCTTCTAAGTTTAGTGCTAAAGTCTTCGAGTCTGATTCCTTCAAGATCTTGAGGTAGGTGAGTGTGACCAGGGAGATGGGCGCAGCGCTGCGGCGGATCCAGCTGGGCAGCGCGCTGAGCGCGTTCGGGCTCGGGTTCACCGTTCCGTATCTGTACGTCTACGTGGCGCAGGTACGGGATCTGGGTGCCGGGACGGCGGGGGTCGTCCTGGCGGTCTTCGCGATGGCAGCGCTGGCCGTTCTGCCGTTCACCGGGCGGGCCATCGACCGGCGGGGCCCGTTGCCCGTGCTGGTGGTGGCCTCCGCGCTGGCCTCCGTGGGCGCCGCCGCCCTGGGGTTCGCGAGCAGTGTTCCGGCCGCCGTGCTGGCCGCCGCGGTCCTGGGTGCGGGCACTGCCGTCATGCAGCCGGCCCTCGCCACGATGCTCGTGTGGTGTTCCAGCACCGCGACCCGTACGCGCGCCTTCGCCATGCAGTTCTTCCTGCAGAACCTGGGGCTCGGCCTCGGCGGGCTCGTCGGCGGGCAGCTCGTGGACGTGGACCGTCCGGCGAGCTTCACCATGCTCTTCCTGATCGAGGCCGCGATGTTCGTGGTGCTCGGTGTCGTCGTCACCACCGTGCGGATGCCCCGTACGGCTTCCCTCGGCGGGGCCAGGCCCTCGGGCGACGCCGCTGCCAAGGGCGGCGGGATGCGGGCGCTGCTCTCGCACCGGGCCATGGTGCAGCTGTGCGTGCTGGGCTTCGTGCTGTTCTTCGCCTGCTACGGGCAGTTCGAGTCCGGGCTCGCCGCGTACGGCACGGAGGCCGCCGGGATCCAGCCCTCCACCCTCGGCTTCGCGCTGGCCGCCAACACCGCCGTCATCGTCGTCGCCCAGTTCGTCGTACTGCGGCTCGTGGAGCGGCGGCGGCGTAGCCGGGTCATCGCTGCGGTCGGCCTGATCTGGGCGTTCGCCTGGATCGTCGCCGGGTACGCCGGGCTGGGCCACGGCAGCCAGACCATGGCGACGGCCGCGTTCATTTCCACGTACGCGCTGTTCGGGCTGGGTGAGGCGATGCTGTCGCCGACCGTCGCCCCGCTGGTCGCCGATCTGGCGCCGGAGTCGATGGTCGGGCAGTACAACTCGGCGTTCGCCCTGTGCAAGCAGCTCGCGCTCGCGGTCGGTCCGGCCGTCGGCGGTCCGATGGGGGCGTCGCTGCACGGCCCGTACATCGTGACGTTCGTGCTGTTCTCGCTGGGCATCACGGTGCTCGCGCTGCGGCTGGGGCGCCGGCTCACACCCGTACAGGATCAGCCGTCGCTGGCGGCCGTTCCCTCGCGGGTGGTGGCGGTGTCACTGCCCGAGGGTGCGGACGGCGCGGCGGCCGTCAAGAACACCGCAGCCGCTCCCGCCCCGGCTTCCGCCGGTCACTGACCGAACCTGACGAAGAACGTTCGCCCTGCCGCCCTGCTTCACTGCGGCAGGGCGAACTCGCACCAGACCGCCTTACCGCCGCCGGGTGTGCGCCGGCTGCCCCACGAGGTGGCGATCGAGGCGATGATCGAGATGCCGCGTCCCGCCTCGTCGGCCGGTTCGGCCTGGCGGCGGCGCGGCAGGTGGTCGTCGCCGTCGGTGACCTCGATGATCAGCCGCCGGTCCGTACGCCGCAGTCCCAGGCGCATCGGCGGGGTGCCGTGCTGGAGGGAGTTCGCGACGAGCTCGCTGGTGGCGAGGACGCCGAGGTCGCGGAGCTCGACGGGGAAGCGCCAGGAGGTCAGGACGCCGGTGGCGAAGGCGCGGGCGCGCGGGGCGGCCTCGATGCCGCCGAGGAGATCGAGCGCGGCATTGTGGAACAGCTCCGCGTCGGCCCCCGTACGGGCGGGGTGCTGGACGACCAGGACCGCCACGTCGTCGTCGTGCTCGGCGGTCACACCGAGGGAGCGGATCAGCCGGTCGCAGACCACCTGGGGCGATCCCTTGGCGCCGGAGAGGGCCCGGGCCAGGGAGGCGACACCCTCGTCGATGTCCTCGCTGCGCCGTTCGACCAGGCCGTCCGTATAGAGGACCGCGGTCGAGCCGGGCGGCAGCGCGATGGTGCCCGAGGTGTGGACCCAGCCGCCGGTGCCGAGCGGGGGTCCTGTGGGGTCGGCGGCGCGGTGGACGGTGCCGTCCTCGTCGCGGACGAGGATCGGGAGGTGTCCGGCGGAGGCGTAGACGAGCTGTCCCTCGTTCGGATCGTGGACGGCGTAGACGCAGGTCGCGATCTGGCTGGCGTCGATCTCGGCGGCGAGGACGTCCAGCAGCTGGATCACCTCGTGCGGCGGGAGGTCGAGGCGGGCGTAGGCGCGGACGGCGGTGCGGAGCTGGCCCATCACGGCGGCCGCCCGGACCCCGCGGCCCATCACATCGCCGATGACCAGGGCGGTGCGGCCCGCGCCGAGGGTGATGACGTCGTACCAGTCACCGCCGACCGCGGCGTCGGTGCCGCCGGGCTGGTAGGTGGCGGCGATGCGGAGGTCGTCGGGCTGTTCCAGCTCCTGCGGGAGCAGGGAGCGCTGGAGGGTGACGGCCGTTTCGCGGTGGCGGCGCTCACTGGTGCGCAGGCGTTCGGCGGCTTCGGCGTGGTCGGTGACGTCGGCCGCGTAGACGAGGACGCCGTCCTCTCCGGCGATCGGGGTGCAGGTCACCGTGTACGAGCCGCCCTCGGTGGTTCTGCGGGACTTGACCGTGCGGGGGGTGCCGCTGCGCAGGACCTGGTCGAGCAGCGGGAGGACGCTGAGCCGGTCGAGCTCGGGCATGGCCTCGGCGGCGGGGACGCCGGACGGGCGGGGGCCGAACGCGGCCTCGTAGGCGTCGTTGACGTACGCGACGCGGTGGTCCGGGCCGTGCAGCAGGGCGACGGGCGCGGGCAGCCGGCCGAGGATCTCGCGGGCGGAGAGGTCGTCGAGGGCGGGCCCGGGGAGGCCCTCCGCCGTGGCGGTGCCGGAAGGCGCCGGGGCGTCGTCGTCCGGCTGGGCGGGCGTGCCCTCCGGCCGGGCGTACTCGGCTCGGGCGGCCGGCACGGAACTGCGGTCGTCCCGCGCGGCGGCTCGGCGCTGCGTTCCGGGAAGGCGGGCGCTCCAACGCGTGAAGTTCACGGTATTTCTGGCCTCGTGTGTCGGTCTGGTCCGCTCGGGCGGGCTGCTTCTTCTGCCGTTTCCTCGGCCGTGTTCGGGGCTCCGGGGGCCGTACCCCCGGGAAGGCGCAGCCGGGCCTCGTCGTGCTGTCGGTGCGTCGCTGCTGGTCACTGATGGTCACTGCCGACCGGGTCACTCTGTGCAGGTGTGGGCCCACCTATGGTCACACGTCCAGTGTGACCGACCGTACTGACAGTCGCCGCCGGGCCGCCCGGTGAACGGCCGTCAGCCGGCTCTCCGGACCCACCGTCAGCTGTCGGTCGGGACAGCCGGTCAGCTGTCGGTCCGGCCGTCCCTCGGCGGTTCTTCGGGACCCTTCGAGCGGCTGGGGCCGGGCAGCCCCGGGGTGCCGGAACCGCCGCCTCCCGCCGCGAGTTCGAATTCGGCGCGGGGGTGCTCCAGCGAGCCGAGGGAGACGATCTCGCGTTTGAACAGTCCGGACAGGGTCCATTCGGCAAGGACGCGTGCCTTCCGGTTGAACGTCGGTACCCGGCTGAGGTGGTACGTACGGTGCATCAGCCAGGCGGGGTAGCCCTTGAGCTTGCGACCGTAGACGTGGGCGACGCCCTTGTGCAGGCCGAGGGAGGCGACCGAACCGGCGTACGCGTGGCGGTACTCCGTGAGCGGCCTGCCGTCGACGGAGGCGAGGACGTTGTCGGCGAGGACCTTCGCCTGGCGCACGGCGTGCTGGGCGTTGGGTGCGGTCTCGCGGCCGGGTTCGGAGGCGGTCAGGTCGGGTACGGCCGCGGCGTCGCCCGCGGCCCAGGCGTGCGGCATGTCCTCGACGCCGAGGGTGGCGGTGCAGCGGAGCCGGCCGCGTTCGGTGAGGGGCAGGTCGGTGGCGGCGAGCAGGGGTGCCGGTTTGACGCCCGCGGTCCAGACGAGGGTGCGGGTGGGGAAGCGGGAGCCGTCGCTGAGGACGGCGACACGGTCCTCACAGGTGTCGAGGCGGGTCTCCAGGCGTACGTCGATGTTCCGGCTGCGCAGCTCGCCGATGGCGTAGGTGCCCATGGTCTCGCCGACCTCGGGGAGGATGCGTCCGGAGGCCTCGACGAGGATCCATTTCAGGTCGGCCGGCTTGATGTTGTGGTAGTACCGCGCCGTGTAGCGGGCCATGTCCTCCAGCTCGGCCAGCGCCTCGACGCCCGCGTAGCCGCCGCCGACGAAGACGAAGGTCAGAGCGGCGTCGCGGATCGCGGGATCGCGGGTGGCGGAGGCGATGTCCATCTGTTCGATGACGTGGTTGCGCAGCCCGATGGCTTCCTCGACGGTCTTGAAACCGATGCCGAAGTCGGCGAGACCGGGTACCGGCAGGGTGCGTGACACGGACCCGGGGGCGATGACGATCTCGTCGTACCCGATCTCCAGGGCCCCGGTGCCGTCCTCGCCGGTGGCGAGGGTGGTGACGGTCGCGGTCCGTTTGGCGTGGTCGACGCGCTGGGCCTCACCGATGACGATCGTGCAGTCCTTGAGGACCCGGCGCAGCGGCACGACGACATGGCGGGGCGAGATCGAGCCGGCCGCCGCTTCGGGGAGGAAGGGCTGGTACGTCATGTAGGGCTCGGGCGTGACGACCACGATCTCGGCGTCGCCGCTCTTCAGTCTCTGCTTCAACTTCCGCTGGAGACGCAGCGCTGTGTACATCCCGACGTAGCCGCCGCCGACGACGAGAATGCGCACACCTGGCCGGTTGCCGGGGGTCGTCCCCGGGGAATCTGGAGCCATCACCACCCCATGACGCAACGGAGTCAGTGGTTTGTCCACAGGCCCGGCAAATTGTGTGACCGGAGGACCGGCAGCGGTGTTCGGAGCCCGTCGGCGGTGGAAAACGGAAGCCGTGCAGGTCAGGCGCTACGCACGGGGTGAGCGGAGGGGCGATGTTCCGGCGCCGATCGGATCGTGGTCCGATCGGGGGGCGTGCCATGCGGAACAACCCCCTTCTGAATTGACGCGGGCTCAACTATGTTCGTAACCCGTCGGGGTGTCGGGTGCGGATTTCGTATGGCTCCGCTCCCCGGCTGAAACGGCGGGAAGTCTCCGGGGGGAGACGTCATAACCGGGGGAAGTTATGCATATTCAGGATACTCATGGCCAGGCTGCGCTCTCGCGCGCTTCCGAGGACAAAGGACGCCTCGGCTCCGTGGGTGCGCTGGGCGTCATGAGCTCGGCTGATGCTGTTCGTTCCGCGGCCGCGGTGAGTGCGGCGTCGCTGGGTTCGGCCGCTGCCGGACCGGGCCCGAGCGGGGCGACGACGACGGGTACGGCGACGACGGGTGCCGGAGGCGCGCCGCGCTCGGCTCCGCTGCGGGTCGACGCGCAGCGCAATCTGGAGCATGTGCTGCGGGCGGCCCGCGAGGTGTTCGGGGAGCTGGGTTACGGCGCCCCGATGGAGGATGTGGCCCGTCGCGCGCGTGTCGGCGTGGGCACCGTCTACCGGCGGTTCCCGAGCAAGGACGTGCTGGTGCGCCGGATAGCCGAGGAGGAAACCGCCCGGCTGACCGAGCAGGCGCGTACGGCGCTGGGGCAGGAGGAGAAGCCCTGGTCGGCGCTGTCCCGCTTCCTGCGTACGTCGGTGGCGTCGGGCGCGGGCAGGCTGCTGCCGCCGCAGGTGC
Organism: Streptomyces rubiginosohelvolus; assembly: GCF_014649875.1. Classification (GTDB taxonomy): domain Bacteria; phylum Actinomycetota; class Actinomycetes; order Streptomycetales; family Streptomycetaceae; genus Streptomyces; species Streptomyces rubiginosohelvolus. The sequence continues at coordinate 1,548,560 of NZ_BMTW01000001.1, read as the reverse complement.
TGCGGGTCGGGGTCGACGGTGAGGAGCAGCCGGGTGTGCCGGCGGCTTCTGCTCCGGAGTCGGTGGACGAGACCCGGGTTCCGCAGCAGCGCCAGGGCGTGGGCCAGGACGACCTCCGCGTCGCCGGCCGACGCTCGACCGGAGCCGGCGACGGGCTGGACGGCCTCGGCGAGGAGACCGGTGCGGTCGAACTGCTGGAGGTCGTGGGGCGGCTGGTGGACCGGGCGCGGGAGTCCGGCGAGCTGCGCCGGGACGTGACGGTGGCCGATGTGCTGCTGGTCATCGCCACGGCGGCTCCTTCACTGCCGGACGCCGCCCAGCAGGCGGCGGCTTCGGCCCGGCTGCTGGACATCCTGCTGGAGGGCCTGCGGTCGCGGCCGGCGTAACGGCCGGGGCCGGCGGGCCCGCTCGTCCGGTCCGGGCCAGGGGCTCGTCCGGGCGGGGGCTCGTCCGGGCCGGGGGCTCGGCCGGTAGCTCGGCCACGGGCTCGTCCGGCCGGCCTGATCGGTGCGAGCAGCGGTTCGTGCGACTCGTGCGGCCCACTGCTCGTGCCGTTCCGCGCTCGTCCGTTTCGCTCGGTCGAATCAACGGGGAGTGATTCCCCGAAAGAGGGCTCTCTAGTACTCACATTCGGGAAAACGCCCCGGATGAGTGGTTGGCGGGACTGAGAGGCCAACACGATTGAGCCATGTGGCAGTCTTGGCCGGTATTCGGGTCCGAGGGTGTATACGGGGGCTTCCGCGATGAGCGGTAACGAGCAGCAGGAAGAGCCGCTCGGCGAGATCGCTGCGGCCGACAGGGACACGAAGGCGGACGGGCTGTCCGCCGGGCAGGTGCCGGTCCAGGCCGGGAGCGGCCCGGCGGACGGCGAGGCCGAGGGCGGCACCGTCCTGCCCGGCCCGTGGCCCGCCGTCGCCGAGGAGGACACGTCCGGCGAGGCGGTTGCGGGCGCCGGCCCGCACGCGGTTCCGCAGCAGCGGGCCGGCCGCAGCGGCGCCCCCGAGGCCGGTCTCTCCGACGCCCGGCTGATCGAGGACATGCGGGCGGGCGACGACCAGGCCTACGAGGAGCTGTTCCGGCGGCATTCGGGCGCCGTGCTCCGCTACGCCCGCAGCTGCTGCCGGGACGCGCACACCGCCGACGACCTGACGGCCGAGGTGTTCGCCCGCACGCTCCAGGCCGTACGGGGCGGGAAGGGGCCGACGGAAGCGGTCCGGGCCTATCTGATGACCGCCGTCCGCCATGTCGCCGCCGCCTGGACCAAGAGCGCCAAGCGGGAGCATCTGGTCGACGACTTCGCGGTGTTCGCGACGCAGGCGACCCGCTCCTCCGAGCTCTCCGACGACGACACCCTCGAACTCGGCGCCGACGTCCTGGCGATGCACGAGGCCGAGCAGACGATGGCGATGCAGGCGTTCCGGAGCCTCCCGGAGCGCTGGCAGGCGGTCCTGTGGCACACCACGGTGGAGGAGGAGTCGCCGAGCGAGATCGCCCCGCTGTTCGGCCTCACCGCCAACGCCACCGCCGTGCTGGCCAGCCGGGCCCGCGAAGGACTCAAGCAGGCGTATCTCCAGGCCCACGTCAGCCAGGCGCTCACCACCGGCGGGGACTGCGCGCAGTACGCCGACCGGCTCGGCGCCCACGCCCGGGGCGGTCTGCGGACCCGGGCCGAACGAGGGCTGCGCAAGCATCTCGACGAGTGCGCCCAGTGCCGGGTGGCCGCGGGCGAGCTGGACCATGTGAACGCGGGGATCCCGGCGCTGCTGCCCGTCGCGGTCATCGGCTGGTTCGCCGCCGGGTATTCGCTCAAGGCCGCGGGCATCGTGGCCGGCGGTGCGGCCGGGGCCGCCGGGGCGGGAGCCGCCGCCGCGGCCACCGGGTCCGGCTCGACCGGCGGGGCCGCCGGTGGCGCCGCTGCCTCCGAGGGGCTCGGCGCGCCCGCCAAGGCGGGGATCGCCGCCGCCGTGGCCGTGGCCGCCGCGGCCGGTCTGGTGTGGGCGCTCGTCGGCGACGACCAGCCGAAGCCGGAGCCCAAGCCGGTCGCGAAGCCCCCGGCCGTGGCGCCCGCCGTGCCCACGCCGGACCCCCCGGCGCCCGCCCCGAAGCCGACGCCGGAGCCGCCCGCGCCCGCACCGCCCGCGCCCCCGGCACCGGCCCCGTCCGAGCCGGCGCCCAAGCCCACGCCGAGCCCCACGCCCTCGCCCGAGCCGCCGCCGAAGCCCGCGCCCCCGGCGCCGAGCCCGCCGCCGTCCCCGAAGCCGACGCCCAAGCCTCCGAAGCCCACACCGCCGCCGCCCGCGCCGGAGGTGTACCAGGTCAGCGAGTTGGCGTATTCGGTGTTCGGCGACCAGAGCGAGCCGGAAGTCGTGCTGGGGCAGAGCAGTTGGGTCTGGCAGCGGTCGAACGTGTCGGTCGCCTCCACCCGTTACGCGCACGGGGTGACCGTGCACGCCCGCTCCTCGGTGACCATCCAGCTGAACCGGCCGTGCACGCGCTACGAGGCCATGGTCGGGGTGGACGACCTGACACTCGGGCTCGGCGCGGTGCGCTTCTCCGTGTTCAACGGGGACGGGACCCGGCTGTGGCGCTCCCCGGTGATGGAGGGCGGCGAGCCCGCCGTCCCGGTGAGCGTGGGCGTCGCGGGCCAGTCCTCGATCCGCCTCGTGGTGGAGCCGGAGGGGCCGATGGGCGGGGTGGCCCTGGCCGACTGGGCGGAGTCCCGGATCAGCTGCACCTGAGCCGTACGCGCGCCACACGTCCTCGACGGCGGGTTCCGGTCAGGGCTGGAGGGTGCGCCGGGCGGGGATCACTCCGCCCGCGACCGCGCGCTGGCGCGGGGCGGCCGTGCCCGTCCAGCAGGTGCCGCGGCGGGTCACCAGGCGGCGCAGCCACAGTTCGGTGGAGGCCAGGTCCGCCAGGCCGTCCAGGGGCAGCGGTTCGCCCTCGGACGCGGCGCGCAGGGCCTTGCGGACCACCCGGGCCTCCACCAGGCCCGCGTCGGCGAGCAGCGGGGCGTCGAAGAGGGCCATCAGCTCGGGCAGCGCGGAGCGCAGGCCGGTCCGGGTGACGGCGGTGGAGGTGGCCTGGGAGGGCGTGCCCCAGCCCGGGGGCAGGTCGTGGATGCCCGCCCCGCCGAGCACCCGGCGCAGGATCGCGGCCCGCGCGCCGGGCTGGACGCGCAGCGACTCGGGCAGAGCGCGGGCCGCGCGGACGACCTGGTTGTCGAGGAACGGGGCGTGCAGGCGCTGGCTGCGGATCTCGGCGGCCTGTTCCAGGATCCGGTGGTCGGCGGCCCCCCGGGCGAGGGCGGCGCGGGCGCGGGCCTCCCCGGGGCGCTGTACGGAGGTGGGCCGGATCGCCGCCTCCTGGAGGCGAACCGATACTTCGGCCAGCGCCTCCCCCGTCAGCCAGCGTGCCGCCGGTCCCGGGCGCGACCAGGCGAGGGCGGCGAGCGAGGCGTCGGCGGGGGTGGCGAGGTCGGGGGCGTGGCGGTTGGCGTCGGGGAGGATCCCTGCGGCGGACTCCAGTCCGGTGCGGTACGACGTACGGGCCAGGCGGCGGGCGGCGCGGTAGACCGTGAGCGGGACGAACAGGGAGTGCGCCGTGGGGCCTTCGGCCTTGGTGAGGGCGGCGACGGGGCGCAGGAGGTGGCGTCTGCGCCGGTCCATCAGGAGGTCGGCGAGGCGGGCCGGGTGGGCATCCAGGACCTGCCGGGCCCCGGTCCCGACGAGGTGGTCGGCGCTGCCCGCGGAGAGCCGGCGGCGGTGGCGTTCGGCGAGGACGAGGGAGGGGGCGGGTTCGTCGGTGAGCGGGCCGGTCTCCAACGAGGCGTACGGCAGGGCCTCTTCGCCCGCCGCGACGACGACGTGGTGCAGGCGCGGGTTGGCGGCGATGACGCGGGCCCGCTCCATCTCACCCTCGTTGCCGCGGGTGGTGAGGTCGTTGAAGGTGACGGCGAGCAACCGCTCCCCCGCGCCGGTGCCGTGGCCGAGGAGGGTGCCGGGCAGTCCGGGGAGCCCGGAGGCGAGCAGGGCGAGGGTGGCGGACGCGCTGCCTCCGGAGAGGTCGGCGCCGATGCCCGCCACGGGTCCGCCCCGGGCGGCGCGCCGGTCGGCGGGGCCCATGCCGGGGACGGGCCCCGGGTCCTGCGGCATGCTCTCCGGCGCGTGGCGCGGGGCCGTGAGCCGGGCGCGTACGGCTTCGACGAGCGCGTCCCGTACGCCCTCCACCGCGTGCACCGGGTCGGCCTGGGGTGCGGCGACGGCGAGGGAGGCGACGGCTTCGTACCCGGTGATCTCCCGCGAGCCCTCGCGCAGGATCAGCGCGTGGCCCGGCGGGACCCGCCGCACGCCCTCGTACGGCGTTCCGTCGCCGAGGGCCTCGGGGGTCTCCGGGCAGGCGAGCAGGGCGGCGAGGTGCCCGATGTCGAGCTGGGCCTCGATGAGGTCGGCCAGCGGCAGGGCGGCGGTGGCGTAGGCGGTGCCGCCCGCCCAGGGGGTGTGGAAGACGGGCCGGGCTCCGGCGAGGTCGCCCGCGACGGTGATGCGGCGGCCGATCTGTACGACGGCGGTGTAACTGCCGGGCCAGGCGGTGAGATGGCGCATCGCGCCGCCGCGTGCGGAGAGCAGCCCGACGCGGAGCTGTTCGTCGGTGGCGCCGCAGCAGCCGAGGACCGCGAGGCGGGCGGTGGGGGCCCCTTCGGGGGTGGCGACGCCGATGACGCGGATCTCGTCGGGGCGCCAGTCGCCGACCGCCCACAGCGGATCCGGGTCGCCCCACAGGAGTTGGGAGCCCACCGGGTGAACCGTGCGCCCCTCACCGCCGTTTCCGACGGCGCCGACGGTGCCGAAGCTCGCGGCGATACTGCTCCATCCCACCAACCAACGCATCGCCGCCTCCACAGGCTGTGGACAAACGGCGTACGAGATGAACGGAAACGCCGCTGCGGGACATGCTGCCACGACAACGCCGCAGGAGAGGGTGTACGGGCAGCGCACGCCGGAAGAGCATGCGCCCCTGGCAAAGGCCCGGCGCGGTCTTCACCGCGGCGACAGCAACGGAACTTCGCGTTCCGGGAGTTGTGGAGGCCGGGCCGTGCGGTCGCCGCGCCGCCCCGGCCCGCTCCCCCGGTAAGGGGAGGGGCCGGCGCCGCCCGGAAACAGCGGCGATATCCGGCCATAGTCGGACCGTTGGCCAGACCCTCACCGGACCGTCGCTATTCGGCCATTCTCTCGAAGTGCCGCCCTGCACGCATACCGCGCCGCGCCCCCCTGGCGACCCCTCCACGCACAGTCCGGGAGGTGGGCCTCACCTCCCGGACCGGTCCGCCGCCCGCGGGGAATGGAGCGGCGGTTTCCCCCAGCCCACTGAGTCCAGTGCAGCGGGCCGACCCACGCAGGACTCAGCCAAGCGCCACGCGACGGGACGGGCCAGAGCGCACGGCCGGGCGCACGGCCACACACCGGGAGCACGCCCCACCCCGGCCCGCACCCTCCACCCCGAACACCCGGACCGCCCGCACGGACAACAATCCCGCCATCCGGACGTCTGCCCCTTAACGGTAGGGATAGGGAGAACTACGCTGTGTTTACTGGTGTTCTCGACAGGGGGCATATTCCTCGGGGCTCGGCCACATGCGTGTGCAGGCGGAGTACGAGGGTTCGAACCTGGGGAGGCATCGGTACGAATGCCGCGCGCCGTCCTCGGTGACGCGGCGGCCGTCTGTGTGTCGAGGGGTGGCGCATGTCCAGGGAGCAACGCGGGCCGAACGAGAAGCTCGGCACGGTTCTCGCCCTCGCGGGAATCAGCAACGCCGGGCTCGCCCGGCGGGTCAACGACCTCGGAGCACAGCGCGGTCTGACACTTCGCTACGACAAGACCTCGGTGGCCCGGTGGGTCGCCAAGGGGATGGTGCCGCAGGGCGCGGCGCCGCATCTCATCGCGGCGGCGATCGGGGCCAAGCTCGGCCGCCCGGTGCCGCTGCACGAGATCGGTCTCGCCGACGCGGACCCGGCCCCGGAGGTCGGTCTCGCCTTCCCCCGGGACGTGGGCGAGGCGGTCCGGTCGGCGACCGAGCTGTACCGGCTGGATCTGGCCGGGCGGCGGGGCGGCGGCGGGATCTGGCAGTCCCTGGCGGGATCCTTCTCGGTGAGCGCCTACGCGACGCCCGCCTCCCGCTGGCTGATAACCCCCGCCGACCCGTCGGTGGCCCGGGATCCGACGGCGGCGCAGGCGGCGATCCTCGGTCCACGCGGCGGCGGGCCCGAAGGCCCCGGCACGGCCGGAGCCCAGGGGCCGGGGGCCGCACCGGACGCCCGGGGCGCACACATCCTCCACACCCCCGGCACGGCGGGCTCCGTCCCCGTACAGCCGGGACCCGAGTCCGCGGCGGACGCCTCGCCGCTCCGCGTCGGCCACAGCGATGTGTCCAAGCTGCGCGAGGCGGCCCAGGACGCCCGGCGCTGGGACTCCAAGTACGGTGGCGGCGACTGGCGTTCCTCCATGGTTCCGGAGTGCTTACGCGTCGACGCCGCACCTCTGCTCCTCGGCTCGTACACCGACGAGGTCGGACGGGCCCTGTTCGGCGCCTCCGCCGAGCTGACCCGGCTGGCCGGCTGGATGGCCTTCGACACCGGTCAGCAGGAAGCCGCCCAGCGCTACTACATCCAGGCCCTGCGCCTGGCCCGGGCCGCCGCCGACGTCCCGCTCGGCGGCTATGTCCTCGCCTCCATGTCCCTCCAGGCGACCTACCGCGGCTTCGCCGACGAGGGCGTCGACCTCGCCCAGGCCGCCGTCGAGCGCAACCGGGGTCTCGCCACCGCCCGCACCATGAGCTTCTTCCGGCTGGTGGAGGCCCGCGCCCATGCGAAGGCCGGCGACGCACCGGCCGCGGGGGCCGCGCTCAAGGGTGCCGAGAGCTGGCTGGAGCGGTCCCGGGCAGGTGATTCCGACCCGCCCTGGCTCGGCTTCTACGGCTACGACCGGTTCGCCGCCGACGCCGCCGAGTGCTACCGGGACCTGAAGGCCCCCCGCCAGGTGCGGCGCTTCACCGAGCAGGCGCTGTCCCGGCCGACCGAGGAGTTCGTCCGCAGCCACGGACTGCGGCTCGTCGTCTCCGCCGTCGCCGAGCTGGAGTCGGGCAATCTGGACGCGGCCTGCGCCGCGGGCACCCGCGCGGTGGAGGTCGCGGGCCGGATCTCCTCGGCCCGCACCACGGAGTACGTGCGCGATCTGCTGCACCGCCTGGAGCCGTACGGGGACGAGCCCCGCGTCGCGGAGCTGCGCGAGCGGGCCCGCCCGCTGCTGGTCACCCAGGCCTGAGCCGGACACGGAAGCCGTCAGGCGGGCGGGATGTGCGCCACGCCCTGCCCATCTCGGGTTTGAGCCGGTTGTCAGTGGGTCAGTGCACTATCGGGGTGGGAGGTGGCGTGATGATGACGCACGCGGCGTACGACTGCGATGTGCTGGTGATCGGCGGCGGGATCGTCGGTCTGTCGACCGCGTATGCGCTGACCCGGGCGGCTCCGGGCACCCGGGTCACGGTCCTGGAGAAGGAGCGCGGCCCCGCCCGCCACCAGACCGGCCGCAACAGCGGCGTGATCCACAGCGGCATCTACTACCGCCCCGGCTCCCTCAAGGCGCGGTACGCGCTGCGCGGCTCGGCGGAGCTCGCGGACTTCTGCGCGGAGCACGGAATCGCGCACGCCACCACCGGCAAGCTGATCGTCGCCACCGAGCGCTCCGAGCTGCCCCGGCTGCACGCCCTGGTGCAGCGCGGCCGCGAGCACGGACTGCCCGTGCGGGAGCTGGGCCCGGCCCAGATCGCGGAGCACGAACCGGAGGTCCGGGGCCTCGCGGCGATCCGGGTCGGCACGACGGGCGTCTGCGACTTCACCGCCGTGGCCACCCGCTTCGCGACCGAGGTCACGGCGGCGGGCGGCATCGTGCGGTACGGGGCGGAGGTCACCGCGATAGACCGGCGCCCCTGGGGCGTCGCGGTGCGCACGGCGGACGGCCTGGTCGTCCGGGCCCGGGTGCTGGTCAACTGCGCGGGGCTCCACTGCGACCGGGTGGCCCGCCTCGCCGGGGACGACCCGGGGGTGCGGATCGTGCCGTTCCGGGGTGAGTACTACGCGCTGGCCCGCCCCGAGCTGGTGCGCGGTCTGGTCTACCCGGTGCCGGACCCGGCGTTCCCCTTCCTCGGCGTCCACCTCACCCGGGGCTTCGACGGCTCCGTCCACGTCGGGCCGAACGCGGTCCCCGCCCTGGCCCGCGAGGGATACACCTGGCCGCAGGTCCGCCCCGCCGAACTGCTGTCCACGCTGAGCTGGCCGGGCACCTGGCAGATCGCCCGCCGCCACTGGCGGTACGGGGCGGGCGAGGTGCACCGCTCGCTGTCCCGGTCCGCGTTCACCCGGGCCGTCCAGCGGCTGCTGCCCGCCGTCACCGAGGACGACCTGCGCCCGTCCCCCGCCGGGGTGCGGGCCCAGGCGGTACTGAAGGACGGCACACTGGTCGACGACTTCCTGATCTACGAGGCCCCGCACACCGTGCATGTGCTCAACGCCCCGTCGCCCGCCGCGACGGCGTGCCTGCCCATCGGACGGGAGGTGGCGCGGCTCGCGCTGCGCCGGGCTCGGGGGACGGGGTGGAAGCCGCCCGCCGTAGAATCCGGTCATTGTGTCTGAGCAGCCCCTGAACCCCACCCCCGCCGGATCCCACGACGCCACGGCCGACGAAGCCGCCGCGCTGCGGGCCGCCTCCTTCGAGCGTGCGCGCCGGCTGCGCATGGAGCCGCGCTTCCCCGGCGGCCCCGCCGCCGACCCGGCCGGTTCGCACCACGAGCGCCGGATCCGCAGCTTCCAGCCGCGCCGCAGCCGGGTCACCACCGGCCAGCAGGAGTCCCTGGAGCGGCTGTGGCCGAAGTGGGGCCTGGACATCGACGGCAAGCGCGTCCTCGATCTGGCCGAGCTGTTCGACGGGCTGCCCGTCGTCCTGGAGATCGGCTTCGGCATGGGCGAGGCCACCGCGCAGATGGCGGCCGACGACCCGGGCACCGGCATCCTCGCGGTCGACGTCCACACCCCCGGCCAGGGCAATCTGCTGGGCCTCGCGGACAAGGCGGGCTCGACGAACGTCCGGGTGGCCAACGGCGACGCGGTCATCCTGCTGCGCGAGATGCTGGCCCCCGAGTCCCTCGACGGCCTGCGGGTCTTCTTCCCCGACCCGTGGCCCAAGGCCCGCCACCACAAGCGGCGTCTCATCCAGCCCGCGTTCCTGGACCTGGTGGCCCCGGTGCTGAAGCCGGGCGCGATCGTCCACTGCGCCACGGACTGGGAGCCGTACGCCGAGCAGATGCTGGAGGTGCTCACCGCGCACCCCCGCTTCGAGAACACCGTGGCCGACGGCGGATACGCCCCGCGTCCCGCGTTCCGGCCGCTCACCCGCTTCGAGGGCCAGGGACTGGACAAGGGGCACGTCGTCCACGACCTGCTGTTCGCCCGCCTCTGACGCACCGGCGGGCAGCGGGTCGATGGCCGGATGCGCCATCGCGGGTGTCAGTGCTCCTCGTTAGGGTCGAGAGGTGTCCGACCCCTCCGTGCAGCATCAGCAGGCTCACCCGGCCGTCCCGGTCCTCCACGAGCAGCGGCTCGACGAGGTCCTGGGCGCCGCGCCGGAGCGTGGCCGGGCGCGTTACCGGCCGCACCGTGTCGGCATGGTGTGGCGCAGCAAGGTGTTCCGCGCCGGGGCCGTGATCGTGGCGCTCCTGCTGTGCGGTCTGGTGATCCTCGCGCTCGTCCGCGAACAGACCGGGCCCGAGGGCTTCCTGGTCGGCCTCGGCCTGGCGGTGCTGCCGGTGCCGCTGCTGATGGCCGCCTTCCGCTGGCTGGACCGGGTCGAGCCGGGGCCCTGGCGGAATCTGATCTTCTCCTTCGCCTGGGGCGCGTGCGCCGCCGCGCTCGTCGCGATCATCGCCAACTCCTTCGCGACGCGCTGGATCGCCACCGCGACGGCCGACCCGGCGAGCGCCGACACCCTGGGGGCGACGGTGATCGCCCCCGTCGTCGAGGAGTGCGCGAAGGCGGCGGCCGTGCTGCTGATCTTCCTTTTCCGCAGACGGGAGTTCGGCGGAGTGGTGGACGGCATCGTCGTCGCCGGCTTCACCGCGACGGGCTTCGCGTTCACCGAGAACATCCTCTATCTGGGCAACGCCTTCGGCGAGGACCAGCAGCTCGGCAGCTCCGGGTTCGCCTCGGTGACGGCCGGGACGTTCTTCGTGCGGATCGTCATGTCCCCGTTCGCGCACCCACTGTTCACCGTTCTCACCGGCCTCGGCTTCGGCTTCGCGGCCGTCAGCGCCCGCCGCCACCGGGTCCGCCGGATCGCCCTGCCGGTGCTGGGTCTGCTGCTGGCGATGGGGCTGCACGCCCTGTGGAACGGCTCGTCGGCCTTCGGCCCGTACGGCTTCTACGCGGTGTACGGGATCGTCATGGTCCCGGCGTTCGGCCTGGTGACCTGGCTGGCGATCTGGTCGCGCCAGCGGGAGCTGCGCACGCTCGCCGCCGAGCTGCCCGCGTATGCGGCGGCCGGCTGGCTCACGCCCGCCGAGCCGTCGGCGCTCTCCTCGATGCGGGCCCGGGGCATGGCCCGCGACCTGGCCCGCCACTGGCAGCAGGACCGGACCCGGGGCCGGGCGGCGGCCCGCGCGGTCGCGGAGTACGAGTCGTTCGCGACGTCGCTCGCGGGGCTGCGCCGCCGGGCCCGCCACGGCGCGGTGGGCCCGGACTTCGGCGCCCGCGAGCGGGAGTTGCTGCACCATCTGTGGCAGCGCCGGGAGGTCGCCGCCCCGGCCCTGACCCACGCGGCCCGCCTCACGTCCCACCGGGGCCCGCACCACGGCCGCCACGCCCACGCCGGACGCCACGCGGCGACACCGTACGGCCAGGGGTACGGGTACGGCCCGGGGCAGAGCTACGGCCCCGGGCCCGCGCCCGGAAACGGTCCCGGACACGGGCAGCCGCACGGCCCGGCGTACGGACAGCCCCAGCCGTACCCGTACGGATACGGCGACCCCGGCTCCGTCAGGCCGACGCCTCGGTGAGCAGCGCGAGTTCCCGGTCCGTCAGCCGCAGGTCGGCGACCGCGACGAGGGCGGGGAGCTGTTCGACCGTGCGCGCCGAGGCGATCGGTGCGGCGACGGTCGGCCGGGCGGCGAGCCAGGCGAGGGCCACCGTCGCGATCTCGGCGTTCCGTTCCCCGGCCACCTGGTCGAGGGCGGCCAGCACCTTGCGGCCCTGCTCCGACTCCAGGTGCCCGCCCGCCTTCGCGGAGCGCGCGCTGTCCACCGTCGTACCGGGGCGGTACTTGCCGGTGAGGAAGCCGGAGGCGAGCGCGTAGTACGGGACGGCGGCGAGGCCCGCGCCGGCCGCGGTGTCCTGGAGGGCGCCCTCGTAGGTGTCGCGGGAGACCAGGTTGTAGTGCGGCTGGAGCGCGACGTACCGGGCGAGGCCCTCGCGCTCGGAGAAGGCGAGGGAGGCCGCGAGGCGCTCGGGGCTGATGTTGGAGGCGGCGATGTCGCGCACCTTGCCGTCCTTCACCAGCTGGTCGAGGGCGGTGATGATCTCCTCGACCGGGACGGTCTCGTCGTCGAAGTGCGTGTAGTAGAGGTCGATGTGGTCGGTGCCGAGCCGGCGCAGCGATGCCTCGGCCGCGCCCTTGATGGTGCCGGCCGACAGCCCCCGGAAGTCGGGGTGGGCGCCTGCCTTGGTGGCGACGACGATGTCGGACCGGTTGGAGCGGGAGGCGAGCCACTTGCCGATGACGGTCTCCGACTCGCCGCCCCGGTTGCCCTCGACCCAGGCGGAGTACGCGTCGGCGGTGTCGATGAAGTTGCCGCCGGCCGCGACGTACGCGTCCAGGACGGCGAAGGACTGTTCCTCGTCCGCCGTCCAGCCGAAGACGTTGCCGCCGAGGGCGAGGGGGAAGACCTGGAGGCCGGAGGTGCCGAGGGGGATGCGCGCGGAAGTCATGTGAGGGTTCAACGGGCCGGTCGGGGGACGGTATTCCTGCGTCGGCCGCGCGGAAGGCTGAATTCCGCCGCGTACGCCCATCACGATCCGCGCACGGGCCTGTCGCCTTCTCCTCCTCCCCGGACAGACCGGCAGCCCTGACGTCGGGGGGTGTGCGTCAGGGCTGCCGGGGTTTCGGGGGTGGGCCGCCGCGGAAGAGCGGCTCGGGGCCGGCGGCGCGCGCCGGCCCGGGGGCTCAGACCGAGAGGCCCTTGCTGGTCAGCCAGGCCATCGGGTCCATCGCGGAACCGCCCGCGGTACGGACCTCCAGGTGGAGGTGGACGCCGGTCACGTTGCCGGTGGCGCCCATGCGGCCGATGGTCTCGCCGGTGGTGACCTTCTGGCCGACCGAGACGTCGATCGAGGACTGGTGGGCGTACCAGATCTCCGTGCCGTCATCGAGCTGGAGCACCGTGCGGTAGCCGTACGAACCGGACCAGCCGGCCGACGTGATCGTGCCGCTGTGCACGGCCTTGAGCGGCGAACCGGCCGAACCGGCGAAGTCGAGGCCGGTGTGCTGGCCGGAGGACCACATCGCGCCGGACTGACCGTAGGTCGAGCTGATCGTGTACGAGGAGGCCGGCAGGGAGAAGCTGGCGGCGAGCTTGGCGAGACGCTCCTCCTCCGCCTTCTTCTTCGCCGCTTCCTCCGCCGCCTTCTTCTTCGCGGCGGCGTCGGCCTCGGCCTCGTCCTGCTGCTTCTTGGCCTCTTCCGCCGCCTTCTCGGCCGCGGCCTTCTCGGCTGCCGCCTTGGCCTCGGCGTCGGCGCTGGCCTGCTGCTGCTCGGCCTGCTGGAGGATCCTGGCGCGCAGCGCCTCGCCGGCGTCCGTGCCCTGCTCGGCCTCGGCGCTGGTGAGCCCGGCGGTGGTGAGCGGCGCGGCCGCGGCGACCGGGGCGGCCTCCGCGTCGTCGGACATGAAGGCCCCGACGCCGGGAAGGGACTTGGCGTCGGGGAGGTTGTCCGCGATGGAATCGGGAAGAGAGATGGAGACGGGTGCCTTGTCCTGAGCGGTGGCCATGCCCCCCGCTCCGACGGCCGCTATGACGCCGACCCCGAGGACGGTGGAGCTACGGGCCAGACCACGCTGCTTGGCGACGCGGTGCCTGCCGCGCACGGGACGGATGGAGTCCTCGGTGGGATTCCACTCCCCCACGGACCGCTCGGCGCCACCGTAGCTGTCGGTGCTGAAGGGTGACGGGGCCTCAGGGGCAGGCTTGTTGGACGCCACGTGGGCGCACTCCTTTCCTTCCTTCTCGCCTACCGGGTTAGCTGACGGGTTCGGAGCAGGAAGGTCTCCTACGGCCCCTCCGCCTCTCACGAGACGCAGGCGTCCGATTCACCCCATGTAGTGGGTCCCCGGTTCCCTTGCGGAATTCGGCGCTCGCGCGCGGCGCCGTCCCTGACGACGGCTGTGACGACCGCGCTGCGTTATCGAACGTTAATAGACACCCGGGCCCGATTCCAAGCTGTTCCTGTTGATCATTAACGAACAGGGGCGGGAGGTACTGGGCACAAGCGGGCGGAATCGGGCGACTTGACCAGGGCTCAGCCACATCCCTTTTTCTGACGGTGCATCAAATGTTATGCGGAGCGGTGCGCTTCGATTACGCGCCGTGTCATCGCTGCGAGTTGCGAGTTCAGCGCGCCGACGGACAGCCGCGTCGCGTCAGCGGGCCGCGTCCTCGTCGCCCCGGCCCACGATCTTCACCGTCGTCCGGCGCACGGGCTGCCCCTCCGCCGGCCGGCCGACCGCGATCAGCGCCATGTCGTCCGTGGCGTGCCCGCCGGTGTGCAGCCGTACGTCATCGGTCAGCGCCGACAGCAGCTCCTCCGGCCCCGGGAAGATCCGACCGCGCAGCCGGGCCGCCGGATCGTAGAAGACCCCGTTGGCGTCCCGGGCCTCGGACAGGCCGTCCGTGAAGGCGAGGAGCGTCGCCCCGGGAGGCATCACCCACTCGTCGGCGCGGTCCGGCCACACCCCGAGGTCCATCCCCAGCGGCAGGGCGGGCACCGAGGGCGCCAGCACCTCCAGGGCCCCGTCCGCGTGGAGCAGGATCGGCTCGGGGTGGCCGCGGTTGACCAGGCGGACCGTGGCCGCCCCGGGCGGGATCTCGGCCAGTACGGCGGTGATGAACCCCTCCATGGCGTCCAGCCCGTACTGCCGCGTCCCCTCCCGGGCCAGCGCCCGCTCCAGCCGCTGGGCCACGCCCTCCAGCGAACGCTCCTGTTCGGCGGCCTCCCGGAACGCGCCGATGATCACCGCCACCGCCCCGACGGCGTCCAGCCCCTTGCCGCGGACGTCGCCGACCACGACGCGCACGCCGTACGGGGTGTCCGCGACGGCGTACAGGTCGCCGCCCACGAACTCGTCCGCCTGCGCCGCCTCGTACCGTGCGGCCACCTGGAGTCCGCCGATCCGCTCGGCGGGCGTCGGCAGCACGGCCCGCATGGCGGTCTCCGCGACGGCCCGGGCCGAGGCGAGCTGCTCGTTGCCGCGCCGCACGACGCCGTTGATGACGAGGGCCAGGACCGAGCCCGTGAGCACGGTGATCATCTCGATGACCGGGACGACCTGGGTGGACGTCCCGTCGGAGATCCGCATCACGATGACGGAGATGACCGCGGCGATCCCGGTGCGGACGGTCCGGGACAGCGAGAAGAACGGGGCGGCGATCAGCGGGGCCGCGACGAAGAGGGGGACGGCGGTGAAGTTGGGCGGGGCGAGCGAGTCGAACAGCAGTCCGCCGATGATCAGCAGAGCGGGCAGCATCCGGATGAACCGGCCGGTGCCCCGTCCACCGCCGGACGCCAGCTCCCCCTCCCGGGATCCGAGCACCGCACGGCCCACGGCGTCCATGCCCCCCGCCGCTCCGCTGCGCCGTCCCTCGGCCATCCCCACCTGTGCACTCCTGCCCGGTCCACCCACGGCTGCGGACGGTACCGCTCCCTGTCCAGGCTTCCCGGAGCCGCGCCGAGCGGCGACCGGGCATCGGCCGAATAGGGGGAAAAAGCGGTGGCGGCCCGGCCGGCCGTGGTCAGTCGGAGAGCCGGTGCTGCGCGTAGACCGTCAGTGCGTCCCGTACGAAGGCGGCGGTGCCGTCCCCGTAGCGATCGTAGTTCTTTCCGAAGCGCGGATCGGCGACATACATCTCCCCGAGCCCGATCACGTACGAACGGCTGGGCTCCTTGGCCGAGGACAGCCAGGCGCAGTGCCGCCGCGCGAGCTCCTGCGCCTCGGGCCCGTCGGCGGCGAGCCCGGCCTCCCTGGCCCGGCCCCAGTCGCGCGCGATGGCCTCGTGCTCGTCCTGGAACGCCTTCTTCTCCCCGTCCCCGAGCGAACGCCACCAGCGGTCGCCCTCCTCGTACGCGTCCCGGCCCCAGCGCTCGGTGACCTCCTGCTCGTGGGCGGTGTGGTCGAAGCCGTCGAACACCTCAGCGGCCATGAGTGCCATCCCCTCCTGGGTCTTGTGGAGGGTGGTCCGCACCGAGGCGATCTGCCGTCCGATGCGCGCCTGCTCCTGTTCGAGCAGCCGCAGATGCGCCCGCAGCGCCACCGCCGTGTCCCGCTGCCCCTCCAGTACGTCCTTGATGGCGGGCAGCGAGAGCCCGAGCTCCCGCAGCAGCAGGATGCGCTGCAGCCGGACGAGGGCGTCCTGGTCGTAGTAGCGGTAGCCGTTGCTCCCGATCCGGCTCGGCGCGAGGAGACCGAGGTCCCCGTAGTGCCGGAGCGTGCGGCTCGTGGTGCCGGCCTGGCGGGCGATTTCCTGAATGGACCACTCCATGCCGGAGACGCTAGATCTTTACGCTGCGTCAAGGTCAACCCGGAAAATGCCGGGGAACGACTCGGGCCCGGCACGCTGTCTGCGTGCCGGGCCCGGATCTTCAGTAGCGGGGACAGGATTTGAACCTGCGACCTCTGGGTTATGAGCCCAGCGAGCTACCGAGCTGCTCCACCCCGCGTCGGTGAACACAACTCTACGGCATTCCGGAGGTGGCGTTGACCAATAAGCGGCCCCCTCCTCCGATCCGCGTTCCCCAGCCGTGGGCGAGTACCTTGTTGCATAGAAGTTGCAATAACGATCACTGTGCGAGAAGAGGACCCCGTGCGGACTCCGGTGGTGCTGGGCATCGAGTCGTCGTGTGACGAGACGGGGGCGGGCATCGTCTCCGGCGGGCGTCTGCTCGCGCATGTCGTGGCGTCGAGCATGGACGAGCACGCCCGCTTCGGCGGGGTAGTGCCGGAGATCGCCGCCCGGGCCCACCTCCAGGCGTTCACCCCCGTCGTCCGGGAGGCCCTGGCGCAGGCGGGGCTCGGGGTGCGGGACATCGACGCCGTCGCGGTGACCACAGGGCCCGGACTGTCCGGGGCGCTCCAGGTCGGTCTGGCCGGCGCGAAGTCCCTGGCGTACGCGGCGGGGGTGCCGCTGTACGGGGTGCACCACCTGGCCGGGCACGTGGCCGCCGACACCCTGGAGCACGGGCCGCTGCCAGACCCGTGCATGGTGCTCATCGTCTCGGGCGGGCACACCTCGCTGCTGCTCGTGCGCGATCTGGTGCGCGATCCGATCCTGCACCTGGGCGACACCGTGGACGACGCGGCGGGCGAGTGCTTCGACAAGGTCGCCCGCGTCTTCGGCCTCCCGTATCCGGGCGGGCCGGCCATCGACCGGGCCGCCCGCGAGGGCAACCCCTGTGCCGTCGCCTTCCCCCGGCCGCTGCTGGGGTCGAAGGACGACCCGTACGCCTTCTCCTTCTCCGGGCTGAAGACCGCCGCCGCCCGCTGGGCCGAGCAGCACCGCCTGCGCGGCGACGACATCCCGCTGGCCGACGGGGCGGCTTCGCTCCAGGAGGCCGTCGCGGACGTCCTGACGCGCAAGGCGCTGGCCGCCTGCCGCCGGTACGACGTCCGCACCCTGGTCGTGGTCGGCGGGGTCGCGGCGAACTCCCGGGTCCGGGCGCTGGCCGAGGAGCGGTGCGAGGCGGCGGGCGTCGAACTGCGTGTACCGCCACTGACGCTGTGCACCGACAACGGGGCGATGATCGCCGCCGTCGGCGACCTGCTGGTACGGGCCGGTGCCGACCCGGCCCAGCTGAACGTGTCCATCGACCCGTCGGCGCCGTTGGAGTACGCCGCGCTGCACCCGGTCGCCGCGCCCGCGAGGGTGGCCCGAGCCGCCTGAGCGGCGTGGCACCGCGCCCGGATTTCCCCCTGGTGACCGACCGAAGGACTGAAGAGGACCGCTTGTGCGTACCGCCGACATCCGCAGCCGATTCCTGGACTTCTTCGCCGCCCGGGACCACACCGTCGTCCCCAGCGCACCCCTGCCGACCCCGGACCCGACCCTGCTGTTCGTCAACGCGGGCATGGTGCCGTTCAAGCCGTACTTCACCGGTGAGGCGCCCGCACGCTGGGAGCGGGCCACCAGCGTGCAGAAGTGTGTCCGGACCCTGGACATCGAGGAGGTCGGCCGCACCACCCGGCACGGCTCGTTCTTCCAGATGAACGGCAACTTCTCCTTCGGCGACTACTTCAAGGAAGGGGCCATCGCCTACGCCTGGGAGCTGTCGACGAGCCCGCAGGCCGAGGGCGGCTACGGGCTGGACCCGGACAGGATCTGGGTGACCGTCCACCACTCCGACACCGAGTCGCGCGGCATCTGGCGGCGGGTCGCGGGCCTGCCCGACGAGCGGATCGTGGACCGGGGGGACGAGGACAACTTCTGGTCCATGGGCGTCCCCGGACCGTGCGGGCCCTGCTCCGAGCTGTACTACGACCGCGGCCCGGCCCTCGGCCGGGAAGGCGGTCCGGCGGTCGACGAGGACCGGTACATGGAGTTCTGGAACCTCGTCTTCATGCAGTACGAGCGCGGCCCGGGCCCCGGCAAGTCCGGCTACCCCATCCTCGGGGAGCTGCCCCGCCGCAACATCGACACCGGCATGGGCCTGGAGCGGATGGCGACCCTCCTCCAGGGCGTCGACAACCTCTACGAGATCGACGAGACCCGCCCCGTCCTCCAGCGCGCCGCCGACCTGGCCGGCGTCCGCTACGGGGCCGATCCGGAGGCCGACGTACGGCTGCGGGTCGTCGCCGACCACGTCCGTACGGCCCTGATGCTCCTCGCCGACGGCACCACCCCCGGCAACGAGGGCCGCGGCTACGTCCTGCGCCGCATCCTGCGCCGCGCGGTCCGCTCCATGCGGCTGCTGGGCTACGAGGACCTGGCGCTGGCCGAACTGCTGCCGGTGGCCCGCGACTGCATGGCGCCGAGCTACCCGGAGGTCGCCGACGCCTACACCCGTATCGCCGATCAGGCCGGGGCCGAGGAGGACGCCTTCCGCTCCTCCCTCAAGCAGGGCACCACCGTCCTGGACACCGCCGTCGCCCGGGTCAAGGAGAGCGGCGGCCGGCTGCTGCCCGGCGCCCAGGCGTTCCTGCTGCACGACACGTACGGCTTCCCCATCGACCTCACCCTGGAGATGGCCGCCGAGCAGGGCGTCGAGGTCGACCGCGAGGGCTTCACCGCGCTGATGAACGAGCAGCGCGAGCGGGCCCGCGCGGACGCCCGCGCCCGCAAGGCCGGCGGGGCCGTGGACACCACCGCCCTGCGTCCGGTCCTCGACGCGCACGGGCCGACCGACTGGCGGGCCTGGGACACCCTGGAGACCGAGTCCCGAGTCCTCGCGCTGCTCGGTCCGGCCGGCCCGGTGCCGGTGGCCCGGACCGGCGACATCGTCACCGTCGTCCTGGACCGCACCCCGTTCTACGCCGAGTCCGGCGGCCAGGACAGCGACGCCGGGCTGCTGTCCGGCGCCTCGGTCGAGGCCGAGGTCCTCGACGTCCAGCGCCCGCTGCCCGGCCTGGTCGCCCATCAGGTCCGGATCACCGCCGGTGAACTCGCCCCCGACGACACCGTGCACGCCGCCGTCGACCCCGAGTGGCGGCTCGGCGCCCGCCAGGCCCACTCCGGCACCCATGTCCTGCACGCCGCCCTGCGCGAGATCCTCGGCCCCGACGCCCTCCAGTCCGGCTCCTACAACCGGCCCGGCTACCTGCGCCTCGACTTCCCCTGGCGCGGCGCCCTCTCCGCGACCGTCCGCAGCGAGATCGAGGAGGCCGCCAACCGCGCCCTGCGCCGCGATCTGCCGGTCGGCGTGCGGTGGATGACCCTGCCCGAGGCGAAGGAGATCGGCGCGCTCGCCCTCTTCGACGAGACGTACGGGGAGAAGGTCCGCGTCGTCGAGATCGGCGGGGCCTGGTCCCGGGAGCTGTGCGGCGGTACGCACGTGGAGCGCGCGGCCCAGATCGGCACGGTCGCCCTGACCTCCGAGGGCTCGGTCGGCGCGGGCATGCGCCGCCTGGAGGCGGCCGTGGGCATCGAGGGCTTCGGCTACCTGGCCCGCGAGCGGGACCTGGTGGCGCGGATCGCCGAGCAGCTCGGGGCACCGCGCGCCGAGCTGCCCGACCGGATCGCCGGTCTGCTGGACCGGCTCAAGGCGGCCGACCGGGAGAACGCCCGGCTCAAGCAGCAGGCCACCACGGCACGCGCCGGCGAACTCGCCCAAGCGGCGGCCGAGGCGAACGGCGTGCGGATCGTGACCACGACGGCGGGCGGCAGCGCCCAGGAGGCCCGGGCGCTCGCCCTGGCCGTCCGCGACCGGCTGCCCGACGGCACGCCTGGCGCGGTCGCGGTGGGCACGGAGGACGGGGCGCTGGTCCTCGCCGTCAACAACGCGGCCCGGGAAGCGGGCCTGCACGCCTCCCCGTTGGTGAAGCAGCTTCTCGGTGGCCGCGGCGGAGAGTCGGCCGAGGTCGCCCAGGGCGGCGGCCTCGGACCCGGCGGGGTCGCCGACGCGCTGGCGGCCCTGTCGGCGGTGATCGCCACCGCTGCCGGCTGAGCGGGCCGCAGAGTCTCCTAGCGCAACCCGGCCCCCTTCCACCGGATACGGCACGTGCGTCCGCCGGTCCGGGTCGATGGCGAGTCGGCCGCCGGCCGGGGGCCGGGCCCGTTGGGCGCAGTCGCGGCGTTCGCAGATGCGGCAGCCCAGCCCGATCGGGGTCGCCGCCCGCGTCCCGCAACCGAAGCTGATCAACATGTTCCACGGCGGCAAGACCCCGCTCGTCCCCAGGGACCGCCTCCGCGAACGCGACTACCGGCTGATCATCGTCCCCTCGGACCTCCAGCGCGCCGCGATCACCGCGGTCCGGCGCACGCTGGAGGCCATCAACCGCGGCGGCGACAGCGGCGCCGTCCGCGAGGGCCTGGCCTCCTTCGCCGAACGCGAGCGGATCGTGCGGACGGCGGAGTACCTGGCGATCGGGTCCTGAGGCGGAGGAGGGCCGCACCGGGGCCCCGTCGAGCCGTATGGCAGGGCGCTCACACCGCGCGTAGCGTGAATTTCAGGGGCGGGGTTCGGCATGTGAGGTTCTTGCATGCAACGTCCGATATGCCGGGAGGTCGCGGCATGGCACGGGGTATCCGTAACACGATCGGACTGATCTTGGCGGTCGTCGGCGCTGCCGCAGCGATCTGGGCGCCCTTCCGTAACTGGTACGACGGGCGGCTCGGACACGACTTTCGGGTGTGGGAACTCTTCACCGGGGCCGGCATCACGGATTCGGGTGCGGGGCTGTTCGCGTCCATGTTCCTCCCCCTCTTCGTCGGCGCGCTGCTCACCGTTCTCGGCGTGGCGTTCCGATCGCGGCTCCTCGTCCTGATCGCGGGGATCGTCACGCTCGGATTCGCCGTCCTCTGGATGGTCCGGCAGGCGCAGGCCCAGGGCAGCCTGACCGTCACGGGCGACAGCGACGGGCTCGGCAGCGGCGTGGGCCTGGCCCTCATCGGCGGTCTCCTCATGCTGATCGGCTCGGCCGTCATGAGCGGGCGGGAACGCAGGGCGGTACGAAACGCCCGCCATGAACAGGAGCAGCGGGGGCAGGACGCTCTGGACCGCGAGGAGGACGCGGAGCGACACCGCACCGGAGTCGAGCAGTCGTACGGCACGGCCGCCCGGGACGGGGCCGCCGGAGGCGGCACCGACCGAGCCGGCGCGACCGAGGCGCGCCCCGGTACCGACGCCGGGCCCGCTCGGGGCACGCCGGTCGAGGGCGAATCCCAGCGGCGCTTCCGCCGGTCTCAGCAGCAGACGTCGGCAGCACCGCGCGGCCGGCCGGTTCCGGCGCGGGACGCCGGCGGCGGGGAGCCCGGACGGAGGGACACGGACCGGACGCAGTACGAGCAGAGCGACCGGGACACGGGAGCCCGTCCGCCCGATCAGGGCTCGCCGGGCAGGAGGTACCCGGACCGCGGAGACCAGCAGTAAGCCGCGCTGGTGTTCCATCTGTCCAGATCTGCGTACTCCGTCCGGATCCGGGTACGTGACCCCTGTGCCGACGGGTCTCCGCGGCGCCTTCTGGGGCAGGGGAACCATCGCAATGCCGATATCCACGACGGCTCCGGCCTCGGCCACCGACGCGCCCCTGGTGGCGCTCCCGCAGATCCGCGACCCCAGCAAGGTGGCGCCGAAGGACGCCCGCGCCCTCAGCTCCGTCTTCTTCGAACGGCTGCGGGTGCTGGAAGAGGGAACGCACGAGTACCAGTACGCGCGGAACACCCTGATCGAGACGAATCTGTCTCTGGTCCACTTCGCCGCGCGCCGGTTCCGCAACCGCGGCAGCGGCGAGATGGAGGAGATCGTCCAGGTAGGAACGGTCGGCCTGATCAAGGCGATCGACCGGTTCGACCTCAGCCGGGAGGTGGAATTCACCTCCTTCGCCATCCCCTACATCGTCGGGGAGATCAAGCGGTTCTTCCGAGACGCCACCTGGGCGGTCCACGTACCACGCCGCCTGCAGGAGCTGCGCGTCACCCTTGCCAAGACCAAGGAAGAACTCGCCGGACGGCTGGACCGGGATCCCACCGTCCAGGAACTCGCCCGCCATCTGGAGCTCAGCGAGGACGAGATCATCGAGGGTCTCATCGCGTCGAACGGATACACCGCGGGGTCCTTGGACATGCCCGTCGGGAGCGAACGGGACAGCGGGTCGACCGTCACCTACGGCGACGTCGAAGGGGACATCGATCCCGCCATCGAGCGGGTCGAGGATCTCCACGCGCTGGCGCCCCTGCTCGAAGACCTGAACGACCGCGACCGGTCCATCGTGGCCATGCGCTTCGGCCAGGAGATGACCCAGTCCGAGATCGGCCGACAGCTCGGCATCTCCCAGATGCACGTCTCCCGGCTCCTGACCCACCTCCTCGGACGGCTCCGCACCGCGATGCTGACGCACGGATGAATCCCGCGGAGTGAGCCTCGCGTAGCCGCGGAAGGCCCGCCGCCACGCCGGGCGGCAGCTCCGATCCGGAGGAGGGCGGCCGAGGCCGCGCCCCTCCACCCATCAGTCCAGCGACAGCGGTCACGTCCTCGGCTGTTCCGTTCCCACCACATCGCGGTGACCGCCCAACGGCTGCCCGGTGTCGGCCACGAGAGGTTCGTACTCATGACCGCAGAAGTCTCCGTCCGCCCCGAGCGGACGACCGGGAGCGATTTCGCCCGGCTGTCCAAGAGGATCGCCGACCACGGCCTGATGGCCCGACGACCCCGCTACTACGCGGTCCGTATCGTGGCCGTGAGTGCCCTGTACGTCGCCGGCTGGACCGCTTTCGTCCTCGTCGGCGCCTCCTGGTGGAACCTGGCCGTCGCCGTCTTCCTGGCCGCGGTCTTCGGCCAGGTGGCCCTGCTGGCCCACGACATCGCCCACCGCCAGGTCTTCCGGCTGCGCAAGGCCAGCGAGAGGTCAGGGCGCATCACCGCGAACATCGGCATCGGCATGGGCTACGGCTGGTGGCAGGACAAGCACACCCGCCACCACGCCAACCCCAACCACGAGACCCTCGACCCCGACATCGAGCCCGATCTGCTGGTCTGGTCGCAGGACCAGGCCCGCTCGGCCAAGGGCCTGCCCCGGCTGATCGGCCGCTCGCAGGCGTACCTGTTCTTCCCTCTCCTCACCCTGGAAGCCATCAACCTGCACGTGTCGGGCCTGCGGGCGCTGGCCGACCGTTCGCTCAAGCACCGGATGCTGGAGGGGTCCCTGCTCGTCGCGCACTGCGCGGCCTACCTGACGGCGCTCTTCCTGGTGCTGCCGCCCGGCATGGCGATCGCCTTCCTCGCCGTCCACCAAGGCCTCTTCGGTCTGTACCTCGGCTCCGTCTTCGCCCCCAACCACAAGGGCATGCCGATCCGGACGGGCAACGACCGGCCGGACTTCCTGCGCCGCCAGGTCCTCACCTCACGCAACGTCAGCGGCAACTGGTTCACGGACATCGTCCTGGGCGGGCTGAACTACCAGATCGAGCACCACCTCTTCCCGAGCATGCCCAGCCCCAACCTGCGCAAGGCCCAGATCGTCGTCCGGCGCTACTGCGAAGAGCTGGATGTCGCCTACCTGGAGACCAGCCTGATCGCCTCCTACCGGCAAGCACTCCGCAGCCTCCACCAGGCAGGCGCTCCCCTGCGCCGGACAGAGGCACGCCCCGCGTGACCGGTGATCCCTCACCCCGCCGACGCGGCCGCAACCGCGCGACGCTCCCGCCGGGCTCGGCCGTCAGCCCCGGTTGCGAGCTACGGGAGAAGCCCTCGCGCCGGGAGTCTGCCACGATGGCGCGCATGGACGTGCGGAGCAGGAACCATGTCAGGGTGACCGGGCGGGCCGGTGCGCCGGTGGTGATGCTGGCGCACGGGTTCGGGTGCGACCAGAACATGTGGCGTCTGGTGGTGCCTGCGCTGGAGCGGCACTTCACCGTCGTCCTCTTCGACCACGTCGGCTCGGGAAACTCGCAGCTGTCTTCCTGGAGCCAGGACCGGTACGGATCGCTGGACGGTTACGTCGCCGATGTCCTGGAGGTCGTCGGGGAGCTGGCGCTGGGGCCGGTCATGTTCGTGGGGCATTCGGTGAGCGCGATGATGGGCGTGCTGGCCGCCGCGCGCGAGCCGGAGGCGTTCGCCGGACTGGTGCTGCTCGCACCGTCTCCCTGCTTCATCGACGATCCGGCCACGGGGTACCGGGGCGGCTTCAGCGCCGCCGACATCGATGAGCTGCTGGAGTCGCTGGACGCCAACTATCTCGGCTGGTCGGGCGCGATGGCACCGGTGATCATGGGCAACCCGGATCGGCCCGAGCTGGGCGAGGAGCTGACGAACAGCTTCTGCCGCACGGATCCGGAGATCGCGCGCGTCTTCGCCCGGGTGACGTTCCTGTCCGACAACCGCGCCGACCTCGCGGCAGTGCGGGTGCCCACGCTGGTCGCCCAGTGCTCCAGCGATGCGATCGCACCGCCGGAGGTCGGCGCGTTCGTCCACGCCCGGATACCGGGAAGCCGGCTGGTCACACTGAACGCGACGGGGCACTGCCCTCAGCTGGCTGCCCCGGAAGAGACCGCTGCGGCGATCGCCGCGTTCGCCGGGGCGGCGCGGTGATGTGCGAGACGGGCGACGCGGCGGACAGCAGGGACCCGGCACCCGTGGATGAGGAGGCCCGCTTCTCCGAACTGCTGGAGGACAGTGCCGAGGACCTCTACGAGCACGCCCCGTGCGGCTACCTCTCCACCCTGCTGGACGGCCGGATCGCCAAGGCCAACACGACCCTGCTGGACTGGCTCGGCTACCGGCGCGGCGATCTGGTGGGCCGCATGGCCTTCTCCGACCTTCTGACCGTCGGCGGCCGGCTCTATCACGAGACCCACTTCGCCCCGCTGCTGCGGATGCAGGGCGAGATCAGCGGCATCGCCCTGGAACTCAAGGCGGCCGACGGCTCCCACCTGCCGGTCATGGTCACCTCGACAGTCAAGACCGGCAGCGACGGGCAACCCCTGCTGATCCGCACCACCCTCTTCGACGCCCGCGACCGCCGCGCCTACGAGACGGAACTGCTGCGGGCCCGCCAGGAAGCCGACCAGGAACGCGACCGCCTCAAGCTCCTGAACACCACCCTGCAGAAGACACTGCTGCCGCCCACGCTGGCCAACGTGCCCGGCCTGGACGTCGCCGCGCACTACCACATCGCCTCCGTCGACGAGGTCGGCGGCGACTTCTACGACCTGTTCCCCCTGGCCGCCGGGACCTGGGGCCTGTTCCTGGGCGACGTGTGCGGCAAGGGCGCCGCCGCCGCGGCCGTCACCTCCCTGGCCCGCTACACCCTGCGCGCCGCCGCCGTCTACGACCCGGACCCGGCCGCCGTACTCGCCAACCTCAACACCGTCCTCAACCACGAGTACCAGGGCACCGACCCCCGCTTCTGCACCGTCGTCTTCGGCCTCCTCACCCCCGACCCCGACCGCGGCGGCTTCCGCATCACGCTGGCCAGCGGCGGCCACCCCCCAGCCCTGCTGATGCGCGCCGACGGCACCGCCGACTACCTGCCCACCCCCGGCGGGCAGCTCATCGGCGCCCTGCCCGACGCCCACATCGCCACCACCACCGTCCACCTCGCCCCCGGCGACACGCTGCTCCTGCACACCGACGGCCTCACCGAAGCCCACACCACCGCCGCCGGAGGCGAGGACCGCTACGGCGACGAGGCCTTCCTCGACTTCGGCCACGACCTCGCCCCCACCACCGCGTCGGACACCATCGGCGCAGTCCGCGACCTGCTCCGCACCTTCGGCACCGGCGTGGACGACGACACCGCCGTCCTCGCCATCCACGTGCCCCGATCCCTCAGTGAAGAGCAGCAGTGACCCAGCACTTGACCCTCAGCACCCGCACCACCGCTGCCGGCACGGTCATGGAACTCGCCGGGGAACTCGACCACCACACCGCACCCCAGGTCCGCGACGCCCTGCCCGGGCTCGCCCTGCGCCCGGGACAACAGCTCGTCATCGACCTCAAGGGCATCACCTTCTGCGACTCCAGCGGAATCACCGCCCTGATCGCCGCCCGCAACCACGCCCTGGCCGCCGACGCGACCATCGCACTGGCCGCCCTCCCCGAACACCTCGCCCGGATCATCCGCATCATCGGCCTGGACCAGGTCTTCCCCACCCACCCCACCGCACAGCACGCCGAGGACGCCTGGCGAACCGTCTCGGATTGATCCGCCGGATCTCCCGTCCGAGTCACGCAGTGGTCGGCGTACAGCACCGCAGGACGTGCGCCTGACGCGGGAACCACATGGCGAAGCGCCCCCACCCGGACGGGACCGGATGGAGGCGCTTCTTCGCAGATGGCGGGCTTGCGCCCTGTCCTGCTGTCGGTAGGCCGTGTGGGACTCGAACCCACAACCAACGGATTAAAAGTCCGCTGCTCTGACCAATTGAGCTAACGGCCCGTGCAACATCACCCCCCGAGCATAGCCCGCCCGGTCCCGGCAGCCGATCCGGTATCGGTCTTGGGCCCGTCGCGCGCGTTGCGGGAGCCCGGCGTGGGCTCAGGAACAGGTGGGACGAGGGGGTCGGGAACAGCAACAGGGCCCGTACGTCACCGAGTCGGTTCGGTGGCGTACGGGCCCTGCCGGTCTGTCAGGCGGACCTGCTCGGCCGGAGGCCGGCCGGGCTGGGGTCAGCCGTTGCGCTTCCAGCGCGGCTTGTCGTCGCGGCGGCCGAACGAACCGGTGTTGGTGCCGGTGTTGGCGCCACGGTGGTCGTCACGGCGGCCGGTCGGGCGGTCGCTGCCGCCGGAGCGGAAGCCACCCGACGGGCGGTCGTCACGACGGTCACGGTTGAACGGGCGGTCGCTGCCGCCGGAGCGGTAACCGCCGGAGGGGCGGTCGTCACGGCGGTCGCGGTTGAACGACGGGCGGTCGTTGTCGCGGCGCTCGAAGGAGCGGCCGCCACGGTCGTCGCGACGGTCGTTGCCACCGGAGCGGAAGCCACCCGACGGGCGGTCGTCACGACGGTCACGGTTGAACGAGGGGCGGTCGTCGCGGCGCTCGAAGGAGCGGCCGCCACGGTCGTCGCGACGGTCGTTGCCACCGGAGCGGAAGCCACCCGACGGGCGGTCGTCGCGACGGTCGTTGCCACCGGAGCGGAAGCCACCCGACGGGCGGTCGTCACGACGGTCACGGAACGACGGACGGTCGTTGTCGCGACGCTCGAAGGAGCGGCCACCACGGTCGTCCCGACGGTCGTTGCCACCGGAGCGGAAGCCACCCGACGGGCGGTCGTCACGACGGTCGTTGCCTCGGTAGCCGCCACGGTCGCCACCGCGGTTGTCGCGGCGCTCGTAGTTGCCCCGCTCGTCGCGGCGCTGCTCGTCGCGGGCGGCCGGCTGCTCGGGGACGGAGATGGCGGCCACGAGGGCGGCCTCCGCCTCAGCGGTGACCTCGGCGACCGCGGCCTCCGGGTCGTCGCCCCGCTCGCGGGCGGCACGGGCGACCAGGCGGTCGGCCTCCTCGCGGAGCTCGACGGCGCGGCGCTGGACGCGCTCCAGCTGCTTCGTCAGGTCGGCGGCCTCGCGCTCGGCCTGCTTGGCGGCGTTGTTCGCGGAGTCGGCCTGGACCTCGGTGAGCGAACGGGCGCCGGTGATCTCGGCGACCTCCGGCTCGAAGACGCCCGCGCCCTGGACGATGTGGCGCGAGGCGTCGACGCCCGCGTCCTCCATCAGGCGGAAGATCTGGCGGCGCTGGTGCGGGAGCGCCAGCGAGACGACGACACCGGACTTGCCGGCGCGGGCGGTACGGCCCGAGCGGTGCAGGTAGTCCTTGTGGTCTCCGGCCGGGTCCACGTTCAGGACCAGGTCGATGCCGTCGACGTGGATACCGCGGGCGGCGACGTCAGTCGCGACGAGGGCGTTGACGTAACCCTTCTTGAAGTCCTCCAGGACCCGCGTACGGGCGCCCTGGGTCATGCCGCCGTGCAGCGCGTCGGCCTTCACGCCGGACTCGATGAGCTGCTCGGCGATGCGGTCGGCGCCCAGCTGGGTGCGGACGAAGATGATGGTGCGGCCCTTGCGGGCGGCGATGGCGGCGGTGACCGGCGCCTTGTCCTTCGGCTTCACGACGAGGACGTGGTGCGACATGGTCGTGACGTTGCCCTGGGCGCTGTCGACCTCGTGCGTGACCGGGTTGGAGAGGTAGCGCTTGACCAGCGTGCCGATCTCGTTCTCCATGGTGGCGGAGAAGAGCATCCGCTGACCGCCGGCCGGGACCTGGTCGAGCAGCTCGGTGACCTCGGGCAGGAAGCCCAGGTCGGACATCTGGTCGGCCTCGTCGAGGACGGCGACCTGGACGTCCTCCAGGGAGCAGGCGCCGCGGTTGATGATGTCGCGCAGCCGGCCCGGGGTGGCGACGAGAACGTCGACGCCGCGCTCCAGGGCGTAGATCTGGTTGCCCATCGACGTACCGCCGCAGACGACCTTCATCTTCAGGCCGAGCACGTCGCCGTACGGCTGGAGGGCGTCCGCGACCTGCATCGCGAGCTCGCGGGTCGGGGTGAGGATGACGGCGCGGGGCTTCTTCTTCTCGGTGCGGCCACCGGCCAGCGCGGCCAGGGTGGGCAGACCGAAGGAGAGGGTCTTGCCGGAGCCCGTACGGCCACGGCCGAGGATGTCCTTGCCGGCCAGGGCGTCCGGGATGGTCGCCGCCTGGATCGGGAAGGGGGTGGTGACGCCGTTCTGCGCGAGCTTGCGGACGATGCCCTCGGGCAGGCCCAGGTCGCCGAAGGTGACAGTCGGCTCGGTGGAGGCCTCGGACGCCTCGGCCTCGGGGGCCTCAGCAGCCTCGGGGACCTCTTCGGTCTTCTCGGCGGCCGGGGCGGTCGCACCGGCCGGGGCCTCGGTCACGGCGGACTCGACCAGCTCGGCGAGCTCGGCGTTGTCGACGTTCTCGGGCATGACGGTGCGGTCAGAACTGGAAATTGACATGCGAAATGCGAAACCTTCCGGAGTCTCGGCACGCGCCCATAACTCCGTGATTCGCAATTTCGACCGCCTCAATGCGGTCCAGCCACGGCAAGGGAGAGTACGCGCCACACGGCGCTCTTCTGTGTCGGCGCCGGGCAATGGGATCAAACGATCTACCACCATACGCACCCTCACCCACCTTGCGCAAACCACCCTCGCAGTGACGCCGACTACACCGGCCCCACCTGCGGCGATGCCTCCGGCGTCCGCAGCGGACCGACCGGCTTCGGCCCGCCCGTCCCCTGGGCCCGGAACTGCGCGGCGGGCGACGCCGACGGGGGCGGCTCCGGCGGGTCGGTGGGCTGCGGCTCGGGGTCCGGGTCCGGGGCGGGCGTCGGCGGGGCCGGCGGCTCCGGAGTGACCGGCGGCGGCTCCCCCGGCCCCGGGGTCGAGGGCGTCGGCGTGGGCCGCACCCCTCCGCCGCCACGGGTGGGCTGCCCGGGGGCGGCCGGTTCCGGGCGGGCGTCCTTGGTGGTGGCCGACGGCTTCGCACCGGAGGCGTCGGGGCGTGGGCTGCTGCCGGGAACGCCCCGGTCGGAGTGGGGGTGGGCGCCCCCGCCGCGTCCTCCGGACTGCCCGGAGCCGGGAATCGTGTTCCCGGCCGGATCGGTCTGGGCGCCCTTCGGGCCTGCGGACCGCGAGGGCCCCGGCCCTCCGGCGCCGTCCTCGCCGACGCTCATGCAGCCGGTGGACGCGGCGATCGTCAACGCGGTGACGGCTGCCCAGCGGACAGGGGCGGGGAACTGGCGCACGAGGGGCACCTCCGGGGCGAGGGAGCGGGAGCGTGGCGAGGGGTGGAGCCCGCGACGCCGGAGCGAGGCTTCGCACCGTGCCCAACTCCCCCGACCCCGCCGGAGACACGCCCGAAACCGCAACGCCCCGCACGTGCCCTCACCGCACGAAGCCCCGCTACCCCCCGAACCCGCCCGCCAGCTTCGCCCCCAGGAACACCGCGCCCAGCCCCGCCAGCAGGGACGCCAGCACATTGGCCGCGGCCAGGAAGGCGCGGCCCGTCTCGGCCAGGCGGAGGGTCTCGTACGAGAACGTCGAGTACGTCGTCAGCGCCCCGCACAGGCCCGTCGCCAGCAGGGCGTGCACCGGGGAGGAGACCGCGGCGCCGGTCAGCACGCCGAGCAGCAGGCTGCCCGCGATGTTCGCCGTGAAGGTGCCCCACGGGAAGACGTACGGGACGCCCGGGCCCTGGTACGTCTGCACCGCACGGTCCGTCAGATAGCGCAGGGGCGCGCCCACCGCGCCGCCGATCGCCACCAGCAGCCAGGTCACGCCGTGCGCCCCTCGGCCCGCGCGCCGGGTCGCCCGCCCCGGTCCAGCCAGGCCCGTGTCGCCACGGCCGCCGCCCCCACCGATGCGAGCGCGGCCACCGCCGTCGCCACCGTGTACGCCATCGCCACCGCGACCTCCTGACGGACCAGCAGGCCCGAGACGTCCGCCGCGTACGTCGAGAAGGTCGTGTAGCCGCCGAGCACCCCGACGCCGAGGAAGGGCCGCACCAGCGGGCGGGTGATCCGGCCCCGCTCGACGGTCAGCACCATCAGGACGCCGATGAGGGCGCAGCCGGTCACGTTGACGGCGAACACCGTCCACGGGAAACCGTGACCGGGCGTCGGCCAGAGCACCAGCGCCCCGTACCGGGCGAGGGCTCCGAGCGCGCCGCCGGCCGCGACCGCCGCCAGCACCCGGCCCTGCGGTGCGGACGGCGGGCCGGGCTCCGGCAGCTCCCGCGGTTCCTGCTCGCTCATCCGTACCCCAGGGCGTGCAGCCGCTCGTCGTCGATGCCGAAGTGGTGGGCGATCTCGTGGACCACGGTGATCTCGGTCTCCGCGACGACGTCCTCCTGGGTCTCGCACATCCGCAGCGTCGGGCCCCGGTAGATGGTGATCCGGTCCGGCAGCACTCCGGCGTACCACTCGCCGCGGTCGGTGAGCGGGGTGCCCTCGTAGAGCCCGAGCAGGTCGGGGTCGCCGGGGTCCGGTTCGTCCTCGACGAACACCGCCACGTTGTCCATCAGCCGCGTCAGCTCCGGCGGAATCCGGTCCAGAGCCTGGCTCACCAGCTCCTCGAACTGTTCGCGCGTCATCTCCAGCACCCGGCCATTGTCCCGTACGGGGGCCGGGTACGGGCAGATGGCCACCGCCCGGCATCGCGGCGACCGGGTCCGTACGGACGCATGACCGGTGGAGCCGCCCGGCATGGTGAAGGCCGTACCGGGGCATACGGGCCCAATGGTCCGCGTCCCGTTCCGTGCCGCAGCCGACCGCGTCTGGCACCGCCTCAGCCAGCTCGTCCGCCCGGCGTCCCGGAGCCGTACCGCCGCCCCGAAAGCCTCCCGCGCGACGGACCGAACCGGCGCGACGGGCCCCGCCGGGCCGAAGGCACCCCGCCCGGCGGTCCCCGGCGACCTGGCGGCTCCCGCCCGCAGCCCCTGGCTCCGCGCGCTGGGCATGCTCGCCGTCGTCGTGCTGGGGGCCTGGCTGGGACTGCTCGCCGTGGGGTCCATCCGTACGCCGGTCGGCCCCATGGACACCAACATGACGCTCCGCCCCTCCCTCACCGGCGGCAGCAAGATCAACGTGGCCCCGCTCGGCGCCCTGGAGCTGGACTCGCACATCGCGCCGCTGCGGCTCGACGTGGACGTGGACCGCCTCGACCCCGAGCGCTCCCAGGCCCTGGTCGACCAGCCGGAACGGTTCTCCGGCCTCCAGGACGAGGTGACCCGGGACGTCGCCGCCGGGACCAGGGAGCTGGCCGTGCGCTCCTGCGTCGCCGTGATCTCCGGCGCCACCGCCCTCGGCCTCGTCGTCTACCGCCGCCCCCGCCGCGCCCTGGCCGCCGGCGGGCTCGCCCTCACCCTGCTGGCCGCGTCCGGCGTCAGCGCGTACGCCACCTGGAACCCGAAGTCCGTGCTGGAGCCGAAGTTCTCCGGGCTGCTCTCCAGCGCCCCGTCGCTGGTCGGCGACGCCCGCTCGATCGTCACCGAGTTCGACATGTACCAGCAGGAACTGGCCCGCCTGGTCACCAACGTCACCAAGCTGTACGACGCGACCTCCACGCTCCCCGTCTACCAGCCCGACCCCGGCACCATCCGGGCCCTGCACGTCTCCGACATCCACCTCAACCCGGCGGCCTGGCACATCATCGCCTCGCTCGTCGAGCAGTACGAGATCGACGTGATCATCGACTCCGGCGACACGATGGACCACGGCTCCGCCGCCGAGAACGGCTTCCTCGACCCGATCCGCGACCTCGGCGCGCCCTACGTCTGGGTGCGCGGCAACCACGACTCGACCGTCACCCAGGACTACCTGGAGAAGTTCCGGAACGTCCGCGTCCTCGACGACGGCAAGGCGGTGGACGTCGGCGGGCTGCGGATCGCGGGCACCGGCGACGCCTCCTTCACCCCGGACCGGACCGGCCCCGGCGGCAACAAGGCGGCCGCCCAGCTGGAGGGCGCACGCCTGGCCACCGCTCTGCGCGACCAGGAGCGGGCGGGCACCCCCGTCGACATCGCCGTCGCCCACGACCCGAACACCGCCCGGGCGACCGACGGCACGGTCCCGCTGGTGCTCTCCGGCCACCTCCACCGCCGGATCAACGAACAGCTGAAGCTCGGCACCCGGCTGAAGGTCGAGGGCTCCACGGGCGGCGGCGGGCTGCGCGCCGTGCAGAACGAGAAGCCCGAGAAGGTGCACGCGTCGGTGCTCTACCTGGACCGCTCCACCCGCCGGCTCCAGGCCTGGGACGAGATCACGCTCGGCGGTCTCGGGCTGACGACCGCCGAGGTCAGCCGCCATCTCCCGGAGGAGAACCTGAAGAAGGACTCCCCCGGCTCGCCCTCCCCGTCGCCGTCGTCCGCGTCCTCGTCGCCCTCCGCGACCCGCTCCCCGGGCCGCCCGACCCCATCGCCGTAAACCGTTTTGGCGATAGCTCCACCCATCCCATATGCTTCTCACGTCCCCGACGCGCTGCAAAGCGAACCGGCGGGCCAATAGCCCTCATCGTCTAGTGGCCCAGGACGCCGCCCTTTCAAGGCGGTAGCACGGGTTCGAATCCCGTTGGGGGCACGTTTCACCGTGTGCGAGACTTGTTTCGCACATTGCTTGGTCCTGTGGAGCAGTTTGGAGTGCTCGCCACCCTGTCAAGGTGGAGGCCGCGGGTTCAAATCCCGTCAGGACCGCTTGCAGCCCCAGCGGCTGCGTGGCTGGGTAGCTCAGTTGGTACGAGCGATCGCCTGAAAAGCGATAGGTCGCCGGTTCGATCCCGGCCCCAGCCACTTCACGAAGGCCCCGTCCACCGGACGGGGCCTTCGCCGTGTCACACCTTCTCGGTCCCGGCGTGCTCCTCCTGCTCCTTCTCCGCCGCCGCTACGTCGGCATCGCGCCGCCGCCAGGCCCGTACACCCAGGACCAGCAGCGCCACGAACACCACCGCGACCAGCGCCGCACCGTCCGGCACCCGTTCGCCGAGCTTCTGCGCCCACTGCTCGACCGCGAACGAGTCGTCGACCCCGAGCAGGCCGGGCAGCGCGGTCGTCCCGTCGTAGACGAGGAACAGCGCGCCGAGGCCGATGAAGAACAGGCCCGACAGCAGCGATGTGGTGTGCAGCTGGAACCGGCCGCCGAGCTGGACGGTCCGGCCGCGCAGCCAAGTGCGACGGCCCAGGTCGAACCGCTCCCAGAGCAGGGCGAGGACGAAGAGCGGTACGGCCATCCCGAGCGCGTACACCGCCAGCAGCAGCCCGCCGTAGACCGGGCTGCCGCTGACCGCCGCGACGGTCAGGACGCTGCCGAGGATCGGGCCCGCGCAGAATCCGGCCAGCCCGTAGACCGCGCCCAGCGCGTAGACGGAGAACACGGTGGTGGGGCGGATCCGGCCGCTGAGCTCGGCCATCCGCCGGGAGGCGAAGCCGAGGCCGACGATCTGCGCGACGCCGAGCACGATGATCAGCCAGCCCGCGCCGGTGACGAGGGCGTCGCGGTGGCCGTAGAACAGCCGCCCGGCGTACGAACCGGCCGCGCCGAGCGGGACGAGGGTGGTGGCGAGCCCGGCGTAGAAGATGCCGGTACGGGCCAGCAGCCGGGAGGTGGAGTCGATGGAGTACGCGAAGAACGCCGGAAGCAGCAGCGCGCTGCACGGGCTGACCAGGGCGAGCAGCCCGCCGAGGAAGGCCGCGAAGTAGCCGATGTCGGCCGTCACTTGGCGGGCTCCCCTGCCTTGCCTGCGGCCCCCGTGGTCTTCGCCTGCTCGGCGGCGGCCTCGATGGCCCGGGTGAACGTCTCGTCCGGCTGGGCGCCCGCGATCGGGCGGCCGTTGATCAGGAACGACGGGGTGGACGTGGCGCCGATCCCGTACGCCTGCTCCTGGTCCTTCTTGACCGACGCGCGGGCCGCGTCGCCGTCGAGGTCCTTCATGAACCGGTCCAGGTCCTTCACCCCGGCCTCCTCGGCGAGCGCCTTCACCCGGTCCTTGCCGAAGCCCTTCTCCTTCGCCCCCTCGGCGTAGGCGGCGCGGTGGAACTCCCAGAAGCGGTTCTGCTGCCCGGCGGCCCAGGCGCCGCGCGCGGCGTTCTCGGACTCCTCGCCGAAGATCGGGAAGTTGCGCCACTCGATGCGCAGCGTGCCGTCCTTCACGTACTTCTGGATCAGCTCCGGCTCGGTGTCCCGGGCGAACTTGCCGCAGTAGCCGCACTTGAAGTCGGCGTACTCGATCAGGACGACCGGGGCGTCGGCCGGGCCGATGGCCAGCTTGTCGTCCGCGTCCCGGCGGGCGAGCTTCGCCAGCTCCGGGTAGACGCCCTCGTTCGGGTCGGCGGAGACCTCGGCGGCGGGGCCGGTGGCGGTGGTGTCCTTCGCGGTGTCGTCGGGGGCGGTGGCCTTGTACGAGGCGAAGCCGAGGAGACCGGCCGCGACGACGACCACCGCGCCGTAGACGAGGGGCTTGCGCGCGTTCGCGGTCTTCGTGTTCTTGGGCGTGGGCATGCGGCACTCCGTGCTGGTGATGCGGGAGAAAGGGCGGACGGTGCGGGGCGGGCGGGTGCCCGCCGGACGCCTCCTACACCCGCAGCACGGAGAGTTCGACCGGGGTCGGGGTGTACGGGAGGGGGGCGCGGGCCCGTATCCCCGGCGGCGGCTCGGCCGGCAGCGCGCCCGTCGCGACGGGCAGCCCCCAGGGCGCGAGCCCCGGCGCGTGGTCGTGGGCGGACCGGGCGCGGGAGGGAACGGCGGGCTCACCGTCGTGATCACGGAGCTTCCCGCAGCCGGGGACCGGGGCACGCCCGCCGGAGGCCTCGGCCACGGGGGCTTGGGCCGGGGCTTGGGCCTGGTGCTGCGCCCGGTCCGGAGCCGAGCCCTCGGCCCTGGCCTGAGCCGGGCCGTCCGCCTGGGCCGGGCCCTGCACAACGTGCGCCACCGGCGCGGAGGCCCCCGGACCGGCGGCGGCGACCGCCCCCGGCCCGCACAACAGCCCCAGCAGCGCCGCGAGCAGCGCCGTAAGGCTCCACCACTGCGTACGGGACACGGGACCGGGCCTTTCTCGCGCGAGCGGTGGTGACGGGGGCGTTCGACTGCCCGAAATGGTACGTGCCGCGTGACGCAGCCCGCGCGAAATGAGGTCGCCACTGGCCGGGCCCGGGTGAGATCCTGGGATCCGTATGTCTACTTCCTTCGCCGATCTCCAGTCCCAGCTCGGTCAGCTCTCGCTCCGCGACGCGAACCGGCTCGGCCGGCGCCTCGAAGGAGCGCGCCGCATCCGCAAGCCCGAGGCCCGCCAGTCCGTGCTGGACGAGATCGCGGCCGAGGCGGGCAAGGCGGCCGAACGGCTCGCGGCGCGCGCGGCCCGGCTGCCCGCCCTGTCGTACCCGGAAGAGCTGCCGGTCAGCCAGAAGAAGGACGAGATCCTGGAGGCGATACGCGACCACCAGGTCGTGATCGTCGCCGGGGAGACCGGGTCCGGGAAGACCACGCAGATCCCCAAGATCTGTATGGAGCTGGGGCGCGGCGTCCGGGGCATGATCGGGCACACCCAGCCCCGCCGGATCGCAGCCCGTACGGTCGCGGAGCGCGTAGCGGACGAGCTGAAGACGCCGCTGGGCGAGACGGTCGGCTGGAAGGTCCGCTTCACCGATCAGGTGAACCCGGAGTCGACGTATCTGAAGCTGATGACGGACGGCATCCTGCTCGCCGAGATCCAGACGGACCGCGAGCTGCTGGCGTACGACACGATCATCATCGACGAGGCCCACGAGCGGTCGCTGAACATCGACTTCCTGCTCGGCTATCTGGCCCGGCTGCTGCCCCGCCGCCCCGATCTGAAGGTCGTCATCACCTCGGCGACCATCGACCCGGAGCGGTTCGCACGCCACTTCGGCGAGGCGCCGATCGTGGAGGTCAGCGGGCGGACGTATCCGGTCGAGGTGCGGTATCGCCCGTTGCTGGAGGAGGACAGCGAGGACTCCGACCGGGACCAGATCACCGCCATCTGCGACGCCGTCGACGAGCTGGGCCACGAGGCCCCCGGCGACGTCCTGGTCTTCCTCTCCGGTGAGCGCGAGATCCGGGACACGGCGGACGCGCTGAACAAGCGCAACCTCAGACATACCGAGGTGCTCCCCCTCTACGCGCGTCTCTCGCACGCCGAGCAGCACCGCGTGTTCCAGCGCCACACCGGACGCCGCATCGTGCTGGCGACCAACGTCGCCGAGACCTCGCTGACCGTCCCCGGCATCAAGTACGTGATCGACCCGGGCAACGCCCGCATCTCCCGCTACAGCCACCGCACCAAGGTCCAGCGGCTGCCGATCGAGCGGATCTCCCAGGCCAGCGCCAACCAGCGCAAGGGCCGCTGCGGCCGTACGTCGGACGGCATCTGCATCCGGCTGTACTCGGAGGACGACTTCGTCACCCGGCCGGAGTTCACCGACCCGGAGATCCTGCGGACCAACCTGGCCTCCGTCATCCTCCAGATGACCGCCGCCGGGCTGGGCGACATCGAGAAGTTCCCCTTCATCGACCCGCCGGACCACCGCAACATCCGCGACGGCGTGCAGCTCCTCCAGGAGCTGGGGGCTCTCGACCCCGCCGAGAAGGACCCGAAGAAGCGGCTGACCCCGCTCGGCCGCAAGCTCTCCCAGCTGCCCGTCGACCCGCGCCTGGCCCGCATGGTCATCGAGGCCGACAAGAACGGCTGCGCCCGCGAGGTCATGGTCATCGCCGCCGCGCTCTCCATCCAGGACCCGCGCGAGCGGCCGGCGGAGAAGCAGACGCAGGCCGACCAGAACCACGCCCGGTTCAAGGACGAGACCTCCGACTTCCTGGCGTATCTGAACCTCTGGGCCTATGTCCGCGAGCAGCAGAAGGAGCGAGGCTCGTCCTCGTTCCGCCGGATGTGCAAGCAGGAGTATCTGAACTTCCTGCGCATCCGCGAATGGCAGGACATCTACGCGCAGCTGCGGACGGTCGCCAAGCAGATGGGCATCACCGTCGAGGAGCCCAAGGCGGAGGCGTCCATCCCCGAGCAGGCGGTGCACACCTCGCTGCTGGCCGGGCTGCTGTCGCACATCGGGCTGAAGGACACCGAGAAGAACGAGTATCTGGGCGCGCGCAGCGCCAAGTTCGCGATCTTCCCCGGCTCGGCGCTGTTCAAGAAGCAGCCCCGGTTCCTGATGTCGGCGGAGCTGGTGGAGACCTCCCGGCTCTGGGCGCGGGTCAACGCCAAGGTCGAGCCCGAGTGGATCGAACCGCTGGCCGGGCACCTGCTGAAGCGGACCTACAGCGAGCCGCACTGGGAGAAGGACCAGGCGGCGGTGATGGCGTACGAGCGGGTCACCCTCTACGGCGTGCCGATCGTCGCCCAGCGCAAGGTCAATTTCGGACGAATCGACCAGGAGGCCTCGCGGGATCTGTTCATCCGCAACGCCCTGGTCGAGGGCGACTGGCGCACCCACCACCAGTTCTTCCACGACAACCGCAAACTGCTCGGCGAGGTCGAGGAGCTGGAGCACCGGGCCCGGCGCCGCGACATCCTCGTGGACGACGAGACCCTGTTCGACTTCTACGACCAGCGGATTCCCGAGCACATCGTGTCCGGGGCGCACTTCGACTCCTGGTGGAAGCACAAGAAGCGCGAGGAGCCGGACGCGCTCGACTTCGAGCGCTCCATGCTCATCAACGAGAAGGCCGGGGCCGTCACCAAGGACGACTACCCGGACTCCTGGCGGCAGGGGAAGCTCAAGTTCAAGGTGACGTACCAGTTCGAGCCCGGCGCGGACGCGGACGGTGTGACCGTGCACGTGCCGCTCCAGGTGCTCAACCAGGTCACCGCCGAGGGCTTCGACTGGCAGATCCCGGGGCTGCGCGAGGAGGTCGTCACCGAGCTGATCCGCTCGCTGCCGAAGCCGATCCGCCGGCACTACGTCCCCGCGCCGAACTACGCCGACAAGTTCCTCGACCGGGCGGTCCCGCTCCAGGAGCCGCTGCCGCAGACCCTGGCGCGGGAGCTCCAGCGGATGGTCGGGGTCCCGGTCACGGCGGACGACTTCGACCTCTCCCGGGTCCCGGACCACCTCAAGATCACGTTCCGGATCGTCGACGAGCGGCGGCGGAAGGTCGCCGAGGACAAGGACCTGGAGGCGCTGAAGCTCCAGCTGCGCCCGAAGGCCCGCCAGGCGCTCTCCAAGGCCGCCGCGGCGACCGCGGGGCCCTCGGGGGAGTCCATCGAGCGCTCGGGCCTCACGGACTGGACGATCGGCACGCTGAACAAGGTCTTCGAGACCCGGCGGGCCGGTCAGCCGGTCAAGGCGTATCCGGCGCTGGTCGACCAGGGCGAGAGCGTGGCGGTGCGGCTCTTCGACACCGAGGCCGAGCAGCAGCAGGCGATGTGGTGCGGTACCCGGCGGCTGATCATGCTGAACATCCCGGTGAACCCGGCGAAGTTCGCGTCCGACCGGCTGAGCAATCAGCAGAAGCTGGCGCTGTCCCGTAATCCGCACGGCTCGGTGCAGGCCCTCTTCGAGGACTGCGCGACCGCCGCGGCCGACCGGCTGATCGCCGCGCACGGCGGGCCCGCGTGGGACGAGAAGGCGTTCCGGACGCTGTACGACAAGGTGCGCGCGGACCTGGTGGACCTCACCGTCCGCACGATCGACCAGGTGCAGCAGATCCTGGCCGCGTGGCAGGCCTGCGAGCGCCGGCTGAAGTCGACGAACAGCCTGGCTCTGGTGGCCAACGTCACGGACGTACGGGAGCAGCTGGCCCGTCTCGTACCGCCCGGTTTCGTTACGGCCACCGGGCTGCGCCGGCTGCCGGACCTGATGCGCTACCTCGTGGCGGCCGACCGGCGGCTCCAGCAGATGCCGACGGCCGTTCAGCGGGACACCACGCGGATGGAGAAGGTCCACGAGATGCAGGACGAGTACGCCTGGCTCCTCGAACAGTTCCCGCAGGGCAGGCCGGTGCCGCAGGAGGCCCTGGACGTCCGCTGGATGATCGAGGAGCTGCGGGTCAGCTACTTCGCCCACGCGCTGGGGACCGCGTTCCCCGTCTCGGACAAGCGGATCGTGAAGGCGATCGACGCCCTCGCGCCCTGACGCGGGGCCGCCGGAGGAGGCCGGGAGGTGGGTGACGGAGTCACCACCAGGAGTGAAGTCGACCTGGACCTCCCACCTCCTGTACAGTCTGGTTTCGCAGCAAGCCGCACGGCAAGCAGCGAAAACCTGGTCCTGTGGAGCAGTTTGGAGTGCTCGCCACCCTGTCAAGGTGGAGGCCGCGGGTTCAAATCCCGTCAGGACCGCAGTAGGAGAAAGCCCGGATCGTTTCGATCCGGGCTTTCTCGCGTCTTGACGGCTTCATCCGCCGCGGGTACCCCGTAGAAGCAGAGGCCGTATCCGTACCTTCGGCGCTTCTCGCGGCGAGGGACGGCCGGGCCCACCGGGAGGTGGCTCGTATGTCCGCGTCCGCAGCACGACATGAGACCCGCGCGCTGCTGCGCGCCCACCTGGCGGCCGCTTCCGCCTATCGCCATCTCACCCGGCACTGCGCGGTCTGCCATCGCCTCCTGCGCCTCGCCATGGAGCCCGGGGCGACCGCGGAGCCCGAAGGGGCGGCCGAAGACCCTCAGGAGGCCGGCGGCAACGAGGACGAAAGACCCACGGCAACACGACCATCGGCCGGGTGACTGCGCGTTCGGACAGTGGCAGGCTCGTAGTTGGCAAGCATCAGGTGATGTGACGGTAGTCACCGAAAGAGTTTTCAGACCGGGGGATTTTACGCCTCCCCTACAACTGGTGAATTTAATATGTGCAATTGCACGGGGTCCGTGGAGTTGCGGGGACCGTTCCGTCCGGGGCTGTCCCGCCGCGTCCGGGACGCTCACCCACACTCCCGCACAGACCCGCCCACAGACCCACGAACGCCCCCGTCGGCCCCCTGAAGCCGACCGACCGCCCGGTTCTGACTCCGGGCCGGTACGGGCGCGGGAGCGGCTCGGAGAGCCCGTCCAGGGACCGTCCGGGCGGTCCGGGAGCCGGCCGGAGAGGCCCTGTCCGGGCACAAAAAGATCGCGCTGGACCCGGCGGAGTCCAGCGCGATCGATACGACGAAAACCCGTGGAACACAGGTATGACGCCCGTTGGGGCAGGCGTCCGTCGAGTGGAGCTATGGGTGGGCGACTGGGGTTGGGGGACCTGTCAGCTGCCCGGATGTTGTGCGGTACTGCGGTACTGCTGTGCTGCTGTTATCGCTGGTCGGCAGGGGTGTTCAGGCCTCGCTGCGCTGCTGCGGAATACCCGCAAGCAGTGCGCGGACCTCTGCCTCGCGGTACCGGCGATGTCCACCGAGCGTGCGGATGGACGTGAGCTTGCCAGCCTTGGCCCAACGGGTGACCGTCTTCGGGTCCACGCGGAACATCGTGGCAACCTCAGCCGGGGTCAGCAGCGGCTCGGCATCAGGGGTGCGAGCGGTCATGAGCGGCCTCCTCGGGAGAACCGAACCTTCTCGGTTCTTTCCTCTAAATTCTGCACCTTGACCCGCGTTGCCCGAAATGGCGGACGCGGGCCGAGTCGGTTATAGGACGAACGGCTTGTCCTCGGCACTACAACTACACCATCCGTCCAGCCACGTCGGCCAAACCGATGGAATTGCCCTCCCAGGTGTTCATCAGCGACGGAAGCCGATGGACCATGCCATAGCGGACAGTCACGCACCAGTGACGATCAGTCACAGAGCGATCAGGAGTCGTCAGACCCCCCATAGAGTGCAATGTCGAGCATTCTGCCCTTACTTGGACAGAAGGAGCCCTCCCCGGACTCCTTGTCCTATTTTGGCATGAGGGTTAGGGATAGGCGCAAGGGCCCCGTTAGTGCTGTCCATCACGGTTGAGGCAAAGGCCCGGTTCGGGACGTAGGTCCCGGACCCAGCGGCGTACGCCCCTGCCCCACCCGTCCCATGAGACCTCACGGGTCACACGGAACGCCGGTTCACCGAACACCGGTTCACGGATCGTCCGTCGGTTCACGGCCCGCCCGCTCCGCCTCCTCCCTCCTCCTCGCGTCCCGGCCCTTCGTCCTGGATGAAGGATGCCCCGGTTCCGTCACCTTGATGCCGCTGTGGGCCTTTTCACGTCAATTGGTGAACTGGAGGTCCCGGATCGCCCGCCAGCGCTCCGCGAGCCGCGCGTACGCCTCCCCCGCGCCCTCGCTGTCGCCGTCCCGCAGCGCGGCGAGCCCCTCCGCCACATCCGCCGCCGACCGGTCCCCGGCGAGCCGGTCCGCCGGCAGCGCGTGGACGAGGCCCCCGTAGTCCAGCTCGACCAGCGAGCGCGGATGGAACTCCTCCAGCCAGCGCCCCACGTCCACCAGCCCCTCGGTCAGCGGCCCTTCCGGAACGCTCTCCCGCAGCGTCCGCAGCGCCCGCGCCAGCCGGCGCCGGGCCTCGACCATCGGCGTGCGGTACCGCAGGAGGGGTCCCGCCCCCTCGCCGTCCGCCGCCGTGTACTCCCGCTCCTCGTCGTCGAAGAGGACGAACCAGCGCACCGGGACCTGCCACACCGTGGTGCGGATCCACGGCCGCGCGTCCGGGTGGAGCCGCCGCCAGCGCTCGTGGTCCGCCGCCACCTGGCCGCGCACCACCGCGGACAGCACGGCGTCGAGCACGTTGGCCGGAAACATGCCCCCCAGCTCCTCCAGGGCCAGCCAGCCCCGCAGCCGGGTCCGCCACGGACAGACGCACACCACCCCGTCCAGCTCCGCCACGAACGCGTCGCCGCTCTCGTGCACGGGCACCCCGACCGGCGGCGTCGCCACCAAGTCGGCCAGCGAGCGGCGCAGTTCGTCCTGGGCCGTGGGGAGCTCCTCGCGTTGCGCGTAGCGCGCCCAGTGGCTGCGCTCGGGCTCGGCGAAGGCGGCGAGCGGCTCGTAGATCCGGAGGTAGGACGTGTAAGGGACGAGCACCGAAGACACCACCGACATGGAGCGCATCGTGTCACGGCCGATGACCCCCGGAGGGTGATCCTTCGCGCGGGGGCAGATACGCGCCGCCTGAGGACTTACGCTCTTGCCCATCGGACCGGCCGTGCCGGTCGGTCCGGGGTCCTCCCCACCCCTAGGAGGGCCTCCGCCGCTTCGTTCTTTGGGAGTCACCACAGTGACCGATGTGACTAGCGGGCACGTAGACGTACTGCAGACCCTGTTCCACTCGGATCAGGGGGGCCACGAGCAAATCGTGATCTGCCAGGACCGTGCCAGCGGCCTCAAGGCCGTCATCGCCCTCCACTCCACCGCCCTGGGCCCGGCCCTCGGCGGCACCCGCTTCTACCCGTACGCATCCGAGGCCGACGCCGTCGCCGACGCGCTGAACCTGTCGCGCGGGATGTCGTACAAGAACGCCCTCGCCGGCCTCGACCACGGTGGCGGCAAGGCCGTCATCATCGGCGACCCGGAGAAGATCAAGAGCGAGGAACTCCTCCTCGCCTACGGCCGGTTCGTCGCCTCGCTCGGCGGCCGCTACGTCACCGCCTGCGACGTCGGCACCTATGTCGCCGACATGGACGTCGTCGCCCGGGAGTGCCGCTGGACCACCGGCCGCTCCCCCGAGAACGGCGGCGCGGGCGACTCCTCGGTGCTCACCGCGTTCGGCGTCTTCCAGGGCATGCGGGCCTCGGCCCAGCACCTCTGGGGCGACCCGACGCTGCGCGGCCGCAAGGTCGGCGTCGCCGGGGTCGGCAAGGTCGGCCGCCACCTCGTCGAGCACCTGCTCTCCGACGGGGCCGAGGTCGTGATCACCGACGTCCGCGCGGAGTCGCTGCGCACGATCACCGACCTGCACCCCGAGGTCACCGTGGCGGCGGACACCGACGCCCTGATCCGTACCGAGGGCCTGGACATCTACGCGCCGTGCGCGCTCGGCGGCGCGCTGAACGACGACACCGTCTCCGTGCTCACCGCGAAGGTGGTGTGCGGCGCGGCCAACAACCAGCTGGCGCACCCGGGTGTGGAGAAGGACCTGGCCGACCGGTCGGTTCTCTACGCGCCCGACTACGTGGTCAACGCCGGCGGCGTGATCCAGGTGGCCGACGAGCTGCACGGGTTCGACTTCGACCGGTGCAAGGCGAAGGCGACGAAGATCTTCGACACCACGCTGGAAATATTCGCACGTGCGAAGGCGGATGGGATTCCGCCGGCCGCGGCGGCCGACCGGCTCGCCGAACAGCGGATGGCGGAGGCGCGCTCCCGCTGACCGCCCGGCCGCCCGTGACCGCCGACCGGCGAGACAAGACTCACGCCGGTCGGCGGGTCGTACCTCCACAAGAGGTTAAAATCGCAGTTGACCAGCGAGGACGGGGCTCCTCGCCGGTCCTGTGCCGGGGACCGGAATGCGGGCGGCGTACCGTATGGCCACGGAAGCAGGTACCGTTAAAGCTCTACGGGCGCGGTCTCTCTGTCGAGAGTCCGTCCTGAAACATGAACGCGTGTCAAGACTCTGGGGCCGTCGAGCCCCGTCACCGAGGGGGTCGAGCCATGGGGCGCGGCCGGGCAAAGGCCAAGCAGACCAAGGTCGCCCGCCAGCTGAAGTACAGCAGCGGCGGGACGGACCTGTCGCGTCTGGCCAATGAGCTGGGCGCATCGCCTTCGAGTCAGCCACCGAACGCAGAGCCGTTCGAGGACGACGACGAGGAAGATGACCCGTACGCACAGTACGCGGATCGCTACAACCAGGACGATGACGACGATCAGGACGACCAGTCCGGTCCGTCGTCACAGCGCCGCGGCGCTTGACCTCGCGCTGACACTTCAACCCGGTCCGGGCTTGCCCCGGGCCGGGTTCTGTGTGTCCCGGTCCGGGTTGCCCGTGGTGCGATCCGGTTTCCGTGCCGTGTGCGGTGGTGCGCCCGGCGCACCACCGCGTGACGGTGACTAGCGTGCGTAGGCCCCGGTCAGCTCGGCGCCCGTCGCGTGGTCGCCGCGGTCGGTGATCTCACCGGCGACCCAGGAGTCGACCCCGCGGTCGGCCAGCGTCGTCAGGGCCGCGTCCACCGAGTCGGCCGGGACGATCGCGATCATGCCGACGCCCATGTTGAGCGTCTTCTCCAGCTCCAGCTGCTCCACGTTCCCGGCCTTGCCGACCAGGTCGAAGACCGCGCCGGGCGTCCACGTGGAGCGGTCCACGGTGGCGTGCAGGCCGTCCGGGATGACCCGGGCCAGGTTGTTGGCCAGGCCGCCGCCGGTGACGTGGCTGAAGCCGTGCACCTCGGTCGTACGGGTGAGGGCCAGGCAGTCCAGGGAGTAGATCCGGGTGGGCTCCAGGAGCTCCTCGCCGAGCGTGCGGCCGAACTCCTCGACCTCGCGGTCCAGGGTCCAGCCGGCCCGGTCGAAGACCACGTGGCGGACGAGCGAGTACCCGTTGGAGTGAAGACCGGAGGACGCCATGGCGATGACGGCGTCACCCTTGCGGATACGGTCCG
The DNA here is from genome assembly GCF_014649875.1 of Streptomyces rubiginosohelvolus. GTDB lineage: Bacteria > Actinomycetota > Actinomycetes > Streptomycetales > Streptomycetaceae > Streptomyces > Streptomyces rubiginosohelvolus. Next base: position 1,503,627 of record NZ_BMTW01000001.1, on the reverse strand, counting down.
GGCCGAGCAGGCGGTCGGCCTCGACCACGCCCGTACCGGCTCCGGCGACGTCGAAGTCGTCCGGGCCCAGCAGGCCCGGGTGCTCGGCCGTCTCGCCGCCGACCAGGGCGCAGCCCGCCAGGACGCAGCCTTCGGCGATGCCCTTCACGATGGCCGCGACACGCTCGGGGTGCACCTTGCCGACGCAGATGTAGTCGGTCATGAACAGCGGCTCGGCGCCGCAGACGACGAGGTCGTCCACGACCATGCCGACGAGGTCGTGGCCGATGGTGTCGTACACGCCCATCTGGCGGGCCAGGTCCACCTTGGTGCCCACACCGTCGGTGGCGGAGGCGAGGAGCGGACGCTCGTAGCGCTTGAGCGCCGAGGCGTCGAAGAGGCCGGCGAAGCCGCCGAGTCCGCCGAGACCGGCGACCTCGGGGCGCTGGGTCTTCTTCACCCACTCCTTCATCAGCTCGACGGCGCGGTCACCGGCTTCGATGTCGACGCCGGCCGCCGCGTAGGAAGCACCTGTTGTCTCAGACATGGCCTGGGATCTTTCGTGTGGAGATACGGGGCTGGTGGGAGGGGCCGCGGTGCGTCCGGGTCACGGACGGCGCAGCGCGTCGGCCGCGGCGGTCGCCGCGGGGCCCGCCGCCAGCTCGGTCTCCAGCAGCTGCTTGCCGAGCAGCTCCGGGTCCGGGAGGTCCATGGGGTACTCACCGTCGAAGCAGGCGCGGCAGAGGTTCGGCTTGTCGATCGTCGTCGCCTCGATCATCGAGTCGATCGAGATGTACGAGAGGGAGTCGGCGCCCATGGAGGTGCAGATCTCGTCGACCGTCATGCCGTTGGCGATCAGCTCGGCGCGGGTGGCGAAGTCGATCCCGAAGAAGCAGGGCCACTTCACCGGCGGCGAGGAGATCCGGATGTGGATCTCGGCGGCGCCGGCCTCGCGGAGCATCCGGACCAGGGCGCGCTGGGTGTTGCCGCGGACGATCGAGTCGTCGACGACCACCAGGCGCTTGCCCTTGATGACTTCCTTGAGCGGGTTCAGCTTGAGCCGGATGCCGAGCTGGCGGATGGTCTGCGAGGGCTGGATGAAGGTCCGGCCGACGTAGGCGTTCTTGACCAGTCCGGCGCCGAAGGGAATGCCGCTGGCTTCCGCGTACCCGATCGCGGCGGGGGTGCCGGATTCCGGGGTCGCTATGACGAGATCCGCCTCGACGGGGGCCTCGGCGGCCAGTTTGCGGCCCATCTCCACGCGGGAGAGGTAGACGTTCCGCCCGGCGATGTCGGTGTCGGGGCGGGCGAGGTAGACGTACTCGAAGACACAGCCCTTGGGCTTCGCTTCTGCGAATCGCGAGGTGCGGAGACCGTTCTCGTCGATGGCGACGAGCTCGCCCGGCTCGATCTCGCGTACGTAGCTGGCGCCGCAGATGTCGAGCGCGGCGGACTCCGAGGCGACGACCCAGCCGCGCTCCAGGCGGCCGAGGACCAGCGGGCGGATGCCCTGCGGGTCGCGGGCGGCGTAGAGCGTGTGCTCGTCCATGAAGACGAGCGAGAAGGCGCCCTTCACATCGGGGAGCACCTTGGCGGCGGCTTCCTCGATGGTGAGCGGCTTGTCGTCCTCGTCGCGCTGCCCGGCGAGCAGCGCGGTCACCAGGTCGGTGTCGTTGGTCGCGGCGACCTGGGTGGCGCGGCCGTCCTTGCGCGGGAGGTCGGCGACCATCTCCGCGAGCTGGGCGGTGTTGACCAGGTTCCCGTTGTGGCCGAGGGCGATCGAGCCGTGCGCGGTGGCACGGAACGTCGGCTGCGCGTTCTCCCACACCGAGGCACCGGTGGTGGAGTAGCGGGCATGACCGACCGCGATATGGCCCTGGAGGGAACCCAGAGACGTTTCGTCGAAGACCTGCGAGACCAGTCCCATGTCCTTGAAGACCAGGATCTGGGACCCGTTGCTCACTGCGATGCCCGCGGATTCCTGTCCGCGGTGCTGCAGGGCATACAGTCCGAAATAGGTGAGCTTGGCGACCTCTTCGCCCGGAGCCCAGACACCGAAGACGCCGCAAGCGTCCTGGGGGCCTTTCTCTCCGGGGAGCAGGTCGTGGTTGAGTCGTCCATCACCACGGGGCACGGCACCGAGTGTAGGCGAGGTCGGCCACTGGTCCGAATTGGGGACCGGGGGGCAAACGCGCGGTGGAGCACGGGGAACGGGCCCGCCCGCCACCCGGGGCGGGTGATTCGCGGGACTTCGGTCGGTGACCCTGCGTGACGCCCGCCCGGAGGGCGCGGAGCGCCCGGGACGGACGCGGCGCTCCCTTCCGGGCCGAGCGGCTGGTTACCGACGGGTAGCCGCGCTGGGCGGCGGGCGGGCGGCCGTGGCGCTCGGTGAACCCGGCCGATCTTCGCCCGGGCCGCTGGCCGAACGCTCGTTTCGTGGTGAGCCTCACACCGAGGGGCCGGGTTCAGCCGTGCTCGGAGCTGTTTTCGGCCCCGGCGGGTGCGGCTGTGGCACCGATCCCCTTGCCGTCGTCGGCGGCGAGGGTGAGGGTGCTGCCCTTGATCGTGTACGTCTTCGTGCCCTTGAGGGCGGCGAGCACGGCGCGCTCCGTCTCCATCTCGGCCTCCGGGCACATCTTGCGAGTGCTGACCGTGGGCCCGAAGACGATTCGGGAGTCCTTGACCGTGGCCTTGCCGCTGAAGGAGTTGCAGCCGGCGTTGCCGCGTACGGTGCCGTCCTCGGCGAAGGTCAGGTGCGGCGTCCGCTCCTTCGGCAGGTCCGCCGGCACGGTGGTGGCGGTCTTCCCGTCGAGCAGCGTGTTCACCGTCCACTTGGTGCCCACCAGGTCGGCGGGCTTCTCCTCGCTGAGCGCCATGGTGTTCCCGCCTTCCGTGGTGAGGGTCAGCTTGTCGCCGGAGAGCTTCGCGGTGTGCTCGCCGCCCATGGCGTCGATGGCGGCCTTCTCGAACCTCTCGATCTTCACGTCGCACGCCATCTGCGTGGTGACGGGCTTGCCCAGGGTGATCCGGTCGCCCTTCACCTGCGCGTCCACGCTGATGTGGTTGCAGCCGAAGTCCGCGGTGGCGCGGCCCTTCGGGTCGATCTCCAGGCGGGCCCCCTCCGGGGCCTCGGTCTTCTTCCCGCCGACGGTCACCGAGTCGACGCTCCACGCCACGCCGGTGACGGGGACATCGCTCTGCGCGGTGTCCCCGCCGTCGCCGGATCCCTTGCCGGAGCCGGAACCCGACTCCGTACCGCAGGCGGCGAGGGCGAGGAGGGCCAGGACACTGACGCTGAGGGTCATCCGTTGTGTGTGCATGGCGATGTGACGGTACGAGGGTCCGATCCGGTTCCGCCCGCTCCGCTTCGGGGCGTACGCAACCGGATCACCCGGCTTCGCCGTCGGGCGCCCGGCTCAGCGCAGCAGCGGGAGCAGCGCGGCCAGGTCGGCCCGCTCCCCACTGGCGCTGACCTCGGCTTCTTCCAGGGCCCGCGCCCACTCCGTACGCCCGGTGGCGAGCCGGATCCAGGTCAGCGGGGAGGTCTCCACGACATTGGGCGGGGTGCCCCGGGTGTGCTTGGGGCCGCCGATGCACTGGACCACCGCGAACGGCGGGACCCGCACCTCGACCGAGCCGCCCGGCGCCCGGTCCGCGAGGGTGTCCGCCAGCAGCCGGGTGCAGGCGGCCAGGGCCTGCCGGTCGTACGGGATCTCCAGCCCGAGCGCCTCGTTCAGGTCGTCCGTGTGGACGATCAGCTCGACGGTCCGGGTGACCAGGTAGTCGGTCAGCCGCATGGAGCCGACCCGGGTGGGCAGCAGCCGGTCCCCCGTGCCGGAGGAGGGGACGTCCGCGAGGAAGGCCGCCTCCACCTCCCCGTACAGCGCGAGGAGGTCGGGGCGGTCGGCCGCCGGGGCCGGGGCTTCGGGGTCCCTGACGACCGCCGCGACGGCCGGCGGCCACTCCAGGAGGGTGGTCGCGGGCTTGGGTCCGGGCGGCTCCCGCAGGGCCAGGTCCCGGCTGACCGAGCCGAGCCCCTGCGCGATGTGCGCGACCAGATCACGCACCGTCCAGTCGCCGAGCCGGGTCGGTGAGGCGAGCTGCTGCGGCGTCAGCGCGGCGACGGCGTCGCGCACATGGGCGTACTGGGCGAGGACCGCCGTCCGGGTCCTGAGGTGGTCGTAGGCGCGCGGGCGCTTCTTGGCCGGAGGCATGGGGCCGAGACTAACCGGCGCCACCGACATCGCCGGGCCGGGCCGGTGCGGCCTGTTCCCCGACCCCACCGGCATCGCCCGGCCGGGCTTCCGCGACCCGCTCCTCGGCTTCGTCGATCCGCTCCTCCACGGTGAACGTCTCGCCGTTCGCCGGGACTCCGACGCCCCGCCAGGTGAACGGGACACCCCGGGCGTCGTCGAGGTCCGGGCCGTCCATCAGGTGGACGTGGAGGTGCGGTTCGGAGCTGTTGCCGGAGTTGCCCACGCTGCCGATCCGCTGACCGGCCCGGACGGTGTCCCCGGCCTTCACCCGGAGCGATCCGCGCCGGGCGTGCGCGTAGACGGCGTACGTGCCGTCGCCGAGGTCGAGGACCACGTGGTTGCCGACGACCCGGTGCGCGCCGGCGATCGAGCGGACGTTGCCCTCGATGAGCATCAGGTAGACGAAACCGGCCAGCGACGTGCGGCTCAGGTGGTCGCGCTGGCCGTCGCTCGCCCGCACGACCGTGGCGTCGGCCACCGCGAGCAGGGGGGCGCCGAAGGCCGGGAAGGCCTGGTTGCGGCGGAAGAGCGGCCAGAGCCAGCGGAACGCGGGCCGGGCCGGCGGCTCGCCCTCCCCCGTCTCCGGGTCGGCCACGATGTCGATCGCGTACGTCTGCCCGTACACGTGCGTCCCGTGGCTCGGCACCTTGTCCGCCGGGCTGTTGAGGGCGCTCCAGCGACCGGTGACCGGCGGGTCGACCTCGACCGGGGGCCTCGGCTCACCCCGGGGCGCGGCGGCCCGGGCCTGCAGGGCCATCGTCGCCACCATGAGGGCGAGCACGACCAGCGCGGGCAGGAAGGTGGTCGCCCAGCCCGGCCCGGGCAGATCCGTGACGAACTCCCCGATCATCAGCGCGAACAGGACCAGCCAGGACAGCCGCATGGCGGCCGGGACGGCTTTGCGGACGGACTCGGACATGGTCGTTTCCCCCTGATGTCGCGGAGACTCTCGTCGGTTTCAGGGCCGCGCCGCCGTCAGCACCACCAGCAGCGGCACGACCCGGGCGGGCGGCACCTCGTACTTGCCGCGTCCCGCCGCGTGCAGCCAGCCCGCGCCGGTCAGTTGGCGCAGGTGGTGGTAGATCTGGCCGGTGGTGCCGGCACCGTCGAGGGCGGCCAGTTCGGCGGCCGTCCTGAGGCCGCCGAGGATCTCGCGGAGCAGGCGCAGCCGGACCGGGTGGCCCAGCGCGGCGAACGACTCGGCGGCATCCGCCCAGTCCCCGTCGAACAGGGCCTCGGTGAAGGCGCCGTACTGCCAGCCGTACTGCTCACCGGTGGGCAGCCGGACCGAGCCCGTGTAGAGCACTCCCCCGTCGGCCCCGGCCTCCCCGGCGTCGGCGAGCTGCTGCTTCAGCCCTTCCAGCGCCCAGAAGTCGCCGTCGCCCAGCCGGGGGGACTCGGGGTCCCGCCGCTCCAGCGCCGTGAGCCGCCTCTCCAGCTCGGCGACCCGCTGCTCCAGCTCCATGACACCAATCTTACGTAATTACGTAATTTCCATCAAGAGGGTTCGGGAGAAGGCCGAAGCCCCCGCCCGGACGGCCCGGGAGGGGGCTTCGTGAAACGCCGGTCGGCGCGGCTCAGGCGAGCAGCGCGGGGATCGTCGCCTCGTGCGCCGTACGGAGCTCGCTCAGCGGGATGCTGAACTCGCCCTGGATCTCGATCTCCTCGCCGTCCACGACACCGATGCGGGCGACGGGCAGACCGCGCGCCCCGCACATGTCGGTGAAGCGGAGCTCCTCGCTGCGCGGGACCGCGACGACCGCGCGGCCTGCCGACTCGGAGAAGAGGAACGTGAACGCGTCCAGGCCGTCCGGCACGACCAGCCGGGCGCCCTTCCCGCCGCGCAGGCAGGACTCGGTGACCGCCTGGATCAGGCCGCCGTCGGACAGGTCGTGCGCGGCGTCGATCATGCCGTCGCGCGAGCCCGAGATGAGGATCTCCGCGAGCAGCTTCTCGCGGGGCAGGTCCACCTTGGGCGGCAGGCCGCCGAGGTGCTGGTGGACGACCTCGGACCAGGCCGAGCCGCCGAACTCCTCGGCCGTGTCGCCCAGCAGGTAGAGGAGCTGGCCCTCTTCCGCGAAGGCGACGGGCGTACGCCGGTTCACGTCGTCGATCACACCGAGCACGGCCACGACCGGCGTCGGGTGGATCGCCGTCTCACCGGTCTGGTTGTACAGCGAGACGTTGCCGCCGGTGACCGGGGTGCCCAGCTCCAGGCAGCCGTCCGCGAGACCGCGCGTGGCCTCGGCGAACTGCCACATGACGTCCGGGTCCTCGGGAGAACCGAAGTTCAGGCAGTCCGAGATGGCCAGCGGCTTGGCGCCGGAGGCGGCGACGTTGCGGTACGACTCCGCCAGCGCGAGCTGCGCGCCGGTGTACGGGTCGAGCTTGGCGTACCGGCCGTTGCCGTCGGTCGCCAGCGCCACGCCCAGGTTCGACTCGGCGTCGATGCGGACCATGCCCGCGTCCTCGGGCATCGCGAGGACGGTGTTGCCCTGCACGAAGCGGTCGTACTGGTCGGTGATCCAGGACTTCGACGCCTGGTTCGGGGAAGCGACCAGCTTGAGGACCTGCTCGCGCAGCTCGGCGGCGTTCGCCGGGCGGGCGAGCTTGCCCGCGTCGTCCGCCTGGAGCGCGTCCTGCCAGGACGGCCGGGCGAACGGGCGGTGGTAGACCGGGCCGTCGTGGGCGACCGAGCGCGGCGGGACGTCGACGATCTGCTCGCCGTGCCAGAAGATCTCCAGCTGGGAACCGTCGGTCACCTCACCGATGACGGTGGCGATGACGTCCCACTTCTCGCAGATCTCCAGGAAGCGGTCCACGTGCTGCGGCTCGACGATCGCGCACATGCGCTCCTGCGACTCGCTCATGAGGATCTCCTCGGGCGAGAGGGAGGAGTCGCGCAGCGGCACGGTGTCCAGCTCGACGCGCATGCCACCGGAACCGGCGGAGGCCAGCTCGCTGGTGGCGCAGGAGAGCCCGGCGCCGCCGAGGTCCTGGATGCCCGCGACGAGCTTCTCCTTGAAGATCTCCAGGGTGCACTCGATGAGGAGCTTCTCCTGGAACGGGTCGCCGACCTGGACGGCGGGGCGCTTGGCGGGGCCCGTCGACTCGAAGGTCTCGCTCGCCAGCACGGAGACGCCGCCGATGCCGTCGCCGCCGGTGCGGGCGCCGTACAGGATGACCTTGTTGCCGGGGCCCGACGCCTGCGCGAGGTGGATGTCCTCGTGCTTCATCACGCCGATGCAGCCGGCGTTGACCAGCGGGTTGCCCTGGTAGCAGGAGTCGAAGACGACCTCGCCGCCGATGTTGGGCAGGCCGAGGCAGTTGCCGTAGCCGCCGATGCCCGCGACGACGCCCGGCAGGACGCGCTTGGTGTCGGGGTGGTCGGCCGCGCCGAAGCGCAGCGGGTCGACGACCGCGACCGGGCAGGCGCCCATCGCGAGGATGTCGCGGACGATGCCGCCGATGCCGGTGGCCGCGCCCTGGTAGGGCTCGATGTACGAGGGGTGGTTGTGCGACTCGACCTTGAAGGTGACCGCGTACCCCTGGCCGACGTCGACGACGCCCGCGTTCTCGCCGATGCCGACGAGCATCGCGTCGTTGGCGGGGACCTTCTCGCCGAACTGCTTGAGGTGGACCTTGCTGCTCTTGTACGAGCAGTGCTCGGACCACATCACGGAGTACATGGCGAGCTCGGCGCCGGTGGGACGGCGGCCCAGGATCTCGCGGATCCGGGCGTACTCGTCCTCCTTGAGGCCGAGCTCCTTCCAGGGCTGCGCGGCGTCCGGGGTCTCGGCCGCGTGCTTGACCGTATCCAGGCTCATGCGTTGACCAGCTTCTTGATGATCGAGGTGAAGAAACCGAGGCCGTCGGTGCGGCCGGTGCCGATGAGCGGCTCCACGGCGTGCTCCGGGTGCGGCATCAGGCCGACGATGTTGCCCGCGGCGTTGGTGATGCCCGCGATGTCGCGGAGCGAGCCGTTGGGGTTGCCGTGCAGGTAGCGGAAGGCGACGCGGCCCTCGGCCTCCAGCTCGTCGAGCGTGCGCTCGTCGGCGGTGTACCGGCCGTCCATGTTCTTGAGCGGGACCCTGATCTCCTGACCGGCGCTGTAGTCCGAGGTCCAGGCGGTCTCCGCGTTCTCCACCCGCAACGTCTGGTCGCGGCAGATGAAGTGGAGGTGGTTGTTGCGCAGCATCGCGCCGGGCAGCAGGTGCGCCTCGGTCAGGATCTGGAAACCGTTGCAGATGCCGAGGACCGGCATCCCGGCCTTCGCCTGCTCGATGAGGGTTTCCATCACCGGCGAGAAGCGGGAGATGGCACCGGCGCGGAGGTAGTCCCCGTAGGAGAAACCGCCGGCCAGGACGACCGCGTCGACCTGGTGCAGGTCCTTGTCGCGGTGCCACAGGGATACGGGCTCGGCGCCCGCGATACGGACGGCGCGCAGGGCGTCCTGATCGTCGAGGGTGCCGGGAAAAGTGACGACGCCGATACGGGTGGTCACTTCTCCTCCTCCACCTTCACGACGAAGTCCTCGATGACGGTGTTGGCGAGGAACGTCTCGGCCATCTCGTTAATACGGGCGAGGGCGGCGTCGTCGACCGGCCCCTCGACCTCCAGCTCGAAACGCTTTCCCTGACGAACGTCCGCGATTCCCTCGAAGCCGAGACGGGGCAGTGCGCGCTGCACCGCCTGTCCCTGCGGGTCGAGGATCTCGGGCTTGAGCATGACGTCGACTACGACGCGTGCCACTGGCACTCCCGGTGTGGTGGTGTGGTGCGGCTGTCTCTCCGGGGGGTTCCCCAGACCCCCGCGGGTCCACTCAGCGTACCTGGCCAAAATTTCTACGCGGGTAGATATCGGGCGGGACGGCCCTGGTGAGGGCGGTGCGTAGATCACGTCCGTATATCGGCCACGACACCGCACGGAAAAGCTCTGGAAAAAACCCGCCCGGATTGCACACGGATTGCACACGGACACGCGCACGTAATTGGCTGGGCTTCACAATGCGGTACCCGCCGCTGTACAAATGATTACCGGGGAAAGCACCATTGCCCCGGGGACAACGGAACAGTCGACATCTCGTCGATCCGCTTCCGCCCGCCCGGCAGCCGGAAGGCCGGCATCCGCGCACGCAGAACGCGCCGGTGCCGCAGGAAAGGACCGATATCCGTGGCTCAGCGCGTTGTGGTGACACTCTCCGACGACATCGACGGGGGAGCGGCGGCGGAAACGGTGGCCTTCGCCCTGGACGGGAAGACGTACGAGATCGACCTCAATCCCGCCAACGCGAAGAAACTGCGGAAGACCCTGGCGCCTTACGTGGCCGCCGGCCGAAAGCAGACAAATGCCAGTAAGCACGGCAGGACGCCCACGGCCTACCGCCACACCTCCCTCGCCCCGGACCCGGCGGCCGTCCGCGCCTGGGCCCGCTCGCACCGGATGGACGTGCCGGCCCGCGGCCGCATCCCGAAGAAGGTCTACGAGGCGTTCGCCGCGGCGGGTTGAGCCGACGCCGTACGACGCCCCGTCAGGCGGCCCCGGGCGGACCGCCGGACGGCTCGTCGGCCGTCCTCGCGGACCCGCCCACCGAGCTCCGCGGGGAGCCGACTTGCGCGACACCCCCGCAGGTCGGATAGAGTCTGGAACACGCCGAGGGGCGAGGCCGCAAAGCCGAATCCCACGCAGCGTGCGGGTGTAGTTCAGTAGTAGAACAGCCCCCTTCCAGGGGGAAGGCGCAGTGTGCAATTCCTGTCACCCGCTCTGCACGACTCTTCTGACCACTTCGTGGGATCAGGTAGAGTGGTGCTCGCTCCACCGGTGAAAGCCGAGTGGCTGCACTGCGGACGTAGCTCAGTTGGTAGAGCGCAACCTTGCCAAGGTTGAGGTCGCCAGTTCGAACCTGGTCGTCCGCTCAGAGGCAAAGGCCCCGATCGTTTTCGATCGGGGCCTTTGGCGTTCTTCCGCCACCCCATGACGTTTGTCATGAGCAGTGATGACAGCGCGCACTGCTCCCGGGCCCGATCCGGCGGAACTCTGGAAGCATGACCAGCGACGACATTCTCAGCGACCGACGCGACGGTGGCACGTTCCCGCTCGCGGGAGCCGTGACGACGGAGACGGTGATCGCGGTGGACGGGGTTCGCCGCAGCTACAAGGACGGCTTCGAGGCCGTCTCCGGCGTCTCCTTCTCCGTCGCCCGCGGCGAGCTGTTCGCCCTCCTCGGGACGAACGGCGCGGGCAAGACCTCCACCGTGGAACTCCTCGAAGGACTGGCCCTCCCGACCTCCGGGACCATCAAGGTCCTCGGCCACGACCCGTACCGCGAACGCGCCGCCGTCCGCCCCCGTACCGGCGTCATGCTCCAGGAGGGCGGCTTCCCCTCCGACCTCACCGTGCTGGAGACCGCGCGGATGTGGTCGGAGTGCACCACCGGCGCCCGCCCCGCCGCCGAGGCCCTGGAGATGGTCGGCCTCAGCAGCCGGGCCAAGGTGCGGGTCAAGCAGCTGTCCGGCGGCGAGAAGCGGCGCCTGGACCTGGCCCTGGCCCTCACCTCGCGGCCCGAGGTGCTCTTCCTCGACGAACCGACCACCGGACTGGACGCCGAGGGGCGGCGCGACACCTGGGACCTGATCCGGGCGCTCCGGGAGTCCGGCACGACCGTCCTGCTGACCACCCACTACCTGGAGGAAGCCGAGTCCCTCGCGGACCGGCTGGCGATCATGCACCAGGGACAGATCGTGACGACCGGGACGACGGCCGAGGTCACCGCCGCGCACCCGGCCCGGATCCGCTTCACCCTCCCCGACGGCGTACCGGCCGCCCACATTCCGCTCTCGCTCCAGGCCGGGGCGGACGGGCAGCGGGTGGAGATCCGCACCCCCACGCTCCAGGAGTCCCTGCACGAACTCCTCGGCTGGGCCAGGGAGTCGGGCGTGGAACTGCTCGGGCTCGACGCCCGCTCCGCCTCGCTGGAGGAGGCGTTCCTGCAGATCGCGAACACCCAGCTCCGCTCGCGGGCCGACGACCCGCGCAGGGTGGGACCCCGGCACGGGTCCGCCGACGGCAGCACCCCGAACGAGACGAAGAAGGTGACGGCATGACCACGCCCACCGCCCTCGCGGACGGCCGCACGGCACCCGAGCGGTCCCCCTCCCCCTCCGGCCGGTCCGCCTCCTTCCGGCGGCTGAACGCCCTCGCCCGTGCCGAGCTGATCCTGCTGATCCGCAACCGGTCCGCGATCTTCGTGGCCCTGGTGCTGCCGATCGTGATGATCTTCTCGATCCGGGCCTCGCTCGAACAGATCGACCTCGCCGGCACCGGACTCTCCGTCGCGGGCGCCGCCCTCACCGGCGGTATCGGCATCGTGCTGGTCCAGGTCGTCTACATGAACCTCGTCACCGGTTACGTCACCCGGCGCGAGGAACTCGTCCTCAAGCGGCTGCGCACCGGCGAGGTCACCGACCGGGAGATCCTGATCTCCACGGCGCTGCCCTCCGTCGCGCTGGCGGTCCTCCAGAGCGTGCTGCTCGTCGTGGCGGGCGCGATCGCCTTCGACCTGTCCGCGCCGAAGCGGCCGGAGCTGTTCCTGCTGGGCCTGCTCGTCGGCTTCGTGATGATGTCCGCGCTCGCCGCCGCGACCTCCGCGGTGACCCGGACGGTCCAGACCTCGCAGCTCACCACGCTGCCGCTGTTCTTCGTCTCGCTCTTCGCCTCCGGGATCTTCGTCCCGCTGGACGTCTTCCCGGACAAGCTGGCCGCCGTCTTCGAACTGCTGCCGCTGACCGGCGTGATGACCCTCGTACGGCACGGCTGGCTCGGCGGGGTGGAGGGCGGCGACCTGGTCACGGCCGTCGTGGCGGCGCTGGCCTGGACCGCGTTCGCGGTGTTTGCTGTGCGACGGTGGTTCCGCTGGGACCCGCGGGGCTGACATGAAGGGGCTGAGGGGCGTGATCGGTCGGGTTCGGGGCTGGCGGCGCGGCTGGCACGAGCGCAGCAAGCTCCAGCGCATCGACCTCTACACCCGGGGCACGCTCGCCGGGCTCCCCTGGGTCTTCCTCGTCTCGTGGGGCCTGCTGCCGCTCCTCCCCGTGCTGGGTCAGGGCCCGGTGCCGGCGGGCCTCGCCGTGGCGTTCTTCGCGGTGAACACCGCCCTGTGCGTCCTGAGCAACCGCCATCTGGGAGCCGCGTTCGCCCACCACCGGGGCACGGAGACCTTCCCGGTGCGGCGACTGCGGTTCCCGGCGGCGCTGCTCGCGCTGTTGACCGGCCTGATGGTGGCGCTCGCGGCGACGGCCGACCTCAAGGACGCGGGTCTCGCCCTGCTGGTGCTGGACATGCCGCTGGCGTTCGCCATCCCGTACGTCCTCCTCGTCCCCGTCCGCACCTACCTGGTGCACTGCGCGGTCTACGCGGTGGTCCTGGTGGGGCTGCTGGCGGCCGTCGGGGTGCCCGCGGGGCTGCTCTTCGGCGCGGTCCTCTCGATGCTCGTCGTGATCCTGCTCGTGCTCTCCTCGGTCCGGCCGAGCGCCTGGAGCATGTCCGTGATGTGGCAGGCGGAGGAGGCGCGGGACATGCAGGCCCGCCTCGCGGTGGCGGAGGAGCGGCTGCGGTTCGGCCGGGACATGCACGACGTGCTGGGCCGGAACCTGTCGGTGATCGCCCTGAAGAGCGAGCTGGCCGTGGAACTGGCCCAGCGCGGGAACCCGGCGGCGGTGGACCAGATGGTCGAGGTGCAGCGGATCGCCCGGGCGTCGCAGCAGGAGGTCCGCGATGTCGTGCGCGGCTACCGGGAGGCCGATCTGCCCACCGAACTCATGGGCGCGCGGGGCGTGTTGCAGGCCGCCGGGATCTCCGTCACCGTCGAGGGTGCGGACGGCCCGGCCGGTATCGGGGCTCCGGTCGCCGTCCAGGCGGCGCTCGGCTGGGTGGTGCGCGAGACCGCGACGAACGTCCTGCGCCACGGCGATCCGACCCACTGCTCGATCCGGCTCACCCGGACGCGGGACGCGGTGGTCCTGGAGGTCGAGAACGACGGGGCCGGCGCCACGGATCCGCTCGGCGGCGGGGGCGACGGCGGCGGTTCGGGCCTGGCCGGGCTGCGCGAACGGCTAGGGGCGCTCGGCGGCACCGTCACCGCGGGACCGGCCGGGGACGATCTGTTCCGGGTGACGGCGACGGTGCCGCTCACGGCCGGCCGGCCGGAGCCGGGCGGCCGCCCCTCCCTCTCTCCCCCTTCCGATGCCCCTTCCGCCCTCCCGGAGGAACGATGACCACCGAGCGGCCTCTGCGCGTACTGCTGGCCGACGACGAGCACCTGATCCGAGGGGCGCTGGCCGCGCTGCTCGCCCTGGAGGAGGACCTCGTCGTGGTCGCGGAGGCGGCGAGCGGTCCCGAGGCCCTGGCGATGGCTCTGGCGCACCGGCCCGACGTCGCCGTCCTGGATCTCCAGATGCCGGGCGCGGACGGTGTGAAGGTCGCCACATCGCTGCGGGCCGAACTGCCCCACTGCCGCACCATGATCGTGACCAGCCACGGCCGCCCCGGGCATCTGAAGCGGGCCCTGGCCGCCGGCGTACGCGGATTCGTCCCGAAGACGGTCAGCGCCCGCAGGCTCGCCGAGATCATCCGTACCGTCCACGCCGGAAACCGTTACGTCGATCCGGAGTTGGCGGCCGACGCGATCTCCGCCGGGGACTCCCCGCTGACCGCCCGGGAGGCCGAGGTGCTCGAACTGGCGGCGGACGGGGCGCCGGTCGCGGAGATCGCCGAGCGGGCCTCGCTGTCCCAGGGGACCGTACGCAACTACCTCTCCTCGGCCGCCTCCAAGATCGGTGCGGAGAACCGGCATACGGCAGTGCGTCTCGCACGCGAGCGAGGATGGGTATAGTAGGCATCGCGCTTCGGCGTACTGCGGACGTAGCTCAGTTGGTAGAGCGCAACCTTGCCAAGGTTGAGGTCGCCAGTTCGAACCTGGTCGTCCGCTCCACGAGATGAAGGCCCCGGACCTTTCGGTCCGGGGCCTTCTCCGTGTCCGCGGGTCGTTACGCCCAGCTGGTGCCGGTCAGCACCTCGAACGCCTCGATGTACTTGGCGCGGGTCGCGTCCACGATCTCCTGCGGCAGCGCCGGGGGCGGCTGCTCGCTCTTCCGGTCCCAGCCGGAGGCCGGCGAGGTCAGCCAGTCGCGCACGAACTGCTTGTCGTAGCTGGGCTGCGCGCGGCCGGGCTCGTAGGTGGCGGCGGGCCAGAAGCGGGAGGAGTCCGGGGTCAGCACCTCGTCGGCGATGATCAGCCGCTCGGTCCCGTCCTCGGTGGTCTCGAAGCCGAACTCGAACTTGGTGTCGGCCAGGATGATCCCGCGCTCGTGCGCGATGTCCCGGGCCCGGCGGTAGACGTCGAGCGTGGTGCGCCGCAGCTCCGCGGCGGTCTCCACACCGACCTCGCGGGCGACGTCCTCGTAACTGACGTTCTCGTCGTGGTCGCCGACGGCCGCCTTGGTGGCCGGGGTGAAGATCGCGCCGGGCAGCTCGGACCCGTTGACCAGGCCTTCGGGGAGACCGATGCCGCAGACCGTACGGGTGGCGTCGTACTCGACGAGCCCGGAGCCGGTCAGATAGCCGCGGGCCACGCACTCGACCTCGACCATGCGCAGCGACTTGCAGATGAGGGTGCGGCCCGCCCAGTCGGCCGGGGCGCCCGGGGGCAGCTCGGTCGAGATGACGTGGTTGGGGACGAGGTCGGCGAGCTGGTCGAACCACCAGAGCGAGAGCCGGGTGAGAACGCGGCCCTTGTCGGGGATCTCGGTCGGCAGGACCCAGTCGTACGCGGAGATACGGTCGCTGGCGACCATCACGAGGTCGCCCGCCTCGTTCCGGTACAGGTCACGCACCTTGCCGGTGTGCAGGTGGGTGAGGCCCGGAACCTGTACGGGCTCGGGCTTTTCTACAAAACCGGACACGGTGCCTCCGCGTAGATTGATCCAGGAGCGGTTCCGATTGTCCCGTATCCGCAGCCCGTTCTTCGCCCGGGGCCCGGCCTTCGGTCAGTCGCGCTTGCAGATCCGGTCGAGCAGGTTGGCGGTGGCCCGCTGGATCCGCGGGTCGGTGTGTCCGGGGCGGTCCAGGGCCGGGGACCAGGCGAAGGTGCCGGAGGCGAAGACGAGGGCGCCGGAAGGGGCCTGGTAGAGCGAGGTCTCCTGGTGGCGGGTCGCGCCCTCGGAGTCCTCGTACGGGGAGTGCGCGAGCAGGATCCTGGTGTCGTGCTCGGGCAGGCTGGTGCGCGGGAAGTAGCGGTCGGCCTCGCCGGCGACCAGGCCCGGGATCTCGTCGCCCTCGACCGCGCCCGTGGAGTCCCAGAGCCAGTGCTCGGCGTTGCGCACGACGAGCGGGCGGGGATCGGGGACCCGGCCCGCGTACTGGATGCCCAGGAGCTGCTGCTCGGGCCGGTCCACCTCGCGCCACAGGGCGGACTTCCCGGGCCCCCGGCGCTTGCGGCAGGTCAGCAGCCGGTCGGGCTCGTTGGACGCGGAGGGGGCGAGGCCCACCTGCCAGTACATGGTGTTGGCGGAGAGGAAGACGAGCGAGGTACCGGAGTCCCGGGCGCGCTCGGCGGCCCGGCGCATCGGCAGTGACCAGTACTCGTCGTGGCCGGGGAAGACCAGGCCCCGGTAGCGGCTGGGGTCGACGCGGCCCGCGTGCAGGTCGCGGGCGTCGGCGTAGGCGAGGTCGTAGCCGTACCGCTCGGCCCAGCGGATGAAGTCGTACGCGTGCCCCACGTGCAGCGGCAGGCCCGATCCGGCGTACGGGCGGTCGAAGGAGATCGTGACGGCGGCGTCCTCCTCGCCGAGCAGCCGGCCCCGCTCGTCCCACGCGTGGTAGAGGCTGGCGCCGGTGCGGCCGTCCTCCGGGTAGAGGTTGTACGCCTGCCAGGTGATGTCGGGCAGCAGGAGCAGCAGATCGGCGGGGTGGTCGTGGCGCACGGTGAAAGGGATGTGCGAGCGGTAGCCGTCGGCCGTGGTCAGGACGGCCACATACGCGCCGACCGACCAGTAGCTCGGGATCTGGAGCCGCCAGGACATCCACCAGTGGTGGCAGGAGACGGTCCGGTCGGCGGCGAGCGGCGGGGGCTGGACGATGCCGGAGAGCCGCGGGCTCGTGGTGATCTTGGACGCCCCGTCGCCGCCGTAATGACCGATCCGGTAGACGTCGACGGAGAACTGCTGGGGCGGGTCCACGGTGATGTGGAAGTCGATGGCCTCGCCGGGGGCCGCCGCGCCGGGCGAGACGAAGCCCTTGATCTGGCGGTGCACGTCGTCGGCGGTCCGGGTGCCGCCGCCGGTGGAGCGGGCGAGGTCGGCGTACCAGGGGACGACCTGGCCGGTGTCGTCGAAGTAGGTCTCACTGCCGCGCAGCCAGGGCAGCGGGCCCTGGCCGAAGGGATCGCTCACCGCGTGCGCGAGGGCACCCGACTCCCACCGGCGAATCTGCTCCGCCCCCATGCCGCGCCCCTCCCTCGGATCACCCGCACGACTCGGGCGACCCCCCGGACAACTCTGGTGCGCCGAATGTCAGCGCCGATCCCCAGCACATCACATAACGCACGCAGCCCGTCACCCTTCGTCGCGAATTGACGGGAACGGAACCATTCCTTCCGAACAGCGCACTCCGCACTCCGGACGCCCCCTGTTCGGGCTGTGGCTTCGGGTCCGGGGCACGGCCTCGGGGCGGCGCGCCCCGGACCTGTACATCCCGTACGCGGTCACACCAGCCGGACCGGCTTGTCGGAGCGCACCCCCACCTCGGCCAGCCAGGACAGCAGCGGGTCCGGATCGCCGTCCTCCACGAGGCTGAGGACCGGAGCCGCGAGGTCCGCCCGCCGCTCACCGCCGACGAGCAGCGCGGGGCCGTCCAGCCAGTCCAGGCCGGGGGCCGCGCCCGCCGTGTCGACGGCCGCGCAGCAGACCATGGCCGCGACGTGGTCGGCGAGCAGTTCTGTGCCCGTACGCGGCGGCTGGAGCGGGAAGAGGGGCAGCGGGCCAGGACCCCAGAGGTCGAGGGGGTCGTCGGCCGGGCCGCTCCCCGCGGCTCCTTGCACCTGTCCGCCCTGCCCCTGGCCTCCGCCGTGTCCCGGGGCTTCGGCCTCCTCCCGGGCGACCGCGGCGCCGATGCCCGCCGCGAGCGCCTCGCCCGGGCCCCCGGGCCCGCCGGCACCGGACAGGTGCTCCATCACCCGGGCCAGCGTGGGGACGGCCGGGTCGGCGGCGGAGGCCCGGGGGACACCCAGGGTGTCCAGGACGCGGTGCAGCCGGGCCGCCTCGCTGCGCCACTTCCGGTCGACGACCTCGTCGGGATACTGCTGCCAGTCCACCGGCGCCCAGCCCGGACCGCTCTCGGCGGGGCCGCCGTGGAAGAGCCGGGCGGCGAGCAGGGACGCGGCCTCGTCGGCCACCCCGGGCTCCTCCAGCAGATCGCACGCGGGCCGCTCGCCCAGGCGCAGGGCGAAGCCGTCCGCCAAGCGGTCCCGGCGGGAGAGCTCGGTGAGCGCGGAGACGACCCCGGCGTCCAGCCGGGAGGGCCAGCGGCCCATCCGCCAGGCGGGCAGCGCCACCCGGGTCAGCAGCCGGTCCCAGCCGGCGTAGGCGAGACCGACCTGTTCCTGGGCGGCGATGCGCAGCCCGTAGTCGACCGTCTGGGCCCGCATGGACGCGGCGGCCGCCACACACCGCTCCATCTCGGCGGCATGGCCCCGGCAGGCCCGCAGCAGCAGCCGGGCGACCCAGCCGGCGAAGGCGAGCGGCGCCCCGCGCACCGGGCCCCGCCCTGGAGCGGCGGCATCGGCGATCGCGGCGTCCAGACCGCGGACGAAGCGGCGGGCGGCGGCTATGTCGGGATGCGCGGACGGGCCCGTGCCCGCCACGACGGGGGCGAGGACCGCGCGGAGCTCGGCGACCCGCATCCACCACAGGAACGGCGAGCCGATGACCAGGACGGGGGCGGTGTCCGCGGCCTCCGCCGAGGCTCCCGGGCCCTTCCGGAGCGAGGCTCCCGGGCCCTTCCGGAGCGCGCGGTGCGTCCGGTCCTCCAGCCAGCTGTCGCAGTCCGGGGTCAGCGCTATGGCCGAGGGCGCGGGCACGTCGAGCCGGTCCGCCAGGTCGCGGACCAGGCGGTAGAGGTCGGGGGCGCCTTCCTCCGGCACGGGGACGGTCGGACTCATGGCGGGCCGCGCGCGGGCCACGGAGACGGCGACCAGGACGGTCACCAGCAGCACGACGACCGCGACGCCGAGGAGCGTCCAGCGCACGGCGTCCCAGGCCGGACCGGCCAGATGCCCCTGCGCGTCCGCCGCGAACAGCACGACGGCGACGGCCGCGGGCAGGATCGCCACGGCCAGGGCCCTGCTGCGGATCCGCAGCAGGGCGAGCGCCCGGGCCTGCGCGGCCCGCGCACCCAGCTCCTCACCCACGTCGATACCGGACACGGCCGGACGTCACCCCCTCTGCCCTCATCGCGGCCCTCTTGGCCCTCGCGGCGGTGTAGCTCACTCCCCCACTGTGGCACCCGTCACCGACATCGCAATGCCGGTGGGCCAAGTGCCGGAACGCTTGCGCCGCACCCTAGTTGGGGGTCCGGCGGCCGTCATCCGGATAGCCCAGTCGTCACCCGATGGAATGGCTTTGGGCAAAGCTGCTGACGTGTTCGCGCCCATGGGGCAGGCCGGGGAACGGGCTGGTGGCACGGGACAGCCCCTCGCGCCTGCCGCGTACGCCGGTGGCGTGCGGGGGGGGCGGGTGCGAGGGGCTGCGGGGCCCGGGGGCGTGTGCGGGCTGCGGGAGGGCGACCCGGGGTGCGGTCAGCCCTGAGAGGCCTTCAGAGCGATGTCCGTACGGTGCTGGGAGCCGTCCAGGCGGATCCGGCCGAGCGCGGTGTAGGCGCGCTCCCGGGCCGCCGTGAGGTCCTTGCCGGTCGCGGTCACCGAGAGCACCCGGCCGCCCGCGCTGAACACCGCGTCACCCTCGGCGCGGGTCCCGGCGTGCAGGACGTACGCGTCGGGCGCATCCTGTGCCGCGACGTCCGCGAGCCCGTCGATCGGGTCGCCGGTGCGCGGGGTGTCCGGGTAGTTGTGCGAGGCGATGACCACGGTGACGGCGGCGTCGTCGCGCCAGTTCAGCGGCGGGAGGACGTCGAGGGTGCCGTTGGCGGAGGCGAGCAGGACACCGGCCAGCGGGGTCTTCAGCCGGGCCAGGACGACCTGGGTCTCCGGGTCGCCGAAGCGGGCGTTGAACTCGATGACCCGGACGCCGCGCGAGGTGATCGCGAGGCCCGCGTAGAGCAGCCCGGAGAAGGGGGTGCCCCGGCGGCGCAGCTCGTCGACGGTCGGCTGGAGGACGGTTTCGAGGACCTCGTCGACCAGCTTGGGGTCGGCCCACGGGAGCGGCGAGTAGGCGCCCATGCCGCCGGTGTTCGGGCCCTCGTCGCCGTCCAGGGCGCGCTTGAAGTCCTGGGCGGGCTGGAGCGGCACGACGGTGGTGCCGTCGGTGATCGCGAAGAGGCTGACCTCGGGGCCGTCGAGGAACTCCTCGATGACCACGCGGTCGCAGGAGAGCGCGTGGGCGCGGGCCACGTCCACGTCCTCGGTGACGACGACGCCCTTGCCGGCCGCGAGGCCGTCGTCCTTGACGACGTAGGGGGCGCCGAAGGCGTCGAGGGCCTCGTCGATCTCGGCGGGGGTGGTGCAGACGTAGCTGCGGGCGGTGGGGACCCCGGCGCCCGCCATGATGTCCTTGGCGAACGCCTTGGAGCCTTCCAGTTGCGCTGCTTCGCCGGAGGGGCCGAAGCAGGGGATGCCGGCCGCGCGCACGGCGTCGGCGACCCCGGCGACGAGCGGCGCCTCCGGGCCGACGACCACCAGCCCGGCGCCCAGCTCGGTCGCGAGGCGCGCGACGGCGTCACCGTCGAGCGCGTCGACCGGGTGCAGTTCGGCCACCTCTGCGATGCCGGCGTTGCCGGGGGCGCAGTACAGAGCGGTGACGTCGGGGTCGAGGGACAGAGAGCGGCACAGGGCGTGTTCGCGGGCGCCGCCGCCGATGACGAGGACCTTCACGGGATGCAGCCTAGCCGCCGGGCAGGGGGAGCCCCGACGGCCGCCGGTGGGTGGACGCACCGCCGGGCGCGGCGAGCCCGGTCGGCCGCCGGTGGGTGGCCGGAGGACGGCCGGCGCCTGAGGGTGGGGGCTGCCTCACTGCTCGTTGGCGAACTCGTCGATCACCGTGGCGCCGAGCTCGCGGACGATCAGGTCGTGGCCGGAGAGCGCGGAGTCGACGAGATCCGGATCGTCGTCCTCCGGAACGTCGTCCTCAGGGGAGACGGAGCGTGGCGGCTCGGCCCCGTACGAACTGCGAGAAGCCTCGGGGGCGGGCGCGGCATCCCGGCCCTGCGGCGGCGCGGCGGGAGGCGGCTGCTGGGCCGACGGGGCGGGCTGCCCCTGCGGCGCGGGCGCGGACTGCTGCGGGGGCGCGTGCTGGGGCCGGGGCTCGTACGCGACCGGCGCGGCGGGGGCCGCCGGGGCGGGCTGGTACTGCGGGGCGGGACGTCCGCCACCGCCACCGGCCTGCGGGGGCATCCCGCCGCCACCGGAGGGGTCGATGACCGCTTCGATGCGCCACTGGGCGTTGAAGCGCTCGGCGAGGGCCTGCTTCAGGACCTCCTCGCTGCCGCTGCTGGCGAAGTTGTCGCGGGCGCCCGCGTTGAGGAAGCCGAGCTGGAGCGTCGTCCCGTCGAACCCGGCGACCTGGGCGTTCTGGCTGAGCAGGATCCAGGTGAAGCGGCGGCGGTTCTTGACCGCCTCCAGGATGTCGGGCCACATGTTCCGCACCTGGGCGGCGCCCTGGGCCATGTTCTGCCCGCCCTCGGGCGCGGCCGGTGCGGCGGGAGCCGCCGGAGCGACCGGAGCCGCGGCGGGCGGCGGGGTGGCGGCGGGGGCCGGTCCGCTGCCGGGGGCGGACGCGGTGGGCCAGCCACCGGGCCGACGGGCCTGCTCCCCGGCTCCGGCTCCGGATCCGGCCCCTGCGGCGGCGGGCCAGGAACCGGGCCGCTGGCCGGACTCGGGGGCAGGCGCCGGGGGGGCCTGCGGGGCGGGCTCGGCGGGGGGCGGTGCGTAGGCGGCCGGGGCGGGGGGCGGTGCGTAGGCCGCCGGAGCAGCGGGCGGCGCCTCGCCCCGCGCGGCGGCACGGGCGGCGTCCGGACCGGCGGGGGCCATGGGCGCGGGGCCTTGGGCGGCATGACCCTGCGGCACATGGGCGTCGGGGCCCGGCACGTACCCCATGGGCGCGGCACCGACGGGCGGGGCTGCGAACGCACCGGCAGCGGCGGCCGAGGCCCCGCGCTCCAGCCGGTCGAGCCGGGCCTGCAGCGACCGCTCGTCGTCGTAGGCGGCGGGCAGCAGGACCCGGGCGCAGATCAGCTCGACCTGGAGGCGCGGCGAGGTGGCGCCGCGCATCTCCGTGAGCCCGTCGTTGACGAGGTCGGCGGCGCGGCTGAGCTCGGCGGCGCCGAAGACGGAGGCCTGGGCCTGCATGCGCTCGACGACGTCGGCGGGGGCGTCGATGAGCCCCTTCTCCCCCGCATCGGGCACGGCGGCGAGGATCACCAGATCCCGCAGCCGCTCCAGGAGATCGGCCACGAACCGACGCGGATCGTTGCCGCCCTCGATGACCCGGTCCACGACCTCGAAGGCGGCGGCCCCGTCGCCGGCGGCGAAGGCGTCGACGATCGAGTCGAGGAGGGAGCCGTCGGTGTACCCGAGGAGCGAGGTGGCCATGGCATACGTCACACCGTCGTCGCCCGCCCCGGCCAGCAGCTGGTCCATGACGGACATCGAGTCACGCACGGACCCGGCCCCGGCGCGCACGACGAGCGGAAGGACGCCGTCCTCGACCGGGCTGTTCTCCCGCCCGCACACCTCGGCGAGATAGCTGCGCAGGGTGCCGGGCGGCACCAGCCGGAACGGATAGTGGTGCGTACGCGACCGGATCGTCCCGATGACCTTCTCGGGCTCGGTCGTCGCGAAGATGAACTTGAGGTGCTCCGGCGGCTCCTCGACCACCTTCAGCAGGGCGTTGAAGCCCGCCGGGGTGACCATGTGCGCCTCGTCGATGATGTAGATCTTGTAACGACTGGAGGCGGGCCCGAAGAACGCCTTCTCGCGCAGATCACGGGCGTCGTCCACACCACCGTGGGACGCGGCGTCGATCTCGATGACATCGATGGACCCCGGCCCGTTCCGCGCGAGGTCCTGGCAGGACTGGCACTCCCCGCACGGGGTCGGTGTGGGCCCCTGCTCGCAGTTCAGACAGCGGGCGAGGATGCGCGCGCTGGTCGTCTTTCCACAGCCGCGCGGCCCGCTGAACAGGTACGCGTGATTGACCCGGTTGTTCCGCAGGGCCTGCTGGAGCGGGTCAGTGACATGCTCCTGACCGATGACCTCGGCGAACGACTCGGGGCGGTAGCGGCGGTACAGCGCAAGGGACGACACACCTACGAGGTTATCGGGGCGGACTGACACCCGACCCCACAGGCACCTCGCGGTGAACGCAAAGGGCCCCCCACGCACCCGCCAGAGCCAACCTACCCTTGCTGCCTTCCGGCCCTGGGGGAGTTCAGTCAGATAGCGCCACGTGAGGGGCTGACGCCCACCTTAGCGGATCCCCACCCCCTCCGGTCCACCCGCCCGCCCCCGGCGAACGACCTGCGGACCGTCTCCGGACGATCTCCGGGGATCGTGTTCGCGAGCACCCTCAAACGTCTTGTATTGTTTGCGGCGGAGGATTCGCCTAGTGGCCTAGGGCGCACGCTTGGAAAGCGTGTTGGGGGCAACCCCTCACGAGTTCGAATCTCGTATCCTCCGCCATTGCTCTCACCGGGCAATACGTCGAAGGCCCCCGCAGCTTGCTGCGGGGGCCTTCGACGTTCAGCGTGGGTGGCTCGGCTCGGGAGACCGGATCTACCCGCGCACCTGGATCAAGGCATGCGTACCGCTCGTCCGCCAAGCCGCGCCGGACCGTTCCAGAGCGTCCAGCGTCTTCTGCTCCAGCCCCACCATCACGTCGGACTTCAGTGTGCGCAGCGCCGCCACCGCCCCGGGGAAGTACGCCGTGCGGTCGGCGAACGGGGCCGTCGCGTCCCACGTCCGATCGCCTACCAGACGGCGGTAGTTGAGGTCGCCCTTCAGGATCGTCACGGCGGCCGACGCGAACTCCGCCCGCAAGTCCGCCGGCATCTCCTCGTACGGCAGCGGGGCGCAGAAGAACGGATGGGCCCGGACCTCCAGGCGCCCCGTCGCCATGGCGTCCCAGAGGCGGCTTCCGATGCGGCCCGCCTCGCCGGGTGCCTCCACCAAGCGGCGCAGGCAGTCGACCACGTCGGCCGTCATCGCGTCGGAGACGTAGTACGGGTAGGGCTTCACGTGGAGCACGATCCGCTCGGCGTGGCGATGCAGGAGGAGGTGGTCGATGAGGATCAGGTCCGGGATCAGCTCCCGCCCCGCGTTGTCGGCCACCACGGCGACCGTGGCGTCGGCTCCGGCGGGCAGGAGGTGCCAGAGCAGAGCGCTGTCGTCGGCGACCAGGTCATCGACGGCAGCGTCGGGTGCCGCACCCTTCTCCGTGACGCGGAAGCCCAGGTCCGCTCGGTTGCCCCAGACCGAGGCGCGGAGCAGGGCCGTGGCTCGCTCGTCGGCCGGTACGTCGGCGAGCGCGTCCAGGGCGCGGAGCTCCTCGCCCACCGCCGTACCGCGAAGCTCGGCCTGCTTGAAGGGAGCGAAGGGGTCGACGCCCCGCCACGGGCCCGTACCGAAGTATCCGATGGCGTCGAGGAGCCTGCGGTAGAAGTAGCTCTCCGCCCAGAGGAACGGGGCGTCGAACCAGGATCGTCCGAAGAACTCCCGCCCCCAGGCCGACCACTGCTCGTGATCGGACTCCGAGGGGGCGAGCGGTTCGATCACTCCGTTGTTGTTCTGCTCCAGCAGGGCGTCGAGTGCCCGGTGCTGGCGGGGGCCATACGGAAAGGCGTCCCGTACCTGCTGGATCAACGCCGGATGGCGGTTGGCCAGGACGCTCCAGGCGAACGAGCCGGGCTCGTTGCTCAGGATGACCTGTGCGGACTGTCCGGGGGCCCGGCGTGGTCCGCTGCCGACGCCGTCATCCGTGGTGTGGAGCGTCTTCTCCGCCATGGTCCGGGCCTCTCGCTCGCCGCTCATGCGTCTTCGGCCTTCAGGGCCATCAAGCGGGTGGCCACCGCCTCGAGCTCCGACGGTATGGGGGTGAGGCCGAAGTGCTCCACCAGTTCGGTCCGCAGGAACGCGGCGATCTCCGCATGGTCCGCGCCACGGCGGAGCCTCCCGAGGAGAGGCGCGAGCATGCAGTCGTACTCGTCGGGCACTTCGTCGGCGACGCCGATCGGATCCCACTCGTTGAGAAGCCGCCGCAGGTTCTTCTCGGTCAGACCGGTTCCGGTTCGCATGGGTGCAGGATGCCACCCGGGGCGGGCCGGGGCCGCTCGCCCGGTTCCGGCCGTACCGCGCGGGTCGGCGGGCTACCGGCCGTGCTCATCGCGCAGGCGGAGTGCGGAGACGAGGAAGAAGACGCCGCCCAGGAAGGCGTAGCCGGCCAGACTGGTCAGGGAGGCGCCGTCCTGGCCCGCCTGGGCGATGAACGAGGCACCGGCGAGCGTGGAGATGCCGCCGCTGGCGATCATCGCCCACTGGCCGCCCAGGTGGCGTCGCGCGAGGCCGACGACGAGTTGGACCATGCCCGCGGCGATCGCCCAGGCGCCCCAGATCCGCAGGACGGCGGGGATGCCGGAGGTGGCCGCGACGGCAAGCCCGATGCCGGTGAGGGCGCTGAGCGCGATGTTCGCGTACAGGGCGCGGGCTGGTTGGCCGTTCGTCCGGGCAGACCGGGTGTCGACGACCGCGCAGGCCACGTCGAACAGGGGATAGATCACCAGCAGGGTGGCGGTGAGCGTGCCCAGCGTGTCGGCGGTCGCGAACAGCAGGGCGGCCCAGCCCGCCGCGAACCCGAAGCGCAGGAAGTACAGCTTGCGCAGGGTGGTGGGGACGCTGGTGGTGGGAGGGGTACCGACGAGGGTGTCCATGGAAGTTCCTTTCAGGAAAGCCGAGTTCACGGCGATCGGCTGGGCACCGGAGGCCACCCATGCGAGAGGGAGAACGTTCGGTCTTATTCACCATGAGAAGGGGGCGGGGGGCGCTCTGTCAAGACCGAACGTTCTCCTTCATCCTTGCGGTAATCTGGCCGCATGAGCGAAGGCACGGGAAGGGGCAGCACGTCGGCGGCGCGGGCCCGGCTGCTCGACACGGCGACGAGGATCTTCTACGCGGAGGGCATCCACTCCGTCGGCGTCGACCGGATCATCGCGGAGGCGCAGGTCACCCGCGCCACGCTGTACCGGCACTTCACCGGCAAGGAAGAGCTCGTCCTCGCCTACCTCGACCAGGCCGACCGCGGCATCCGGGCGGGCATCGAGGCCGCGCGGGCGGGCGAGGGGTCGGCGGCCGACGCGGTCCGGGCGGTCGCCCGGTTCATCACCGGAGGCATTCAGAGTCCCGGGTTCCGCGGCTGCGCCTTCCTCAACGCGGCGGCGGAATACGCCGACGCCGCCCACCCCATCCACCAGGCCGTCCTGGCCCACCGCCAGTGGTTCCTGGAGACCGTCACCGAACTGCTGGCGCAGGTCGGCGACGAGCCCGCCGAGGGAGCCGGCCGGCACCTCGTCATGCTCCGCGACGGCGCCATGGCCGCCGGCTGCCTCTCCGACCCGAAGCCGATCGCCGAGACCTTCCTCCTGGGCGTCGAGGGGATCCTGCGGACACGGGGCGCCTGAGCGTCTCCGGCTCCGTACCTCCGCGGTCTGCGTGACCGCCGGTCCGGCGATCGCCGGACAACCGGTCGACGTACCGGCCTGTCCGCTGACAATCAACTGGCCTTAAATCAGCGGCGGTTGACTCCTCGGTCGTGGACCATGGAGAACGGAGACGGGTCAGCGGATCCGCGTCTGGCCCGCCCGGTGCGCATCGCGCGTGGCGGTGCCGGATGATGGGGGACACCTGAGTGAAGCTTCGAAGAACCGTTGCCGTGCTGTTCGGTGCGGCGCTGGCGGCAGTCACCTTCGTGACGCCGGTCGGCGCGCAGTCGGCGCAGACCGGCTCCTCGACCACCTACCAGATCAACGCACGGCACGATGGAAGCCTCGTCGATTCCGGCGTGGGTGCTCCGCCGCTCAGCCGGAAATGGTCCCGTGACCTGGGCGGGAGCGTCTCCTATCCCGTCGTGGCGGGCGGTCGGGTCTTCGTGACCGTCGCCTCGCCGGACGGGTACGGCACCGTCCTGCACGCCCTCGACGCGGACACCGGCGAGAACGCCTGGGAGCCGGTCGACCTGGGCGGCACCTACTGGTGGTCCGCGCTCGCGTACGGGGGCGGGCGGCTCTACGCCCAGAACCCCGACGGTGTGCTGACGGCCTTCCATCCGGCCACCGGGGCAGTGCTCTGGACCGTCGCGCTGCCGGACCAGTGGTCCTTCACCTCCCCGCCCACCTTCTCCGGCGGTGTCGTGTACACCGGAGGGGCCGGTTCGGGCGGCACCCTGTACGCGGTGAACGCCGCCGACGGGACGGTGCGGTGGACGCGTCCCGTCCAGAACGGGGACATGAGCTCGCCCGCCGTCACGGCGAACGGGGTCTACGTCTCGTACGCCTGCAGTCGGACCTACGCCTTCGAACCGGCGTCGGGCGGTCCGGTCTGGGACCGCCGGACCGACTGCTCCGGCGGTGGTGGCCGCACCCCGGTCGTCGCCGACGGCGGTGTCTGGACCCGCGACGGCAGCGGCGACGCCCCTTCGGTGCTCAACGTCGCCGACGGGAAGGTCCGCGGCACCTATCCGGCCAACGGATGGTCGCCGGCGCCCGCCTTCGACGGACGCCAGGGCTACTTCGTCGATGACGGCGTGCTGCAGGAGCGGCACAGCCGCACCCTCGCCAGTCGCTGGACGTTCCAGGGCGACGGCCGGATCAGCACGGCGCCGATCGTCGTCAACGGCTACGTCTACGTCGGCTCGCTGAGCGGTCAGCTGTGGGCCCTCAACGGGGCCACCGGCCAGTCCGTCTGGTCCACCGATGTCGGCGCGCCGATCAACGAGCCCGACGAGCACAACGTTTCCCAGCCGCTGACCGGTCTCGGAGCCGGCGGCGGGCTCGTCGTGGTCCCGGCCACCAACCTGCTGGTCGCGTACGGGCAGTGAGCCCTGGGGGGTGGCTTCGGGGCACCACGGCCCGGACGCCACCCCCTTGCCCGTCCCGTGGCCGAACCTCCCGTGCGATACCTCCTCGTGCGATCCACCCACGGCTTTACGCCGCACGAGACGAGCCCGTCCGTTGCCGGCCCCTGGCCGAAAAGCGATGAGGGGCGCTGTCCGGCAGAGCCGCTGCGCAATGAAGGTGCCGGGGCTTCCCGCCCGGCTTCGGCGCGGAGGCTGGGGCGGTACTTTTCGGACGACCCTGCGCCAATCGGGGGACCGGAGACAACCCGAAGTACCCGAGTCCGCCTCTCATAGGCCGGACACAGCTTCGCCACAGGTGAGTTGAGTTGGGGCCGTGCTGCTCGTCCACGTTCCATCACGCACTCGGAAGTCCGGAAGTACGAGGAATGATGACCAGACCACAGCAGGGCCGCACACACCGCCTGACCCGCCCGTCGATCGCCATCGCCGCGGCCGTCGCCGTGACGGCGGGTGTCGTCGCCGCCGCGCCCGACGCCAAGACGGCCGAGCCGACGCCGAAGCTCAGCCTGATCGCCGCGTCCACGTCGGTGACGCTCGACTCGTGGAAGGACGATCCCGGTGTCTATCTCGACCTCGGGACCTATCTGACCTCGGAGAACGGCGCCTTCGAGCTCAAGGTGACCCGTAAGTCGTACAAGGATCCGGTCGTCGCCACGCAGGTGCTCCGGAACGGGAAGAAGACCACGACCAAGGCGCTTCCCGCCGGGCTCGTGAAGGACTTCTCCGGGCTGCCGGGCTTCGCGCAGGTCTCCGTCACCGACGCGGCCGGCAAGACCGTGCTGAAGCAGACCGAGGCCTTCTGCCCCAACAACGCCTCCGGGCGGATCCGGCCGGACGCTCCCGCCCAGTCGAAGTATCCGCAGAGCTGCCCGGTGAACCCCTTCACCCTCGGCTCGGTGTGGGGCGTGGAGAACGGCTGGGCGTCCAACACCTACGCCGGGTACTACGCCAAGCCGGTCCAGCTGGCCGCCGGGACCTACACCGCCAAGATCTCCGTGACGAAGAAGTACCGCGACCTCTTCGGCATCGCCAACAAGCCGCAGACCGTCAAGGTGACCGTCCGCGAGCGCAGTTGGGAAGAGGAGGAGGGCTCGGGCTCCGCACCCCGCAGCGCCGCTCCCCAGTCCGCCAAGTCCGCTGCCGGAACCCAAGGGCACGCAGGGCACGCAGGCCATGGCGGCCATGAAGGCCACCAGCAGGCCGCCGACGCGCCCGCCGCCTCCGCCCACGCCGCGCACGGCGCTCCCGCCCGGCCCGAGGCCCCCGCCGGCCGGACCACCGGCGCCACCCCCACGTTCAACGTCGGTCACGGGCCCTACCCGCCCGCTCCGCCCGCCCTGCCCTGGGCGCTGAAGAAGGAGTCCCTCCAGCGGCAGGCCTTCTCGGCCGCCAAGGTCGGCGACCGCCCCGGGCAGACCGACGGGTCGCGACAGGCACCGGGGGCCAAGCCCAACGCCAAGCGGCCCACCGGCAAGGCCACCGTCCCCGACGTGCCCAAGCCGGACCTGCGCTCGCTGCCCGCGTACGGCATCACCGTCAGCGACGGCTACGAGGACGTGCCCGGCAAGGACTACCTCGCCTTCAGCGCCAACGTGTGGAACGCGGGCCCGGCCAAGCTCGTCGTGGACGGCTTCCGCTCCCCGGGCAAGGAGCTGATGGACGCGTACCAGTACTTCTACGACGCCAAGGGCAAGCAGGTCGGCTACACCCCGACCGGCACCATGGAGTGGGACCCGCGTCCCGGCCACGAGCACTGGCACTTCACGGACTTCGCCAGCTACCGGCTGCTGAAGGCCGACAAGAAGGAGTCGGTGCGCAGCGGCAAGGAGGCGTTCTGCCTGGCCAACACCGACGCCGTCGACTACACGGTGAAGAACGCCAACTGGCACCCGGGCAACACCGACCTGTCCACGGCGTGCGGCCAGGAGAACTCGATCTCCGTCCGCGAGGTGCTCGACATCGGCTCCGGTGACACCTACACCCAGGATCTGCCCGGCCAGTCCTTCGACATCACGGGCCTGCCGAACGGCACGTACTACATCCAGGTCCTCGCCAACCCGGAGAACCGGCTCAAGGAGACCAACCACAAGAACAACAGCGCCCTGCGCAAGGTCGTCCTCGGCGGCAAGAAGGGCGCCCGGACCGTGAAGGTCCCCGCGCATGAACTGGTGAACGCCAACTAGTCCCCTTCAGGGGTGCGTTGATTCGCCCATGTGTACGCTCCGTCGGCCCCGGGAAATCCTCCCGGGGCCGACTGCGTGCGCGCCGCCTCAGCCCAGCGCGTCCACCGCCGCCCGCACAGCCTCCGGCCGCCCCAGGAAGTCCGTGTTGTCCGCCCACTGGTCCACGCCCCCGGTCAGCGGCAGGTCCCGCAGGTCCGGGTCGGTGACGGTGCGGGCCAGCGCGTGGGCGAAGCGTTCGGCGTGCAGCACCTGGAACGGGCGGCTGTGGTACGGCCGCCGCGTCGGGTCCACCTCCTCGGCGAGGCCCGTGCGGTTCTGCGCCGCGGCCACACGCTCGTACGCGTCGCAGAGGTGCCGCTCACGGGTCGCGCAGTCGCCTGCCGTCACGGCTCCCCGCAGCGAGGGCAGCAGGTCATCAGCCCCGGGAAGCCGGGCGAAAGCGCTCCCCAGCCACTTGCCGTACGGCGCGTACTCCCGCTCCAGGAGCAGGCACAGGCGCATCAGGTCACGCACCAGCCGTCCCGCGACGACCGCGGATCCCAGGTCGTCCCCCACCTCGGCGCAGCGTCCGACGAACGCCTCCTCCTGGGAGATCCGCTGCCACTGGCAGGCCAGCAGATAGCGCCACACCTGCTCCGGGTACCAGGCCAGTTCCCGCCGTGCCCGGGTCAGCGCGCCCACCCCGTCGTGGAACACCGCGCCGCCCGTCACCTCCGCCAGCTTCTGCTGCGGCATGGCCAGCCAGTCCCGGACCGTCGGTTCCCCGGGCTCCCCGCCGGGGCCGGGCGGGTGCAGGCCCAGTCGGCCGTGCAGCCAGCCGCCTACGTCGTCGACCGAGACACGGTGGTCGACCGGGCCGGCGGTCAGCTCCATGTGCCCGACCGGGTCCGTCGGCTCGGGGTGCCGGAAGTGCGTCGGCCAGCCGCGTACCTGCTTGGGCAGCCGTTCGGCGAGCAAGCGGTGGATCCGCTTCCCGTGGGCGTCCCCGTCCGCCGGTCGCAGGAACAGATCCAGGCGCGGGCCCCACTCATGGTCCGCCGACCGGGCGGTGTCGAAGCCGAGCACCTCGGAGCCCGGGCCGACCCGGGCCGCGGCGTACCGCAGCCCGGGGAACTCCGCGTCGAGGATCGGCCGCACCGCTTCCTCGTAGAGGATCCGGGACAGTTCGAGGCCGGGCAGGAAGGCGCGGGCGGGGGTCGTCATGCGCCCACTGTGCTGGGAGGGCGCGGCGGGGGCCACTGCATATCCGCCGCGCCACACCGGTCGGTTGCCGGGGCCCGCCCCGTCAGTCCTCGCCCTCCAGGTTGCCCTCCGTCTCCAGGTACACCTGGCGCAGCGCTGCCAGGACCGCCGGGTCCGGCTTGGCCCACATGCCGCGGGACTCGGCCTCCAGCAGGCGTTCCGCGATGCCGTGCAGGGCCCAGGGGTTGGCCTCCTGGAGGAACTGCTTGTTCTCCGGGTCCAGGACGTAGGTCTGGGTGAGCTTGTCGTACATCCAGTCGGCGACCACGCCGGTCGTGGCGTCGTAGCCGAAGAGGTAGTCGACGGTGGCCGCCAGCTCGAACGCGCCCTTGTAGCCGTGGCGGCGCATCGCCTCGATCCACTTCGGGTTGACCACGCGGGCGCGGAAGACGCGGGACGTCTCCTCGACGAGCGTGCGCGTGCGGACCGTCTCGGGGCGGGTGGAGTCGCCGATGTACGCCTCCGGGGCCGTGCCCTTCAGCGCACGCACGGTGGCCACCATGCCGCCGTGGTACTGGAAGTAGTCGTCGGAGTCCGCGATGTCGTGCTCGCGGGTGTCGGTGTTCTTCGCGGCGACCTCGATGCGCTTGTAGGCGCTCTCCATCTCCTCGCGGGCCGGACGGCCGTCGAGTTCGCGGCCGTAGGCGTAGCCGCCCCACACGGTGTAGACCTCGGCGAGGTCGGCGTCGGTGCGCCAGTCGCGGGAGTCGATGAGCTGGAGGAGGCCGGCACCGTACGTGCCGGGGCGCGAGCCGAAGATCCGTGTGGTGGCCCGGCGTTCGTCGCCGTGCTCCGCCAGGTCGGCCTGGGTGTGCGCCCGTACGTAGTTGCGCTCGGCCGGTTCGTCGAGGGATGCCGCCAGGCGTACGGCGTCGTCGAGCAGCCCGACCGTGTGCGGGAACGCGTCGCGGAAGAAGCCCGAGATGCGGAGCGTGACGTCGATGCGGGGGCGGCCCAACTCCTCGTACGGGATGGGCTCCAGGCCCGTCACCCGGCGCGAGGCGTCGTCCCAGACGGGGCGGATGCCGAGCAGCGCGAACGCCTCCGCGATGTCGTCGCCCGCCGTGCGCATCGCGCTGGTGCCCCAGAGGGAGAGGCCGACCGAGGTGGGCCAGTCGCCGTTGTCGGTGCGGTAGCGGGTCAACAGCGATTCCGCCAAGGCCTGGCCCGTCTCCCAGGCCAGCTTGGACGGGACTGCCTTCGGGTCGACCGAGTAGAAGTTGCGGCCTGTCGGGAGCACGTTGACCAGGCCGCGGAGCGGGGAGCCCGACGGGCCCGCCGGGACGAAGCCGCCGTTCAACGCGTGGACGGCGTGGGTGAGTTCGTCGGTCGTGGCCGCCATGCGCGGGACCACCTCGGTGGCCGCGAAGGTGAGGATGTCGGCCACGGCGTCCGGGAGGCCTGCGGCGACCCCGGCCACTGCCTCCGGGTTCCAGTCCGCGTCGTCCATCGCCTGGACCAGGGCGCGCGCCTGATCCTCGATCTCGTCGGCCGCGGTGCGGGTGGCCGCCGACTCGTCGAGGCCTAGCGCCTCGCGCAGGCCGGGGAGGGAGGCGGTGCCGCCCCAGATCTGGCGGGCGCGGAGCACGGCGAGGACCAGGTTGACCCGGTCGTTCCCGGCGGGCGGGTTGCCCAGGACGTGCAGGCCGTCGCGGATCTGGACGTCCTTGATCTCGCAGAGCCAGCCGTCGAGATGCATGATGAAGTCGTCGAAGCCCTCGTCCTCCGGGCGGTCCTCCACCCCGAGGTCGTGGTCGAGCTTCGCCGCCTGGATCAGCGTCCAGATCTGAGCGCGGATCGCGGGCAGCTTCGCCGGGTCCATCGCGGCGATCTGCGCGTGCTCGTCGAGGAGTTGCTCCAGGCGCGCGATGTCGCCGTAGCTGTCGGCGCGGGCCATCGGGGGGACGAGGTGGTCGATCAGGGTGGCGTGGACCCGCCGCTTCGCCTGCGTGCCCTCGCCCGGGTCGTTCACCAGGAACGGGTAGACCAGGGGGAGGTCGCCGAGGGCGGCGTCGGGGCCGCAGGCGGCGGAGAGGCCCGCGTTCTTGCCGGGCAGCCACTCCAGGTTGCCGTGCTTGCCCAGGTGGATCATCGCGTCCGCGCCGAAACCGTTGTCCTCGGCGGAGGCGGCGATCCAGCGGTAGGCGGCCAAGTAGTGGTGGGACGGCGGGAGATCGGGGTCGTGGTAGATCGCGATCGGGTTCTCGCCGAAGCCGCGCGGCGGCTGGATGAGGATGAGGAGGTTCCCGCGCCGCAGGGCCGCGAGGACGATGTCGCCCTCCGGGTTGGCGGAGCGGTCGACGAACATCTCGCCGGGGGCCGGGCCCCAGTGCTCCTCCACCGCCTCCCGCAGCTCCTGCGGGAGTTCGGCGAACCAGCGGCGGTAGTCGGCGGCCGGGATGCGGACCGGGTTCTTCGCCAACTGCTCCTCGGTCAGCCACTCCTGGTCGTGGCCGCCCGCGTCGATGAGGGCATAGATCAGCTCGTCTCCCTCGCCGGAGACCAGACCCGGGATGTCCTCCTCGGGGCCGAAGTCGTACCCCTCGGCGCGCAGCCGGCGCAGCAGGGCCACGGCGCTGGCGGGGGTGTCGAGGCCGACCGCGTTCCCGATGCGGGAGTGCTTCGTCGGGTAGGCGGACAGCACCAGCGCGATGCGCTTCTCCGCGTTCGGGATGTTCCGCAGCTTCGCGTGGCGTACGGCGATCCCGGCGACCCGGGCCGCGCGCTCGGCGTCGGGGACGTACGCCGGGAGCCCGTCCTCGTCGATCTCCTTGAAGGAGAACGGGACCGTGATCAGACGGCCGTCGAACTCCGGCACCGCGATCTGGGTGGCCGCGTCCAGCGGGGAGACGCCCTCGTCGTTCTCCTCCCAGGCGGTACGCGGACTGGTGAGGCAGAGCGCCTGGAGGATCGGCACGTCGAGCTGGGTGAGCGCGCCCGCGTCCCACGACTCGTCGTCGCCGCCGGCCGAGGCCTCGGCGGGCTTGGTGCCGCCCGCGGCGAGGACCGTGGTCACGATGGCGTCGGCGGTGCGGAGCCGGTCGATGAGGTCGGTCTCCGGAGTACGGAGAGACGCGACGTACAGCGGGAGCGGGCGGGCCCCGGCGTCCTCCACGGCCGTGCACAGCGCGTCCACGAACGCGGTGTTCCCGCTCATGTGGTGGGCGCGGTAGTAGAGGACGGCGACGGTCGGCGCGCCCTCGGGCACCGCGCGGGCCTCCCGCTCCAGCGGGCCCCACGCGGGGGCCGGGGCGGGCGGCTCGAAGCCGTGGCCGGTCAGCAGCACGGTGTCGGAGAGGAACCGGGCCAGCTGCTCCAGGTTGGCGGGCCCGCCGTGCGCGAGGTAGGCGTGCGCCTCGGCGGCGATGCCGATCGGCACGGTGGACGCGGCCATCAGCTGGGCGTCGGGGGCCTGCTCACCGGTCAGCACGACGACCGGGCGGCCGGTGGCCAGCACCGCGTCGAGGCCCTCCTGCCAGGCCCGTACGCCACCGAGCAGCCGGACGACGACGAGGTCGACGCCGTCCAGCAGTTCCGGCAGTCCGCCGAGGTCGACGCGGGAGGGGTTGGCGTACCGGT
The DNA here is from genome assembly GCF_014649875.1 of Streptomyces rubiginosohelvolus. Lineage (GTDB taxonomy): Bacteria > Actinomycetota > Actinomycetes > Streptomycetales > Streptomycetaceae > Streptomyces > Streptomyces rubiginosohelvolus. The sequence goes on along the minus strand of NZ_BMTW01000001.1, from coordinate 1,469,040 downwards.
AGCTGACGGGCCCCTCGGAAGCGCGGGCGCTCAGGAGGTCGGTGTCGGACGTCGACAGGAGCAGGATCATGCTGCGTCAGGCCTTCCTCGGGGTGTCCACGCCCCGGGCGGGTGTCGGAGGGTCTCCCCGGGCGGTCCGGTGGCTACCGGGCACGCGGGGAAGGGAGTTCCTGACTCGTCCGGCAGCCGGTGGTGGCGGCGGCCGGACTCACAGTGGCGGGACCGCGCCGGAATCTCACCGGGCTTCCTCCCCTGTCGCCGTCTGGCGATGGCGGCCTGAACGGACCACCGCCAGCATCCTAAGCGGCGGGGGTGGGGGCGGGGCAGGGGGCGTGGGTGCGGTGGTGATCACTGTTTCCGGCGACCACCACCGGTACACCGCCGCTGTCCCGCAGGTCACAGCGGCGGGCCCCTAGCCGGGAGCGGCCCGGTCGGTATGCTCGCCGCCATGCCCGATTCCGCCCCCTCGCCCCTTTCCACGGGCGGCCCAGCCCTCCGCGGCAGCGGCGACGCCTGCCCGGGGACACTGCGCCTGCACCGGGCCGACGACGGTGCGCTGGCCCGGGTCCGGGTGCCCGGCGGGGTGCTGAGCGCGGACCGGGCGGACGCGCTGCTCGCGGCGGCCGAACGGTTCGGGGACGGTGAGCTGCATCTCACCTCGCGGGGCAACGTCCAGCTGCGCGGCCTCGACGCGGCGTGCGGCGGCGCCCTCGCCGAGCTGCTCACCGCCGCCGGGCTGCTGCCGTCCGCCGCGCACGAGCGGGCCCGCAACATCGTGGCCTCGCCGCTCGCCGGTCTCGACGGATCGCCCCCGGTCAGCGGCTGGTTGTCCGGGCTGGACGCCCTGGTCTGCGGATCGGCCGCCGCCGCCTCGCTCTCCGGCCGCTTCCTGTTCGCCCTGGACGACGGCCGCGGTGACGTGGACGCGCTGGGCGCGGACGTGACCCTGATCGCGGCGGGCGACAGCTGTCTCCTGCGGGTCGGGGCCGAGGACGAGGTGTTCCGGGTACCGGCCGGGGAAGGGCCGCGCGCCGCGCTCCTGGCCGCCGAGATCTTCCTGCGGGCCGCCCGCGAGACGGGGGCGTGGCGCGTGAAGGGCCTGCCCGACGACGTACGGGCGGGAGTGCGCACCGACGTACGGGCCGAGCTGCTCCGGACCGTCGGGGCGGCGGCCGGTCCGGCTGTGCACCGGCCCCGCCCGCGTACGGCCACTCCCCCCGCCCCGGGCGCGCACGGTTCCCCGGACGCGATCAGCGTCGACGTACCCCTGGGGCGGCTCACCTCCACCCAGTGGCGGCTGCTCACCGGAACGGCCCGCCGGTACGGCGACGAACTGCGGCTCACCCCGTGGCGCGGGATCGTCGTCCCCGGGCCGTTCGGACGGCCGGAGGACGCTACGACGGCGCTCGACGCCTTGGCGGCGGCCGGGCTGATCACCGCCTCCGACTCCCCGTGGACCGGGGTCGGCGCGTGCATCGGCCACCCCGGCTGCGCGAAGTCCCTGTCCGACGTACGGGCCGAGGCGGGGGCCGCCGTCGGACCGGTCGGGCGGCTCCCTGTGTACTGGTCCGGGTGCGAACGCCGCTGCGGCCACCCCCACGGGGAGTGGATCGACGTGGTGGCCACCCCCGACGGGCACCGGATCTCGCACGTACGCGGAGAGCGGCGGGACCCCCCGCGGACGGTCCGGGACGACCCGGCCGCGCTGGCGGCGGCGGTCGCCGCGGCCCGCGCCCGATCCCTCTGATCCATCAGCTGAAGAAAGCGACAGCACTGTGCACCAGTACGAGAAGGACGGACCGGCGATCTACCGCCAGTCCTTCGCCACCATCCGCGCGGAGGCGGATCTCGCCGGGCTGCCCGCCGACATCAGCCAGGTCGCCGTCCGGATGATCCACGCCTGCGGCATGGTCGATCTCGTGGCGGACCTCGCCTTCTCGCCGAACGCCGTGGCCGACGCCCGCGCCGCTCTGCGCGCGGGCGCACCGATCCTCTGCGACGTGGCGATGGTGGCCAGCGGGGTCACCCGCAAGCGGCTGCCCGCGGACAACGACGTGGTGTGCACGCTGTCCGACCCGTCCGTGCCCGAGCTGGCCGCGAAGATGGGGACGACGCGCAGTGCGGCGGCCCTGGAGCTGTGGCGGGACCGGATGGAGGGGGCGGTGGTCGCGGTCGGCAACGCCCCGACGGCCCTGTTCCGGCTGCTGGAGATGATCGAGGAGGGCGCCCCGCGTCCGGCCGCCGTGATCGGCGTCCCGGTCGGCTTCGTCGGCGCGATGGAGTCCAAGGAGGCCCTGGCCGAGCACCCGTCGGGCCTGGAACACCTGATCGTCCGGGGCCGGCGCGGCGGCAGCGCGATAGCGGCGGCGGCACTGAACGCCATCGCGAGCGAGGAAGAGTAGTGATGAGCGAGTCCAGCGGCAGCACGGGCCGTCTCTACGGTGTCGGGCTCGGCCCCGGCGACCCGAACCTGATGACCCTGCGGGCCGTCCAGGCCATCGGCGACGCGGACGTCGTCGCGTACCACAGCGCCCGGCACGGCCGCTCGATCGCGCGCTCCATCGCCGCCGCGCACCTGCGGCCGGACCATATCGAGGAGGCCCTGGTCTACCCCGTCACGACGGAGACCACGGACCACCCGGGCGGCTACCGGGGCGCGTTGGAGGAGTTCTACGAGAAGGCCGCGGCCCGTCTCGCGGCACATCTGGACGCGGGCCGCACGGTCGCGGTGCTCGCCGAGGGCGACCCGATGTTCTACGGCTCGTACATGCACATGCACAAGCGCCTGGCGGACCGCTACCCCACCGAGGTCATCCCGGGCGTCACGTCCGTCAGCGCCGCCGCCGCCCGGCTCGGCACCCCCCTCGTCGAGGGCGAGGAGATCCTCACGATCCTGCCCGGCACGCTGCCGGAGGAGGAGCTGACGGCCCGTCTCGCCGCCACGGACACGGCGGTCGTGATGAAGCTGGGGCGGACGTTCCCCGCGGTGCGCGGGGCGTTTGCGGCGTCGGGCCGGCTGCCGGAGGCGCGGTACGTGGAGCGGGCCACGATGGCCGGGGAGCGTACGGGCGAACTGGCGGACATCGACCCGGAGTCGGTCCCGTACTTCTCGGTGGCGGTGCTGCCGAGCCGGGTCGACGCGCCGCGCCCTGCGCCTTCGGCCTCCGGAGAAGTGGTCGTGGTCGGCACCGGCCCGGCGGGCCCGCTGTGGCTGACGCCGGAGACGCGGGGCGCGCTGGCGGCGGCGGACGACGTGGTCGGCTACACCACCTATCTGGACCGGGTGCCGGTCCGCCCGGGCCAGGCGCGGCACGGCTCGGACAACAAGGTGGAGTCGGAGCGGGCGGAGTTCGCGCTCGATCTGGCGCGGCGGGGCCACCGGGTCGCGGTGGTCTCGGGCGGCGACCCCGGGGTCTTCGCGATGGCGACGGCGGTCCTGGAGGTGGCCTCGCAGGACGACTACGCGGACATCCCCGTCCGTGTGCTGCCCGGCGTCACCGCGGCGAACGCCGCCGCCGCCCGCGCGGGTGCGCCGCTCGGCCACGACTACGCCACGATCTCCCTCTCGGACCGGCTCAAGCCGTGGGAGGTCATCGCGGAGCGGCTGCGCGCGGCGGCCTCGGCGGACCTGGTGCTGGCCCTGTACAACCCGGGCTCCAAGTCCCGTACGTGGCAGGTCGGCAAGGCCCGCGACCTGCTCCTGGAACACCGCTCGCCGGACACCCCGGTCGTTCTGGCACGGGACGTGGGCGGCCCGACGGAGAGCGTCCGTACGGTACGGCTGGCCGACGTCGACCCGGCGGAGGTGGACATGCGGACGCTGCTGATCGTGGGCTCGTCGCAGACGCGGTGGGTGCAGCGGGGCGAGGACGACGGCCGGGACATCGTCTGGACGCCGCGCCGCTACCCGGAGGCGTAGAGCCGATGCCCGGCGGGCCGCCTCCGGGAGGCGCGGAGCCGCGGATCGGAGGCGCGGGCCCGCTACCCGGAGGCGTGGAGCCGCGCCACCCAGCGGGCGGCCTCGTCGGGCGTACGGGCCACCGGCACACCTTCCGGTACCGGTGGCCGCCGGACGACCACGACGGGAACCCCGGCCTCGCGGGCGGCGGTGAGCTTGGGGGCGGTGGCGTCGCCGCCGCTGTCCTTGGTGACGAGGACGTCGATGCGGTGACGCCGGAGGAGCTCCCGCTCGCCGTCGAGGTCGAACGGCCCCCGGTCGAGCAGCACCTCCATCCGGGCCGGGAACGGCGGCTCCGGCGCGTCGACGGACCGCACGAGGAACCACAGCGCGTCGAGTCCCGCCCCCGCGAAGGCGGCGAGCCCCATCCGCCCGGTGGTGAGGAAGACCCGCTCGCCGAGTGCGGGCAGCAGCCCGGCGGCCTCGGCCAGCGATCCGGTGGAGTGCCAGCGGTCACCGTCCTGGGCGACCCAGCCGGGCCGGCGGAGGGCGAGGAGGGGAACATGGGCCAGGGCGGCGGCCTCGGCCGCGTTCCGGCTCATGGCGGCGGCGAAGGGGTGGGTGGCGTCGATGAGGGCGTCGACGCGGTGCTCACGTACCCACTCCGCGAGCCCGCCGGGCCCCCCGAAACCACCGACGCGCACGTCGCCGGGAGGCAGCCGGGGGGCGGCGACACGACCGGCGAGCGAGCTGGTGACCCGGACGCTCCGGTCACCGGCCAGGCTCTCGGCGAGCCGGCGCGCCTCGGTCGTACCGCCCAGAACGAGAACATGCACGGCAGCAGGCACAGGCATCGGAACGGACTCTTCTCATGAACGCTGAGGCGCAGGGCGGTCGCAGTGCCCAACTCAAGCACACCGGTCTGCGCCCCGGCTGGACGACCGGTGCCTGTGCGACGGCGGCGACGACCGCCGCGTACACGGCGCTGCTGACCGGCGACTTCCCGGACCCGGTGAGCATCACGCTGCCGAAGGGCCAGACCCCGGCGTTCGCGCTGGCGGTGGAGGAGCTGACGACGGAGGGCGCGAGCGCCGGGGTGGTGAAGGACGCGGGCGACGACCCGGACGTGACGCACGGGGCGCTCGTGCGGTCGACCGTACGGAAGCTGCCGCCCGGCTCCGGTGTGGTGTTCCGGGCGGGCCCGGGCGTGGGTACGGTGACGCTCCCCGGTCTGCCGCTGGACGTCGGGGAGCCCGCGGTGAACCCGGTGCCGCGCCGGCTGATGCGGGAGCACGTGGAGCGGGTGGCGGCGGAGCACGGTGCGGCGGGCGACGTGGAGATCACGGTGTCGGTCGACCACGGCGAGGAGATCGCCCGCTCGACGTGGAACGGCCGCCTGGGCATCCTGGGCGGCCTGTCGATCCTCGGCACGACGGGCGTGGTCGTCCCCTACTCCTGCTCGGCCTGGATCGACTCGATCCGCCGGGGCGTGGACGTGGCCCGGGCGGCGGGCCTGACGCATGTGGCGGGCTGCACGGGTTCGACGTCGGAACGGACGGTGCGCGCGGAGTACGAGCTGCCGGACATCGCGCTGCTGGACATGGGGGACTTCGCGGGCGCGGTGCTGAAGTATGTACGCCGGCACCCGGTCGACCGCCTCACGATCTGCGGCGGCTTCGCCAAGCTCTCCAAGCTCGCGGCGGGCCACCTGGACCTCCACTCGGCCCGCTCCCAGGTGGACAAGGCCTTCCTGGCCGACCTGGCCCGTCTGGGCGGCGCGGACGAAGACCTGGCCGCCCGGATCACCACCGCCAACACGGGCCTGGAGGCACTGCGCCTGTGCGAGGCGGCGGGCGTCCCCCTGGGCGACCTGGTGGCGGCCCGCGCCCGCGAGGAAGCTCTGGCGGTGCTGCGGGGCGCGCCGGTCGCGGTGGACGTGCTGTGCATCGACCGGGCGGGGGTGGTGGTGGGGCGGGGGTAGTCGGCCCCCGCCCCACCACGGCTACTGGACGCCGCTCCAGATGACCGAGCAGATGACCGGCCGCCCCCCCCTCCCTCGCCCCGGCCACCCCCTACGTCACTTCCGCCAGAACAGGTGGTGTGTCATCCCGCTCGGGCTCGGCACGACATCCAGGTGGTACCGGTCGCGCAGGTCGTCCGGCGAGTCCCACAGGCTCAGGCCCGTGCCCAGTTTCACCGGGGCGACCGCCACGTGCAGCGTGTCGATCAGGCCGGCGTCGAGGAACTCGCGGATCGTGGTGACGCCGCCGCCCAGCCGGACGTCCTTGCCGTCCGCCGCTTCCCGCGCCCGGTCCAGCGCCGTCGCCGGGTCGGCGTCGACGAAGTGGAACGTGGTGTCGGAGAGCGTGAACGAAGGGCGCGTGTGGTGGGTCATCACGAACACCGGGGTGTGGAACGGAGGTTCGTCGCCCCACCAGCCCTGCCACTCGTGGCTCTCCCACGGGCCGCGCTGCGGGCCGAACTTGTTGCGGCCCATGATCTCCGCCCCGATGTTGTGGGAGAAGTCCCGCGTGAAGTAGTCGTCCAGGCCCCGGCTCCCCCCGGGGTCCGTGCGGTTCGGCCAGCTTGCCGTGGCGCCCGCCCAGGAGAAGAGGCGGCCCGGGTCGACGTGGCCGAACGGCCGCTCCAGCGTCTGGTCCTCCCCGGCGGCGATGCCGTCACTCGACACCGTGAAGTTCTGCACTCGCAGCAGTTGAGCCATGCCGTCCTCCTGATGTTCCTGCGTTCTCCTCGGGTAGACCGGGGGCGCCGCCTCAACTCATCGGTCCGGTCGCACCCGCAGGCCTCTCCCCCACTATCGCCGTCCGCCCCCCGTACGCTGCTGAGCCGCACCGCCTCAGCGATCACCAGGGGAGCCCATGAGCCAGCAGTCGGACCAGCCGGACCAGCCCGGCCGGACGCCGTTCCTGTACGTCGTCGTCTGCGCGGCTGGCGTTGCCCGGGACGTCGACCGGCTCCTCGTCGCGGCACAGGACGCCGGCTGGGACGTCGGCGTCGTCGCCACCCCGCAGGGGCTCGGCTTCCTCGACGCGGCGGCCGTCGAGGCGCGGACCGGGTATCCGATCCGCTCCGGCTGGCGCGCCCCGGGCGACCCCCGCCCGTTCCCGGACCCGGACGCCATCGCCGTCGCGCCCGCCACGTTCAACACCATCAACAAGTGGGCGGCCGGGATCGCGGACACCCTGGCCCTCGGCGTCCTCTGCGAGGCGTACGGAGCCGGCGTCCCCACCGTCGTACTCCCGGCCGTGAACTCCCTCCTCGCCCAGCACCCGGCATACGCCGAGAGCCTGGCCAGGCTGCGGAGCATGGGGGTCCGGGTCAGCACCCGCGCGCCGCACACCCCCAAGTCCGGTGAGACCGCCGCCTTCCCCTGGGAAGAGGCCCTGGAGCTGCTCGCCCAGGGACCGGATTCGGCCGCCCGATAAGGTAATGGCCGGATAAAGAGATCACCAAGTGCGCGTCCGCTGCCGCACGTCCCGGGAGGAAGCCATGGGAACCCGCCGTACATCACTGCCCGGAGTGGGTGCTCAGTACGACTTCACGACCGAGACGGGTCAGCACATCTCGGTCGTCGTCCACCACGACGGACGCCGGTTCATCGGGTTCTACGAACAGGACGATCCTGATGCGTGCCAACTCTCCGTCCCCCTGACGACGACCGAGGCCACCGCCCTCGCGCACCTCATCGACCCGGCGCCCATCGACGCCGTACGGACCGAGGGCATCGACCTCGTCACCGAGCACATCCCGCTCGGGTCCCGCTCCCCGTACGGCGGGCGGCTGCTGGGGGAGACGCGGGCACGGACCCGGACCGGGGCGTCCATCGTCGCGGTGCTGCGCACCCACAGCGCGCACCCGTCGCCGGAACCGGATTTTCGACTGGCCATCGGGGACACACTCGTCGCCGTCGGTACGCGTGAGGGCGTCGACGCGCTCTCCGAGATCATTGCGGAGGGCTGACCGTGCATGACACGACTGCATTGCTGGTGGAGCTGGGGGCCGTCATCCTCGGTCTCGGCCTCGTGGGACGGTTCGCCGGGCGGATAGGGCTGTCGCCGATCCCGCTGTATCTGCTCGCGGGGCTCGCCTTCGGGCACGGCGGGCTCATCCCGCTCGACGCCAGCGAGGAATTCACCATGGTGGGCGCCGAGATCGGCGTCATCCTGCTGCTTCTGCTGCTGGGCCTCGAATACAGCGCGTCCGAGCTGGTCACCAGCCTCAAGACGCAATACCCCTCCGGCGCCGTGGACTTCGTCCTCAACGCGACGCCCGGCGCCGTCGCCGCCCTGATCCTCGGCTGGGGGCCCGTGGGCGCCGTCGCGCTCGCCGGTGTCACCTGGATCTCCTCGTCCGGCGTGATCGCCAAGGTCATGACCGACCTCGGCCGGCTCGGTAACCGCGAGACCCCCGTCATCCTCGGCGTCCTCGTCATGGAGGACCTGGCGATGGCGATCTACCTGCCGCTGCTCACCGCCATGCTCGCCGGGGTCAGCCTGGCCGGCGGCAGCCTCGCGCTCGTCATCGCGCTCGGGGCCGTCGGGCTCGTCCTCTACCTGGCACTCCGCCACGGCCGCCTGATCAGCCGCGCGGTCTCCTCCGACAACCCGGAGATGCTGCTCCTGGTCGTCCTCGGCCTCACCGTCCTGGTCGCCGGTGTCGCCCAGCAGCTCCAGGTGTCCGCCGCCGTCGGCGCGTTCCTCGTCGGCATCGCGCTCTCCGGTGAGGTCGCCGAGGGCGCCCGCAAGCTGCTCACCCCGCTGCGGGACCTGTTCGCCGCCGTGTTCTTCGTCTTCTTCGGGCTCTCCACGAACCCGGCCGACATCCCGCCGGTGCTGCTGCCCGCGGCCCTGCTGGCCATCATCACCACCTTCACCAAGATCGGCACCGGCTACTACGCGGCCCGCCGCGCCGGAGTCGGCCCGCGCGGTCGCTGGCGTGCGGGCGGCACCCTCGTGGCGCGCGGTGAGTTCTCCATCGTCATCGCCGGTCTGGCCGTGGCCACCGAGCCGCGCATCGGCCCCATCGCCACCGCGTACGTCCTGATCCTGGTCATCGTCGGCCCGCTCACCGCCCGGTGGACACAGCCCATCGCGGCGAAGATCGAGGCCCGTCGCGGCGGTGGCGGCGGCGACGACAAGGCCGTGGGCGTGAGCGGCGCGGAGGCCGAGCCCGTCGCCAAGTCCGCTCCCGAGCGCCGGCTGGGCTCGCACGACGACCTCACCCCGGAACCGGCGGGCGAGAAGCACGAGTAGGCGCCCGCCCTGACGCCGATATCCGCGGACCACGCCGAGCCCCCGGACACGTACCTCGTGTCCGGGGGCTTCGTCGTCGTCGCAGTCGGCTGATCGGTCCTGCGTGCGTTCGTCTCAGTGGGCGATGCCGTCGATCAGGTCCCGTGCCCCCTGCCGCAGCAGCGCCACCGCCACGGACGTGCCCAGGGTCGCCGGGTCCAGCGCGCCCGCCCATTCGTGCGCGTTCAGCACGGTCTTGCCGTCGGGCGTGAACACCTTCGCCCGCAGCGAGAGGTCGCCGTTCCGTTCGACCTGCGCGTACCCGGCGATCGGGCTGTTGCAGTGGCCCTGCAGCACATGCAGGAACATCCGCTCGGCGGTCGTCTCGCGGTACGCCGCCGGGTCGCCGAGTCCGCTCACGATGTCGATGACCGCGTCGTCGCCCTCGCGGCACTGGAGGGCGAGGACCCCCGCACCGATCGGCGGGCACATCACCTCGGGCGACAGGACCTCGCTGATCACGTCCGTACGGTCGATGCGTTCCAGACCCGACACCGCCAGCAGCAACGCGTCGGCGTCGCCGCCCGCCAGCTTCTCAAGACGGCGGTTGGCGTTGCCGCGCATCGGTACGCAGTCGAGGTGCGGGTGCGACGCGGCGAGCTGCGCGGAGCGGCGTACGGACGAGGTCCCGATCCGGGTTCCGGCGGGGAGTTCGTCGAGGGTCAGACCGCCGGGGTGGATCAGGGCGTCGCGGATGTCGTCGCGCCGGAGGAAGGCGGCGAAGACCGTGCCCGCGGGCAGGGGCCGGTCGGCCGGGATGTCCTTGACGCAGTGCACCGCCAGATCCGCGTCCCCGGCGAGGAGCGCCTGGTCGACCTCCTTGGTGAAGGCGCCCTTGCCCTCGACCGCGCTGAGGTCGCCCATCCACTTGTCGCCGGTCGTCCGGACCGGAACGACCTCGGTGCGGATGCCGGGGTGGGCGGCCGCCAACTCCGCTTTTACGCGCTCCACTTGAGCGAGCGCCATCGGGGAGTCACGGGACACGATGCGGATCAGATCGGCGGGCATGGCGCCCACGATAGAGGGTCGGCCGCCCATCCCATCGACCGGACTCGGCCGTCATCTCCCCTTTCCGTGCGCCGTGTTGAGTGTCGGCCAGATGTGCGAGAGCACATCGGGCCGGCGTTCGCCAGTATTCTCTACACGTCTGTAGAGTTGCTTTCTCAGTCCCGGCCTCGCACCGCAACGTAGGGAGATGTCATGGCTCTGTGGGATCGCATCAAGGAATCCGCGTCGTCGATGCAGACGCAGCTGGAGGCGAAGAAGAACGAGCTGAAGTCGGGGTCGTTCCGGGACGCGAGCATGGCCATGTGCGCCCTGGTCGCCGCCGCCGACGGTTCCGTCGACCCCTCCGAGCGCCAGCGCGTCGCGGCGCTCATCGCCTCCAACGACGTCCTGCGGAACTTCCCCGCCGACGACCTGCAGCGGCGCTTCAACGCGTACGTCGACCAGCTCACCGCCGACTTCGCCCTCGGCAAGGTCGGTGTGGTCCAGGAGATCGCCAAGGCGAAGAAGAAGCCGGCCGAGGCCCGCGCCGTGATCCAGATCGGCATCGTCATCGGCGGCGCCGACGGTGACTTCGACGCGACCGAGCAGGCCGTGGTGCGGGAGGCGTGCTTCGCGCTCGACCTGCCGCCGCACGAGTTCGACCTGTAGGGATCATTCGATCCGTCTGCAGGGATCATTCGATCCGTGCGTGCGTCGGCGGCCGGTCGAGGTTCACAGCTCCTTGGCCGGCCAGTCCAGCAGCCGGGCGCCGATGACCGCCGTCTGCAGGCTGTAGCGGTGCATCGGGTCCGAGGGGTCCGACCCGGTCAACTGGTGGATGCGCTCCAGGCGGTACGTCAGCGCCCGCACGCTCAGCGCCAGCCTGCGGGCGGTCTCGGCGGCGACGCAGCCCGCGTCGAAGTAGACCGCCAGCGTGTTCAGCAGCGGTTCCGCGCCGCCCCTCGCCTTCTGGAGCGGGCCCAGTTCGCTGCGCACCAGGTCCGCCATCGCCTGCCGGTCCCGGGTCAGCACCGGGTAGACCATGAGGTCCGAGGCGTACAGCACGGGGTCCTCCATCCCCATCCGGTCCGCCAGATCGAGGGCTTCGAGCGCCTCGTCGTAACTGTGGACCACCCCGCCGGGGCCCTTGTGCGGGCGGCCGACCGCCACCTGCCCGCCGTCCGTCGCAGCGTGCGCCTGCTTGGCGAAGTACCGCAGGACGTCGGGCTGGCTGCCCGGCGCGATGCAGACGATCCGGCCGTCCTTCGTCGTCAGCAGGATCTTGCGCCCGCTGAACCGCGTGAGCAGCGCCGCCTCCACACTGCGCGGCACCGCGTCCGTCTCCGTGTACGCCTCCGGGCCCGACGCCACCGCGACCGCGTGCGCCCGGGAGAGCCGCAGGCCGAAGCGGGTCGCCCGCTCCGCGAGCCGGACCAGGTCGCTGCGCCCGTAGAGCAGGTCGTCGATGAACTCCCGGCGCGCCGCCTCCTCCCGCCGTACGGTGAGGCGTTGGGCCCGCTCGAAGCCCTCGGCGAACGCGTCGACCGCCTGCTCCACCGCGGCCAGGACGGCATCGGTGACGGCGGGGGAGTTTCCGGCAGCGGCCCGGGGCCAGGCTTCACGGGTCTGCGCCAGATGCATGGTCACCAGGGCGCGCAACTGATGGCCCGCGTCCGCCGCTGCCCGGCCCAGGGCGCGTCGTTCCTCCAGTTCGTCACGGGTCAGACGTCGGCCGGTGAGGGCGACTTCACCCAGAATGCGGGCATAATCTCCCAGCATTTCCTCGGGAATCCTCGGCTCGGCCACTCGCTCCCCTTCAGCCTTGCAACAGTCCTGTCACTTCCCCAACGCGTGCGGGGCGGTGCCGGTGCCCGGCATTAGCAAAGCGTAAAGATTGCCGGGATCCGGCAATGCGTCGGGCCGGTCCCGGATGACAGGATCAGGTCAGCAACAACACGGGGGAAGCACGCGGGGGAGATACCCGGGGGAAGTACCGGGGGGTACGGGGGAAGCACGGGGGAAGCGGGGGAAAGACCCGGCCGCCGCGGCAGGTCACGACGACCACGCCGCGGTTGCCGGGCCCGTCGCCCGCGAACCGGCCGACCGCCCGCGAACCGGGCACTCATCGGCCGGCCGCTCGCCTTCCCCGTACCGGATCACGGCAGCGCACGCCTCAGGGCCCGTGCGCCGAACCGCAGGGGGTGGGATCGATGGACGAGTTCCTGAGCGCGGCGATCGGATTCCCCGCCGTCATCTTCGGCGCCGCTCTGGTGGTCATCGTCTGCTTCTGGCTTCTGGTGCTCTTCGGGGCCGCCGGCCACGACTCCTTCGACGCCGACCTCGACACCGGTCCGGTCGGCCTCGGCGGTGTCCCGGTCGCCGTCTCCGTCTCCCTGCTGATCGTCTTCGCCTGGTTCGGGAGCCTGACCGGTACGGTCCTGCTCCGCCAGAGCGACACCGGCAGCGCCACCCGCGCCCTGCTCGCGGTCGCCGTGCTCGCCGGGTCGCTGCTGCTCGCCTGGGGGGCCGTCCGCCTCCTCGTACACCGCTTCCGCCGGTTCTTCCCGGCGGAACCTCCGCCATCCCGGCTGGACTTCGTCGGGAGCGTCTGCACGATCCGCACCGGCACCGTCACCGCGACGTTCGGCCAGGCCGAGGTCGTCTCGCGCGACGGGTCGACGGCCATCGTGCAGGTCCGCCGGGCCGAGGCCCTCCCGTCCCCCTCCCGGCTTTCGAGGCCGGGTGCCGAGGACGCGCCGCTCGTCATGGGCGGCACCGGGCTCCTCTACGCGTACGACGAGGACGGCGAGTTCTTCTGGGTCGCGTCCTACGACGCCGCGCTCGATCCGGGCCCGAGCGCCTGACGTCCGTCCGGCTCGTCCCCGCCCCGTCCCCGTGACCGCCGGCGGCCTCGCCGCTCCGCTGTGCCACTTCCGCGTACCAACCAGCCGCCAAGGACTCTTCTATGGATGCCATCTCCTTGGGCATCGGCGTGCTCGTCGCCGTTGTCCTGATCATCGTCATCGCCATCGCCTTCGTCATCACCCGGCTGTTCCGCAAGGTCGAGCAGGGCAAGGCGCTGATCATCTCCAAGACCAAGAAGGTCGACGTGACCTTCACCGGTGCGGTCGTCCTGCCCGTGCTCCACAAGGCCGAGACGATGGACATCTCGGTGAAGAAGATCGAGATCCACCGCGCCGGGCGCGAGGGACTGATCTGCCAGGACAACATCCGCGCCGACATCCAGATCACCTTCTTCGTCCGGGTCAACAAGACCGTCGAGGACGTCATCAAGGTCGCGCAGTCCATCGGCACGCAGCGGGCCAGTGACAAGGCCGCCATCCAGGAGTTCTTCGCGGCGAAGTTCTCCGAGGCCCTCAAGACGGTCGGCAAGCAGCTCGACTTCGTCGACCTGTACACCAAGCGCGAGGAGTTCCGGGACCGGATCATCCAGGTCATCGGCACCGACCTGAACGGCTACCACCTCGACGACGCCGCGATCGACTTCCTCGAGCAGACCCCGATGTCGCAGCTCGACGGCTCCAACATCCTGGACGCGCAGGGCATCCGGAAGATCACCGAGCTGACCGCGATCGAGCACGTGCGCACGAACGAGTTCCAGCGCACCGAGCAGAAGGAGATCACCCGGCAGGACGTCGACGCCCGCGAGACGATCCTGGAGCTGGAACGCCGGCAGGCCGAGGCGGAGATCAAGCAGCGCCGCGAGGTCGAGAGCCTGCGGGCCCGCGAGGAGGCGGCCACCGCCCGGGTGCAGGAGGAGGAGCGGCTGGGCGCGCAGACCGCGTTCATCAGGACGGAGGAGCAGCTCGGCATCCAGCGCGAGAACCAGGCGCGGGAGATCGCCGTCGCGCAGAAGAACCGCGAGCGGGTCATCGCCGTCGAGAGCGAGCGCATCGAGAAGGACCGGATGCTGGAGGTCATCGGGCGCGAGCGCGAGACCGAGCTGAACCGGATCGCCGCCACGAAGGAGGTCGAGGCCGAGCGCCGCGAGGTCGCCGACGTCATCCGGGAGCGGATCGCGGTGGACCGCACGGTCGCCGAGCAGGAGGAGTCGATCCTCACCCTGCGCGCCGTCGAGGACGCCGAGCGGGCCCGCAGGTCGGTCATCATCGCGGCCGAGGCGGAGGCCCAGGAGAAGCTGGTCAAGGACATCAAGGCGGCCGAGGCTGCGGAGGCGGCGTCCGCGCACCTGGCGGCCGAGCAGCTCACGCTCGCCGAGGCGCGGCTCAAGACGGCCGACCTGGACGCGCAGGCCAAGCTGCGGCTGGCGGAGGGCGTCCAGGCCGAGACGGCCGCGCCCGGTCTCGCGGCGGTGCAGGTGCGGGACGCGGAGGCGGACGTCACCGAGAAGGCCGGTCTCGCGGAGGCCGAGGCGACGGCGGCCCGGCTCAAGGCCGAGGCGGAGGGCGCGCGGCTCAAGGCGCTCGCGGAGGCCGAGGGTACGCAGGCCCGCGCCACGGCGGACGCGGCGGTCATCGGCGAGAAGCTGAAGGCGGAGGCCGCGGGGCTCACGGAGAAGGCGGCCGCGATGGCGGCGCTGGACGAGGCGTCCCGTACGCATGAGGAGTACCGCCTGCGGCTCGACGCCGAGAAGGAGATCCGGCTGGCGGGTCTCGAGGTGCAGCGGCAGGTCGCCGAGGCGCAGGCGACGGTGCTCGCGACGGGCCTGGAGAACGCCGACATCGACATCGTCGGCGGGGAGTCCGTCTTCTTCGACCGGCTCGTGTCGTCGGTCTCGCTCGGCAAGGCGGTCGACGGGTTCGTCGACAACTCGCAGACGGCGCAGGCGTTGGCGGGATCGTGGCTGGACGGTTCGTCGTCCTTCACGGACGACCTGAGCCGGGTGCTGGGGTCGGTCTCCACGGGTGATGTGCGGGACCTGACGGTGTCGGCGCTGCTGATGCGGCTGATGGGGTCGCCGGGGGCGGCGTCGGGCCAGGTGGAGCAGTTGCTGGCGGCGGCGAAGGAGCTGGGGCTGGCGGATCTGCCGGTGGGGGCGGTGGCCGGCGGTACGAAGGTGGCTCCTGCGGCGGTGTCGCTGAACGGGGCCAAGGGGTAGCTCCAGGCAGCTTGGCGGGCCGCCGTCTCCAGCCCGTCCGACGTTTGAGATCCGCCCTCGGCCGGGGGGACGGGCGGGCCGCCATTTCAAGCCCGTCCGGCGTTTGAGGACGGAACCCTTGGCCCGGGGGGCCGGAAGGTCTGGGTGTGCGTCCCACGGGGGTGGGCGCACCAAGGCCTGGTCCGCCCGGCAGGGCGGGGCCCTCCGGGTCAGGGGTTCCGTCCTCAAACGCCGGACAGGCTGGATCTCCGGGCCCGCCCCCACGCCGGAAGCAGGCCCAACAGCCCGACGGTTCCGTCCTCAAACGCCGGACAGGCTGGACCTCCGCGCCCACGCCACACGCCGGACAGGCTGGAGTTCGGGCCCACGGCACATGACGAAGCACAGAGGGAGCCGTACGCATGGACAGCGACATCACCGACACCGCCACCACGCCCCGGGACGGCCGGGCCGATGTGGACGCCGGTGCCTACGACGTGCTGCGGCGGCGGCTCTCCGCGCAGGCCGGGGAGCTCGTGCGGCGGGCCGAGGTCCTCAACGCCCGGCGGACCGAGGAGTTCGGGTCGACCGGGCTGCGGCTCCTGGCCACCGAGCAGGTGCGCACCGAGCACGCCTCCGTGCCCCGTGACCTCGTCGCCGTGGGCGGGCAGTTGCTGTTCGGGTTCGAGCGGGGACCGGGCGCGCGCGGTGAAGCCGGCGTCGAGGACGTACTCCTCGTACGCGACGCCGGGCCCGAAGACGACGCCCAGGCAGCGCAGCCCACCCTCCTCGACGACGACGGGTTCCGCCGCGAGTTCTCCTCCCTCCACCGGTACTTCCGCGACGCTCGCCTCCTGCGCCTGCGCCGGGCCGGCGGCAAGCTCCTCGCCGTCTTCCGTACGGGCGAGAACGCCGAGGACCTCCGCGTCCTGCGCTGGGCGCTCGGCCCGGACGGGTCCCCCGGGGCGTTCCTGGACGCGCAGGGCGAGCGTGATCATGTCTTCCCCGCCTCGCACGACTTCGAGTGGACCGTGGCGGGACGGGACGCCCACGTCCCGGGGCGGCACCCGCACATCGCCATCGGCAAGGGCGGCGGCCTCTTCGTCGACACGCTCGGCGGCACCCTCACCGTCAAGGTCACGGACGACACCGAGGCGCCGGACGGGATCTACGAGGAGCCCGTCGACGAGCCGTTGCAGTCGCTGGCGGACGCGGACGTGGAGTACGCGGAGACCGGGCCGCTGACGCTGCTGCGCGTGCGGCCGTACAAGGAGACCGACTGGCGGTATCTGGTCTTCAACTCCCTGCTCTCCAGCGTCCAGCGGCTCGACTCCATCGGACCGTCCTGCCACCGCCTCCCCGAGGACCAGGGGATCATCTTCCCCGGCGGCTACTACCTCACCACCGGCACCGCGAAGACCTTCGACACCGCCGAGGAGCTGACCGAGCCGGTCTTCGAGGGCGCGGTCCGCTCGCCCAACGGGGAGGACGTGCTGTACGTCTTCCGCTCGCGCGACGGCCTCCGCAGCCTGCTCCTCCCCTACAACCTGATCCGCCAGGAGGTCGCCACCCCGCTCACCGGGCGCGGCCACGCGCTGCTGGACGACGGGACGCTGATCCTGCTCCGGGACACCCCGGACGGGCCGGCCCGCGTGCACCCGTTGCAGCGCTGGCAGACCCCGTACGTCTCCGACACCTACGCCGCCGCCCGGCCCGCCGGGACCGGGCCGCTCGCCCGGACCGGCAACGCCGATCTCGTACGCGGGATCTCGGACTGCCTCGCGCTCGCGCACGGGGTGCGGGACATGACGCCGACGACCGCCGTGTACGGGCGGCTCGCCGCCGACTGCGCCCGCGCCCAGGACCGCTACCACTGGCTGTCCGACCCGGAACTGGGCGCGCTCGGCCAGCCGTTGGGTGAACTGCGGGCCACCGCGCAGCAGGTGCTGGCCGAGTTCACCGCCGTACAGGATCTGACCCGGCGAGCCGCCGACGCACTGGAGGAGACCGCCGGGCGCATCACCGCGCTGGTGCGGCGGGTGCGCGGCGAGGTACCCGGGTCGGCGTCCGCGTGGGTCGAGCGGCTGGCCGAACTGCGGCAGGCGCACGGGCACTTGGCGACGGTAGGCGAGATGCGCTACGCCGACGTCGAGCGGATCGCGGAGCTGTCGGCCCGGACCGAGGACGACATCGACTCCGCCGCCCAGCGGGCCGTCTCCTTCCTCGCCCGCGAGGACGCCTTCGACGGGTATCACGCGGACATCGCGGGGCTCGTGGCCGACGCGGCGGCGCTGGAGACCGTACGGGACGCTTCCGCCGTGACGGACCGGCTGGCGGCGATGACGGAGGGGCTCGCCACCGTCACGGACGTCGTCGCCGGTCTCGACATCGGCGACGCCACCGTGCGCACCTCGATCCTGGAGCGGATCGCGGAGGTGCTGGGCGGGGCGAACCGGGCCCGCGCCACCTTGGACGCGCGCCGCCGGGAGCTGCTGTCGAAGGAGGGGCGGGCCGAGTTCGCCGCCGAGTTCGCGCTGCTCGGCCAGGCGGTGACGGGCGCGCTGGCCGCAGCCGATTCGCCGGAGGCGTGCGACGACCAACTGGCGCGTCTGCTGATCCAGTTGGAGAACCTGGAGTCGCGGTTCGCGGAGTTCGACAACTTCCTCGCGGAGCTGGCCGAGCGCCGCACCGAGGTGTACGAGGCGTTCTCGGCGCGCAAGCAGACCCTCCAGGACGAGCGGGCGCGGCGCGCGGAGCGGCTGGCCGGGTCGGCGGACCGGGTGCTGGAGACCATCGCCCGGCGGGTGGCCGCGCTGGACGACCTCGACGCCGTCCACACCTACTTCGCCTCCGACCCGATGGTCGCCAAGATCCGGCGGACCGCCGACGAGCTGCGCGAACTCGGCGACCCGGTACGGGCCGAGGAGCTGGACGGGCGGCTGAAGGCGGCCCGGCAGGAGGCGGGCCGCGCCCTGCGCGACCGCACCGAGCTGTACGCGGACGGCGGGTCCGTGATCAAGCTGGGCCGCCACCGGTTCGCGGTGAACACCCAGCCGTTCGACCTGACGCTCGTGCCCTCCGGGGAGAGCCTCGTCTTCGCGCTGACCGGGACGGACTACCGGGCCCCGGTCACCGACCCGGCGTTCACGGCGGCCCGGCCGTACTGGGAGCAGCTGCTCCCCTCGGAGAACGCCGCCGTCTACCGCGCCGAGCACCTCGCCGCCCGTCTCCTCGACGAGCACGGGGCGAGCCGTCTGGCCGCGCTGCCCGAGGCTGAACTGGCCCGTCTCGTACGGGAGTCGGCCGCCGAGGCGTACGACGAGGGGTACACGCGGGGCGTCCACGACGAGGACGCCACGGCGATCCTGGCCGCCCTGCTGCGCCTGCACGCGGATGCCGGGCTGCTGCGCCACGAGCCGGCCGTCCGCGCGGCGGCCCAGCTCTTCTGGGCGTACGGGACCGAGGAAGCGCAGCGCGCCTCCTGGACCCGGCGCGCGGCCTCCCTGGCCCGGGCCCGCGACACCTTCGGGCTGGCCCCGGCCATCGCAGTGCTCCAGGAGGAGTGGGCGTCGGTGATCGGCTCCCCGTCCCCCTCCGCACCGGGCCACGCCGTCGCCGCGTACCTCTTCGAGGAGCTGACCACCGGACCCGCCGGGTTCGTCACGGGCTCCCCGATCCGGACCTTCCTGGAAGCGTTCCACCGCGCGGCGGGCCCCGACGCGTACGGGGACGACCTCGCGGCCCTCGGCGACGACCTGGCCGCCCGCAAGCAGCTCGTGCAGGGCTGGCTCGTGCCGTACGCCGAGTCCACCGGGGCGGACCTCGGCGGCGGCGACCTGGCGGAGGCGGTCGCGGTGGAGCTCTGCCCGGAGCTGGAGCGGTACGCGTGCGACGCGCCGCTCACCGAGCGTCTTGAGGGCCTCCTCGGCGACCACCCGCGCATCGCGGGCGGCGGGGCCCTCACCGTACGGATCGACGAACTCCTCGCCCGTACCGCCGAGTTCCGTACCGTCACCGTGCCCGGGTTCCGCGCCTACCAGCGGCTGCGCACCTCCCTGGTGACCGGCGAGCGCGGCCGGCTGCGGCTGGAGGACCACCGGCCGCGCGTGATGTCGGCGTTCGTCCGCAACCGGCTGCTCGACGAGGTGTACCTGCCGCTGATCGGCGACAGCCTGGCCAAGCAGCTCGGCACCGCCGACGCCGACCGGCGCACCGACTCGCAGGGCCTGCTCCTGCTCGTCTCGCCGCCCGGCTACGGCAAGACGACGCTGATGGAGTACGTCGCCGACCGGCTCGGCATGGTCCTCGTCAAGATCAGCGGACCGAACCTGGGCCACGACGTGACCTCCCTCGACCCGGACCGGGCTCCGAGCGCCACCGCCCGGCAGGAGATCGAGAAGATCAACTTCGCGCTGGAGGCGGGCAACAACACGCTCCTCTACCTCGACGACATCCAGCACACCTCGCCCGAACTGCTCCAGAAGTTCATCCCGTTGTGCGACGCCACGCGCCGCATCGACGGGGTGCGGGACGGTGAGCCGCGCAGCTACGACCTGCGGGGCAAACGGTTCGCGGTGTGCATGGCGGGCAACCCGTACACCGAGTCCGGAGAGCAGTTCCGGATCCCCGACATGCTCGCCAACCGGGCCGACGTGTGGAACCTGGGCGAGGTGCTGAGCGGGCGCGAGGACGTCTTCGCGCTGAGCTTCGTGGAGAACGCGCTGACCGCCAACCCGGTCCTCGCCCCGCTGGCCGGGCGCTCCCGGGACGATCTGGCGCTGCTGGTGCGACTGGCGGGCGGAAGTGACCCTTCGGCGCGCGCCGAGCACCTGGAACACCCGTATAGCGCAGCCGAGTTGGACCGCATCATGGCGGCGCTTCGGCATCTCCTCACGGCCCGGGACACCGTACTCGCGGTGAACGCCGCGTACATCGCATCGGCCGCACAGACGGACGCCACCCGCACCGAGCCGCCGTTCCGGCTCCAGGGCTCGTACCGCAACATGAACAAGATCGCGGAGCGGATCGTGCCCGTCATGAACGACGAGGAACTGTCCGCCGTGATCGACGACCACTACGCGGGCGAGGCACAGACGCTCACCACCGGGGCCGAGGCGAATCTGCTGAAGCTGGCCGCCCTGCGGGGCACGCTCACCGCCGGACAGGCGGAGCGGTGGGCGGCGATCAGCGGTTCCTACGTCCGTACGCAGGCGCTCGGCGGGCCGGAGGGCGATCCGATGACCCGTGCGGTGGCCGCGCTCGGGCTGCTCGCGGACCGGATCGCGGCGGTCGAGACGGCGATCCAGCGGGCGGCGGATCCTCGGCATCTGCTCGCGGGCACCCAGGAAGGCGCCAACGGCGGAACGGTCAACGACCGGCCCGCCCCCGGCCGTCATGCGAAGATCACGAACGCTCCACACTGATCGGGCCTGATCGGGAAGACCGAGCCGGAAGGATCACGGCATGCTGGGTTTCGTGCCCCCACTTCCTCAGCAGCCGGGACGGCCGCCGTCCTCCGGCCACATGATCGTCTGCGGTGACGACGCCCTGGCGCGGCGGCTCGCGGTGGAGCTGCGCTTCATCTACGGCGAACGGGTCACGCTGCTCCTCCCGCCGGGCCGGGACGCGAACAACCCCGAGACCCCGCTGACCCAACGGGGGCGGGCGGCAGCCCTGTTCGGCCGGATGTCGGCGGCGATGAACCGCGCGGGCAACGGCAGCGGGACCACCGGCGGCAACGGCGACACGAACGCCGGGGTCGAGGCCGTCCGCATCATGGAGGCCCCCGAGCCCTCCGACGACGTCCTGGAGGAGGCGGGCATCGACCGGGCCGCCGCCCTCGCGCTCGTCTACGACGACGACGAGCGCAACATCCGCGCCGCCCTTACCGCCCGCCGCCTCAACCCCCGTCTGCGGCTGGTGATCCGGCTCTACAACCGCAAGCTCGGCCAGCACCTGGAGGAGCTGCTCGACCAGGCGGCGGCCGTCGCCATGCCCGGCATCGACCCGGCGTTACTGGACGCCTCCACCACCGTCCTGTCCGACGCCGACACCGCGGCCCCGGCCCTCGCCGCCACCGCCCTGACCGGCAGCAACAAGATCATCCAGGCGGAGGGGCTGCTCCTGCGCGCCGCCGAACGCCCGCCGCCGCGCCCCGGCGAGCACGCCGACCCCGGGCTGTGCACCCTCGCCCTGCTCTCCTCCACCACCAACGACCCGGCGGGCGCGGAGGGTTCGGACAGCAGCGGCGACGAGGCCCCGCAGCTCCTGCCCGACGAACGCGCCGTCGCCGACGCGACCGGCCGGGGCACGGTGGTCCTCGAAGCGATCAGCCGCGCCGACCCCGCCCGGCCCGCGACCCGGATGGGCGGCAGGGGCGCACCGCTCGCCCAGATCTTCTCGCGCCGGCTGCGCTGGTCGGCCCTCGGCTTCGCCCTCGCCGCGGTCGCGCTGGTGATCGCCTCGCTGCTGACCACGAAGGACACCGCGCTCCACTCCGCCTATCTCACCGTCCTCGACCTGCTGGGCATGAACGACCCGGCCGAGGGCGCGTCGGCGGCCCGGCAGATCATCCAGATCCTCTCCGGCATCGCCGGTCTGCTCCTGCTGCCGCTGCTGATCGCCGCCGTCCTGGAGGCGTTCGGCACCCTGCGCACCGCCTCCTCGCTGCGCCGCCCGCCCCGCGGCCTCGGGGGGCACGTGGTGCTGCTGGGGCTCGGCAAGATCGGTACCCGTGTCCTCGTACGCCTGCGGGAACTCGACATCCCCGTGGTCGTCGTCGAGGAGGACCCCGAAGCGCGCGGCATCCCGCTGGCCCGCTCCCTGCATGTGCCGACCGTCATCGGCGACGTCACCCAGGAGGGCGTCCTCGAAGCAGCCAAGATCTACCGTGCCCGCGCCCTCCTCGCGCTCACCAGCATCGACACGACGAACCTCGAAGCGGCGCTGTACGCCCGCTCGGTGAAGCCGGACCTGAGGGTCGCGCTGCGGCTGTACGACGACGAGTTCGCCACCGCCGTCTACCGCACCCTGCGCACCGCGCACCCCCAGGCCCTGACCCGCTCCCGCTCGGTCTCCCATCTGGCCGCGCCCTCCTTCGCGGTCGCCATGATGGGCCGCCAGATCCTCGGTGCGGTCCCGGTCGAGCGCAAGGTGATGCTGTTCGCCGCCCTGGAGGTCGCGGGGCACCCGCAGTTGGAGGGTCACACGGTCGAACAGGCCTTCCGGGCGGGCGCCTGGCGGGTCCTGGCCATCGACGCCACCCCGCCCGCCGACCGCAACCCGGACCTCGCCGCCCTGCCCCCGTTCGACCCGGAGGGCGACGCGACACCGCCGCCCTCCGGCCTGGTCTGGGACCTGCACCCCGGCTACGTGCTGCGCGCCCAGGACCGGGTGGTGATCGCCGCCACCCGCCGGGGCCTCGCGGAGCTGCTGCGCCGGCAGCGGTCGGCGGTGCCGGGGCGGTAGGGGCGGTCCGGTTCTCGGGCGGCGGATCGCGGGCCGGTTCGCGGGCGGGCG
Source organism: Streptomyces rubiginosohelvolus (assembly GCF_014649875.1). GTDB lineage: Bacteria > Actinomycetota > Actinomycetes > Streptomycetales > Streptomycetaceae > Streptomyces > Streptomyces rubiginosohelvolus. The sequence continues at coordinate 1,446,266 of NZ_BMTW01000001.1, read as the reverse complement.
GTTTCGCCCGCCCGGCTACCGGAACGCGCCCATCGCCTCGCGCACCTCCCCCAGCGTGGCCTCCGCCAGCGCGTTCGCCCGCTCGTTGCCCGCCCGGAGCACCGACCGTACGTACGTCAGGTCCTTCGCGTACTCCGCCCGCCGGGCCCGGAAGGGGGCCAGGTGGCTGTTGACCGCGTCGGTCACCGTCCGCTTCAGAGCCGCAGCCCCGCCGTCGCCGATCTCCGCCGCGACCTCGTGCGGGTCCCGGTCGAGGCAGAGGGCCGCCAGCAGCACCAGGGAGGAGACGTTGGGGCGGGTGCCGGGGTCGTAGGTGATGTGCCGGTCGGCGTCCGTGGTCGCGCCCTTGAGGAGGCGGGCGGTCTCGTCGGCGGTGGCGGAGAGCGGGACGGAATTGGCCCGGCTCTTGCTCATCTTCGTCCCGTCCGTGCCGAGCAGCAGGGGCGCGGCGGAGAGCAGGATGTCCGGTTCCGGGAAGACCTGGCCGTACCGCTCGTTGAAGCGGCGGGCGATCGTCCGGGTGACCTCCAGGTGGGGCGCCTGGTCCCGGCCGACCGGGACCAGGTTGCCCTTGCAGGACAGGATGTCGGCGGCCTGGTGGACCGGATAGGTGAGCATCAGCCCGCTGACCGTGGACTGCCGGGAGTGCGCGATCTCGTCCTTGACCGTGGGGTTCCGGTTCAGCTCCGCGACCGAGACCAGGCTCAGGAAGGGCAGCATGAGCTGGTTGAGCGCGGGGACGGCGCTGTGGCAGAAGACGGTGGACCGGGCGGGGTCGATACCGAGGGCCAGGTAGTCCAGGAGCAGCCCGTCGGTGTACTCCCCCAGCCGCTCCGCGGTGTCCCGGTCGGTGATGACCTGGTAGTCGGGGATGAGGACGATGACGTCCACGCCGAGATCCTGGAGGCGGACCCGGTTGCGCAGGGAGCCGAAGTAGTGGCCGAGGTGAAGGGCGCCGGTGGGGCGGTCCCCGGTGAGGACCCGGAAGCCGCCGGGGTTCTGGGCGATGCGGCGTTCCAGGTCGGCGGTGCGGCTGTCGGTGATGCCGTTCTCGGTGGTGCGGTTGTCGTCGGCCTGGGGGTCGGTGCTTCGGGGCCCGGCGGTGGTCGTGGTCATGGTGGGTGCCTCTCCTCGCGTGAGTGATACGTGAGGGACGGCCCCGCCGGTGAGCGCCGCTGCGCTCCGTCTTCCGTCTCCGCGCCGTACGAGGGCAGCGAAAAGGGCCGTCCATGTCGAACGGCCCTGGTTCCGTGCAGATGCTGTGGCCGCTCCTATGAGGAGCGCCACCAGTTTCGGCACGGGACGGAGGTCATGGGCCGAGTGTAGCGGCCCCGTGCCCGGCGGTCAGGTGCCCGGAAAGCAGACGTGGAATAGGTCGGAGGGGGGTCCCGTTGTAGGGTGTAGTTCAACGTTCAACCAAATCGGTCAGGGCCTCCGGATCTCCGCATCTCCGGACCCCGGCCAGGGCTCAGGAAGGCGGACGCCATGCAGTTCGGGATCTTCACCGTCGGGGACGTCACGACCGACCCGACCACCGGCCGGACCCCCACCGAGAACGAGCGGATCAAGGCGACCCTGGCCATCGCGCAGAAGGCCGAGGAAGTCGGCCTGGACGTCTTCGCGACCGGCGAGCACCACAACCCGCCGTTCGTCCCGTCCTCCCCGACGACGACGCTCGGCTACATCGCCGCCCGCACCGAGAACCTGATCCTGTCCACGTCCACGACGCTGATCACCACCAACGACCCGGTGAAGATCGCCGAGGACTACGCCACCCTCCAGCACCTCGCCGACGGCCGCGTCGACCTGATGATGGGCCGGGGCAACACCGGACCGGTCTACCCCTGGTTCGGCAAGGACATCCGCCAGGGCATCCCGATGGCGATCGAGAACTACGCCCTGCTGCACAAGCTGTGGCGCGAGGACGTCGTGGACTGGGAGGGCAAGTTCCGTACGCCGCTCCAGTCCTTCACCGCCACCCCGCGCCCGCTGGACGGCGTCCCGCCGTTCGTCTGGCACGGCTCCATCCGCTCGCCGGAGATCGCCGAGCAGGCCGCCTACTACGGTGACGGCTTCTTCCACAACAACATCTTTTGGCCCATGGAGCACACCAGGAAGATGGTCGACCTCTACCGGCGGCGGTACGCCCACTACGGCCACGGCACCGCCGAACAGGCCATCGTCGGGCTCGGCGGCCAGGTGTTCATGCGGAAGAACTCGCAGGACGCGGTACGGGAGTTCCGCCCGTACTTCGACAACGCGCCGGTCTACGGCCACGGCCCGTCCCTGGAGGACTTCACCCGCGAGACCCCGCTGACCGTGGGCTCCCCGCAGGAGGTCATCGAGCGGACGCTGACGTTCCGGGACGCGGTCGGCGACTACCAGCGCCAGCTGTTCCTGATGGACCACGCGGGGCTCCCGCTGAAGACGGTGCTGGAACAGCTCGACATCCTCGGCGAGGAGGTCGTGCCCGTGCTGCGCAAGGAGTTCGCCAACCTGCGGCCGGCCGGTGTGCCGGAGTCCGCTCCCGTCCACCCGGCGGTCGCCGCCGCCCGAGTCTCCGGAAAGGAGAGCTGACCCCGATGTTCGCCACCACCCCGCTGCGCGTCGTCGCCGTATCGGCCGGGCTCAGCCAGCCGTCCTCCACCCGGCTGCTGGCCGACCGGCTGGCCGCCGCCACCCGTGAGCGCCTCACGGCCGAGCAGGACAGGGCCGGCAGGGACGACAGGGACGTCGAGGTGCGTGTCATCGAGCTGCGCGATCTCGCCGTGGACATCGCGAACCACCTGGTCAGCGGGTTTCCGTCGGCCGGACTGCGCGAGGCGATCGACGCGGTGACGGAGGCCGACGGGCTGATCGCCGTGACGCCCGTGTTCACCGCCTCGTACAGCGGCCTGTTCAAGTCGTTCTTCGACCTGATCGACCACACCGCGCTGACCGGCAAGCCCGTCGTGATCGCCGCGACGGGCGGCACGGCCCGGCACTCGCTGGTCCTGGAGCACGCGCTGCGCCCGCTCTTCGCCTATCTGCGGGCCGTCACCGTGCCCACCTCCGTCTACGCGGCCTCGGAGGACTGGGGTTCCTCGGGCGACGAGTACACCGAGGGCCTGCCGTCCCGGATCCGGCGCGCGGGCGGCGAGCTGGCCTCCGCGGTCCTGGGCCGTACGGTCTCCGGGGCCTCGCGGGCCCCGGGCCTGGACGACGGGGAGGACGCGGTCGTCCCCTTCGAGCAGCAGCTCGCGGACCTGCGGCTGGACTGAGGCACCGGGCTGACCGCAAGAGGGGCGGGCCACATTGACCCGCCCCTCTTGTCCTATTTGATTACAGTGAGACCGGATGCTGTACCGAGCGCGACCGAGCTGGAGGCAGATATGGGCAGGATCGTTGTGGGCGTCGACGGCTCCGACTCCTCGATCAAGGCACTGCACTGGGCCGTACGCCAGGCCGAGCTGACCGGCGCCACGGTGGAGGCCGTGAACAGCTGGGAGTACCCCGCCACCAGCTGGGCGTCCATGATGCCGGGCATGCCGGAGGACTTCGATCCGCAGGCCCTGGCCACCGTCTCCCTCAACGAGGCGCTGGAGGAGGCCCTCGGCGCCGCGGGGGCCGCCGCGGTCAGCAAGGTCGTGGTCATCGGCAATCCGGCCCAGGCTCTGCTGGACCGCGCCCAGGGCGCCGACCTGCTCGTCGTGGGAGCCCGCGGCCACACCGGTTTCAAAGCCACCCTGCTCGGCTCGGTCAGCCTCCACGTCACCCAGCACGCGCCGTGCCCGGTGACGGTCGTCCGCGACTGAGGCGGGAGTGGGGCGGCTGAGGCGGGAGTGGGGCGCTGAGGCAGGAGTGGGCGGCTGAGGCGGGAGTGGGCGGCTGATGCAGGGTGGGGGCGGCCCGCCCCGGCGAAACGAGGGGCCGTTGTCAGTGGGTGCTCCTATCGTGTGGTCATGACCCCTGCTCTCTTCGGGCGCGACCACCCCGCGGGCGTTCTCCGCTCGGAGATCGCCCGGGCCACGGACAGTCACGGCGGTCTCGTGCTGGTCACCGGCGAGGCCGGGATCGGCAAGAGCACCCTCGTCACCGACGCCGCGCACGAGGCGCGGCGGCGCGGGGCGCTGGTGGTCGGGGGTTCCTGCTGGGACTCGGACAACACCCCGGGCTACTGGCCCTGGGTCCAGATCCTGCGCGGCCTGCGCCGGTCCGCCACGGCGACGGAGTGGGCGGCGGCCCAGGAGGCGTCGGACGGCCGGCTCGCCGTGCTCCTCGGCGACCCGGCCGCCGTCGCCACGGGCGGCGCCCACGGGGGCGAGCCCGGGGCTGAAGCAGGTGCGCAGGGCGACACGGGCCCGCCCGGCGATGACTGGCCGGGCGGGGGACCGTCGGAGGGCGCCGAGACCTTCGGGCTCTTCGACGCGGTGACCACGGCCCTCGTCACGGTCTCCCAGAGCCGGCCGCTGGTGGTCGTCCTCGACGATCTGCACAGCTCCGACCCGGCCTCGCTGCGGCTGCTCGAATTCGCCGCCCAGCACGCCTGGTTCGAGCGGCTGCTGCTCATCGGCACCTACCGGGACGTCGAGGTGGAGGCCCCCGGGCACCCGCTCCAGCAGCTGATCCTGCCGCTGGTCTCGCGCGCCGCCGCGACCCTCACCCTGACCGGCCTCGGCCGGGACGAGGTGGGCGCGCTGATGACGGTGACGACAGGCCGTGAGCCCGCACCGCAGCTCGTCGACGAGGTCCACCGGCGTACCGGCGGCAACCCCTTCTTCGTCGAGCAGACCGCCCGGCTCTGGCACAGCGGATCCCCGGTCTCCACCATCCCGCCCGGCGTGCGGGAGGCGGTCCGCCAGCGGCTCGCCCTGCTGCCGGAACCGGTCGTCTCGCTGCTGACCAGCGCCGCCCTGCTCGGCCGGGAGTTCCGCCGGCAGGTACTGGCCGTCGTGCACGGGGCGCCGGTCCCCCACGTGGACCGGCTGCTGGAGTCGGCCGTCGCGGCCCGGGTCGTCGTTCCCCGCCCGTCCGGCCAGTACGCCTTCGCCCACGACCTCCTGCGCGAGACGCTGTACGCCTCGCTGGACGACGCGGAGGCCCGCGAACGCCATGCCGCCGCCGTACGGGCCCTGGACGCACACGGCGGCCTCGGCGACGCGGTGCCGCCGGGCGCCCTGGCCCGCCACGCTCACCTCGCCGGCGACGCCCTGGAGCGCGAACGCCGCCTCGACCTCCTGCTGACGGCCGCCCGGGACGCCTCGGGGCGCCTGGCCGACGAGGAGGCCGTCGGCCACTACCGGCGCGCGCTCGCCGTGGCCTCGGGCGAGGACCCGGACCTCCGGCGGGCCGTGCTGATCGGTCTCGATCTGGCCGGACAGCTCCGGCACGCGGGGGAGACCGCCGAGGCGCAGCGCCTGCTGGACCGGTCGGTCGCCCGGGCCCGGGAGCTGGACGACCCGGAGCTGATGGGCCGGGTCGCGATCACCCTCCACCACGACGGTTCCCTGGGCGGCCTCGGCATGTCCACGAAGGGGCTCCTCGCCGAGGCGCACCGCAGGATCACCGGTAAGGAGGGGCAGGAGACCCTCTCCGACGACCGGCTCGCCCAGGAGCTGGCCATCAACTTCATGGCGCTGGCCCGGAGCGGCTCGGACGACGAGGCGCTCGCCTTCTCGCTCTGGGCGCGCCACGACTCCGTGTGGGGTCTCGGCTCGGCGGTGGAACGGCTCGGGCTGACCGACGAGATGACCGTCGTCGGCCGGCGCACCCAGCACCAGGACATGGAGCTGCACGCGGCGTCCATGCGCTGGGTGGCCCTGCTGGAGCTGGGCGATCCGGCCTTCCTCGACCAGTTCCGTACGTTCGTCCGGCTCGCCGAGCTGACCGCGCTGCCCCGGTTCGCCCTGGGGATCGCCGTCGACACCAGCCTGATCGCCGCGCTGCAGGGCCGGTTCGCCGAGGCGTCCACCGCGCTGGCGGACGACGCCCTCGCCCCGGAGAACAACGACCACGCGGCCTTCGGCTTCATGGGGCACCACCTGCGCTGGGCGCTGCACCTGCTCCAGGGCCACTTCGCAGAGGCCGAGGAGGTCCTCGCCGAGCTTCCGGCCTCCGGGTATCCCTATCCCGGGCTGCTGGAGGCGTTCACCGCGGTGGAGCAGGGCGACGCCACGCCGGCGCTGCGCCTGATCGCCGAGCACGCGGACCGCGCCGCCCCCTACCCCCGGGCGTTCATGCCTCTCTGGCTCAGGCTGCTCGCCCAGACGGCCTCGGTGACGGGCGACCCGCGCCTCATCGCCCGCGCGGAGGACGAGCTGACCCCCTACACGGGCCAGTGGGTCGTCTCGCTGTACGGATGCGACATCGGCGGCCCCGTCGACCTCTGGCTCGGGATGCTCGCCGCCGCACGCGACGACCAGGACGCGGCGGTGGCGGCGCTCACCGAGGCCGTCTCCTCCTCGGACCGCCTCGGCGCCCGCCCCTGGGCCGTACGCGCCCGGCTGAACCTGGCCCGTTCCCTGCTCGCCCGCTCCGGTGCGGGGGGAAGTTCCGGCACGGGCGACGCGGGCCGGGCCCGGCAGCTGCTCGACGAAGTGGCTCGGGAGGCCGGTGAGTTGACTCTGCACCACGTGGCGGCGGAGGCCGTCGCCCTCCGTGCGGCCCCGCCCCTGACGGCCTCCGTCACCGCGACCGCCGCCCTCGCCCCGGCCACCGCGGCGGCAGATGCCTCCGCGGCCACCTCCGTCTCACGGACGCAGGGCCCGGCTCCCGACCCGCACCGGGGCGGGGGAGAGGCCGGGGCCGGGGTGGCGGCGGACCAGGACACGGCAGCGGCGGAACCGGACCGGAACACGGCCCCAGCGGCGCCGGGCCGGGAGAAGGCTGCCGCGCCGGACGGGGCGTCCGCCGAATTCCGGCGGAACGGGCCGGTGTGGCAGCTGCGGTGGGACGGGGTGACCGTGCATGTCCCGGACGCCAAGGGCCTGCGGGACCTGCACAGCCTGCTGGGGCTGCCCGGCGCCGACGTCCCGGCCGTCCGGCTCCTCGCTCCCGAGGGCGGGGACCTCGTCGTCGCCGCCGGGCAGCTCGGCGGCGACCCGGTGCTCGACGAGGAGGCGAAGCGCCGCTACAAGGAACACCTGGACCGGCTGGACGCCGAGATAGACCGAGCAGCCGCCCGGGACGACACGCAGCAGGTGGAGAAGTACGACCGGGAGCGGCAGTCCCTCCTCGACGAGCTGCGCACCGCGGCCGGCCTCGGCGGCCGGACCCGTAGGCTGGGCGACCAGACCGAGCGGGCCCGCAAGACGGTCACCGCCCGGATCCGCGACACCCTGCGCAAGCTGGACACCCTGCACCCCGCGCTGGCCGCCCACCTCAGGGCCTCGGTGACGACCGGGACCACCTGCGCCTACCGCCCCGAGCACTCCCCCGACTGGCGGCTCTGACCCACCTGGTCCCGGGCCTCGGGGCGGGCGGCGATCCTGCCGTTCGCCCGGCGCCGTCCGGCCCCGGTCCGCAGCCGCCCGGCCCCACCGATGCTGGGGCTTCCCCCGCGGGGAAGGTCAAGGATGCCGGGGCGAACGCTGCCCGGGCACACCGGCGGGCGCGCCCGGAATCCCCTGGTGGGCGCGCCCGCCGTCGGTCACTTGCGGTTGTACAGCCGCATCGTCACCGCACCGAAGACCGCCATGAGCACCCCGGACCAACCCAGCGTCCAGAGGATGTCGGCGGCCGGCCAGTTGCCCGCGATCAACTCGCGTACCGCCGTGGCGAGGTGGGTGACCGGGCTGTTGTTCACGAAGGCCTGGAGCCAGCCCGGCATCGTCTTCGGGTCGACGAAGACGTTGCTGAGGAAGGTCAGCGGGAAGATCACCATCATGCTGACGCCCATCACCGACTTCTCGGAGCGCAGCAGCAGACCGAACATCGTCCAGATCCAGGAGAACGCGAACGAGAACACGATCAGCAGAGCGATGCCCGCCAGCACTCCGAGCACCCCGCCCTCCGGCCGGAACCCGATGATCATGCCGACGCCGAGCATCACCACCGCTGCCAGCAGATAGCGCAGGACGTCGCCGAGCAGATAGCCGACCATCGGGGCAGGCCGCCAGATCGGCAGCGTGCGGAACCGGTCGAAGACTCCCTTGGCGATGTCCGTGTTCACCGCGATACCCGAGTACATCGTGATCATCACGACGCTCATCACCATGATGCCGGGCAGCAGGAACTGGATGTACTCCTCCGTGGAGCCGGCCAGCGCCCCTCCGAAGAGGTACGTGTACATCAGGACCAGCATGATCGGGAAAGCCGTCACATCGAACAGCTGCTCCGGCACATGCTTGATCTTCAGCATGGCGCGCCAGCCGAAGGCCATCGATGCCGACAGGGCGCTGGGCCTCGGGGGCCGCTCCTGGCCCACCAGGAGCGCCGAGAGGCGTTCCTGGTCGGGCGCGGCGAGCTGGACGTCCTCAGGCTCCGTCTTGGCGGTCGCGGTGCTCATGCCGCCACTCCCTTCTTGTCCGTGAGTGCGAGGAAGACCTCGTCGAGGCTGGGCTGTCCCAGCGAGAAGTTGTCGACCGTGATGCCGCACCGGGCCAGCTCGGCCAGGGCACGCCCCGCCTGCTCCGCCGCTCCCTGCTCGGTGCTCTGCCCGTCGACCCGGGCGGTCAGCGCCACCGGGTCCGCGTCCAGCTGGACGTCCGCGTTCAGCGCGAGCGCCAGCACCTGCTGCGCCTCGGCCCTCTGGTCGGCGTCCCGCAGCCGCAGATGGACGGTGCCGGCGCCGACGGAGGCCTTGAGCTCGCCCTTGGTGCCCTCGGCGATGACCTTGCCCTGGTCGATCACGGCGATACGGGAGGCCAGTTGGTCGGCCTCGTCCAGATACTGGGTGGTCAGCAGGACCGTGGTGCCGTGGGCGACGACCGCCCGCACGATGTCCCACACCTGGTTGCGGCTGCGGGGGTCGAGTCCGGTGGTCGGCTCGTCCAGGAACAGCACGTCCGGGGTGTTCAGGATGGACGCGGCGATGTCGATGCGCCGCCGCATGCCTCCCGAGTAGTTCTTGACCTGCTTTCCCGCCGCCTCGCTCAGCCCGAACCCGTCGAGCAGCTGCTCCGCCCGGTCCCGGGCCGCCGGCTTGGCGTGGCCCAGCAGCCGACCGAGCAGGACGAGGTTCTCCGCGCCGGTCAGGTCCTCGTCCACCGAGGCGTACTGGCCGGTCAGGCTGACCCGGCTGCGGACCGCGTCGGCGTCCTTCACGACGTCCTTGCCGAAGATCCGGGCCGAGCCGCCGTCGGGGCGCAGCAGGGTCGCGAGCATGCGGACGGCGGTGGTCTTGCCGGCGCCGTTGGGTCCGAGGACGCCGTAGACGGTGCCGGTGGGGACCGCGAGGTCGATGCCGTCCACCGCGCGGTTGTCGCCGAAGACCTTCACCAGCCCCGTGGTCTCGATGGCCAGTTCAGTACTCATGATCCATTCCTTGGTGGTTGTCGGGGGAAGTCGCTGATCCGGGTCTGAGATCCGGGTCTGAGATCCGTGTCTGAGATCCGGGTCTGAGATCCGCGCCCTGCTCCGGCTGTTCGTGAGACGGAGCCGCTCGTGAGACGCAGGACTCATGAGACGTAGGGGCGGACGGCGCGCGCCTCGCGCAGGGCCCAGCCCCACCAGCCGAGCTGGTCGAGCATGAGACCCACGGACCGGTCCCGTCCGGTGTCGCCGGGGTGCTCCTCCAGCGACTGCTGGAGGATGTCGAGCGCGACCCCGTTCCTCAGGGTCACGGTGTGCAGCTCGGTGAAGACCGAACGCAGCTGCTCCACGGCGTACAGCCCGGCGGAGCCGTGTCCGTAGCTCACGAAGGCGACCGGTTTGGTCTGCCACTCGTCGTAGGCGAAGTCGATGGCCTGCTTCAGGGAGGCGGGGAACGAGCGGTTGTACTCCGGGGTGACCACGACGAAGGCCTCGGCCCTGGCGATCTCCTCGGTGAACTCCGTCATCTGGTCGGTCGCCCGCCCCGGGTAGTGCACGGGGAAGTCGAAATCGGCGAGGTCGAGGACGGCGAGGTCCAGCTCGCTCCGGTGCCGGGCCCGCTCCATGAACCAGCGGCCGACCGCATCGCCGATGCGGCCCTCACGGGTACTGCCGATGATCACCGCCACCCGCAGCGGAGCGCTGTCCGTCGTCATCGCTCGTTCCTCCTCCCGGTCTCACCTCTTGGGCGCGAGACGGAGAAGCGCGGCCGCCAGATTGAATCTGGCGGCCGCGCGCACGGTCGGAGGAGCCCGGAACGCCCGACGGGCTTCAGGTCTCCCGCGAGTAGAGGTAGTAGTACGACACGACGAGGACGCCCGCCCCGACGGCCAGCCCCAGGCCGGTCGACCGCAGCACGCTGGTATCGGTGAGGCTCACCAGGAAGCCGATCGCACACGCGGTCAGCGCGCCGTAGGCGGCGGCCCGCAGTTCGCGGGGCAGCGAGCGCTGGATCCGGCCCAGCGCGAAGCAGAGGGCCGCCAGAGCGACCCCGGAGACGAGACCGAGCAGGACCTGCCCGCCGGTGCTGGGACCGCCGTCGCGGCGGATGAACGCCGCGTAGAACCCGTAGATCACGCCGAGCACCAGAGGCAGTGCCCAGGCGAGCGGGGTGTGATGACGGGTCCGCGCATGGGCGCGGGCCCCCCTTCGGCCGGGCATGGCTGCGTGTGTGGCCATCGCGGACAGCTCCTTCCGTCGCCCCCGTCGCACGCCCCCGTTTCTCCAGAGCACACCCGACCGCGCCGCCCGGCAACTCGAATGGCGTACGGTCCGGAGCGGCCCGGCTCCGGAAGGGATTGTCTGGAGGAGTGCGGACCTCTTCCTCGGCAACCTCCCCGCCCCCGTCGCCCGCCCCGGCTTCGGCGATCTCGGCGGTCCCGGCGGCACTCTCGGCGGTCCTGCTCGTCCTGCTCGCCGTCCTCGTGCCGCTGAGCGCGCTCTCCGCCTGGGTCGACCTGGAGATCGACGACACCGACCGGTACGTGGCCGCCGTGTCCCCGCTCTCCTCCGACCCGGCGGTCCAGGCCACCGTCACGGACCTGGTCACCGAGGAGGCGATGCGGCGGATCGATCTCGGCCCGCTCCAGGACACGGTCCGGGAGTTCCTGCACGAGACCGTGCGGTCGTTCACCACCACCGAGGCCTTCCGCGACGCCTGGGACACCGCGAACCGTGTCGCCCACCAGGCGGTGAAGGCCGCACTGGACGGCGACAGCGGTCAGGCCGTCACGATCGATCTGGCCCCGGTGATCGACCAGGTCAAACAGGACCTGGTGCGTGACGGGGTGCCGTTCGCGGACCAGATCCCGGTCGAGCGGACGGAGATCACGCTGCTCGGCCCCGGTCAGGCCGACGAACTCCGGGACTCGTTCCGCTGGCTCCGCTACTGCAGCATCTGGCCGGCCGTCGCCACGCTGGTGCTCCTCGTCCTGGTCGTGGGCATCGCGACCGTACGGGGCGGGCTGCGGGCCGGATTGTGGGCCACCGCGATCGTGGGCGCGGGGTTCGTGCTCGGTGCGATCGTGCTCCGGGTGCTGGTCACGGTCGGCCGCGGCCGGGTGCTGGACGAGGTGCCGAGCGGTGACCGGGACGCGGCCGCCGCGGTCGTCGACGCCTTGACCGCCTCGCTGCGGACCACGGTGTGGTGGGTGCTGGCGGTCGGTGCGGTCCTGCTCGTGGGGGCGGTGCTGGCCCGGGTGCTCCTGCGGCGCGGGAAGGCCCGGGCCGACGTGCGATGAGGCGATGCCCGGGTGAGAGTGGGACCCGGGAGGGCCACCGAGCGACGACCGCCGCCGAACGAACCCGAAAGAGGCGTCATGGCCGACAGCGACATCTTCGAGAACATCGACGAACTGGTCTCCGAGGAACGCGACCTGCGCGACCGCTCCGTGGCGAAGATGGGCCTGTCCACGGACGAGAAGGCCCGGCTGCGGGCGGTGGAGGTCCAACTCGACCAGTGCTGGGACCTGCTGCGCCGGAGGCGGGCGCTCAGCGAGTACGGCGAGGACCCCTCGACGGCGAAGGTCCGCCCCGCCGACGAGGTGGAGGGGTACCAGAGCTGACCCGGTGTTTCACGTGAAACACCGGACCGGGGGTCCGCCGTGGGCTCAGTTCTCCGGCGAGCGGCCCGGAAGGTTCTCCGGCGAGCGGCCCTGAAGCCGTTCCATCTCCCGGCGGTCGCGCTTGGTCGGGCGGCCCGCGCCCCGGTCCCGTACGGGCACCTGGATCGCGATCTCGCGGGGCGGCGGGGGCGGGCTGTTGTCGACGAAGCACTCCACGGCCACCGGCGGTCCGACCCGCTTCTTCACGATCTTCGAGACGACGACCACCCGGTCCCGTCCCGCGTGCCGGAGCCGCACCTCGTCGCCGACGCGTACGGCCTGTGCGGGCTTGGCCCGGTCGCCGCCGACCTTCACATGTCCCGCCCGGCAGGCGGCGGCCGCCTGGGCACGGGTCTTCGTCAGCCGGACCGACCAGATCCACACGTCGACCCGGACGCTTCCCTCCGCCTGCGGCGCGTCACCCGAAACCATGCCTCCGACTCTAATGCGGACCGGGCGGCGGGCGAGAGCCGATAAAGCCCCCGCCTGCCGCCCGGTCTCCTGCTTCCTGCGTCCTTCTGGACCTCACACGCCGATGTCGCGCCCGTCCTTGCGCCAGACGGCGACGACCGAGGGGCGGACGATCTTGCCCGGTCCGTCGGGCCAGGTGCTCGCCGGCTTCTCCACGGAGGCCCCGTCGATCTCGCCCGGGTGCTGGACCGCCACCAGGACCCGGCGGTCCTGGATGACCGGGCCGCAGGTCTCGGCCCCGGTCGGAACGGTGAGGAACTGCTTCAACTCGCCGCGCCGGTCACCGTGGGTGGCCACGCCGAACAGCCCGTCGTGCGAGCCGAGCGCGTTGCCGTCCGTGGAGATCCACAGGTTGCCGTGGGCGTCGAACGCCACGTTGTCCGGGCAGGAGATGGGGCTGACGCTCGACTTGGGGAAGCCGGCGAAGTACGTCGCCGGGTCGTCCGGGTCGCCCGCCACCAGGAACAACCGCCAGGCGAAGCCGTCGCTCGTCGGGTCGTCCCAGTTCTCCGCGAGCTCCAGGATCTGGCCGTGCTTGTTGGCGTTGCGCGGGTTCGCCTCGTCCGTGCCGGGCTTGCCCTCCTTGCCGCGGTCCGAGTTGTTGGTGAGCGCCACGTAGACCCGGCCGGTGCGCGGCGAGGGCTCGACGTCCTCGGGGCGGTCCATCTTGGTCGCGCCGACCTTGTCACCGGCGAGGCGCGTGTAGACGTACACCTCCTCGGCGGTCATGCCGGGGACGTGCGAGGTGGTGCCGGTGGCCAGCGGGATCCAGACGCCGCTGCCGTCGAACTCCCCGTCGTTGGGGAGCTTTCCGGTGCCGTCGATCTCGTTGACCGGCGAGTCGCCGGTGAGCTTGGCGACGTACAGCGTGCCCTCGTCCAGCAGCGTCAGGTTGTGCTCGCGGGCAGCACGCGAGTTCCCCTTCTTCATGCGCTTGCTGGAGACGAACTTGTAGAGGTAGTCGAACTTCTCGTCGTCGCCCATGTAGACGACCGGGCGGCCGTCGGAGGTGAGCCGGGGCTGCGCGGCCTCGTGCTTGAACCGGCCCAGCGCGGTCCGCTTGCGCGGGGTGGAGTCCGGGTCGTACGGGTCGAGTTCGACGACCCAGCCGAAGCGGTTGGCCTCGTTGGGCTCCTTCGCCAGGTCGAACCGCCGGTCGAAACGCTCCCACTTGCGCTCGGAGGCGCTCGTGCCGATCCCGTACCGCTTGTGCATGGCGGTCGTGCCGTTGGCGAAGTACTGGTTGAAGTTCTCCTCGCCGTGCAGCGTGGTGCCCCACGGAGTGGTGCCGCCCGCGCAGTTGTTGAGGGTGCCGAGCACCTTGCGGCCGGTGCGGTCGGCGGACGTGCGCAGCAGGGTGCTCCCGGCGGCCGGGCCCGTCATACGGAACTCGCTGGTCGCGGTCAGCCGGCGGTTGAGCGGGTGCCGGTTGACCGGGCCCAGCTTCCCGGTGCGGTGCTCCTCCTGGACGACGACCACGGAGAGTCCGTGCGCCGCCCAGGCGATCTCCACCTGCTCGCGGGTCGGGTTGGCCGGATCGTAACCGCGGAACATGAGGATCTCGTCCGTGTACTCATGGTTCGCGACCATGACCTGACGGCCGCGCTCGCCGCGCAGAGGGAGCAGGGAGAGGAAGTCGTTGTTGTAACCGAACTGGCCCGCCTGCGCCTTCGCCGTCTGCTTGTCCGGGTCGAAGGCGGGAGCGCCGCGCAGGATCGGCTCGCCCCAGCGGATCACCACGTTCTGGGCGTACCCGTCGGGGACCGTGACCTTGTCGTCCTTGTTGGGCGCGACCGGCGAGAACCGCAGGCCACGCGCGCCGGACGCCCCCGGTTTCTGGGGACGGCCCGGTTTGCCGCCGTGCCCGGCGAGCGCGGCGGCCTCGGCCTGCGGGGCGCTCGGGCCGGTCAGCGCGGCGGTCCCGGCGGCGGTGGCGACGGTGACCACGGCGGCGGCGCGCATCATCGAGCGGCGCGACACGGCGCTGGCGATGATGTCGCCCGCGTACTCGTTGTCGCTGGTGTTGGGCGTCTCCTTGAAGCAGGCGTCTCCGCAGCGGAAGCGGCAGGTCAGCGCGGAACGCCCGCCGGGATGCGAGCTGATGAACGGCAGCAGATTGCGCACGTGGATTCCCTCCGTCTGGTGTCGTGCGTGACGGTAGGTGCGCCTCCACCCGGTCCGAGGGACTCCCGGTGAACGGCGGGTGAAGTCCGGGCCACCGCTGTTCCTTTGAGGGCCGGTGGTGGACACCGCGGCGGACTCGGTCCGGGAACGGTTTCGGCTCGGTTGACGCAGGGGTGGGCCGCACCGGCGAACGGCCGGATCCGGCCGCTAACCTTACGTATCCGTCCTGGCGAGGGATGAATTCGCCCCAGGTCGGACATTCCCCGCACCCAACTCATGCGAAAGGCCTCGCCCATGGGCATTCGGAGCTTGCTGCGTAAGGTGTTCGGCCGCACGGAGCAGGACGAGCCGACCACGGCCACCGTCCCGCCCCAGGCCGAGCGCACTCAGCCCAAGGAGACGGAGCCGGAGACCACTTCGGCGGCCGAGCCCGCGGCGGAGCCGAAGGCGTCGATCCCGGCCCCGGCCTCGCCCTCGTCCCCCGTCGCCGGATCCGCGGACCGTGACGGCTCGCCGGCCGCCGACCTGGTGGCGGCGGCCTTCGACAAGGCGGCCGCCGCGCCGGTGTCCCCGACCGTCCCCGCGCAGGGGACGGCTCCCGAGGACACCCTCGACGACGCTCCGGCAGACGCCCCGAAGGACTCCCCGAAGGCGGAGAAGCCCGAGGAGCCGGTGGCAGCCGAGAAGGCCGGCGAACCGCTGGCCGCCGAGGAGCCCGTCAAGGCCGAGGCTCCCGCGTCGACGCCGGAGCCGATCACGATCGACCTCGACCTCGACGAGGCCGCGAAGGCCGCACCGGCTCAGGAGTCCACGCCCGATCCGGCACCGGCGGAGGCGGAAGCACCGGCAGAGGCCCCGGAGAGCACCCCCGAGGCGCCCCAGGCCGCCGCCGAGGCCCCCAAGGCCACCGAGGCGCCCGAGACCCCCAAGGCCTCCGAAGCCGCGACGGCACCGGAGCCCGAGGAGGCCCCGGCCGTCGCGGAGGCCCCGGCCGTCTTGGAGATCCCGGAGCCCGTGGAGCCCCCGACCGTCGTGGCAACCCCGGAGCCCGCAGAGGCCCCGGCGGTCGTGGAGACCCCTGCCGCCGCAGAAGCCCCGGCCGTCGTGGAGCCCCCGGTGGCACCCGCCGCAGCGGCGGAGCCGGTCCCGGCCGCGTCGGAGCCCGCCCCCGGCAAGCCCGCCACCACGCTCGCTCGGGTCAAGTCGCGTGCTCCGCAGCTCGCCGACCCGTACAAGGCGGCGCAGGCGGCGCTCAGGGCGCACGGGCTGACCGGGCTCCGCGCCCGCGTCTACCTGGTGCTCGACCGCTCCGGCTCCATGCGGCCGTTCTACAAGGACGGCAGTGCCCAGCACCTGGGCGACCGGACGCTCGCGCTCGCCGCGCACCTCGACGAGGACGCCACCGTGCAGGTCGTCTTCTTCTCGACGGACATCGACGGCACCGGCTCCCTGGAGCTCTCCGGCCACGAGGGCCGCGTCGACGAGCTGCACGCGGGCCTCGGCCGACTGGGCCGGACGCACTACCACCGCGCGGTCGAGGAGGTCGTCGCGGACTACGAGAAGGCGGAGGCCACCGGTCCGGCTCTCGTGATCTTCCAGACGGACGGTCCGCCGGACGCCAAGCAGGCCGCCCGGCAGGCCCTCACGGAGGCGGCGCGGCTGCCGCTGTTCTTCCAGTTCGTCGCCTTCGGCGAGCAGGACGCGAAGGGCTTCGACTTCCTGCGGAAGCTCGGCGCGCCGAACGCCGGGTTCTTCCACGCCGGACCGGCCCCCCGCGAGATCGCGGACGCCGAACTCTACCGGGAGATCCTCGCCGGGCTGCCGGACTGGACCGCCGCGCGCGAGGCCGGCTCCGGGGACTGATCGACCGGCAGTCGTACGGTCACGGCGAGACCGCCGCCCTCCGGGCCCGGGACCGCCGTGACCGTACCGCCGTGGGCCATCGCGATCGACCGGACGATCGACAGGCCGAGGCCCGACCCCGGGCCCATCCGGTCCCGGCCCTCGCCCCGCCGGAACGGTTCGAAGAACCCCGCGACGTCGGCCTCGGAGACCACCGGCCCGGTATTGCGCACCAGCAGGCCCCCCTCGTCGCTCAGCGCGACCTCCACCGAGCCGCCCGGCACGTTGTACGTGACCGCGTTGGCCAGCAGGTTCGCCACCAGCTGGGCGAGCAGCAGCCGGTTGCCGCGCACGGAACAGGCGGCCACCGCGACGTTCACCACCGGGCCCGCACCGCCCGCGCCCCGGCCCTCCGGGCTGTCGCCCCCGCCCCGTACCGCCGGATACCGGGCCGTCTCCTCCCTGACCACGTGGTCGAGGCGGACCACCTCGCGCTCGTCCGTGGCCAGGCCCCGTTCGCTGCGGGCCAGCACGAGCAGCCCCTCGATGAGGCGCTCGCTGCGCCGGTTGGTGTCCAGCAGGGTCTGCCGGGTACGGACGAGGTCCTCGGGGGACGGGTCGTCCAGGCCGATCTGGATCGCGGCACGCTGCGTGGCCAGCGGGGTCCGCAGCTCGTGCGAGGCGTTCGCGATGAATCTCCGCTGGCTGTCGAACGCCTTCTCCAGACGGCCCAGCAGCGCGTCCAGCGTCTCGCCCAGCTCCTTCAGCTCGTCGTCCGGTCCGCTGGACGCGATCCGCTCGTGCAGGGTCTTCTCGGAGAGCCGGCGGGCCTTCGCGGTCATCGCGTGGACGGGCCGCAGGACCCGGCCCGCTATCCACCAGCCCACCCCGACCGCGCCCGCCGTCATCACGAGCAGCGCGGCGAACGACCAGTTCAGGAGCTGCTTGCCCGCCGCGTCGCTGACATGGTCGGTGAGTTCGTAGGCGGTGGGCGATCCGGTGGAGCTGCGGGCGATGAAGGGTCCCTTCACGGCGTACCCGGGCGGGACGACGACCACCGCCGTGGAGGCGATGGCCCGCGCCTCGGTCTCCGTACCGGCGCGGGAGGCCAGGTTGACGGTGGCCAGCAGGGCCGTGCCGAGCACCAGGAAGACACCGCCGTACACGAGGGCGATACGGGTGCGGATCGTCGAGTGCGGCAGCTTCGAGGCGTCCGCGAGCCGCCGCAACGGGGACGGCCGCTTCACAGGGCGTACCCGACGCCCTGCACGGTGCGGATCAGCGCGGGCTCGCCGAGCTTGGCCCGGAGCTTGCTCATGCAGACGCGCACGGCACCGGTGAACGGGTCGGCGTTGGCGTCCCAGGCCCGCTCCAGCAGCTCTTCCGCGCTGACCGTTCCGCCGTCGGCCTCCAGCAGCAGTTGCAGCACGGTGAACTCCTTCGGGGAGAGATCCAGGTCCCGGCCGTCGCGGAGCGCCGAGCGCCGTACGGGGTCGAGCCGGATGCCATGCCGTTCCAGCTGGGGCGGTACGGGCCGGGCGCTGCGTCGGCGCAGGGCGCGTACCCGGGAGACCAGCTCGGGGAACTCGAACGGCTTGGCCACGTAGTCGTCGGCCCCCAGGTCGAGCCCGGCGACCCGGTCCTCCATGGCTCCGGAGGCGGTGAGCATCAGGATCCGGGTGCGGGAGCCGGAGGCGACGAGCCGGCGGGCCACGTCGTCGCCGTGGACCCGGGGGAGGTCGCGGTCGAGGACGACGACGTCGTAGTCGTGGAGGCCCAGATAGGCGAGGGCCGCGTCCCCGCTGTACACGGTGTCGACGGCGAATCCGGCCCGGCGCAGTCCGGTGGCGACCAGCTCCGCGAGGATCTCCTCGTCCTCGGCGACCAGTACCCGCATCGTGATGTCCCCTGCCTCGTGCACGCTTGTCCGCTCCCTCCCAGGATGCGACTTTCCTACGGGAACCATTACGTGAGGGGATGTTTCGCAAAGCTCTCCACCGGAGGGCCTTCCTCCGTCCGCGCACCGGCCGCCGTTTATCGATGTGAGTGGATCTTGATCGGGCCGTTAGGATTTCGACCATGGCGGCCACTGGATCCGAGAAGCAGGGGGCGACGGCGTACTACGTCTCGACCCCCATTTACTACGTCAACGACGCTCCTCACCTGGGCCACGCCTACACGACCGTCGCAGGCGACGTGCTCACGCGCTGGCACCGCCAGCGCGGCGAGAAGGTGTGGTACCTCACCGGCACGGACGAGCACGGTCAGAAGATCATGCGCACGGCCGAGGCGAACGACGTGACTCCGCAGGCCTGGGCGGACAAGCTCGTCGAGGAGGCGTGGAAGCCCCTCTGGGAGCACCTCAACATCGCGAACGACGACTTCATCCGGACGACGGAGAAGCGGCACACCGACCGGGTGCAGGAGTTCGTGCAGGACCTGTACGACAAGGACGAGATCTACAAGGGCGGGTACGAGGGCCCGTACTGCGTGGGCTGCGAGGAGTACAAGCTCCCCGGCGATCTGGTCGACGGCGAGGGCGAGTTCGCCGGGCAGAAGCTCTGCCCGATCCACAAGAAGCCGGTGGAGCTCCTCAAGGAGGAGAACTACTTCTTCAAGCTCAGCGAGTACGGCCCGAAGCTGCTGGAGTTCTACGCGGCGAACCCGGACTTCATCCAGCCCGAGTCGGCGCGCAACGAGGTCGTGAACTTCGTCGAGCAGGGTCTGCAGGACCTGTCGATCTCGCGCTCGACGTTCGACTGGGGCGTCCCGGTGCCGTGGGACGACAAGCACGTCATCTACGTGTGGGTCGACGCGCTGCTCAACTACGCGACGGCGGTCGGCTACGGCGCCAACCAGGAGAAGTTCGACGGTACGTTCCCGGCGAACGTGCACCTGATCGGCAAGGACATCCTCCGCTTCCACTCGGTGATCTGGCCGGCGATGCTGATGGCGCAGGGTCTGCCGCTGCCGGGCAAGGTCGTCGCCAACGGCTGGCTGATGGTCGGCGGCGAGAAGATGTCCAAGTCGAACCTGACCGGCATCAAGCCGCAGGACCTGACCTCGCACTTCGGCGTGGACGCGTACCGCTGGTACTTCCTGCGGGCCATCTCCTACGGCAGCGACGGGTCGTTCTCCTGGGAGGACTTCTCCGCCCGCTACACCTCCGAGCTGGCCAACGACTACGGCAACCTCGCCTCGCGCGTGGCGGCGATGGTCGGCAAGTACTTCGGCGGTGCGCTGCCGGAGGACACGGCCGCCGGTGACGCCGAGCAGGCCGTGCGGGACGGCCTGGCGAAGGCCGCGGCGACGGCCGACCGGAAGATCGGCGAGGAGCTGGACTTCCAGGGCGGCATCCTGGCGACCTTCGACTTCGTGAAGCAGGTCAACGGCTACATCACGGAGCAGGAGCCGTGGAAGGTGGCCAAGGACACCACCCCGGAGGGCCAGGCCCGTCTGGCGACCATCCTCTACACGGCCGCCGAGTCGCTGCGCGGGGTCGCGGTGCTGCTCAACTCCGTGATGCCGGAGACCTCGCAGAAGCTCTGGGAGTCCCTGGGCGCCGAGGAGTCCCTGGGTGCCCTGGCCGACCAGAAGGTCCAGGACGCGGGCGTCTGGGGCACCCTGCCCGCGGGGGCGACGGTGACGAAGGGCGCGGTGCTGTTCCCGCGCCTGGAGGAGAAGCCGGCGTAACGCCTCCGTACGTACGCCGGGAGCCTGGGACCGCTGATCGCGGTCCCGGGCTCCTCGCGTTCCTCCCCCTGCTCACCGGCTTCCTTCACCGCCTCAGCGTCTCCGCGTCGCCCATCACGATGACCGGGTTCATCGCCGGGTCCAGGGTGCGCAGGAGCTCCTCCATGCGCTCCTCGGGGACGGAGACGCAGCCCTGGGTCGGGCCGTCGTGGTCGACGTGGATCCAGATGCCGCCGCCGCGTTCGAGGCCGAGCGGGCGGGTGCGGTTGAGGGGGCTGACGCCCTCCTTGCGGTTGTAGTTGATCGCGACGACGTAGTCGAAGGAGCCCTCCAGGGGCTCGCCGAAGAAGCCCTCCCCGTCCACCGCGAACCGGGGGTGCTCGTCGTACGGCAGCAGCGCCCCGGGGTCGGGGAGCCGGCCGCCCGCGTCGGTGAGGGAGTAGACGCCCGTGGGCGATCTCCGGTCGCCCGCCACGTGGTAGTCCGTCCAGCCATCCATGCCGTTGTGCGCCGGCCAGGGCCCCGCCACCGGCTCCCAGCCCTGTGCCGGGTCCGCGCGGCTGTACAGGACCGCACTGGAGCGGTAGGAGTCGGCCTCCTCGCCGGTGACCACGAATGCCTGCTGGGCCTCGGCGGGGATCTGGGCCAGGGTCTCCGGTCCCAGGTCCGGAATCTCGGTGGGGCTCGGGGCGGGCGTCGGTCCGGCGGAGGACCGGAGGGCGGACGCGGCGTCGGACTGCGGGCCCGCGGCGCCCTGCCCCGGAACGCCGACCGGGGCTTTCTCCGGAGCGGCGCCGGAGGAGCAGCCGGCGAGCAGCAGGGCCAGGGCGAAGAGCGGTGCGGCGAGCAGGGCGGGTGGGCGGCGGGGGAGGGACACGGCGGTGGGCTCCTCGGATGGCGGCGGGCGGCGCGACGCGGCAGGACGGGCTGCGAGAGGGGTGTCTCGGTGCCAGTCTTTGCCGGGCCCGCACCGGCCGAACCCGAACCGGGGCCATCCGGCTGTACCACGTCGCCCGGCCGTCACCGGCGCTCGCGGGTATGCAACGAAACAGCCCCCGATCGGGTGATCGGGGGCTGTTTCACGTGAAACATCCGCAGAGCGGGACCGTACGAACTACTGGTCGGAGGGCTTCTCCGACGCACCCTTCGCGGCGACCGGCTTGCGCAGCTGGATGTTCAGCTCGCGCAGACGGGTCTCGTCCAGCTCGGTCGGGGCGCCCATCATCAGGTCCTGGGCGTTGCCGTTGAGCGGGAAGGCGATGGTCTCGCGGATGTTCGGCTCGTCCGCGAGCAGCATGACGATGCGGTCGACGCCGGGGGCGATGCCACCGTGCGGCGGGGCGCCGAGGCGGAACGCGCGGAGCATGCCCGCGAACTCGTGCTCGACGGTCTCGCGGTCGTAGCCGGCGATCTCGAAGGCCTTGAGCATCAGCTCGGGCTCGTGGTTACGGATGGCGCCCGAGGACAGCTCGATGCCGTTGCAGACGATGTCGTACTGCCAGGCGAGGATGTCCAGCGGGTCCTTCTCCTCCAGGTCGGCGAGGCCGCCCTGAGGCATCGAGAAGGGGTTGTGCGAGAAGTCGATCTTGCCGGTCTCCTCGTCCCGCTCGTACATCGGGAAGTCGACGATCCAGCAGAACCGGAAGACGCCCTCCTCGAAGTGGCCGGCACGCTTGGCGGCCTCGACCCGGACCGCCGACATGATCTTGGAGACCTCGTCGAACTCGCCCGCGCCGAAGAAGACGGCGTGGCCCGGGACCAGCGAGAGGCGCTCGGTGAGCGTCTTGACGTCGGTCTCGGTGAGGAACTTGGCGATCGGTCCGGCCAGCGTGCCGTCCTCGCCCACGCGCACCCAGGCCAGGCCCTTGGCGCCGTGCTCGACGGCGTACTCACCGAGACCGTCGAAGAACTTCCGGGACTGGCCCGCGGTGTCCGGGACCGGCAGCGCGCGGACGTGCTTGCCGGCGAACGCCTTGAAGCCGGAGTCGGCGAAGACGTCGGAGATGTCGACGAGCTCCAGCTTGGCGCGCAGGTCCGGCTTGTCGTTGCCGTACTTCAGCATCGACTCGCGGAACGGGATGCGCGGGAACGGCGAGGTGACCTCGCGGCCGTTGCCGAACTCGGTGAAGAGCTCGGTCATCAGCTTCTCGATCGGCTGGAAGACGTCCTCCTGCTCGACGAAGGACATCTCGACGTCGAGCTGGTAGAACTCGCCCGGCGAGCGGTCCGCGCGGGCGTCCTCGTCACGGAAGCAGGGCGCGATCTGGAAGTAGCGGTCGAAGCCCGAGATCATCAGCAGCTGCTTGAACTGCTGCGGGGCCTGCGGCAGCGCGTAGAACTTGCCGGGGTTCAGCCGGGACGGGACGACGAAGTCACGAGCGCCCTCGGGGGAGGTCGCGGTGAGGATCGGGGTCGCCATCTCGTTGAAGCCGAGGGCCACCATCTTGGAGCGGATGGAGGCGATCACGGCCGAGCGCAGCATGATGTTGCGGTGCATGCGCTCGCGCCGCAGGTCGAGGAAGCGGTACTCCAGGCGGCGCTCCTCGTTGACGCCGTCCTCGGTGTTGATCGTGAAGGGCAGCGGGGCGGCCTCGCCGAGCACCTCGACCTCGGAGACCTCGATCTCGATCTCGCCGGTCGGGAGCTCCGGGTTGACGTTGTCCGCGCCACGCGCGGAGACCTTGCCGTCGATCCGGACGACGGTCTCCTTGGTGAGCTTCGCCAGGGCCTCGTTGCCGGGGGTGCCGGGGCGGGCGACGAGCTGCACCAGACCGTAGTGGTCGCGCAGATCGATGAAGAGGATGCCGCCCAGGTCTCGGCGATTGTGCAGCCAGCCGCTCAGCCGGACGTCGGTGCCGACGTCAGAGGCGCGGAGCTCGCCGCAGGTGTGGGACCTGTACCGATGCATCGTCGTTCATCCAGTCTTCGCGGTTAGGTGGGGATTGAGCCTACCCAGGCTACCGCCCGGGGCCGGGGGGCTTCATTTCCCTTTGTCCGCCGCACCCGCCGCCCCCTGGGCAGGTGGCCGCCTCTCGGTGGCGTCCACCGAGCACATCTTCCTAAAGTGGGGCAATGCGCACCGAGGAAGTCCTGGCCGCGATCGCGACGGGCCTGTGGCGCTGGGACAACGCAGCCGGCACGGTCACGCTCGACGCGGAGGCGGCCCGGCTCCTCGGCCTGCCTCCCGAGCCCGGCAGCTACCGGGAGGCGGCGGTGCGCTCCCGTTTCCACCCGGTCGACTGGAACGAGATCTACGGGGTGGTGAACCTCGCGGTCGCCGAGGGCAGCCTCGCCGAGGCGCGGCTGCGGATCGTGGACGAGCGCGGGCAGGTCCTGCGTACCGTGCGCAGCCGCTCCAAGCCGGTCTTCCGGACGGACGAGGACGCCGACAGCGAGGCCTATGTCCTCTACGGCACGCTCCAGGAGGTCGCCGAGCCGCAGCCCGGCGCCACCGACGCCGCCCACACGCCGATCACCGGGGACTGGCGGCGGTCCCGGGAGGCGTTCCTGCTGGACGCCGGGCGGGCGCTGGCCGAGGCCCGGTCCACCGCGGAGGTGCTGCGGGTCGCCGGGTCCCTGTCCATGCCGGGCTTCTCCCCGGACGGCCTCGCGGTCTTCGGCTCCGCCGGGGAGCGGCTGACGATCATCGGGCACCACGGGCACAACATCGGGGACGAGGAACCCTTCACCGACATGCCCCTGGACACCGACTACCCGGCCGCCGAGGTCGTCCGCACCGGCCGCGCGATCTACCTGCCCTCCCCCGACGAGTACCGCCGCCGCTATCCGGCCACCTGGCCGCTCGCCAGGCGCTTCGGGCGGCAGTCCTGGGCCTTCCTGCCCCTGGTGTCGTCCGGTCGCACGATGGGCGCCTGGATGGCCGGGTTCCAGCACCCGGTGGGGTTCTCCCCCGACGAGCGCGCGGTGCTCTCGACGGTCGCCCGGATGCTCGCCCAGGCCCTGGCCCGCGCCGGGGTAGCCGAGACGGAACGCGAACTGTCGCTGGGGCTCCAGCGCTCGATGATGCCGACCCTGGGCCCGGAGATCCCCGGGATGACGGTGGCCGCGCGGTACGTGCCGACCGGCGGCGGGCTCCAGGTGGGCGGCGACTGGTACGACATGATCCCGCTGCCCAACGGCCGTATCGCCCTGGTCATCGGCGACGTCCAGGGCCATGACGTACGGGCCGCCGGACTGATGGGCCAGCTCCGCATCGCCCTGCGCGCCTACGCGTCCGAGGGGCACCGCCCGGACGCCGTGCTCGCCCGGGCCTCGCGCTTCCTTTCCGGGCTCACCGACGCGTACGAGAGCGTCGAGGGCGACGAGGAACCCCCGGCTCCGCGCTTCGCCACCTGCCTGTACGCCGAGGTCGACCCGGAGGCCGGGACCCTGGACATCGCCCGCGCGGGCCACCCCGACCCGGTGGTGATCAGCGCCGACGGGACCGCGGTGATCCGGCAGACGGCCGGGGGGCTGCCGCTCGGGATCGAGACGGACTCCGACTACCCCACCACCCGGGTGGTCCTGGAACCCGGCGAGACGATCATGCTGTGCACGGACGGCCTCATCGAGACCGGCGGGCACGACATGGCGACCGGCTGGACCCGGCTGCGCCCGGTCCTGGAGAAGCCGGTGGAGGACCTGGAACAGCTCGCCGACTCCCTGGTCCAAGCCGTGCACGGGCCGACCTCGCACTACACGACGGGACCGCTCGCGGACCGGCGGGAGGACGACATCGCGGTCCTGGTGCTGCGGCGTGAGAGCGCCCCGGCCCCGGAAACGGCGGCGCGCCGGAGTGTCCTGACCATCGCGCAGGCCGAGCCGGAGCGGATCTCGGTGGGGCGGCAGCTGGTGCGGGAGCTGCTGCACGACTGGAGCGACCCCGAGCAGGTCGACTCGGCGGTCCTGATGGTCTCCGAGATGGCCACCAACGTGCTCGTCCACACGGACGGGGACGCGCTGATGGTGGCGGAGGTCTCCGGCGAGCAGGGTGAACGGCGGCTGCGGGTCGAGGTCGCCGACGCCAGCGACGAGCTGCCGCACAAGCGGCGGCCGGGGGAGATGGCGTCCAGCGGGCGGGGTCTGCTGCTGATGGAGATGCTGGCGGACGCGTGGGGGGTGGATCCGCGGGGGGAGGGCAAGTCGATCTGGTTCGAGCTGTACGAGTCGGATGAGCCGGGGGTTCTTTGAGCGGGTGAGGGCCCCGGGCCGTGGCTCTCCGGGAGCTCGGGCTCGTCTCCGTGACGGTTCCGTCCTCAAGCGCCGGACGGTCTGGGTCTGCCGGGCCCCGGCCCACAGCAAGCGCGGGCCCACGGGCGCGACGGTTCCGTCCTCAAGCGCCGGACGGGCTAGGAGGGGTGCCCGACGGGCCGGGGCCGGTCTCCGGCGGGGCGGGGTTCTCGGGGCCCCCGGACCTCCCGCGCAGTTCGCCCAGGACTCCGAAAGCCGCCGCGCACAGCGGGACCGCCAGCAGCATCCCCATCAGCCCGGCCACGCTCGCTCCCGCCGTCAGGGCGATCATGATCATCGCGGGGTGCATCTGGACCGTACGGCTCTGGATCATCGGCTGGAGCACATGGCCCTCCAGCACCTGGACCGCGAGCACCACCCCCAGCGCCCACAGGGCGATCACGAACCCCCGGTCCGCCAGCGCGACCAGCACCGCCACCGCGCCGGAGAGGAACGCCCCCAGGTACGGGATGTACGCGCCGACGAAGACCAGCGCGCCGAGCCCCACCGCCCCCGGCACGTCCAGGATCAGCAGGCCCACCGTGATGCACACGGCGTCGATCAGGGCGATGAACGTGGTGCCGCGCATGAAGCCCTCGACGGCCTCGAACGCCCGCCGCCCCATGGCCTCCACCAGGTCACCCGTGCCGCGCGGGGCCACCGTGTGCGCCAGGTTCACGGCCCGGTCCGAATCGCGCAGGAAGAAGAACGTCAGCAGCAGGGCCAGCACGCTGGTCGCCACCAGCGAACCGATCAGGCTGATGCCACTGAGCAGCCCGCCCGCCGCGCTCGCCCCGAACTTCTCGACCAGGCCCTTCGCGTTGTCGGCCAGATCGTCGACGTCCGTGGCCCCGGCGATCTCCAGGTGGTCGACGACCCACTGGCCCGCGTCCTTCAGCGAGGCGACGATCTGGTCGCCGGAGTCGACGAGGGCGGTGACGACGATGTACCCGGCGCCGCCGACCACCGCGACGAGTGCGGCGCAGGTCAGCCCCGCGGCCAGCGAACGGTTGAGGCGGCGCGCGATGAGCCAGCGGTGGACGGGGCCGAGCAGGGCGGTGCCGAGGAGGGCCAGCAGCACCGGGGTGACCGCGGTCTTGAGGGCGACGACCAGCCAGATCGCGACGGCGGCGACGCCCGCGACGAGCAGGACCACCCCGCACCAGGCGGCGGCGCGGCGGGCGCTGTCGGGCAGGAGGGGCTTGGATGCGGGCACCCTCCCAGCCGATCACGGGGTGCGTCGGCGGGCCCGCCGACGCACCCCGTACGGGTGACGGAGCGTCACATACCGTGGACTGCGGGGACCGTGCCCAGGCGGCCGGCCTGGAAGTCCTCGAAGGCCTGCTTCAGTTCGGCCTGACTGTTCATCACGAACGGTCCGTAGTGGGCCATCGGCTCCCGGATCGGGCGTCCGCCGAGGAGGACCACCTCCAGGTCCGGGGTGTGGCCGTCCTGCCGCTCGTCCGCGCGGACGGTCAGCGAACCGCCGGCCCCGAACACCGCGGTCTGGCCCATCGCGACCGGACGGCGCTCCGCACCGACCGTGCCGCGCCCGGCCAGGACGTACGCGAGGCCGTTGAAGTCCTCGCGCCACGGCAGGGTCACCTCGGCGCCGGGCCGGACGGTGGCGTGGATCATCGTGATCGGGGTGTGGGTGATGCCCGGGCCCTGGTGGCCGTCGAGTTCACCGGCGATGACGCGGAGCAGCGCGCCGCCGTCCGGGGAGGCGAGGAGCTGGACCTCGCCACCGCGGATGTCCTGGTAGCGCGGGTTCATCATCTTGTCGGCCTTGGGCAGGTTCACCCAGAGCTGGAGGCCGTGGAAGAGGCCGCCGGACTGGACGAGCGACTCCGGCGGGGCCTCGATGTGCAGCAGGCCCGAGCCGGCGGTCATCCACTGGGTGTCGCCGTTCTCGATGGTGCCGCCGCCACCGTTGGAGTCCTGGTGGATGAAGGTCCCGTCGATCAGGTACGTGGGCCACGGCGTCACCCGAAGCCGCCACCTTGGGCAGGGTCAGCGGGTTGTCGACAGTCACTGCGGGCATGGGAGCCACCTCCGGGCGAGTGTTCTGAAATCAATTTAGTTGAATGGTGAACATCCTGCAAGGCGTCGCGCATTCCCGGAGGGCGGCCGCGACAGACCGAGGGCCCGCGCCGAGTCGGCGCGGGCCCTCGCCCGACAGAAGAAACCGCAGGTCAGAAACCCACGGACACCCCGAACCCCTAGCCGTACATACGGCGCATCGCGAAGTCGACCATCTGCTCGACGGCCTTGGCGTCGAAGACCATCCGGTGGTCGCCCTCCATGTCCAGGACGAAGCCGTACCCCGTCGGCAGCAGGTCGATCACCTCGGCCCCGGTGATCACGAAGTACTTCGACTCCTTGCCCGCGTACCGCCGCAGCTCCTTGAGCGTGGTGAACATCGGGATCACCGGCTGCTGCGTGTTGTGCAGCGCCAGGAAGCCGGGGTTGTCGCCGCGCGGGCAGTAGACCTTCGACGTCGCGAAGATCTGCTGGAAGTCCTCGGCGGAGAGGGAGCCGGTGGTGAAGGCCCGGACCGCGTCGGCCAGGGAGGGCGGCGACGGTTCGGGATACAGCGGCTGCTCCCCGTAGCCGCCGCCCATCTGACCCATCTGGCCCATCTGACCCATCTGCTGCTGAGCACCAGGGTTCTGGTCGTAGCCGTACATGCTGCAAAGAGTAATCGGACACATCTCCGGCTTGAGGGGTTGCGCCTTATTACTGACGGGTAGCATCATCGGAGAGGTCAGCTGATAGACCCACGCCTGCCTGTCGCCCGACCCGCATCACTCCCCGGGGCGCTGTGGCGCCACTGCTATTGATTACGGAGCCTTCCCATGGGGCACTACAAGTCGAATCTCCGCGACATCGAGTTCAACCTCTTCGAGGTCCTCGGGCGCGACAAGGTGTACGGCACCGGTCCGTTCGGTGAGATGGACGTCGACACCGCGAAGAGCATCCTGGACGAGATCGCCCGCCTCGCGGAGAACGAGCTCGCCGACTCCTTCGCCGACGCCGACCGCAACCCGCCGGTCTTCGACCCGGAGACCAAGACCGCCCCGGTCCCGGCGAGCTTCAGGAAGTCGTACCAGGCCTTCATGGACTCCGAGTACTGGCGTCTGGGCCTGCCCGAGGAGATCGGCGGCACCACCTCTCCCCGCTCCCTGATCTGGGGCTACGCGGAGCTGCTGCTCGGCTCGAACCCGGCCGTGTGGATGTACTCCTCCGGCCCGGCCTTCGCCGGCATCCTCTTCGACGAGGGCAACGAGGAGCAGAAGAAGATCGCGGAGATCGCCGTCGAGAAGCAGTGGGGCTCGACGATGGTGCTGACCGAGCCGGACGCCGGCTCGGACGTGGGCGCCGGCCGGACGAAGGCCGTGCAGCAGGAGGACGGCTCCTGGCACATCGAGGGTGTGAAGCGCTTCATCACCTCGGGCGAGCACGACATGTCCGAGAACATCATCCACTACGTACTGGCCCGCCCCGAGGGCGCAGGACCGGGCACCAAGGGCCTCTCGCTCTTCATGGTCCCGAAGTTCCACTTCGACTGGACGACCGGCGAGCTGGGCGAGCGCAACGGCGTGTACGCGACGAACGTCGAGCACAAGATGGGCCTCAAGGCGTCCAACACCTGCGAGATGACGTTCGGCGACCAGCACCCCGCCAAGGGCTGGCTGATCGGTGACAAGCACGACGGCATCCGCCAGATGTTCCGCATCATCGAGTTCGCCCGCATGATGGTCGGCACGAAGGCCATCGCCACCCTCTCCACGGGCTACCTGAACGCCCTGGAGTACGCCAAGGAGCGCGTCCAGGGTCCGGACCTGGCGAACTTCATGGACAAGACGGCGCCCAAGGTCACCATCACGCACCACCCCGACGTGCGCCGCTCGCTCATGACGCAGAAGGCGTACGCCGAGGGCATGCGCTCCCTCGTGCTGTACACCGCCACCGTCCAGGACGCGATCCAGGAGCAGGAGGCCGCGGGCGAGGACGCCAAGGCGCTGAACGGCCTCAACGACCTGCTGCTGCCGATCGTGAAGGGCTACGGCTCCGAGAAGTCCTACGAGCAGCTCGCGCAGTCGCTCCAGACCTTCGGCGGCTCCGGCTACCTCCAGGAGTACCCGGTCGAGCAGTACATCCGGGACGCCAAGATCGACACCCTCTACGAGGGCACGACCGCGATCCAGGGCCAGGACTTCTTCTTCCGGAAGATCGTCCGCGACCAGGGCGCCTCGCTCAACACGCTCTCCGAGGAGATCAAGAAGTTCCTCGCGGGCGCCCAGGGCAACGAGGAGCTGGCCCCCGCGCTGGACTCCCTCGCCAAGGCCGCCGTGGACCTGGAGGCGATCGTCGGCACGATGATCACCGACCTCACCGCGACCGGCGAGGACGTCAAGAACATCTACAAGGTCGGCCTCAACACGACCCGCCTGCTGATGGCCTCCGGCGATGTCGTCGTCGGCTACCTGCTGCTCAAGGGCGCGGCCGTGGCGGCCGAGAAGCTGCCGACCGCCTCCGCGAAGGACGTGCCCTTCTACCAGGGCAAGATCGCCGCCGCGAAGTTCTTCGCCGCGAACGTCCTGCCGGGCGTCTCGACCGAGCGCGCGCTCGCCGAGTCGATCGACAACTCGCTGATGGAGCTGGACGAGGCCGCCTTCTAGGACCTCCCAGCAACTCAGCACATCCGACAGCGCCGCCGCCCGGAGACCGTCCGGGCGGCGGCGCTGTCGCACGATCGGCGGACCGGGGAGCGAGGGCGCCGCCGATCTCGCGGTCACCGGATACCGGACCCCGGGTCCTCGTTACAGTGAAGAACATGAGTTCCCCTCTCCGGTTCGACCGTGCGCACACCGATGACCTGATGACCTTCCTGGCGGCCAGCCCGTCCCCGTACCACGCCGTGGCCAACGCCGCCGCCCGGCTGGCGGAGGCCGGCTTCCGGCAGGTCGAGGAGACCGCCGCCTGGGACGGCTCGGCGGGCGGGAAGTACGTGCTGCGCGGCGGGGCGATCGTCGCCTGGTACGTGCCGGAGGGCGCCGAGGCGCACACCCCGTTCCGGATCGCGGGGGCGCACACCGACTCCCCGAACCTCCGGGTGAAGCCGCTGCCCGACACCGGGGCGCACGGCTGGCGCCAGATCGCCGTCGAGGTCTACGGCGGCACCCTACTCAACACCTGGCTCGACCGGGATCTGGGCCTGGCCGGGCGGATCTCGCTGCGCGACGGCACGCACCGGCTGGTCAACATCGACCGGGCGCTGCTGCGGGTGCCGCAGCTGGCCGTCCACCTGGACCGGTCGGCCAACACCGAGGGGCTCAAGCTCGACCGCCAGAAGCACATGCAGCCGATCTGGGGACTCGGCGATGTGGAAGAGGGCGACCTGATCCGCTTCGTCGCGGAGGAGGCGGGGGTCGACGCGGAGGACGTCACCGGCTGGGACCTGATGCCGCACGCCATCGAGCCGCCCTCCTACCTGGGCCGGGACCGGGAGCTGGTGGCCGGGCCCCGGATGGACAACCTCCTCTCGGTGCACGCCGCGACCGCCGCCCTGGCCGCCGTCGCCGGGCAGAGCGACGCCGACATCCCGTACATCCCGGTGTTCGCGGCGTTCGACCACGAGGAGAACGGCTCGCAGTCCGACACCGGCGCCGACGGGCCGCTGCTGGGCTCGGTGCTGGAGCGCTCGGTGTTCGCGCGCGGCGGCACGTACGAGGACCGCGCCCGCGCCTTCGCCGGAACCGTCTGTCTCTCCTCCGACACCGGCCACGCCGTGCACCCCAACTACGCGGAGCGGCACGACCCGACGCACCACCCGGTCGCCAACGGCGGGCCGATCCTGAAGGTCAACGTCAACATGCGGTACGCCACCGACGGCAGCGGCCGGGCGGTGTTCGCCGCGGCCTGCGAGAAGGCGGGCGTGCCGTGGCAGAGCTTCGTGTCCAACAACGCGATGCCCTGCGGCACGACCATCGGGCCGATCACCGCGGCCCGGCACGGCATCCAGACCGTGGACATCGGCGTGGCGATCCTCTCGATGCACAGCGCCCGTGAGCTGTGCGGGGCCGACGACCCGTATCTGCTGGCGAACGCGCTCACGGCGTTCCTGGCCGGCTGACCGGATTACGCCCAACCGCCTCCGCGCACATGGTTGTTGCCGGGCCGGGTACGCGAGTCGTACACCGGCCCGGACTCACCGGGCGGTCGAGGAGGCGGAATTCATGGGACTCGGAGGATGCATTCTCCTGATCGGTGCGGGCGCGATCCTGGCGTTCGCCACCGACTGGAAGATGGACACCGTGAACGTCGACCTGGTCGGCTGGATCATGATGCTCGTCGGCCTCGTGGGGGTCTTCGTCTACATGAGCATCGCGCGGCGCCGCCGGATGGTCGTGCCGCCCACCACCACGGTCGTCCAGGACGACCAGCAGCGCTACCAGTAACGGCAGGCGCTCCGGGTCGCCCCGCGCAGGGGCGACCCGGTCCGGCGCGTCAGCCCTGCTCGTCCATCCCGGCGAGCACCAGCGCCAGCCGTGATACGCCCGCCGCGGTGACGCGGACCGGCACCCCCCAGTCCTGCTGGTGCACATGGCAGGCCGGGTACTCGTTGGCCGGGTCGTCGTCGCAGGACGCCGCCATCGCGGAGACGTGCAACACGCCCTCGGCCACCCCGTCGGCGAGAACCAGATCGCGCCCGAGGTCCGTCCCCGCGCCGGAGCCGTCCGCCAGCAACTCGGGCGGGGTGGCGGAGACCAGGAGCCGGGTCGAGGGCCCGTAGCGGGTGTCCAGCTTCTGCCCGGCGGGCGCCTGGAAGACCACGTCGAGGCGGAGGGTGCCCGGGGCGATCTCGGTGGTGGCCCGCTGGGTGCGGTGCGCCTGATCGGCGACCTGGACCGC
Organism: Streptomyces rubiginosohelvolus; assembly: GCF_014649875.1. Taxonomy (GTDB): domain Bacteria; phylum Actinomycetota; class Actinomycetes; order Streptomycetales; family Streptomycetaceae; genus Streptomyces; species Streptomyces rubiginosohelvolus. Next base: position 1,413,876 of record NZ_BMTW01000001.1, on the reverse strand, counting down.
CTCCTCGGGCAGCCGGAGGCGGGTCAGCCGGTGGCGGGCCGACTCGACGACGACGAGATCGCCGTCGGCCAGCACCGCGTCGCTGGGCTCGCGGACATCGGTGGCCAGCGTGGTGACCTCGCCGGACGCCGGGTCGTACCGGCGCAGGGCGTGGTTGTACGTGTCGCTGATCGCGACGGACCCGTCGGGCAGCGCGGTCACGCCGATCGGGTGCTGCAGGAGCGCCTGGCCGGCCGCCCCGTCACGGTGGCCGAAGTCGAAGAGGCCGGTGCCGACGGCGGTGTGGACGTGCTCGTCGCGGTCGACCCAGCGCAGTGCGGAGGTCTCCGAGTCGGCGACCCAGAGCCGCTCCCCGTCGGCGGAGACGGCGAGCCCGGACGGCTGGGCGAACCAGGCCTCGGCGGCCGGCCCGTCGACCAGGCCCTCGTTGGTGGTCCCGGCGGCGACGCGTACGGTCGCGCTCTCGGGGTCGTACGTCCACAGCTGGTGCACGCCCGCCATGGCGATCCACAGCCGGTCGCCGAACCAGGCGAGGTCCCACGGTGAGGAGAGGTCCACCTCGCGGGCCGGGCCGCTGGTCGGGGTCCCCTGCCACCACTGGCGGCCGGTCCCGGCGAGGGTGCTGGTCACCCCGGTCGTGAGGTCCAGGGCGCGGATCGCGTGGTTGACGGTGTCCGCGACGGCGACGCGGCCGTCGGGGAGCACGGCGAGCCCCTGCGGTTCGCTGAACCGGGCCTCGTCCGGGCCGCCGTTGCTCAACCCGCGTTCGCCGGTGCCGAAGTGGCGGCGTACGGTCTCGCCGTCGGCGTCCAGCTCGACCAGGCGGTGCCGGGTGGTGTCGGAGACCAGGAAGCCGCCGTCCGGCAGGAGCAGCGCCTTGCCGGGGAAGCGCAGATGCGTGGCGACGGGCTCGGGCGCGACGTAGGGGCCGTCGCCGCGGCGGAGCGTGCCCTTGGCCCCGTGCTCGGCCTCCAGCTCCTCGACGAGCTTCTCGATGGCGTGCGCGTGGCCCTCGCCCGCGTGCTGGGCGACGACATAGCCCTCGGGGTCGATCACGACGAGCGTCGGCCAGGCGCGGACCGCGTACTGCTTCCAGGTGGCGAGCTCGGGGTCGTCGAGGACGGGGTGGTGGACCTCGTAGCGCTCGACGGCGTCGACGACGGCCTGGTGCTCGGCCTCGTGGACGAACTTGGGCGAGTGGACGCCGATGATCACCACGGTGTCGCGGTGCTTCTCCTCCAGCTCGCGCAGCTCGTCCAGGACATGCAGACAGTTCACACAGCAGAACGTCCAGAAGTCGAGGATGACGATGCGTCCTCGCAGGTCAGCGAGGGTGTATTGCTGGTCGCCTGTATTGAGCCAGCCGCCCTTGCCGATGAGTTCGGGGGCGCGGACGCGTGCACGTGTTGCCATGTCACCAGTCAACACCGTCCCGGCCTGCGCGCATTCCGCCGGGCCCCGGGGGAACCTGTGCCCCATGAGACTTCTCGTACGTGAGCGGATGTTCGCCATCGGCGACGACTACTGGATCGAGGACGACGGGGGCCGGAAGGTCTTCCTGGTCGACGGCAAGGCGATGCGGCTGCGCGACACCTTCGAGTTGAAGGACGCCGACGGCCGGGTCCTGGTCGAGCTGCGGCAGAAGCTGATCAGCCTGCGCGACACGATGCTCATCGAGCGGGGCGGCGAGGAGCTGGCGAAGGTCAAGCGCAAGCGGCTGTCGCTGCTCCGCAACCACTACCGGGTGACGCTGGTGGACGGTACGGAGCTGGACGTCAGCGGCAAGATCCTGGACCGCGAGTTCGCCATCGAGTACGACGGTGAGCTGCTGGCCCAGATCTCGCGCCGCTGGCTGACCCTCCGGGACACGTACGGCATCGACGTCGTCCGGGACGACGCCGACACCGCGCTGCTCATCGCCGTGGCGATGTGCGTGATCGTCCTGGCGGACAAGGAGAGCGAGGGCTGAGCGCCCGCCCGGGCGCGGCTGTGCGTTGTTTCACGTGAAACGTGAAGCCCGGGCGGTCTGGTCCGACGGGGGCTCATCCCGCCTGTCGCGCGGCGGCCCGCCGGTCCGCCTGGACGAAGGCCGCCCCCGCGAGGGCGATGGTGGCAGCGAAGGAGACCGCGAGAGCCGGGTTGAGCCAGGACGGGACGGTCCCGCTGTTGAACACCCGGCCGTCGGTGGTGCGGCACAGGATGTGCACCGGGAGGTAGCGCACCTCGTGCGTCTCCACCCGAGCGCCTTCCGGCACGTTGGACGCGTACACGCACTGGTGCATGGGCGTCGAGTTCGTTCCCGACCCGACCTCGCTGACCGTAAGGCCGACGAGGAGAAGCCCGAGCAGGTAGAGGACGGCCGTGGCAGCGGCGGCGAAGATCGCCGTGCCACGGAGCAACGTCGATTCAGCGGCGCCCTGTTCAGCCATGGCGCTCACTGTAGACAGGGCGTCGCGACCGCCACCACGGGCAGCCCTCAGAGCGGCGGGGCCAGCCCCAGCCGGCGGTCCTTCAGGGCCGGGAACTGCTCGCGGGTCGCGCGTACCTTGTCCGCGTCCAGATCGACGGTCAGGACCTCCTCGTCCGCGCCCGCCTGGGCCAGCACCTCGCCCCAGGGGTCGACGACGATGCTGTGGCCGGCCTGCTGGACGTCGCCGTGGGTGCCCGCCGTGCCGACGGCGAGCACGTAGGCCTGGTTCTCCACGGCGCGGGCCTGCGCCAGGAGCGTCCAGTGGGAGCGGCGGCGCTCGGGCCAGCCCGCCGCGACGACGAGCGTCTCGGCGCCCGCGTCGACCAGGCCCCGGAACTGCTCGGGGAAGCGGAGGTCGTAACAGGTGGCGAGGCCCAGGGTGGTGTCCGGCAGGGTGACGGTCACCAGCTCCTCGCCCGCGCCCATCATCACCGCCTCGCCCTGATCGAAACCGAAGCGGTGGATCTTGCGGTAGGCGGCCGTGCGCTCGCCCTCGGGCGAGAAGACCAGGCTGGTGTTGTAGAGGGTGCCGTCGTCCGCGCGTTCGACGAAGGAGCCCGCGTGCAGCCAGACCCCGGCCTCGGCCGCCGCCTTCGCCATCGCCTCGTGCGTGGGGCCCTCCAGCGGCTCGGCCTCCGCCTCGAAGGCGGTGTAGGCGAACGCCCCGACCGGCCAGAGTTCGGGAAGAACCACCAGGTCGGCGCCGCGCTGGGCGACCACCAGGGAGGCCGCTCGCACTCTGCGGGCCTCGACGGATTCGTCCGGGTCTACTGCGATCTGGATGAGGGAGGCGCGCACACTACCACCGTCCTGGCATTCAAGCCGTCAACACGGGCCTACGATCGTCACACGAAAGCACTGCCGGGGTGCCTGCTCGCAGCGTAACTTAGCCACCGAACCTCCCACGCAGCTCGCCGACAGTGCCGTCAGAGCCGGCCCACCCGCCAGCATCCCTGCTCTCTCCAGCCCATGCACCGCAGAACCGCACGAGGGGTCCCGTGACCGTCCATCCCAGCCTCCAGCCCTACACCGACGCCGCGACCCACTCCATCGAGGCGATAGCCGAGCTGGTGAAGCCCCTTCCCGAGAGCGAGTGGAACCGCCGCACGCCCTGCCCGGGGTGGTCGGTGCGCGACATCGTGTCGCACGTCATCGGCATGGAGTGCGAGATGCTCGGCGACCCCCGGCCGATCCACACTTTGCCGCGCGATCTCTACCACGTGCAGAGCGACTTCGCCCGCTACATGGAGATGCAGGTCGACGTCCGGCGGCACCACACCTCCCCGGAGATCACCGCTGAGCTGGAGTACGTCCTCATCCGCCGGGCCCGCCAGATCCGCAATGAGTCGCGCAGTCCCGAGACCAAGGTCCGCGCGCCCCTGGGCGCCGAGCAGACCCTCGAAACGGCGCTGAATCTGCGGGCCTTCGACGTGTGGGTGCACGAGCAGGACCTGCGCACCACGCTCGGCCAGCCGGGCAACCTGGACTCCCCCGGCGCCCTGATCACCCGGGACATGCTGCTCCTCGGGCTCCCGAAGGTGGTCGCCAAGAGCGCGGGCGCGCCGGCCAACTCGGCGGTCGTCTTCGACGTGCACGGCCCGGTGGAGTTCCTGCGGACGGTCCGGGTCGACGCGGAGGGCCGCGGTTCGATCGACGGCGCGCCGTCGCTGGGCCCCGCCGTGACGCTGTCGCTGGACTGGGAGACCTACGTCCGCCTCGCCTGCGGCCGGGTCCGCCACGCGGCCGTCGCCGACCGGATCAAGGTCGAGGGCGACCAGGAGCTGGCCACCGCGATCCTCGACAACTTCGCCGTGACACCGTGACCCCGTTACCGCTTCACGGGCACGTGCCCGCGCCCCGGAGTGAGGGTCACGCGGGCACGTGGACGGCCTCGACGCGGCTGACCACGTGGTGCTCGCGCTCCCTGAGGGCCGCCCGTCGGCGCAGCCGCAGGATCTGGGCGACGCCGAACGCCTCCAGGACGAAGACCGAGGCGAACGCGACCCGGTAGTTGTCGCCGGTGGCGTCCAGCAGGACCCCGACGGCCAGCAGAGTGGTCATCGAGGCGACGAATCCGCCCATGTTGACGATGCCGGAGGCGGTGCCCTGGCGCTCGGGCGGGTTGGCCGGGCGGGCGAAGTCGAAGCCGACCATCGAGGCCGGTCCGCAGGCGCCCAGCACCAGGCACAGGACGATCAGCAGCCACATCGGCGTGTGGTCGGCCGGGTAGAAGATCGCGGACGCCCAGAGCAGGGCCGTCGTCGCCACCGTGCCGAGCGCGATCGGGGTCCGCGCCTCGTGGTGGCGGGCGATGATCTGCCCGTAGACGAGCCCGACCACCATGTTGGACAGCACCACCAGGGTGAGCAGCGCGCCCGCCGTGCCCCGGCTCAGCTCCTGCGCCTCGACCAGGAACGGCATTCCCCACAGCAGCAGGAACACCATCGCCGGGAACTGGGTGGTGAAGTGCACCCACATCCCGAGCCGGGTCCCCGGCTCCCGCCAGGCCGCGGCGATCTGCCGGCGGACGTACGCGGCCCCGGCGTGCTCGGCGGGCGGCGGCTCATGGCCCTCGGGGTGGTCCTTCAGGAAGAGCAGGAGCAGCACCAGCACCACGACGCCCGCCAGCGAACTGCCCACGAACGTCGTGGTCCAGCCGTAGCTGTGCAGCGCCCGCGCGATGAACAGCGTCGAGACGAGGTTGCCCGCCATCCCGAACAGCGCGGCGACCTGCCCGATCAGCGGTCCGCGCCGGGCCGGGAACCAGCGGCTGCCGAGCCGCAGCACGCTGATGAACGTCATCGCGTCGCCGCAGCCGAGCAGGGCGCGCGCGGCCAGCGCCATCCCGTACGAGGGGGAGAGCGCGAAGCCGAGCTGTCCGACGGTGAACAGGACGACCCCGATGGTGAGGACCTTCTTGGTGCCGAGCCGGTCGACCATCAGCCCGACGGGTATCTGCATGCCCGCGTAGACCAGGAGCTGGAGGATGGAGAACGTGGAGAGCGCCGAGGCGTTGACGTCGAACCGGTCGGCGGCGTCGAGTCCGGCGACGCCCAGGCTCGTCCGGAAGATGATCGCGACGAAGTAGACGGCGACGCCGATGCCCCAGACCCAGGCGGCACGCCGGCCGCCGGGCGGGTCACCGGGCAGGGAGAGCGTGGGGGCGGCCGAACTCACCGGTCCTCACCCCGCACGAGCTCCCGCACCCGGCCGACATGGCGGCGCACGACCAGGGCCGCCCCGGCGGCGTCCCCGGCCCGGATCGCCCCCAGCAGCTCACCGTGCTCGGTGATGTTGGCCTCGATCCTGCCCGGGTGCGCCTCCATCACCGCGACGCCCATGCGCAGCTGACGGTCGCGCAGCTGGTCGTAGAGGCGCGAGAGGATCTCGTTGCCCGCGTACTTGACGATCTCGGCGTGGAAACAGCGGTCCGTGACGGCCACCGCCGCCAGATCGCCGGCCTTCGCCAGCTTCCGCTGCTCCTCCAGGAGCTGTTCCAGGCGCTCGATCAGCTGCGGGGACGCGGGCACGGCCTTGCGCGCCGCGAACTCCTCGACCAGCAGCCGGGTCTCCACCACGTCCTTGATCTCCTGCGCGGAGACGGCGAGGACGAGCGCCCCCTTCTTCGGGTAGAGCTTGATCAGCCCCTCGACCTCCAGCCGCAGCAGCGCCTCGCGCACGGGCGTCCGCGAGACCCCGACCGCGTCCGCCAGATCCCCTTCGGTGAGCAGCGTCCCGCCCTCGTAACGCCGTTCCAGGACGGCTTCCTTGATGTGCGTGTAGACCCGCTCGGCGGCGGGCGGGCGCTTGAGGGAGGAGGGGGTGGACCGTACGGGGGCGGAGGATGCGGCAGGCATGCGCACAGCATAGATACAACATGCACGCATGGGGACCGGCGTCCGGATTCTGGACCTCCGGAACGCCCCGGGAGATCAGAAATAGTTCACGCTTCCCTGAATTCAGGAAGAGCTGTACTGTCACTTCATGCTGACCGTCGCTCCCGACATCGAGGTGCTCGCGCGGTTCGGCCGCGCGCTCGCCGACCCGATCCGCTGCCGCCTCCTGCTCGCGCTCCGCGAGGCCCCGGCGTACCCCTCCGACCTCGCCGAAGCCCTGGGCATCTCGCGCACCCGGCTCTCCAACCACCTGGCCTGCCTGCGCGACTGCGGCCTGGTCGTCACCTCGCCGGACGGCCGCCGCACGCGCTACGAGCTGGCCGACGAACGCCTCGGTACCGCGCTGGACGACCTGCGCTCCGCGGTGGTGGCCGTCGAGACCGACCGCACCTGCCCGGACGCGGAGACGGAGGGGTGCTGCTGATGACCACGCTCTCCCTCGGCCCCTCGCCGGCCCGCCGGGACGCGCTCGCCCGCCGGATACGGCTGCTGGTCGCCGCCACCATCGCCTACAACGTCATCGAGGCGGTCGTCGCCCTCACCGCCGGAACGCTCGCCTCCTCCAGCGCGCTGATCGGCTTCGGCCTGGACTCCGTCATCGAGGTCTCCTCCGCCGCCGCGGTCGCCTGGCAGTTCTCCGCGCGCGAGCACGCGGTGCGCGAGGCCCGGGAGAGGACGGCCCTGCGGATCATCGCCGTGTCGTTCCTCGCACTCGCCGCGTACGTCGCCGTCGACGCGGTCCGCGCGCTGACCGGGACCGGCGAGGCCGAACCCTCCCCGCTCGGCATCGTCATCGCCGCGCTCTCGCTGGCGATCATGCCGTTCCTGTCGGCCGCCCAGCGGCGCGCGGGGCGCGAGATCGGCTCCGCGTCCGCCGTCGCCGACTCGAAGCAGACCCTGCTGTGCACGTACCTCTCCGCCGTCCTGCTCGTCGGCCTGATCCTCAACGCGGCGTTCGGCTGGTCCTGGGCGGATCCGGTGGCCGCCCTGGCCATCGCCGGCATCGCGGTCAAGGAGGGTCGCGAAGCGTGGCGGGGCAAGGGCTGCTGCGCGCCGACGGCCGGGAGTCAAGCCTGCGCAAAATCACCCGTTCGATAACACATCCATTGGCCCTCGCCAGGAGTCTCATCTGCGAGCGGCACCCTTATGTAGCCGCGCATCAGGGGCATTTGGAGCGTTCAGTTGAAATTCGGCATCAAGCACATCAATCGCGTCTCCGTCACGGCCACCGTGACGCTCACCGCCGGTGCGGTGCTCGCGGGCAGCGCCTTCGCCTCCACGGCACAGGCCGCCGCGCCGCCGGCTCCGAAGATCGTCGCCAAGGGCGGCTTCCTGATGAACGACGGCACCGGGAAGACCCTCTTCACCAAGTCCGCGGACACCCGCCGGGCCACCGGTTCGACCACGAAGATCATGACGGCGCTGGTCGTCCTGTCCCAGAAGAACGTGAACCTGAATTCCAAGGTCACGATCCAGAAGGCGTACAGCGACTACATCGTCTCGAAGAACGCCTCGTCCGCCCGGCTCATCGTCGGCGACAAGGTGACGGTGGGCCAGCTCCTCTACGGCCTGATGCTCCCGTCCGGCTGCGACGCCGCGTACGCCCTGGCCGACAAGTTCGGCTCCGGCTCGACCCGTGCCGCCCGGGTGAAGTCGTTCATCGGCAAGATGAACTCCACGGCGAAGAGCCTCAAGCTGAAGAACACCCGCTTCGACTCGTTCGACGGCATCGGGAACGGCAGCAACTACTCCACCCCCCGTGACCTGACGAAGATCGCCAGCAAGGCGATGAAGAACTCCACGTTCCGCACGGTCGTCAAGACCCAGTCGACGAAGCAGAAGGTGACCACGAAGAGCGGTGGCTACCGCTACATGTCGTGGACCAACACCAACAAGCTGCTCGGCAGTTACAGCGGCGCGACCGGCGTCAAGACCGGCTCCGGCCCGACCGCCAAGTACTGCCTGGTCTTCGCGGCGACCCGTAAGGGCAAGACGGTCATCGGCACGGTGCTCACGTCGACCTCCGAGGCGAACCGCACCGCCGACGCGAAGAAGATGATGGACTACGGCTTCAAGAAGTAGCCCGCAGGCTTTGTACGGCGAAGGGGCCCGGCCCGCACGGTGTGTGCGGGCCGGGCCCCTTCGGCTGTCGCGGAAGCGTCAGGCCCAGGTGATGAGCCGCTTCGGCTGCTCCAGGATCGCCGCCACATCGGCCAGCACCTTGGAGCCCAGCTCGCCGTCGACCAGGCGGTGGTCGAACGACAGGGCCAGCGTGGTGACCTGACGCGGCTTCACCTTGCCCTTGTGCACCCACGGCTGCAGCTTGATCGCACCGACCGCCAGGATCGCGGACTCGCCCGGGTTGAGGATCGGCGTACCGGTGTCGACGCCGAAGACGCCGACGTTGGTGATGGTCACCGTGCCGCCCGCCATCGCCGCCGGGGACGTCTTGCCGTCCCGCGCCGTGGCGACCAGCTCGCCCAGCGCCTCCGCGAGCTGCGGCAGCGTCTTGTCGTGCGCGTCCTTGATGTTCGGCACGATCAGACCGCGCGGGGTGGCCGCCGCGATGCCCAGGTTGACGTAGTGCTTCTGCACGATCTCCTGGTTCGCCTCGTCCCAGGCGGCGTTGACCTCGGGGTTCCGCTTGATCGCGACGAGGAGGGCCTTGGCGATGATGAGGAGCGGGTTGACCCGCACCCCCGCCATGTCCTTGTCCTCCTTGAGCTCGGCCACGAGCTTCATCGTGCGCGTCACGTCGACCGTGACGAACTCGGTGACGTGCGGCGCGGTGAACGCGCTGCCCACCATCGCCTGCGCGATGGCCTTGCGGACGCCCTTGACCGGGATACGGGTCTCGCGGACGGAGTCGGAGACCACCCCGGGGGCCTCGGTGACCGCAGGCGCGGGGGCCACCGGGGACGCGACCGCCGCGGGAGCCTCGGCAGCGGCCGGGGCCGCCGCCGCGTGGACGTCCTCGCGGGTGATGATGCCGTCCTTGCCGGTCGGCACCACCGTCGCCAGGTCGATGCCCAGGTCCTTGGCCAGCTTGCGGACCGGGGGCTTGGCGAGCGGCCTGCCGCCCGCCGGGGCACCACTCTGCGGGGGAACGGCGGCCGGGGCCGGCGCCCCGTGCCCGTTCAGCTCGGCCTGCACCGCCGCCGCGACGGCGGCGGCCTCGGGCGCGGCGGCCGCCCCCTTGCGCGGGCGGCGCTTGGTGGAGGACTCGGCGACCCCGTAGCCCACCAGGACCGGCGTGCGGCCCTTCGGCTCGGCCTCGGCCTCCGGCGCCTCCACCGGCTCCTGCGCCGGAGCGGCGGCGGCCGGGGCGGGCGCGTCGCCGCCGCCCGGGGCCACGTCGATCGCGATGATCACCTGGCCGACATCGACGGTCGTGCCCTCGGGGAAGCGCAGCTCGTGCACCACCCCGTCGAACGGGATCGGCAGCTCGACGGCCGCCTTCGCGGTCTCGACCTCGCACACGACCTGGCCGTCGGTGACGGTGTCGCCGGGCTGGACGAACCACTTGAGGATCTCGGCCTCGGTCAGTCCTTCGCCCACGTCGGGCATCTTGAACTCACGGAAGCGAGCAGACGTTTCGGTCATCGTCGTCACGAACCCTCTCCTCAGAACGCCAGCGAGCGGTCGACGGCGTCGAGCACCCGGTCCAGGCCGGGCAGGTACTCGTCCTCCAGCCGGGCCGGCGGGTAGGGCACGCTGTAGCCGCCGACCCGCAGCACGGGAGCTTCGAGGTGGTAGAAGCAGCGCTCGGTGATCCGGGCCGCGATCTCCGCGCCGGAGCCGTAGAAGACGGGCGCCTCGTGGACGACCACGACCCGGCCGGTCTTCTCCGCCGACCTCTGGATGGCGTCGAAGTCGATGGGGGCCATCGAGCGCAGGTCCAGGACCTCGATCGACTTGCCCTCCTCCTGGGCGGCCGCGGCCGCCTCCAGGCAGACCTTGACCATCGGCCCGTACGCGACGAGCGTGAGGTCGCCGCCCTCGCGGGCGGTCACGGCCTTGTGCAGCGGGCCGGGGATGGACTCGGTGTCGACCTCGCCCTTGTCCCAGTAGCGCCGCTTGGGCTCGAAGAAGATGACCGGGTCGTCGCTCTGGACGGCCTGCTGCATCATCCAGTAGGCGTCGCTCGCGTTGGACGGCGAGACCACCTTCAGGCCCGCGACATGCGCGAAGAGCGCCTCGGGGGACTCACTGTGGTGCTCGACCGCGCCGATGCCACCGCCGTACGGAATGCGCACGACGACCGGCAGCTTGACCTTGCCGAGCGCGCGGGCGTGCATCTTGGCGAGCTGCGTGACGATCTGGTCGTACGCGGGGAAGACGAAGCCGTCGAACTGGATCTCGACGATGGGGCGGTAGCCGCGCAGGGCCAGACCGATCGCCGTGCCGACGATGCCGGACTCGGCGAGCGGGGTGTCGATCACCCGGTCCTCGCCGAAGTCCTTCTGGAGCCCGTCGGTGATCCGGAAGACGCCGCCGAGCTTGCCGACGTCCTCACCCATGATGAGGACCTTGGGGTCGGTGTCGAGGGCGAGGCGGAGCGACTCGTTGAGCGCTTTCGCGATGGACATCTTTTCCACGGCCATGGCTACTTGCCCTCCTCGGCAGAGTCGGCGAACGATGCCTGGTAGGCGGCGAACTGGGCGCGCTCCTCGTCCACGAGGGAGTTGCCGTCGGCGTAGGCGTGCTCGAACAGGGCCAGCGGCTCCGGGTCGGGCATCGCGCGTACCGCTTCCCGTACCCGCTTGCCGAGGGTCTCGCTCTCCTCCTCCAGGGCGGTGAAGAACGCCTTGTCGGCGTGGCCGGCCTTCTCCAGGTACGTCCGCAGCCGCAGGATCGGGTCCTTGGCCTCCCAGGCGGCCCGCTCCTCGTCGGCCCGGTACTTCGTCGGGTCGTCGGAGGTGGTGTGGGCGCCCATGCGGTAGGTGAACGCCTCGACGAGGGTCGGGCCCTCGCCGCGGCGGGCCCGCTCCAGCGCGGAGCGGGTGACGGCGAGACAGGCGAGGACGTCGTTGCCGTCGACGCGGACGCCGGGGAAGCCGAAGCCCTGGGCGCGCTGGTAGAGCGGCACGCGGGTCTGGCGCTCGGTGGGCTCGGAGATGGCCCACTGGTTGTTCTGGCAGAAGAAGACGACGGGGGCGTTGTAGACCGCGGAGAAGGTGAACGACTCGGCGACGTCTCCCTGGCTGGAGGCGCCGTCACCGAAGTACGCGATCACGGCGGAGTCCGCACCGTCCTTGGCGACGCCCATGGCGTAGCCGGTGGCGTGCAGCGTCTGCGAGCCGATGACGATCGTGTACAGGTGGAAGTTGTTGCTGTTCGGGTCCCAGCCGCCGTGGTTCACGCCGCGGAACATGCCGAGCAGGTTGGTCGGGTCGACGCCGCGGCACCAGGCGACGCCGTGCTCCCGATAGGTCGGGAAGACGTAGTCGTCGTCGCGCAGGGCGCGGCCACTGCCGATCTGGGCGGCCTCCTGGCCGAGCAGCGAGGCCCACAGGCCCAGCTCGCCCTGACGCTGGAGGGCGGTCGCCTCGGCGTCGAAGCGGCGGGTGAGCACCATGTCCCGGTACAGACCGCGCAGCTCTTCCGCGCTCAGGTCGATGCTGTAGTCCGGGTGCTCGACGCGCTCGCCCTCGGGCGTCAGCAGCTGTACGAGCTGGGGCTCGGCGCTCTGCGGCTTCTTCGCGGCGCTGGTCCGCTTGCTGGCGCGTCGCGGTTTACGCGCGGCGGCAGTGCTCTCCACGGTCACGTGCGTGCTCCTCCGTCGGTCCGGCCCCCGGGGTCTGCCGGGAAACCAGTGCGGCTCGCCTGAATCCGACAGCCGTGCACGGGGTGGGTGCCGGTCGGGCCGGGATCAGGCGTGACAGGTGCCCCGGCGAGCGCCCTGTCATAGGCACGTTACCCAGTGCATCGCATAACTGCGAAACCCTCTCTGACCTGCGATTTTGCTTGGATTTCCAAGTAAATCGAAAAAAACGCGAAGCGCTGCTGGTCAGGGCACTGGAAACAGCCTTGCAGGCCGCCGGAACAACGGCACGTTATCCCGCGGATCAGCGCCAGGGAAGAGCGGAGGGGAGGCGAGTATGTGAGACTGCGATCGTGCGCGAAGAAGGAAAAATCACGGTATTTCTGCTCGACGATCACGAGGTCGTCCGGCGCGGCGTCCATGAGCTGCTCGCCTCCGAACCGGACATCGAGGTGGTCGGCGAGGCCGGTACGGCCGCGGACGCCCTGGCCCGCATCCCGGCGACGCGGCCCGATGTCGCGGTGCTCGACGTGCGGCTGCCGGACGGCAGCGGGGTGGAGGTGTGCCGGGAAGTCCGTTCCCAGGACGAGAACATCAAATGCCTGATGCTCACCTCGTACGCCGATGACGAGGCGCTTTTCGACGCGATCATGGCGGGTGCCTCGGGTTATGTACTGAAGGCGATCCGCGGCAATGAACTGCTGAATGCCGTACGGGACGTGGCGGCCGGAAAATCCCTGCTGGACCCGGTGGCGACCGCTCGGGTGCTGGAGCGGCTGCGCGACGGCGGGAGCGCCAAGGGCGACGACCGGCTGGCGGGCCTCACCGAGCAGGAGCGCAAGATCCTGGACCTGATCGGGGAGGGGCTGACCAACCGCGTCATCGGGGAGCGTCTGCACCTGGCCGAGAAGACCATCAAGAACTACGTCTCCAGCCTGCTGTCCAAGCTGGGCATGGAGCGCCGCTCGCAGGCCGCCGCGTACGTCGCACGGCTCCAGGCCGAGCGCCGCTGAACCGCCCCGGGCGGCGGGACTTTGGTCCCGCGCCACCCGGGGCAGGCGACTCTTACGCGGCTCCTACGCCCGGGGGACAGTGGAAGCCATGTCCTTCGACTCCCACGGCTCCCCCCGCGAACGCCGCGCGGTCGGCACGATCGAGCGGACCGGTCCGGCCGAGCCCCTCGACCTGCTCGGCCGGGTCCCCTACGGCCGCCTCGCGACCAGCATGCGGGCCCTGCCGTTCCTGGCGGTGGCCCGGCACATCGTGAGCGACGGCCGCATCCTGCTGCGGATGCACCGGGGCTTCGGCCACCACGAGGCTTGCGACGGGAGCGTCGTCGCGTACGGGGCGGACAACTACAACGACGCGGCCTCGGGCGACGGCGGCAACCTGTGGTCGGTGCAGTTCACCGGGCCCGCCGAGATCGTGCACCTCTGCCCCGAGCAGGAGGAACTGTTCGGCGCGGCCCCTGTCAGCGTCAACGGGGAGCCCTACGCGCCGGCGTACCTCCGGGTCGATCCGCACTTCGTCACGGAACACACGCTGGACTTCTGAGGCGCTGCCCCCCTTAGCGCACTGGTCGGCGTGACCGCAAGTCCGCAAAGTGGCCACGCAGAGTGATCTAACATCTGGTAAGTGCTGCGCTCATATGTCACTCGCCCGCCTGTTCCCCCGGTCGACGAGGTGCTGCGCCGTTACCCCGGCGTGGGCGAGCCGCTCGCCTGCGAGCCGATCACCAAAGGCCTGCTGAACCACGGATACCGCGTCTCCACGACGAGCGGTTCCTACTTCCTCAAGCACCATCTCGACAAGAAGCACCTGGACGACACGAGCGGCGAACGCGCCGCGATCGTGCGCCAGCACCGTGCCACCCAGCGCCTGCAGTCGCTCGGCGTGCCCGTCGTGCCGCCGCTGACGGACACCCGGGGCGACACCGTCACCATGATCGGCGAACGCTGCTACGCCCTGCACCCCTGGGTCGAGGGCCTCCACCGGGTCGGCGCCCAGCTGACCCTCGCCCAGTCGCGCCGGCTCGGCACGCTCCTCGGCACCGTGCACACCGGCCTGGAGCAGGTGATGGCCCCGCGCGACGGCCCGCCGCGCGCGAGCCCGCCCGCCCGGCCGGGGCACCGCAGCCCGGACGCCGCCGACACCTTCGCGCTGATCGACGACCTGCTGGCCGCCGCGCGCGGCGAGGACGGCCGGGACACCCCGCGCGACGCCTTCGACGAACTCGCCGTGCACCGGCTCGTGGAGCGCCGCGCCCTGCTCGAACAGCACGCCCACCGCCGCCCGCCCACGCCGGAGGGGCCCGCCACCGGCTGGGTGCACGGGGACTTCCACCCGCTGAACCTGCTCTACCGGGGCGCCGACCCGGTCGCGATCGTGGACTGGGACCGGCTGGACGTACAGCCGCGCGCCGAGGAGGCGGTCCGGGCCGCGGCGATCTTCTTCGTCCGGCCGGCCGGGGAACTGGACCTCGCGAAGGTACGGGCCTACGCCCGGGCGTACCGGCGGGCCGCCGGGGCGGGGGCCGGGGAACTGGCGGCCGCGGTGCACCGGGTGTGGTGGGAGCGGCTCAACGACTTCTGGATACTGCGCTGGCGCTACCGCCTGGACGACCGCAGGGCCGACCCGCAGTTTCCCGCGGTGTCGGCCCTGGCGGTGTGGTGGACGCGCGAGTACGAGGCGGTGTGCGCGGCCTTCACGGAGTGAGGCGTGCCTTCACGGGGCGAAGCGTGGTGCGGACGCGCATGAGCCCGGCGCGTGCCACGAGGGCGCACGCCGGGCTCATGAGGTGGTGCGATGGCGCCGGGCTACGGCGTGGTGGCGCCGGCCGCCACCTCGCCGGGCGTCGTGCCCGTACCGCCGTCCTCGCCGCCGGCCGCGCCATCGGCGGCTCCGCCGCCCGGGGTGCCGGGGTCGGTCGTCGGGTCCGTGGGCTCGCCCGTGGGCTCCCCGGTGCTGCCCTCGTTGGTGGAGCCGTCCGACGCGCCGCCGTCCGTGTCGGTCGGCGTCGGGGACGGGCTGAACGTCGGCTCGCTCGGGGTCGGGTCCGGGGTCCACGGCGGCGGATTCGGCTCGGTCTGGCCGCCGCTGGTGGTGTCCGGCTCCTCCGGCTCCTCGCTCTCCTCCTCGGACGGCTCGTCCGATGGCTCCTCCTCGGACTGGCTGACCGAGGTGGACGGGGTGACCGGGTCCTTGTCCTTGTCGCCGTCGCCCTGCGCCGCGTTGAGGGCGAACGCGACACCCGCGCCGATCGCGATCAGGGCCAGCAGGACGAAGAGCCACATCTTGCCGCGCCCGCCGGAGCGCCGCTGCCCGCCGCCGTCGTACCCCCCGTCGTCCGGGTTGTACGGGGGCAGGATCGGGCCCTGCGAGGTGTCCCCGTGCATCGGGTGACCCGCGCCCATCACCTGAGTGGAGCCGGCCATACCGTGCGGCGGGGTCTGGCCCCCCTCGCGCAGCGCGACCGGACCGGTGTTCCAGGTGCCCGTGTGGCCGCCCTGCACCTGGAGCATCTGCAGGCTGTACTGGACGAGCCCGCGCATCTCCTCGGCGCTCTGGAACCGGTCGTCCGGGTCCTTCGCCAGCGAGCGCATCACCATCCCGTCCAGCTCCGGCGGCACCACGTCCGAGACCTCGGAGGGCGGCACCGGGATGTCCTGGACGTGCTGGTAGACCACCGAGAGCGGGGTCTCACCGGTGAACGGGGGCCGCAGCGCCAGCAGCTCGTAGAGCAGGCAGCCGGTGGCGTACAGGTCGGACCGGTGGTCGACGGCCTTGCCGAGCGCCTGCTCGGGGGAGAGGTACTGCGGCGTGCCCATGACCATGCCGGTCTGGGTCATCGTCGACTGCGCGCCGTGCAGCGCGCGGGCGATGCCGAAGTCCATCACCTTGACCGCGCCGGAATCCGTGATGATCACGTTGGCGGGCTTGATGTCGCGGTGCACGATGCCGTGCTGGTGCGAGTAGGCGAGGGCTTCCAGCACACCCGAGACGATGATCAGCGCCTGCTCGGGCGGCGGGGCCTCGGCGGTCAGGAGCAGATCGCGGATGGTGCGGCCTTCGACCAGTTCCATCACGATGTACGGGACGGTCTGGCCGCCCACGACGTCCTCGCCGGAGTCGTACACGGCGACGATCGCATGGTGGTTGAGGCCCGCGACGGACTGTGCCTCGCGGGTGAAGCGGGCCTTGGAGACCGGGTCCTCGGCCAGGTCGGAGCGCAGGAGCTTCACCGCGACCGTACGTCCGAGCCGGACGTCCTCCGCCGCGTACACCTCTGCCATGCCGCCCCGGCCGAGCCGGTGGGTCATCCGGTAACGGCCGTCACCGACGACGCCGCCGACGCCCCAGGAGTCGGTGCCATCCGAGACTCCGCCGCCGTTTGCTTCGGAATCGGGTGCCATCAGTCCTCGCCGTCGTATCTGTCCGCGCGTCCGCGGGTTCTCACGGTGCCTTGCTGCATTGCCACGTCACGCTACAGCCTCCGCCGGACACCACGGTTCCGCTCCGGCAGGATCATCGAACCGCCCGGCGCGCCCTACACGTGATTTTGATGCGTTTCCTGTAACGCTTCCGAGACGCTTCTTGTGCGTAGGGTCACGGAACGGGCACCCGGCTTGACGTGTCGGACCCCTACGGCAGACTTGGCGCGTAATCGCGTTGTACGGAACCGCGCGGCACGCAATCACGTCAGACAGTAACCAGGTCGGACAGGAACTCCGCGTGCGACCGCGCGCCGTCGAGGGGGAAGCAAGTCATGAGCCAGGACGGCGCACAGGGCCGCTATGCGGGCGGGTCGGTCGCGGGCGGCCGCTACCAGCTGCGCGACCTGCTCGGCGAGGGCGGAATGGCGTCCGTGTACCTGGCGTACGACTCCGCCCTGGACCGCCAGGTCGCGATCAAGACCCTGCACACCGAGCTCGGGCGCGAGCAGTCCTTCCGCGAGCGCTTCCGGCGCGAGGCGCAGGCCGTCGCCAAGCTCCAGCACACCAACATCGTCTCCGTCTTCGACACCGGCGAGGACGAGCTCGGCGGTGCGCTGATGCCGTACATCGTCATGGAGTACGTCGAGGGGCAGCCGCTCGGCTCGGTGCTGGCCGCCGACATCCGCACACACGGCGCGATGCCCGCCGACAAGGCCCTCAAGGTGACGGCGGACGTGCTCGCCGCCCTGGAGACCAGCCACGAGATGGGCCTGGTCCACCGGGACATCAAGCCGGGCAACGTGATGATGACCAAGCGCGGCGTCGTCAAGGTGATGGACTTCGGCATCGCCCGCGCCATGCAGTCCGGTGTCACCTCGATGACCCAGACCGGCATGGTCGTCGGCACCCCGCAGTACCTCTCCCCCGAGCAGGCCCTCGGCCGCGGCGTCGACGCCCGGTCCGACCTGTACTCGGTCGGGATCATGCTCTTCCAGCTGCTCACCGGCCGGATCCCGTTCGACGCGGACTCGCCGCTGGCCATCGCGTACGCGCATGTGCAGGAGGAGCCGGTCGCGCCCTCCAGCATCAACCGGTCGGTCACCCCGGCGATGGACGCCCTCGTCGCCCGCGCGCTCAAGAAGAACCCGAACGAGCGCTTCCCCAGCGCCGCCGCGATGCGCGACGAGATCGCCCGCGTGCTGAACGCCTCCGGCGGCCAGACCGGCGCCCCGATGATCGTGTCGGGCGGCGGGCCCGCCAACAGCGGCTCCGGCGTCGGCTCGGCGGTGTTCCCGCCGGTCGACCAGAGCACCCCGGCGCCCCACAGCGTCCAGACGCCGTACCAGCCGCATCCGCACCAGCAGCCGGGGCCGTACAGCCAGCCCACCCCCGCGCCGAGCTACGGCTATCCGCAGTCCGGCCAGGTCCAGGGCTACCCGACCCCGGGCCAGCTGTCGCACCAGACCCCGCCGCCGTACTCGATCAGCCCGCAGCACACGACGGCCGTGGGCAGCACCGGGGGCGGCGGCTCGAAGCGGAACATGCCGGTCATCGTCGGCTCGATCGTCGTGGCGCTGCTGGCCGTCGGCGGTCTGATCACCGCGATCGCCCTCCAGGGCGACGGCAAGGACGACGAGGCGGGCAAGGGCGGCGAGACGGGCACCGAGCAGGTGGAGGGCTACCGCCCGCCGGAGCGCAACCGGACGATGAAGGAAACGGACTGCTCGAACGCCTCCGAGGACTCCAACGACCCGGCGAAGGTCCGCGCGCCCAACTTCATCTACAAGGACATCCTGTCGGCGAAGTCGTGCGCGGCCGCCGCGGGCTGGACGATCAAGGTCATCGAGGAGCCGGGCAACACCTACGCCGAGGACCAGGTCGTCGGCCAGTTCCCGTCCTCCGGTGCGGCGGTCGACGAGCACGGCGCCCACTTCGAGCTGAAGGTCTCCACCGGGAAGCCTTCCTGAACACCGGTGAGCCGCCCATGACCATCGGTATGCCGTCCTGAAACGTCGGTGTCCGAAGGTGATCGTTACGGTTCGCGGATCTCGCCGGATCTTCGTCATGGACCGGTACGTGGACCGGTAACAGGCCCCTGATTTCCGGATACCGCGTCCGGGATGCCGGATGCAGGGGCCCGTGTGACGCTGATCTCATGGCTCCAGGACTCCCGGCCGCATGGTCGTCGAGGTGTGCGGTCTGTCTGCTGGCGGCGGCCGGAGCGGCGCTGGGGCCGTCAGCCGGCCCCGCCCACGGTTCCTCGGCGCCCGACGGTCCGCCGTCCGTGACCGCCACGGCCCCGGGGACGTCGAGCCCCGCCGCCACCGCGTCCGCCGCCCCGTCCTCGTCGGCCTCTCCGCCGTCGGTCCCGTCGGGCTCCGCGTCGCCCTCGGCGCTCCCCTCCGCGCTGCCCCTGCCGTCCGGCGTCCCGGCTTCCGGAGCGTCGGGGACCGGACCGGCCCCGTCATCCCCGGCGGCGACCGGAAACGGCGCGCAGACCCCCGGCGGAACCGGTTCCGGGCCCGGGGCCGACGCACCGGAGCCCTCTTCCTCCCCTTCCGCTTCGCCCGACGTATCCGGGTCGACCGCCCCCCTGGCCGGGCGCGAGGCCGGGGCAGGCAAGGCGCGTCCCGGGCGCTCGCTGTCGCCGATGGAGCTGGCGCGGGCCGAGGATCCCGTCGCGGAGGACCCGCCGGAGGAGACCGACGAGGGGATCGCGGACCTCGTTGACCTGCCTGCTTCCACCCCGCCGCCCGACGCGTTCAGCGATCCGGGACAACGGTCCGGGCAGGCGCTGGACGCGGCTGCCGTCCGGCGGGTGCAGGAGGTCTCGCTCGGTACGGGCATCGCCCTGGTCGGGCTGGGACTCGGCTTCCTCGCGTTCCGTATGCGCCGCGCGAACTGAGCGTCGCACCCTGCGGTTCCGGCTCCGACGGGACTTGCCAGGACGAACATACTCGGTATACATACTCAGTATGTCCATTCGCCACGGCCTGCTGGCCCTGCTGGAGCGGGGCCCTCGTTACGGGTCCCAGCTCCGCACCGAGTTCGAGTCGCGCACCGGCTCCACCTGGCCCCTGAACGTCGGCCAGGTCTACACGACGCTCAGCCGTCTGGAGCGCGACGGCCTGGTCGTCCAGGACGGCGCGGACGACGCCGGGCACGATCTCTACGCCATCACCGACGAGGGCCGCGCCGAACTGCGCAGCTGGTTCGAGACCCCCGTGGACCGCACCAGTCCGCCCCGCGACGAACTCGCCATCAAGCTCGCCATGGCCGTGGGAGCCCCGGGCGTCGACATCCGGGACGTCATCCAGTCCCAGCGCCACCACACGCTCAAGGCGATGCAGGACTACACCCGGCTCAAGGCCCAGGCCCTGGCCGACGTCCCCGCCAACCGGGACGAGGTGGCCTGGCTCCTCGTCGTGGAGCAGCTGATCTTCCAGGCGGAGGCCGAGGCCCGGTGGCTCGACCACTGCGAGTCCCGGCTCGTCCGCCTCGCCGAGGCCGCCGCCACCGAGCCCTCCGCCGAGCCCGGCCCCGCGGCCACCCGCGGACCGGCCCGTGCGCTGGCCGACCGGACCCGCTCCCAGCGCTGACACCGGCGCCGCCGCTTCTGCCCGACCCAGACCATTCCTGGTTCGTCACCAGGTGTTCCTAGGGGGAACCACCCGTCATGCCCACGTCCGCCACCCCACCGCCCCCGTCGTCCTCCGGGACGCCCGGCGGCAGCCCCGTACTCGAACTGCGGGCGCTGACCCGTACCCATGGCTCCGGCGTCGCCGAGGTGCACGCCCTGCGCGGGGTCCACCTCTCGGTGCACCCCGGCGAACTGGTCGCCGTGATGGGCCCCTCCGGCTCCGGCAAGTCCACCCTGCTGACCCTGGCGGGCGGGCTCGACACCGCCACGAGCGGCCAGGTCGTCATCGAGGGCCAGGACATCGCCGCCCTCGGCCCGAAGGGCATGGCGGCCCTGCGCCGCCGCAGCGTCGGCTACGTCTTCCAGGACTACAACCTCATCCCCGCCCTGACCGCCGCCGAGAACATCGCGCTGCCCCGCGAACTCGACGGCGTCTCCGTGCGCAAGGCCCGCAAGGAGGCCCTCGCCGCACTGGCCGAGATGAAGCTGGAGGAGATCGCCGACCGTTTCCCCGACGAGATGTCCGGCGGCCAGCAGCAGCGCGTCGCCATCGCCCGCGCCCTAGTCGGCGACCGGCGCCTCGTCCTCGCCGACGAGCCGACCGGAGCGCTCGACTCCGAGACCGGCGAGGCCGTCCTCGCCCTCCTGCGCACCCGCTGCGACCAGGGCGCGGCCGGCGTCATGGTGACCCATGAGCCCCGGTACGCGGCTTGGGCCGACCGGGTCGTGTTCCTCCGGGACGGCTCGATCGTCGACCAGACGGTGACCACGGGAGCCGACTCCCTGCTCGCCGCCGGAACCACCGAGGCCACCGCGTGAACCCGCTCCCCGGCTGGCGCGCAGCCTTCCGCATAGCCCGGCGCGACGCGGCACGGGCCAAGGGCCGCAGCGCCCTGGTCGTCGCGATGATCGCCCTGCCGGTCCTCGGCGTGACCGCCGCCGACCTCACCTATCGCAGCGCCCTGCCCACCAAGGCCGAGGAGCTGACGGCGGAGCTGGGGTCGGCCGACGCCGGATTCCAGGCCACGGGCATCGGCCCGGTGAAGATCCATCAGATGCCCGACGGCATCAACTGGAGCACCCCCGAGGGAGCCCCGGACCCGACCCCCGAGGAGCAGGCGAAGCCGGTGGACGTGCCGGCCGCCTTCCCGGAGGGCTCGCGGTATCTGACCGAGCGGAGTCTGCCCGCGTCGGTGACCACCCGGCACGGCATCGCCGACACCGAGATCACCGAGCTGCGCATCTCCGACCCGATGCTGCGCGGCCGCATCGAGCTGACCGACGGCGCCTACCCGAGCCGGCGCGACGAGATCGCCGCGACCTCGGACTTCGCCGAGGCGGCCGGGCTGTCCATCGGCGACCGCGTCACCGTGCGCGGCCCCGAGCAGACCTACACCCTCACCGGCACGGTCGAACTCCCCGCCGACCTGCGGGCCGACGCCCTCTACGCGCTCCCCGGCTCGGTCATCGCCCCGTGGCAGAAGGCCGCCGACCGCGACCAGTCGATCCTGCCGCCCCAGCCGGGCGATCCGTACTGGCTGGTGAAGGGCCCGGCCGGGGCGGGCGTGACCTGGCAGGACATCCTCGCGGCCAACGAGCAAGGCGTGGTGGTCACGTCCCGCCAGGTCGTCCTGAACCCGCCGCCGGACTCCGAGGTCCCGATGGCCGGGTTGAGCGGCGGGTACTCCACCGAGACGGAGACGACCGCGGCGGTCATCACCGTGGCCGCCATGGCCGTCCTGGAGATCGTGCTGCTGGCCGGTCCGGCGTTCGCCGTGGGCGCCCGCCGTTCGCGGCGGCAACTGGGACTGGTCGGCTCGTGCGGCGGCAGCCGGGGCCAGGTCCGGGCCGTGGTGCTCGCGGGCGGCGCGGTGCTCGGCGGGGTCGGCGCGCTGGCCGGCGTCGGCGCCGGGTTCGGTCTGACCGCCCTGTTCCGCCCGATGATCGAGGACTTCACCGGCCGCCGCTTCGGCGAGCTGACCGTGCAGCCCTGGGAGATCCTCGGCATCGCCGCGCTCGGGCTGGTCACCGGCGTCCTCGCCGCGCTCGCCCCGGCGATCGTCGCGGGCCGTCAGTCGGTCCTGGAGTCGCTCAGCGGCCGGCGCGGCACCCGTCGCAGCTCCCGCGTCCTGCCCGTGATCGGCGTCATCGCGCTCGTCGCGGGCGTCGGCATCGCGGTCTACGGCGGGGTGGCCGGCGACACCACGTTCGTCGCCGGCGGTTCCGTCCTGGCCGAACTGGGCGTGCTCGGCTGCATCCCGGTGATCGTCGGCTTCCTCGGCCGGCTCGGCCGACGGCTCCCGCTGACGCCCCGGATCGCCCTGCGCGACGCGGCCCGCAACCGCGGCCGGACGGCTCCCGCCGTCGCCGCCGTGATGGCGGCCGTCGCGGGCAGCGTCGCCATCGCCACGTACACCAGCAGCAACGCCGCCCAGCAGGCGTACGACTTCGTCCCCAACATGACGCCGGGCACCGTCGCGGTGGCGGCCTCCGACGTCGGCGCGGACGCCGACCTCCCCCGCTCCCGGGCGGCCGTCGAGCAGAACTACCCGGTCAGCGGCAGGCCCGCCGACTTCGGGCGGGTCTGGGCCGGCAGCGACTGCTCGGTCTACTACGAGGAGGAGAACGGCTGCGGCACCCTCGAACTCGTCAAGCCCACCGGCAAGGGCCACAGCTGCCCGCTCAAAGGAAAGGGCGCCAAGGAACTCGCCCTGCGGCTCTCCGCCGACGAGCACAAGCGGATGATGAACTCCCCGGCCTGCATGGACGAGAACTACACGATGGTCGCGTTCGGCACCGGTGAACACAAGATCGTCATCGGCGGCCCGGACATCCTCGACACCTACGCGAAGCTCGACGACCCGGCGGCGGCGAAAGCCCTGGCCGCAGGCACCCCCGTTCTGCTGAACCCGGCGTACGCGAAGAACGGCGAGGTCACCCTCAAGGCCACCCACCTCTACAACGACCGGGACAAGAAGAACCGGGCCCTGCACCCCGGCAAGGCCCGCACCACCACGGACCAGCTGAAGGTGTACGTCGCACCGGACCGCTTCGCGGCGACCCCCGGCATCCGGATGATCATGCCGGAGAAGACCGCCGCGCGGCTCGGGCTGCACGTCGAGGAGTACGGCAGTTTCTACACGCTGGCCCGCGACGCCACGGACGCCGAGACCCAGGCCGCCCATGCGGCGCTCGACCAGGCCGGGAACCGTGCGTACCTGATGAGCTCGAACGACCAGTTCCGGACTGACGACGACACCGACACGATCCTGCTGATCCTCGCCCTCTTCGCCGGAGTGGTGACCCTGGGCGCGGCGGCCATCACGACCGGGCTGTCCAAGGCCGACGCGGAGGCTGACCTCACCACGCTCAGCGCGGTGGGAGCGCCCCCGGGCGTACGGCGTTCGCTGTCGGGCTTCCAGTGCCTGGTCGTCGCCCTGACCGGGGTCCTGCTGGGAACGGCGGCGGGACTCGTCCCCGCGGTCGCCCTGCGTCTGACCGACCTGCGCGCGGCGCTGGAGAAGATGCGGGAGGACCCGATGCAGTCGGCGTACACGCCGATCGTGATGCCGTGGGAGACCGTCGGGCTGCTGGCCCTGGTCGTCCCGGTGCTCGCCGGTCTGCTGGCCGCCGCTCTCACCAGCTCCCGGGTGACCCTGGCCCGGCGCGCGGGCTGAACGGCCCGTCCGGGGCTCCCGGAAGGGTTCCGGCGCCCCCGAAAACGGTGGATCTTCCGTTTTCGGGGGCACCAACGTGGTGTACGGCACGTGTGCGAGACAATGGCGGCATGGAAATGCCGAGGAATGACCGGTCGCAGGAGCACCCGCAGGTCCTTGTCGTGGGCCAGGACGGAATGGCTATCGGCGGCGGTGCCAGTGACGACGAGTCGCGCGAGGTCCCGGTGACGGAAATGGTGGAACAGCCCGCGAAGGTCATGCGCATCGGCAGCATGATCAAGCAGCTTCTGGAGGAGGTCAGGGCGGCTCCTCTCGACGAGGCGAGCCGGGTCAGGCTCAAGGAGATCCACGCCAGCTCCGTGAAGGAGCTGGAGGACGGCCTGGCGCCCGAGCTGGTCGAGGAGCTGGAGCGGCTCTCCCTGCCGTTCACCGAGGAGTCGGTGCCCTCCGAGGCCGAGCTGCGGATCGCCCAGGCCCAGCTCGTGGGCTGGCTGGAGGGCCTCTTCCACGGCATCCAGACGGCGCTGTTCGCCCAGCAGATGGCGGCCCGCGCCCAGCTGGAGCAGATGCGCCGCGCCCTGCCGCCCGGAATGACCCACGAGGACGAGGAAGGCGGCGCGGACCCGCACGGCCCGATCCGTTCGGGCCCGTATCTGTAAATCCGCGTCCGTTCCCGGTCCGGGCCAGGCCCGGACCGGGAACGGCCCTGATCAGCCGCCCGACGGCGCCACCAGCAGGACCTTGCCGATGTGCGCACTGGACTCCAGCACCCGGTGGGCCTCGGCGGCGTCCGCCATCGGCAGCGTCCGGTCCACCACGGGCTTGACCACCCCGCCGCCGATCAACGGCCACACGTGCTCGCGTACGGCGGCGACGATGGCGGCCTTCTCCTGGAGCGGGCGGCCCCGCAGAGAGGTCGCGGTGACGGCGGCCCGCTTGGTCAGCAGGGCGCCGAGGTTCAGCTCGCCCTTGGCGCCGCCCTGGAGACCGATGATCGCGAGGCGGCCGTTGACGGCGAGCGCCTGGACGTTCCGATCCAGGTACTTGGCGCCGATCAGGTCCAGGATGACGTCGGCACCCGCTCCCGCGGTGTTCTCCCGGAGCTCCTCGACGAAGTCCTGCTCGCGGTAGTTGATGAGGATGTCCGCCCCCAGTTCGGCGCACCGGGCGAGCTTCTCCGGGCTGCCCGCCGTGACCGCGACCCGGGCCCCGACCGCCTTCGCCAGCTGGATCGCCATCGTGCCGATGCCGCTGGAGCCGCCGTGCACCAGGAAGGTCTCGCCGGGGCGCAGGTGGGACACCATGAAGACGTTGGACCACACCGTCGCGGTGACCTCGGGCAGCGCCGCGGCCTCCACCAGGCCGACGCCCTCCGGTACGGGGAGGAGCTGGCCGGCCGGAACGGCGACCTTCTCCGCGTAACCGCCGCCCGCCAGCAGCGCGCACACGGCGTCGCCGACCGCCCACCCCGTCACCCCGGGACCGAGCGCGACGATACGGCCCGCGCACTCCAGACCGGGGTAGGGGGAGGCGCCGGGCGGCGGATCGTAGAAGCCCTGCCGCTGGAGCACGTCGGCACGGTTCACAGCGCCGGCGACGACCTCGACGAGGACCTCGCCGTCACCGGGTACGGGATCGGGCACCTCGGCCCAGACGAGCGCCTCGGGGCCACCGGGTTCGGGAATCGTGATCGCATACATGGCCGCGAGGCTACTCCCGCCGGGCTCGCCCGGGCGGGCGCCTCGTCGGTCAGGGTCGCTGGTGCGGAGGCATCGGGTTCTTCGGCACCGCGGCCGAACTGGGGCTCGCCCGCACGATGGTGATGACCCGGTCCGTCAACTGCAGAGGGCTGGCCGCCGGGTCGTCGTAGCCGAGCAGCCGGTGTCCGCGCAGCACGCTGACGACCAGGTCCTCGGTCTCCCGGACGTTCTTGCCCACCTCGGCCTTTATGACCGGCCGTTCGACGAGATCGAGGCCGCTGCCCTGCTGGATCAGGTCCTCCATCACGGTGCCCGCGCTCGGGCTGAGGACGGAGAGGCCGAGCAGCCGTCCGGCGGCACTGGCGCTGGTGATCACCGCGTCCGCACCGGACTGCCGGAGCAGGGGCGCGTTCTCCTCCTCGCGGACCGCCGCCACGATCTTCGCCCCGCGGTTCAACTGGCGCGCCGTGAGCGCGACCAGGACGGCGGTGTCGTCGCGCTGGGTCGCGATGATGATCTGACGCGCCTTCTGGAGCTCGGCACGCAGCAGCACATCGCTGCGGGTGGCGTCACCGAGCACACCGGTGAAGCCCTCGGCGTTGGCAGCCTCGATCACCTTGGAGGCCGGGTCGACGATGACGATCTGGTCCTTCGACAGACCGGTGGCACAGAGGGTCAGAATCGCCGAGCGGCCCTTCGTGCCGAAGCCGACGACGACGGTGTGGTCTCGCAAGTTGGCTCTCCAACGCTTCAGCCGGAAGTCCTCCCGGGTCCGCTCCGTGAGGACCTCGAGAGTGGTACCGACCAGGATGATCAGGAACATCACGCGCAGTGGTGTCACGAGCACCACGTTGATCAGCCGTGCTCCGTCGCTGTACGGCGTGATGTCGCCGTACCCGGTGGTGGAGAGGGTGACCGTCGCGTAGTAGACCGCGTCCAGCAGGTCGACCTTGCCGTCGGCGTTGTCGTTGTAGCCGCTGCGGTCGAGCCAGACGATCAGCACGGTCGCGGCCAGCACGAGCAGCGCCATCAACAGGCGTTTGGCGACCTGGCGGGCCGGGCCGAGGGCCACCCGGCGGGGGAGCATCACCCGCGTCGGCACGACCAGTTCGTCGGCTCGCCTGGCCATCGCATCGTGGCCGGGAAGTTTCACGTGAAACACCCTTCCGTCCACGGCGTCGCCGGGGCCCATGGGAGATCCAGAATCTCCACCTCGGTGCCGGACCGTACCCCGCCCGGTGGCACCACAGCCAGTCCGTCCGCCGCGGCGATCCCCCGCAGCATCGCGGGCCCGTTGTAGCGCAGCGGCGCGACATGGTCCCGGCCGCCCGCCCGGCCCGGGCGGTGGACCACGGGGACGAGGCGGGTGTCGTGCGGATGTCCGTGCACCTCGGCGTGGACGAGTGCCCGGTACGGGTCCTGGGCGGGGCGGCCCGCGATGCCCGCGAGCAGTGGCTCCGCGAGCGTCAGCAGACCTGATACGGCCGCGAGCGGATTGCCGGGCAGCCCGACCAGATAGGGCCCGTCCGGCGACAGCCGGGCCAGCAGCATGGGGTGGCCGGGGCGGACCGCGACCCCGTCCACCAGCAGTTCGGCCCCGAGGGCGTCGAGGACCGGGTGCACATGGTCGACCGGACCGGCGGCGGTGCCCCCGGTGGTGACGATCAGGTCGGCGTCGGAGGAGGTGAGGGCGGAGCGCAGCGCCCCGGCGTCGTCCCCGAGCCGACGGGGGCCGGAGACCTCGGCGCCGAGGGCCCGCAGCCAGGGGCCGAGCATGGGGCCGAGGGCGTCCCGGATCAGCCCGTCGTGCGGCAGACCGGCGTTGAGCAGTTCGTCGCCGAGGACGAGGATGTCGACGCGCGGACGGGGCACGACCGGCAGCGCGTCGTACCCGGCGGCCGCGGCGAGGCCGAGCACCGCCGGGGTCACGACCGTCCCGGCCGGAACGAGTTGCTCGCCCGAGCGGCATTCCTGGCCCCGGGGCCTGATGTCCTGCCCGGTGACCACGGACCGCCGGGCGTGCAGCAGCCCTCTGGCCTCGTCGACGTGGGCGTGCTCGCTGCGGATGACCGCCGTGGTCTCGGGCGGTACGCGGGCACCGGTGGCGATCCGTACGGCGGTGCCGTCGGGCAGCGCGGCGGCCGGGCCGCGTCCGGCGAGAAGCCCCGCCCCGGCCTCGAACGCCCAGGGGCCGGGCCCGGCGACGGCCCAGCCGTCCATGGCCGAGGTGTCGAAGGACGGCAGATCGGTGAGCGCGCCGAGCGCCTCGGCCAGCACATGCCCGAGCGCACGGTCGAGCGGCAACCGGATCGTCGCGGGCGCACCGCCCCGCCCTGCCCGGGCCGCAACCGCCCGCGCCCGGTCCCAGGACGGGGGCGGGGTCTTTCCGGGGTCGCCCGGGAAGGCCCGATCGGGGTGAGGCGGCTGTTCGCGGCCGGGGGCCGGGGCGGCGCGGCCGTCGCGCAGGTCGCTGTCGCGGCCGTCGTAGGGGTCGCTGCCGCTGCTTCGGTCGGCGTGCGGGGCGCTGCCCGGGCCGATGTGCGAGTCGTTGCTCCGGCCGGCGTTCAGGTCCTCGTCCCGGGAGTCCCCGGGGGCTCGGGGGTCCCGACTGCGGCTCGGGCGCTCGCCCGACCCTCCGGACCGGCCCGGCCCACTCGACCCGCCGACCAGGGCGAGTGCCTGCTCGACGGCCCGCTCCTCCTCCTCGCGTGCGCGTTCGCTCGCGGACCCGGCGGCAGGGACGTCGCTGCCGGGCTCACGGTGCGGCCCGTCGGAGCCGGTCACGATGTCCCGGTCCCCTCACGGCCGGCGTCGGGCTTGGTCCCGCCCGCCGACCCGCCCGCCGCATCGCCGCCCTGACCTGCCGCCTCCGCCTCTGCTTCCCAGCGGAGCGCGAGGGCGGTGGCCTTGCGCGAGGCCTCCGCGACCGCCGCCGCGGCCCCGTCGGGGCCCGCACCGGCGCTCGCCGTGGCTGCCGCGTACCCGACCAGGAAGGTCGTGAGCGGGGCGGCGGGCCGGGCGACTCCGTGCGCGGCGTCACGGGCGAGGTCGAGCAGGACACCGGTGTCGACGTCGAGTTCGATACCCAGTTCGTTCTTGACCGAGGTGATCCATTCGTCCAGCACGACCCCATGCTCCCTGATCCGGGCTCGGGCGGCGGCGATGTCGTCCCAAGTGTCGCAGTCGAACACGGCGTCAGGACCCGCGTCGATCCGGGAGAGCTCCAGCTCGGCCGTCAGGATCCGCAGCGGCAGCCCGGCGAGGCTCCCGTACTCGGTGGCGATCAGGGCCAGCTCCCGGCGGAGCGGCTCGGCGCGGTACGCGGCCACGAGCGGTTGGTCGCGCCCGCCGGGGTCGGTGCACAGGGCGCCTTCGCGGCCGGGCCGTCCGGCGGCGGCGAGCAGCGCGTCGGCCGTGCCCGGGCCGAGGAAGGGCAGGTCGGCGGAGAGAACGAGAACGTACTCCGCCGTCGTCAGCTTCAGCCCCGCGCCCAGCGCCGCCAACGGGCCTCCGCCCTGCGGCACTTCCCGGGTCCAGACGACCGGGCGGGCGGTCGCGCGGCGGTCGCCCACCACGACGGTGCGGGCCGCGCCGTCGCAGGCCGCGAGGACCCGGTCGAGCAGCGCCCGGCCGCCCACCCGGACCCCTGGCTTGTCGGCGCCGCCGAGCCGCTTCGCGGCCCCTCCGGCAAGGACGATCACGTCGTAGGCGGTCATACGTCGAGTATGGGCGGCGCCCCGCAGCGACGCCCCCGCCGGGGTGGCCGGATGACCGGCCACCGCGACAGGGGCGCCCCCGCGACTACACGGTGCGCAGCAGCACCGCCGGCTGCTCCACGCAGTCCGCCACGTACCGGAGGAAGCCGCCCGCCGTTCCGCCGTCGCACACCCGGTGGTCGAAGGTGAGGGACAGCTGGACGACCTGACGTACGGCCAGTTCGCCTTGGTGCACCCAGGGTTTGGGCATGATGCGGCCCACGCCGAGCATCGCCGCCTCCGGGTGGTTGATGATCGGCGTCGAACCGTCGACCCCGAACACCCCGTAGTTGTTCAGCGTGAACGTGCCCCCGGTCAGCTGGGCCGGGCTGAGCTTCCCCGTACGCGCCAGCTCGGTCAGCCGGGCGATCTCGGCCCCGATCGACTCGGCGTTACGGGTGTGCGCGTCCCGGACGACCGGAACGACGAGGCCCCGCTCGGTCTGGGCCGCGAACCCGAGGTGCACGCCGGACAGCCGGACGATCTCCCGGGCCTCCGTGTCCACCGTGGAGTTGAGCTCGGGGAACCGGGCCAGCGCCGCCGTGCAGATCCTCGCCAGCAGGGCCAGGACCGATACCTTCGGCCCGGCGGACGGGCCCGTGGCGGCGTTCATCGCGGCCCTGACCGCCATCAGCTCGGTGGCGTCGGCGTCGACCCAGCAGGTGGCGTCGGGAATCTCGGTCCGGCTGCGCGACAGCTTGTCGGCGACCGCTCCGCGTACCCCGCGCAGCGGAATCCGCTCGGCGTCCACAGCAGCGGCTACGCCGTTCGGGGCTGCCGCCGGCACCTGGGCCTGCACCGGGGCCTGGGCCACCCGTGCCGTCGCCGTTGAGGTCTCCTCCGCCGTCCGGATCGCCCGGTCGACATCGGCGCGCAGGATCAGCCCGTCGGGTCCCGAACCCGCCAGCCGCCGCAGATCGATGTCGTGCTGCCGGGCCAGCCGGCGTACCAGCGGAGAGACCACGGGCACGGGCCCCTCGGACACCGAGGCTTCGGCAACCAGGACCTTGACCACGGGGGCTTCAACCCTCGGAGCCTCGACCACCGGGGCCTCGACCACCGGCGCACCGGAGACCGGGGCCTCGGTCACCGCCCGGTCGAGCCGGTCCGGACGGATGCGCCGACGGCGCGCGGCCGGTGCGCCGGTCCCGTACCCCACGAGCACGTTCCCCGAGCCGCCCGTGGACTCCGGGTCGGAGCCGGAGTCCTCGCCGGAGCCGGAAGACCCCTCCGGTGCTCCGACGGCGACCGTCAGCAGCGGTGCGCCGACGGGAAGTTCCGTGCCCTCCTCGCCGAACCGTGCGGTCACCACGCCCCCGTAGGGGCAGGGCACCTCCACCATGGCCTTGGCCGTCTCGACCTCGACGACGGGCTGGTCGATGGCGACGACATCGCCGACCTCCACCAGCCAGCGGACGATCTCGGCCTCGGTCAGTCCCTCGCCGAGGTCCGGCAGCTTGAATTCGAGCACCTGGGCCATCAGCTGTCCGCCTCCCACTGCAGCCGGGCCACCGCGTCGAGCACCCGGTCCACTCCCGGCAGATGGTGCCGCTCCAGCATGGGAGGCGGGTAGGGGATGTCGAACCCGGCCACCCGCAGCACCGGGGCCTCCAGATGGTGGAAGCACCGCTCGGTGATCCGGGCCGCGATCTCGCCGCCGGGCCCGCCGAAACCGGGGGACTCGTGCACGACGACCGCCCGTCCGGTGCGGCGCACCGAAGCGGCCACCGTCTCGTCGTCGAACGGGACCAGCGAACGCAGGTCCACCACCTCGAGGTCCCAGCCCTCGGCGAGGGCCGCTTCCGCGGCCTCCATGCAGACCGGCAGGGAGGGGCCGTACGTGATCAGGGTGGCGCTGCGCCCGGGCCGGCGCACCACGGCCTTGCCGATCGGCTCGACCGCGGCGGGGGCCTCCGGCGACCAGTCGGCCTTGGACCAGTAGAGCCGCTTCGGCTCCAGGAAGACCACCGGGTCGTCGGAGGCGATCGACTCCCGCAGCAGCCCGTACGCGTCGTCGACCGTGGCCGGCGTGACCACGTGCAGGCCGGGGGTCGCCATGTAGTACGCCTCGGAGGAGTCGCTGTGGTGCTCGACCCCGCCGATCCCGCCGCCGTACGGCACGCGCACGGTGATCGGCAGCGGCATGGCTCCGCCGGTTCGGTTGCGCATCTTGGCGACGTGGCTCATGAGCTGCTCGAACGCCGGATAGGCGAACGCGTCGAACTGCATCTCCACGACGGGCCGCAGCCCGTACATCGCCATGCCGACGGCCGCGCCGAGGATGCCCGCCTCGGCCAGCGGGGTGTCGGTGCAGCGGTCGTCGCCGAACTCCTTCGCCAGCCCGTCGGTGATCCGGAAGACCCCGCCGAGCGTGCCCACGTCCTCACCGAGCACATGGACGGTGGGGTCCTCGGCCATCGAGTCGCGGAGCGCGCGCCCGAGGGCCTGCGCCATCGTGGCCGGTTTCGCCTTCACGGGGCGGCCGTCGGCCGTCACTGCCGCGGTGGTCATCGTCCTGCCTCCGGGCCGTGCTCGTCGTGGTCCTGCTCGGCGTCCAGCTCGGCGCGCAGGGCGGCCGCCTGCTCCCGGAGCTGACTCGTCTGCTCGGCGTACACATGGGTGAAGAGGTCCATCGGGGCCAGCTCCGGATCCGCGTTCATCCGGTCGCGCAGGGCGGCGGCCATGCGTTCGGCGGCCTCCTTCGCCTGCTCGATGCCCGCGTCGTCCAGCAGCCCGCGCTCCGTCAGCTCATGCTCCAGGAGCCGCACCGGGTCGTGCGCCTTCCACGCCTCGACCTCGCTGTCGACCCGGTAGCGGGTGGCGTCGTCGGCGTTGGTGTGGGCCTCCATGCGGTAGGTGACCGCCTCGACCAGCGTCGGGCCCTCACCGCGCCGGGCCCGTGCCACGGCCTCGCTCAGCACCTGGTGCACCGCCGCCGCGTCGTTGCCGTCGACCAGGCGGCCCGGCATCCCGTATCCGACGGCCTTGTGGGCCAGGGAGGGGGCGGCGGTCTGCTTGGCCAGCGGCACGGAGATCGCGAAGCCGTTGTTCTGGACGAAGAAGACGACCGGGGCCTTCCAGACGGCCGCGAAATTCAGCGCCTCGTGGAAATCGCCCTCGCTGGTGCCGCCGTCGCCGACCATGGCGAGCGCCACCACGTCGTCGCCCTTGAGCCGGGCGGCGTGCGCCAGCCCCACGGCGTGCGGGAGCTGGGTGGCCAGCGGGGTGCACAGCGGGGCGATCCGGCGCTCGCGCGGGTCGTAACCGGTGTGCCGGTCGCCGCGCAGCAGGGTCAGCGCCTCGACCGGGTCCAGGCCGCGCGCGACGGCCGCGAGCGTGTCGCGGTAGCTGGGGAAGAGCCAGTCACGCTCCTCCAGCACCAGGGCGGCGGCGATCTCGCACGCCTCCTGACCGGTGCTCGACGGATAGACCGCGAGCCGGCCCTGCTTCGTCAGCGCGGTGGCCTGGGCGTTGTAGCGACGCCCGCGCACCAGCTCCGCGTGGAGCCGGAGCAGCAGCTCGGGGTCGACGTCGGCGACCGCGTCCGTACCGAGCACCCGGTAGGGCTCCGGGTCCGGGAGCAGCGGGGCGGGGTCGGTGATCGGCTTCCAGGCCGGGGGCGGCGTGGGCCGGTAGGCGGCCGCGCCGGGCAGCTCTTGGACCGTCATGAGAAGCACCTCCTGGCATAGAGGGAGATCGAGGGGTGTCGATCGGCGGTGTCGGGTCGATCGGCGATGTCGATGGGTGTCGATGGTGTCGATCGGAAGCGGGACATCGAGGGCTGGGCGAGGCACGGGTGTGGTGTGCCTCACCTACCGATTGTTCGGTCGCGAGCGCATTTTGGCTACAGGCACCATCAGCCTGTGGACAAACGGTTCTCCACAGCCTGGGATGGGTACAGGTCGTCCACGACAGGGAGGCGCGGGCCGATGGCAGCTGAACAAATGGCCGACAGGGGCGAGGAGCAGGACCGGACCCCGCCCACCGCGACACCGTCGGCCGCCGCCCCCGCGAGCCCGGCGCCGGAACCGGCCCCGGTTCCGCCCGCGCGGCCGCTGGACGCCATCGACCGCGACATCCTGCGGATCCTCCAGACGGACGGCCGCGCCTCGATACGGTCCGTGGCCGAGCGGGTCCATGTCTCGCGCGCCAACGCCTACGCCCGGATCAACCGGCTCGTCGAGGACGGCGTGATCCGCGGCTTCGGCGCCCGGGTCGACCACGAGCGGGCCGGCCAGGGGGCGTCCGCGTACATCACGCTCAAGATCGTGCAGAACTCCTGGCGCACCGTGCGCGAGCAGCTCCAGGCGCTGCCCGGAGCCACGCACATCGCCCTGGTCAGCGGCGACTTCGACGTACTGCTGCTGGTGCACACGCCGGACAACCGGGCGCTGCGCGAGCTGGTCCTCACCCGGATCCAGTCCATCCCCGAGGTGCTCTCGACGCGCACGCTGCTGGTGTTCGAGGAGACGGACCTCGGACCGCGCCCGGACCGGCCGGCCGAGCTCGCCTGACCGTGCCGCTCACGGGAGCCCCGTGACACGGCGGGGCTCAGCGGGCGCCGCTCGCCCGCATTCCTTCGAAAGCCAGCTGGACGACCGTGTCCGCGAGCTGCTCCTCGCCGGGGAAGCCGCCCGGCTGCGGCCGGTACCACTCGACCAGCGAGTTCACCATGCCGAACAGCAGCCGGGTCGCCAGCCGTATGTCCACGTCCGCCCGGAGGTCTCCCTCGGCGACCGCGGCCTGGAGCAGCTCCGCCACCCGCTGGTCGAACTCGCGGCGCCGCTCCAGTGCCCAGCGCTCCGTCTTCGTGTTCCCGCGCACCCGCAGCAGCAGGGTGACGTAGGGGACCTCCGCCATCAGCACGTCGACGGTCCGGCGCGTGACGTACTCGACCCGCTCGACCGCGCGCCCGCGCTGCGCCCCCGGCTCGTCGAGGATGGCGAAGAGCCCGTCGAGCGCCCGGCTCACGGCCCGGCGCAGCAGCTCCTCCTTGCCCGCCACATGGTGGTAGATGGAGGATTTCGAGATACCCGCCGCCCGGGAGAGATGCTCCATGGACGTGCCGTCGTAGCCGCGCTCGTTGAAGACACGAACGGCGACGGTGAGCAGGGTCTCCGGTGTGTACGTGTCCCGCTTGGCCGTGGTCATGTCCGCGATCCTCCCCCATGAGTTGTCCACAGGTTCCCTGGGGCCCCTTGTCCCGACCGATCGTTCGGTTACTCTAACTCCGTCCGCACGTCCCCGCCCGGCTCGATGAGGAGTTGGTCCGCCATGGCCTCCGCGCTCACCCCCCAGCAGCTGTCCGAGACCCACCGGCCCACGCTCGACCAGGCCCTCGACGTGATCAGTACCCGCGCGTACTGGTCCCCCCACCCCGAGCACCCGAAGGCGTACGGCGAGGGCGGCGCCCCGGGCAGCCTCGGTGCGGCCGAGGGCAAGGCCGCCTTCGACGCGCTGCTGGGCACCCGGTTCGACCTGGGGCAGCCGGGCACCGACGGCTGGGCCGGCGGGGAGGTCTCGCCGTACGGTCCTGAGCTCGGCATCGAGTATCCGCACGTCGACCCGGACGTCCTGCTGCCGGCGATGAAGGCCGGCACGGCCGCCTGGCGGGCGGCGGGTCCGGAGGTCCGGGCCCTGGTCTGTCTGGAGATCCTGTCGCGGATCAGCGCCCGCACCCATGAGCTGGCCCACGCCGTGATGCACACGAGCGGCCAGGCCTTCATGATGGCGTTCCAGGCGGGCGGCCCGCACGCCCAGGACCGCGGCCTGGAGGCCGTGGCGTACGCCTACCGCGAGCAGGTCCGCACCCCCGAGACCGCCGACTGGTCGAAGCCGCAGGGCAAGCGCGATCCGCTGAAGCTGCACAAGTCGTTCATCACGTCCGGCCGCGGTGTCGCGCTGGTCATCGGCTGCAACACGTTCCCCACGTGGAACGGGTATCCCGGCGTCTTCGCCTCCCTCGCCACGGGCAACCCGGTGCTGGTCAAGCCGCACCCGCGTGCCGTGCTGCCGCTGGCGCTCACGGTGTCCATCGCCCGTGAGGTCCTGGACGAGGCGGGCTTCGACCCGAATCTGGTCGCACTGGCCGCCGAGCGGCCCGGCGAGGGCATCGCCAAGACCCTGGCGGTCCGCCCCGAGGTCCGGATCATCGACTACACCGGCTCGACCGCCTTCGGCGCCTGGCTGGAGGAGAACGCCCGCCAGGCCCAGGTCTACACGGAGAAGGCCGGCGTCAACACGATCGTCGTCGACTCCACCGACGACTACCGGGGCATGCTGTCCAACCTGGCGTTCTCCCTCTCGCTGTACAGCGGCCAGATGTGCACCACCCCACAGAATCTGCTGATCCCCCGGGACGGCATCGCCACCGACGACGGCGCCAAGTCCTACAACGACGTGGTCGCCGACCTCTCGGCCGCCGTCACCGGACTGCTCGGCGACGACGCCCGCGCGTCCGCCCTGCTCGGCGCGCTGGTGAATCCGGATGTCAGGGCCCGGCTGGAGGCCGCGGGAGGCCTGGGCGAGGTCGCCCTGCCCTCGCGGACGGTCTTCAACGCCGAATTCCCCGACGCGGTCGTCCGTACGCCGGTCGTCGTGAAGCTCGACGGCACCAAGCCCGACGACGGCGCGGCCTACCTCGCGGAGTGCTTCGGACCGGTGTCCTTCGCCGTCGCCGTGGAGTCGACGTCCGCGGCCCTGGACCTGCTCCGCCGCACGATCCGGGAGCAGGGCGCGATGACGGTCGGCGCGTACACCACCTCCCCCGAGGTGGAGCGCGCGATCGAGGACGTCTGCCTGGACGAGTCGGCCCAGCTCTCGCTGAACCTGACCGGCGGGGTGTACGTCAACCAGACCGCCGCCTTCTCCGACCTCCACGGCTCCGGCGGCAATCCGGCGGCCAACGCGGCCCTGTGCGACGCGGCGTTCGTCGCCAACCGCTTCCGCGTGGTGGAGGTGCGCCGCCAGGCCTAGGCGCTTCCGCGTGGTGGAGGTGCGCCGCCAGGCGTAGGCGCTACCGGCGGGGGTCCGGGACGTCGGCGTAGCGCTGGATCCACGCGTGCATCGCGATGGCCGCGGCGGCTCCCGCGTTGATGGACCGGGTCGAGCCGAACTGCGCGATCGAGCACACCGTCGTGGCGTGCTCGCGCGCCTCCTCGGTGAGGCCCGGACCCTCCTGCCCGAACAGCAGGACGCAGCGGCGCGGCAGCTCGGTGCGCTCCAGCGGTACGGCGCCGGGAAGGTTGTCGATCCCGATGACCGGCAGCCCCTCGGCCGCCGCCCAGGCGGTCAGGTCCGCCGTGTCGGGGTGATGGCGCACATGCTGGTAACGGTCGGTGACCATGGCGCCGCGCCGGTTCCAGCGCCGCCGGCCCACGATGTGGATCTCCTTGGCCAGGAAGGCGTTGGCGGTCCGGACCACCGAGCCGATGTTGAAGTCGTGGGTCCAGTTCTCCACGGCCACGTGGAAGTCGTGCCGCCGCAGGTCGAGATCGGCGACGATCGCCTCCCGCGTCCAGTAGCGGTACGCGTCACCGACGTTGCGCCGGTCGCCCTGGGCCAGCAGCTCGGGGTCGTACCGCTCGCCCTCGGGCCAGGGCAGCGGGTGCGGCCCGACACCGATCGGCTGGCCGTAGCCGTCGTCGTACTGGAGGGGTTCCGCCGGGGGTTCTTGGGTTCTGCCGGTCTCACTGCTCACCCGACGAGCGTATGGCCCCCGCCGCCGCCCTGGAGCCGGGGCTCGTCACTGCCGCCGTGGCCGCCCTGCGCCGGGCCGTCGGCAGGCCGTCCGTACGGGCCGTCCGCGCGGGTGGGCGTACCGGGCTTCCCCGGCGTACGGGACCGGCCGGGCAGCCGGGAGAGCAGTCGCCGCCTGCCGATCGTGGCCCGGGCGCCCAGCCACACGAGGAAGGCCGTCGGCAGGAACACCGCGTCGGCCGCGATCATCGCCATGGAGAAGAAGGGCAGCCCGAGCAGCAGGGCGATCCCCGCGTGCTCGCAGATCATCACGGCCAGCAGGACGTTCTTGACCCGCCGGTTGAACAGCGTGAACGGGAAGGCGACCTGGACGATGACCGTGCCGTACGTCAGCACCATCACCATCAGCCCGCTGGCGCCCAGGATGTCCGACAGGGCGGGCCACGGGGTGAAGTAGTCGAGGTTGAGCGGGTAGTAGAGCGCGGTGCCGTCCTGCCAGCGCGACCCCTGGATCTTGTACCAGCCGGCGGTCGCGTAGATCAGACAGACCTCGGCCATGATCACGACGAGCGTGGCGTTGTGCGCGAGGTTGGCCAGCACATCGAGCAGGGTGCGGAACTCACTCCGGGGCGCGTAGCGGTCCACGGCCCACCAGACGGCGGCGGAGAGCCAGAGGATCCACAGCAGCGTCGGCAGCCACCAGGTGCCGCCGAGCCCGTCCATCGCGGTGGCCGTCACGAGGACGTAGCCGAGGGGCGCCCAGAGCACCGGGCCCACGATGTCCCGGAGGGGCGGCAGGCCCTCGGCGGCACGCTGAGCGTTGCGCGCCGCGCGGCGGGCGTCCAGCGACCAGACCTGGGCGCAACGCGTCAGCACCAGGTAGATCGCCATGAGGTGGACGACGTTGTCGCCGCCGTCGCCCATGAAGATGCTGCGGTTCTGGACCGAGAGCACGCCGACCATGAAGAGGACGGACATGGTCCGGGTCCGCCAGCCGAGCATCAGCGCCGCCGCGGACAGCAGCGTGAGGGCGTACACCGCCTCGAACCAGACCGTGCTGTCGGTCCACATCAGGACGGAGAAGGCCTCGTTTCCTTCTGTGAGCCGGCGGGCGAGGTCCCAGTGCCACGGGCTGTCCGGACCGTACAGCTCATGGCGGTGCGGCAGCTCGCGCAGCAGGAAGAAGAGGTAGGTGGCGGCGAAACCGATCCGGACGACGGCGCTCTGGTACGGGCCGAGGGCCGAGGCGGTGACACGCTGAAGGCCACGGGCCGGACCGCCACCGGGGCCGCCGACACCTTGAGGCCGGGGCCCGGTCGACTGCGGGCCGGCCGACTGCGGAGCCGGGTTCTGCGAGGCAGGGTTCTGCGGGGCCGGGTTCTGCGGGCTCTGCGGCGAGGGGATGGTCACTGGTCCGCCTCCGCACGCGCCGCGTCCCGGCTCTGTTCCGCCGCATGCTTGGGAAGATCGTCGGGCGTCACGGTCCACCAGGGGAGTACGCGGTAGACGGGCCGGGTGCTGATCTTCTCGGTGCTCCACGGGGGCGGGGCGACAGCGCTGGTGGCGGAGCGGAGCTGGATGCGCTCGATCGTGCCACCGTAGTCGCGCTCGCTCAGCCGCAGCATGGCGATGCGCCGCACGTAGCGCTCGGAGAGATCCCCGCGCAGGCCGTTGGGGCGGTTCTCGCTGTCGTGGGAGTTGATGTAGAAGTCCCAGCCCCGGCGGAGCTCGTTCTGGTCGACATGGCTGGGGAAGAGGTTGCCGCGTATCCCTTTGGCGTCCTCGTGGGTGAGGTTCATCCACCGGGTGGTGCGGCGGCCGTCGGCGTCGACCACTTCGGCCCGCACATGGACGGCGACGTTCTGCTGGAGCGGGTTGGGCGCGAACAGCTTCCAGTTCTGCTCGAACTCCGGGTAGATCCAGCGGTCGATCGCCTTCCCGTGCTCCTTGGTCAGCGTGTTGGACGGGGCGACGTGCAGGAACACCATGGCCACCTGGGTGCAGGCGAGCAGCCCGATCAGGGACAGCGCCAGGGCGGCGACCACCTGGTACGGAGTCGAGAGTCCGGCCATGCCCCGGCCGGTGACCGAGGGGTCCGGCACCGGCGACGAGGGCGTGGGGGACAAGGGCGTCGGGGGCGTGGTGACCGGCTGGTCCGCCGGTATGGCTCCGGGGATGTCCCGCGCTGCCGCCGGCCGGTTCAACGCCTGCGGCCAGGCGTCCTTCCCCCCGCCCGCAGAGCTCCTGTCGTGGTCCGAATCCATCCCGCCCCGCTCACCGTCGATCACCACTCAGTTATCCACAGGGTTGACACCCTACGGGCCTCCGACTCACCATTGAAGTCAAGGAACCGAACGATCGGTCGGTAGGGAGCCCGGGATGGCGGCAGTGACTGCGCACCAGACGACGCAGAAGACGCTCGGCACGGCGAATGCGGCGGGCGGAGCGGGTTCGACGGCCGCGGCGGGTGAGACGGACGCGCCGGCTGCGGACCACCTCGCGGCCTTCGACGCGGCGGTGGCGGCGGACGAGCGGATCGAGCCGCGCGACTGGATGCCGGACGCCTACCGGGCGACGCTGATCCGCCAGATGGCCCAGCACGCCCACTCGGAGATCATCGGCATGCAGCCCGAGGCCAACTGGATCACCCGGGCGCCCTCGCTGCGCCGCAAGGCGATCCTCATGGCCAAGGTGCAGGACGAGGCGGGCCACGGCCTGTATCTCTACAGCGCTGCCGAGACCCTGGGCACCAGCCGCGAGGAGCTGCTCGACAAGCTCCACGCGGGCCGCCAGCGCTATTCGTCGATCTTCAACTACCCCACGCTGACCTGGGCCGACGTCGGCGCGATCGGCTGGCTGGTCGACGGCGCGGCGATCACCAACCAGGTGCCGCTCTGCCGCTGCTCCTACGGCCCCTACGCCCGCGCGATGGTCCGTATCTGCAAGGAGGAATCCTTCCACCAGCGCCAGGGGTATGAGCTGCTGCTCGCCCTCAGCCGTGGCACCGAGGCCCAGCACGCCATGGCCCAGGACGCGGTAAACCGCTGGTGGTGGCCCTCGCTGATGATGTTCGGCCCGCCCGACGACGCCTCGTCGCACTCCGAGCAGTCCATGGCCTGGAAGATCAAGCGGCACTCCAACGACGAGCTGCGCCGGCGCTTCGTCGACATCTGCGTGCCCCAGGCCGAGGCGCTGGGCCTGGAGCTCCCGGACCCCGACATCCGGTGGAACGAGGAGCTGGGCGGCCACGACTTCGGCGCGATCGACTGGTCGGAGTTCCAGGAGGTCCTCAAGGGCAACGGCCCCTGCAACGACCAGCGGATCAGCCAGCGGCGCAGGGCCCACGAGGAGGGCGCCTGGGTCCGGGACGCGGCAGCCGCGTATGCCGCCAAGCACGCCCCGGCACAGACATCGCCCCGGACACCGGCATCGGCATCGGCATCGGCACAGACCAGCGCGTCCGCGCAGCATGTGGAGGAGACGGCATGAGCAGCTCGACCGACTGGCCTCTGTGGGAGGTGTTCGTGCGTTCCCGGCGCGGACTG
This sequence comes from Streptomyces rubiginosohelvolus, assembly GCF_014649875.1. Lineage (GTDB taxonomy): Bacteria > Actinomycetota > Actinomycetes > Streptomycetales > Streptomycetaceae > Streptomyces > Streptomyces rubiginosohelvolus. The sequence continues at coordinate 1,373,298 of NZ_BMTW01000001.1, read as the reverse complement.
TCCCACACCCACGCGGGCAGCCTGCACGCGCCGGACGCCGAGATGGCCCTGCGCAACGCCCGCGACCTCTACACCCGCCGCTCGGAGGGCGTCTCGATCTGGGTGGTCCCGTCCACCGCGATCACCGCCTCCTCCCCCGACGAGAAGGACTCCTTCTTCGAGCCGGCCGGCGACAAGCCCTACCGCCACCCGACGTTCTACGAGATCCCGGACGGGGTGAAGCACCTGTGAGCGCCGCACTCGCCCTCGGCGACGACGCGCTGGTGCTCTCGCACCGGCTGGGGGAGTGGGCCGGTCACGCCCCCGTCCTGGAAGAGGAGGTGGCGCTCGCCAACATCGCCCTGGACCTGCTGGGGCAGGCGCGGGTGCTGCTCTCGCTCGTCGGCGACGAGGACGAGCTGGCCTACCTCCGCGAGGAGCGCGCCTTCCGCAACCTCCAGCTGGTCGAGCAGCCGAACGGGGACTTCGCCCACACCATCGCCCGGCAGCTCTACTTCTCGGTGTACCAGCACCTGCTGTACGAGCGGCTGGCGGCCGGGGACGGCGAGTTCGCCGGTCTGGCGGCCAAGGCCGTGAAGGAGGTGGCCTACCACCGTGACCACGCCGAGCAGTGGGTTCTGCGGCTCGGGGACGGCACGGAGGAGAGCCACGGCCGGATGCAGAGCGGCCTGGACACGCTGTGGCGGTTCACCGGTGAGATGTTCCAGCCGGTCGAGGGGCTCGATTCCCCGGAATCCGGTGTCGACTGGCAGGTGCTGGAGAGCAGTTGGCTCGCCGCCGTCACCGACGTCGTCGAGCGCGCCACTCTGACCGTCCCGGCGGGCCCGCGGTCCGGGGGCTGGGCGGCGGGCGCGGGCCGGCAGGGCCTGCACACCGAGCCGTTCGGCCGCATGATCGCCGAGATGCAGCATCTGCACCGCAGTCACCCGGGGGCGTCATGGTGACCGACACCCTGCTGGAGGCGGAGCTGCGCGAGCTGGCCGGCTCCGTGCCCGACCCCGAGCTCCCGGTGCTGACCCTGGCGGAGCTGGGCGTCCTGCGGGATGTCCAGGTGGAGGGCCCGGGCCGGGTGACTGTGCGGCTCACCCCGACGTACACCGGCTGCCCGGCGATCGAGGCGATGTCCGCCGACATCGAGCGAGTGCTGCACGACCACGGCGTGCCGGAGGTCTCCGTGGTCACGGTCCTGGCCCCGGCCTGGTCGACGGACGACATCAGTGCCGAAGGACGCCGCAAGCTGGCCGAGTTCGGCATAGCGCCGCCGCGCGCCCACAGCGCCGGCGGCGGCCCCGTGCCGCTGACGCTCTCGGTGCGCTGCCCGCACTGCGGCTCCACGGACACGGAGCTGCTCAGCCGGTTCTCCTCCACGGCGTGCAAGGCCCTGCGCCGCTGCGTCGCCTGCCGTGAACCGTTCGACCATTTCAAGGAGTTGTAGATGTTCCATCCGCTCCGGGTCAGCGCGATCGAACGGATCACGGACGACGCGGTGGCCGTGACCCTCGCCGTGCCGGCCGAGCTGCGCGAGACCTTTCGCCACACCCCCGGCCAGCATCTGAACGTGCGCTACACCGTGGACGGCCAGGAGGTCCGCCGTTCGTACTCGATCTGCGCACCGGCCACCGTGCAGCCCGGCGAACCGGTGCTGCGGGTGGGCATCCGCATGGTCGAGGGCGGGGCGTTCTCCACGTACGCCCTGAAGGAACTGGCCGTCGGGGACCAGGTGGAGGCCATGCCTCCGATGGGCCGGTTCGTCCTGAAGCCGCGCCCGGGTCTGTTCGCTGCGGTGGTCGGCGGCAGCGGCATCACCCCGGTGCTGTCAATGGCGGCCACCCTGCTCGACCGGGAGCCGGCGGCCCGGTTCTGTCTGATCCGCAGCGACCGCACGGCGGCCTCGACGATGTTCCTCGACGAGGTGGCCGACCTCAAGGACCGATATCCGGACCGCTTCCAGCTGGTCACCGCACTCTCCCGGGAGGAGCAGTCGGCCGGGCTCCCCTCCGGGCGACTGGACACCGAACGCCTCACCGGCCTGCTGCCCGCCGTGCTCCCGGTCGCGGAGGTGGACGGCTGGTTCCTGTGCGGACCGCTCGGCCTCGTGCGGGGCACGGAGAAGGCCCTGAAGGCGCTCGGCGTCGACCGTTCCCGGGTCCACCAGGAGATCTTCCACGTCGACGAGGGCCCCGCCGATGCGACGGTGACCAAAGTCGCCGCCCCGTCCGACTCGGTGCTGACGGCCACCCTCCACGGCCGCTCGGGCAGCTGGCCCGTGGAGAACGCGGAATCCCTCCTGGAGACGGTGCTGCGAAGCCGCTCGGACGCCCCGTACGCGTGCAAGGGCGGGGTCTGCGGGACCTGCCGGGCATTCCTCGTCGCGGGCGAGGTCCGGATGGACCGCAACTTCGCTCTGGAACCGGAGGAGACGGAGGCGGGCTTCGTGCTGGCCTGCCAGTCGCATCCGCTCACCCCGGAGGTGGAGCTGGACTTCGACCGCTGAGGCCCGAGCGACCGCCGCACTGTTCCCTTCCCGTAGAACCTGTTCTATCTTGACGACCCGTCAGCTAGCTCAGGTCAACGGGAGGCTGGGACAGTGGACTTCACCTTCACCGAGGAACAGCAGGCGGCCGTCGAGGCGGCCAGGGCCGTCTTCTCGGATGTCGCACCCGACCGCGCGCCCAGCCCCGCCCTGACCCCGGGCGCCGTGGCGGAGGACATCGACCGGCAGCTGTGGCACGAGCTGGCGCGCACGGACCTGCTCGGGCTCACCCTGTCGCCGGACCACGGGGGCGCGGGCCTGGACCCGATCGCGCTCTGCCTGGTCCTACGGGAGTCGGCCAAGGTGCTGGCCAGAGTCCCGTTGCTGGAGAGCTGTGCGGTGGCGATGGCCCTCCAGCGGTACGGCGATCGCACCCTCGCGGCGGAGCTGCTGCCCCGGGCCGGCCGGGGCGAGCTGATCCTGACCGTCGGCGCCAACGGCCGCAGCGGCCACGATCCGGCCGAACTGGCCGTCTCCGCACGGCCGTACGGGGCGGGCGACGGGGCCGACGAAGGGAAGACCGACGGATCGGCCGGGGATTCCGGCTGGGTGCTCGACGGGGTTCAGTCCGCGGTTCCCTGGGCTCAGGTGGCCGACCGGATCGCCGTCCCCGCACACACCGACGGGGGCCACCCGGTCCTCGCCCTCGTGCCCCGTACCCGCGACGGCGTCACCCTGGCGGAACAGGTCTCCACCAACGGTGAACGCCTGGCCGAGGTCCGGCTCGACGCCGTGCGCGTGGAAGCGCGCGAGCTGATCGACGCGGCCGGCTGCTGGGACTGGCTGCGGTCCCTGCTCACCACGGGGACGTGCGCGCTGGCGCTCGGGCTGGGCGAGCGGGTGCTCGCGATGACCGCCGAATACACCGGCAAGCGCGAGCAGTTCGGGTTTCCGGTCGCGACGTTCCAGGCGGTGGCGGTCCAGGCCGCCGACCGGTACATCGATCTACGGGCGATGGAGGCGACCCTCTGGCAGGCGGCCTGGCGGATCTCCACCGACGCCGGGGGCCCGCTCCCGGCCGCGGGAGATGTCGCCGTGGCGAAGATCTGGGCCTCGGACGGGGTGCGCCGCGTCGTGCAGACCGCCCAGCATCTGCACGGCGGCTTCGGCGCGGACACCGACTACCCGCTTCACCGCTACCACGCGTGGGCGAAGCAGATCGAGCTCACGCTCGGCCCGGCAGCGGCCCACGAGGAGGCGCTGGGAGACCTGCTGGCCGCCCACCCGCTCGGCTGACAGCGACCGCGCCCGGAGAACGGGGGACCGGCTCAGAGGACGAAGGCGGGCGTCCCGTTGTCCGTGACCATCGGACGGCCGGCGCCGTCCCAGGCCTGCATGCCGCCGTCGATGTTCACCGCGTCGATGCCCTGCTGGACCAGGTACTGGGTGACCTGGGCCGACCGGCCGCCCACCCGGCACATCACATGCACGCGCCGGCCGTCATCGGCCGCCTCGGTCAGCTCGCCGAACCGGCCCACGAAGTCGCTCATCGGAATGTGCAGCGCGCCCTCGACGTGACCGGCCGCCCACTCGTCGTTCTCACGGACGTCCAGGACGAAGCCGTCCGACGGCACCGCCGCGGCGTCCACCGAGGGCAGCGGGGCGAAATTCATGGGTCATGCCTTCTCTCGTACCTACGCGGAAGAGTCATCCACTCACGGAAGAGTCACCCGGAACGCTACTGCACCCCGCCTGCCGCACCCTGCCCCCTGCGCCTACCGCGTCATCTCCGCGAGCTCGGCCTCGCGCCGGGACACCTCGCCCAGCAGCTGCTCCGCGATGTCCTCCAGCAGCTGGTCCGGGTCGTCCGGGGCCATCCGCAGCATCGAGCCGATCGCGCCGTCCTCCAGTTCCTTGGCGAGCACCGTCAGCAGCTCCTTGCGCCGGCTGAGCCACTCCAGCCGGGCGTAGAGCTCCTCGCTCTCGCTCAGCGGGGCCGGCGGCTGCACCGGTCCGGCCTCCCACTCCGCCACGAGCTCCTTGAGCAGCTCGACGTCGCCGCGGCCGTAGGCGGCGTTCACCCGGGCGATGAACTCGTCCCGGCGCTGCCGCTCCACCTCGTCCTGGGCGAGGTCCGGGTGCGCCTTGCGGGCCAGCTCCCGGTAGAGCCTGCGGGCCTCCTCGCTCGGCCTGACCCGCTTCGGCGGCCGGACCGGCTGCTCGGTGAGCATGGCCGCGGCCTCGGGGGACAGACCGTCGGTGTCCATCCAGTCGTGGAACAGCTCGTCGACCCCGGGCATCGGCATGACGACCGCCCGCGCCTCACGCGCCTTGCGTTCGTCCTCCGGATCACCGGTCTTCGCGGCCCGCGCCTCCGCGATGAGCGCGTCCAGCTCGTCGAGACGCGCGTACATCGGCCCGAGCTTCTGGTGGTGCAGCCGGGAGAAGTTCTCGACCTCCACCCGGAAGGTCTCCACCGCGATCTCGAACTCGATCAACGCCTGCTCGGCGACCTGCACCGCCCGGGCCAGCCGGGCCTCGGGGCGCGGCTCGGCATCCTCGGGACCGGCATCCTCAGGACCGGCGGGCTCGGGCGCGTCCGGCTCGGCCTCGTTCTGCTGGACGTCGTCGCTGTCCTGCGGGACGTCGTCCTGCCGGTCTTCATCGTTCCGGGTGGTCGGCACCCCGGCGGCTTCGTGGGTCACCCGTCCAGCGTATGGCCACAGCCCGGCGGCACGGGACACGTGGTGGGCCCGGTCCGGGCCCACCACCTCACGCGCGCGCCGGACACGGACCGGTCACACACCGAACTCGGCGGCCAGCCTGCCCGCCTTGATCCCCCGCAGCAGCTCGGCGTGATCCGCTTCCGTACGGTCGGCGTACGTCACCGCGAAGGCGGCCACCGCCTCGTCGAGCTCGTCGTTCTTGCCGCAGTAGCCCGCGAGCAGGCGGGGGTCGGCGCTGTGGGCGTGCGCCCGGGCGAGCAGTGCGCCGGTCATCCGCCCGTAGTCGTCGACCTGGTCGGCGGCGAGCGCGGCGGGGTCCACGCTGCCCTTGCGGTTCCGGAACTGCCGGACCTGGAACTGGCGGCCGTCGACGTCCGCCCAGCCGAGCAGGATGTCGCTGACGACCTGCATCCGCTTCTGCCCGAGCACCACCCGGCGGCCCTCGTGCGCCACCTCCGGTACGTCGAAACCGACCGCGGGCAGATAGGGGGCGAGCACCGAGGGGCGCGCCTCCTTCACCTGGAGGACCAGCGGCTCCCCTCGGTGGTCGAGTAGCAGCACCACGTACGACCGGGTCCCCACGCTGCCCGTGCCGACCACCCGGAACGCCACGTCGTGGATCGTGTACCGGGCCAGCAGCGGCACCCGGTCCTCGGAGACGGTGGAGAGATAGCCGCCGAGACCGGCGGCCACGACCGCTGCCTCGGCGTCCGGCACCCGGCGCAGCACGGGCCTGGCGTCGACGAAGCGCCGACCGCCGTCGGGGCACTCCTCGGTGGACCGGGCGGCGAACCGGGCGCTGGTGTTGTTGCGGGCCTTCTCCGAGACCCGCTCCAGGGTGCCGACCAGGTCACGGGCGTCGGTGTGCGAGACCAGCTCCTCGTCCGCGATCGCGTTCCAGGCGTCGAGTGCGGGCAGCCGGGCCAGCAGCCGCATCGTACGGCGGTAGGCGCCGGCGGCGTCGTACGCGCCCCGGCGGCAGGTGTCCTCGTCGGCCCCGGCGGCCCGGCCCGCGAGCACCAGAGAGGTGGCGAGCCGCTTGAGGTCCCACTCCCACGGCCCGAAGACGGTCTCGTCGAAGTCGTTCAGGTCGATGACCAGGCTGCCCCGGGCATCGCCGTAGAGGCCGAAGTTGGCCGCGTGGGCGTCGCCGCAGAGCTGGGCGCCCACCCCGGTGACGGGGCTGCCCATCAGGTCGTGGGCCATCAGCCCGGCCGCACCCCGTAGGAAGGCGAAGGGGGTGGCCGCCATCCGGCCCACCCGTATCGGTGTCAGACCCGGCACACGGCCCCGGTTCGACTCCTCGACGGCCCGCACCGCGTCCGGCCGGCCCGGCGGAAGGACCAGCGAGGCGTGCGAGGACCGGGGCACCCGGTCGCGGAGCGCCTTGCCCGCCGCCTTCGGTGAACTCGCGGCCCCGCGCCGGGCGAACCCGGGCACGACAGGAATACGCGGATCCGACTCCTCGGCACGCTGTTCAGGCATCGTCGTCCCGGTTTCGCCCATGGAGCGTCGCCTCCCCCACCCTCGTACACGCTCTCCGGCTGCCCGGCTGTCCCGCCCGGCCAGCAGCCCTGCCCGGCAGCGGCCGAGCACGACGGTACCTCCGATCCGGCAGCCTGTATCAGCAGCCGCCGCCGGTCTCCGGCGCCAGATACGTGTCCGCCCACTGCCCGAGCTCCTTGAGCGCGGGCTCCATCGCCGTACCGGCCTCGGTGAGCCGGTACGCGACGCGCAGCGGCGGCCCCTCGTCGACCTCGCGGATCACCAGACCCGCCGCGCCGAGTTCGGTCAGCCGGTCCGAGAGCATGCGCTCGCTGATCCCGGGAATCGCCCTGCGCAACTCGGCGAAGTGCACCGGTCGCTGCAGCAGCACCGAGACGATCGGGCCGGTCCAGCGCTTGCCGAACAACTCGAAGACCCGACTGATCCCCACATCGACCCGCCGACAGGCCCCTTCGCTGTGATCCGCCATACCTCTAGCCTACTGCGCCGCCGTTGGGAGCTTACTAAAAATAAGTAGCTATGCTATTAGTAGTTACGTACGCAATGGCTACCGCCGGACGCCCGTGAGGTCGCCTCGACCCACCCGCGCCCCCTTCCCCTCTCTGTGGAGATCCCCATGGCCACGCTTCTGCACCTCGACTCCGCCGTCTTCCCCCAGGGCTCCGCCTCCCGCGACGTCACCGCGGCGTTCGTCGAGGCCTGGCGCGAGCAGCACCCGGACGGCACCGTCGTCCACCGCGACCTCGCCGCCGATCCGCTGCCCCACCTGGATGCCGGCGCCACGGCCGCGGGCGCCGACGACCCGCTGCGCCGCGAACTGGCCGACGAACTGGCCGCGGCGGACGCCGTCCTGATCGGCGCCCCGATGTACAACTTCACGATCCCGTCCACCCTCAAGGCGTGGCTGGACCAGGTGATCATCGTCGGGCACAACGCGGGCCCCGACTCCCCCGTCGCCGGGACCCCGGTGACCGTCGTCGCCAGCCGCGGCGGTTCCTACGCTCCGGGCACCCCGCGCGAGGACTTCGAATTTGTCCAGAATTACTTGGAGAAGGTGTTCGCGGGCATGTTCTCCGCCGAGGTGGACTTCATCGTTCCCGAGCTGACCCTCGCCCACTCGCAGCCGTCGATGGCCGAGCTGGTCCCGCTCGCCGAGGCCTCCCGCGCCCAGGCGCTCGACGACGCCCGGGCGAAGGCGAAGGCCCTCGCCACCCGCCTCGCCGCCTGAGAGAACCGCAGACCTCGAAAAGCGGCGGGGCCGCGGAGCTCGTAGAAGCTCCGCGGCCCCGCCGCATCACGATCAATCGGACGTTTCACGTGAAACATGGAACGTGAAACATGGCACGTCCGGTCGCGGATCAGGCAGCCCCTCCGGCCGCCGCCACCCCCGCGCCCGCGGGCTCCTCGTCGCCCTCGTCGCCGGCCTGCCCGGCCCGCGTACCGCGAGCGGATCCACCGCCCGGCCGGGAGCCCGTGTCCGCCGCGGGATCGGAGCCGGCCTCCTTGGCCTCCGCGGCGATCCTGGCCTCCTGCTCCTCCCGCTCCGCCTTCTCACGCGCCTGGGCCGCCAGATCTACCCGGCCCTCGGGCTTGATGTGGGCGATGACACCGGGGTGAGCGATCGACGGCAGGATGTGGCGCCACATCTCCGCGACCTGCTCGCGCAGATCGGCCCGCCCGGAGTCGGCCTCCGAGACCAGCTGGATACCGGTGAACGAGGCGACGATGATTTTGGCCGACACCATCGGGTCGATCTGCGGGAACACCTCGCCGCGCTCCTGCCCCAGCTCCAGCATCCGGGCCGTCGCGTCGATCCAGTCGCCCCACGGATGCGGTCCGCCGAGGAAGACGCCCTCGATGGAGAGCCTGGTGCCGGCCCGGGCCATCGCGTTGTGGCGGAGGGCGAAAGCGAACTGCTGGCCGCCGTCCACCAGGGACTGGAGCGGCGATCCCTCCTGCTCGAACTCGACCGTGGAGGTCTGCTCGTCCATGATCGCCTGAGCGATGGCCTCCTTGGAGGCGAAGTGGAAGTACAGAGCACCCTTGGTGACCTTGGCGCGGCGGAGGATCTCCGAGATGGCGGCACGCTCGTAGCCGTAGTCGTCGAAGACACTCGCCGCGGCATCCACGATCGACCGCCACGTCTGGACCGCGCGAGCCTGCTTCGCCATTTCCTGCCTCCGGGACGTTCTGTGCGCTCAGCCCTTCACCGCCGAGCCGCCGTCGATCCAACCTCTGCGGCCAGCGTATGCAAGTGCGCCGTTGCACCGGCCATCGGTCTGTCCGGAAACCGTGCCCACACCCGCTGTCCGTACCCCGCACGTCCGTCGAAAACACGGGGCGACTCGCTCGGGAACACGCAACAACGAAGAACCCCCGCTCCGGATTTCTCCGGAGCGGGGGTTCTCCCGATTCAACTTCAGCAGCTGCGAGCACCTGCCGTTGTGCGCGAGGGGGGATTTGAACCCCCACGTCCCTAAGGACACTGGCACCTGAAGCCAGCGCGTCTGCCGTTCCGCCACTCGCGCATGAGTGGTGTTTTCAGACTCTCACCTTGGGGGGTGAGCGCCTGGCGACAAACGGAAGATTAGCACGCTGGACAGGGTGGATTCACATCCGTTGTTTCGCCGGCTCCGGGAGGGGAAGCGGGAACCCCGAACCATCGCCCCCCACTCCTCCAGAGTGCTTCCCGGGTGCGGGACACTGTGAGGAGGCCACCTCTACGATCCGTGTGAGGGGTGACACTCATCCACAGGCCAGACAAGGGGAACCAGCCGATTTCCCGACGCGTGGATACGATCAGTAAGCAGTACAGGGACGATGACAACGGAGGAGGTGCCCCATGGGGGTCATGAAGCGTTTCGAGCAGCGCCTCGAGGGGCTGGTCAACGGCACCTTCGCCAAGGTCTTCAAGTCCGAGGTGCAGCCTGTCGAGATCGCCGGCGCCCTCCAGCGCGAGTGCGACAACAACGCGACGATCTGGAACCGCGAGCGGACTGTCGTCCCCAACGACTTCATCGTCGAGCTCTCCACCCCCGACTACGAGCGGCTCAGCCCGTACTCGGGCCAGCTGGGCGACGAGCTCTCCGGCCTGGTGCGCGACTACGCCAAGCAGCAGCGCTACACGTTCATGGGCCCGATCAAGGTCCACCTGGAGAAGGCCGACGACCTCGACACCGGGCTCTACCGGGTCCGCAGCCGCACGCTGGCGTCGAGTTCGTCACAGCAGGACCCGTCGGCCCACTCCCACCAGCCCCCGGCCGGACGGCCCGGCGCCCAGCCGGCTCCCGGCGGCTACGGCTACCCCCCGAGCGCCGCTCCGCCGATGCCCGCGGCCCCGCCGCCCGGCACCGGACGGTCCTCGGCGCCCACGAGCGACCGGCGCCCGCCGACGGCGGCCGGCCCCATGCCGGACGCCCGTACGCGACGCTGGATCGAGATCAACGGCACTCGCCATCAGATTTCCCGCCCGACGTTGGTGATGGGACGATCCACCGACGCCGACGTGCGGATCGACGACCCCGGCGTATCGCGCCGGCACTGTGAGATCCGGACCGGAACGCCCTCGACGATCCAGGATCTCGGGTCCACCAACGGCATCGTGGTGGACGGGCAGCACACCACCCGCGCTACGCTCCGCGACGGCTCGCGGATCGTCGTGGGCAGCACCACCATCGTTTACCGGCAAGCCGAAGGGTGAAGCGGGGGCAATGTCAGAGCTGACCCTGACGGTCATGCGGCTAGGTTTCCTGGCTGTTCTGTGGCTGTTCGTCATCGTGGCCGTACAGGTCATCCGCAGCGACCTGTTCGGAACGCGCGTCACGCAGCGCGGCTCACGCCGCACTGCCGCCGACACGCGCCCCCAGCAGGGCCGCCAACAACAACAAGCGGCGCCGCCCCAGCAGCGCCAGCAGCCGGGTCGGCAGCGCCGCGGGGCGCCGACCAAGCTGGTCGTGTCCGAAGGCTCGCTCACGGGCACCACGGTCGCGCTCCAGGGCCAGACCATCACCCTGGGCCGGGCCCACGACTCAACGATCGTGCTGGACGACGACTACGCGTCCAGCAGGCATGCCAGGATCTACCCGGACCGTGACGGCCAGTGGATCGTCGAGGATCTCGGGTCCACCAACGGCACGTATCTGGAACGGACCCGGCTCACCACCCCGACACCAGTTCCGCTGGGCGCGCCGATCCGTATCGGCAAGACCGTCATCGAGCTGCGGAAGTAGTACGACAATGAGCGAGCGGAGCGAGCGAGCCGCGGCGGTCCCGACGGTGGACGCTGCCCGGTTCCCGACCGGAGGGTGGGCAGTGTGGCTCGAGACAGGCTGTACCCCGAGCCGACGGGCGAGGTGCGCATGAGTCTGTCGCTGCGCTTCGCCGCCGGGTCGCACAAGGGCATGATCCGCGAGGGCAACGAGGACTCCGGCTACGCCGGTCCCCGCCTCCTCGCCATCGCCGACGGCATGGGCGGTCAGGCGGCCGGTGAGGTCGCCAGCTCCGAGGTGATCTCCACCCTCGTCCCGCTCGACGACGACGTCCCCGGATCCGATCTCCTGACCTCGCTCGGCACCGCCGTGCAGCAGGCGAACGACCAGCTGCGCGTCATGGTCGAGGAGGACCCCCAGCTGGAGGGCATGGGCACCACGCTCACCGCCCTGCTCTGGACCGGTCAGCGCCTCGGCCTGGTGCACGTCGGCGACTCCCGCGCGTACCTGCTGCGCGACGGCGTCCTGACGCAGATCACCCAGGACCACACCTGGGTGCAGCGCCTCGTCGACGAGGGCCGGATCACCGAGGAAGAGGCCACCACCCACCCGCAGCGCTCCCTGCTGATGCGGGCGCTGGGCAGCGGCGACCATGTCGAGCCGGACCTCTCCATCCGCGAGGTCCGGGCCGGCGACCGCTATCTGATCTGCTCGGACGGCCTCTCCGGCGTGGTCTCGCACCAGACGATGGAAGAGACCCTCGCCAGCTACCAGGGCCCGCAGGAGACCATCCAGGAGCTCATCCAGCTCGCCCTGCGCGGCGGCGGCCCCGACAACATCACCTGCATCGTCGCCGACGTCCTGGACGTCGACAACAACGACACCCTGGCCGGGCAGCTCAACGACACCCCGGTCGTGGTCGGCGCGGTCGCCGAGAACCAGGCCCAGCTGGGCGACGGCGGGGCCATGCAGACGCCCGCCGGACGCGCGGCGGGCCTCGGCCGCCCCGTGCCCCCGCCCTCCGGCGGCTTCGGCCCGCCCGGCAGCGGCGACACCGGCTACGGCGGCATGCCGGACGGCTCCTACGACTCGTATACGGACGACGACTTCGTCAAACCGCGCGGCGGCCGTAAATGGCTGAAGCGTTCCGTCTACATCGTGCTGGCGCTGGCCGTGATCGGCGGCGGTCTGTACGGCGGCTACCGCTGGACGCAGACGCAGTACTACGTCGGCGCGAAGGACGAGAACGTCGCGCTGTTCCAGGGCATCAGCCAGGACCTCGCCTGGGTCTCGCTCTCGAAGGTCGAGAAGAACCACCCCGAGATCGAGCTCAAGTACCTGCCGCCGTACCAGCGCAAGCAGGTCGAGTCGACGATCGCCGAGGGCAACATCACCGACGCCCGCGAGAAGATCGCCGAGCTGGCCGCCCAGGCCTCCGCCTGCAAGAAGGACGCGCAGCGCCGCGCGGCCGAGGCCGAGACCCGGGCCCGTACGGGCGAGGGCGAGGCCGGCGGCACCGCCGGGGCCCCCGCCACCAGGACTTCCGCCACGTCCTCCGCCAAGGGGACCAAGCCGACCACCGCTCCCACTCCCGGCCCCAGCCTCTCGGAGGAAGAGAAGAAGCTGGTCCCGCAGTGCGGTAAGCAGTAAGCCGTAGGGGGCCTTCAGCACCATGAGCGTTGTCACCAACACGACCACCATCGGCGCGATCGACGCACCGAGCCGCCGCAACACCGAGCTGGCACTCGTCGTCTTCGCCGTCGCCATCTCGGTGTTCGCCTACGCCAACGTGGGCCTCGCCCTCAACGGCGAACTGCCCGCGGGCATGCTCGGCTACGGAGCGGGGCTCGCCCTGCTCGGCGGTGTCGCGCACCTCGTGGTGCGCAGGTTCGCCAAGTACGCCGATCCGCTGCTGCTGCCGCTGGCGATCCTGCTGAACGGGCTGGGCCTGGCACTGATCTGGCGGCTGGACCAGTCGGAACGCTTCCAGGCACTGGACACCTTCGCCCCGGCCGCCTCGAAGCAGCTGCTGTTCTCCGCCATCGGCGTCGCCACGCTGGTCGCGGTCCTGGCGATCCTGAAGGACCACCGCATCCTGCAGCGCTACACGTACATCTCCATGGTCGTGGCGCTGTTCCTGCTGATCCTGCCGATGTTCTTCCCCGCCGTGAACGGCGCCAAGATCTGGATCAAGATCCCGGGCTTCGGAACGCTCCAGCCCGGCGAGTTCGCCAAGATCATCATCACCGTGTTCTTCTCGGGCTACCTGATGGTCAAGCGGGACGCGCTGGCCCTGGCCAGCCGCCGCTTCATGGGCCTGTACCTGCCCCGCGGACGGGACCTCGGCCCGATCCTCGCCATCTGGGCGATGTCGATCCTGATCCTCGTCTTCGAGACCGACCTCGGCACCTCGCTGCTCTTCTTCGGCATGTTCGTCGTCATGCTCTACGTGGCGACCGAGCGCACCAGCTGGATCGTCTTCGGTCTGCTGATGTCGGCCGTCGGCGCGGTCAGCGTCGCCACCTTCGAACCGCACGTCCAGCAGCGCGTCACCGCCTGGCTCGACCCCTTCGCGGGCTGGGGCGAGGTGGCCGCGAGCGAGCAGATGGCGAAGTCCCTGATGGCCTTCGGCTCCGGAGGCACGCTCGGGACCGGGCTCGGGCAGGGCAACTCCGACCTGATCGGCTTCGCGGCCAACTCCGACTTCATCCTCGCCACGGTCGGCGAGGAGCTCGGGCTCGCCGGGATGATGGCCGTGCTGCTCATCTACGGCCTGATCGTCGAGCGGGGCGTACGCACCGCCCTGGCGGCCCGTGACCCGTTCGGCAAGCTGCTCGCGATCGGCCTCTCCGGCTCGTTCGCCATCCAGGTGTTCGTCGTCGCCGGCGGTGTGATGGGCCTCATCCCGCTCACCGGTATGACGATGCCGTTCCTGGCCGCGGGTGGTTCCTCCGTGCTCGCCAACTGGGCGCTGATCGCCATTCTGATCAGGATCAGCGATACCGCCCGCCGCCCGGCTCCGGCCCCCTCACCGTCGCCCGACGCCGAAATGACCCAGGTGGTCCGACCGTGAACAAGCCGCTGCGCCGGATCGCGATCTTCTGCGGCATCCTCGTCCTCTCGCTCCTCATCCGGGACAACTGGCTCCAGTACGTGCGTGCCGACGAACTGAACAGCCACAAGTACAACCGCCGCGTCGAGATCGAGCGGTACGCCCACGAGCGCGGCGACATCATCGTCGACGGCAAGGCGATCACCGGCTCCGCCGAGACCGAGGACAGCGACTTCACATACAAGCGGGTCTGGAAGAACGGCCCCCTGTGGGCCCCGGTGACCGGCTATTCGTCCCAGGCCTTCGACTCCTCGCAGCTGGAGAACCTGGAAGACGGCATCCTCACCGGCAACGACGACCAGCTGTTCTTCGACCGGACGCTGTCGATGTTCACCGGCGAGAAGAAGCGCGGCGGCAACATCGTCACCACGCTGAACGGCGACGCCCAGAAGGCCGCCTTCAAGGGGCTCGGCGAGAAGAAGGGCGCGGTGGTCGCCCTCGACCCCAAGAGCGGCGCCATCCTCGCCCTCGCGAGCACCCCGTCCTACGACCCCTCGGTCTTCGCGGGGAACTCCATGAAGGACTCGGACAACCGGCAGAAGCTCCTGAAGGACAAGGACAAGCCGATGCTCAACCGGGCATTGCGCGAGACCTACCCCCCGGGCTCCACCTTCAAGGTCGTCACCGCCGCCGCCGCCCTGGAGAACGGGCTCTACGACGACATCGACGCCAAGACGGAATCCCCGCTGCCGTGGACGCTTCCGCAGTCCACCACGGAGCTCAAGAACGAGGGCAGCATCCCCTGCAAGGACGCCTCGCTGCGGGAGGCCCTGCGCTGGTCGTGCAACACCGTCTTCGGGAAGATGAGCGACGACCTAGGCAACCGGAAGATGATCGAGCAGACGGACAAGTTCGGCTTCAACAAGGAAGTCTTCACGCCCGTCCGCGCCGACGCGAGCATCTACCCCGAGGACAACAAGCCGCAGAACGCCATGGCCGGCATCGGTCAGGCGTCGAACCGCACCACCCCGCTCCAGATGGCCATGGTGGCCTCCGCGATCGCCAACGACGGCAAGCTGATGCAGCCGTACATGGTCGCCGAGCGCCAGGCGCCCAACCTGGACCCGGTCTACACCGCCGAGCCCGAGGAACTCAGCCGCGCGCTCTCCGGTGAGAACGCCCAGAAGGTCCAGCAGATGATGGAGACCGTGGTCAAGGACGGCACGGGAACCAACGCGCAGATCCCCGGCGTCACAGTGGGCGGCAAGACCGGTACCGCCCAGCACGGTCTGAACAACAGCGAGAAGCCGTACGCCTGGTTCATCTCGTACGCGAAGACCGACAACGGCTCCCCGGTCGCCGTCGCCGTCGTGGTCGAGGACGGCAACGCCAACCGGGACGACATCTCCGGTGGCGGCCTGGCCGCTCCCATCGCGCGCGACGTGATGAAGGCGGTCATCGACAGCAAGAAGTGAGACCTGTCACGGCCGCCGCCCGTCATACCGGACATCGCATACCGGTCGGATATCGGCTGACGGGTGCGGGCTGATCACGTCACCCGTGCCCGGTAGCGTATGCGCGAACAGCGCACCGCCGCGGACCACACACGGGTGCGGTCGGGACTGACGGAGAGGGCTGGAACAGTTATGGAAGAGCCGCGTCGCCTCGGCGGCCGGTACGAGCTGGGCTCGGTGCTCGGCCGTGGTGGCATGGCCGAGGTCTACCTCGCCCACGACACCCGGCTCGGCCGCACCGTAGCGGTGAAGACGCTGCGGGCCGATCTGGCACGTGACCCGTCGTTCCAGGCCCGGTTCCGCCGAGAGGCCCAGTCGGCCGCCTCGCTCAACCACCCCGCGATCGTCGCCGTGTACGACACCGGCGAGGACTACGTCGACGGGGTCTCCATCCCGTACATCGTGATGGAGTACGTCGACGGGTCGACGCTGCGGGAGCTGCTGCACTCCGGCCGCAGGCTGCTCCCCGAGCGCACGCTGGAGATGACGGTCGGCATCCTCCAGGCCCTGGAGTACTCGCACCGCGCCCAGATCGTCCACCGCGACATCAAGCCGGCGAACGTCATGCTGACGCGCACCGGCCAGGTCAAGGTCATGGACTTCGGCATCGCCCGCGCCATGGGCGACTCCGGAATGACCATGACGCAGACCGCCGCGGTCATCGGGACCGCCCAGTACCTCTCCCCGGAGCAGGCCAAGGGCGAGCAGGTCGACGCGCGCTCCGACCTCTACTCCACCGGCTGTCTGCTCTACGAGCTGCTCGCCGTGCGGCCCCCGTTCGTCGGAGACTCACCCGTCGCGGTGGCCTACCAGCACGTCCGCGAGGAGCCGCAGCCGCCGAGCAACTTCGACCCCGAGATCACGCCCGAGATGGACGCGATCGTGTTGAAGGCGCTCACCAAGGACCCGGACTACCGCTACCAGTCCGCCGACGAGATGCGCGCCGACATCGAGGCCTGCCTCGACGGCCAGCCGGTCGCGGCCACGGCGGCGATGGGCGCCGCGGGGTACGGGGGCTACGACGGCTACAACCCCGACCAGCCCACCACCGCCCTGCGCCCGACCGATCCGAACAACGCGCAGACCTCGATGCTGCCGCCGGTCAACCCGGACGACGGCGGCTACGGCTACGACGACCGCCAGGGCCGCCGACGCCAGCAGAAGAAGAGCAACACCTCGACGATCCTGCTGGTCGTCGCGGGCATCCTGGTGCTCATCGGCGCGATCCTGATCGGCCGGGTGATCTTCTCCGACAACGGGGGCGACGACCAGGTCAAGGCCCCGAATCTGGTGGGCTCCACGCTTGAGGAGGCGCAGACGCTCGCGTCCAGAACCGGCGTCACCGTGACCAAGGGCGCCGACGAGCCGTGCGAGCAGCAGGAGAAGGGCCAGATCTGCTCCCAGGACCCGTCGCCCGACGCGATGATGGACAAGGACGGCACCGTCACGGTCGTCGTCTCGTCCGGAGCGCCGCAGATCGAGGTCCCCAACGTCCTGGAGAAGTCCGAGGACGGCGCCCGTGAGGTCCTGGAAGGAGACGGCTTCTCGGTCAACGTCACCACGGCGGAGTCCGACGAACCCGAGGGGACGGTGATCAAGCAGAACCCCAAGGGCGGCCAGAAGGCCGACGAGGAGTCCGAGGTCACCATCACGATCGCCAAGAAGACGACCGACCCGATGCCCGACGTGCGCACCCGGCAGTACGACGCCGCCGTCGCGCAGCTCAACCAGCTCGGGTTCACCAACGTCTCACGGACCGACGTCGACTCGGACAAGCCGGCCGGCGAGGTCATCGAGCAGACCCCGGCGGGCCCGAGCAACCAGGCCAAGGACGTGCAGATCGTCCTGAAGGTCTCCAAGGGCCCGGCCCAGCCGGAGAAGGTCCAGATCCCCGGTGACCTCGGCGGCAAGTCGTACCAGGACGCGAAGGGCCAGCTGGAGGGGCTCGGCTTCGTGGTCCAGCTCGCCCAGGGTTCGGTCGACAAGCCGGACGCCCGGGTGATCACCAGCAACCCGGCGCCGAACACCGAGGCGGACAAGGGCAGCACCGTCACCCTCATCACCATCGAGGGCGGCGGGGGCGGCCTCTTCGGAGGCCCGGGCGGCTGAGCCGCCGCCCGCCCCGCGGCGTACGGCGAAGGGCCCCGGTCACCACGATGGTGACCGGGGCCCTTCCCGCGTACGGGGGCCGCGACGAGGGCTCAGCCCAGCAGCTCCACCGGCTTCGTACGGTCCTTGTCGACCTTCTCCGTACGCTCCAGCTCGCCCCACACGATGTACCGGTACTTCGAGGTGTAGACCGGGGTGCAGGTCGTCAGCGTGATGTAGCGCCCGGGCTTCTTGACGCCCGACTCCTCCGGGACCGGCTGGATGACGTCGACGTTGAACTTCGAGGTCTCGGGGAGCGTCTTGTAGACCTTGTAGACGTACCAGGTGTCCTTGGTCTCGAAGACGACCGGATCGCCGTTCTTCAGCTTGTGGATGTTGTGGAACTTCGCGCCGTGCCCGTCGCGGTGCGCGGCCAGCGTGAAGTTGCCCTCGTCGTCCCAGGGGAGGGCCGACTCGACGGGGTCGGTGTAGTAGCCGGCGATGCCGTTGTTGAGGTTCTTGGGGTCGGTGCCCTTCTTGACCAGCACCTCGCCGTTCTTCATGGCGGGCGCGTGCAGGAAGCCGATGCCGTCCTTGGTGTCCAGCGCGCCCGGACCGTCCGCCCACTTGCTGCGGACCGTGTCGCCCTGCCGGTCTGCCTCGCGGTCGGCGAGCACGTTGGTCCACCACAGGGAGTAGACGACGAACAGCGCGAGCACCAGGCCCGCGGTGATGAGCAGTTCGCCGAAGACGCTGACGGCCGTCGCCACGGGGTGGCGGACGCGGCGGCGTGCCGGGGGCGGGGACGCGGACGTGTCGGTCCGCTCGTCGTGCTCGGTCCTCGCTGCCACCGCACCGTCCCTGTCGTGAGGATGTTCAGCCGACGAGCGCGTCGGGCTTCCCCTCGCTGCGTGGCCGTTCGTCGACCATCTTGCCCCAGACGATCAGCCGGTAGGTACTCGTGAATTCCGGCGTGCAGGTCGTCAGCGTGAGGTATCTGCCCGGCTTCGTGAACCCGGAACCGACCGGGATCGGCTCGATCACCGAGATGTTCGACGGCGAGGTCTGCGGGAGGATCTGGGCCATCTCGTACGTGTAGTACGCGTCCCGGGTCTCGACCACGATCGGGTCGCCGCGCTGGAGCTTGTTGATGTAGCGGAACGGTTCGCCATGGGTGTTGCGGTGACCCGCCACGGAGAAGTTGCCCTGCTTGTCGGAGGGCATCGCCGTCTTGAGCTTGCCCTCGCCGTAGTGGCCGATCATCCCCCGGTCGAGGACCTTCTCCTTGTCGATGCCCTCGGCGATCGGGGCGACGACGTCCAGCTTGGGGATGTGCATGATCGCGAAGCCCTCGCCGGGCGCGAACACCCCTGGCGTGCGGTCGCCGTTGGCCCATTCGTCCTGGATCCGGTTCGTCTCCTTGCCGGCGATCTGGTCGGCGCGGATGTTGGTCCACCACAGCTGGTAGGTGACGAACAGCAGCATCAGGACGCCCAGCGAGATGAACACCTCGCCGACCGCCCGGCTGGCGATGACCGCCGGGCTGTCCTTCGCCGCCCGCGCCGCGCGCCGGGCCTCCACGCGGGACATCGGCACCGCGGCGGCCGGGGCGGGCTTCTGCTCCGGGGCCGTCCCCGGGCGGCGACGCCCGCGCCCCTTGGCCGCCCGCCGCCGCTCGGCCCGCCCGCCGGGGGCGGGAGCGGGGTCGGGGTCGGGCTCCGTCTCCGGCGGTATGCGGGCGAGCACTTCGGTACGCGGTTCGGCGTGGAGGTCGGGTGTGTCCGGAACCGGGGCCGGTGCCGGGGCCGGTGCCGGGGCCGGAGCCCGCTCCTCGGCCGGGGGCACCGGGTCCGCCGGGGAGGCCAGGTCTGCCGGGGCCATGCGCGCAGACGGCTCCTGAGGCCCGTACCAGTCGCGTTGGTACCCGGCGGGGTCGTACCACTCGTTCGGGGCTCCCTGGGGCTGCTGAGGCCCTTGAGGAGGCGCTTGGCGGGGCGCGTACCCGGTGTCGTACGAGGACGGCGCCGCGGGTTCCGCCGCCGGGACGGTGTCCGACCGGAACCACGGCGACGTGTGCCCGCCGGGCAGCGGATCGTTGAGCGGATCCGCGAGACCGTCCACCGCCGCCACGAACGCGCCGTCGGTCCCGTACGCCCCGTGCGCGTCGGGGCCTTCCGGTCCGGCGGCGTGCCCGGGGCGGCCTGCGGTCACGCGGCGGCCTTGCCCACCACCGGCGCGAGCCCCGCCGAGCGCGCGACGGCCCCCTGGTCTCCGCACTGCTCCAGCCAGTTGGCGAGCATCAGGTGGCCGTGTTCGGTGAGCACCGACTCGGGGTGGAACTGCACGCCCTCCACCGCCCGGTCGCGGTGGCGCAGCCCCATGATGATGCCGTCCGCGGTGCGGGCGGTGACCTCCAGCTCGGGGGGCAGCTCGCCGGGTTCGGCGGCGAGCGAGTGGTAGCGCGTCGCCGTGAAGGGGGACGGCAGCCCGGTGAAGACGCCCTTGCCCTCGTGGGTCACGGGGGAGGTCTTGCCGTGCAGCAACTCCGGGGCCCGGTCGACGACACCGCCGTACGCCACCGCCATCGACTGCATCCCCAGGCAGACGCCGAAGACCGGAACGCCGGTGTCCGCGCAGTGGCGCACCATCTCGACGCAGACGCCGGCCTGCTCGGGCGTACCGGGGCCGGGCGAGAGCAGGACGCCGTCGAAGCCGTCCTGGGCGTGGGCGGGGGTCACCTCGTCGTTGCGCAGCACCTCGCACTCGGCACCGAGCTGGTACAGATACTGGACGAGGTTGAAGACGAAGCTGTCGTAGTTGTCCACGACGAGGATGCGTGCGGTCACTGGCCGGCTCCTGCTCCACCGGCGCTCGCGCCGTCGACGGTCACATCACCGAACGGGAGCAGCGGCTCCGCCCACGGGAACACGTACTGGAACAGTGCGTAGACGACCGCCAGAATCAGCGCGAGCGCGATGATGCTCCGCACCCATGCGTTGCCCGGCAGATGCCGCCAGATCCAGCCGTACATGCTGACCCCTCCATTCGGTACCCGCACCAGACTAGAGGGCCGCGGCAGAAGCGTGGGTCCGCTGGGGAAAACCACGAGTCGTGGCCGCCCCGGCTCAGTCGGCGAGCTCCGGCGGCTTCCCCTCGCTCACCGGCCGCGTGGCGTCCAGATGCGCCCAGGCGATCAGCCGGTGGCTGCTGCCCCACTCCGGTTCGCACGTGGTGAGGGTCAGATAGCGGCCGTCACTCTCGAAGCCGGAGCCGCGGGGCACGGGGTCGACGACGGCGGTGTCGGTGGGCACGGTCCGGTAGGGCCTCTTCGCGATGCGGTACGTGAACCAGGTCGTCCCGTCGTTGACGACGACCGCGTCCCCGGGCCGCAGTTTCGGGAAGTCCTTGAACGGGTCGCCGTACGTCCGCCGGTGGCCGGCCACCGCGAAGTTGCCCGTATCGCCGGGGCGGGCGGTTCCGCTGTAGTGCCCGAGCCCCTTCTGCAAGGTCCTGACCTCGGTGTTCTCCAGGACGGGCCACTCCCAGCCGGAGCCGAAGCGGGGGATGTGCATCGTCGCGAAGGGCTTTCCGTCGCGGTACGGGGCCGGGGCGGACGGCTCAGTGGAAGCGGAAGGGGGCGGCGGGGCCGGGGCCACGGGTTCGCGCGCCCACCGGCTCTGGAGGGTGTCGATCTCGCCCTCGGCCGCGTCGGCCGCTTTCACGCCGGTCCAGAACAGGAAGTAGACGACGAAGAGGACGATCAGCGCGCCCACGGTGATGCAGAGTTCGCTGAAGGTCCTGACGACGAGTCGCACCGACACCGGACCGGCCTCCCCGGGGTTCAGCTGGCGCTCGGCCAGGGCTCACTCCACAGGCTGTGCGTAGTGGAGATCCACTGTGCCCGAGTACCCGGGAAGAGTCACCGCCTCGTCCTCGTCGACTTTCCAGCCGAGCCCGTACGCCTTCACGTACAGCAGGTAGTTCTGGATCGCGGTGGAGCTGTTGAGCGCCTGCTTGAGCTTTCCGGGGTCGCCGACCGCGGTGACCTTGTACGGCGGGGAGTAGACGCGGCCCTGGAGGATCAGGGTGTTGCCGACGCAGCGGACCGCGCTGGTGGAGATCAGCCGCTGGTCCATCACCTGGATTCCGCGTGCCCCGCCCTGCCACAGCGCGTTCACCACGGCCTGCAGGTCCTGCTGGTGGATGACCAGGTCGTTGGGCTGGGGCTCGGGGTAGCCGGGGTTGGCGGTGGCGTCGGGAGGCGCGTCGTTGAGGGTCACGCTGACGGAGTCACCGGTGATCTTCGTCGTGCCGGCAGCCTGCTCCAGCGCCTTCAGCTTGGCGTCCTCGGCCTCGGTGGAGCCGTCGTCGCGCTGGGCGAGGGCGTCGATCTGGGCGCGCACGGAGGCGGCCGAATCGTTCAGCTCGGCGTTCTTCTCACTGCGCTCCCTGATCAGGTCGGAGAGCTTGAGGAGCGAGGAGTCACTGCGCAGATTGGTGCCCTTGGCCGTGTTGGCACTGGTGACGAAGATGAGTCCGGCCAGGGCGAAAACCGCAGCGGTGAGCCCCCGGACCGCCCACACGGAGGTGCGCCGGGCCGGGCCTTCGGGGGAGTCGGCAGAATTGCTCAACGTACCCTTATCTCATCAGGCGCCAGGGAAGCACTACGCTAACGGACGCTCGGGGGAGGCAGCATTCCCCCTGGCATCCCCTGGCACCCGCCCCCGGCGCCCGCCACAGATCCCTGCGCGGTCACGCAGCGCATCGACAGGAGAGTCCCTCGTGCCGAAGTCACGTATCCGCAAGAAGGCCGACTTCACGCCGCCCCCGGCGAAGCAGGCAACGGCCATCAAGCTGACCAACCGCAGCTGGGTCGCTCCGGTGATGCTGGCCCTGTTCCTCATCGGGCTGGCCTGGATCGTGGTGTTCTACGTGACCGAAGGCGATCTGCCGGTCGACGCCCTGGGCAACTGGAACATCGTGGTCGGCTTCGGCTTCATCGCCGGCGGCTTCGCCGTGTCGACCCAGTGGAAGTAGCGGACCCTTTCCGCTGCGTCGCCCCCGGCCCGTACGCGCGCCTGTAGCTGGTCGACGCTCTCCCGCGCAAGCCTTGCCCTGAGTTACCCACAGAGTTATCCACAGCCGGGGGAAAAGGTCAGACGATCTGTGGATAACCTCCACTGAAGTTGACGCCGGTGTGACTGCAGCCTCCCTCGTCGAGGGGGGCTGCAGCCCGTTGTCCGGGCGGAAAAACCCAGCTCAGCGACAAGGGGCACACATGTTCCTCTTGCCATGCACAAGATTCCGCGCACACTGTGGACAACTTCGGTCCGGCTGGGGGTGAAGAGCCCCTTCTCACCGGCCATTCCGCTCAGGTGAGCGCCAGCGTCCGGGCGACGATGATCCCGAGGGACGCCAGCAGGACGAGCGCACAGGTGCCGGTCTGCACCGCCGTACGCCGCTCGCGCGGGGCGTGGACCATGCCGACGGCGATGGCGACGCCCGCGATCAGACCACCGACGTGCGCCTCCCAGGCGATACCGCCCCAGGTGAAGGTGAAGACCAGGTTCAGCGCCAGCAGTACGAGGACCGGGCGCATGTCGTAGTTCATGCGGCGCATCAGGACGGCGGTCGCGCCGAAGAGGCCGTAGACCGCTCCGGAGGCACCGAGCGAGGGCTGGTTCTGCGCGGCGATCAGATAGGTCAGCGCGCTGCCGGCGAACCCGGACAGCAGGTAGAGGGCGAGATAGCGGGACCGGCCGAGCGCCGCCTCCAGCTGTCCGCCGAGCCACCAGAGCCCCAGCATGTTGAACCCGAGGTGCACCACTTCCTGGTGCAGGAACATCGAGGTCACCAGGCGGTACCACTGCCCCTCGGCGACGCCTTCGACGGCCCCCGGCGGCGGGCTCGGGTCCCACGCCCGGCCGAGCAGCGTCAGATCGCCCACCAGCCCGGGGCGGACGGTGACGAGGAGGAAGACGGCCAGATTGATGCCGAGCAGGACCTTGGTGACCAGGCGCGGATCGGCGGCCACCGAGCCGCCCGCCAGCGTGCGCGGCCGGCTGGCCGCCGGGTGGTGCCCGGTGCCCGAGCCCTGGCGTACGCAGTCGGGGCACTGGAAGCCGACCGAGGCGCTGACCATGCACTCGGGGCAGACCGGACGCTCGCAGCGCGTACAGCTGATGCCGGTCTCGCGGTCGGGATGGCGGTAGCAGGTCGGCGTCGGCACACCGCTTCCCGCGGCGGCACGGTCTCCCGGCGGCTGCTGGTCCATCGGTCCTGGCCTGCCTCTCGGTCCTCGGTCCTCGTCGCTCGGGCGGCGGCACGGACAGGACCGTCCCGCTCGTCCGCTATGTATGACTACGGACGGGCGGGGCGGTTGGTTCCCACGGGGATCCCCCAGGGACGCGGGGATACCCGCAGGGCCGGGTGCGTGCGGGCCGTCAGCGGGTCTCGACGACCACGGACTCGATGACCACGTCCTGGAGCGGGCGGTCCGTGCGCGGGTTGGTCGGGGTGGCCGCGATGGCGTCGACGACCTTCCGGCCCGCGTCGTCGGCCACCTCGCCGAAGATGGTGTGCTTGCCGGTCAGCCAGGCGGTCGGCGAGACGGTCAGGAAGAACTGCGAACCGTTGGTCCCCGGCCCCGCGTTGGCCATGGCCAGCAGATACGGCTTGGTGAACGCCAGCTCCGGGTGGAACTCGTCGGCGAACTTGTAGCCGGGCCCGCCGGTGCCGTTGCCCAGCGGATCGCCGCCCTGGATCATGAAACCGCTGATGACACGGTGGAAGACCGTGCCGTCGTACAGCGGGTCCGTAGAGGTCTCACCGGTCTCCGGGTTGACCCACTCGCGCTGCCCGGTGGCCAGTTCCACGAAGTTCTTCACCGTCTTGGGGGCGTGGAACGGCAGCAGCCGGATCTCGATGTCCCCCCGGTTGGTCTTCAAGGTGGCGTAAAGCTGCTCGGCCACGATCTTGCCTTCCTCTTCCCTCGCCTGCCGTCAAATCCTTCGCTGACGTCCGGCGATCCTCCCACGGACCGGGAAACGTACGGCCGGATGCCGGGCGAACCGGCGCGTTCACCGCCGAACCATGGCATTGTCGTCGGCACACTTCACATGAACCGTTTTGACCGCAAATGACGATCATGACCCGGATGCCCGTCCCGCATGCCGGGCATGGACTCAACAGGCATGATTTTGGACTGGGCGGACAGGCGGAGTACCTACCCGCCACCAAGGAGGAGGATCTCGTGACCCGCATCGACAGCGTGCGCGCCGCAACCGACTCGGCGAAGGACAGCGCGCAGCACGCCGCGGAAGTGGTGGCGCCCTACGCCGAAACAGCCAAGGACCAGGCGGCCCACCTCGCGCACGAGGCGCGCGTACGACTCGCGCCCAAGGTGACGAAGGCGGCCCAGCAGGCCCGTGTCCAGTACGCGTCCCACCTCGCGCCGCGACTGGAGCAGGCCCGTACGCACGTGCCGCCCCGGGTCGACGAGGCCGCGCACCGCGCCGCGGTCTCGACCCGGAAGGCCGCGCGGAGCGCCGCCGACTACACCGCACCGCGCGTCGAGCACGCCCGCGCGGTGGCCCTGCCCGTCGCCGAGCAGGCGTCCGCCCGCAGCGCGGCCGCCCTGGCCGCGCTGCGTACGCAGGTGACGGCCAAGGAAATCCAGAAGCTGGCCCGGAAGCACCAGCGGCGGGCCAAGGCCGGCCGAGCCGCGAAGGGGTTCCTGGTGCTGGGCGTCCTGGCGGGCGGCGCGTACGCCGCCTGGCGCTGGTGGGACAAGCAGGCCAACCCGGACTGGCTGGTCGAGCCGCCCGTCGCCACCGAGGTGGGCGACGAGCGTTCGCCGCTCAGCTCGGTCGACGGCAGCCCGCGCGCCGACCTCGACCCGGAGGTCGAGGCCAAGCAGGCGGAGGCCGAAGGGGACACCCCGGGCCTCGACGACCGTCCCTGACAGCCCGGCAGGCTGACAGGACAGCAGGACGAACGCGGCCGGGGAAACCGCTCAGGCGGTTTCCCCGGCCGCGTTCGCGTGTGCCCACCAACGCATACGGAGGGGACGACTACCGGCTGACGGCGAACCGCATCAGGGCGTGCTCGTCGCCCTGCTTGATCTTCCCGGTCTCGTTGATCACCTGGAGCTTCCAGCCCGCGCCCTCACGGATCGCCTTGGCGACGGCGACGCCGTTGTCCTGGGTGAGCATGCTCGGCCAGATGTCGGCGACCTGCTGCGAGCTCCCGCCCGTCGCGTCGTACACCTTGAAGCTGATGTTGCGCGCGTTGCTGAACGAGCTGCGCTTCTTGTAGGCCGCCGCGATGAAGACGATCGACGTGATGTTCGAAGGGATCCTGGCGAACTCGACGGTCACCGTCTCGTCGTCGCCGTCACCGTGCCCGGTCTGGTTGTCCCCGCTGTGCACCAGCGAGCCGTTGCCCAGCGGGTCGAGGGAGTCCAGGCCGGCCAGCCGCACCGGGTCGCCGCCCTGCAGCGCGATGGCGATCAGGTCGAGGTCCGTACCGGCCTTCTGCCGGATCTTCCCCATCAGGCCGCCGCTGCTCCCGACGGTCGGGTCCCAGGACGCTCCGATGGTCAGGTGCGTCACTCCGCCCAGGTCCGCCGGGCCGTCTTCCTTCGTCAACGTGATCATGCCTGAGTCCTTTGTGGCTCGACTGTTTATGTATGAAGTGTGCCTGGTGCAGCGGCGGCGGAACGCAAAAGAACCCCTCCAACCACGTTTCCGCAGGTTGGAGGGGTTCAATCAAGTGGAGCCTAGGAGATTCGAACTCCTGACATCTGCCTTGCAAAGGCAGCGCTCTACCAACTGAGCTAAGGCCCCGGGTCACCGTCGGGAACAGAGTACCGGGTACACCCCGGGTTCTTCCAAAAGGATAGGGACTCCCGGGGAACGACCACGCTCCGTAAGATGCTCGCAAGGTTCGCAGCAGCGAAGCCGCAGCGATGGGGAGACGCCATGGACGCAGCGCAACAAGAGGCGACGGCAAGAGCCAGAGAGCTTCAACGCAGTTGGTACGGAGAGCCGTTGGGGGCGCTCTTCCGTCGGCTGATCGATGATCTCGGCCTGAACCAGGCCCGGCTGGCCGCCGTTCTCGGGCTCTCCGCCCCGATGCTCTCGCAGCTGATGAGCGGCCAGCGAGCCAAGATCGGGAACCCCGCGGTGGTCCAGCGCGTCCAGGCCCTTCAGGAGCTGGCGGGCCAGGTGGCCGACGGCAGTGTCAGCGCGGGCGAGGCCACCGACCGCATGGAGGAGATCAAGAAGTCGCAGGGCGGCTCCGTCCTCACCGCGACCGGCCAGACCACCTCCACCGGCGGCGCTCCCACCGTCCGCCGTGTGGTGCGCGAGATCCAGTCCCTGCTGCGGTCGGTCGCGGCGGCCGGCGACATCATCGATGCCGCGGACGCCCTCGCCCCGACCCACCCGGAGCTGGCAGAGTTCCTCAAGGTGTACGGCGCGGGACGCACCTCGGACGCGGTCGCCCACTACGAGGGGCACCAGAGCTAGCACGCACCGACGGAAGCACGACGGAGCCAGGGCACGCGCACCGCGCAGCGCCCTGGTGCCGGCAGGACACGGGTCCGGACACCGGGACCGGAGACGGGCCGCGGCGGACGCCGCGGCACCCTACGAACGGGGAGCGGGCGCAGCGCAATGGGTGAGGTCTTCGCCGGTCGGTACGAGCTGATCGATCCGATCGGACGCGGTGGGGTCGGCGCGGTCTGGCGGGCCTGGGACCACCGCCGCCGCCGGTACGTCGCGGCCAAGGTGCTCCAGCAGAGCGACGCGCACACGCTGCTGCGCTTCGTCCGCGAGCAGGCGCTGCGCATCGAGCACCCGCACGTGCTGGCCCCGGCCAGTTGGGCCGCCGACGACGACAAGGTCCTGTTCACCATGGACCTGGTGAGCGGCGGCTCGCTCGCCCATGTCATCGGCGACTACGGCCCGTTGCCCCCGCGCTTCGTCTGCCTGCTGCTGGACCAGCTGCTATCCGGCCTCTCCACGGTGCACGCCGAAGGGGTGGTGCACCGCGACATCAAGCCCGCCAACATCCTGATGGAGGCGACCGGTACGGGCCGGCCGCATCTGCGCCTGTCCGACTTCGGCATCTCGATGCGCAAGGGCGAACCCCGGCTGACCGAGACCAACTACGTGGTCGGTACGCCCGGTTACTTCGCCCCCGAGCAGATGATGGGCGCCGAGCCCGACTTTCCCGCGGACCTCTTCGCGGTCGGCCTGGTCGCGCTGTACCTCATCCAGGGCCAGAAGCCGGACGCCCAGGCGCTGGTGGAGCACTTCGCCACGCACGGCACCCCGGGCGCCCCCGAGGGCATTCCCGAGCCGCTGTGGCAGGTTCTCGCCGGTCTGCTCCAGCCCGACCCGCACGCCCGGTTCCGTACGGCCACGGGCGCGCGCAAGGCCCTGACCGCGGCGGTCGAGATGCTGCCCGAAGCCGGCCCGGACGACGAGCCGGTGGAGGTGTTCGACCAGATCGGGCCGCTGCCCGAGGGATTCGGCCCCGACGGGCCCGTCACCGCCCCGCCGGAGCCCCCGCAGCAGCCGTCCGACCGGCAGGCCCCCGCCCCGCCGCCCGTCTCGATGTCGGAGACGGGCAGCTTCCACCTCGCGCCGCCCCCTGCGGCCTCGCAGCCCTCCGCGGCCTCGCCCGGTGTCGCACCGCCACAGCAACAGCCTTACCAGCAACCGGGATTGCAGCAGCCGGGTTTCCAGCAGCCGCCGTCCGCGCCGTACGCCGCGGACGCGCCGCCCGCGTACGCCGTCGGCGCGCCGGACCCCTCCCAGGCGCCGACCTCCGGCGTACCGCACGATCCCTCCGCCACCCGCCCCTACACCGCCCAACAGCACCAGCAGCACCAGCAGTTCCCCCCGGTGCCCGCCCCGCCGGTGCAGCACGCCGCGCCCCACCCGCCCGTACGGCGCACGCGCCCGGGACCGCCCCCGAAGGTGGCCGTCCCGGTGCTGGTGGTGGCGCTGATCTGCTTCGCGGTCGGGATCTGGGCCCTCACCCAGGTCTGACGGGCCCGCACCGCCGAAGGAAGCCCCGCCGGCGTACGGCTACCAGCCCTGCGCCGGCGGCTGGTGGCCCCCACCGGCCGGGTGACCGGCGGCCGACGCGCGGCGACGGGCCAGCAGGGTCCAGACGCCCAGACCGAGCACCAGCACCGATCCCGTGCCGATCCCGGCCGCGGCGACCACGGTCATCGGGCCGCTCTTCGCGGCCTGTTCGGCGTTCTGTCCCTTCCGAGCCACTTCCCGGTCCTGGTCGGTGACGCCGAAGACCCCGGCGTCACCCTCGTACGGGGATTCCTCGGCCTGGTTCTTCACCTGGACCGACAGCTCGAACGGGATCGGCTCGGCGCCGTAGGTCTCCTTCAGCTTCGGGCTGAGGGAGACCGACAGGTAGTACCAGCCCGCGAAGCGCATGGCGCTGACCTGGGAGGAGGGGTCGAACCGGTTGCGGTAGGCCACCGGCGGCAGCGGCCGCAGGGATGCGGACGCGGGTCCTCCGGAGTACGAGAGCGTGGCGTCGGAGACCAGCCCCTGGGCGGGGTTGGCCAGCGACAGCGTGAGCGCACTGCCGACGAACTCCTTGGTGGCACTTGTGCTGTTGGAGAGCCCGGCGGAGGCGTAGAGCTGCTGTCCCCAGTCGACCGGCACCCGGTAGAAGCGGGTCTGCCCGGGGGCGACGGTGTCCTGCCAGCGGCCGTTCTCCAGGCTGGTCGCCTCGGAGAACCCGGCCCCGCCGGACCGCTTCTGCTGCTTCCCTGTCAGCGGCTTCGCCGAGGCGGAGGGCCAGCTCTCGGGGGCCTCGGTCGGCATGGACGTACCGCTCCTGAGCTTCGGCTCCTGGAGGAAGCGCAGCTCCAGGTTCCAGGCCTCCGGACTGGAGGTGTCCTTGCTCTCGCGCTCGACGAGGACGTCGTACGGTCCGCCCTCCTGGCAGGTGCTGCCACCCTCCTCGACGGTCCGGGAGGCGTACGCGGTGATGGGACGGGCGTACGCGCCGGAGCCGAAGTTGGCCTGCCCCGAGTCGCACTGGGTGTCGTCGGTCTCCCGGAGGCTGACGGTGATGCCGTCGCCGTAGGCGACCGCGCCGCCGTCGCCGGGCACCGCGACCGCCGAGACATAGGCGGCGGAGGCGTCGTCCAGCGTGACCCGGTAGTAGAGCTTCTCGCCCGGCTCGATCGAGCTGCGGTACGGAACGCCCTCGTCCAGCGTGGACGCCTCGACGTTGGTCGCCGCGCCCTGCACGTTCTTCGCGTCGGGGTCGAACGCGTACACCCCGGGGCCCGCCGCGTGGGCCTGCCCCGGCAGGACCGCCGCCGCGCACATCGCCGCGAGTGCCGCGGCCGTCACCCGGCCCCTGTTGCGCTGCCTGTTCACGCGCTTCCCCTCGTCGTCCTCGCTCACCGGCACCCCTCGGCCGCTCAGCCGCGGCGGCCACGGCTGCTGCTGCCGCTACGGCGGCGGACGAGGAGGAGCCCTCCCGCCGCGACGACCAGGGCGCCCGCCCCGGCAGCGGCCACGATGCCGGTCCATCCTGCCCCGCCCGCACCGCCGCTGTCTCCGGCCCCAGCCGGATTACCCCTCTTGTCCGCGTTCTTCCCGGACCCCACCTGACTCTTCGCTCAAGCAATCTAGAGATTCGCTTGAGTGAACTCAAGGTCGGTGCGTCACGGGTCCGCACCAGCGAAAGGGGCCGACGCATCGGCGCCGGCCCCGGGCAGCACGAAGCCCCGGCCGCTCAGCGACCGGGGCCCGTAACAGACTGCGTCGTCTCACACACCCGAACCTGCGGGCACGGAGTCGGTCGCCTCCGTCCACAGATCCTGCTCGGCGCGATCCGCCTGGATCTGGCGGTACACGAGGAGCCCACCGATGGCGGCCAGTGCGACCAGGAGAAGCTTCTTCACCGCGCGACCTCGTCTTTCCTTGGCGTAAGGGCCTTATGTCGCCGACTATACACACCGGCCGATACCGATCGGTGACCTGCCCGGACCCCTGTGACACCCCCTCCGCGGCGTCCGGAACGACCTCCCGACACCCCCTCATCGCCGCTCGCGAGGGCCTGTCCAGCCCGGTTGCACCATACGAGTGGTGTTAATCCGAAGATCGGCGCAGAGCGGGCGTCGCTCCCCGGAATCGCGGCCGGGATCCACATGATCGGAGAAGTCAGCAACCGGACCGTCCGAAAGCGAGGGGCCATGAGCACCTTCCAGCCCAAGAACCTCTGGACCGCCTTCATCACCGCCTTCTTCGCCCTCCTGGCGTCGCTGGGCCTCGCCACCGCCGCGGCGAGCACCGCGAACGCCACGAACGCCGCCGCGCAGCCGAGCACCACGACCCACGAGCACACGGGTGCCACCGCGGCAACCCCGATCGCTCCCTCGGTCCGATGGACCCTTCCGCGTGACCGGGCCCTTCCGCCCACGATGAAGCAGCGCATCCGGGCCGAGGCCCACGGCTCCTCCCCGGCCACCCGCCACCTGGCGCTCGACCCCGCGGAGACCGCCCGGACAACCGGTCAGAGCGGCTCCCACCCCACAGCCCCGGAAGGCGACTCCCCGGCCCCGCCCCCCTGATCCCGGCGGCCCACCGCACTCCGGGGCCCCTGGTCCGGTTCACGCCGGCGCCGGGGGCCTTTTCGTGTGCCCGGGCGGCGACCTCATCCGATACGGCGTCGAGCCCCGGCGACGCCGTGCCGGCGGAGACCACCGCGTACAGCCGGAGCGAGACCGACGCCGACGAGCCCCCTCCGGTTCGCGGGCCGCCAGATGGCTGGAGCTCACCGGCCCCTGACCCGGCCACCTCGTCCGCTTCCAGCCGCCACCCGGATCTGAACACCCCGCCCACGCGAAAGGCCCCCCACCGTCTCCGGTGAGGGGCCTTCGTGTCTGGTGGGGCTAACAGGATTTGAACCTGTGGCCTCATCCTTATCAGGGATGCGCTCTAACCAACTGAGCTATAGCCCCGCCGCGCTGTACTGCTCCGCGCTGACTTCTGAAGATTAGCGCACGTCGGGGCCAGTCCCAAAATCGATACTCAGCGCGCTACTCGTCCTCGGCCAGCGTGAGCTCCACGCCGCCCACGAAGCCCGCCGACAGGTTGTAGATGAAGGCGCCCAGCGTCGCCAGCGCGGTGGCCAGGACCACGTCGATCACGGCGATGACCGAGGTGAAGATGAGCACGCGCGGCAGCGACAGGAACGACTGCAGGTCGAATCCGTTGCTCTCGTTCGAGCCGGTCGCCTCGCTGATCGTGCCGCCGACGGTCTCGAAGACGCCCATCGCGTCCATGACCATCCACAGCACCGCCGACGCCACCACCGTGCAGATGCCCAGCGCGATCGACAGCAGGAAGCTGACCTTCATCACCGACCACGGGTCGGCCTTGGCCACCCGCAGACGGGCCTTGCGGGTACGGGGCGTGGTACGCGCCCCCGTGCGCGGCTTGCGCGTCGCCTGAGCGCCGCCCGCGCCCTGCGCACCGCCCAGCGTGCCCCCGCCCTGTCCGGGGCGCTGCTGGCCGCCCTGGGTGCCGCCGCCGGGCGCCTGGTACGCCTGGGGCGGGTGGTACGGCCCCGACGGCCCCGGTGCGGGCTCACGCTCGCCGGGCAGGGGCCCGGTCGCGTAACCCTCGTACTGGGGCTGAGGCCCTCGTGTGTCCGTCACAGTGCCCCCTTGGGAGTCCGTGGCAGGGCCACGGGCACCGTTCGCTCCAGCTCCGGAAGCGGCCGAACCGGCGCCCGTGGCTCCACTCACGCTCTTACTCCTCGTGCTCCCCGGTCGAAGGCTCCGTGCCCTCGACAGTGCCCTCTGCCGTGCCTACGGCGTGGGCCTCGGCCGTCTCGCCCTCGGCATCATCGGTCCCATCGACCTCTTCCGCCTCACGGCCGGCCTCGGCGTTGCGCGCGATGCCGACGACGGCGTCGCGCTTGCCCAGATTGATCAGTTGGACGCCCATGGTGTCACGGCCCGTCTCCCTGACTTCATTGACTCGCGTACGAATCACACCACCGCCGAGCGTGATGGCGAGAATCTCGTCGGTCTCCTCGACCACCAGCGCACCGACGAGCGATCCGCGGTCCTCCACGATCTTGGCGGCCTTGATACCGAGGCCGCCGCGGCCCTGGACGCGGTACTCGTCGACGGGGGTCCGCTTCGCGTACCCGCCGTCGGTAGCGGTGAAGACGAACGTACCGGGCCGGACGACATTCATCGAGAGGAGTTCGTCGCCCTCGCGGAAACTCATCCCCTTCACACCCGAGGTGGCGCGGCCCATCGGGCGCAGCGCGTCGTCCGTCGCGGTGAACCGGATCGACTGGGCCTTCTTGCTGATGAGCAGCAGATCGTCCTCGGCCGAGACCAGCTCGGCGCCGATCAGCTCGTCGTCGCCGCCCTCCGGCATCTCGCGCAGGTTGATCGCGATGACACCGCCCGAGCGCGGGGAGTCGTAGTCCTTGAGCGCGGTCTTCTTCACGAGACCGCCCTTCGTCGCCAGGATCAGGTACG
The DNA here is from genome assembly GCF_014649875.1 of Streptomyces rubiginosohelvolus. Lineage (GTDB taxonomy): Bacteria > Actinomycetota > Actinomycetes > Streptomycetales > Streptomycetaceae > Streptomyces > Streptomyces rubiginosohelvolus. Next base: position 1,340,175 of record NZ_BMTW01000001.1, on the reverse strand, counting down.
GCACGGCCTCGTAGTCGCGGATCGCGAGGATCTGGGCGATCTTCTCGTCCGGCTGGAAGGCCAGCAGGTTGGCGACGTGCTGGCCGCGCGCGTCCCGCCCGGCATCCGGGAGTTCGTAGGCCTTGGCCCGGTAGACCCGGCCCTTGTTCGTGAAGAACAGCAGCCAGTGGTGCGTCGTCGAGACGAAGAAGTGGTCGACGATGTCGTCTTCCCTGAGCTTCGTCCCGCGCACGCCCTTGCCGCCGCGCTTCTGCGACCGGTAGTCGTCCGTCTTCGTGCGCTTCACATAGCCGCTGCGGGAGATCGTGACGACGATGTCCTCCTCGGCGATCAGGTCCTCGATGGACATGTCACCGTCGAAGGGCACCAGCTGGGAGCGCCGGTCGTCGCCGAACTTGTCGACGATCGCCGCCAGCTCCTCGCTGACGATCTGGCGCTGCTTGGCGGGCGAGGCCAGGATCTCGTTGTACTCGTTGATCTTCGCCTGGAGCTCGTCGTGCTCGGCGGTGATCTTCTGGCGCTCCAGGGCGGCCAGCCGGCGCAGCTGCATCTCCAGGATCGCGTTGGCCTGGAGCTCGTCGATCTCCAGCAGGCCCATCAGGCCCTCGCGCGCGATCTCCACCGTGTTCGAGCGGCGGATGAGGGCGATGACCTCGTCGATGGCGTCCAGGGCCTTGAGGAGGCCGCGCAGGATGTGCGCCCGCTCCTCTGCCTTGCGCAGCCGGAACTTCGTCCGCCGGACGATGACCTCGATCTGATGCGTCACCCAGTGGCGGATGAACGCGTCGATCGACAGCGTGCGCGGCACCCCGTCGACGAGCGCCAGCATGTTGGCGCCGAAGTTCGTCTGGAGGTCGGTGTGCTTGTACAGGTTGTTCAGGACGACCTTGGCGACCGCGTCCCGCTTGAGGACGACGACCAGGCGCTGTCCCGTACGCGAGGAGGTCTCGTCGCGGACGTCCGCGATGCCGCCGACCCTGCCGTCCTTGACCAGGTCGGCGATCTTCTGCGCGAGGTTGTCGGGGTTGGTCTGGTACGGAAGCTCCGTGACGACCAGGCACTGGCGGCCCTGGATCTCCTCGACCGCGACGACCGCGCGCATCGTGATCGAGCCACGGCCGGTGCGGTACGCCTCCTCGATGCCCTTGCGGCCCACGACCAGCGCGCCGGTGGGGAAGTCGGGGCCCTTGATGCGCTCGATCAGCGCGTCCTGCAGCTCCTCGTGCGAGGCCTCGGGGTGATCCAGGTACCACTGGGCACCGGCGGCGACCTCGCGGAGGTTGTGCGGCGGGATGTTGGTCGCCATACCGACCGCGATCCCGGCGGAGCCGTTGACCAGCAGGTTCGGGAAGCGCGCCGGCAGAACCGTCGGCTCCTGGTTGCGGCCGTCGTAGTTGTCCTGGAAGTCGACGGTCTCCTCGTCGATGTCCCGGACCATCTCCATGGACAGCGGCATCATCTTGCACTCGGTGTACCGCATGGCGGCGGCCGGGTCGTTGCCCGGGGAACCGAAGTTGCCGTTGGAGTCCACCAGCGGCATCCGCATCGACCAGTGCTGCGCGAGGCGCACCAGGGCGTCGTAGATGGAGGAGTCGCCGTGCGGGTGGTACGTACCCATGACGTCGCCGACGACGCGGGCGCACTTGTAGAAGCCCTTCTCGGGGCGGTACCCGCCGTCGTACATCGCGTACAGCACCCGGCGGTGGACGGGCTTGAGGCCGTCCCGTACGTCGGGCAGCGCACGCGAGACGATGACGGACATCGCGTAGTCGAGATAGGAGCGCTGCATCTCCGTCTCGAGCTGGACGGGCTCGACACGCATCCCCACGCCGGGGATGGTGCCCTCCTCGTCGGGCGTCGCGGATTCGGGAGTCACAGGGGTGTTCTCGTCGGCCATTGCTGGTCAAAGTCCTTTCGAGCTGCGGCGTGGCTGGTGCGGCCGACTCAGATGTCGAGGAAGCGGACGTCCTTGGCGTTGCGCTGGATGAACGAGCGCCGCGCCTCGACGTCCTCACCCATGAGCACCGAGAACAGGTCGTCGGCCTGCGCCGCGTCGTCCAGCGTGACCTGGCCGAGGACCCGGTGGTCGACGTCCATGGTCGTGACGCGCAGCTCCTCGGCGTTCATCTCGCCGAGGCCCTTGAAGCGCTGGATCGAGTCTTCCTTGATCCGCTTGCCGTTCTGCTTGCCGAGCGCCACCAGGGCGTCGCGCTCCCGGTCCGAGTAGGCGTACTCGAAGTCGTCCCGGCCCCACTTGATCTTGTAGAGCGGCGGGCGGGAGAGGTAGACGTGCCCGGCCTCGACCAGCGGCTTCATGAAGCGGAAGAGAAAGGTCAGCAGCAGGGTGTTGATGTGCTGGCCGTCGACGTCGGCGTCCGCCATCAGGATGATCTTGTGGTAGCGGAGCTTCTCGATGTCGAAGTCCTCGTGGACCCCGGTGCCGAACGCCGAGATCAGCGCCTGGACCTCGGTGTTCTGGAGGATCTTGTCGATCCGGGCCTTCTCGACGTTCAGGATCTTGCCTCGGATGGGCAGGATCGCCTGGTACATCGGGTTGCGGCCGGACTTCGCCGAACCGCCGGCGGAGTCACCCTCGACGATGAAGATCTCGCACTTGGTGGGGTCGTTCGACTGGCAGTCGCTGAGCTTGCCCGGCAGCGAGGCGCTCTCCAGGAGCCCCTTGCGCCGCGTCAGGTCACGCGCCTTGCGGGCCGCCACACGGGCGGTCGAGGCGGCGATGCCCTTACGGATGATGTCGGCGGCCTCGTTGGGATTCCGGTCGAACCAGTCCGTCAGCTGCTCGTGGACGACCTTCTGCACGAAGGTCTTGGCCTCCGTGTTGCCCAGCTTGGTCTTCGTCTGGCCCTCGAACTGCGGCTCGCCGAGCTTCACCGAGATGATCGCGGTGAGACCCTCTCGGACGTCCTCACCGGTGAGGTTGTCGTCCTTGTCGCGCAGCAGCTTCTTGTCGCGCGCGTACCGGTTGACCAGCGAGGTCAGCGCCGCACGGAAGCCCTCCTCGTGCGTACCGCCCTCGTGCGTGTGGATCGCGTTGGCGAAGGAGTAGACACCCTCGGTGTACTGCGTGTTCCACTGCATGGCGATTTCGGCCGAGAGGAGACGGTCCTTGTCCTCGGCCTCGATGTCGATCACCGACTGGTGAATGACGTCGCCCTTGCGGGAGTTGAGGTACTTCACGAAATCGACGATGCCGTTTTCGTAGTGGTACGTGACCGAGCGGGCGGTCTCCTCCTCGGCGGGCTCGACCGCGTCGGCGCTGTCCGCGCCCGCCGTCGCCTTCGCCGACTCACGCTCGTCGGTGAGCTTGAGGGTGAGCCCCTTGTTGAGGAACGCCATCTCCTGGAAGCGGCGCGAGAGGGTCTCGAAGCTGTACTCGGTGGTCTCGAAGATGTCCCCGTCGGCCCAGAAGGTGACCGTGGTGCCGGTCTCCTCGGTGGCCTCGTGCTTGGCCAGCGGCGCGGTCGGGACACCGAGCTTGTAGTCCTGGGTCCAGCGGTATCCGTCGGTCTTGACCTCGACGGAGACCCGGGTGGACAGGGCGTTGACGACGGAGACGCCGACGCCGTGCAGACCGCCGGAGACGGCGTAGCCGCCGCCGCCGAACTTGCCGCCCGCGTGCAGCACGGTCAGCACGACCTCGACGGCCGGCTTCCCTTCGGACGGCACGATGCCGACCGGGATGCCACGGCCGTTGTCGATGACCCGCACCCCGCCGTCGGGGAGGATCGTGACGTCGATGGTGTCCGCGTGGCCCGCCATCGCTTCGTCGACGGAGTTGTCGACGACCTCTTGCACGAGGTGGTGCAGGCCGCGCTCACCGGTCGAGCCGATGTACATGCCAGGCCGCTTGCGGACCGCGTCCAGCCCTTCCAGCACGGTGATCGCGCTGGCGTCGTACGAGGTCTCGGGGACCTCGCCCGGCTCACCGGCCGTGGACGGAATGTTCTCGTTGGGGTTGCCGGAATCGGCCACGAAGCGCCCTTTCTGGCACAGCACAGGCCGTTCTCCGGACAGGCGGGAGCGGCTGCGTCGTTCGGCTTGTATCGACGACTCCCGCCTCAGCGGCGGGATTACTCACCAGTCTACCGGTAGCGCCGACATGAATGGGGGTTTGCCGGTACCTGAGTACGCATGTGCCGCCCTGAATGAGCGGCTGACGACTCCCCATATTCGGGAAGGGGCTCCAAGAGGCCCTGAAGGGCTTTGAGCGCTTCGGCCTGTCAACCCACCGCTACGGTGAGGGACGCTCCGGCCGTACCGTCCGGTTTCCTCACGCGCGAACCCTGACGAACCCACCCACAAGCTCGCCCGGTACACGACAATTTTACGCCGAAAGTGCAGCTCAGCGTTGCCATCGGCTCAGCCGCGCGACCACCTGCGGCCTCGGCCCGGCGGCCCGACCACCTGCGGCCGGCGCCCCGAGGCTCATCCGTAGGTGTCGCCCGGGCCCTTGCTGCCGGGTGCCCGCAACGGTCCGTACCGGCGCTCCGGGCCCCCCGGCCCGACCACCTTGATCATCCGTACGGTGCCCTGCCCCAGATCCGCGTTCAGCCGGGCCACCAGCTGCGGGGCCAGCAGCCGCAGCTGCGTCGCCCACGCCGTCGAGTCACAGCTCACGGTCAGCACCCGGGCGGCCGGATCGTCGTCGTACCGCAGAGGAACGCAGTGCTTCGCCAGGTCGTCGCCGACGATCTGCGGCCACCGGCCCATCACCCCGCCGACCGCCGCGGGCGTCTCCCAGCCCCGCTCGGTGATCAGCCGGCTGATCGCGGAGCCCAGCGCCTGCGGGTCCCGGCCGTCCGACCGGGCCCCCGAGCGCAGTCCGCCACCCCGCCGCGCCTGTTTCTTCTGCTGCGCCGCCGCACCCCGCGCCCTGGCCTGCTCCTTCGCGGCCCGCAACGCGACCCGGGCGAGATCGACCCCGGACACCTCGGGCGGCTTCGGGCTCCCGGCCTCCGGCGCACCGCCGACCGCGCCCGCCTCGCCCGGCCGCTCGTCCCGGCCGGTCATACGCGCTCCACCTCGCCCGCGGACACCGCGTACCGCGTCCCCGCCAGCACGCCCGGCACATCCTCCGCGACCGCGGCCGTCACCAGCACCTGCTCGCCGGGGGCCACCAGCTCCGCCAGCCGCTCCCGGCGGCGGGCGTCCAGCTCGGCGAAGACGTCGTCCAGCACCAGCACCGGCTCGTTGCCCTCGGAGCGCAGCAGCTCGTAACTGGCGAGCCGCAGCGCCAGTGCATAGCTCCAGGACTCGCCGTGACTCGCGTACCCCTTGGCCGGCATCCCGCGCAGGCCCAGCAGCAGATCGTCGCGGTGCGGTCCGACCAGCGTCACGCCCCGCTCGATCTCCTGCTTCCGGACGCCCGCGAGCGCCGCGATCAGCTGCTCGTACAGCTCGTCGCGGGTGCGCTCGGGACCCACGTCGTCGCCGACCGAGCTGCGGTACTCCAGCGCCACCGGGCCACCGCCCGGCGCGACGTCCCCGTACGCCTTGTCGGCCAGCGGCTGGAGCGTGGCGATCAGATCGAGGCGCTGCGCGAGCAACTCGGCGCCCACCCGGCCCAGGTGCTGGTCCCAGACGTCCAGGGTGGACAGATCCATCGAACGGCCGCCGTGCCGCCGGGCCATCGCCGCGGACTTCAGCAGGGTGTTGCGCTGCTTGAGCACGCGTTCGTAGTCGGAGCGGACCCCGGCCATCCGGGGCGAGCGCGCGGTGACCAGCTCGTCCAGGAACCGCCGCCGCTCACCGGGATCACCCTTGACCAGCGCCAGGTCCTCCGGGGCGAACAGCACGGTCCGCACGATGCCCAGCACATCACGCGGCCTGACCTGCGAGGACCTGTTGATACGGGCCCGGTTCGCCCGGCCCGGGTTCAGTTCCAGTTCGACCAGCTGCGAGCGCTCGCCCTGGGTCACCGCCGCCCGGATCACCGCCCGCTCCGCGCCCATGCGCACCAGCGGGGCGTCCGAGGAGACCCGGTGGCTGCCGAGGGTGGCGAGATAGCCGACGGCCTCGACGAGATTCGTCTTGCCCTGCCCGTTGGGCCCCACGAACGCGGTGACGCCCGGGTCGAGAGGGACCTCGACCCGGGCGTACGAGCGGAAGTCGGCCAGCGAGAGATGCGTGACGTGCATGGTGGCCAGCCTCTCCCGTTGTTGTCGGTGCTTCCGCTTCGCGGTTTCTCACGTCGTGCCGCGCCGCCGGATCTCCGGCGGCGGGCCGGTCAGTTCTCGGTCTTGGACTCGACCGCGTGGCCGCCGAACTGGTTGCGCAGCGCGGCGATCATCTTCATCTGCGGCGAGTCGTCCTGACGCGAGGCGAACCGCGCGAACAGCGACGCCGTGATCGCGGGCAGCGGCACCGCGTTGTCGATGGCGGCTTCCACCGTCCAGCGGCCCTCGCCCGAGTCGGCGGCGAAGCCCCGGAGCTTGTCCAGGTGCTCGTCGTCGTCCAGCGCGTTGACCGCGAGGTCGAGCAGCCAGGAACGGATGACCGTGCCCTCCTGCCAGGAGCGGAAGACCTCGCGCACATCGGTGACGGAGTCGACCTTCTCCAGCAGCTCCCAGCCCTCGGCGTAGGCCTGCATCATGGCGTACTCGATGCCGTTGTGGACCATCTTCGCGAAGTGGCCGGCACCGACCTTGCCCGCGTGGACGGAGCCGAAGTCGCCCTCGGGCTTCAGCGCGTCGAAGACCGGCTGGACCTTCGCGACGTTCTCCTCGGTGCCGCCGTACATCAGGGCGTAGCCGTTCTCCAGGCCCCAGACACCGCCGGAGACACCGCAGTCGACGAAGCCGATGCCCTTGATGCCCAGCTCGACGGCGTGCTTCTCGTCGTCGGTCCAGCGCGAGTTGCCGCCGTCGACGACGACGTCGCCGGGCGAGAGCAGCTCGGCCAGCTCGTCGATCGTGGACTGGGTCGCGGCACCGGCCGGGACCATCACCCAGACGACCCGCGGGCCCTTCAGCTTGCCCACAAGCTCTTCGAGACTGTGGACATCGGCGACATCCGGGTTGCGGTCGTAACCGATGACGGTGTGGCCTGCGCGGCGGATGCGCTCGCGCATGTTGCCGCCCATCTTGCCGAGGCCGACGAGACCGAGCTCCATCAGAGATTCCTTAAGCGTCGTGGCGATAAGCGTCGGGGCGTTTGCACCCACGACCGAGCCTACGCCCGGCCGGGGACAGCGCGGCGGGCCCGCTCCGCGCCGAGCGGGCCCGCCGGAAACTGCCGCGGAAAACGTCCCCCGATCGGGCGGGGGAGGCGGGATCAGCCGGAGAGACGCACCGGCATGATCAGGTACTTGTACGCGTCGTCCGCCTCGGCGTCGACGGCCGGGCGGCCGCTGAGCAGGGCGGGCTTGGTGGACGTGGTGAACGAGAGCTGGGCGACCGGGGAGTCGATCGCGCTCAGCCCGTCCAGCAGGAACGTCGGGTTGAAGGCGATCGAGATGTCGTCGCCCTCCAGCACCGCGTCGACCCTCTCCACAGCCTGTGCGTCGTCGCTGGAACCGGCCTCCAGGATGAGGACGCCCTGCTCGAAGCTGAGCCGTACGGGGGTGTTGCGCTCGGCGACCAGGGCCACGCGCTTGACGGCCTCGACGAAGGGGGCCGTCTCGATCACCGCGACGGAGTTGAACTCGGTCGGGAACAGCGTGCGGTACTTCGGCAGGTCGCCTTCGAGCAGCCGCGTGGTCGTGCGGCGCCCGGCGCCCTCGAAACCGATCAGGCCCTCGCCCGCGCCGGATCCGGAGAGCGCCAGGGTGACCGTGTCACCGCTGGTGAGCGCCTTGGCGGTGTCCAGGAGCGTCTTGGCGGGCACCAGGGCGACCGCGGAGGCGTCCGCGTTCTCCGGCTTCCACAGGAACTCGCGGACCGCGAAGCGGTAGCGGTCGGTGGAGGCGAGGGTGACCGTGTCGCCCTCGATCTCGATCCGCACACCGGTGAGCACGGGCAGCGTGTCGTCGCGGCCGGCGGCGATGGCGACCTGGGCGGCGGCCGAGGCGAAGACCTCACCGGGGACGGTGCCCGTGGCGGTCGGCATCTGCGGCAGCGCGGGGTACTCCTCCACAGGCAGTGTGTGGAGGGTGAAGCGGGAGGAGCCGCAGACGACCGTGGCCCGCACACCGTCGGTGGAGATCTCCACCGGGCGGTTGGGAAGGGCGCGGCAGATGTCGGCGAGCAGCCGGCCGGAGACGAGCACCGTGCCGTCCTCGTCGATCTCCGCGTCGACGGAGACCCGTGCGGAGACCTCGTAGTCGAAGCTGGAGAAGCTGAGAGCTCCGTCCTCGGCCTTCAGCAGAAGGCCCGCGAGAACGGGCGCCGGCGGACGGGCCGGGAGGCTGCGGGCCACCCAGGCCACCGCCTCCGCGAGTACATCGCGCTCCACCCGGATCTTCACCGGAACCGCCTCCTGCTGTTGCTCGCTCGCCCTGCTGGCCTTCGTCGTCTGGACCGGAGTCCGCTGCCGAGACGGCGGAGGCTCCGGGGTCCAGTCTGACGTACGGCACCGACAGCCGTTGCTGCTCGGGGTCAAGTCGGGCCAAGAGGTTCGCGGCGGTCGACGGTCGAGTTGTACACAGGCCCCACTTCGAAGCGGATTCCTGGCTAACTCTGGGTGGTAGTAGTAGTAGGCCTTGTGGATACCGTGGATAACGTCGTTTGCGCAGGTCAGCGACTGTTTTTTGTCCACCGGTCCTGTGGGTGGCGCCCGTGGACAACCCGGGCTTTCTGTGGACGGACGAAAGTTCTGCACACCCGATGCACAGGAGGGGGCCACTTCTCCCCAGACCTGTCCCCAGCTTTACCCCTGTTCCCCACAGCCCAACCCAGCCCCTTGGTGTGACGCCTTTCACTCCGGGCGGTGAGAGCGTGTGTTGCGTTGCCGAACAGTGGACAGGGGTGTGGAGAAGCAGGGCCAAGCTGGGGACAACACCGCTCAGCCTGTGGGCCGCCGGTGGACAACATCGACGGCCCCCTGTGGACGAAGATTCTGTCCACAGGCTGTGGATCATCGTTGGCCACAAATCCCCAAGCACATGACCTGGCCTGATGGAGTATCGGCAGCGCGCCCTGTGGACGCAATATGGACAACTTCCCAGTCCCCAGGCTGTGGACGGAAGATTTCTCGCACATCTGTGGAGAAGGGCCTCTGAGCTGCTCGTATTCGAACAGCGCCGGTGTGGAGGAGACTGCTGCGACGGCTCCCGGGACCCCTCAGGAACGACGAAAGGCGCCTCGCGCGGACCCTGGGAGGCCGGTGCGAGGCGCCTTGAGAGGCGTTGAGAGGGCTGCGTCAGCCGTTCTTGATGCGGTTGGTCAGCTCGGTGACCTGGTTGTAGATGGAGCGGCGCTCCGCCATCAGCGCCCGGATCTTCCGGTCCGCGTGCATCACCGTCGTATGGTCGCGGCCACCGAACTGCGCGCCGATCTTCGGCAGCGAGAGGTCGGTGAGCTCGCGGCACAGATACATGGCGATCTGGCGTGCCGTCACCAGGACCCGGCTGCGCGAGGATCCGCAGAGGTCGTCCACGGTGAGCCCGAAGTAGTCCGCGGTGGCCGCCATGATGGCCGGCGCCGTGATCTCCGGGGCGGACTCCTCGCCGCCCGGGATCAGATCCTTGAGGACGATCTCGGTCAGCCCGAGGTCCACCGGCTGCCGGTTCAGCGAGGCGAAGGCGGTCACCCGGATCAGGGCGCCCTCCAGCTCACGGATGTTGCGCGAGATCCGCGAGGCGATGAACTCCAGCACCTCCGGCGGGGCGTTGAGCTGCTCCTGCACCGCCTTCTTACGGAGGATCGCGATCCGGGTCTCCAGCTCGGGCGGCTGGACGTCGGTCGTCAGACCCCACTCGAAGCGGTTGCGCAGCCGGTCCTCCAGCGTCACCAGCTGCTTGGGCGGCCGGTCCGAGGAGAGCACGATCTGCTTGTTCGCGTTGTGCAGCGTATTGAAGGTGTGGAAGAACTCCTCCTGCGTCGACTCCTTGCTCGCCAGGAACTGGATGTCGTCGACCAGCAGGATGTCCACGTCGCGGTAGCGCTTGCGGAAGGTGTCGCCCTTGCCGTCGCGGATCGAGTTGATGAACTCGTTGGTGAACTCCTCCGAGCTCACGTACCGCACCCGGGTCCCCGGGTAGAGGCTCCGCGCGTAGTGCCCGATGGCGTGCAGCAGGTGGGTCTTGCCGAGCCCCGACTCCCCGTAGATGAACAGGGGGTTGTACGCCTTCGCGGGTGCCTCGGCGACGGCGACGGCCGCGGCGTGTGCGAACCGGTTGGACGCCCCGATGACGAAGGTGTCGAAGAGGTACTTCGGGTTCAGCCGGGCGTGCGGTTCGCCGGGACCCGGCGCGGGGGCCGGCTGGGCGCCCATCGGACCGGGGACCGAGCCGCCGGTCCGCCCGGGGCCGTGGCCCGGACCGGTCTGGCGGTGCTGCGGCTGCTGCTGGTCCTGCCGGTCGGGGCGCTGCTGCTCGTACCCCTGGTGCTCGGGCGGCTGCGACCGGTAGTCGTGGCTCGGCTGCTGCGGGCGCCCGGTGCCGTACGGCTCGCGCCACTGCTCGGCGGGCTGGTCCCGGTACTGCTCGTTCTCCCGGTACGTGTCGCTGTCGCGGTACGGCTCACCGGCGGGCTGCTCGCGGTCCTGGTACCCGCTGTGCCGCGGCTGCTGCCAGGAGAGGTCTTCCTGGGTACGCGGCCAGGCGCCGGGCTCCGGGCGCTGCTGCTGGTAGTCGGGGTAGGCCGGCCGGGCCGTCGGCATACCGTCGTCGGAGGGCCGGTGACCGTATCCGTCGTACGCGTCGCCCCGAGGAGTGTCGTCGCGCGGCTGCCCCGGGTAGCGGTGATCCTGCTGGCTCCCGCGCGGCTGGTGCTGCTGATGCGACTGGTGCATCGGGGGCGCCGGCGGGGATGGGGGATCCCCCGCGGAGTCGTCCACGGTGATCGCGATCCGGATGGGGCGGCCGCACTCCCGGGTCAGCGTCTCGCTGATGAGCGGCGCGAGCCTGCCCTCCAGGACGCGCTTGCCCCATTCATTGGGGACGGCCAGCAGTGCGGTGTCGGCGACGAGTGCCAGCGGCTGGCAGCGCTCGATCCACTGCTTGTCCTTCGGCTCGATGCCCTGCTGGCCCTCCCCGAGGAGTTGTTCCAGCACTCGTGGCCACACTGCGGCAAGATCGGCAGGTACGTCAGCCACAAGGCACGCTCTCTCGCATGTCCCACGAATGTGTGGTTCTCGGGACGGGATGGGTCGGGTCGGGTGAGCCCGGCAGTCGGGAAGGAAAAGAACCGGAGTTCCGTCACGGTAGTCAGGCCGACCCGCGCGGTTCAAGTTGTTGTCCACAGGCTGTGCACAATGGGGGGTCGCGCGGAGCCGGTTTGACCGGATGGCGTAGCCGCGCGTACCGTGACCAGGTCGAGTTGTCGATGGCTGCTGCCGCCTGCCTCCGATGGGCAAAGATCACGATCTGTGATTGTGAAGCGGTGCACTAAGGCGTTTACGCGAGTTCCTCGTGGGCGCACGGTGACAGCCAGGCGATGTCCCGCCAAGACACGAATCATTTCTGGAGCCCCCGAGTGAGCAAGCGCACCTTCCAGCCGAACAACCGCCGTCGCGCCAAGACCCACGGCTTCCGTCTGCGCATGCGTACCCGTGCCGGCCGTGCGATCCTCGCGAACCGCCGCGGCAAGGGCCGCAGCAGCCTGTCCGCCTGATCGCTCACAGGTCCATGACGTGCTGCCTACCGAGAATCGGCTGAGGCGGCGCGAGGACTTCGCGACCGCGGTACGACGAGGACGTCGAGCCGGACGTCCGCTGCTCGTCGTCCATCTACGCAGCGGTGAAACGGACCCGCACGTGACAGGGGAGACTGTTCCCCCGCCGCGTGCGGGTTTCGTTGTCAGCAAGGCCGTGGGGGGCGCCGTCGTCCGGACCGCGGTGAAGCGGAAGCTTCGCCACCTGGTCCGCGACCGGCTGGCTCAGCTGCCCCCCGGTAGCCTTGTTGTCGTACGGGCGCTGCCCGGTGCGGGCGACGCCGACCATGCACAGCTGGCCCGAGACCTGGACGCCGCTCTTCAGCGGCTGCTGGGAGGGGGCGCGCGATGAAGTACCCGCTGCTTGCTCTCATCAAGCTGTACCAGTGGACGATCAGTCCACTCCTCGGGCCTGTCTGCCGTTATTACCCGTCGTGTTCCCACTATGGATATACGTCGATCGACAGGCACGGTGCGATCAAGGGAACTGCGCTGACCGCTTGGCGCATCCTGCGGTGCAATCCGTGGTCACCCGGCGGTGTGGATCATGTCCCGCCTCGTAAGCGTCCGCGGTGGCACGAGCTGCTGCGCAATGCCGTGCGCGGCGAAAAGGGCGGGGAGTCCGCCGCTGATGTGCCGTCCGGGGGGTCGGTCTCCGAACCTCCGAGCCCGGCCGCAGAGACCTCGCCCAATGCTCAAGGAGCCTGATTAGTGGACACGATTGCCAGTCTGTTCAGCTTTATCACCACACCTGTCTCATGGGTCATCGTCCAGTTCCACAAGGTCTACGGAGCGCTCTTCGGCGATGACTCCGGATGGGCCTGGGGTCTGTCGATCGTTTCCCTGGTGGTGCTGATCCGGATCTGCCTGATCCCGCTCTTCGTGAAGCAGATCAAGTCGACCCGCAACATGCAGGTGCTCCAGCCGAAGATGAAGGCGATCCAGGAGCGCTACAAGAACGACAAGCAGCGTCAGTCCGAAGAGATGATGAAGCTGTACAAGGAGACGGGCACCAACCCGCTCTCCTCGTGCCTTCCCATCCTGGCGCAGTCCCCGTTCTTCTTCGCCCTGTACCACGTGCTGTCGTCCATCGCCTCGGGCAAGAAGATCGGCGCGATCAACCAGGACCTGCTGGACAGCGCCCGCCAGGCCCACATCTTCGGCGCCCCGCTCGCGGCGAAGTTCACGGACAGCGTCGAGAAGGTCACCTCGCTCGACGCCTCCCTGACGGACGTCCGGATCGTCACCGCGATCATGATCGTGCTGATGTCCGCGTCGCAGTTCTTCACCCAGCGCCAGCTGATGACGAAGAACGTCGACCTGACGGTGAAGACCCCGTACATGCAGCAGCAGAAGATGCTGATGTACATCTTCCCGGTCATCTTCGCCGTGATGGGCATCAACTTCCCCGTCGGTGTCCTCGTCTACTGGCTGACCACCAACGTCTGGACCATGGGTCAGCAGATGTACGTGATCAACCAGAACCCGACGCCGGGCAGCAAGGCGCAGGACGCCTACCTCCAGCGGGTGCTCAAGAGCGTGACCTCCCACGGCGAGGTGCGTGGCCGTACCCGGCGCAAGATGGTCAAGGCGATCGTCGCCAAGGGCTCCGACCGCAACGACATCGAGCGCAAGTTCATCACCGGGCTCGGCAAGCTGGGTCTCGCGGCCCAGGAGGACGGCACGGTGGCGAAGAGCGAGACCGCCACGGCCGACGCCGAGGGCGGTCAGGCGCACAAGCGCCAGCAGCCCAAGCGCCAGACCAAGGCGAAGCGCCAGACGACAGGTCACACGACGGCGGGCGCCAAGGACACGGAATCCGCGGCAGCCGGTTCCAAGACCTCGCTCGAGAAGCAGGACGCACCGCAGGACAGCAAGCCGAAGTCGGCGGGCAAGCCCGCCTCCGGCTCCTCACGCCAAGCCAAGACCGGGCAGCGCAAGGGTCCGCAGCGGCCCAAGCACCCGTCCAAGAAGTAAGAAGGAGTCCATCCGTGACGGAAGGCACCACCTCCACGGCCGCCGCTGAGGCGGGCAGCGACACCCTGACCCGCCTGGAGCAGGAGGGCGAGATCGCGGCCGACTACCTCGAGGGACTGCTCGACATCGCCGACCTCGACGGCGACATCGACATGGACGTCGAGGCGGACCGGGCCGCAGTGTCGATCATCAGCGAATCGGCACGTGACCTCCAGAAGCTCGTGGGCCGCGACGGTGAGGTCCTGGAGGCGCTCCAGGAGCTGACGCGGTTGGCCGTCCACCGGGAGACCGGCGACCGCAGCCGTCTGATGCTGGACATCGGCGGCTTCCGGGCCAAGAAGCGCGCGGTCCTCGCGGAGCTGGGTGCCAAGGCCGCGAACGAGGTCAAGAGCACGGGCGAGCCGGTGAAGCTGGACCCGATGACGCCGTTCGAGCGCAAGGTCGTGCACGACGCGATCGCCGCGGCCGGTCTCCGGAGCGAGTCGGAGGGCGAGGAGCCGCAGCGCTTCGTCGTCGTTCTCCCGGCCTGACCGGATCCTTGTACTGTCGGCCCCGTCTGTACGCAGGCGGGGCCGATCTTTGTCAGCCTGATAGTCAGCCACCCACAGTGCGCGAGTGCGGTACGGAAGGACGGTCCCCGTGACGGAGGCAGCAGAGCTCCCCCAGGCACCTGCGGAGGCGCGGGCGGTGTTCGGAGAGCTCTTCCCGGAGGCTGTCCGGTACGCGGAGCTTCTGGCGGATGCCGGGGTCAAGCGCGGCCTGATCGGCCCGCGTGAGGTCCCCCGGCTGTGGGAGCGGCACCTGCTGAACTGCGCCGTGCTCTCCGAGGTCGTGCCCGAGGGTGTCACCGTCTGCGATGTGGGCTCGGGCGCGGGTCTGCCCGGCATCCCGCTGGCTCTGGTACGCCCCGACCTCAAGATCACCCTGCTGGAACCGCTGCTCCGGCGGACGAACTTCCTCCAGGAGGTCGTCGAGCTGCTCGGCCTGGACCATGTGACGGTCGTACGCGGCCGGGCCGAGGAGGTCCTCGGGACGCTGCAGCCCGTTCAGGTGGTGACCGCCCGGGCGGTGGCGCCGCTGGACCGGCTTGCGGGCTGGGGCGTTCCGCTGCTCAAGCCGTACGGGGAGATGCTCGCGCTCAAGGGCGACACCGCGGAGGAGGAGATCGCCGGCGCCCGGGCCGCGCTCAGCAAGCTCGGCGTCGTGGAGACCGAGGTGCTCCACGTCGGCGAGGGCGTCGTCGACCCGCTCTCCACGGTGGTCCGTGTTGTGGTGGGAGAGAGCCCGGGCGGTGTGAGGTTCGCCGCAAAGAGGGCCAAGGCCGCTCGCACGGGGCGCACGCGCAGGCGTCGCTGAGGCTTCTCTGAGGCGTCTCTGATGCGGCGATATCGTCAGGCCGGGAGGGCCTGGGAGCGTGCGTTATGCGAACTCTGCTGCCTCTCGGGTTGCTTAGCAGTGTTTGGTCCGGAAAGTAGCGATACCTCACCGCTGCGGAGTGTCGTGGCCTGGTAGTTGCTCCGCAGGGGCATCGTGTTTCACGTGAAACGTCGCTCTCTGCTGCAGGGAATCATCAGCCGCGGTCGTGCGGCTGCCACGCCGCGCGACCGCAAGCCCGGACGGGTGGCCGAGTTGTCCACACGCCCGGATTCATCCACAGAACAGCGGGCCTCGCTGGTTCACGACCCCGAAAGCATGGCAGGCTCTGTTCATTGCGAGCCTGAAGTCGAGGAGAGTGAATCCTTGCGGTCCGACGCCAACATCGCGGGACCGATGACCGACCCGGTCCCCGGTCCCCGAACCGAGTCCGTGGGTGAGGGTGTTTCACGTGAAACACCGCCGCCGATGGACGACACACCCATCGGCCGTGCCGCTCAGCTGGCGGTCGAGGCCCTTGGCCGCGCCGGCGAAGGGCTGCCCCGTCCTGACCGCACCCGCGTCATGGTCGTGGCCAACCAGAAGGGCGGGGTCGGTAAGACGACCACGACGGTCAACCTTGCCGCTTCGCTGGCCCTGCACGGTGCGCGCGTTCTGGTGGTCGACCTCGACCCGCAGGGCAACGCCTCCACGGCTCTGGGCATCGATCACCATGCCGATGTCCCCTCGATCTACGACGTCCTGGTGGACAGCCGCCCCCTCTCCGAGGTGGTCCAGCCCGTACCGGACGTAGAGGGCCTCTTCTGTGCCCCCGCGACCATCGATCTCGCCGGTGCGGAGATCGAGCTGGTCTCGCTGGTGGCGCGGGAGAGCCGGCTTCAGCGGGCGATCCAGGCCTACGAGCAGCCGCTGGACTACATCCTCATCGACTGCCCGCCCTCGCTGGGACTGCTGACGGTGAACGCGCTGGTGGCTGGCGCCGAGGTGCTGATCCCCATCCAGTGCGAGTACTACGCGCTGGAAGGCCTGGGGCAGCTCCTGCGGAACGTCGACCTGGTGCGGGGCCATCTGAACCCGGATCTGCATGTCTCGACGATCCTGCTGACGATGTACGACGGACGGACGAGGCTCGCCTCCCAGGTCGCCGAGGAGGTCCGTACCCACTTCGGCAAGGAAGTGCTCCGGACGAGCATCCCGCGGTCGGTGCGCATCTCGGAGGCTCCGAGTTACGGGCAGACCGTGCTGACCTACGATCCGGGATCCAGCGGCTCGCTCTCGTATCTCGAAGCCGCCCGGGAGATCGCCCTGCGGGGCGTCGGTGTGCACTACGAGGCTCAGCACGCCCACACGAGCATTCAGAACAGCCAGCAGAACGCGGAGGGCCTTCAGTGAGTGAGCGTCGTAGAGGACTGGGGCGTGGGCTCGGTGCGCTGATCCCCGCCGCTCCTCAGGAGAAGCAGGTGCAGACGCCCGGCAGTGGCGCGGCGTCCGGCACGGGGCCGGTGCTGACGGCGGAGCGCGGGGTGGCCGCCGCGAAGGTGACAGCGCTGCCGTCCGCCCCGGTGGTGCCGGAGCCGGCGTCCGCCCCGGAGGACCGGTCCGAGCAGGGCGTCGGTACGTCCGGCGCGTACTTCGCCGAGCTCCCGATCGGGGCGATCACCCCGAACCCGCGTCAGCCCCGTGAGGTCTTCGACGAGGACGCGCTGGCCGAGCTGGTCGTCTCCATCAAGGAGGTCGGCCTTCTCCAGCCGGTCGTCGTCCGCAAGGTGGGCCCGGACAGCTATGAGCTCATCATGGGTGAGCGCCGGTGGAGGGCGTGCCGCGAAGCTGGCCTGGAGCGGATTCCCACGATCGTCCGCGCCACGGACGACGAGAAGCTGCTGCTGGACGCGCTGCTGGAGAACCTCCACCGGGCTCAGCTGAACCCGCTGGAAGAGGCCGCTGCATATGACCAGCTGCTCAAGGACTTCAAGTGCACCCATGACCAGCTGGCCGACCGGATCGGCCGCTCCCGCCCACAGGTGTCGAACACGCTGAGGCTTCTGCGGCTGTCCCCGCCGGTGCAGCGCCGGGTCGCCGCGGGCGTTCTCTCCGCCGGTCATGCCCGGGCCCTGCTGTCCGTGGACGACTCCGAGGAGCAGGACCGGCTGGCCCACCGTATCGTGGCCGAGGGGCTGTCGGTGCGGGCCGTCGAGGAGATCGTGACGCTGATGGGCTCGCGTCCCACGAGCTCTCCGAAGTCCAAGGGGCCGAGGGCCGGCGGGCGTCTGTCCCCCGCCCTGACCGACCTGGCGACGCGTCTGTCCGACCGCTTCGAGACCCGGGTGAAGGTCGACCTGGGGCAGAAGAAGGGCAAGATCGTCGTCGAGTTCGCTTCGATGGAGGACCTGGACCGCATCCTGGGCAGCCTCGCCCCGGGCGAGGGCCGGGTGCTGGAGCGTCGGCTCGCCGAGACGCCCGAGGAGGACGACGAGGGCTGAGCCTCAGGGTTTCATCGAAGGGCGGGCCGTGCGCCGGTGCATACCGGAACACGGCCCGCCCTTTGCCCTCTCTCGGTATCCGCATCACCTCTGGGTGGATACGATGCGTTCTGGGACGGCGCATCCACGGTGAACGACCTCGGAGGAGGGCGGAGACCTTGCGAAGAGTAAGCCGCAGTCGGCTCGTCACGGTCGGTCTCGGCCTGGGCGCCGTCGGCGGATTCGTCGGCAGTCTGTTCCGCGAACGGAGCGCGCTGGCGGCCGCACGTGGTGCGGCGGGCGAAGGAAGTGAGGAATCGCCGTCATGGGGCGTCGGCTCGTACCACTCACCCTGGACAACCTTCCGGATCTCCCCGAGCGTTGCCGCTCGTGCGTCTTCTGGGAGCTTGACCCGGTCAGCGGGGAAGCCGCGGTAAAGGCGGGCAAGCCGGAGCTGGAGAAGGAAGCCTGGATCTCCGCGGTTCTCCTGGAGTGGGGCTCCTGCGGCCGGGTGGTCTATGTGGACGACGTGCCGGTCGGCTTCGTGCTCTATGCCCCGCCCGCGTACGTCCCGCGCTCGACGGCGTTCCCGACCAGCCCGGTCTCCCCCGATGCCGTTCAGCTCATCACCGGCCTGATCGTTCCCGAGTACCAGGGCCAGGGGCTCGGCCGTGTCATGGTGCAGACCGTGGCCAAGGATGTTCTGCGCCGGGGCTTCAAGGCGATCGAGGCGTTCGGAGACGCACGGTCCGAGCAGGCCACCTGCGTCCTTCCCGCGGATCATCTGCTGGCCGTCGGCTTCAAGACCGTGCGGCCGCATCCCGTGCACCCGCGGCTGAGGCTGGAGCTGCGGACGACGCTCTCCTGGAAGGAAGACGTGGAGATGGCGCTCGACCGGCTTCTGGGTGCGGTCCAGAAGGAACCGGTGTTGCGGCCGTTGTGAGGCCGGTCCGCGTGCGGGCTGCCATGCGAAACGGGCCCACCCTTTCGAGGGTGGGCCCGTTTCACGTGAAACATTGCGCCGGGGCGCTGCTGCGCGGTCAGGCGCTGATGAAGCCTTCGAGGTCGCGGAGGATCGCGGCCTTCGGCTTGGCTCCGACGATGGTCTTGGCGACCTCGCCGCCCTGGTACACGTTCAGGGTCGGGATGGACATCACGCCGTACTTGGCGGCGGTGGCCGGGTTCTCGTCGATGTTGAGCTTGACGATCTCGATCTGGTCGCCGTGCTCTGCCGCGATCGCCTCCAGCGAGGGGGCGATCTGGCGGCACGGGCCGCACCAGGCAGCCCAGAAGTCCACCAGAACGGGCTTGTCGCTCTTGAGGACGACGTCGTCGAAGGTGTCATCCGTAACGTGCTTCAGGTCGCCGGCCACGGCGGCCTCCTTAGTTTCTCGGGGTGGTGGGGTGTGGTGCGGACGTTCAGACGGCCGGGGTCTTCTCCGGCTCGGCGGGCTCGGCGTCGGCCAGGGCCGCAAGGAAGCGCTCGGCGTCCAGGGCGGCGGAGCAGCCGGTGCCCGCTGCCGTGATGGCCTGACGGTAGGTGTGGTCGACCACGTCGCCGGCGCCGAAGACGCCGGTGAGGTTGGTGCGGGTAGAGGGCGCTTCGACCTTCAGGTAGCCCTCGTCGTCAAGCTCCAGCTGGCCCTTGAAGAGCTCGGTACGCGGGTCGTGGCCGACGGCGATGAAGAGTCCGGTCACGGGGAGGTCGGAGGTCTCGCCGGTCTTGGTGTTGCGCAGGGTCAGACCGGAGAGCTTCTGGTCGCCCTTGATCTCGGCGACCTCGCTGTCCCAGGCGAACTTGATCTTCGGGTCGGCGAAGGCACGGTCCTGCATGGCCTTGGAGGCGCGCAAGGTGTCACGGCGGTGGACGATCGTGACGGACTTGGCGAAGCGGGAGAGGAAGGTCGCCTCCTCCATCGCGGTGTCGCCGCCACCGATCACGGCGATGTCGTGGTCCTTGAAGAAGAAGCCGTCGCAGGTGGCGCACCAGGAGACGCCGCGTCCGGAGAGGGCGTCCTCGTTGGGCAGTCCGAGCTTGCGGTGCTGGGAACCGGTGGTGACGATGACCGACTTGGCAC
Organism: Streptomyces rubiginosohelvolus; assembly: GCF_014649875.1. GTDB lineage: Bacteria > Actinomycetota > Actinomycetes > Streptomycetales > Streptomycetaceae > Streptomyces > Streptomyces rubiginosohelvolus. The sequence continues at coordinate 1,320,516 of NZ_BMTW01000001.1, read as the reverse complement.
GGTGGACGGTGCCCGCGGTGTCGGTGACGGTCTTGATGTCACCGGTGAGGTCGACCGCGACGACGTCGTCGGGGATCAGCTCGGCGCCGAAGCGCTCGGCCTGGGCCCGCATGTTGTCCATGAGCTCGGGGCCCATGATGCCGTCCTGGAAACCGGGGAAGTTCTCCACGTCGGTGGTGTTCATCAGCGCACCACCAGCCGTGACGGCGCCCTCGAAGACCAACGGGTTCAGCGAGGCACGGGCGGTGTACAGCGCGGCGGTGTACCCGGCCGGTCCGGAGCCGATGATGATCACATTACGGACGTCGCTCACGGGTTTCTTCCTCGTTTCTGCAGACTGCCTAACTGCCTACGGGGTGGGTCAACGACTCACACCCCACCCAACGGATCCTACGGCTGATGCATTCCCGAACACGCCGCAGCGGTCGCGGACGGCCTTCAGGGGCGGTTGTAGGAGCGTGTGAGCAGCAGCTGACCGGAAGACTCCGGGGCGGTGTCCACGCAGGAGGAGGCCACGACGTAGGCCTGTACGCGAGAGGAGTCGCTCGTGTGCGGAAGGACGACGAGATAGGCGTCCGTTCCCCGGTACGTCCCCTCGTCGAGGGCGAGGGCCGGCGTGGTGCGGCCCGTGGCCTTCTGCACACAGGGGGGCACGGCCACGACGGGAGCCTGCATGGGGCTCCTGGACGGCTCGGCTTCGGGAGTGAGGGCTTCGCTCGACGACTTGGTGTCGGCCTCCGGCGGCACCTTCTTGACGCCCGGGCTCTTCTGGCTCGCCTCGTCGCCGAGGAGGTCCCGCACCTGGGCTTCGAGGGTGCCGTCCGCGTAGGCGGGCGCGCTGGTGTCCGCCGCACTGACGCCGCCGTCGGAGACCGACTTGGACGCGTCGTCGGACGGGCTGAGGGACTGGAGGAAGAAGACGCTCATCCCGATGACCGCGGCGCCGAAGGCGGTGCCGAGGACCACGGTGCGCCGACGGCGGCGGCCGGGACGGCGGCCCGGTCCGGTCGCGGCGGAGGAACGGCCCGCAGGGCGGTCCGGGGCAGCGGTGCTGCCGGTCACGGAAGCGGACCCGGTCGCCGTCCTGTTGGTCGTCGCTCCCTCGGCGGTTGTTTCACGTGAAACAACGACCGGCTCGTTCTCGCTGGAAGGGGTGGGGAGGGCTTCCGCCGCGAGGGCCGCGTCGATGCGGGCGGCGATGTCCTCGGGCATCGGCTCGGGGTCGGGCATCGTCCCGAGCAGTCCGCGGACTTCATCCAGGGAGTCCCGGACCTCTGCGCAGAGGTCGCACTCCGCGAGGTGCTGCTGGACTTCCGCAGTCCGGGAAGGGGTGAGCAGTCCCTCGGTGAGATCGGAGATCTCGGAGACCTCCGGGTGCTGAGCCAAGTCGGGCGTGGGTGTCACGGGCGCCCACCTCCTCCCTTCGTAGCGGCAGGATCGCTTGCTCCTGCGTCTCTGGGGCCTGACGCAGGTGGGACGGATGCTTCGTGCGTCTGGTTCCTTCCGTCCGCGCCGTTCTCGTCGCCGGGGTTCTGTCCCCCGGTTTCCGCGCGCAGATGGCGGACCAGGGGGGCCAGTCTCGCCCGGCCCCGGGCGCACCGGCTCTTCACGGTGCCGGTCGGCACCTCCAGGATGCTCGCGGCCTCCGCCACGGGGTAGCCCTGCATGTCGACGAGGACCAGGGCCGCCCGCTGTTCGGCGGGCAGCGTGTCCAGGGCCTTCTGGAGCTGGCGGTGGAGGTCCTGCCGTACGGCGGGGGCCTCGGCGGATTCGTGGGGTTCCAGGAGCTGGTCGAGCCGTTCCGCGTCATCCACGGGGGACGTCTTGCGGGAGGCGGCCTTACGAACCCGGTCGAGGCAGGCATTGACGGTGATCCGGTGGAGCCAGGTGGTGACGGCGGACTGGCCGCGGAAGGTGTGGGCGGCGCGGAAGGCCTTGACGAGGGCGTCCTGGACGGCGTCGGCCGCTTCCTCCCTGTCTCCCAGGGTCCGCAGTGCCACGGCCCAGAGCCGGTCGCGGTGTCGGCGTACGAGTTCACCGAAGGCGTCGGGGTCGCCCGCCACATGCTGGGCGAGCAGATCCGAGTCGCTCGGTGCCTCTGGTGGAACGGAATCCACCGTGCTCCCCCTCCGAACCGGATCCGATGTCACATATGGGCCGCGCCCGGTGAAGCGGTGCGACGGGAGAAGCCTGCCGTCACGGGCGTGACGGCCGCAACCCTTGTCGCCGCGGGTGCTCGGCGGGGCGGCACGGTCCGCCCCACAGTAGCGGTCGGGTGGGGGCGGTGATCACGGGCCGGTACGCGGGATCCGCGTACCGGCCCGTGATCAGCCGAGGACGGAGATGTCGGTGATGCCGCCGCGATATCCGCCCGTGCCGTCCGACGGGAGTTCCGTGATGTGGATGAGGACGTAGCGCGTGCGGACGGGCTCGTCGAGCGTTTCCTTGAGCGTTGACCCGGCGACCGTCCGCTTGACGATCTGCTGGTCGAAGTCGGCCGTCGAGGAGGGGGACGTGGCGTCCGGGGACGCGCCGGAGACGGTCGCCGTCTGCCCGCTGCGGTACATGGACACATCGACTCCGGAGACGTCCCGCACCTTGCCGAGGTCGACGATGATGCCGCTGCCCTGCTTGCGCTGGGGGAGGTTGCCGAAGTTGGCGAAGCCCTCGTACCGCGGGGTGACCCAGTGCGTTCCCTGGTTGCCGTCCACGGTGTTCGCCACCTCACCCTGCTTGATTCCGGAGCCGTCGGGCGTGAACTCCGTCGCCCCCGCGATGTCCAGGGGTTCGGCGGACGGTGCGGGCTTGTCGTCCTTGTTCTTGTCGTCCTCGTTCGGCTCGGTGACGCCGGTGTCGTCGGAGCCCTTGGTCCGGTCGAGCAGTGCCTCCGCGAGCTGCCAGCTGCCGAGGCCCAGGGCGGCGATGAGGAGAGCGGACACCGTCCACTTGAGCACGCGGCCGGTACGGCTCTGCAGGGGCGCCGGAGGGGCTGGCATCACGGGCTGCGTGGCGGCGGACGGGTGCGAGGACGGGCGCCCGTACGTTCCCTGTTGATAGGTCGTGCGCTGGTAGGCCGGCGGCGCGGTGAACGTGGGCTCCGGCGGAAGGATGCGCGGCATCGCCGCGACGGCCTTGGCCAGCTCGTCCGGGGTGGTGCAGGGCGGCTCCTGGCGGGAGGCGGTGGCACCGTCGTTGGCGAGCGCCCGCATGGCGAGCTCGGAGAGCCCTCGGTGGACGCCGGCCCGTACCTGGTCGGGGGCGATGAGCCCCAGGCCCTTGGGCAGACCGGCGAGTCCGTGTGCGTCGTCCCCGTACGGCCAGCGGTGGGTCAGGGCGGCGTACAGAAGGGCCCCGATGGCTTCGGTGTCCGTACGGAGGGGGCGCTCGGCGGTGATGCCCCGCAGGGCGGCGTTCACGGCGAGGCCGCGGATGCGGTACTGCCCGGTGGAGCTGCGCAGGACCGCGCCGGGGGTGAGGCGCAGATGGGAGAGGCCCTCGCGGTGGGCGGCGGCCATCGCCTGGGAGAGCTGGCTGACGAGCTGGTAGGCGTCGTGGGCCTCCATCGGCCCGGCGGCCAGCAGAGCGGTGAGTTCGGTGGCGTCCGGCAGCCATTCGTGGACCACGTAGACGAGATCGTTCTCCTCGACGGCGTCCAGGACCTGGACGAAGCGGGGGTCCCCGAGCAGGGCCGAGGAGCGGGCGGCGGCCAGCACCGAGCGGGCCCGCGGGTGGTCGGCGGGGAGCAGGTGGACGCCCACCGCCCGGCGGAGCTTCTCGTCGACCGCGCGCCAGCTGCTGAAGCCGTCCAGACGGGTGACGCACTCCTCCAGGCGGTAGCGCCCGGCGAGTTTGTGACCGCTGTGCAGATCGGGTGACGCCGGAACGGCCTCGGAACGCTTCTGCCCACCGTCCGTGTTCTCGGTGTCCTTGGGGCTCGCGCCCTTGCTGTCCTCGGCTTCCGCCGTCCCGTCGGTCGTGGCCTCGTCCGCCTTGGCGGTGAGCGGCTCGTCGCCGCTGTTGTCGGCCACGTCGACGGCAGCCGTGCTACGTTCCGCCACCGTCGTTCCTGCCTCCCCATCCGTTGCGCGATGCCAGCCAGCTCTGCACAGTCACGCCAATTGTGCCCACACTCCGGCGCTATGCACGACACGCGGAGTGCGGCGATGGTTGTGCGGGCGGGTGCTCATTCAGCGTCCGAGCCGTCCACGGACCATGCCGACCAGTCCGTTGACCTCTTCGATACGCATCTTCTTGGCCGCGACGAAGAAGATGCCCAGGAGGAGGACACCGCCGCAGACCAGTGCGGCCAGGGAGCCCAGGGCGCCGGTGCCGACCAGTTCCAGGATCCCGAATCCGACGGCGCCGCCGACCAGCGCGGCGGGCACCGCGGCCATGCAGAGGCGGGCGTAGGTCCGCACGATGTGTGCGCCGTCCAGGTCGCCGCCCAGCCGGTTGCGCAGCCGGCGCCAGGCGACGCCGACGCCGACGGCGTAGGCAAGACCGTAGGAGAAGGCCATGCCGACGACCGCCCAGCGGGCGGGCAGGACGACGTAACAGAGAGCGGAGGCCGCGGCGTTCACGGCGGCCACGATGACCGTGTTGTAGAAGGGGGTGCGGGTGTCCTCGTAGGCGTAGAACCCGCGCAGCACGACGTACTGGACGGAGTACGGGATCAGGCCGAGCGCGAAGGCCATGAGGATGAATCCCATGGACCGGGCGGCCTCGGTGCCGCTGGAGGCGTACAGCAGGGTGCACATCGGCAGGCCGAGCGCGAGGAAGGTGAAGGCCACCGGCACGATCGCGACGGCCGAGTTGCGCAGACCCTGCGAGATGTCGTCGCGGACCGCGCCGGGGTCGTTGTCGTGGGCGGCCCGGGAGATGCGGGGCAGCAGCGCGGCCATGACGGAGACGGTGATGATGGCCTGCGGCATGCCCCAGATCAGCTGGGCGTTGGAGTAGGCCAGGAAACCGGTGCCGTCCTTGCCCGAGAGCTTGCCCGCCGCCGTGGCGAGCTGGGTGACGACCAGGACACCCGCCTGGTTGGCCAGGACGAACAGCACGGTCCACTTGGCCAGCTTGACGGTCTTGCCGAGGCCGTGGCCCTTCCAGTCGAAGCGGGGGCGGAAGCGGAAGCCCGTCTCGCGCAGGTAGGGGATCATCGCCAGCGCCTGGACGACGAGTCCGAGGAGGGTGCCGATGCCGAGCAGGCGGACGCCCTCCGGCGGAATGGTGTCGACGCCCATCTGGGATTCGGCGGAGGTCCCGTAGACCCAGATGAACAGCCCGAAGGTGATGATCATGACGATGTTGTTGAGGACCGGGGTCCACATCATCGCGCCGAACTTGCCGCGGGCGTTCAGGATCTGACCCATCACCACGTGCACACCCATGAAGAAGATGGTGGGCAGGCAGTACCGGGCGAAGGTGACGGCGACGCTGTTGGCGGCCACGTCGTCGGCGATCGTGCTGGACATCAGCTGGATCAGCACCGGTGCGATGAGCACCGCGGCGGCGACGATCAGGCCGAGCGCGACCATCACCAGGGTCAGCAGTCGGTTGGCGAAGGCCTCGCCGCCGTCCTCGTCGTCCTTCATGGCGCGGACGAGCTGGGGGACGAAGACCGAGTTCAGACCGCCGCCGACGGTGAGGATGTAGATCATCGTCGGCAGGGTGTACGCGATGGTGAAGCTGTCGCCGAGCATCGCGGCGCCGAGTGCGGCGGTGATCACCAGGGACCGGACGAATCCGGTGAGCCGGGAGACGAGGGTGCCGGCGGCCATGACCGCGCTGGACTTGAGGAGCCCGGAGACCTTGCCGCCGCCGCCCTTGGCGGGCGCGGGTGCGGGAGCCGGTTCGGGCTGGGGAGGTACCGGAGGCTTCCCCGAACCTTCCTGGTCCCGGAAGAGGTGCGCGAAGGCGTCCGGCTCCTGCCGGTCGTCCGAGGCCCGGGTCACGAGGTCGTCGACGCCGACGAACTGCGTGGTCGCCGGGCGGTCCCCGTACGGCAGGTGCCGGGAGGGCCCCGCCGGCTCAGGGGGCGGGGTCTGGGCCCAGATGCGAGGGTCCGGGGCGTAAGGGGCGGGGGGCGGCTGCTGGTAGAGCGGCGCCGGCTCCTGGTAGGTGCCGGGAGGCGGCGGCGGGTGGGCGGCGCGGTCGTAGAGCGCCTCGTCCACCGGGTCCTGGGCGGTCAGGTCCTGCGCCCGGTAGGGATCGTCGTCGTAGGCGTGCTGGAGGTACGGGTCCGGCGGCACGGAGCCGTCCTGGCCCGCGCCCGGAGGAACCGGAGGCCCGCCCGGAGACGCTGCTCCGCCCGCGCCCTGCCCGCGGTCACCGTCGTACGGCGCGTTCATCGAAACCCCTACCTCATCGTCCCCGGCCGACCGGCCACGACAGACATCGCTCAACGGTCCACTTTCTCACCCGTTCCCGACGGGGCCCCGCTTTCCGGTCCGGTGTCCGGAGCCGGGTCACTCGGCTGCTCGGGTCCGTCGCCGTTGCCGTCCGCCGTGTCGCTTGCCACGGCGCGCTTGCGGTGGCTGTACATCCTGATGCCGGCCAGCACCAGGAGCAGCAGTCCGCCGGCGATGACGAGCAGCACGGTGGGTGTCACCTCGGAGACCTTCACGGTGAAGGTCATCTCCTCGCCGTACGGCGTGCCGTCCTCCGTGAAGAGCCGGGCGGTCACCTGGGCCCGGCCGTTGGCGCTGGTCGCCGTGTCGAACTTCACGGACTGGCTGTGCCCGCCCGCGATGCTGATCGGCAGCTCGGCCGTGCTTCCGTCGTCGTTGAACTTGAGCCGGATGTTGTCCGAGGTCAGCTGGAGATGCAGCCGGTCCACGCCCTGCACCAGCTTGTTCTGCACGGTGACCGGGATGGTCGCGCTGCGCCCGGAGAGGGTGACGTCGGACTTCTCGATGAGCTGCACCTCGGAGGTGAGGCTCTGCAGGTAGTCGCGGACCGCGTCCCGGTACTGCTGCGCCTCCAGGGACCGCCCGCGCCAGGACGTCGACATCGAGCGGTTCACGGCGTTGCCGAAGGGCGTCACCACGCGCTCGGGCTGCGTCAGGATCGTCTCGAAGCTGTCGAGGGACCCCTGGGTCGTGCGGATGTCCTGGAACGCCTGTGTCGGCAGTTCCTGGGCACGGAGCTTCTTCGGGTAGGCGGAGGCGCGGGGGACCTTGGTGGTGGCCCTCGGGTCGGGCTTCACCTCGGCGGCGGCCACCAGGTCGAGGGGCTGCGTCCACCGGTTGCCGGACAGCCCTTCCAGGGCGCGGGCCATCGTCTGGGCCTGCGCGGCGGTGGGCATCCGCGGTGGGGCCACGACGATGCTGCGCTCGTTGTCCGGCGCCTGCTCGGTCAGTGCGAGGGTCTGGGCGAGGAACTTCTGGACCGCGAGGGTGGAGGCGCCCGCCTTCGACATGTCGCCGTCGAACAGGGTCGACAGCCGGCCGTCCGCGACGACCGCGGTGGTTCCGCCGCCGATCGGCCGCGCCGCGCTCGGCGTGTACGGAAGTGCCGCGGTCTCTCGGAAGCTGTCGCTGCGGGCGATCACGTTGTGGGCGCCGGCCGACGTCGCCACATCGACGATGGAGGAGTCCACGGCGCCGTTCACGGGCCAGGCGAAGTCGGTGGACGGTTTCACATGGAGGATGGTCTCCACGGTGGTCGCGGCCACCGCAGAGGCGTTCTGCAGATGACTGAGCGTTCCGGAGACGGCCTTGCCGCGGTGGGCGATGGAGGCCAGATCGGGGTCCGCGAACGGCAGCGCGATCACCTTGCCGTCCTCGACCACCTTCTCCAGAGCGGTGAGCCACTGCTTGGCGACGGCCTGGTTCTTGCCCGGGACGGTCGTGTCACCCGACTCGACCTCGTACTTCCCGGCCATCGCCGCGACGCTCGCCAGGAGGTCCGGGTCGATGACCCAGGTCACGGGCAGCCGGCTGCCCAGGGCCACCATCTGCTCCAGCCGGCCACCGGGCGCCAGCTCCTTGGCCAGGTCGTCGTCGGTGAACACGGGGGTCTGCTGCTCGTCCGAGCGGGTCTCCGCCGTGACATGGGGAGACGCGATCAGCGGCCAGAGGAAGGTGAGCTTCGTCCTCTTGTCGCTCGCCTCGGGCTGCCAGGGCAGGAACGAGCGCTCGATGCCCAGCACCTGCTCGTAGGGGGCGGTGGTCGTCCGGCCGGAGACCGAGACGCCGAGCTGGTAGACGCCCGGGTCGTCCAGGCCCAGCTTGTCGACGGGGACGGTGAGCGTGAAGTCCTGGCTGATGCCCCTGGCGAGCTTGGGGAACTTCACCGTGTACTTGTCCCCGACGGTGACCGGGTCGGCGCCGGGAACGTACGTGGAGCGCTTCGCGGCGTCGTCGACCTCTCCGCGCCCGGTGAGCTGCGGTCCGACCCGGAGATCGACCTCGGCGCTGCTGATCGTCTCCTTGCCCCTGTTGGTGAGCGTTCCGGAGACGGTCAGGGTGTCGTCCTCCGACGGAACGCTCGGGGCGAGCGTGTTCAGCGACACATCGACCGTGCCGGACCCTGTGGGGGCCTTGGCGGGCTCGGTAGCCGGGGCGGCACCGGCGGCCGGAACGGCCAGGAGGCCGGCCAGCAGCGGCGCTCCGAGCACCGCCGAGGCCGTGCGCCGGAGCCACCGGCGGGCAGGAGAGGGACGAGTCCCCTGGAAGTCTGCCGCCTCGGCCACGCGCCTAACCGTCCCTCATCGTCGTCAGCTGCTGTCGGTCGTTCGGTCCTGCGTCCCCGCATGGTAACGAGATGCGGCGGGCCGAAGTGCTGGGGTCCATCGCACATGATCGCGGGTAGCGCGCAGGGCCGCCGTAAACGATGACGTCGCGCCCGGCCCGTGCACGTACCCTTTTCTGTTGTGCCGAACGCCAACGAAGAGAACGCCAGTGCACTGAGCCAGGTGCAGCACCGCGCGGTGAGTGAGCTGCTGCGGGTGTCCCCGGTCGCCGACGACCTCGCCCGCCGATTCCAGGAGGCCGGATTCGGTCTCGCGCTGGTCGGCGGATCGGTCCGCGACGCTCTGCTGGGCCGGCTCGGGAACGACCTGGACTTCACCACCGACGCCCGCCCCGAGGACGTGCTCAAGATCGTCCGCCCCTGGGCCGACTCGGTGTGGGAGGTCGGGATCGCCTTCGGCACCGTCGGCTCCCAGAAGGACGGCTACCAGATCGAGGTCACGACCTACCGGTCGGAGGCCTACGACCGGACCTCGCGCAAGCCCGAGGTCTCCTACGGCGACTCCATCGAGGACGACCTCGTGCGCCGCGACTTCACGGTCAACGCGATGGCCGTGGCGCTGCCGGAGAAGGAGTTCGTCGACCCGTACGGAGGGCTGAAGGACCTCGCCGACCGGGTGCTGCGCACGCCTGGCACGCCCGAGGCGTCCTTCTCCGACGACCCGCTGCGCATGCTGCGCGCGGCCCGCTTCGCCGCGCAGCTCGACTTCGAGGTCGCCCCCGAGGTCGTCACCGCCATGACGGAGATGGCTGCGCGGATCGACATCGTCTCCGCCGAGCGGGTCCGCGACGAGCTCAACAAACTTCTGCTCTCCCAGCACCCGCGCAAGGGCCTGGGGCTCCTGGTCGACACCGGGCTGGCCGCCCATGTGCTGCCCGAGCTTCCCGCCCTGCGCCTGGAGAGTGACGAGCATCACCGCCACAAGGACGTCTACGAGCACTCGCTGACCGTCCTGGAGCAGGCCATCGATCTGGAGGAGGACGGTCCCGACCTCGTCCTGCGGCTGGCCGCGCTCCTCCATGACATCGGCAAGCCGCGCACCCGCCGCTTCGAGAAGGACGGCCGGGTCTCCTTCCACCACCACGAGGTGGTGGGCGCGAAGATGACGAAGAAGCGGATGACCGAGCTCAAGTACTCCAACGAGCTGGTCAAGGACGTGTCGAAACTGGTGGAGCTGCACCTGCGCTTCCACGGGTACGGCGACGGCGAGTGGACCGACTCCGCGGTGCGCCGGTATGTGCGCGACGCCGGGCCGCTGCTGGAGCGGCTCCACAAGCTGACCCGTTCGGACTGCACGACCCGGAACAAGCGGAAGGCCAACGCGCTCTCCCGTACCTACGACGGCCTGGAGGAGCGCATCGCTCTGCTGCAGGAGCAGGAGGAGCTGGATTCGATCCGCCCCGATCTGGACGGCAACGAGATCATGCAGATCCTCGGGGTCGGGCCGGGACCGGTGATCGGCAAAGCGTACGGCTTCCTGCTGGAGCAGCGTCTGGAGCACGGGCCCATGGAGCGGGACGCCGCGGTGGCGGCGCTCAAGGAGTGGTGGGCACAGCAGGACTGAGCCGGACAAGGCGATGTTTCACGTGAAACATCGCCGACGGGATGTGCGGAGGGGCGTTGTTTCACGTGAAACAACGCCCCTCCGCACATCCATGACCGGCTACTGGTGGGCGTCGGTACGTCGCCAGCGGAACATCGTCACCGCGACCACCGCGTACAGCACCGAAACGACCGCCAGGACGGTCACCGATCTGCCGTCCGGGGGGAGCATCAGCGCCGCCACCCCCGCGGCGCTCACGAACGCGACGTTGAAGAGCACGTCGTAGAGCGAGAAGACCCGGCCGCGGAAGGAATCGTCGACCGAGGTCTGGACGACCGTGTCGGTCGCGATCTTCGACCCCTGCGTCACGACGCCGAGCACGAACGCGGCGACCAGCATCGGGACGGGGGCGAAGGAGAGGCCCAGGGCGGGCACCAGGACCGCGGCCGCCCCGGCACAGCCCACGATCCATCCGTACCGGCCGAGCCGGCCCACCGCCCATGGGGTGAGAAAGGCGGCGATGAAGAATCCGGCGCCGGACACCGCGACTGCCAGGCCGAGCAGGGCCAGCCCGTCGGACTCGGTGTCGGACCAGGCGTAGCGGCACAGCATGAGCACCATCACGGTGAGCGCGCCGTAACAGAAGCGGATCACGGTCATGGCGGCCAGGGCCTTGGCCGCGTGGCTCCGCTGCGCCAGATGGCGCAGCCCGGCGACGAGTCCGCGGGCGGTGACGGCGAGAGCTGCCCGCAGCCGCATCGGGCTCTCGTCGATGTCCGGCCCCAGCAGTGTGCGGGGGAGACGCAGTGAGGCCAGCGCGGAGAGCAGGTAGAGCACCGCCCCCAGGAGGACGACAGCTGCGTCGGACTCGTCGGCGATCAGCCGTACGACGAAGGCGAGGCCGCCTCCCACGGTGGCCGCCAGGGTGCCGGCGGTCGGCGAGAGGGAGTTGGCGACGACGAGGCGGTCGGTGTCGACGACCCGGGGCAGGGCGGCGGAGAGACCGGCCAGCACGAAGCGGTTGACGGCGGTGACGCAGAGGGCCGAGGCGTAGAAGAGCCAGTCGGGCACCGAGGCGAGAATCAGCAGGGCCGTGGAGCAGGCCAGGGCGGCCCGCAGGAGGTTCCCGTAGAGGAAGACCTGACGCCGGGGCCAGCGGTCCAGCAGCACCCCTGCGAAGGGCCCGATCAGGGAATAGGGCAGGAGGAGCACGGCCATGGCGGAGGCGATGGCGGCGGCCGACGTCTGCTTCTCCGGGGAGAAGACCACGTACGCGGCGAGGGCGACCTGGTAGACGCCGTCGGCGGACTGGGACAGGAGCCGCACGGTGAGCAGGCGGCGGAAGTTCCGCAGGCGCAGCAGGGTGCGCAGATCACGCGCGACAGACATGGGAGCAAGCGTCACACACGTCGGGGGTCCGCGGGCGGATTGCCCGGGGACCCCCGACGTGCGGCAGGAAGAGATGAGCGTCTCCGCTCAGGACTCCCGGTGAAGCGGCCGGCGCTTCGGTGGAGCTGTCAGCCGAGAGGGCCGGTTCAGCGCTCCGTCTCGCCCTTGATGAACTTCTCGACGTTCTCGCGGGCCTCGTCGTCGAAGTACTGGACCGGGGGCGACTTCATGAAGTAGCTGCTGGCCGACAGGATGGGGCCGCCGATGCCGCGGTCCTTGGCGATCTTCGCCGCACGGACGGCGTCGATGATGACACCGGCCGAGTTCGGGGAGTCCCACACCTCCAGCTTGTACTCCAGGTTCAGCGGAACGTCGCCGAAGGCGCGGCCCTCGAGGCGCACGTACGCCCACTTGCGGTCGTCCAGCCAGGCCACGTAGTCCGAGGGGCCGATGTGGACGTTGCCCTCGCCGAGCTCGCGGTCACGGATCTGCGAGGTGACGGCCTGCGTCTTCGAGATCTTCTTGGACTCCAGGCGCTCACGCTCGAGCATGTTCTTGAAGTCCATGTTGCCGCCGACGTTCAGCTGCATGGTGCGGTCCAGGATGACACCGCGGTCCTCGAAGAGCTTCGCCATCACGCGGTGCGTGATGGTGGCGCCCACCTGGGACTTGATGTCGTCGCCGACGATCGGGACACCGGCCTCGGTGAACTTGTCCGCCCACTCCTTGGTGCCGGCGATGAAGACCGGGAGGGCATTGACGAAGGCGACCTTGGCGTCGATGGCGCACTGCGCGTAGAACTTCGCGGCGACCTCGGAACCGACGGGCAGGTAGCAGACGAGAACGTCGACCTGCTTGTCCTTGAGGATCTGGACGATGTCGACCGGGGCGTCCGTGGACTCCTCGATCGTCTCGCGGTAGTACTTGCCGAGACCGTCGTGGGTGTGGCCGCGCTGGACGGTCACGCCCGTGTTCGGCACGTCCGCGATCTTGATGGTGTTGTTCTCGCTGGCGCCGATGGCGTCCGCGAGGTCGAGGCCGACCTTCTTCGCGTCGACGTCGAAGGCGGCGACGAACTCGACGTCGCTGACGTGGTAATCGCCGAACTGGACGTGCATCAGACCGGGCACCTTGCCGGCCGGATCGGCGTCCTTGTAGTACTCGACGCCCTGCACCAGCGAGGCGGCGCAGTTACCCACGCCTACGATGGCTACGCGAACCGAACCCATTCCGGTTGCTCCCTGTGTAATCGGTGTTTCCGATGAAGTCGCCGCGGGGTGCGATGACTTCACTTGGCGGTGTCGTCGGACGGATCCGGCGGGGTGTTGTCCCGGTGCCGGGGCAGGCCGCCCGTCTCTCCAGGTGTGTCCTGCTGAGCAGAGCCCTCGGGCGAGGATCGTCGCCGATCCCGTCCCGACCGCTCGCTCTCGATGAGCTCGTTCAGCCAGCGCACTTCGCGCTCCACGGACTCCATGCCGTGCCGCTGCAGCTCAAGTGTGTAGTCGTCGAGTCGTTCACGGGTGCGGGCGAGAGAGGCGCGCATCTTCTCCAGACGCTCCTCCAGCCGACTGCGTCGGCCTTCGAGCACCCGCATCCGCACATCGCGTTCGGTCTGGCCGAAGAAGGCGAAGCGCGCTGCGAAGTGCTCGTCCTCCCAGGCGTCGGGACCGGTGTGCGACAGCAGCTCCTCGAAGTGCTCCTTACCTTCCGCCGTCAGCCGATAGACGATCTTCGCCCGGCGTCCGGTCAGCGAGGACGAGGAAGCGGCCGAGCGTCCGGTGACCGGAGCGGTGTCCGCCGGGTCACCGGCGGGCTCCTCGATCAACCAGCCGCTGGCAACCAGCGTCTTGAGGCAGGGGTAGAGGGTCCCGTAACTGAACGCGCGGAAGATCCCCAGCGAGGTGTTGAGGCGTTTGCGCAGCTCATAGCCGTGCATCGGCGATTCGCGGAGCAGGCCGAGAACGGCGAACTCGAGGATGCCGGAACGTCGGCTCACCGGTGCCTCCTCCTTCTCCCGCTGCTTCGGTCGGCACGTCCACCGGAATCACCGGCGTACTTATGCCGTGCTGATGTATCGACTCGATACATCAGCACGATAGATCGGCCGGTCCTGTTCGACAAGGGTGACCTTCGTGAGCGGCGTCACATCGGTAATTCCCAGGGTTCGACTTGCGTTGTTTGGGGTGAAGTTCGGCCCTAGGCGGGTTTTGACCGTGCGTAGTCTGTGCGGCATGCAGACCACCGGGAACCGCGAGACGCTGACGCGCGTCAGTCATCGCGGACTGCCGGATGTACTGCGGATGAGCCTTCCGCAGCGGCTTGTCCGTAATTCGGGGGGACCGGATCTCAACTGCCGCTTCCAGGCGCTCTCGCCTGCCCGAGGAGTAGTCGTTCCATGAGCGAGCACCGTCGCAAATCGCCGCAGCCACAGGGTGGCGGGCGTGCCGCGGCCAGACGAGCCGCCCAGCAGTCGACCGGCCGCCGAGCCGCCCCGTCACGTAGAGCCACTTCTGCATCACCTTCCGAATCGCCGTCCGAGTCGTACGGCGAAGAGCGCCAGTACGGCAGTCGCGCCGAGGCCCGTCGCGCGGCCCAGAAGGGCGGCCGGCGCCGGGGCGCCGACGCCGGGGGACACGGCGCGGGCGGCGGTGGCGGCCGACGGCGCGGTGGCGGCGGGGGTGCCGAAAACGGCCCGGGGGGCCGTGGGCGCGACAACGGTGGCCCCGGCAAGAAGCGGATGATCGACTACCCGCGCCACGGGAAGTACGGGTTCCGTCGCTGGGTGCCTTCGTGGAAGCTGGTCTCGGGGCTCTGTCTCGGGTTTCTCGCCCTGTTGATGGGCGTGGCGGGCATCTCGTACGCCTTGGTGGCCAAGCCGGACATCCAGAAGGCGGCCAAGGCGCAGAACAACGTCTACTACTGGGCCGACGGCACGCCGATGGTCGCCACCGGTGGTGCGGTCAACCGCCAGATCCTCAAGTACGAGCAGATTCCGGAGGCGATGCGTAACGCCGTGATCTCCGCTGAGAACAAGAGCTTCGACACGGACCGCGGTATCGACCCGGTAGGCATAGGGCGCGCGGTGCTCAACATGGCCACGGGCGGTGAGACCCAGGGCGGGTCGACCATCACCCAGCAGTACGTGAAGAACTCGATGCTCTCCCAGGACCAGACCCTCAAGCGGAAGTTCCAGGAACTCTTCATCACGCTCAAGGTCGCCGGTGAGGATTCGAAGGAAGAGGTGATGGCGGGCTACCTCAACGTCTCGTACTACGGACGTGGGGCTTCCGGTCTGCAGGCAGCCGCCCGCACCTACTACAACAAGGACGCCGACGAACTGGATGCGAGCGAGTGCGCCTTCCTGGCCACGCTGCTCAAGGGCGCGAGCTATTACGACCCCGCCGGCGCGATCGACATCGACAAGAACAACGCGACCCCGGCGAAGAACACCGAGCGGGCCAAGGACCGTTGGAAGTGGATCCTTGACGAGCAGGTCAAGGACGGGCGGATGACTGCCGCGGAGCGCGCCAAGTTCACCAAGTTCCCGATGCCGCTGCCGAAGACCAAGGACGCCAAGCTGAGCGGCCAGACCGGCTACCTGGTGGAGCTCGCCAAGAAGTACTTCCTCGCCAACAACGACAAGGGCATCACCGCCAAGAACCTCGAACTGGGCGGCTTCGAGATCCACACCACCTTCCAGAAGAAGCGGGTGGAGCAGCTCGAAGCTGCGGTGAAGAAGGTCTACAAGGCCAAGATCCGGCCCAAGGAGCGTCCCAAGACGGACACGCACGTCGAGTTCGGCGGGGCGTCCGTGGACGCGAAGACCGGCGCCATCATCGCCACGTACGGCGGTCAGGACGCCACCACGCACTTCACGAACAACGCCGACGCCACCGGCGCCCAGGTCGGTTCGACCTGGAAGCCCTTCGTGCTGGCAGCGGCCATGCAGTACGGCGTGCGCGATCCGGCCGGTTCTCCGGAGCAGAGCGAGTCCCAGCGCACCCAGATCTCGCCGAAGAGCATCTACAACGGCGACGACGGCCTGCGGATCAGGGACTACACGGGCAAGATCTGGCTGAACGAGGACGACGAGGAATGGCGTCAGACCAACGACGGTAACTACGACTACGGTGAGATCGACCTGCGGAAGGCCATGGAGCAGTCCGCCAACTCCCCGTTCGTGCAGCTCGGCATGGATGTCGGTACGGACAAGGTCAAGGAAGTCGCCATCGCCGCCGGCCTGAAGGACGACACCTTCATGGCGGACGCGTCCGTTCCCTCGTTCTCCATCGGCACCTCGTCGCCCAGCGCCATCCGTATGGCGGGTGCTTACTCCACCTTCGCCACGAGTGGTCAGCAGAACGACACCTACTCGGTGACCGAGGTGAAGGAGGAGGGCGTGGTTGTCTTCCAGCACAAGAAGAAGCCCAAGCGCGCCTTCAGCCCGATGATCGCCGACAACGTCACGGACGTCCTGAAGAACGTCGTGGAGAACGGAACGGGCAAGCCCGCCCGTCTGGAAGGCCGTGAGGCCGCGGGCAAGACCGGTACGACCGACGGCAACCGGTCCGCCTGGTTCGTCGGGTACACCCCGCAGATCTCGACCGCCATCAGCATGTTCCGGCTCGACGACGACGAGACGAACAAGACGCGCGAGTTCGAGAAGATGTTCGGAACGGGTGGCGAGGAGAAGATCCACGGAAACTCGTTCCCGGCCTCCATCTGGCACGACTACATGACCGGGGCGATGAAGGGCAAGAAGGCCATCGCCTTCCCCGAGCCGCAGGATCCGGGCGACATCGTGTGGGGCGGCGGCGCGGTCAGTCCCAGCCCGACCCCCAGCCCCACGCCCTCGGAGACGCCCTCCGAGGAGCCGAGCCCGACGCCGACGCCCACCCAGACCACCCCGAGCCCGACGCCGACGCCGACCAAGACCTGCGGCATCTTCGACCCGAACTGCCAGGAGGCCAACGGCGGGGCGAACGCGGGGGCGGACGGCGGAGGCCAGAACGGAGGGGCCGACGGCGGCGCTGACAACGGCGGAGCCGACGGTGGTGGCGACAACACCGGAACGACCGACGGCACGGACAACGGCGGAGCCCAGGGAGCCAACGGCAACCCGGGCGGAACCGGCTCCATCTGGGGCAACTCCGGATAGCCGGACCGTCGTCCGCGCCCCTCGGGGCCGGCTCAGCACAGCGGCGAGGGCCGCCGTACCCGGGTGGGTACGGCGGCCCTCGCCGCGTTCCTGCATCCCGCGCACTCCCCCCGTGTCCCCCGAGCGGTCCTTGCCCCGGACACAGCCCCGTACGGCAGGATGTGCGGCATGCCAAGCCCCAGCGCAGAAGACACGAGCGTGCACCAGGAACCGCCCGTCGTGCGGCCCACCGATCAGGACGAGGTCGCGGCGGCCGGCAGCGAGCTGTTCGGTGGCCGGGTCGGGCGCTGGGCGCGGCTGGGCGACGGTCCGCTCACACCCGTACGCGTCGTCGCGCTGGTCATGATCGGGATGTTCGCCCTCGGCATGGTGCAGAAGATCCCCTGCTACGAGTGGGCCTGGTTCCGCGGTGCGACCTCGCAGTACACGCACGCCTGCTACTCCGACATTCCGCACCTCTTTCTGGGACGCGGGTTCGCCGACGGCCTCGTGCCGTACTTCGACCGGCTGAGCGGCGATATGCAGTACCTGGAGTACCCCGTGCTGACCGGGGTGTTCATGCAGGTCGCGGCCTGGCTGACGCTGACGCCCGACAGCGACCCCATCCAGCAGCGCGAGCAGATGTACTGGATGGTCAACGCGGGCATGCTGATGATCTGCGCGGTGGTCATCGCCGTGTGCACCGTCCGCACGCACCGGCGCCGCCCCTGGGACGGTCTGATGGTCGCGCTGGCGCCCGCGTTCGTCCTGACCGCGACCATCAACTGGGACCTGCTGGCCGTCGCCCTGACGGCCGCGGCGATGCTCATGTGGTCCCGGGGCCGGGTTCTCGCCTTCGGGATCCTCATCGGCCTGGCCACGGCCGCCAAGCTCTATCCCGTCCTCCTGCTCGGCCCGCTGCTGGTGCTCTGCTGGCGGGCGGGCCGGTGGCGCGAGTTCGGGACGGCCCTGCTGGGCGCGGGCGGGGCCTGGCTGGTGGTGAACCTGCCGGTGATGATCTTCGCCCCCGAGGGGTGGCAGAAGTTCTACACCTTCAGCCAGGAGAGGCCGATCGACTTCGGTTCGTTCTGGCTGATCATCACGCAGCGCACCGGCAAGCCCATCGACGTGGAGACGGTCAACACCGCCTCGGTCGTCCTCATGGTCGTCTTCTGCGCGGGCATCGCCGGTCTGGCGCTCTCCGCGGCCCGCAGGCCGCGCTTCGCCCAGCTGGCGTTCCTGGTGGTGGCCGCGTTCATCCTGACGAACAAGGTCTACTCACCGCAGTACGTGCTGTGGCTGATCCCGCTGGCTGTCCTGGCGCGGCCGCGCTGGCGCGACTTCCTCATCTGGCAGGCCTGCGAGGTCATGTACTTCCTCGGGATCTGGTTCTACCTCGCCTACACCAGCGGCGGGGACAAGCACCAGGGGCTTCCGCAGGAGGGCTACCAGGTCGCGATCGCCCTGCACCTGCTGGGCACGCTGTACCTGTGCGCGCTGGTCGTCCGGGACATCCTGCAGCCGGCCAAGGACCCGGTGCGCGGGGACGGGTCGGACGACCCGTCGGGCGGCGTGCTGGACGGGGCTCCGGACACGTTCGTGCTCGCGCCCGAGGCCCGCTCGTCCGGGCACGCGGCTCGGACGGACGGGCCTCAGGTGGAGTGGGGTGCTACGCCCACCCGGAACGGCTGACCCGGGGGGCTGCTCGGAACGGGCGCCTCAGCGGTCGACGAGCCGGTCGTACTGGGTGGTCGTGTGGCGCAGATGGGCGACCAGTTCGTCGCCGACCCGTGGCTCCTGGGCGTCCGAGGGGACGAACAGGATCGACACCTGCATGTGCGGCGGCTCGGCGAACCACCGCTGCTTGCCCGCCCAGACGAACGGCGACAGGTTCCGGTTGACCGTGGCCAGGCCCGCGCGGGCGACGCCCTTGGCCCTCGGCATCACGCCGTGCAGCGCCTTGGGCGCCTCCAGGCCGACCCCGTGGGACGTACCGCCGGCCACGACGACCAGCCAGCCGTCGGAGGCGGCCTTCTGCTGGCGGTAGCCGAACCGGTCGCCCTTGACGACGGGGGTGACGTCCAGGACGGCACCCCGGTACTCGGTGGCCTCGTGATCGCCGAGCCAGAGCCGGGTGCCGATCCGGGCGCGGAAGCGCGTCTGCGGGAACTGCTGCTGGAGCCGGGCCAGCTCCTCGGCGCGCAGATGGCTGACGAACATCGTGTGCAGCGGCAGCCGGGCCGCGCGCAGCCGGTCCATCCAGCCGATGACCTCCTCGACGGCGTCGGAGCCGTCGGTACGGTCCAGCGGCAGGTGCAGCGCGAAGCCTTCGAGCCGTACGTCCTCGATCGCCGCGTGCAGCTGCCCCAGCTCCTCCTCCTTGACGCCGTGGCGCTTCATCGAGCTCATGCACTCGATGACGACCCGGGCGCCCACCAGGGCGTGCACCCCGTCGACGGAGGAGACGGACCGGATGACGCGGTCCGGCAGCGGGACGGGCTCCTCGCCGCGCCGGAACGGGGTCAGGACGAGCAGGTCCCCGCTGAACCAGTCCTTGATCCGGGCCGCCTCGTAGGTCGTCCCGACGGCGAGGGTGTCGGACCCGAAGCGGATCGTCTCGTCGGCGAGGCGCTCATGGCCGAAGCCGTAGCCGTTGCCCTTGCAGACGGGTACGAGCCCGGGGAACTGGTCGATCACGGTCTTCTGGTGCGCCCGCCAGCGCGCGGTGTCGACGTAGAGGGAGAGCGCCATGGCCGGCCCGGAACCTTTCTGGTGGCTGCGGTGAATCAGGGAACGAACGGGTGGTGCCGCGAGGGGTATTGAAGCCGGTCAGCGGCGCGACATATACATGTCGAGCGCCTTGTGGAGCAGCTTGTTGAGCGGGAAGTCCCACTCGCCGACGTACTCGACGGCCTCGCCGCCGGTGCCGACCTTGAACTGGATCAGGCCGAAGAGGTGGTCGGTCTCGTCCAGCGAGTCGCTGATGCCGCGCAGGTCGTAGACGGTCGCGCCCATCGCGTAGCTGTCGCGCAGCATGCGCCACTGCATCGCGTTCGACGGCCGGACCTCGCGCCCGATGTTGTCGGAGGCGCCGTAGGAGTACCAGACGTGTCCGCCGACGACGAGCATCGTGGCCGCGGAGAGGTTCACGCCGTTGTGCCGGGCGAAGTAGAGCCGCATCCGGTTGGGGTCCTCGGAGTTGAGGACGGTCCACATGCGCTGGAAGTAGGAGAGGGGGCGCGGCCGGAAGTGGTCGCGCACGGCGGTGATCTCGTACAGCCGCTGCCACTCGGCCAGGTCCTCGTAGCCGCCCTGGACGACCTCGACGCCGGCCTTGTCGGCCTTCTTGATGTTGCGGCGCCACAGCTGGTTGAAGCCCTTGAGGACGTCTTCCAGGGAGCGGTTGGCCAGCGGGACCTGGAAGACGTAGCGGGGCTGCACGTCACCGAATCCGGCGCCGCCGTCCTCGCCCTGCTGCCAGCCCATCTTCCGCAGCCGGTCCGCGACCTCGAAGGCGCGCGGCTCGATGTGGGTGGCCTCGACGTCGCGCAGGCGCTTCACGTCCGGGTCCTGGATGCCGGACTTGATGGCCGCGGAGTCCCAGCGGCGGATGACCACCGGCGGGCCCATCTTCACGGAGAAGGCGCCCTGCTGCTTGAGGTGGGCGAGCATCGGCTGGAGCCAGTCGTCCAGGTTCGGCGCGTACCAGTTGATCACCGGGCCCTCGGGGAGGTACGCCAGGTAGCGCTTGATCTTGGGCAGCTGGCGGTACAGGACGAGGCCCGCGCCGACGATCTGGCCGTCCCGGTCGAACCAGCCCAGGTTCTCCGAGCGCCATTCGGTCTTCACATCAGCCCACGCCGGGACCTGGCAGTGACTGGCCGAAGGCAGGCTCTGGATGTATGCCAGATGCTGCTCTCGGCTGATGGTCCTCAGGGTCAGGCTCATGCGGGGCGCTCCTCGGCAGGTGTGTCCCCATCGGTCAGGGGCTCCGGCTCTCGCGCCGAAGCCTACTGTGACCGAGGGGCGCCCGGCCTGGCCCCGGGGGGACGGAATGCGACGCGGACCGGTGCGGGGTGCCCGGGCACCCCGCACCGGTCCGCGTTCCGGCCGGTGCTCCGGTCAGGTGATCACGCCGCCGAAGAGGCCGCCGTGGGCCATGCCGAGGTAGAAGCCGACCGCGGAGGCCCCAAGCCCCATGATCAGGCCGAACCTCTCCCAGGTGGTCTTCGAGATGTACTGGCCGTAGGCGCCGGTCAGAATCCCGATGAGCCCTGCCCAGGAGCTGATCAGGTGCAGATGGTGGAACATCGCTGTGACGAACGCGAGGATGCCGAGAACCCCGGTCACCACCATCAGGACGTCCTGGACGGGGTGCGGCTTGCCGTCCGTCGCGAAGAGCGAACCGGTGGCGCGGCGGCCGGTCGGGGACCGGGAGCCTGCGGGGCGGATGGTCTGTGCCATGGAGTACCTCCTGGCCGGACAGGTGGGGCGGGTGGATCCGCGCCTCTCCCGCTGCTGCGGGTGTAGCGCCTCTCACACCGCATCTGTCTCGATTGTGCCCTCTGAGCTCCTGATTTCAACCGGAAGCCGGTCTACGGGTAGTCTGTACGGTCTGCACCGGTGTCTGCCCAGGCCAGCACGGCGACTCTCTCCCCGAACCTCCTCCACGGGATCGTTCGGGAGCGGATTGTCAGTGCCGGGTGTTCTCCTCGGGGACGCCGTTGCATCACGCATCACGACCCTCCTGCCACGGAACGACCGTGGCCGCTGAGTCCAAAGGAGGTGGGTTCCACATGCGTCACTACGAGGTGATGGTCATCCTCGACCCCGATCTCGAGGAGCGAGCAGTCTCCCCGCTGATCGAGAACTTCCTCTCCGTCGTCCGTGAGGGCAACGGAAAGGTGGAGAAGGTCGACACCTGGGGCCGTCGTCGGCTCGCCTACGAGATCAAGAAGAAGCCCGAGGGCATCTACTCGGTCATCGACCTGCAGGCCGAGCCTGCGGTCGTCAAGGAGCTCGACCGCCAGATGAACCTGAACGAGTCGGTCCTCCGGACCAAGGTCCTCCGTCCCGAAGTCCACTGAGCATCTAGCTCAGCGGTTTTCGGGTCCGAGTAGCAGCAAGCAGCCAGAAGCAATCCCCGCCGAGAGGTTCACCCATGGCAGGCGAGACCGTCATCACGGTCGTCGGCAATCTCGTCGACGACCCCGAGCTGCGCTTCACCCCGTCCGGTGCGGCGGTCGCGAAGTTCCGTGTCGCGTCCACTCCCCGCATCTTCGACCGGCAGACCAATGAGTGGAAGGACGGCGAAGGCCTGTTCCTCACCTGCTCGGTCTGGCGTCAGGCGGCGGAGAACGTCGCGGAATCGCTCCAGCGAGGCATGCGCGTCGTCGTGCAGGGCCGGCTGAAGCAGCGGTCCTACGAGGACCGTGAGGGCGTCAAGCGCACGGTCTACGAGCTGGATGTCGAGGAAGTCGGCCCCAGCCTCAAGAACGCCACGGCCAAGGTCACCAAGACCACCGGTCGCGGTGGTCAGGGCGGCCAGGGTGGATACGGCGGCGGCCAGCAGGGCGGCGGCAACTGGGGCGGCGGTCCCGGTGCCGGTGGCCAGCAGGGCGGCGGCGGTGCACCCGCCGACGACCCGTGGGCAACCGGCTCGCCGGCCGGCGGCCAGGGCGGGGGACAGCAGGGCGGCGGAGGCGGCTGGGGCGGAAGCTCCGGCGGTTCCGGCGGCTCCTCTGGCGGCGGCTACTCGGACGAGCCTCCCTTCTAGGGCTGCTCGTACCCCCACTTCTTGATCACACAGGAGAAACACCATGGCGAAGCCGCCTGTGCGCAAGCCTAAGAAGAAGGTCTGCGCGTTCTGCAAGGACAAGACCCAGTACGTGGACTACAAGGACACGAACATGCTGCGGAAGTTCATTTCCGACCGTGGCAAGATCCGTGCCCGCCGCGTCACCGGCAACTGCACGCAGCACCAGCGTGACGTCGCCACGGCTGTCAAGAACAGCCGTGAGATGGCGCTGCTGCCCTACACGTCCACCGCGCGATAAGGGAAGGGTGACAACAGCATGAAGATCATCCTCACCCACGAGGTCTCCGGCCTCGGCACCGCCGGCGATGTCGTCGACGTCAAGGACGGGTACGCCCGCAACTACCTGGTTCCGCGTGGCTTCGCCATCCGCTGGACCAAGGGTGGCGAGAAGGACGTGGCGCAGATCCGCCGCGCCCGCAAGATCCACGAGATCGCGACGATCGAGCAGGCCAACGAGATCAAGGCCAAGCTCGAGGGCGTGAAGGTCCGTCTGGCTGTTCGCTCCGGCGACGCCGGCCGTCTCTTCGGCTCGGTCACCCCGGCCGACGTCGCTTCGGCGATCAAGGCCGCCGGTGGTCCCGACGTCGACAAGCGTCGCGTCGAGCTCGGCTCGCCGATCAAGACGCTCGGCGGACACCAGGTGTCCGTCCGTCTGCACCCCGAGGTCGCAGCGAAGCTCGGCGTCGAGGTCGTTGCTGCCTAAGGGCAGAGCTCAGCAGAGCCACTGAAGGGCCGCACCCTCTGGGTGCGGCCCTTCAGTGTGTCCGGATGCGTTGTGTTGGGATGCACTGTATTCGGAGGCATTGCGTTCGGAGCGACGCTGTTTCACGTGAAACGAGGGGGCTGTTTCACGTGAAACAGCCCCCTCGGAACCGGCGGCGGATCGAGCCGATCAGCGGGTGGCCCCGGTCACGATCCACCGGCCCGACCGGGTCCGCAGCCAGAGCGTGATCAGGCGGACGGCCATCATCAGGGTCATCGCCCACCAGAGCGCGGTGAGCCCGCCGCCGAGTGAGGGCACCAGGAGAGCCACGGGGGCGAAGACGGCGAGCGTCACCAGCATCGCCCAGGCGAGATAGCGCCCGTCACCGGCACCCATCAGGACGCCGTCCAGCACGAAGACCACGCCGGCGATCGGCTGAGAAACCGCCACGACCAGGAGGGCGGGGAGCAGGGTGTCCTTCACCGAGGGGTCGCTCGTGAAGAGCGGGATGAACAGCGGCCGGGCGAGCACGATGAGGACGCCGAGCACGATGCCGCAGCCGATACCCCACTCGACCATGCGGCGGCAGGCCTCGCGCGCACCCTTCTCGTCGTCCGCCCCGAGATACCGGCCGATGATCGCCTGACCCGCGATGGCGATGGCGTCGAGTGCGAAGGCGGTCAGGCTCCAGAGGGAGAGGATGATCTGGTGCGCGGCGATGTCGACGTCCCCGAGCCGGGCGGCGACGGCGGTGGCGATCATCAGGACGGCGCGCAGGGACAGGGTCCGGATCAGCAGGGGTACGCCGGCCCGCGCGCTGGCCCTGATCCCGGCCGCGTCGGGGCGCAGGGACGCACCGTGCTTTCGTGCGCCGCGGATCACCACGATGAGATAGACGGCGGCCATACCTGCCTGGGCGATCACCGTTCCCCACGCGGATCCTGCGATGCCGAGCCCGGCGCCGTAGACGAGGGTGACGTTGAGGACGGCGTTCGCCGTGAAACCGCCGATGGCGACGTACAGCGGGGTGCGGGTGTCCTGGAGGCCACGGAGTACGCCGGTGGCGGCGAGCACGACGAGCATGGCCGGGATGCCGAGGATGGAGATCCTCAGATACGTGATGGCGTACGGAGCCGCTGTGTCGGACGCGCCGAAGACGTCGACGAGCCAGGGAGCCGTCGGGATCGCGAGGGCGACGACGGCGGCTCCGAGCAGAAGGGCGAGCCAGATGCCGTCCATGCCCTGGCGGATTGCGGCGGGCAGATCGCCCGCCCCCACGCGGCGGGCGACGGCCGCCGTGGTCGCGTAGGCCAGGAAGACGAAGATGCTCACGGCCGTCATCAGAAGGGCTGCGGCGATGCCGAGGCCGGCCAGCTGCGGGGTGCCGAGGTGGCCGACGACGGCGCTGTCGACCATCACGAACAGGGGCTCGGCGACGAGTGCGCCGAACGCCGGGACGGCAAGGGCGATGATCTCGCGGTCGTGTCGTCGGCGGCCGTTCTTCGGGGTCGCGGAGGCCTGGGTCATGGGGTCAATCTAATCTTCCACAGGTAAGAGATGCAATTGTCTAGTGGTCCTTACTTGCGCCCCGTCGGGGCCCACCTTCCCGCGCCGTTTGCAGTGATCTTGAAATGAGGGCCAAAGTTTTTCTCCCCCACAGTCAGTGGACGGAGAACGCGCAGGTCAGGCGGGTCACGGTAGGAGCGCTATGAGTTTGTCCACAGTGCTGTCCCCCGGTCCGTGCACAGGTTCGGCAGGGTTCTCCACAGCATCTGGTCCGTCGTCCACATGCCCTGTGGATAACCAGATTGGCTGACGGTGCCGAGGGGCCTACCGTGGTGCGGCGCCCGCACTCCGTTCCGGCACCGGAATCCACCGAACCAGACGCGCCGGAAGTGGAGTCGGGCGACCTGTTTGTCGGTGCCGTGCCGTAAGAAAGAGTGGCACGGCTAGGTCCGCGATGCGGACGGGAGGAGGCGGCCCGGTGAGCATTCCCGAGCCTTTGGACGACCCCTGGACCGAGACCGGTCCCGGGGACCGTCTGCCCGTCTCCCGTCAGCGTCGCGGGGACCGCAAGGGGCGTGAGGACCGGCATGACCGGGGCTCGGACGAGGCCTGGGACAGCGGTGCCCCCAGCTTCGAACGGGTCCCGCCCCAGGATGTCGACGCCGAGCAGTCGGTCCTCGGCGGCATGCTGCTGTCCAAGGACGCGATCGCCGAGGTCGTCGAGGTCATCAAGGGCCACGACTTCTACCGCCCCGCCCACGAGACCGTCTTCACGGCGATCCTCGACCTCTACGCCAAGGGCGAGCCGGCCGACCCGATCACGGTCGCCGCCGAGCTGGTGAAGCGCGGAGAGATCACCAAGGTCGGCGGAGCACCGTATCTGCACACCCTGGTGCAGTCCGTGCCCACCGCGGCCAACGCCTCGTACTACGCCGAGATCGTCCACGAGCGGGCGGTGCTGCGGCGGCTGGTCGAGGCGGGCACGAAGATCACGCAGATGGGATACGCGGCGGACGGGGACGTCGACGAGATCGTCAACTCCGCGCAGGCCGAGATCTACGCGGTCACTGAGCAGCGCACCAGCGAGGACTACCTTCCCCTCGGCGACATCATGGAGGGCGCGCTCGACGAGATCGAGGCCATCGGCTCGCGTAGCGGCGAGATGACCGGTGTGCCGACGGGCTTCACGGACCTCGACGCCCTGACGAACGGTATGCACCCCGGCCAGATGATCGTCATCGCGGCTCGCCCCGCGATGGGCAAGTCCACGCTCGCGCTGGACTTCGCGCGCGCGGCGTCGATCAAGAACAACCTGCCCAGCGTCATCTTCTCCCTCGAAATGGGGCGCAACGAGATCGCGATGCGTCTGCTGTCGGCCGAGGCGCGGGTGGCCCTGCACCACATGAGGTCGGGCACGATGACGGACGAGGACTGGACACGGCTCGCGCGCCGGATGCCCGAGGTCTCGGCCGCTCCGCTCTACATCGACGACTCCCCCAACCTGTCGATGATGGAGATCCGCGCGAAGTGCCGTCGGCTCAAGCAGCGCAACGACATCAAGCTCGTGATCATCGACTATCTGCAGCTGATGCAGGCCGGTGGGTCGAAGCGGTCCGAGAGCCGTCAGCAGGAGGTTTCGGATATGTC
The DNA here is from genome assembly GCF_014649875.1 of Streptomyces rubiginosohelvolus. Classification (GTDB taxonomy): domain Bacteria; phylum Actinomycetota; class Actinomycetes; order Streptomycetales; family Streptomycetaceae; genus Streptomyces; species Streptomyces rubiginosohelvolus. The sequence goes on along the minus strand of NZ_BMTW01000001.1, from coordinate 1,294,019 downwards.
GCGAAACCTGAAGCTGCTGGCCAAGGAGCTGGAGGTCCCGGTGATCGCGCTCTCGCAGCTGAACCGTGGCCCCGAGCAGCGTACGGACAAGAAGCCGATGGTGTCCGACCTGCGTGAGTCCGGCTCCATCGAGCAGGACGCCGACATGGTCATCCTGCTCCACCGCGAGGACGCGTACGAGAAGGAGTCACCGCGCGCGGGCGAGGCCGACATCATCGTCGGCAAGCACCGTAACGGTCCGACGGCCACCATCACCGTGGCCTTCCAGGGCCACTACTCCCGCTTCGTGGACATGGCGCAGACCTGACGGGGCTCAGCCCTTCGCCAGGGCGCGGGTGAGGAGCGGGAGCAGGCGGTCCCAGTGGAGCCGCAGGCCCGCCGGGCCGAAGGCGTCGGTGTCGGACATGGTGAAGCCGTGGACGGTGCCGGGGTAGATCTCCGAGGTGTAGGCGATCCCCGCGGCGTCCAGGGACCGGTTCAGCTCGCCGAGTGCCTCGGGGGTGATGTCCGATGCGGCGTGGCCGAAGTGGACGTCGGCGGTGAGACGGAGCAGGCTCTCGGGCCCGTCCGCGGCGACAGGGGCGTGGAACGCGGCGAGGGCGGCCACCTGGCCGGGGTGGGCCGCGGCGGTACGGGTCGCCAGGAGGCCGCCGATGCAGTAACCGGTGACCGCGACCGGTCCCGCGCCGACTTCGGGCTGATCAGCGAGGAAGCCGAGGTAGGCGTCGGCGTCGCTCAGGGTGCGTTCGGGGGTCATGTCTTTGATCAGGGGCATCAGCCGGGCGATGAGCGCGGTCCGGTCCGCTTCCCCGATGTGTGCGGGAAGATCGATGACCGGTGTCGGCCCCTCCCGGTAGAAGAAGTTGGGGACGAGCACGTAGTACCCGTGCCCGGCCAGCTCGCCGGCCAGGTCCCGGATGACGGGCCGGATACCGAAGGCGTCCGGGTACATCAGCACTCCGGGATGGCGTTCGCCGTGGTCGGGGTAGGCGGCGAAGGCGTCGGCCAGGCCGTCGGTGGTGGGGATCTGCACGGTCTTGGTGGGAATGGCGGATCTTCCTTTTCGGGAGTTCATCGCGCTCCGGTGTTCGCCGGGGCGCCAGGGGGTGTGTTCAACGAGTGTGCGTGTTCGACGAGTTACCTCGTGCACCCATACTGGCGGTCGTGACCTCGATGACACCACCCGATCCGGAGCGTGGCGCCCTGCAGGTGGCCGGGCGGCGGCTCTCCTTCTTCGACTTCGGCGGCCCGGGGCGTCCTCTGCTGGCTCTGCACGGCCACTTCGGTGAGGGGCGTACGTTCACGCGCCTTGCCGGTGAACTGGGCGACTCCTGGCGGGTGGTCGCCCCCGACCAGCGGGGCCACGGTCGTTCCGACCGTTCCGCCGACTATTCCAGGTCCGGTTACGTCGAGGACGCCGCCGCCGTGCTGGAGCATCTGGGGATCCGCGGCGCGGTCGTGCTCGGGCACTCCCTCGGCGGTGTCAACGCCTACCAACTCGCCGCCCGGCGACCGGAACTGGTGGACGCGCTGATCGTCGAGGACATCGGGGCCGAGGTCGACGACGATCTGTCCTTCGCCCTGTCCTGGCCGCACCGCGCCCCGACACGGTCCGGGCTGTTGGACGGGCTCGGCCCGTCGGCCGGCTACCTGATGGACGCCGTGCGCGAATATCCGGACGGCTGGGGCCTGGCCTTCGACCCGCAGGACATGAACGTCTCGCAGCAGCTCCTCAACGGAGACCACTGGGACGACTGGCTGGGCGCGGACTGCCCGGCCCTGCTCGTCCGTGGCATCCACAGCACGGTTCTGCACGCCGAGCATGCGAGGAGGATGACCGCACGACGTGCTCGTACCAGCCTGGTCGAGCTCCCTGCCGGCCACACCGTGCACGACACCGTGCCGGTGGAATTCGCCGGTGCCGTCAGGGGATTCCTCCACTCGCTGTGACCATGCCGGGGCTTTCCCCGGAAAATGAGTTCGTCAGGGAGCGGCCGGTCGGATAAGGGTTGGACCATGACTTCTCTCGGTGAAGACCTGCTTCCCAGTACCCGGCGCGCCCTGCTGCACCGCATCGCCGTCGCGCAGCGGGACGGGCGTGCGCCGTCCCTCGTGGCTGCGGTGGGGCGGCAGGGGCGTACGGCCTGGAGTGGGGCGCGTACGTGTGTCGACGGGCATGCTCCCGACGGCGATACGCAGTACCGGATCGGCTCGATCACCAAGACGTTCACGGCCGTTCTGGTGCTGCGGCTGCGGGACGAGGGCCTGATCGATCTGGACGACCCTCTGGAGAAGCACCTTCCCGGTACGGGCGTGGGCGGGACGACCGTCTTTCAACTGCTGTGCCACAGTGCGGGGCTGGGGGCCGAGACGCCGGCCCCCTGGTGGGAGCGGACGCCCGGCAGCCTGCGGCCGGAGATCGCCGATGTCCTGGGCGACCGGCCGCTGATGCATCCGGCCGGGCATCGTCATCACTACTCCAACCCCGGTTACACCCTGCTCGGTTCGCTGGTGGAAGCGGTTCGAGGCGTCTCGTGGGAGGAGGCGCTGCGCCGGGAGATCCTGGAGCCGTTGGGCATGCACCGGACGACGAGCGCCCCCGTGGCGCCGCACGCGGGCGGCTGGGCCGTCCACCCCTGGGCCGACGTGATGCTGAGCGAGCCTGCCGAGGACCTCGGGATCATGGCGCCCGCCGGTCAGCTCTGGTCCACCGCGGAGGATCTGCTGCGGTTCGCCGCCTTCCTGGCCGAGGGCGACGACCGGGTGCTGTCGGCCTCCTCCGTACGGGAGATGCGGACGCCCGCTGCCCCGGTCGAGATCGGCGGCAGCGGTTACGGTCTCGGGCTCCAGATCGTCGGGGGTGAAGGGCGCGTGCTCTTCGGGCACTCGGGATCGCTTCCCGGATTCGTCGCCGGCCTCTGGGTGTGCGAGGAGGAGGACGTGGCGGCGGTCGCCCTCGCCAATGCCACCTCCGGGCTGCCCGCCGCGACGGTGGCCGCCGAACTCCTGGGCATCGTCGTCGAGGCCGAGCCACGGATCCCGGAGCCCTGGCGTCCGTTGCCCGAGGTGGACGACGAACTGCTCGCGCTGACCGGCGTCTGGCACTGGGGCACCAGCACGTTCACGTTGAGCCTCACCGGGGACCGGGGCCTCCAGCTCACGCCCCTCGGCGGCAAGGGGCGCGGCGCGGCCTTCACGTACCGGCCGGACGGCACCTGGACCGGCCAGAACGACTACTACGCGGGGGAGACCCTGCGCGTCGTACGCAAGGACGACGGCTCGGTGGACCACCTCGACCTCGGCTCGTTCGTCTTCACACGTGAGCCGTACGAGGCGGGGGCGGCCGTGCCCGGCGGCGTGGACGCGGAGGGCTGGCGCGGGCTCGGCGGCTGAGCTCCGGGCCCCGGGGCGCAGGAGCGGGTGGGTGTTTCACGTGAAACACCCACCCGCTCTTCTTCCGTCAGACTTCTTCTGTCAGAGCGCCAGCTTGAAGCCCACATGGCTCGCCGTGAAACCGAGCCGCTCGTAGAAGCGGTGCGCGTCCTCGCGGGTGACATCCGAGGTCAGCTGCACCAACTGGCAGTTCTGTCGGCGGGATTCGTCCACCGCCCACTGGATGAGCTGGGTGCCGAGGCCGCTGCCGCGCTCGTCGCCGTGGATGCGGACGCCCTCGATGATCGAGCGCGTCGAGCCCCGGCGGGACAGCCCCGGGACGATGGTCAGCTGCAGGGTGCCGACGACTCGGTCCTGGCGGACGGCGACGACCACATGCTGGTTCGGGTCGTCGGCCAGCCGCTGGAGCGCTTCCCGGTACGGGGTGAGGTCGTCCGGTGACTCGCGCTGCGCGCCCAGAGGGTCGTCGGCGAGCATCGCGACGACCGCGGGCAGGTCGCCAGGAGTGGCGGGGCGTATTTCGAGATCGCTCATGATCGGCATCCTAGGGCGGGCGCCGGGGATGCCGGAGTCGGTCAGGCGGGAGCCTTCAGCTCTTCGACCGCCCTGACCAGAGGGGCGAGCTCCGGGTTCTCCGCCGCCTCGTCCAGGGCTGCCCGCAGTGCGCTGTCGTTCGTCGGCCGGGCGGCCTCCAGCAGTGCGAGCCCGGCTTCGGTGACGTCGGTGTAGATGCCCCGACGGTCGGTGTCGCACAGATACCGGGTCAGCAGCCCACGGTCCTCGAGCCGGGTGACAAGCCGGGTGGTGGCGCTCTGGCTGAGGACGACGGCGTCGGCGACCTGCTTCATCTGGAGATGCCCGCCGACGCCGTTGTGCTGCCGGCTCAACACGTCGAGCAGAGAGTACTCGCGTGCGCTGAGCCCGTGGCCGGCCTGGAGGGCCCGCTCGATACGGGCCTCGATCTTCCCGTGGAGCAGCGAGAGCGTGCACCAGCTCTGGGCAATGGCGGTCAGGGCGGGGTCGGTCGCTGTCATGTCTCTCTCCTCCGTACGGGAGCGGTGTGACTCCAGGATAGGGGACATCCGCAATAGCCCGCGTTTGCAATTAACCAGCGCCTGCAATTATTGTGGACGCTTGTAAGGCGCAGACGCAATCTCCAGGGAAGGTCAAACCCATGCCGCTAGCGCTCCTCGCTCTCGCCATCGGGGCATTCGGGATCGGAACGACCGAGTTCGTGATCATGGGGTTGCTCCCCGAGGTCGCCGGTGATTTCCAGGTCTCGATCCCGACCGCGGGCTTCCTGGTGACCGGCTACGCGCTCGGTGTGGTCCTCGGAGCCCCACTGATGACGCTGCTGGGCACCCGTGTCACCCGTAAGCGCATGCTGATGCTGCTCATGGGACTGTTCGTCGTGGGCAACGTGGTGTCCGCGCTCGCTCCGGTCTTCGGCGTCATGCTCGCCGGACGCGTGATCGCCTCCCTCGCCCACGGTGCCTTCTTCGGCATCGGCTCGGTGGTCGCGGCCGATCTGGTCGCCCCGCAGAAGAAGGCCGGGGCCATCGCCATGATGTTCACCGGGCTCACCGTCGCCAACGTCGTCGGCGTTCCTCTCGGCACGTTCATCGGACAGACCGCGGGATGGCGGACCACGTTCCTCGTCGTCGCCGCCCTTGGTGTCGTGGGACTGCTGGGCGTCGCGAAGCTCGTCCCGGAGCAGCCCAAGGCCGAAGGCGTACGCATCCGCCACGAGCTGGCCGCGTTTCGCAACGTCCAGGTCCTGCTGGCGATGGCCATGACCGTCTTGGGCTTCGGCGGAGTCTTCGCCGCGATCACCTACATCACCCCGATGATGACCGAGGTCGCCGGTTACTCGGCCTCGTCCGTCACCTGGCTGCTGGTCCTCTTCGGCCTCGGCATGGTGGGCGGCAACCTGATCGGCGGGAAGTTCGCCGACCGCCGTCTGATGCCCCTGCTGTACGTCTCGCTCGGCGCGCTCGCCGTGGTCCTCGGCCTGTTCACCGTGACCGCCCACAACAAGGTCGCCGCGGCCGTCACCATCGTCCTGATCGGCGCCCTGGGCTTCGCGACCGTGCCGCCCCTGCAGAAGCGGGTCCTCGACCAGGCGGCAGGTGCGCCGACGCTGGCCTCCGCGGTCAACATCGGGGCCTTCAACCTCGGCAACGCCCTGTCCGCCTGGCTCGGCGGTCTCGTCATCGCGGCCGGCCTCGGCTACACGGCCCCCAACTGGGTCGGCGCGGCGCTCGCCGCCTCGGCGCTGGTCCTGGCGGTGCTCTCCAGCATCCTGGAGCGCCGGGAGACCGGGAAGGGCCGGATCGTCACCGGGAGCAGCCCCGAGTCGGCCCCCGTGGCGGCTGCCCGGCACTGAGCCCCGGCGCCTCCGGGCCCGCGCAGCGGGGATCGGCCGCACTGCGGATCGGCCGCCCCGCGCTTCCTGCCGGCCGAGATTCAGCCGCACCGCCCTCGTGGCGGTGCGGCTGTTTAGGCGTCAGCCCGTCGCGACGGTCAGCGGGGCGAACCTGCGGGCGGCGTCACCGGGCAGATCCGGGATGCCGTACGCCATCACGGTGGTCCGGGAGAGGGGCTCCAGGCCGTGCTCCGTCAGCCAGCCGAGGAGTTCCTTGTGCCGGGCGTCGACATCGGCGCGCAGCGGCCGGTCCGTCGTGGCGGCCAGGGCCGTGACGAGGGCCTGTGCGGTGGCTGTGTCCCGGGCGATGAGCGGCCCCACCACCTCGGCCTGCCCGCTCGGCCAGAGCGCCGCGTAGCCGACCAGCTCCCCGTGCTCCTCGGCGACCTGGAGCCGGTCGGAGAAGGCGGGGAGCCGGGCGAGGAGATGCGTCCGGTCCGTACCGAACACGGGGAAGTCGAGCCGGACCATCGTCTGCAGATCGTCCGCCGCGGCTGGCCGGGTGGTCACGGACGAGGCCGATGACGGAAGCCCCGACGCCGGGACAGCCGAGGAGGCGGGGGAGACAGAGGCAGAAGCTGCGGGGGAGCCGCCGGGGGAGACCGCTTCGAACCGGCCGCCGACGCGTTCGGCCCGGCCGACGGGGGAGAAGCCGAGGTTTTCGTAGAGGGGCTGTCCCTGCTCCGTGGCGTACAGGGTGAGCGGGGTGTCCCCCGCCATCTCCATCACGTGCCGCATGAGCCGGCGGGCGATCCCCTGACGTGCGTAGCGTCCGGCGACGAGCATCATGCCGACGGCGATGAAGTCGGATCCGTAGGGCATGGTCAGGCAGGTCGCTGCCAGACCCTTTCCGTCCGGGGCATCGATCCCGTACCCGGTGCCGGCCGAGAGGAGCAGCCCCCACCGGTGTTCGTCGCGCGGCCAGCCGCGGTCCTCGCAGAGATCGGCGCAGGGGACCAGGTCTCCCCGGTTCAGGCGTCGGATCGGCAGGTCGACGAGGGAGCGGGGTGAAGGGCTGTGCATGGGGTCAGGCTGTCTGACGGGGTGATCGCGCGTCCACCGATTTCGCGGAACTGGCCGAGAACCGCAACCGCCTGCCGCGCCGGGTGAGCCCCCAGGGCTTGAGGATCGAGATCGCGGTGATGAAGAGATAGGTGGCGGTGGCCACCGACGGCGCGATCACGAGGTTGATGTCGACGGCTTTACCGGCGGCCGCCGCGTCGATCCCGGGGCGCAGGGAGAAGACCGACAGACCCGTTGTGATCAGGGTCAGCCAGAACTTGGTCCACACCCAGCGGTGCCGGGCCAGGCCCCACGGAGTGCCCAGCGCCAGCACCAGGCCGCTGACCAGGGCGAGCAGCGCCACCGGGACCACCAGCCAGTCCCCGAAGATCTTCATGGCCCGGGTGGCGGCTCCCACCGTGGCGGGATCGCCGGTGGCGAAGGCGGTGATGCCGAGCGCCAGCAGGCCGACGGTCAGGCCGAGCCAGCTGACGGAGACGGCGACATGGGCGACGAGGAGCCCTCGGCGTACGGGGCGCTTGAGTGGTTTCACGTGAAACACGATGCCGAGCCCGGCCGTCCTGGGGCGTCCCGCAGCGGGAGTATCCAGCGGTACCGGCCCGGGAGTAGACGCCCCGGCCGGTACCGGGGCGTGGCCGCGCCGCGTGGACTGTCAGCCCAGGTCGGGGGCGTGCATCGCCCGTACGCCTTCGATGTTGCCGTCCAGGTAGTGCCGCAGGGACAGCGGAACGAGGTGCACGGCCGCGATTCCGACCCGGCTGAACGGCACCCGGACGATCTCGTACTCCCCGGTGGGTTCGTCGATCTCCGGGCCGTGCCGCAGGGAGACGTCCATCGACGCCAGCCGGCAGACGAAGAAGTGCTGGACCTTCACCCCCGTCACGCCGCCGTCCGCGATGTGCTCCACGGTGTCGACGAAGCACGGGACCACGTCGACGATCTTGGCGCCGAGCTCCTCGTCGACCTCGCGGTGCAGCGCGTCGACGACGGTGGCGTCCTCCGGCTCGACCCCGCCGCCGGGCGTGAGCCAGTACGGATCGACTCCCGGCTTCGTGCGCTTGATCAGGATGAGATCGTCGCCGTCGAGCAGGACGGCGCGTGCGGTGCGCTTGACCACAGGACGTTCGGTCATGGCAAGAGAGTGGCCCGCGGAGAGCCGTCTGAAACTCCCCCGGCCTACCGGACCGCCGCGTCCAGCGCCTGTTCGACGTCGGCGAGCAGGTCCTCGGGGTCTTCCGCGCCCACCGAGAAACGGACGAAGCCCTCCGCGACGGCGTCGCCGCCCCAGCGGCCCCGGCGCTCCGCCGTGGATCGGACGCCGCCGAAGCTCGTCGCGTCGTCGACCAGGCGCAGCGCGGTCAGGAAGCGTTCCGCGGTGTCCCGGTCGGCCAGCTCGAAGGAGACGACGGACCCGAAGCGCCGCATCTGGCGGGCGGCGACGGCGTACGACGGGTCGGTGGGCAGCCCCGGATACCGCAGGCCCGTCACCTCCGTCCGCTTGGCCAGGGCCTCGGCGAGCGCGAGGGCGGTGGTGCACTGCCGGTCGATGCGCAGCTGGAGGGTGGACAGCGAGCGGTGGGCGAGCCAGGCCTCCATCGGTCCGGGGATCGCCCCGACGACCTTGCGCCAGCGCCGTACGTCCGCCGTCAGACGGGGGTCGCGGCAGGTCACATGGCCGAGCAGGATGTCGCCGTGGCCGGTCATGCCCTTGGTGTCACTGGCGACCGAGAAGTCGGCGCCCAGTTCCAGCGGGCGCTGGCCGATCGGGGTCGCCAGGGTGTTGTCGACGGCGACCAGGGCGCCCGCCGCGTGCGCGGCCTCCACCAGCCGCCGGATGTCGCAGACGTCGAGGCCCGGGTTGGACGGGCTCTCGATCCACAGGAGCTTCGCCCCGGTCAGCAGGGCCAGCTGGGCGTCGCCGCCGGTCGGCGCGGTCCGGACCTCGACCCCGTACGCCGCCAGCTGCTCCCGTACGAGGGGGAGCGCCTGGTAGCCGTCGTCGGGCAGGACCACGGCGTCGCCCGAGCGGACCTGGGAGAGCAGCACCGCGGTGATCGCCGCCATGCCCGAGGCGAACACCGTCGTGCCCACGTCCTCGCCGGGAGCCTCCAGCTCACCGATGGCCCGCTCCAGATGGGTCCAGGTCGGGTTGGTCTCCCGGCCGTAGGTGTACGGGCCCACGGGTTCGCCGGAGAGATGGAAGTGCGCGGCGAAGACGGGGCCGGGCAGCGTGGGTTCGAACTGCTCCGGTTCCGGAAGCCCGGCGCGTACCGCACGTGTTCCGTCGCCCATGGTGCTCATGCCTTGCTCCTTCGCTGTTCTCCCTGGTGGAGACCGGTGTCCCCTGCACTCTTCCAGAGAGGTCGGGAGCAGCCTTCCGCCGCGTACCGGAATCCCGAATGCTGGGATCCGGAGGGTGCGGAACGCGGGGTCCCCGGGTCAGTTCTCGTCGGGCAGGACGACATTGAGCGCCCAGGACACGACCGAGATGATCAGTCCGCCGAGCACCGCCGTCCAGAACCCCTCGACGTGGAAGCTGAGATCGACCACGCCGGCCAGCCAGGAGGTCAGCAACAGCATCAGGGCGTTGACCACCAGGGTGATCAACCCCAGGGTCAGGATGAACAACGGGAAGGTCAGGAGCTGGACCACCGGCTTCACCAGAGAGTTCACCAGCCCGAAGATCAGCGCCACCAGGATCAGGGTGAGGGCCTTGCGGCCCGTGCTACCGCCCTCCAGCGTGATGTTGCCGATCAGCCAGATGGCCACGGCCAGCGCACCCGCGTTGGCGATCGTCTTGACTACGAAATTCTTCATGTGTCTGATCGTGGCAGACATGATCGGTGGTGGACACCGACAGCACAGGTACAGCCGGCAGCACGGGCACAAGGGGCGGGACGGACCATGAAGGCATTCAGACTGGACGAGCTGGAGGCGGAGCGGGCCGCCAACGACGGCGCGTATCTGCAGTTCGTGCGGGAGCGCAACATGTCGGTCGGTCTGTACGCCCTGGACGCGGGAGAGCTCGATCCGCAGCAGCCCCACCAGCAGGACGAGGTCTACTTCGTCGTCAGCGGACGTGCGTCGATCACGGTGGGGATGGAGACGACCCAGGTCGGCAGGGGAAGCGTCGTCTATGTGCCCGCGGGGGTGGCCCACAAGTTCCACCACATCACCGAGGACCTCAGGGTGATGGTCGTCTTCTCGCCGCCGGAGGGCTGAGCCGCCTGCCCCGGACCTGCCGGGAGCGCGCGTTCGCGTCAGGGATCCCTAGGGGCTCGATCAGGGGTCTTCAAGGGCTGCACACGCCCGCCGCGGCCCTTCGCGCCTTTAGCATCGAGGCAAGGACTCAGAGAGACGAGGTAGAGGCGATGGCCGTGCGGGAGATATTCGCGGGAATGCCCTGGTGGGTGAAGTGGATCGCGGTGCCCGTCATTGCGATCTTCGTGTTCGGCGGTCTGATCGCCAGCGTGGTCGGCTTTGTGATCGGCCTGCTCTTCAAGGCGCTGATCTTCGTCGTGCTGGTCGGTGGACTGATCTTCGTCGTCCGCAAGTTCATGTCGTCGTCGTCCTCGCGCGGTGACTGGTAGCCCACGGGGCGACCGGCATGCCACGGACCGCGGGCCGGCGCGGGGGCCGTCCCGTCCCGTCCGGCCCGGGTGGGATTAGCCCAGCAGAGCTAAGTCCCGGAGGAAACCACCCGTCTGCCGCAGGCGGCCGATACAGTGGCAAACCGCTGCCGCCATCCGGAATGTGACCTTCCGTCACCTTGTCGATCGCCTGATCGCTCCTGGGTACGACAGTCCGGTCGTTGGCCTCCGAACGCCGGCGCCCGGATCGGTCCTCGCCGGTCACGGTCACCGGATCTCCGGTCCCCTCCGGTCCTCGGGATCGCGGCAGGCCCGTGGGGGCGGCCCCCACGGGAGGGCCGACGGCCCGTCACCATGCCTGGGGGTGACCTTTGACCACGGCATCGAGCACCGCTGTTCCGACGTTGATCGGTTCGGTTCAGCGGGCATTGAGGCTGCTGGAGGCTGTGGGCGCTCATCGGGACGGGGCGCCTGCCAAGCAACTGGCGCGGGAGGCGGGACTGCCGCTTCCGACCGCGTACCACTTGCTGCGCACCCTCACCCATGAGGGATATCTCCGCCGTGAGAACGGTGTCTTCCTCTTCGGCGCGGCCGCCGAGAACCTGACCGCGGCGCCCGGGGTCAGGAGCCGCCCGCGCCCCGTCTCCGTCGCCGACTCCCTCGACCGCTGGCGTGACGTCATCGGGGCACCGGTGTACTGCGCCGTCTACTGCGACGGCGAGATCGACCTCATCGCGGTCGCGGACGGCCCCGACACCCCGGCGGTGGAGGAGTGGGCCTCGTTCCGGGAGACCGGCCACGCGCACGCCATCGGTCAGTGTCTGCTGGCCCAGCTCGACGAGAGGGCCCGCGAGGACCACCTCGACCGGCACCCCGTTCGGCCCCTCACCCGTTACTCAGTGCGAGATCGCGCCACGCTTCTGGAACGGCTGCGCACCCTCCGACGAGGTGAACCGGTCATCGAACGCCAGGAGTACGCACTGGGGACCGTCTGCGCCGCGATTCCGGTCACGGCCGGTGCCACCATTGCGGCGATGGCCATTTCCGTACCCCTGGACCGGGAAGATCGGTTGCTGCCCGCAGTCGAACAGCTACGTGGCGAAGTCGCCAGCCTCTTGCGTTCGTTCGTGTTCTCTATCAGTATCTGAAAAATCACTCCTTGTGATCTGCTATCGCGTGCACCACGATGGCGTCAATAGGGCCATGGTGGATCATTCCTGGCCAGTTTCATCTACTGCGGGGTTGAACGATGCGCGAGTCGGTTCAAGCAGAGGTCATGATGAGCTTCCTCGTCTCCGAGGAGCTCTCGTTCCGTATTCCGGTGGAGCTCCGGTACGAGGTCGGCGATCCGTACGCCGTCCGGATGACGTTCCACCTGCCCGGCGATGCCCCTGTGACCTGGGCGTTCGGACGCGAACTGCTGCTGGACGGGCTCAACAGCCCGAGCGGCGACGGCGATGTGCACATCGGCCCGACCGAGCCCGAGGGGCTCGGAGATGTGCACATCCGGCTTCAGGTCGGCGCGGATCGCGCGCTGTTCCGGGCGGGGACGGCACCGCTGGTGGCGTTTCTCGACCGGACGGACAAGCTCGTGCCGCTCGGCCAGGAGCACACGCTGGGTGACTTCGACGGGAACCTGGAGGACGCGCTCGGCCGCATCCTCGCCGAGGAGCAGAACGCCGGCTGACCTGGCGCACCCTCCCCTTCCGCCCGCTCGTCCCGCGGCTCGCCCCCGCGTCCCGGCGGCCCGTCACCCCGTCTTACGGCGACGGCCCCGGCCGGTCCGCGCGGGTGCGGCCGTAGCCGCCTGTGCGCCGCCCGGTCCCGTGCGGTCGGCGGAGACGACCAGCGCGGCGAGCACCGTGGTCACCGGCACCGAGGCGACCAGTCCGATCGACCCGACCAGCGTGCGGACGATCTCCTCGGCGACCAGCTCGCTGTTGGCCACCGTCCCCACACTGCTCTGGGCGATGGAGAAGAGCAGCAGCAGCGGCAGCGCCGCGCCCGCGTACGCCAGCACCAGGGTGTTGACCACCGAGGCGATGTGGTCCCTTCCGATTCTGATACCTGCCCGGTACAGCCCCTTCCAACCCATCTCCGGGTCGGCCTGGTGCAGTTCCCAGACCGCGGAGGTCTGGGTGACCGTCACATCGTCGAGCACGCCGAGCGAACCGATGATGATGCCCGCCAGCAGCAGACCGCTCATGTCGATGTCCGGGTAGAGACCCTTGATGAGGCCGGTGTTGTCGTCGGTGTTGCCGCTGAGGCCGGCCCAGCCGATGAACAGGGAGCCCAGCAGTCCGATCAGCAGCAGTGAGACCAGCGTGCCGATGACCGCGACCGACGTCCGGGCTGTCACCCCGTGGCACATGTAGAGCGCCGCCAGCATGATCGCGCTGGCCCCGATCACCGCCACGACCAGCGGATTCGAGCCCTGCAGGATCGCCGGCAGGATGAAGAGCGTCAGCACGGCGAACGACACGGCCAGCGCCACCAGCGCCATCACCCCGCGCATCCGGCCGACCAGGACCACCGCCAGGGCGAAGATCCCGGCCAGAAGTGCCATCGGGATCTTCCGGTTCACGTCGATCACCGAGTACTGGAGGTCGCGCGGCGCGTCGGGGGCGTACGCGACGACCACGCCCTGACCCTCCTTCAGCTGGCGCGGCGCGTCCGGCTGGACCACCTCGACGAACCTGCGGCCCTTGTCGTCGCCGCTGGTCACCTCGACCGTCGCCTTCGCGCATTCCCCTTCCTGCTCGTTGACGGCCTCGCGCCCCGAGGGCGTGGAGGTGTCACCGGTCGGGGGCACCTGCGCGGCGTTGACGTCCGCGCAGTCGACCTGGACGACCTGGACGACCTTGCCGTCCTGGGTCTGCCGGTCGAATCCGACACCGGTGCGCTCGTGATCGGGCACGCCGCCGGGCCAGAACGCGATCAGGCCGACGACGACCGCCGTCGCGAACGGGATCACCACGGCGGCGATGACCTTGCGCAGATGCCGGGAGACCGGGGCGGCCGGCCCGTGGCTGTGCGTGTGGGTGTGGCCCTGGGGCGGCTGGGGTGCGGGGTCGTTTTGAGGGGAGGTCACGGGGCGATCATCGCAAGAACGGGAGGGCCCTCTGGTCAGCTCGCCGGAAAGGACGCTAGCGTGGAGGCACCTTTGCACACGCGGGAGCTCGGAGCACCGGGCTGAGAGGGCGCTGAGATCGCCGTACATCCGTACGGGACACGCTGCGCCGACCGCCGAACCTGTTACCGGGTAATGCCGGCGTAGGGAGTAGGTCTCATGACCACATCGGACGCACGCACGCCTGCCTCGAAACAGAACGCCGAGAACGTGGGCGACGAGGCCGGGAAGTCCATCGGCTGGCACAAGGGGTACGTCCAGGGCTCACGCCCGGACCTCCGGGTGCCGGTCCGACAGGTGCACCTCACCAACGGCAAGGACGTGACGCTGTACGACACGTCGGGGCCGTACACCGATCCCGCCATCGACACCGATGTCCGCCGGGGCCTCGCGCCCCTGCGGGAGAACTGGATCATCGCCCGCGGCGACACCGAGGAGTACGCGGGCCGCCCGGTCCGCCCCGAGGACGACGGGGTCAAGCACACCTCGCCACGTGGCGGACTGCGCAACCTCGACGCGGTCTTCCCCGGCCGTCCGCGCCAGCCGCGCCGCAGCCGCGACGGACGCCCCGTCACTCAGCTCGCGTACGCCCGACGGGGGGAGATCACCCCGGAGATGGAGTACGTGGCGATCCGGGAGAACGTCGAGGCCGAGGTCGTACGGGAGGAGATCGCGGAGGGCCGGGCGGTGCTGCCGGCCAACGTCAACCACCCCGAGATCGAGCCGATGATCATCGGCAAGCGGTTCCTGGTGAAGGTCAACGCCAACATCGGCAACTCGGCCGTCACCTCCTCCATCGAGGAGGAGGTGGACAAGATGACCTGGGCGACGAAGTGGGGCGCCGACACGGTCATGGACCTGTCCACCGGCCGCAACATCCACACCACCCGCGAGTGGGTGCTGCGCAACTCCCCCGTGCCGATCGGCACCGTCCCGCTCTACCAGGCCCTGGAGAAGGTCGACGGCCGGGCCGAGGAGCTGACCTGGGAGATCTACAAGGACACCGTCATCGAACAGGCCGAACAGGGCGTGGACTACATGACGGTGCACGCCGGAGTGCGCCTGCCGTACGTCCCGCTGACGGCCCGTCGCAAGACCGGGATCGTCTCGCGCGGCGGCTCGATCATGGCGGCCTGGTGCCTGGCACACCACAAGGAGTCGTTCCTCTACGAGCACTTCGAGGAGCTCTGCGAGATCCTCGCGACGTACGACGTCACGTACTCGCTCGGGGACGGGCTGCGTCCCGGGTCGATCGCGGACGCCAACGACGAGGCGCAGTTCGCCGAGCTCCGTACGCTGGGCGAGCTGAACACGATCGCCAAGCGGTTCGGCGTGCAGACCATGATCGAGGGCCCCGGGCATGTCCCGATGCACAAGATCAAGGAGAACATCGACCTCCAGCAGGAGATCTGCGAGGAGGCGCCGTTCTACACGCTCGGCCCGCTGACCACGGATGTCGCCCCCGCTTACGACCACATCACCTCGGGCATCGGTGCCGCGATGATCGCCTGGTGGGGCACGGCGATGCTCTGTTACGTCACGCCCAAGGAGCACCTGGGGCTGCCGAACCGGGACGACGTGAAGACGGGCGTGATCACCTACAAGATCGCCGCCCACGCGGCCGACCTGGCCAAGGGGCACCCGGGCGCCCAGGAGTGGGACGACGCGCTCTCCGACGCGCGGTTCGAGTTCCGGTGGGAGGACCAGTTCAATCTGGCCCTCGACCCGGACACGGCCCGGGAGTTCCACGACGAGACGCTGCCCGCCGAACCGGCGAAGACGGCGCACTTCTGCTCGATGTGCGGGCCGAAGTTCTGCTCGATGAAGATCTCCCAGGACATCCGGCGTCAGCACGGCGGTTCGCAGGAGGAGATCGAGGAGGGCATGGCCGAGAAGTCGAAGGAGTTCGCGGCAGCGGGGAACCGGGTCTACCTGCCGATCGCGGACTGACCCGTCCGCGGCGCGTGAAGCGCCCGGATCTGCGCGGCGCCTCGGGTTCCGGCCCGGGGCGCCGCGCAGGCGTGCGCCGGTCGCGTGCCGGTTAGCCCCGGGGCAGCTCGACCATGTCCGTCACCTGCGAGGGCGCGGTGCCCCCGTCCTTCACCGATGCGCGGCGTCGGGCGATTTGAGGTTCTCTGGGTAACTTTGTTGCTCTTGTGGGGATTTGAGATGTTTCCTGGGCTTGTTAAGCGACAGTATGGACACAGTCGTGCGGCAGCTCTGTGTACGTTCCGGGAACGGGTCAACCTGACTTGACCCGTTCCTTATCTGTGGCTTACTTTCCGGCTTGCTTGGCTGAAAGTTGGCGGCCTCCGGAACGGGGGCCCGGGGAGGGAAACACCATGAACTGGTACCTGGCTGTACTCAAGAACTACGCAGGCTTCAGCGGACGTGCGCGCCGCAAGGAGTACTGGATGTTCACGCTGATCAACTTCGTGATCGCCGTGGTGCTGCAGATCGTCGGTTTCGCGATCGACACGCAGGTTCCGTACTACATCTACTTCGCCGCGACGCTCATCCCGGCGCTCGCGGTGGCCGTTCGCCGTCTGCACGACACCGGCCGCTCCGGCTGGTGGCTGCTGATCGCGCTCGTCCCCCTGGTCGGCGCCATCGTCCTGCTCGTCTTCCTCGCCTCCGAGGGCAAGCCGGAGACGAACGAGCACGGCGTCAACCCGAAGCTGTCTCCGCAGGCCATCTGATCCACCGCTCCGGTCCGTCCGGAGCGTCCCCCGGGCCGGGCGCGGCATCTGCCGCCCCGGCCCGCGGTGTGTCCGGGACCGTGCGTCGGGCTCAGTCCGGCTGGTGCTCAGGGCCGCCGAAGTCCGGGCTCGTGAAGTCGGGGCTGGTGAAGGTCGGCCGGGGGCCGGCCGCCGGGCCGTCGTCCGGGCCCGAGAAGTCCGGCCTGCTGTACCCGACCTTCGGGATGCGGTTGGGCGAACGGTGCGGTGTCCGCGCGGCGGGCCCCGCGGTGGGGTCGGCCAGGGCGTCCCGGAAGAACGGGAGGATGCCGCGCTCCAGCAGGGCGTGGCGCCACGCCTCCCTGGCCCGCGCGACCTCCTCCGGAAGCTCCTGTTCCTCCTCCTCGGCGGCCAGGGACGTCGCGCCGTTGCGGAGGGCGGTGACGAGCAGTCCGACGGCGGCGACGAGGATTGCCGCGGCGGCGACGCAGGCGAAGAACCACCCGGCCGTGACCATGGTGCGGCCGAACGTCAGCGACGGGCTGACCGCCTTCAGCAGATAGCCGACGAGCAGGAAGATGAGCGCCGCGGTGCCGGCCAGCAGCGGGGTCAGGACCGTGATGACCGCACCTATCCCCGCGCCCGATCCGGCCGAGGTGCTCTGCGGTCCGTCCAGGCCCGGGAGCCCGTCGGCTCCTTCGGCGTCCGGAGTGCGGCGCAGTTCGCCGCGGGCCTTGATGTAGTGCTCGTACTCGGTGGCCGCGGCCGCGGTGATCAGCGCCGTGGCGCCGAGCGCCATGGTGCGCAGCTGTTCGGTGTTGAGCCGGTCCCCGACGCCCTCCAGGTCCGGGCGTTCGTGGGCGTGGCGCAGTGCGTCGCCCAGGATCCGCTCGTACTCGGGTCCGTCCTCGGCCAGCAGGTGCGGAGCGCTTGTCATCTGCATCCCCCGATGCTCCGTCGGTGCCCGGCTGCCCGCGTTGGACCGGGCGATCGGGCGGAAACGGAGGAGAGCCTGCCACTGATAGGCCGAGGATAGAGCGCTCACGGCAAGGGGTGACAGGGTGTTTCCAGAATTGGGCCCGGTGACGGGCCCGGCGATCGGCGAGGTCGGCGCGGGCTGAACCTGAAGCGCCTTCCCCGCCGACGGTCAGTCATGCAACGGGAGTTGGACCACCAGCAGCTTTCCGGCCATGGTCACTCCGCCGTCCATGGCGATGGCGAGGCCGTCCGCGTACACGTGCGGACCGTTGATCACGGGACCCGAGCTGTCCTCGCCCTCCTCCGTTCCGACCTCGCCCAGGAGGTACGGAATGGGGCTGTGACCATGGACGACGCGCTGTCCACCGTACGTCGTCAGCAGCTCGCGCACCGCCTGGGAGCCGCCCTCGTCCCGGAAGGCGAACCGCTTGGTGAGCTTGCGGAAGAGGTCCCAGCACTCGTCGGCGTCGTTACGCGTGAGAATGGCCGTGATCGTGTCGTTGACGTCCTCAATGGTGGAACCGTAGTCGAGGTAGGCCGTCGTGTCGGAGTGCATCAGCAGATGCCCGTCCTCCTCGACGACCGCGTCGAGCCGGGACATCCACTGGAGGTGGACGTCCTGGAGGCGCTCCATGTCGGTCTTCTGGCCGCCGTTCAGCAGCCAGGCCGCCTGGAAGGTGGCGGTGCCCGCCCCGGAGTTGACGGGGGTGTCGGCGAACCGCTTGGCGCCGATCAGCAGCAGTTCGTGATTGCCCATCAGGGCCTTGCAGTAGCCGCCGGCCGCCGCCGCCTCGGCGGAGAGCCGCATGACGAGGTCGATGACCCCGATGCCGTCGGGGCCGCGATCGGTGAAGTCGCCGAGGAACCACAGCCGGGCGTTGCCCGCGGCCCAGTTGCCGTCGGCGTCGATGAGGCCCTGCTCGCCGAGGGCGGCCAGCAGTTCGTCCAGGTAGCCGTGGACGTCCCCGACGACGAAGAGCGGGCCGCGGCCGTCGTCGGAAGCGGGGCGCGGCTCGGCGACCGTCTGCACCTGGACCGTGTCGCCGCGGCGGATGACCGGGAGGTCCCGCTCGGTCGGGGTGTAGCCCTCCGGCTGCTCGTCTCCCACGACGGCGTTCCCGGGGTGCGGCACCGGGGAAGGGGGCGCCCCCTGAGCCTGCGGTGGCACGGGTGTCTGCGCGTACGGCGGAACCCGGAAGTCACGCAACGTCGCCGTCCGCACCACGGGTTCCTGACCGGCCCCCTGAGTCATCGACCCCTCCACCACCGTCGCGCCGCCGTACACCTGACGGGCCCTGCCTGGTAGAGGTGGTCCGCGGTGTCGTGCGCCCATCATAGGAATGCGGATCGATCTGTGTGACGCACCAGGGGTGGTGAATCCGGGCGCACGCACGGTTCACCGGCCGATTGGTCCGATAAGAGACGATCAATCCCCGCTGGGGGAGCGCGGCGCGCTGACCGTGGTGCGCGGTGGGCGGCGTTGCGAGGAGGTCCGGACGATGAGCTCCGTCGGTATGACCTGCTCCACAGGACCGTCGTGCTCGACCCCTTCGATGGCGTCGATGAGGAGCTGGACGACGGCCGTGCCGATCCGGCGGGGCTTCAGCGAGAGCGTCGTGATGGGCGGCTCGGTGGCCGCGTACACGGTGGACTCGCTGCAGCAGACGAGCAGCAGGTCCTCGGGGACGCGCAGCCCGTAGCGGCGGGCCGCCGCGAGGAGGTCGGTCCCGTTGGGGTCGAAGAGCCCGTAGACCGCGTCGGGGCGGTCCGGGCGGGCGAGCAGCCGGTCGGCGGCGACCGCCCCCGCGCAGGGGTCGTGCGCCGGGTAGGACTCGTAGACGGGATCCTGGCCGATCCGCTCACACCAGTGGAGGTAGGCGGTGGTGGAGAGCCGGGTGTACGTGTCGGTGGTGTTGCCGGTGAGCAGGCCGATGCGGCGGGCCCCGGCGGCGGCGAGATGGTCGAGGAGGTCGAGCACGGCGGCCCGGTGGTCGTTGTCGACCCAGGCGGTGACGGGGAGCGTCCCGGCCGGGCGGCCGTCGGAGACGACGGGCAGTCCCTGGCGGACGAGTTCGGTGACGACCGGGTCCTGGTCGGAGGGGTCGATGACGACGGTTCCGTCGAGCGCGACGTTCGACCAGACGTCGTGCCGGGAGGTGGCGGGGAGGATGACGAGGGCGTAGCCGCGGGCCAGTGCCGCGGAGGTCGCGGCTCTCGCCATCTCCGCGAAGTACGCGAATTCGGTGAAGGTGAAAGGTTCATTCCCGTACGTGGTCACGGTCAGGCCGATCAGCCCCGACTTGCCCGTACGGAGGGTTCGGGCCGCGGCGGACGGGCGGTAGCCCAGGCGCTCGGCGACCTCGCGGACATGGCGGCGGGTGGCGTCCGGGAGCCTGCCCTTGCCGTTGAGCGCGTCGGAGACGGTCGTGATCGAGACTCCGGCCGCGGCGGCCACGTCACGGATCCCCGCCCGTCCTGGCCGGCCGCTGCGCCGGGGTGTCTCCGTCCGGCTCACCTGGTGCTTCCCTGCTGCTGTCATGGCGAGCCGATAGTAGGGCTCCGAGGGGTGGTCGGTCCGGTCGCATATGCGCACGTTGACAGGCACGTTTCTGCAAGGTCACGCCCCATCAAATTCCTTTCGATGCAAGGCAGTTGAAGGTTACTGCATGCGTGTGTCAGGTAGGGAAGGGTGGCAGCCTGCTGAATGTGCGATGTCTCGAAGAGGTCTCAACTCACCACTTCGGGGGACGCGCGCCACGGCGCGAGCCACCGGCGCGCGCCGGAACGGGAAACGCTCCCCCGGGCGGAGCCCTCCGGCCGGCCCCGGGGGAGGTCCCATTCCCGGGCACTGCGGTCGATTTCCCGCTCGGGCCATTCGCAGCGGGGGCCAATCCTCATAGGGTGTGCAGTATTGCTGTGAACGGACGGTCGAGGAGGACCTGCGGTGAGCGAGACGAGCCCCAAGCTGCGCGCCGAGCTGGACGGCGTTCCCGCCTATGTGCCGGGCAAGCCTGCGGCGGCCGGCGGACCGGTCGCGTACAAGCTGTCCTCCAACGAGAACCCCTATCCGCCGCTGCCGGGTGTCCTGGAGTCGGCGCTCGCCGCCGCGGGGAACTTCAACCGCTACCCGGACATGGCGTGCACCGGCCTGATGAACGAGCTGGCCGGGCGTTTCGGTGTGCCCCTCTCGCACCTCGCCACCGGAACGGGGTCGGTGGGGGTGGCCCAGCAGCTGCTCCAGGCCACCTCGGGCCCCGGTGACGAGGTCATCTACGCCTGGCGGTCCTTCGAGGCGTACCCGATCATCACCCAGGTCAGCGGCGCGACCTCGGTCAAGGTCCCGTTGACCGAGGGGGATGTGCACGACCTGGACGCGATGGCGGAGGCGATCACCGACCGGACCCGGCTGATCTTCGTCTGCAACCCCAACAACCCCACCGGCACGGTGGTGCGCCGGGCGGAGCTGGAACGGTTCCTCGACCGGGTGCCGAGCGATGTGCTGGTGGTCCTGGACGAGGCGTACAAGGAGTTCATCCGCGACGCCGACGTGCCCGACGGCATCGAGATCTACCGCGACCGGCCCAATGTGGCCGTGCTGCGGACCTTCTCCAAGGCGTACGGCCTGGCCGGGCTGCGGGTCGGGTTCGCCGTGGCGCACGAGCCGGTGGCCGCGGCGCTGCGCAAGACCGCCGTCCCCTTCGGGGTGAGCCAGCTCGCCCAGGACGCGGCGGTGGCCTCACTTCGCGCGGAGGACGAGCTGCTGGGCCGGGTCGGTTCGCTGGTCGCCGAGCGCGCCCGGGTGAGCGCGGAGCTGGCGCGGCAGGGCTGGACGGTGCCGGAGTCGCACGCGAACTTCGTCTGGCTGCGGCTCGGCGAGCGGACCCTCGACTTCGCGGGGGCCTGTGAGCGGGCCGGTGTGGTCGTCCGCCCGTTCGCGGGCGAGGGCGTACGGGTCACGATCGGCGAGACCGAGGGCAACGACCTGTTCCTCAAGGCGGCGGAGGCGTTCCGCGCGGAGCTGTAGGGCTTCGCGGCGCGCTGTGGCGCCGCCGGTACGGCCGGGTGGGCCCCGGACCTCGATCGACGAGGTCCGGGGCCCTTCGCGTGCGGCGGAGGCCCGGCCGCAGGGGGCCGAGAGCCTGGTGGCGCGGGGTGGGGACCGAAAAGGGGTACCCCCGGCGAAGGCTCCAAAAGTGTGTGCGCCATAATTGCTTGTGAATGTGAACGCGTTCACAAGCGTGCCCCGCTTTCTCCCGTAATCAGGGGAATCAAAGGGGCATAGTGCCGGTGTGACCACGGCGATGTAAGGAGACTGACGACGTGGACCTAGCTCTGGCGCCGGAGACCCTGGCGCGATGGCAGTTCGGCATCACCACCGTCTACCACTTCCTCTTCGTCCCTCTGACGATCTCGCTCGCCGCGCTCACCGCCGGCCTGCAGACCGCGTGGGTGCGGACGGAGAAGGAGAAGTACCTCAGGGCGACCAAGTTCTGGGGCAAGCTGTTCCTGATCAACATCGCCATGGGCGTAGTCACGGGCATCGTCCAGGAGTTCCAGTTCGGGATGAACTGGTCCGACTACTCGCGCTTCGTCGGCGACATCTTCGGCGCTCCGCTCGCCTTCGAGGCGCTGATCGCCTTCTTCTTCGAGTCCACCTTCATCGGTCTGTGGATCTTCGGCTGGGACAAGCTGCCGAAGAAGATCCACCTGGCCTGCATGTGGATGGTCTCGATCGGCACGATCCTCTCCGCCTACTTCATCCTGGCCGCCAACTCCTGGATGCAGCACCCGGTCGGCTACCGGATCAACGAGGAGCGCGGCCGCGCCGAGCTCACCGACTTCTGGCGGGTGCTCACCCAGGACACCGCGGTCACCCAGTTCTTCCACACCATCACGGCGGCGTTCCTGGTCGGCGGGGCCTTCATGGTCGGTATCGCCGCGTTCCACCTGGCGCGCAAGAGGCACATCCCGGTGATGCGGACCTCGCTGCGCCTGGGGCTGATCACCGTGGTGGTCGCCGGACTGCTCACCGCCGTCAGCGGCGACAGCCTCGCCAAGGTCATGTTCCGGCAGCAGCCGATGAAGATGGCCGCCGCCGAGGCTCTGTGGGACGGCCAGGAGCGGGCGCCCTTCTCGATATTCGCGTACGGGGACGTCAGCGAGGGCCACAACTCCGTGGAGATCTCGCTGCCCGGGGTGCTGTCCTTCCTCGCCAACAACGACCCGAACTCCTATGTCCCGGGCATCAACGACATCAACAAGGAGTCGCAGGAGAAGTACGGGCCCGGCGACTACCGACCCAACATCCCGGTCGCGTTCTGGAGCTTCCGGTGGATGATCGGCTTCGGGATGGCCTCCTTCGGCCTCGGCCTCCTGGGGCTCTGGCTGACCCGGAAGAAGTTCCTGCTGCCACCGGCGCTGCGGACCGGTGAGGACGAGGTGCCGCATCTGGTCCTCTTCCGGAACAAGGCGCTGAGCCCGAAGCTCACCAAGCTCTACTGGCTCGTCGCGCTCTGGACGCTGCTCTTCCCGCTGATCGCCAACTCCTGGGGCTGGATCTTCACCGAGATGGGCCGCCAGCCGTGGGTGGTCTACGGCGTGCTGGAGACGCGTGCCGGGGTCTCCCCCGGTGTCTCGCAGGGCGAGGTCATCACCTCGATGATCGTCTTCACCCTGCTCTACGCGGTGCTCGCCGTGATCGAGGTGAAGCTGCTCGTGAAGTACATCAAGGCCGGGCCGCCGGAACTCACCGAGGACGACCTCAACCCGCCCACGAAGATCGGCGGCCACGACGAAGACGACGCCGACCGGCCGATGGCCTTCTCGTACTGAGCACAGGAGCTGAGAGATGGAACTCCACGACGTCTGGTTCGTGCTCATCGCCGTCCTCTGGACCGGCTACTTCTTCCTGGAGGGGTTCGACTTCGGTATCGGGGTCCTCACCAAACTGCTGGCCCGCGACCGCAAGGAGAAGCGGGTCCTGATCAACACGATCGGGCCCGTCTGGGACGGCAACGAGGTCTGGCTGCTCAGCGCGGGCGGCGCGACCTTCGCCGCCTTCCCCGAGTGGTACGCCACCCTCTTCTCCGGCTTCTACCTACCGCTGCTGATCATCCTGTTCTGCCTGATCGTGCGGGGCGTCGCCTTCGAGTACCGCGCCAAGCGGCCCGAGGAGCGGTGGCAGACGAACTGGGAGACCGCGATCTTCTGGACCTCCCTGATCCCCGCCGTGCTGTGGGGGGTGGCGTTCGGGAACATCGTCGGGGGCGTGAAGATCGACGCCGACATGGAGTACGTCGGCAACTTCTGGGACCTCCTCAACCCGTACGCGATCCTTGGCGGGCTCGTCACGCTCACCCTCTTCACCTTCCACGGAGCGGTGTTCGCCGGCCTCAAGACGGCGGGCGACATCCGGGTCCGGGCCCGCGCCCTGGCGCTGAAGCTGGGGCCGGTCACCGCGGTCCTCGCGCTGGGCTTCCTGCTCTGGACCCAGGCCGACAACGGGAACGGCTGGAGCCTGGGCGCCCTGATCGTGGCGGTGGTGGCGCTGCTGGCCGCGATCGGCGCCATCGCCAAGGGACGTGAGGGCTGGTCGTTCGCGTTCTCGGGCGTGACCATCGCGGCGGCGGTCGCGATGCTCTTCCTGACGCTGTTCCCGAACGTCATGCCGTCCTCGCTGAACGACGCCTGGAACCTCACGGTCACCAACGCCTCGTCCAGCCCGTACACGCTCAAGATCATGACCTGGTGCGCGGGCATCGCGACGCCCGTCGTGCTGCTCTACCAGGGCTGGACCTACTGGGTCTTCCGCAAGCGCATCGGCACCCAGCACATCGCCGACGCGCACTGACTCCGGTGAGCTGCCGCAGGCCCCGCGAGGCCTGCGGCAGCTCCCGATCCCGCAGAGCTCACCGACCCCGCCGGGGGATGTTTCACGTGAAACCGATCGATCCGCGTCTGCTCCACCACGCACGGGCCACCCGCCTCTTCCTGGCGGCCGTGGTGGCTCTCGGCCTGGTCGGCGCCCTGCTGGTGATCGCCCAGGCGATGCTCATCGCCGAGATCGTGGTGGGCGGTTTCGAGGACGGGCTCACGGTCACCGACCTGCGCACCCCCCTCCTTCTCCTCGCAGCGGTCGCGATCGGCCGGGCGCTGGTCGCCTGGCTCACCGAACTGGCCGCCCACCGAGCCAGCGCGGCCGTCAAGTCCGAACTGCGCGGCCGGCTCCTGGAGCGGGCCACGCGGCTGGGCCCCGACTGGCTGAGCGGTCAGCGCACCGGTTCGCTGGTCGCGCTGGCGACCCGGGGGATCGACGCACTGGACGACTACTTCGCCCGCTACCTCCCGCAGCTCGGTCTCGCGGTCGTCGTGCCGGTGGCGGTGCTGGCCCGGATCGTCACGGAGGACTGGGTGTCGGCGGCGATCATCGTCGTCACCCTGCCGCTCATCCCGCTGTTCATGATCCTGATCGGCTGGGCCACCCAGTCCCGGATGGACCGTCAGTGGCAGCTGCTGTCCCGGCTCTCCGGCCACTTCCTGGACGTCGTCGCCGGGCTGCCGACGCTGAAGGTCTTCGGGCGGGCCAAGGCCCAGGCCGAGTCGATCCGCACGATCACCTCCGACTACCGCCGGGCCACCCTGCGCACCCTGCGGATCGCCTTCCTCTCCTCCTTCGCGCTGGAGCTGCTGGCGACCCTGTCGGTGGCCCTCGTCGCCGTCACCATCGGCATGCGGCTGGTCCACGGCGAGCTCGACCTCTACACCGGCCTGGTGGTCCTGATCCTGGCCCCCGAGGCGTATCTGCCGATCCGCCAGGTCGGGGCGCAGTACCACGCCGCCGCCGAGGGACTCTCGGCCGCCGAGGAGATCTTCGCGGTCCTGGAGACCGAACCCCGGACCTCGGGCACCGAGGACGTCCCGGACACGCTGCGCCTGGATCTGGCGGACGTGACCGTACGCCACGAGGGCCGTGCCGAATCGTCGTTGGACGCCGCGTCCCTCACCGTGGAGCCGGGGGAGACCGTCGCCCTGGTCGGCCCGAGCGGTGTCGGCAAGTCCACCCTGCTGAACGTGATCCTGGGCTTCGCCCGGCCCGACGAGGGGCACGTAAGGGTCGGGGAGCGGGACCTCGCGGACCTGGACCCCGAACGCTGGCGGAGCCGTATCGCCTGGGTCCCCCAGCGCCCCCACCTCTTCGCGGGCACGATCGCCGAGAACGTCCGCCTCGCCCGGCCCGACGCCGACGACGAGGCGGTCGTCGCGGCGCTGCGGGACGCGGGCGCGTACGACTTCGTGGCCGCCCTGCCGGACGGGATGCTGACCCCGCTCGGCGAGGACGGCGCCGGGCTCTCGGCGGGCCAGCGTCAGCGCATCGCCCTCGCCCGGGCGTTCCTCGCCGACCGGCCGCTCCTGCTGCTGGACGAGCCGACCGCGAGCCTGGACGGCGAGAGCGAGGCGGGCATCGTCGACGCCGTACGGAGGCTGGCCGCCGGGCGGACCGTGCTGCTGGTCGTCCACCGCCCGGCGCTGCTGGCGGTCGCCGACCGTGTGGTGGCGCTGGAGCCGCGCACCGACGCCCGTACGGAGGCGTACGGGGAGCCCGTCACGGGTCTCGCGGCGCCGGGCCCCGCCGTCCCGGAGCCTTTCGCGGGCGGCGAACTGCCGACCGCCCGCCCCATGGAGTCCCTCGGCTCCCCCGCGCCGGCCGGGACCCGCCCGGGACGGGTGCTCGCCCGGGTCCGCGCGTCGGCCGGGGCCCAGCGGGGACAGCTGGCCCTGGCCCTGCTGCTGGGCAGTCTGGCGGTCGGGTCGGCCGTGGGGCTCATGGCGGTCTCCGGCTGGCTGATCTCCCGCGCCTCCGAGGAGCCGCCGGTCATGTACTTGATGATGGCGGTCACCGCGACCCGCGCCTTCGGCATCGGGCGGGCCGTCTTCCGCTACGCCGAGCGGCTCGTCTCGCACGACGCCGTACTGAAGCTCCTCGCAAGCCTGCGCGTCGCCGTCTACCGGGGCCTCGAACGCATCGCCCCCGCCGGTCTGCGCACCACCCGGCGCGGGGACCTGCTGTCCCGCCTCGTCGCGGATGTGGACGCGCTCCAGGACTACTGGCTGCGCTGGCTGCTGCCCGCGTCCACCGCCGTCGTCGTGGGGACCGCCGCCGCCGGGTTCACCGGCTGGCTGCTCCCCGAGGCAGGCGTGATCCTCGCGATCGGCCTGCTGCTCGCGGGGGTCGGCGTCCCGCTCGTCAGCGGTGCCTGCGCCCGCCGTACGGAGCGTCAGCTCGCGCCCGCCCGCGCCACCCTGGCCACCCGGGTCACCGACCTGCTCGGCGGCACCGCCGAACTGACCGTCGCGGGCGCCCTGCCCGCCCGGCAGGAGCAGCTGCGCGCGGCCGACACCCTCCTGACCCGGATCGCCTCCCGGGCGGCCGCCGCGACGGCGCTGGGCGGCGGTCTTTCCGCCCTGGTCTGCGGGCTCACCGTGGTGGCCGCCGTGGCCGTCGGCGTCCCCGCCGTCAACGACGGACGGCTGTCCGGGGTCGCGCTCGCCGTGGTGGTGCTGACCCCGCTCGCCGCCTTCGAGGCCGTCGCCGGGCTACCGCTCGCCGTGCAGTACCGCCAGCGGGTCGCCCGGAGCGCGGAGCGGGTGTTCGAGGTACTGGACGCCCCCGTACCCGTACAGGAGCCCCGGACCCCGGCCGAGGAGCCCGGCTCGCCCTTCCCGCTGGAGGTACGCGGGCTGAGCGCCCGCTACCCGGGGGCCGGGCACGACGCGCTGGCCTCGCTCGACCTGACGCTGACGCCCGGACGGCGCATCGCCGTCGTGGGACCTTCCGGATCGGGCAAGACGACGCTCGCCCAGGTCCTCCTGCGCTTCCTGGACGCCTCGTCGGGGACGTACCGGCTCGGCGGCGTCGAGGCGTCCGCCCTGGACTCGGACACGGTCCGGCGCTCGGTCGGGCTGTGCGCCCAGGACGCCCATGTCTTCGACAGCACGATCCGCGAGAACCTGCGTCTGGCCCGGCCCGGGGCGACCGACGCCGACCTGCGCGACGCGCTCTCCCGGGCCCGGCTCCTGGACTGGGTGCGGGGCCTGCCGGAGGGCCTCGACACGGCCGTCGGCGAACACGGCGCCCGGCTCTCCGGCGGCCAGCGCCAGCGCCTCGCCCTGGCCCGCGCGCTGCTCGCCGACTTCCCCGTACTCGTCCTGGACGAGCCCGCCGAACACCTCGACCTGCCGACCGCCGACGCCCTCACCGCCGACCTGCTGGCCGCGACCCGGGGGCGCGCGACGGTCCTGATCACCCACCGGCTGACCGGCCTGGAGGCGGTCGACGAGGTGCTGGTGCTGGACGCGGGCCGGGTCGTGCAGCGCGGGCCGTACGCCGAACTCGCCGCCGAGGACGGGCCGCTGCGCCGCATGCTGGAGCGCGAGCGGGACACGGTGGGGGCGGGGGTGTAGGGCGGTGGGGACGGAGGTGGCCGCTGCCCTTGCGCCCATCAGGTGCATTCCCGACTTTCGCCCTGTATCGGCACTTAATAGGCTCGGGCCATGGCAGAGCCCGACCCGAAGGACTCCCTCGACGCCGCCACCCGGGCCACCCGCAGCCTCCAGGGGCTGTCCACCGAGCTGACCGCGCGGGTGCCGCAGCTCCTGGAGGCGATGCGGTCCGTCGGCGCGGGGCTGGAACTGCACTCCACCCTGGACCGGATCTGCGAGACGGCCGCCGAGCTGGCCCACGCCCGGTACGCGGCCATCGGCGTCGTCGACGAGCTGGGCAAGGGGCTTTCGGACTTCGTGACCTACGGCGTTCCGCAGGACGTGGCCGAGGAGATCGGGCGACGCCCCGACGGCCACCGGGGTCTGCTCGGCGCGCTGATCCACGACCCCGCACCGGTCCGGCTGGCCGATCTGTCCACCGACCCGCGGTCCGCGGGGTTCCCGCCGGGGCACCCCCGGATGCGGTCCTTCCTCGGGGTGCCCATCCGGGTCCAGGGGGAGATCTTCGGCAACCTCTACCTCACGGAGAAGCACGGCGGCGCGGAGTTCAGCGACTACGACCTCCACATGGTCCGGGTGCTCGCCACGGAGGCCGGGATCGCCATCGGCAACGCCAGGCTGTACGAGGCGGCGCGGCAGCGGGAGCACTGGATCGACGGTTCGGTGGCGGTCACGACGGCACTCCTGTCGGGCGGGGACGCCGACGAGGCCCTGTCCGTGGTCGCCGAACAGGCCCGCCGGCTCGCGGACGCCGCGGCCGGGATCGTGCTGCTGCCCGCCGAGGGGGGCGGTCTGGAGATCGTCGCCGTGTCGTCCGACGATCCCTCGTCCTCGCTCGGGGTGATCATCCCGGGCCGGAGCGCGGTGGTGGCGAAACTCCTCGCGGGCGAGGCGGTGTTCATCGACGACTCGGCCTCCGACGGCCGGATGGTGACCCGGCTGGCCGACCGGTTCGGCCCCAGCATGCTGCTGCCGCTCCAGAGCGGCGGCCGGGTGCTCGGCGCCCTGGCCACTCCCCGGTCCCGGGGCGCGCGCCCGTTCACGGAGGCCGAGCGGACGCTCGCCGCGCAGTTCGCCTCCCAGGCGGCGCTCGCGCTGATGATGGCCGAGGCCCAGCGGGACCGGGAGCGGCTCGCGGTGTACGAGGACCGCGACCGGATCGCCCGCGACCTCCACGACCTGGTCATCCAGCGGCTGTTCGCCACCGGGATGATGCTGGAGAGCGCCCAGCGCAGATCGGTGGTGCCCGAGGTGCGGACCGGCGTCGGCCGGGCGGTCGACGAGCTGGACGTGACGATCCAGGAGATCCGTACGGCGATCTTCGCGCTCCAGCAGGAGCCGGCCGAGGCCCCCTCGGGGCTGCGCACCCGCGTCCTGCGGGAGATCAACATGGCGGCCGTCCCGCTCGGCTTCAAGCCGTCGCACCGCTTCCTGGGCCCGGTGGACTCGCTCGTCGGCGAGCTGACCGGCAAGAACCTCGTCGCCGCGCTGCGCGAGGCCCTCTCCAACGCGTTCCGGCACGCGGAGGCGTCGCTGATCGATGTGGTCGTGGATGCGACGGTGACGCTGCCGGACGGGCGGGCCGCGGTACGGCTCTCGGTCGCCGACGACGGGGTGGGCATCCCGGAGGGCGGCCGCCGCAGCGGACTGCGCAACCTGGCTCGCCGGGCCGAGTCCCTGGGCGGGTCGAGCCGGATCGAGCCGGGCATCGGGGAGGACGGCGGCGGTACGACGGTGGTGTGGGAGGCGCCGTTGTGAGGGGTCGCCTCCCCGTTGCCGAAAGGTTTCAGCGGGCCTCGGTGCGGCCCTCCGCGCGGGGGGCGAGGATCCGCTCGATGACGACGGCGACCCCGTCCTCCTCGTTGGTCGTGGTCTGCCCCTTGGCGGCGGCCACCACGTCCGGGTGGGCGTTGCCCATGGCGAAGGAGGCGCCGGCCCAGCTGAGCATCTCGATGTCGTTGGGCATGTCGCCGAAGGCGACCACCTCGGCGGGCGCGATGCCGCGCTCGGCACAACAGGCGGCCAGGGTCGTGGCCTTGGAGACGCCGAGCCCGCTGACCTCCAGCAGCGCGGACGGGCTGGAGCGGGTGATGGACGCCCGGTCGCCGGCCGTCGTACGGGCCAGGTCGAGGAACGCGTCGGGCGCCAGCTCGGTGTGGTGCGCCAGCAGCTTGAGCACGGGCGCGCCGGCGCCCGGGGTGTCCTCGTGCAGCAGCTTCTCGGCGACGGCCACCGAGGCTCCCGGGTCCAGGTGGAACGGCGGGTAGGCCGGTTCGTAGTTGATGCCGGTGGTCATCTCGACGGCGAAGGAGGTGCCGGGGGCCGCCTCGCGCAGGGTGCGCACGACGTGGAGGGCGGCGTCGCGCTCCAGCGCCCGTACGGCGAGGAGGTCGCCGTCCGTCCGCAGATCGGTGACCACGGCGCCGTTGGCGCAGATCGCCGTGCCGTGGCTCTGGACGTGGTTCCGTACGACGTCCATCCAGCGGGCCGGCCTGCCGGTGACGAAGAAGACCTCGATCCCGGCCTCCTCGGCCGCCGTGAGGGCCGCGACGGTGCGCGCGGACAGCGTCTTGTCGTCGCGGAGCAGGGTGCCGTCGAGGTCGGTGGCGATCAGCCGGGTCACGGCGGGAAGAGGCGTATCGGTCACTGAGGTCACCGGGCCATTCTCGCCCACGAGGGTGCACGGGCGTGCGAAGGGGCGCACATTTGAGTGGGTAGGGGTGCTGATCTGCAGAAAAGTCCTCTGGCATATGCCATGGCCATCGAGTGGTCGTGGAGCGTGGGCACGGTCGTAGGCTCGGAGGCATGAGCCCCCGTCTGAGCACCGTGATCCTTCCCGTCCACCGCTGGAACGAGGGCGGTCGCGACCGCTGGCGGCGCGCGGAGGAACTGGGCTTCCACACGGCTTACACCTACGACCACCTGTCCTGGCGGACCTTCCGGGACGGCCCGTGGTTCGGGGCCCTGCCCACGCTCACCGCAGCGGCCACCGCCACCGAACGTCTGCGTCTCGGCACCCTGGTGACCTCGCCGAACTTCCGCCACCCGGTCACGCTGGCCAAGGAGCTGATCTCCCTGGACGACATCTCGGGCGGCCGGATCACGCTCGGCATCGGCGCCGGAGGCAACGGATTCGACGCCACCGCCCTGGGCCAGGAGGCCTGGACCCCGCGCGAACGCGCCGACCGGTTCGCCGAGTTCGTGCCGCTTCTGGACCGCCTGCTCACCGAGGACGCGGTGACCGAGCGCGGGACCCACTACACCGCGGACGAGGCCCGGAACATTCCCGGCTGTGTCCAGCGGCCCCGGCTGCCCTTCGCGGTCGCCGCGACCGGGCCGCGCGGGCTGAAGCTCGCCGCCCGCCACGGGCAGGCGTGGGTCACCACCGGAGACCCGAAGCTGTACGAGAACGGCACCCCGGAGGAGTCGCGGGCGGCGCTGCGGGCGCAGGGCGAGAAGTTCACTGCGGCCTGCGCGGAGATCGGCCGGGACGCCGCGGAGCCGGACCGGATCCTGCTGACGGGCTTCACCCCGGACCGCACCGCCCCGCTGGAGTCCGTGGACGCGTTCGTCGACTTCGCGGGCCGCCATGCGGAGCTGGGCTTCACGGAGATCGTCGTCCACGCCCCGATCCCGGACTCGGTCTTCGACGTCGACCCGAAGGTCTTCGAGCGCATCGCCACCGAGGCGCCCGCGCAGCTGGCGTAGGCGCGGCAGCCGGCGTGGGTCCGGCGGTTTCCCGCTCCCGGGGGTTCTTCAGTCGCGCAGGCGCAGGAACTCCGGCGGTACGGCGTCGGCGAGCCAGACGCCGTTGGCGCTGACCCGGAAGACATGCCCGGCCCGGTGCATCGCGCCCGCGTCCACGGTGAGAACGAGGGGGCGGCCGCGGCGGGCGCCGACCCGGGTGGCCGTCTCCCGGTCGGGCGACAGATGCACGTGGTGGCGGGCCATGGGGCGCAGGCCCTCGGCCCGGATCACGTCCATCACCCGGGCGACCGTCCCGTGGTAGAGGTACGCGGGCGGTTCGGCCGGCGGCAGGTCCAGGTCCACGGCGACGGTGTGGCCCTGGTTGGCGCGGATACGGTCGCCGTCCACGGTGAAGCGGCGCTTGTCGTTGACGGTGACCACGTGGTCGAGCTCGGCGCGGCTGATGGCGAAGCCGTGGAGGGCCGCCGCGCTCAGCAGGGTCTCGACGCCCACCCAGCCGTTCTCGTCGAGCGTGATGCCGATGCGCTCCGGCTGGTGCCGCAGATGTTTCGAGAGGTACTTGGACACCTTGACGGTGCGACGTTCGTCCATCCCGCCAGAGTGCCCGTAGGCGATTCATCGGTGCATCCGGATTTCTTACAGGCTTCTTTTCGTCTTTCTCCGCATCAATGTTTGATCCACAGCCAACTCAACTTATCCACAGACTATTTGACGACTCTGTGGACAACTGGCAGGCGATTTAACCCTTTTGTTCAATTTTACTCGCTCTTGCGTGAGATGAGGCGAGCGCGTCCAAGGTGCGTGCCTGCACCTCGCGTTCGGCGGCTGCCGCGACGAACGCCGCCACCTGGTCGGCGCCAACGAGTTCCTGCACAGCCTGCGTTGTCCGGCGCGGGAGGAGCACCGGACGGGTCTCGCTCCCCTCGATGGTGCTCTCCTGGGCGCCGAGGTGGTGATGCAGATGCCGGGTGGCGAACAACTGCATGGCGCGGGCCAGTTCGGCGACCACCGTCTGCTGCGCGAGCGGCCGCAGGCGGCGCACCATCGACGCCGCCTCGGCCGCGTCGGAGTCGGTGGGCGGTCGATGGCCCAGGTAGCGGGCGAAGACGTGCTCGGTGGTGAACTCCAGGAAACGGGAGGCTATGTGCTCGACCTGGCCGCGAAGCTCCCGCAGATGACCGGAGATTGCCAGCAGCGGTACCCCGGCCGCGTGCAACTCGACTGCCACCGCCAGCTCTTGCGGACTTGGCACGAGGAACTCATCGTCCCGCCCGGGCACGCGCTCCAGCACGCCGAGCGCCACGGCCTCCGCGATCGCCTCGTCGTCCTGCGCGCCGCCGAACTTCGCGTCCAGCTCCGTTCGGGTGATCCGGTCCGCCTCCTCGTCCGTCCACGGCCCCTGCACCTCCGCGACGAGCCCGAGCACCCCGCCGAGACCCCGCCCCGCGTCCCACGCCTCCAGCAACTCCTTGATGCTGGCCAGGGTGTAGCCCCGGTCGAGCAGGTCCGCGATCTGCCGCAGCCGGGCCAGATGGGCCTCCCGGTACACATTGGCCCGTCCGCGCCGCTCGGGCGTCGGGAGCAGCCCTCGGTCCTGATAGGCGCGGATCGTGCGCACCGTGGCCCCGCTGGCGTGCGCCAGGTCCTCGATCCGGTACTCGGCTGCCCCGGCTCCTGCCCCAGCCCCCGCTTCCACCCCCGCCCCGGTCACAGCGGCGGCTTCAGCCGGGCGACGGAGCGCAGCGTCCCCGGGCTCAGCCGGGACAGCAGCCGGGCGCCGCGCGCCTCCGGGGTCACCGGGACCACGGCCTGGTTGCGCACGACCGCCCGCAGGATCGCGTCGGCGACCTTCTCCGGCGGGTAGTTGCGCCGGCCGTAGAGCCGGCTCGTCCGCTTCTGGAGCCGCTCCTCTTCCGCCGCGCCGGCCCCGGCGAACCGTGTGGTGGCGGTGATGTTGGTGTTGACGATGCCGGGGCATATCGCGCTCACGCCGATGGACTTCTCCGCCAGCTCGGCCCGCAGACACTCGCTGAGCATCAGCACGGCCGCCTTCGACGTGCTGTACGCGGGCAGCACCCGGGAGGGCTGGAAGGCCGCGGCCGACGCGGTGTTGACGATGTGGCCGCCCTGGCCGCGGTCCGCCATCTGCTTGCCGAAGAACCGGCAGCCGTGGATGACGCCCCACAGATTGACGTCGAGGACCTTCTTCCACTCCTCGCTCGTGGTCTCCAGGAAGGAGCCGGAGAGCCCGATCCCGGCGTTGTTGACCAGGACGTCGACGATTCCGTACTCGGTGGCGACCCGGGCGGCGAGCTTCTCCATCTCGGCCTCGTCGCTGACGTCCACGGCCTCGCCCCAGGCCGCGGGCGCCCCGATCAGCCGCGCCATCTCCGCGGTGCGGGCGGCGCCCTCCGCGTCACGGTCCACGGCCACGATCCGGGCGCCCGCCTCGGCGAACGCGAACGCCGTGGCCCGCCCGATCCCGGAGGCCGCGCCCGTCACCAGGACCAGCTGACCGCCGAACCGCTCCGCGTAGGGGCCCTGCGCCACCGTCTGCTGCACGGGCCCGCCGTCCCGCGCGGCGGACTCGTTCGCGGTGACGAACTCGTCGATCCAGGAAGCGAGCTGGTCCGGCCGGGTGCGGGGCACCCAGTGCTTGGCCGGCAGCGAGCGGCGTACCAGCGTGGGAACCCAGTCCTCCAGGCCGTCGTAGAGCCGCTCGGAGAGGAAGGAGTCCCCGGTCGGGGTGATCAGCTGGACCGGCGCGTGGGCGTAGGCGTCCGGGCGGGGCCTGCTCAGCCGGGCACGGACGTTGTCGCGGTAGAGCCAGGCGCCGTGCGCCGCGTCGTTCGGGAGGGAGGCGGTGGGGTAGTCGCCCGCGGGGACCTTCTCCAGCCGTTCCAGGATCCCCGGCCAGCGTTTGCCGAGCGGCCCGCGCCAGGCGAGCTCGGGCAGGACGGGCGTGTGGAGCATGTACACGTACCAGGACTTCGCGCCCTGGCCGAGCAGTTGGCCCACCTTGCGCGGTGTGGGGCGGGCCATGCGGCGCTTGATCCAGTGCCCGAAGTGGTCGAGGGACGGCCCGGACATCGAGGTGAAGGAGGCGATCCGGCCCTCGGTCCGGCCGACCGTGACGAACTCCCAGGACTGGACGGACCCCCAGTCGTGACCGACCACATGCACCGGCCGGTCCGGGCTGACCGTGTCGATCACGGCGAGGAAGTCGTCGGTCAGCTTCTCCAGGGTGAAGCCGCCGCGCAGCGGCTTGGGCGCGGTGGACTTCCCGTGCCCCCGGACGTCGTACAGCACGACGTGCCAGTGCTCGGCCAGCCGTACGGCGACGTCCGACCAGATCTCCTTGCTGTCCGGATAGCCGTGGACCAGCACCACGGTCGGCCGGCCCGCGTCGCCCAGTTCGGCGACACACAGCTCGACGCCTCCCGTACGCACGGTCCGCTCACGCACCTGAGACAGATTCACGCCGTCACCTTCTCCTCGGCCCAGCGCCGCACGTGCGGCAGGTCGTCGTCCAGCCAGAAGGCGCTCTGCTCGGGGTCCTTGGAGTCGGTGACGACCAGGATCTCCTCGAACTTCGCGCCCGTACCCCGGAATCCGAGGTGGGGTTCGACCGCCCACAGGCCCGGCTGCGGCGGGTGGTCGGAGAAGCGGTAGGGGCTCCACAGCGGCGACCAGCCCTCCCGGTGGCCGTGCAGCGCGTCGCTCACGAGCCCCCTGAGGGCCTGGGTGCCGAAGCCGAAGACCTGCGGGGACCAACGGCGTTCGGCGACGCGGTCGACCTTGTGGGCGATCACGCCGAAGGGATAGGCCCGGTGCCGGTTCGCGTATCCCTGCGCCGTCATGAGGCGTTCGACATCCCCATAGATCTCGCGCAGCGAACGGCGCTCGCGCACCTCGAGCAGGATCAGCTCGCGGTGGGCCTCCAGATCGGCCAGCAGCCTGTCGTGCAGCGGATTGAGGCCGAGGCAGCCCGCATACCCGACATCGGCGGTGAACCCCTTGTACACCGGGGCCATGTCGAGGATGAACGGCATGCCCGGCTCCAGCTTCCGGTCGGTCGGGAAGAACTGCAGCGGCACCTTGAACCCGGCGAACGCCGTACGGTCCCCGAACCAGGCGAACGGCAGGTGGAACCAGTCGCGCACACCGCGCTCGCGCAGCCACACACGCTGCATCCGGGCTGCCTCGCGCTCGGTCACACCGGAGCGCAACTGGCCGGCGACCGCCTCCGCGCAGGCATAGGCGAGGCGCTGGACCTCTCTGAATCCCCTCAGCTCAGGGGTGTTGGTGTCCTGCACTGCCTTGGCCAAGCCGGTCATGCCACCGTCCGTTCCCTGCCGTGTGCGGTACGTGCTCGTAACGTGACACTGATGAATGTGACAATGTCCGGCGGCTGCGTCAAGAGGTGTGCAAGGCCTGTGGAAAACCCCGGCTCCGCGGTGGATCCACGGCGCATCCCCCTACGGGCGTGTACGCCTGGAGTCTGACGCGGATCCAACCGTCAGGGCTGACGACCCCTGTGGTCCGCGCCACTAACGTCATTTCCGTGACAGCCGTAATCGCTACCGAAGCCCTGAGCATGCGGTTCCCCCGGGTGACCGCGCTTGACCGGCTCACGTTGGACATCGGACCGGGTGTGACCGGTCTGGTGGGTTCCAACGGAGCCGGCAAGTCCACACTGATCAAGATCCTGCTGGGTCTTTCCCCCGCCACCGAAGGCCGGGCCGCGGTGCTCGGGCTCGACGTCGCGACCAGCGGCGCCGCCATCCGGGAACGGGTGGGATACATGCCCGAGCACGACTGCCTGCCGCCCGACGTCTCGGCGACCGAGTTCGTCGTGCACATGGCGCGCATGTCGGGGCTGCCGCCCACGGCGGCCCGCGAGCGCACGGCCGACACCCTGCGCCACGTCGGCCTCTACGAGGAGCGCTACCGCCCTATCGGCGGCTACTCGACCGGCATGAAGCAGCGGGTCAAGCTGGCCCAGGCCCTCGTCCACGACCCCCAGCTGGTCCTGCTCGACGAGCCGACCAACGGCCTCGACCCGGTCGGCCGGGACGAGATGCTCGGTCTGATCCGGCGGATCCACACCGACTTCGGCATCTCCGTCCTGGTGACCTCGCACCTCCTCGGCGAGCTGGAACGCACCTGCGACCACGTCGTCGTCATCGACGGCGGAACGCTCCTGCGCTCCAGCTCCACCAGCGACTTCACCCAGACCACCGCGACCCTCGCGGTCGAGGTGACCGACAGCGACACCCACCCCGACGGCACCGGTGCGCTGCGCAAGGTCCTCACCGACGCCGGGGTCACGCTCATCGGCCACGACGGGATCGACACGGAGGGTCTGCCGGGCGCGGGCCACATCCTGCTGATCGAGGCGACGGGCGAGGAGACGTACGACGTGGTCCGCGACAGCGTCGCCGGGCTCGGGCTCGGCCTGGTCCGCATGGAACAGCGCCGCCATCAGATCGCCGAGGTCTTCCGTACCGAACAGGGCGCGGCGCAGACAGCCGCCGTCCCGGCCGCGGCCGCCACCGCCGGGGCCGTCCAGCAGAAGGGAAGCGGTCGCGATGAGCACTGAGACCAAGGCCGCGGCCGGGCGCGACGCCTCCCGGATCCACAACATCGGCTACCGCTCCTACGACGGACCGCGGCTCGGCCGGGCCTACGCCCGCCGCTCCCTGTTCTCGCAGACCCTGCGGGGCTCCTTCGGACTGGGCCGCTCCGCCAAGTCCAAGGTGCTGCCCATGCTGCTGTTCGGCGTGATGGCGCTGGTCGCGGCGATCCTGGTGGCGGTCTCCATGGCCGCGCCGGACGCCAGCAAGCTGGTGGTCAAGTACACCTCGTACGCGATCTACCTCCAGGCCGTCATCGGCCTCTTCATCGCCGCCCAGGCCCCGCAGGCGGTCTCCAGGGACCTCCGTTTCAAGAGCGTCCCCCTGTACTTCTCGCGGCCGATCGAACACGCCGACTACGTGGTCGCGAAGTTCGCCGCCACCGCCTCCGCGCTCTTCATCCTCACC
Source organism: Streptomyces rubiginosohelvolus (assembly GCF_014649875.1). Classification (GTDB taxonomy): domain Bacteria; phylum Actinomycetota; class Actinomycetes; order Streptomycetales; family Streptomycetaceae; genus Streptomyces; species Streptomyces rubiginosohelvolus. The sequence goes on along the minus strand of NZ_BMTW01000001.1, from coordinate 1,256,550 downwards.
GGTGCGCCGCTGCTCATCCTCTATGTGGGCTCTCTGCTCGCGAAGTTCGACTTCGCCGATCAGACCAAGTGGTTCGGCCAGGGGCTGGTGTCGGTGGCGCTGCTGTCCGTGCTGTTCGCCGGGCTCGGCCTGGTGATGGCCGCCCTGACCCCGCGGCGCGGCTTCGGCGTCGCCGCGGTGATCGCCCTCCTGACCATCACCTACGGCGCCGTCTCCACGGTCCAGGCCATCGCCTGGGAGACCGGGTCGGAAGGGGCCGTGCAGTGGCTCGGCCTCTTCTCGCCGATCACCCTGATCGACGGCGTCCAGACCGCGTTCCTCGGCGCGACCTCCGCCTTCCCCGGAGGGGAAGGCCCGGGCGCCGGAGTCGGCGTGGTCTACCTGATCGTTGTTCTCGCGCTCGTCGCCGGCTCGTACGCCGTCCTGATGCGCCGCTACCGGAGGGTCGGGCTGTGACCACCATCGAGATCGACCACACCTCGCGCTGGTTCGGCAACGTGGTCGCCGTCAACGACGTCTCCATGACCGTGGGCCCCGGCGTCACCGGACTCCTCGGCCCGAACGGCGCCGGGAAGTCCACCCTCATCAACATGATGGGCGGATTCCTCGCCCCGTCGACGGGGAAGGTCACGCTCGACGGACAGCAGATCTGGCGCAACGAGAGCGTCTACAAGAAGATCGGCATCGTCCCGGAGCGGGAAGGGATGTACGACTTCCTCACCGGCAAGGAATTCGTCGTCGCCAACGCCGAACTCCAGGGTTTGGGAGGGGCCGAGGCACAGAGGGCGCTCGCCACGGTCCAGATGGAGTACGCGCAGGACCGCAAGATCGCCACGTACAGCAAGGGCATGCGCCAGCGCGTGAAGATGGCCTCCGCGCTGGTCCACGAGCCCTCGGTGCTGCTCCTGGACGAACCGTTCAACGGAATGGACCCGCGCCAGCGGATGCAGCTGATGGAGCTGCTGCGGCGGATGGGCGCCGAGGGCCGTACGGTCCTGTTCTCCTCGCACATCCTCGAAGAGGTCGAGCAACTGGCCTCGCACATCGAGGTGATCGTGGCGGGCCGGCACGCGGCCTCCGGAGACTTCCGGAAGATCCGCCGGCTGATGAAGGACCGGCCGCACCGCTATCTGGTGCGCTCCAGCGACGACCGGGCCCTCGCGGCTGCGCTCATCGCCGACCCCTCCACGGCGGGCATCGAGGTCGACCTGACCGAGAAGGCGCTGCGCATCCAGGCCGTCGACTTCGGGCGGTTCACCGAACTGCTGCCGAGGGTCGCCCGGGAGCAGGGCATCCGGCTGCTCACCGTCTCGCCGTCCGACGAGTCCCTCGAATCGGTCTTTTCCTATCTCGTAGCGGCCTGAGTAGTGGCCTGAAAGGAGCTGTGCACCGTCATGTACGACCCCACAGTCGCCCGGCTCACCTACCGGGCCCTGCTCGGCCGGCGCCGGGCCGCCATCCTGTTCGTCCTGCCCGCCCTGCTGCTGCTCATCGCCGCGGCCGTGCGGATGTTCGCCGGGGCCGACGACCAGATCGCCTCCAACGTCCTCGGCGGTTTCGCCATCGCCACGATGGTGCCGCTGATCGGCGTGATCGCGGGCACCGGGGCGATCGGCCCCGAGATCGACGACGGCTCGATCGTCTATCTGCTCGCCAAGCCGGTGAAACGTCCCACGATCATCTTCACCAAGCTGATCGTGGCCATCGCGGTGACGATGGTGTTCTCGGCGCTGCCGACGCTGCTCGCGGGACTGATCCTCAACGGCAACGGCCAGCAGATCGCCGTCGCCTACACGATCGCGGCGCTGGTCGCCTCGATCGCGTACAGCGCCCTGTTCCTGCTGCTCGGCACGGTCAGCCGGCACGCGGTCGTCCTCGGCCTGGTCTACGCGCTGGTCTGGGAGGCCCTCTTCGGCAGCCTGGTGGCCGGTGCGCGGACGCTCAGCGTCCAGCAGTGGTCCCTGGCGGTCGCCCAGAAGGTGTCGGGCGACGGCGTGGTGACCTCGGAGGTCGGCCTGCCGCTCGCCACGGTCCTGCTGGTCGCGGTCACGGTCGCCGCCACCTGGTACGCGGGCCAGAAGCTGCGGGCACTGAAGCTGGCGGGCGAGGAGTGAGGCCTGCGACCTGAGACCCCTGCCGCGTCCCGACGATCCCCGCCCTTGCCCCGGCAAGGGCGGGGATCGTCGTATGACCGGACAGACGTGCGCGTGACGTTGTGTTTATCGGGTCGTTGGGCAGGGTGCGTGGAGGCAACTGGAATCCGTGGCGTCGTAGCGATCGTGAAATCGGGGAATGCCGGCACCGGGTGAGGCTCAGCCCACCGGACCGGTCATCGAGTGAGTGGCAACCGTGAGCGTCCTCCACCCCTGAAGCCCGGGGTATGGGCCGTCCTCGTCATTCCCTCGTACGAAAGGCATACCCATGCCCACGGAAGTCGCCCTACTCGAATCGCGCGCGCTGCGCGGGGAGCAGATGGGGCGCGTCGATGTTCTCGACAAGGTGAAGAGCCTTGTCATGCTCCCGGACGGAATTCACGTTCGCACAGAGGATGTGGCTCGTTACTTCGAAGTATCCACAGGGGTCGTGAAGAAGGTGACGCAGCGGCACCGAGCCGAGGTTGAGGAGAATGGCCTCGTCGTGCTGCGCGGCTCTGATCTGCGGCTTTTCCAGAGGGACATGTTGTCTCTATGGGAGAGGGAGGGGCGGGAAAGTTATCCACAGGCTGCCACGCAGCTGACCCTCTACACCCGCCGCACCGTCCTCAACATCGCCCTGCTTCTTCGCGACAGCGACATCGCCCGCTGCGTGCGTACGTACCTCCTCGACGCCGAGGAGTCGCTCCGCACGCAGTACGCCTCCCTCGACCACCGCGTCACGCGCATCGAGAGCTGCCTCACCGGAGTCGGCAGTGCCCTGCAGGAGCTCGGGCCGGTGCTGGTGCGGATGTCGGAGCGGCTCGACAGTCTGGACCGGAAGGTGGAGATGACGCATCAGGTGGTCGGGGCGATGAGTCTGCGGCTGACGGATGTGCAGCAGGACGTCGTACGGCTCGACGGGCGGATGGACGCCTTCGCCGGGCAGCTGAAGGATCTGCGCCGCCGTGACGGGCAACGCGGGCAGCGCTGAGTGAAGCGGCCCGGCACCGTGGGAAACGGTGCCGGGCCGCTGTCGCGCTGTCCGGGGCGCGGGTGGTGCCGTCCTACCGCGCGGGCTGTACGGGCGCCGAGCGGAGCAGCTCCTCCAGCACCACCGCGATGCCGTCGTCTTCGTTGGACGCCGTGATCTCGTGGGCGACGGCCTTCAGGTCGTCGTGGGCGTTGGCCATGGCCACGCCGTGCTGGGCCCAGCCGAACATCGGGATGTCGTTCGGCATGTCACCGAAGGCGATCGTGTCGGCCGCCTTCACGCCGAGTCGGCGGGCGGCCAGCGAGAGGCCGGTCGCCTTGCTCAGGCCCAGCGGCAGGATCTCGACCACACCGGCCCCGGCCATGACCACGTCGACCAGGCTGCCGACGGCCGCCCGCGCGGCGAAGGCCAGTGCGTCGTCGTCCAGCTCCGGGTGCTGTATGTAGACCTTGTTGAGCGGGGCCGTCCACATCTCGGTGGCGTCGTCCACGAACAGATACGGAAGCGGCCCCTCCTGCACCCGGTAGCCGGGGCCGACCAGGACTTCGCCCTCAAGACCGTCGCGGCTGGCCGCCAGGTGCAACGGGCCGACCTCCGCCTCGATCTTGGACAGCGCGAGACCGGCGAGCTGGCGGTCCAGGGTCAGCGAGGTCAGCAGCTTGTGCTCGCCCGCGTGGTAGACCTGCGCGCCCTGACCGCAGACGGCGAGCCCTTCGTAACCGAGGTCGTCCAGGATGTGCCGGGTCCAGGGGACCGCGCGTCCGGTGACGATGATGTGCGCGGCACCGGCCGCCGTGGCGGCGGCCAGCGCCTCGCGGGTGCGCTCGGAGACCGTGTCGTCGCCGCGCAGCAGCGTGCCGTCGAGATCGGTCGCGACGAGCTTGTACGGGAAGGTCACTTGGCGACCGGTTCCAGGACCTCGCGCCCGCCCAGGTACGGACGGAGCACCTCGGGAACGCGGACCGAGCCGTCGGGGAGCTGGTGGTTCTCCAGGAGCGCCACGATCGTGCGCGGTACGGCGCAGAGCGTGCCGTTCAGCGTGGCCAGCGGCTGGACCTTCTTGCCGTCGCGCATCCGGACCGACAGGCGGCGGGCCTGGAAGCCGTCGCAGTTCGACGCGGAGGTCAGCTCGCGGTACTTGCCCTGGGTCGGGATCCACGCCTCGCAGTCGAACTTCCGCGAGGCCGAGGCGCCGAGGTCACCGGTGGCGACGTCGATCACCTGGAAGGGCAGTTCGAGACCGGTGAGCCACTGCTTCTCCCAGTCCAGGAGCCTGCGGTGCTCGGCCTCGGCGTCCGCCGGGTCGACGTACGAGAACATCTCGACCTTGTCGAACTGGTGGACGCGGAAGATGCCGCGGGTGTCCTTGCCGTACGTGCCGGCCTCGCGGCGGAAGCACGGGGAGAACCCGGCGTACCGCAGGGGCAGCTTGCCGGCGTCGATGATCTCGTCCATGTGGTACGCGGCGAGCGGGACCTCGGAGGTGCCGACCAGGTAGTAGTCGTCCTTCTCCAGGTGGTACACGTTCTCCGCGGCCTGGCCGAGGAAGCCGGTGCCCTCCATGGCGCGGGGGCGGACCAGCGCCGGGGTCAGCATCGGGGTGAAGCCGGCCTCGGTGGCCTGGGCGATCGCCGCGTTGACGAGGGCGAGCTCCAGGAGCGCGCCGACACCCGTGAGGTAGTAGAACCGCGAGCCGGAGACCTTCGCCCCGCGCTCCATGTCGATGGCGCCGAGCGCCTCGCCGAGCTCCAGGTGGTCCTTGGGCTCGAAGCCCTCGGCGCCGAAGTCGCGGATGGTGCCGTGCGTCTCCAGGACGACGAAGTCCTCCTCGCCGCCGACCGGCACGTCCTCGTGGACGATGTTGCCGAGCTGGAGCAGCAGCCGCTTGGCGTCGGCGTCGGCCTCGTCCTGGGCGGCGTCGGCCGCCTTGACGTCGGCCTTGAGCTGCTCGGCCTTCTTGAGGAGCTCGGTGCGCTCCTCGGGAGTGGCCTTGGGGATCAGCTTGCCTAGCGACTTCTGTTCGTTGCGGAGTTCGTCGAAGCGGACGCCGGACGACCTGCGCAGCTCGTCGGCGGAGAGCAGGGCGTCGACGAGGTCGACGTCCTCTCCACGGGCGCGCTGGGAGGCGCGAACACGGTCGGGGTCCTCACGGAGCAGGCGAAGGTCAATCACCCCTCCAGGCTACCGGTGCGCGGTTCTGGCACTCGAACCGATATTGCCGAGCGTGTCTCTATGACCGAATTGCCGGAATTGATATTTCTGGGGAGGAATCGGGGGTCGGCGGTGGTCCCGGAGCGGGAGGGGGGCGTCAATAACGGCGCTTAACTCCCCTGAACAGGGCAGAAGGTGCGGCCCACCTTGACGTACCGGCCTTGGAGGAGGCGGGAGTTGGGAGGGCGTCCGTCCCTGTTGTCCACAGGAGGGTCGGTGTCGGAATAGTTATCCACAGGCTGTGTGGAAGTTCTGTGGATGCCGGAGGGCATTCTTCCGGAAGCCGGACGAAGCCCCGTGGAATCTCCGCTCAAACCCGTCCCGCGTGCTCATTCGGATGGGATTCCATCGCCCCAAAGAGTTGATCAAGGGAATTGGGGTGACACGCGACGACTCATGCCCCCTCACGCATCTGTGGACGGCTCTGGGGCGACTGGATTGATTTGTCGACGATGTCGCATTGAGGTGTCGACTTGTCCCCAGGTCGAGAGTCGCCCCTGTGGATAACTCTCCGGAGTGCGTGACTATCTGTAGATCGCACCGCTGCGGAGCGCGTGAGAAGGCGCCCGGCAGCCTTCCCGCCGGGCATCTTCCCGCTCTTCCGTCAGATCCGGCCGTCCTGGCTGCGCGCCAGCCAGTCAGAGGCTTCCGTGAACGCCGCGTCCGACGTGCCCGCCCGCAGCGGCCGCACCTCGTCCGGCGAGACACCCGCCCGCGGGTAGGAGCCGAGGAACCGTACCTTCGGGCTGATCCGCTTCAACCCCATCAGGGCCTCCCCGACCCGCCGGTCCGCGATGTGCCCCTCCGCGTCCACGGCGAAGCAGTAGTTGCCGATGCCCTCGCCGGTCGGGCGGGACTGGATCAGCATCAGGTTGACGCCACGGACCGCGAACTCCTGGAGCAGCTCCAGCAGGGCGCCGGGATGGTCGTCGGCCAGCCAGATCACCACGGAGGTCTTGTCCGCGCCGGTCGGCGCGGAGGGCCGGGCGGGCCGGCCCACCAGGACGAAGCGGGTCTGGGCGTTCGCCGCGTCGTGGATCTCCGTCACCAGCGGCTCCAGGCCGTAGGTGGCGGCGGCGAACTCCCCGGCGAACGCGGCGTCGTACCGACCCTCCTGGACCAGCCGGGCCCCGTCCGCGTTGGACGCCGCCGACTCCCACAGGGCGCCCGGGAGGTGCTCCGCCATCCACTTGCGCACCTGCGGCTGGGCGGCCGGGTGCGCGGTGACCGTCTTGATGTCCGACAGCTTGGTCCCGGGCCGTACCAGCAGCGCGAAGGTGATGGAGAGCAGCACCTCGCGGTAGATCATCAGCGGGTCCCCGCCGGCCAGCTCGTCCAGGGTCGCGGTGATACCGCCCTCGACGGAGTTCTCGATCGGTACGAGCGCTGCCGCCGCCTCCCCGTTGCGTACGGCGTCCAGGGCGGCCGGTACGGACAGCATCGGGACGAGTTCCCGGGTGGCGGCCTCCGGGAGCGTACGGAGGGCGACCTCGGTGAAGGTGCCTTCAGGGCCGAGATAGGCGTAGCGCGTGGCTGACATACGGTCACCCTAATGCGCCCCGCGAGGCCCGCCGCGCTGTCTCAGGATGCGGTCGAACGCCCTCCCGGACCGTACGCGTGCCTACGACTCCAGGAGCCGCTGTCCCACGTACTCGCCCTCCGCCGCCCCGCCCGGCACCGCGAACACCCCGCTCGCCTCGTGCCTCAGGAACGGCGACAGCGCGTCGCCCCGGTCGAGCTTGCGCTGCACCGGCACGAAGCCCCGGAACGGGTCCGCCTGCCAGCAGATGAACAGCAGCCCGGCGTCCGGAGTGCCGTCCTCCGTGATGCCGTCGTGGTACGAGAACGGGCGGCGCAGCATGGCGGCCCCGCCGTTCTCCTCGGGCGAGGAGATCCGGGCGTGCGCGTTGTCGGGGATCACGAGCCTGCCGTCCGGGCCCGCCTTGCCGAGGTCCATCTCGGTGGTCTCGGTCCCCCCGCTCAGGGGCGCCCCGTCCGCCTTGCGCCGCCCGATGACCCGCTCCTGGCGCTCCACCGGAAGCTTCTCCCAGTCGTCCAGGAGCATCCGGATCCGGCGGACGACGGCGTACGAACCGCCCTCCATCCACTCCTGCGGCTTGCCGGGGGACGCGGGGACGAAGACGCGCCGGCCGAAGTCCTCCTCGGACGGTTTCGGGTTGCCGGTCCCGTCGATCTGGCCCATCAGGTTGCGGGCGGTCATCGGCCGGGCCGTCGCGCCGGGGGTGCGGTTGAAGCCGTTCATCTGCCACCGCACCCGTGCCGTGCCCGCGGCCTCCTTCTGGAGCGCCCGCAGTGCGTGGAAGGCGACCAGCGCGTCGTCCGCGCCGATCTGTACCCACAGGTCGCCGTTCGACCGCTTGGCGTCGAGGGCGTCGGCGGAGAACGCGGGCAGCGGGTCGAGCGCGGCGGGCAGACGGTCGGTCAGACCCGTGCGCGCGAAGAACGTACGGCCGAAGCCGAACGTGACGGTCAGGGACGACGGACCGGCGTCCAGGGCGATCCCGGTGTCGTGCCCGGGGCCGTCCGGCGCGCCCGCCGCCGGGCGGCCCGCCATCAGCTCCTTCGCCACCGCGGACCAGCGCCGCAGCAGCGCCGCCGCCTCCTTGCGCCCCGCGCCCGCCGCCAGGTCGAAGGCGGTGAGATGGCCCCGGGCCTGAAGCGGAGTGGTGATCCCCGGTTGATGTTTCCCGTGAAACATCGCCTCGGTCGCGCCGACCGTCGTCAGCGCGGTCGGCTCCTCGGGGCGGGTGGCGGCGTAACCGGCGGCCCCGCCCCCGGCGCCCAGCACCAGCCCCGTGGCGCCCGCGGCGCCCGCCGTACCCAGCAGCCGCCGCCGCGAGACGCCGGTCGGGGCGGCACCGGCACCGGCGGCCCCGTCGCCGTCGCCCGGGGTGACGGACGTGGGGGCCTGGGCCGGGGCCTGCTTCCTGGTCTTGCTCACGTGCTCAGCCGATCTTCGCGTTCTTGTCGATGGTGACCTGGTCGATGTCCGACGTCCGTACCGTCACGTCGATCTTCCAGTCCCCGGCCATTGGAATCTGTACAGCACTCGCCGACCAGTGCCCCTCGGCCAGCCGGTCCGGGACGACCGGCAGCGGGCCGATGTCCTTCGACTCCAGGGTGAGGGCCAGCTTCAGCTCGGGGACGTCCATGGGCTTGCCGTCGCTGCCGTCGATCCACACGTGCAGATCGTTGGAGCCGGTGCGGCCGGGCTCGATGTCGATGCGGACGGTGCCCTTGCCGTTCTGGCCGCCGGTGTCGAACGGCATCTTCAGGTTGACCGGGCCGCCGGCTGCGGGAGCGCTCGCGGACGGGGTGCCGCCCGCGGCCTCCTCCTCCGTACGGCCCGGCTCGGTCGACGTCAGCATGGTGGTGACGGCCAGCAGGACGACGGCGACGGCGGCCTCGGCCAGGACCGAGCGGCGCAGTCCGGAGCGCTGCGGGTCGGCGTCCCGTATCCGCTTCTTCTTCGTCGCGGTCAGGGCGGCCCGCTGACGCGCCAGTTGCGCGGCGCGCTCGGGGTCGGCCGAGACGCTTTCGGGCTCGGACTCGGATTCGGGCTCCTCCTCGGAAGCGTCTTGCGAAGCCACCGCCGAGTCCGTCAGCCGTCCCGTCCAGCGCCGGGAGAACCAGGCCACCGCCAGCAGGACGGCGATCAGCGCCACCTTGAGGATGAGCAGTTGCCCGTAGCGCGTACCGGTCAGCGCCGACCAGGAGCCGACCTGCCGCCAGGACTGGTAGATCCCGGTCGCCGCCAGGACCACGACACTGCCGAACGCGACCGCGGAGAACCGCCGGACGGCCGCGCTCCCGATGTCCGGCGTCCGGTACAGCGCGACCAGCAGCGAGGCGAGTCCGCCGAGCCAGGCGGCGACGGCCAGCAGGTGGAGGACGTCCACCGGCATGGCGATGTTCGCCTGGATGCCGGTCGAGGCGTGCTCGGACATGGCCCAGGTGGCGGCGATGCCCGTCGCGACGACCCCGCCCCCGACGGCGAGCCCGAAGGTGAGGTCCTTCTTCTCGCGTTCGTCCTCGCGCCGGGCGTACGTACCGAACAGCACGGCGATGAACAGGGCGGCGGCCCCGAGCAGCAGCAGCCGGGAGACGAGGGCGGCGCCGGGCTTGGTGTCCAGGACGGACTGGAGTCCGGCGAGGTCGATGGCGTCGGCGAACTTCCCGCTGCCGGTGTACGGGTTGCGCAGCAGCAGCATGACCAGGGTCGCCGCGGTCAGGGTGAGCCAGCCGCGGACCACGAGCCGCTGCATCGGCAGGGCGGTCGCGCCGCCCCGCCAGCAGACCAGGACGAACGCGCTGCCGCCGACGAGCAGGACGAATCCGCCGTACGCCGCGTAGCGCGCGATGTCGTAGACGACGCCGACCGGGCCGCCGCCCGCCTCCTGGGAGGGCAGGGCGACGGTGGTGTCGGAAGGGGCGCCGATGGAGAACGTGAACGCGCCGGAGATCGGGTGGCTGTCGGCGGAGATCGCCTGCCAGGCCACCGTGTAGGTGCCGTCCGGCAGCCCGGAGTGGAGCGCTACGCCGTAGCGGACGGTGGAGCCCTCGGACAGGTCCTTCGGCTCGGCGTCGGTGTCGGCGCGCTTGCCGCTCGGGTCGAGGACCCGGATGGAGTCGTCGCCCACGGCGATCGCCTCGGAGAAGCTGAGGGTGACCTCCTTGGGCGCGGTGTCCACCACCGCCCCGTCCGCCGGGTCGCTCCCGGTGAGGGCGGCGTGCGCCGACGCCGGGCCCGCGCCTGCCAGCAGCAGCCCGAAGACCAGGCTGACGAGGGCGGTGAGGAGCGCGGCGGCGGCGAGGGGCCGACGTATCGGGGACGGTCCCGCGTGCGGGGCGGTGGCAGACATCGGATTCAGTCCCTCACTGCTTCTTCGGGTTGTGGGTGGTTTCCTTCACCGGCAGGTCGACCGTGATGGGGTCGGCCTTCTCGAAGTGCAGCTCGACGGAGACCTTCTCGCCCTGCTGGGGCTTCTGCTTGAGCTTCATGAACATGATGTGGTTGCCACCGCGTTCGAGATCGAGCTCGCCGTTCGCGGGCACCTCGAAGGACGAGACCTCCCGCATCTTCTGGTCCTTCGTCTCGTGGATCGTGACGTCGTCGGAGAGCGGGCTGGTCACCGAGGTGAGCCGGTCCGCGGTGCCGCCGCTGTTCTGTACGACGAGGAAACCGGCGGCCATGTCGCTGACGGGCTGCGGCATGAAGGCGCCGACGACCTTGAGCTCCGGCTCGCCGCCCGACCCGCTGTCCGACGAGCACCCGGCCAGCGTCAGCCCGGTGGTGAGGGCGAGGACGCCGGCGAGAGCCGTGCGGCGGCGGTTCACGGCGCCTCCCCCTTGATCAGCTTGGGGAGGTCCTTGGTGTACTCCTCGGCGGAGGTGTCCTCGCCGTAGAGCACGTACCCCTCGTCCGTCTTCGGGGAGAAGGCGATGACCTGGGCGCCGTGCATCGACACGACGGTCCCGTCCTTCTCCTTCTTCGGCGCGTCGATGCCGATGCCGATCTGCCGCGCCCCGGCCTGGATGGTCGGGAAGTCGCCGGTGAGGCCGGTGAAGGTGGGGTCCTGGGCGGAGAGCCACTTGCCGAGCGAGGCGGGGGTGTCGCGCTCGGGGTCGGTGGTGACGAAGACGACCTGGAGCTTGTCCTGGTCGGCCTTGGGCAGCTCCCGCTTGGCGAGGGAGATGTTGCTCATGGTCAGCGGGCAGACGTCGGGGCAGTTGGTGTAGCCGAAGTAGATGAGCGTCGGCTTGCCCTTGGTCGCCTCGCGGAGGTCGTACTCCTTGCCGTTCGTGTCGGTGAGGACGAGGTTCGGCTTGGTGAACGGCTGGTCGAGGACGGTCGCGGCCTTGTCCTTCGGCGCGGCGCTGACGTCGGCGATCGCCGAGGAGCCCGTCTTGTCGTCACCGGAGCCGCAGGCGGAGAGGGCCAGTGCGGCCGCGGCGGCGAACGCCACGGCCGTCACTGCTTTTTTGTTGCGCATGAAAGAGATGTCCTGAACGTGGTGCGGGTGAGGGAACCGGCCGGTCAGGCCGAGCGGCGGCGTCCGGCGAGCACGCCGAACGCGACACCGGCGACACCGATGACGATGCCGATGATGCCCAGGGTGCGGGCGGTGGTGTCGCTGGAGGAGGAGGACGCGGCGGCGTGGGTCTCCTTGGTCGACGCGGCGGTGTCGGCGGCCTTGTGGTCGTCGCCGTCCTTGGCGTCGGCCTTCTTGGCGTCGTCGGCCGCGCCACCGCCGTGGTGGTCGTCGGCGGCGGCGGACAGCTTCAGGACCGGGGCGGGGCTGTCGGGCTCCTCGCCGCCCTCGGTGGGCTCCTCGATCCAGCGGACGACTTCCTTGTTGTCGTACGTCTGGATCGCCTTGAAGACGAGCTGGTCGGCGTCCTCGGGGAGCGCGCCGACGGAGACCGGGAACTGCTGGAAGTAGCCGGGGGCGATCTCGCTGTCGTCCGCGGTCCAGGTCACCTTGGAGACGGCCTCGGTGATCTTCTTGCCGTGCACTTCGAGGGGCTTGTCGAGCTTGCTCTTGTCGATCTTGATGTCCCAGCCGGGGACGGCCTGCGGGGTGACGGAGGAGAGCGGGTGGTCGGCCGGGAAGTTGACTTCGAGCTTCACCGTCGAGGCCTGGTCGCGCTCGTTGGGGACCTTGAAGTTGAGCGTGGCGTATCCGCCCTTGGCGGCCTCGCCCACCGGCTGGACGCTGACATGCGCGGCGGCCGGGCCGGCGATCAGCAGGACGGTGGACGCGGCGACGCCGCCGGCGAGGGCGATACGGGAAAGCTTCATGGCAGGAATCTCCACAGGGAAACGGAACACGGTGGTCCGGCGCGCGGATGCGCGACGGCATCACGACACCTCGGGGTGCGGTTCCGTGCGGAGGGTCGCGCGCACAGGGATGTGCGCGAGCGTCCGCGGGCCCGGTGGAGGCGTCGCGTCAGGCTGCGAGGGCGTACGGGGCCGGCGGCCCGCGCCTGATCACCAGGTGCTGCAGAGGATCCCCGGCGGTCGGCAGGGGGACGTCGTCGCCGTGACGCGGAGCGCGCGGTCCGGCCACCAGCTGCTCCCGCTCCCCGGCCCGCAGCGCGCGGACGAGGGCGAGCGCGGCGCGCAGGGACCGGAGCCGGGCCCCGGCCGCCAGCGCCTGGGCGCTGTGGGCGGAGAGCCGGGCCAGTGCGAAGAGGGCGATCTCGCCGCGGCGCAGCAGCCAGCCGGTGGCGAGCGCGACGAGGACGTGCGCCAGGAACATCGGCAGGCTCGGCAGCATCGCGGTGACCGCGGCGCAGACCTGCGCGATGCCCGAGGCCCCGTCCCCTCCCGCCGACGCGGCGGCCTGGGCCGCTCCGGACGCCCCGCCCGTCCCGGGATGGCCGTGGCCCCCCGGGAGCGTCGACGGGTCGATGCCCGCCGAGGAGACGATGCGGTGGGCTTCGGCCGCGTTCAGCCGGGCCGGTCCTTCGCCGCACACGAGCCCGGAGGCGAACCGGATGAGCGGGTTGTCGCCGCTTGTGGTCCCGGCGGTGCCGACCGGGGTGCTGCCATGGCTGCCGTACGCGAAGAGCACGTGCAGGAGGATCTGACCGCCGGCCAATGCGCCCACGATGCCCGGAAGGGAGCGTTCCCGTCCGGCGAGGAGGGCGGCGACGGCGAAGACGCCGAGGAATCCGGCGAGCAGGGTCCACGCGGGGACCGCCGTACCGGCGGCGAGCATGTGTCCGGCCGCGGACAGCACGACGCAGACCGCGGTGAACACCGCGGCCCTCATGAGCCGCAGACCGGCTCCGGCGCGTGCGAGAGGCGTGGACATGGCCGGGACATCATCGCACTGCACCCCCGTGCCCCGTACGGCAGGTCCGGAAGATCAGCCTCCGTCCCCAACCGTGCTTGTTGCGCCTGTTCGCGGGGGATGTACGAACCGGTGGGCGCACTTCGGGTACCGCGAATGCGCCCCCGGTGACCTGCGAACGGGCCGGCCCATACACCGGGCGGCCGAATATCCATATCCGCCGAACGAGGGCTCTCCCACCCGATCCGTGCTTACGAAGTGCCGGGGGCGGCAATACGTATCGATACGTCGAGCCGCAGCCAGGAGGCTGAAAGATGAGCATCTGGTGGTCTCTCCATTTGCGGCGCGAAGCTGCGAGCGTTCCGCTCGCCCGTCGTTTTCTGCTCGGCACCATGGAAACCGCGGGGGTGGATCCGGACATCTCCTTCGACCTGTCGGTCGCGCTCAGCGAAGCCTGTGCGAACGCCGTCGAGCACGGCGGCGACCGGACGGTGCTCGGGGAGCCCGGGGATTCCGGGACCGGACGCCCTTCCGCGGACTCCGGGCAGTACCGGGTCACGGCCTATCTGGACGGCGAGAAATGCCGTATCGAAGTCAGTGACTCGGGGCCGGGATTTCCGGTCCGCCGCGCGCTTCGCCCAGCCGCGCATTCCCCTCAGGCCGATGCCGATGCCGAGAACGGCCGGGGCCTCGATCTGATCCAGCAGCTCTCCGACCACGTGCAGTTCGGCAACCGGCCGGGCCACGGCGCGGTGGTGAGCTTCGACAAGGTCCTGAAATGGCGCGAGGGCGCGCTGCTCACGGTGTAGTGAGCGGCGCGCCCCGGCGCGTGTCGTACGGGAGGGTCAGCCCTTCAGCTGTGCCATCCAGGCCTCGACCTCGTCCGCCCGGCGCGGCAGCGAGTCGGAGAGGTTCCGGTTGCCGTCCTCGGTGACGAGGATGTCGTCCTCGATCCGGACGCCGATGCCCCGGTACTCCTCGGGCACGGTCAGGTCGTCGGCCTGGAAGTACAGACCGGGCTCGACCGTCAGGCAGACGCCCGGCTCCAGCGTGCCGTTGACGTACGTCTCGGTGCGCGCGGCGGCGCAGTCGTGGACGTCCATGCCGAGCATGTGGCCGGTGCCGTGCAGGGTCCAGCGGCGCTGGAGACCCAGCTCCAGGACCTTGTCCACGGACAGGTCGCCGAGCAGACCCCACTCGACGAGCTTCTCGGCGAGCACGCGCTGCGCGGCGTCGTGGAAGTCGCGGTAGTCGGCGCCGGGCTTCACGGCGGCGATGCCCGCCTCCTGGGCCTCGTACACCGCGTCGTAGATCTTGCGCTGGAGCGGCGAGAACGTGCCGTTGATCGGCAGGGTGCGCGTCACGTCGGCGGTGTAGAGGTCGTTGGTCTCGACCCCGGCGTCGAGGAGCAGCAGCTCGCCCGCGCGGACCGCGCCGTCGTTGCGGACCCAGTGCAGGGTGGTGGCGTGCGGCCCCGCGGCGCAGATCGAGCCGTAGCCGATGTCGTTGCCCTCGATGCGGGCGCGCAGGAAGAACGTGCCCTCGATGAAGCGCTCGCTGGTCGCCTCGGCCTTGTCGAGGCTCTTCACGACGTCCTCGAAGCCGCGCGCGGTGGCGTCGCACGCCTTCTGCAGCTCGGCGATCTCGAAGGCGTCCTTCACCAGGCGGGCCTCGGAGAGGTAAACGCGCAGCTCCTCGTCGCGCTCCGCGGTGACCTTGTCGGTGAGGGCGGCCTCGATGGACGCGTCGTGGCCGCGCACGTTCCGGACGGGGCCGGTGGCCTCGGCCAGCGCGGCGGGCAGCTCGCGGACGTCCTTCGCGGGGATGCCCAGCAGCTGCTCGGCCTCGGTGAGGGAGTTGCGGCGGCCGACCCACAGCTCGCCCTGGCCGTCGAGCCAGAACTCGCCGTTCTCGCGGTTGGAGCGCGGCAGCAGGTAGAGGGTGGCCTCGTGGCCGGTGTCGCCCGTCGGCTCCAGGACGAGGACGCCGTCCTGGGTCTGGTCACCGGTGAGGTACGCGTACTCGGTGGAGGCGCGGAAGGCGTACTCGGTGTCGTTGGAGCGGGTCTTCAGGTTGCCCGCGGGGATGACCAGACGCTCGCCGGGGAAGCGGGCGGAGAGCGCGGCGCGGCGGTTCGCGGTGTGCTCGGCCTGGGGGATCGGCTGGAGGCCGTGGAGCTCGGTGTCGGCCCAGCCCGACTTCATGTTCTCGGCGAGCTCGTCGGAGACGGCCGGGTAGAGGCCGTTCTTCCGCTGCTTGATCGCCTCCGCTGCTTCGTTCTCTTCGGTCTCCTGCTCCGGGGTCTCCGGGATGAGCTCCTCAGACACGATTTGTCTCTCCTTGATACGACACTGGACCATCACCCATCGTACGGGCGTACGGAAGGGGGCCCAGGGCCGAAGGACCTGTTACCGGAGAGAGCGTCGGGGAGACCTTCGCGGGGGGCGGCCGAGGCGTCAGTCGAAGTGGGCGGCGAGGATCACGACGTCCTCGGTGGAGTCGCTCCGGTCGAGGCCGTCGGGGAGCATCGCGCGCAGGACGTGGTCGGCCACGGCCGCCGGATCGTGCCGGCCCGCCTTCGGTACGGAAGCGGCGGCGGAGTGCAGCCGGGCGAAGGCGCGGTCCATCGCGTCCCCGGTGCGGCGCAGCAGCCCGTCCGTGTAGAGCAGCACCGTTTCGCCGGGGGCGGGGCTGAACTCCACGCTCGGCGCCTCCCAGCAGGCGAGCATCCCGAGCGGGGCGGAGAGCGTCGTCTCGACGTACTCGCAGCGCCGGTCGCCGAGGATCAGCGGCGGGGTGTGCCCGGCCCCGGCCAGCACGACCTTGCGGGCGGCGGGCTCGCAGTAGGCGAACAGGGCGGTCGCGGTCCGCGCGGGTTCGGTGAGCCGCAGCAGCAGTTCCAGGTCGGAGAGTACGGCGACGGGGTCCTCGCCCTCCATCACGGCGTACGCCCGCAGGCTGGCGCGGAGCCGGCCCATCGCGGCCATCGCGCTCGGCCCTGACCCGCCGACGGAGCCGACGGCGAGGCCGAGGGTGCGGTCGGGCAGCGGCAGCGCGTCGTACCAGTCGCCGCCGCCGCGGGGTCCGGTGCGGTGCCGGGCGGCGAGCTGGACGCCGGGGATCCGGGGGAGCCGACTCGGCAGCAGCTCCTCGGCGACGGCGGCGACGTCGGCCCGGGCGCGCTCCAGCTCGATCAGGCGGGCCAGGTGCTCGGTGGCGTAGCGCGCGTAGAGACCGGCGAGATGGCGCTGCTTCTGGGCGGGCTCGGCCGGTTCGTCATAGAGCCAGAGCGCCGCGCCGAGGCGGCCGGCCGCCTCGGCGGCCAGGGGGAGGGCGTAGCTCGCGGCGTAGCCGAGCCGGGTGGCGACCTCGCGGTGCCGGGGGTCGAGGTCCTGCTCGCCGAGCAGGTCGGGGGCGGCGATGCCGTCGGCCGTGTCCGGCAGCCCGTCGAGGACACGGCCCAGCGCGGTCGCCGCGCGCGGCACGGTCTCGAGGTGCCCGAGCTCGGCGTGGCTGAGCCCGAGACCGCGGGTGGCGGAGGGGCCTTCGCCGTTCGCCGGTTCCAGAACGAGAAGTCCGCGGCGGGCCCCGACGAGGGCGGCTCCGGCCTGCAACAGCTCGTCGAGGGCGGTGTCGAGGGTGCTCGTCGCGGCCAGCCGCTCGGTGAGTTCGTGCAGGGTCGTGAGGTCCGAGACCCACCCCGCCAGGCGGTCCTGGATGAAGGCTCCGGGCGGTCCCGGGACCTCTGTCAGGGGTGCAGGAGTCTGCGTTGAAACCGGAACCTCTGGATCGATTCCAGCCACTTTCGGCAGGTGTGGGGCGCTCATGGCAGCCAGCTTTCCGACCGGTGCGATTCGTCGAATAGCATCGCAAACCCCCATGTGATTCTGCGCCACTATCAGTGCATCCACATGTACACGCACAAGTAACCCGATGTCCAGCATTGTCCCTTCGGGGACCGGGCGATTCGTGCTCTCCCAGTGTCGGTTAACTTGGCCAAAAAATGCACCCTATGGACGCTATTTACGATCGACTGGGGCCGTTCGACAGGGGTACCTCCGGCGTCAGGTCGCCGGAGGAGCGTCATCCCGGGCATGCTGGGTACGTAAACGGTGATGTGCGGGCGCAGTTGTGATCGCCCAGGAACCCGGCAGTCGGGTTCGGGCGTCCTAACCCGTGAACGTGACGCCCCCGCCCCGGACGGCGGGGTTCGCACCAGGGACGGCAGGCGAGGCGCAGGCCACCCTCGCCCGGCGACCGCCGGCCCGGCTCGACCCGCTCGGTTCGACCCGCACGACTCCGCCGGAGCAGCACGACTCCGCTCGGTCGGTGAGACCTTGTCCGGTTCGACTCCGCTCGACTCTGCTCAGTTCGGCTCGGCTCTGTTCCACCTCGGATCGGTTCTTTTTCGGATCGATTCCACTCGGCTCGGCTCACGCTCGGTATCGACAGCACGCCCCGTACCGCGGAACTGACGAGCACGTACGCACAGCGAAGAGATACGCACGTGGTGTCACGCACGCGTGGCGTCATGTGGACTCGGCGTTCAACGGAAAGGAACGAGCGCTCATGCGCGAGATCCTCGGAAGGCGACGCAGGCTCCGGCTCCGGCGCAAGGAGGCGACCGCCCGGCTCGACGCGGCCCTGACCTGCGCCACCGTATGGCAGTGGCCCGTGCTTCCCGGAGTGGGGACGGCGCAGGCCGCCGACCCGTACGGCGAGAGCGCCGGCCTCGGCTGCGCCTGCCCCGAACCCGACTGCGCCGTACCGGGCGCACACCCCTTCGACCCCGGCCTGCTGGCGGCCACCACGGACGAGCGCATGGTGCGCTGGTGGTGGAGCAACCGCGCCACCGCCCCCGTGCTGCTGGCGACCGGCGGCCGCGCGCCCTGCGCGGTGAGCCTGCCCGCCGTGGCCGGCGCCAGAGCGCTGAGCGCCCTCGACGCGCTGGGCATGCGGCTCGGCCCCGTCGTGGCGACGCCGACCCGGTGGTCGCTGCTGGTCGCCCCGTACACCCTGGAGCGGCTCGGCGAACTGCTGTACGCGAAGGACTGGGTGCCCAGCTCGCTGCGGTTCCACGGCGAGGGCGGCTATCTCGTCCTGCCGCCGTCCCGGACCGGTGCGGGCCAGGTCCGCTGGGAGCGGCCCCCGGCACCGCTCGGAACGTCCGCTTCCGTGGTGTCGCGCGGACGGGCGGAGGGCGGCGCTCCGGCGGTCGCGGCCCCCTGGCTCCCGGATGTCGAGGCGGTCCTGGACGCCTTGGTCGAGGCGAGCACCGGCGCGCCGGGCGGGGGCAGCCGGCTCGCCTACTGACCCCCTGGGGCTGCGGGAAGGGGGCAGCCCGGCGTCCGGCTCACTCGAACGGGTGTGAGCCGGACAGGATCCGAGGTAATCGGGTGCCGGGCGCCCCGGCGGCACCTATTCCGTCGATATCGTCGGCCCGTCGTCAGCAATTCCGCGCAGTTGCCAGGTAGGGCCACCATGAATCTCCGCATGATCGGTCTCACGGCGGCCGTGGTGGGCGGATGCTTTGTTCCGCTGGTTGCTTCCGCGCACCCCGCCGTGGCTCCGGATGCCGTATCGGCCGATCTGGTCTCCGCGAAATCATCTGGCGAACCGCCAGAAAGTCGTAGGCCAAAGGTTTCTGATCAGCCATCCGGAGAAGATGGCGTCTCCCTTTCTTCGGCATTGCCGAAATCGCCATCGGGAATGAGCGCGGAAGCCGGTTCCCTGTCCGAGTTTGATCGCTCGGGTGCGGCGGCGTCTGAACGGTCGGGTGCGGCTGTCCGGTGCGGGCCCGAGGTGGTCGCACCGGAGGGCGTCGAAGCGCAGACCTGCGTCATGACCCGGGGAGACACGGTGTGGGCGCGCGTCTACTACCGGAATGCGACCGGTGAGGAACTCCGCCCCGTGCTGACGCTGATGGGGCCGGGCGGGCGGACCGTGGAGCTGCACTGCGCACCGGCCGCGCATGACGAGCCGGGCATCTGCGAGACGCCGCGCGTTCCCGCCTCGGGCCCGCCCGGATCCGTCACGGCGGTCGCGGAGTTCGCGGGCGCGGGCCGGGTGGAGGAGGCGCCGCTGCTGCTGCGCGCCGGATCGGAACGGGCACCGGGCGCCAGGGGCTGAGGGCCGCGCCCGGGGGTGTCACGGGGCGGGCCGCAGCCGGAAACGAGGACGCCCGGTCGCTGGCGACGGGGGATGCACCAGCGACCGGGCTTCCAGAACCGTAACAAGAGATCTGCTGTTCGCAAATTCGATCTCGCCTGTAGGGACGCGTATTTACTTGTGAGTACGGCGAGTTGTGACGCGGGTCACCGTCTGCGGCGTCCCGGTGTCACTGTCAGCTGAGAGTCACCTGACGGTTGGTGAGACCACCCCGGGCGCGCCGTTCCTCGGCGGCGAGCGGGGCGTCGGACGCGAGCGCCGTGGCCAGTCGCTCGGCGAACTCGACGGCGGGCTTCTCGCACGCCTCGGCCCCCATCGAGCTCGGCAGGTCCCAGACGGGGACCACGAGGCCGTGCGCCCGGAACGACCCGACCAGCCGGGTGTCGTCGCCGAGCGAGGAGGTGCCCGCGGCGTGCAGCCGGGCGAGCGCGTCGAGGAGCTGCTCCTCGGGGTGCGGCATGACCCAGCGCAGGTGGTTCTTCTCCGGGGTTTCGCACCAGTACGCGGCGTCGACGCCGGACAGCAGCGTCGTCGGGATCGCGGCGGCGTTCGCGCGCTCCAGCGACGCGGACACCTCGGCGGTGGCGTTCTCCGCGTCCGGCACCCAGAACTCGAACCCGGAATGTACCTCCGGCTCGAAGGCGGCGTCCGGGGCGAGAAGGTCCTGGAGGCGCGGGCCGTCGGCCGGTACGCGGCGGGCGGCGACCGGGGAGCCGGGCTCGGCCTCCAGGGCGCGCTGGAGGGTGTCCGCGAGGTCGCGGCTGAGGTCGCCGGAGGAGGTGTCGTTCTGCAGGGCGAGCAGAACGGAACCGTCGTCGCGGCGCAGCGCCGGCCAGGCCATCGGCAGGACCGTCGCGAGCTTCACCGACGGAACCCCTTCGGGCAGCCCGTCCTTGAGGGTCAGCTCGACCGTGGCGGCGGGCACCAGCTCGCGCAGCGCGACCCAGTCGCACTCGCCCGCCAGTCCCTCGAAGGGGCGATGCACGAGCTCGGTCACGGCCTGGGCGGCGGCACGACCGTGACATGCCTTGTAACGGCGGCCCGATCCGCACGGGCAGGGCTCACGGGCCCCGACGACCGGGATCTCACCGTCCTTGAGCTGCTGCTTCCCGGCCTTGGACTGAGGGCGCTTCTTGGCCATGGTGGGCATTCTCCCGATTGCGACAGTGCGGACTCGGCGCGAGCCTAGCCGCCCGGGGAGCCGTGCCCCGCCCACGTACGCGATCGGGCCTCGCCGTCCGCCCCGCCGGCAGACGCTCGCGGGCCCGTCCGCGCCGAGCCCCTTCGCCCGGGCTCTCAGCCCACGTCGTCGAGAACGTCGGAGAAGTCCAGGCCCTCGAACCCGGTGAGCCCGCCGACGCCGTTCGCGGCGGCACGGTTCGTACCGCTCGTACCGCGGCCGTTCCTGTCGGAGCCGCTGCCTCCGATGCCCGGCGGCTTCTTGGACGAGACCAGGGCCCAGACGGTGACCTCGCCGGGTGCGTCGTCCCGTACGCCCCACTCCTGGGCCAGGGCGCTGATGATGTTGAGGCCCCGGCCGCCGCGGGCCGTCACCGAAGGGGTGGCCGGAACCGGGCGGGTCGGGCCGCCGCCGTCCGTGACCTCCACGGTGAGCCCGCCGCCGGTGTCCACCCGCCAGGCGGCGCGGATGTCCCCGTCGCCGACGTCGGTGTGCCGTCCGAGCGGCCTGCCGTGCCGGCAGGCGTTGCTGAGAAGTTCGGAAAGGATCAGAACAGCGTCGTCGACGACCGCGTCCGACACCCCGTTGCCGCGCAACTGCTCACGCATCCGGTGTCGTGCCTGCCCCACGCCGGCAGGACCATGAGGAATGGCCATGCTCGACGACGCGGGCACCTCTTGTGCCACCACCAACGCCACCCCCGAAACCTCCTTTGCCCCACGCCACGGGTTGGATGCCCCACCGGGCTGGACCGGAAACCGGCCAATGCGCTGCGGGTGACGCACTCGTAACGATCGAACGCGCAGCGAATGCGCCGGAGCACACCCCGTAACGGTCGAGGTCGGGGGTGCGGCGCGTCCCTTTCCGTACCGATTCCCGACCAAACGCACCGCAGATGGTGCTAAACGCGACCCAGTTGGGACAGGACCTGCTTCGGGCGGTTGGTGATGATCGCCTCGACGCCGAGTTCGGCGCACAGCTCGACGTCGGCCGGTTCGTTCACGGTCCACACGTGCACCCGGTGCCCCGCGCGGTGCAGCCGCTCGATGTATCCGGGGTGGCTGCGCACGATCCGCATGCCGGGCCCCGCGATCCGGGCCCCGGCGGGCAGCCGCCCGTCGCGCATGCGGGGGGAGACGAACTGCATCAGGTAGACCGTGGGCAGCGTGGGGGCGGCCGCCTGGACGCGGTGGAGGGAGCGGGCGGAGAAGCTCATGATGCGGATGGGCGAGGGCCCCTCGGCGGGCGGATCGGCCAGCCCGAAGCGCTTCAGCAGCTGAAGGAGCCGTTCCTCGACCTGCCCGGCCCAGCGGGTGGGGTGCTTCGTCTCGATGGCCAGCTGCAGATCCCGCCCGGTGGCCCGCACCTCGGTGAAGAGCTCCAGGAGCCGTTCCAGGGTGAGTACGGAGGTGAGCTCGCCCGGCACCGGATCCCAGTCGGGCGACTCCTCGTGGTCCTTCCAGGAGCCGAAGTCGAGGGCGGCGAGGTCGGCGAGCTCCAGGGCGGACACGGCGCCGCGCCCGTTGGACGTACGGTTCACCCGTCGGTCGTGGACACAGACGAGGTGGCCGTCGGCGGTGAGCCGGACATCGCATTCCAGGGCGTCGGCACCGTCCTCGATCGCCTTGCGGTAGGCGGCGAGGGTGTGCTCGGGGGCGTCGTCGGAGGCCCCGCGGTGGGCGATGACCTGGATGGAGGTGTGCGCGCTGCGCTGCCGTGCGTGGGTCACCCGGGCCATGGTGTCACCGCCGCGGGGATGGCTGAGCACATGTCACCCTGGAGGTCTGTTTTGTCGGATGTAAAGATTGGTGTGCGGATGCACAGGTCCTGCTTACAGTGGCCCGACGTGTTGTGGGAAAAGCTGACCGCAGACACGTGCACAGCGGATTTCTTGCCGAATGCCGACTGGATGCCGAGTTGAACCGAGGAGCAAAGAGCTGTGAGCACCGAGAACGAGGGCAACGAGGACCGCGCCGTACCGGCCGTGCCGTCCGTACCTCCCGTGCCGGCCGACACTCCTGAACCGGCCGCCGACGAAACCACGTCACTGCCGCGGACGCCCGCGGCCCAGGACGCGCCGCCCGCGCACGACTCCGCGCAGGACACGGCGCGTCTGCCGGTGCACGACACGGGCGCGACTCCGAGCGGCCCGGCCGCTCCGGGTGCCTCCGGCGCTTCGGGCTCCGACGGCGCGTCCGGCGTATCCGACGCGGGGGCCCCGACCGCCGCTCCGGCGCACGCGGAGGCGCCGCGCCACAACCCGACGCACCAGGGCGCTCCGGGATCCGCGGGCGCGCCGGCGTACGGCCAGGGTGCCGCGCACCCGACCCCGAACCAGCCGCCTCAGCCGCCGCAGCACCCCCCGTACGGATCGAACCCCGCATACGGAGCGGAGCCCGACCTCCCCGCGGGCGCCGCTTCCTGGCCGCCGCCTCCGCCCGCCGTCCCGTCGTACGCCGGTGGGGACGCCGGTCACGCGTCCGGCGGTATCGGCAACGGGGGCGGCCACGGCCCGGTCTGGGGCGCTCCGGTCCCGCCCGGCACGGACCCCGCGGGCGGCGGCAGGAGCGGCAAGAGCAAGGCCGGCGGCCTGGTGGCGGCCGTGGCCGTGGCGGCGCTCGTCGCGGGTGGAGTCGGCGGCGCCCTCGGTTTCTGGGCGGCCGACCGCAACGACAACGGCTCCTCCGGCAGCTCGACCACGGTCTCGGCGTCGGACACCCCGAAGGACCTGAAGCGCCCGGCGGGCACGGTGGCCGGGGTCGCGGCGAAGGCGCTCCCCAGCGTGGTCACCATCGACGCACAGGGCGGCGAGGGCGAGGGCGGCACGGGCACCGGCTTCGTGTACGACAAGGAAGGCCACCTCCTCACCAACAACCACGTGGTGGCCTCCGCCGCGGAGTCCGGCGAACTGTCGGCGACGTTCTCCGACGGCAAGAAGTACGCCGCCGAGGTGGTCGGCCGGGCGCAGGGCTACGACGTGGCGGTCCTGAAGCTGAAGAACCCGCCGCAGGGCCTGGCGCCCCTCCCCCTCGGCAACTCGGAGGGCGTCGCGGTGGGCGACTCGACGATCGCGATCGGCGCGCCCTTCGGCCTGTCGAACACGGTCACCACGGGCATCATCAGCGCGAAGAACCGCCCGGTGGCGTCCGGGGACGGCCAGAGCAACAAGAACTCGTACATGAGCGCCCTGCAGACCGACGCCTCGATCAACCCGGGCAACTCCGGCGGCCCGCTGCTGGACGCGACGGGCGCGGTCATCGGCATCAACTCGGCGATCCAGTCGACCGGCGGCGGCCTCGGCCAGTCCCAGGCCGGCTCGATCGGCCTCGGCTTCGCGATCCCGATCAACCAGGCCAAGAACGTCGCCGAGCAACTGATCAAGACCGGGAAGCCGGTCTACCCGGTGATCGGCGCGACGGTGACGATGGAGGAGAAGACCGGCGGCGCGGCGATCTCCGCCGAGGGCGCGGGCGGCACCCCCGCCGTCACCCCGAACGGCCCGGCGGCCAAAGCGGGCCTGAAGGCGGGCGACGTGATCACGAAGTTCAACGACACCGTGATCGACAGCGGCCCGACCCTGATCGGCGAGATCTGGACCCGCAAGCCGGGCGAGAAGGTGACCCTCACCTATGAGCGCGACGGCAAGGAGGCCACGGCCGAAGTCACCCTGGGCCAGCGCGAGGGCGACAGCTGACCGGCTAGGCTGTCCCACGCGTCGAACCGGCCCCTCGCGGGCCTGACGGCCCATCGGCTTGCACAGCGACCGGGCGGGCCGACGCGGGGTGGGTTGCCCGAGCGGCCTAAGGGAACGGTCTTGAAAACCGTCGTGGCAGCGATGTCACCGTGGGTTCAAATCCCACACCCACCGCCAGGTGTACGGCCCCCGACCAGGAGTTTCGGTCGGGGGCCGTTCGCGTCGCACGGGGGAAGGGGCGCCACTAGCGGCTCATCCGGTGTGTACGCCAGGCCTCGGAGGCCGCCGTGAGGCGCATGGTCCACGGGGCGGGGTCGGCGTTGCTGATCTCGGCCCACACGTTCGCGTTGGCGGCGGCGAAGGCGGTGATGCCTTCGGCGGGGGCGGTGTGCCAGGAGGGGATCTCGGCGGCCCAGTGCTCGGCGGATGCGGGGGTGTGTCCGGCGGCGATGAGCCAGATGACCCAGTAGCCGGCGTCGAGCCACACCGCGCCGCGGGTCGCCCAGGCCCAGTCGACCAGGCGGGCCCGATCGCCCTGGGGAGCGTGGTCGTCGACCAGGACGTTGGTGTGGTTCAGGTCGGTGTGGAGGAGATGGGGCCCGGCGAAGTGGTGGAGGTCGTCGGGGTGGGTGGCGTAGTTCGCCAGGCGTTGTTCGGCGTGGCGCAGTTCGATGCCGGGGCAGGGGGTCTTGCCGAGGCGGCGCAGGAGGGCGGCGACTTCGGGGAGGTCGGGGGAGCCGGGGGCGTAGTCGGTGTGGTGGCCGTCGAGGGCTTCGAAGCCGAGGAGGTCCCAGCCGTCGGTCTCGACGCGCCAGCGGAGGGCGGGGGCCAGGCCGGTGTGGAAGGGGGCGACGGCGGCTTCGCGGCGCTGGGTCCAGGCGCGGGGGTGGTCGGTGCGCAGGCCCTTGATGTGCCAGGTGCCTGTGGCGGAGGTGACGCGTTCCGCGATCTCGCTGTTGAAGCCCTCGGTTGTCTCCTTGACTGTGAGGAGGGGGCCGGTGTGCTGCTCGATGGCGGCGCGGGCGGCGGGCGGCAGTCGGTCGAGGCCGATGCGGGTGGTCGCCATAGGGCTTCACTCTTCCACGACCCGGGTGACCCGCGAGCAGAAGAGCCGCTGCGGGGAGCCTTGTTGCGGCGGTGAAGGTCCTCGGGCCGACGGCCGTAATTGCTGGGAGATTCGTGACCTAGAGCTACTACAGTCTGCGCGATCAAGGGGAGGGGATCCGCAAGTGGGAGACGTAAGACGATCGGCAGTCACCATCGTGGCCGCACTGGCTGTGCTCATGATGGCGGGATGCGCCCCGAGGGGGCAGTCCATGGATGGAGCAGGCGGTGGCGCACCTGCGCCTCCGGCCTACGCGGGGGTCGGGGAGCTGCCGGAGGAACTGGCTGCGGACGGCACGACTGTCGTGGTGGGCGACCCGGCCGCGGCAACCACGGTTCGGCTGTACGAGGACCCACGCTGTCCCGTCGTCGAGGAGTTCGAGGAGTTCGAGGCGACCGGCGCCCCGGCGCTACGCGAGATGACGCTGCGCCGTGAGGCCAAGACCGAGTACACCCTCGCGTCCTTCAGGGACGACCGCGTCGGCGGCGACGGATCGAAGAGGGCGGTCAACGCCCTGCGCGCGGCCCTGGACGCGGGCAAGTTCACGGAGTACCACGCCGTGATCTTCGAGAACATGGTCGTGAACGAACTCGCGGGCGGCTACACCACGGCCTCACTCCTGAAACTCGCCGACCAGGTCGAGGGGCTGCGGGGCGAGACGTTCGACTCCGCCGTGACGACGATGAAGTACGAGGACTTCGTCACCGCTTCGCAGAAGGCCTACGAGGCCGCCGGTGGTGACGACCCCCGCGGCCCCGGCACCCCCACGGTTGCCATCAACGGCACGAAGGTCGAGGGTGACCGGCACAACTGGCTCTTCGAGAGGGAGTCGTTCGCCGCGCTTCTGGCCTCGGTGCGCAACTAGATTCATACCAGGACGAGTTCAGGTCGCCTTCGAGTTGGGGCTGCCCGGCCGTCCGGGCATGTGCGGGGCACGCGCCGCTGACCGACTCAGAAGTGATCGTTCCATTCACCGAGCCTGATCCTCACCTGCCTGTTGTGCTCGGTGTGCGAGACAACCTCGCCACTGACCTGAGCTCCCAGCGCTGGAAGACGTGCATGGGGTGGCATGGAGCCGATGTCTGCCATCCCGAGCGCGTTCGGCGCACCGACGATGCGAAGGAAAACCCCGAAGTGCCGGCGGATGATGACCTGGCCCGTGATCCGAGTGCCCACGGGAAGAGCAGCCTTGGTTGCTGACCACTCCCGGCAGTCGTCGGAGGAGGGGCCATCGGGCCTGGCGTACTCGGTCACGAGTCCATCGTGTCAGGGAGATCGTTCGACCTCAATGCTTGCCGACTCCCCCGAAGAGCTCATCGGTCATCGGCATCATCGACAGGCCTTGGCCGAGACGTACCACTGCGGATCCGGGAAGCTCCCGCGACGCGATCCGCAGTACCTCGTCGCCCGCGACGACCGCCTGCACGTCGTACCCCACCCCGCGCCTCCTTCCACCGACCGGGGGTTCATCCTGCCGGACACACGGGAAGCGCTCCTCTTCGATGCGGTCGGGCTGCTTGGCGGGCCCGGACCGGGGCATCAGCCCGGTGACGCGATCGGTAAGGCGTCGTGAGGTGTCCGGCGTGCGTCGCCGGGTGGGAGTGAGGAGACGTGGCTGTGGGCGATGTGTGGGCGTTCGGGCGGGACAGTGGCTTCGTCGGGGGGCAGGAGCTCGTGGGCTTCGACGTGGAGTCCACCGACGGGGTCATCGGGCATGTGGAGCGCCTGGAGGACGAGCCCGGCAAGCAGCACCTGGTGGTCGACACCGGGGTGTGGAAGTTCGGCAGGAGCGTGCTGATTCCGGCCGGGGCGGTGACCGTCGTGGACGGTGAGGAGCGGAAGGTGAAGGTCGCGGCGTCCCGGGAGGAAGTCAAGTCGGCTCCCCGGTTCACCACCGACAGTGAGACGACCGATCACGGGTATCTGGCCGAGGTCGGGGCGTACTACGTCTCCCTGCGGGGCTGAACCGGCAAGGGGAACCCAGCGGTGCGGCCCCCTCCCTCCGACGTCGGAGGGAGGGGGCCGCACCGCTTCGCGGGTCCGTCTGTCAGAGCCGTTCGATCCAGATGTTGCGGAACCTCGGGTTCTCACCGGGGTCCCCATGGTCCTGCAGCTTGATGTGACCCGGTGCGGGGCCCTCGGGGCGGCCCGCCCCCGTCGGGCCCGCGATGGCGACGTCCCTGTGGACCAGCTTGCCGTTCCACCGGAGGGTCACCCGCGCGTCCTCCACCTTCTTGCCGTCGCTGTCGAAGCGCGCCGCCCGGAACTCGATGTCGTAGCTCTGCCACTTGCCGGACGGCTTCGCCGCGTTGGTGTCCGGGGCCTTGCGCAGGTAGATCGAACCGGCGTCGTTCGTGGCCGGTACGTCGACTCCGAAGGACTCCAGGATCTGGAGCTCGTACCGCTCCTGGATGTAGACCCCGCTGTTGCCCCGGGCCTGTCCGGTGACGTCCGGCGAGTAGTGGGGCTGGTACCACTCGGCGTGCATCCGGAAGTCGCCGTACTTCTCCTTCGTACGGATGTCACCGCCGAAGGATTCCATGGAGCCGTCCTCCGCCACCGGCCACTTCGCCGGGCTGCCGTCGTTCGCCTCCCAGGCATCCAGGTTCGTGCCGTCGAAGAGCGTGGTGCGCTTCGTCGGGGTGACGGTGAGGTTGTCGAGGTTCACATGGCCGTCGTCCTCGGGCTCGTAGGCGTACGTGATCGTGTTCGCGCCCTTCCGCAGCGGCACCGATTCGGTGTGGGTCGCCCACGTGTTCCAGGCGACGGTGGAGTTCAGCCAGATCTGCTTCCACCGCTCGCCGTTGACGTACAGGGTCATCGACCGGGGAGTGGGCTGCGGGTCGGCGTTCTGGCCGTTCGCGTACCGCAGGGCCAGGTCGTGCTTCCCCTTCTTGTCGGCGCGTACGGCGAAGGTGGTGCGGGAGCCCGGCTCCCAGTTGTTGTCGATGAAGCCGGTACCGGAGTAGCCGGAGTGGTTGTCGTTGAACTTGGTGCCGCCGGCCAGGGACGCGGACTCCGCCTCGTACACCGGCGGCGGCTTCGACCCGTCGGGCAGCGTGTTCAGGCTGTACCAGGCCTCGGTGCTCCACAGCTCCGCCCCGGACTCCGCGGCGAAGGGGCGCGGGGACTGTACGTGCACCACGTGGCCGGGGCGCAGACCGTCCATCTTCAGGGTCACGGTCTTACGGTCCTTGGAGAGCGTCGCCGAGGTGACGTCGAGGGTCTCCTCGTCGGCCTTCGGGCCGCCGTAGCGCGGGGTCGCCACGTAACGCCACTGCTGGGCGTCGTACTTGGAGGCCAGATCTTCGGCGGTCTCGGCGGAGACCGGCTGCGTGTACTCGATCTCGAAGCCGCCGGCGACCGCCCGCATGGCGCGCATGTCGAAGGCCTCGTCGCCGGTGAGCGTGAGCTTCTGCAGGCCGAACTTGAGCTTGCCCTCCTGGCCCCAGTTCCCCGCGTCGCCGATGCCGCCGGCGTAGATCGCCCCGTCCGGGCCGAGGCTGATCCGGTTGACCCCGGCCTCCAGGCCCTGCGTCATCCGGAACACCGCGCCCTGGTACTCGCCGCCGACCTTCTCCAGGTAGGCCCGCTGGAGGCCGCCGTAGGTCACGTCGCCGAAGACCATCTGCCCGGCGAAGGGGCCCTTGGGCAGGAGGAGGGGGTTGCTCGGCGAGTTGGAGATCTCGCCGTGCGGCAGCCAGAGGACGGGCTCGGTCACCGGCTGGTCGTCGTACACGCCGTCCGGGTTGGTGTGGTGGTTGTAGAAGGCGCCCTGCTTGATCCGCACCAGCTTCGACGTCGGCACGTACGCGCCCTGGTTGTCGGTGGCGAAGATGTCGCCCCCGGGGCCCCAGCCGAGGCCGTTCGGGGTGCGCAGGCCCCCGGCCACGTACGACACCTTGCCGGTCTTCTTGTTGATCTTGAGGGTGGAGCCGCGGTTGGGCACGTTCTGCGGGTCCTGGGTCGCGCCCCCGGGAACCATCGCGATGCCCGTGCTGACGTAGAAGTGCCCCTTCTCGTACAGCAGCCCGAACGCGAACTCGTGGTAGTTGCCGCCGAACGGCCAGGTCGCGATCTGGCGGTACTCGTCGGTGACCTCGTCACCGTTCTTGTCGACCAGCGCGGTCAGGCCGTCCTTCTCGGAGACGTAGATCGTGCCGTCGACGTACTTGAGGCCCATCGGCTCCAGCAGGTCCTCGGCGACCAGCTTCTTGGTCACCTTCGACGGGTCGGTGTTCCCGGTGACGTTGTCGAGCAGGTACACCTGCCCGAGCTCGCTCTCCCTGCTGCCGCCCCAGGTGCTGACGGCCAGCCGGCCGTCCGGCAGCCAGTCCATGCCGGTGACCTGCGGTTCGAAACCGTCGGGGCGCAGATCGGTCAGCGTGTAGTCGGGGTGCACCCCGGCCAGCGGCAGGCCGTCGCCGGGTGACTCGTCGATGCCCTCGCACAGCTTCCGGCCCGGGGATGTGACCCGGGTGACGTCGGCGTCGGTGCTCAGCACCGAGGTGGGGACGACGGTGTACGCGTCCGAACCGGGTGGCCGCCACTCCAGCAGGAGGCGCTGGTCGTACTCGCCGTCCCAGTGGTCGATGCGCAGTGCGTGGTGGCCCTCGGTCAGCTCGGCCGAGCCCTCCTTGGGCTGGGCGCCGTGCTTGCCTCCGTTGTCGATGATCTGCGTGCCGTCGATGATCAGCCGGGATCCGTCGTCGCTGGTGATGCGGAAGTCGTATGTCCCGGCCGACTCGACGTTCAGGTTCGCGGTGACCTCGGTGACGAACTTGCCGCTCAGCCCGAAGTCATCGGCGGTGGTCCAGTCGATCGTCGGCTTCAGCTCGTCGACGTTGGGCGTCTGTCCGGGCTTGAGCGTGCAGAAGTCCTCCAGCGCCATCTGTACGTCGAAGACCCGCATGGTCACGCCCGGTTCCTGGGGCGGTATGTCGGGAGGCTCGGCGGTGGCCTGCCCCTGGACGAGGGTGGAGAGGAACACGGCTGAGACGAGTACGGCCAAGCGCCGCATGGGCCTGCCTCCTTGGGGGCCGAGGCAGCCGGCGGTCGGTGGCTGACGGGCTGCCGCACAACAGTGAAGGGCAGCCCTCGCAGGAAAGGCAACAGGTCTGCAAGCGCTTTCTATTTTATCGTTGTAGAGGTGATGGGTGATCGATCGTCTTCGCTCGGTCCTGTCCCTTGATGTGGGCTGCGGAAGTGGGATTCTTGGCGCCGTCTGTTGTGCTTAGAAAGCGCTGTCCAATTGTCCTCCTTCAGGCCGCGCCGTTCGTCTCCTCGCCGCGCCTCGACGTCAGCCGGGCCGCCGAGGCGATCGCGGCGCGGGCCTCGTGTTCCGGCAGGCCCGTGCGGACGGCGGCCGCGGTGAGCGCGTCGGCCAGGGCGTCGCCGAAGCCGTGTTCGTACGCGCGGCAGGCCGCCCAGAACAGGCGGGTGTTGCGCTGGCCCTCGTGCGCTGCCAGCACGAACTGGATCAGGCCTTCGCCCCGGCGGTCCGGGGTGGGGGTGAGGGTCGCGCCCCTGGTGGTCGTGGGCGGGCGGCGGGGCTGGGTGAGGAGGCGGAGCAGGGCGCGGGGGCACGGGGCCGGGGTGAGGTGGGCGGTGCCGGGGGCCAGGCGGTAGCGGCCGTGGGCGGTGACCGAGCCGGGGCCGACCAGGTAGCCGCCGCTGCCGCGGATGTCGATGCCGGGGGCGAGGCGGCCGGCGGAGTTGGGGACCGTCGCGTCGGCGGGGCCGGTCAGCCAGAGGTGGCGGCCGCCGCTCGGGGTGAGCACCGTGACCGTCGGCGGGATCGTGAACAGGTGCTGGAGGGCCAGCTGCCGCAGTGCGCCCGCCGCGTCGCTGCCGTACGCCGGGTCGACGTCCAGGTCGATGCCGATGAGGCGGTGCGGGGCGCGTCCGCAGGCGATGCCGTAGCCGGTGGCTCGGGGCGCCGCGGCGAAGAGGGCGCGGACGGCCGCGGGGTCGGTGGTGGCGTCGTGCACGCCGTGGCCCGGCAGCCCGCACTCGCCCCGGCAGTGCGCGGGAGGCTGCTCGCCGTGGTGGGGGGAGCGCAGGGCGGGGAGCTTGGTGGCGGAGAGGGGGAAGACGGGGAGGCCCCGCCCGGCGGCGGCGAGGGCATGGGCGAGGGCCAGGGTGGGGGTCTGCCGGTCGATGGTGGCCATGGAACGAGTTTCGTACATGCGTTCGAAGAAAGGAAGGGGGGTGGTCGGGGGGCGGGCGTGGGTCGGCTCGGGGGCGGCCGGTGCGGGTGGGTGGCGGAACGCTTCTTCCCCGGCGCGCCAACGGGTCGCCGCGGTCACCCCGCTGACCTGGACTTTTCTGCGGCTTAGGAGGTTTATCCGCTCTTCGTCATACGTGAGAGGGAATCGGGAGGTGGCGAGGGATTCGCCGGGGATGTGCTGGGCAACTCTGGTCTCGCGACGTTGTGAACAGCACCGGGGTGGTCGGCCAACTTCCCCGGAATCAGCCGAAGATGAAGCCGCAATTCCGTTTTCTGGAGGAAATGACATGGCAAGTATCCGTACCGCTCGCGTCCTCGCCGCCGTCGCTGCTCTGCCCCTGACCGTCGCGCTCTGCGGCGGGGTGGCCGTGGCGGACAACGGCTCCTTCGCGAACGACGGATCGAACGCGGCCGTGGCGACGATCGGCGGCAGCGGTGTCGGCGGCAACAACTCCGGCAACTCGTCCACGACCCAGCAGCAGGCCGTCGGCGCCGGTGCGTCGAACCAGAACACGTCCGCCCAGGTGAGCAACTCGGCCTTCGTGCCGATCGACCAGTCGGACCACAGCGTCGCGGTGAACTTCACGCCCTTCTTCTGGTGATCGTTCCCCGGTGAACCGGTCGCCGGTACCTCCCGGGGGGTGGGTTCCGGCGGACTGAACGGCAGCCCGTACGGCGGCACTTCGGTGTCTTCGTGCGGGCTGCTCGTGTCTTGACAGGGGTTCGGTATCTGACGGACAGTCAGATGCGTTGAGCGCGGGTCGCCGGTCGCCGGTCGCCGGTCGCCGGTCGTCGGAGCGTCGTCGTGATGTCGGGCAGCTGCGTTCTGGCCGTTGACCTGTCCGCAGCTCTGGAGGCCCCTTCGTGCATCTCGCTCCTACGGAACGCCAGCAGCGACTTCGTGTCGAACTCCGTTCGTACTTCCGTACCTTGATGGGCGGCGAGGCCGCAGTGGGGAACGAGGAGCAGCGGCGGCTGCTCCGGCGGATCGGTGCCGACGGGCTGCTCGGGCTCGGGTGGCCCGAGGCGTACGGCGGGCAGGGCCGCGGCCCCGACGAGCAGTTCGTCTTCTTCGACGAGGCATACCGGGCCGGCGCCCCCGTCTCCATGGTCACGCTCAACACCGTCGGCCCGACCCTGATGGCGTACGGCACCGAGGAACAGAAGGCGTACTTCCTGCCCCGGATCCTCGGCGGCGACCTCGTCTTCGCGATCGGCTACAGCGAGCCCGAGGCCGGTACGGACCTGGCGGCCCTGCGGACCCGCGCGGTGCGGGACGGCGACGACTGGGTCATCGACGGCCAGAAGATCTTCACCAGCAACGCCCAGCAGGCGGACTGGATCTGGCTCGCCTGCCGGACGGACCCCGAGGCCCCCAAGCACCGCGGTATCTCGATCATCCTCGTGCCCACGGACTCCCCGGGCTTCTCCTGGACGCCGATCCCCACCGTGGGCGGGGTCACCACCACCGCCACCTACTACGACGGCGTACGCGTCCCGGCCACGAACCTCGTCGGCGAGGAGAACGGCGGCTGGAAGCTCATCACCAGCCAGCTCAACCACGAACGCGTCGCCCTGGCCGCGATCGGGATGCAGGCCGAGGACTTCTACGAGCAGGCCCTCGCCCACGCCCGCACCCCCGACCCCGCGACCGGGCGCCGCCGGATCGACGAACCGTGGGTGCGCGCCCGGCTCGCGGAGGCGTACGCCCGGCTCGCGGCGACGCGCCTGCTGAACTGGCGTCTGGTCGATGCCGTCGGCTCCGGCGCACCCGCCCCCGGCGAGGCGAGCGGGGTGAAGTTCGCGGGCACGGAGAGCGCGGTCGAAGTCTACCGGATGTGCCAGGAGGCAGTCGGCGAGACCGCCCTGCTCCGGGGCGGGTCGCCCGGGTGTTTCGGGCCGGGCGGTGAGCTGGAGCGGATGAACCGGGCGGCCCAGATCAACACCTTCGGGGGCGGTGTCGGCGAGGTGCAGCGCGAGATCGTCGCGACGGCCGGGCTCGGGATGATCCGGGGCAGGCGATGAGCGGGGCGGGAGCCGAAGGCCGCCGGACGGGCGCCGACGCCCCACGCCCGGGCGCCGAAACGTCCGAGAACGCCGAGCGCGATGAGCTGTACGCGCAGCTCCGCGCCTACGAAGGCCGTGCCGCGGCCACCGCCGGGCGCGGCAAGGACCCCGTCAACGAGCCGATGATCCGGCACTGGTGCGAGGCGATGGGCGACACCTCGCCCGCCTACCGGGGCCCGGACGCCGTCGCCCCGCCGACGATGCTCCAGGCCTGGACGATGGGCGGGCTCTCCGGGCACACGGACGGCACGGGTCGCTCCGCCGCGTACGACGAGATGTTCGCGCTGCTCGACGGCGCCGGGTACACCTCCGTCGTGGCGACCGACTGCGAGCAGGAATACCCGCGGCCGCTCCGGCCCGGCGACCGGATCACCTTCGGCACGGTCATCGAGTCCGTCTCCCCGCGCAAGACGACCAAGCTCGGCACCGGCTACTTCGTCACCACCCGCACGGACGTGCACGCCGACGGCGAACGCGCCGGGACGCACCGCTTCCGCATCCTCAAGTACCGCCCCGCTCAGCGGAACAAGGACGCCGAGCCGGCGCGCCGCCCTCGCCCCGTGATCAACCGCGACAACGCCGGTTTCTGGGCCGGGGTCGCCGAACACCGCCTCCTCATCCAGCGCTGCACCGACTGCGCGACCCTCCGCCTGCCCTGGCTGCCCGGCTGCAACGCCTGCGGCGGCGCGGAGTGGGACACGGTCGAGGCGTGCGGGGAGGGCACGGTCTTCAGCCATGTCGTCATGCACCACCCGTCGTTCCCGGCCTTCGCCCCGGACGGCGAGGGCGGACCGTACGCCGTCGCACTGGTCGAACTGGCCGAGGGCGTCCGCATCGTCAGCAACGTCATCGGTGTGCCGTACGACAAGGTCCGCGTCGGCATGCCCGTACAGCTGGAATTCCTCCGTACGGACCCCGACCTCGAACTGCCGGTCTTCCGGGCGAGCGAAGGCGGTTGAGATGGACTTCACCCCGAGCGAGGAGCAGTCCGCCGCGCGGGGACTGGCCGCGCGGATCTTCGGCGACCTGTCCACGCACGAGCGGCTGACAGCGGCCGGTACGGGCACGGACGCCGAGCTGTGGAAGGAGCTGTGCGCGGCGGGGCTGCCCGCCGCCGTCGAGGACATCGGGCTGCTCGGGCTCGTCCTCCTCCTGGAGGAGCAGGGCCGGACCACCGCCCAGGTCCCGTTCGCGGTCACCTGCGTGTACGGGCTGCTCGCGGTCGCCGAGCACGGTACGGCGGAGCAGCTTGAGCGCCTGCTGCCGGGGCTGCGCGACGGTACGGCGGTGGCGACGGGCGCGTTCCCGGCGCGGGGCCGCGTGCACCTGGCGGAGGACGATGCGCTGTACGGGGCCGTGCCCTGGGTTCCGTGGCTGCGCGACGCCACCCACGTGCTGGTGGCGGACACGGACCTGGCCCTGTGGATCGTGGAGGCGAGCGCGCCCGGCGCTGAGGGGTGCGCGCCCGGCGTGACCGTCGAACCCGTCGAGACGACCGCGCCCTGGTCCGCGGGGCGGCTGGTTCTCGACGGCGTACGCGGGGAGCGGCTGGGGAACGGGCCGGAGGCGTATGCGGCCGTCCTGGCCACCGCCCGTACCGCCTTCGCCGGGCTTCAGGCCGGGGTGTGCGCGGGCTCGCTCGCCCGCGCGGTCCACCACACCGTCACCCGCGAGCAGTTCGGGCGGCCGCTCTCGACCAACCAGGGCGTCCTGCTCCGCGCCGCCGACGCCCACATGGACACCGAGGCGATCCGGGTCACCGCGTACGAGGCGGCCTGGCGTCACGACCAGCAACTAGCGTCTGGAGAACAGGCGTTGACCGCCGCCTGGTGGGCCTCGGAGGCGGGCAAGCGGGTCGTCCACGCGGGCCAGCACCTGCACGGCGGCACCGGGGCCGACCTCGACCATCCGGTCCACCGGCACTTCCTCTGGGGCCGCCAGCTCGACGCGTACCTCGGCAGCGGCAGCGAAGTCCTGGAGGAGCTGGGCCTGTTGCTGGCGGACAGCGCTCAGGGAGATGCGTCATGACGCGGGCGTACCGCGTCGGCGACGAGCTTCCGCCCCTGGACATCCCGGTGACCCGGACCCTGATCGTCGCCGGGGCCATCGCCTCGCGCGACTACCAGGACGTCCACCACGACGCGGAGCTGGCCCGGGAGAAGGGCTCCCCCGACATCTTCATGAACATCCTCACCACCAACGGGCTCGTCGGCCGCTACCTCACCGACCACTTCGGCCCCACCGCCGTCCTCCGCAAGGTCGCGATCCGGCTCGGCGCGCCCAACTACCCGGGTGACGTGATGCGGTTGACCGGACGGATCACCGAAGTGGCCGCAGGCGAACCGGCCGAAGCCGTCGTTCAGGTCACCGGCGACAACGGCATTGGCCGCCACGTCACCGGCACGGTCACCATCGCCCTCCCCGGCCCGAGCCCGAAGAGGTCCGGAACATGAGCATCCGCAGAGCCGACTCGCTCGGCGGGAAGGCCGCGATCGTCGGCATCGGCGCCACCGAGTTCTCCAAGGACTCCGGCCGCAGCGAACTGAAGCTGGCCGTCGAGGCCGTCCGCGCCGCCCTCGACGACGCCGGCCTCACCCCCGCCGACGTGGACGGGCTCGTCACCTTCACCATGGACACCAGCCCCGAGATCACCGTCGCCCAGGCGGCCGGGATCGGCGAGCTGTCGTTCTTCTCCCGGATCCACTACGGCGG
Source organism: Streptomyces rubiginosohelvolus (assembly GCF_014649875.1). GTDB lineage: Bacteria > Actinomycetota > Actinomycetes > Streptomycetales > Streptomycetaceae > Streptomyces > Streptomyces rubiginosohelvolus. Next base: position 1,220,238 of record NZ_BMTW01000001.1, on the reverse strand, counting down.
CGGCGCGGCCTGCGCCACCGTGCAGCAGGCCGCCCTCGCGGTGGCGAGCGGCATCGCGGACGTCGTCGTCTGCTACCGGGCCTTCAACGAACGCTCCGGCCGCCGCTTCGGCTCCGGCGTCCAGCGGCGCGAGCCCACCGCCGAGGGCGCGGCGCTCGGCTGGAACCTGCCGTACGGGCTGCTCACCCCCGCCTCCTGGGTGGCGATGGCGGCCCAGCGCTACCTGCACACCTACGGCCTCGACCCGGAGGTCTTCGGGCATGTGGCGGTGGTCGACCGGCGGCACGCGGCGCGGAACCCGGCGGCGTACTTCCACGGGAAGCCCATCACGCTCGCCGACCACGCCGCGTCCCGCTGGATCGTGGAGCCGCTGCGGCTGCTGGACTGCTGCCAGGAGACCGACGGCGGCCAGGCCCTCGTCGTCACCAGCGTGGAGCGGGCCCGCGATCTGCCCCGGCCGCCCGCCGTCGTCGTCGCGGCGGCACAGGGTGCGGGCCGGTCGCAGGAGCAGATGACGAGCTTCTACCGGGACGGGCTCACCGGCCTGCCGGAGACCGCCGTCGTCGCCCGGCAGCTCTGGCGCAGCTCCGGACTGTCCCCGGCCGACATCAATGTGGGCATCCTCTATGACCATTTCACCCCGTTCGTCCTGATGCAGTTGGAGGAGTTCGGCTTCTGCGGGCCGGGGGAGGCGGGTGACTTCGTCGCGGCGGACGCCCTGCCCCTGAACACCCACGGGGGTCAGCTGGGGGAGGCGTACCTCCATGGGATGAACGGCATCGCGGAGGCCGTCCGGCAGATCCGGGGCACCTCGGTGAACCAGGTGGCGGGCGCGGTGAGATCCCTGGTCACGGCCGGTACGGGCGTTCCGACGTCGGGCCTGGTCCTCGGCGCGGACGGCTGAGCGGAACCGCCCGGGCCCGGGCTGCTCCCGGGGGCTCTCGGGGGTGGACCCTGACGGAGGTGGGAAGGCCCGTCCACCTTCAGGAGGTTCAGGGTGGACGCCCCCTACAACCTGAGGCGGACAGCGCTTCGGGACCTGGGGCCGATCCCTTCGGCGGTGCCCGCTCCTAGCGTGGAGTACATGACCACGCCAGTCTGCACGGGCGCCTCCAGGGCGGCCTCCGCCACCGCCGGACACCACCCCCACGCGCCCTACGCGTCGTTCTCCTCGTACGTACGGGCCCGGGGGCCGGTCCTGCTGCGTACCGCGCGCTCGCTCACCGCGAACCCGTGCGACGCGGAGGACCTGCTGCAGACCGCGCTCGCCAAGACGTACGTGGCGTGGGAGCGAATCGAGGACCACCGGGCGCTGGACGGCTACGTCCGCCGGGCCCTGCTGAACACCCGCACCTCGCAGTGGCGCAAGCGCAAGATCGACGAGTTCGCCTGCGAGGAACTGCCCGAGCGGGAGGCCGCCCCGGCACCCGACCCCGCCGAGCAGCAGTCGCTGCACGACGCGATGTGGCGCGCGGTGCTCAAGCTCCCGGACCGCCAGCGCGCGATGGTCGTCCTGCGCTACTACGAGGACCTGAGCGAGGCCCAGACGGCGGAGGTCCTCGGCGTGTCGATCGGTACGGTCAAGAGCGCCGTCTCCCGCGCCCTCGGCAAGCTCCGCGAGGACCCGGAGCTGACACCGGTCCGCTGACGCCGGTCCGGTGGCGTCGGTCCGGTTCTTCGGCCCCCAGGTTCACGATCACGGAAAAGTCTCCCGCAACGCCCCGGTCAGGAATTTTCTCCCGCGAGTAGTGACATACCGCGTGGTATGTGCGCAGAATCAGCGGAACCCTACTGCCGCGTAGCGCCCACCGGGAGGACGCCGTGCTGAGCACCATGCAGGACGTACCGCTGACTGTCACCCGCATCCTCCACCACGGGATGACGATTCACGGGAAGTCGCAGGTCACGACCTGGACCGGCGAACCCGAGCCGCACCGCCGTACCTTCGCCGAGATCGGCGCCCGCGCCACCCAGCTGGCCAACGCGCTCCGCGACGAGCTGGGCATCGACGGCGACCAGCGCGTCGCCACGCTCATGTGGAACAACGCGGAGCATGTCGAGGCCTACCTCGCCATCCCCTCCATGGGCGCCGTGCTCCACACCCTCAACCTCCGGCTGCCGCCCGAGCAGCTCGCCTGGATCGTCAACCACGCGGACGACAAGGCGGTGATCGTCAACGGTTCGCTGCTGCCGCTCCTCGTGCCGCTGCTGCCCCACCTGCCGAGCATCGAGCACGTCGTCGTGGCCGGGCCCGGCGACCGGTCCGCCCTCGCCGGGATCACGCCCCGCGTGCACGAGTACGAGGAGCTGATCGCGGGCCGCTCCACCACGTACGACTGGCCCGAGCTGGACGAACGCCAGGCCGCCGCCATGTGTTACACCTCCGGCACCACGGGCGACCCCAAGGGCGTCGTCTACTCGCACCGGTCGATCTACCTGCACTCGATGCAGGTCAACATGACCGAGTCGATGGGGCTGACCGACAAGGACACCACCCTCGTCGTCGTGCCCCAGTTCCATGTGAACGCCTGGGGCCTGCCGCACGCCACGTTCATGAGCGGCGTCAACATGCTCATGCCGGACCGCTTCCTCCAGCCCGCGCCGCTCGCCGACATGATCGAGCGCGAGCGCCCCACGCACGCGGCCGCGGTCCCCACCATCTGGCAGGGCCTGCTCGCCGAGGTCACCGCCAACCCCCGCGACCTCACCTCCATGGCCAACGTGACCATCGGCGGCGCGGCCTGCCCGCCCTCGCTGATGGAGGCGTACGACAAGCTCGGCGTCCGGCTCTGCCACGCCTGGGGCATGACGGAGACCTCGCCGCTGGGCACCATGGCCCACCCGCCCGCCGGCCTGAGCGACGAGGAGCAGTGGCCCTACCGGGTCACCCAGGGCCGCTTCCCCGCCGGAGTCGAGGCGCGGCTGGTCGGCCCCGGCGGCGAACACCTCCCGTGGGACGGCGAGTCGGCCGGTGAGCTGGAGGTCCGGGGACCCTGGATCGCCGCCGCCTACTACGGCGGGTCCAACGGTGAGCACCTGCGCCCCGAGGACAAGTTCAGCGAGGACGGCTGGCTGAAGACCGGCGACGTCGGCGTGATCAGCACCGACGGCTTCCTCACCCTCACCGACCGGGCCAAGGACGTCATCAAGTCGGGCGGCGAATGGATCTCCAGCGTCGAGCTGGAGAACGCGCTGATGGCCCACCCGGACGTCGCGGAGGCGGCCGTCGTCGCCGTACCGGACGAGAAGTGGGGCGAGCGGCCGCTCGCGACCGTCGTCCTCAAGGAGGGCGCCGCCAACGTCGACTACGAGGCGCTGAAGGCGTTCCTCGCCGAGTCGGGCATCGCCAAGTGGCAGCTGCCGGAGCGCTGGTCGGTGATCCCCGCCGTGCCGAAGACGAGCGTGGGCAAGTTCGACAAGAAGGTGATCCGCAGGCAGTACGCGGAGGGGGAGCTGGACGTCACCCAGCTCTGAGCCTCCGCTCCACCTGTGGCTCCACCTCTGGTTTCACGTGAAACAGGGCGGGGGCGGTACGGAATTCCGTACCGCCCCCGCCCTGTTCTGCAGTACGCGGATGCTCAGTTGGTGCCGATCTTCGCCAGCAGGTCGACGATCCGGGACTGGACCTCGTCGCTGGTCGACCGTTCCGCCAGGAAGAGAACGGTTTCACCCGATCCGAGCCGCGGCAGCTCCGCCTGGTCCATCCCGGCCGAGGTGTAGACGACCAGCGGGGTGCGGTTCAGCTGTCCGTTGGCCCGCAGCCAGTCGACGATTCCGGCGCGCCGACGGCGTACCTGCATCAGGTCCATCACCACGAGGTTCGGCCGCATCCGGCCCGCCAGGTCCACGGCCTCGCTGTCCGTCGCGGCGCGCGCCACCTGCATCCCGCGCCGCTCCAGGGTCTGCGTGAGCGCCACCGCGATCTCCTCGTGCTCCTCGATCAGGAGCACCCGCGAGGGATGCTGTTCGCTGTCGCGCGGGGCCAGCGCCTTGAGGAGGACGGCCGGGTCCGCGCCGTACGCCGCTTCCCGGGTCGCCTGCCCGAGACCGGCGGTGACCAGCACCGGGACCTCGGCCGCGACGGCCGCCTGGCGCAGCGACTGCAACGCGGTACGGGTGATGGGACCGGTCAGCGGGTCGACGAAGAGCGCGGCGGGGAACGCGGCGATCTGGGCGTCGACCTCCTCACGGGAGTTCACGATCACGGGACGGTAGCCCCGGTCGCTCAGCGCCTGCTGGGTCGGTACGTCGGGGGCGGGCCAGACCAGCAGCCGACGCGGGTTGTCCAGCGGCTCGGGCGGCAGCTCGTCGTCGACCGGGTGCGGGTGCGGCCGGTTGGCGACCTCGACCGCGCCCCCGGGCCCGTCCAGCGGCTCGGGACCTTCGGCGCCCTCGTCGGGCGCCCCTATGGCGTACGCACGCCCCTCCGCCACCGGCGGCGCGAGCAGCTGCCCCTCGCCGTAGGCGGCGCCGGGCTTGCCACCCGTGTGACCCTGCTGGGCGAGCTCGTGCGCCGGACCGTGGGGCTGGGCCGGGGACTGGCTCTGCTGCGCTCCGGGCGGGGGTGTGGGCGTGTTCGTCGTCGCGGGAGCGGGCGTAGGCGTCGCTCCCGACGTCGGCTGCGCGCCCCGGCGGTCCTGCTGCGCCGCGGCCTGCTGGCCCGGGGTGCGGTCGCCCTCCGGCGGGGCGGCGAGCTTGCGACGCCGGCCGGCCCCACCAAGACTCTGGTGCGGCTGGTTCTGCTGATGCGCGAGGTGCTGGGCGAACGGCACGCCCTGGCCCAGCGTGCGCACGCTGAAGGCCCTCCCCTGCGTCGAGTCGGGGTTGGTGCCCTCCGGCATCGGCTCCTCGGCGGGCAGCGGCTGCCGCCGCGCGTCCGGGGCCGGAACGCCGGGGTCACCGTCGGCCGGGTGCGCCCCGGGGCCGGTGACGGCGACGCCGGTGGTGTGCCCGGTCTGCCCGGTCTGCTCGTGGTGCCAGCTGTCGCCCCAGGAGCCGGTCTCCGGGCCCTGTCCCGCTGTCGGCGCCGGACCCTGCGGGAGGCCGTTCCCGGAGGTGTCCGTCCCGGAAACGCCCTGCCCCGGGATCCCCTGCCCGGAGGTCGCGTCCGTCTGCGGGAGGTGGTGCGCCGGGCCGTCCGGGTGCGCCTGCGGAGGAGTGTGGCCGGCCTCCGGTGCCGTACGCGCGTGATGGGCGCTCGCGTCGTCGGGGCCCACCGGAGCGATGGGGCTCACCGGGGCGTCGGGGACCACCGGCGCCCGGTCCGCGTCGGCGGGCGGCAGGGCGAAGGCGGTACGCGGACCGGCGTCCGCCGCGGTGCGCTCCTGGGCGGCGGCCAGCGCGCGCCGGGCTCGCCGGCCGCCCGGCTGCTGGGCCGGGTCCGGGTGTCCGCCGTTGCCGTTGCCATTGCCGGACGTGAGGGCGGGCAGGGCGGCGGGCTCGCCCTCCCGACGGGCTCGCCGGCCGCTGGGCGGAACGGGCTGCTGCGGGTCGACCGGGACGCCCTGGGGCGGAACGGTCTGCCCGAGCTGCGGACGGCCGCCGCCCTGGGCGTTCTCGGCCGCGGTGACGACCGCCCCCTCCGAGGGCCCGGACGGGCCGGAGGTCAGGGCCAGCGCCTGGCGCTGCGGCTGCGGCTCCCGCACGGCGTTCCCGGTGGTACCGGCGCCCGTCACGGGAGCGGTGTCCAGGGCCGCCTCGGCGGGGCTGGGACGGCCGCGCCGTCGCCCGGAGCCCTCGCCCTGCTGGGCCGGGATCAGCTCGGGGGCCTGCTGCTCCTCGGGTGCGGCCGGTCCGCGGCGCGCGCGCCGACGCCCGGTCGGCTCGGCGACGGGCCGGTCGTCGGCGACGGGAGCAGCGGGAGCCTCGGCCGCTGTGCCGTCACCCGCGCTCTCCGGCGTACCGGCCGGGCTGTCCAGGAACGCGTCGGTGGAGGACCTGCGCGCCCGGCGCCGGCCGCCGCTGGTGACGCCCGGCGCTCCGATGCCTTCCGGCGACGACGAGGACATCGGGGCGGCGGGCTCGGGCGACAGGCCGTTCCCGTCCGGCTCCGGGGGCGCGATCGTGCCGGACGCCGCGCCGATGGGCACGTCGAGGACGTACGCGCTGCCGCTCATTCCGGGCATCTCGTGGGTCTGGAGGACCCCGCCGTGGGCCTGGACGATGCCGCGGACGATCGGCTCGTGCACCGGGTCGCCCCCGGCGAACGGGCCACGCACCTCGATGCGGACGACGTCACCGCGCTGGGCGGCGGCCACGACCACGGTGGAGTCGACGTAGCCGCCTCCGGGGACGGCCCGGGTCTTGCCGGTCGAGTCGACCCCGCAGACGTCCGCGACGAGATGGGCGATGGCGGTCGCGAGCCGGCGCGCGTCGACCTCGGCCTCGATCGGCGGGGCGTGCACGGCGAACTGGGCGCGCCCGGGGCCGATCAGCTCGACCGCCCCGTCGATGCCGCCCTTCACGATCCCCTCGACCAGGGCGGGGGCCTTGTGCAGCCCCTCCACCCCCGCGTCGAGGCGCTGGTAGCCGAGGACGTTGTCGACGAGGGTGGTCATCCGGGCGTACCCGGCGGCGAGGTGGTGCAGGATCTGGTTGGCCTCGGGCCACAGCTGACCGGCCGGGTCGGAGGCGAGCGCGGACAGCTCGCCGCGCAGCTCCTCCAGGGGCCCGCGCAGCGAACCTCCGAGGACGGCGGTGAGCTGGGCGTGCTGGGCGCCCAGGGAGGCGAGCAGCTCGGCCTGGCCCTCGATCTCGGCGGCGTACCGCTCGCTGCGGTCGGCGAGCTCGGCGGCGTGCGCCTCCTTCAGCGACTCCAGCTCCTTGGCGTGCGCCTCCTTGAGCGCGGTGACCTCGGCGGAGTGGCTCGTGGTCAGCTCGGCGACGACGTTCTTGTGCTGGGCGGACAGCTCCTCGTGCGGCCGGCGGTCGGTGAACGTCATCACCGCGCCGACGAGCTGGTCCCCGTCGCGTACCGGCGCGGTCGTCAGGTCCACCGGCACCCGGTCGCCGCTCTTGGACCACAGCACCTGCCCGCGCACCCGGTGCTTGCGCCCGGACTTGAGGGTGTCGGCGAGCGGGGAGTCCTCGTACGGGAACGGCTCGCCCTCCGCCCGCGAGTGCAGGATCAGCGGGTGCAGCTCCTGGCCGCCGAGGTCGCTGGCCCGGAAGCCGAGGATCTGCGCGGCGGCGGGGTTGACGAGGACGACGCGCCCGTCGGTGTCCGTACCGACGACGCCTTCGGACGCGGCCCGCAGGATCATCTCGGTCTGCCGCTGCGAACGGGCCAGCTCGGCCTCGGTGTCGACGGTGCCGGAGAGATCGCGTACGACGATCATGAGGAGCTCGTCGCCGGTGTAGCTGGAGTGGATGTCGTTGTACGCGGCCTGTCCGCTGTCGAGGCTCGCGCTGGTGACCTCGACCGGATACTCGTGGCCGTCGGTGCGCCGCGCGGTCATCCGCGTGGGCTTGGTCCTGCCCTGCTCGTCCGCAGCCTCGGGCCGTCGCATCGACCCCGGGATCAGCTTGGAGTCGAACTCCGGCAGCAGATCGAGCAGTCCGCGACCGACGAGCGCGGTGCCCGGCGTCTCGAACATTTCGAGGGCGATGGCGTTGGCGTTGACGACCGTGCCATTGCAATTGACGAGCAGAAGCCCGTCAGGAAGGGCATCGAGTATGGCTGCGAGGCGAGCAGTGCCTCGGGATGGCCTGCTGCTCACGACGACGCTTCCTCCCTGATTACCGCACCTTGCCGACAGCGGGCCCCATCTTGCCCCTCGGGCCGCAGACTGTCACTGGAGGAGTCTAAGGCCAGGGGAGGCCCCGGGGGCGGCGGATGAGGGGGAGCTCTCACCAAGGTTCTGTGCGCGCGGTGTACGCCAGGGGCCCATGCCGTGAGCGTCCGCACACCCTGTGACGTGCGCGGACGCGGGGCGGGGCGGGCCTTTCCGGGCCCTGGGAAGGGCCGCGCCTCTTCGCCGTTGCGAACGTCCTCCGCCGTCCTCTTCACGCAGCCGACGGCCGGCGGCCGAGGGGCCGGCCGTCGACGGGCTCACCGGTCACGGGGCTACCGGACATCCGGGAGCACCGGCACGAGGCTGTTCCAGCGGGCGATCTCGCAGCCGTCGCGACGGCTGGCGGTGGTGTCCACGGCCCGGCCCTCCCAGGTGCCGACGATGCGGGCGAAGGCGTCGCCGCCGTGGATCATCGTGCACATCGTGCCCTCGGGGGTCTCTCGGAACAGCTCCTGCCGCCCGGCCCGGGTGGCCCCGGCCTCCGCCAGCCGGTCACAGGCGGCCTGCCCCTCCGGGTGGGTGCCCCCGGTGGGCCCGCACTCCAGCTCGAACGTGCCGTCGGCCCCCGGGATCCCGGTGTTCTCCACGCTCACGGTGAGCCGCGTCCGCGTCTCGTCGGCCTCACCGGCCCCCGTCCCCTCCCCGTCGTCCAGGAACCCGGGCAGCGGGAGGGGCATGGGCAGCGGGCCGAGGGCGGGCCGGGCGGCGGCGAACGGTCCGGAGGTCGGCGCGGCCGAGGGCACCGGCCCGGAGGACGCGGCCCCGGAGGCGGTGGCGGTGGACGCCGGCACGGCGGCGGCGAGGACGGCGAGCGGGACGACGGCGGAGAGGGCGAGACGGCGCAGCATGCGAAAGCTCCAGGATCTCTGCGGCGGGGCCGGCCACGGGCGACGGTCACGGACGGATCGCGGACCCGCCCCGGCGCCCCGCCGGCGGACGACGAACGGGCGACGACGACTGGACGACTGACGGAGACCCGAGGCCCCCACCCCTCTCTAACGCGCACCGCGCCCGGACGTTGCGCCACCACGCCGAACTGCTTTGCCCTGCCCCCCGGAGGCCTAGTAACGTTGGCGGCGATTGGTGGCACGACGCTCGACTGTGTCATCATCTGCACGCACCACTCGCGTCCGCGCGAGGAGTGTGGAGGAGGCGTCGCCTAGTCCGGTCTATGGCGCCGCACTGCTAATGCGGTTTGGGTCTTAAAGCCCATCGAGGGTTCAAATCCCTCCGCCTCCGCTCCATCCCGAAGCCCCGTGCCCCTGGCGCGGGGCTTCGGTCGTTCCGGGGGGAGGGAGGGGCGGGAGGGCGCGGCCGGCCTGTTCGGGGGACTGGCTGAGATAGGTCCCGCGAGGCTGTTTCCGCAGGTCAGCAGCGGTACGACTAATGGATTTCGCGTCACGGCGCAGGTCATGTAATGTTGTTCTCGCAACGCCGACCGGGAAGAAAAAGCCCGGAACGCCAAGCACTCGTAGCTTAACGGATAGAGCATCTGACTACGGATCAGAAGGTTGCAGGTTCGAATCCTGCCGAGTGCACAGCAGGCCAGAGGCCCCCAGGAGAAATCCCGGGGGCCTCTCGCGTTGCCCGTACAGCAGCGAAGTAACAGCCACCGTGGTGGCCATCGGGGTCTTCCCCTTCAAGGGCCAGACGTGTGGCATCGGCCAGGAGGTCGATCTGATCGTCGCGGCTGACCTTGCAGATCGCGACCTCGGCGTGGAAGAACGTGTGGCCCGCGCTGCAGCCGGCGAACCGCTTGCGCTGCCGCACGTGGGCGGCGGAACGGTCGGTCAGCCAGGTGATCCCAAGGGAACGGCTTGGGGGACGCAGGGCACATCGTCCGGTCCGGTAGTCATGGATCGATCCGCGCCCACTGCGGGAGGATGCTGAAATGAACATCGGGAGCCCCGCACCCTCCAACCACTGCCACGTGGCGCTCCGCGCCGGCTTTGCCGGTTCCGGGAAGCCAGTGTTCGAGACGCTTCCTGCCAGGGCTGTCGCTTCCGGCAGCTATGAACTGACGGGTAGCCCTGGCATGGTCGAGGGCTGTGCGGCCGGGGACTTGCTGAAGTCGACGCCGACGGCCTGTTCCAGGTTGAGCGCCGAGGCCCGAACCTTTGTATCCAAGCATTCGGCCAGCCACCCTTCGACGCCGAGTCGCTGGAATCCCTCACCAGCGCCTTCGTTCCCCTGGGCGGCCTGGTGGAGGCGCCCGCCGACCGGCGGTTCATCGTGGTGACGGTGCCGGCTGCTGCCGGATTCCCCGCGGTCGAGGCCGTGATGGACCTGTGGGCAACAGACCTGAGCGTGCTGGTCGAGTGGGGTTTCAGCAACGTGTTCGGACCGGACGCAGAGCCGCTGAACTGGTGGCAGTCGTCCGACGATTGACCGGAGTGGTGCATCGCTCAAGGCTGCATGGAGCGGATGAGACCAGCAGCTGACACCGACAGAAGCGTATCGGCCTGATAAGGATGAGGCCGAACCTCATGGCTCGGCACAACGCAGGCGCTGCCGTCATTGGATGGGGCGGCGCCCGGCCCCATTGACTCGCCCCCGGGGTCGCCACACGCCACCCGCGCGGTACATTGCCGGTCTCCTTGGGGGGGCGAGCATGAAGAATCCGCTGAAAGAGGGCGGTCTGTTGGACAAGGCGATGCCTTGCATCGGTTTGATCACCTCGGTCTATCTCCTGGTTCAGGGGCTGCGGTTGTACAGCTCGGGAAGTTCCGCGCTGTGGGCGCTTGCCGCCGGGGCCATGTTCTTGGTCGCGAGCATCGACGTATACCGACAAGTGCGACAGGGTCGGGGGCGCAGGGGAGCGCGGTACAGGACCGAAGTACCGCAACCACAGCAACCGTCCTCGTCCAGGGACGCCCCTCCTGGGTCATGAAGCGGCTGCACAGCAAGCCAGGGGCTCCAGTAAGATTTGGGGCCCCTGGCGTTTCAGGAGTGTCCAGCAGCGAAGTGCGGTAAGTGCGTCAACCCGGCGGTGTCGCTGCCACGACGGTTTTCAAGATCGTGCGAGGCCGGCGCAGACAGGCTTCTCCTCGGCCATCAACAAGGCCTGGTCGTCGGTTGGGCCACGGGTTGGATACCGGACCACCCCCGGACAGAGTCAGGGATGCAGCTGCACTTCAGAGTTGGATTCCTCGTCGCCGACCGCGCGGCACCGACCCTAGCTGTCGCCACTGACACGCGAGCCGATATCTCAGCGTTCAGACCTGCGCGGAACAGGGCGATGACGAGCTGCGGCGCAGCAGCGAGTTACCGCAACACGGGCAACCGAGTGCGTTCGGCGCGCGTTCGGTTCCGGGGCCGTGGATAGGGTGACCGCTCATGTCGCGCCGTCGGTTGCCCGGGGAGGCGCGCGCGGGTGGGAGGGGACGGATGAGGTTCAGGGGTGGGGCGGCGGGGCTGACTGCCGTAGTGCTGGTGGCCCTGGCGGGGTGTGGGACACGGGTGGCCGACGATCCGGGGGATGCAGCGGATGCCGGGTCCGTGGCGGCGAACGCGCGGGACACGTCTGCCGAGTTGCAGGGCCGATGGTGGACCTGGGCTGCCTCGGAGCCCGAGGCGACCAACCCTGTCGCTGACACGGACGGGAGCATGTGCGGACGTCATCAGCCGCGCGACGTCTGGTTCCTGGCCGGCACCTTCGGCGGTCAGGTCAAGCGTGACTGCCGCGTTCCCCACGGGCGGCCGATCGTCGTGCCCGTGATCAACTCCTACGGAGACCGGCAGAGTTGTGCAGCCTTCATGCGTGAAGCCCAGGGGACCGTCGTGCTCGACGGTGAGCCAGTGGAACCGGAGGCCCATGAAGGCGACGACATCGTGGTGGAGGGGGCTCCGGGCAACGCGGTCACCGGGGAGGAAGGGATCTTCATCGCCACCGGGTGTGGCCTCTGGGTGCAGGTGCCGCCCCTGGAGCCCGGAGCGCATTCACTGGTGATTCGTGGACGGTCGGGCGACTTCTCCATCGGCGTGGACTACGCGTTGACGGTCGCCGCCTCTTAGAACGCCGGGTCGGGCAGGCGGGAGACGGCGCTCGGTGGGGCGGGGCTCTCAGAGGGAGTTCGAGAGTCCCGCCCGGACCGCCGTAACCTCAAGCCGCCGGCACGCCCACCCGCGCCCGCTCCGCCGTCACCCGGCGACGGCGGGTCGGCAGGCCCAGCGTCGGGTTCGCCACGCCCCAGGCCGCGCCCTTGCAGACCAACTCCTTGTAGAGCGCCGCCAGGCGGCCGGTCAGGGCTGCGTCGACGGCCCGGTCGTCGGCGGTGACGTACTGGATCAGGCCCTCCTTGCGGCCCAGCGAGATGCACTGGTTGAAGTAGCGGGCCGAGATCGTCGGGAGCTTGCTGTCGGTGAGGCGGGCCGCGATGGCGTCGGCCGCCTGCCAGGCGGTGGGGACGCCCGAGGCGCACGACATGCGCAGCGGCTTGTCGCCGGGGCCGGTCACCAGGGCCGCGTCGCCGATGGCGTACACGTCCGGGTGGGAGACCGAACGCATCGTGGCGTCGACCGTGATCTGGCCCGTGTCGCCGGTCTCCAGTGTCGTGGCCCGGGCGATCGGGTGGACCGCGAAGCCCGTCGTCCAGATGGTGACCGCGGCCGGGATGTCGCCCTGGGGGGTGGTGACGCGGTCTGCGTGCACGGCGAGGACGGTGGTGTGTTCGTGGGTGGTGATCCGCAGGTTGCTGAACACCTTCTGCAGGTGGCGCGCGCCCTTGGGGGAGAGCCAGTCGCCCAGTCCGGCCCGGGCGATCAGGGAGACGTCGAGGTCCGGGCGGGTCTCGGCCAGTTCCGTCGCGGCCTCGACGCCGGTGAGGCCGCCGCCGACGACGGTCACGGGGCTGCCGGGGGCGAGCGCGGCCAGGCGGTCGCGCAGGCGCAGGGCTCCGTCGCGGCCGGCGATCTCGTGGGCGTGCTCCGTGGTGCCCGGGACGCCCTGGGTGTTCCAGGCACTGCCGAGGGCGTAGACGAGGGTGTCGTACTCCAGGTCCGAAGCCCCGTCCGCGCCGGTGACCGTCACCGTCCTGCGGTCGACGTCGATGCCCGTCACCCGCCCGAGGCGCAGCTCGACGCCCGTACCGGCGAACATCTCGTCGAAGGGGCGGGGGCGGAGGGGCTGGCCCACCGCCAGCTGGTGCATCCGGACGCGCTCGACGAAGTCCGCCTCGGCGTTGACGAGGGTGATGGAGACGTCCTCGCCGCGCAGCCGCCTGGCGAGGCGTCCGGCGGCGGTCGCCCCGGTGTATCCGGCTCCGATGACGACGACGCGGTGCTGCTGGATGGTCTGCCGCATGTTCTGCATGTCCCTGCACTCCTGTCTCGCGCGGTTTCGCCCCTTGAACCGGGCAGGCCGTCGATTCCTGACAGGTGGTGCGTGTGACGTGGGTCACATGTGTTGAGGGATGGTGAGGAGGGGAGTTCCGTGGTCCGTCGCCCCCCACTGCCGCGTCGCGCGTTCGAGCTTGTCGGGGTTGACCTGGCTGCGGAACGCGGCGATGCCGTCCGGCGTGAACTCCAGGCAGACCACCCCCATGACCCGGCCGTCGACCAGGACCACCAGGGCGGGCAGCCCGTTGGCGGACGAGACGTGGATCTCCGCGGTGCCGCCGATGAGGCGGCGGGCGGCCTGGTTGGGGGTGAACAGGCTCCGCATGAACTTCGCGACGGCCACGGCCCCCTCGAACGCCTTCGCGCGGGCCGGTACCTTTCCGCCGCCGTCGCCGATCGCGATGGCGTCCGCGGTGAGCAGCTGGACCAGCGGTTCGGTCCGGCCGCTGGTGGCCGCCGTGAGGAACTCCTCGACGATGCGCCGGGCGGCCGCCTCGTCGATCTCGGTACGGGTCCGGCCCGCCGCGATGTGCTTCTTGGCGCGGTGGAGGATCTGCTGGGCGGACGCCTCCGTGATGTCCAGGATCTCCGCGATCCTCCGGTGCGGGTAGCCGAAGGCCTCCCGCAGCACGTACACCACCCGCTCGTTGGGGGACAGCCGCTCCATCAGCGCGAGGACCGCGAACGAGACCGACTCGCGCTGCTCGGCGGTGTCGGCCGGGCCGAGCATCGGGTCGCCCGCGAGCAGCGGCTCCGGCAGCCACTGGCCCACGTACGTCTCGCGGCGGGCGCGCGCCGAGGTGAGCTCGTTGAGGCAGAGGTTGGTGAGGACCTTCGTCAGCCAGGCCGCGGGGACCTCGATGCGGTCGATGTCGGCGGCCTGCCAGCGCAGGAACGTGTCCTGTACGGCGTCCTCGGCATCGCTCGCCGAGCCGAGGAGGCGGTAGGCGATGGCCTTGAGGCGGGGCATGGCAGCCTCGAACTGGTCCATCTGGTTCCCGGTCAGCGCCATGGTCCGGATCCTAACGGGGAGGGGCGCGGGGGCGGGAGCGGCCGTTCGTCGTGGCGGGGGCGGGGTAGCCGACGAGTTACGGGGCGTGCTGGGCGCCCCTCCGTTCGGAGGTGGGCACAGTGGGATCGAAGGGGCAGGCGCAGCAGGGGCGTTGGCGTGATCAGTGGTGGGTCATCGGGCTGCTGGTGCTGGTGATCGGGGTCGCCGTTCGGCTGGGGTTCCGCGGCTGGTCCGCGTGGCCGGAGGCGTTGGTCGGGGGTGTCTTCTACGCCGGTTTCCTGACGTGGTTCCTGATGCGGCGCAGGCGGCAGGACGCGAAGGCCGTGGGCACCGAGCCCGACAGGGTGCCGGAGCTGGAGCGGCGCATCGCGAAGAACGGTGAGCTGCCCGACGACCCGGCCGAGCAGGAGGCCATGGTCCGGCTGATCCGGCGGCGGGAGGAGAAGCTGCGGCGCAGTCGCCGGTGGGCCTTCCCCATGCTCGGGGTGATCTTCCTGGGGATGCCGTTGCTCTGGTTCACCTCCGGCGATGTCCCGGCGGGGCTGTGGACGCTCGGCTTCGGTGTGGCGTTCATGAGCTGGATGATCTGGTTCAACCGGCGCTTCGTGCGGCGCATGGTCGCGATGCGGCAGCGGATCGAAGGTGTCGGTGGTGTCGGTGGCGTCGGTGGCGTCGGTGGCGTCGGGGGGATCGAGGGTGTCGGAGGGCGCGCTTAGCATCTCCGGATGACGTGTGCGGTCCGGGAATCCGGTGGTGGGTGGCGGTGTGCCGGGGTGCGGTGGCCCCGGGAGGTGCCCGAGCTGGGGTGGAGCCGGGGTGGTGACCGGCGGGTGAGCGTGCTCGCGTACGGGACCGGCCTCGGGTTTCGGGCCGTCGGGGAGCGGCACTGCGTGGGGGCCCGGGGGAACGTGTGCCCGCTGGGGGCCGTCGTGCCGGGGCGCTCGACCGGGGGGCGGTGCGCCGAGTGCGCGCGGCTGGACCGGGCGCATTCGGTGGCCGCCGACACGATGGCGGACGACCCCCGGACGTACCGTGTGTACCTCGCCTGGTTCGGGCCCGGCATGGTCAAGGTCGGGATCACCGGGGAGGAGCGCGGGGCCGCCCGGCTGCGGGAGCAGGGGGCCGTGGCCTTCAGCTGGCTGGGGCGCGGGCCCCTCATGGCGGCCCGGCGGACCGAGGAGGTGCTGCGGGCGGCCCTCGGGGTGCCCGACCGGATCCCGTACGCCAGGAAGCGGGCCGTACGCGGGCAGTTGCCGGGGCCGGAGGAGCGGGCCGGGGCGGTGGCGGAGCTGTACGCGCGGGCGGCGGCGCTCGAAGGGCGGGGCTGGCCTGAGTCGTTGGAGCGGCTGCCCCTCGAAGTAGTCGACCAGGTGGGCGTCTTCGGGCTCGACCGTGCGCCCGATGCCGATGCCGATGCCGATCCCGCGCCCGGCCGGTCGGTACGGGAAAGTGCGCCCGCTCCCGTCCGGGCGGTACGGGAGCTGGTCGACGGCGGCGTCGTCGCGGGGCGGCTCGTCGCGGCGGCCGGGCCCGATCTGCACCTCGCGGTGGCGGACGGGGGCGTGGTCGTGCTGGATACGCGGCTGATCACCGGCTGGGACCTGACGGCGGTGACCCGCGCGACCGGGGCGACCGAGGTGACCGGGAGCGATGTACGTGTCCCCCTCATCGACATCGGCGGCGGCGGTGTGCAGGGTGGGTTGTTCTGAACGACCGGGTGGTCGTTCCGGACGACCGGCGAAAGGCCTGCGCATGGAAACGGGAAGCGATGACGTGGTGCGGTTCCGGGAGCGGCTCGGGCTGCCCGGGATCATCGACGTGCACACCCACTTCATGCCCGAGCAGGTCCTGCGCAAGGTGTGGGCCTACTTCGACGCGGCCGGGCCGCTCACCGGGCTGGAGTGGCCGATCACCTACCGGTACGAGGAGGAGCGGCGGCTCGATCTGCTGCGGGCGTTCGGGGTGGTCCGGTTCACCGCCATGCTCTACCCGCACAAGCCCGGTATGGCCCGCTGGCTGAACGGCTGGGCCGCCGACTTCGCCGGCCGGACCCCCGACTGCCTGCACACCGCGACCCTCTTCCCGGAGGAGGGCGTCGAGGTGTACGTGAAGGAGGCCGTCGAGGCGGGGGCCCGGGTGTTCAAGTCGCACCTTCAGGTGGGTGCCTACGACGCCAATGATCCGTTGCTGGACCCGGTGTGGGGGCTGCTCGCGGAGGCCGGGATTCCGGTGGTCATGCACTGCGGGTCGGGGCCCGCGCCGGGCAAGTTCACCGGGCCGGAGCCGATCGGGCGGCTGCTGGCCCGGCACCCCCGGCTGCGGCTGATCGTCGCGCACATGGGGATGCCGGAGTACGCGGAGTTCCTGGCGCTAGCGGAGGCGTATCCGGAGGTCCGGCTCGACACGACCATGGCGTTCACCGACTTCAGCGAGCGGCTCAGCCCCTTCCCGGCGGCCGAACGCGGGCGGCTCGCCGACCTCGGGGAGCGCATCCTGCTGGGGACGGACTTCCCGAACATTCCCTACCCGTATGTCCACCAGCTGGAGGCGTTGGAGCGGCTCGGGCTGGGCGATGCGTGGTTGCGGGCGGTCTGTCACGGGAACGCGGCTGCCTTGTTCAAGCTGCCGGAGGCTCCGGAGGCTTAAGGGCCTGCTGAAACCGGACCGCTTTCTCAGGGAATTCACAGGAACGGGTCAGGCTTCTCTCACGGGCGCCTCACAGAGTGGGCCCATGACGACGACGACCGCGCCCCAGGGGCGTACCGAACTGCTCAGGCCGGACCGTACTCCCGTCCGGGTCCTGGTCGTGGACGACGAGGCTCCGCTCACCGAGCTGCTCTCGATGGCCCTGCGTTACGAGGGGTGGGAGGTGCGCAGCGCCGGGAACGGGGCCGCGGCGGTCCGGGCGGCCCGCGACTTCCGGCCGGACGCGGTGGTCCTGGACGTGATGCTCCCGGACATGGACGGGCTGGCCGTGCTGGGCCGGATGCGCCGCGAGTACGCCGATGTGCCGGTGCTCTTCCTGACCGCCCGGGACGCCGTCGAGGACCGGATCGCCGGGCTCACCGCGGGCGGCGACGACTACGTCACCAAGCCGTTCAGCCTGGAGGAGGTCGTGGCCCGGCTGCGCGGGCTCATCCGCCGCTCGGGCTCGGCCGTCGCCGCCGGGCGCGGCGAGTCCACGCTGACCGTCGGGGACCTGGTGCTCGACGAGGACAGCCACGAGGTGTGGCGGGGCGGGCAGGCGATCCACGTCACCGCCACCGAGTTCGAGCTGCTGCGCTTCCTGATGCGCAACCCGCGCCGGGTGCTCAGCAAGGCGCAGATCCTCGACCGGGTCTGGAACTACGACTTCGGCGGCCAGGCCAACGTCGTCGAGCTCTACATCTCCTACCTCCGCAAGAAGATCGACGCCGGGCGCACGCCGATGATCCACACCCGGCGCGGCGCGGGGTATCTGATCAAGCCCGGTGAGTAGGGGCCCGCATGACACTGCCGCGCAGGCCCTGGACGCTGCGGACCCGGCTCGTCGTCTCCGCCGTGTCCCTGATCGCCGTCGTCGCGGCCGTCATCGGGTCCGTCACCGCGATCGCCTTCCACAGCTACATGTACGGCAAGCTCGACGACCAGCTGCACTCCGTCGTCGAGCGCGCCCAACGGCCGCCCGGTCCGCTCCCGTTGCCCGATTCGCTGCGTGAGGCGGGTCCGCTCGGCTTCGTCGGCGGCGGCGGGCAGCCGCTCGGCACGTTCGGGGCGCTCGTCGACGCCGACGGGGACGTCACCGCGTCGAAGGTCGTCGAGGACAGCGGACTCCGCGCCCAGGAGAGCGCGAAGCCGCTGACCGGGGAGCAGCGGACCGCGCTGGAGAACGCCGCCCCGGGGGCCGGTGAGGGCACCCGGAGCGTCGATCTGCCCGGCCTCGGCGGCTACCGGGTCGAGGCCACGACCACCGCCGAGGGCGACACCGTCCTCGTCGGCATCCCCAGCGCCGAGGTGAGCGGGGCGCTGACCACCTTGATCGTCGTCGAGGTCTGCGTCACCGCCGCCGGGCTCATCGCCGCCTCGATCGCGGGTACCGTGCTCGTCGGGGTCGCCCTGCGGCCGTTGCGCCGGGTCGCCGCCACGGCCACCCGGGTCTCGGAACTCCCGCTGCACAGCGGCGAGGTGGCGCTCCTCGAACGCGTCCCGGACGCCGAGGCCGATCCCCGTACCGAGGTCGGGCAGGTGGGCGCGGCGCTCAACCGGATGCTGGGACACGTCGGTTCGGCGCTCGCCTCCCGCCAGGAGAGCGAGACGCGGGTCCGGCAGTTCGTCGCCGACGCGAGCCATGAACTGCGTACGCCGCTGGCTTCGATCCGGGGCTACGCCGAGCTGACCCGCCGCGCCGGCGGAGGAGCGGCGGGCCCGGAGCCCGATCCGGTCACCCGGCACGCGCTCGGGCGGATCGAGTCGGAGGCGGACCGGATGACGGGCCTGGTGGAGGATCTGCTGCTGCTGGCCCGGCTGGACGCCGGGCGTCCGCTCTCGTACGGCACCACCGATCTGCTTCCGCTGGTCGTGGACGCGGTGAGCGACGCCCGGGCGGCGGACGGAACAGGAGCGGAGGGGCCGGGCGCCGGCCCGGGTGCCCCGCACCGACCGGAAACCGGCCCCGGCACCGCCCGCCACCACTGGCGGCTCGAACTGCCGGACGCGGCTGAGCCCGTGACCGTACGCGCCGATCCCGAGCGGCTCCAGCAGGTGCTGGTCAACCTGCTCGCCAACGCCCGTACGCACACCCCGCCGGGGACCACCGTCACCGTCTCCGTCCAGCCGCCCGTACGGGGTGGGGAGCCGGTCACGGTGGAGGTGCGGGACGACGGGCCCGGCATCCCGGCTGAGCTGCTGCCGCACGTCTTCGAACGGTTCGCGCGGGGGGACGCGTCCCGGGCGCGGGGCGCGGACGGCGGCGGAGCGACCGGTTCCACCGGGCTCGGCCTCGCCATCGTGCAGGCCGTCGTCTCCGCGCACGGCGGCCGCGTACGGGTGGAGTCCGCGCCGGGCCGCACGGTCTTCGCGGTCCAGCTGCTGGCGGACGGCACACCGGGCATCGACTCACAGGTCGGGGACAGGCTCACCACACCGGTGTGACAGCGCGGTTGGCGAACGTCGGAACATGACCACCGACAGCAGCCTCCGGAGCGGCCCCGGAACGACCGGCCGCCGCAGTAGCAGCAGGGACGGCGGGGACGGAGAGGCCCACGGCCGGCTGCCGGGCCGGGAGCACCTTCCGGCCCGGCAGCCGGTCGCCGTGACCTCCGCCGCCCCCGTGCTCGACGTCGTCGTCCCCGTGTACAACGAGGAGAAGGACCTCCACCCCTGCGTCGTCCGCCTCCACGCCCATCTCGCGCGGACCTTCCCGTACCCCTTCCGCATCACCGTCGCCGACAACGCCAGCACCGACGCCACCCCGGCCGTGGCCGCCGCGCTCGCCGTCGAGGTGCCCGGGGTGCGGTACGTCCGGCTGGAGGAGAAGGGACGCGGGCGGGCCCTGCGGACGGTGTGGTCGGCCTCCGACGCCCCGGTCCTCGCCTACATGGACGTCGACCTCTCCACCGACCTCAACGCTCTCCTCCCCTTGGTCGCCCCGCTGATCTCCGGCCACTCCGACCTGGCCATCGGCTCGCGGCTGGCCCGGAGTTCGCGGGTGGTGCGGGGAACGAAGCGGGAGTTCATCTCGCGCGCCTACAACCTGATCCTGCGCTCGTCCCTCGCCGCCGGGTTCAGCGACGCCCAGTGCGGGTTCAAGGCGATCCGGCGCGAGGTCGCCGAGCGGCTGCTGCCGATGGTGGAGGACAGCGGCTGGTTCTTCGACACCGAGCTGCTCGTCCTCGCCGAACGGGCCGGGCTGCGCATCCACGAGGTGCCCGTCGACTGGATCGACGACCCCGACTCGACCGTCCACATCGTGCGGACGGCCACCGAGGACCTGAAAGGCGTGTGGCGGGTGGGGCGGGCGCTGGCCGTCGGCGCGCTGCCGCTGGACCGTCTGGCCCGGCCCTTCGGGGACGATCCGCGCGACCGGGCGCTGACCGGGGTGGAGCGCGGACTGGCCCGCCAGCTCATCGGATTCTGTGCCGTGGGGGTCCTCTCCACCCTCTTCTACCTCGCCCTCTACTCCCTCTTCCGGCTCGGTGTCGGCCCGCAGGTCGCCAACGGCGGCGCGCTGCTCGTCTCCGCCGTCGCCAACACCGCCGCGAACCGCCGGCTCACCTTCGGGGTACGCGGCCGGAGCGGAGCCGTCCGCCATCAGGCCCAGGGCCTGGTCGTCTTCGCGATCGGCCTCGCGCTGACCAGCGGCTCCCTCGCGGCGCTCGGCGCGGCCTCCGGCTCACCCTCGCACGGCACGGAGCTGGCCGTCCTGATCACCGCCAACCTCGCCGCCACCGTGCTGCGCTTCCTGCTCCTGCGCGCCTGGGTCTTCCCGGCCCGCGCCTGCCCCGAACCCGAGGATCTCCGATGACCACGGCCACGGCCACGATCACCACCGCCCCGCCTCCGGAACCCGATCGCGGCTCCGGCCCGGGCCCCCGCTGGGCGCGCCCCGCGCTGTACGGGCTGCTGCTCGCCGTCGGCCTCGCCTACTTCTCCAACCTCAGCGCCTCCGGCTACGCCAACTCCTTCTACTCCGCAGCCGTCCAGGCGGGCAGCCAGAGCTGGAAGGCCCTCTTCTTCGGCTCGCTGGACTCCGCGAACGCGATCACCGTCGACAAGCCCCCGGCCGCCCTCTGGCCGATGGCCCTCTCCGTTCGGCTCTTCGGGCTCAACTCCTGGGCGATCCTGGCCCCTCAGGTCCTGATGGCGCTCGCCACGGCGGCCGTGCTCAATTCCGCCGTACGCCGTCGCTTCGGGCCGGTCGCCGGGCTGATCGCGGTCGCGGTCTTCGCGCTGACGCCGGTCGCCGCGCTGATGTTCCGCTTCAACAACCCGGACGCGCTGCTGGCGTTGCTGATGACCGTCACCGTGTGGTGCGTGCTGCGGGCGCTGGAGCGGGGCCGGACGACGTGGCTGCTGTGGGCGGGGGCGGCAGTGGGTCTCGCGTTCCTGACGAAGACCCTCCAGGCGTTCCTGATCCTGCCGCCGCTGGCCGTGCTGTACGCGGTGTGCGCCCCCGTTCCCGTACGGAAGCGGATCGGCCAACTCGCGCTCTCCGCGCTGACGATGGTGGTCGCCGGCGGCTGGTGGGTCGCGATCGTGGAGCTGATGCCGGCGTCCTCGCGACCGTACGTCGGTGGCTCGCAGAACAACTCGTTCCTGGAGCTGACCTTCGGCTACAACGGCCTCGGCCGCATCAACGGCGAGGAGACCGGAAGCGTCGGCGGGGGCGGCGGCCGTGGGGGCGGCGGTGGCTGGGGCGAGACCGGCATCGGGCGGATGTTCAACTCCGAGGTCGGCGGCCAGATCGCCTGGCTGCTCCCGGCCGCGCTGATCCTGCTGGTGGCCGGTCTCTGGCTGACCCGGAAGGCGGGGCGGACGGACACCGCCCGGGCGGCGTTCCTCGCCTGGGGCGGTGCGCTGGTGATGACCGCGGCGGTGTTCAGCTTCATGGCCGGGATCTTCCACCAGTACTACACGGTGGCCCTCGCCCCGTACGTCGCGGCGCTCGTCGCCATGGGGGTCACGGTGCTCTGGGAGGAGCGGTCGGCCTGGTGGCCGCGCGCGGTGCTCGCGGGCACGGTCCTCGCGACGGCGCTCTGGGCGTACGTCCTGCTGGGCCGCACCCCGGACTACCTGCCGTGGCTGCGGTGGGCGGTGCTCGCGGGCGGGATCGTCGGCGCGCTCGGGCTGCTGGTCGTGGGGCGGTTCGGCGGGCGGGGCCTGGCCGTCGCCGTGGTGGGGCTGAGCTGCGCGGCGTCGCTGGCGGGGCCGACCGCGTACACCGTGAACACGCTGAACAGCGGCCACCAGGGCTCGATCGTGACCGCCGGTCCTTCGGCGGGCGGGTTCGGCATGGGCGGGCCCGGGGGCGGTGGCGGCCGGCCCGGTGGACCCGGCGGCGGTGACGGCGGGCAGCGCGGCGGCATGCAGCAGCCTCCCGGTCAGGGGCAGGGGCAGGGCAACCAGCAGGGCAACGCTCCGGGCGGCATGCCCACCCTGCCCGGCGGCGGCACCGCACCCGGCGGTACGGGAACGGGAACGGGAACGGGTACCGGCACCATCCCCGGCTTCGGCGAAGGCATGAGGGGCGGGGGTGGCGGCGGAGGCGGCGGCATGGGCGGCCTGCTCAACGGCGCGACCGTCGATACCGAGGCGAAGGCGCTCCTGACGAAGGACGCGGACGACTACACCTGGGTCGCCGCAGCGGTCGGCGCGCAGAACGCAGCCAGCTACCAACTCGCGACCGGCGACCCGGTGATGGCGATCGGCGGCTTCAACGGGAGCGACCCGTCGCCGACGCTCGACCGGTTCAAGAAGTACGTGGCGGAAGGGAAGATCCACTACTTCGTCTCGGGCGGCGGAATGGGCGGTGGAACGGGCGGCGGCATGCGCGGAGGCACGGCCGGCGAAGTCGGAGGCGGCATGGGCGGCGGCCCCGGCGGCATGGGCTCCTCCGGCACCTCCTCGCAGATCTCCTCCTGGGTGACCGAGAACTTCACCGAGGTCACCGTCGGCAGCGCCACGTTCTACGACCTGACGCGGCCCACGAGTTGATGGATCGGGGCGTACGCGGCCGGGTTCGGCGCAACGGGTCAGAACCCGGCCGCGTACGTCCAGAAGTCCCGCATCACCTCGGGCGCGGCCGGTCCGCCCATCTCCATCTGGGTGAGCAGGACGGCGACCGTACCCGTGGCCGGGATGACGTGGGCCGTGGTGCCGGTGCCGCCGACCCAGCCGTAGCGGCCGAGCACGTTCCAGGGGGCGGCGATCTCGACGTCCACGGCCCCGCCGAACCCCCAGCCCTGGCCCTCCGTGAACAGCCCGCTCGCGGCGCGCTGCTCCGGCGTCAGGTGGTCGGTGATCATCTGGCGGACGGACTCGCCGGCCAGCACCCGGTCGCCGGCGTCGTTCAGGCCCTCGGTGAGCAGCATCCGGCCGAAGGCGTGCCAGTCGTCGACGGTCGAGACGAGGCCCCCGGCGCCGGACGGGAACGGGGGCGGGCTGCTCCACTGCCCGTCCGGGGCGTCGATCAGCTCGGGCTCGCCACCGCCATCGGCCCCGTCCCCGCCCTTCCCGGCCCGGTAGGAGCTGGTGAACCGGCCCAGCGCGGCGGGTTCCACCCAGAACCCGGTGTCCTTCATGCCGAGGGGCTCGAAGATCCGCTCCGCCAGATACGCGGGCAGCGGGCGGTCGGCGACCCGGGCGACGAGGACGCCGAGGATGTCGGAGCACGTGTTGTAGAGCCATCCGTCGCCCGGCTGGTGCAGCAGCGGGATACGGGACAGTTCGGCCATCCAGGCGTCCGGTGCGAGACCGGTCTGCGGCTGCGGCGGCCCCTGCTTCAGCTTCTCGAACAGGGGGGCGACGGCCGGGAGCGAGAAGTCGGACGGGAAGCCGTAGCCGGCCCGGAAGGTCAGCAGGTCCAGGAGGGTGATCGGGCGGACGGCCGGCACCACGTCGTCGACCGGGCTCTGCGGGGTCCGGACGACCAGGGGCGAGGCCAGCTCGGGCAGCCACGCCGCGACCGGGTCGGCGGGGGCGATCAGGCCGTCCTCGACGAGCGTCATGGCGGCCGCCGCCACGATCGGTTTGGTGATCGAGGCAAGGCGGAACAGTGAGTCCCGCCGCATCGGCGCGGACCCGGCGCGACCGGCCGTACCGGCCGACACGGCCTCGACCCGCTCGCCCCGGGCGACCAGCGCCACCGCGCCCGGCATCGATCCCCTGGCGATGTGGGTGTCCAGCAGTTCGTGCAGGGTGGTGGTGGTCATGACCATCCTTCGTCCGTCCGGTTCCGCGTGGTCTTTCGCGGCGGCCCTCGGTGAGGAGGACGCCTTCTCACCGCGAAAGGAAGCATGCGAGCCGAAAGTGGAGACTGCGGGAGCGCCCAGGACTCATCGCCCCCGGCTCGCCCTGGCTCATCGGCCCCGGCTCGCCCCGGGCTCATCGGCCCCGGCCCTGTCGCCCCGCGCCTGCCTCCGCCCCGCCGTCACCCCCGTACCAGCAGGTCCGCCACCACGGCCCGGTGGTCGGAGGCGAGACTCTCCGGCACCCAGGCCCTCCGCACGCCGATCCTGTTCTCCGACACCGTCACGAAGTCGATCCGCTTGACCGGGTCCTGCGCCGGGAACGTGGGCGCGCCGGGGTCCGCGTCGGCCAGTTCCCGCCAGAGCGGGGCCAGTTCGGGGGCGGCGGGCTCGGCGTTGAAGTCGCCGAGCAGGATCTTCGGGCCCCGGTCCTCGGCCATGATCCGCCGGGTGTCGGCGACCTGGGCGACGCGGACGGCGGGGTCCGGGCGGTAGTCGAGGTGGGTCACGTACACGTGCACCGGCAGTCCCCGCACCCGTACGACTACCTCGCCGAACCCCGGGGCTGGTGCGGGCACCGGGTTCGGGTCCTGGGTCGAGAGGCGGGTGATCTCGTGGTTCTCGGCGCTCACGATCCGGTGCCGCGACAGCACGGCCACCCCGTACTCGGCCCGGGGCCCGCCCGGTTCGGCCGGGTCGAGGCTGTAGATCGGCGCGAAGGAGACGTACATCCGCAGTCGCCGGGCCAGTTCGCCCGCGAGATCCCGCCACTCGCTGCGGGAGCCCCAGTGCCGGTCGACCTCCTGAAGCCCGATCACATCGGCTTTCAGCGAACGGAGTTCGGCGGTCTGGCGGTCCAGGTCGAAGACACCGTCCATGCCCGCACCGGCATGGATGTTGTACGTGGCGACCCGCAGCGGCAGGCCCCGGCCCCCGGTCCCGCCGGTCCCGCCCGGTTCACCGGAAGGGGAGCCGTGGGCCGACGCGGCCGCGGCAGGCGGTGCGAGGAGCGCTCCCAGAAGGGAGGCGGCGAGGAGCAGTTGAGGGACACGGGACGAACGGCGACGCAGCGACATGGCTCTCCCAAGGGCCGGAAATCGCGCACTTTGTCAGAAAACTTGTCAGGTAAGCGACGAGAACCGTACCGCCGGGTCACCCCTCGGGTCCCAGCGGCGCGACCGGTGCGGCTCGAAAGAAATCGACTTGTACGTCGTACGGGACTGCCTTACGGTGTACAAGACAGAGTCCCGTACGCCGTACAACCACCGGCCGCACCACCACGGGCCACCCACCCATGGAGCCCAAGGAGCCCGCATGACGGCGCCCGCCGCAGAGCGACCCGACCTCTCCCACCAGGGACATCCGCAACGCTGGCTGATCCTCGGCGTCATCTGCCTGGCCCAGCTCGTGGTGCTGCTCGACAACACCGTCCTCAACGTCGCGATCCCCTCCCTCACCTCGGAGCTGAACGCGTCCACCGCCGACGTGCAGTGGATGATCAACGCCTACTCGCTCGTCCAGGCGGGCCTGCTGCTCACCGCGGGCAGCTCGGCGGACCGCTACGGGCGGAAGAAGATGCTGATGGTGGGCCTCGCCCTGTTCGGCGTCGGCTCGCTCGTGGCCGGGCTCGCCGAGTCCTCCGGCCAGCTCATCGCGGCCCGTGCCGGGATGGGCGTCGGTGGCGCGCTGCTGCTCACCACGACGCTCGCCGTCGTGGTCCAGATCTTCGACGAGACCGAGCGGGTCAAGGCGATCGGCATCTGGTCCACCGTCGCCTCCCTCGGCTTCGCGGCGGGCCCGCTGTTCGGCGGGTTCGTCCTCGACCACTTCTGGTGGGGCGCGATCTTCCTCATCAACATCCCGGTCGCCCTGCTCGGTCTGGTCGCCGTCGCCCGGCTCGTACCGGAGTCCAAGGTCGCCCAGGGCGACCGCCCCGACCTGCTGGGCGCGCTGCTCTCCACCATCGGTATGACCGCCGCCGTCTTCGCGATCATCTCCGGGCCCGAGCACGGCTGGGGCTCCGGCCGGGTGCTGCTGACGGCGTTCCTCGGCATCGCCGTGCTGGCCGGGTTCGTGCTGTGGGAGCTCAACATCCCGAACCCGATGCTCGACATGCACTTCTTCCGGAACCAGAAGTTCGTCGGAGCGGTGGCGGGCGCGATCCTGGTCGCCTTCGGGATGACCGGCTCGCTCTTCCTGCTCACCCAGCACCTGCAGTTCGTCCTCGGGTACGGGCCGTTGGAGGCGGGGCTGCGGACGGCCCCGATGGCGCTCACCGTGGTCGTCCTCAACCTCACGGGGCTGGGCGCGCGGGCGGTCCGGAAGTTCGGCACGCCCGCCGTCATCGCGGCGGGGATGAGCTGTCTGGCGGCCGGCCTGGTCGCCATCGCGGTGCTCGGCGGGGGTGACGGCGGGTACGGCGGCATGCTGTTCGGCCTGATCGTGATGGGTGTGGGCGTCGCCCTGGCCATGCCCGCGATGGCCAACGCCATCATGAGCGCCATCCCGCCCGAGAAGGCCGGGGTCGGCGCGGGCGTCAACGGCACGCTCGCGGAGTTCGGCAACGGCCTCGGGGTCGCGGTCCTCGGCGCGGTCCTCAACGCCCGGTTCGCCGCGCTCGTCCCGGCCGCCGTCGGCGCCGCCTCACTGCCCGCGGCCCTGGCGGCCGCCGACGGGCCCGCCGCCCGGGAGCAGATCAAGGACGCGTTCGCCGCGGGCCTGGAGACCAGCCAGCTCGTCGGCGCGGTGGCGGTGCTGGCGGGCGGCCTGCTCGCCGCGCTGCTGCTGCGCCGGGCCGAGCGGGTGGAGGCGGCGGCTCAGCTGCGGAAGACCGACGCTTCGCAGGCGGGGGACCGGGCAGACGCGACGGGACCGGCGGCATAGCATCGGATGTGACGCGCGTACCGGACCGTCAGCGTCCGGTACGCCGTTTTCCGGCGGGCCCGCACGGTCCGCCGTTCGGCAGGACCGCTCGGTGGCCGATCCGAGCACGACGAGGAGAGTGCGCCATGGTGTCCGGGCCCGGTTCCGAACCCGATTCCGCGTCTGAGCCGACGTCAGAGGCTGTGCCCGCGCCCGAGTCCGCGTCCGGATCGGCTCCCGCGTCGTCCGGCGGCTCGAAGGACGCCGCCGTGCGGACGAGCGTGTGGCTGGGCCGCACGGCTCCTTCGCGCTCGCGCCGGACCGAGTCCCCGGCGGGCCTGGACCGCAACCGGATCACCGAGGCGTCGGTGCGGCTGCTGGACGCCGACGGACTCGCCAAGTTCTCGATGCGCCGGCTCGCCGCCGAACTGGACGTCACCGCGATGTCCCTCTACTGGTACGTCGACACCAAGGACGACCTCCTGGAGCTGGCGCTCGACTCGGTGTACGCGGAGATCGACCGGCCCCGCGAGGACGCCGACTGGCGGGACCGGCTGCGGGAACTGGCCCGCAGCTACCGCGAACTCCTCGTCCGCCACATCTGGATCTCGCCGCTCGCCGGGACGTTCCTCAACATCGGCCCGAACTCGATGCTGTTCTCGTACGCCGTCCAGGACGTGATCCGGGACACCGGGCTGCCTCTGGAACGGCAGACGGGCGCGCTCTCGGCGGTCTTCCAGTTCGTGTACGGATTCGGCACCGTCGAGGGCAACTTCAAGGCGCGGTGCGACGCGACCGGGCTCACGCAGGACGAGTACCACCAGCACGCGATGGGCACGATCCGGGCGGAGCCGCACCTGCGGGAGATCTCCGACTACTCCGACGAGATCATGTCGGCCCGGGGCGGCGAGACGGTCGAGGAGATGCGCGAGCGGGACTTCGTGTTCGCGCTGGACCTGGTGATCGCGGGCATCGAGGCGGTGCGCGACCGGACCGGATCCCCGGCCCAGTAGCCGCGGGGCCGCCCGCGTGCCTGACGGGTTCCGGCCCAGTAGCCGCGTGGCCGAGGGGATCCGGCCCAGTAGCCGTGGGGCCGCCCGCGTGCCCGAGGGAATCCGGTCCGGTAGCCGCGTGGCCGCCCGCGTGGCCGAGGGAATCCGGTCCGGTAGCCGCGTGGCCGCCCGCGTGCCTGACGGGTTCCGGCTCAGTAGCCGCGTGCCGTGTCCACCGTCAGCCCGGGGCGCCGGCCCGCCCTCACGTCCTCCCAGCAGGCGGCGAAGTCCACGGCGATGTCCTCGTCGGTGGTGATCCCCGAGGAGTGCGAGGTGATGACCGTACGGGGCAGCTTCCACACGGGGTCTTCCGGCGCGGCCGGTTCCGCGGGCAGTACGTCCAGCACCGCCCGCCGCACCCGGCCGTCCCGCAGCGCGGTCTCCAGCGCCCCCATGTCCACGGTCGCGCCCCGCCCCACGTTGACGAATGTCGCCCCGCGCACCGCCGCGAACCGGTCGGCCCCGAAGAAGCCCTCCGTGGCCCCCGTCAACGGCAGGGTGGAGATCACCCAGCGGGCCTCACCCAGCGCCCCGGTGTCCTCGGCGGCCCCGATCACCCGGTCGAATCCCGGCGGCACCGCACGGTCGGTGCCGGGCTCCGGCCCGTACCGCGAGGTGCGGGCGACGCCCACGGTGCGCACCCCGCAGGCCGCCAGCAGCCGCCCCACCGCCTCGCCGATGCGGCCGGTGCCGTAGACCAGGGCGGTCTGCCCGGCGACGAGCTCCGAGGGGAGGCGCTCCCAGTGCGCTCGGGCGTGCTGCTCGGTGAACTCCGTTACGGACTGGGCCTCGGCGAGCATCCAGCCCAGGACGTACTGGGCCATCCGCTCGCCCATCCGGCCCACGGTCCGGGTCAGCAGCGCCGGGCCGGGCCAAGGGCCACTGGAGAGCAGCCTGTCCGACCCCGCGGTGATGCTGTGGAACCAGAGCAGCCGGTCCGTCCGCAGGGCGTCGGGCAGGGCGTCGCCCACGCAGAGGAGGGGCGCGTCGGACGGCGGCGGAACGTCCGTCAGGGGCTCCGCGCCGCGCCCGGCGATCCGCTCCAACTCCCGTACGAGGCCGGGGTCCAGCGAGGGCGCGACCAGCAGCCGGGCCCGCGCGAGGGCGTCGGGCGCGGGCAGCGGCGGGGGCGGAACGGGCAGCCCGCACCCTAGGAGCGATCGGGGCGTCCCGCTGCTCTCGCTCATCGCGCGATCAGCTCCCCGGGGCCAGGTGGGCCGGGAAGCCGCCGGTGGCGACGGGGCCCCAGCGCTCCGGGGTGACCCGGATGATCGACTTGCCCTGCGTCAGCATCGCCGCCCGGTACTCGTCCCAGTCCGGGTGCTCCCCCGAGATGTTCCGGAAGTACTCCACCAGCGGCTCGACCGAGTCCGGGGCGTCGATGACCTCCGCCGCACCGTCGACCTGCACCCACGGCCCGTCCCACTCGTCCGACAGCACGATCACGCTGACCCGCTCGTCGCGCCGGGCGTTGCGGGTCTTGGCGCGCTCGGGGTACGTCGACATGACGATCCGCCCCGCGTCGTCCACGCCGCAGGTCAGCGGGGACCCCTGGGGGCGGCCGTCGGCCCGGGTGGTGAGCAGGACCGCCCGGTGCCGGGGGCGTACGAACGCCAGCAACTCGTCGAGTTCCACGGCGGTGTTGGTCGCGATGTTCGGTGCCATGCCCACCACCCTACGACCGGGCCGAACCGCTGGCCGGGCAGCGCCTCGCCCACGACCGGCGCGAGGCGGGCCCGGGTCACGCCATGGGCAGCGCCTCGCCCTGCACCGCCTGGATGTCCAGCTCCACGCGCAGGGTCGTGCCGATCGCGGAGATGCCCGCCTGGACGACCTGGTTGTAGTTCATCGCGAAGTCGTCGCGGCGCAGTTCGGCGGTGGCGTGGAAGGCCGCGCGCACCCCGCCCCACGGGTCGGGCCCGGTGCCGAGGTAGGTCAGGTCCAGGTCGACGGGGCGCGAGACGCCGTGCATGGTCAGCTCGCCGTGCACGGTCCAGCGGTCGGGGCCCGCCGGGGCCAGCGCGGTGGAGCTGTAGGCGATCTCCGGGTACCGGTCGACGTCCAGGAAGTCCGGCGAGCGCAGGTGCTTGTCCCGCATGCCGTTGCCGGTGTCGATACTGGCCGCCCTGATCACCGCGTCGACCCGGGAGTTGTTGATCTCCTCGGCGATCTCGATCCGGCCGCCGAAGTCGGTGAACCGGCCGTGCACGCTGGAGATCCCCAGGTGCTGGGCGACCGCGCCGACCGAGGAGTGCGCGGGGTCCAGCGACCAGGCGCCCGGCGGCGGCAGCTCCACCCCGCCCTGCCGGGCCAGGACGATCTGCCCGGCCTCGATCCGGCCGCTCGCGGTGACGAGGGCGGTGGAGGCGGCGGGGGCGTACCCGACCGCCGTGACGATCACCGTGTACGCGCCGGCCGTCAGGGAGCCGTCCGTGCGGACGGCCCCGTCCTCGTCGGCCGCGGCCCGCAGCACCTGGGCGCCGGTCATGTCGGTGACCGTCACGACGGCGTGCTGGACCGCCCAGCCGTCCCGCGTCCGTACCTGTGCGCGAAGTCCCATCCGTATCTCTCCCAGAAGCCTTGGCTCGATGACTCGATGACCCGCGTGCGACGCCCCGACGACCCGGTGTCCCGTCGGACAGCGACGGAACCTGACGGAACGTGGGGGTCACATGAGTCGGGCCCCGGGGCGGTCCCGGCCGGCCGTCCCCTGCCTGCCGTACCCGCCACCCGGGGCCCCTTTCCACCCGGTCGCGACAGCCTCTCCGCTCGAAGTGCCGCCCGACCAGGGGTCTTCGCGATCCCTTCACGTGAGCCCGTGCTCTTCACGTGCTCAGGAGCACGTGCTCACGTGAGGGACCGTCACTCGCCCGGGTGGGCGAGCTCGATGTCGTGCGCGTCGACTCCCGTACCGCTGACGGTGAGGGAGCCCGCCACCGGCGGGTAGCCGGTCGCGATGACGGAGTACTCGCCCGCGTCCAGGTCGGTGAAGGCGTACGCGCCGTCCTCGCCGGTCGTCGCGGTGGCGACCACGTTGCCCGCCGCGTCGATGAGCGTGACCCGGGCGTCGCCCAGCGGACCCCGGGCGGACCCGGCCCGCACGGTGCCCCGGACCAGCGCACCGGACCGCAGCGCGGCCTCGACGCGGGTGACGCCCTGGCCGCCGATCTCCACCGGCAGCGCCAGCGGACGGAAGCCGGCCGCGTTGACCGCGACGGTCACGGAGCCCGGGATCAGCTCGCCGAAGGCGAACTCACCGGTCGGGCCGGACGCGCCGGTGGCCAGCACGTCGCCCCGGACGTCGGTCACGATGACCATCGCGCCGTCGACGGGGGCGCCGGACTCTGCGGCCCTGACGGTTCCGGCCAGTCCGCTCGTACCGGACAGCAGGATGTCGAAGGCCAGCGCTTCGTCGCCGACGACCACCGTGGACGCCTGCGGCTGGAAACCGTCGGCGGAGGCGATCAGGACGTAGCTGCCGGAGCCGGGGGCGTCCAGGGTGTAGCCGCCGTCGGTCCGGGCCACCGAGCGCCCGAGCTGCCGGCCGCCCAGCGAGATCAGGGTGACGGCCGCGCGGGCGACCGGAGCGCCCTCCGCACCGCGCACCACACCGTGGACGGGGGTGCCCTGGACGGTGTCGTGAGGGGCTTCCGCCGTGTCGACCGAGGTGACCCCGGCCGCGCCCTCGGAGACCAGGCCGGCCGCGCCGACGGTGGCGGGCACGGGGATCTCGGCGGTATCGACGGCGGCCGGAGCCTGGTCCGACGCCTCGGTGGGGGCGTCGTTCGCCGCGCTGGTCTTCAGGGCGACCTCCTTGATGAAGATCGTCACAATGAAGGCGATGAGCGCGCACGGAGCGGCGTACAGGAAGACGTCGCCGACGCCGTGCCCGTAAGCGGACTCCATGACCAGGCGGAACGGCTCGGGCAGCTTGTCCAGGTCGGGGATGCCCCCGCCGCCGGTGCCGCCGTGGCCGAGCTTGGCGCCCTCGGGACCGAGCGCGGCGAGGCCGTCCTTGACGTACTGGGTGACCCGGTTGCCGAGGACCGCGCCGAGCGCCGAGACGCCGATCGCACCGCCGAGGGAGCGGAAGAAGGTGACGACGGAACTGGCGGAACCGAGGTCCTCGGGAGCGACCTGGTTCTGCGTGGCGAGGACCAGGTTCTGCATCATCATGCCGATGCCGAGACCCATGACGAACATGAAGACCGCGACGTGCCAGTACGGGGTGTCGTACCGGATCGTGCCCAGCAGCCCGAGACCGGCCGTGACCAGGAAGCCACCGGTGACCAGCCACGCCTTCCAGCGCCCGGTCTTGGTAATGACCTGACCGGAGATCGTCGAGGAGAGGAAGAGGCCCGCGATCATCGGGATGGTCATGACGCCGGACATCGTCGGCGACTTGCCGCGCGCCAGCTGGAAGTACTGGCTGAAGAAGACCGTCCCCGCGAACATCGCGATGCCCACGAACAGCGAGGCGATCGAGGCCAGCGTGATGGTGCGGTTACGGAAGAGGCGCAGCGGGATGATGGGTTCCTTGGCCCGCGACTCGATGAACACGAAGATCAGGCCGAGCAGGACCGAGCCCGCGACCATCACGTACGTCTGCCACGACAGCCAGTCGTACTTGTCGCCCGCGAAGGTCACCCAGACCAGCAGCAGGGAGACGGCGGCGCTGATGAAGAACGCGCCGGACCAGTCGACCTTGACGCCCTCGCGCTTGACGACGGGCAGCTTCAGGGTCTTCTGGAGCACGATCAGCGCGATGACCGCGAACGGCACGCCGACGTAGAAGCACCAGCGCCAGCCCATCCAGCTCGTGTCGGTGATGACACCGCCGAGCAGCGGACCGCCGACGGTGGCGACGGCGAAGACCGCGCCCAGGTAGCCGCTGTAGCGGCCGCGCTCGCGCGGGGCGATCATCGCGGCCATGACGATCTGCGCGAGGGCGGAGAGGCCGCCGACGCCGATGCCCTGGATCACGCGGCAGGCGATGAGCATGCCGCTGCTGGTCGACAGACCGGCGACGACCGAGCCCAGGACGTAGATGACCAGGGCTATCTGGACCAGCAGCTTCTTGCTGAAGAGGTCGGCGAGCTTGCCCCAGAGCGGGGTGGTGGCGGTCATGGCCAGCAGCGAGGCCGTCACGACCCAGGTGTAGGCGCTCTGGCCGCCGCCGAGGTCGGAGATGATCTCGGGCAGGGCGTTGGAGACGACCGTCGACGACAGGATCGCGACGAACATGCCGAGCAGCAGCCCGGTCAGTGCCTCCATGATCTGCCGGTGTGTCATCGGCGTGCCGTCGGGGGCGCCGGAGGCGTTGCCGCCGCCGTGCCCTCCGTGCTTGGCGTGGCCGCCCCGCACACCGGTGGGTGTGGTCGTAGCCATTGAGTTCCTTATCCGTGCGTATTTGCTTCTGTTACACAGGTGTACGGGCGTGAGCCTCGTCGCCGAGGCCGGTCCTGCACTCGCCGGTGTGACGTCCGGGGGCGCAGCCGCCGGATCCGCGACAGGCGAAGCTGTCACGCAGCCGGGACAGCAGCGCGATGAGCAGGCCGACGTCGTCGTCGGACCAGTCCTGGAGGTTGTGGGCGAACACCTCGGTGGTCCGCCGGGTCAGTTCGTCGAGCTGCGCGTGTCCGCCGGGGGTCAGCCGCAGGATGCGGGACCGCTTGTCCGCCGGGTCCGGAGACCGTTCGATCCAGCCGCGATCGGCCACATGGGCCACGTGGCGACTGGTCACCGACATGTCCACGGACAGCAGCTCGGCGAGCCGGCTGATCCGCATCTCGCCGTGCCGGTCCAGGAGGGTCAGTACGGCGGCGGATCCCGCGGGGCACTCGGGGGGCAGCGCTCGGGCGAGCCCCCTTTTGACGGCCCCGACGGCACTGAGCTGTCGGGCCAGTTCCTCGTAACTACTCCGTGCGGCCACGGGAACCCCCAGCACACTCACGACTATGTTGTTGCTTAGGGCAACGATAGAAGCCGTTGGTTGCTGCAGGCAAACGAAAACAGCCTTGCAGAAGTAAAGGAACGCAAAAGCCTCCGTAGGGTCGAGGTCAAGCGCCTGCGCCGCCGGTCTCCCGCTTCCTTGCCCGTGCGATTTTCGGACGATCTTCAGATACGCCGCCGCAGGTAGGGCGGGGTGCCCGGTGGCCCCGGGGGTTGGGCCGGGGGTCCGAGTTCGCTAGGGTCCTGCCCCATGGCACACAACCCCCACGCCCCTCAGCCGGGCCCCGAGGGCAACCAGGACCCGGCGGGCAGCACGCAGATGTTCCGCGCCTTCGTCGACGAGGGCGAGCCGCAGCGCCGGCAGCAGCCCGCGGCGACCTCGTCCGGGCCGAAGGTCGGGGTGATCGCGGCCGTGATCGCGGTCGTCGTCGTCCTCGGCGCGGTGGCCTGGCTCGCCCTGAGCTGACGAGGCCGCACTGAGCTGACGAGGCCCGCGCCGAGCTGGCGAGCGGCCGTACGACGGTGCTGCCGCACGGCAGCACGTCGGCGCGCTGATCCGTGACCTCCGCCGTGCGGGGTCACTCCCACACGGCGGAGACGTCCTGGGTCTCGACGCGCATCCCCAGCGGGACCCGCCAGGACTCCACGCAGACGGTGTACGTCTTCGAGCGCGTCGAGCCCGCGCTGATCGGGGCGGGCAGGGGCTGGGACGAGGTGATGGTCGCCCAGTCGACGCCGAGTGCCCCGATGATGTGCGTGGCGAAGGTGACGGTCCCCGAGCGCGCCGGGGAGCCTCCGGTGTTGCGGAACTCCACGGTCACCTTCTCGCACCACCGCTTGTCCGCCGCCGCCCGCTGCGGGGCGCTGAGCGTGAGTGCGGCCGGGGTCGCGGGCGGAGCGGGGGGCTTCGGGCTGCCGGGGGTGTCGGGACTGCCGGATCCCGGAGGCGACGGGTTGTCGGTGCCCCCGCCGCCCGGTGGGGACCCGGCTCCGCCGCTGCCGCCCGGCTTCGAGGGCGTGGAGGGGTCTGCGGGCTGCGAGGGGGCTTCCCCCGGTCCGCCGGACGCACCGGCCGCCTGACGCCCGTCCGGCACTCCCGTACGCGCCCCATCGGACCCGTCCTGGGCGTCGCCGGACCGGCCGCCGCCCGAGGAACCGGCGCTCGGCGACGTACCGGGACCCGGTGCCGTACCACCGCTCGGTGACGTACCACCGCCACCACCCCCGCCACTTCCGTCGAGGGGGGTGAGCGTCACGTCGCCCGAGGGCGCCCCGCCCGAGGGAGGCTTCGAGCTTCCGGCGGCCGCGCCCACGGCCGTGTAACCGTCGCCCGGCCCGCTGCCGCAGCCGGACAGCAGGCCGGTGCCCAGGCACAGCGCGGCCGCCGAGGCGGCGATGGCAGTGCCTCGGCGGCCGGTGGAGCCGTATGTCTGACGTCGCATCGCGTCAGTGTGTCTGACGCCCCGTCACATAAGAACCCTCGTGAACCACTTTTCCGGCTCTGCGGACCTGCGGTTCGGCGGCTCTCCTGCTCAGTCGGCGATGAGCCCTTCCCTGAGCTGCGCGAGCGTGCGGGTCAGCAGCCGGGAGACGTGCATCTGGGAGATGCCGACCTCCTCGCCGATCTGCGACTGGGTCATGTTCGCGAAGAAGCGGAGCATGATGATCTGGCGCTCGCGCGGGGCGAGTTTGGCCAGCAGCGGCTTGAGGGACTCGCGGTATTCGACGCCCTCCAGCGCCGTGTCCTCGTACCCGAGGCGGTCGGCGAGCGAGCCCTCGCCGCCGTCGTCCTCGGGGGAGGGGGAGTCCAGCGAGGAGGCGGTGTAGGCGTTGCCGACGGCGAGGCCGTCGACCACGTCCTCCTCGGAGACCCCGAGCGCGCGGGCCAGCTCCGGGACGGTCGGCGAGCGGTCGAGCTTCTGCGCGAGCTCGTCGCTGGTCTTGGTCAGGGCGAGCCGCAGCTCCTGGAGGCGGCGGGGGACCCGCACGGACCAGGAGGTGTCGCGGAAGAAGCGTTTGATCTCGCCGACGACGGTGGGCATGGCGAACGTCGGGAACTCGACGCCGCGTTCGCAGTCGAACCGGTCGATCGCCTTGATCAGGCCGATCGTGCCGACCTGGACGATGTCCTCCATCGGCTCGTTGCGGCTGCGGAACCGCGCCGCGGCGTACCGCACCAGCGGGAGGTTCAGTTCGATCAGTGTGTCCCGCACATAGGTCCGCTCCGGACTGTCCGTTCCCTCGGGGCCCGAGGCGGGGCCGAGCGCGGCGAGCCGCAGGAACAGGGAGCGGGACAGCGTGCGGGTGTCGATGGCTTCCGGCGAGCTGGTGAGCACGGCGGGTGCCGGCACGCTCTTCGTGAGCGTGAGCACCTTCGAGCTGCCCTGTTCTTCGGACATGCCACCCCCTTGAGGTCGCGGACGGTCGCGGTGGCCGCGACCATCGGAGGAACGCAGCCTCCACCTGAATACCGGAGGTGGGGCTGCGGCAAACGCGCTTCGAGCAGAATGTCACATGTCGGCAACACGCTGTAGTGACATGTCGACAAGTCAGCGCCGAATCCGCCCTGGAAACAGGGGGTGTAGCCCTTTTATGCCGTCAGAACTGCTCTGTGGACGGTCTACCCGTTCCGGTTACGCCTCGATCCTGTTTGCGGATCTCAGTCGGGCGAAACTTCGGGCGAGGAGCCTTGACACATGCATCTGCGAGACGCCCAGCTCGGCGCTGATCTGAGACTGGGTCAAGTTGCTGTAGTAGCGCAGAAGAAGGATGCGCTGTTCGCGCTCGGGAAGCTGGACGAGGAGATGCCGGACGAGGTCGCGGTGCTCGACACCGGCGAGCGCCGGGTCTTCATAGCCGAGCCGGTCCAGCAGCCCGGGCAGCCCATCGCCCTCTTGGGCGGCCTCCAGTGAGGTCGCGTGGTACGAGCGCCCGGCTTCGATGCAGGCCAGGACCTCGTCCTCGGAGATCTTCAGCCGCTCGGCGATCTCGCCGGTGGTCGGGGAGCGCCCGTGAGCGGTTGTCAGGTCCTCGGTGGCGCCGGTGACCTGGACCCAGAGTTCGTGCAGTCGGCGGGGGACGTGGACGGTGCGCACGTTGTCGCGAAAGTAACGTTTGATCTCGCCGACGACGGTGGGCATCGCGAACGTGGGGAACTGGACGCCGCGCTCCGGGTCGAACCGGTCGATGGCGTTGATCAGTCCGATCGTGCCGACCTGGACGACGTCCTCCATCGGCTCGTTACGGCTGCGGAAGCGCGCGGCGGCGTACCGGACGAGGGGGAGGTTCGCCTCGATGAGGGCGGCCCGGACCCGGCGGTGCTCCGGAGTGCCCGGCTCCAGATTCTTGAGCTGACCGAAGAGGACCTGTGTGAGCGCCCTGGTGTCGGCGCCGCGAGCCCGGGCGGGCCGGGCCGAGGGGTCCGGGGTCTCGGTCTGGATGTCCTCGGCCGGGACGGCCGGGACGGTCGGGGGGGCTTGGACGGACTGGGGAGGCACTTGAGGCGCTGTACTGGCCGGCACGGTGACGCCACCCCTTTGCGGTCAACTAGTCAACTACGGTCAACTCATCCGTCAAAAGCGGTCATAGCATCACAAGACATGTCCACTGTGTGCAAGCACCTCATAGTGCCGTGTTGACGGCATAAGGGTTTAAAAAGGAATAAAGAAACCCCCCGCCTGGACGGCGAGGGGTCGACGGAACCGGATGTACCGGTCCCCATGGGCACGATCAGAAGGGATAGTCCGCGATCACCCAAGTGGCGAATTCGCGCCACTGTCCGGCGGCGGCCTGGTGGGCCGGGTGCTCGACGTACCGCTTGAGCGCGTCTTCATCCGCGACGGCGGAGTTGATGGCGTAGTCGTACGCGATCGGCCGGTCGGTGATGTTCCAGGCGCACTCCCAGAACTCCAGCTCCGGAACCTGCCCGGCCAGCTCCCGGAAGGCCCGGTCCCCGGCGACGACCCGCGGGTCGTCGCGCTCGACGCCGTCGTTCAGCTTGAAGAGGACCAGGTGGCGGATCATCGGGCGGCTCCTACTTCACCAGTTCTGACATGAAGTCACCGACGCTCTGGGCGGCGGTGGAAATGCCCTCGAACCCTACCTGGACCAGTTCGGCGGCCCGCTGGGGAGACATGATGATCGTGTACAGCACGAAGACCACCAGCATGTAGATGATGATCGTCTTTGCCTTGGCCACAATCGTGCCCTCCCCGTCGACCTCACGTGCGATCGGGCGATTCTATCCGCACGAATGGCCGTATCCGATGGCCGTTTTTGATCACTGATGCGCCTTTTAAGGACCTACGACCCAGCCATCAAGGCCTTTCGCCGGACCCCAGGAGCCTCGCCGCGCGGCACGATGGAAAGCGAGCCGGACGGGACCAGGCAGGACCCGGAAGGCCGGAACAGGGCCTCTCTGTGGGGCCGGCCGCCGCGCGATTTCCCCCCTGACCGCGACGGACGACCAGCAGGCCCTGTTCTCACCGGGGGAAGCGGCTTGTCCCCCCGATGCCGCTTCCCCCGACCTGACTGCTGGACCGGAGCGCCCGGTCGCCGTGCTTCCTCTGCACCGGCGACCGGGCGCTCTGCTGTCCGCATGTCCGCGTGCTCGCGCCCCGACGGGCTGCCGATCAGGAGGCGGCGGGATCCGCCGGCCCGACGATCGCGCGCAGCGCGGCGAGGTGCCCCTGGTAGGCGTCGCGCCCCGCCCGGGTCAGGCGAAGCCATACGCGCTGGCGGGTGTCGCGGACGGCCTTGCGCTGCTCGACGTAACCGGCGTCCATGAGCACGGTCGCGTGCTTGCTGAGCACGGACGCGGAGAGCCCGAGCTGCTTCTGGACGAGCCCGAACTCCGCCTCGCCCGCGGTGTCCAGCAGGGCGCAGATGCGCAGCCGGTTCGGGGCGTGGACGGTGGCGTCGAACCCCGCGGGCATGTCGTGGGCTTCGGGACTCACGCGGCCGCCCGGTGCAGCCGTACGAAGGCGAGGTGGAAGCCGACGGACGCGGCGGCCCCGATCAGGGAGGCGGCGAACAGCCACACCGGCGACCCCGTGAAACGGAACACGAACGCCGAGCCCACGAGAATCGAGGGCAGCCCGACCGCCAGCGGCACGGTGGCCCGCTTGGGCAGCACGTCCAGCCGCAGAGCCACTCCGGTCTTCTCCCGCCAGCTCGGCAAGGCCCCCCGCCTGAGTGAAGAGGAGATCGAGCCGTACACCGTCGATGAGGTGAAGCGCCTCCTTGTGGCCGCTGACAAGCGGCGAAACGCCGCACGGTGGGCCGTGGCGCTCGCCTTGGGGCTCAGGCAGGGGGGGAGGCGCTGGGGCTGAAGTGGGCAGACGTGGACATGGAGCGGGGCGTCCTGATGGTCCGCCGAAGCCGCCGACGCCCGCGCTACGCCCACGGATGCGGCGACCCGTGCGGGCGCAGGGCCGGGTACTGCCCGCAGCGCCAGCGAACCAACCCGGAGACCGCCGACACCAAGTCGCGCGCCGGACGCCGGGTCGTCGGTCTGCCCGCACAGCTCGCGGACCTGCTGACGGCCCACCAGGTGAAGCAGGAGGCCGAACGCCTGGAGGCTGGCGGCAAGTGGGCGGATGAGGGGCGGCTGTTTGCTACGCCGGACGGACGCGGCACATCGACCCGCACCGACTACGACGACTGGAAGGAGCTACTGGCCGCCGCCGGAGTCAGGGACGGTCGCCTGCACGACGCCCGCCACACCGCCGCAACCGTCCTTCTGATCCTCGGTGTCTCCGAGCGGGCCGTCATGGGGCTCATGGGGTGGTCCACCACCGCCATGGCGGCGCGGTATCAGCACATGGTCGACACCGTGCGAGCGGATGTGGCGCGACAAGTCGACGGCCTCATCTGGGAACCGGCAAAAGAGTCGCTGGATGACGATGACGATGACGACGGAGCTAACGGGGCGTTCGTACCGATGGGGTGAGCAGGTCGGGTGGGGCGCCTGCCTCACCCGCTAGCTCTGGGTCTGTTCCCTTGCGGCGATCTCCGGCGCCGTCGCCGTAGCCCGCTGGCCTGCCTGGACCTGCTGGAGTCTTTTGATAGTGGCAGCCAGCACGTCATGGGCATCTGTGGAATCCGCTCCCGCGTCCTCCACTCTGACTCGGGCGATGACGGTGCCGGACCGGCTGTAGCCGTAGACCGTGCCGCTCGATCCGGTGTGCGCCAGGAAGACCGATTCCTCTCCGACTCGACCGGTGTCGAGGGGGGCCGTTTCATCCGTGTCCGGCCACTGGGCGTACGCAGCCTTCGCGTGCGCGACACTGCCGAACTGACAAACGTCTAGATCAATGCCCCGCGAGACGGTCGATCCCTGATAGTCGTAGTCGCCGCTACCCGCTCGCTGCCAACCGGCCGGCGCTGGGGCGTCCAGCGGAGCACAATCGTCGGGCTCGCCCGGCATGCGCTTGTGCAGACTGCCGGGAAGGTAGCCGGGGACCATATCCTCAGCGTCGGGAATTGCCTGTGTGAGGTCCCCCCGGCTGAGCTGCTTGGTCAGCGGCAGGTCGGTGCCGTCCTCGGACGGCCTCGCTTTGCCGGATCCGCTCACTGACGGCGCCCCCGCGGGGGCTGGCGGCGCCTCCTCCGCGGAGCAAGCGGAAAGCGTGAGGCAAGTCAGGAGCGCTGCAACCAGGGGAAGGTGACCTCTTGTCATGTTGGCAACATAGATCAGATCCGGGCCGCGGGATCCGAATCTAGCCAGGTAACACGAGGGCTCGACAAGATCCGAAAGAGACGCTCTAGGTCACGACCTGGCACTGATCGATGAGGCGGGCGATCAGGCTGAAGAACGCCAGTTGCTCCAAGGCCTCCTGCTCGTCTAGTTCACCAATCTCGTGGGCCGCCGGGTTCCGAAGCGCGGAGTATGCCCCTTGGCCGAGCTGAAGGGCACCGCGCGTTGGCGAGTCTGGACTCCGGGGTCTCCTGGATCGCCCGGCAGGCGGAGACGCGGCTTACCGGATTCTGGCGCTTTATCGCTGAAGGCTTCTTGAATGAGCTTGGTGTCCGACAGATCACGGCGGCCGAGCTTGTTCTGCAGGTGAGCGTTGATGGACGTTGCAGCAGCATGGACAGAGGCTCGGTAGTGGGCTGATTCCCAAAAGGTCTGAGCCGCGCCCCATACCCAAGCGTGGAAACGATCTGCTGGCAGAGAGGGCGATTCCGGCGCGAGTCGTGTGGCCCACTCATCCATGTCCGCGAGGATCCCAATGCCGCGACTGACCTGACTCAGGTCGATCGTCAGCCCTCCCCAGTCGTTCTCCCCGAGTACTTCCAGGTCCGGCTTGTCAGGGCTCAAGTGCCGCAAGATCCTGTTGATCGTGGGTTCAGCTTCGAACAGACACCGTTGCTCCTGCGTCGTGTCTCCGTTGACCCCCCGGACACTCCAGTACTGGGCTGCTGTTTCCTCGAAGCCTTCGAGCCGCGCACGCATCCACTTGCGATCCACACATGGAGGGTAGAGGCGAGGTGCCTGGGAGGGGGAGCTTCCCTCATGCTCACTGTGAACTGAGACGGAAACTGAGACGGGACGCAGTGAAGGGACAGACTCTGATTGAGTCTGTCCCTTCATCTACCAGCGGTAGCGGTGGGATTTGAACCCACGGTGACGGGTTACGCCACACTCGCTTTCGAGGCGAGCTCCTTCGGCCGCTCGGACACGCTACCGAGAGAGAGCTTAGACCATCCCGGGCCGTGGACAGAAATCGGTTCTCGGGGCAGGAGCCCGACGTCGCCAGGCAGCCAGATCTCACCTGGTCAGAGGGTGCGGAAGAACGCCGTCAGCTGCTCCGCGCACTCCTGCTCCAGGACGCCCGCGATGACCTCCGGGCGGTGGTTCAGGCGGCGGTCGCGGATGACGTCCCAGAGGGAGCCCGCCGCGCCGGCCTTCTCGTCGCGGGCGCCGTAGACGACGCGGGCTACGCGGGACTGGACCAGGGCGCCCGCGCACATCGTGCAGGGCTCCAGGGTGACCACCAGGGTGCAGTCGGTCAGGCGCCACTCGCCCAGCGCCTCGGCCGCCCGGCGCAGGGCCAGGATCTCGGCGTGCGCCGTCGGGTCGCCGGTGGCCTCGCGTTCGTTGTGTCCGGTCGCCAGTTCGGTGCCGTCGGGGCCGAGCACGACGGCGCCGACCGGCACATCACCGGCCGACGCCGCCCGCGCGGCCTCGGCCAGCGCGCGGCGCATCGGGGCCTGCCAGGGATCGCGTACGGGATCGGGCTCGGGTACGCGTACGGGATCCGGGGCGGGCTCGGGTGAGGGGTCCGGCGGTCGTGCGGTCACTCGCGGACCCTAGCGGACGGGGTGGGAGGGGTGGGCGGGGTGGGCGGGGGTGCGGGGCCCGGCGGCGGCCCGCGCACCCCCCTCAGCGGACCGACTCCAGGACCTCCGCCGCTCCCACGGCCTCCGCGATCTCCGCGAGCGCGTCGGTCTGCAGGGTCAACAGCTCCTTCTCGGACATCCCGAGGTCCGCCAGGACCCCGAGCTCGCCGATCGGGCCCGCCGGAACGGCGTCCGGGTCGGGGGTGTCGTCGTCCGTGTCGGCCGCGGGGGCGGTCCGTTGCGGTTCGCCGTCCTCGGTGCCGTCGAGGTCGACGAGCTCCTCCAGGGCGGCGATCTCGTCCTCGGCCCCTGGTTCGCGGCCGAGCATTTCGTCGGTGAGCAGGATCTCCCCGTAGGAGGAGCGGGCGGCGGCGGACGCGTCCGAGACGTAGATTCGGGGGTCCTCCTCACCGTCCACCCGGACGACGCCGAACCAGGCGTCCTCCTGCTCGATGTAGACCAGGACCGTGTCCTCGTCCACCGAGGCCTCCCGGGCCAGGTCCGTCAGATCGGACAGGGTCTCCACATCGTCGAGCTCTGTATCGCTCGCTTCCCACCCGTCTTCGGTGCGCGCGAGCAGTGCGGCGAAGTACACCGTGACTCTCCCACTGGTCATAGGCGAATCGGTCCGACGGGAGGGCGAACGGTGATCCGTCCGTCCTGAGCCCCGCCCAATCGGCATCGTGGCAGAAACAAGCGCTGTGCGAGACCTCTTCGGCCGTTGCGTCGGCCATCAGTTCCAGGAGTGCCTGGTCGGCCCTCACCCTGACGCGCCGATCGGCGGGGGAGTGCGCCGGTGGTACGGGGAGGGCTCGCCGGGGGGTTCACCAGGGGATTCGTCAGGTGATCGGCCCGCAGCCATTCGCCGGTTCACCAGCGGAACGTACGCATCCGCATCTGTTGCCGCATTCGGGCGGCCCTCGCCCGGCGCGGCTGCACCCGGTCCCGCAACTGCTTGGCCTCGTGGAGCTCACGGAGGAACTGGGCGCGTCGGCGGCGGCGGGCCGCATCACTCTCCTGCGCGTCCTCGACATCGCCCACAGCGCCCGCCATACCCTCGGCGTCGCGCCCCGCGTGCGGTCCGCGCGCGGCCGGGTTGTCCCGCAGATCCCCGTCAGCCATCGATACACCACCCCAGTGCTGGGTCCGTATGCCCCCACCTTCCCCCCGAACAGGTGGTTGATGCCAGCGCAGAGTGCCGGGCGGCGCGGTTACTGTTGACGCATGCGGATCCACGTCGTCGACCACCCGCTGGTGGCGCACAAACTCACCACGCTGCGCGACAAGCGCACCGACTCCCCGACCTTCCGGCGGCTCGCCGACGAGCTGGTCACCCTCCTCGCCTACGAGGCCACCAGGGATGTGCGTACCGAGCAGGTCGACATCGAGACCCCGGTGACGACCACGACGGGCGTCAAGCTCTCGCACCCGCGGCCGCTCGTCGTGCCGATCCTGCGCGCCGGTCTCGGCATGCTGGACGGCATGGTCCGGCTGCTGCCGACCGCCGAAGTGGGCTTCCTCGGCATGATCCGCAACGAGGAGACGCTCCAGGCGGAGACGTACGCGACCCGGATGCCCGAGGACCTCTCCGGCCGCCAGGTCTACGTCCTCGACCCGATGCTGGCCACCGGCGGCACCCTCGTCGCGGCCATCCAGGAGCTGATCAAGCGCGGCGCCGACGATGTCACCGCCGTCGTCCTCCTCGCGGCGCCCGAGGGCGTCGAGGTGATGGAGCGCGAGCTGGCCGGGACCCCGGTCACCGTCGTCACCGCCTCCGTCGACGAGCGGCTCAACGAGCACGGCTACATCGTGCCGGGCCTCGGCGACGCGGGCGACCGGATGTACGGGACGGCCGAGTAGGGCCCGGTCCCGGACCCTTCCCTCACGACTTCGCGCCCCGTTCCGGTGCGTACGTCACGCACGGTCTCGTGCTCGTGCGTACGCGCCGGAGCGGGGTGCTTCCTTAACGGGGCGTTTCCGTCACGGGGCGTTTCCGTGTGCGCCGGGGTGCGCCCCCGGCAGCAGGCTTCAGCAGGAGGGGGACGGGGACGGGGCCGGCTTCGTCAGGGCCGTCATCG
Source organism: Streptomyces rubiginosohelvolus (assembly GCF_014649875.1). Lineage (GTDB taxonomy): Bacteria > Actinomycetota > Actinomycetes > Streptomycetales > Streptomycetaceae > Streptomyces > Streptomyces rubiginosohelvolus. The sequence goes on along the minus strand of NZ_BMTW01000001.1, from coordinate 1,175,865 downwards.
CCGCCGTGGCCTCCTTCGGCGTGCTGAACGCCTTGAACTTCGCCCCGAGGATCAGGTCGACCTCGCCCGTCTTCCGGGTGTCCGTCTTCTGCACCGTGCCCGCCAGCTGGGTGCCGAGCACCGTGAAGCTGCCGTTCGTCGCGGCCGGGGCCCCGAGCAGCACGCCCGTACCCGGCACCTTCTTGTCGTACTCCTTCGGCGCGTTGCCCACGTCGCCGATGGCGAAGCCGCGCTTCTTGAGCTCCTCGGCGGCCGCCTTGGCCAGCCCGGTGCGCGTCGTCGCGTTGTAGACGTTCACCTTGATCGCGGCCGGCTTCGGCAGCGCCTTGGCGGGGGCCACGGACGGCTTCGCGGTGGGGCAGTCCCGCTTGCGGTCGGCCGCGTTCGCGGTCTTGTCGCCGCCGGTGAACACGTCGATGAGCTGCAGACTGCCCCAGCCGACGAGACCGAGGACGACGACGGCTCCGATGCCCGCGAGGACCAGCCTGCGGCGGTGCCGGGGGCGGCGCATACGGGGGTAGGTGTCGCCCGTGATGCGGTACTTTCCGCCCATGCCGGGGGGAGTGAGCATGCTCATGGAGGCAGCGTAATGCGACCCGGTGATGATGCGTACTAAATGATCAACGTATGGCACCCGGATGAGCGGGAAAGCACCCGAAAGCCCGAATCAGGGTCTCGGGGGGACGCCTCGAGATGCGTAAACCCCAGTGGGGTGTGTGGGTGCACGTGGGGCGGTGTCAGCCCAGGTCGAGGACGCGCGCGTGCAGGACCTGGCGCTGCTGCAGCGCGGCGCGGACCGCCCGGTGCAGTCCGTCCTCCAGGTAGAGGTCGCCCTGCCACTTCACGACGTGCGCGAACAGGTCCCCGTAGAACGTGGAGTCCTCGGCGAGGAGGGTCTCCAGGTCCAGCTGGCCCTTGGTGGTCACGAGCTGGTCCAGGCGAACCGGACGCGGCGCGACATCCGCCCACTGGCGGGTGGATTCCCGGCCGTGGTCGGGGTACGGCTTCCCATTTCCGATGCGCTTGAAGATCACACGGAAAGCCTACCGGTCAAGAGCCACCGGGCGCAGCCACGGAAGCTCACCGCTATGCCGGTGCAAAGGGCGTATAGCGCTGGATAGGGCGGGATACCGGGGCAGGTGACCTTCCTGCGGTGCTTACGGGCTCCGGTCCGGGTGGCGGGTGCCGGGTGCCGGAGCCCGTAAGGCCGTCGTTACTCCGTCACGCGGCCGTGGCCCTCGCGCAGGCCGCCTCCGCTGCCTCCGCTGCCGGGCGTCCCGGTGCCGGTGTCGGGATCGACCGGGCGGGTCAGCGAGCGCAGGTCGTGCGCGTACGTCCCGACGGCGTTGGCGATCACGTCGATGTTGGTGTCGAAGTGACCCATGTCGATGTTGTCCAGGTCGTCGCAGGCCGCGTGGTAGCAGGGGTCGTACGCGATGCCCGCCTCGCCGCCGAACACCTCGGCCTGGGCCGCCGTCTTGATGCCCTCCGCCCCGGTGTCCGTACCGCCGGACGGGATGCCGACCTCGATGAACGGGCCGTAGTCCGAGCGCCCGGTGAAGTCCGTGCCCTCGTGCGGCTGGCCCTTGCCGTCGAGGAACTCGTTGATGTCCCGCTCCAGTTGGGCCGAGCCCTCCGGGCCGGGGCCCTCGCCGACCTGGTCGGAGTTGTCGCCGTCGAAGACGAACTGGACGCCGTTCGGCGAGGCGATCATGTCGAAGTTCAGGTAGAGCTTGATCTGCTCGCGCTGCTTCTCGGTGAGCGCCGCGACGTACTTCTCCGAGCCGATCAGGCCGTTCTCCTCGGCCGACCACCAGGCGAACCGGACCTTGTTGGCCGGCTTGCTCTTCGACTTCGCCAGCTTCAGGGCGACGTCGAGCAGACCGGCGGAGCCGGAGCCGTTGTCGTTGATGCCGGGGCCCTCGGTCACCGAGTCGAGGTGGGCGCCGAGCATCACGGTCTTCGCCGCGCTGCCGCCGGGCGTCTCGGCGATGACGTTGCGGGTGGGGCGGTCCTGCTGGAGCTCGCGGATCTCGAAGGAGACCGTGACCTCGCCGGCCGCGAGGTCGGCGACGAGCTTCTCGCCCTCCTCCTGGGTGAGCCCGCCGGTGGGGATCTTCCCGGCGGCGACCTCGCCGAGCGTGCCGGACAGCGCGCCCTCGACGTTGTTGTAGATGGCCGCTCCGGCCGCACCTGCCGTGGCCGCGGCCGCCTGCTTCTCGGCGAAGGAGCAGCCACCGCGCTTGATCAGCGCGATCTTGCCGGTGAAGTCCGCGGCGGCGTAGTCGGTCGCCTCGCAGCCGGTCGTGTCGTCGACGGGTACGGCGACGAGCTGGGCCGTCAGGCCGCCTTCCTTCGTCGACGGCGTGTACGTCATGGCCTTGATCGTCACGTCGCGGGGCGTCGGCGACACCACGGCGAGCTTTTCGGCCAGCGTCTCGGTGTAGGTGAAGCGGAAGCTCTCGTACGAGACCTTGTACCCGGCGCGCTGGAGCTGCCGGTAGACGTACGCGGCCGAGGCGTCGTGACCCAGCGAGCCGGCGGCGCGGTGACCCTCGGTGGAGTCGGCTATCGCCTGGAACTGCTGGAGGTGCTTGTAGGCGTCGCGTGCGGACGCGCTCCTCACCAACTCCCGCGACAGCTTGGCCGCTTCCTTCCCCGGGTCGTGCGAGGCGGGGCGTCCGGGGTGCGGGGACGCGGCCAGGAGGAGCGGTGTGGCCAGGGCGGTGGCGGCCACGACAGCCATGGCTCTGCGACGTGTTGCGTGCACAGGAGTCCTTCCGGTCTGAACGGCTGGTGCCCCGAGCCGCTGGTACCTCGAACGGCTCGGTGACGGAAACGGCTGAACGGCTGAACGAATGTGCTGCGAAAGCTAGCGAGTGAGGTGACGCCTGGGAACCGGTGTGGCTGATTCTGATCGGTGGGGTGGGGGTGTCGGCCGGTTCCGGTGCATGGTCATGTCACTTTCGCGCCCCCCGGGGGTCTGCTCCCGTGTTCCTTCGCCGCGACGTCCTACTTCTTCCGTGGCGTCCCGGGCTTCTTCGCCGCCTTCGCCTTCTTGGCCGCCGCCTTGGCCTCCTGTTTGTACGCACGCACCTCGACCAGCGACTCCGGGCCCGTGATGTCGGCGACCGACCGGTGCGAACCGGCCTCCCCGTACGGGCCCGCCGCCCCCCGCCACCCCGGTGGACGTACGCCCAACTGCTTGCCGAGGAGCGCCAGGAAGATCTGGGCCTTCTGCGTGCCGAAGCCGGGCAGGGCCTTGAGGCGGTCCAGCAGGTCGGCGCCGGTCGCGGCGTCCCGCCACACCGCGCTCGCGTCGCCGCCGTACTCCGCGACCAGGTACTGACACAGCTGCTGCACCCGCTTCGCCATCGAGCCGGGGTAGCGGTGCAGGGCCGGTTTGGCGGTGAACAGCTCGGTGAAGGCGTCCGGGTCGTAGGCGGCGATCCGTCCCGCGTCCAGGTCGTCGGAGCCCATGCGTTCCGCCAGGGTGTACGGGCCCGTGAACGCCCACTCCATCGGCACCTGTTGGTCCAGCAGCATGCCGACCAGGGCGGCCAGCGGGCTACGGCCCAGGAGCTCGTCCGCCTCCGGGTTCTGGGCGATGTGCAGGGTGACGTCCTTGCCGCTGTCGCTCGTGGTCATGTGGCCGATCATCGCGAGCGCGGCGGGCGGCGGCGAGCGGGGCTGCGCCGATGGTCTCTTCCCTGTCGGCCGAAGGGAGTAACCCCCTATCCGTCCGGCCGGTCCAGCCGGTCCGCGCGCCGGCGCAGGTAGCTGGCTTCGGGCTCGCTGAGGGTGGCGTCGGCGGCAGCGCGGTATGCGGTACGGGCGGCGGTCATGTCCCCGGCCCGTTCGAGGAGATGGGCGCGTACGGCGTCGAGGCGGTGGTTCCGCTGCCCGGCCGTGCCCGACGTACCGGCCGTCTCCGCCAGCGCGTCGACCTCAGCCAGCCCCGCCCGGGGCCCCTCCACCATGGCCACGGCGACCGCCCGGCCCAGCGCGGCCGCGGGGTCTGGGGAGCGCCGCACGAGGAGGTCGTACAGGGCGAGGATCTGCGGCCAGTCGGTGTCCTCGGCGCGCTCCGCCTCGTCGTGCAGGGCGGCGATCGCGGCCTGGAGCTGGTAGTCCCCGGCCGGTCCCTGGGCGAGCGCCTCCTCGGCCAGGGCGATGCCTTCGGCGACGGCCGTACGGTCCCAGAGGGCCCGGTCCTGTTCGTCGAGGGGGACCAGCTCGCCGTCCGGGCCGGTACGCGCCGGGGTGCGCGCCTCGGTGAGGACCATCAGCGCCAGCAGCCCTGTGACCCGCCCCTCGTGGGGGAGGAGCCGGCGGACGGCGCGGGTCAGGCGGATCGCCTCGCGGGCCAGGTCCGTGCGGTGGAGGTCGGGGCCCGCGGTGGCGGTGTAGCCCTCGTTGAAGATCAGGTAGAGGACCTGGAGCACGGCGGCGAGCCGCTGGTCGCGGTCCCGGGCGTCCGGCTGCCGGAACTGCGTACCGCGCACCGCCCGCTTGGCCCGGCTGATCCGCTGCGCCATCGTCGCCTCCGGCACCAGATGGGCGCGGGCGATCTCCGCCGTGGTGAGGCCGCCGACCGCGCGGAGGGTCAGCGCGATCTGGGCGGCGGGGGAGAGCACGGGGTGGCAGCAGAGGAAGAGCAGGGTGAGCGTGTCGTCCTCGGAGGGGGCACGGCCCAGGCCGGAGGGCCCTGCCCCAGCGGGGCCTTCCCCGGGCGGCGGTGCGACGAACGCGTCCGCCGGGGTGAGGGCCGCCGCCGTCTCCTCGCGCCGGCGGCGGGCCTCGTCGCTGCGCAGCCGGTCGGTGAGACGGCGGGACGCGACCCGGATGAGCCAGCCGCGCGGGTTGTCGGGGATCCCGTCCCGGGGCCACTGCTCGGCGGCCGTGATCAGGGCCTCCTGGACGGAGTCCTCGGCCGGGTCGAAGTGCCCGTACCGGCGTACGAGTGCGCCGAGGACCTGCGGCGCGTGGCGGCGCAGCAGGTCCTCGATGTCGTCGGTCGCTCGGCCCACCTGGACCTTTCGGCTCGGTCAGTCGTCGAGCCCGCCGTCGACGGGCCGGATGAGGACCGGGTACTCGGGCGCCCCGGCCGGCTGCGGACAGCGTGCCACGCGGGCGGCGATCTCGGTCACCCTTTCCAGGCTCTCGCAGTCCAGGACCCAGAACCCGGCGAGCAGTTCCTTGGTCTCGCTGTACGGCCCGTCCGAGACGACCGGGCGGCCCTCGGCGTCGACGCTGACGGCCCGGCCCGACGCGGGCTCGCGCAGCCCGTAGCCGGTGACCAGCTCGCCGGACTCGGAAAGATCGTCGTTGATGCTGCCCATGTGGGCGTACATGGCCTGCACGGCCTTCTCGTCCCAGGCCGGGCTGTCGGCGCTTCCCTTGCCGCTCTGCGCGTCGTAGTCGGCCTGGCTGCCCTGGACCATCACCAGATACTTCATGACTGTCGCCTCCGTGGTGGCTTCGCTCGTGGTGCGGTTTCTTCCTCTTGCACAGGGGACGTCGGGGCCGATGGGGGCTTCTCGACACCACGCGCGAAGTTTTTTCGGATTCACCCGGCGGGGTGGCGTTCCCCGGTGGGGTGGCGTTCCCCCGGCGGGGCGGGCGGAACGGGGCGTTCAGTAAAGTTCGGCTGCGCTTCGTTGCCGCTTGTCGCGCCCGCTTTCCACCCTCCTGAAACCCGAACGACGAGGTCCCGGCCCGTGCCCCCATTCCCCGCCCCGCGTCCGTACCCCGTCGCCGTCGTGGGCATCGGCGCGGACGGCTGGTCCGGGCTGTCCGGCACGGCACGGGAGGCGCTGCGCGGGGCCGAGGTGCTGATCGGAGGGGCGCGTCAGCTGGATCTGCTGCCGCCGGAGTGCGCCGGGGTGCGGGTGGCCTGGCCGTCCCCGCTGCGGCCGGCCGTCCCCCGGCTGCTCGCCGAGCACGGGGAGAGGCGGATCGCGGTGCTGGCGAGCGGGGACCCGATGTTCTACGGGATCGGGCGGGCGCTCGCGGAGGAGCTGGGGCCGGAAGGGCTGCGCGTGTTCCCCCACCCGTCCTCCGTCTCGTACGCCTGCGCGCGCCTCGGCTGGCCGCTGGAGGACACGGAGGTCGTGACGCTGGTGGGCCGCCCGGCGGCGCGGCTGGCCGCCTCCCTGTACGAGGGGCGGCGGCTGCTCGTCCTGAGCGCGGACGCGAGCACTCCGGCGACGGTCGCGGCGCTGCTGACGGACCGGGGGTTCGGTCCGAGCAGGGTGCGGGTGCTGGAGCAGCTGGGCGGCGAGGACGAGGAGCACGTCGAGGGCGTCGCGGAGGCCTGGGCGCACGAGCCCGGGGACCGGCTGAACGTCGTCGCGATCGAGTGCCGGGCGTCGGCGGAGGCGCTGCGGCTCGGCACGGTGCCGGGTCTGCCGGACGAGGCGTACGAGCACGACGGCCAGCTCACCAAGCGGCACATCCGGGCCGCCACGCTGGGCACGCTGGCGCCCGCGCCGGGGGAGTTGCTCTGGGACGTGGGCGGCGGATCGGGCTCGATCGCGATCGAGTGGCTGCGGGCCCACCGCTCCTGCCGGGCGGTGAGCGTGGAGCGGGACCCGCTGCGGGCCGAGCGGATCACCCGTAACGCGGAGCGCCTGGGCGTCCCCGGCCTGCGGGTCGTCACGGGCCCGGCGCCCTCGGCCCTGGCCGAACTCGACGTTCCGGACGCGGTGTTCATCGGCGGCGGGCTGACCGCGCCGGGCCTGCTGGACGCGTGCTGGGAGGCGCTGCGGCCGGGGGGCCGGCTGGTCGCGAACACGGTGACGCTGGAGTCGGAGGCGCTGCTGGCCGAACGGTACAAGGCGTACGGCGGCGAGCTGGTGCGGCTGTCGGTCGCGCACGCCGTCCCGGTCGGCGGGTTCACGGGGTGGCGGCAGGCGATGCCGGTGACGCAGTGGTCGGTGACCAAACCCTCATCTTCAGAGGTAAGTTCGCACATGGGAGACAGATGATGACCGTGTACTTCATCGGCGCGGGCCCCGGCGCCGCCGACCTGATCACGGTGCGCGGCGCCCGGATCCTCGCCGCCAGCCCGGTCTGCCTGTACGCGGGCAGCCTGGTCCCCGTGGAACTGCTGGCCGAGTGCCCGGAGGGCGCCCGCCTGATCGACACGGCGAACCTGGACATCGACCAGATCACCGCCGAGCTGGTCCGGGCCCACGCGGACGGCCACGACGTGGCGCGGCTGCATTCGGGGGACCCGTCGGTGTTCAGCGCGGTGAACGAGCAGATGAAGCGCCTGGACGAGGCGGGCGTGCCGTACGAGGTCGTCCCCGGCGTCCCTGCGTTCGCTGCTGCGGCCGCCGCCCTGAAGCGTGAGCTGACGGTCCCGACGGTCGGCCAGACGGTGATCCTCACCCGTATCGCCCAGCGCGCCACGGCGATGCCGGAGGGCGAGGACCTGGCGACGCTGGGCCGCAGCGGCGCGCTGATCGTGCTGCACCTGGCGGCGAGGTACGTGGACCGCGTGGTCGACGAACTGCTCCCGCACTACGGGGCGGACTGCCCGACGGCGGTGGTGGCGATGGCGTCCCGCCCGGACGAGATCATCCTGCGCGGCACCCTGGACTCCATCGCCGAACAGGTGAAGGCGGCGGGGGTGATCCGGACGGCGGTCATCATGGTGGGCCGCACGCTGGGCGCGGAGCAGTTCCGGGACAGCCACCTGTACTCCCCGGAGCGGGACCGGCACGTGTGCTGAGGGGGTCGGGCGGGGACGGCGTGCGAGGCGACGCGAGCGCGGGCACGAACGGCGAAATGAGCCGGGACGAGGCGCTGTTGCTGGTGCGGCGCCTGCTGAACGACTCCGGCGAGACCGGCGAGGCGGAGGCGGACGAGATCCTCGACGCCTTGGAACGCGGCCTCGCCTGCCCGCACATCAGCGACTACGTCTACTGGCCGCTCCCGGACTCCGACCCCACTCCGGAAGAGATCGTCGACCGGGCACTGGCCTATCGGCCGATAGCGCTCTGACCTGGATGAGGGCCTTGCTTTATCGCGGCATGCACGGCGGGTGCCGGTGGGCTCGGCCGCTTCTGGCCCTGCCCGCTTCGCTAGGGTCCGTTCCGTGGACGACGACAGGGTGATCATGGCGCGGGCCCGGATTCATCTGGTGCCTGCGGTGCTGGCGTTGGCGAATCCGCCCTGGCAGCGGGACGTGTGGCTGGATCCGGAGGTGTTCGAGGACCTGGAGTACGTCATCCACACGCTTTTCGACGACTTCTGCGATGCCGAGCATCCGGAGCGCTATCTCGGGATCGGTCTGCGCAGCGAGGAAGAGGTCGCGCTTCTGCGGGAGTTGGACCGCGCGCTGACCGTCGCCGAGGATCAGGCTCCGGGTGGTTTCGACGCGGAGATGCTGCGCGTCGAGGGGTGGGCGGAGGTGGTGGCCGTGGCGGGGCGGTTGGCGCAGGTCATGGTCGCCAATGACCTGGGGGAGCTTCTTGCGCTGCAGGAGGCTCGGGGTGCCGCTGAGGCGTAGGGCGGGCGGTTCGGCGTGCCCGGCGGACATGGGTATGCCCGGGAGCCACCCTGTGGCTCCCGGGCACCGGTGCGCTCGTCGTGCTGCGCGTCAGCCCTTGATCTCGATCTCGCCGTTCGCCGCGGAAGCGGAAGCGGACGCGTCCGGCGTCGCGGTCGGGGCCGGGACCGTCGTCGTGCGGTTCTTCAGGTTCTCCAGGAGGGACGCGAGGTCCACGCCCGTCGTCGAGCTGAGCAGTTCCATGCCCTGCGAGACGTTGTCGGTGACCGTGCGGGCCAGCTGGCTCGCGCCGTCCGTGGAGATGACCGTCATCTTGTCGATGGCGCTCAGCGGCTCCGAGGCCTTCGCGACGACGCTCGGGAGGACCTCGACGAGCATCTGGAGGACGGCCGCGTCGCCGTACTGGGCGAACGCGTCGGCCTTCTTCTGCATGGCCTCGGCCTCGGCCGCACCCTTGGCGGCGATGGACGCGGCCTCCGCCTCGCCCTCGATGCGGACCGCGTCGGCCAGCGCCGAACGGTGCAGCTTCTCGCCCTGACCGGTCAGGCGCGAGCGCTCCGCGTCGGCCTCGGCCTCCTTGACCTGGGCGATGCGGCGGGCCTCCGCCTCCTGCTCGGCCTGGTAGCGGGCGGCGTCGGCGGGCTTGCGGACCTTCGTGTCCAGCTCGCGGTCGGTCAGGGCCGCCTGGCGCTCGGCGACCTTCTCCTGCTCGGCGAGGACCTCCTGCTGGCGGGCCGCCTCGGCGAGCGGGCCGGCGGCGTTGGCCTTGGCGGCCGCGGCCTCCGTCTCGGCCTTGATCTCGGCCTGCTTCAGGTAGTACGTCCGCTCGGCGATGGCGATCTCCTCGGCCGCCTTCAGCCGGGCCTGCTCCGAGGCCCGCTTCGCGATGGCCTCGGCGATGTCCGCCTCCTGCTTGGCGCGGGCGGCCTCCGGGCGGCCGAGGTCCTCCAGGTAGGAGCCCTCGGTGGTGATGTCCTGGATCTGGAAGGCGTCCAGGATCAGGCCCTGGCCGGAGAGGCTGGCCTCGGCCTCCTCCGCGACCTGGCCGGCGAACGCGGCCCGGTCCCGGATGATGTCCTCGACCGACATCCGGCCGACGATCGCGCGCAGCGCGCCGGAGAGCACTTCCTGGGTGAAGCCGACGATGCCGTCCTGCTGCTGGAGGAAACGCTGGGCCGCGGCGCGGATCGCGTCCTCGCTGCCGCCGACCTTGACGATCGCGACGCCTTCGAGGTTCGACTTGACGCCGCGCAGCGTCACCGCGCCGCGCACGGCGATCGGGATGTGCCGGCTGGAGAGGTCCAGGGTGAACTTCTGCTGGACGAACGGGACGACGAACACGCCGCCGCCGACGACGACCTTCTGGCCGCTGTTGTCGATGCTGGTGCGCCCGGTGACCGGGTCCGTCGACTTCTTGCCGCGGCGGCCGGTGATGATGAACGCCTCGCTGGGCCCGGCCACCTTGTAGCGCGTGATGACGACGAGGCCGAGCAGGACGAGGAGTACGACGATGCCGATGACGGCGATGACTACTGGACTCATGAGGTTTGTCCCCCCTGCCTCCCTGGGGGGACGGCAGATCGTTGTGGAGCGGGCCTTGCTGTGGAGATGGAGATGGAGGTGGAGTTGGCGGGGGTGGGGCGGTCAGGTGGTGGAGCCGGTGGTGCGTGGTCAGCGCTCCACCGGGCGTACCGCGACCGACGTGGTCGACAGGGCCTCTTCCACCCAGATCTCGGTCCCGCGCGCGACGGGCGTGGCCGATTTGGCCGCGTACTTCACCGGCTGGCCGCCCAGGCGCAGCAGCACCTCGCCGTAGCCCTGGGCCGGGATCGCCGTCACCACGGAACCCGAGGTGCCGACCAGGTCGGAGTCGCGCGGCGTGGCGTGCGTCTGGTCGCGCATCAGGGCCCTGCTGAGTTTCCAGGTCAGCCAGCCCGCGACCAGGCCGGCGGCGACGCCGACGACCGTGGCCACGAGCGTCCCCGCGCCGGTCGCGCCGAGCACGATCGCGCCGCCGAAGCCCAGCATCGAGAGGAAGCCGGCGATCACCGGAAGCGAGAGCAGCCCGTCGAAGAGACCGTCCACCACGCCGTCGAAGAGCCCTTCGAGGACCCCGTCGAAGATCAGGGAGAGGGCCAGCAGGACGATTCCCGCAATGCCGAGACCGAGAAAGAAGGTCACGCGATCACTCCCCTGTCTGTCGACTTCCCCCGAGTGTTTTTCGTCGATCTGGCTGGATGATCCCATACACGACCCACGTCGGTCACTGCCGGGATCCGGCAATCTTTACGCTTCTTTAATGCCGGACAGATGGTTCGTGAGGGTGTCGAGTGACTGGAAGGTCGCGCCGAGCAACGCCACGTGCTTCCAGCGCAGGACCCCGTCCGGGCCGATGAGGAAGACCGCCCGCCGCACGCCGATGCCCGGCGCGGAGACCCCGTACGCCCTGGCGATCTCCCGGCCCTCGTCGGCCAGCAGCGGCATGCGCAAGCCGAAGGCGCGGGCGAACGACTCATGGCTGTCCACACCCTGTGGACTGATTCCCCAGACGTCGGCGTCGAGGCCCTCGAAGGCCTCCATGCCCGAGGAGTACGAGCAGAGTTGCTTCGTGCAGACCGAGGTGTTGTCCCCCGGGTAGAACGCCAGGACCACGGATCGGCCACGGGCTGCGGAGAGGTGGTAGTCGGAGCGCTCGAAGGTCTCGCCCGTCAGGACTCCGCCCGGGAGGGTGAAGTCGGGTGCCTCGGCGTTGAGTTGGGGGCCTGATGCCATGGGAAGGCTCCTTCTGTGTCTGGTACACGGATGCTCCGTGGTCGTGACCGTACCGGGGGCGGCACTTTCCGGGTCCGGCGAGTCGTTGATCCGGGGGATCCCGTCGGATCCCGTCGGATCCCGTCGGGCCCATGGGGATCCGTCGGAATCCGTCTGGCCGTTTCGCCCATCCGGGGCGGCCTCGGCGCCGAATACGGGGAGAAGGGCGCCCGCGCCCCGCACCCGGACCTGGAGGTACGCGTGGCCCAACGACCGCCGTCGGCAGCGGTTCTCGTCCTGCACGGAGGGCGCGAGACCGGCACGGAGCCCCCGCCGCCGGGTCTCCTCAATCTGCCCGGCACCCGCATGCGCCCCTTCGTCCGGGCCGTCGACCGGGCCGCCCGCGCCACCGGTGGCAACGTGCTCGTGACGCAGGTGCGGTACGGCCACCGGGGCTGGAACGGCGACCGCGCGAACCCCTTCCACGACGCCGTGGCCGCCCTCGACGCGCTGCGGGAGGAAGCCGGCGATGAGCTGCCGGTGGTGCTCCTGGGTCACTCCATGGGGGCGCGCGCCGCCCTCCGCGCCGCCGGGCACCCCCTCGTGCGGGGCGTCGTCGGGCTCGCCCCCTGGTGTCCGCCGGGGGACCCGGTCACCCAGCTCGCCGGCCGTGACATCGTCCTCGTCCACAGCAACCGGGACCGGATGACCAGCCCCCAGGCCACCCAGTCCCTCACCGCCCGGGCCCGTCGCGCCGGAGCCCGTACGTGCATGGTCACCGTCCGGGGCGGCGACCACGCCATGATCCGGCGGGCCTCCGCCTGGCACCGGCTCACCACCGGGCTGGTCACCGGACTGCTGGGTTCCGGCAGTCTGCCGGGGCCGGTCGGCGAGGCCCTCGCCCTGCCGCCCACCGCCGAGGCCACCGAAGGCACCCTCGATCTGGACCTCGACCTCGGCCTCGACCCGGGTCCGGATCCCGGGCGGTTCCGGGCCCGGACGCGCGCCTAGGGCGTCGGACTGCCGCCTGCCGTGCGGACGCCCGGCCCTGGGGCCCCTCGTCCGGCCTGGAACCGCCCGGAACCGCCCGGGACCCGCCTGCCGTCCTGCGGATGCGGTACCGGAAGCCGCGGCCGACGATGGAGGCTCGGGAGCCGACGAGCGGTGGGAGGCATGCTCTTGCAGGCCGACACGTGCGACGACGGCATGCCGTCGTTCTTCGACCCGAAGACCGTCGCGGCCCTGTTCGACGGCAATCCCGCCGCCGTCGCGGTGCTCGACCACGAACTTCGCTACACCTACGTCAACCCCGCCCTCGAACGGCTCAACGGCCTCCCCGCCCGCTCCCACATCGGGCGGACCTTCTCCCAGGTGCTGCCCGGGCTGCACGGCCAGGCCGCCGCCCTGCGCGACGTGCTGGCCGACGGCAAGCCCCGGGAAGTGACGATCAGCGGGCGGACCTGGGCGCCGACCGAGGAGGAGCAGCAGCTCTGGCGGGCCACGTACCACCGGCTCGACGCGGAGGGGGAGGGCTGCGGGCTGATGGCGATCGTCGTCGAGATCACCGACATCGCCCGGCAGCGCGAGGAGCTGGAGCAGGCCCGCGGCCATGTCGCCCTGCTCTCCACCGCCGCCGTCCGGATCGGCACCACGCTCGACATGGACACCACCTGCCGGGAGCTGGCCGACTTCGTGGTGCCCGACTTCGCCGACGTCGCGGCGGTCGACGTGTTCCCGGCCGAGGTGGGGCACTCCGTACGCCGCCCGGAGCCCGGTGTCGTACGGCTGCGGCGGGCCGCGCTGCGGGGCGACGGCGACCTCGACGAGCAGGTGCAGCGGTTCGGCCATCCCGGGGAGTACGTCGACTTCGCCGCGGACTCCGCGGTGACCCGCTGTCTGCTGGAGAACGAGCCGGTCGTCGACGACTGGGAGAACCACCAGCGCGGGCGCAGCACCGTCACCTCCGACCGGATCACCGCCTCTTTGGCGCTCGGGCTGCGCCAGGCGCTCGTCGTTCCGCTGACCGCCCGCAGCCGGCCGCTCGGCACGCTCACCCTCATCCGGGCCGAGGGCTCACCCCTCTTCGACGACCAGGACGTGGCTGTCGCCCGCGAGCTCGCCGTGCGCGCGGGCGTGGCCCTCGACCACGCCCGCCGTTACGACCACGAGCACAGCATCGCCCGCGAGCTCCAGCGCTCCCTGCTCTCCGAGCCGTGGGGCCCCCACTCCCACGTCGAGGTCGCCACCCGCTATCTCCCCGCCGACGAGGGCGTCCTGGTCGGCGGGGACTGGTTCGACGTCGTCCCGCTCCAGGACGGCCGGCACCTCAAGGCGATGGGCGACGTGATGGGGCACGGGGTGGAGGCGGCCGTCGCGATGAGCCAGTACCGCTCGCTGCTGCGGTTGCTGGCGCAGGAGGACCTGCCGCCGCACCGGATCCTGGAGCAGCTCGACACCATGGTGGAGCGGTCGGGTCTGGACCGGGCGGCGACCTGTCTGCTCGCCGTCGTCGACCGGTTCGCCGGGGTCTGCGAGGTGGCCAGCGCGGGCCATCTGCCGCCGGTCTTCATCGACCCGGGCGCCGCCGGGGCCCGGGTCGTGCCGGTGCCGGTGGGGCCGCCGCTCGGCACCGGGTTCGGCGGGTACCGGACCGCGTCCGTGCCCTGCGGCCCGGGGACCGTGCTGTTCATGTACACCGACGGTCTGGTGGAGCGCCGGGGCGAGGACATCGACGTGTCCGTGCAGCGGCTGGCCTCGCTGACCATGCCGCCGGGCGGGCGCCTGGAGGACCTGCTGGACCGGGTGCTGGACCGGTTCGGCGAGGACGCCGAGGACGACATCGCCGTTCTCGCGTCCCGGATCCGCGAGGGTCCGCCGGTGGTGCGGCCTGCCCCGGCGGAGTGACGGCCGCTGTTTCCATGACCCCCGGTCAGCCCAGTTCCAGGCTCGTGATGCCGTACAGGCCCGGCCGGTCGATCACCGGTTCCGGGCCGCTGTACATCCGCGCCGTGTCGAACGACGGGGTCAGGCCCAGCTCCCCGGCCAGCCGCACCGCCGCCGGATTGATGTCGGGTACGTCGACGGCGACCGGGGTGTCCGGTGCGGTGGCCGCGACCGCGCTGACCAGGGCCGCCGCCACGGCGGGAGAGTCGGCGTACAGCGGGCCGATCCGGGAAGCCGCGCGGCAGGCCCGCAGCACCGCGAGGCCCTGGAGCCCGCCGTCCCCGACCGCCGCGAGGGCCGCGCGGCCGGGGGCGGTGATCCAGGCGGCCAGGAAGGTGTCCCGGGCGGCCGGGAAGTACCGCCGGTCGTAGGCGGCGAGCAGGTCGAACGGCACGCTGCGGGCGTCGATCAGGGTGGTTCCCGGCGGCGGTGCGATGTCCGGCGGGGGCGTTCCCTCGTACCGCGCGTTGCTCCAGCAGGTGCGGAAGCCGGAGCGGCGGTAGTTGTCCTGTTGCGCGGGCACCGCGTCGAGGCCGACGGTGCGCCCGGCGAGGCGGGCCGTGCCGGCCTGCCAGGTCCGCAGGCCGTAACCCTGTCCGCGCAGGTGGGGGCGGGTCAGATAGAAGCCCAGGAAGCCGTACGCGTCGCCGTAGCGGACGACGGAGACGGAGGTGACCGGTTCGCCGTCGAGCCGGCCGAACAGGAAGCCTCCGGGGTCGGTCGCGAAGAACACCGCGCCGTCGTGCAGGCCCGGGTTCCAGCTCTCCTCGTGGGCCCACGCGCCCAGCGTCACGATGTCCTCGGCGCGGGCCGCGGTGATCTCGAAAGGGTTCGGCACGGCACAGTCGTACCCCGGCCGGGCGCCGTTCAGTGGCCGGAAGCGGGGCGATTTCCGGCCTTTCGGGCGGGTCGGGGAGCGGCTCGTTCAGGCCGCTTCCGGGGTCTCCCGCTTCCGGCCGCGCAGCTGCCGCAGGACGAGGGCGGCCGAGGTGATCAGCGGCAGCATCCCCGCCACCGCGTCGGCGGTGTTCAGCTTGTCGTGCGTGCCCTTGGCCCGGCGGACCTGCTTGGACGCCCTGATGACCGCGAGCGCGCTGCTGCCCAGGCTCAGGACGAGCCCGGCCTTGCTGCCGCGCAGGCCCTTGCCGGGCGTCGCGGACCGTTTCTTCGCCATCGGGGACACCTCCAGCCGGTGGGGCCCGTCCGTTCGCGGGCGCGCCCTCCCCGTCCACGTAACCGGGTGTCCGCCACCCCCGCAAACGCGGGACCGCTCGCGGCACGCCGCCCCCGCGGACGCGGGACCGTCCCGACGCGGCGCGTTCTCAGGCGAACACGTACGCCACCGTCGTCGCCGCCCCCAGGCCCGCGCCCGCCAGGGTCTGGGCGACGGTGTGGTAGCCGAGGGCGACCCGGGACCAGCAGACCGCCGCGGTCAGCGCGTACGCGGCGATCCACCAGGGGGAGTGCACGACGGCGAGGAGCGAGACGGCCGCCGAGGCCACCGCCGAGTCGACCGAGATCTTCCACACCGTGTTGACGGCCAGCAGACCGATCGTCATCACCCACAGCGCGAGCATCGCGACGAGGATCCCGGTCGGCGCGTTCCCCAGCACCATCACCACCGAGCCGGCGCCGATCGAGCCCAGGATCACGAAGAAGATCGGCGCCCGTTTCGTCCGGTCCACGACATGGCGGTCGCCCCAGGTGCCGCGTCCGCGCTCCCACTCGATGTACCCGGCCGGGATCAGCCCGGCGCAGAGGGCCCCGAGGAAGCCCCAGAGCAGCCCGGTCCAGTCGCCGCCCGCCGCCGCGAGGCCGATGCCGAGCATGCCCGCCAGCAGCACGTTGCGCGGCTGGAGGGCGTCGGTGACGGTGCGCGCCACGGAGGCCGTGCGGGCGGAGGTGGTGGGGATCCCCTCGCCGGGCGTTCCCCGGCGCGGGGCGCCGTCGGTGGTGGGGGCCGTGCTGCCGGTCATGCGCTCGTCTCCGTCGTGCGGGCCGTGTCGGCCGTGGCTGTGGCGAGGACGGTGCGGGCGCGCTCCTCGTCGACCGTCCGGTACGCGGCGGCGACCCGGACCAGCCGGGCCACCTCGCCGTCCTGGTCCGCGGCGTGCTGGGAGGCGACCGTCGCGGCGCCCCCGGCGGGCGCGCCGGACTCCTTCGCGAGCAGGGCGGCCCGGATCCAGTAGGCGTCGGTGAGGGACGCGGCGCGGCGCGGGTCGTCCGTGTCGCGGGCGGCGGCCCGTCCGGCGGCGTCGAGCAGCCCGTCGGGCACGTAGTGGCGCAGCTTCTCGGCGGCGTCCGCGATGTCGGCGGCCCAGCGGTCCACCCGCAGGTCGGCCGGGACGTTGAACCGGGTCAGCTCGCGGGGCAGGGACGCGGGCGGGTCGAACGGCTGCTCCGGGAACGCGGTCATCAACTCGTACCAGAGGGCGTGCAGTCCGACCTGGGCCCGCCACAGCCTGGCCCGGCGCGCCCCGGCCGCGAACGCGGGGATGGACGCGCCGAGGGCGAAGAACGCGAACAGCACCAGCTGCGCGGCCTCGGTGATCTGGTCGAAGCGCAGGGCGAACGCCTCGGTCGGCTCGTCGACCACGCTGATCCACAGGAAGAGCGTGCGGCTGACGGTGTAGCCGACGCCGATGAACATCGCGAACGTCATCATCCCGAGCCCGATGCGCAGATGGCGGCGGCGGGCGTCGAGGGTGGCCAGCGCCCACTGGGAGGCGCAGACGGCGGACGCGGCCCCGAGGTAGAGGTAGAAGACGCTCATGTAGAGCGTGGCGCCCCACTCCCCGGCGTGGTCGGAGACGAAGCGGTCCGAGGGCTCGGAGCGGTCGACGACGGTGAAGAACAGGACGGTCAGCAGGATCAGCGTGGCGACGGAGGCCTTGGCCGCCAGCTTCTGCACGAGCCGTGCGAACCGTACGTGCCGGGGGACCGCGCCCTCTTCGGGGTAGCTGCCGTAGATGGCCACGATGTAGCTGAGGATGGCCAGAATTGCCACCGTGGCGGTGTAGTGCTTGATGAGGACGGCGAGGTCGGTGACGGCGCTGTTGTTGAGGCCGATGCGGACCGCCTCGGTCTTCGTCCACAGGGCGATGGCGAATCCGGCGTAGCAGCCCCACAGCGCCCGGCGTCTGCGGTCCTCCTCGTCGCCCCAGAGGGCAGCGGGCATACGCCACAGGGCAACGGCCGTCATCAGGCCCGCTATGAGGTAGCCGGCGAGATCGAGGGGGGTCACGGCGGTGTTCGTCCTCGGGGTCGGGGATGCGGGGGTGGGGCCCGCGGGCGGAGACCGGTGGCACGTGTCAGGTGCCGCCTGACCGTCTTCCGGGGAAGAGGCCGCGCCTCCGGTGGGCCACCGGGCGGGACAGGGAGTTGTCCAGCCGCCCCACCATGTCATCGGTGGTGAGGTCCCGGGCCATCCGGGGGATCAGGGAGGCACCGAATTCGGCCATGCGTTCGTCGTGGGTGTCGTACTGGGCGCGGGCCTGGACGATGCCGCCGCCGGAGGCGAAGGACTCGGCGGCCGCCGGGGAGATCATCCGGGCGATCAGCGAGGTGTCGAAGACCGGCAGGAGCGTGCGCAGCCGCTCCGCGTCGAGCGTCGTGCCGTGGTCGAACCACTCGTGGCACAGCTCGTGCAGGATCACGTGCTGGGTCTGGTACGCGGTCGGCCTGCGGCGGTAGAGGACCAGGCTGGTACCGCCCGCCTTCAGGCGCAGCCCGCAGGCGGCGTTGACGCGGGCGAGGCGGTCCGGCATCTCGTGCAGCCGGATCGTGCGCCCGCTCGCCTCCTCCATGTTCGCGACGAGCCCGTCCAGGGTGAAGGGAACCGGGAGGGGCAGGTCGGCGAGCCCCGCCTCGCACTCTTTCCGCAGTTTCCGCAGGGACATGACGAAGACGCTACGCTGCCGGGCCCGCGGGAGAATGCTTCACCGCGGAATCTCTGCCACCGCTCCGCCCGCTTCCCCGTTCCCGGGGTCGTCCTTCTCGCGGGCGGCGTCCTCCAGCAGGGACAGGGCGAACCGCAGCAGTTCCGGCGGGAGCCCGTCGTCGTCCAGGCCCCGGCCGGCCACGCCGCTGATCTCCCCGGTGCGCCGTTTGGCCAGGAACTGGAGCCCGGCGACGACGTCGTCGACGACCTCGGACTCCTCCTTGAAGAAGCGCCAGTCCACTCCGAACCCCAGCCCGAGGGCCTTGAGGATGTCCTCGGAGGGCTGGGTGACCTTGCCGGCCAGGATGTTGGAGAAGTAGCTGTGCGACAGCGAGCCGCCGCGGTCGCGGACCAGTTCGGCGAAGACCCGGCCCGAGATCTTCTGGCCGGGGAAGGTCTTCTCGACCATGTACTCGACCTTTTCCCGCAGCGAGTCGAGGCGGGGCAGCTCACCCGGGCCGGGGGCGTCGACGGGTTCCGGACCGCGTTCGTCGCCGTCGTCCATGGCCATCCGGGCCTCCACGATCACCTCGGAGTCGGAACTGAGCTTGCGCAAACACTCTACGTCACTGTTAACTCGAAAAAACACGGGCAGGGGACCACGAGGGGAGTCCCTTGCCCGTGAATGATCCTGTGCCCCGCCGCGCCCGGAACAGGCTTCGTACGAGCCTTGAGCAGGCTCCCGGCCCGCTCGCCGGCCCGGCTGCGAACCGGCTCCGGGCGCGGGCCGCGAACCGGCTCCGGACAGGGGTGTAGCCCTTCACGACGGGGGATGCGTGAAGGGCTACGCGTGCATTATGGCCCCGCGGTACTCCCGACGACAACTGACCGGTCGGTCAGTGATCCGCGGAAGGGCCACGAGGGCCGATCCGCGCTGCCCTCCGCGGCCGTCCGAATCTGTTCCGGCCGCGATAGACATGCCCTTGCCGGGCGATTAGGGTTTCTTGTGCAGTCACGGAAACAGTGGTAAGCAGCAGAGGTGCACCCCGCAGGCGTACGGCGCCCGGCTCCTCCGGTCCGCGCGTGACAGAAGAGGTGCAGATGCCCCCGGAGACCCCCTCGCACGCCGCCGGCCGGCTCGACGACGACGACTACCCCGCTTACACGATGGGGCGAGCCGCGGAGATGATCGGTGCGACGCCGGGGTTCCTCCGGGCGATCGGCGAAGCCCGCCTGATCACCCCGCTGCGGTCCGAGGGCGGTCACCGCCGCTACTCCCGCTACCAGTTGCGCATCGCCGCCCGCGCCCGCGAGCTGGTCGACGCCGGCACGCCCATCGAGGCCGCCTGCCGCATCGTCATCCTCGAGGACCAGTTGGAGGAGGCGCTGCGCCTCAACGAGGAGCTGCGTGGCCGTTCCCGTTGAATATCTGTTTTCGGCAGCACAGAATTTCGCGCAATGTGCGATGAGGCTTTTCGTGTTCCGGCCCGGACGGTGATTTCGGGCACTGCCTCTTCCGGGTCGTCGTGCTAGTCTTGATCTCAGTTGCAGTTGTGGTTCCCAAAAACTTCAAGTGCTCCTGCCGACCGGATGTCGGCGGGCGCACTTTTGTCTTTCCGGTGTTCTTGTTTCTTCCGGACGGGGTAATCATCGCGGCGACGTGGGGTCCGCACAGTGCGGGCCCACGGGCTCTGCGCCCTTAAAGGAGATATGACATGGCTACTGGCACCGTGAAGTGGTTCAACTCGGAAAAGGGCTTCGGCTTCATCGAGCAGGACGGCGGCGGCGCCGACGTCTTCGCCCACTACAGCAACATCGCCTCCAGCGGCTTCCGTGAGCTGCAGGAAGGCCAGAAGGTGACCTTCGACGTCACGCAGGGCCAGAAGGGCCCGCAGGCCGAGAACATCGTCCCCGCCTGATCATTCAGGCAGCACGGCGCAGCTGGGGCCCGCACCTTGGGGTGCGGGCCCCAGCTCGTTGTCGTTTCCGGGGCCCGCTGCGCGCGGCCCCCGACGGAGCCGCGTCCGGTGACCTGATTCCCGGCGGCCGGGTTTCGTTTTCTTTTGTCATTTCATCGGCTCGTTCTTGCGATTCCGGGTGCCGTTCACGGTCTGTTCCCCGAAAAGAATCCCTCGATACGCGCCCATCGAGGAGAGGTTCTGTATGAATCGCGAACGCACACCCCGCTCGAACGACCGGTTCTCCCGGACCCGTTCCGGCGGCGCCCCCCGCTACTCCGGCGGTGGCGGCGGCGAGCGCCGGGCCGCGGGCTTCGGCGGCGGCCCCAAGCGCTCCGGCGGCTCGGGCCGGTCCGGCGGGTACAGCCGCCGTTCCCCCTCCGGCGTCAAGGGCGAGTTCGCCCTGCCGGTGACGATCACCCCGGCCCTCCCGGCCGCCGAGACCTTCGGCGAACTGGAGATGCCCGCACCGCTGAAGGCGGCGCTGACCGCCGAGGGCATGACCGTACCCTTCCCGATCCAGGCGGCCACCCTGCCGAACTCGCTGGCCGGCCGGGACGTCCTGGGCCGCGGCCGCACCGGCTCCGGCAAGACCCTGGCCTTCGGCCTCGCGCTGCTGGCCCGCACGGCCGGCCGCCGCGCCGACGCCAAGCGCCCGCTCGCCCTGGTCCTCGTCCCCACCCGGGAGCTGGCCCAGCAGGTCACCGACGCGCTCACCCCGTACGCCCGGCCGCTGAAGCTGCGCCTCGCCACCGTGGTCGGCGGCATGTCCATCGGCCGCCAGGCGAGCGCGCTGCGCGGTGGTTCCGAGGTCGTCGTCGCGACCCCGGGCCGCCTCAAGGACCTGATCGAGCGCGGCGACTGCCGGCTGGACCGGGTCACCATCACCGTCCTCGACGAGGCCGACCAGATGGCCGACATGGGCTTCATGCCGCAGGTCACCGAGCTGCTCGACCAGGTGAACCCGGACGGGCAGCGGATGCTCTTCTCGGCCACCCTGGACCGCAACGTCGACCTGCTGGTGCGTACGTACCTGAAGGACCCGGTCGTGCACTCCGTCGACCCGGCCGCCGGCGCGGTCACGACGATGGAGCACCACGTGCTGTACGTCCAGGGCGCCGACAAGTACGCCACCACGACGGAGATCGCCGCCCGCGACGGCCGCGTGATCATGTTCCTGGACACCAAGCACGCCGTGGACAAGCTCACCGACCACCTGCTGCAGAGCGGAGTCCGGGCGGCGGCGCTGCACGGCGGCAAGTCCCAGCCGCAGCGCACCCGCACCCTGGAGCGGTTCAAGACCGGGCACGTCACGGTGCTGGTCGCCACCAACGTCGCGGCGCGCGGCATCCACGTCGACAACCTCGACCTGGTCGTCAACGTGGACCCGCCGACCGACCACAAGGACTACCTGCACCGCGGTGGCCGTACCGCCCGCGCCGGGGAGTCCGGCAGCGTCGTCACGCTGGTGCTGCCGAACCAGCGCCGCGAGATGACGCGGCTGATGGCGGACGCCGGGATCACCCCGCAGATCGCCCAGGTCCGTTCCGGCGAGGCCGAGCTGAGCCGGATCACCGGTGCGCAGGCGCCCTCCGGTGTCCCGGTCGTCGTCACCGCCCCGCCCAAGGAGCGCTCCGGCCGCGGTGGCGGCGGCGCGTTCATGGGCCGCGGCACCAAGCGCGGTGGCGGGGCCCCGGCCCGGCGCGGCCGTCCCGGAGTGCCGACGCCCGAGGAGCGGGCGGCTGCCGCGCAGCGCCGGAAGAACCGCGCGGCGTGACCCGTACGGCCCCGGCGCCCGCGGTCAGGTGACTGTCTGTAACAAGGCGCCGGGGCCGGGCGTCGCTCCCCGCCCCGGGGCCCGGCCGGCCCCAGGATCGGCGCCATGAAGAGGAAGCTGACCGCGTTAGGCGTGACGGTGGTGGCGTCCGTGCTGCCCGCCACCGCCCACGCCGACGAGACGCACACCGACTCCCACAACGGCCCGCAGGTGGCCCTGATCGCGACGGGCCAGATCGACGATCCGCTGGAGGACGTCCTGGAGCACGTCGCGGTGCTCGGCCGGACCGTCGTCGCGGATCACTGAGTCCCCGCCCCGGCCCGGCCGTTCGGTGGCGTCTCAGGACGCCCGGGCGGCCGGTGGCTTCTGCCGGGCCCACGCCATGCGCGGCTCCAGCAACGGGCGCAGCAGCCGCCGGACCGGGGGCGTGCAGAGCAGGGTGATGACGGCGATCGCGCCCAGGGTCACGGCGACCGTGCCCAGCGTGGTGTCGAAGAACGGGTCGTCGTAGAAGCCGCCGTACTTCAGGCCCCGGACGACGAAGCCGTGGAGCAGATACCCGTACAGCGTGCAGGTGCCGAGCGCGGTCATCCAGCTCCTGCCCTTCGGCACCCAGGCGAGGAAGCAGGCGCCCAGCACGATCGCGGCCAGGAACAGCAGCACGGTGACGGTCGGTCCGGTCCACTCGGCCATGTCCAGCCGGTCGGTGCTGCTCTTGCGGTAGAACCACGAGGTGGACGTCCTGGGCACCAGCCAGTACGCCACGAGCAGCCCGAGGGCGAACACCGGCACCGAGACGATCCGCACCCAGGTGGAGCGCAGCAGCTGGAAGTGCTCCGGGCGCAGCCGCAGGCCGAGGACGTAGAACGGCAGGAACTGCAGGATGCGCTGGATCTGGAGGGACCCGTCGGCGTCCGGGGACACCGTCGCGAGGGCGGCGATCGCGAGGGAGACCAGCACGGGGAAGCGCACGGCCTGCCAGAGGGGGGTGGACAGCCGCCAGAGGAACAGGGCCGGCAGGAACCACAGCAGCCAGTAGGGCGACAGCGGCGAGAGGGGGAAGTCCGGCTTGTCCGCCACCCGCTCGAAGAGCGTGTAGAGCACCTCGAACAGGACATAGGGCACCAGGAGGCTGGTGACCAGCTTCCACACCCGGTCCGGCCGCAGCTCGAAGTTCCGTGAGAAGTAGCCCGCTATCAGGATGAACACGGGCATGTGGAACGTGTAGACGAAGGTGTACGCGGCTTCCACCAGGCGGCCGGAGGGCAGCGGCTCCCACGCGTGTCCGATCGCCACCAGCACGATCGCCAGGTACTTCGCGTTGTCGAAGAAGTGGTCCCGGCCGTCGGAAGGCGGCTTTCCGGTCTCCGGGACGGCGGCAGCGGCGGTGGGGCGCGGCTGCTCGGAGGTGAGAGGGGCAGGCATCCTGACACCCTAGAACGCGGAGGCGCTCCCTCCGCCCGCTGTGTCATGCATCACTTCTGAACGGTCCGTGCGGGCGGCTCCGCGCTTCCCTCGGCGTCCAGGTGCGGCAGGATCCGGTCCAGCGGTCCGGGGATCCACCAGGCGGCCCGGCCCAGCAGGGTCATCACCGCCGGGACCAGCAGCAGCCGTACGACGGTGGCGTCGATGAGCACACTGGCGGCGAGCCCCAGGCCCAGCATCTTCACCACGATGTTGTCGCTGATGACGAACGCGGCGAAGACGCTCACCATGATCAGCGCCGCGCAGGTGATGACCCGGGCGGTGATCTCCAGCGCGTGTGCCACGCTCGCGCGCGGGTCCCCGGTGCGCACCCACGCCTCGTGGATACGGGAGAGCAGGAAGATCTCGTAGTCCATGCTCAGCCCGAAGACGATCGCGAACATCATCATCGGGACATAGCTCTCGATCGGGACGTCTCCCGAGACCCCGAGTGCCGGGCCGCCCCAGCCCCACTGGAAGACCGCCACCACGACCCCGTACGAGGCGGCGATCGACAGCACGTTGAGCACGGCGGCCTTCACCGCGACGAGCAGGCCCCGGAAGACGGCCAGGATCACCAGGAACGCCAGGCCCACGACGACCGCGATGATCAGCGGGAGCCGGCTGGAGACGATGTCCAGGAAGTCGACCTGGGCGGCGGTCGTACCGGTGACGTACGTGCTCGCGTCGTAGCCGGAGACGGCCTGGGGCAGGACGTCGTCGGTGAGCCGGTTCGTCAGGGAGGTCGTCCGCTCGTCCTGCGGGGCGGCCACCGAGTAGGCGGTGGCGGTCAGCACGTCGCCGTCCGACGTGGCGGTCAGCGGGGTGATCACCTCGGCGTCGGACACCCCGGTCAGCGCCTTCTGCGCCTGGTCGGCGAGGGCGGACCGGTCGCCGGACGACACCTTGCTCTGGTCGATGACCACGGTCAGCGGGCCGTTCGAGCCGGGGCCGAAGGCGCTCGACATCAGGTCGTAGGCGCGCCGGTCCGTGAACGACTTCGGGTCGGCGCCGTCGCCGATGTGACCGAGCTGGATGAAGAAGACCGGGAAGGACAGGACGGCCAGCAGCACCACCCCGCCGGCCAGGAACCACCAGGGCCGCCGCTCCACCCGCTGCGCGTACCGGTGCCAGCCGCCGGGCTCCGCGCCCTCGGGGGCCGGTACGGTCTCGGCCACCGGTTTCCGTACCCGTACGCGGTCGATGCGGCGGCCGATCAGACCGAGGACCGCCGGTACGAGGGTGAGGGCGCCCGCCACCGCGGTGACGACGGTGACCGCGGCGGCCAGGCCGAGCTTGCCGATGAACCCGATCCCGGAGACCCACAGCCCCGACAGCGCGATGATCACCGTGCAGCCGGAGAGCAGCACGGCGTGCCCGCTGGTGGCGGCGGCGTTCCCGGCGGCGGTCACCGGGTCCTGGCCGTCGACGAGGTTCTGCCGGTGCCGGGTGACCAGGAAGAGGGCGTAGTCGATGCCGACGCCGATGCCGATCATCGTGGCGAGCGTCGGGGAGACGGTCGCGAAGGTCGCGGCGGCGGCGAAGAGGCCGAGCAGCGCCAGCCCGCACAGGGCGCAGACCAGCGCGGTGACCAGCGGCAGCACGGCGGCCAGCAGACTGCCGAAGCCGATCAGCAGGACCACGATCGCCACCCCGAAGCCGATCGCCTCGCTGGTGCGGTCGCTCGGCTCGGGCCGGGCCAGTTCGCCGAGCGATCCGCCGTACTCCACCGTCACCCCGGCCGACCGCAGCGGCTGCACCGCGTCGTCGACCCCGTCCAGATAGGACGCGTCGAGCGTGGAGGGCTGCACGCTGAACCGGACGGTGATGTAGGCGGTCTTCTGGTCCGTGGAGAGCGGCCCGGTGTTCGGGTCGGGTGGTGGGGGCGGGGCGGAGCCGTCCGACGGCAGCGGGCTCTGCGCGGAGAGCACGTCCGGGAGCTTCTCGAGGTCGGTGACGGCGGTCGCGACCTGGTCCGAGACGGAGGTGAGCGGCTTGTCCGGGTCGTGCAGGACGACTTGGGCGCTGTAGCCGCCCGCCTGCGGGGCGTGCGCCTTCAGAACGTCGAGGCCCTCCTGGGACTGGGTGCCGGGGAGCGAGAAGTCGTCGGAGTAGTCGCCGCCGTACGCATGCTGGAGGACCTGGAGCCCGGCGAGCGCGGCCACCCACAGGACGAGGACGGTCACGAAGTGCCGGGCGCACCATTCGCCGGTGCGGCGCAGCGCACCCCGGCGCGGGGCGGCTTCCGGGCCCGTGCGGGTCGGTGACGACGGCATGCGGTCTCTCCTGCCTCCAGCCCCGTTCGCGACGGTGCTCCCGGCGGTCCCGGCAGGGGACGGCCTTCGGCGGTTCGCTGACTTCGCATTCAACGGCCCCCGTCACCGCCCGGCACGCCGGTGCGGGAGAACGGGTGACGGGTGCCGGTTCGGGGGCTCGGACGGGGACTGCCCCAGGAGGCGTCGAGGCAGGGCGCCCGGGCAGTGGCAGAGGAGGGCGTCCGGGGGGTAGCCGAGGGGGGCATCCGGGGGGTGACCGAGGGGGGCGTCCGGGGGGTTTCCCCACCCCGTTCCACCGGGCTCCCGGATGGGCGGCGGATCCCCGCCCGACCAGGCTGTGTCCATGACGAACTGGACCCGCAAAGTCTTACTTCTCGCCGTCTCCGCCGCCGCCGCCGCCGCGGCCGGGACCCTGACCGCCGTCGGCGCACCCGTCGCGCACAGCCGCCCGGCGGGACCCGCCGCGTCTCCGCTCGCCTGGGGGCCCTGCGCCCCGGTCCCGGGGACGCCCGTCCCGGCCGGGCAGCAGTGCGCGACCCTCCGCGTTCCCCTGGACTACCGCGCCCCCGGCGGGCGCACCGTCGAGGTGGCGGTGACCCGGCTGCGCACCGACCGGCCCGAGGCCCGGCGGGGCACCCTGCTGGCGCTCGCCGGCGGCCCCGGCGGCTCGGGGGTGCAGCGCCTCGCGCAGAAGGGCGAGGCGCTGCGGGCGGCGACCGAGGGGGCGTACGACCTGGTCAGCCTCGACCCGCGCGGGGTCGGCGGCTCCACCCGGGCCGGCTGCGGGATCCCCGAGGCGGACCGGCACCTGGTGACGCTGCGGTCCTGGCCCGCCGCGGACGGCTCGATCACGGAGAACGCCGAACGTTCCCGCCGCATCGCCATGGCGTGCGCGCGCGACGGCGGCCCGGTGGTGCGGTCCTTCAGCTCCCGGAACCAGGTCCGTGACATCGACCGGCTGCGCGCCGCGCTGGGCGAGCGGAAGCTGTCGGTCTGGGGCCACTCGTACGGCAGTTACGTCGCGGCCGGGTACGCGCAGGAGCACCCCGACCGCGTCGACCGGCTGGTCCTGGACAGCACCGGAGACCCGGACCCGGCGCGCGTGGGGTACGGCTGGATGACGAACGTGGGCCCGGCCGTCGCCCTTCGCTTCCCCGACTTCGCGGCCTGGGCGGCCGACCCCGCCCGGGAGGCCGAGGGGCTGCGGCTGGCCCGGCGCGCCGAGGACGTACAGCCGCTGTTCCTCGCGTTGGCCCGGGAGCTGGACCGTGAGCCGAAGGAGTCAGACGTCCCCGGCGTGCCGCTGACCGGCAACCGGCTGCGGCAGGCGCTCCACGGCAGCCTCAACAGCGATACGGGGTTCGCTCCGCTGGCCCGGCTGATCCGGTCGGCGGGGGATCCGCAGGGCCGCCCGGTGCTGCCGCCGGAGCTCGCGGGCGCGCTGCCGGACGAGGACGCGTCGCTGACCATGGCGGTGATCTGCAACGACGTGCGCTGGCCCGGGCCGGACTCCGGGTACGCCCGCCGGGTCGCGGCCGACCGGGCGCGGTATCCGCTGACGGCCGGGCTTCCCGCGAACATCACCCCGTGCTCCTTCTGGAAGCACGCCGAGGAGCCGAGGCCCACCCGGATCACCGACGAGGGCCCCTCGAACGTCCTGATGATCCAGAGCCTGCGCGACCCCGCCACCCCGCTGGCCGGGGCCCTGAAGATGCGGGCGGCGCTCGGCGAGCGGGCCAGGATGGTGACCGTCGGGCAGGGCGGGCACGGGATGTATCTGGGCAGCGGCAACGCCTGCGGCGACCGGGCCGTCAGCGACTTCCTCGTCACCGGCAAGCGCCCCGGACGGGACACCCACTGCCCGAACTGAGCGGTCCCTCCAGGGGTGTCATAACGGGTGATTCCGGGACGCTCCTTGCTATACACGAGCGATGGAGTACCCGGGCACCCTCGTCCTGATCATGGCCCTGGCGGTTCTCGCCCCGCTGCTCGGTTACGCGACCGGGCGGTGGCTGCCGGTCCCCGTCGTCATCTTCGAGATCGTGCTCGGGATCCTGGTCGGGCCCGATGTGCTCGGCTGGGCCCATCACGACCAGGTCATCGACACCCTGTCCGACCTCGGGCTCTCGATGCTGATCTTCCTGGCGGGGTACGAGATCCGGTTCGCCGAGGTCCGTGGCGACACCCTGCGCCGGGCCGGCGGGGCCTGGGTGCTGTCGTTCGCCGCCGGGCTCGGCGTCGCCCTGCTGCTGAGCGGGGCGGACCTGGCGAAGAGCCTGGTCATCGGCACCGCGCTGACCAGCACCGCGCTGGGCGCCGTGCTGCCGATCCTGCGGGACTCGGGGCGTCTTGAGGGGCGGTTCGGGTCGGTGGTGATGGCGTTCGGCTCGGTGGGCGAATTCGGGCCGATCATCGCGATGGCCCTGCTGTTCAGCGGGCGCAGCCCGGGGGCGGCGAGCGCGGTGCTGGCCGTGTTCGCCGTCGTCACGGCGGGTGCGGTGTTCTGGGCGATGCGGCCGAGGCCGCCGTGGTTCGCCCACATCGTCGCCGCGACCCTGCACTCCAGCGGCCAGTTCGCCGTCCGCTTCGTGATGCTGCTGCTGGCCGGGATGCTGGGGCTCGCCCATGTCTTCGGTCTGGACACGCTGCTCGGCGCGTTCGCGGCGGGGATGCTGACCCGGCTCGTCCTCCAGGGGTCCGTGCCCGAGAGCGGCGACGCGATCCTGGAACGGGTCGAGGCGATCGGCTTCGGCTTCCTCGTGCCGTTCTTCTACATCGTCACGGGCATCGACTTCGACCTCGCGGCACTCCTGGACGACGGCCGCCCGCTGGTGCTCCTGCCGGTCTTCCTGCTGCTGTTCCTGCTGGTGCGCGGGGTTCCGGCATATCTGCTGGCCCCGCGCGACCTGACCGGGCGGGCCCCGCGGGCCGCGCTCGGGCTCTTCTCGTCCACGTGTCTGCCGCTGGTGGTCGCGATCACCGCGATCGGCCTGGACGACAAGGTGATCGGGGCGGGGGAGGCCGCCGCGCTGGTCGCCGCCGCGATGGTGTCGGTGCTGGTCTTCCCGCTGCTGGCGTTCCGGCTGCTGCGCCGGGAGGAGGACGGCGGGGGCAGGGCCGTTCCGGGGCGGGCGGCGGAGAGCGGGGAGGCGTGGTGACCTGCTCGCCTGCGCCCGCGGCTGCTCCGGCCCGTACGGCTCGGTGAAGCGCGGCGGAACGGGCCCGTACGGCCGCCTACGGCTGCGGCTGCTCCGGGCCCTCCTCCGTCGGGACGCACAGCACCGGGACCGTCGACATGTGCAGCAGCTTGTGCGGGGTCGAGCCCAGCAGGGCCCCGCGCATCGGGCTCTCGCCCCAGGTGCCGACTACGATGACCCGGGCCCCGTGCCGTTCGGCGGCGTCCAGGAGGGCCTGTGCGGGCTTCTCGTCCAGCACCTCGACCGAGGCGGGTACGCCCGCCTCCTCGGCGGAGGTGAGCGCGTGCTCCAGGCCGGTGCGCCCGGCCTGCCGGATCGCGTCGTAGTGGCTGCGGTACTCCGCGCCGTCGCGCAGCCCGGGGGCGGCGGCCCCGTAGACCATCACCAGCTCCTCCCCGTACGCGGCCGCCACCTCGATGGCGATGCGCAGGGCGCGGGCGGCGCCGGGGGACTCGTCGTAACCGAGGACGACCGACATCTCACGGCCCCTTCCGGGTCGGGGCGTGCACCAGGTCCGGGTCCGCGACCCCCGGCCGCTCCTGCCAGAACACCGCGTCGCGCAGCCGCCAGACCACCATGAGGACCACGCCGACCAGGGCGATCACGATGCCGATGACGAGCGGCGGGCCGAGCCCGAACCAGGAGGTGCCGCTGTAGGAGTTGGCCGGGTCGGACATGTCGATGACCGAGCGCACCAGCAGCCAGGTCAGCAGTCCGGCGCCGACCACCGGGCCGAGCCCGATGAGCAGGAAGTTCCGCACGCTCTCGGTGAGATGGCGCCGGTAGTAGACGGCGCAGGCCACCCCGGTGAGCGCGTAGTAGAAGGCGATCAGCAGGGACAGCGCGGTCAGCGAGTCGAAGAGGGCGTTGGTGGAGATCTGGTTGACGATCAGATACCAGGCGATGGCGATCCCGGCGACCCACCACGTACTCACGTCCGGGGTGCGGAACCGGGGGCTGATGTGCCCGAAGTGCTGCGGCAGCGCCTGCCGGCGAGCCATGGACAGGGCGGTCCGGGACGCCGGGATGATCGTCGTCTGGGTGGAGGCGATCGCGGAGGTGGCCACCGCCAGCAGCAGGATCCAGTCCCAGCCGCCCAGGACGTCCCCGGCGAGCTGGGCGAAGATGAACTCCTCCTCGCCCGCGTTCTCCGCCAGGAACGCCGTCCCCGCGAAGGCGACGACCGCGATGGCGACCGACAGGTAGGTCACCAGGAGTACGACGGTGGACCACAGGCCCGCCCTGCCGGGCGCGCTGGCCGAATCCTCGGTCTCCTCGGTGAGGTTGACCGCGGACTCCCAGCCCCAGTAGATGAACACCCCGAGCAGCAGCCCGCCGGTCAGCGCTGCACCGCCCGCGCCGAAGGGGTTGAGCCAGCTGCCGGAGGGCTCGATCGAGTCGAAGCCGGTCGTGCCCGCGTACACCCGGTAGAGCGCCACCGCGACGAAGACCAGCAGGAACGCGATCTGGAGGAGGATCAGCACGTTCTGCACCTTGGCCGACAGCTCGGTGCCGATGACGCAGAGCCCGGTCATCACGATGATCAGCAGCACAGTGAGCAGCTGGCGCACGAAGTCGTTCTCGACCCAGCCGTCCAGACCCACCGCCAGCAGCGTGAAGCTCACCGCCACATCGGCCAGCGAACCCACCACCAGCACACCGGTCATGGTGATCGCCCAGCCGCCCAGCCAGCCCGCCCACGGGCCCATCGCCCGGGTCACCCAGGAGAACGTCGTACCGCAGTCCTGGTCGACCTTGTTCAGGTAGTAGAACGCGGAGGCGATCAGCAGCATCGGCACGAACGAGGCGAACATGACGCCCGGGGCGTAGATCCCCACCAGGGCGACGATCGGGCCGATGACGGCGGCCAGCGAGTACGCCGGAGAGGTCGCGTTCAGACCGATGACAAGGGCGTCGACGAACCCGATCGCGTTCGGCTTCAGGCCGACATCCGGTTCGTCCCGCACACGGTCGTGGGCCATGGTTCCTCGCTCCGCCGGGCACCCCCGCCGGGAGCGGGCGATGATCCGGATCTCATCGTAAGAAGACCCGGCGAAACGCGCATTCCGGACGGCGCGCCCGGGCTGCGGGGAGGGCTCGCGGAGGCCCGGCGCCCTGTCACCCGAACGGCCCGCTCCTCTGCGAACCCGGAGGTCAGGGCGCAGGGTGGAGTCCATGTGGTCCCGCCGACTCGTCCTGGGCGTTCTGGTCCTGCCCCTGGCCCTCCTGGTGTTCGGGGACGGTCCGGCGTTGCGCGCGCCGGGGGCGGAGCTGGCCACCGGACCCCGCCCGCCGCGCGGTCTCCCGCAGCCGGCCCTGGTCAGCCGCCGGGACTGGCACGCGGACGAGAAGCTGGTCCGGGAGGGCCCGCACTACACGGGCGCGGCGCGGGCGGTCTTCGTCCACCACACCGGCAACCCCAACGACTACGACTGCGCGGACGCCCCCGAGCTGATCCGGGCCGTCCAGCGCGACCACATCCGGCAGGACGGCTGGGACGACATCGGCTACAACTTCCTCGTCGACCGCTGCGGCACCATCTACGAGGGCCGGGCCGGCGGCGTGGGCCGCTCGGTGCTCGGCGCGCACACCAAGGGGTTCAACGCCGACACGGTCGGCATCGCGGCGATCGGGAACTTCGGCCCGGGGGCGGAGGTGCCGAAGCCGATGATGGACGCGCTGGTGCGGCTCGCCGCCTGGAAGCTGCGGCCCGGGGCGGATCCGCTGGGCAGCGTCGAGCTGGTCTCGACGAACGACGAGAGCCGCTTCGACGAGGGGCAGGTGGCCCGGCTGCACGTCATCTCCGGCCACCGCGACAGCTTCGAGACCCGCTGCCCCGGCGACGCGCTCTACGCGCTGCTGCCCGCACTGCGGGAGCGCGCCGCGAAGCTGCGCGCCGCCGTCCCGGGCCACTCGGCGGCGGCCCGGCTGCGTCCGTCCCTCTGAGCCGCGTCCCCCGGAGGTGGCTAGCGGGCGACGAACTGCGTGAGTATCGCCTGCACCTCGTAGATGTCGACGCCCTTGGTGAACGTCTTCTGGAGCGGGGTCGGGTTGCCCGAGATCCAGATCTTCAGCTCGGCGTCGAGGTCGAACGTCCCGGCCGTCTCGACGGCGAAGTGCGTGATGCTGCGGTACGGAACGGAGTGGTACTCGGTCTTCTTGCCGGTGATGCCCTGCTTGTCGACGAGGACGAGCCGCCGGTCCGTGAACAGGATGGTGTCGCGGATCAGCAGGAACGCGGCGTGCATCTGCTCACCCTGGCCGAGCAGCCTCGCGTAGTCCTGCTGGGCGGTGGCCGGGTTGATCGTGTGGGCGTTGCCGAACAGTGCCATGGGTCCCCGTTTCTCCGATGTGCGTCGAGAGTCGTAAGAAGTACGTCCGCGGTGGTGTCTCTGGTTCCCGCGGCCGGCCCGCCGACACCTCCCGCAGCCCTCTCCGCTACAGCGGTACGACCGTCGCCTCCGTCGCCTTCACGCTGGTCCAGACGGCGCTCCCGTCGGCGATGCCCAGCTCGGCCGCGGCCCCCGGGGTGATCTCCGCGACCAGGTCCGGGGCCTCGTCCGAGGTGATCAGCAGCCGCAGCCGGCTGCCCCCGGAGGTGATCTCGCGGACCGTGCCCGGCCAGACGTTGCGCGGGGACCCGGTGGGCCGCTCCCGGTGTACGGAGACGGCTTCCGGCGCGATGACCGCGAGGGCGTCCGTGCCCGCCGGGAGGGGCTCGGCGACCACGAGATGACCGCCGCCCTCCAGGGCCAGGCCGTCGGCGGTGGCGGTGCCGGGCCAGGCGTTGCGGCCCAGCATCCGGGCCACCCAGGGCGAGCGCGGGTGCCGGGTGACCTCGGCGGGCGGCTCGTCCTGGAGGGCCCGGCCGTCCTCCAGCACCAGGACCCGGTCGGCCAGGGAGACCGCCTCGACCGGGTCGTGGGTGACGATCAGACAGACCCCGCCGAACTCCGCGAGGTGCCCGCGCAGGGTGTGCCGGACCCGGGCCCGGGTGGTCTGGTCGAGGGCGGCGAGCGGTTCGTCCAGCAGCAGGAGGCGCGGGCGGGCCGCCAGGGCGCGGGCCAGGGCGACCCGCTGGGCCTGGCCGCCGGAGAGCTGGGCGGGCCTGCGGTGGGCGAGGTGGCCCACCCCGAGCCGGTCCAGCCAGTCCTGGGCCTCGCGGCGGGCCTCGGCGCGCGGCACGCCGTGGGCGCGGAGCCCGTACGCCGTGTTGGTCAGGGCGCTCAGGTGCGGGAAGAGGGCGCCGTCCTGGGGGACCCAGGCCACGCCCCGGCGGTGCGGGGGGAGGCCGGTGACGTCGTCGTCGCCGAGGCGGAGAGCGGCGTGGGCGCGGGGGGTGAGGCCGAGGAGGGCCCGCAGGAGCGTCGTCTTGCCCGCGCCGTTGGGGCCGACCACCGCGATGGTGGTGCCGGGTCCGGCGTCCAGGGTGAGGCGGGTGAAGCCGGTGACGTCGGCGTGCAGCGGCCAGGGCCCGGGGTCGGACTTGTGCGGGAGGCCCGGGGGCGGTTCGGGGAGCGGGGCCGGGGCGGCCGGGTCCTCCGGGCGGGCCGCCGCACGGCTCGCGGGGTCCCGGTGGTCGCCCGGGGTGCCGGTCCAGCGGCCCCGCAGCGCGATGAGCACGATCATCGCGATGGCCAGGAGCAGCAGCGACACGGAGGTGGCGGCCTCCGGCGAGTCCTGGAGCAGCAGATAGACCTGGAGCGGCAGGGTCTGCGTGGTGCCGGGGAGGTTCCCGGCGAAGGTGATCGTCGCGCCGAACTCGCCGAGCGCCCGCGCCCAGGTCAGGGCGGCCCCGGCGATCAGCCCGGGGGCGACCATCGGCAGCGTCACGGTGAGGAACACCCGGATCGGGGAGGCCCCGAGCGAGGCGGCGGTCTCCTCGTACCGGGGACGCAGTCCGCCGAGCGCGCCCTCCAGCGAGATGACCAGGAACGGCATCGCGACGAACGTCGCCGCGAGCACGGCCCCCGAGGTATGGAAGGGGAGCGTGACGCCGAAGGTGTCCTCCAGCCAGGGGCCGAGCAGCCCGCGCCGCCCGAACGCCAGCAGCAGCGCGACACCGCCGACCGTGGGCGGCAGCACCATCGGCAGCAGCACCAGCGAGCGGACGAACGCCTTGCCGGGGAACGGCACCCGGGCCAGCAGCCAGGCCAGCGGCACCCCGAACAGCAGCGAGAGCCCCAGCGACCAGAGCGAGACCACCAGCGAGAGCCGCAGCGCCTCGGTGGTGGCCTCGGCGGTGAGGTGGTCGCCCAGCTCGCCCCAGGAGGTGCGGGCCAGGATCCCGACGAGCGGCAGCATCAGGAACGCCACGGCCAGCAGGGCGGGCACCGTCAGCAGCAGGGGCGCGCGGGCCCCGGGCGTACGGCGGAGTGCCGGTCGTTTCATGGTGACCTCGTCGGGCGGCTGGAGGTGCGGGGCCCGTAGGACGGTACGGGCTCCTCGGCGTGCGCGGTGGGGCGGTTACGGCTGCTGGAAGCCCGCGCCCTGGAGGATCTTCTGCGCCTCGGGCGTGGAGAGCCAGGCGACGAACGCGGCGGCCGCCTCGCTGTGCTTCGACGCCTTCAGCGTGGCGGCCGGGTAGGAGGCGATGGCGTTCTCCGCGTCCGGGATCTCGATCGCGTCGACCTTGTCGGTGGCGGTCGCGGCGTCGGTCTTGTAGACGAGCCCGGCGTCCGCCTCGCCCAGCTCGACCTTGCTGAGGACCGCGCGGACGTTGGGCTCCTGGGAGACCGGCTTCACCTCGATCTTCTGCGCGTCGAGGATCTGCTCGCTGTAGCGGCCCACCGGCACCTCGGGGGCGGCCAGGACGACCTTCAGCTGCGGGTCGGCGAGGTCCTTCAGGTTCTCGACCTTCTCCGGGTTGCCCTCGCCGGTGGCGATGACCAGGCGGTTCTTGGCGATGACAGTGGGCTTGCCGGTGTCGCCGGAGAGGCCGTCCATCGTCTTGGTGTCGGCGGTGACCAGGGCGTCGGCGGGGGCGCCCTGCTTGACCTGGGCGGCCAGTTCCTGGGAGCCCGCGAAGGAGAACGTCACCTTGGTGCCGGGGTTCGCCTTCTCGTACGCGGCCCCCGCCTCCTTGAAGACGTCCGTCAGGGAGGACGCGGCCAGCACGGTCAGATCGGCCTTCGGGGCGCCGGAGGCGGACGAGGTGGCCTCGGCGCCGCTGTCCGCGTCCTTCTTGTCGTCGTTGCCGCAGGCGGCGAGCGGGACGAGGAGCGCGGCGGTCAGGACGGCGGCGGCCGCGCGGCGGCGGGTGAGGAGGAGAGACATGAGGGTGAGGCTCCTTGGACGCGTGGGCGTGAGGCGCGGGACGTGGGCGTACGCGCAGGTGCGGTACGGGAGTACGGGGCAGGCTCAGGTGCGGTCGATGTGCACGCTGGTCGACTTCACACGGGCGGTCGCCTGCATGCCGACCTCCAGACCCAGCTCCTCCACCGCCTCCCGGGTCAGGAGCGAGACGAGCCGGTGCGGCCCGGCCTGGATCTCGACCTGGGCCGCGACGTCGCCGAGTTTCACCGCGGTGACGATGCCCGGGAACGCGTTGCGGGCCGAGGTGTAGGGGTCCTCGTCCTCGCCGCCCGCACTCTGGCCGACCTCGATCGAGAAGGCGGCCAGCGCGCGGCCGTCGATGAGACGGCGGCCGGCCTCGTCGCGATGGGTCGCGACCCGGCCGGCGTCCGCCCAGCGGCGGGCGGTGTCGGGGCTGACCCCGAGAAGTCGTGCTGCCTGGCCGATTGTGTAGGACTGCATGTGCGACACGCTAGGCCAATTGGGGTGGCATCTGCCATTCTCTGGACGATGTTCCATCGCAGATGCGAGGGGTGTCGGAGGAATCTACGGACGCCGTGGAGCCCTCGGAGGGGTGCGCGGTGGGCAGGGAGACGGGCCGCGCTGGTCTCCCGGTCGCGGCCCGTCGGCGGCTGACGGCCCGGGTCAGGCCATCGGGCTCATGTCCGGCATCTCGCCCTGGGTGGTGGTCACGTCGATCACGGCGAACGCCGCGCCCTGCGGGTCGCCGAGCACCGCGAACCGGCCGAACGGGCTGTCCATCGGTCCGAAGTGCAGCGCCCCGCCGCGCTCGGTCGTCCTCGCCACCGCCGCGTCACAGTCGGGGACGGCGAAGTACACGTTGACGTAGGACGGCACCTCGGGCGGGAAGTCGCTGTCCATCACCATCCGGCCGAGCACCGGCTGCTCCTGTACGTGGAAGACGGCGAAGTCCATCGGCGCATCGTCCATCTTCCGTTCCGTGTACGGGAAGACCGCCGGGTAGAACGCGTCCACCGCCTTCGCGTCCCGGGTGAAGACCTCGGCCCAGCAGTACCCGCCGGGCGCGCCCATCTCCGTGTCGAACCCCTCGTGGGCGTTCGCCTGCCAGATGCCGAACACGGCCCCGCCGGGGTCGCGGGCCAGCGCCATCGTGCCGAACGCGCCGACCTCCATCGGCTCCACCAGCACCTCGCCGCCGTTCTCGCGGACCTTCGCGACGGTGGCGGCGGTGTCCCGCGAGGCGAGGTAGAGACACCAGGACGAGGGGTTCCCCTCCTCGCCCGGCATGGGCGGGGACACGGCGGCGGCCGCCTTCCCGTTCGCGTACGCCTGTGTGTAGTAGCCGAACTCCGCCTGGCTCTCGCCGAACGTCCAGCCGAGCACGTCCGTGTAGAAGCTCTTCGCGCCCTCGACGTCGGCGAACATGGCGTCCGCCCAGCACGGGGTGCCCTCGGGTTGTACAGCCATGGCGTGCCGGTCCTTCCCCTGAGTCCCCGAGCTGTGCCTTCGGCCTCCCCGTAGGGCCCACGCTAGTCAGCCGGGGGCCGGTCCGCGCGTCGGGCGGACCGGCCCCCGGCCGGGGAGCCTCAGTGGCGTGAGCGGTGCCGGGAGTTCTGCTCCTGGGCGGCGGCGTACTCCGCGCAGTCGGGGTTCTCGCAGGGGCCCGCGCGCCATACCGGGACGAAGATCCCGAGGGACTTGTGGCGGTGGATCTCGGAGGGGACGGACTGTTTGCAGGCGGGGCACATGAAAGCGGCCCGCTGGTGGAGGTCACGCTTTTCGCTGTCCATTTACTCACGATAGGCCCGGCGGAGGATTTGGGGAAGTCTTTCCCTTTGCTTTGCCTTCGCCTTACTTGTCCGTATCGGTGTCGGAGGCGTTCTCACCGCTCTGGTTCTGCGGCGGACGGCGCAGGCTCAGGGTCACCGACACCGCCAGAATCACGACGATCACCGCGAGGCTCACCGGCGACGGGATCTCCGGGATCGAGGTGCTGATCATCTTGTGGGACGCCTGGAGGATGAGCTTGACCGCGATGAAGGCGAGGATGACCGCCAGGCCGTGGCTCAGGTAGTGGAACCGGTCCAGCAGCCCCGCCAGCAGGAAGTACAGGGCCCGCAGCCCCAGGATCGCGAAGGCGTTGCTGGTGTAGACGATGAACAGGTCGTCGCTGACCGCGAGCACCGCGGGCACGCTGTCGACCGCGAAGATGAGGTCGGCCGCCTCGATCGCGGCGACCACCGCGAGCAGCGGTGTGGCGATGCGCCGCCCCTCCTTGTGGACGACGAAATGCGTGCCGGAGTACTCGTCCTGGACCGGCATGACCTTCCGCAGCGCCCGCACGGCGAAGCTCTTGCCCGGGTCGAAATTCTCCTCCTGGCCGCTGAGGATTTTGTAGCTGCTGTAGAAAAGGATCGCGGCGAAGAGGAACAGGACGAACGTGAAGCGGTTCACCACCGCGACACCGGCGGTCAGGAAGAGCGCCCGGAACACCAGGGCGCCGATGACACCGTAGAAAAGCACCCGGTGCTGGTACTCCCGGGGCACCTTGAAATACGCGAAGATCAGCGCGAAGACGAAGAGGTTGTCGACCGAGAGGCTCTTCTCCAGCAGCCACGCGGTCGTGTACTCCGTTCCGGCGGTCGTCCCGAGCGTCAGGAAGACGACCCCGCCGAAGGCCAGCGCGAGACCCACCCACAGGGCGCTCCACAGTCCGGCCTCCTTGAAGCCGATGACATGCGCCTTGCGGTGCGCCAGGAGGTCGACCGTCAGGGATACGACGACGGTCACGGCGAACACGATCCACAGCCACACCGGTACGTCCACGCCGGAGACCTCCCACTCGGGTTCTTACGAGTGTGACCCGCCCGTACCGTTGCCGCCCGCCGGGGAGCGCCGGGTGGCGGAGAGCGCCTCGCGGACCCGGCGTGCCTTCGCCCCCGCGCGACCCGGATGACTCACCCGAAGGCCAGCCGAACCGCGAGGGCGCGGTGCAGAGCTGAACCTGGCCCTCCGCACGTCTGCGTGGGGCGGTGCGTCATACGCGGAACACGTCCAGGAACGAGCTCCACCAGCCCTTCTGCTTCCTGGCCGACTCCGGTGTGTGACGGGGTGTCGCCGGTGCCGCGGAGGGGGAGTTCCGGTACGGGTCCGGAAGCTGGGCCGAGGTCTGCGCCGGCGGCTGCACCCCGGCCGACGCCCGCCGCGCGGCCGTCGGCGTGAACCGTACGGGCAGGGCGACCAGGGCCCGGTGGAACGGGCCCGGACGCCAGGCCACCCCGGAGGCGGGCACGGCCAGCGCGAGGTCCGGGACGGTGTTGAGGATCTTCTCGATCGCGGTCAGCGCGATCAGCGTCGCGGGCGACTTGGCGGGGCACACGTGCGGGCCCGCGCCCCAGGCCAGATGGGCGCCCTTGCTGAGGGTCTGGCGGGTGTCGGTGAGCCCCGGGTCACTGTTCGCGGCGGCGAAGCTGATCAGCACGGGCGTCTCCGCCTTCAGCACCACCCCGTCCAGCTCGATGTCCCGCACCGGGTAGTGCGTGGCGTAGTTGGCGATCGGCGGGTTGTTCCACAGGACGTCGTCCAGCGCGTCCTCGACGAGCATCCCCGAACCACGCCGCTCCGGCGCGCCCGGCTGCTCGCCCGCGAGCATCAGCAGCAGCGCGTTGGCGATCAGATTGCGCTCCGGCTCCACGCCCGCGCCCATCAGCACCACCAGCTGGTCCTTCAGCTCCTCGTCCCGCAGCCCCGCCGGGTGCTGGATGAGCCAGGAGGTGATGTCCTCGCCGGGTTGGCGGCGCTTGAGCGAGACCAGTTCCATCAGGCACTCGGTCAGCTCCGCGTTGGCGCGGAGCACGTCCTCGCCGTCGAAGATCGCCGACATCGAGCGGGTCAGCCGGTCGCCGATGTCGCCGGGGCAGCCGAAGAGCTGGTTGAACAGCAGCAGCGGCAGCAGCTTGGCGTACTCGTTGAGCAGGTCGGCGGTGCCGCGCTCGATGAACTGGTCGATCAGGTAGTCGGCGATCCGCTCGACGTCCCGGCTCACCCGGCTGCTGTTCAGCCGGGCCAGCGACTCGGTGACCGCCTTGCGCAGCCGCAGGTGCTCCGCGCCGTCGGTGAACAGGCAGTTGGGCCGGTAGACCATCATCGGCAGCACCGGGCTGTCCATCGGTACGGCGCCCTCGCGCAGCGCGGCCCAGCGCCGCGAGTCCCGGGCGAACAGCGCCGGGTTCTGCAGCACCCGCAGCGCCGCCTCGTGCTGCACGATCAGCGTGGCGTCCACCCCGGGGGCCAGCTCGACGGGTGCGGCGGGGCCGTGCGTGCGTGCCGCGTCGTAGAAGCGGTGCGGATCGGCGGCGAACTCCGGTCCGTACAGCGGCGTCTGCTGCTGGTGCATGGGGCACCCGGCGGGGGCGCTGTACGGGGTGGCTCCCGGCTGCGGATCCATGTCGGCTTCCTCGGTGTGATCGCGGGGCCGTCGGGGGCCCCGGCTTCGTATACGTCTACGTGGTGTGCGCGTCGGGCCGTGTGCGCGTCAGGTCGCGTGCGTCAGGAGGTGGCGGACCAAGGTGATCAGGGCGTGCGCGGACGACTTCTGGTCCCGGGCGTCGCAGAAGACGACCGGGGTGTCCGGCAGCAGGTCGAGGGCCTCGCGCAGTTCGTCCTCGGCGTGCTGCGAGTACGGGTCGAAGCTGTTGACGGCGACCGCGTACTCCAGCCCGTACGTCTCGACGAGGTCGATGACCGGGAACGTGTCGGCGAGCCGCGCCGGGTCGACCAGGAGCAGCGCGCCCAGCGAACCGCGCGCCATGTCCTCCCACAGCTCCACGAACCGCTGCTGCCCCGGCGTACCGAACAGGTAGAGCACCAGCTCGTCGCTGAGGGTGAGCCGGCCGAAGTCCAGGGCGACCGTCGTCGTCGTCTTGTCGGGCGCCCCCCGCAGATCGTCGACCTGGGCGGCGGCCTGGGTCATCCGCTCCTCGGTGCGCAGCGGCGTGATCTCGGACAGGGTGCCGATCAGCGTCGTCTTGCCCACCGCGAAGTGCCCGACGACGAGGATCTTCGCCGCGCGCTGGACCGCGTCCGGCACATAGATGCTCTCAGCCGAACCGGACTTGGAGTCCATGCAACACCTCTTCGAGGATCTTCCTGTCAACGAGCTGGGCCGGCGGCGGCGCCTTCCGGCGCAGCAGGTGTCCCTGCTGGTGTAAATCCTGGAGCAGGAGACGGGCCACCCCGACCGGCAGGCCGAGGTGGCCGGCGACCTCGGCCACCGAGAGATAGCCGCCGGAGCACAGCTCCCAGATCGCCTTGACCTCGGGGCTCGGGTTCGGCGGCGGCTGGCTCTCGGGGGCGAGGGTGACCAGCGTGACGAGGGAGAGATCCTCCGCGTCGGGCAGCCCCCGCCCGCCGGTGATGACATAGGACCGGACGAACCCGCTGCTGACCTGCTGCTCCTCGCCCGGCGCCGTCATATCTCGCTGTCCGCGGTGCGGCGGGGCGGCGTGGTCATCGCCTTGCCCAGTGCGGTGACCTGCTGCTGCATCCGGAAGGACATCGCCTCCATGTCCACATCGGCGGCGGCGGTGGCGGCGAGGTAGGCGCCGGTGCCGGCGGCGATCAGGAAGATCCAGCCGTCCTCGTACTCCAGGAGCGTCTGCCGCCATCTGCCCGGGTCACGGGTCCCGATGAAGGGGGCGACGGCCCGGCTGAGGGACTGCATGGAGCTCATGGCCGCGGCGACGGTCTCCGCGTCGTCCCGGCCGATCTCGCTGGAGTTGGCGAGCAGCAGGCCGTCCGCGGACACCAGGATCGCGTGCCGGGCGCCGGGTACCTGGAGCAGGTCGTTGAGTACCCAGGACAGATCGGGGTTCACTGGAACTCGGGTCCTTCCGTCGTCGTCGTGTCGCGTCCGGACCGGGTGCCGCGCTGGAAGGCGCCGAGCCGCGACGCGGTCTCCTCGTTGCTGCGCGCGGGTCCCGCTTCGGCCGATGGCACCGCGGAGACCGGGCTCTTGCGACGACGCTTCGGCAGACCGCCGGCGGTGGTGGTGATCTGGGCGAGCGGCTGGGTGGCGGTGTCCGGCTGGGGAACGGGCGGGAAGAGCGGGGTCGGCGCGGGGGCCGGGCTCGGGGCCTGCGCCTGGTGCTGGGGGTGGGGCTGGGCCTGGGAGTGGGCCCGGGCCTGCCACTGGTCCGGCTGCCGGACCTGCGGCGCCGGGGAGAGCGCCGCTTCGGGCGCCTCGGCCGGCGCTGCGGCGGGCGGCGCCTCGGTGGTGAGCAGTTCGTCGGGGATGAGGACCACCGCGCGTACGCCTCCATAGGGGGAAACGGAGTCCACCGAGACCCGGAAGCCGTAGCGGGCGGCGAGCATCCCGGAGACGGCGAACCCGAACTGCGGCGGAATACCGAGGCTGGAGACGCTGATCGCGGCCTGGGGGGAGAGGAGGGCCGCCGCGCGGTCCTTCTCCTCCTGGCCCATGCCGAGACCGGCGTCGTCGACGATGAGGCAGACGCCCGTCGGCACGGCCTGGATGTTGATCTCGACCGGGGTGCCGGGGGCGGAGTAGTTCGTGGCGTTGGCGAGCAGCTCGGCGAGGACCACGGCGACCGGTTCGACCGCGCGGCTGACGACGGAGAAGTTCACCTGGCCGTTGACCCGGACCCGGTCGAAGTGCCGGATACGGCCCTGGGCGCTGCGGGCCACGTCGAAGACGGAGGCCACGGTCTCGCGCCGGCCGAGCCAGCCGCCGCAGAGCACGGCGATGCCCTGGGCCCGCCGGCCGAACTGGCTGTTGGCGTGGTCCATGGCCATCAGGTCGGCGAGGATCCCGGGGTCGTCCCCGTACTTGCGCTGGGCCTTCTCGATCACGACCTGCTGCTCGTCGGCGAGGCCCTGAAGGGTGCGGACGGCCGCCTTGAGGACGGCCTTGGTCTCCTCCTCGGCGTCCTTGCGGACCTCCGCGAGTTCGGCGGACTGACGCTGGAGCAGAGTGTTGTGGACGACGTGGAGTTCGTCCCGCTGGTGGAGGAGGGCGTCGCGCTCCTGGCGCAGCTCGGCGTGGTTCCTGCGGAGCTTGACGTTGATCGCGCGAGCGCGCAGAACGGCACCCACGGCGACCAGGGCTACGACAACCAGCGCCCAGACGAGAGGGCCCTGTGCAAATGTCATGAGACTCACTTCAAGTGCCATGGCGGAAACGGCTTGACACCCCGTCAGGCGGCACGCAGTCAGGGCTCGTTCGCCACGACCGTGCGCCGCTTCGGGAGGTGCCCCTCCGAAGGTGGGGCCGAGGAATCCATTCCTCCCGGAATGCCCCCATACGCCATCAGCCCACTGGAAGTAAGATGATCTTATCACCGGCCGCGCGACGAAAAGTCAAGGCCGCCACGCCCGTTGCCACTTGACGCAGAATGTTCACGTTGCGGAGATGTGGAGGAGGGGGTTCCGGCCCGACTCCCGTCATGCGGTACGGAGTTGGGCTCGGGGGCGCTTGTAGGTCCCGGCCCGGTGTGCGGGGTGGGTCAGCCCGGCGAACCGGTGGACGCGCGGGTCTCCAGGGACCAGGCGTGGCGGCGGACGGTGTCGGGGGCGGCGCGGTCCGCGAGGATGTCGCAGAGCAGCTCGGCGCAGGCGCGGCCGTACGCGGCGGGGCGCAGGTCCACGGCGGTGACGGGCGGTTCGGCGCCCCGGGTGGCGGGGCCGTCGACGCAGGCCGCGACGAGCAGGCCGGGGCCGGGCCGCGCGATGGTGCCGGGCTCTGGGGGTGTGCCGCCGCCCCTCCCGTTGCTTCCGCCCGTCCCGCCGCCTCCGCCCATGGTGCCGACCTCCCGGCCGAGGGCGGTCGCCGCGCGCAGGACGCCCGGGGCCGAGCCGTCGGGGGCGCAGATCACGGCGTCGACCGCGGGGTCGGCGGTGAGCAGGGCCCGGGTGGTCTCCTCGGCCTCGGCCGGGGTCGCCGCGAACGGCATGGTGCGCAGCGCCACCTCCACCCCGTGGGCCAGCCCCCAGGACCGGGCCGTCGCGCGCAGGGCGGTCGCCCAGGCGGAGGAGCCGGACGGGGCGAGGACGGCGGGGCGGCGGGCGCCGCGCTCGGTGACATGGTCGAGGAGGGCGGTCAGCGAGGCGGCGTTGTCGCAGACCACCGCGGCGCTGGGACCGGCGGACGGGCCGAGGTAGCGCTCGCCGGTCACCACCGGGACGCCCGCGTCGAGCAGCCCCGGCACCGCGCTGTCGCCCGCCTCGGGGTCGATCACCAGCAGCCCGTCGACGCGCGAGGCGATCCGCCCGCCCGCCGCCCCCGACGGCGCCAGCAGCACCATGTCGAGCCCGTCCTCCTGGGCCCGCTCGACCGCCCCGAAGGCGAGGTTCATGTAGTAGTCCAGCCGGGTCGCGGTGGCCGGCAGATGCAGGCCGACGGCCCCGGTGCTGGCGCGGCGCAGCCGCCGGGCGGCGCTGTTGGGTCGGTAGCCGAGCTCCTCCGCCACCGCGCGGACCCGGTCCCGGGTGGCCTCGGCGACCCGGCCCGAGCCCTGGAGTGCGTCCGACACGGTGCTCTTGGAGACCCCGGCGGCACGGGCTACGTCGAGCAGGGTCACGGTCCGGGAGGTCACGGGGGTGAAGTCTAGACGGCGGGGGAGGAGCGGGCCGAAGGGTTGCCGGAACGTTCCGGCAGAGTTAGATTCGATCCGTTGCCGGAACGTTCCGGCAGGCTTCCGCGCCCTCGTCCCCTCGCCCCTCCCCACGCCCCCTGGAACTGGTCATGCGTCTGATCACCGCGTACAACCCGCCCGCCTCCCCGACCCGGACCCGGCCCGCCGAGCGCGCCCCCCTGCGCGTCGCGGCCGTCCAGCAGCGCTGGCACCGCGACCCGGCCGAGCACCGCGCCGCCCTGCTGGAGGGCATCCGGCTCGCGGCGGCGGAGGGCGCCCGGGTGGTCTGCCTCCAGGAGCTGACGCTCTCGCCGTACTTCGCGGTCGCCCGCCGCGCCGACCACCCCGAGCCGGCCGCCCCGGAGGAACTGCTGACGGGCCCCACCTTCACGTTCGCGGCCGAGGCCGCCCGTGAGCACGGGGTGTACGTCCACGCCTCCCTGTACGAGAGGGCCCCGGCGCCCGGCGGCGAGGACGACGGCCTCGGCTACAACACCGCGATCCTGGTCGCCCCCGACGGCACCCTCGCCCAGCGCACCCGCAAGACCCACATCCCGGTGACCGAGGGCTATTACGAGGACGACTGGTTCCGGGCCGGCCCCGCGGGCGACGACGCCTTCCCGCTGGTCGAGGTCGACGAGGCCCGGTTCGGCCTGCCGACCTGCTGGGACCAGTGGTTCCCCGAGCTGGCCCGCGCCTACTCGCTGGCCGGGGCCGATGTCCTCGTCTACCCGACCGCCATCGGCTCCGAGCCCGGCTTCCCCGGCTTCGACTCCCAGCCGCTCTGGCAGAAGGTGATCACCGGCAACGCCATCGCCAACGCCACCTTCATGGTCGTCCCGAACCGCATCGGCGCCGAGAACGGCCTCACCTTCTACGGCAGCTCGTTCATCGTGGACCCGTACGGCCGCGTCCTGGCCCAGGCCCCCCGCGACGAGCCCGCCGTCCTCGTCGCCGACCTCGACCTGGACGCCCGCCGCGACTGGCTGGAGCTGTTCCCGTTCCTGACCACCCGCCGCCCCGACGCGTACGGCCCCCTCACGGTGACGGACTGACCGATGTGATCCCCGCGTCCCCGGGCCCCGGCCACCGGGGGGCCTGATCACGGGCCGGCCCCGTCGTCGAGGGCGTCTGACCCCGCCCCGGCCTCCGCCACCGGCCGGCGGGCGGGAAAACCGGCCCTCCGGGCGTGGAGCACGACCGCGAGCACCGGCAGCAGGAGCAGCAGGACCGCCCACGGGAAGGACGCGCTGCCGA
This sequence comes from Streptomyces rubiginosohelvolus, assembly GCF_014649875.1. Taxonomy (GTDB): domain Bacteria; phylum Actinomycetota; class Actinomycetes; order Streptomycetales; family Streptomycetaceae; genus Streptomyces; species Streptomyces rubiginosohelvolus. The sequence goes on along the minus strand of NZ_BMTW01000001.1, from coordinate 1,130,917 downwards.
GCGTGTCGAGCAGGATGCCCCCGGCGATGCCGCCACCCGCCATCGCGACGTTCCAGAGCGTGACGAGCATCGCCTGCGCCGCGTCGGCGGACTCGCCGCCCGCGTCACCCACGGCGGTCTGCAGCAGGGTGGGCACACCGCCCCAGCCCAGACCCCACAGCACGGCGGCCCCGTAGACGAGGGCGGTGGTGTCGGAGACGACGGCCAGGAGCAGCGAGGCGACGGCGACCAGCAGGACGCCGCCCACGGTGAGGCCGCGCAGCCGGCGGTTGATCTGCGCGCCGACGATCCAGATGCTCGCCAGCGAGGCGGCGCCGAAGACCAGCAGGATCAGGCCGGTGGAGCCGCCCAGGCCCAGGTCCTTCAGGAACGTGGCGATGTACGCGTACAGGATGGTGTGCGCCAGCACGAGGACCAGCGTGACGAAGAGGACCGGGGAGACCCCCGGGACGGTCAGGGTGCGCAGCAGCTTCGGCCGCTCGCCGCGCTTCTGGCCGGGGAAGTCGGGCACGGCCGCGAGAATCCACCCCAGGAGCACGACCGTGAGCACGGTCATCGACAGGAACGCCGCGCGCCAGCCGAGCCAGTCGCCGAGGAAGGTACCGGCGGGCACACCGAGGGAGAGCGCGACGGGGATACCGGCCATGGCGACGGCCATCGCCTTGCCCTGGAGGTGCACGGGGGCCATCCGCCGCGCGTACCCGGCGAGCAGCGCCCAGGCAAGACCGGCCGCGACCCCGGCGACGAACCGCGCCGCCATCGTCAGTTCGTACACGGACGACAGGGCGGTGACGGTGTTGGCGAGGGCGAAGCCGCCCATGGCGGCGAGCAGCAGCCGCTTGCGCCGCCAGGCGGCGGTGGCCGCCGTCAGCGGGATGGCGGTGAGGGCTGTGCCGATCGCGTAGACCGTGACCGTCTGCCCGGTCGCGGACTCGCTCACCCCGAGATCCGCGCTCATCGCGGGGAGCAGACCCGCCGGGAGGGTCTCGGTGAGGCTGGTGATGAAGACGGCGGTGGCGAGGGCCAGCAGGGCGAGCAGCGGGAGTTTCCGCCGCGCCTGCCCGCCGCGGGGATCGGGTTTCGCGGAGGAGGTGTCGGTGGTGGTGTCGGGTGCGGTGCTCATGGAGTCGGCTCCTGGTCCCCCGGTACGTGGTCGGCTTCTCCGGGCGGGCACGACAGTGCGCCGGAGGGCTTCGGGAAACCTTCGGGAGTTCTTCGGGAACGCCCGCGACCAGCGTTTTCCTCGCATGTACGGTGGCGCGTATGCGGTTTGGGGTGCTCGGGTCACTGGTGGTCGAGGACGGCGAGGGGAACGGCGTCACCGTCCCCGAGCGCAAGGTCCGGGCGCTGCTGGCCGACCTCATCGCCCACGACGGCGGCCCGGTCTCCGCCGACCGGCTCATCCACGACCTGTGGGGCGACGCGCCGCCCGCGAACCCGGCGGGCGCGCTCCAGGCCAAGGTCTCCCAACTGCGCCGGGTGCTCGGCCGCGACCGGGTGGTGCGGCAGCCCCCGGGCTACCGGCTGCGGCTGGAACGCGGTACGGACGAGGTGGACGCCGACCGCTTCCGGGTCCTGGTGACGGAAGCCCGCCCCGTACGGGATCCCGGCACCCGGGCCGAACTGCTCACCCAGGCGGTCGCGTTGTGGCGGGGGCCCGCTTACGCCGACTTCGCCGACGCCCCGTTCGCCCGGGAGGCCGCCCAACGCCTCGACGAGCAGCGGCTGTCCGTGCTGGAGGAGCAGGCGGAGGCCCGCTGGGAGGCGGGTGACCATGTGCTGCTCGCCGGCGAGCTGGCCGATCTCGTGGCCCGGCATCCGCTGCGGGAGCGGCTGCGCGCGGTCCGGATACGGGCGCTCTACTCGGCGGGGCGCCAGAGCGAGGCCCTCGCGTCGTACGAGGACCTCCGGGGCCGCCTGGTCGAGGAGCTGGGTGTCGACCCCGGCCCCGAACTCGCTGCTCTGCACCGGGCGTTGCTCCGGCAGGATCCGGTGTTGATGCCCTCCGTTCCTTCTGTAGCTCCGGTCCCTCGGATTACTTCGGTTCCTCGGGTGGCTCCGGTCCCCGGGGTGGCTTCGGTTCCTCCGGTTCCTCCGGTTCCTCCGGTTCCTCCGGTCCCTCCGGTCCCTCGGACTCCTCGGGGGAACCTTCCGCTGCCTCTCACGCCCCTCGTCGGGCGTCGCGATGCCCTCGCCCGGATCGCCGAACTCCTGTCCCGCGAGCGGCTGGTGACCCTCACCGGGCCCGGCGGGGTCGGCAAGACCCGGCTGGCGGTCGCCGCCGCCACCGCGGAGAGGGACGAACAAGGACGAGACGGTTCGGGGGACGGCGGCGGGCCGGGCGAAGGCGTCTGGATCGTGGAGTTCGCGGGTGCCCGTACGGGGACGCCCGCCGACCTCGCCCAGCTCGTCGCCGCCACCCTCGGGATCAGGGACGACGCCCCGAGCGCCGTGCCGGGCGCGGGAGCCGGGGCCGGGGCCGGAGGCGGTGCAGGTACCGGCAGCGGTTCCGGGGGCCTTTCGCTGCCGCATCGGCTGGCCGCCGTCCTGCGCGACCGCCGGACCCTGCTGGTCCTGGACAACTGCGAGCACGTCGTGGACGCCGCCGCCCGACTCGCCGAACTGCTGCTGCGCACGGCCCCCGGCCTGCGCATCCTCGCCACCGGCCAGGAGCCCCTCGGCCTGGCGGGCGAGGCGGTGTTCCTCGTCGACCCGCTGCCGCCCGCCGAGGCCGCCCGGCTCTTCGTGGAACGGGCCGGGGCCTCGGCCCCCGGTTTCCCCCGCGACCCGGACGGGCCCGAGCGCGAGGCCGTCGCCGAGATCTGCCGCCGCCTCGACGGCATCCCGCTGGCGCTGGAGCTCGCCGCCACCCGCGTAAGGGCTCTGGGTGTACGGGAGTTGGCGGAGCGGCTGGGTGACCGCTTCCGGGTCCTGACCACCGGACAGCGGGGCGCCCCGGCCCGTCAGCAGACCCTGCGGGCGATGATCGACTGGAGCTGGGAGCTGCTCGGCGCACCCGAGCGCGTCGTTCTGCGCCGCCTCGCCGTCCACCGTGACGGCTGCGATCTCGCGGCGGCCGAGGCGGTGTGCGCGGGTGACGGCGTCGCGCGGGAGGACGTCCTCGATCTCGTCGGGCGGCTCGTCGACCGGTCCCTCGTGGTCGTGGTGAACGGTGCCGACGGGCCCCGCTACCGGCTCCTGGAGTCCGTCGCCGCGTACGCGACGGAGCGCCTGCGGGCGACGGAGGGCCTCGCGGCCGTACGCGGACGCCACCTGCGCCACTACCTCGCCCTCGCCGAACGCGCCGAACCCCGTCTGCGCGGCGCGGAACAACCCCGCTGGCTGGACCGGCTCGACGCCGAGGCGGGGAATCTGCGGGCCGCCCTCGACGAGGCGGTGCGCCGCGCGCCGGACTCCCCGGGGGCGGTGGACGAGGCCGTGCGGTCGGCGACGGCGCTCGCCTGGTGGTGGCTGCTGCGGGGCCGCCTCACGGAGGCCCGCCGGAGCCTGCACGCGGTCCTGGCGGCCGTACCCGGAGGATGTGCCGATGCGGCCGAACTCACGCTCGTGCACCGGGCGTTCGCCCTGCTGACAGGCGAATCCGCCTGGGCCGAGGGCGAGGCAGGGGCAGGGATCGCGGCCGTCGCCGAAGCCGTCCCCGACCCCGTGCGGCGCGCCCGTGCGCTGTGGCTCTGCGCGTACGGCCTGTTCAGCGCGGGCGACGCGGCCGGGGCCGAGGCGCTGAACGCCCGCGCGCTCGCCCTCTTCGCCGCCGAGGACGACCCGTGGGGCACTGCGGCCGCCCTCGGCCTGCGGTCGACGCTCGCCCTGACCGGCGGGGACCTCGAAGGACTCGGCCGCGACGGGCGGCGCAGCGCCGCGCTCTTCCGTGAACTGGGTGATCGCTGGGGCGAGTTGCAGACGGTCTCCCCGCTCGCCGCGCTCGCCGAGATCAAGGGCGCGTACGAGGAGGCCGAGCAGCGCCAGCTCGAAGGGCTGCGGATGGCCCGGGAACTGGGTCTGGAGGCGGAGGTGTCGGCCCGGCTCTCCGGACTCGGCCGGCTGGCGCTGCTCGCCCGGGACTGGGACCGGGCCCGCGATCTGCACGAGCGGGCCCGGCGTATCGCCGCCGAGCAGTGCTACACGTACGGCGAGATCCACTCCGGGATGGGCCTCGCCCTGGGCGCCCGCCGCTCCGGTGACCTCGACGCCGCCGAGGCGCACCTCCTGCGCCTCCGCGACGGGTTCGCCGCCGTGTCGTCCCGGGCGGGGGATCACCTGCTGTGCGCGGAGCTCGGTTTCGTCGCCGAGCTCCGGGGCGAGGCGGGCCCCGCCGCCGCGCACCATCTGCGCGGCCTGGACATCGCCCGCGTCCTCGCCGAGCCGCGCGCCCTGGCCCTGTCTCTGGAGGGCCTGGCCGGGGCGGCGGCCCGGACGGCGGACCGGCCCGCCGCCGTCTGCGCGGCCCGCCTCCTCGGCGCCGCCGCTGCCGCCCGCCGCCGGGTCGGCGCCCCGCTGCCGCCCGCCGAACGCGGTGACGTCGACCGCGTCACGGCGGCGGCACGGGCGGTCCTGGGCGCACCGGCGTTCACGGAGGCGTTCGACCTCGGGGACCGGGGCGGCCGGGAGGGCGCCGAGGACGCGGTGCGCGAGGTGCGGGCGCTGCTGGGCCTGCCGGCGCCGCCGCCCACGAGGCGAGCCGCGCCCTGATCGCCGCGATCCGCGCGGAGCTTCCGGCGGCGGCGAACAGGGGGTGGGAACACGCCGGTCAGGGGTCGTCAGTGCAGCGTCTTCAGCATCTCCGCGGCGAACGGGGTGATCTCGGCGGTGCGCCCGCGCAGGGTCTTCGCCGCCCACTCGGGGTCGGCGATGAGCGCCCGCCCGACGGCGACCATGTCGAACTCGTCGCGCTCCATCCGGTCCAGCAACTGCTCGATGCCGGTGACGCTGGAGTCGTTGCCCTGGAAGGCGCTGAAGAAGTCGCCGTCCAGGCCGACCGAGCCGACGGTGAGGGTCGGCCGGCCGCTGATCTTCTTCACCCACCCGGCCAGGTTCAGGTCGGAGTCCTCGAACTCCGGCAGCCAGTAGCGGCGGGTGGACGCGTGGAAGACGTCGACACCGGCCTCGGCCAGCGGCGTCAGGAGGGCGTCCAGCTCCTGCGGGGTCTCGGCGAGCTTCGCCTCGTAGTTGTCCGACTTCCACTGGGACATCCGGAAGAAGAGGGGGAAGGCGTCGGACACGGCCGCGCGGCAGGCGGCCACGATCTCGGCTGCGAACCGGGTGCGGGCGACCAGGTCACCGCCGTAGGCGTCGGTACGCCGGTTGCTGCCGGACCACAGGAACTGGTCGATCAAGTAGCCGTGGGCGCCGTGCAGTTCGGCGCCGTCGAAGCCGAGGCGCTCGGCGGCGGCCGCCGCGTCGGCGAAGGCGGCGATGACGTCGTCGAGGTCCTTCTGCGTCATGGCGCGGCCCTTGGGCTCGCCGCTCAGGGAGACCCCCGAGGGTCCGACCGGCTCGGCGTCCGGGACGGGCCCGGCGCCCTCGGTGCGGGTGACGCCGACGTGCCACAGCTGCGGGATGATCGCGCCGCCCGCCCGGTGCACGGAGTCCGCCACGTCGGCCCAACCCGCGAGCGCGGCCTCGCCGTGGAAGCGCGGGACCCGGTCGCTGGTGCCGGCGGACTCGTGGTCGACGTAGGTGCCCTCGGTGATGATCAGCCCGACGTCGGCGGCGGCGCGGCGGGTGTAGTAGTCGGCCACGTCCTGCCCCGGAACGCCGTCCGGGGAGAACTGCCGGGTCATGGGCGCCATCGCGATCCGGTTCCGGGCGGTGAGCCCGCGTACCGAGAACGGCCGGGAGAGGGCGTTCGCGGCGCGGTCGGCGGCGCTCACGACGTCCGCCGCGCCCGTCGTGTTCGCCGTTGTCGCGTCTGCTGTCGTCGTGTCTGTCACGTCGGTGTCCTGTCCGTAGCGGGGGGTGTCCACCCGGGGCCAACACGTCCGGGCCGCGTGGACATCCCGGCTTCGGCCGCGATGAGGGTAAAGAGTGGGCAAAGAACGGAGTCACCCTCCGGTGGCCCCGCCGGGTCGGGTCACCCGGGTTCGCCGACGAAGGTCGGGGCCAGCGCCGCCCGCAGCCGCCCGGCGAACTCCTCCCCCCGGCCCTCGAAGGCCGGGTACTCCCCGGCGAAGTGATGCCACTCGACGTGGCCCAGCGCCTCGTCCAGGTCCTTCCGTCCCACCCGCGTCCGTCCGGTCTCCGGCCACTCCCCGCCCAGCCGGAACACCTCCTGGAGCAGGTCGAAGGGGAGCGGGTGCCGCTCCGCGAGCAGGGTCGCGTCGTAGAGGTCCTTGCCCTGGGCGTACCTGTCGTTGATCAGCCACATCACCTTCCAGGCCAGGGACAGCGCGGGCGTCGCCCCGTACAGGACCGCGCCGGACGGCAGGACGACCCGCTCGGGCGGCTCGGGCAGCTGCTCGCCGAAGACGAAGTCCAGCTGCACCCAGCCGCCCGGGGTACCGGGGGCCTCCCAGGGCAGCATCATGCGGCGGCCCGGCACCCGCTCGTACGTCCAGATGTCCTCGCACACGGCCCCGGAGGCGCGGAGCAGCACCCCGTGGGCGCCCCGCGCGGCCTGCGCCTCGGCGGCGGCCGCGACCCCGGCCAGCAGCTCCGAGGTCCGCCCCTCCTCCATCCGCCACGACGCGGGGGCGACCACGAAGTCCAGGTCACCCGGCTCGCGCGCCTCCTCGCCGAACCACAGAGCCATGAGCACGCTCCCGCGCACCACCAGCGCCTCGGCCCACGGGGAGCCGGCCACGCCGTCCCGCACGGCGGCGAGCACCGCGGCCCGGGCCCGCTGCCAGGCCCGGGTGGCCGCGGGGGAGGGGAAGACGGGGTCGGCGGTGCGGAAGGCGTTCGGGAACTGCTTGAGCGCGGGGTCGAAGACGGTGCGCTGCACGGCGTCGTCGTCCATCACCCGCACCATCGTCCCCGGCACGGCGTCCAGGAAGCGGCGCCGTGCGGCCGGCCCGGCGGAGGGGTGCACGGGGCCGGCCGCCGACACCACCGTGGGAGAGGGCGGGCGCTGTTCGCTGCTCATGTCGCTTCCAACCATCCTTCGTCCAGCTCCGGACCGCTGTCCAGGAGCACGTACTCCCGCTCCACGTCGACCACGTCGTATCCGTGCGCGGCCAGCTCCGTGAGCAGCGCGTCCAGCGCCAGTGCGGCCCGCCGGTCACCCGTCCGGTGGCAGCGCTGGGTGACGAAGCGCTCCTCCCGGCCGTCCGCGCGTACGCGGCGCGCGTTCCACGAGACGTGCGCCCCGTGCCGTACGGCCACCGCGACGAGGTCGGCCCGCCTCCCGTCCGCCGCGTCTCCGTCCGCCTCGTCGAGCAGGAGCTTCACGTGGTGCTCGAAGTGCCGTCGGCCGTGCGGATGTTCACTTCCCACGACATCGGCGTCCTCGCGCGGCACCTCCGCCGCCCACGGCGCGCACTCGACCTTCACGCGCGCCACGGCGAACCCGTCCCCGGCCAGCGCCGCCCTCGTTTCGCGGACGGCGGCGAGCTCGTCCTCGTAGGACGGCCGGCTCCCGCGCAGCGTCAGCATCGGCTGGGAGGCGGTGCGGCCCCGCGCCAGCGAGATGTGCGTGAACTTCACCTCGGGCCGGAGGGCGGCCCAGCGCTCCAGCCTGCGCAGTTCGTCGCCCTCGCACAGCACGGTCATATGGCTCTCGTACACCGGGACAGCATGCCGCAGCCGATGCGAACAGGCACACGAATACCCGGGCGCCGGGCATCGCCTACAGGGCGCCGGGCGTCGGCCTGGCGGTGCCCATGACATCCGTCATATGGATCCATGACAGTCGGCATCCCGCCGGACGCCCGGACCCGGGCAGGTTGGAGTTACGGAGTTACGCACACGATCACGGAGACCGCCGGAGCGATGGGGACCACCGCATCGCCGGGCGACGACAGGGGAGTTGATCTCGCACCATGACGGCATCCGTACACCCCTCCCGCACCGGGCCCGACGCGCAGGAACCGGGCAGCACGCAGGGAAGGCACGGAAAGCGGCAGACCACGCTGGAGCAGCTGGGCGGACCGGCCGGCCTGGTGTACACCATGGTGCCGGTCACCGCCTTCGTCATCGCCAACGCGGCGTTCGGCCTGACGGGCGCCATCGTCACCGCCCTCGCCGCCGGCCTCGCGATCACCGTGCTGCGCCTGGTCCGCAGGGAGCCCCTGCAGCCCGCCCTGTCCGGCCTGTTCGGCGTCGCGGTCGCCGCGTTCGTCGCCTGGAAGACGGGCTCGGCCAAGGGCTACTTCCTGCTGGGCATCTGGTCCAACCTCGCGCTGGCCGCGGTCTTCCTGCTCTCGGTCGCGGTACGCAGGCCGCTGGCCGGAATCGTCTGGGGCGCGCTCAACGGGACCGGTACGGCCTGGCTGCGGGACAAGCCCTCGCGGCGCGCCTACGACATCGCCACGCTCACCCTGACCGCCGTCTTCGCCGCCCGGTTCGTCGTCCAGCAGTGGCTGTACGACGAGGACCGGACCGGCTGGCTGGCCTTCGCGAAGCTCGCCATGGGCTATCCGCTGCTGGCCGTCGGCCTGCTCGTCGTCCTCTGGGCGGGCCGCAGTTCGGCGAAGCGGCTCAAGAGGGCGGAAGGGCCGGCGGCCCGCTGAAGCGGGACCCTGCCACGGCTCCGGCCCGCTCACCCCACCCCCCTCCGATACCTACCCCACCCCACCCCCATCCGGGAGGAACACGTGAAGCCCCGCCGAACGACGTCCCGACCCACGAACCGGGCGGCCCAGCTGGCCGCCGCCGGACTCGTCACCGCCCTCGCGCTGACGGTCACCCTCGTCGCCCCGGCGACCCCCGCCGCCGCCGCGGCCCCGCAGGAGGCCGGGAACAGGGCGGCCATCGCGACCGCGACGGACGGCGTCACGCACGGGGAGAACGACCGGGTCCCCGAGGGAGCGGTCTGGACCCAGCACTACTTCCCCTCGTCCGACGGCTCGGACACCGAGCTGCACGCCGACGTCCTGCTGCCGGAGGGCCTGGCCGAGGGCGAGAAGGTGCCGGTGATCCTCTCGGCGGGCGCGTACTTCGGGCACGCCGGGGAGATCGTCCCCGAGGGCCACGAACGCTCCGGCCCCTCGGCACGCTTCCAGGACTTCATGAAGGGCACCGACCTGTTCGAGAAGGGCTACGCGTTCGTCATGGTGGACACGCGCGGCTTCGGCGGCTCCACCGGCTGCCTGGACTTCGGTGGCCCCGGCGACCGGGCCGACGTCGAGGCCGCGATCGACTGGAGCGCGGACCGCCCGTGGTCCACGGGGGCGGTGGGGATGTACGGCAAATCCTTCGACGCGCTCACGGGCCTCATCGGCAACAACGCGGACCGGGACGCCCTCAAGGCAGTCGTGGCCCAGGAGCCCGTGTGGGACGCGTACCGCCTCATCCACTCCAACGGCGTGCCGCGCCCGAACGCCGTCGCCACCGCCACCACGTACAACGCCATCGCCGCGATGCCCGGGATGAAGGACGACGACGCTCGCTACCGGGCCAACGCCGACTACGAGAAGAAGCACCCGGAGTGCTTCGTGGAGAACTCGGACGGCTACCGCGTCGCCGACCCGGCCGACCCGTACTGGACCGAACGCGACCAGTCGGAGAAGGCCGAGGGTACCGACACCCCGCTGTTCTTCACCCAGGGCTTCACCGAGTCGAACACGAAGCCGGAGGGGATGAGGGAGTTCCTGGCCAACCACCAAGGCCCGAAGCGCGGTTGGCTCGGCCCGTGGGACCACGTGCGGGGCAACGAGAAGGACGAGAAGGGGCGCCTGGAGATGGGCCGGGCGGGCTGGTTCGAGGAGACGATGTCGTTCTACGACCAGTACCTCAAGGGCGAGAAGCCGACGGCCGCCCACCCGCCGTACGCGATCCAGGACTCCACCGGCGCCTGGCGTGCCCAGAAGACCTGGCCGGAGACGGACCGTTCGGTGACCGTGCCGCTGGGCGACGGCGTCTACGTGGACAGCGGCAAGGCCCCTTCGGCGAGCGGGAAGTCCGGCGAGGCGTCCGGCGATGCGTCCGTGAAGAAGCCCGGCAAGACGCCCGGAGCGAGCTACGTCGTACGCTCCCGGCCGCTGGACCGGCCCACCCGGATCACCGGCACCCCGCGGATCTCGATGACGGCCGAGGGCGAGGGGAACGTGATGGTCAAGCTGTACGACGTCGCCGAGGACGGCAAGGCCGTGATGTTCGACGAGCAGGTCTCCCGCCTGGACGCGGACCGGCCGGCCCTCGACCTCAAGTCGGCCGACTGGACCCTGGACGCGGGCCACACGCTGGCCGTGGAGATCGGCACGATCGGGACCGGCGACTGGCTCGACACTCCGTCGCGGCAGACCGTACGGATCACGAACGCACGGCTCGACCTGGCGCTGGACGACCCGTCCGACGACACGCCCACGGCCGGTGAGCGCGCACCGTACCTGGACACGTACATCAGCGCGTACACGACCCGACTCCCGACGGGGAAGCCGACGTTCACGCTCCCGGCCCCGGAGGACCGGACGAAAAACGCCCTCTGATCGACCGATGATTTCGCCGCCCCCCGCCGGTCATAACCGCGACACCGACCGGACGGGGGGAAGGCGCCCGCCGGGCCCCGCCCCCACCCAACAGACGGGATGCACCATGACCGACAACGCCGTGAAGGGCCCTGCCAGTTACTTCCCTTCGATCGAGAAGAAGTACGGCCGCCCGGTCGCCGAGTGGAAGGACCTCATCCGGACCTCCCCTCTGACGAAGCACATGGACCTGGTGGGCTGGCTCAAGTCCGAACACGGCCTGGGCCACGGGCACGCCAACGCGCTGGTGGCGCACACGCTCGCGGAGGACAGCGCCCGCTGACACCTGATCCCCGCCCCCTGATCACCGCCCCCTGCCCCCCGTCGCGGAACACCGCCGTTTGTCGCCGCTTGCCCGCAGATATGTCCGCGCTCGGTAACCGAGGGATCCCGCCCCGGCGTTCGCATGTCTGGATGGGTGCACGGCATCGGGTGGACACGGCAAAAGGGGCGGGCGGACATGGCGAAGCACAAGGGACGGGCCTGGCACGGCAGGCTCCTCGCGGCGGCGCTCGGCGTGACGGCGCTGGCCGCCGCCGCCTCGGTGTGGACCGCCCAGGCCGACCCCACCAGGCCGTCGAAGGGCGGCGACTCCGCGGCGGCCGCCGCGGAACGGCCGGTCAAGAAGGTGGCGGCGGAGATCGCGCACGCCTCGGAGGCCGGCCCGCGGGGCGTCAACATCACCATCGACGACGGACCGGACCCGGTCTGGACGCCGCAGGTGCTGCGCCTGCTGAAGGACGAAGGCGTGAAGGCCACCTTCTGCATGGTGGGCACCCAGGCCGAGGCCTACCCGGACCTGGTCAAGAAGGTCGTGGCGGACGGCCACCGGCTGTGCAACCACACCGTTTCGCACGACACCACCATGGACACCAAGTCCGAGGCCTACCAGTCCCAGCAGATCCTGGACGCCGAGCGCATGATCACCAAGGCGTCCGGGGGCGTCCGCTCGCAGTACTACCGGGCGCCGGGCGGTGCCTTCACCCCGTACAGCCGGCAGCTCGCCGCGTCCCACGGGATGCGGCCGCTCGGCTGGAACGTCGACACCAAGGACTTCGAACACCCCGGCGCGGACACGATGGTCGCCACCGTCAAGCGCGAGATCGCGGGCGGCCCGACCGTCCTCTTCCACGACGCGGGCGGCGAACGCTCCGAGACCGTGGCGGCCCTGCGCGAGGTCCTGCCCTGGCTGCGGGAACAGGGCTACACCTTCGGCTTCCCCGTGCGCTGAGCGAGTCTCCGCGATTCGGCTGCCCCCGCGCGAACACAGAATCTGCACACGCCAGTAGAGTGCGATGCTTGTTCGATTCGCCGGGAGGCGGAGGGGGAGGAATCGTGGGGGCACAACTGCGCGACACCGCTACGGAATTGGCGGGCGTGCTGTGGCGTGAGCACACCGTGTACCGGGAGCGGTCCGGGGGGATGGTCATCCGGGGCGAGCACGTACGGCGCTGGATCAGCCTCGCTCCGGCGGGCGGCCGGGACGAGATCCTCGTACGCGCCGGCCGCATCCTGGACGGCGGCACCACCGCCCCGGCACGCTCGGAGGCCGTGGTGCCCCTCTCCGCCGGTACGGCCGTACTCGCCGCAGCCTGCCGCCGCCTGCTGGCCGAGGCGGCGTCCGACGCGGAGCGGGTCCCGCGGGGCGGGGCGGCCCCCGGGTCCGGCCGGTCCCGCCGACCGGGAAGGACCGCGCGCCGCAAGGGCAGGGGGCGGCACACCGGGCTCGGCTCGTGGGTGATCGTCATCTGCGTCGTCGGGGTGATCGGCCTGTACGTCTACAGCAACGCGACGCTGCACGGCTGAGGGGGACGGCGGGTCCGGGCCGGGCCAAGGGCGATCCGGACCAGTGGTGAACGGGGTCAGCGGCGGTCCGGCGGGGCGAGCAGGCCCGCTTCATGGGCGGCGATGGCCGCCTCCACCCGGTTGCGTACGCCCAACTTGGCGAGCACCGAGCTGACATGGGCCTTCACCGTGCCCTCGACAAGATGCAGCCTTCCTGCGATCTCCGCGTTGGACAGCCCCGCCCCGATTCCGGCCAGGACCTCGTGCTCCCGTTCCGTGAGCCGCTCCAGCGGGCGGTGGGGATGGGCCGCCCGGTGGGCGCGCATCCCGGCGATCACCCGCCCGGCGACCCGCGGTGACAGATAGGCACCGCCCGCCCCCACGGCCCGGACCCCGTTGAGCAGTTCCCTAGGGTCGTCCGCCTTCAGCAGGAAACCGTCGGCGCCTTCCTCCAGGGCGCGGGTGACGTACGCGTCCTGGCCGAAGGTCGTCAGCATGATCACGCCGACCGGCGCCGGTTCCCGGTGGAGCCGGGTCACCGCCGTCAGACCGTCCAGGCCGGGCATCTGGATGTCCAACAGGACGACATCCGGACGGTGTCGTCGTACGAGAGCGATGGCCTCGTGGCCGTCCGCGGCCTCGGCGACCACCTCGACCTGCGGGTCCCTGGCCAGGATGGCCCGTACGCCCGCCCGGACCAGGGCCTCGTCGTCGGCCACCAGGACCCGGACCGGTCGGCTGCCCGACGTCATCTCTCCGCCCTCCACTCGCCTGCCCCCGACCTTCCACGCCGCCCGCTTTCCCCCGGGGAGCGTACGGCCGGCGCATCACCGTGCGAACCGGAATCCCCGCAGATCCGCCCCGTGGTGGAGCACACCCCCGACGAAAGGCAGGACACCGCTGCCGTCCGGCCGATGGGCGCGGGTGTCGTGGGCTCCTAGCGTCGCTTCCGTAGACGACCGAAAGAGACCGGACGCGACCCGGCAGACCAACGAAGGACCTCTGTGATCACCCTCCGAGGACTCACGAAGCGTTACGGCGAAACCGTCGCCGTGGACGGGCTGACCTGCGACATCAAGGCCGGTCGCGTGACCGGCTTCCTCGGTCCCAACGGGGCCGGGAAGTCCACCACGATGCGCATGATCCTGGGCCTGGACCACCCCACCCGGGGGCGAGCCCTGATCGCCGGCCTGCCGTACGCGAGCCTGCGCCGCCCCTTGCGCGCGGTCGGCGCGATGCTCGACGCCCGGGCCGTGCACCCGGCCCGCTCAGGCCGCACGCACCTCGTCGCCCAGGCCCGGGCCAACGGCATCCCGGTGCGCCGCGTGGACGAGGTGCTGGAGGCGGTGGGCCTGGCAAAGGCGGCCCGCCGCCCGGCGGGCACGTACTCGCTCGGCATGAGCGGGCGGCTCGGGGTGGCGGGCGCGCTGCTCGGCGACCCGCCGGTGCTCGTCCTGGACGAGCCGGTCAACGGCCTCGACCCGGACGGGGTGCGCTGGATCCGCCGGCTCGTCCGAAACCAGGCGGCGGAAGGGCGCACGGTGTTCCTCTCCAGCCACCTCATGAGCGAGATGCAGCTGACGGCCGATCACCTCGTCGTGATCGGGCGGGGCCGGCTGCTGAGCGACACCTCCATGGCGGAGTTCCTCGCCGCCGCGTCTCCTGCGTCGGCGCGGGCCGTGGTGCCCGACCCCGGGGAACGGGCGACGCTGGTCCGTCGCCTGATGGCGGCCGAAGGGGTGAGCGTCGGGACGACCGAGTCCGGCGAACTCACCGTCGAGGGCCGCACCGCCGCCGAGATCGGCGACCTGGCCCACCACTGCCGGGTCCGCCTGCACCGGCTGAGCGACGTACGGGTCTCGCTGGAGGAGGCGTACATGGATCTGACGGCGCGCAGTGTCGAGTACGCCACCGGCGGCAGCGGCAGCACCGCGGGAACGCCGGGCGCGACCGTGGCGCAGCACCAGGGAGAAGCCCCATGACCGAGCCGACGACGACCTCCGGCCGACGGACGGATGCACTCCGAGCTGTACGCGGCACACCCGACCCAGGCACACCGGGCGGTGGCACACCTGGTGGCTTCGCCGGGGCCGTCGCCTGTGAGTGGACCAAGCTGTGGTCGGTCCGGTCCCCCTACCTCTGCCTCCTCGCGGGCCTGGTGATCACCGGGGTCTTCACCTTCTACTACGCCTCGATCGCCCGCATCAACGATCATCCGGTGGAACCCGCCGGCAACGCGGTGGCCTCCTCCGCCGTCCTCGCCCAGTTCGCTGTCGTGATCCTGGCGACGGTCGCGGTGACCTCCGAGTACGCGACGGGGAGTGTGCGGGCATCGCTGCTGTGGGTGCCCCGGCGCCATCGGGTCCAGGCGGCGAAGGCGCTGGTGGTGGCCGTCGTCTCGTTCGCCGCGGGTGTCGTGTACGCGGTCGTCGGCACGGCGGTCGCGTGGGGAGCGTTCGACGGACGGGCCTCGTTCGACGCCGGTACGACGCTCCGGCAGGCTTTGTCCGTCGGCCTCTACCTGGCGCTCGTCGCCGCTCTGGCCGTCGGGACCGCCTTCGCCACGCGCCATCCGGCCGGAGCGCTGTCGATCCTCGTCACGCTGTTGTGGGGGCTGCCGTCCGTGCTCCTGGGGGTGGGCGGCCCGGATCTCGCCGCTGTCAACGACTACCTGCCGCACGGTGCGGGGGATCACTTCATGCGCTCCGGCGTCGAGGCCCCGTACGCGCCGGTGTCGGCGACGCTGATCGTGGTGGCGTGGGCGGGGGTGGCGCACTTGGCCGGCCTGTATGTGCTGCGCGGCCGGGACGCTTGAGCGCTCGACCCCGCAGAATCGACCGCACCGCTCAGACGACTCAGACGACTCAGACGAGTCAGGTGATCCAGGCGATTCATCGGAAGGACGGTCGACGCACCATGCCGCCGCACGAGCACATGACGGGCCCATGGCCGCGCCGGCGCATACCCCGGCCCCCGGCCGGGTCCGTGCCGGTCGACGTGGCGCTGTGGGGGGTGTTGGCCGCCGCGACCGGTTACGGGTTCCGGGACGCGGGCGCGCCGTCGCCGTTCCTGGACCTGCTGCTCCCGCTGGCGGTCCTGGCGGTGGCGGTGCCGTTGTCCCGCCACCGGCCGGGGGCCGCGGTCGTCCTGGTCAACGGGCTGTGCGCGCTGGGCCTGGCCGACGCGGCGACGCCCGCCAACGCCCAGGTCCTGTCGGTGGCCGTCCTGAGCTGCCTGCTGGGAGCCAGGGTCGCCGGGGCCCGGGGCCCGCTCCTGGTGTTCGTCGGGTGCCTGGTGCTTGATGTGGCGACGTGCGCCGTGCTGTGGGTCCAGCCCGTGTGGTGGTTCTACACGCTGGCCGTATTGCCCGCCGCCCTGCTGCTGCCGTGGCTCGCCGGGCGGTACGTGCGCGGCCGCCGCGAACTCGTGCGAGAGGGATGGCAGTTGGCTCATCGTCTCGAAGAGCGGCAGCACCTGGTCGCGGAGCGGGCGAGGCTGGCCGAACGCGCGGACATCGCGGCCGACATGCACGACTCGCTCGGCCACGTCCTGAGCCTGGTCGCCCTGCGCGCCGGGGCCCTGGAACTCTCCCCCGACCTCACCGACAGGGACCGTTCCGACCTGGCCGAGCTGCGCGGGACGATCGCGGACGCCGTGGAACACCTGCGGGAAACCGTGGCGGTCCTGCACGACGTACCGGATCCGGAACCCGCACCGAACGGGGAGGCGGGAACGGCCGCGGGCGGACCCGCCCACGACACGCTGGAGGACCTCGTGGCCCGGGCGGTCGCCTTCGGTGTGCCGGTCCGATGGGAGCGGCACGGTACGGTTCCCACGCTGTCGCCCCTGGTCGAACGCGGTCTGTACCGGATCGTGCAGGAAGCCCTGACCAACGCCCTGAAGCACGCGCCGGGCGGGGTGATCCGGCTGCGGATCACCCACCGCACCGACCGTACCCACGTGAGTGTCGTGAACGACGCCCCGACGGGTGCCGCGACGGCGGCGGAGGGACCGGCGGAAGGACCGGCGGAGGGCATCGGCGGACGAGGGCTGACGGGCCTCCGGGAGCGGGTGACGGTCCTCGGCGGGACCTTGCGGACCGGCCCGCACGAAGGCGGTTTCCGCGTCACGGCCGACCTCCCTCACCAGGTCACGGCGCACACTGGACAACGAGGAGCGCGACCTGCGTCGAGCCCCGCTGCACGGTCTCCGGAGTCGGCGGGCCGGCTCGCCGTCGTCCGGGGAGCGGCCCGCCGCCGGTACGCCGCGGCCATCGCGGCACCCGTCGTCGCGGCAGCGTTCTTCGTGCCCGCGGCGGTCCTCCTGGCCTGGCAACTGACGACGAGTGCACTCCCGCCGTCCCGTTTCGACGAGCTGACCCCGGGCCGCCCCCGCACGGAACTGGCCCCGCTGCTGCCGGACCGCGCCTACCCCTACCCGCCCGACCACGCCCGCTCGGCACCCCGCCCCCCTGGCACCACCTGCGAGTTCTACCGCTCCGGCCGGGACCTGCTGGACGAGGTCGACCTCTACCGACTCTGCTGGTCGGGAGAGAGGCTGGTGGCGAAGGACACCGTGCCCATGAAGAGCCGGTGACGCCCCGGGCGGCAGTCACCACCACGCCCGGCAGTCCTCCGCGGAGATCTCGGCGACAGCCGCATCCCTCACCTGCTCCAGGCCCGGGATGTAGGGGCGAACGTCGGCAAGCGGGGTGCAGAAGGTGACGTTCGAGGTGAGGAGGCGCTCGTCGGTATCGGCGCATGACAACGAGACGTACGCCCTCACCCGGGAGTCGCCGAACTCCTCCCGCGCTGTCCGGAGGCAGGCGCACACGTACGCCAGGCACCGGCGGACGAGGAGCGGCGTGCGTTCGTGCGGCGCGGCGGGGAGGTCGTAGTCGGTCATGCCTCTCCCGTTGACCGTGGTCTCCTCCGCGAGCCGGTCGGCGTACCGGCCGGGCGTCTCCGGCCGGAGGGCGGTCAGCACGCGTCCGCCGGCGGCGGTGACGGACCACCCGCGCGCCGCGACGTCACGGAACCACGGCGGGATGTCCTGATGGCCCAGACCGGAGAGGTCCGTCGCCCGCAGGAGTTCCCGCATGCGGGCGTTGCTTCGCACTTACGTCGTCTCCTGCCGGAAGGGGGCGGCCGTCCCACCCCAGGAGAAGACGAACCCGCCCCGTGAAGCGTCGTACGTGACGGCGGCACCCGAGCTCTCCAGAGAGAACCGCTCATGGAGCCACCCGTCCATGGCCAAGGCCGCAGCCTCGGGCCGGTAGTCGCTCAGCGGACAGTCGAGCGAGGACACGAGAATGAGAACGCCGTCGGGTACGAGCTCACTCAGGGCGCGGGCGTTGAGGGACACCCCGAACGCCAGCCAGGCGGCGTCCTCCCAGTGCAGACCGGCTGCCGGGAGACCGAGCCAGACCTTCCCGTGGATCTGCATGCTGTGCGGCGGGATCCCGCTTTCGGGCGGAGCGACTTCGGCCCGCAGATTCACTGCGAGCCCGCCCGCCGGGCCCCGAAAGCGGAACGCGAATGCGTGGGTCACGGGCCCTTCAGCCCTCGGCCGAGCCCGTCTGCCCGGAGCCCTCGGCCGCGCCCGCCTGCCCGGCATCCCCGCTCGCGCCCGCCTTCTCCCGCATCTTGCGCACCAGCTCCGCCTTCTGGTCGGCCGCGTTCTTGCGGTCGAGGTTGCGGTGCGGCCCGTTGTTCTGCCGTTCGGCGCGGGACTGCCGCTTGCGCTGGCCTCCGCCCATGCCCACGGGATTGTTGATGTTCTTGCTGTCGGTCATGGGTTCTCCCGGAATGAGACGAAAATAAGATGCAGCGGTCTACGGATTCGGCTGGGAATTCCGCTCCGCGGACCACACGGCGGCTTTCTGGACCGTGGGCCCCGCGACGCGGACCGCGCCCGCCGTGAAAGCGGCCCAGAGCAGATCCTGGCATCCGAAGAAGGACTCCCCCCAACTGTCCACCCAGACATGGACGCGGGACGGTCCGGCCACCGTGGCGTCCCACCACTCCCAGCCCCGGGAGTCCTCGTCCGGGTCGAAGCGGTACAGCCAGTCCTGGAGATCCCACGCCCGGCCGCCCCCGGTGTGCTCCGCGTACGCCTCGCGGCCCGCCCGGGCGAACTGCGGTGCCCGCTCCTCGCCCCCGGACCCGGAACCCACTGCGGCGAACCACCCCGGGACCTCGTCGACCGGCAGGCTCTCCTGCTCGAAGTCCGCCGTGCAGCCCAGCCGTACGGCGGGCGCGAGCACCGAGCGCAGGCGTTCCACGTACGCCGCGGCGTCCCCGGCGACATCGATGGCGAAGAGGGAGAGAACAGGGGGCGCGGCATCCGCGTCCGGGCGCTCCCGGACACGCCGGAGCTCGGCGGCCAGGCTGTCGCTGGTGTGCATCATCTGAGGTGGGTCACCCTTCCTGGACCACGCGTCCCGAACCGGGGACGATAGCATCCCGCAAACCGTCGAGCAGTTTATCGGGAATGCCGTACAGGTGCGGCCCCTTGGTCGGGTCGGATATCTCCGGGTATTCCTTCAGGAGTGCTTTCCATTCCTGCCGGGTGAATGCGTCACCGTCAGGATGGTCGGCCTTGTTCTGCGGAAGTGCGTTCTCGTGAATGGAATCGCGATACGACTTCGGGACTTCGTACGACACGATCTGCCCGCCGTCGGAACGGAATTCGACGGTGTGCTTGATGTCTCCGCTCATATTGAGATAGAGCTTCCCGTGCCCGGTGATCGTCACCTCGCCGTTCTCGCCGATGTGGACGCGCTGGCTCAGCGGATGATCCGTCTGCTTGCGGTAGACCGTCACCGTCTCGTCCGGGCAGTCGACGGGCGCCAGCCCGAGCGGGTCGGCCGAAGTGTGGGGGTTGGTGACGTACGTCGAAGGGTTCGGGGCGGGCAGCAGCCCGAGCGGGTCCGGCGTCAGATAGCGGGCCGTCTCCGGGTCGTAGTGGCGGAAGTAGTTGTAGTGCAGCCCCGTTTCCGGATCGAAGTACTGACCGGGGAAACGCAGCGGGGTGTAGGCGGTGGAGGCACGCGACCAGGTGGTCGTGCCCCACAGCGTGGCGCGCGTGCGCCAGGCGATGTCACCGGACTCGTCGACGAGTTCGGTGGGCGTTCCGACGAGGTCGGTGACGATGGCGAAGAAGCGCCGGTCCACTTCTTCCTGGGAGGAGTCGGCCGTCACGATGCGCTCGGTCTGGGCCAGCGGGCGCAGGCCGGCGTGGTCCCAGGTGAGGACGACCGGGTGCGGCAGACCGGTGGAGGTGGTGGTCTGTTCGCAGAGGGTGTTGCCGTCCCAGGTGAAGGCCGTCCGCTCGACGACGGTGCCGCCGTCGGGGGCGAGCCGCTGCTTCTCCGTACGGCGTCCGAGCGGGTCGTAGAGGTAGCGCCACCGGGTGCCGTCCGGGGTGACGACGGCTGTGAGGCGGTCCTCGGCGTCCCAGGTGTAGCGCCAGGTGTCGGGCTTGCGTGACAGCCGGGTCCGCTGCCGCAGAACGATGCGGCCCGCTGCGTCGTGCTCGTAACGGACGTCGCCGGCACGGGTGATGCGCGTCCCGGAGTACGCGCGCGGGCCGGTCGCCTCCTGCCCGGGCATGGACGCGGGCCAGGAGGCCGCGGTCTGGTTGCCCGCCTGGTCGTAGGCGTACGTCTCGCTCCAGCCGTCCGCGTGCACCGAGGTGACCCGGCCGGCCGGGTCGAGGCCGAAGCGCCGGGGTCCGGACAGCGCGTCGTCGATCCCGGTCAGCATTCCGTCGGCGCGGTAGGCGTACGTGCGGCGGTTGAGGCTGCGTCCGCCGGACGCGGTCTCCTGCCCGGCGACGCGTCCCGCCGCGTCCCATTCGGTCGTGAACGTGAGCATCTCGCCGAAGCTGCGCACCAGTTCGCGACCGGCCGCGTCCCGGTCGAACGTCACCTCGTGCCCACCGCTGGTCTGCCGGACGAGCCGCCCTGCCACGTCGTACGCGTACGTGGCGACCTGGCCGGAGGGTGTGACGCGGCGGGTGCGGCGGCCCAGGGTGTCGTAGGCGTACGTGGTGACCCTGCCGTCGGCCAGCTCCGTCTTGACCCGGCCGCTGCGGTCGTACTGGTAGCGGAGTTCCCCGTCCGGGCCTGCGGCGTGCAGCAGTTGGCCGCCGGGGCCGTACGTGAAGGTGGTGGTCCGGCCGTCCGCGGTCTTGCGGATCACCCGGCCGGCGTGGTCGCGCTCGTAGTCGACGGTCTCGCCCAGGGGCGTGGTGCGGCGGACCACCTGGCCGAGGGGGTCGAGCTCGTAGCGCAGCTCGCGCCCGTCGAAGTCCGTCTCGCCGACCACCCGGCCCCCGGCGTCGTGCGCGTAACTCCACTCCAGGCCCTGCGGGTTGGTCACCCGGGTGAGGCGCAGCTCCGCGTCGTGGTCGAACGTGTGGCGGCATCCGTCCGGGCCGGTGCGGGCGACGAGGAGGTCGAAGTGGCTGTACTCGTAGCGGGTGGTGCGGCCCAGGGGGTCGGTGTGGGTGAGGCAGTTGCCCTCCCCGTCCCAGGTCCACGACTCGGCCGCGCCGTCGGGCGCGGTGCGGCGGGCGAGCTGTCCGTCGGCGTTCCACTCGAAGCGGGTGACACCGCCCGAGGCGTCGGCGGACTCCAGCAGACGGCCGAAGGCGTCGCGCCGGTAGCGGACCGTGGACCCGAGCGGGTCGGTCACCTCCAGCGGCAGGCCCGCACGGTCGCAGCGTACGGTCGTGACCTCCCCCGCGGCGTCCACGACGGTGTGGGGCCGCCCGTGGGCGTCGTAGGTGTAGCGCGTGGTCCGCCCGGCGGGGTCGGTGATCGAGAGCCGGTTGCCCCGGTCGTCGAACTCCTGCTGCCAGCGGGCACCGCCGGGTGCGGTGATCCCGGTCGCGTGCCCCGAGGCGTCGCGCTCGGTGCGGATCGTGCTGCCGTCGGCGCGGATGAGGGCGGAGAGCCGCCCCTCCTCGTCGTAGGCGTAGCGGGTCGTCCGCCCGAGCGGGTCCGTGGTGCCGGTCCGGTTGCCGCGGTCGTCGTAGGTGAACCGGGTGGTGTGGCCGAGCGGGTCGGTGGTCGCGAGGATGCGGGATCCCGGACCGATGAGGTGGCGTGTGGTGTGGCCCTCGGCGGTGGTGAGGGTGGTGGTGCGGTGCCCCGTCGCGGGATCGGCCGGACCGTGGTCGAGGGAGATGCGGAAGTGGCCCGCCTCGCCGCCCTCGGAGGTCACCCGGTGCTGGTCGTCGTACGTGTAGGCGTAGCGGCGGCCGTTGGAGTCGGTCCAGCCCGTGACGCGGTGGTGGTCGTCGTAGGTGAAGGCGAGAGTGGCGCCGGAGGGCTTGGTGACGGTCGTGAGATCGCCGTCGGTGTACCCGTACGCCATGACGGGCCGTTCCGTCCGGCCGCCGGACCCGTCGTCCGTACCGGTCAGCGTCAGGGCGGTGACGTGTCCGTCGGCGGTGGTCAGGGACAAGTGGTACCCGCCCGAGTGGACCAGGGCCAGCGGCGTTCCGCCGTCCGCGCGGTCCACGGTGATGGTGTTGCCGTTGCTGTCGCTGACCTGGACCAGCCAGGCTTCCCCGTCGTCCCCGGGCTCCGTACCGTCGGGGCCGGCGAAGTGCTTGGTCAGCCCGGTCTCGGGGTCGGTGAGCGTGTAGTCGCCGGCCTCGTCGCGGCTCAGGGCGGTGTGCGAGGTTCCGCTCTCGGGGCGGGTGGGCAGCCCCGGCACGGGGTGCGGGTAGGTGATGAGCAGTCCGTCGTCGGTGACGTGGATGACGCCGTTGGCGTCGACTTCCAGGCGCTCGTCGACCGTCGAGGACCAGGAGGGCCCGAAGAACCGGCCCGCGGTGTAGCCCGACTCCACCCGTCGGGTGAAGGCCAGGGGCAGCACCCCGGGCAGCACCACGTCGGTCTGGGGCAGATACATGCGGCCGGAGGCGAGGTCGACCGGGTCGGTGCCCTTGCTCGTCCGCTCGCCGTCGGGCCGGTTGTGGGTGCCGTCGGGTGCGGCGCGCTCCAGGGTGCGCGCGTCGGAGGCGAGGTCGGCGGCCTCCTTCACCACCCGGGCGCCCTTGACACCCGCCCCCGCGCCGCCGGTCGCAACGGTGAGGGCCAGGTCGGGCAGGAGCCGCCCGAACCCCTCGGCGGGGTCCTTCATGAACCCGTCGATCATCTGCTTGCCGGTGCCCCAGGGGTCGTTGGCGACCCGGACGAGCCCGGCGGCGGTGTTGTTGAGCGCGAGCGCGTACTCCGCGGGGTGCGTGATGTTGTACGGATCGGTCGGGTTCACGCTCCGCGCGAAGTTCACGATGCCCGCCGCGCCCTTGACGACGCCGCCCGCGATATGGGTCTTGATGACCTGGTACTCGGCGAGGCCGTCCATGGCCTGCTCGGCGTACCGCGGCTTCGGCGGCGCGGAGTCCCGGGCCGCGGTGACGGCCTTGCGCGCGGTCTCGGCCGCCGTGTTGCGCTGCTTGCGCGCCTCCGCGAGCAGCGACTGCGCCTCCTCCATCCGCCCGCTGCCCGGGTCTGTGAAGGCCCCCGGCTTGGACGGCAGCGAGGAAGGATCACGCTCATCGGCGGGCTTCGCGTTGTAGACGTCGACGGCCTTGTTGTAGGTCTCCGCCTTCGCGTTGTACGCGTCCCTGGCCTCCTCCGACGCCTTGGTCCCGGCCTTCCACTTGTCGATCGCGGTCTGTGCCTGCCCCTGGGCCCACTCCACGGTCCCGGCGAAGGAGTCGAGCGCGCCGGCGGCCTTCTCGAAGGCGTCGGCCGCCTTGAACCACTTGGGCGGCTCGATCGACACGGAGTCCCGGAACGCGTCCGCTGCCTGCCCCTTGATCGCGGAGGAGTCGACGCCCTTGAGCCCGCCACCGACCTGGTCGAACGACCCCTGCAACTTACGGAGATGGGTGGCGGAGGCCCGGATCTTGGACGGGCTGCCGTAGATGAGCTTGGTCTTGTCCTCGGTCTGCCCGAGGTCCATCTCGTCGACCTCGGCGCCCATCCGGTTCGCGACGGACCGGGACTTCTCCCGGACCCAGTCCGCCCCGGACTCCCAGCCGACGTCGTCGAGCCGGTCGCCGGCCCAGTTCCCGGCGTCCTCGACCCGGTCACCGGCCCACTCGACACCGTCCTCGACCGCGTCCTCGACGACATCGGGCGTGATGTCGCTGACGAAATCCCCGAACCCCATGGCCTAGTTCCCCCCGCCGCCCTGCTGCTCCTGCTGCCGGGCGCGCTCCTCGGGCGATGGCCCGAACATGTCGTCCACGGACCGGTCGAACGCCTGCTGATCCACACCGAACAGCTCGTTCAGCTGCTCCGCCTGACGCCCCCCGTTCCCTTCGGTCACGAGGGCCCGCCCGGTGTCCTTCCAGGTCTGCCCGGCCTCGTCCGCGGTCCGCTCGAACGACTCGCGGCTGTAGTCGGGGCTCAGATAGTCCGGGGTGAGCACATCGCCCCACCCCTGCTTGACGATCTCGTCCTCGGAGGCATGCGGATTCCCGACGCCCGCGTTCACGGCGATCTTCAGCGTGCCCTGGACGTACTGGTCCTCCTCCCACACGATCCCCGCCGCCAGCCCGAGCTTGGCCGCGATCGCGTTGGCGTCCTGGACGAGCGCCCGGACGCCCCACTCCCACCGCTCGCAGAAGTCCTCGAAGTCCACGGACAGTCCGTGGTGCCCGGCCTCCATCCCGGTCATCGACAGCTCGGACAGCCCCTTGCCCAGCACGGCGCCCGTGCCGTCGCCGATCTCCTTCAGCTCGGCCACGGCCCCGCGCAGCCCGCTGGTGATCTTCTGAACGCTGACCGGATCGACGTTGAGGTCTTCGGCCCCCGTACCGCTCACAGCCCCCGCCCCCCGCCGGGTACGTCGACATCGGCATCGACGGCGACGGCATTCGGCACGATCCCCACGACCGGCGGGAACAGCATCGACCCGTCCGGATCGGCGACGTTCACCGCGACCCCGGCCGGCGCCCCCATGGCAGGGATGACCTCATCCAGCAGCCGTGCCCCTCGGAAGGTGGCGTACTCCCAGCTCCGCGAGGCCGCCTCGGCTCCCTCGATCACAGCCCGCTCCTCGGCGAACCGGGCCAGAGCGGCCTCATCGGTGAACCCGCACACCCACCGGATCCCCCCGAACTCGGCGGTCCACAACCCGCCCCGGTCGTACGGAACGAGCACCAAGGCCCGCCGCAGCTCACCCACGAGCGCCCCCGGGTCCCCGACCCCGGCCCGCCGCTCGGCTATCCGATCCGCCAGCGCTGCCCCGTCACCCACTGGAAGCCCTCCCCGTACGTGAGCTGTCGCCCTTCACCACTGCACACGCTAGGACACCACGCATGACGGGAACCAGCGGTTCCGTCCGCCCCACGTCGGTGGCGGCGAGAGGCGGGAGCCGTCCGGCGTCACAGGTCGTCGGCCGTCCCCTCGACCGCAGGCCCGCAGTCTTCGGGCAGGGCCTCCCTGCCCAGCCCGGCGCACGACGGGAGATCGTCAGGGGTTCCGTCGATGGCCGGCCCGCAGCCTTCGGGAAGGCTGGCAGCGATCAACGCGTATGCCTCTTCGAGGGTGTCGACCACGCCGAGGAGGGCCTTGTCGGACTCGCGGCGTATCCGGTAACCGCCGCCACTCTGAGGGAAGGCTGTACCGATGTCACGTGACCAGGGATATCGGGTGCACCGGCTCAGATACAGGACGCCGTGGCTGACCATGGGCCAGAGCTCGCGCAGCGAGGGGTGCTGGTAAGCAGCTCGGGGAACGGCCGGATTGATGAGGTCCGTGCCGTAGGACAGGACATCAGACCACTCCGCCGCCACGATCTCGACCGCGCTTCGGGACTCTTCGCTATGCGCCGGGGTGGTCACAGGTCTTCAACCGACCCGTCGATGGCCGGCCCGCTATCTCGTCGGGAGCATCGGGCACGGAGGCCGCTGTGTCACGGATCTGCTGGAGGAGGGGCACCAGCGGGGACAGCACCCCCCGCAACGCGGTTCCGGCGACGGCTCCCAGCCGTGATCCCCTCGCCACAGGTATGGACGTGCCGAAGCCGGGTGCCGAGGTCTCGGCGGGAGCGGCTGCCGGGAAGACCTGGAGCGCCAGCGACGACCCGTCTTCGAACGCGAACTCCATGAAGTCTGACACGGGGCGATCTTCTCCCAACTGGCCGATTGTTAGGCGCGATCAGGCAAAAAAGATCCGCTGGGAGGACGGTCGCGAAGCGCTCGGTGCCGCGCCGGTGGAGATCACCCTGAGGATGGCCGACCGGGCGGAGGTGATCCCCGTGCCGGGTGGGGCGAACGGCTGGACCGGCCGCAGGACTTCGACCGCGGTCCGGCTCCCGGCCCTCTGCAGCGGCTGAAAGTCCGTGGCGGCGTATCAACGGGTCCGGCATCATCCGCAGATGATGGTGATGCAACCCGTTCTGGAGATTTTCGCTGCCGATGCCTTCGCGCTCTGGCCGGTCGGCGAGCACGAGTCATTCGGCTACCTCGTGCTGAACGGGAAACTGACTCCGGCGGAGGTCGGCACAGCCGTCATGCGGATCGCCGACTGCAACGACTTCGAGCCGGAGGAGGAGCACGGCCCGTGCCCGACCGACCCACTCGGCATCTTCCTGCACGGGTTGCTCACCATGCCCGACCTGTTCGCCGCCGGTGGGTTCCGGGTGACCGACACCGCCACCGGCACCGTCTTCGTCGAGCCGGGCTGCTGCAACGGCCTGGAGACCTGGCGGGACTGGCTGGACGTGCTCGACGGCACCGGCCGCGCCCACTTCGGCCACGATCCCTCCTCGACGGCCGAACGCGTCGGTGACACCGTCCGGCTGACGCACGACGTCCACGGGACGGACGGCAGCCCGGTGACCGAGCTGCCGGCAGACCAGGTACGCAGGCTCGTCGCCGACGCCCGGCACGACTTGGAGGACTTCCTCGGCCTCGCCGGAGCCTGGGCCGAACAGCACCTGCCGGCACACGCCGCCCTCGTCACCGCCGCCCTGGCACGGGCCCTGGACCTGGCGTCCTCACCATGACCAGTTTCCTGACCCACAGAGCACGCGTGCACGATGTCCGCCTCCCCCTCCATCGCCGGCACAGTGCGCTGCGGACCTGCCTCACCTGCTTCGCTCCGTACGGCTTGCGGGCGACGTACCACCACCTCACGCTCAGCGCCGCGATCCCCCGGCGGCTGGAGGCGGACCCGGACGCGCTGGTGCGGGCGGTGGGGGAACTGCACGAGGCACGGATGCTGTGGCTCGCGCGGGCGGAGGAGTACGCGGCGCAGCGCCGGGCGGAGAAGCGGGCCGGCCGGCGGGCCGCGGCGAACCCGCGACCGTGGTGGCTGCGGAGCTGGTGGGACGGCCCGAACCGCGCCTGGTACGACGCCCCGTTCCGCCATCCGCCGTTGAGGCTGCCGGAGTACGTCCGGCGGCAGAATGCGATGCTGGGCGGCGCCGATCTCCCCGGCTGCCCCGCCTGCGGGGACGAGAGACCCCCGGTGTCGCACTCGACCGGGCACGGCTGGGTGGAGCTGTGCCGTGGCTGCGCGTGGGTGCTGGCGCCATGCCCCTGCGGACAGCGGCACCCGGTCGTTCCGGAGACCCCGTTCAACTGGAACGGGATCTGGCGGCGGGCGCACATGAGCGATGACGGAACGCCGAACCCGCATTGGCCTGCGGTCCAGGGGGCCTGGCGGATCTGGCCGGAGCCTTGAGCGGAAGTCGTGCCGCGCCTGCTTTGTGAAAGGCAGGAAAACTCTTACCGCGCCGTGTGAGTCGGCGTGCGTCCCGTCGAGAAAAGTAGTGAACGGGGGACACGTAGGCTGCGGACAGTGACCTACAACATCATGTTCTTGCGGGTACTCCCGGAGCGCACTTTCGACGAGACCCTGGAGGAGATCAACTCCGCTTACGACCCGGATGCCGAACTCAAGCCCGTAAACCTCACTGATGAGGATCGTGCCGGGTGGGACAGGCTCATGCAGCGGATATCACGGGAAGTCGGCCCGGTCACCACCGAGGAGTTCCCTTACAGCCTGACTCTGTGCCGGGACGGGCCCAGTGGTCATCTTCAGCTGGACTACGACGGGAACTCGGCCACGATCGATATCCCCTATCGCTACCCAGGAAGCGAAGCGTTGCCGATCATGGCGGAGGCGTACCGAATCGGACGGATGGTTGAGGAGGAGTGCGGCCTCGAAGGCTACGACTACGAAGTGGAGCAGCCTGTCCGAACCGGCGATATCGAGGTGGCGGCCTCCAGACTCGGTGGCCTTGCCCGCTGGGCGCAGGAAACTCTGACCTGACTCGCGCGACGCGCGACGTCACTGTGTCCGGGGCAGCCGACGGCGGTCCGGGTGCCGCAGCGGACGCTCAGAGGTGACCGTCCAGGAACTGCCGTACCTCATCGCTGGTCATAGGCCCCGTGCCATGCGCCACCGCCGTTCCCTCCTTCAGCAGCAGGCAGGACGGGGCTCCGGTGATCCCGTATCGCTCGGTTGCCGCCGGGCAACGCGTGATGTCGGTGCGGACGACCGTCAGGCGGCCCGCGCAGGCGGCGGCGATGTCGCCCACGACGACATCCATCACCCGGCAGGGCTCGATTGCCTTGGGCCATGCCCCGGTGAAGTAGGCGAGAACCGGAACTTGGCTTCTCGCGAGGATGAAATCGAACTCCGCGTCCTCACGAGGCCGGTGAACCAGTTTTGGCATGGGAGCTCCTGACCTCACGCTTCGTACTCCACCCCATCATCCCTCGCGCGGTGTGCCAGGTGGACTCTGGCCGGTCGTCCGGTCGTCCGACTGGCTGCCGGGAGGGAGGTACGGGCCGCCGCAGGACGGCGGTGGCCCCTGGGACGAGCGGCCCGGCCCCTCGCCACGACGGACGGGTGACGCGTCAGCTGACCCGGAGGCCGACCGCCAGCGTCAGTTCAAGAACCCGGTGGGGTGATGCGAGATCGGGAAACAGCTCCCGGAGCTGCGACATCCGGTAGCGGACTGTCTGGGGATGGACGAACAACGCCGCCGCGGCCTCGTCCCGCCTGCCCTGGTGCAGCAGCCACGCCCGCAACGTCTCCTCCAGCCGTCGTGCGGTTGCGGCAGGCAGGGTCTGCAACGGTGCGAGGGCTCGGGCACGCAGGTCTGCGAACGCGTCCGCGTCGGCGCTGAGCACCAGGTCGGGCAGGTGGTCCTCGGTGTCGCGAATGTCAGCGGAAAGGGAGCGCGCGCGTAGGGCTCGTGCGTACGAGGCGGACGCGTGGGTCCACGGCCGGGGCGGGCCGACCACGGCGGCGCGGTCGGTCAGCTGCCGCAGGAGACGTGACCGGTCGGCATCGGGGACGAGAAGCACACCGGTGGCATCCGGTAGATCGTCGAGGACGAGGGTGTTCGGGTCGAGTGTCCGGTAGACAGGCCGGGCCTGGGCGGCGGGCAGCAGCACCGCGGTCAGCGAAACCGGAGGCTGCCACCCGGCCCGTTGGCCGGAGGCCAGCAGCACGTCCGAGCCGGCGCCGGCGAGGAGCTCGCGGGCCAGGTGCTCCAGGTGGCGCTCATGGGCCCTGCCCCGGGCGGCCAGCTCGTCGGCGTGGCCCGCAGCGCTCGCGGCGGAGAGCTCGTCGATGTAGGCGAAGGTCAGCTCGGCGAACTTGGCGACCTCGGCGGCGGGCAGCCCAGCGGGTACGGCACCCGCTGCCAGGCATCGCCAGGCCACGCGGGCGCCGACGCGGTACGCGCTGAGCAGGGCGTCCATCGAACGCCCGTCGCGCACCTCGCCGCGGCCCAGCTCGTAGGCTGCGTCATCGCCGTCGCCGCCCGTGGCGTTCCCGCTCGCGAGGTCCAGATAGTGCCCCAGGGCGGTGCGGACGGCTCGCCGGATGGTGGCGCCCATCCGGCCCGAAAGGGCATTGGCGTAGGAGGGGACCTCGTCGATGATCGCTTGGACGATCTCGTCGGCGGTGGTCTTCAGCGCGGCCCGAAGCGCGGTGACCGTCGTCTCATCCAGAGCCAGCTCGCTGGCCCTCCGGGCTGCATGACTCACGTTTTTGTTCCTTGCGAACAATTCAGTCGACCAGATTCACGTCTTGAGGTCAGGACTTTACACCTCCACGCGCAGCAAGCTGGAGCCATGACGAGTACAGCCCTCCGCAGCAGGGCGTGGAAACTGCTGGAGATGGTCACGACGCCGCTGCTGCCGTCGGACTACCTCGACCTGGTCAGCCCGCTGCGTGCGGGCGCCGACCTGCGAGGGCGCATCGAGGCCGTACACCCCGAGACGGATGACGCCGCGACGGTCGTGATCAGGCCGGGGCGGGGCTGGCGCGGCCACACAGCCGGCCAGTACGTGCGGATCGGGGTCGACGTCGACGGAGTGCGCCTGTGGCGTGCCTACTCCGTCACCTCGCCGACAAGCCGCCGGGACGGCCGCGTCACGATCACCGTCAAGGCGATCCCGGACGGCAAGGTCAGCAACCACCTGGTCCGCAGGGCGAAACCGGGCACGCTGATCCAGCTCGACCAGCCGACCGGAGACTTCGTCCTGCCGCAGGCCAAGCCCGCCAAGGTGCTCTACCTGACGGCCGGCAGCGGCATCACGCCCGTGATGGGCATGCTGCGCGACACCGAGTTCGACGACGTCGTCATGGTCCACTCCGCGCCACAGCCGCAGGACGTGATCTTCCGCAAGGAACTGCACAGCCTGGTCGCGGACAAGAAGCTGCGGCTCACCGAGGTGCACACCGACACGGACGGCATGCTCGACATCGCCCGTCTCGACGAACTCGTACCCGACTGGGCCCAGCGCGAGACCTGGGCGTGCGGGCCCGCAGGCCTGCTTGACGCCGCCGAAGACCACTGGACCGCGCACGGCGTCCGGGCACGCCTGCACACCGAACGCTTCCGCCCCGGCATCGTCGTCGCCGGCGAGGGCGGCGAGGTCACGTTCAGCACCACCGGCAAGACCGTGGCCGCGGACGGCGCCACGCCGCTGCTGGACATCGGCGAGGAAGCCGGGGTGCTCATGCCCTCCGGGTGCCGCATGGGCATCTGCTTCGGCTGCGTCACGCCGCTCAAGGCGGGCGCCGTACGCGACCTGCGTACCGGCGAGATCACCGAGGCCGAGCCGGGCGTCCTCATCCAGACCTGTGTGTCCGCCGCGGCGGGCCCCTGCGACATCGAACGGTAGGAGCACCGTGACCGCCATCGACCCCACCGCCCACCTGACCGCGGAGCAGATCGAGGAACTGGGCCGCGAGCTGGACGCCATCCGCGACGAGGTGATCGCCGACCGCGGCGAGAAGGACGCCGCCTACATCCGGCGGGTCATCTCGGCGCAGCGCAAGCTGGAGCTGGTCAGCAGGGGTGTGCTGCTGTTCTCGATCTTCCCGCCCGCCTGGCTGATCGGCACCGCCGGGCTGTCCGTGGCGAAGATCATGGACAACATGGAGATCGGCCACAACATCCTGCACGGCCAGTGGGACTGGATGCGCGACCCGAAGATCCACTCCACCACCTGGGAGTGGGATCACGTCTCGCCGTCCGACCAGTGGAAGCACTCGCACAACGAGCTGCACCACACGTACACCAACGTGATCGGCAAGGACAACGACCTCGGCTACGGCATCATGCGCGTCGACGAGGACCAGAAGTGGCACCCCTTCCACCTCGGCCAGCCGCTGTGGAACTTCCTCAACGCCTGCTTCTTCGAGTACGGCATCGCCGCGTACGACCTGGAACTCGGCAAGAACCTCCACAAGCGCCGCCGCAAGAACCCGGAGTTCCGCGCGCGGGCCAGGGCCGTGGGCCGCAAGATCCGCAAGCAGGTGCTCAAGGACTACGTGATCCACCCGCTGCTCTCGGGCCCCTCGTTCCTCACCACACTCGCCGCCACGTTCACCGCGAACCTGGTCCGCAACCTCTGGACCCACTCGGTGATCATGTGCGGGCACTTCCCCGAGGGCGTACAGGTCTTCGAACGCCGGTCGATCAGGGGCGAGACACGCGGCCAGTGGTACCTGCGCCAGATGATGGGCTCGGCGAACATCAGCGGCAGCAAGGCCATGCACTTCATGACGGGCAACCTGTCGCACCAGATCGAGCACCACCTGTTCCCGGACCTGCCGAGCAACCGGTACGCCGAGGTCGCGGTGAAGGTGCGCGCGCTGTTCGAGAAGTACGAGCTGGAGTACGTCACCGGCCCGCTGCCCAAGCAGGTGTTCTCCGCGTGGCACAAGGTCTTCCGGCTCTCACTGCCGAACAAGCGGCCCAAGACCGGAACGCCGGACCGCGAGCAGAACCTCATCGCGGCCTGACGTCCCGCCGCACCTCAGCCCTTGGTGACGTCACTGCTGCGACACGACGGCCTGGTCGGCCGGTGGAGTTTCCCTGCTGCCCGGGTCCTGCGGCCTGGTGGGACACCGCCGGTCCTGCTGGCGGGCCTGGCGAACAACCACCGTGGATGGGACGGGGTACGCGACGACTTCCACGCGGTCCGCGGCCCGCAGCGCCCTCACCCTCGATTCCCGCGGCACGGGGGAGAAGGGGAAGCCCAACAAGCCTTACGACACCGAGCTTTTCGCCCGGGGCGTGGTCGCGGTGCTCGACCACCTCGGTGTGCACCGGGCCGACGTCCACGGCACGTCCATGGGCGGACGCCTGGCCCGGGGCTCTTTCGTGGAGTGGGTGCAGAGAATCGAACTCGCGCTCTGAGCTTGGGAATTAGCTGTGCTTGGGCCGTTGAAGCGGCTCCGACCTGAGCTTTCGCATGGGCCGGGATGCATAGCTATGGGCTCTGGGTAGATGGGGTTGCCATGGCCTTTGGGGGCTGTACCTGACCGCTGCTGTCCGCTCGGCTGGGCACGGATGGGGCACGAGGGCGGCGGTGCAGCGGACCCTGGCAAGGGGTGTGCTCGGGGTGGGTCGGCGCGTCAGAGAGGGATGATGCGGACTTGGTTTCCGCAGAGCTTGGTCATGTCATCGCTGTCGGACGTCAGCAGGGCTACGGGTTTCGGCTGCCGGAGCGCGACCTCGGCGACCGTGGCGTCGATGGCGCTCTTGTGCCCGTGCAGCCCGGCGCCTTTGAGGAGCTCAGCCGCCGCTTTCGCCGCCTGCTCGGTGACGGGCTCTACCTTGACGCGGGACAGGGCCCAGTTCAGGCGAGGCATGTTGGTGCGGGAGTGGCTGACTTCCACGATGGTGTTGGCCCCGATCACGAGGTCGGTTCCCATGTCGTGGAAGACCTGCAGCATCGCGAGGAACTTGCGGTCCTGCGCGATCCAGGCGGAGAGCCCCTCTGAGTCCAGGACGACGGTTTCGATGCGCTCGCTCACGCGGCATCGGCGCCCGTGGAGGTGCCGGCGGAGCCGAAGATCTTCACGCGGGCTTCGGCGAGCTCCTCATCGCTAAACGGCCCGTGCTCCTCCTCGTGACGGCGAAGGTCCTCGCCCAGGAGCTGGTGCCGGATCTGACGGGCTACGGCCTCCGCCACGTAGCCGGAGACGTTGTCCGTGAGCTTGCGGAGCTCCGCCACCTGGTCGCTGGGGAGCGTGACGGTGATGCGAGTCGTTGAGGACATAAGTCCAAGCATACTTGAGTATGCATACGCTGGCTCGGGTTTCTGGCCCCCAGCCTTGACGCCAGCGGTCGCAGGTTCCGGGTGACATGGGCGCGATCACTCACAGGCTGTCCCTGGCGAGTGACGCCACGAGCCGGTGCCGGTGGACGGCAAGCAAAAGGCCCGAGTCATTGACCAGGGCGCCTTCGTCGTGGAGCGGGTGACGAGAATCGAAATGGCGCTCTCAGCTTGGGAATCACCCGGCCTTCGACCATTCGCATGGGCTCCGACCTGCTGAAATGTGCTCCGATGGTGAGGTCCTGACTGGTGTCCGTTCCTTTGGTGACCGCTGTTTGCCGCTCCTCCCGGCACGTTCTGGCACGGCTTCCTGCGCGGTGGCATGGGGAGATTTGGCAGGGGGTGTGCGTTGCCCAGGGGTACGGTAGTTGCTCAGGTGGAGGCCGAGAGCACCTTGATCGCAAAGGGTCGATAGTCGTCATCGCTTGGCTCCGCGACGTATCCAAGTGCCCCCAGCATGCAGAGGATCGTCGATGCCATCCGCTCGTGAATGCGGCCCGCGGATGTGATCACCGGGTCATCGAACCGTTGTCCCCGGAGAGCCTCGCTCGTCGCTTTCCGGAGGGAAGGGTGTACCTCCCAGTGGAGCCAGATGCCGCCTGCGGCGTCGTCGAATTCATCCACTTCGACTCTCAGGCCGCCGGCCGAATTCTCCCGGCACTGATTCTGCTGGCCGGATATGACGAGCCCGGATCGGGCCAGGTCCGCCGCAACTGCTGCGGCGAGCCCTCGGAGGCGGTTGACCTCGCTTGGCCCGAGTGGCCGCAGCCCCCATTCGTTCTCCTCCGCCACGGCGGACACGGTACAGCCGAGGTTGGTGGGGGCCGCGGAGCCGGACCCCTCAGCCGCGTGCCGGCCTTTTTGCCCCGCTTGATGCACACCGAGCGCGTCCGACGGCCGGGCGAAGCGGGACGGAGGCAGGGCCCTCTGGTGCCGGACCCCTGAACTGGTCCGGACAACAGAAAACCCCGGACCGCTGGCCTGGGGCTCTCATGTGGAGCGGGTGACGAGAATCGAACTCGCGCTCTGAGCTTGGGAATCGGCGGTGCTTGAACCTTTGGAAGGGCTCTGGACTGCACTTTCCTGCGAGGAAGCTTGGATTGCCATGGTCTCTGGAGGCCGTACCTGGCCGCTGTTGTCCGCTCTGCTGGGCACGGATGGGGCACGGGGGTAGCGGTGCGGCGGACTCTGTCAGGGGCGAGCTCGGGGCGGGTCTGCGCGTCAGAGAGGGATGGCGCGTACCTGGTTTCCGCAGAGCTTGGTGATGTCGTCTTTATCGGTGGTCAGGAGGGCGACGGGGTTGGGCCGGCGCAGGGCGACCTCGGCCACCGTGGCGTCGATGGCGTCCTTATGGTCCTCCATGGACAACTTGAGGCCACGGCAGCCACGCGAAGGGCCTGGCTGCATGCCCCTGATGTGCTCGGCCTCGTCGCGGAGAGTTGTCCGGGCCCCACAGGTCGTCGGGGCCAAATGGGTGCCCGCCCCCTGTAGGGGCCGGTGCTACAGATCGTCGGCCGTCCCCTCGATCGCAGGTCCCCAGTCTTCGGGCAGGCTTGCGGAAAGGAGCGCGACTGCCTCTGACGCGGTGTCCGCCACGCCTACCTCACGGAGGCCGGACTCACCTGTCTCCCACAGGCGAATGACGGAGAAGCGCCCGTCGCGTCGCCTGAAGAGGGAGGGGACGTCTCGGGACCATGGATACCGTGTGCAGCGACTGAACTGAAGAGATCCGTGACTGATGAGCGGAAAAAGTGAACGCAGTTTCGGATTCGCATGGGCGGCCCGTGAAAGGTTCGGATCGATCACGCCGGATGATTCGGACAGGACGCTTTGCCACTCCTTTGTGACCGAACCGGGGATGCCGGCATCAATCTCAGCTGCCATTCGCCTGTTCTCTCTTGAGTCTGAGGTACTCGGGATTCAGTTCCATGATATCTGGTTTATCGTTGATGTCGATTTTCTCGTTGCCCGAATACCAGGAAATCTCTTCCCACGGGCGTCCGTCCGGGTTGGCGTAGCCATCGGCCACGTCTGTCTCGTAGGCCCGAACCGCGCGGGCAACCACGCTCATCTCCCATGCGGTTCCATTACCTGCGTCGGGCCAGCGATCCCTGTTCCCCAGGCCGAAATTGTCACCGCGCTCCACGGCTACTCTGAAAGCTTCGATGATAGTTTCCGGTGTATTCCAGTTCCCAGTTTCTCCGGCTCGATTCGGCATTCCGTCCAAGGTTATGGACAGTGTTGTCCCTCGGTCGTTCACGGCGGCGGCGACGTTGGTCATCCATACGGGACCACCGGGCTCCTCATCACCGTATGTGCTGTCATTGTATGTGTGCGCGCCAGGGTCATTATTATTGCGCAGGTGCTCGGCGAGGCTGTTGGAATGTCCACCAGGACGGTTGACGCCCAGCACCACGCTGTGCTTGTGCTCCCCGCTCCGGTGCGGGCACGCCGCAAGACCCAGCGGGTCGATCAACCGCGTGGGGTCGTCGACGTAGGTGACCGCGTTCGGGGCCGGGATCAGACCGAGCGGGTCGGGCGAGAGATAGCGGCCCGACTCGGGGTCGTAGTGGCGGTGGCGGTTGTAGTGGAGCCCCGATTCCGGGTCGAAGTACTGGCCGGGGAAGCGCAGAGGGGTGTACGCGTCGGCGTCGCGATTCCACGAAGTGGCTCCCCACAGGGCGGAACGGGTGCGCCACGCCACCTCGCCCTGCTCATTGACCAGTTCACGAGGCGTGCCGATGAGGTCGGTGATGATCGAGAAGAAGCGGCTGTCGACTTCCGCCTGGTCCACGAGCCGGCGTTCCACCTGAGTCACCGGCTTCACGCCGTCGTGGTCCCAGGTGAGGGCGACGGAATCCGGGGAGCCCGTCGTGGAAGTGGTCTGTTCGCAGAGGGTGTCGCCGTCCCAGGTGAAGGTCACCTCCTCGACCACCGTCGCCCTGTCCTCGGCCAGGCGCTGCTTGGCCGAGCGCCGCCCCAGGGCGTCGTAGAGGTAGCGCCAGCGCGTACCGTCCGGGGTGGTGACCAAGACCAGACGGTCCTCCGCGTCCCAGCCGTAGTGCCAGGTCTCGGGCTTGCGGGAGAGGCGGGTCCTCTGGCGCAGGATCACCCGGCCCTGGGCGTCGTGCTCGTACCGGACACGGCCCGCGCGGGTGATGCGCGTTCCGGCGTACTCGCGCGGCCCGGAGGCGTCGCCCGCGCCAGGCCAGGAGGCACTGGTCTGGTTCCCGGCCTCGTCGTACGCGTACCGCTCCGACCAGTTCTCCGCCGTGACGCCGGTGACCCGGCCGTCACCGGACACCTCCAGCCGCTTGCGGCCTCCGGTCAACTCTTCGGCCGAAGCGAGATGGCCGTCGGGACGGTACGTGTACGTGCGGCGCTGGAGAACCCGGTCACCGGTCGTCCGGACGAGCTGGTCGATCAGGCGCCCCGCCGGGTCGTACGCGAGGTCGACGGTCAGCGCGTCACCGATCCGGCGGGCGGTCTCGCGACCCGTCTCGTCGAAGTGGAAGCCCAGCCGGTGGCCGGAGGCGGTCAGCTCGGCGGTGCGACCGGCCGGGAAGGACCAGGAGCTGACGGCACCGGACGGGGTGACACGACGGGTGCGCCGCCCGGTCTCGTCGTAGGCGTTGACCAGTTCGCGGCCGTCGCACACCTCCCGCAGGACCCTGCCCGAGCTGTCCCGTACGTACGACAGCTCGCTGTCCGGGCCCGTCGCCGAGGCCAGACGGCCGCGGATGTCGTAGGCGAAGCGCGTGACGCTCCCGTCGGCGTCCTTGGCGGTGACCCGGCCCGCGAGGTCGCGTTCGTAGCGGACCGTCTGGCCGAGTCCGTTCGTACGGGAGATGAGTCGGCCGCAGGAGTCGTGGGAGTAGCGGAGGGCGCGTCCGTCGTAGTCGGTCTCCGCGCTGGTACGGCCTGCCGCGTCGTAGGTGTAGTCCCAGGTCAGACCCTGGGGGTTGGTGACCCGGGTCAGGCGCAGCTCGGTGTCGTGGGTGAACTCCTGGCGTGCGCCGGCCGGTGTGGTGCGGGCGGAGACCAGGTCGAAGTGGGTGTACTCGAAGCGGGTCTCGCCGCCCGCCGCGTCGGTGTGCACGAGGCAGTTGCCCTCGCCGTCGTACGTCCACGACTGGCGCGAGCCGTCGGGGTCTGTCCGGCGGGCGAGCTTGCCCTCGACCGTCCACTCCAGCTCGGTGGTGCGGCCTTGGGGGTCGGTGATGCGCACCGGGCGTCCGAGCGCGTCCCGGACGTAACGGGTGACCGTACCGAGCGGCCCGCGGACCGCCAGCGGCAGACCGGCCGCGTCACAGCGCAGCCGGTCCAGCGCGCCCAGGGAGTCGTCGACACCGATGAGCTCTCCCTTGCGGCCATGGGTGAGCCGGGTTATGGACTCGTCCGGTCGGGTGAAGAGCGTCGGGTTGCCCCGGTCGTCGTACTCCTGCCGCGATGTCGCGCCGTCGGGGCCGGTGACGGCGGCGAGCTGGTTCAGCTCGTTGTACTCGATCCGGGCGACGGTGCCGTCGGGGTGCTCGACCCGGACCGGGTTTCCGTGATCATCGTAGGTGTACGTCGTGGTACGACCGAGCGGGTCGGTCCGGGACAGCAGCCTGTCGTACCGGTCGAAGCTACGGTGGGTTACGCCGCCCAGCGCGTCGATCTCCGCGACGGCCTGGAGCCGGTCGTTGAACTGGTGGACCTTGGTCGCGCCGAGGGAGTCCGTGTACCGAGTGACGCGGTCGCCCGTCTCCGAATGGACGTCGTAGGCGAACGTGGACGACAGATAGCCGTCCGGGCCGACCGTGCGGACCACGCGGCCGGCATCGTCGTACACGTAGCGGAACGTGGAGTCGTTACGGTCGGTCCACGAGGTGATCCGGTCGTCCGGGTCGTACGTAAAACGCAGCGGCAGACCGGACGAGTTGATGACGGCGTCGAGGTTGCCAAGAGGGTCGTAGCCGTAGCGCATGACGGTGACGGGACCGTCCGGCGTACGCAAGGACAGCTCACGTATGCGGGAGTCCTCGACGGCCAGGGCGACCCGGTAGCCCCCGGAGTGGACGACGGCGGTCGGACTCCCGTCCCCGAGGCGGGCGAAGTCGATCCGATTGAGGTTGCGGTCCTCGATCTCCCTGAGCCAGTAGGCGGGGGACGCGTTGTACGGGCCGCCGCGGAATGAGCGCGTCAGACCCGAACGAGGGTCGGTGACGAGATAGGTGGTTTCGCCGTTGCTCTGGCCTCCGTGCCGCAGGCGCAGCCGTGGGCCTTCCACGGGGAGTACCCCGCCGTCGTCCTCGGCCAGGGGCAGCTGCGGATAGACGAGGAGCGAACCGTCCTCCCGGGACCACACCGCGCCCCCGCCGAGCGGGTCCAGCTCGATCCGCTCGTCCAGCGTGGAAGCCCAGCTGCGGCCGAACCACTGGCCGTAGCGATAGCCGGAGAGATGAGTCCGGCGAAGGACCAGGGGAAGGACTCCGGGAAGGGCGAGATCGGTCTGGGGCAGGGTCATCTCGCCGGTGGCGACGTCCACCGGGTCGTTCTCGCAGGTCTTCTTC
This sequence comes from Streptomyces rubiginosohelvolus, assembly GCF_014649875.1. GTDB lineage: Bacteria > Actinomycetota > Actinomycetes > Streptomycetales > Streptomycetaceae > Streptomyces > Streptomyces rubiginosohelvolus. The sequence goes on along the minus strand of NZ_BMTW01000001.1, from coordinate 1,092,306 downwards.
TCCAGGGAGATCGCGTTACGGCGCGGCTCGTCCTTGGCGTTCTTCAGTGCGTCGGCCTTGGTGCGGGCGGAGTTCCGGGGCGCATCGGGGCGCGGCCCGTCTTCTCTGTCGCCCTTACGCACCTTCACGCCCTTGGACATCATCTCCTTGATGTCCAGTTCGATCTTCTTCTGGTTCTCGGAGATCTCCTTGACCGCTTTGGGGAGTGTCTTGCCGAAGTGGTCGCCCATGGCCTTGTTGGCCGTGCCGAGCGCCTTCATGGCCTTGTCGATCACGGGGTCCAGGGCACCGGCGATGTCGTCTTTGCCCCTGCTTCGTCCATGATGCGTCCTGGCCTTGGAAAGCTTCCCCGCTGTCTTGCCATGAACGTCGACGCTGACCAGGTTGAGCTTGGTGCCCGCGCGGGTGTGTTCCGCGTGCTCGATGTGCACGCCCTTGCCGGGCGCGGGGCCGGGGCCATCGGCCGAAGCGAGCTGGAGGGAATCTTTGGCCCCCGCCACCCCTTCCTTGAAGCCCTCCTTGCCCGACTGGCCGACCTGATTCATGTCGACGCCGTCCTGGAGGCCGAGCATGTTGGCGCCTACCTGCACAGCGAGATCCGCGGCCATGTTCTCCAACGCGGCGACGGCCGGCTCGGTCAGAGCGGAGACGATGTATCCGACGACCTCCTCCATGCACTCCTTGATGATCCGGCGAATGGCCTGCTGGGCGACCGCGATGGCTGCCCCGCCGATGAGCATGGAGAGCCCGCCGGTCACCGGTATCAACGCCATGGAGATGCCCGCCTTGCCGGCGAGTACGCCCAGGTGGACGATTGCCGCGTACTTCATGGCCTCGATCGCCGTGGCCGCGTTGTCCAGCGCGCCGGCGATCGTACGAGCGCCACTGGCCAGGTCCTTCACATGCTTGTTCTTGACCTTGCCCCAGTGACCGTTGAGCGCGTCGAGTGCTTCACCGCTGCCGGAGGACAGCAGACGTTGCACGTGCTGGTTGGCAAGGTGACCGTCGTCCTCGACATCGTCGGCGAACTCCCTGAGAGCGTCGGCCATGTCCCGGTACGCGTCTTCGTCGACGTTCGGCCAGTTGATCCCGATGAGGTCAAGCATGGTGTCGGCCCAATCGGGCACGGTTACAGCCACAGTGTGAAGTCCCCCCGCACAGATCGGCGTTCACTGAATGCAGATGCGAACAGGATCTCATTTCCGGGCCGTGCCACCAAGATCGTTTACATCTTGGTGCGTGGGCGGGAGGCAGCTGCGAGGTGAAACCGATGACGTCTGGCGCCCAGTTCTTGCTACGAGACGACGAGGCGCGCGGTGGCATGGCGGCGCAAGGGGGTCCGTACTCTCCGCAGGGCGGCTGCGGGGGAGGCCCGGCGGAAGGCGGCTGCCAGAGCATCGCGGTCGTGGCCTGTCCGGGTCGCGTGCCACACGGTGCGGATCTTGTGCGCGACAATTATTCAGGTCCAGACAACAAACAAGGCCCGGGTCGATGACCTGGGCCTTAGTCGTGGAGCGGGTGACGAGAACCGAACTCGCGCTCTGAGCTTGGGAATCAGCGGTGCTTAGGTTGTTGCAGCGGCTCTGACCTGCGATTTCGGATGGGGCAGGTGGACGGCTCCCGGTCTCTGAGAGCCGTATCTGTTCGCTCTGCTGGGCACGGATGGGGCACGAGAGCTGGCAGTGCGACGCGTGCTCCGGGCGGGCCGGCTGGTCAGAGCGGGATGATGCGGACCTGGCTGCCGCAGAGCTTGGTCATGTCATCGCTGTCGGACGTCAGCAGGGCGACGGGATTCGGCTGGCGGAGCGCGACCTCGGCGACCGTGGCGTCGATGGCGTACTTGTGGCCGTGCAATCCGGCGCCTTTAAGTAGTTCCGCCGCCGCCTTGGCCGCCTGCTCGGTGACCGGCTCCACTTTGACGCGAGACAGAGCCCAGTTCAGGCGAGGCATGTTGGTGCGGGAGTGGCTGACTTCCACGATGGTGTTCGCCCCGATCACGAGGTCGGCTCCCATGTCGTGGAAGACCTGCAGCATGGCGAGGAGCTTGCGCTCCTGCGCGATCCAGGCGGACAGCCCGTCCGAGTCCAGGACGACGGTCTCGATGCGCTCGCTCACGCGGCGTCCGCGCCCTTGGAGGAGCCGGTGGCGCCAAAGATCTTCGAGTGGGCCTCGGCGAGCTCCTCGTCGCTGAAGCCTCCGTGCTCTTCTTCATGCCGGCGAAGATCGTCGCCCAGAAGCTGGTGCCGGATCTGGCGGGCCACGGCTTCCGCTACATAGCCGGAGACGTTGTCCGTGAGCTTGCGGAGCTCCGCCACCTGATCGCTGGGAAGCGTGACGGTGATGCGAGTCGTTGAGGACATAAGCCAAGCATACTGGAGTATGCACGCAGGCTTGGGTTTGTGGCACCGATGCTTCCGGTCAAGGTTTCGCCACCGGAGGGTGCGGTCTCCGGTGCTGGAGTACGAGCCCGCCGACCATGCGCGTATCGGTCAGAAGGGCGGTTCGAGATAGCTGGGGCCATCACTGTGTGGCCCCCAGGCCCAGGACTCCTCCAGCAAAGGCTCAAAATCGGGGGCGCCGTGGCCCCAAGTTTCGAGCGCCTTCCAGGCAACACGCCGGTTGGGATCGTCGCCGCTGGTGTCCAGGATGGCGCGCGCGTGCACGGCGAGGTGATCGCGGTGCCCGGCGAGCGCCGAGTGCTCGGCAAGGATGAGTGCGGTGATAACGGCGGCTTCACGCACGTCCTCGTGGCTGTCTCGGAGGAAGGGCGAGACCGCCCGATAGAGCATCGGGCGCAGGTCTCGGAAGGACGCCACGACAGTGCCGGGGGCCAGGAATCCAGGGGAGTACTGCTCCGTGCGGCCCACAATTTCGTCGGAGGCGTCGTAGGCCGTGGAAGCCAGCCAGTTCAACAGCGCCGCGCGAATGGGGACGTTGCGATAGGGCCGGGGGGTCGTAGCCGCCGGGTGGGTGAGGATGCCGGCGACATACATGGCGGCGGGGGCAGTGGCTTCGTAGATCGTGTTCTGGTGGCCGACCATCTCACCCAGCTCTGACAGGGCGTTGACCTGAACCTTGGGGTCGGGTGTCAGCAGTCGTGTGAGGACCTCGGGAAGGTCCTCACCGTTCCCGAAGGGCGTCTCGAGCGAACCCCAATCGGTCTCCGACAGGACTACCTGGTACGGCGGCAAGAAGGGCTCGCGGGGTGCGCCGAGGTTGGAACGGCTGTGGTTCACAGGCAAAACCTAGACCAGAAGCCGGATGCAATTGTCATGGTCTACGGCGGTGCGGATGGACCTCTTGGCCCCCAGGAAGAGGCTGAACCATGTCGAGAGGGCGTCGATCTGAACGATCTCACCGTCGGCCGCGGAGCTGACCACAGGCAGGCGTGCTGAAGGGGCCACCACGTCGGAAGCGGGCATGCGGGTCGTCGTTCTGTTGGCCTTTCTCGCCTGGAGCGGCAGGGCGAGGTCGCGGCTGGCCTCGACCAACTCGCGCTGGCCCGGCGTGAAGCCGCGGACGACCAGGAATCTGGCACGAGATACCCGAACTGGTCCAAAGCAAAGAAGCCCCCGGCCGCTGGCCTGGGGCTTTTTCGTGGAGCGGGTGACGAGAATCGAACTCGCGCTCTGAGCTTGGGAATCAGCGGTGCTCGAGTCTCCGGAAGGGCTCTGAACTGCGGTTTTCTGCGGGGAAGCTGGGGGCGCCATGGTCTCTGGAGGCTGTACCTGACCCCCGTTGTCCGCTCTGCTGGGCACGGATGGGGCACGGCTGGCGTGGTCCGAGTGGCTTGGCGTGCATCGTGCTGAGCGCGTCCAGCTTCCATGCGGCCATCAGTTTTCGTGCGGAGTCTCCAGCTCTTGGAGCCGTTCGCTGATGTCGGTGGCCCATGCCTGTGCCCACTGACGTAGCCGGTGATGGTTTATTCGTCGAGTCCGTAGGCGGCGAATTCTGTGTCGTCGATCCAGCGGTTCCCATCGGTCGCGCTTGGAGCTCGCTCAGGTCTAAGGAGTCGCATACTTGGTGCCGACCGAGCTTTCGAGTGCGATATATAGTCTCCAATGTTTCGCAGCAGCCTGTACGCCGATCAGGTTCCTGGCGAGTTCGCAGTCGAAGAGTGCGCGGAATTAAGAGCACCACAGAGAACCGCTGAGTCACTCGCACCGAAGCTAATCGTGGGTGTAGATCGCATCGTCGGCCAAGGTGAATCCGATTTCACTCAAGCGATGGGCCACCTCCGGCAGGGGGCGGCCAGTTAAAACGGCACTCTCAAATACCTGGCCTAGTTGGATCGGCGTCCTTGTGCTCCGCTCGTCCACGAATGCGTGCTCACCGAACATCCGGAGATCCTCAAGCTCAATCTTCCCTAGCTGTAGTGCTCCGTCCGTCGCCACCTGCAATCCGAGTGTTACCAGTCTGGCTGCCACCTCTGCGGGACGGCGCCCCAGCCGGTCCGCCGCACTCAGCACATGGCTCATTGGTATCGGCGCTGACTTGTCCAGCCACGGCGCAACTCGATCGTGGTTAACGCTGAGGATGGCCGGATCATCCACCTCCGCATTTTCGGGAAGTACCGTCCCCTCTGCGAGACATAGACCGAACTCCATCAACCTGGACGCTACCTCCGCTGGACGAAGCTTCGTCCGCTCGGCCACGGCCAGCACATGGCCCATGGGGACCGGGTTCGCCTCATCCAGCCACCGCTTCCTCCGGCTCTGCCCGTCGCGGAGGATCACGAGGTCGTTGAAGTGGATGACCTCAGGCAGCACGACACCCGTGAAAAGGCGCAGGCCGAGTTCCACGAGTCTGGCTGCTGCCTCCGCTGGACAAATCTTCATTTGTTCGGCCACCGCCAGTACGTGGCCCAGCGGGACTGGCTTCTCGAAATTCAGCCATTCCTTCCTCCGCTGCTCGGTGCCCGCGGTGAGCAGGGTGAGATCTGCAGGTGTCACTGTTGGGGGCAGCACAGCCTCCTCATGCAGGCGCAGGCCAAGTTGTACGAGTCGGGACGACACCTCCTGAGGCGACCGGTCCACGACATGGGCGGCTACCACTACGTGTGCCGACGGCACTGGACGACTGATTTTCCACCACGGAGAGCTCTTGTGCAGTCCATGACTCAGGATGATTAGGTCGTCGGGTTCCACGACAGCGGGTACCGCGGCCCCATCCTCCAGCCGTAGTCCGAGTTCCGTGAGCCTGGCTTCCACCTCCGCCGGGCGACGATCTGTCTGCTCGGCTACCGCCAGCACATGCCCCAGCGGAATAGGAACGGCTGAATCCAACCATCGTCGCTCCCCAGTTTGAGTTGGCCGGGCGAGCAGGGCCTCGTCATAGCGTTCGACGGTTTCCGGCAATATCGTTCCCTCGACGAGTTTCAGCCCGAGTTCGGCGAGCCGAGCTGCCACCTCGGACGGGTTGCGTTTCGTTCGTTCGGCAGCTGCCATCACGTGCCCCATCGGAACAGGGGCGGCCGCATCCAGCCATGGTGAGATCCGGTCAAGGTCCCGGCTGAGCATGACCAGGTCATCAACCGCGGCCGTCTCGGGCAGCACTGCATTGTCCTCAAGCCTGAAGCCGAGTGCCATGAGCCTGTCTGCTGTCTCTCTCGGAGTGCACCCAACCGAGCGCGCGAACTCCAATACATGACCCAGACGTACCGGGCTTTCGCGCTGCAGCCACTCCTCCGCATAGAGCCTCTGCGAACTGAACCTTTCCGTGAGATCACCCTCGACTACCGACTCCCTGAGCAGACCGATGTCGGTGGGCCTTGCGGGTACTACCGAATCGGGGTCGGCGAGTTTCACTCCGGGGAATGCTCCGGCGGCCGCTGCGGCCTTGGCCCGCCACGTGACCACGGATGCAACTCTCCTGGTGTACTGGCTAATCAGGTATTCCCCGCTCATGATCTCCGAGTCGATCGAGAAGCACCCCGATGTGGTGATGTCTAGCTCCAGCCCGCCTGCCGCCCAGGGGCTGTACCGGCGGTCCATCGCCGCCTTGGATATTTCGTCCGCTAGTGCGGGATGGTGGGTGACTAATTCTGACAACCAGCTGAGGCCAAAGACGGTGCTGTCCTCCCGCAGCAGCGTCGGAATCTCCTCCCGCATTCGCTGAGTGACATGGCTCTCGTCCAAGGCCAACGTGCGCCTGCGGTCGACGGTCAGCTGTGGTACGTGCCTTCCAGTGAGGTTGACGACAGCTCCGAACAGTGGGACGCCGATCCACACACCGTCCGCAAGGACACCGCCGCTGTCGCTCGTCCACCAGACATCTGACCGGGTTGTGCCATCGACCGCGATGTCGTCGGCGCGTAACGTGTTGCGGACATGCGGGTCTCCCGCACCCATCGGGGCCATGGGCGACAGAACATTCGGTTCCCACTCGAATCGGGTCTCCGTGTCCTGCGCTACCACCGAGTACTCGGAGACCCACAGCAGACGTCGCAACAGGTCTGTACACGAGGGAAGGCTGCCGGAAGAGCGTGGATACAGGCGCACGGTCGTGCCCGCCTCATACCCCCGCCCCAGATCTTGAATGTGGAACAGGGACCCGGGTCCGGCAATATCGACTTGCAAGCGCTGTCCCGGGTGACCTTGGCGGTCCAGGCGGCAGGTGGTGACCGAGACGTCGTCAGCGATCATGAAGTAGCTGAGCACGCCAATGCCGAATCGACTGTTGGGATGTAGTTCGATGTTCGCCGAGCGCCATTCGGCCTGTTCATCGAGGTACTCGGGTAGATCAGCGAAGCGCATACCGGCGTGGGCGAAGACTTCGCGGAGTTCACGTTCCCCCATGCCGATGCCGTTATCGATACATTCGATATAAGCGCGGCCGTGCTCATCCACATCTTGCTTGAATTTGATGCTCCCTGACCAGTGGGCGACACCGGAGTGCCGCGACCGTAGATACTGGGTGCGGGCCCCTCGGTAGCGACAGGCATCCAGGGCGTTCTGATAGAGCTCTCGAATAGCCAGCCCCGGATCTCCGTATAATTGCTCGCCCATGAGGAGCTTTTGGATGCGGTCGTCGGCGAGACGGAACCGTAGGTCCGTTGTCTCATACGCCAGTTTTCCATCGGCAGTGAGAGCCGGCCTCACCTGGTCGGCCGTGGCGTGCGCTGGCAGGTCCTGCAACGGCTCCATCTGTGGTTCACCGCCGGCCTGGATATCGACCGTTCCGAGCAGCGCATCCAGGGCCGATGCTTGCTGCTGGAGAGCTAGGCCTATCGCCGGATGGTGGCAGGTGACGTTGAGGACACGGGTGCGACCGTGCTGGTCCCACCGGGCCGTCTGAATCGTTCGGTGTAGCTGGTCCATTCGCACGGAGTAGTTGATGCCCAGGTGCTCCACGACGACGTCGGACAGCAGGATTGGGTCCATTGCGAGGTGATGCGCCACCGTCACCAGGACGACCATCAGTTGCTCGCGTACGTGCTGCTCGACCTCGGCACCCCCCGCCAGTTGGCGTTTGGGCCGAATAGTTGTGGTGTCGAATGAAGTGCGCAGCGAGCGCAGCAGCATCGGCAGAGTATTCAGCTCGAACAACTCGGCAACAAGCTTGCGGTCTGCTTCGGCGGGCACTTCTTCCAGCAAGCTTTCCACGGAGCCGATCAGATCGGTGAGGATCTTGTCCTGGAATCCGCCGGGCTTGGTCGTCAGCCAGCGGCGGAACAGCCACCAAGCGATGCTGGCCGAATAGCTGTCCTTGGCAGCCGACCTTTCGACGAGTTCCGCGCGGCGTACGAGCCGATCCCGATTGTTGAAGTATTGCTCATAGCTTCTTCGGGAGGGACTTGGATTGGGTAACTGACCGAGGTTGGTTGGCTGGACCTCCAGTGCCTGGACTGCGGCGCGGTTCGCGCATGAAACGTAGAGGTATGGCACGGCGACTAAGAGGGCGGCCTCGGCAGGGGAGAGATCCAGCTTCTCCGGGTTGAGTGCCTTCGACAGCAACCAGCCGACGGCGCCGGTCATCCGCTCGGCAAAGTCGACGGGTCGCCAGGGGTCGTCGACCAGTGCCGTCTCGTCCCGCGTAGCGCGCGGAGCGATCTGGGCGACGAGTGCCTCGGCCGCCACGCGCATGGCCTCGGCACCGGGGGCGTCGCCGATCTGCTTCCACGCCGGGTGGTCGCGGGCCGCGGTTACCCACGGGTGCTCCCCACCGGCCTTGAGTGCGGAGCGGTCAGGCCGGACGAATACGGCGAAGTCGTCGGTCTCCGTCTCAGTACGTACCCTGATCTGCTGACGAGGCAGTTTGTGTTCGGCGGTAAGTGCGTCTGTCGCGCTCTGCAACTGTTCCTTGAGTTCGCGGAGCGTGCTTGCGCCTGCCTCATCCGCCACGACAGTGCTGAGAGCGCGGGAGAAAATGCTGAAGGTGCTGTTTCCCGCACGGGTGTAGCGCGCGCGCTCCCCGGGCGAGCATGCGTATACGTGGCTGTAGTGGCGCGTGCCAGCGCGTACGACTCTCATGTCGGACCAGCCGATGGCGTTGCCGACAGACATCTCTCTGAGGGTGATGCCCTCACGGCAGGCATCCACGAACACGACCACGTCGCCAGCCTCGCTGCGCTCAACGTAGCCGCTGAAGTCGAGCGAAAGGCATTTGCCGCGGAAATCGTGGGAGGTCGTCCGAGCGCCCTTAGGGACGAGGTAGTCCTTGCCGTCGTGGTGGATCCCGTGGCCACTGAGGTAGAGGAGCAGCGTCTCGCCCTGAGTAGCGCCTTGGAAGAAGGTTTCGATGGTGTAGTCGATGCTCTCCCGATCAGTCTCTGAGAAGTCATGGGTGTGCACGTCGTACCCGATGGCGGACAGTGCATCCGACAGCTCAGTGATGTCATCCGTGACGAAGGGCAGAGGGTCAATATGGGAGTCGAGGTAGGTCGGCACACCGATTAATAGGGCGCGGTAGGAGCCATTCATGGTGGTCTCCGATGGGTCAGAGACCGAAGGTCAGCGTGATGGCTCCCTTGGCGCCCACTTGGGCCGACGTTCCCACTATGGCGATTCCTCCAGTCGCGGTGACTTCGAAGGAAACCTGTGCCTGCTGCAACCGCATGCCGTTCTCGGGCGAACTGATACCTGCAAGTACCTGTTGCAAGGTGTCTACGGTCTGCTGGAGATTTTCACGCAGAACGCCAGCGGGGATCCGTCGGACCGAGGGTTCCTCGGTCCGACGCCCGAAGATGCCCATTTCCCCGGATCTGGCAGGGGTTTCGTTGTCGTCGATGGACACCAGCACGTCGAGCCCCTCCACGAAGACGTCCTCACCTGTAGCCGTGACCTTGGTCGTCCCGAACATTGCTCCCCCTCGTCCCGAACGTGGGAATCGCCACATCATAGAGTTATTGGCGCACTCTCCGGGCCCTGTTGGGGAAAGAAGCGTGCTGCAGCTTGTGTCGGGCGAGGCCGTCGACTTCGCTCACCTGGAGCGGTCGACGGCCACGTCCGAAGGCCGTCAGGCCGCCGCAGCGGCCTCGTGCCCCCTGCGCGTTCGGCGGTGGAGGATCTCGTCGAAGGTGGCGCGGGCGCCCGTGGGGTCGATGTAGTGCATCGCCAGCAGGGCGGCGATGACGGCTCCGACCAGGTCGTTCTGGACCTCGGACCAGGTGTGGTCGTCGCCGCAGGTGGTGAGCCCCTTCAGGCCGTGGAGGGCGTGCATCGCCTCGCCGGCTTCCTCGGCGACCTTGCCGACCTGGAGGGCCTTGAGCTCCTCGTCGGGGAGGTGGGCGCCAGCTGCTCGGCAGACGGCGGAGAGCTTCTCGATGTTGTCCCACAGGGTGTCCACGTCGGACCTCCGATCGATGGGTTCGGCTATTCCTGTGCGGGTCGTCCGAGCTGGCGTACGGTCCATCCGGCCATGCGCCAGGCATCGGCGTCGATGAGGTTGCGGAGGTCGACGAGGACCTGGTCCGCGACCAGTGTGGCGAGGGCCTTGGGGTCGGCCTCGCGGAAGTGAGGCCATTCGGTGGCCAGGACGATCAGCTCGGCTGCCGCGAGGGAGTCTTCGAGGCTTTCGCAGTAGTCGAGTTCGGGGTGGCGGCGCAGTGCTGTGGGCACGGCGTGCGGGTCGTGGACGGTGACGGTCGCGCCGCGCTGGTGCATGAGCGCGGCGATCGCCAGGGCCGGGGATTCGCGGACGTCGTCGGTACCGGCCTTGAAAGAAGCGCCCCAGACGGTGATGCGTACGCCCTCGATGGGTCGGCCGAGCGTCTGCTCGATGAGCCTCAGCGCGGCGGCGGGTCGGGACTCGTTGACCTCCTCCGCCGCCCGCAGCATGGTCGCTGCCTCGTTGGCGCCCAGGGTGTGGGCGGAGGCGGTGAAGGCGTGGACGTCCTTGGGGAGGCAGCCGCCGCCGTAGCCGGGTCCGGCGTTCAGGCCGCCGCGGCCGATGCGGGGGTCCAGGCCGATGGCCTCGGTGAGCTGCTGGACGTCGGCTCCGGCGGCGGCGCACATGTCGGCGACGCCGTTGATGAAGGAGATCTTCATGCCGAGGTAGGCGTTGGCAGCGCCCTTGATGAGTTCGGCGGTTGCGGGGTCGGTCACGAACAGCGGGATGCCGTTCGCCAGGAGGGGTGCGTAGACCTCGCGCACCGCGTCCTCGGCGCGAGCCGACGGCACGCCCACGACGATCCGGTCGGGGCGAAGGGTGTCGTCGATGGCGTGGCCCTCGCGCAGGAACTCGGGGTTCCAGACGACCTCCACGTCCTCACCGGCCGGGGAGAGGCGGGCGAGCAGAGCACCGAGGTCGCGGGAGGTGCCGACGGTGACCGTGGACTTGCCGACGATGACGGTCGGGCGGGTCAGGTGCGGAGCGAGGGCGCGGGCGGCGCCGAAGACCTGTCCGGTGTCGTAGCTCCGCCCGTCCGCGTCGATCGGCGTGCCCACGGCCAGGAAGTGGATGTCCGCGAACTCGGCCGCCTCTGCCAGGCTGGTGGTGAACCGCAGGCGTCCGGTTGCGGTGTGGGTGCTGAGGAGTTCGGGCAGGCCGTCCTCGTAGATGGGGCACTCACCGGTGTTGAGGCGGTCGATCTTCGCCCGGTCCAGGTCCACTCCGATGACCTCGTGGCCGATCTCGGCCATGGCAGCGGCGTGGGGAATGCCCAGGTGACCGCAGCCGATGACGGATACGCGCATGGGCGACGCTCCTTTCCTTGTCCCTCGCCCGCCCAGGGGAGTCCGGGCCGGCCGGGTGCGTCACGCTAGCGCCAACACCCGGCGCGGACCTCTTCGTGCAGGTGGATCAACCAGCTTGCTGCTTGAGCAGGTTGACAAGGGCGGGCAGCGCCTCGGCGGCGGTCGCCCGGCACACCAAGTCGCCGTCCTGGGGGCCTTCCAGCGGGTACGGCATGAACTGGCCGTCGCACCAGAAGCCCTCCGGGTCCAGGTAGACGACCTGCATGCCGCGAGCGCGGGCGCGGGCCTGGACCTTGCGACGGTCGGCGTGCAGGCCGACGACGAGGAGGGCCTTGGCGCCGTCCACCCACTCGACGTCGGGTACGGCCTGGTCGTAGCGGCGCATGAAGCACTCGTCGAGCCCGGCGCGCGCCGCGAGCACGTCGAAGTTGTTGGTGATGACCGGGCCGACGAGGTGACCGGCGTCCTTCAGTTCCTTGAGCGCCCACATGGCCGGAGTCGGTTCGGCCAGGAAGCAGGCGCGGAACATCTCCACGAATTCCGCCGCCTTCTCCTCCGGCTCCGTCAGCACCTCGTGGAGGAGCGTGTCCGCTGTCGGGGAGAGGGTGAAGCGGTGTTCCCGAGGCTCGTGGCCCTGGCGGTCGGTCACCCGGTAGATCTCGTGGAGCCGGTGCAGGGGTGGGATACCCGCTTCGACCGACGTACCGCAGCCGATCTCCACCTGGAACGGCAAAAGGTCCGCGAGGACGGACAGGTCCGGGACGCGGGTCGGCGTACCGGGGCGCTCCTTGCACCTGATCCCGGTGGAGAGGACGTTCCACGGCAGCTGCCGGACAGCGGGCGGTGGTGCGTAGGACACCGAGGCGATCTGCACGTCCAGGCTCCGGTAGCCAGAGGGGAGGGTACGGCCCGCCGCCGCGTCCTGGGGGTGGGCGTCGTGCTCGGTGATCCGGCATTTCAGATCCCGGCGTGTCCATAAGAATCCGCCAGGAGCCTCCTTCCAGCCGCCGTCGGCGAGCGAGTCCCACAGGGCGTCGTGGTGCGCGTCGATCTCATCCGCTGGAGCGGTGGCGGAGTGGTAGAGGTACAGGTCGGTCAGGCCGATGGCCGGCGCGGCGGTGGTGGGGACCAGGCCGTACCGGTAGCGGTAGTGGATGATCCGCCGCCGGGCGTCGTCGGCGGCCGTCCAGCCGCTCTGTTCGGCCGTGGCCTTCTCCTGCGTACGGCGCCAGATGCCTTCCTCGATGTAGCGGGGTCGGTCGGCGTCGCCGAAGTAGGTCTTCCAGACCTGCTGTTGGTCGGGGGTGAGCTGGTCGATGACGATGTACGGGATGTCCACGATCTCTCCCTGGAGAATCACGCCTGGATGTTCCGGGTGCATGGCAGGCTCAGTTGGCCGGGAAGGTGGGATGAACGACCCGGGCAGCGGAGCGGAGTCAGCGGTCGGAGGGCGGGCTCGCGTCCGTTGAGACGGCGGCGGGCTGGTGACCGAGGCCGTTGAGGAGCGGGACGGCCTGCTCACGCAGTGCCCAGGCCGGTCCCACCAGGCCGACGACCGCCAGAAGCGTGAGCGCGATGCCTCCGCCTTCGGGGCGTACGGAGCGCGGCGCGGCTTTTCGGGCGTGGCGTCGCCGAGGCCCGGTCACGGGGTGCCGCCGAGGGTCCGTCCGTGTGCGTCGACGAGGCGGCTGGTCTGCTGGTGCAGCCACTCCAGCTCGACAGAGGTGAGGATGAGCGCGCCATCGAGGGTCGATCCGTCATCCAAGTGGAACTCGATGGGAACCGATCCCTGCCTGGCCCGCGCGTCGTAGACCGCGTCCCGTCCGGCCGAGAGCGTGGCGTGGGTGGCCCTCACCGGCACGGGACGGAGCGTCGTTCCGTCGGCGGGCGCGGACCAGGGGGCCCCGCCCCCAGGCGGACGCAGGTGGTACGTCGTCGCAGAGCCCTCACCAGGGAGAGCGACTACGACACCCACACGGCCATCGCGAGCGCTGTCCGTGGCGAGGTCGCCGAGCAATGGGCGGAAAGGTGCCGCCGTACCTAACTCGGTTCCCTGCGAGGGAAGATGAGAAGAACGTCGTCGCGTCATGCCCCGAAGTTAGGGACAGGACGAGCCTCGAATATGAGCCGGAGGAATACGACCCCTATCCGTCCAGGTGAAAGCGGTCGGACATGTGCCGCAGCTTCTCCCTCGTGGCTGCTCGTTCCGCGTAGACGATGCTGCGAAGCGTTGAACGGGCGATGGGATGGTTCCGCACGAGCTGCGGCGCGATCCGCTCAGCCGTCTCCAGCTCGGTGAGGGCCTTTGCCCGGTTTCCGTCCCACAGCCAGGCCCGCGCCACGTCCATGTGGTGGTGGCCCTGACGTGAGTTGGGCAGTGCCCCGACCAGGCTCGGGCTGGTGCGGCGGTTTATCTCCAGAGCTTTGCCCTGCTTGCCCATTTCCAGAGCCACGCTGATCGCGTGGATCTGCACGTTCCCGGCGGAGAACGTCAGCGAATGCCGGTCGTACACCGGTGCGCCGACGTACGCGTCCATGCGTTCCGCCGCGTCCTTCGCGTGTCCGATCCGGTCCTCCGCTTCCGCTGGGCGGTTGGCCCGAGCGGCGGAGATGGCTGCTCGAAGCTGCAGCGTGCCCCAAGCCCGTACGGCCAGCGGATCACCGTGCTCGTACGGCTGTTGCACCGAGGCGATCGCCTTGTCCGAGAGGGTCAGAGCGTCGGCCCAGTCAGCCGTCGCCCACATGTCCCAGACGCGCATCCAGTCGGCGACGGCAGGCAGCACCGGATCTCCCGACAACCTGGCTGACCACGCGGCCCGTTCGCACGCCATGGCCACCAGCTCGGGGTGTCCGAGGGCGTGCGCGGCGGTGTGCGCGAACTTGCAGCACACGGCGTAAATGGCATACGCCTCTTCCCGCTCGTGCCCGTCCGAGTCCTCCGCCAGGGCGCGCGCTTCCCGGAACAGGTCCGGGAGAACTCGGAGAATCGCGACGTTGGAGGCGGTGTCCCGCAGGCGGTGCAGCCGGGTCACCTCACGCCATAGCTGTGACGCCGGTCGGGGATCCCCGTCGAAGACGGGAACGAGGTCGTAGCGGCGCAGCTCGCGCAAAATCGACGAGGCGGCGATCTGCCACTGGCTGTCGTCGGGGGAGCTGCTGTACGGGCGTCCGATCAGGTCGTTCGGATGGACGTGCAGCTCTGCGGCCACTTGGTTGAGCAGGCCGACCCGGTCCAGCTCGATCAGGCCACGCTCCATCTTCGACACCCAGCCCTGCGACTTCCCCAGGGCTGTTGCCAGGTCGGCCTGCGGCATGCCCAGTCGCAGCCTCGCCCTGCGAGCGCGCTTGCCGATCTCCTCGGCTTCCTCCAGCATCAGGACACCTCCCGGCCGCCGGACGATCCGGCGCGACCGCCGTTCTGTCCGTACAGAGTTCGTCTCCTGCACGGTACCCATGACGCGGCTTCAGCGTGAGACGAGCTGCAAGGACCGTCGGGGCCGCGGCCCATGTACCGCTGTCCCGTCCTGAACGGCGAGTCCGAGACCGGAGGCACTTCTGTCCGCCATCAGTACCCAGACGGCCATCAGGCATTGATTCCGAAGCCGCCGGTGCCGAACGACAGCGGATCATGGGGATGAGGAACATTCCACGTCGCGCAACGCCGGAGGCAGCCAGTGATCACCGTGACCGTCCTCCACCCTGGAACCATGGGCGCGGCGATCACCGCCGAGCTCGTGGCCGGCGGCCATGAGGCGCTGTCGGTGACCAAGGGCCGCAGTGAGAACACCTGGCTACGCGGGAGGGAAGCCGGTGCCACGGCGTACGACTCGCTCGCGGAGGCGCTGTCCAGAAGCGCGGTCGTTCTCTCGGTCTGCCCACCACAGGCGGCGGAGGACGTTGCGGCGGCGGTGGCAGCGCACGGCTTCGCGGGGGTGTACGCCGATGTCAACGCCATCAGCCCTCAACGCGTACGGCACATCGCTGACGAGATCCGCCCCGGCTCCGCAGTAGTCGACGGTGCTGTTTTCGGTCAGCCGCCAGGCGAGGGGCGTGCCACACGGCTCTACCTCGCAGGGGCCGACTCTGCCGTCGAGCTGGTGGCGTCGCTGTTCACAGACTCTGCGCTGCACGTGTGCCGCGTCGGGGACACAGTCGGTTCGGCTTCCGCGCTGAAGATGGCCTTCTCCAGCTACCAGAAGGCCGCCCGCACCCTCGCCGGCGTCGCTCACGCGCTCGCCGACGCCCATGGAGTCGGTGATCAGCTCACAGCCGAAGCCGAGGTCATGATCTCCGCGATCCTCTCCGACCCGGAGTATCTACCGAGAGTGGCAGCCCGAGCCTGGCGCTGGGCGCCCGAGATGGAAGAGGTCGCCGACACTCTTCGCGCGGCTGACCTGCCCCCGGACATGGCCGAGGCCACGGCTCGGGTACTCGCTTACTGGGAGCAGGACAAGGACCAGTTCGACCTGCCGGTCGTGCACACCCTCTCCCAGCTCCGGTCAGAGAAGAGCCGTTGATTCGGTCACGCTGAGGGGTAGCCGCTGGACGATCACCTCCGCCGAGGGCGAGACGCGGGAATGGTGGGTGGGGCCGTCGCCGCAGGTTCGGGCGAGGGCACGTGGCGTAGTCCGGTGCTGCGAGCTTGTGCCGCCAGAGCTCGTCGACTGGGAGCCGGCCTCTGCGAGAGCCGATGCACGCGCCAGGTGAGGGTGCGTGCCGGGGAGCGTGCGTCGTCGAGGGCTCGTTCGTCTGCTGTCTGCTGCAGCAGACGTTTGGGGTCGTGGCCCGCTGCCTCTGCTTCGGCCAATGCGGTGGTGAGCGCCTGCGAGGCAGAGTCGGCGAGGATCTGGTCGGCGTGCGCCGGGGCGGCCAGGCGGATGAGCCGGACGTATTGGTCCGCAAGATTCTGGGACGGTCGGCGTTGGCCGAGGACCAGGAGGGGCGTGGCTGCCGTGTGGTCGTAGGCGGCCTGGAGGTGGAGCAGGCTCTTGTGGGCTGCGGCCACCTGTTGCTCGTGCTCTCGTCGGTCGTGCCAGCGTGCGGCGGCGATGACGGCGAGGAGCGCAGCGTCGAGGAACATCGCCAAGGCGGCTCCGTCTTTCGGCGCCGGCTCGCGAAGCATCGCCTTGACCGCGCCGCGTAGAGCACGAGCGTGGTGGTGCTCGGCGCGGACGCGCGAACGGGTCGCCCGCTCGAAAGCTGAGGCTGCTGAGCGGAGTTCGGTACGAATGTCCGGCGGTGCGGTGAGAGCTACGGCGTCGAGCGCTTCGCCGAAGGCGGCCAGGTGGGCCTGGGCGGCTCCGGCGTCCGGCTGGTCGAGGTGGTGGGGGATGCGCTCGGTGGCTGCGGTGGCTTGATGCCATGGGTGCGGCCTGAGCCGCTCCTCGTCGGCGGACACTGGAACCTCTGCTGCGGCGAGACGGCTCTGGATCTTCGGGAGGGAGAGATCCGGCGCCAGCGTGGAGCCGGAGAACCACACCGGTTCTGCTTTGGCGTTCCGGTCGTTCTCCAGAGCGACCTTGTAGCCGCGTGGTTCTCCCGAGGGGAAGTACAGGACCTCGATGAGAACCCCCTTGGAGTGGGTGAGCAGACCGAGGAACTCCTCGGTATCTGTGGCGGCAGCCGCCGCTGTGCGGACCACGGTGCGCAGGCGTTCGCGGGCAGCCTTGGCCTGGCCGTTCCGCAGAGCCTTCTCCTGTTCGGCGCGGTGGGGCCGTTTGGCGGCGGTGCGGTCACCGCGGATGACCCGTTGCAGCCCGTATTCCTTCTCAATGGCTGCGAGTTCGCGGTCAGCGGTGAGGTAGTCGTTCCAGTGACGTGCTGAGCGGAGGTCACCTCGGACCTTTGTGGCGGCGATGTGGATGTGATCGGGGGCGTGGCGTACGGCGATCCAGCGGCAGCCGTCCGGGTCGTCCGCCGGCGCGATGCCGGTGGCCGCGACGACGCGACGGGCGATGTCCGCCCACTCGCCGTCTTCGAGGATGCGGTCACCGGGTGCCGCGCGGAGAGAGCAGTGCCACACGTGCTGCTTCGGGGCGCGGTCCAGTCGATCAGCTTGCTTGACGCGCAGGTCGAGGTCGTCGACGAGCTCCTTCCTGGCCGCCGTGCTTTCGTCGGCGCGGCCTGGGTCGGGGGCGTAGCCGTCCCAGGAGGCGACGAGGTGGGGATCGGTGTGTTCGTTGGCGCGGCCTGGTCCGTAGAGGTAGCGAATGAGACCGGCCGTGCTCTTGCCGCTGCTGATCTTGGCGATCATCGGTGGCTCCTTGTGGCGACGGCTTGGTTGGTGGCCTCCGCAATGTGGCGGACGGCAGTGCCGACCGCGGCGAGGGTGCGTTCGGCCTGGGCCAGGGTGGCGGTGTCGCCGGAGTGAGGGAGGTCGCCGGAGTTGAGCTTCCTGGCGATCTGGTTGATGTTGCGGCCGATCTTGGCGACCTCGCCACGGAGCGTGGTGAGTTCATCGACGTAGTCGTCGAGCGGGGTGCGCTGACCGGGCAAGGCGAGGTCCCCGTCGAGGTGGGCCATGACGACGGCACCGACGTAGTGGGCGGCGGCGATGTTCAGCGAGCGGGCCTTGGCGACGATGTCCGCCTTCTCTTCGGTGCTGTAGCGGACATCGACGCGCGCGGTGCGCTGGGTCTCGTTGTGGTCGCGGCGGCGGGCGACGCGGTGGAGCGCGGCAGCTTCGGAGGCACGCGGTTGCGGCACGGCAGCGCTGGAGATGTCGATGGGCTGATCCTGCTCGGGCGCCCCCTGGTGCCCGAGACCCTCCGCCACCCCCGGGGCGGAGGAACCTGCGTTGAACCGGCCCTTGGACGGTCCAACGCCATACCTTGCTCCGCCTGGGGCTGGGGTGGAGGTCAGGTGACGAGAGGAGTGGGGGAGGGGGTGTGCGGACTGTTCGTGCATGAGGGGCTCTCTGACCGTACGAAGGGGAAGCCGTGCTCGCCCCGGCGATTCCGAGGCGAGCAGTTGGCGGGAGGGCGCGGGCCTACGCCGTGGTTCGGGCTTGGTCGAGCTCGGCCTGGAGGAGGTTCTTGACCTCGTCCAGGCGGGACCGCCCGATGCCGAGTCCCTTGGCGTGGACGGCCGCCTCGATGTGGCGGCGAGAGATTTGGCCGCCACGTCCCGTGGGGGCCGTACGTCCGATCTCCACTGCCTGCTCGAAGGTGGCGCTCGGTCGGCCGCGACGTTTGCCACGTGGCTTGGTGTGCTGAGACACGGACACCGCAGGGGCCTTGGCCACATCGGCGTCGGGCACCGGGGCCGGTGTGGGGGTCACCCCGTCTTCGGGAGAGGTGGCTCCGTCGTTGTGCGGTTCGGGGTGGGGCTCCGTTCGCGTGGGTCGGCGTTGGACGAGGAGGTAGAGGTGGACGGCTCCGGCCAGGGCGAGCGGGGCGATGGCTGAGATGGCCCCGACGGTGAGGTCGTCGAGAGCGAGTGCGCTGCGCCGGTTCTGCTGGTTGAGGCGGATGGCGTGCAGGACGTTGGCCCAGATGCTGGTGGCGGTGGCGATGCCGACCAGTGCCGAGACGTAGAGGCGGGCGGACAAGGGCGCGGTCCGTAGGACGAGCAGGGAGCCGATCCCGATGGCGATGAACCCGTCGATGACGAGTGGGAAGGCGTAGGTGAGCGCGGGATGGATGTGGCTGGCGGCGGCCATCTGACGCAGGGCGTCGTAGGAAAGCGCGAAGGCGGCCACGGCCAGCAGCGCGACACCGGTGCGGATGGCAGGTGCCAAGGGCGGCAGCCCGGTCGACGGTCCTGCGGCGCGAGTGGGTGAAGGCAAGGGGGGAGTGCTCCAAGAGGTGCGAGGTTCGGCCCAGGGGCGCGAGGACCCGTCACGACATGTCGCATGCCTGGTCAGGGCAGATGCGGGTGTGGCGGTGACGTCGAGACGACTCGTCACCGGATCTCGACCTGTCACCGCTTTGACCTGCGCGGAGACGAGTCGTGACGGGTCGTGCAGGGTCAGGCCCCGGTCGCGGATTCGGGTGCGGGCTCGGGGCAGTAGCGGGCCCAGGCGTCGGCGAAGTGCCGACGGGTGTAGCCCCGAGCCTGGACGTTGCCGTGGAAGCGCTTGGGGGCAGAGCTGATGCCGTACTCGTTGAGCAGGATCTGCAGGCCCCGTGGAGTGAGGCCGTTGGCGGTGTACTCCGGCCAGGGGGTCTCGGCGTCCTGGTTGAGGATGTCCAGGAGCCGACTGGTGCGCAGCGCTGGTGGGTTGCCCTCGGAGGCGAAGGCGCGGCGGACATCGGCCAGGAGGCGGATGCCCAGGCTGCTCCGGTCCTGGTCCTGTTGGGCCTCGTGCTTTGCCATGACCCGGCAAGCATTGCGGGCGAGGGAAGGCCACATCCCGCCGGCGAGGTCGGCGACCGAGACCAGTGGCTGCCAGGTGTCGGCCGCCCGGTCTTCGACCGGCATGGCGGGTGTCAGTTCCATCGCGGTGGTGTGGAGCGGGCTCAGCCATGTGGCGAGTCGCTCGCGCAGGGCGTGGAGGGGCGGGGTGTCGCGGAAGGTACGGAATTCGGCGACCTTCTCGCCCGGCATGCGGCGCCGCATACGGATCACGACCGAGCGGTCCATGATCGTGTCAGGCAGATCTCCGATTCCGGCGAGGGCTGCCATGGCGAAAGTGGGGAACTTCGATACCTCGTGGTTGGGTCCTGAGACCCGCAGGGTCGGGCGGTTGCGCTGGTGACCGGCGTTGAGCAGGCCGCGCATCTCCTCGTTCTTCTCCGCGACCTTCGCGGACCCGAAGAGGGTGTCGGCCTCGTCGACCAGCAGGGTGGGCGGGGTGTCGGTGATCGACCGGAACACCGCGGCGGCCGAGGCGTTGATCGTGATGAGCGGATCGTGGACGCTCTCGGTGATCACGTCCAGGAGCCGTGACTTACCGCACCGCTTTGCAGGCCCCACCACCGCCAAACGCGGCGCGTGCTGCCATGCCGTCTGCAGGTGCGTCGCCGCAACCCACAAAGTCACCGCCACTGATGCCTCCTCGCTCGGCATCACCACGTACCGCAGGATCTGCTCCCGCAGCGACGTGAGGACTTCTTCGCCTTCGGAGGCGGAGGCGAGGTGGTGCTGTTCGGAGGGGGGCCCGTCCTCGTCGGGACGGGGGCGGCCGGGTACGGCCACGGGCGGCCAGGCGGCCGCGCCGACCGGAAGAGATGGCGTGCTCGGGGCGGGATCGTCCATACTGGACATGTAGCTCCTCTACTTGCAGGCCAATGGGACGGCAATCCCGGCTTGCAGGTCAGTCGTTCAGGGATGGGCGGCATGAGGTTTGCGCGCTGAGCCCCTCGGTGTTGGGTCACCGGGGGGCTTTTTGTGCTTCTGGGCAGGTCGAAGCGCGCGCCAGTGGACCGGTGCGGTCTGCTGGGGAGTTTCAACAGTACCACTACCTATGCGGATCGCATAGCGTTTTGCGATCGGCAGAAGCGATGCTAGCGTTATGGCATGCGCCGAAGTGGCGGTGAACGCGGAGAGTGAGAGGAGGCGGCGATGTCGGATGACGAAGAGGGCTCCGAGGGGGTGCTCCTCAGCGGCGAAGAGAACGCCACCGTGCGGATCAAGCTGGAGCGGGAGAAGCGCGGCTGGAGCACCACGACGCTGTCCGACCACATGAACGAGGCCGGCTTCGACATGAACCCGTCCGCGGTGTGGCGTATCGAGAACCGGAAGCGCCGCATCAACCTCGACGAGGCCATCGGCTTCGCCGAGGTCTTCGGCGTCCCGCTCAGCAACTTCGTCGGGCCGCCCAGCCTGGCGACCATGGGCCGCGCCATGGAGCTGATCGACAACGTCGTCGCCACCTATCGGGCCTCCAACCGCGCCAACCACGAGGCACGGAGAGCCCGCGACCAGCTCGATGCCTACCTTGCCGACCACCCGGACATCCGGGAGGAAGCCGACGTGATGGTCTCCAACGCCATCGCGACCGAGTTGATCAAGGTCAACGAGGAGTACGGTCCCGCTTCCGACGCGTAGCGAACCGATCCAGCCGCCGCAG
Source organism: Streptomyces rubiginosohelvolus (assembly GCF_014649875.1). Taxonomy (GTDB): domain Bacteria; phylum Actinomycetota; class Actinomycetes; order Streptomycetales; family Streptomycetaceae; genus Streptomyces; species Streptomyces rubiginosohelvolus. The sequence continues at coordinate 1,071,159 of NZ_BMTW01000001.1, read as the reverse complement.
TGGGAACGCAAACCCCCGCTGCGGACGCATCACCCGTCCCATCCCTGAACGACACCAGGCCAGCCCAGGGTTGCCGCCCTGCCCGCCGGCCAGAACCGGAGCACCAACTTTGCGCCCTTCGGCGATACCGCACGTCCCTGCTCAGCGCACACTCCAGGCGGAGGAGGTGACCACTACCGACCCCCTCCTCACCGTGGAGCAGGCTGCCCACCGCCTCGGCACCGGCGTGCGCTTCATCCGGCGACTCGTCCAGGAGCGCCGTATCCGCTACGTCAAGCTCGGCAAGCCCGTGCGGATACCCGAGAGCGCCATCGCCGCATACATCGAGGAGCGCACCGTGCCGACTCTCCGCGATGAGCGTTCCCGCTACGGGAAGGCCGCCTGATGGCCACCCGCAAGCCGCAGAGGCGGCGTGAATTCGGCACGGTCCGCCAACTGCCTTCGGGGCGCTGGCAGGCACGCTACTGGGCCCCGGACGGCAGCCGCCGTACCGCCCCGGAGACCTTCTCGACGCGCACGGACGCCCAGACCTGGCTCACGCTCACCCAGGCCGACATCGAGCGCAAGCACTGGGTCGACCCGGACGCCGGGGCGGTCAACTTCGCTGCCTACGCGGTCCAGTGGGTCGAGGAGCGCGGCCTCTCGGCCACCACGGAGGAGCTGTACCGCAGGCTCCTCCGGCTGCACCTGCTGCCCACGTTCGCCTCGGTGAACCTGGACGACATCACACCGCCCGGTGTGCGTACCTGGCGGGCCGAGCGGCTGGAGGCAACCGGTGCGACGACCGTCGCCAAGTCGTACCGCCTCCTCAAGGCCATCATGGAGACGGCCGCCGACGACGAGCTGATCCGCCGCAACCCCTGCCGGATCAGGGGCGCCGGCAGTGAGAGGGCCAAGGAACGCCCCACCGCCGCCGTCGAACAGGTCGACGCGCTCGCGGATGCCATGGGCCCCAGGTGGCGGCTGATGGTCTACTTCGGCGCCTACGGGCCGGTGCGGCCGGAGGAGCAGGCGGCACTGCGGCGGCCCGACGTCACGCTCGAACCGCTCGCGGCCAGGATCAGCGACGCCGCGCCGGAGCTGACCACAGGCCGCCGGGTCGAGGGCGACACGAAGTCGACCGCCGGACGCCGAACCGTCTTCCTCCCGGCCTTCTTGCACATCGAGGTGAAACGCCACCTGGACTGGTACGCGGAGAAGGAGCCCAACGGCCTCCTGTTCGTCGGTGAGCGGGGCGCGCCATTCCGGCGGTCCTCCTTCGGCCGCAAGTGGCGCAGGGCCCGCGCCAAGGTGGGCCTGCCGGAGGACTTCCGCTTCTACGACCTCCGCCACACCGGCCACACCCTGTCCACCCAGTCGGGGGCCACGCTCAAGGACACGATGGTCCGCGCCGGCCAGTCCTCGGAGAAGGCGGCGCTGATCTACCAGCACTCCGACGGGGCGCGGCAGCGGGAGGTGGCGGAGGGCATCGACGCGCGGGTGCGTCAGCAGCGTGCTCAGGGCGGTCCGAGGCCAACCAGTTCCAAGGCGTGAGGCCGAGGGGCGGGCGGGCTACCGCTCGCCCCGGCGCCGCGTCCCACTCTTCGCCATCAGAGGTGCCGACGCATCGCGGTGATGCAAGCGGTCTTGGCGGCGTTGGATCTCTCCCGGGAGTACGCAGTACCCAAGTTCATGCCGCTGTCGGATGTGATGGGGGCTTGGAGCCAAGCCACGCTCATCTGAACACCCGCTTCAGCCCGAGCGGTGGCAACGAGAGTGGCGTACGGCCCGGCCACCGACGACGCTTCGATCTGCAACCACGCTTGGTGGAAGGCCATGCGTGCCAGGATGGAGCTGACCTCGTCGGTCAACTCCCGACGTGCTTCTGGAAGGTCAGGCCGCCGACGGATTCGGTACGGCATCTCCAGGTATTCCTCGACTGCTGTCAACGCCTCTGCGAAGGTCTTGGACCGTCGCTCTCTCCTCACCGCACGCTGGTTCAGCGTGTAGGTGATGTAGACGCCGAGTAGCGCGATTACGGGGACAGTCAGGGCGGTGGTCTGTGCCCATGACCAGCCGCTCGCCGCCTCTGCGGCCGAGACGATCTCCACGCACTACTCCCAGGCATGCCGTGCGGCGCATCCCTCACGAGCCACCGGCCACCCTGGTCGCCTCCGGTCAGGCGCCAGTAGTGTTCAAGGAACAGGTGCGTACGAACGACCTCGATGAGGTCGAGAAGCCCGTTCTTGCTTGTCCACCGGTGCTCCTCAGGATCGTACGGGTGCCAGAGGCAAAGGGCATCGTCTACCGGGTACCGATGCTTTGACGCCGCACCTGGATTTGCGTGTACGCGGGGGAATTCGCTTGGCTGAAGCCCGTAGGTTTCGTATGCCGGGTGCTTGAAGAAGCGGATCTCCACATCGAGCGGCTGGGCTCCCGCAACGTCCAACCCTCTGACCCTGTAGGTCAAGGTCTCTGCCTTGTAGGAATGTTGGAGTGCGCCGCCGAAGCGGTGGCGCGCCTCTCGCTCCAGAGGCGCCCACCACGCCGGCTGTACCCCGTACCAGAGGCCCATGCCTACGGGGCCCAAGCGCGAGTCGGGGTAACCCGTGGGGTCAGGAGGCCAAGGCCGGAGGCGGCGCTTCCGGTCGTTGCCACGCTCTGAACCAGACGCGCTGCCTCTTCCTCGGCGGCAGCTTCTGCGTCAGCGGGGTCGATGTCGGGGATGATCTCTGGCAGTACCTGGTGGAGTGCGTGCTGGGCGCTGAGTGGACGTCCTGCCGCCTCGTGGTCGACAGCGAGGCCGATGTAGTCCCTGGCGGTTCGTAGGCGCTTGCGCACGTCCGTGATCGGCAGGCCGAGAGGGATGTCTCCTGCTACGCCCGCGGGGTCAGGGGTGGCTCCGTCTTCGAGCTGCTCTGCCGCATAGGTGAAGAAGAGCTGCAGGGCTTCGATCAGAGGCATGGGCGTGTTGATGCATCCCAAGGCCAGCGCCTTGATGTTCCAGGAGCAGAGAGGCTTGCTGTGGGTCGAGTTCCAGTGCTTGAGCAGCCTCACGACCCGAGCGAAGACCATGTTCGTGTCCTCGATGGCTTTGTGCACCATCAGCGTATGACTGACCGGATCGGCCCTGTCCCATCTCGCTGCGATCTTGTTGTTGGGGATGAACAGACCCACACCGGTGGGGTGGGGGATGGCCGTCATGACGTCGGCCGTGAAGTCCTGCTGCCCCTTGGTCACCGGGGCGCCGAAGCGTACGAGCACCGCGCGTCTCCGGCCGACGACCTCAATCGTGAGGTTGGGAAACTCGTCTTCCAATCCGGCCCGGATCGCGGCGCGCGCTCGCTCCATCAGCGATAGAGCATCCTTACCCTCAGGTCCGTAGCCTTCCGCGTCGGTGGGAGACAGGATGACCCCGAGGTCGACATCGGTCAGGGGGGTGTTCGCGTCGCCGTGCGCCACGCTGCCGTTGAAGTAGCAGGTCGACCCAGGAAACGCTCGCCTCATACATGCGGTCAGCAAGCTGCGGCGGCGCTTTGCCTCCGCGAGCTCATCGTCTGTCACCTGGATCTTGCGGCGGCCCTCATTGAGCAGGGTTGCTAGAGGCTTCTTCTGCATCAGAACTTCCTTCCTTGTACTTCCTGCCCCAAGGGATGCCCTAGGTTCCAGTTTGCCAAACCACTCGGTTATTCCAGTCTCACAAACATGGTTTGGGAGACTGGAACCGGCAGTGGTGGTGCTCCAGGATGGGAACTGATGGACTATTTCTATGAGCGCTTTGGGGACCGTGTTCGACGGGCCCGCATCGCCTGCGGGATGAACCAACAGGCCCTAGGTGAGGCCGTGGGACTCAATCGGACGTCGATCAGCAACATTGAGAAGGGTCGTCAGCGAGTCGCGCTCCACATGCTCTACGAGTTCGCCGCAGCCTTGCGGGTGGAGCCGGAAGCGCTTCTGCCGACTCCCGGCGATCAGCCAGACATCCTGGATGCGGTGCCGGAAGATGCACGCTCGTGGGCGCAGGATGTGCTCGCGAATGCTGAGGAGGAAGATCGTGGCTAGACGGGCCGAGGCTCGCGCAGCTCAATTGCTTGCTGACTGCGGAGTGTTTTCACCGCCCGTCAACGTCGAGCGGCTCGTCAGGCATCAGGGAGCGATGGTCTCTAGGAGCTCCTTCAAAGATGGTGACGTGTCAGGGATGTTGCTCCGGCGGGACGGGCAGTCGCCGGTGATCGGGGTCAACGACTCCCAACCCCCCTTGCGTCAGCGCTTCACTATCGCCCATGAGCTCGGACACCTCCTGCTGCACCCGGGGCGCGAGGTCGTCCTAGACCGCCCTGTTCGAATCAACCTGCGTGATGGGCTGTCCAGCACCGCTACGGATCGCGAAGAGATTGAGGCGAATGCCTTCGCTGCGAGCCTGCTGATGCCGGCCGATATGGTGCGCGAACAACTCATGCTGTTGCCGGTGGCGATCAGGCAGGATCCTGACCGATGCACGACTGCGCTTGCCGAGCGCTTCGAGGTCAGTGCGTCGGCGATGGGCTTCCGTTTGATCAACTTGGGATTGGTCAGCTGAGGACGCGGGGGCGGTGTCACTCCAAGGGTGCGCATCCTGCCCTGGGGAACGAGCCTGCATGTTCCCGCCGAAGGTGGCGCAGATCACTTGTGTTCGCCGACGAAGAGCGAGTCGTCGCCGGGCTGTGGTGCCGAGGTAGATGAGTACCACCTCGGCTAGGGGGCGATTAAGGGCCACTTGGGGCACGCGGAGGGCACGCTGCACCGCAAGAGGTCTAGACAACAAAGAAGCCCCGGGCCATTGGCCTGGGGCTTTCATGTGGAGCGGGTGACGAGAATCGAACTCGCGCTCTGAGCTTGGGAAGCTCATGTTCTACCATTAAACTACACCCGCGAAGCATGCCGATCACCGGCTCTGCATCGTTCCACACTGTACCCCATGCCAGGCCCCCGGCGGATGCGCCGAGGGGCCTTCCTGTCGTGTGCCGGGGGTGGGGGGAAAGGTGGACGGGGGTGTGATGGGCGGGAGTTGGGGGCGTAGCGTGGGTGGTCGGAGTGCCGCGTGGAGTGGCGTCCTGTTCATCCCCTAATGTGGCGTTCTCGTCCAGATGCGGTTGGGGAAGGGACTTGATGGAGTCGATGGAGCGCACCGTCGTCCGCTGTGCCGAAGGGCACGTTTTCACTACCTCGTCGTTTCCGATGCAGCAGCTCGGGGCCGACAGGATCGGGCCGGGGCGGTTGATCCGGTGTCCCCGGTGCGCCCGGTTGCGGCAGGCCGTTCCCGTGGCGTTCGAGGAGCGTTAGCGGCAGCGGTCGTCGTGGCTGAGCGGTCGCCGGCGGTAGTGGAGTGGTAGTGGAGTGGTAGCGAAGCAGTAGTCGTGGCGACGTGGAGCAGGGGCGCGCGGGTGGTCCGGTTGGGGCGGGCTCGCGCGTTCTGCGTATCCTCGGGGCGTGCTTCTCTCAGACAAGGACATCCGGGCCGAGATCGACGCCGGGCGAGTCCGTATCGATCCGTACGACCCTTCGATGGTGCAGCCGTCGAGCATCGACGTGCGGCTGGACCGCTTCTTCCGGGTGTTCGAGAACCACCGGTACCCGCACATCGATCCGGCGGTGGAACAGCCCGATCTGACGCGGACCGTCGAGCCCGAGGGGGACGAGGCGTTCATCCTCCACCCCGGCGAGTTCGTGCTGGCCTCCACGTACGAGGTGATCTCGCTCCCCGACGATCTGGCCTCGCGGCTGGAGGGCAAGAGTTCGCTCGGGCGGCTCGGTCTGGTGACGCACTCGACGGCCGGGTTCATCGACCCCGGGTTCTCCGGGCACGTGACCCTGGAGCTGTCGAACCTCGCCACGCTGCCGATAAAGCTGTGGCCGGGGATGAAGATCGGGCAGCTGTGCCTGTTCAAGCTGACCTCGTCCGCCGAGTTCCCCTACGGGTCCGAGCGGTACGGGTCGCGGTACCAGGGGCAGCGCGGGCCGACCGCCTCGCGGTCCTTCCAGAACTTCCATCGGACCCAGGTGTGATCGACCATGGCTAATGACGTGCGGGAAAACCTGACCTACGAGGGCTTCGGGCGTGCCGTGCGCGAGCTCGCCCAGGCCGTTGCCGATGACGGCTATGAGCCGGATGTGGTGCTGAGTATCGCTCGCGGTGGCGTGTTCGTCGCCGGCGGGCTCGCCTACGCCCTCGACTGCAAGAACATCCACCTCGTCAACGTGGAGTTCTACACCGGGGTCGGGACCACCCTGGAAATGCCCGTCATGCTGGCGCCCGTCCCCAACGCGATCGACTTCTCCGACAAGAAGGTCCTGATCGCCGATGACGTCGCCGACACCGGTAAGACCCTCAAGCTCGTCCATGACTTCTGCGTCGACCATGTCGCCGAAGTGCGCAGCGCGGTCATCTACGAGAAGTCCCACTCCCTCGTGAAGTGCGAGTACGTGTGGAAGAAGACCGACCAGTGGATCAACTTCCCCTGGTCGGTCGAGAAGCCCGTCGTTCGGCGGGACGGGCAGGTCCTCGACGCCTAGGGATGACGAAGACCTATGCGGAAGGCCCCGGAACGCGGAAGCGTTCCGGGGCCTTCTTGCACGTCCCTCGCTACTCGCTCAGATCGTGCCCAGCTTGATGATCGACAGCAGCGCGATCAGCTGGATCGCCGACGCTCCCAGCGCCTTCGGCCACGGCAGGTCGTGCGACTTGCTCACCATCGACGTGAACAGAGCGCCCGCCGCCAGCCAGGTCAGCCAGCCCACGATCTGGACCAGGGAGTTCTCGCCGCCCAGGAAGAGGGCGAAGAGCAGGCGCGGGGCGTCCGTCATTGACATGATCAGCATCGACAGGCCCACCGTCGGCTGCCACGAGCCCGTGCCGCCGAGCTGGCGGGCCAGGGTGTGCGTCACCGCGCCGAGGACCAGGCCGCCGATGACGAAGCCGACGCCGGTGAACAGGACGTACGGGATGGCCGTCGAGATCGTCGCGTTGATCGCTTCTTCGCGCGCCTGGTCGAAGCCGAAGAGCGCGAGCAGGCCGTAGAGGAACGTGACGACCAGCGCCGGGCCCCAGACCGGGTAGTCCCGCATCTGCCAGAACGTCGGGCCCGGGCGCATCACGATGCCGCTCAGCAGCTCCTTCCAGCGCAGCCGCGGGCCCGCCGGCTGGGCGGGGGCGGAGCCGGCGCGGTAGGTGTTGCCGTCGCCGTACGGGTCCTCGTCGACGCGGAACGCCTGCGTGTGGCCCGGACTGTTGGCGTACGGGTCGTGGGGCGCGGGGTCCGTGTACGGGTCGCCGAAGTACTCCGGTTCGCCGTGGCCCCCGTGGCCGCCGCCATGGCCCTGGTGGCCGTGATGGCCGCCTTGCCCGTGGCCGCCGTGTCCGCCCTGTTGTCCCTGGCCCTGGTAGCCGCCCGCGCCGTACTGGGCTCCGTACGGCGGTGGCGCCGCGCCGTTGCCCGGGCCTCCTGCCGTCGGCCACGGCTGAGCTCCGTACGGCGGCTGTGGTGCCTGCCCTCCGTACGGCTGCTGCCGCTGCTGCGGTTGTTGCGGGGTGCGGTTGTCCCGGCCGCGTCCGATCCTGAATCCAGCCACCCGTCGAACGTACCTGGTCCCCGGGGGCGGGGAGCGGGGGCCGGGGGAACCGGGGCGCCATTGCTGCCGAGCTGTGACATCCCCTAGGGGCCGCACCCCGGGGTCCAGGAGGGGGAGTTCAGCGGAGGAACAGCGCTGTGGAGAAGGTGACGAGGGGCTCGTCCGGGCTACCCGCCGGGTAGAGCGCGATCAGGTCCTGCCGCTCGCCCCGGTACGTCCGCACCACCGTGTCCGGCTTCTTGTCGCCGTCGTGGTCGCCGTGGTTCAGGAGGGTGGTGCGGGTGGTGCCCGTCGCCTTCAGCGGTGCGGTGGGGACGTCCTCCGCGGCGAACGCGTAGGCGCTGCCGGGACCCGCCGGGCCCTTCGCCGAGCCGAGGAGCAGGGTGCCCTTGCCCGCCTGGCCGGGGGCGTGCGGGCGGGCGGCCGCGACGAGGTCGTCGTAACCGTCGCCGTCGGTGTCGGTCCGGGGCTCGGGGGCGTAGAGGTACGGGCCGCCGTCGGGCAGCAGCTCCGCGCTGCGCGGGGCTCCGGTGCGGGTGAAGGGGCCGTGCAGGAAGGTGACCTGGCCGGCGCTGGCGGTGACCGCGAGGTCGGCCTTCCCGTCGCCGTCGAAGTCGCCGCAGACCGGCTGCTCGGGCCACTCGTTGCCGAAGCGGGCCTGCTGCGGGATGCGTACGGTGACGGCCTTGCCCGTCAGGCCCTGCGGGGAGCCGAAGAGGATCTGGAGCGGTACGGGTGGGGCGCCGATGCCGTTGTACGGGGGGTCGGTGGAGACGATCAGGTCGGTGAAGCCGTCCCGGTCCAGGTCGCAGGCCGACTCGGCGTCGAACGCGGCGGGCAGGGTGTCGCCGGACTTCGCCGCGTTCGCGCGGGCGCTCAGCAGTTGCCGGGTGGCCGGGTCCAGGGGGCGGTCGCGGTCCTCGGAGCCGTACACGATGCCGATGCCCGCGTCGTCGCCGTGGCTGTCCTCGGGGGCCTTCACCAGGTCGTTGACGACCAGGTCACGGTGGCCGTCGCCGTTGAAGTCGTACGGGACGCGGCTGCCGGTGCCGCGGGGGACGGGGGCGCTCGCGGTCTCCGCCTGCGTCCGTGCCTGCGCCGGGGGCGGGGTGTCGCCGTTCTTGCCGTCGGACGCGGAGGGCGGGCCCGAACAGGCCGTGAGCGCCAGCAGCAGGGCCGTACAGCCCACGGCGAGGGAGGCCGTCACCCTGCTGGTGACCGCCGCCTGCGGGTGCTCGGTGCGGGTGCTGGTGCGTGGACGCACGGGTGCCTCGTTGTTTGTCGTTCGTGAGCCGGTGCTCCCGTCGGCCGCCGGGACCCGGGAGGTGTTCCGGGAGCCTTGGTGGGCTTCTCCGGGGCACATGATGCTCCAGTTACGTCGTCGCGTACATGTCCGAGTTCACAGTTCCTCTGCGGCGGTCGTCACGTCGGCCCCGGCCACCGCGAGGTCCCGGACACGAGGAAGCGGCCGGTCCTGCCCCCGAGGCAGGTCCGGCCGCTTCTTCGCGCTGGTGCGTTACGTCACTTTGCCGGTTCCGGCTCCGGTGCGTCCACCTGCTCCGGCTCGCCGGTCGGGTCGACGGGCGTCTTCACGGACTCCAGGAGGAGCTGCGAGACGTCCACGACCTGGATCGACTCCTTGGCCTGGCCGTCGTTCTTCTTGCCGTTGACCGAGTCGGTCAGCATGACGAGGCAGAACGGGCAGGCGGTGGAGACGATGTCCGGGTTGAGGGCGAGGGCTTCGTCGACGCGCTCGTTGTTGACGCGCTTGCCGATCCGCTCCTCCATCCACATCCGGGCGCCGCCGGCACCGCAGCAGAAGCCGCGCTCCTTGTGGCGGTGCATCTCCTCGTTCCGCAGGCCCGGGACCTTCGCGATGATCTCGCGCGGCGGGGTGTAGATCTTGTTGTGACGGCCCAGGTAGCACGGGTCGTGGTACGTGATCAGGCCCTCGACCGGGGTCACCGGGATCAGCTTGCCCTCGTCGATGAGGTGCTGGAGCAGCTGGGTGTGGTGGATGACCTCGTACTCGCCGCCGAGCTGCGGGTACTCGTTCGCGATCGTGTTGAAGCAGTGGGGGCAGGTCGCGACGATCTTCTTCGACGACTTCGGCTTCTTCGTCGTCTCGTCTTCGTCGTCCTCGCCGTACGCCATGTTCAGCATCGCGACGTTCTCCTGGCCGAGTTGCTGGAACAGCGGCTCGTTGCCCAGGCGGCGGGCGGAGTCACCGGTGCACTTCTCGTCGCCGCCCATGATCGCGAACTTGACGCCCGCCATGTGCAGCAGCTCCGCGAAGGCCTTGGTGGTCTTCTTGGCCCGGTCCTCCAGGGCGCCGGCGCAGCCGACCCAGTACAGGTAGTCGACCTCGGTGAGGTCCTCGACGTCCTTGCCGACGATCGGGACCTCGAAGTCGACCTCCTTGGTCCACTCCACGCGGGCCTTCTTGGCGAGGCCCCAGGGGTTGCCCTTCTTCTCCAGGTTCTTGAGCATCGTGCCCGCCTCGGACGGGAACGCGGACTCGATCATCACCTGGTAGCGGCGCATGTCGACGATGTGGTCGATGTGCTCGATGTCGACCGGGCACTGCTCGACGCAGGCGCCGCAGGTGGTGCAGGACCACAGGACGTCCGGGTCGATGACGCCGTTCTCCTCGGCCGTGCCGATCAGCGGGCGCTCGGCCTCGGCGAGGGCGGAGGCGGGGACGTCCTTGAGCTGCTCCTCGGTGGCCTTCTCGTTGCCCTCCATGTCCTTGCCGCCGCCGGCCAGGAGGTAGGGGGCCTTGGCGTGCGCGTGGTCGCGCAGCGACATGATCAGGAGCTTCGGGGAGAGGGGCTTGCCGGTGTTCCAGGCGGGGCACTGCGACTGGCAGCGGCCGCACTCGGTGCAGGTGGAGAAGTCGAGGATGCCCTTCCAGGAGAACTGCTCGACCTGGGAGACACCGAAGACCGCGTCCTCGGCCGGGTCCTCCCAGTCGATCTCCTTGCCGGCCGTCGTCATCGGCTGGAGCGCGCCGAGCGCGACCTCGCCGTCGGCGTTCCGCTTGAACCAGATGTTCGGGAAGCCGAGGAAACGGTGCCAGGCCACACCCATGTTCGTGTTCAGCCCGACGGTGATCGCCCAGATCATCGTCGTGCCGAGCTTGATCATCGCGAACAGGTAGACCAGGTTCTGCAGCGTCTCGGTGCTCAGTCCCTCGAAGGCCAGGACCAGGGGGTACGAGGCGAAGTACGCGGGGCCGTAGCCGTCCACGTGGTGGAGCGCGCCCTCCAGACCGCGGAGCACCATGATCGCGGCGCCGATGATCAGGATGATCGCCTCGACGAAGTACGCCTGGCCCATCTTGGAGCCGGTGAACCGCGACTTGCGGCCCGCCCGCGAGGGCAGGTTCAGCTGGCGGATCGCGATCAGGACGAGGATGCCGAGGGTCGTGCCGAGCGCGATGAACTCGATGTACACCTCGTACGGCAGGAAGGTGCCGATGTACGGCAGCACCCAGTCGGCCTTGAACAGCTGGCCGTACGCCGTGACGATCGTCAGGCCCAGCGTCAGGAAGCCGACCGCGACGAACCAGTGGGCCACGCCCACGATTCCCCAGCGGTTCATGCGGGTATGGCCGACGAACTCCTTGATCAAGGTGATCGTCCGCTGCTTGGGGTCGTCGGTGCGGCTGCCAGCCGGTACCGCCTGTCCGAGGCGGACGAAGCGGTAGATCTGCGCGACGGCTCGGGCGACGAGCGCAACGCCGACGACCGTCAGCACCAGCGACACGATGATCGCGGCGAGTTGCATGAGTGGGGCTCCTCGGGCCTGCGAGAGCGGGATCCAGTTGGTTACGTGATACTGCCCGCTACTACTAAGCAGTAACTTAATTAGTCTGTGCTGACACTATCCGCTTGGTCCACCCTGCTACAGGCGGGCGGGCGGTGATCTGCGTCGCTCAGGTGTGCCTTGGTTCGGCGGGCCTTCCGGAGCTGTTCCCGCAGGGGATTGCGGGCTGCTTCGGTGAGGATCGCCAGGTAGAGCACCACTCCATGGTGCTCTGCGTAGTGCTGGTCCAGCAGAGCGGGGTCGTCCCACGGCATGCCCGAGCGGGCGCGCACCTGTGCCAGACCGGTCAGGCCCGGCCGCAGTTCCCACCGCCACTGCCGGGCGCCGGGTCCGGTGGCCCGGGGGTCGCCGGGGGCCAGGGGGGCGGGGCCGACCAGGGCGAGGTCGCCGCGGACGACGTGCGGCAGCCGCGAGAACAGGTCCAGGCGGAGCCTTCGGGTCCGCAGGGTGCGCAGCTCGAAGACCCGGCCGCCCAGGCCCGTCCGGGGGCGGCGGTCCCAGGCGCCGCCCGGGGTGCGCCGTGCGGTCAGGGTGAGCGCGGCCACGGCGACGGCGGGGTAGGTCAGGGCGAGCAGCGCGGTGCCGAGCACCAGATCCAGGGCGCGTTCGGCCGACGTACGGGGGAGGGCGCGGTCCGCGAGCCGTCGTGCCCGGTCGGTGAGGCCCGCCAGGTGTACGGCGGAGCGGGAGGGGAAGTCGCCCCGCGCGGTGCCGGACACGGTCGCGTACGCGGGTGAGGGTGGCCGCCCCGTGCTTCCCGCCCGCCGGTCCTCCCGTCTCATCTGCCGTACGTGCCGCTTCCTCGCGTTCTGCATCGCGCCCGCCCGGGGTTCGAGGTTCGATGGGACACCATGGGTGACGATCCACGCTGAAACCTGCCGGTCGGTGACGGTTGTGGCCGTCTCGCGGCAATTTGTGACAGAACGATCCCATGGTGGGACGGTGGGTCGGGTGGTGCGCGAGGGGCGTGGCGTGCGCCGGTGCGGTGGTGGGGCGGGCGGAGCGGCGCAGATAAGGTCCACGTAAGCGCCAGGTAGCACTTAAGTTGAGTGTGGCCGACTCAGGTCTGTTGACTCATGGGCGGGCGTCATGCATTCTTGAGTCAGATCCACTCAAGTAATCGTTGGAGGAATTGAAATGGCACGTGCGGTCGGCATCGACCTGGGCACGACTAACTCCGTCGTCAGCGTTCTCGAAGGCGGCGAGCCCACCGTCATCACCAACGCCGAAGGCGCCAGGACCACGCCGTCCGTCGTCGCCTTCGCCAAGAACGGCGAGGTGCTCGTCGGCGAGGTCGCCAAGCGCCAGGCGGTCACCAACGTCGACAGGACCATCCGCTCCGTCAAGCGCCACATGGGCACTGACTGGAAGATCGAGATCGACGGCAAGGGCTTCAACCCGCAGCAGATGAGCGCCTTCATCCTGCAGAAGCTGAAGCGCGACGCCGAGTCCTACCTGGGCGAGAAGGTGGCCGACGCGGTCATCACCGTCCCGGCGTACTTCAACGACTCCGAGCGTCAGGCGACGAAGGAGGCCGGCGAGATCGCGGGCCTGAACGTCCTGCGCATCGTCAACGAGCCGACCGCCGCCGCCCTGGCGTACGGCCTCGACAAGGACGACCAGACGATCCTCGTCTTCGACCTCGGTGGCGGCACCTTCGACGTGTCCCTCCTGGAGATCGGCGACGGCGTCGTCGAGGTGAAGGCCACCAACGGTGACAACCACCTCGGTGGTGACGACTGGGACCAGCGCGTCGTCGACTACCTGGTGAAGCAGTTCGCCAACGGGCACGGCGTGGACCTGTCCAAGGACAAGATGGCTCTCCAGCGTCTCCGTGAGGCCGCGGAGAAGGCGAAGATCGAGCTCTCGTCCTCGACCGAGACCACGATCAACCTGCCTTACATCACGGCGTCCGCCGAGGGCCCGCTGCACCTGGACGAGAAGCTCACGCGCTCGCAGTTCCAGCAGCTGACCTCGGACCTCCTGGACCGCTGCAAGACCCCGTTCCACAACGTCATCAAGGACGCGGGCATCCAGCTCTCCGAGATCGACCACGTCGTTCTCGTCGGTGGCTCCACCCGTATGCCCGCCGTCGCCGAGCTCGTCAAGGAGCTGACCGGCGGCCAGGAGGCCAACAAGGGTGTGAACCCGGACGAGGTCGTCGCCATCGGCGCCTCGCTCCAGGCCGGTGTCCTCAAGGGCGAGGTCAAGGACGTCCTGCTCCTCGACGTCACCCCGCTGTCCCTCGGTATCGAGACCAAGGGAGGGATCATGACCAAGCTCATCGAGCGCAACACCACGATCCCGACCAAGCGCTCCGAGATCTTCACGACGGCGGAGGACAACCAGCCGTCCGTGCAGATCCAGGTCTACCAGGGCGAGCGCGAGATCGCGGCGTACAACAAGAAGCTCGGGATGTTCGAGCTGACCGGTCTGCCGCCGGCCCCGCGCGGTGTCCCGCAGATCGAGGTCGCCTTCGACATCGACGCCAACGGCATCATGCACGTCGCCGCCAAGGACCTCGGCACCGGCAAGGAGCAGAAGATGACCGTCACCGGTGGCTCCTCGCTGCCGAAGGACGAGGTCAACCGGATGCGCGAAGAGGCCGAGAAGTACGCGGAGGAGGACCACGCCCGCCGCGAGGCCGCCGAGTCGCGCAACCAGGGCGAGCAGCTCGTCTACCAGACGGAGAAGTTCCTCAAGGACAACGAGGACAAGGTCCCCGGCGACGTCAAGACGGAGGTGGAGACCGCGGTCGAGGAGCTGAAGGAGAAGCTCAAGGGCGAGGACACCGCCGAGATCCGTACGGCCACCGAGAAGGTCGCCGCCGTCTCCCAGAAGCTGGGCCAGGCGATGTACGCCAACGCCCAGGCCGAGGGTGCGGCCCCGGGCGCCGAGGCCCCGGGCGACGGCCAGGCCAAGGCCGATGACGATGTCGTCGACGCCGAGATCGTGGACGACGAGAAGGACACCAAGGGCGGTGCGGCGTGACCGAGGAGACTCCGGGCTTCGAGGAGAAGCCCGACGTCCCCTCCGGCGCCACCCCTGATGACGCCGAGCCGAAGGCTGCCGACTCCTCCGAGGAGGAGACGGCAGCCCCGGCCGGGGACACCGATGCGACCGTCGGTCTGACGGCGCAGCTGGACCAGGTCCGTACGGCGCTGAACGAGCGCACGGCAGACCTCCAGCGGCTCCAGGCCGAGTACCAGAACTACCGCCGCCGCGTCGAGCGGGACCGGGTCACGGTCAAGGAGATCGCCGTCGCGAACCTCCTGTCCGAGCTCCTGCCCGTGCTCGACGACGTCGGCCGCGCGCGGGAACACGGCGAGCTGGTCGGCGGCTTCAAGTCGGTGGCCGAATCGATGGAGACCGTCGTCGCGAAGCTGGGCCTCCAGCAGTTCGGCAAGGAGGGCGAGCCCTTCGACCCGACGATCCACGAGGCCCTGATGCACAGCTACGCGCCGGACGTCACCGAGACGACCTGCGTGGCGATCCTTCAGCCGGGGTATCGCATCGGCGAGCGCACCATCCGCCCCGCGCGAGTGGCCGTCGCCGAGCCGCAGCCGGGCGCCACGCCCGCCGCGGCGAAGGAAGAGAAGAAGGCAGACGACGAGGAGAGCGGTGGCACCGAGGAGGTCTGACGGCAACACGTCTGATCACCTCGGTGCACACCGACCGGCCCGGCGGCCGGCCCACGGGCCGGCCGCTCGGCCGATCGTCCGGAAGGAGGGACGTCGATGAGCACGAAGGACTTCGTCGAGAAGGACTACTACAAGGTCCTCGGCGTCCCCAAGGACGCCACCGACGCCGAGGTCAAGAAGGCGTACCGGAAGCTCGCCCGCGAGTTCCACCCGGACGCCAACAAGAACGACGCCAAGGCGGAGGAGCGCTTCAAGGAGATCTCCGAGGCGAACGACGTCCTCGGTGACCCCAAGAAGCGCAAGGAGTACGACGAGGCGCGCGCCCTCTTCGGCAACGGCGGCTTCCGGCCCGGCCCCGGTGGTGCGGGCGGCAACTTCAACTTCGACCTGGGCGACCTCTTCGGCGGGGGCGCCCCGGGCGGCGGACAGGGCGGCGCGGGCGGCGGCTTCGGCGGCGGGGGCGGTCTCGGCGACGTCTTCGGCGGGCTGTTCAACCGCGGCGGCACGGGCACCCGGGTCCAGCCCAAGCGCGGCCAGGACATCGAGTCCGAGGTGACGCTCAGCTTCACCGAGGCGGTCGACGGGGCCACGGTCCCGCTGCGGATGTCCAGCCAGGCGCCCTGCAAGGCGTGTTCCGGCACCGGCGACAAGAACGGCACCCCCCGGGTCTGCCCGACCTGCGTCGGCACCGGCCAGGTCTCGCGCGGCAGCGGCGGCGGCTTCTCGCTCACCGACCCCTGTGTGGACTGCAAGGGCCGGGGCCTCATCGCCCAGGACCCCTGCGACGTCTGCAAGGGCAGCGGCCGGGCGAAGTCGGCGCGCACCATGCAGGTGCGGATCCCGGCGGGCGTCTCCGACGGCCAGCGGATCCGGCTGCGCGGCAAGGGCGGTGCGGGCGAGCGCGGCGGTCCGGCCGGCGACCTGTATGTCGTCGTCCACGTCGACGCCCACCCGGTCTTCGGCCGCAAGGGCGACAACCTCACGGTCACCGTGCCCGTCACCTACCCGGAGGCGACGCTCGGCGGCGAGATCAAGGTCCCCACGCTCGGCGGACCCCCGGTCACGCTGAAGCTTCCCGCCGGCACCCCCAACGGGCGTACGATGCGCGCCCGGGGCAAGGGCGCGGTGCGCAAGGACGGCACCCGCGGCGACCTGCTGGTCACCGTGGAGGTCGCGGTCCCCAGGGACCTGGGCCAGGAGGCCAGGGACGCCCTGGAGGCCTACCGGAAGGCGACCGCGGACGAGGACCCGCGGGCGGAACTGTTCCAGGCCGCGAAGGGAGCTTGAGATGGACGGCCGTCGACGCAATCCGTACCAGCTGACCGATGAGACACCGGTGTACGTGATCTCGATCGCGGCCCAGCTCTCGGGGCTCCACCCGCAGACGCTGCGCCAGTACGACCGTCTCGGTCTGGTCTCCCCGGACCGTACGGCCGGGCGCGGCCGGCGCTACTCGGCCCGCGACATCGAGCTGCTGCGCACCGTGCAGCAGCTGTCGCAGGACGAGGGCATCAACCTCGCGGGCATCAAGCGGATCATCGAGCTGGAGAACCAGGTGACCGCGCTCCAGCAGCGCGTCGCCGAGCTCTCGGCGGCGGTGGACGGAGCGGCGGTCGCCATGCAGCAGCGCGAGGCCCAGGTCCACGCCTCGTACCGCCGCGACCTCGTGCCGTACCAGGACGTGCAGCAGACGGGCGCGCTGGTGGTGTGGCGGCCCAAGCCGAAGCCGTAGCAGGAGCTTCGGGGCGGGCTTTTCCGTGCGAAGACGGCCGGGGTGGAAGAACACAGGGTGTTCTTCCACCCCGGCCGTCTTCGTGTGTCCCCGTGGTGGCCGGTGGCTGGCACCAAGTGGCCGGAATCGTGCAGCAAGTTGACAGTGATCGCCTCCCGGAGCGGATCGCTCCGCTGACAAGGTGGTGCATGTCGGCGGGAACGAGCCGACGAGACACGTGACGTACGGGGAGGAAGACATGGGCGTCTACGCGTTCACCGGAAAGACGGTCGCCACGGGGGGACTGCTCCTGGGACTGGTTCTCGGGGCGGCCGCCGCACCGGCCCACGCGACCGCCGGTCCCGGGGCCGGGGCCGGCACCGTGGCCGGAACGGCCGCACCGCTGACGACCGGGACGGGGGCCGGGATCGGGCTCGGGGACCGGGGCGAGGAGATCGCGTCGGAGGTGAAGGAGGCGGTCAACCGGCTCGTCTGCGGGGCACCGCTGCCGAAGCCGCTCGCGCCGTTCCTGGGCAAGGTGAAGTGCGTCAACGGCTGGCAGTAGAAGACCCGGTGGAGATCACGCTGGCGCGTGTCTCCACCGACGCCGCGCCCGCCGGAATCGCGGTGCTCCGGCTCATCGGGATGCTGCCCGCGCAGTGGGAGTGCGGCCAGCGCATCGAGGAGGACCGGATCACCGTCCTGGTGCGCGGCTCCGGGCAGGACGCGGAGGACGTCACCGCCGTACGGGAACGGTGTGCGGAGGCGCTGCGGGACCGGACGCTGCACGGGTGGGTCCTGGAAGGGGCCGGCTAGGGCCTCCGGGTCCCGCCGCCTCCGGGGGCGGGACCCGGACGGACGTCGCCCCCGGGCCCTCAGATCCAGCCACGCTCGCGGGCCAGCAGGGCCGCGTGCGGGCGGCTGGTCGCGCCCAGGATGCGGAGCACGTCGGCGACATGGCGGCGGTACGTCCGCACCGAGATGTCCAGGTTCCGCGCGCCCGTCTCGTCCTTCGCCACCCGGCACATCTCCTCCATGACGCGCTGCTCCATCTCGGACAGCACGTCGGAGGGGGAGGAGTGGGTGTCGATCAGGGTCGAGAGGTCCGTGGACTCGGCCCAGATCTTCTCGAACAGGGCCAGGATGTTGGAGACCAGACCGGCCTGCTGGGTGACCAGCGCGCCGCGCGAGGTGTCCGAGGGGTCGACGGGCACCAGGGCCGTACGGCGGTCGTACACGAGGATCCGCTCGGACAGCTTGTCCGCGGCCCGGATCGACGCCCCCTGCGCGGTGAGTTCGCGGAGGTAGGCGACGGTCGGCGGGTGGTCGAGCGCTTCCCGCAGCACCACGCTGCGGATCTGCACGCCCCGGCGCAGACACCGGGTGTCCAGGGGGCGTGCGTGCGCGATGTTCTCGGCGGTGAGGGCGGTGTACGGCTCGACGGAGAGGATCTCCTGGCGGGCGAAGAAGGCCAGGTCGTCGATCCGGTCGCGGATCTGCCGGAGGACTTCGAGCCGCTCGACGCCCTGCGTGGCGAGGGGGCGGGTCTGCTGTTCGGCGGTCAGCTCGGCGATCAGGTGCCGGGACCTGGTGACCTGGTGGAGCTGTTCGTGCAGCTCGCGCAGCCGGATCTCCGTGAGCCGCTCGACCGCGGTCTCCGGGGCGGCCGCCGAGACGCCGCCGTGCTCGTCGGTCCGCAGCAGGCCCAGCTCGTCGAGGCGCGCGAGAGCCTTCTCCACCTCCTCACGAGGGCTGTGGAGGAGCACCCCGATGTCCTCGGTGCCGGTGCCCGGATTGCGGAGGAAGTGCCGGTAGGCACGCTCCTCCGTCATGTCCAGGCCGAGTATGGACAGGCTTCCGCCGTTCACCGCTGCCGCCCCCCGCGTGCCGCACGACTACCGACGGCGCACCACGGCATGGGTCAAATGCCGCGCAACCGTCGAACCGATGAGGGAGAGGGTAATCCATAGGTAAAGCAGCAGGTAGTCCCGGTCGTCCGGGTGACGGGCGCGGGACGGGGGACGGTGACGATCAATGGAGGAGACTGCTGTGACGATGATGGCCGACGAACAGATGAGGACCGGCGGACGGGCGGGGGACGCCGTCGGCGGCCGGCCGGAGATGGACTTCGCCACGCTCACCGAACGGGAGCTGGAAGTGCTCGTGCTGCTGGCGAGCGGGGAGCAGAACCGCTGGCTGGCCCGGAGACTGGGCATCACGGAACGGACCGTCCGGGCGCACACGTCGAGCATCGTGCGCAAGCTGAACCTGAAGTCCCGGTTCGAGGCGGCGATCGTGTCGTATCTGCATGCGGAGGACATCAGAGGACATCAGGGGGTTGCGTCCGTGATCTGACGCCGGATCGCGCCCTGCGTACCGCGTTCCGACACGTCGAAGTCCCCGGCCGGAAGCCTCGCTTCCGGCCGGGGACTTCCGGCGTTCCCGCTCTGCCGTCTACGGCAGCGCGGCGCTGATCGCGTCCACCAGCATCATCCACATCGGCTGACCGCCCGTTCCGAACGCCGCCGACAGCGCGTAGCCGATGGCCGCGTCGAGGGGTTCGGGGGTGCCGGCCTCCTCCTGCCACTCCGCTATCACCCGGCGGTCGCCGTCCGAGGAGAAGTCCCCGAGGTGCTTCCCGTCGCGGGTCAGCTTGCTGAACGGGATCGAGTTCGGGACGAGCCGGTAGTGGATGCCCCCGTGGTGGACGTCGACCCGGTAGGTCTGCCGCCGGAGCTTGCCCTTGCCCGGCTTGATCGTCGCGTCCTCGCCGTCCACCGTGATCGTCAGATGCCGGGGGTCGCGGCTGCCGATGACGATGTGGTCGTCGACCTCCGCTTCCAGGGCCCGGACGATGGTGACGGTCGGGATCCGCTCGCCGCTGACGACGAGCTTCTCCCGGTGCTCGCCGAGGAGTTCGACGGAGATCTCCCCGTAGTGGTCGTCCTCGGTGGAGGCGGGCAGCGGGAGGGAGGTGGTGTCGGTCATCTGGATCCTTGAACCCTTCGGTCGTGCTGGGGGGGTGTTCGCGGAGCTTCACTGCCGTACGGAGTCATGGGCGAGGAGTTGAGGGCGCGCGGCTCACCGGCGTACGGAATTGTCCCAGGAGCGTGCCGTGCTCCGGTGCGTGCGGGTCAGTGTGCTCCCGCGGTCGCGACCGCCGGGGCGGCGGTCAACTGCGTTGCGGTGAGGTCCTGGTAGAGGGCGCTGCGCTCCAGCAGCTCCTCGTGCCGTCCGTGGTCGCTGACCCGGCCGTTCTCGAACAGCACCAGCCGGTCCGCCGTGGTGACCGTCGAGAGCCGGTGCGCGATGAGGAGCACCGTGCAGTCCCGCGCGGCCTCCTCCACCGTCCGGCGCAGCGCGGTCTCGCTGAGCCCGTCGAGATGCGCGGTGACCTCGTCCAGGAGCAGGACCTGCGGGCGGCGCAGCAAGGCCCGGGCGATGGCGAGGCGTTGGCGTTCGCCGCCGGAGAGGGCCAGGCCGCGGGCGCCGACAGCCGTGTCGAGGCCGTCCGGGAGGGCGGCGACGAAGCCGTCGAGGAGGGTGCGGCGGAGTACGTCGGCGACGGCCTCGTCGCTCGCGTCCGGCGCGGAGTAGAGAAGGTTCTCGCGGAGTGTGCCCGCGAGCATCGGGGAGTCCTGCTCGACGTAGGCGATCCGGCGGCGCAGTTCGGCCCGGCCCAGGGAGCGGATGTCGGTGTCGTCCAGCAGGATGCGGCCGTCCTCGGTGTCGTAGAACCGCTGGATCAGCGAGAACACCGTGGTCTTGCCGGAGCCCGACGGGCCGACGATCGCGGTGACCTTCCCGGCCGGTGCGACGAAGCTCGTGCCGTCCAGGACGGCCGCGCGTCCCTCGTAGCCGAAGGTCAGCCCGTCGACCGTGACGGCGGGCGGCGGGCCGGAGGGCGCCGGCGGCGTACCGTCCACATCGTCCTCGGCCGCCATGGACCGCACCTCCTCGATCCGGGCCAGGGCGCCGAGCCCCTGCTGCAGGGCGGTGGTGCCGCCGACGAGGGAGAGGACCGGGCCGCCCAGGTTGAACAGGTAGAGCAGGAAGCCGATCAGCGCGGCCAGTTCGAGGGTGCCCATGGCGACCAGCGCACCGCCGAAGCCGATGACGGCGAGGAACGAGGCCTGGACGATCAGCCCGGCCAGCACGGCGATCAGCGCGTGGTACCTGGCGCCCTTGAGGCCCGCCCGGTAGGCGCGTGTCGCGGCCTCGGTCGCCCGCTCGGTCTCCTTCGCCTCGCCGCCGTTGGCCTTGACGGTGCGGGCCGCGCCGAGCGAGCGGTCGAGCGCCGCGCCGATCTCGCCGACGGAGGTCTGCGCCTCCGTGGTGACCCGCTTGATCCGGGGCATGACGACGCCCATCGCGATGCCGACGACCACCAGCACGGCGGAGGTGATCCCGAGCAGCGGCAGGCTGACGATGCCCATCAGCACGATCGTGGCCAGCAGGTGGATCGACCCGTCGACGAGCTGGATGAGCCCGCCCGTCGCCGCGTGCTGCACCAGCGTGCTGTCGGAGGTGACGCGCGTCGTCAGCCCGCCCGGCTCGGTACGGTCCAACTCGGCTGTACGCAGCCGGATGAGACGGGCGATCAGACCGCGGCGGACCTGGAGCACGACGCGTTCGGCGGTCCGCTCGCTGAGCCAGGACTGCAGCCAGGTCAGCCCGATGGAGGCGACCAGCAGGCCGGTCAGGAGCAGGATGTCCTCCCGCAGCCCTTCCCCCGTCATGAGCTTGGCCAGCACCGACTGGATGACCAGCGGCTGCGCCAGGCCGGCGGCGCTGCCCGCCAGGGTCAGAGCCAGCACCGTGAGGAGGATGCCGCGGTGCGGACGCGCGTACGAGAGCAGCGCCCGCAGTGCGGGCCGCTCCGCCGGAGACTGTTCTGCGTCAGGTGTGTTCACACCCGTAGTTCTATCCTCTTACACCCGCGCGGGGAACTGTCGTTTGCGGCAATGCCGTAAGAGCCAATGGTGCGGACCTGGCGGCGTGGGTCACCATTCTTTCTGTCCGCAACGGACGCCGGTAAACCAGGCATCGGAGAGATGCGCGAAGTGGCCGGTCGTCAATTCCCTTTCATCACGCGAAGGAAATCTCATGCAGAACGTCACCGAGAAGGACCTGTTCGACGGCTACACCGCCTACACCTCCGCCGAGGAGCTCGGCCTGCACGACGGCCAGGAGGCCGCGCCGGCGTTCAGCCCCACCATCCCGTGGGCCATCCGCGCCACGATCATCACCGCGCGTTCCTCGCAGCAGTGCGCCGCCGCTCTCGGCTCGCTCGCCGCGAAGACCGTCGAGAACAAGTGCTGACCAGCGACTCTTCGCTGTGAGCCGCGGGGGTCGGCCGGAGATGCGATGCGCATGCTCCGGCCGGCCCCCGGCCCCAACGCACACAGGAGGCGTCGTGGAGGAACAGCAACGGGACTTCGAGCGCATCCTCGTCGTGGGGACGGGAGCCCTCGGCGTCGCCTTCCTGCCGTTCTGGATCAACTGGCTCGGGAATTCCTTTCCCGACATCGAGAAGCGGTTCGCGCTGACCCGTTCCGCATGCCGGTTCGTGTCGCCGGACGCGGTGGCCGTGCTCTCCGGAAAAGAAGTCTTCATCGACGACTGGAACGCGTTCTCCGGTGTCGATGTGCCTCATGTGGACATCGCGGAATGGGCGGATCTGATTCTCGTCCATCCCGCCACCCTGAATTTCGTCGGCCGCTTCGCCCTCGGGGTCGCCGACACCCCGCTGATGGTCGCCCTGCAGACCACCCGCGCCCTGGTCGGCGTCGCCCCGTCGCTGCCGCCCGGAGCGCTCGGGAGCCCGGTCGTCCAGGGACACCTGGCGGCGCTGCGCGAGCGGCCCGGAGTGGTGCTCGCCCCGACGATCCCCGCGCGGAGCGCGCGTACGGGTGAGGTGGAGGACGGCGGATCGGCACCGCTGAACGAGCTGTACGACCTGTGCGTCGCCCACCAGAAGGGCGATGCGGGCGTCGGTACGGACGTGGCCGGGGACCGTGTCGGCGCGGGCGTGACCGGGGGGTCCTCGTGAACGTGGCAACTCCGGCCCTGGATCTGGGTGTTCCGGTCGCCGAGTACGGAACCGGCCTTCAGGTCACCCGGGTTCACCGGGCGCCCGACGCCGGCCTCGGCGGTACCGGTGACTTCCTCTGGTGGCACGGGCCGGGGCCCCGGCGCGGTGGCCCGCTCCGCGTGCCCGCCCGGTCGGCCGCCCTGGTACCGGACCTCGGGCCCGTCGCGACGGCCGCGCTGCTCGCCACCGGCACGCCCCACGGAGACGGCCTGCTCCACCGGGCCGCCGGGTCCGCGTCGGCCGCCGCCTGGCTGCGGGACCCCCGCCCGCAGGCCGGGCGGCTCGTCGCCCACTCCCTCGCGGCCGCCGCGCGGGCGCTCCGGGCCCTGCACAGGGTCCCCCTGCCCCCGGGCCCGCAGCCTCTCCCGCCCCCTGGGGTGCGGCGGTTGCGGGAGTGGGCGGCCGGGACCGGGCCGCTCGCCCCGGCGGCCGCGCGGCTGCGCCGGCGTGCGCGGGAGGTGTGGGGCGGCGACCGCACGGAGCGGCTGCTGGGCTGGGCGGACGAATCCGTACGACCCTCGGGCCCCGGAGCCCCGGTCGTGCCGCTGCACGGCTGGGCGTCGACCGGTTCGCTCGTACCGCCCCGGAGCCGGGGCCGGGTCGCGCTGCTCACCGGCGAGGACCTGGGTGCGGGCCGCCGGGAGCTGGACCTGGGCTGGATGCTGGGCGACCTCGTCGAGCTGGCCTGGTCCTCGCCGCTCCACCGGGCGGCGGCGGAGAGCGCGGGGCTGTTGTCCGTCACGGACCTCCAGCGGATGTTCCTCGGTTCGTACGAAGCCGACGGGAGCGACACCCACGGGAGCGAGGGCGGCGGTCGCGAGCGCGGTGACCACGGGCCCTCGGGGCCGGTGTACGACCCGGTGGCCGTCGGGCGCTGCGCCGTGCTCCGCGTCGTCACGCACATGCGGGACTTCGCGACCTACTGCGAGTGGAGCGACGAATTGCTCGACTACCTCGCCTTCACTGCCGAGTTGATCGATGAGGAGGGCCGCCGCGCGGTCCCCCGAGGAGTGTCATGACGACCACGACGAGTACGACGGCCGCCCCGACGGAGGCGGTGGCCACGGCGAGCACGGCGGACGCGCCCGCGCTGATCAGGTTCCGGCCGACCGGACTCGACACGGCGCCGGAGGTGAACGCGCTGCTGGAGCGGCTGGGCCTCGGGCCCTTCGCGCCGGACGGGCTGACCGCCTTCGGCGGCCGTAACGACAACTGGGCCGGTACGACCACCCTCGGCCGGCAGGTCTTCGTCAAGACCGTCGCCCGGGCCCCCGACGGCAGCCGGCCCGAGATCGACCGCGCCCTCGCCTTCGAGGCGTCGGCCGCCCGGCTGCCGGCCGGTTCGCCGCTCCGTACCCCCGAACACCTGGGCACCGACCGGGACTCGGCCGTCAGCGCCTTCCGGCTGCTGCCCGGGTCCCGTTCGGGCTCGGAGGTCGCGTTGGACGGCGACTTCGACGAGGCGCTGTGCCGGGAGGCCGGGCGGGCCGTCGCCACGCTGCACACCCTGGGGTCGGCGTTCGGCGAGGACCCGGACGCGGCTTCGGGCCCCGCCATCGACACCGCCGAAGCCCCGCTGCCGCCGATGCGCTGGCTCCGGGCGTTCCCGTGGAGCGAGGTCCAGGACCGCAGCATGGCGCAGATCGCCGCCTGGAAGCTCGTCCAGGACGACACGGAGGTCGTCGCCGCGCTGCACCGGCTGCGGGAGCGGGAGCGCACGGCACCGCACACCCCCGCCCACTGCGATCTGCGCTTCGACCAGTTCCTCGTCCACGACGGGCAGCTCTACCTCTGCGACTGGGAGGAGTTCCGGCTCGCCGACCCGGCCCGCGACGTCGGCGCGTTCGTCGGCGAATGGCTCTTCCAGGCCACGTACTCCGTCTTCGCGCCGACCGGCGAGCCCACCACGGCGAAGGATGCCGTCGCGCCCGGCTTCGACCTGTCCCACGAGGAGATCGTGGAGCGCGGTGCGGCCGGACTGCGCCACCACATCCCCCGTATCGCGGCCTTCTGGCAGGGGTACACCGAGTGCCGCACCCCGGACCCCGAACTCGCGGAGCGGGCCGTCGGGTTCGCGGGATGGCATCTGTACGACCGGCTCATCGCCACGGCGCAGGCGCACGCCGTCCTCAACCCGGTGGCGCGCGCCGCCGCCGGGATCGGGCGGACGCTGCTGCTGAACCCGGCGGGTGCGGTGGCCACGCTGCGCCTGGCCGACCTCGCCGTGCCGCATGCCGCTTGGGCGCACCCCGCTGTGCCGCATCCTGCCGTGCCGCACCCCGCCGACGCCCCTTCAGGGAGCCCCCGATGACGCTCACCCCCACCCCGGTCCGGCCGGCCGGGCTCGCCCCGCGGCTCGTCGCCGCGCTCGACCTCGTGGACGTACGCGCCGACGGTCTCGAAGCGCGGGTCGCCGGGCGCACGCTGAGCGCGGACAGCCCGCGCGATCTGCGCGGCCGCCTCACCAACGCGCTGTACGAGGAGTTCCACGCCGGGAACGGGGCGCACCGCCGGGACGCGGACGCCGCTCCCCGCCGCACGCTGCGCGACTCCGCGCTGGAACGCCGCCTCGCCGCGGCCGTGCCGCACCCCACGACCCCGGTCACCGGACGGCTGCTGGAGGTCGGGGAGAGTGGCGAACTGGTCGTACGGCTGCCGGAGATCACCGCACGGCTCACCGCCGACCGGCTCATCGGCCCCGCCGCACCCGTACCGGGCGAGCTGGTCCAGGTCGCCCTGGAGGCGGCGCGGCCCGCCCTCTCGCCCGGCTTCTTCTACGTGATGGGTTCGCGGGCCCTGCCGGTCCCCGCGGGCCCGGTCCGCCGCCTGTTCCTGCACGCCCGTGACGCGGACGCGGCCGTCGGGCTGTGGGCCGCCGCGCTGGCCGCCCTGGAGGACGCCGGGGCGCGGTACCACGCCAAGGTCCTGTCCGACGAGGACGACTACCCGCGCCGCGACAGCGTCGTCGTCTATCTGCACGGCGACCACGCACCGGCCGAACGCGCGGTGGCCGCCGCCGTACGGGACCTGCCGGGGCTCGGCGGCGACACCTCGCTGTTCACCGCCCGCCTCGCCCCCGGCGTCGCCGCCGCCTGGGACCCGCGCGACCCGCGCCCCGGCCGCGACGGCATGAGCTTCGGGCAGCACCGCAGCTTCGCGCTGGCCACCGCGCTGGTCGACCACACGCAGGGGGCCGGCGCCGGGGACCTCGCCGATCAGGTCGTACGGGCCTTCCGCGCGGCAGGGATCGACCCGGAGCACCCCGAGAACAACCTCGCCGCAACCCCCTCGACCGCGACCGCTGGAGTGTGAGCCCGATGACCACGACGACCGAGACGACGGAGAACCCCGAGACCATGGAGACGGTGGCGCTTCCCGAGGCCGAGACCGGGACCGAGACCGAGGCTGCGGACGACGGCGAACAGGCGGCGGCCGCAGGGGGGTTCGGTGCGGCGATCACCGTCGCCTACAGCGACGCGCTGGCCGGTGTCTACGACGACATCTACCCGAGCACCCCGGACCTGGACGACATCGCCACGTACCTGCTCACCCTCGCCGCACCGGGAGCGAGCGTCCTCGAACTCGGCGTGGGCACCGGCCGGGTGGCGCTTCCGCTCGCCGAACGCGGCTTCGACGTCACGGGTGTCGAGTCCTCCGAGGGGATGCTGGCCCGCCTCGCGGAGAAGGACCCCGAGGGCCGGATCACTCCGGTGCACGGCGACTTCGCCGGGCTCGACCTCGGCCGCTCCTTCGACGTCGTCCTCGCCCCGTTCAACGTGCTGTGCTGCGCGATGGCGGTCGACGAGCAGATCGCGCTGATGCACGCCATGGCCCGGCACGTCACGGCGGAGGGGCACGTGGTCATCGAGACGTTCGACCCGAGCGACTACCACGTACAGAAGAAGAACGAGGTCAACACCTATCCGATCGGGGCGCGCGGGGCGCTCATCGAGTCGGTGGGGGTGCTGCCCGCCTCGCAGAACATGATGCTGCAGAGCACGCTGTTCCTGGACGGCGACGCCCCGAAGTCCGCGACGACCGTGATGCGGTACGTGTGGCCGGGCGAGCTGGACCTGCTCGGCGCGATCGCCGGGCTGGAGCTCGTCGGCCGGTACGCGGGCTGGCGCGAGCAGCCCTTCGACGGGGGCGACAGCCGCAAGATGTGCGTCTCCGTGTTCCGCCCGCTGAACCAGGCCGGTTGAGATGAGCCCGAGCGTGTCCGTGCTCCCCGGCGGGCTGCGGGTGTGCGTCGAGTCGGTCCCGCAGTACGGGCGGGGCCTCGCCGCCGTCGCGCTCACGGTCGCGGCGGGCGGCGACGACGACCCGGCCGGACGCCACGGTACGGCGCATCTCGTCGAGCACCTGATGTTCCCGCGCTCGGGCCGGGAGGGTTCCGCCGACCCCGCCGGGGAGGGGTACGCGGCGCTGGTCGCGGGCGCGGGCGGGGTCTGCAACGCCGAGACCCACCGGGACCACACGGTCTTCCACACCACGGTCCCCGCCGAGCTGCTGCCCGACGCCCTGGCCTGGGAGGCCGGCCGCCTGCTCGGCTTCGCGCCCACGGAGGACGTGATCCGGACCGAGACCGACGTCATCGGCGAGGAGATCCGAGGCGCGGGGGACGCCGGCCGGTACTGGGAATCGGCGCTGGGTGCGCTGTACCCGGGGAGCAGGGACAGCTTCGGTACGGCGGCTGAGCTGGCGGGCATCACGGCCGGTGAGGTGGAGGCGTTCTTCCGGGCGCACTACACGGCACCGCGGATGGTGCTGTCGGTCGTGGGGGACGTGGACCCGGCGCGGGTTATGGCGGTGGTTCGGGAGGTGTTCGGGGGGGTGGGGGTGATCGGCGTTGCGGGGGTGGCCCGCGCTGCGGTGGTGGCCCGCGTCGCGGGGGAGGTGCGTACCGCCGAGGAGCCCCGCGCCGCCGAGCAGACCCGTGCCGCGAGGGAAATCCGCGCCGTTGGGAAGATCCGTATCGCCGAGGAGGCCCGTACCGCCGAGGCGCCGCGCACCGCGAGGGATATCCGCACCGCCGAGCAGACCCACACCGCGAGGGCGCCCCGCGCCGAGACCGAGATCCGCACCGCGCCCCTCCCCGCCGCGCGTCCCGGTGTCGCGGTCGGGCATCCGTTGCCCGACCCGGTCGCCGACCGCCCCGCCTACCTCGCCCAGGCCGTGCTCGCCCAGGTGCTCGGCCGGTCCCGGCTGCCCGCGTTGGCCCGGTCCGCGCGGGACGGGCACCGCCTCACCTCCGCCACCGTCACCTGCGGCTACCACGGCCAGTGGCTCGCCTCCGCCGCGCCCGACCTGACCCTCGCGGTGCTCGGCCGGGCGCCCGGTACCGAGGTCGGTGCGGCCGTCGACATCTGGCGGTCGGTCCTGCGGGCCGTGGCCGACGGGCCCCTGCCCGAGGCCGAGCACCGCCGTGCGGTGAACTCCCTGCTCGTCGCCTGGCACCGGCAGGCCGACTCGCTCCCCACCCGGGCCGTCGCTCTCGGCCGCGACGCCCTGCTCCTGCCGGTCTCGGCGGGCCCCGACGCCCTCCCCGCCGAGCTGCGCCGCACCACACCCGCCGAGGTGTCGGCGGCGGCCCGCGCGCTGCTCGAAGGACCGGTCACCGTGACCGAACTCGCCCCGCAGAAAGGCACCGTCGGATGACCCGGGCCCGTACCGCCGCACTCTCGACCGGAGTTCCGCCCACCCTGCCCCCGCGCGCCGCCGGGCCGCGCACCACCCTGTCCGCCGATCTCCCCACCGGGCTGCGCGTGCTCGCCGCCCACGCCCCCGCCGCCCCCCTCGCCGAACTGCGCCTCGTCATCCCCTACGCACGCACCGAACCGGGCCTCGCCGCCGCCCAGGAGCTGCTGGCCGCCTGTCTCGGAACGGGCAGCCGGGACCGTACCCGGCAAGGCATCGCCGACCGGGCCGCCGACCTCGGGGCGGAGCTCAGCACCGTCGTCACCGCCGAGTCCCTGATCCTGTCCGTCAGCGTGCTGGCCCCGGGCCTGCCCGGTGCGCTCGACCTGCTGGCCGAACTGCTGCTGCGCCCGCGGTACGAGGAGGGCGAGGTGGCCCTCGCCCAGCGCCGGGCGGCCGCCGCACCGCGCGCGCCCGCGCCCCGGGTACGGCTGCGCCGCGCGGCGCTCGCGCACGGGTTCGGCCCGCACCCGTTGTCCTCGGAGTCCGGGGGAACGGTGCCGCTCCTGGACGTGGTCTCCCTGGTTCCCGACGACCTCCTGGCCCTCCACGCCCGCGCCGTCGTCCCCGGCGGGTCGTCGCTGGTCGTCCTCGCGGGAGAGGAGCCGGACGCCGTGCTGCGCCTGGCCGGCGAACGGCTCGCGCCCTGGTCGGGGGGCCCGTCGGGGCTCACGCTTCCGTCGTTCGCCCGCCCCGTCCCGCGTCCGGGCGCGGTGGAGCTCACGGAGGCGGGTGACTCGGAGGCCGGGTGGGGCGACGCCGTCGCGGGGCAGTCCCTCGTCCTGACGGTCGGGCCCGGCGTCCCCACCGCCGATCCGCTGCACGCCCCCTTCCACCTCGCCCAGTTGGTGCTGGGCGGGTACGCCTCCGCCCGGCTCGCCCGGCAGGTGCGCGACCGGCTGGGGCTCGCGTACGACGTCTCCGCCGGCCTCCGTGAGAACGGGGCGGGCAGCTGGCTGGAGATCGCGTGCGCGGGGGCGCCGGGTGGCGCGGGCCGGATCGCCGCCGAGATCACCCGGTGCCTCCGGGACCTCGCCGAGGACGGTCCGTCCCGGGCGGAGGTGGACCGCGCCCGCGCCTACGCGGCCGGCTTCACCCGCTTCGCCCTCGCGACCCGCGCGGAGGAGGCGAGCGCGCTGGCCGGGTTCGCCGCGGCGGGCCTGGAGCCGGACTGGCTGGACGGCTACCGGGCGCGGCTCGCCGCCGTCACCCCCGAGCAGGTGGCGGAGGCGGCCGCCCGCCATCTGGCCCCGGACCGGGCCGTGGTGGCGACGTACGAGCCGGGATCCATGGCGGCCCCGCCGCACCCGGGCCCACACGCGCAGGACCCCACGGCGGCCCCGCCGCACCCGGGCCCGCACGCGCCCGCCCCCAAGGCAGCCCCGCCTGCCGCCGGCCCACACGCGCCGGCCCCTACCGCAGCCCCGCCGCACGTCGACCCACACGCGCCCGCCCCCACCCCCGCCGCCCTGCCCCACGACCAGAAGGGTGCTCGCCCGTGAACCCGGCCGTCCTCTACCCCCTCCAGCCCGACCACCCCGAACTCGTCGCCCCCTTCGCGGCGCTGGTCCGGCGCACCGGGGCCCGCCGGCTGTGGATGTGCCAGTCCTTCCAGGCCGAGACGCACCAGGTGCTCGCATATCTGGCGGGCGCGGGGCACACGGTTCCGGTCGGGACGAGTGTGACCCTGCTTCCGCTGCGGCACCCGTACGAGGCGGCGCTCCAGGCCCGTTCGCTGGCGCTGCTCACCGACGAACCGGTCGTCGCGGGCTTCGGCATCGGCAACCCGGACTTCGTGGCGGGCCTGACGGGGCGCCCGTACGACAGTCCGCGTACGGCGGTCCGCGACTACCTGCGCTCCGTACGCGCCCTGCTGGACGGGGAGCGGGTCGAGGCCGGCGGCCCGTACCACCACCTCGACGGCGCACTGCCGGTGCTCCCGCACGCGCCGCGCGTCGAGGTGGGGGCGGGGGTGCTGCGGCCCGGGATGGCACGGACGGCGGGGGAGGCCGCGGACGTCGCGATCACCTGGATGACGCCGCCGGGGTACGTGGCGGGAACGCTGCGGCCCGCGCTGGAGGAGGGGGCGGCAGCGGCCGGCCGGTCACGGGTGCCCCGGATCGCCACCGCCGTGCACGTCGTCCTCGACCGGCCGGGACGTGACGTACGGGCCCTGGCGCTCGCGGCGACCGCCGGGCACCGCGAGGCCCCGCACTACGCGGCGATGCTGCGGGCGGCCGGTCTCGGTCTCGACCCGCACGACCCGGCGGGCAGCGCGGACGCCCTGCTGCGGCACCGGGTGGTCGTGGCGGGCAGTGCGCAGGAGATCGCGGGCGCGCTGGACGCGTACCGCCGCAGCGGGGTGGACGAGGTGCTGCTCAACCCCACGGGGGTGCTCCTCGGTGAGGGCGTGCACGCGGCTGTTGAGGACCTGGAGGAGATCCTCGGCGCCTGCCGCAGCTTCCTGCCCGGCGATCGGCAGGAAGCTGCGTCCGTGGAGCCGGGGCAGCGGCCTGGCCGGCTGGTTGGCTGAGGAACACCCCCCGACGCGTGACCGGCGTCGGTGCGGACCGCATTGACCGAACGGCAGGACAGGAAGAACACGTGCGACCAGAGCATCCGCCCCGGGCAGGGGGAAGCGTCGTCTTCGACGGCGTGAGCAAGAGGTTCGGCGACCATCAGGCCCTCGACGACGTGAGCTTCGCGCTGCGACCGGGCAAGGTCACCGGCCTGCTCGGGCCCAACGGGGCGGGCAAGAGCACCCTGCTGAGAATTCTGCTCGGGCTGGCCCGCCCCGACGCGGGGAGCGCCGAGGTCCTGGGCGGGGAGCCGCTGTCCGCCCCGGAGCGGGCGCAGCGGGTCGGCGTGGTCATGGACGCGATCGGCTTCCACCCACGGGTGACGGTCCGCCGTCAGCTGGAGATATCCGCCCGTTCGCTGGGTCTGCCGTCCTCGCGTATCGCCGAGGTGATCGGGCAGGTCGGCCTGGACGGTGCGGAACGCAAGCGGGTCAAGGCGTGCTCGACGGGCATGCGGCAGCGCCTGGCGCTGGCCGTCGCCCTGCTCCCCGACCCCGAACTCCTGATCCTGGACGAGCCGTTGAACGGTCTCGACCCGGACGGGATCCGCTGGATGCGCCGCCTGGTCGAGCGCTCCGCCGACGAGGGGCGGACAGTGCTGATCGCCAGCCACATGCTCTCCGAGGTCGAGCAGAGCGTGGACGACGTGGTCGTGCTGCGCCGCTCGGTGCTGTTCACGGGCTCGCTCCAGGAGCTGGTCCGGCGCGGCGGCGGCCGCTTGGAAGACGCCTACTTCGCACTCGTCGAGGGCACGACCGCCGCGCCGCGCCCGGAGGTCACCCGTGCCTGAGGCCCTGCGCAACCAGCTCTCCGCCGAACTCCTCAAACTGCGTACGGGCCTGGCCCTCCCGGCGCTCCTCCTGGTGGCCCTCGCTTTCTGCGCGCTGGGCCAACTGGGCCTGGTGTACGCGGAGTCGGACCCCGCGTCCGCCGGTGCGGAGCTGACGGCGAACATCGTCGGGCTCGGCGCGTCCGCCGCGCTCTTCGCGACGCTGCTCGGGGCGCTGCAGGTGACAGGCGAGTTCAGCTCCGGCTCGATCGGCCGCACCGTGCTGTACGCCTCCGGCCGCTCGGCGGTCGTGGGCGCCAAGCTGCTGGCCACGACAGTCTCGGGCCTGGTCTTCGGCGTCGCGGCGGTGGTCTGTTCCCTCGCCGTCGGCTACGCGGCGCTCGAGGCGAAGGATTCCGGCCTGACCCTCGACGGCTCCACCTGGACGACCGCCGCCGCCGTCCTGACGATCTGCACCCTGGCCGGCCCGTGGGGGGCGGCGATCGGCTTCGTCGTCCGCAACCGGCTCGCCGCGGTCCTCGGCCTGGTCGTCTGGGGCACGCTGGGCCAGGTACTGGTGCTGGGCCAGCTCCCCGAGGTGGGCCGATTCCTCCCGGAGGGCGCCCAGTTCGCCCTGCTGGGCGACGCCTCCGGCTTCCCGGACGCGCTGGCGGCACCGTACGGTCTGCTGCTGCTCGTGGGCTGGACGGCAGCGATGTCCCTGGCGGGCACCCGCCTCTTCACCCACCGCGACGTCTGAGAACGACCACTGCCGGGGCGTGGCCGCGCACTTCGCTGTGTGCGGTCACGCTCCGGTGCTGGTGCTGGTGCTGGTGCTGGTGCTGGTGCCGGTGCCGGTGCTGGTGCTGGTGCTGGTGCCGGGGGGCCTGCGCGTCACTGCTCGCGCCGGTCGGCTTCCACGATGCCGGACCGGACGAGGAGGGCGCCGAGGTGGGTGCGGCTGGTGGCGCCGAGTGCCTGCATGAGTTTGGCGATGTGGGCGCGGCAGGTGCGGACGCTGATGCCGATCTTGCGGGCGACGACGTCGTCGACGTGGCCTTCGGCGAGGAGGCGGGCGATGCCGAGCTGCACGGCGGTGACCGGGACATCCGGTGCCGCCGTGTGATGGGTTTCGGCCAGCGGGACGGCCTGCGCCCACAGGACCTCGTAGACCTGGATGAGGTAGGAGACCAGGGCCGGATGTCCGATTCGCAGGGCGGTGACGCGGTCGGCGGACGCGGGGATGTAGGCGACTGTCCGGTCGATGATGATCAGGCGCTCGACGGTGAGCTCGGTGGTGCGCACCTGAAGGTACTGTTCCGGTACCTGGGCGATGTAGCCGCGGACGGAGCTGCTGTACCGGGCCGGGTGTTGGTAGATGTGCCGGATCCGTACGCCACGCCTGATGGCGGTGTTGGCGTTGGCCAGAGCCGCTTGCAGCGCCTCGGGAGGTCGGTCGCTGCCGGGCTGAGCTGTGAGGATCTCCTCGGTGGCCGTGGCGGTGGCCTCGTCGATGGACGCCTGGATGGCGGCGATTCCTTCGAGCACGGTGATGGCCATGTTGGGGTCGCCGTGCGCGATGGCGGTCAGCGGAAGCAGTGACTGGCTCAGCGTCGCGGAGAGCTGCAGCCGCTCCTCGATCTCACGGGAGACGGGTTGCAGCAGGTGGGCCAGCGCGACCGACGGTGGTATCGGACGTAACCAGGCGTCGTTCCACGGGTCGGCGTAGACGAGGGACAGATCGATGAGGCAGGGAGCGGCCGATACGTCGGCACGCGCCAGCCGCCCTGTCTTCAGAGCCTCCTCGTACAGACGGATCGCCGGATCGCACAACTCGGCTTTCCCGTGGGGAGAGTGGGCTGATCTGTCGTCTTCGGTAACCATTTGGGATCCCCCCGCTTCGTGCAGTGCAACAAGTGGACGGTGTCGGCGGCCCAGTTGTGGGGGGATCGTGGAGGCGTCGGGGGAGCGGGGATCTTCTCCGATTCACCTGGGCGTGGCCGCGCTCTCCCCCTTGTGCGGTTACGCCCCGGTGCCGGGCGATATCGCATGGTCGGGGTCTGATTCCAGGATTCCTGATCGTGCTATCAGGTAGCCGAGTTGGGCCCGGCTGGTGCTGCCGAGCGTGGCGTTCATCTTGGCGATGTGTGCACGGCAGGTCCGGACGTTCATGCCGAGCCGGCGAGCGATGGAGTCGTCGACGTGACCTTCTACGAGGAGTTGGGCTATCGAACGCTGGACACCGCTGATTCCTGCGGGAGTGGGGTTGTACAAGACCTCTTCGAGGAGCGGAGTGGCGCGTTGCCAGAGCTGCTCGAAAACCCTGATGAGGTAGGAGACGAGCCCCGGATGCCGAAGCTCCAGAGCAACCGACCGGTCGTCCTGTGCGGGTATGAACGCGACGGTGCGGTCGAAGATGAGCATGCGCTCGACCAATTCCTCCAGGGTGCGGATTTCGACGCCTTCCGCGAGACGTTCCGCGTAGACGAACGTGCCCTGGTGGTGTCGCACGGTGTGCTGGTACAGGGTGCGGATCTGGACACCCCGGTCGACCACCGCCTTGCCGCGCTCCAGTCCCTTGCTGAGGATGTCCTCGCTGCGACCGCCCCCGGGCTGGATGGTGAGTACCTCGTGGCGGGCTTCGGCGGTGGCGACGTCGATGGCCGCGTTGATGCGTGTGCTGCCCTCCAGCACGGTGATCGCGTGGGTGGTGGGGGGATCCTGGGCACTGATGTCCATGAAAGGTTCGAAGGACTCGGTCAGTCTCAGGGAATGCCGCCTGCGCTCCTGGATCTCGCGCTCTATGGGGTGCAGCCGCTGCGCGAGGGCGGCGGAGGGCGGCACCGGGCGGAGCCAGTTGACGTCGTCGGGATCCGGGTGGAGCAGGGCGAAGTCCATCAGGCACGGGGCCGGATCGGCGTCGGCGCGAGGTATGCGGCCGGAGCGCAGCGCGTTGGCGTAGAGGCGCTGTCCCGCATCGCATAGTTCGGTGATGCCGTGAGGATGTGCCGCTTTTGACTCGCTTGTGGCCATATGTCCACCCCCCATGTTCCTGAACCTACAGGAACATGATGCATCGACCCGGTGGTGTTCGAGTGCTCAGGTGGGACATCGTCTTGGTGCGGGGGAGATGAATCCATCAAGTGAGGACGAAGCCGAAATGTATAAGCGAATGCTTCGCTCGGTGCTTGCCACTGCGTTCGTAGGTGCTCTGGCCCTCGGGGCCCTGTCCGCACAGGGGGCCGGGGATATCACGTGGGGCAGCCAGACGGCCGAATCGGCGCCGGCGGCGCAGGCGGCCGTGCCCGGTGATATCACCTGGAACATCGCTCCGGCCCGTACGGTCGCATGAGCACCCCGCCGGACGACCGCACCTTCCGGCGCGAGATGGCAACCGCCTATCGCTCAGGGTGGCATTTCATCGATCTGCTCACGGCCCTCCCCCGCCGTGGCGACTCGTTGATGGTCACCCTGTTCGGAGAGCCGATCGTCGTGGTGATGGAAGAGGACGAGGACGTCCGCGCCTATCGCTGTCTCCGTCGGCCCCGCGGCGCCCCGCAGCCGGTTCGCTGTGCCGTCAGGTACGGCATGATCTTCGTCAATCTCGATCAGCGCGACCACGAGCTGTTCGACGCAGAACCCCTTTCCGCCACCCCCCGCAGTGCCTGAGCGATTCCCCCGTCGTCACCTGTCGCTCCAGGCGCTTCCCCCACACAGCGGCGCCACCGTGACCTGAACACGGTGGCGCCGTTGTGCTGTCTCCGCGGCTCTGCGCGGCTCTCCGCGGCTCTGCGCGGTCTCAGGCCTTGCCGAGCGCCCGGTCGAGGGTGATCTCGATGACGACCCGGGTCGGATTGATCCTCGGCGGACGGCCGTAGCGCTCCTCGTGGCGCGCCTCCGCGTCCTTGACGGTCTCCGGCTCGGTGCGGATGACCGCGCGGCCCTCCAGGGTCGCCCAGCGGGCCCGGTCGATCTGGCAGACGGCCACCCGTGCCCCGTCGGGGCCGGCCGCGCGGATGTGGGCGACCTTGCGGCTGCCCCCGTCGGTGATCACGCGCGCGATCCCGGCCTCCGGGTCGTACGTCACACAGACCGGCACCACGTGCGGCGTGCCGTCCGGGCGGGGGGTCGTCAGCGTGGACAGGTGGCTCTCGCGCCAGAACGCGACGTATTCGGGGGAGGGATTGCGTACGTCTGCCATGGGGGCAGCGTACGAGGCCGGGGACCGGGCGGCCGCAGCGCGTGCGCGCAGGGCCTTGAGTGGAATAGACTCAACTTTGTGTACGTTGATTAAGTCAAGGCAAGACGTACGCCCGACCCCAGCTGCGAGGAGGAGTAA
Organism: Streptomyces rubiginosohelvolus; assembly: GCF_014649875.1. Lineage (GTDB taxonomy): Bacteria > Actinomycetota > Actinomycetes > Streptomycetales > Streptomycetaceae > Streptomyces > Streptomyces rubiginosohelvolus. The sequence continues at coordinate 1,034,914 of NZ_BMTW01000001.1, read as the reverse complement.
CCACACGTGGACGCCGAGCTGACCAACAAGAGCCGGGACGCCATCAACGCGGCCACCAGCAGGGCCGTGAAGGACGGGCACCCCGACCTCACCCCGGGGCACCTGCTGCTCGCGCTGCTGGGGGGGCAAGGCCGACAAGCAAGCGAGAACATCATCGACCTGCTCGCCGCCGTCGAGGCGGATCAGGCCGCCGTACGGGGCGCGACCGAGCGGCTGCTCGGAACCCTGCCCAGCGTCACCGGCTCCACCGTCGCCCCGCCCCAGCCCAACCGCGAGATGCTCGCCGTCATCCAGGACGCGGCCCAGCGGGCCGAGGAGCTGGGCGACGACTACATCTCCACCGAGCACCTGCTCATCGGCGTCGCCGCGAAGGGCGGGCGGGCCGGTGAGATCCTCGACGGACAAGGGGCCGGCGCCAAGAAGCTGCTGGCCGCGTTCGAGACGAGCAGGGGAGGGCGCCGGGTGACCACACCCGACCCGGAGGGCCAGTACAAGGCCCTGGAGAAGTTCGGCACCGACTTCACGGCCGCCGCGCGCGAGGGCAAGCTGGACCCGGTCATCGGCCGCGACCAGGAGATCCGCCGCGTCGTGCAGGTGCTGTCCCGCCGGACGAAGAACAACCCCGTCCTCATCGGTGAGCCCGGCGTCGGCAAGACCGCCGTCGTCGAAGGGCTCGCCCAGCGCATCGTCAAGGGCGACGTCCCGGAGAGCCTCAAGGACAAGCGGCTCGTCTCGCTCGACCTCGGCGCGATGGTCGCGGGCGCGAAGTACCGCGGTGAGTTCGAGGAGCGCCTGAAGACCGTCCTCTCCGAGATCAAGGAGAGCGACGGCCGGATCATCACGTTCATCGACGAGCTGCACACCGTCGTCGGCGCCGGCGCGGGCGGCGACTCCGCCATGGACGCGGGCAACATGCTCAAGCCGATGCTGGCCCGCGGCGAGCTGCGCATGGTCGGCGCGACCACGCTCGACGAGTACCGCGAGCGCATCGAGAAGGACCCCGCCCTGGAGCGCCGCTTCCAGCAGGTGCTGGTCGCCGAGCCGTCCGTCGAGGACACCATCGCGATCCTGCGCGGTCTCAAGGGCCGTTACGAGGCCCACCACAAGGTGCAGATCGCGGACTCGGCGCTGGTGGCCGCCGCGACCCTCTCCGATCGCTACATCACCTCCCGCTTCCTCCCCGACAAGGCCATCGACCTGGTCGACGAGGCCGCGTCCCGGCTGCGGATGGAGATCGACTCCTCGCCGCTGGAGATCGACGAACTCCAGCGCTCCGTCGACCGGTTGCGCATGGAGGAGCTGGCCCTCAAGAACGAGTCCGACCCCGCCTCCAAGCAGCGCCTGGAGAAGCTGCGCCGCGACCTCGCCGACAAGGAGGAGGAGCTGCGCGGCCTCAACGCCCGCTGGGAGAAGGAGAAGCAGGGCCTCAACCGGGTCGGTGAGCTCAAGGAGCGCCTCGACGAGCTGCGCGGCCAGGCCGAACGCGCCCAGCGTGACGGCGACTTCGACTCCGCCTCCAAGCTGCTGTACGGGGAGATCCCGGGCCTGGAGCGCGAGCTGGAGGAGGCCGCGGAAGCGGAGCAGGAGGCGTCCAAGGACAAGGACACCATGGTCAAGGAGGAGGTCGGGCCGGACGACATCGCGGACGTCGTCGGCGCCTGGACCGGCATCCCGGCCGGGCGGCTGCTGGAGGGCGAGACCCAGAAGCTGCTGCGGATGGAGAGCGAACTCGGCAAGCGGCTGATCGGGCAGACCGAGGCCGTGCAGGCCGTCTCCGACGCCGTACGCCGGACCAGGGCGGGCATCGCCGATCCCGACCGGCCCACCGGGTCGTTCCTCTTCCTCGGGCCCACCGGCGTCGGCAAGACCGAGCTGGCCAAGGCCCTCGCCGACTTCCTCTTCGACGACGAGCGGGCCATGATCCGCATCGACATGAGCGAGTACGGCGAGAAGCACAGCGTCGCCCGCCTGGTCGGGGCCCCGCCCGGTTACGTCGGGTACGAGGAGGGCGGCCAGCTCACCGAGGCCGTCCGCCGACGCCCGTACAGCGTCGTGCTCCTGGACGAGGTCGAGAAGGCCCACCCCGAGGTCTTCGACATCCTGCTCCAGGTCCTCGACGACGGCCGGCTCACCGACGGCCAGGGCCGCACGGTCGACTTCCGCAACACCATCCTCATCCTCACCTCCAACCTCGGCTCCCAGTTCCTGATGGACCCCCTGGTCAAGCCCGAGGTGAAGAAGCAGCAGGTGCTGGACGTGGTGCGGGCGTCGTTCAAGCCGGAGTTCATCAACCGGCTCGACGACCTCGTGGTCTTCTCCGCCCTGTCCGGCGACGAGCTTGCCCATATCGCCGGGCTCCAGATCGGCCGACTCGCGGCCCGGCTGGCCGACCGGCGGCTCACCCTCGACGTCACACCCGAGGCGCTGGCCTGGCTCGCCCAGGAGGGCAACGACCCGGCGTACGGGGCGCGGCCGCTGCGCCGGCTCATCCAGACGGCGATCGGCGACCGGCTCGCCAAGGAGATCCTGTCCGGCGAGGTCCGCGACGGTGACACCGTACGGGTGGACCGGGCCGAGGACGGACTGATCGTCGGCCCCGCCTCGTAACCACCGGTCACGGAGCGTCGCACGCTGTCAGCGAATGCCCGGCGAGCCCCGTCTCCACCCGCTGTCTGTCAGCTTGTGGCTGATCGGGGCCGCCGGGGCTTGCCATGCCCCGCCCGCCATGGGAGAGGATGGCCGCAACCGCACGAAGGGAAATAACGGTGAGCATCGATCCGTCCTCGATTCCTAATTTCGGGGGCCAGCCCGAACCGCAGGCGGCAGGACCGGAGGGCCCCGTCGTCCCTGACCAGGACCTCGTCAAGCAGCTCCTCGACCAGATGGAGCTGAAGTACGTCGTCGACGACGAGGGCGACCTCGCGGCGCCGTGGGAAGAGTTCCGGACGTACTTCATGTTCCGCGGCGAGGCGGAGCAGCAGGTCTTCTCGGTCCGTACGTTCTACGACCGCCCGCACGACCTGGACCAGCGTCCCGTCCTGCTGGACGCCATCGACGACTGGAACCGCCGCACCCTGTGGCCCAAGGTCTACACCCACGCCCACGAGGGCGAGGAGGGCGAGACGGGTTCCGTCCGGCTGATCGGTGAGGCGCAGATGCTCATCGGCACCGGCGTCAGCCTGGAGCACTTCGTCTCCTCGACGGTGAGCTGGGTGCGCGCCTCGATCGAGTTCGACAAGTGGCTCATCGAGCACCTCGGCATCCAGCCCGCTGAGGGCAAGACGGACGGCGAGGAGCCCGCGGGCGCCTAGTCTCCGACAGTATCGGGTCACGGCCCGGGCGGCGGTCATCGCGACCGTTGCCCGGGCCGTTCCCGTACCCCCGGGGCTCAGCCCAGCCGGGCCAGCCGCTCCACCGCCGACTCCAGCACGTCGTCCCTCTTGCAGAACGTGAACCGGACCTGGCTGCGGCCCGCCTCCGGGTCGTCGTAGAAGACCGAGACCGGCACGGCCGCCACCCCGCAGCGCTCCGGCAGCGCGCGGCAGAACGCGTAGGCGTCCTCGTCGCCGAACGGGGAGATGTCGGTGGTGATGAAGTACGTCCCCTCCGGCTCGTACACCCGGAAGCCCGCGGCGCGCAGTCCCTTCGCCAGCAGGTCCCGCTTGCGGTGCATGTCCGCGCGGAAGCCGCTGAAGAACGCGTCCGGCAGGGCGAGCGCCTCGGCGATCGCGTACTGGAACGGGCCCCCGCTGACGAACGTCAGATACTGCTTCGCCGCCCGCACCGCCGCCACCAGCGGCGCGTCGCCGGTCACCCAGCCGATCTTCCATCCGGTGTACGAGAACGTCTTGCCCGACGACGAGATGGACACCGTTCGCTCGCGCATCCCGGGGAGCGCGGCGATCGGGTGGTGCGCCCCCGTGAAGACCAGGTGCTCGTACACCTCGTCGGTCACCACCAGGAGGTCGTGCTCCACCGCGAGGGCCGCGATCCCGGACAGTTCGTCGGGGGTGAGGACCGTGCCGGTCGGGTTGTGCGGGGTGTTGAGCAGCAGGAGGCGGGTGCGCGGGGTGATCAGGGTGCGCAGTTCGTCGAGGTCCGGGCGGAAGTCCGGGGCGCGCAGGGTGAGCGGTACGCGCCGGGCGCCCGCCATGGCGATGCAGGCGGCGTACGAGTCGTAGTACGGCTCGAACGCGATGACCTCGTCGTCCGGTTCGAGGAGGGCCAGCAGGGAGGCGGCGATCGCCTCCGTGGCCCCGGTCGTCACCAGGACCTCCGTCTCCGGGGACCAGGTCAGGCCGTAGAAGCGCTCCTGGTGGGCGGCGACGGCGTTGCGGAGTTCCGGGACTCCGGGGCCGGGCGGGTACTGGTTGCCGTGGCCGGCGCGCAGCGCCCGGACCGCCGCCTCCCGGATCTCCTCGGGTCCGTCGGTGTCGGGGAAGCCCTGGCCGAGGTTGATGGAGCCGGTCCGCACGGCCAGCGCCGACATCTCGGCGAAGATCGTCGTGCCGAACGCGGCGAGGCGGCGGTTGAGCAGCGGTCGTCCCTGTGTCATGGGCGCCATCCTGGGCCGAAGCTCTGGAGTTGCTCAAGTCCGCTTTGGCGCGCGGCGGCCTTGGGAATCCCCCTGTCACACAACAACGGGGAAGCGACGGGGGACCTCGCTTCGGGGGATGGAAAGGCGGGTGGGGGCCATGGGCGTCTTCATCGCGATAGTGATCGCCGCGGTCGTCGTCGGGGGACTGCTGGCCGTTCTGCGGGCCACCGGCGGCAGCCGGCCGTCGAGCAGGCGCAAGGGAAGCCGGCGCTCGTCGAGCGTGGCATCGGGAGGCGGCGACAGCTTCGGCGGCGGCGACTCCGGCGGCGGCTGGTGGTCGTCGTGGGGCGACTCCGGATCCGGCAGCGACTCCGGTTCCGGTGGGCACTCCTGCGGCGGCGGCTCGTCGTGCGGGGGTGGAGGGGGCGGCTGCGGCGGGGGCAGCAGCTGACGGGGCCTCCTCGCGCGGTCACCGACAGTGACCTGGCGCCGGGCGTCCGGAGGGTGAACTCCCTCCGGACGCCTTTTTGTTGAGCGACGCGGACGTTTTCGGTTGAACAGTTGAACCGTGGGGCCCCCGAGGGGATGGAAACCACGGCAAGTTGGGCGAAAACGCTGTGAGTGCGGCGTACTTCGTGATTCCCTCGTCGAAGAGAACATTCAGCCCTCGGACCCCAGTTGGACCAGATCGGGCGCCCTCACCTCCCACGCGCAGTCACGCAGGGGGCGTTCCGCTGTCCCGGTGTCCATGTGTGTTTGCGGAGCCCACCCATGCTCACCACCCTCCAGACGGCCTATTCCGATACCCGCGCCGCCGACCTGGCCTGGATGCTGGGGCGGGAGCCGCTGCCCGCCCTGGCGGTCCTCGACCTCCGGTTCGACGGCGCCGAACTCCAGTTGAGGCTGCTCGGCGCCTCCCACCAGGTGCTCCTCCAGGAGGAGCACGGGGGCTGTTCCGAGACCGTGGCCTGTATGCCCGGCAGCAGCACCCCCCTGCCCCTCGGTGTCTCGAAGCGCCTGGGGGACCGGGAGTACGAATTCGCGGCGCGGGTCGAGACCCTGACTCAGGGTCAGTTCGCCGGGCGCGCGCAGGAGCTGATCGCCCTGGTGAGCGACCACCCGCACGGCCTGGTGGGCACCTTCCCCGGCAGCCCGTACGCCTTCACCGCGATGCTCGCCCAGCGCACCGAGGGGCAGGTGCGGTGGCGCACCTGGCACGCGTACCCGCAGGAGGGGCAGTTGGTGGTGACCCGGACCCGGGTGGGCGTGCGGATTCCCGCACCCGCGGCCTAGTTGGCGGGGGCACTTACACCCGTGTGGGTGACAAGGTGCGACCTTGTCGTGACGTAGCGTTCGCGTCATGATCGACCAGCAGATGTCGCTGCGAGGGGGCGCGGCGCGGCTCCCCGTACGGCCGAGGACCGGCCGGCTCCTCGTGCTGGCCGCGGTCTTCGTCTGCGCCGCCTGCGGTCTGGTCTACGAGCTCGAACTGGTCGCGCTCGCCTCGTATCTCATCGGCGATTCGGTCACCCAGGCGTCCGTCGTGCTCTCCGTGATGGTGTTCGCGATGGGCATCGGATCCCTTCTCGCGAAACGTTTGCGCTGCCGTGCCGCCGTCGGTTTCGGGATGATCGAGGCGGCCCTCGCCCTGATCGGCGGCTCGTCCGCGCTGGTCCTCTACGCCTCGTTCGCCTGGCTCGGTGATTCGCAGTACGCCCTGGTCGGGTTCTCGCTGGCGATCGGGGTGCTGATCGGCGCGGAGATCCCGCTGCTGATGACGCTGATCCAGCGTGTCGACCGGCAGGACGCGGGCGGGGCCGTCGCCGATCTCTTCGCCGCCGACTACGTGGGCGCGCTGGTCGGCGGGCTCGCGTTCCCCTTTCTGCTGCTGCCGATGCTGGGGCAGTTGACCGGTGCGCTGTTCACCGGCGCGGTCAACGCGGCGGCGGGCGGGGCGCTCGTCCTGTGGGTCTTCCGGCGCGATCTGAGCGCCCGCTCCCGCTGGCTGCTCGTCCTGGCCAACGTCTCGGTGATCGCGGTGCTGGCCACCGCCACGGTTCTGGTCGACGACTTCGAGCGGGCGGCGCGCCGGGCGGTGTACGGGGACCAGGTGCGGGTCGCCGTGCAGACCGGGGTGCAGGAGGTCGTGGTGACCGGCACCGACCGGGACTCCCTGGGCCTCTATCTGGACGGCCGGCTGCGGGTCAGCGCCCGCGACGAGTACCGCTACCACGAGGCGCTGGTGCACCCCGCGATGAACGGCCCCCGCGCCCGCGTGCTCATCCTGGGCGGCGGCGACGGGCTCGCCGCCCGTGAGGTGCTGCGTTACGGGGACGTCCGCGCGGTCACCGTCGTCGAGCTGGACCCCGCCGTCACCCGACTGGCCCTTACCGACCCCGCCCTCTCCGAGCTGAACGGCCACGCTTTCCGCGACCCCCGCCTCACCGTGGTCGGGGCGGACGCGTTCCCCTGGCTCCGGGCCGACCACGGCCGCTACGACGTGGTGATCTCCGACCTCCCGGACCCCGGCATCACCGCCAGTACGAAGCTGTATTCGGCCGAGTTCTACGGGCTGGTCGCGGAGGCCCTGGCCCCGGACGGGCGGCTCGTGGTGCACGCCGGACCGCTGGGGGCCCGGCCGCAGACCTTCTGGACGGTGGAGGCATCGGTGCGCGCGGGCGGCCTCGCGACCCGCCCCTACCGCGTCACGGGCCGGTACGCGGGCTTCGCCGCCAGCCCGGACCGGGGCGGCGGGGAGGGCCGGGAGCGGGAGGACTGGGGCTTCCTCCTCGCCGCGCCGGGCGAGGCGCCGCGGGCCGCGCTGGCCGCCGGAGGGCCCGAACCGCGCTCGCTGCGGGGCCGGGAGCTGCGCGAGGGGGCGCGGGCCGCGGCCGAGGCCCGGCTGCCGGGGCTGCTCCCGTCGACGCTGGTCCACCCGAGGTACTGGGAGGACGCGTGAGCACGGGGTGTGCGCCCCTCGGCCTGCGGCGGTCCTTCGACGCTCCCTTGGGGTTCCCTCGGCGGTCCCTTGGGGGTCCCTTGGCAGTCCTTCGGAGGGGTGAAGCGCTCACGTTCCGGCCCGTGGCCGATTAGGCTCGGTTGCCATGGAGCATGAGGTGTTCGTTCCGGTTTCCGTCCCGGCCCTGCTGCGCACCCTGGGCGATCCCGCCCGGGTCGCCCGCTGTGTCCCCGGTCTCCAGCAGGACGCCGACGCGTCGGCGTCGCCCCTGGCGGGCCGGCTGAAGCTGCGGGCCGGCGGCCACACCATCACCTACCGGGGCGAGCTGCGGCTCACCGGCCCGGAGAGAGACCGCTTCGCCGTCACGGGCAAGGGCGTGGAAGCCCGGGGCACCGGCGCGGTCGAGCTGGCCCTGACCATCGGCCTCACGGCGGCGGACGGCGGGACGACGATCGCCTACAGCGGTACGGCCGACGGGGACGGGCGGCTGGTCGAGCTGGAGGAGGGCGCTGCGCTCGCGGCCGCCCACCGGCTCCTGGACCGCTTCACCCAGCAGTTGGTGACGGAGTCGCTGGCGGCGCGGGAGGAGGGTGACGCCGGCGCGGAGGCGGACGCGGACGCCGATGTGGACGACGCCGTGGCCGCGGAGGGACTTGCGGGCGACGAGGAGGGCGCGGTCGGCGCGGTCGGCTCGGGCGACGAGATCCGCGCGGACGACGCGGACGGCTCGGCGGGCGACGGCCCCGGGTCCGTCTACGACTCACCCGTGCCGCCGCCCTCGCTCGACCCCGTCGCCGGGGTGGAGTTCACCGTTCCGGACGAACCGCCCGCCGAGGCCGCCCACGCCCGCCGCACCATGATCGGGCGCAGCGCCGAGGAGGTCGACCACGCGCCGCCGCGCGGCCGCTACGCCCCCGTGCCCTCCCCGGAGGCGGGCGGTGCGAGCACCACCCTGCGGTGGGTCGCCCCCGCCGCCGCCCTCGCGCTCGCCTCCGCCGTGGTGCTGGGCCGGGCGTTGCGGCGCCGCAGGCCCTGAGCCGCCAGTAGGGTCGTCGGGTGAGCAGCAGCGAAGAGAACGTCAGGCTGACCGTCGGCACCGCCGAGTTGACCGTCGACCCCCTGCACGGCTGCCGGATCAGCAGCCTGCGGATCGGGTCCACCGAACTGCTCCGCCAGGGCGATCGGTACGGCTGCTTCCCGATGGTCCCCTGGTGCGGGCGTACGGGGTACGGGCAGTTCCGCAACGGCGACGAGCTCCACGAGCTGCCGCTGAACTCCCCGCCGCACGCCATCCACGGCACCGGCCGGGACACCTCCTGGCACCCCGCGCACACGGCCGCCGACCTGGCCGAGGGCCGGGCGGCCTTCTACTACGACCTGGCGAAGCCCTGGCCGTACGAGGGCCGGGTGACGCAGACCTACGAGCTGACCGAGGACACGCTCACGCTGGGCCTGGCCGTCGAGACGTACGGCGACTCCTTCCCGGCCCAGGCCGGCTGGCACCCCTGGTTCCACCGCACCCTCGACGGCCGGGACGCCGAGCTGTCCTTCGACGCCGCCTGGCAGGAGGAGCGGGGCGGGGACCATCTGCCGACCGGGCGGCGCATCGACCCGCAACCCGGCCCGTGGGACGACTGCTTCGGCATGCCCGACGGCGTGGACGTGAAGATCACCTGGCCGGAGCGGCTGGAGCTGACGGTGAAGAGCCGCAGCGAGTGGGTGGTGGTCTACGACGAGCAGGACGAGGCCGTCTGCGTGGAACCCCAGTCCGGCCCGCCGAACGGGCTGAACACCGCGCCCCGCCTGGTGACCCCGATCGACCCGCTGGAGATGACCACGACCTGGAGCTGGACGCGGCTCTGAGCCGGTGCCCGGCGCGGGCCCGGGCGGGCCTGGACGTGGGCCCGGGCGTGGGCCCGTGCGGCACCGCTTACCCTCGTGGACATGACTGACGTACGCGCTGACCTGCTCCAGCAGATCAAGGACAAGGCCGTGGTGCACGGCAAGGTGACCCTCTCCTCGGGTCTGGAAGCCGACTGGTACATCGACCTGCGCCGGATCACGCTGGACGGCAAGGCCGCGCCGCTGGTCGGGCAGGTCATGCTCGACGCGACCGCCGAGCTGGACTACGACTGCGTCGGCGGGCTGACGCTCGGGGCCGACCCGGTCGCCACCTCGATGCTGCACGCCTCCGCCGCCCGGGGTAAGAGCCTGGACGCGTTCGTCGTCCGCAAGGCGCAGAAGGCGCACGGGATGCAGCGCCGGATCGAGGGCACGGACGTCAAGGGCCGCCGCTGCCTGGTCGTCGAGGACACCTCCACCACGGGCGGCTCGCCGCTGACCGCCGTCGAGGCGGTCCGTGAGGCGGGTGGCGAGGTCGTCGCCGTCGCCGTGATCGTCGAGCGCGGGGCTGCCCCGGCCATCGCCGAGGCCGGTCTGCCGTACGTCCACGTGTACTCGGTGGCCGATCTCGACCTGGGCTGAACCCTCCCCGGACCCGGTTTCACGTGAAACCGGGTCCACCGGGTGGAGCCGGATGGCAAGTCTGGGAAGATGGGGGCGACGATGACGTCGCCCCCAGGTCAGGGACTCACAGCCTGCACACCCGCACATCCCAAGGAGCGGTCAGATGCCCATCGCAACCCCCGAGGCTTACGCCGAGATGCTCGACCGGGCAAAGGCGGGCAAGTTCGCCTACCCGGCCATCAACGTGACCTCGTCCCAGACCCTGCACGCCGCGCTGCGCGGCTTCGCGGAGGCCGAGAGCGACGGCATCGTCCAGATCTCCACCGGTGGTGCGGAGTTCCTGGGCGGCCAGTACAACAAGGACATGGTCACGGGCGCGGTCGCCCTGGCCGAGTTCGCGCACATCGTCGCGGCGAAGTACGACGTCACCATCGCGCTGCACACCGACCACTGCCCCAAGGACAAGCTGGACGGGTACGTACGTCCGCTGCTCGACGTCTCCGCCGAGCGCGTCGCCAAGGGCCTGAACCCGCTGTTCCAGTCCCACATGTGGGACGGTTCGGCCGAGACCCTCGCCGACAACCTGGCCATCGGCCAGGAGCTGCTGGCCAAGGCCGCCGCCGCCAAGATCATCCTTGAGGTCGAGATCACCCCGACCGGCGGTGAGGAGGACGGCGTCACGCACGAGATCAACGACGAGCTGTACACGACCGTCGACGACGCGCTGCGTACCGCCGAGGCGCTCGGCCTGGGCGAGAAGGGCCGCTACCTGCTGGCCGCGTCCTTCGGCAACGTCCACGGTGTCTACAAGCCGGGCAACGTCGTGCTCCGTCCCGAGCTGCTGAAGGACCTCCAGGCGGGCGTCTCCGAGAAGTACGGCAAGCCGGCCGGCAGCCAGCCGTTCGACTTCGTCTTCCACGGCGGTTCGGGCTCCACCGCCGAGGAGATCGTCACCGCGCTGGAGAACGGCGTCGTGAAGATGAACCTCGACACCGACACCCAGTACGCCTTCACCCGCCCGGTCGCGGACCACATGTTCCGCAACTACGACGGTGTCCTGAAGGTCGACGGCGAGGTCGGCAACAAGAAGACCTACGACCCCCGCACCTGGGGCAAGCTCGCCGAGGGCGGCATGGCCGCGCGCGTCACCGAGGCGTGCGCGAACCTGCGCTCCACGGGCACGAAGCTGAAGTAGTCACCCGTCCGCACGGACGCGTAGACGTACGGTGCCGGGCCCGGTCCTCCCTCGGGGGGCCGGGCCCGTCGCTGTGCCGGGAGAGAGAAGAGGATCTGCTGTGGGCGCGCCCTACGACTTCGATACCGCCGTCGACCGCCGGGGCACCTGGTGCGTCCAGTGGGACGGGGTCGCCGACCGGTTCGGCGTCGACGGCCTGCTGCCGTTCACCATCTCCGACATGGACTTCGCCACGGCCCCCGAGGTCCTGGCCGCGCTCCGGGCCCGCCTGGACCACGGGGTGTTCGGCTACACCACCTGGTGGCAGGACGACTTCCGCTCGGCGATCGCCCACTGGTACGCCACCCGGTACGGCACCGAGATCGACACCGGGCAGCTCGTCTACGCGCCGTCCGTGCTCAGCCAGCTCTCCCAGCTGCTCCAGATGTGGACGGCGGAGGGGGACGGCGTCGTCGTCCACACCCCTGTGTACGACGGCTTCCGCAAGGCGATCACCGGGCTCGGGCGGGAGCTGCGTGGCGTCCCGGTGGGGGACGAGGAGGCGCTGGAGCGGGAGCTTGCGCGGAGCGATGCGAAGGTGCTGGTGCTGTGCTCGCCGCACAACCCGACCGGCCGGGTGTGGACGGCCGACGAGCTGGCCCGGACGGCGGCGCTCGCCGAGCGGTACGGGGTCGCGGTGATCAGCGACGAGATCCATGCGGACTTCGTGCACGACGACGGTGCGGGGCGCGTCCATGTGCCGTGGACGCGGGTGGCGGGGGACGGCCGGTGGGCGCTGGTCACCTCCGGGTCGAAGGCGTTCAACTTTCCGGCGCTGACCGGTTCGTACGGGTTCATCGGGGACCCCGCCGACCGGGCGGAGTTCCTGCGGCGGATGGAGACGGCGGAGGGGCTGGCGTCACCGGCCGTCCTGTCGCTGACCGCGCACATCGCGGCGTACCGGGAGGGGGCGGCGTGGCTGGACGCGGTGCGGGCGTATGTGGCGGGGAACCTGGGGTACGTCGAGGAGCGGCTGGGGGCGGTCTTCCCCGAACTGGGGTGGGTGCCGCCGCAGGCCGGATACCTGGCGTGGATCGACCTGCGGCCGCTGGGGGTGGAGGAGTCCGCGTTGCAGCGGGTGCTGGTGGAGCGGGAGCGGGTGGCGGTGATGGGGGGTTCTGTTTACGGGGCGCCGGGGTGCGTCCGGCTGAACGTGGGGTGCCCGCGGGAGAAGGCGGTGCGGGGGGTGGAGGCGTTGGTGCGGGCGGTGGAGAGCCTCAGCTCAAGCCCCTCCGGCGATTGAGGAGCGGGGGTGCGGGGGCAGCGCCCCCGTGACGGTGCTGAGGGGTGCGGGCCGTGGAGGCCGTGCGGTAGCCGCTGGTTTCGGGGGCGCTGCCCCCGGCCCCCGCTCCTCAAGCGCCGGAGAGGCTGGAAGTGCGGGCCCAGCCATCGGCGCGGTTCTCCTCAAGCGCCGGAGGGGCTGGAAGTGCGGGCACTTGCTCTGTTGGGGCACGCTGGCTCCATGGCTGCTGCTGGCTCCGCCCCCGGGGAGATCCGGGTCGCCTCGCCCGTCGGGCGCTGGGTCGTGCTGACCACCGTGCTCGGGTCCGGCATGGCGATGCTCGACTCCACCGTCATCAACGTCGCCCTGCCCCGTATCGGCGAGGACCTCGGCACCGATATGGCCGCCCTCCAGTGGACCGTCAACGCCTACATGCTCACGCTCGCCGGGCTGATCCTCCTCGGCGGGGCGCTCGGGGACCGGTACGGGCGGCGGCGGGTGTTCATCGTGGGGGTGATCTGGTTCGGCGTGGCCTCCCTGCTCTGTGGGATCGCGCCGAACGCGGGCGTCCTCATCGCCGCCCGGGCGCTCCAGGGCGTCGGCGGGGCGCTCCTCACGCCGGGGTCCCTCGCGCTCATCCAGGCCAGTTTCCATCCGGACGACCGGGCGCGGGCCGTGGGGCTCTGGTCCGGGTTCGGCGGGGTCGGGGCGGCCGTGGGGCCGTTCGTGGGCGGGTGGCTCGTGGACGGGCCCGGATGGCGGTGGGTGTTCCTGCTGAATCTGCCGCTCGCCGCGATCTGCGTACCCGTCGCGCTCCGGCACGTACCGGAGTCGCGGGATCCGGCGGCGCACGGGCGGTTCGACGTGCTGGGGGCCGCCCTCGGGGCGCTGGCGCTCGCCGGGGTGACGTACGCGCTGATCGAGGCCCCGGAGCAGGGCGCCTCGCCGCTCGTGATCGGGGCGGCCGTCGGCGGGCTGCTGCTGGGGGCCGCGTTCGTGGCGGTCGAGCGGCGGCGGGCCGACCCCATGCTGCCGCCGTCGATCTTCCGCTCCCGGCTGTTCACCTCGGTCAACCTGGTGACGTTCTGCGTCTACGCGGCCCTCGGCGGCTTCTTCTTCCTCTCCGCGATCCAGCTCCAGGTCGTCGCCGGGTACTCGGCGCTGGGGGCGGGCACCGCGCTGCTGCCCACCACCGTGCTGATGCTGCTCTTCTCCGCCCAGGCCGGTGAGCTGGGGCGGCGCATCGGACCCCGGATCCCGCTCACCGTGGGGCCGCTGCTGGCCGCCGCCGGGATGCTCCTGATGCTGCGGGTGGGACCGGGCAGCGCCTCCTTCGGCGGGTACGTCACCGAGGTGCTGCCCGCCGTCCTGGTGCTCGGCGCCGGGCTCGTCGTGGTCGTCGCGCCGCTCACCGCGACCGTCCTGGCCGCCGTGGACGCCGGGCGGGCCGGGCTGGCCAGCGGCATCAACAACGCCGCCGCCCGGGCCGCCGGGCTCATCGCCGTGGCGGCCCTGCCGCTGCTCGCCGGGATGGGGCCCGAGGCGTACCGGGACGCGGGCGAGTTCGCCACGACCTTCCGGCGGGCGATGCCGATGTGCGCGGGGCTGCTGGTCGCCGGTGCGGTCCTCGCCTGGTGGACGGTGCGCACCCCGGCCGCGACCGCCGCCGTCCGGAGCGAGCGGCCCGAGTGCGCGGTGCACTGCGGGGTCACCGCCCCGCCGCTGGAGCCGGAGCGGCGGGAGGGGTGAGACCGGCCGGGGCCGCGGTGCCGTCGGGACGGCGACGGGCCCACGGCCCGCCCGGGCCGCGGTGCCGCCGGGACGGCGACGGGCCCACGGTCCGCCCGGGCCGTGGTCCCGCCGGGACGTGACGGCAGGCACACTTGAACCATGTCCATCCACGAGAACCTGCTCGGGGGCCCCGCCCCGACCCACCTCCCCGACGACCCCGAGCCGCGCGAGCTGCTCGCCGCCGGCACCCCGCCCGCCGAGGTCGCCGCGAAGTACCCCACCTCCTCGCTCGCCTGGGCGCAGCTCGCCGACGAGGCGTTCGAGGGCGGCCGGGTCGTCGAGTCGTACGCGTACGCCCGTACCGGCTACCACCGCGGCCTCGACTCCCTGCGCCGGGCCGGCTGGAAGGGCCACGGGCCCGTCCCGTTCGAGCACGAGCCGAACCGTGGCTTCCTGCGCGCCCTGCACGCCCTGGCCCGGGCCGCGGGCGCGATCGGCGAGACCGAGGAGCACGAGCGCTGCTCGACGTTCCTGCGGGACTCCTCGCCGACCGCCGCCGACATCCTCAGCTGACCTCCTCGGCCCTCCCCGCCCACGCGCGCCGGGCGGGGAGGCGCTTAGTATGCGAGCAGGGGACCGGAGCTCCACCACCTCACGGAAGGGGCGGACCGCTACCCGGAAGCTCGTGTCGAGGAGACAGAAATGTCGACCAACCACCCCGACCCCGAAGCCACCGGTGCGGACACCCCGTACCTGGACTTCGCGGGAACGACTCCGTACGAGGACTACGTCCAGGCGGATGTCCTGACCCACCTCCAGCACCTGCGCTCGGACGATCCCGGCGAGATGGTCTTCCTGGTCACCACCCAGGTCATGGAGCTGTGGTTCACGGTCATCGTCCATGAGTGGGAGACCGCCACCCGCGCCCTGCGCGAGGACCGCATACCCGTCGCGCGTGACGCCCTGAAGCGTTCGCTGCGCGAGCTGGAGGCGCTCAACGAGTCCTGGCGGCCGCTCGCCGGACTCACCCCCGCCCAGTTCAACTCCTACCGGGGCTCCCTCGGCGAGGGGTCCGGATTCCAGTCCGCGATGTACCGGCGGATGGAGTTCCTGCTCGGCGACAAGTCCGCCTCCATGCTGGTGCCGCACCGGGGCGCGCCCCGGGTGTACGCCGAGCTGGAGAAGGCGCTCGGGGAGCCCAGCCTGTACGACGAGACCCTCGCCCTGCTGGCCCGGCGCGGGTACGCGATTCCCGAGGCCGTCACCACCCGGGACCTGACCAAGCGGTACGAGCCGTCGCCCGAGGTCGAGGCCGTGTGGGCGGAGATCTACGCCTCCGACGACCAGAACGACGAGCTGGTCCGCCTCGGTGAGCTGCTCACCGATGTCGGCGAGCTGGTGTGGCGCTGGCGCAACGACCACCTCGTCGCCACCCGTCGCGCGATGGGCTCCAAGACCGGCACCGGCGGTTCCGCCGGGGTCGCGTGGCTGGAGAAGCGCGCCACGAAGAACGTGTTCCCCGAGCTGTGGACGGCGCGCAGCCATGTCTGAGACCACGACCACGACCACGCCGGACGCGCTCCGCGAACGGGCGCTGAAGCTCGACGCCACCGATCCGCTCGCCGGCCGCCGCGAGCTCTTCGCGCTCGACGACGGCGTCTACCTCGACGGCAACAGCCTCGGCGCGCTGCCCGTCCACGTCCCCGCCCGGGTGCAGGACGTCCTCACCCGCCAGTGGGGCGAGCTGCGCATCCGGTCCTGGGACGAGAGCGGCTGGTGGACCGCGCCCGAGCGGATCGGCGACCGGATCGCCCCGCTCGTCGGGGCCGCCGCCGGGCAGATCGTCGTAGGCGACTCGACCAGCGTGAACGTCTTCAAGGCCGTCGTCGCCGCGGCCCGGATCGCGGGCGAGGGACGCGACGAGATCCTGGTTGACGCGACGACCTTTCCCACGGACGGGTACATCGCGGCGTCCGCCGCCCGGCTCACCGGCCACCGGCTCGTGCCCGTCGCGCCGGCTGACGTACCGGCCGCGCTCGGTCCCCGTACCGCCGCCGCCCTGCTCAACCAGGTCGACTACCGCTCCGGCCGGCTGCACGACCTGCCCGGGCTGACCGCCGCCGTCCACGCGGCGGGCGCGGTCGCCGTGTGGGACCTCTGCCACAGCGCCGGCGCGCTGCCCGTCGGGCTCGACGAGCACGGGGTGGACCTGGCGGTCGGCTGTACGTACAAGTACCTCAACGGCGGCCCCGGTTCGCCCGCCTACCTGTACGTCGCCGAGCGCCACCAGGCCGCCTTCGACTCGCCGCTGCCCGGCTGGAACTCGCACGCCGACCCGTTCGGCATGACCCCCGGCTACGCCCCGGCGGACGGTTCCGTACGGGGCCGGGTCGGCACCCCCGACATCGTCTCCATGCTGACGCTGGAAGCGGCGCTCGACGTGTGGGACGGGGTGGCGGTGGACACCGTACGGGCCAAGTCCCTGGCGCTGACGGACTTCTTCCTGGAGTGCGTCGAGGCGTACGTTCCGGCGGACCGGGTCACCTCCGTCACCCCGGCCGCGCACGCCGAACGCGGCAGCCAGGTCGCCCTGCGCTGCGACGAGGCCGAGCCCGTGATGCGCCGCCTCATCGAGCGGGGCGTCGTCGGCGACCTGCGGCGGCCGGACGTGCTGCGGTTCGGCTTCACCCCGCTGTACGTCGGATTCGCCGACGCGGAGCGGGCGGCGCGGGTGCTGGCCGAGGTGCTGGCGGAGATCCCGCCGTCTGGCCCGGCCGCCTGACGGGACGTCAAGGTCTGTTCGGCCGGGCGGGGACGGTGCCGAGTGCTGGTACCGTCCCCGCAGGTCAACCCAGTTGGCCACCTGACGCAGGAACAGAACGCAGGCACAGGCCACGGGCAGAGGACGGTTGAGCAGCATGTCGGATTCCCCGGGTTCCCCGGACTCTGCGGCGCGTGATCGGGACGAGGCGGAGAGCGCGTCGGCGTTCGCCCACCCTCCCGTCGCCCCCGACGCCACCGCCGCCTACGGGGACCACCCCGACCAGGTCGTCGACTTCTACGCCCCGCGCGACGGCCGCACCGCCGCCCCGCTCGTCGTCCTCCTGCACGGCGGCGCCTGGCGGGCCCCGTACGACCGGGCCCATGTCTCCCCGCTCGCGGACTACCTGGCCCGCCGGGGCTTCGCGGTGGCCAATGTGGAGTACCGGCGCGGCGGCGACGACATCCCGCAGCAGCGCGGCGAGGGGCAGCGTGCTCCGGGCGCCGACCCGGTCGCGGGGCGCTGGCCGGAGACCTTCGACGACGTGGCCGCGGCCCTGGACGCGATGCCCGTGCTGGCCGCCCGCGCGCTGCCCGGCGCCGATGTGCGGCGGATCGTGGTCACCGGGCACTCGGCGGGCGGGCACCTCGCCCTGTGGGCGGCGGCGCGCCACGTCCTGCCCGAGGGGTCGCCGTGGCGGCTGCCCGCCCCGCCGCCGCTGCGCGGGGTCGTCGCCCTGGCCCCGATCGCGGACTTCGCGGCGGCGGTCCGGCTGGGGGTGTGCGGCGGCGCGGTCACCCAGCTCCTGGGCGGGGAGGCCGGCTTCGCGGACCGGGCGGCGCACGCCGACCCCGGGGCGCTGCTGCCGACCGGGATCGCCACCGCGATCGTCCAGGGCGTCGACGACATCGTCGTCCCGCAGGCCGTTTCCGAGGCGTACGTCGACGCGGCGGCGCAGGCCGGCGAGACGGTCGGGCTGACGCTGCTCGGCGGTGTCGGGCACTTCCCGCTGATCGACCCGGCCGCCGACGCCTGCGCCGTCGTCGCCGAGGAGATCACCCAGCTCGCCTGGTAAGCCCTTCACGACAGAGGACCGAAGCTGTCCTCAAGGGTCTCTACCTTGGTCGTGTTGCCGCTCAGACGGAGTCGGAACCGACGAAGGAGATCCTCATGACGATCCTGGTGACCGGAGCCACGGGAACGGTCGGCCGTCGCGTGGTCGAGCAGCTGCTGGAGCGCGGCGAGCACGTCCGGGCCCTGACCCGCGACCCGGAGCGGGCGGAGTTCCCGGCCGGCGTCGAGGTCGTCGGCGGCGACCTGGAAGACCCGGCGTCGCTGGTTCCCGCGCTGCGCGGGGTGACCGGACTGCACCTCATCACCTTCGGCGGAGCGCTCTTCGCCCCGCTGGAGACCGCCGACGAGATCCTCGCCCTGGCGAAGGAGGCGGGCGTGCGCCGGGTGACCGTGCTGCACGGCGGCGGGGACACCCCGATGGAGGCGGCGGTGCGCGCGAGCGACTTCGCGTGGACGGTCGTGATGCCGGTGGAGTTCATGGCGAACGCCCTGGAGTGGGCGCCCGGCATCCGGAGCGAGGGCGTGGTGCGCGAGCCGTTCGTGGACCGGCTGAGCGCGATGGTCCACGAGTCGGACATCGGCGCGGTGGCGGCCGTCGCCCTCACCGAGGACGGTCACGGCGGCCAGGAGTACCTGATCACCGGACCGCAGGCGCTGACCGTCCGCGACAAGACGGCGGCCATCGGCGCGGCGCGGGGCGCGGACGTGGAGCTGGTCGAGCTCACCGAGCAGCAGGCGCTGGAGACCTGGCGGGGCCAGGGCATGCCGGAGGACGTGATCGCGTTCCTGATCGACGTCTACCGGGACACGCCGCCGGAGGGCCGGACCGTGCGCGGCACGGTGGAGAAGGTCACCGGGCGGCCGGCGCGGACCTTCGCCGAGTGGGCCGAGGAGCACGCGCACGCCTTCCGCGCGGAGGCCTGACCCGGGGGGCCGACCGGGGCCCCCGCGGTTCTCCGGGACGGCACGGCGGAGGCGGGTAGTCCTTGAGACGGACGCTCCGGAATCCGTAGCGATGCTGACGACCCGCCGTCCGCCGCCGCCTACCGTGGAAGCGTGACCGAGAACCAGACGAAGACCAGTAGCCCGGAGTTCCGGGCAGCCGCAGGGGCGATAGACGGCCTGCGGGACGACCTCCTGCGCAACGTGTTCGCCTACCGGCCGCTGCCGCCGCTCAACCCCGACGGACGGATCATCCGGCGGCTGCCCGAGGGGCTGCGCCGGTTCGTCGTCTGGACTCCGCACGCCATCGTGCTGTTCGCCGCGTTCCTCGTGATGATGGCCGGGTTCGCCGAGTGGGAGTACCGCTTCCTGATGGGCGTGGTGCCCGCGATCCCGGTGGCGATGACCCTCATCAGGCCGGTCGCCGCGTTCTGGGCGTCGATGGTGACGACCGTCTTCTGCGCCGTCCTCGGCACCGACGGGCTGTGGGGGCCGAGCGCCTTCATGGCCCAGGTGGTGGTCCTGGTGGTCGTGGCCGCCCGGACCCGCCCCCGCGCGGCGGCCTGGATGTGGCTGCTGACCCTGTTCTTCGGGATGCTGCTGGAGGGCGGCGACCCGTCCATCACCGCGCCCGTGGTCACCCTCTCCGCCTTCGCGCTGCTCGTCGTCGCCGTGGTCCAGATCCGGCGCGACGCCGAGCGCGAGGTCACCGTGCAGCGCACCGTCACCGCCGTCGAACGTGACCGGCGCACGCTGCTGGAGGAGCGCACCACCATCGCCCGGGAGCTGCACGACGTGGTCGCCCACCACATGTCGGTCGTCGCGATCCAGGCCGAGGCCGCCCCCTACCGGGTCGAGACCCCGCCCCCGGAGCTGGAGCAGGCCTTCGTCACCATCCGGGAGAACGCCGTGGCCGCCCTCACCGAACTGCGCCGCGTCCTCGGGGTCGTCCGGGCGGAGGACTACGAGGCCCCCGACGCCCCGCAGCCCACCCTCGCCGCGCTCGACGGGCTCCTGGACAACGTCCGCGAGACGGGCCTGGAGACGGAGAAGGTGATCACCGGGGCCGTCCGCGAGCTGCCGCAGGGCGTCGAGCTGTCGGCGTACCGGATCGTCCAGGAGGCCCTGAGCAACAGCCTGCGGCACGCACCCGGCTCCACGGCCCGGGTCGAGCTCGGCTACGTCCTCGGCGGGCTCGGGCTGCGCGTGGTCAACGGGCCCGCGCGGGGCCTGGTCAAGCCCTCGCCCGGCGCCGGGCACGGGATCACCGGGATGCGGGAGCGGGTCGCGATGCTGAACGGCGAGATGACGGCCGGGCCGACGGCCGACGGCGGGTACGAGGTCGCGGTGTTCCTCCCCGTACCGCTGTCCGAGCAGCCGGAGCAGTCGGAGCCCCGCGAGGCGGCGGCGAAGGCGGACCGGGCGGGCAACGCCGACACCGTCGTGATCGACCGGGACGGCCGGGCATGAGCGACACCGACATCCGGGTCCTGATCGTCGACGACCAGATGATGGTCCGCGAGGGCTTCTCGGTCCTGCTCAACGCGATGCCCGGGATCACCGTCGTGGGCGAGGCGCTGGACGGCCGGCAGGCGCTCGACCAGGTCGCCGCCCTGCGTCCGGACGTCGTCCTGATGGACATCCGTATGCCGGAGATGAACGGCATCGAGGCGACCCGCGAGATCGTCGCCCGGGACGCCGACGCGAAGGTCCTGGTGCTGACGACCTTCGACCTCGACGAGTACGTCTACCAGGCGCTGCGGGCCGGGGCCTCGGGCTTCCTCCTCAAGGACGCCTCGGCCCGGCAGCTCGCCGACGGGGTACGGGTGGTGGCCTCGGGCGAGGCGCTGCTCGCGCCGACGGTCACCCGGCGCCTCATCACCGAGTTCTCCAAGCTCGCGGAGACTCCGCGGCCGCCCGCGCTGGCCCGGATCGGCGACCTCACCGAGCGGGAGACGGAGGTGCTCGTCCTCATCGCGCAGGGGCTCTCCAACGCGGAGATCGCCTCGCACCTGATCGTCGCCGAGTCCACGATCAAGACGCATGTGAGCCGCATCCTGGTGAAGCTGGGGCTGCGCGACCGGACCCAGGCGGCGGTGTTCGCGTACGAGGCACGGCTGGTCACCCCGGGGTAGCCGGACCTGGGCCGGACCTGTGCCGGACCCCTTGCGGCGGGCGCGGGCGCGGGTAGCGTCGGGCCATGCACGTGTCCTTCGATCCCTGGTCGCCCGCGTTCGTCGCCGATCCCTACCCCGCCTACACCGCGCTGCGCGCCGCCGGCCGGGCGCACTGGTTCGAGCCGACGGGGCAGTGGCTGATCCCGCACCACTCCGACGTATCGGCCCTGCTGCGCGACCGGCGCCTCGGGCGTACGTATCTGCACCGCTTCAGCCACGAGGAGTTCGGGCGGACCCCGCCGCCGCCCGAGCACGAGCCGTTCACCACGCTCAACGGGCAGGGCATCCTCGATCTGGAGGCCCCCGACCACCCCCGGATCCGGCGGCTGATCTCGAAGGCGTTCACCCCGCGTACGGTCGAGAATCTCGCCCCGACCGTGCGGCGGCTGGCGGCCGAGTTGGTCGACGCGTTCGTGGCGAAGGGCGGCGGGGACCTGCTGGCGGAGGTCGCGGAGCCGCTGCCGGTCGCCGTCATCGCGGAGATGCTGGGCGTCCCGGAGGCGGACCGGGGACTGCTGCGGCCCTGGTCGGCGGCGATCTGCGGGATGTTCGAGCTGAACCCCTCGGAGGAGACGGCGGCCGCCGCCGTCTCGGCCTCCGTGGACTTCTCGGCGTATCTGCGCGGGCTGATCGCCGAGCGGCGCACCGCCCCCGGCGACGACCTGATCTCGGCGCTCATCGCCGCCCACGACGAGGGCGAGCGGCTGACCGAGCAGGAGATGATCTCCACCTGTGTGCTGCTGCTGAACGCGGGCCACGAGGCGACGGTGAACACCACCGTCAACGGCTGGCGGACCCTCTTCCACCACCCGGAGCAGTTGGCCGCCCTGCGCGCCGATCCCGCGCTGCTGCCCACCGCGATCGAGGAGCTGCTGCGCTACGACACCCCGTTGCAGATGTTCGAGCGCTGGGTGCTGGACGACATCGAGATCGACGGCCAGGTGATCGGCCGGGGCGCGGAGGTGGCGCTGCTGTTCGGCTCGGCCAACCGGGACCCGGAGCGGTTCGCGCGCCCGGACGTCCTGGATCTGTCCCGTACGGACAACCCGCACATCACCTTCGGCGCGGGCATCCACTTCTGCCTCGGCGCCCCGCTGGCCCGCCTGGAGCTGGCGGCGTCCTTCGGGGAGCTGCTGCGGAAGGCGCCCGCGCTGCGGATGTCGGCGGAGCCGGAGTGGCAGCCGGGGTATGTGATCCGGGGGCTGAAGGAGCTGCGGGCGGAGGTGTAGGCGAGCCTCCGGCCCGGGTCAGCAGGGTGAGCCGCAGTCCTCCAGCGTCTGCGTCCCGGCCAGGACGTCGAAGCCGTACCCGAAGGCGGCCATCCCGGCGACGGCGCCGAGGACGGCGCTGAGGCAGCCGGTGGTTCCGGTGAGGGCTTCGCGGCGGGTCTCCATGGGCGGGGAGACGCAGGCGGGCGCGGGCGCGGTTCCGGAGTGCGGGTATCAAGCCCCTCCGGCGATTGAGGAGCGGGGGTACGGGGGCGGAGCCCCCGAAGCTACGTCAGCGGGTACGACTTCCGCCCCGACGCCTCGTCGATCTCGTCGTGCGCCTTGGTCAGCAGTTTCATCGCCAGCTCGTTGAGCGCCCTCGCCCCCGCGATCTCCTCGCCGACCCGCTGCTGGTCGGCGTCCGAGGGATGGCGGCTGGCGTAGCCGTGGGCGCGTACCTCTGTTCCGTCGGAGAGGCGGACGAGCGCCGCCGCGCGCGTGCGGTGCGTGTCCTCCTCGAATTCGAGCTCGATGTGCCATCCGACAGCGATCCTGGTCATGACGGTCACCTCCGGGACCGGGGGCGGGCAAAGGGGACGGCTCCGGGCCGTCTCCTACCAGCGTGCGCCCGCCGCCGCGTCCGCGCTCGCCGGGCCCGGCAGCATCAGCCCCCAGGCGCCCGCCCGGACCGTCCAGGTCCGGGTCCGCACCGGCCCGCCGGTCTGTATGTCCGCCCGGTAGCGGAAGTCCGCGCCGGAGACCGTGACGGCCTTGGCCTCCGCCGTGACGTCCTCGCCGGAACCGGTGCGGACGACGACGTCGGCGAGGCCCCCGCCGCCCTGGGAGGTGACCGAGAGGTCCCGGACCGGCGTGTCCAGGTCGCTCAGCAGCACCCCGTCCGCCTCGATGCGCAGGCGGTGCGTGCCCGGGTTCGCCGTGGCGGCGACGGGGGCCGGGCGGACCAGGGAGGTGACCAGCGAGCGGCAGGTGTCCCACATGGCCGTGATGTTCGTGTGCGGGGTCCCGGAGCCGGGCGGCGGGGGAGGCGGGGCCGGGATGCGCAGGCGGCCCAGGACCACGCCGTCGCTGTCGTCGACCAGCAGGTCCAGGCGGCGCACCGCACCGTCCAGCGCGGTCCGGGCGGCCGCCACCGCGCCCCGGGGGACGCCGAGGGCGTGGGCCACCTCCAGCGCGTGCGCCGCGCCGACGGGGATCAGGGAGAGGACGCCGGCGGCCAGCTCCCGTTCGCGGTGCAGCTGGGCGACGGCGCGCAGCAGCGCATGGTCGTCACCGACGACGACGGGCCGGCGCGCACCCCGCCGGGACAGGGCCCGGGCGAACTCCTCGGGGGTGTCCGGAAGGCAGATCTTGGCGTGCGCGCCGGCGCTCAGCACGTCCTTGGCGATACGGACGGACTCGCCGTCACTCCGGCGGGCGACCGGGTCGATGACCACCAGGAGCTGGTCGTCGCCGTCGCCGGGGGGCTCTGCAGCCGACACCTCGGTCCTTCCTCGGGTAGCATCTTGGTGCAAGAGCCCCTTGCGCTATTGCGCCAGGGGCTTCGTCTATTCCGGGGCACCCGGTTCGACGGCTCAGGCTTTGCCGTACATCGTCGTACGGCAGGTACGACCTTGACGTACGCCCCCTGACCTTGGACATGCCCCGCCCGGAAGGGGTGTACGCCTGTGCCCGCACTTGTGCTGCTCGGTGCTCAGTGGGGTGACGAGGGCAAGGGGAAGGCCACCGATCTCCTCGGTGGATCCGTGGACTATGTCGTGCGATACCAAGGCGGTAACAACGCCGGTCACACGGTCGTCGTGGGCGACCAGAAGTACGCACTTCATCTCCTCCCCTCCGGAATCCTGTCGCCGGGTTGTACCCCGGTCATCGGGAACGGTGTCGTGGTCGACCCGGCGGTCCTGCTCTCCGAGCTGAGCGGTCTGAACGAGCGAGGCGTCGACACGTCCAAGCTTCTGATCAGCGGCAACGCTCATTTGATCACTCCGTACAACGTCACGCTCGACAAGGTGACCGAGCGCTTCCTCGGGAAGCGCAAGATCGGCACGACGGGCCGGGGCATCGGTCCGACGTACGCCGACAAGATCAACCGGGTGGGGATCCGCGTCCAGGACCTCTACGACGAGTCGATCCTGGAGCAGAAGGTGGAGGCGGCCCTGGAGCAGAAGAACCAGCTCCTGGCCAAGGTCTTCAACCGCCGGGCGATCGAGGCCGGCAAGGTCGTCGAGGACATGCTCCAGTACGCGGAGCAGATCAAGCCGTTCGTCGCCGACACGACCCTGATCCTGAACGAAGCCATCGACGACGGCAAGGTCGTGCTCTTCGAGGGCGGCCAGGGCACCCTGCTCGACGTCGACCACGGCACGTACCCCTTCGTCACCTCGTCGAACCCGACGGCGGGCGGCGCCTGCACCGGTGCCGGTGTCGGCCCGACGAAGATCAGCCGCGTCATCGGCATCCTCAAGGCCTATACGACGCGTGTCGGAGCCGGTCCGTTCCCGACCGAGCTGTTCGACGAGGACGGCGAGGCGCTGCGGCGCATCGGCGGCGAGCGCGGTGTCACCACCGGCCGTGACCGCCGCTGCGGCTGGTTCGACGCCCCGATCGCGCGGTACGCGACCCGGGTCAACGGCCTGACCGACTTCTTCCTCACCAAGCTGGACGTCCTCACCGGCTGGGAGCGGATCCCGGTCTGCGTGGCGTACGAGATCGACGGCAAGCGCGTCGAGGAACTCCCGTACAACCAGACCGACTTCCACCACGCGAAGCCGATCTACGAGACCCTGCCGGGCTGGTCCGAGGACATCACCAAGGCCAAGACCTTCTCCGACCTG
This sequence comes from Streptomyces rubiginosohelvolus, assembly GCF_014649875.1. GTDB lineage: Bacteria > Actinomycetota > Actinomycetes > Streptomycetales > Streptomycetaceae > Streptomyces > Streptomyces rubiginosohelvolus. The sequence continues at coordinate 1,009,751 of NZ_BMTW01000001.1, read as the reverse complement.
CCGAAGAACGCGCAGGGTTACGTGAAGGCCCTGGAGGAGATGTCGGGCGCCCCGATCTCCGCGATCGGCGTCGGCCCCGGCCGGACCGAGACGATCGAGATCAACTCGTTCCTGTAGCCCCCGGGCAGCACCGCGGCGGTGGCCCCCAGTCCTTCGAGGCTGGGGGCCACCGCCGTTCTCGTTCGCCGGCGCGCGGGCGGTACGGCAGAGCTTGACACTTAAGTGCATGATCGTGCAACCTTCTGGAGATCCCTCCCATCTCTCGTCGACCTGTCGAGAGATGCTGTTGCTTGCGCGATCAATTATATGGAGCCTGCGCATGGCCGATCCCGTGAAGATCAAGATCTGGTCCGACTACGTCTGCCCCTTCTGCATGCTGGCCGAGGGCCCCATCGAAGAGGCGATCAAGGACGTCGGCGTCGACGTGGAAGTCGAGTGGCTGCCCTTCGAGCTGCGGGCCCACCCCCAGCCCACCCTGCGGCCGGAGGACGAGTACCTGCCCGCCATCTGGGAGCGGGCCGTCTACCCCATGGCCCGTCGGCTGGGTGTCGACATCACGCTCCCCACCGTCTCGCCGCAGCCCTACACGGCCCTCGCCTTCGAGGGGTACCAGTACGCGGCCGAGCGCGGCCTGGGCGACGCCTACAACCAGCGGATGTTCCGTGCCTTCTTCCAGGAGGACCAGGACCTGGGGGAGGTCGACGTCCTCGCCGCACTGGCCGTCGAAACCGGCCTGGACGAGGCCGGGTTCCGGGCCGCGCTGAAGGACGGCACCTACCGTGCCCGGCATCAGGAGGCTCTGCGGGAGGCGGCCGCCCACCAGGTGCGGTCGGTCCCCACCCTGCTCGTCGGGGACATCCGGATCGAGGGCGTCCCGCGCCCCGCCCAGCTGCGCAAGGCGATCCTGGACGCGCAGGCCCGGCAGGCGGAGGAAGCCGGTTACGGCGCGGCCTGCGGCATCGACGGGACGTGCTGAGGTGAGCGACGCCCGCACCAGCGCGTTACGCCCTCACCCCGCCCTCACCGCCTGCCGGTTCGCGGGTCTGGAGCTGCGCAACAGATTCGCCGTCGCCCCCATGACCCGGGTCTCCGCCACCGAGGACGGCCGGGCCACCGAGCAGATGGCCGCCTACTACGGGGCCTTCGCCGAGGGCGGCTTCGGGCTCCTGATCACCGAGGGGACCTACACCGACACCGCCTACGGCCAGGGCTACCTCCACCAGCCCGGCATCACGGACGAGGCGCAGGCCGCCGCCTGGCGGGGCGTCGTCGACCGAGTGCACGCCGCCGGCGCGCGTATCGTCCTCCAGCTGATGCACGCCGGGGCCCTGGCCCAGGGAAACCGGTTCCGCGACCGGACCGTCGGCCCGTCCGCGGTCCGGCCGATGGGCGAGCAACTGGGCAAGTACCGGGGCAGCGGTCCCTGGCCCGAACCGCTGGAGATGACCCACGGCCAGATCGCCGAGGCCGTGGAGGGCTTCGCCGCCGCGGCGGTCCGCGCCCGTGAGGCCGGCTTCGACGGCGTGGAGATCCACGCCGCCAACGGCTATCTGCTCGACCAGTTCCTCACTCCGTACACCAATCTGCGCACCGACGGGTACGGCGGGGAGGTCGAGGGGCGCTCACGGCTCCTACGGGAGGTGACGGCCGCGGTCAGAGGTGCGGCCGGGCCCGGCTTCACGGTCGGCGTCCGGCTCTCCCAGGGGAAGATCAACAACTTCGGGTGGCGGTGGCAGGGAGGCGACGCCGAGGCGGCCGCCCTCTTCGCGGCGGCGGTCGGGGCCGGGGCCGACTACCTGCACCTCGCGGGCAGTGGACGGGACTGGCTGCCGGGCGGACCGACGCTCGCCGGGCTCGCCCGGAAGGTCACCGGAGTGCCCGTCATCGCCAACGGCGGGCTGCACGAGGAAGCGGTGGCACGGCGCGTCCTGGACGAGGGGCACGCGGACGTCCTGGCGATCGGCACGGGTGCGCTGGCCAACCCCGACCTGCCGCACAAGGCGGCCGCAGGGGCTCTCCCGGCGGTGTTCGACCCGCAGGTGCTGGAGCCGCTGGCGACGCTGGACAACGCCCTTACGCACGCCCCTGCTTGACACTCGTTATATGCACATGCAAGATTAAGGCATCGGGTCACGCCGCCTGCGGAGATCCATGGAAACTATCTGCTTGCATGTGCAGGCAATATAGATGCAGGGAAACTCGGGAGACGAACTGCTCATGGGTACACACGACAGCGAACTGATGGGCTTCGCCCACGAAGCGATCCGGCTCAGCCGCGAGCACGTCGCCCAGGGCGGCATCCCCTTCTCCGGTGTCGTCGTGGGCGGCGGACGCATCCTGGGGACCGGCTTCAACCGGGTCCGAGAGGACAACGACCCGACCGCGCACGCCGAGGTCGTCGCCCTCCGGCAGGCCACCGCACGGCACGGCATGCGCGCCGTGGCGGGAGCCACCCTGATCGCCTCCGGCGAGCCCTGCGCCCTGTGCTACATGGCGGCACGGTTCGCCGGCATCGGCCACATCGTGCACGCCGCCGACCGCCGGACCGCCGCCCGGTACGGCTTCGACTACACCGGCTCGTACTCCCTGTTCGCCGAGGACCCCGAGCGCTGGCCCATCAAGGTCACGGCGCTCCAGCTCCCCGAAGCGGAAGCGCCGTTCCAGGACTTCCTCACCCTGAGCCGTTCCCGGCACTGACCCGGACCCGGTTCCGCGACATCGCCGCACGCCGTCCCTCGCACCACCTTCCCCACGCCCACTCTCCTCCTCACCCACCGCACGGAAGGACCTCCCATGCACTGGCTCTACCTCGCCATCGCCGTCGCCTTCGAGATCGCTGTCGCCATCGCCGCCGGAAAGGCGGAGGGCTTCAAGAACCGCAAGTGGACCGCCATCACCCTGATCAGCGGTGCCCTCGCGACCTTCTTCCTCAGCAAGTCGCTGCTGACCTTCGACGTCGGCGTCGGCTACGCCCTGTGGACCTCCGTGGCGGGCGTCGGCATCACCATCCTCGGCGCGCTCTTCTTCGGTCAGCGCCTGAACTGGAACAAGGCGATCGGCATCGTCCTCGTCATCGGTGGCGTCGTCGGACTCCAGCTGAGCGGTTCCGCCTGAGCCCGGGTGCACCACCCCGACCGCGCACGCGGTGCCTTCCGCCCACCATCTGACGCCACCTCAGAGAGGATCCACCTCCCATGTCCAACGAAGCCAAGACCTCCAAGAACGCCTGGCTCTCGCTCCTGCTCGCCGGAGTCTTCGAGATCGGCTACGCGCTCGCCGTCGGCGGCAGCGAGGGGTTCACCGTCCTGACCTGGTCCCTGGTCGCCGTGGTGTTCTTCCTGCTGACGCTGTACGCACTGAGCCTGGCCCTCCGCACGATCGAGGTCAGCATCGGTTACGCCGTCTGGGCGGGTATCGGTGCGGTCGGCGCCGCCGTCCTCGGCCCCGTCTTCTTCGACGAGACCCTGACCCTGGCCAAGGGCATCTGGCTGTCGGTCATCATCGTCGGTGTCATCTGGCTGAAGCTCGCCGACCGCACGAAGCCCGAGGCGGTCGCCCCGTCCCCGGCGCCCCAGCAGGTCGCGGACCGGCCCGGCGCGCTCCAGGTCTGACGCCCTGTGACCGTACGCCCCCGGCGGCTGCCTCCCATCAGGAATGGGCGGCAGCCGCCGGGGGCGTTCCGTCGTGTCACGCGCCGCTGTCCTCAGGTGGCGGTCCGGACCGTCGTGGCCGCGCGCTCCGCCGTCATTTCGCGGTCCGTCCGCCGTCCACCGCGAGGGCGGTCCCGGTGGTGAAGGAGGAGGCGTCCGAGCAGAGCCAGGCGGCGGCGCGGGCGATCTCGACCGGATCGGCCAGCCGCCGCTGGATGCCCTGGGAGCCGAAACCCGCGCCCGCGGCGGCTCCGGTGGAGCGGAGGGCGTCCATCATCTCCGTGTCGGTGCCGCCCACCACGAGGGCGTTGACCCTGATGCCGTGGTCGCCGTACTCGGCCGCCGCCGCCCTCGTGAGACCGATGACCGCGTGTTTCGCGGCGACGTAGGGCGCCGACGCGGCGGTGGCCCGTACGCCCGCGACGCTGGAGGAGTTGACGACCGCGCCGCCGCCCGACTCCAGCATGGCGGGGATCTGGGCACGCAGGCAGTTCCACACACCGCGCAGATTGACGTCCAGGGTGCGGTCGAAGACATCGTCGGGAAGTTCGTGCAGGAGCGTTCCGGCGCTGGCGTGACCGGCGTTGTTGAACGCACAGTCGAGGCGGCCGAACCGGTCGACCGCCGTGGCGACGGCCCGTTCCATGTCCGCGGGGCGGGTGACGTCCCCCGGTACGGCCACGGCCCGGCCGCCGTCCTTCCGGATGCGCTCGGCGACCTCCTCCACCTGGGCGGCCCGGCGGGCGACGAGCACGACGGCGGCTCCCTCATCGGCGAAGTGCCGGCCCGCCGCGGCGCCGATTCCGCTGGAGGCTCCGGTGATCAGGGCCACCTTGCCGGACAGCGCCGGTCTGCCCGGCGTCACGCCTGTCTCTCCCGGCCGGCCGCCGCGAGGGCGGGGCTCCAGAACGTGCCCGTGCCCATCTCCCGGTCGATCCGGCGCAGCAGGCCGTCGTCGAGCGCGTCCAGGCCGTCGATCATGTGGCGTACGCCCGCCTCCCGCATGAGTTCGCGCTGGTGGCTGTGGACGAAGGCGGAGGGACGCCCGACGAAGGCGGTGCCCAGTTCGCGGGCCGCCTCCGCGACCCGGGCGACGTCGTCGACGAAGAGGGCCTGGGCGGGGCGGAGCCCGAAGACGTCCTCTGCGATCTCCCTGAGGCCGGGGCGGATGTCGTTGGTGCTGACGTAGCCGGGGCCGTCGAACAGGTGGGCGTAGCGGCCCAGATGGCGGTCGAAGTGCTCCTTGCCCAGGCCCCCGTAGCAGACCGTCTGCAGGCCCGCGCTCCGCAGGCGGTGGAGCAGGTCACGCGTACCCGGTGTGATGGTGACCGGGTGGCGGTCGAGGTGGGCCGAGCGCTCCTCGAAGTAGGCGGCGAGCGCCTCCTCGCCGGTCATGGTGGAGCCCACGGCGGCCGCGAGCCGTTGCCCGGCGATGTGCTGCGGCTGGGAGAAGATCGACCGCTCCAGCGCGGCGGAGTACGTCCCGCCCCGGCCGACGACGAACTGGTGGATGACCGGGCTGAAGGTGTCGTTGAGCAGGACACCGTCGATGTTCAGGGCGGCCAGGCGTAAGGACGGCATGGGGTCTCCTTGGAGTTCGTTCGAGGCGGGAGGAGTGGTCGGCGGGCCGGGCTCTCAGGGCATCATCGCGGCGCCCCGGGCGGGGGTCGCCTCGGCGCGGGTGATCACGGACGGGACCGCGATGCCCGGAAGGATGAGGTTCCACATCTGCTGGGTGCGCTCGGGAAGGTCCTGGCGGCCGCTGACGACGTTGGAGTACATCTGCATTCCGGTACAGGCCGCGACGACGAACTCCGCGACCACGACCGGGTCGACGCCCGGCTGCAGCTCGCCGTCGTTCTGCGCGTCCTGGAGGCACCCCGTCATGATCGCGCGGAACTTCTCGTACGGGTCGGCGCTCGTGGGACCGACCGCGGAGGTTTGCTCGTTGGTCAGCCGTACGCCGGCCCGCAGCAGCGGATCGCGCTGGAGCTGCCACGACCAGACGAGGGTGAGGTCGATGAGCCGCTGGAGGCCCCCGGCGGCCAGCAGCGGGACCAGGGTCTCCGGCTGGCTGTTCATCACCGCCCTGGCCAGATCCTCCTTGGAGCCGAAGTGGAAGTAGAGCGCTCCGGCCGTCACACCGGCGCGCTTGAGGATGCGGGTGATGCTCGCACCCGCGTAGCCGAACTCGTCGAACACCTCTGCTGCTGCGAGGAGGAGAGCGCGGCGGGTCTGTTCCGCTCGTTCCTGCTTCGGTTGTGCCATGCCCTGTCACCTTCCCAAAAAGAATGACCCTTATGTTATCCGGGCCGACCGGCGCCAAGGCAAGTCCCTTTTGTTCCGGTTGAGTTACCTATGCTTACTCCTGCACTCCCAGAAAAAATCAGACCCGTGTTCCCCTTGACCCGGCAAAACAAAAGAAACATTATTTTTGAGTCGGCGCAGGGGGTGCTCGTGGGGCTCCCCTGCGTAGTCATCCGTGAGCAAACAACCGATCGTGGGGGGTCCACGTTGTCTGTTTCCGTACTGAGCCGTGACGTACAACCGGTCCAGCAGTCTCAGGTGCAGCAGTGGCAGGTGCACAAGCTCCGGGGGGAGGAAGTGCTGCTCAGCACGTGGACCGAGGCCGACTCGGGACGCTTCGTGATCACGGCGCGCTGGCCGAAGGGGCACCCGTTCTACCTGCCGTCGCAGGGCGCGTACGATCCGCTGCTGCTCGCGGAGACCGTGCGCCAGACGGTCCCGCTGCTCTCGCACGCCGTGCACGGTGTCCCGCGGGAGCACAAGCAGGCGTGGGAGTGCCTGAACTTCGCGGTCGAGCCGCTGGCCTCGCTGATCACCACCGCCGAGGACGAGGTGCGCCTGGTGGTGTCCTGCTCGGACGTGGTCCGGCGCGGCAACAGGTTCGCGGGGATGGCGATGGACATCGACGTCCACCTGGGGAAGCGGCTGATGGGCATCGCGCACACCCGCTTCAACGACCAGCCCGCGGCCGTCTACCGGAGAATGCGCGGGAGCTACGCGGACATCGACACCGCTCTGGCGAACCGCCTCCCGGCGGGCCCGCCCGTGGATCCGCGCCTGGTGGGCCGGACGTCCCCGGCCGACGTGGTCCTCTCGCCGGCCCCGGGGGGCGAGAGACCCGGCCGGTGGCTGCTGCGGGTGGACACCTCGCACCCGGTGCTCTTCGACCACCGTGTCGACCACGCGCCCGGGATGCTCCTGCTGGAGGCCGCCCGGCAGGCGGCGTGCGCCGTCGGCGGGGGGACCGCGGCCGTCATCGGGATGCGGACGGACTTCGTGCGGTACGTCGAACTCGACGCCCCGGCCGTCGTCGTGGCCGGTTCCCCGGTCCCCGCGGGCACCGGCCGGAGCCGGGTACCCGTCTCGGTCGAGCAGCACGGCGTCCAGGTCTTCACCTCCGAGGTGACCATCGTCTGACGGCCTGCTCCACCGGGCGCACGACGTGACGCGGCGGGCGGTCCGTACCTCCCCTCCGCGGAGGTACGGACCGCCCGCCGCCGGTCAGACCCGCTCCAGCTCCGGCATCGGATACGGGAGGTCCTCGTGCATGATGACGTCCACGTGCACCGACGCCGGAACGGCGAAGCTGGCCTCGTATCCGGGTGGGGCGATCAGCTGCCGCACCCGCCAGCCGAGCGGCTGGCCGGTGAGGTCCATCCGGTTCAGGACGGACGCCATGCCCTGGCCGGTCGCCTTGGCCATGGCTTCCTTGCGGGTCCACAGCCGGGCGAAGTCCCGGACCAGTTCGTCGGCCGGGCGGGCGCCCAGCCACTGCTGTTCCCTCGGGTGGAGGAAGGGCAGGTAGCCCGCGACCGACTCCGGGGTCGGATGGGACTCGATGTCGATGCCGATGGTGGCCTCGGCGACAGCGATGGCGACGTGGTCCCCGCTGTGCGACATCGAGAACTCCGGGGGTTCGCGGCCCCGGTCCGGATCGCGGATGGCCGGCCTGCCGTGCGCCCCACCGCAGCCGGGACACGGCTGCCGCAGGAAGCCGACGCTCCGGGGCGGGCAGTCCAGCGAGGAGCCGAGGACGCTCCGCAGCGCCCAGTGGGCGAAGGCGTAGGCCTCCTTGCCGGAGCGCTGCGGTATCGCGGCCAGCCGGCTCCGTTCCTTCTCGTCGAGCCAGTCGGGCGCGGACCCGTCGGGTGGCAGCCGCTGCCCGGCCGGGGCCCGGACGATCCAGACGCCCACCTGGTCGCGGACCTCGCCCGGGGGTGCGTCGGACCACTTGAGGTCGTGTGTCATGTCGATACGGCTCCTGATGTGGCGGGGACCCGGCCGGTCCCCGCCACGGGTCGGATCAGGCGGTTGCTGCGAGCAGCGGCCACGGGCCGGTCGTGGCGTACTGCTCCAGACCCTCGGCGGCGAGATAGCGCCGGAACCCCGGAACCTGCTCCGCCGGACGCAGTGCCCCGCGGTACAGCACCAGTCCGCGCACACCGTTGTCGTCGTCGTGCCAGCACACGAGGGGCATGTGGTACTCGGGGGTGTCGCAGGTCTCCTGCACGGCGGCCTGGTAGCCGTACGCAGGCAGCAGGCTCATCCCGTCACGCTCCCCGGTTCCGGGCGGACGCCGAACAGGGCGCCGTAGTCGCTGATCCGCGCGGCCGCCCCGGTACCGCCGGCGAGGTGCAGCGCGTGCCAGAAGAGCACCTGGTTGGCGGTGAGGACGGGGAAGCCGATCCGCTCCTCCAGGCCCGCGATGGTGCCCACGGCGCGGATGCCGTTGCCGGCGACCAGGACCGCCTGCGGCTTCCGCGGGGCGACGGTGGACTCGATCCACTGCACCAGGGCCTCCGGGGTGATGAGCTTCTGGTTGCTGGGGAGGCCGCAGGGGGCGTGGTGGACGACGTCGAACCCCCGCTCGCCGAAGTAGGAGGCGCCCAGGGCGGAGAGCTCGTCGTCGAACCACGGCGGGTTGACCAGCGCGATCCGTTCGGCGCCCAGAGCGCGGAAGCCGGCCGTGGCCGCGTGGGTGGTGCCGGTGAGCGGGATGCCCCGGGTCCGCTCGGCGAGCCGCTCGAAGAGCTTCTGCTCGCCGTCGGCTCCCAGGACGTAGGCGGAGCTGGTGAACCCCAGGGCGATGGAGTCCAGCGGGGAGGCCGCGAGCAGCTCGACCGCGTCGTCGATGAAGGGCGGGTCGATGAAGGCGCGCACCGGGTCGTGCGGGATCTTGGGGTCCATCTCGCCGCCGGGCCGCATGGCCCCGAAGTGGACGCGGGAGCCGTGGATGAAGACATCGCGCGGAGCCATCGCCTGGAGCTCGGACTCCGGCCCGACGTCCGCGTGCGGAACGACGACACCGACGCGGGCGACGGCGCCCCAGCCGTCCTCTCGGGCCTGGAACTGCGTCATGGGGTGCTTCTCCTCTTCTTCTGCCGTTCTTCTGCTCTGACGTGACGTGCCTGCCTGGGGTGGGAGGGGCTCAGCTCGCCTCGTCGGCCAGCGAGCCGCCGCTGACCGTGCCGGTGCCGTCCGCGTCGAGGAACTTCGGGTGCTTGCGGCGCATGGTGCTCATGACGAACTCGTACGGGACGTCGTCGAAGTCGCCGTGGTCGGTGAGGAACTCCATGCTCTGCCGCCCCTGCGCGTCGAAGGGGTGGTAGAGGCTGTCGGAGCGTCCGTCGAATTCCAGCGGGGTCATGCCGTACAGCCGGCACAGCAGCTTGTTGAAGACCGGGGTCACCTGAAGCCAGCGGCCTTCGAGATACACGGTGGCCAGGCCGTGGAAGAAGACGTCGCCGCCGATGTAGGAGCGCAGCCGGTCGGAGGCGAGGTGGTTGCGGACGTCGCTGTAGTGCAGCCGGGCCGGGATGCCGACGGAGCGGCAGGCGGCGGCGTAAAGCACGGACTTGTGCAGGCAGAAGCCCTTGCCGCCGGTGATGATGCTGGACGCCTTCAGCCCCTCGGGCGACAGGTCGGCGCCGTAGACCTCGTAGTGGATGCCGTCGCGCACCGCGTAGTAGAGGGTGACGGCGAGTTCGACCTGGCCGGCTTTCTCGCGGTCGATCCCGTTGAGGGCCTTGTCGACGAAGGCGCGTACGGTCTCGTGCTCGTGGTCGAGGAAGTCGGTGGCCGCGGTGAGGCGTTCGAGGTCCTCGGCGGTCGGGGTCACGGAGACGGTGTCGGTCAGGATGTCGGTCATGGCGGATGCCTCTCGTCACAGGCCCATCAGGGCGGCGATGCAGTTGCGCTGGATCTCGTTGGTGCCGGAGTAGATGGAGCCGGAGGTGGCGTTGCGCAGCTCGCGCTCGATGCCGGTGTCCGTCAGATAGCCGCGGGCGCCGAAGATCTGGACGGCGTGCCGGGCGGTGAGCTGGTTGGCCTCGCTGACCACGATCTTGGTGGCGGCCACGTCCAGCGATGCGTCCGTGCCCTGCTCGACCTTGCGCCCGGTGTCGTACAGCCACTTCCGGGCCGTCTCCACCGCGATCCTCATGTCCGCGATCTTGTGCGAGACCGCCTGGTTCTTGCCGATCGCGCTGCCGAACTGCTGCCGCGTGGTGGCGTGTTCGACGACCCGCTTGAGGCGGTGGGTCATCTCGCCGAGGTTGACGGCGAAGGAGAAGAGGACCTCCCGCTTCATCACGTAGTCCATGATCAGGAAGCCGGCGCCCTCGCTGCCCAGCCGGTTGGCGGCGGGCAGCCGGACGTTCTCCAGCGTGACCTCGCTGATCGGGGAGGTGCGCAGCCCCATCGTCTCCAGCGGCTCGCCGATCCTCAGGCCGGGCGTGGAGCGCTCGGCCAGGAAGGTGCTGAGTCCGAAGGCGCCCGGCTTGCCGGTACGGACGTAGAGGAGGAAGAGGTCGGCGACGGGGGCGTTGGTGATGAACATCTTGCCGCCGTCGATCACGTACTCGTCGCCCTCGCGGACCGCGGTGGTCCGGATGTTCATGACGTCCGAGCCGTGGCTCGGCTCGGTGATCGCGTGCGCGGTGATGGCCTCGCCGGAGGTCACCCGCGGCAGGTACCGCGAGCGCAGCTCCTCGGAGCCGAACGCCTGGAGCGGGATGCCGACGCTGACGATCTGCGTGGACGCCGAGAAGTTGAGGCCGGCGTCCCGGCTGGTGTGGCCGAGGCCCTCCAGCGCGGACATGGTCTCGGTGAGCGTCCGGCCGGCGCCGCCGTACTCCGGGGCGAAGGGGAGGGTGAAGAGGCCCGAGCGCTGGAGCGGCTTCCACTTCTCGTGCGGGAACTCGCCGGCCCGGTCCCAGCGGGCGACGTCGTCGTTCAGCTCGTCGCCGTACGGCGCTGTGATGCCGTAGGTGTCCGTGTCCTTCTCTGCTGCCATGAGGGCTCTGCCTTGCCTTTCGCCGGTCGCGGGGTGAGCCGGGTGCGGGGCCGCGCCGTCGCGGCCCCGCACCCGGCGGCGGTGATCAGTAGCGGGAGAAGCCGTCCTCGGAGAGCGAGTGCTTCTCGTCGCCCCGCAGCGCCGGGCTGAAGACGGAGACGAGGAGGAGGTCCTCGTCGTCGGAGGCGAGGAGGTGGTGGGCGTCGTGCTGGTCCAGGGCGTAGATGGTGCCGGTCTTGATCTTGTGGCGGACGCCTTCGGTGGTGACGACCTCGCCCGAGCCGCCTATGCAGTAGCAGGCCTCCAGGTGGCCGAGGTACTGCAGTCCGCTGGAGGTGCCTCTGCGGACCAGCGTCTCGCAGACGGTGAAGCCCATTCCGTCGGCTTCGGTGAGCAGGCGGTGGCTGGTGCCGCTGCCCCACTCGACCGCGGGGACGTCGGAGAGAGAACGGACGATCATGGGAGTACTCCTGTCATCGTTGTGTTCTGGACGTGTGCTGGACCGTGGGGGGAGGGCGGCGCTGCGGTGGACCGTGGGGGTCAGACGGAGGCCGGGGCGGCCTTCTCGACGAAGCCGCGGATGTCCGCGAGCGTGCGGTAGGCGGCCGGCTCCAGGGGGATGTCGTCGACGGGGATGCGGTAGGTCTCGGATATCCAGGAGATGAGGCGGACCAGGCCGAGGCTGTTGACGACCGTGCTCTCGATGAGGTCGAAGTCGTCGGTCAGGTCCTCGGCGTCCTCGCCGGCGAGGAACTCGCTGACGATGTAGGCGCGGATCGGGTCGGCGGCAGCGGTGCTCATGAGGTTTCTCCGTTCAGTCGGGTGTTCTTGATCGAGTTACGGTCGGGCTTGCCGGTCGGGGTCTTCGGCAGCGGTGTGCCGGCGAGCCCGACCGAGCTGGGCACGGCGTGCCGCGGCAGGTGCTTCGCCGCGTACGCCCGCAGTCCCAGCGAGCTGAGGGAGGCCCCGTCCCGGCGCACCACTTCGGCGTGCAGCCGGTTGCCGGCCTCGGGGCAGGGCAGGGCGACGACACAGGCCTCGACGACGTCCGGGTGGGCGCCGAGGACGGTCTCGACCTCCAGGGTGTTGGTGCGCACGCCGCGCACCTTGACCTGGAAGTCCGTGCGTCCCTGGAGGAAGTGGCGGCCGTCGGCGTCGCGGTGGACGAGGTCCCCGGTGCGGTAGAACACGGCGCCGCCGCCGCGCGGGTCGGGCATGAACGCGCGGGCGTTGCGGGCCTGTTCGAGATAGCCGCGGGTCTGGAAGGGGGTGTGCACCAGCAGTTCACCGGTGCCGGGGCCCTGGAGGACCTCGCTGCCCCCGGGGCCGTCGATCAGCAGCACCGCGTCGGTGCCCTCGATCGGGGTGCCGATGGGCAGCGGATGGACGTACGCGACCGGGTCGATGTCCTCGATGAAGCTGTCGTTGGTCTCGGTGCAGCCGAAGACGTTGTGGAAGCGGGCGCCCGGGCAGGCGGCGAACGTGTCCCGCAGCCCCTGCTCGGAGACGGCCTCCCCGGTGAAGACGACCGTACGGACCGCCGGGTAGCGGGCGCCGTCCGAGGCGAGCAGCCGGTGCAGCAGGGGCACGCCCTGGACGAGGGTCACCTCGTTGTCGAGGGCCAGCTCGCGCAGGTAGCCGGCGTCCCCGCTCGCCCCGGCGTCGGCCAGCACGACCGTGCCGCCGGCCTCCAGGACCGTCCAGACGTCGAGGAGCGCGAGGTCGAAGTTGAGCGGTGAGAAGCTCAGGGCCCGGGTCGAGGCGTCGAGCCCGAACTTCCCCGTGGCCCAGTCGGCGAACCGGTCGAAGGCCTCGGTGCGGACCGGGACGAGCTTGGGTACGCCGGTGGACCCGGAGGTGGTGAGGGTCAGCAGCGACTCCGCGGGGTCGGGGATGCTGAAGCCGTCCGCGGCCGAGGGGTCGGTCTCCTCCCGCGACAGGGTCACCCCGCCTCCGGGGACCGCCGTGGCGGTCAGCGGGCCGTGGGCCTGGGCGGTGAGCGTGGCCAGGGCGGCGGCGCCCAGGCCGGGGGAGGGGACCAGGGTGTTGATCCCCTGGCGCCAGGCCGCCAGCAGCAGGGCGATGGTCTCCGGCGACTTGTGGGCCGGGACGCACAGGGCGCGGACGGATCCGAAGCCGGCGCCGTCCAGGTCTGCGGCGGCGCGGCGGGTCAGCCGCTCCAGCTCCGCGTAGGTGACCCGCTCGCCGGAGGCGACGAGCGCGGTGCTGCCGGGCTGTTCCCGTACGTGTCTGCTGAAGGCCTGTAACAGGCGAGGCGATGGCAACGGTCCCCCTCGGTGGATGGGCGATCTCACGGCGGGATCCGGCCGTGGGATCGAGCCGCACGGTCCGACTGCGAGATCCGGCTGCGAGGCCGCGAGATCTGGCTACGAGAGAGAACCTATGGGTTTCTGTTTGCATGGTCAAGCAAATAGATTGACTGTTCGCGTGATCCAGGCCACACCCCTGTCGGCTTCGCGGGAAGCCCGAACATGCAAAAGACGGCGGGAGGCGGCCGGGTTGCCCCGACCGCCTCCCGCCGTCGCTCCGGACGCGTCAGGCGGCGCTGCGCAGCGCCTGCACCGCCCGGGCGAGCTGGGCGTCGGCGCTCGCGGTGTTGAGGGCCGAGCTGAGGACGTCGGCGTACGTGGCGCGGGCTTCCTGGTAGCGCTTGCGGCCTTCCTCGGTGATGACGGCGAACACGCCGCGCTTGTCGTCGGCGCAGTTGTCCTTGTAGGCGTAGCCGGCGCTGTCGAGCCGTCCCACCAGGCGCGTCACCGAACTCTGGCCCAGTCCGATGTGGTCCGCCAGCTCCTGCATGCGGCACTCGCCCTTCTCGGCCTGGTGGAGGGTCTCCAGGGCCCGGTATTCGGACAGGCCGACCCCGTAGCGGCGCTGGAGGGTGTGGGCGAGCTGGCGTTCCACGAAGGCGTGCAGGCCGAGAACGGCCTCCCACATGGTCTGATCGGAGGCGGCGCGTGGCTGCTGGTTGATCGTCATGGAACGGCTCCCCTTCTCGACTGCGATACCAACAAGATACATGCCCATGCAATCATCTGGGGAGTGTCGGTGCCCGCGAGAAGGACTCTGGTCCGGTATTTACTTGTATGCGCAATTAAATTTTAGGGAGTGTGTCCTCCAGGAGGCCGCACGTGTAAGCGGCCGAGACGAGCGTCATGTGCCGGTGCCAGCCGGGGAAGGAGCGGCCCTCGAAGTCCAGCAGGCCGAAGTCCTCGCCCATGCGCCGGACCGCGGACCGCGCGCCCTGGGGTGAGCGGGCCAGCTCCAGCAGTTCGGCCGGATGGCGGTCGGTGATGTTCGTCAGCCAGATCCGGCCCGGCCGCCCCGCGTCCGCGTCCCACTCGGCCAGCAGCCGGCCTGGCCCCCGGGTGTTCTCGCCGCTCGGGCGGAGTCCGTGCACGGGCGTCTCGTACGAGATGATCCCGCGGCCCGCGCCCGCAGGGTGCCGTACTCCGTGGCGCGCCAGCAGCGCACGCGCCGACGGCCGCTCTCCCGGCGGCAGTTCGGCTCCGCCGATGGCGGTCTGGCCCGGGATGGCGAGCACGAAGGAGTGCCCGCTGCCCTGGAGTCGCCGCGCCAGCGGTGCGATGTCGCACAGGGTCGTCAGGTCGGCCACCACGGGGGCGGTCTCCCCGTCCGTCCAGGACGTCATCTCCTGGACCAGGTGCAGGGCATGGTCCCCCAGCGACTGCGGCCGGGCCGTCGCGGGGATCTTCGCCCGGTCCCGTACGGCGGGGTCCTGCAGGAACCGGGGCGGCAGGAAGAGCCGCCAGTCGACCGGGAGGTGCGCCTGCCCGGTGTTCAGGAAGAGGCCCAGCCCCAGTTGGCAGTTGACGGTGCGCCCCGGCTCCGGCAGGAAGCGCTGGTGCACGCCGGGCGAGTGGTCGCCCCGCTTGGGCAGCACCGTCGGTGCCAGGGTCCAGCTGCGCACCGGCAGCGACCGGGTGGCCCAGCGGGCCAGCCGGCCGCGGACCGGGGCCCACTCCCAGGGGCTGGCGTTCACGAACTGGTGCAGCGACGACGACGTCGCCTCGGAGCCGGTCACGGTGGCCGCCATGCGGCGCACGGTCTTCTTGCCGTGCGTGCGCAGCAGGCCCTGTAAGTACACGTGCCCCCAGCGCTGCTGGTCGGAGCGGTGCAAGGGGCCGAAGAGGAGGCGGGACAGGTCGTCCAGCGCTCGGCCCGTCGCCATCTCGGGCGTTTCGTGCATCGTCGTCACTGCAAGTCCCTCCCAGGTGAGCGTCGCTGAGCAGACTAACAAACATAGAGAATGTTCGTTATATTTCTGAGGGGGGAGAGTGACGACTTGCCGAGGTTCAAGGAGAAGGCGCATGCAGGAACGGGCGGCCAAGACCCGTCAGGCCGTGCTGGAGGCGGCGGCCGAGGAGTTCGCCGAGCGTGGTTACGAGGGCGCCTCCCTCCAGCGGGTGGCCGGGCGGGCCGAGACCTCGATCGGTGCTCTGACCTTCCATTTCCGGAACAAGACCGCCCTGGCCGAGGAGGTGTGCGTCACCGGACGTGCGCGCTTCGGCCGCTCCCTGGCGGAACTCGCCCCCGCCGCGGACCCGTTACGAGGGCTGCGGGCCCTGATCGGCACACTGGCCCGGCTGGCGCACGAGGACCGCTTCGTCCGCGCCGTGCGCCGCCTGGAAGCCGATCCGCCGGACAGCGCACCGCCGTTGGCCGAGACCTGGCTGCCCGTCCTCCGTGCCCTCCTCGACCGGGCCCACCGTGCCCGGTCGCTCCGCCCGGGCGTCGCGCCCGAGGAGGCGGAGGTCATGCTGGCGCACCTGGCGGAGGGCGCGATGGCCGCCCACGGCACGCCCGTGGCCCGGGACTCCGTCTGGGACGTCGTCCTGCACGGCCTCGCCGCGGATCGGCATGAGGGAGGCGGCCAGGACGGCCGGGAGTCCCCGCAGGCGGAGAGCGGACGGTCCCCGGCCTGACGGCGGCCGGGGTCCGTCTCACGCCGCTCCCGCCGGTGACCCGGCGGTCTCCTCACCTCGCCCGCAGCGTCCGGTCCACCGCGTCGGCCACCTCGTCCAGGAGCCGGGCGCCCGGGCCCGCCGTCAGCCGGCCGCGGACCCAGGCGGCGCCGGTCCGGGCCAGGGGCCAGGACTGACAGGCGATCCCGCCGGGGCCCTGGTGGCCGAAGGCGCCCGAGCGGACGGCCGGGTGCAGCCCGTCGTCGAGGAGTTGGAGGCCGCCTTCGCCGTAGGCGCTGACCCCGCCGAGCAGCGGGTCCAGGCCCTCGACCCAGAAGCTCCGCGCCTGGTCGAGCGTGCGGCGCGACAGGAGCAGCGGCTCCTCGCCCGGAGCCCGTACGGCGTCGGCGGCCAGGACGCCCTGCAGTCGCGCCAGGCCGCGGGCCGACGCGTACGCCCCCAGGGAGGGGATGAGCGCGTAGCGCCGCCGGCTCTCGCTCCAGACCCCGGCGTCCGCCGGGAAAGGGCACGGGTTGTTCCACACCCGCTCGCACAGGTCCGCCGCGCCGCTGTCCTGGCCGCCGTCCGGGGCCGGGAAACGGGAGCGGAAGTCCGCCCCGTACGAGATACGTGCGGTGTGCGGCAGTTGGTCGGGTACGAGGCCGAAGTGGACGTCCAGGCCCAGTGGCCCGGCGATCTCCTCCAGGAAGAACAGGTCGAGATCGCGGCCGTCCACCCGGCGGACCACCTCCGCGACGATCCACCCCGCCGTCCACGGGCCGTGCAGCACGCCCCCGGCACGGGGGTCGTCCTCCTGGCTGTGCAGTTCGAGGAGCGCGGCCATCATGCGCGGGTTCTCCACGTCCCGCTGGTCGAGCCCCGCCTCCATGGCCGGGAGCCGGGCGGTGAAGGTCAGCACGTCCCGCAGCGTCACCGCGCTCTTGCCGCGCGCCGCGAACTCCGGCCAGTACTCCGCGACCGGCCGGTCCAGGGCGAGAGCGCCCATGTCGGCGAGGAGCAGGACCGCCGTGGCCAGGACGGAGTGGGAGCCCGTCAGCAGCGGTGCGAGGGTGTCGCCGGTCCACGGAGTCCCGGTGACCGGGTCGGCGGTGCCCTGCCACAGGTCGACCACCAGTTCACCGTCCCGGACGACCGCGAGCGCGGCTCCCTGGGATCTGGGCGGGCCCGCTTCCCGGCAGGCCCGTTCGAAGAAGTGGCGCACCGAGGCGAACCCGGACGCCGTGGTGCCGTGGACGTCGGTTGTCGCCGCCCGCGGCCGGGGCCGCGGGAGGACCTGCCGTACCAGTGAGGTCGTCATGTCAGGAACTCCAGAAGTGGTGGAGGGTCAGGGGCAGCGGTGCACGGGTGGGTCCGGGGCCGGCTCACACCTCTGCGGAGCCTGCCGGATAGGGCAGGAACTCCAGGTCGGTCAGGTCCTGTTCGGTCAGCCGGACACGGTCCCCGCCGAGGTTTTCCGCGAGGTGGTACGACGCCCGGGTGCCGGGCAGCGGCACCACGTGGTCACCGAGCCGGAGCAGCCACGCCAGGGCGATCTGCGCGGGGGTGGCCTCGTGCCGGGCCGCCACCTGGGCGACGGCCTGCGCGAGGGCGTGGTTGTGGCGGATGGCCCGTGGGGCGAAGCGCGGCTGGGTGTGCCGCCAGTCGCCCGGGGGCAGGTCCTCGGGGCGGGAGAACGCTCCGGTCAGCAGACCGCGCCCGAGCGGCGCACCGGCCAGCAGGGCGATCCGGCGCTCCACCGAGTACGGGACGACGTCGTCGAGGCCGCACCGCGTGAACAGGGACACCTCGGCGCCGATCGCGGACGCCTCGTGCACGGCCTCGGCCTCCCGGGCCTGCTCCACGGTCACGACGGGCAGCCCGAGCATCCGGATCTTGCCCGCCCAGACCTGCTCGGCCAGCGCCCCCCAGCTCTCCGTCAGCGGGACGGCGGGGTCGATCCGGCGCAGCAGATAGAGGTCGATGTGGTCCACGTCGAGCCTGCGCAGGCTCTCGTCGACCGCGTCCCGCAGCGCCTGCGGGCCGCCCGCGGGCCGCAGCACCCCGTCGGGGTTGCCGAGCAGACCGCCGCCGGTACAGAGCACCACCTCGTCCCGCCGGCCGCGGATGGCCTCACCGATCAGCCGCTCGTTCTCGCCGTCCGCGTAGGCGTCGGCCGTCTCGACCAGATTGACCCCGAGGTCGACCGCCTCCTGGACGAGTGACACCGCCTTGGTCCGGTCCCTCAGGCCGGGGGCGTAACGGTACGAGAGGCCCATCGCCCCCAGTCCCAACCGGCCGACGACCGGTCCGTCCCTGCCCATCGTTGTGGTCCGCATCCCGGGCGAACCCCCTTCTCCACAGAGGAATGTGACCCCCTCATGGCAGCAGCCCGGGAAGCCGGAGCACAGCATTCCGCTCCTACTTGCCGACCTTCGACGACTTCGGCAAGTCCGGCGGCTTGTCACGAATACTGGTCTAGACCTTGACAGGTCCAGACCATTCTCGGTTGAGTGTCGGGCACCCCCACAGCGGCGCACGGCCGGACGGCGCGCCGCGTTCAAGGAGTGTGTTCACGTGATCCGACGTGTCATGAGCCTGCTGGTCGCGCTCGGCGCGGTCGTCGCGGCGCTCGTCGTGCTTCCCGCCGCCACCGCGCAGGCCGCCACCTGTGCCACGGCCTGGAGCTCCTCCGCCGTCTACACGAACGGTGGCTCGGTCTCGTACAACGGCCGTAACTACACGGCCAAGTGGTGGACCCAGAACGAGCGTCCGGGTTCGTCGGACGTCTGGGCCGACAAGGGCGCCTGCGGTACCGGCGGGGGCGGTGAGGACCCGGGCCAGAGCAACGGATTCGTCGTCAGCGAGGCCCAGTTCAACCAGATGTTCCCGAACCGGAACCCCTTCTACACCTACCAGGGCCTGACCGACGCCCTCAGCGCCTACCCGGCCTTCGCCAACACCGGCTCCGACGAGATCAAGAAGCGCGAGGCGGCCGCCTTCCTCGCCAACGTCAGCCACGAGACCGGCGGGCTGGTGTACATCAAGGAAGTCAACGAGGCGAACTACCCGCACTACTGCGACGCGAGCCAGCCCTACGGCTGCCCGGCCGGCCAGTCCGCGTACTACGGCAAGGGCCCGATCCAGCTGAGCTGGAACTTCAACTACAAGGCCGCCGGTGACGCCCTCGGCATCGACCTGCTGAACAACCCCTACCTGGTCGAGCAGAACGCCGCCATCGCCTGGAAGACCGGCCTCTGGTACTGGAACACCCAGTCCGGCCCCGGCACCATGACCGGCCACAACGCCATCGTGAACAACGCCGGCTTCGGCGAGACGATCCGCTCCATCAACGGCGCGATCGAGTGCAACGGCGGCAACCCGGCCCAGGTCCAGAGCCGGATCAACAAGTTCACGCAGTTCACCCAGGTTCTCGGCACCACCACCGGCTCGAACCTGAGCTGCTGATCCGAAGGTCCTCGTGAGGGCCTGAGAACCCCACCCGAGCGGGGGGTGCGTCCGGCGAGAGCCGGAACGCACCCCCCGTTTCGGCGTCCGCGGCCCGGTTGGCACGATCGTCGTGAGACGCCGACCCCGGATGTGACGCGGGCCACGGGAACCGGGCGCAGGTCCCGGAGAGGTACAGGGCGTGGAACACAACGAAGTACGGGAGCGGATCCGGGCCGGTGACCGGGAGGCCTTCGGGGACCTCTACGACCGGTACGCCCGCACCGTCCACCAGCACGCCGCCCGTCTCACCGGGGACCTCTCGGCCGCCGAGGACGTGATGTCGGAGACCTTCCTCGCCGCCTGGCGCACCCGCGAACAGGTCCGCGCCGAAGGCGCGCCGCTCGGGCCCTGGCTGCTGGGCATCGCGACCAACAGGGCGCGCAACCACCGCCGCGGGGTCGGCCGCCGGCTCGCCTTCCTGGCCCGGCAGCCGAAGCCCGAGGAGACCGCCGACTTCGCCGAGGCGTCCGCCGAGCGCCTGGACCACCAGCGGGAGCTGGCGGCCGTACGCGCGGTGCTCGACCGGCTCCGGGGGCCCGAGCGGGAGGTGTTGGCGCTCTGTGTCTGGGCCGGGCTCGACTACGAGCAGACCGCGGACGCGCTGGGCGTGCCCGTGGGCACCGTACGCTCGCGGCTCTCCCGGGCCCGGAAGCGGCTGCGCGCGCTGACGGGCGAACGGCTCGCACAGGAAGCGCAGGAAGAGCGGAAAGAGCGGGAAGCGCGGGAACCCGGCCGGGGCCGCGGAGAGGTAGGAGGCAGGGCGGCGATCGTCGCCCTGCCGAGCGAGAGGGGATCGCGATGACGGGCACCGACAACGGCCGCGAAGCGTACGCGGCCGAGCGCGCCGAACTGGCGCGGCTGCTGCCGCCCGCCCCCGGGACCGACCTTCCGCCGGGCCGTCACGAGCACCACAGGGAACGCCTGATGAACCTGATCGACGACGACACCGCCCGCGCCCAGGGCCGTACCGGGGCCGACGCCCAGGACCGCGCCCGCGAGCGAGCCGGCCGCCCCGACCGGTCGCGCCTGCTGCGGCCCTCCTTCCTGGCGCCCGCCACCGCGCTGGCCGTGGCCGGGGCGCTGGTCCTGGGGTACGCCGCGCAGAACGGCGGCCCGGCGGGCACGGGCTCCGCGGGGGAGACCCGGTCGGTGTCCCAGGTGCTCCTGCGCATCTCGGACGCGGCGGGGAAGGGCGAGGCCCTGCCGGTCCGCGACGACCAGTTCGTCTACACACGCGGCACGGGCCGGGACGTCGACCTGACGACCGGCAAGCTGCTCGTCCAGCCGTTGGAGGAGTCGGAGACCTGGTACTCGCAGAAGCCCGGCCCGCAGAAGAAGCTCGGTCTGAGCCGTCAACACGGGGAAACCCTGCCCATCAACGCCGAGCTGGGCGACAGCGAGGGCACCCGGCCGGGCCTCCACCGGCCCACCTACCGCTGGCTGGCCACCCTGCCGACCGATCCGCAGGAACTGCTGGACTACCTCTCCGAGATCACCCCGAAGTTCGAGGGGGAGGACCGTGACCAGGCTCTCTTCGAGGCGATCGGGGGCCTGATCGGTGACACGATCCTGCCGCCCGGCACCGCCGCCGCGCTCTACAAGGCGGCCGCGCTCATCCCCGGCGTCACCGAGGCCCCCGACGCGGTGGACGCCCTGGGCCGCAAGGGCGTGGGCATCGCCCGCGACGACGAGCGTTCCGGCGTGCGCACCGAGTGGGTCTTCGACCCGGAGGATCTGTCCTACCTGGGCTGGAGCAGCCACCTGACGAAGGACACGGAGTACGGGAAGAAGGGCGACTTCCTCGGTGACAGCGCGGTGATCGAGACGGCGGTGGTCGACGAGGCGGGTGTCCGGCCGCAGGACTGACACCCGCGCGGCGGGTACGGACAGCGGCAGGACGGACGGCGGCAAGGACGGACAGCGGGCGACCCCGTCACACCAACTGCGGCCGCACCGACATCAGCAGATGCCGGTGCGTGTCCGGGCCCGCCCCGTCCGTCGGCGCCCCGTCCGTGATCAGCGCGCGCTGGCCCGCCCCCAGCAGCTGGAGCCGCAGGGCAGGACCGGTGAAGGAGGCCAACGCGTCCGCCAGATACGCCGGGTTGAAGGCCACCGTCAGCTCCTCGGCCCCTTCCAGCGTGGCCGGCAGCCGCTGGGAGGCCACGTCGTCCTCGTAGCCCGCCCGGAGCGTCACGGAGGCGTCGGCGCGGGAGAACGTCATCTGGACCGGGCTGTCCCCGTCGGCGACGACGGAGACCCGCTTGGCCGCCTCCGTCAGCCGGGCCCGGTCCACCACCGCCACGGCCGGGTCCTCCAGCGCGAACAGCTTCTCGTGGCGCGGCAGTCGGCCTTCCAGGAGCCGTACGGTGGTGCGCATGCCCGCGTGCTCGAAGCCCGCCGAACCGGCGTCCAGGGCGACGCTCACCAGCCCGGAACGGCCCAGCGAGCGGGCGATCTCGGTGAGCCGGCGGGCGGAGACGATGACGTCGGCGCTCTCGCCGGGCGCGGCCGCCTTCCACGGGAGGGTCCGCACGGCGAAGCGGTAGCGGTCGGTCGCGGCGAGCGTCATCGTGTCGCCGTCGAGCCCCAGCCGGATCCCCGTGAGCACGGGCAGCGTGTCGTCGCGCCCCGCCGCCACCGCCACATCGGCCACCGCCGCCGCGAACAGCTCCGCGTCCACCGCGCCCCGCACCCGCGGGAGCGGGGGCAGCGCCGGGTAGTCGTCGAGCGGCAGCACGGAGAGGCCGAACCGGGCCCCGTCGCCCGACACCGTGAACCGCGAGCCCTCCACCGCGCACTCCACGGGCCCGTCGGGCAGCACCTTGCAGATGTCCAGGAGCCGCCGCCCCATGACGAGCGCCTTCCCGGGCCGCAGGACTTCGCCCTCCACGTCGATGCGCGCGGACGCCTCGTAGTCCAGCCCGGAGATCCGCAGCCGCCCGGCCCCGGTCCCGTCCCCGGATCCGGCATCCGTGTCCAGCAGCAGTCCGCCCAGTACGGGAACGGGCGAGCGCACGGGCAGGACGCGGGCCGCCCAGGACACGGCCTCGGTCAGGGCGCTGCGCTCGATGCGAAATTCCATGGGGTGCCCTCTTCCGTAGGCCGACTCCTGCGTCCGACGTTACGAGGCACCACTGACAATCAGGCGCGCCCACAGCGCAGCTCTCACGCCCGGGAGCGCGGTAACACGCCAGGGAGCGCGGCAACCGGCGACAGCGACCACCCCCGTGAGCCGCTGCCGCCGCGTTCCCGCGTACCGTGTTCCGGCCTCCCCCGTCGTCCCCCGACGTGCCGGAACACGTTCGGACGATAGATCGAGGGGTAGGGGCACCGGGAGATTCAATACGCCCATCGGGACGGCCGCCGGGGTATCGGTCCGCACAGTCAGAATGGCCCGGTCACCGGCGACACGGCTGTGTCCTGGGCGGAACGGGGGATGGATGCGATCAGGGGAGCGCGCGGACGATCTTCTGCGGATGCACCGGCTGGCCCGCACCGGCGGCACGGCCGGGCTGCTGCGCTGGCTGGCCGGGCGGGCCGAGGGCTGGGCCGGGCTCGTCGGGCCGGACGGGACGGTGCTGCACGCCGCGGCCCGTACGGCGGGGGCGATGGTGCCCGATGTCGCGGGGCTGGTCGCCGAGGGCGCGAGCGCCCTCACCGAGCGCGGGGTACAGGCGTATGCCGTGGACACCGGTGCGTACACCGCCCTGCTCTTCCCCCTGAGCGTCTTCCCTCCGGGCGTCGGTGACGACACCGGCCCCGTGCTCGCCGTCGTCACGCCCCGGCCGGTGGCCACCGGGCTCGCCACGCTGCTGGCCGACGTGGTCCTCCCGCTGTCCCTGTGCCTCCAGGCCGAGACGCTGGAGCGCAAGCGCCGCCGGGTGGACCTCGCCGAGTCCCGGGGCCGTGAGGCGGTGCTGCACCTGCTGATGACGGGTCAGCTCTCCATCGCCCAGCAGGTCGCCGGTGCGCTGCGCCCCCGGCTCCCCGATCCGGTGCGGGTGTGCGTCGTGGAGTGTTCCGGCGGCGGTCGCGACGAGGTGGCCCGGGTCTGCGTGGACGCGGACGGCGGCCGCTCCTGGATCGTGCGGTGCCCCGTCTACGCCCGCCACCTCATCCTGGTCATGCCCGCGGAGGCGAAGGAGCCGGAGCCGGGTGCCGTCCCGACCGACGAGACAGTCGCCGCCCGGGTGGGCGACTGCGTCGTGGGCGTCAGCGAGCCCGTGCCACTGGCCGACACCGCGACCGGCTACCGCCAGGCCTTCCACGCCTTGGCCGTCGCCCGCGAACTGCCTGCCCGGCACGCCCGGTTCGGGGTCTCGCCGGATCCCGCGCTCGTCGTCGGACCGGCCGGCCGCCGGTGGGCGGACGAGCTGCTGAACCCGCTCCTGACCCATGTTCCGCGCCGCCCGCAGGACCCCGGGAGCCAGGAGCTGCTGGCCACGGCCGCTTCCTGGCTGGCGTTCTCGTCGCACGCGACCGGCCATCTCAAGGTCCACCGCAACACCCTCGCCGCCCGGTTGCGGCTCATCGGCGAGCTGCTCGGCCTCGACCTGCACCGGCTGGCCGACCAGGCCGCCCTCGACCTGGCCCTGCGCGTCCGCTCCACCCCCGCCCCGGCGTGCACCCCCGAGCCCGCGCAGTCCGGATCGCCGGCCTCCGGATCGCCGGCCTCCGGATCGTCGGCCTCCGGTACGTCGGCCTCCGCTGCGTCGGAGGCGGCGGGCGGTCTCGACGCGATCCTGGTCCGCCCCGCCGTACGCGACTGGGCGGACCAGCAACTGGCCCCCGTCCTCGGCGCCGAGGAGACCCTGCGCACCTGGGTGCGGTGCGAGGGCCGCCTCGGACCTGCCGCCGCCGAGCTGGGCATCTCCGTACCCGGCGCCCGCAAGCGCCTCACCCGGCTCGAAACGGTGCTCCAGCGCTCGCTGCTGCGCCCCCCGAGCGCCCGCTACGACCTGTGGCTGGCGCTGAGGTCCCGGGACCTGACGGCGGCGTAGGAACCGCCACGGGACGACAGGGCGGCGGCCGGCGAATTCCGGTAATTGATAGGAACGCGTGACGCATTGTTTTCCATTCGGTTCGTGCGTTCGGAGGGAATCCTTCCGGAGAAAGGATTCTGTAGTGCGAAAAAAGCGTTCTCCTTGATCGTCCCGGAAAAGAGCGTCGTATTTAGCGTCATTTCTCCGGACTTTCAGGGTGTTTCTGTGCGTAATGTGCTGCCGACAACACGAGGGCTTCCGGGAAACCGTGAACGGCTCGGAAGTCGCCGCCTCGCACAGAAAGTCGATTTCTGTTGAAGCTCAGAAAATCTGACCTTGCAGTTCGGCGCATTGTTTCTTCCTGGATCACGGCCGCGCTCGCCGCGACGGTCGCTGCCACGATGGTCGCGGTGACGTCGTCACCGGCGTTCGCCATCGCCACGCCGGTGCCGCTCGGAACGGCGGACAGTTTCGCGGTGCTGGCAGGGGAGTCGGTTACCAACACCGGGCCTACGGTGATCACTGGGGACGTCGGCGTCAGCCCGGGAACGGCCATCAGCGGATTTCCGCCGGGCCTGGTGAACGGCGTCCAGCACTCGGCGAACGCGGTCGCGCTCCAGGCCAAGTCCGACCTGGTGGTGGCGTACAACAACGCGGCGGGCCAGGCCACGGACGCCGCGCTGCCGCCGGACGCCGGGGGCCTGACGCTGGTGCCCGGCGTCTACACGGCGTCCTCGACGCTGGGCCTCACCGGCACGCTCACTCTCGACGCGGAGGGTGACCCCAACGCGGTGTGGGTCTTCCAGGTCGGCTCGGGTCTGACGACGGCGTCCGCCAGCCGCGTCAACCTCATCAACGGTGCGCAGCCGTGCAATGTGTTCTGGCAGATCGGCAGTTCGGCCACGCTCGGCACGGATTCGACCTTCATCGGCAACATCCTGGCCCTGACCTCGATCAGCGTGACCACCGGCGCGACCATCGAGGGCCGCGCGCTGGCCCGTAACGGCTCGGTCACCCTGGACAACAACCGCATCACCCGGTCCACCTGCTCGGGCGGCACCACGTCCGGTACGACCACCGGGACCACGACGGGCACGACGACAGGAACCACGACGGGTACCACCACCGGCACCACGGGCGGTGTGCTGGGCGGGGTGCTCGGCGGTGTCCTGACCGGCGGCACCACCGGCGGCACCGGCGGTGTGCTGGGCGGGGTGCTCGGCGGCGTTCTGACGGGCGGCACGACCGGCGGCACTCCGGGCGGCTCGACCACCACCGGGACCACCACGGGGAACACCGTCGGCAACACGTCCGGGAACATCGCCGGCAACACCACGGGCGGCGGCAAGGGCGGCGTCACCGGTGGCAACAAGGGCGGCGGCACCGGCGGTCACACGGGCGGCCACACCGGCGGTGGCAAGGGTGGCGGCACCGGCGGCCACTCCGGTGGTCACGACAGCGGCGGCTACGGCGACGGGCGCCCCGGCGACCAGGGCCCCGGCCACGGTGAGGAGCACGGCGGCTACGGCGACAAGCCGGAAGGCGCCGGGCACCACGAAGGCTGACCGGCGGCGCGGCACGCGCGCCGGCTGACCGGCGCGCGGCGGGGCATGTCCTCCTGCCCCGCCGCGCGCTTCCACGAGACGGACGACGACAAGGAACAGGGCGGGGCTGGGGCACGTGCTGGGTGGAGTCACGACGGAACATGTACGCAGAAGAGTCCTCAATACCGCCGTGGCGCTCTGCCTGGCCACGGCCCTGGCCCACGTCGGCCTGGTGTTCTTGCACGTGGCGCCGCCGAATACGGTGTCGCAGCGCTTCAACTCCCAGGTGGACGCCTGGATCTACCCCTTCTTCGAGCAGAACTGGCGGCTGTTCGCACCGGATCCGGACTCCGTCAACCGACAGATCTCCGCGCGGACCGCGCACACCGCCCCGGACGGCTCCGTCCAAGTCAGCGACTGGTTCGATCTGACCGCCGTGGACGCCTCCGACATCAAGCACAACGCCTTCCCCAGTCACACCTCGCAGAACATGCTGCGCCGGTCCTGGACGTCGTACGCCGAACTCCACGGAGGCGACGACCTCTCGCGCTCGGACCGGGCCGTCATGATGCAGCGCTACCTGCGCAACATCGCCGCCGACCGCATGGCCGAACGGGACGGCAAGCCGTTCGAGAACATCCAGCTCCGGGTGGTCACCCTGCCCGTCGCCGCTCAGGGCAGCACGGACCTCGACCGCCGAACCGCCGCCACGAAGAACGCCGAGACACGGCTCCTGCCCTGGTGGAAGGTGACCTCCGATGCCTGAGACGGCCAACGACCCGATCCGTCCGCCGGGGCCGGCCAACAGCTCGACCCGTCCGCCCGAGTCGGCCACCGCCCCGACCCGTCCACTGGTACGGGTGACGGGCGCGGTACGCCACGCGTGGGCGCTGCTGACCGAACGCCCCCTCTCCCTCTACTCGATCGCGGTGCTGCGCATCGGGTACGGCCTGCTCTATCTCGTCTTCCTGCTGCGGGAGTTCCCGCACCGCGACGAGATCTGGGGCCCCGGTTCGCCGTGGACCCCGGACCTGGCCCGGCAGCTCTTCGACCAGACCGGCTGGGTCAGTGTGCTGACCCTCTCCGACAGCCGCCTGTACTTCGAACTCTGTTACGCGGCGGCACTCGTCGTCAGCGTCCTGTTCCTGCTGGGGTGGCGGACGCGCGCGGTCTCCGTGCTTTTCGCCGTCGTCGTCGCCTCGTTCCACGCGCGGTCGATCTTCATGACGGACGGCGGCGACAACCTCGTCCTCCTGATGGCGCTCTACCTCGTCCTCACCGCGTCCGGCCGCCGGTGGTCCCTGGATGCCAGGAGAGCCGGCCGCGCCTCCGGCCGCCGGTGGCTGCCCTCCCTCCCACCGCGGCTCGGCGACGCACGCCGCACCTTGGTCACGGCCGTGCACAACTGCGGGCTCCTCGTGATCGGTGTCCAGGTCTGCTTCCTCTACGGCGCCGCGGGCCTCTACAAGGTGCAGGGCGGCACCTGGGGAGCCGGAACCGCGCTGCATTACGTCCTGAACCTCGACCTCTTCCAGCCGTGGCCCGTGCTCTCCCACTGGGCGGACGAGCAGGCGCTCGCCATCGCGGTCGTCGGCTACCTGACCGTGCTCCTCCAGGTCGCCTTCCCGTTCGTGCTGTTCGGCAGGCTCAAGTACCCGGTGCTGACGATGCTGCTCGGCATGCACATCGGCATTGCGGTGCTCATGGGCCTGCCGCTGTTCTCGGGCGCGATGATCATCGCCGACGCGGTGTTCCTGCCGGACCGCTTCTGGGCCGCGGCCGCAAGGCTGGCCCGGAGGGCGCTCGGACGTACGGTCGAGCCGCAGCCGGTGCCGGAGGCCTCGGAGGCGCCCGAGGCCTCGGAGGCGCCGCGCGGAACGGTGCCGAAGCAGGGCGGCCCCGTAACCCCCGTACCCGAGCGTCCCTGAGGGGCGGACCGTACGCCGGGCCTGTGGTCCGCGGGCAGCGTGCGGGCCGGCGATCCGGCGGCCTCGGGCAACAGGCCGGCAGCGGCTTAGGAGGCCCGGACGGACTGGCCGGCCTAGCCGCCCCTCCGCCCCTGCGCCAGCTCCCGCCCGAGCGGGGTCAGGGCGTGCACGACCTCGCCGCCCCTGCGCGTACTGGTGACGAGCTTCGCGGTGCGCAGCACCGACGCGTGCTTGCTCGCCGTCCCGATCGACACCCCGATCCGCCGGGCCAGTTCGCCCGTCGCGCACGGTGAGGCCAGCGCGCACAGGACCATGGCCCGGGTCCGCCCCAGCAGTTCGGGCAGGCCGTCGAGCGTGTCCGCGGATCCGGAGCGGCGGCTCGCGGGGTAGACGAGTACGGGCGGGAGGCCGGGGTCGATGAGCGTGATGGGGCGCCCCGTGCAGAAGAAGGACGGGACCAGCGAGATGCCCCGCCCGCCCAGGTGGAGGTCGCCGTCCCGCGGGTAGTCGGCGACCAGCGTCGGCGGCTCCCAGCGGATCGACGGCGACAGCGTGCTCAGCAACCGCTCGGCCCCGCCCTCCAGCACGTCCTGGCCGTGGTGCGCGCGGTCGGTGTGCACCACGGCGTCGATCACGTGCAACTGGGGCGCCAGGAGTTCGCGGAAGTACGTGGCGACCGCGCCGTCGAGCTCCTGCCGGGCGGCCCGGTCGCCCTCCGCGAGCCGCCGGAGCCATGCGGACGGCGTGCGCTGCCCGAAGCAGGCGGACAGTTCGGCGCGGAGGCGGCTCGCCGGAGTGGCGAGCACGAGGTCACGGGCGACCTCCATACCGCCCTTGTGGGGCGGAGTGAGGAAGTCCGGGAAGTTCCCCCGGGGGCGGGACCAGCGTCGTGAGTAGCCGGATCGGGCTCCTCAGGTCGCTGCGGGCCAGCCGCTTCCGCACGTGCCGCAGCCACGGCGCGTACTCGGATGCGGTCTGCCGGGCTTGCAGGGTGTGCAGGCTGTTGACCAACTCCCACATGGGGTCAGGACGGGGAGTGACCGTGATGCGTGCCAGGTCGTCTGCTGTGAAATGGATACGGAGTGTCATGAATCCCCCGAAACGAACGCATCCGTTTTCCGTGGGCCGAAAACCTTTCGACCCGTTTGCACGGTTCTCCCCATCATCGAAGCAGCTCGTAAACGAGCGATGAACGAACGCCAGAACGACCGGGACTACCGGTACGACCTGAAGGGGGATGAAGGCGTATGCGTCTGATTCGGGGGACCATCACGAGGACCGCCCTGGCGGCCACCGCGCTCGCCACCGGTGCCGTGCTCACGCTGGGCGGAACGGCGACGGCCGGCGCGGCGCAGGCGGCCGGCACGATCCACGGCTGTCCGTCCGGCGCCGTCTGCCTGTACCCGGGCGCGGGCTGGAACGGTGACAAGCCGAGCCACGCCTTCTACTCGTACGGGACGCACAAGATCTACGACCAGTACGGCACGAAGCGCTGGTTCAACAACCAGACCGGCGGCGCGAAGGCGTACCGGTGCAAGGGGTCCAACGGCACGGACTGCGGGGGAAACCAGGTGGCCGGCACGTACTACGACTACGACTTCACGCCGATCAACTCCGTGAAGCTGGCCAAGTGACACGGGCCAAGTGACAGCGGCCACGTCACGCGGCGGCGCAGGGTCTCGACCGGACCCCGCGCCGCCTTTCCCGTGTCTGTAGCGCTGAGGGCTACTGCTGGAGGTCGCCGCCCAGCAGCAGTCCGATGTCTCCCGGCAGCCCGAGACCGGCGGGGCCGAAGGAGACGGACGACGTGTAGAGCGGCCCGGACGCACCGCCGGGCAGCACCCACACCGCGCCCCGGTCGTTCTCCCACGCCGCACCCACCACCAGCTCCGGCCGCCCGTCCCGGTTCAGGTCCCCGGCGCTCACCGTCGCGCCGAACTGGTCATCGGTCTCCGCCCCGCCCGGCACCCCGGCGGTGTTCTGCGTGAACGCGTACGAGCCCGCCCCGAGCTGACCCGTACGGCGGCCGGGAACGACCACGACGCCCCCGGCCCGCCCCGTGCTGCCGATCGCCTCACCGGGCGTGCCGACGATGATCTCGGCCGCTCCGTCCTTGTTCAGGTCGGCGACCGCGACCGACGCCCCGAACGCGTCGTACCCCTCCCCGCCGCCGGGTACCCCCGCCGTGTCCTGGTGGACGGTCATCGGTGCCTTGTCGTACGCCACGCCCTTCGCCGACCCGAACCACACGTGCACCGCCCCGCCGGTGTGGCCCCACGGTCCGTCCCCGTTGGGCTCGTCGGGGTCGCCGAGCACGAGGTCTCCGTAGCCGTCCCCGTTGACGTCCCCGACGGCCGAGGTGAGCCCGTCACCGCCGGTCATCCGGCGGAACGAGGTGTCCTGCATGGAGGAGTTGACGAACGCGTAGCCGCCGCTGAGCCCTCCCATGCGGCCGGTGACCAGCACCCGGTCGGCGGCCTTGTCCCCGTTCAGATCGCCGTACGTGGCGGAGCGCATCCACCCCGTCTCCTCGTGCAGGTAGGACGACGGGACGCCGCCCGCCCGCGTGAACGGGCCGGTCAGACGTGTGGTGGTGTTGTTGTTCACGATGAGGACCTGGGCGTTGCCGGGGCCGGACCAGGCGGCCACGTCGCGGCCCGCCTGCCCGTTCTTCTCGGCGGCGGTGGGCAGCGCGGCCCCGGACACCAGCCCGCTCTTGCTGCCCCAGAGGACGGTCACCGCGCCGGCCGACTTCGCGGAGCCGACCGTCTCGTACGGCGATCCGACGACGACGTCCGCGTAGCCGTCCTTGTCGAGGTCCGCGATGGCGCTCGACGCCCCGAAGGCGTCTCCGGCCTCCGCTGCCCCCGGCACTCCCGGCGAGGCCTGCGTGATCACGGCCCGCTTGGCGGCGGAGACGCCCTTGGCGGATCCGTAGAGCACGACGAGGGCCCCTGCCCACTCCTGCCCCTTGACGGTGGCGCGCGGGGCGGGGAGCACGACATCCCCGTACCCGTCCCCGTTGATGTCCTGCGGCACCGGCAGTGGCGCGGCCCCCGCCGTCCCCCCGGACAGCGTGGTCGCGGCGACGGTCATCGCGGCGGTCGCGGCCAGTACGGCGAAACGTCTGGTCCGCGCGGTGTGTCCGGTCATCTGTGGTGCCCCCACCCCTAGTTGCTTCTGTGTGTGGGGGTATTCAGCCACGAGCACTCGTGCGTCCGTCACGCGGGGCCCTCTGATCACCGTAAGTTACTAGTACAGTGTGTTAGTTTGGGTCGGGAGGTTCAAGTAGCACACCGTATTGGTCACGATCAGGGAGGGCGTCGCCATGGGGCTGAGCTGGAACGACCGACGACTTGAGCGCCGGGTGAAGCCGGGCGACGGGAAGCCGCTGAAGCCCTTCCGCTGGTGGCAGATGACCCGGCGCTCGCTCCTCTCGATCGCGCTGCCGGTGGGCGGCGGCCTCTCCGCGACGTACACGGTGGAGGTCAAGCACGGCGGCGACCCCGAGTCGGGCGTGGTCCGGGCCCGGCTGTACCGCGACGGGCTCTGCGAGGCCGAGTCCAAGCTCCCGGCCCGCTTCCCCGTCCCCGGCGGGACCATCGAGGTCCGCCGGAGCGAAGTGGGCATGCGCCGCTGCCACTTCGTCGCGGACGACGGCAGGGAGACGCGGCTTGTCCCCGACCCCCGCTCGGGGGAGGGGCGGCGCATGAACTTCGCCCGTCAGCACCCGGGTGCCAGCGCTCTCATCGGGGTCGTGTCCGTGGTGTTCCTGGTCATCGGGGTCGGCCTCAACCTGCTCCAGGCCGCGCAGCCGATCTCCGAGATCCCGGCCATCGCGGACTCGCTGGGCACCTTCGAGTCGCCGTTGCGGCTGCCGATATGGCTGAACGTCACGCTCGGCTTCGGCGCGGCCATCGGCGCGACCGAGCGGGCCATGCGGATGCGTTATCACTGGCTCCTGGACGGCGGAGCCGGTACCTGACGCACGCCGGGGGCGGCCTCAGACCCGATACCTGACGCACGCCGAGGGCGGCCTCAGACGCGGTTGTCGAGGACGAGGTCGACGCCGGTGCGGAGGACGTCCAGCTCGGTGGCGATGCGGGCGTCCTCGCTCGGCAGCACCTGCTCGATCGATACGCCGTTGGCCAGCGTCAGCAGGAACCGCGCCCGCCGTGTGGTGTCCCCGGCGGCCAGCGCCCCCTCCTCGACCAGCACGTTCAGGCACTCCTCGACCCGGCGGGTCACCTCGCGCTGCATCGCCTGGTACTCCGCCCGCATCGCCTGGGTGGGCTCCTGGGCGATGTACCGCTCGTGGACGGTCAGCCACGCCTCGCGCGCGTTACGGGCGCTGTCCGGCGGCACGAGCAGCCCCTGTACGCAGCCGAGCAGGCGGTCACGCGGGGAAATGGACGTATCGCGGAAGCTGGCCTCCGGCAGGACGAGGTCGAAGACGACCTTCAACATGGCGTCCATGAGCGCGCGTTGCGTGGGGAAGTGGTGCCGCAGGGACCCCGTGCTCACCCCTGCCCGCTCGGCCACGGCACGCACGCTCAGCGCCGCGCCCGCGCCCTCGCCGAGCATCGTCGAGGCGGCCCACAGAATCCGGTCCCGGCTCTTGAGCCCCTCGGGGGGTGTGGGGTGCGTCGGTTCGGGTTCCGGTTCCGCGTCACCAGCACGCTGTACTGCCATGAAGTCGACGCTAACACGCCCGCCACCTGCGGATACGTCAGGACGGAGCCGCGCTCGGCTCACTCCGCCCAGGTGACGAACGCCGACCAGGCGTCGGGCGCGACGGCGAAGACGGGCCCGTCGGAGACCTTGGAGTCACGCACGTGGACGGAGTGGGGGCAGGCGGCGACCTCGACGCAGTCGCCACCGCTGGAGCTGCTGTAGGAGGACGTACGCCAGTCGAACGCGACCTCGATGCAGTCGCCGCCGCTGCCGCTGCTGTAGCTCGACTTGAACCATCGGAGGGTGCTGCTCATTCCGTCACTCCTGCCAACCGCTTGATGAGGTCCAGCGATTCACGAGGACCCAGGGCCTGTGACCGGATCTTCGCATAGCGCTGAGCGTAGACGCTGACCTTTGCAGGGTCGCTGATCAGGATGCTCTCGTCCTGCGGCTCCAGGTAGACGAGGCGTTCGTGCTCCGGGGTCTCCAGCAGGTTCATCGAGCCGCGATCTCCTGCGTACTCCCCGTGCTTCCCCGCGTCCAGCGGCAGCACCAGCAGCGTGACATTGCGCCGCCGGGCGCACTCCACGAGATGGAGCAACTGCTCCCGCATGATCTCCTCACTGCCGATGACGCGCCGCAGAACCGCCTCATCGATGATGATCTCGATCATTGGGAGCGGGTCGCGATCGAAGAGGGCCGTGCGGGCCATCCGGAGCTGAACCAGCTCCTCCACACGGTGGCCGGGGAGCGGGGGGAATGAGCCCCCGATGAGCGCCCGCGCGTACGCCTCCGTCTGGAACAGCCCGTGGACGACGTTCGCGGCGAACAACTGGAGGCTGAGGGCGGCCTCCTCCAGCAGGGCGTAGTCCTTGAACTGCTCGGGCAGCCGCTCCATCCGCATGTACTTCCGTGCCGTCTCGAAGATGGGGGTGCCGTTCCCCAGGACCCGGTTCAGCTCGACCAGCATGGCGTCGCTGGCGGGCTGCGCGCACGTCTCCATGGCGCTGATCGCCGCCGCCGAATAGCCGATCTCCTTGCCTTGCTGCTCCTGCGTCCACCCGCGCTGGACACGTAGCGTCCGGGCCATCTCGGCGACCATCCGGGCCATCGGACTCGCCGTCTCCTTGTTCTCAGCACTCGCCATTACGCGATCTCTTTTCGACTCAACCGAACTCAACCGGTCACTACTCGATGCTGCTGAACTCGACTCCGCTCCAGCGAAGTTCGCGCAGGTCAACGGCTTTGCGACGCACCTCGGCAGGCATGGATAACGCTAGGTGATCAGGGTCACAATCATCCCGTGAACGCAACTAATGGCGGTGTGACGGCGGACTGGATTCCGGAGTACGGATTCCATCTCCGCAAGGCGGGCGTGCAATTCGACGCGATCCGCGTGGATGGTGACGCGGGGCGGCGACTGGCCGACCTGATGGAGGAGTTGGTCGGGGGCGAACCGGGTCCCGTCGTCAGTGAGTCGAACGGCCGGCGCGGGGTGTACTTCCTCGTACCGCCCGGGTCGACGGCGGGGCGGCCGTGGCCGCGTGAGGTGACGACGTTCAACTCGGCGACAGGCCGGATCAGTTACGTACCCGTACCGGCGCTCGGGGGCGACACCTGGCCGCTGATGTGGCGGTACCCGCCGACCCGTGCGGGGCGGTTCGTGCACACGTTGATCCTGTTCAACGCGGCGTACGCGTTACTGAGCTGAAGGCGACGCCGACGGCCTGGAGTCGGCGGATGCTGCGTCCTGGCGTACGTTCTGGCGCATGACGTGCCCCCTGAGATCGCGACCGGTGGCCCCATGAGTGGCTGGTGGACCTATCTGGAGGAGCGAACCCGCCGTGAGGTGGATGCCGACGTGCTGCGCGACCGTCGGCTGTCGGCGGTCAAGTCCGTCTGGGAGGCGCTGCGCCCGCTGGGGGTCGGCCTGCACGAGGCCGAGCTGGTGATTTACGCGCGGTACGAGGCTCTGGGCGACCGCGTGCAGTACACGCCTCCCGATCCGCTGGACCTCCCCTCGCTGGCAGCCCGGGTCGCGGCTCTTCCCGGCCGTGTGGCGGCGGTGGAGGCGCTGTGGGACGGCGACACCGTGCACGGCTGGTTCGTGGAGCTGGTCGCGGTCCTGGACGCTCCGGACGGAGAGAGCCGCCTGGCGACCGTCTACCACCGATCTGACGGCCCTCCGCCAGCCGTTGCTGCCGCCGAGGCCGGCCGGGCGCTGGCCGAGCACCTCCAGGTGCCCTTCCACTTCGCGTCACCGGACGTCCCGGACTGGGAGGCCCCGCGCTGGCGGACGACCCAACAGCCGGCGGAAGGACCACGACGGGAGATATGACCCAAGCGCGGTGGAGGGGCACCTCAGCCTTCCATCCTCAAGCGGCGGGTGGTCGCGGCGTCACCGATGGCGTGCCACAGGCCGTCCAGCCACGCTTCGGCATTCCGCGCCGCAGGCAGGCCCGGCGGCAAGGCGTCATGCAGGCCGACCGTCTCCGGTTCCAGCTCTCGACAGCGAGTGAGGGTTGCCGGTTCCTCCGTCCCCTGTGCGGCTGCCGAAACACTCCGCAGGAACATGAGGTTGGCCGCCACCAGCCAAGGCTGCTGGTCCATCCCCGTCACCCCCGAGGAACCGTCGTTCCCGCTGGCCAGTGCCCAGGGGTCCGGGGCCAGGTACCGCACTGTTCCTACGCCGGTGAAGGCCGTCGCAGCCGTGCACATGGAGCAGGGTTCCTGCGTGCTCCACAGGGTGAGGGCGCTGAGATCCCAATCGGTTCGTGCCGCGCCCAGAGCGTTCATCTCGGCATGCGCGAGCGGCGTACCACGCAGCGGGCCTTCTCCGGGGCCGTCGTCATAGGCGTGGTTACGCCCTTCGGCCCGCACTGTGCCCGTGGGATCAGTGAGTACGGATCCCACCGCCAGCCCGCCGGCCACCAGTGCCTCGTACGCCAACGCCAAGCAGCGTCGCACCGCCTCGGGCGCCGCTGCCCACTCCGCATCGAAGTTCCCCACATCGGCAAACATCTCACATCGTCGGATGCCGCATTCCGCTCTGAGCACGTACCCCCGCACGAGTGAACACCGCGCTCCGGTGCTGGTGTTCTGAGCGCCGGGCTTCGGGTGTCGGGCTTCGGGCGTCGGGTGGAGCGTGCCGCCTCAGCGGACGTGCGGGGCCGTGTGGCGCTGCGCACTGACGCGGGTGCGCGTGTCCAGGCCCCGTGGGTGCAGGGCGTGCTCGACGGTCGCCGACACGGTGCCGAGGCCGTCGAGGACGTCCTTCGCGGCGTACCCGGGCAGGGTCCAGACCCGCAGGGCCAGGTGGGCGGACGTACGGCGCAGAGCGATACGGCAGCGGGCCCGCGCGACGCCCTCGATGCGGCGCGCGTCCTCGCACACCGCGTCTTCCAGGGCGGTGAGCCTGAGTTCGGTACGGGCGGTGGACAGCGGACCGGTCGGGCGGAGGCCGCGCAACGGCGTCCGGGTCACGGCCCAGGCCAGGCACAGGAGGGTGATGACCGTCCCGGCGGCCAGCACGGCAGGGGCCCACCAGCCCTCCCCGCGCAGCGAGGCCAGCCCTTCCCGGTCGAGGAGGACGCCGTCGGCCGGGGGAGCGGGCCACCAGGCGGGCAGGTGGTCCGCGACCGCACGGGTCGCACCGAGGAGCCAGAGCCCCGCGGCCAGGAGCGCGATTCCGGCCAGGGCGATGAGCGTCCTGTTCACTCCGCTTGCTCCGCTCCGGGACGTCACGGGCTCTCCTTACGCTCTGCTTCTCCGGCGGGTCCTCCGGCTGCTTCTCCGGCGGTTTCTCCGACGGTTCCTGCGGCCGACGCAGGCTCGGGGGCAGGGGGTGTGGGGTCCCAGGTGCTCGTCGTACGCAGACGCAGCCCCACCCGCAACGGCCGGTTCAGCCGGCAGTCGGCGAGGGCCTCCCGCGCGGCGGCACCCGCCTGTTCGCGGGCGGCGGCCCGGTCGCCGAAGGCGAGGTCGGCCCGGACGCGGACCCGGCGTCGGCCGACCCTGACGCGTACGGAGTCGACGCCGTCCGTGTCGAGGACGCGATCGCGGACCTCGGAGGCGACGGCCGCCCGGTCGAGCGCGATGGACCGCCCCGCGCCGAAACCCGCGACCACATAGCGCTTGCGCAGCCCCGGCGTGCAGGCCAGGAGGAGCAGCCAGAGACCGGCCACGGCCAGGGCGGCCGCCGCGACCGTCACCGAACCGGCGGCCGGGCTCGTGTCGGCGAGCCGGTCGACGAGGCCGGTCCGCCACGCCGCCGGTGCGTTGCCGAAGAGGTGGACCAGGGCCATGTCGGCGGTCAGGAGCCCCGCAGCCGCCGCGCCCAGGAGGGCCGCCACCACGACGGGCGTGGGACGCGCGGACCACCAGCGCCGGGGAACACGACGCCCTGGGGCGGACGGAGCGGTGGTCTTTTCGAACACGACCGTGCCCCCCGTGGGGCGTTGCAGCCGGATGACCCGGAGTCGCGCCACGCGCACGGACAGCCCGGTCAGCTCGCCGGTACGGGAAGCCACGTGCCGCTGCACTTCTCCGGCCCGGCGGCCGAGGTCGGCCGGCCAGGGCAGGCCGAGCCGTACGGAGACCTCGGCGCGCTGCCCCCGTACGGTCGCCGTGCCGCGCACCGTGCCGACCGCGTTCGGGGTCTCGGTGGCGGCCTGCTGGGCGATCCGGGCGACGGCCCGCGCGGAAACGGTGGTGGTGCCCCGCGCGGCGGCGGGGATCACCGCCGTTCCCGGTCGAACAGGTCACGCAGATGCGCGGCCCCTTCCCGGTCCAGCCAGGCCCCCACCCCCCAGCCCACCGCCCCGAGAGAGCCGACGAGCAGGAACGCGGCGAACCCGCCGAAGTAGGCGGCGAAGCCGAGCGCGACTCCTACCAACAGACCCATGGACCGGCCGTTCACAGGCCCCTCCTCTTCGTCTCGGGGCGTACGGATGCCCGCCCGCTCTTCCGGCTTCCGGTGGTGGTCAGGGGTTACGCGACCCGGCTCTGGTCACCGGCGGACGCGGAGGCGTCCTCGTCGTCGGGGAGGCGGACGTCGTCGACGGCGATGTTGACCTCGACGACCTCCAGGCCGGTGATCCGTTCCACGGCGAGGATCACGTTCTCCCGGACGTCGGAGGCCAGGTCCTTGATGGACACCCCGTACTCCACGACGAGTTCCAGGTCGATCGCGGTCTGCCGCTCACCGACCTCGACCTTTACTCCCCGGCCCACGTTGGGACGGCCGCCGGGCACCCGGTCGCGGACGGCGCCGATGGTGCGCGACAGGCCGCCGCCCATGTCGTGGACGCCGGGGATCTCACGCGCCGCCATGCCGGCGATCTTGACCACCACGACGTCGGCGATGGAGGTGCGGCCGCGGTCGCCGGCCGGAGCCTCCGCCCCGGTAGCCCCGTTCGACAGGTTCGTCCCGGCCGACCGGCCCGTGCCGGACGGCTGCTCGAAGCGGGCCGCCTTGCCGCTGTTCGTCACGCTGTCGGTGGAGGGGGTCGTCTTCGTGTCGGTAGCCACCAGGTGCTCCTTCGATGTCGTCAGCGCTGGGCGTGCGTCGCTGCGTGATGTGTGCTGTGTTCTCTGTTCTGTGTTCTGTGCGGTCCTTCATCACGTTCGACTCCGCTCCCCGGACTCTGTGACGCACGAAGACGCACGAATTTTTCGGATCCCGGCGAGCCGCCTGCACCTACCCCCGAAAATCGTGCGCTCCCGGTTGATCTCGCGGGTACGCGTCACAGCGCACCGGCTCCCGTGTCAGAACGGGCGAGACCACCACGACCGGACGACCAGCGGGCGCGTACCGCATGAGGAGGAGCGAGACTGTGACGGGGAATCCCCCGCCGGGCGAGCCGCCCGACGTCGAGGGCGGACGGTCCGACGACACCCTGATGACGGAGCGCGCGGCCGAAGGTGACGAGGACGCCTTCGCCGTACTGGTGCGTCGGCACGCCCCCTCCCTCCTTCGTCTGGCCACCCGTCTGCTCGGCGACCGGACCGAGGCCGAGGACGCCGTCCAGGAGGCCTTCGTCGGCGCCTGGCGCAGCCTGCCGGAGTTCCAGGGCAGATCCTCCTTCGGGACCTGGATGTACCGCATCGTCACCAATCGGTGCCTCAACATCCTGCGCGCGCGGCGCCCGCAGGCACCGCTCAACGAACTGCCCGACCTGCCGGCCCCGGCGTACACCACCGCGCCGGACCGCATCACCGAGGGGCGCGCGGCGCTCCACGACGTACAGGAGGCGCTGTCCACGCTCTCGCCCGAACAACGCATCTGCTGGACGCTGCGCACGCTCGACGGCCGGTCGTACGCCTTCATCGCGAAGACCGTCGGCATCAGTGAACAAGCCGTACGCGCCCGTGTTTTCAGAGCTCGCCGCCAACTGACTCACTCCCTGGGGGCCTGGCAATGACCAACCTGCCACCCGAGACCCGCACCGACCCCGACGACGAGACGCTTCCCTGCGGCCGCCTCCTCTCCCAGGTCTGGGCCGACTGGGAGGAGGGCGTCCACGACGACCACACCACGCAGTGCGCCCACTGCCGGCTCGCGGTCGCCGACCTGGAACGCCTGGAGTCCCAGGTGCGCGCCCTGGACTCCGACCCCGCGCAGCAGCCCGTCGACGCGGCCTCCTTCATCGACCGGGTGATGGACGTGGTCCGCCTCGAACTGCGCCCCGGGCGGCCCCTGCCGCTGGGCGAGACGGACGAGGACCTGCGGATCATGGAGAACGTGGCCGCTCGTGCCCTGCGCCGGGCCGCCGAGGAGGTGCCCGGGGTCAGGGCGGGATCGTGCCGCCTCGGTGGTACGCCCGTGGACGTCGACCTGTCCGTGCACGTGCCGCTCACGACACCCGACGTACAGGCCCTGGCCCAGCAGATCCGCGACCGGGTCGACGTAACCGCCCACGAGCGCCTGGGACTTCACCTCGGCGAGATCAACGTCCGCATCACCGACCTGGTCTCCGAAGACGAAGCCGCACCGCGATCAGCGCAGGAAGGGAGCGCCCCCTGATGAGTGCCTCCGCCGACACCATGCACAGCGAACTGGCCCACGTGGTCCGGGAGGTCCCCGGAGTGGCGTTCCTCGCGCCCGGCCTCCGAAGCCGCCTGCGCGCCCTGCGTGCCACCTCACCCCTGGCCCGCCCGGGCGACGACACCCCCGGCATCACCGTCTCGGCACCCAGCGGGGATACCCGCACCACCGTGGAGATCCGCCTGATCTGCCGCTCCGACAGACGGACCCTCGACACCACCCGCGCCGTCCGTGAGGCGGTGAGCCGGCACCTGGCCACCGGGTACCCGGGCAGGGAGTTCCGGATCATCGTCACCGTAACGGGCGTGACGTGACGGGCGGGCGGCCGGACTGCGAGAGAACAGCCTCTACGAGCGCGGCGCGGTGATGCGGGCGACCGCCTCGACCGTGAGGGCGCGTTCGTGGGGCTCGGTCTCCAGGGCGCGGTGGATGGACAGGCCCTCGATGAGCGCGTCGAGCTGGCGGGCGGTGGCCGGGTCGAAGTGCCATTCCAGGGCGCGGCGGCTGCGCCCCATCCAGGTGCGGGTGAGCTCGCGGTAGGCGGGCCGGCGGGCGGCGAGGGTGTAGAGCTCGTGGGTGAGGATCAGCTCGCGCTGGTTGCCGCCGGAGAGGTGATGGACGAGATCGGCGACGGCCTCGCGGGCCTCGTCGGGGGTGGTCGCCGCGCCGAGGCGCTCCTCGAAGACGGCGACGATCGTCCCGGAGAACCGGGTGAACGCCTCGTGCAGCAGCTCGTCCATGCCGGAGAAGTGGTACGTCATCGAGCCCAGCGGCACGCCCGCGCGGGCGGCGACCTTGCGGTGCGAGACGCCCGCGACGCCCTCGTCGACGATGAGGTCGAGTGCCGCGTCGATGATGCGGTCCCGCCGCTCGGGGTCGGTGCGCCCGGTCGCCACGCGGTGCCTCCTCGGGTCGGCCTCGGGGTCGGGCCTCGGTCTCGGTGTCGGTCTGCTGGATTCTCCGCGCAGCATAGAACGCGGACGGGAGTGTACGGACGTACGCTCCAGGCGTACGCTCGTACCCCATGAAGAACCCGCAGGTCGTGGAGGCCGTCACCCGCCGCTGGCGCGCGGCGCTCTTTCTCTTCATGCTCGCCACGGGGGTGAGCATGGCGTCCTGGGTGGCCAGGACCCCGGCCGTCCGGGACGCGCTGGAGGTGTCCACGGGCGCGATGGGTCTGGTGCTGTTCGGGCTCTCGATCGGCTCGATGGCGGGGGTGCTGGCCTCCGGCGGGCTGGTGCGCAGGCACGGCGGGCGGCTGGTGATCACGGTCGGGGCGGTGCTGCTGGTGGCCGGGCTGCTGGTGATCGCCGGGGGAGCGGCGCTGGAGGTGTCCGGCGGGGTGTTCGGCGGACTCGCGCTGTTCGGGGCCGGGATGGGCCTGGCGGAGGTGGCGTTCAACATCGAGGGCGCCGCCGTCGAACGGACCGTGGGCCGCCCGGTCCTGCCGGTGCTGCACGGCTGCTTCAGCCTGGGGACCGTGGTCGGCGCGCTGCTCGGGATGGGTCTGACGGCGGTCCGCTTCCCGGTGGGCTGGCACCTGGCGGCGGTCGCGCTGGCCGTCGCGGCGGCCGGGGTGTGGACCGTGCGGGCGGTGCCGGCGGGAACGGGGCGCGAGTCGGCGGTCACCGGTGACGCGGAGTCTCGTGGCGGGGATCGGGCCAGGGGAGTGCGCGGGCAGCTGGCCGTCTGGCGGGACCGGCGGCTGGTGCTGATCGGCCTGATCGTGCTGGCCATGGCCTTCGCGGAGGGCTCCGCCAACGACTGGCTGCCGCTGCTGATGGTGGACGGCCACGGGACGGGGGCGACGGCCGGTTCGCTGACGTTCATGCTGTTCGCGGTGGCGATGACGACGGGCCGGTTCACGGGCGGGCCGCTGCTGGTGCGGTACAGCCCGGCGGCCGTGGTCCGGGCCAGTGCCGTGGTGGCGGCGGTCGGCGTGGCGCTGGTGATCTTCTCCGACAGTGCGCTGCTCGCCGGGGCGGCGGTGGTGCTGTGGGGCCTGGGCGCCTCGCTGGGCTTCCCGGTCACGATCTCGGCGGCGGGGGAGGGCGCTGGGCCGGGGGACGCCTCGGCCCGCGTCGCGGCGGTGTCTACGGCGGGCTATGCGGCGTTCCTGGTCGGCCCGCCGTCACTGGGCTTCCTGGCCGACCATGTGGGGCTGCGGAACGCGATGGTGGTGGTGCTCGTGCTGCTGGGCGGGGCGGCGCTGATCACGGGGGCGCTGCGGCGGCGGCCGGGTGCTCCGGTGTCCGAAGTGCCCGCCTCTCAGCCGGACTTGGTGTAGATCAGGCTCTCACCCGTGCCGGTCGTGGTGCGGCGGAGGGTGCCGTCCGGGAGCAGG
Organism: Streptomyces rubiginosohelvolus; assembly: GCF_014649875.1. GTDB lineage: Bacteria > Actinomycetota > Actinomycetes > Streptomycetales > Streptomycetaceae > Streptomyces > Streptomyces rubiginosohelvolus. The sequence goes on along the minus strand of NZ_BMTW01000001.1, from coordinate 967,810 downwards.
GTCAGCTCGGTGGGCTTGCCGGGCGTGCAGGAGGCGGCCGGGTTCCCGGAGGACACCGTGGAGGGGCCGATGCGGACCGGGCCGTCCCCGGCGGGGCTGTCGGCGAGCGGGGCGCTGAACTCGCAGTGGTACGTGGACCCGGAGGCGAGGGGCCCCTCGGCGGTGAGGGCGAGGACCTGGTCGCCGACGTCGCCCTGCCGGATGGTCAACGTCCGTGTGGAGGAGCCCTGTTCGCCGGGTATGGAGCCGGACCAGGTGCCGAGGAATCCCTCGGGGACGTCCCCTTGGCCGCTGCCCTGCTGCCCCTGGCCGCCGCTGCCCGTGTCGGCGGAGCCCGAGGGCCCGGGGGAGGCGGTCGTGCCCGGCCCGTCGCCCTTCATGAAGGCGTACACCGATCCGCCCGCTCCTATCGCCACGACGACGGCGACGGCTATGAGGGCGACGGTGGCCCCGGCGGAGCGGCGTTCCCGGGCGGGCGGGGGAGGCGTGGGCGCGAAGTGGGCCGGGGGTATGGGGGCGGAGGGGTAGGCGGGCTGGGTGAGCTGGGTGGGTTGTGCGGGCGTCGGGGGCCATGGGGGGCTTGCGAGGGTGCGCGGGCCCGAGGGCGGCACGGCCGGCCCGGCCGGCCCTTGGGGGCTCACCGGCGTGCGGGGCGTCTCCGGCGCCTGCGGGCTCTCCGACCCCCGCGGGCTTTCCGATCCCCACGGGCTTTCCGATCCCCACGGGCTCTCCGACCCCCGCGGGTTCCCGGGCCTGCCCGGCGCCTCGGGCTCCTCCGGGTCCTCCGCGTCGAGCAACCCCACCGCTTGGCGGCCGAGTTGGGCGAGGAGGGTGGCGGGCAGCCAGGGCTCGTCCGCGTCCGCCTCGCCCAGGCGGGCCAGGATCTCGTCGGTACCGGGGCGGGCCGCCGGGTCCTTCGCCAGACAGTCCCGGACGACGCCGGCCAGCTCCTCCGGGACCCCGGTCAGGTCCGGGTCCTCCTGGGCGATCCGGAACATCAGGGCATGGACCCCGCCGCTCTCCGGCGTGCCGAACGGCAGCCGGCCCGATGCGGCGTACGCGAGGACGGACCCGAGGCAGAACACGTCGCACGCGGTGGTCACGCGCTCGCCGCGCACCTGCTCCGGGGCCATGAATCCGGGCGAGCCGACGAGGACCCCGGTGCGGGTCGGATCGCCGTCGGCCACGGACTCCAGGGCGCGGGCGATGCCGAAGTCGATGACCCGGGGCCCGTCGATGGTCATCAGGACGTTGGAGGGCTTCAGGTCCCGGTGGATGAGCCCGGCCCCGTGGATGTGCTGGAGGGCGTGGGCGAGCCCGGACCCCAGGAACCGTACGGAACGGGCCGGCAGGGGCCCGTACGCCCCCGAGGCCGTGACCGGGGCGCCGGGGCGGCCCGAGACGATGCGCTGGAGGGAGGGCCCGGCGACGTAACCGGTGGCGACCCAGGGGACGGGGGCCTCGGTGTCGGAGTCCAGCACCGGGGCGGTCCACGCGCCGCCGACCCGGTGCGCGGCGTGCACTTCCTGGCGGAAGCGGGCGCGGAACTCGGGGCGTTCGGCGAGCTCGCGGCGGACGAGCTTGAGGGCGACGGTGCGGCCGCGGTCGGAGCGGGCGAGGAAGACCTGGCCCATGCCGCCTTCGCCCAGGCGGCCGAGGAGCCGGTACGCGCCGATGCGGTGCGGGTCGTCGGGCCCGAGCTTGTCCATGGTGCGCTACCTCCCCGTGCGGCCCGCACGAGAATAACGCCGAGCCCCACCCCGCTTGAGCCCGCCTGGCGCTGCCTCCCGTTCCGTCCGTCCCGCGCTGGCCTTCCCGCCGATGACGGCGCCCGCCTTTCCACCCCGTCCGGCGGACCTGACCAGCCCGTCCGGGGTTTGCCTTCCTGCCGCGACGGCGTTCACCCGCCCCAGCCCGTCCGGCGTTTGAGGACGGAACCGTCGAGGTGTTCGGCCTCGGCCTGAACGTCCCGGGATACTCCGGGGTACCGCCCCCGCAGGCGCACCGCCCTCGTGGGACCAAGGGTTCCGTCCTCAATCGCCGGACGGGCTTGGAGTGCCCCGGTCCGTGGCGGCGAGGGCGTCCAGCGCCTGCGACAGGTGGTCCAGCGCGGCCAGCGTCTCCGTCAGGTTCTCCGCCCCCAGCTCTCCCGCCAGCCGCGCCGCGAACTCCGCGTGGGGCGGGCCGATCCGGGCCACCGCCTCGCGCCCCGCCCCCGTCGCCCGCAGCAGCTTCGCTCGGCGGTGGGCCGGGTTCTCCGCGTACTCCGCGAGCCCCCGCTCGACCAGCAGGTCCGCGATCCGCTGCACGCTCTGCCGGGTGATCCCCATCGTCCGGGCGATCCCCGCCACCGGCAGCGGCTCCACCAGCACCGCCCCCAGCACCTGCCACCGCGCCGCCGTGAGCCCGCCCGGCCGCGCCAACTCGTCGGCCACCGACAGGAACTGCCCGTTCAGCCGGAACACCGTCAGCGCCGCCCGGCTCAGGAACTCCTGCTCGGACGGGACGCGACCCGCACCCTCGCTACTCACCCTGCAACACCTCGTACGCGCTCGCGTCCGAGTCGTGGAACAGCCGGTACCACGCGTCCAGCTTCTTCGCGTCGTACACCCCGAGCAGCGCGAACACCTCCCGCGCGAACGCCACCGGCTCCGTCGGCCCGGCCGTGATCAGGCGCCCGGTCCCGTCCGCCCCGGGGTCCGTGACCGCGTCCACCTCCACGTACCGCTCGCCGCCCGCGTACCCCGTCGCCGCGAGGTAGAAGGAGACCGCGCTCGTGTGCGCCCGGTCGTCCAGCAGCCCCTCCCGGGCCAGCCCGGCCGTCGCCCCGCAGATCGCCGCCACCGGCACCCCCGCGTCCAGGAAGGTCCGGGCCGTTCGCGCGAACGGGGCCAGCGTCTCGCCCGTGTCCCAGCCGGCCGCACCGGTCAGGATCAGCAACGCGCTGTCCTGCGGCCGCAGTTCGTCCAGTGCCAGGTCGGGCTGGACGCGCAGGCCGCCCATGGTCGTCACCGGCTCCCGGGAGAGCCCCACGGTCCGCACGGTGTAGCCGTTCTGCGTGAGATGGGCGGTCGCGTACCCCGTCTCCCAGTCGGCGAAGGTGTCGTAAACGGCGAGATGCACGGTTCCGGCGCTGCTGCTGGTCATGATGACCTCCTCGGCTCGATGACAGAAGACTGTCATTTCGGCAGCATGCTGTCAAGAGGGGGGGCGGGGCGAGGGCGACACCTTGCCGACACCATCCGCCCCAGGCCGTACAAGGTGGCCATGGAGGCCACCCCCCACCAGCGCTTACGCTCGGCCGCATGACCCCTCATGCCCCTCATGCCCCGTACGCCGACCCCGCGGCCGGTGCGGCCGTGAAGGCCGCGGACCGCGCGCACGTGTTCCACTCCTGGTCCGCCCAGGGCCTCATCGACCCGCTCGCCGTCGCCGGCGCCGAGGGGTCCTACTTCTGGGACTACGACGGCAACCGCTACCTCGACTTCACCAGCGGGCTCGTCTACACCAACATCGGCTACCAGCACCCCACCGTGATCGCCGCGATCCAGGAGCAGGCGGGCAAGCTCGCCACCTTCGCGCCCGCGTTCGCGATCGAGTCGCGCTCCGAGGCCGCACGCCTCATCGCCGAGCGCACTCCGGGCGACCTGGACAAGATCTTCTTCACCAACGGCGGCGCCGAGGCCGTCGAGAACGCCATCCGCATGGCCCGGCTGCACACCGGCCGTCCGAAGGTGCTCTCCGCCTACCGCTCGTACCACGGCGCCACCTCCACCGCGATCAACCTCACCGGGGACCCGCGCCGCTGGCCCTCCGACAACGGCTCGGCGGGCGTCGTCCGGTTCTGGGCGCCGTTCCTCTACCGCTCGCCGTTCTACGCGCAGACCGAGGCCGAGGAGTGCGCCCGCGCCCTCCAGCACCTGGAAGACACGATCGCCTTCGAGGGGCCCTCCAGCATCGCCGCGATCATCCTGGAGACCGTCCCGGGCACCGCGGGCATCATGACCCCGCCGCCGGGCTATCTGGCGGGCGTCCGCGAGATCTGCGACCGGTACGGGATCGTCTTCGTGCTCGACGAGGTCATGGCCGGATTCGGCCGTACCGGCGCCTGGTTCGCCGCCGATCACTTCGACGTCGTGCCGGACCTGCTGACCTTCGCCAAGGGCGTCAACTCCGGTTACGTACCGCTCGGCGGCGTCGCCATCAGCGCCGAGATCGCCGCGACCTTCGAGACCCGCCCCTACCCCGGCGGCCTCACCTACTCCGGGCACCCGCTGGCCTGCGCCGCCGCCGTCGCCACCATCGGCGTGATGGAGGACGAGAAGGTCGTCGAGCACGCGGCCCGGATCGGCGAGACCGTTCTCGGCCCCGGCCTGCGCGAACTCGCCGAACACCACCCCTCGGTGGGCGAGGTGCGCGGCCTCGGCGCGTTCTGGGCGCTGGAGCTCGTACGCGACCGGGAGACCCGCGAGCCGCTCGTCCCGTACAACGCCTCGGGCGAGGCCAACGCCCCGATGGCAGCCTTCGGTGCGGCGGCGAAGAAGCAGGGGCTGTGGCCGTTCATCAACATGAACCGGACCCACGCCGTCCCCGCCTGCAACGTCTCCGAGGCCGAGGCCAAGGAAGGGCTCGCGGCCCTGGACGTGGCGCTCTCGGTGGCCGACACGTACACCGTGCAGGGCGCGTAGCGCGGCCCGTGTCCGCTTCCGGTCCGTACGCGGAGTAACCGGACGATCCGATTCCGTACGTAATCGACCCCGTACGTCCCCCCGCCGTGCCCGGAATCGGGCACGGCGGCGGCCCTGGCTTAAGGTGACCCGAACCAGAGATGCCCCCACCGGTAACGGCCGGCGAGCGGGGCGGCCATGGACGGACGGGTACGACGGGGTACGCCGGATACGCACGGGGACGGACGGAAGGGGTCGGCATGAGTCCGAGCGCAGGTGTGACGCGCAGTACCCTGCGCCAGCAGATCGCCGACGCGCTGCGTGACGAGGTGCTCGCGGGACGTCTGCCGCCGGGCCGCGAGTTCACCGTCAAGCAGATCGCCGAGCAGTACGGGGTCTCCGCGACGCCCGTCCGCGAGGCGCTCTTCGACCTCTCCGCGCAGGGGCTCCTCGCCTCCGACCAGCACCGGGGCTTCCAGGTGAGGGAGTTCACCGTCGCCGACTACCGCGCGATGGCCGAGGCCCGGGCCCTCGTCGTCGAGGGCCTCTTCCGCGACCCCGCCGAACGGGTCGCCGTCCGGCCCGAGGGGCTGGCCTCGATCCGCCGCCGGGCCGCGGAGGCGGTCCGCGCGGCGAAGGGCGGCGACCTCGACGTCCTGATCGGGTACGACCTGCGGTTCTGGCGGGAGCTGGGGCAGTTCGTCCTCAACCCGTACATCGCCGATTTCCTCACCCGGCTCCGCGTCCAGGCCTGGGTGTTCGCCGTGCACCGGCTGCGCCGCGACGGCATGGACGAGAACGTGCTGTGGTTCGGCCACGAGGAGTTGGTCGAGGCCATAGCCCGCGGTGACCGCGAGCAGGTCCACGCCGAGATGCGCTCGTACTACGGGCACGCGCTCGCCTGGGCGGACCGCCTGGAGGCGCGGGAGGCGGAAGGGAACGCGGAAGCGAACGCGATAGGGAACGCGGAGGGGAGCGCCGACGGACCGCCGGGACCGGGCTCCGCGATACCTCCGGAGTCCCCGGGGCACTGTGCGTGAGGTTCGCCCCGCATTACGCTGTCCCGACGATCGCCCGAACCCGTTGGAGAGCGAGACTTCGTGGCCTGTGACCTGTGGCTGGTCCCCCTCGTCGACGTGCTGTGCCACAGCGCCGACAACCCCTTCGCCGAAGAGATCGCCGTCTACGACAAGGCGCTGAACGACGCCGGGCTGCCGCCCGTCCCCGTCTACGCCTACATGCCGGGCCTCACCGGTGACGTCGCCCCCGTGGCCGGCTTCGACTACGACGCCCTGCACTTCCTGCGCCGCGCCTATCTGCTCCAGCTGAGCGGGCTGGCCGTCACCCCGGTCGCCGGTCTCGACGGCGACTACGAACAGCTCCTGGAGATGTTCGAGCAGGGCGCGCAGCAGTCGCACCTGGTCTGGCACTACGACCACGCCGGGGCGTACGTCCCGGTGGACTTCCCGGCCCCGCTCTCCGACGACGACCTCCTGGCGGGCGGCGGCCCCCTCGGCTCCGCGCACGGGCTGCTGCGGGAGCTGGAGTTCGTGGCCCCGTCCATCGGCATCGACCCGGCCAACCCGCCGGCCGCCCCGCAACCCCCCGCGGGCCCCACCGCCCTGGAGGAGCCGGCGCACCCGATCCCCTACGACGACAGTCCCTTCGCCCGCGAACGCCACGTCTGGCTGGGCCTGCACGCGGCAGCGACCCGCAGCCTGGCCCAGGGCTCAATGATCATCTTCAGCTAGCCCCCGCACTTCCACGGACCGGGGCGCCACATCCATCCCGTCGCCGCGCCTTGCGGTCCGGGGGACAAGAACCACCCCGTCCCCGCGTCTTCACGACCCGGGCGCCGAATCCACCTCGCTCCCGCGCCTTGCGGTCCGGGGCGTCGCATCCGCCCCGCTCCCGCGCCTTGCGGTCCGGGGCGTCGCATCCGCCCCGCTCCCGCGCCTCACGGACCGGGGCGCAAATCCAGCCCGTCCGGCGATTGAGGACCGGGGGTCCGGGGGCAGCGCCCCCGAAGCGTCACCCGGGGCGGCCCCCGAAAACCTCACCGCGGCGGCGACTCCGGCGGCCGCTGCCGCGGCATGTTCGGCCGGGCCGCAACCGACGGCATCGAGAACCGCCCCGGCGCCACCCCCGGCTCCCCCCGCCCCGCACCCCCCGCCGCCAACGCCTGCATCCCCATCGGCGCGGGTCCCGCCCGGAACTCCACCATCCAGTCCGCCGTCTCCGACCGCACCAGCTCCGTGACGTCCTCGGAGAACCTCCGCAGCACCCCCAGGCACCGCTCGGCCGCCTCGCTGGCCGTGCCTTCGGTCGGCCCGAGCATCTCCCGTACGCACTCCGAGGCCCAGTCGAACTGGAGCACCTGGAGCCGGCGCTGCACGGCCTGGGCCGTGGCCAGGTTCCTTATCCACCCGGAGGTGAGGCCGAAATACCGGTCGCAGGCCATGCACGCGGCCCCCAGCAGCAGCGACAGATAGCCCCAGCCCGCCGACCCGCTCAGCGCGCCGGTCAGGTCGAGCAGCGGCAGGGCGGCCCCGGCGACCACCCCGGCGGCCGTGCCCATCCGCAGGGCCCGGGCGGCCCGGCGCTTCCAGACCCGGTCGTTCAGATACCAGTCCGCGGTGTCCAGGGCGCCGGTCTCGACCCAGCGGTAGAGCTCGTCGAGCCGCTCGGCCGGCTCGCCCCAGTCGCCGAGGGGGAACGGGCGCCCGGTCAGATCGCGCCCGCCGGTCGGCCACCCCGTACGGCCGCCGGAGCGCCCACCGGCACGCCCCTCCACCGGGACTCCCGTAGCGGAATGCTCAGCTCCGTTCTCACCGGATCCCGCATCGGACTCCTTGCGGGGCGGCCCCTCGGGCTGCATCTCCGGCTGACTCACCGGGGCACTCCTCTGCACTCTGACGGACGGGACGGACGCGTAGGGGATAACTAGGAGGTAACTCTGCGTCACCGCACATGCACGCTCGTGTGCCGATGTGCATGCCCTTCCTACCGCCGAATGGTGGGCCGGGGGGTCGAAATCGCGGGATTCCCGCCTGGGCAGGGCCCCTGGTCAGGTATAGGAGCACTCACGCCGGTTCCGAGATCTCACCCGAAAGAGTTGGTCCCCGGTGGGTGGAGCGCGGTGACCGGGGAGCACGTAGGCTCGGCTTACCGAAACATTTGTCGTCGAAATGCCAGGAGTGACCGTGATTCCCGGTGGTGGCCAGCCCAACATGCAGCAGTTGCTCCAGCAGGCCCAGAAGATGCAGCAGGATCTCGCCGCGGCCCAGGAGGAACTGGCCAGGACCGAGGTCGAGGGACAGGCGGGCGGCGGTCTCGTGAGGGCCACGGTGACCGGCTCCGGCGAGCTGCGCGCCCTGGTGATCGACCCGAAGGCGGTGGACCCGGAGGACACCGAGACGCTCGCCGACCTCGTCGTCGCGGCCGTCCAGGCGGCCAACGAGAACGCGCAGGCGCTCCAGCAGGAGAAGCTCGGCCCGCTGGCGCAGGGCCTGGGCGGCGGGGGCGGCATCCCGGGTCTGCCGTTCTGACCCGGCGGGCCACAGGGCCTTGAGGTCCACGGGCCTTGAGGTTCCGCAGGCCCGCGGGGCCTACTGGTACCGACCCGTACCCACTACGGTACGGAGCAGGAAGCGAAGAGAGGCGTTCCGTTGTACGAAGGCGTTGTTCAGGACCTCATCGACGAACTGGGCAGGCTGCCCGGCGTCGGTCCCAAGAGCGCGCAGCGGATCGCCTTCCACATCCTGCAGGCCGAGCCCACCGACGTACGCCGGCTCGCCCACGCCCTCCTGGAGGTCAAGGACAAGGTCCGGTTCTGCGAGGTGTGCGGCAATGTCGCGCAGCAGGAGCGGTGCGGGATCTGCCGGGACGCACGCCGCGATCCGAGCGTGATCTGCGTGGTCGAGGAGCCCAAGGACGTCGTGGCGATCGAGCGGACGCGTGAGTTCCGGGGGCGCTACCACGTGCTGGGCGGGGCGATCAGCCCCATCGAGGGAGTCGGCCCGGACGACCTGCGGATCCGTGAGCTGCTGGCGCGGCTCGCGGACGGCTCCATCACGGAGCTGATCCTCGCGACCGACCCCAATCTGGAGGGCGAGGCCACCGCGACGTACCTGGCGCGGATGGTCAAGCCGATGGGCCTGAAGGTGACCCGGCTGGCCAGCGGTCTGCCGGTCGGCGGCGACCTGGAGTACGCCGACGAGGTCACCCTGGGCCGCGCCTTCGAGGGGAGGCGGCTGCTGGATGTCTGACACCGGCTCCGACACCCCCGCCGTACGCCCCCGGTCCGGGCCCGGGCCCCTGCACGTACCGCCGTCCGCTCCGCCGTCTGTGACCGCGCCCACGGGAGGTCCCCTCGATGTCTGACGCCACGCTGAACTCCGTCACGCAGGACCCGGGCGACTTCGCCGTCCAGATCGCGGACCAGATCAAGACGTTCATCGTCGCGGTCGCCGAGGTGTCCAAGGTCGAGGAGCCGGAGGAGGCGGTCCCGGTCCTGCTCCTCCAGGTCTCGCAGCTCCTGCTGGCGGGCGGCCGCCTCGGCGCGTACGAGGACGTCCTGCCCGACGAGCGGTACGAGCCCGACCTCGGCGCGGAGCCGGACGCGGACGGTCTGCGCGAGCGGTTCGCGGCGCTGCTGGAGCCGATCGACGTCTACTCCGAGGTCTTCGACCCGTACGAGCCCCGCAAGGCCCCGGTCCCGCACCGCATCTCCGACGACCTGGCCGACCTGGTCACCGACCTCGGCCACGGCCTCGCGCACTACGAGGCGGGCCGCACCGCCGAGGCGCTGTGGTGGTGGCAGTTCTCGTACTTCTCCAACTGGGGCTCCACCGCCTCCGCCACCCTCCGCGCCCTCCAGTCCCTGGTCGCCCACATCCGCCTCGGCCAGCCCCTGGAGGAGCTGGACGGCCTGGACACCGACCAGGACCCGGGCGAGGAGAACCTCGCCGAGGAGGCGGGCCGCGTGATGCTCCAGGAGATCGCGGGGCCGCTGGGGCTGCGGCCGGTGAAGTAGGGCCTGCGGAGGGCCCTTGACCTCAACCGCGGTTGAGGGAAGAGGCTCCGGGATGAACGGCCGAACCCGACGGCCGCATCCCGCAAGGAGACTCCCATGAGCGCCGCGACCCCCGCCGTACCCGCGCCCACCGTCATCGGCGTCCCGGCCCCGCAGGAGGACGTCGACGCCATCGTCGCGTTCGTCGCCGGAGTGCAGCACGCCCAGCAGAACGCGCTGCCCGACGCCTTCCTGGCCGGCTTCCGCGAGGACGCCGTCTGGACCACGGCCCACGGCAAGCGGCTGACCGGGCTGCCGGAGATCAGCGCCTTCACCCGCACGGTGCTGCCCCCGCAGGCGGACTCCCCGGTGACCGCCACGTACGCCGTCGACCTCGTCCTCTTCATCCGCCCCGACGTGGCCGCCGTGAAGATCCGCCAGCGCCCGGTGAGCCGCGCCGGAGGTGCGTACCTGGACGAGATCTTCCACGGCCAGGAGGACCCCGCCGCGCTCATGGCCGCCCACCCCGAGGCGGTCCCGGGCACGCCGACCTACGTGCTCGCCAAGGACGACGGGGTCTGGCGCATCGCGGCCGCGCAGAACACCCAGGTCCTCGACGTGGCGACGCTGACGGCGGGCTGACACGGGTCCGCGCGGGCGAGCGGTTCGCCGGCCGGCGGGGTACGCCGACTGACGCTCCCGGCTGGCCGGTCCGTGTCCGATCGTGTGGGCTGGGACACAAACGGGAGTGCTCGACGGTCGGGCTGGGCAGCAGCCTCGTACGAGCAGTTCGGAGCGACACGCCGTACCGGGTGCTGAGCGGGACATCTCACCATCTGGTAATGGACGGGTCGATTCCGGACTGCTCGTTAAACTGAGCCGACCGCAGTAATGACTGAGCGAGGAGCGCACGTGGGCCTTGTCGTGCAGAAGTACGGAGGCTCCTCCGTAGCCGATGCCGAGGGCATCAAGCGGGTCGCCAAGCGAGTCGTCGACGCCAAGAGGAACGGCAACCAGGTGGTTGTCGTGGTGTCCGCGATGGGCGACACGACGGACGAGTTGATAGATCTCGCCGAGCAGGTGTCTCCGATGCCTACCGGTCGGGAGTTCGACATGCTGCTGACCGCGGGTGAGCGGATCTCCATGGCCCTGCTGGCCATGGCGATCAAGAACCTGGGCCACGAGGCCCAGTCGTTCACGGGCAGCCAGGCCGGTGTCATCACCGACTCGGTCCACAACAAAGCGCGCATCATCGACGTCACCCCGGGCCGTATCCGGACCTCGATCGACGAGGGCAACATCGCCATCGTCGCCGGGTTCCAGGGCGTGTCCCAGGAGGGCAAGAACATCACCACCCTCGGCCGCGGCGGGTCGGACACGACCGCCGTCGCGCTGGCCGCCGCGCTGGACGCCGAGGTCTGTGAGATCTACACCGACGTCGACGGCGTCTTCACCGCGGACCCCCGGGTCGTGAAGAAGGCGAAGAAGATCGACTGGATCTCCTTCGAGGACATGCTGGAGCTGGCCGCGTCCGGCTCCAAGGTGCTGCTGCACCGCTGCGTCGAGTACGCACGCCGTTACAACATTCCGATCCACGTCCGCTCGTCCTTCTCCGGACTGCGCGGCACCTGGGTCAGCAACGAGCCGCAAGGGGACCAGAAGGTGGAGCACGCGATCATCTCCGGAGTCGCCCATGACGTCTCGGAGGCCAAGGTCACCGTCGTCGGCGTCCCGGACAAGCCGGGCGAGGCGGCCGCGATCTTCCGCGCCATCGCGGACGCCGAGGTCAACATCGACATGGTGGTGCAGAACGTCTCCGCCGCGACGACCGGCCTGACGGACATCTCCTTCACCCTGCCCAAGGCCGAGGGCCGCAAGGCCATCGACGCCCTGGAGCGGACCCGGAGCGCCATCGGCTTCGACTCGCTGCGCTACGACGACCAGATCGCCAAGATCTCCCTGGTCGGCGCGGGCATGAAGACCAACCCGGGCGTCACCGCCGGCTTCTTCGAGGCGCTGTCCGACGCGGGCGTCAACATCGAGCTGATCTCGACATCCGAGATCCGCATCTCGGTGGTCACCCGCGCCGACGACGTCAACGAGGCCGTGCGCGCCGTGCACACCGCCTTCGGGCTCGACAGCGACTCCGACGAGGCCGTGGTCTACGGAGGCACCGGCCGATGACGGAACACCGCCCTTCGCTCGCGGTCGTCGGTGCGACCGGGGCGATCGGCGGTGTCATGCTCCGGATCCTCTCGCAGCACGCGGACGTCTGGGGCGAGGTCAGACTCGTCGCCTCACCGCGCTCGGCCGGCCGCAAGCTGGTCGTGCGCGGTGAGGAGAGCGAGGTCCTCCCGCTGGCCGAGGACGTGTTCGACGGCATCGACGTGGCCCTCTTCCTGGTGCCGGACGAGGTGTCCGCCCACTGGGCCCCGATCGCCGCGGCCAAGGGCGTCGTCGTCATCGACGACTCCGCCGCCTTCCGGCTCGACGACGACGTTCCGCTCGTCGTCCCCGAGATCAACTCCCATGCCGCACGGCTCAGGCCGCGCGGCATCATCGCGTCCCCGAACTGCACCACGCTGTCGCTGATCGTCGCCGTCGGCGCCCTGCACGCCGAATTCGGGCTGCGCGAGCTGATCGTCTCCTCCTACCAGGCCGTCAGCGATGCGGGCCGTGACGGCGTCGCCGCCCTCCGCGAACAGCTCGCCCTGGTCGCCGGTACGGAACTGGGCACCCAGCCCGGAGACGTACGCCGGGCCCTGGGCGACGAAGCCTCCACGGCGGACAGCCCGTTCGCCGCGCCCATCGCCCTGAACGTCGTGCCCTGGGCGGGTACGGACGCCGGGGACGGCTGGTCCTCCGAGGAGATCACCCTGCGCGAGGAGTGCCGCAAGGTGCTCGGCATGCCGGACCTGAAGACCACCGCGACCTGCGTGTACGTCCCCGTCGTCGCCACCCACTCGATGTCCGTCCACGCCCGCTTCGAGAACGAGGTCGCGGTCGGCAAGGCGCACGAGATCCTGGCGACCGCCCCCGGCGTGGTCCTGTTCGACAATCCGGCCGCCGGGGACTTCCCGACCCCGTCCGACGTGGTCGGCACCGACCCCACCTGGGTGGGCCGCGTCCGGCGGTCGATGGACGATCCGCATGCCCTGGAAATGTTCCTTTGCGGGGACAATCTCCGAAAAGGTGCGGCTTTGAACGTGGCGCAGATCGCCGAATCGGTCGCCGCCGAATTCCCTCGATGATGATCGAACTTGTTTTGTAGGATCTGTGAACGCCCTATGAGGAATTCGCTGGTCTGAACCTCTTGAGCTGGGACGTTGTCATGTCCGACGATGATCTTCCGGCCATCTGCAACCGCACCTCGGCCGGGTTGCGTCTATGCCGTCACTTTGTGCGTGGCCGGACGCCGTAACGGGGCATTTGGGGAAGAGCAGGTACGTATGAGGGCTTGTCGCACAGTGTCGAACGTGGCGCGGTCCGCGTACAACCCTGACGGGGGGCAGCGTGTCCAACAGGCGTGGCAGAGGTTCTCGACATCACAGTGGTGGGCCCGTTGCGAGGCGCTTCGGTGCGCCCGTTCCGGCGGCCCCGCGCGCCCGGCGGCATGCCGGTGATCGCGCCCATGCCCGCTGCGCGCCCGGCCTCGCTGCCCGCGCAGCGCGGGGGTGCTGAGGAGACGGTGGCAGCAGGAACGACGGTCGACCATCTCACCGAGACCTATCGCGCCCACTACCGCTCCCTGCTCGGCCTCGCGGCCCTGCTGCTGGACGACACCGCGTCCTGCGAGGACGTGGTGCAGGAGGCGTTCATCCGGGTGCACTCCGCGCGCAACCGGGTCCGTGAGCCCGAGAAGACCCTCGCCTACCTCCGGCAGACGGTCGTCAACCTCTCGCGCTCGGCGCTGCGCCGCCGCATCCTCGGGCTGAAGCTGCTCTCCAAGCCGATGCCGGACATGGCGAGCGCGGAGGAGGGCGCGTACGACCAGCTGGAGCGGGACGCGCTGATCAAGGCCATGAAGGGGCTCCAGCGACGCCAGCGCGAGGTGCTGGTGCTGCGCTACTTCGCGGACATGACGGAGGCCCAGGTCGCCGAGACGCTGGGCGTCTCGCTGGGCTCGGTGAAGGCGTACGGTTCGCGGGGCATCGCGGCGCTGCGTGTGGTGATGGAGGCCCAGGCATGAGCGGGTCCGAACAGCACCCCGAGATCCCTGAGCACAGGCACGAGGACGACCCGACGGGAAACGGAATTGTGAACCACGGGCCGGAGAAGACTCCGCACACCGATCCGGACCGACCGCCGAGCGAGAACGCGGGCCCCGGAGAGAGCGGCCCCCCGGAACCGGCACCGCCCGCGAGCGCGGACGGCGAATCCATCGAGGACCCCGACGAGCGGGACCCGGGCGCCGAGGCCCCGGCGGACCCGGCCGCGGAGGCCCCGGCGGACGCGGGTGCCGCAGCTCCGGCGGACGGTGACGCGGACGCGGGTACGGAGAGCGGCGCGGACGCCCGTACGGAGGCTGCTGACGACGCCGGTGTGGAGACCCGCGCGGACGCACGTACGGAGGCCGCCGACGACGCGGTCACCGGGACCGGCGACGACACCCGTACGGAGACCGCCGCCGCCACCGCCCCCGGTGCGGGCAAAGCCCTCGGTGACGGCCCCGCCGACGCCCCCGCAGCGTCCGACGACGACTTCCTCGCCACGCTGACCGACCTCTTCGCCGACGGCAGACGCGGCCCCGCCGCCGACCGGTCCGGCGACCTGGACGAGGTGGCCCTGCGCCGCATGCTGCACGGCGCGGTCCGCGACATCGTCCCCTCCGAGGGGACCCTCGACCACCTCCACCGTGCCGTCCCCGCCCGCCGGGCCCGGCGGCGGCAGGCCATCGTCGGGGCGGCCGCGGCGGCCCTGCTGATCGGCACCGCCGTCCCCGCCTTCGTCCACGTCGCCACCTCGGACGGCTCGTCCACCGCCAACCCCGCCATCGCCGGACACGGCGAGCAGGCCCAGGGCGGCAACGGGGAGGAGCCCGGCCCCGAGGAGCCGGGCCGGCAGTCCGCGGCGCCCACCGAGCGCGAGAGCGAGGGCGGCGAGGGCGAGGCCGCCCCGGACCCCAGCCCCTCCCGGGGCGAGGGAAGCGACCCGGACGGCGCGGTGGCGGGCGAGAAGCCCGACACCCCGAGCGTGGACTACGCGTCCCTGCCCGTCTGCGACCCCGGCCAGCTCGGCGTCGCGTCCGCGAGCACCGACGCGCCGGGAACCGACGGCACGGTCTACGGCAGCTTCAGGATCGCCAACGTGTCCGGCACGGACTGCACGGTCAGCAGCAACGGCACCGTGGGCTTCACCGCCCTCGGCGCCGCCGACTCGCAGAAGATCGTCGTGGTCCAGCACGCGGCGGGCGACGCGGCCCCCGGCCTGCCCGACCCGTCCCAGGAGCCGGGCACGGTGCTGCTGAAGCCGGCCATGGCGTACGAGGTGCGGTTCGCCTGGGTGCCGACCGAAACCTGTCCGACCACGGGCCCCTCACCGACCCCGACCCCGTCGGCGGACGGCGCGGGAGGCTCGGTCGGCGGGGGCTCCGAGAACCAGTCCGGCATGGACCCGCAGTCGCTGTACGAGGACGGCGGGACCACCGCCGAGGGCAGCGTCGCCGTGACGCACACGCCGGAGTCGGGAGCGCCCACCGCGCAGACGGAGATCCCCAACGCCTGCTCGGGCACGATCTACCGGACGGGCGTGCTCGCCACGTCGTAGTCCGGCGAGGACGGGTCCTCGGGGGTGTCCTTCGGGGCGCCCTCCGCGGCATCCATCGTCTCCGAGGCCTCAGCGGCGGCTTCCTCCGGTACGAGGCCGAGCGCGATGTCCCGCTCGGCCTCGGCCTCGCGCCGCACCAGCCGGAACCACATGAAGAGCACGAACGCGGCGAAGACGAACCACTCGCCCGTGTAGCCGAGGTTCTGGAAGGCCTTCAGGTCGAGGCCGCTGCCCTCCGGGGCCGCCGCCGGCACGGGCTTCATCGCGCCGCCCGTACCGCCCGCCTCGGCCTCGGGAAGCGTCACCCAGGCGTCGTACACGTCGTAGGGGACGAGGTTCACCAGGGTCGCCGCGCTGATCATGCCGACCTGCCCCGAGGGGAGGCCGCCGCGGACGTTCACGCCGTCGCTGTGGGTGTTCTCGGAGGCCTGGAGGTCGCCGGTCACCGTGACCTCGCCCTTCGGCGCTGCGGGAACCCGGGCGTCGGTCGCGGACCCGGGCAGCCAGCCCCGTACCACCGGCAGGGCCTTGCCGGTGTCGGTCCGGAGCATGTTCAGGACGTAGAAGCCCTGCCGGTCCTCCAGCTTCCGGCCGGGCACCAGGAACTGGTCGGCGTACGTCCCGGTGGCGATGGCGGGACGGCCGGACGTCACCTTGTCGACGGGCAGCAGCGCGTCCAGGGGTTTGGCGGCCCGGGTGCTCGGATCGGGGGCCTTCTCCGCCTGTTCGTGCGACTGGACGCGGTCCTCGAAGCGGCCGAGCTGCCAGGTGCCCATGAACACGCAGAACGGGATGGCCAGCACGACGAAGAGGTTGATCCCCCACCACCGTGGGGTCAGCAGGAACCGGTACACCCCTCAAAGGTACGGTTCCCCGCCCCGGGTACCCGGGGCGGGGTCCGCAATTTATCCGGCCCTTACACCCCCTGGACGGCACCGCCGCCCAGGTGCTTCAGGGCGAACTCCAGCTCCAGCCGCACCTGCTTGATCCGCTCCTCCACCACGAGCGAGCCGTGCCCGGCGTCGTAGCGGTAGACCTCGTGGACCGCGCCGCGCGCCGCCAGCCGGTCCACGTAGTTCTCCACCTGACGGATGGGGCAGCGCGGATCGTTGACGCCCGCCGAGATGTAGACGGGGGCGCGCACCGCGTCGACGTACGTCAGCGGGGACGAGGCCTCGAAGCGCTCGGGCACCTCCTCCGGCGTACCGCCCAGCAGCGTGCGGTCCATCGCCTTCAGGGCCTCCATCTCGTCGTGGTACGCCGTGACGTAGTCCGCGACGGGGACGGCGGCCAGGCCCAGCGCCCAGGCGTCGGGCTGGGTGCCGAGGCCGAGCAGGGTCAGATAGCCGCCCCAGGACCCGCCGGCCAGCACCAGGCGCTCCGGGTCCGCGAGCCCGGACTTCACGGACCACTCCCGTACGGCCGCGATGTCCTCCAGCTCGATCAGGCCGACCCGGTGCTTCAGCGCGTCCGTCCAGGCGCGGCCGTATCCGGTGGAGCCCCGGTAGTTGACCCGGACGACCGCGAAGCCGTGGTCGACCCAGGCGGCGGGACCGGAGGCGAAGGCGTCGCTGTCGTGCCAGGTCGGTCCGCCGTGGATCTCGAAGATGGTGGGGAAGGGGCCCTCACCGGTCGCGGGCTTCTGTACGAGGGCGTGGATCCGGCCGCCGGGCCCCTCGACCCACGCGTCCTCGACGGCCACCGACGGCGGGGCCTTCGCACCGGGAGGATCCAGGACCACGGCACCGCTCGTCGACCGCACCACGGGCGGCTGCGCGGCCGAGGACCACAGGTACTCCACCGTCCCGTCCGGGCGGGCCGTGGCGCCCGAGACCGTGCCGGCGGGGGTCTCCACGCGCACGGGCGCGTCCGCCCCCGGCTCGTACCGCCACAGCTCGCTGCGGGCCTCGAATTCGTGCTCGACGAGCAGGGCCGAGCCGTCCGGATACCACTCGGCGCCCACATCGCCCGGCAGGTCGATCGGCAGCGGAGTCTCCGTGCCCGCGACCGGGTCCCAGATCATCGGCTCCCAACGGCCCCGCCGCTGGTGTCCGACGAGGAGCCGGGTGTCCCCGGCGACCGGCGCGAAGCCGAGCACGCTGAGCCCCAGCTCCTTCGTGCCGCCCTCGGTGTCGTCCAGCTCGGCCACGGTCGAGCCGTCCGGGCGGACCACGCGCAGCGCGGAGTGCATCGCGTCGCCGTGCTCGGTGTGCTCCAGCGCGATCAGCGTCCCGTCGTGGGAGAGGTCCCCGACGCCCGCGGACTCCCGGTGCCGGTAGATCTCCACGGGCTCGGCGCCCGGCGACCGCACCAGGTGGACCGTCGTACCGTCCTCGTCGGTCGACCGGCCGATCACCGCCGAACCGTCCCGCCCGATGGCCAGGCCCGCCGGGTACGAGGGCGCGAGGCCCGGCGCGGCCGGCTCGTCATCCCCGCCGCCGAACGGCTGGCGCATCCACACCCCGAACTCGTCGCCGTCGGTGTCGCTGAACCACCAGACGGCCTCCCCGTCCGGCGTGAGCACCCCGTCGGTGGTCCCGTTGGGCCGGTCGGTCACCTGGCGCTGCCGCCCGCTCGCCCGGTCCCACGCGTACAGCTCGTAGGTCCCGGTGGCGTTGGAAACGAACAGGGAACGGTCGGGGGCGTCCTCGGCCCAGTCGGGCAGGGAGACGCGGGGCGCACGGAACCGCTTCTCCCAGTCGGGTGCGGCTGCAGCATCAGTCGTCGTCATGCTCCCATCCAACCCGATGACTCATCGGGCTCCGGCGGGGCTCCGGCGGAGCTCTTGAGGGCGGCGAATAACCACTCGCGCCCCCGCCCGGCCCGTGGGTAGCTTCCCGGACATGTACTCCCCGACTCCGGACGACTGGCACGCGACCAACCGCGCGCGCTGGGACGAACGCGTGCCGATCCATGTGGCGAGCGACTACTACGAGCTGGACGCGTTCCGGGCGGGCAAGGACGCGCTGCGCGCCTTCGAGCTGGCCGAGGTCGGGGACGTCACCGGCAAGACCCTGCTGCACCTCCAGTGCCATTTCGGCATGGACACCCTGTCCTGGGCGAGGCACGGCGCCGCGCAGGTCGTGGGCCTCGACTTCTCCGAGCCCGCCGTCGAGACCGCCCGGGGCCTGGCCGGGTCGCTGGGTCTCGGCCCGGACCGGGCGGCGTTCGTCGTGGCCGACGTGTACGACGCCCCGGCCGCCGTTCCCGATTCCGCGTACGACATCGTCTACACGGGCATCGGTGCGCTGGGCTGGCTGCCCGACATCGACCGCTGGGCCGAGACCGCCGCGTCACTCGTCGCGCCCGGCGGGTTCCTCTACCTGGCGGAGTTCCACCCGCTGACCGACTCGATGGACGAGACCGGTTCGTTGGTCACCGACGACTACTTCAGCCGCGATGCCTGGGTGGACGAGACGCCGGGCACGTACGCCGACCTCGACGCACCGACCGTGCACAACCGCAGCGTCGAGTGGCAGCACCCGGTGGGCCGGGTGGTGACGGCGCTCGCCTCGGTGGGGCTGCGGATCGAGTTCCTCCACGAGCACGACGTCTCGCTCGTCCCGCGGTTCACCACGCTGGAGCGCCACGCGGACGGCCACTACCGCTTCGCGGCGGGCCGCCCGAGGATCCCGCTGATGTACTCGATCAAGGCGTCGCGCCCGGCGGAGCGGTAGAGACAACCGCAGGCGGGAGCCGCTCCGCGGGGCTTCTCCGGCCGATTGTCAGTGGTGGGGCCCACACTCTTCTTCATGACCGAGATGACGGGAAGCGCTTCGGGGACGACGACGGCTGCGCTGCGCGGGGCGGTGGAGACGTACTGGTCGGCGGCCGAGGCGCGCGACTGGGGTGCGTTCGCGGCGACCCTCGCCGAGGACGTGGTGTACGAACTGCCGCAGACGCGCGAGCGGATCCTCGGCAAGGAGCGGTATCTCCGGTTCAACCAGGAGTATCCGGGCGACTGGCACGTCCGGGTCGAGCGGATCGTCGCCGACGCGGAGGGCCGGCAGGCCGCGGCCCGGACCGGGTTCACGGTGACGGGGGAGCAGGAGGGCGAGCCGGAGCAGGAGTTGGACGCCATCCACTTCTTCACGTTCGACGAGGAGGGTCTGATCACCGGGGTGACGGACTTCTGGCCCGAGTCGTACGAGCCTCCGGCGGGCCGGGAGCATCTGGTCGAGCGCTACTGAGCACGACGCGGGACGGCGGCCCACCGGTCGTCGCCCGGTGAACCGCCGTCCCTCTCCGAGGTCCTACACCGCCGAGCGGAAGGCGGGCAGATAGCCGCCCGACTGCCCCGCGGCCTTGGGGTGGTAGGAGTTCTCGATCGGGACGGTGACGCTGTGGATCCAGGCGTCGCCCGAGCACAGCTCATGTCCGGTGAACTCGTCCACCACGCTGGAGAAGGTGAACCCGGCGTCGGCGGACCGCTTGGCGAGGACGTCGTTCAGCACGTCCGACGCGTTGTTGATCGCGGTCCGTTCGGCCTCGCTGAGCCCGGCGATGCAGCTGCCGGACAGCTGGTAGAAGCGGGGGTAGCCGAGGACCACGACCTGGGCCTGCGGGGCGCCGGCCCGGATGCCGTCGTACAGCGCGTCCAGGCTGCCGGGCAGGGTGTTGTTCATCTGCCCGACGGCCGCGTCCACGCTGGCGAGGCAGGTGGCCTCGCTGCCGAGCACGCAGTCCTGCATGACGTCGGCGAACCCGACGTCATTGCCTCCGGCGGTGACGCTGACCAGCGAGGTGGACGCGTTGAGCACGCCGAGCTGGCTGCTCGCCACGGACGAGGTCGTCGCCCCCGAGCAGGCGACGAAGTCGAACGAGGCGGGGGAGTTGGCCGCCTGCCACAGGTAGGGGTAGGAGGCGGTGCTGCGCCGGCAGTCGCCGCTGTCGGAGAGGTAGCTTCCGGCGCCGACGCCCGAGGAGTAGGAGTCGCCGAGCGCGACATAGCCGCCCGCGGCGGCCGAGTCGGCGGCGGCAGCCGGCCCGGCGACACCGATGGCCGCGACGGCGGCGATCGCGAGAGTGGAGAGAGAGGCCCAAATTCTTCGTACTGACATGGCTGCCAGCCCTTCGAAGCGTGGGGGGATGTGGGGAATGCCGTTTCTAGCAGCTCTCGGTACCCGCCGGTAATGGCCGTGCGAGAAGTCGTCTGATATGCCCGAAGGATCGTTCGGTGGGTCGTGCTCCGCGCGTAGATAAACCTCAACTCGGTGACGGAGTAGGCAAGTTCGGGGGAATTCTGTGCGCCCCGGCGGACCCCCGCGAGCCCGCGCGTTCATCCGGACGGCTCAACGCCGAGCGCGCGGAGGGGTGCTGAGGTTCAGCCTCCGGTGTAAGGGGGAAGCTGGGCGGCCCCGACCCAGACCCGGGTGATGGAGCTGACGTAGCGGGCCCCGCAGCGGTCCCGGGGCATCACCAGCTGGCTGCCGTCCGGCTCCAGCGGCCGGCCGTCCATGCGGGTGGCGAGCAGCACGGGCGCATCGCCGAAGTCCGCGTCGATCACGGAGCTGAGCCGGCTCCTGGCGGACGGCACGGACCCGGACACGCTGCTCACCCGGTCGGTCGCCCACCTCGGGACCCCGCCCGCGTACGTGCTCAGCGCCACGGGCCGCACGATCGCCCGCACCCCGACCGCCCCGCCGCTGCCCGCCCGCCGGGCGGCCGAGGCCGTCACGGCGACCACGACCCTGAGCGTCGACCTGGACGCATCCGCGTACGCCCAGTGGCATCTGCACCTGCCCGAGCCGGTCGGGACGCCGCCGCGCATGCTGCACGAGATAGCCGAGGTGCTGGCCCAGCACCGCCGGGAGACGCTCCGCCGCGAGACGACCGCCCGGGGCCGGGCCACCGACCTGCTGGCCCTGATCGACGCCCCGCCGAGCGCCGCCGCCCCGGCCGCGCTGGGGAGGGCGCTGGAGGCGTGCGGCCTGGCGGATCAGGACCCGTACACGGTCATCACGGTGAAGGGGGCGGCGGACGACGACGGGGCGGTCGACGCCCTGGCCGAGGCACTGCACCACCTGACGGACTGCGGTTTCGCGGTGGGGAGGCTGCCGATGGCGGAGCCGGGGGAGGCGACGGCGGTGATAGGCACCCGCACACGTACGGACTCACGCACGGACCCGATCGCCACGACGCTGAAGAACCTCTGGCCGACGCTCCAGTCCCGTAGCGCGAAGGTCCCCCTCCACGGCGGCATCAGCACCCCGGCCACCACCCCGCAAAGTCTCAAGGGGGCGCTGACGCAGGCACGTTACGCGTTGACGGCGGCGAGCTCACGGAAGGCACCCGGGACCGAGGCGCCCACGTCCAACCTGACGGCGGTCGAGGACCTGACGACGCTCGACGCCCTCCTCACGGGCATCCCCGCCGACGTACGGACCGCCTTCGGCATCCACGCGCTGGGCCTGCTCGCCGACGACACGAACCCCTCGCACCGGATGCTCCTGGAGACCCTGGATGTGTTCCTCACGCACAACGGCTCCTGGGCCCGCACAGCAGAGGCGCTGCATCTGCACGTCAACACCGTGCACTACCGCATCCCGCGCGTGGAGATGCTGACGGGCCGCGACCTGGCCCGGCTGGACCACAAGCTGGACCTGAAGGCGGCGCTGCTCTGCCGCTGACCTGGGTCTCCGGTCTGCCGCTGACCCGGGTTTCCGGCTCTACGGCCGATCGATGTGAACGTTGGTCGACTTCACCCGCGCGGTGGCGGTCACCCCGACCTCGATACCCAGCTCGTCGACCGCCTCCCGGCTCACCAGGGAGACGAGCCGGTGGGGCCCGGACTGGATCTCGACCTGGGCCACGATGTCGTCGACGGTCACGGCGGTGACGATCCCGGCGAAGGAGTTCCGCACCGAGGTCCGCGTCTCCCCGGGCACAGGATGCAGCCCGGCGGCCCGGTCCTTGGCGAACGCGGCGAGCCCGACCCCGTCGATCACCCGGTTCCCCGCCCCGTCCCGCTCCATGGCGAGCTGCCCCCTGTCGGCCCACCGGCGGACGGTCTCCGAACTGACGCCGAGCAGCTCCGCGGCCCGGCCGATGCTGTAGGTCGGCACGGAGGCACTCTAGGGCCTTTCGTTTGCTTCATGTTGGGCTCGGTTACGGCGTCCCGGTTCGGTAACCCGGCTCGCCGGGCGGGGAGCTGGACCGTCCCGGGCGCTCCTGGGAAACTCGCGTGCCCGCGGACGGAGCCGACCTCCGGCCGACGGGGGCGCGTGACGACGTACGACGACGGGACACGACCGTGACCGAGCACGACAGCAGCACGCCGGACCCCGACCGCGCACCGGCCCGGCCGCCGGTGGCCGACCGGGCGGCCTTCGAGGCGGAAGTGGCGAGTCTGCGGCTCCGCGAGAAGGCGCACACGAGGGAAGGCGACGCGATCGCGGCGGCCCGCCGCCGACTGCCCATGGTCGAGGTGGACGCGAATCTCGAACTGACCGGCCCGGCCGGCCCGGTGACGCTGCTCGACGCGTTCGAAGGACGCCGACAGCTGATCGCGTACTACTTCATGTGGCACGAGGGCCACGAGGCGGCCGACCAGTGCGAGGGCTGCACCTGGGTCACCAACCAGGTGCGGGAGCTGGAGTTCCTGCACTCCCGCGACATCACGTACGCCGTCTTCTGCCAGGGCCCGTACGAGGAGAGCCGCCGCTACCGGGACTTCATGGGCTGGGAGATGCCCTGGTACTCCGCACTCCCCTCGAACGACGAGCTGCTGACCGGACGCCAGGTCGGCAGCATGCACATCGTCTGCTACCTGCGCGAGGGCGACCGGGTCTACGAGACGTACTGGACGACGCTGCGCGGGGTGGAGGTGATGGACTACGACTACGCGCTGATCGACCTGACCGTGTACGGCCGCCAGGAACTCTGGGAGGACTCGCCCTCCGGCTGGCCCCAGACCATGGACGCGCCCCCGGAGCACCCCATGCGCACCAACGGCCGCCCGATCCCGCAGTGGTCGCGTATCGAGGCGGGCCGCTCCGACGACCTGACGCCCGGTTCCTGAAGGGACGCCCTGCTGACGCCCGTTCACCTCGCCGTAGTCTCGTGCCATGCCCCCGGCCGATGACACGACGTACGAGATCCGCACCGCCACGCCCGAGGACGCCGGGCTCGTCGAAGCGCTGGACGGCTCTTTCACGACGGCCACGGTCTTCCAGGTGGAGACGGCGGAGAACGGCTTCACGCTGCGGGAGACGGTGGTGGACCCGCCGCTGACGAAGGTGTTCCCGGAGGACGAGGACGTCTCAGCGGACGAGGGAGACCAACATCTCCAGGGAGCCCCCACCTTCCTGGCTCTGGCCCCCGACGGCTCCCTGGCAGGCTTCGTCTCGGTCGCGTACGCGCGGTGGAACCGCCGCCTCACGATCGAGGACATCGAGGTCGCCCCCGACCACCGGGGCCGAGGGGTGGGCAGGGCACTGATGTCCCGGGCGGAGGAGTTCGCCCGGGAGCGCGGGGCGGGCCACATCGCTCTACGAGTTCACGGCCTCGGCGGGCGAGTACGCCCTCTACCTGAGCAAGCCCTGCCGCTGAGCGAACCGCGACTGACCCCCTACCGAGAACCGATCTCGGCAAGGAGGGCGTCGACGCGCCGCCTGATCTCGTCACGGATCGGACGGACGGCGTCGACACCCTTGCCCGCCGGATCGTCGAGCTGCCAGTCGAGGTACGTCCTGCCGGGGAAGACCGGGCACGCGTCGCCGCAGCCCATGGTGATCACGTAGTCGGACGCCTGGACGGCCTCGGCGGTGAGGACCTTGGGTGCGGCGGCGGTGATGTCGATGCCGACTTCGGCCATGGCGGCGACGGCGGCCGGGTTGACCTGGTCGGCGGGCAGGGACCCGGCGGAGTGCACGAGGACTCGGTCACCGGCGAGATGGGCGAGGAACCCGGCGGCCATCTGGGAGCGCCCGGCGTTGTGGACGCAGACGAACAGGACCGAGGGCTTGGCGGTGTCAGACATGGGCGGGGCCTTCCGGGACGGCGGCAGGTGACGCGGCAGAGGGGCCGGGATCGGGGAAGAAACGGCGGGCGGCGAGCGCCACGTACACGAGGCCGATGAGGACGGGTACCTCGATGAGGGGGCCGACGACTCCGGCGAGGGCCTGTCCGCTGGTGGCGCCGAAGGTGGCGATGGAGACGGCGATGGCCAGCTCGAAGTTGTTGCCCGCGGCCGTGAACGCGAGCGTCGCGGCCTTCGGGTAATCCAGCCCGACAGCCTTTCCCAGAGCCAGGGAGCCGGCCCACATGAGCGCGAAGTACACCAGCAGCGGCAGCGCGATCCGGACGACGTCGAAGGGCCGGGAGGTGATGGCGTCACCCTGGAGGGCGAAGAGGACGACGATGGTGCAGAGCAGCCCGTACAGGGCGAACGGCCCGATGCGCGGGAGCAGTTTCGTCTCGTACCAGATGCGGCCTTTCGCCCGCTCGCCCAGACGGCGGGTCAGAAAGCCGGCGGCCAGCGGGATGCCGAGGAAGATCAGCACACTGCGGGCGATCTCCCCCACCGACACGTCCAGGACGGTCTGGTCCAGGCCGAGCCACCCGGGCAGTACGGACAGGTAGAACCAGCCGAGCAGGCTGAAGGCGAAGACCTGGAACACGGAGTTGAGGGCGACCAGGACGGCGGCGGCCTCGCGGTCGCCGCAGGCGAGGTCGTTCCAGATGACGACCATGGCGATGCAGCGGGCGAGCCCCACGATGATCAGGCCGGTGCGGAATTCGGGCAGGTCCGGCAGGAAGATCCAGGCGAGGGCGAACATCAGCGCCGGCCCGAGCACCCAGTTCAGCACCAGCGAGGGAACGAGGAGCCGGCGGTCGCCGGTGACGGTGCCCAGACGGTCGTAGCGGACCTTGGCCAGTACCGGGTACATCATCACGAGCAGCCCGAGAGCGATCGGCAGCGAGACCCCGGTGACGGTGACCTTCGCCAGCACGTCGCCGAGCCCGGGAACGAGACGCCCCAGACCGAGACCGGCGGCCATGGCAACCAGGATCCACACCGCCAGGTAGCGGTCCACGAAGGACATCCGCGCCGCGACGGGGGCGGTGGAGGGAGCGCTCACGCGGAGGCCTCCGACGTGGCGGGCCGTCCGGAGCGGGTGAGAACCCCGGCGAGCTTGTCGATGGTCCCCGGCAGCAGCCAGTAGTACACCCAGGTGCCGCGCCGCTCGCAGTCGATGAGCCCGGCCTGCCGCAGCAGCTTGAGGTGGTGGGAGATCGTCGGCTGGGACAGATCGAACGCAGGGGTGAGGTCGCAGACGCAGATCTCGCCGCCCTCGCGCGAGGCGATCATCGACAACAGGCGGAGCCGTACGGGGTCGCCGAGAGCCTTGAACATCTTGGCCAGCTCGACGGCCTGCTCCTGGTCCAGAGGCGCGGTCAGCAGGGTGGGGCAGCAGCCGCTCTCGTCCTGGCCGAGCACGACCAGCTCTTGTTTCGACATGCTTCTATGTTGACGAACTTCGATTCAAGAAGCAAGCTTGCATAGAGAAACATCAAAACAGCCTGGAGGTACGTCATGAGCCACCACTCCAACGACCTGCGCGAAACCGTCCGCGAGCGCTACGCCGCCGCTGCCGTCCAGGTCACCGAAGGCGGCACGGCCTGTTGCGGCCCGCAGGCCATCGAGGTCGACGACAACTTCGGCTCGACCCTCTACGCCGCCGCCGAACGCGACGCCCTCCCCGCCGAGGCCGTCGCCGCCTCCCTCGGCTGCGGCAACCCCACCGCGGTCGCCGACCTCCACGAAGGCGACCGGGTCCTGGACCTCGGCTCCGGCGGCGGCATCGACGTCCTCCTCTCCGCCCGCCGCGTCGGCCCCACCGGCAAGGCGTACGGCCTGGACATGACCGAGGAGATGCTCGCCCTGGCCCTGGCCAACCAGAAGAAGGCGGGCGCCACGAACGTCGAGTTCCTGAAGGGCACCATCGAGGCGATCCCCCTCCCGGCGAACACCATCGACGTCGTCATCTCGAACTGCGTCATCAACCTGTCCACAGACAAGCCCGCGGTCTTCGCCGAGATGTTCCGCGTACTGGCCCCCGGCGGCCGCATCGGCATCTCCGACGTCGTGGCCGACGACCAACTCGGCCCCGACCAGCGGGCGGAACGCGGCGACTACGTCGGCTGCATCGCGGGCGCGCTGTCGTTCACTGAGTACGGAGAGGGCTTGGCGGCGGCCGGCTTCACGGACATCGAAGTCATCCCCACGCACGCGGTGGCCGACGGCATGCACTCGGCCATGGTCCGCGCCACGAAGCCGACGGCGCCCACCGGCACCACTGCCCAGGCACCCGCCCGGCCGACGAGCTTTGACTCCTGCAGCGCAGGAAGCGGCTGCTGACGCGTTTCCCGGTCGGGATCGCCTCGCACGCGCGGAAAGAGCCAGAGGGCCGGTACTGAAATCAGTACCGGCCCTCTGACCTGGTGCTTAGCTGTCGGGGTGGCGGGATTTGAACCCACGACCTCTTCGTCCCGAACGAAGCGCGCTGCCAAGCTGCGCTACACCCCGATGTCCACCGGACTCCCGGCGACATCGATTACTTTAGCCCACCGGCGGCCGGAGGCGAAATCCGGTTTCCTCGGTGCTGGATCCACCCCGCCACGTTCGGCCGGATGTGGTCCACGGCGGTGATCAGGCTGGCCAGGGCGGTGAAGAGGAGGCCGAGGGCGAGGGACTGGGTGAGGGTGCCGGCGTAGCCGTACGTGTCGACGTCGAGGAACGGGTACGGGTAGCGGGTCGGGGAGCCGGGGGAGAGCAGGGCTCCGCGGGTCAGAACCAGGCCCAGGTAGGCCGCCGGGGCCGTCAGCCACAGCGGGATGTGGGTCAGGCGCAGGGTCCTCGGCGCGGTCAGCAGGAGCCAGTCCGCGGCGACCGTCAAGGGGGTCACCGTGTGGAGCAGGAGCGTCGCTGCGAGGGACCAGCCCGTGCCGGGGGCCGGGGTCTCCGGGTAGTTCACCAGCACCAGGTGGTGCATCAGGGCGGTGATCGCCGCGAGCAGTAGCACCCCGCCCGTCAGGTACGGCGGGAGCGGCGGAGCACCTCGCCAGGAACGTACCGCCGACCAGCCGAAGGCCACCGCGACCAGCAGGTTCGCCAGGACCGTGAAGTGGATCAGGGGTGGTGGGGTGTAACCGGTGGCCACGGTGATGGCCGGGCCCGCCGCCGCCGCCCCGCACGCCAGGGTGCGCAGGGCCGTGGCCCAGGGGCGGCGGGGGCCGGTGGGGTCCCGGAGCACCTCTGCAGCCCGGGGGCGGGGGAGCAGGGCGGTCCGGGGCGTGGTCATGATTCGTACCGTAAGGGGGTGGGAAGACCCCCGCGATTCGTCGGCCCCGTCGGCCGTTCGCCGTCATCCGGTCTGGGCCGCCGCGCCCCCGCCGTCAACCGCTCCGGGGCAGCCCCGCCCCCTCAGCCCTTCGCCACCAGCGTCAGCAGCGTCGCCTCCGGCGGGCAGGCGAAGCGGACCGGGGTGTAGCGGTTGGTGCCGCAGCCCGCGGAGACGTGGAGGTAGGCGCGCTGGTCGCCGACCGTGTGGCTCGACAGGCCCTTGACCCGGTCCGTGTCCAGGTCGCAGTTGGTGACCAGTGCCCCGTAGAACGGGATGCACAGCTGGCCGCCGTGCGTGTGGCCCGCCAGGATCAGGGGGTAGCCGTCGGCCGTGAAGGCGTCCAGGGAGCGGAGGTACGGGGCGTGGACCACGCCGATGGAGAGGTCGGCGCCGGTTTCCGGGCCGCCCTGGACCTCGGCGTAACGGTCCCGCTTGATGTGCGGGTCGTCCAGGCCGGTGAACGCCAGCTCCATGCCCTCCAGCTTGAGCCGGCCCCGGGTGTTCGACAGGTCCAGCCAGCCCGCCTCGTCGAAGGCGTCGCGCATCGGCTCCCACGGATTGTGGACGACGCCGACCGCGGGGGCGTTGCCGTTGAGGCCGTGCTTGCCCTGGGCCTTCTCCAGGAGGTAGCGGGCCGGGTTGCGGAGCTTGGGGCCGTAGTAGTCGTTGGAGCCGAAGACGTACACGCCCGGGAACTCCATCAGCGGGCCCAGCGCGTCCAGCACCTCGGGCACCGCGTCCGGGTCGGAGAGGTTGTCGCCGGTGTTCACCACGAAGTCGGGGCGCAGGCCCGCCAGCGACTGGAGCCAGGCGCGCTTCTTGCGCTGACCGCACACCATGTGGATGTCGGAGACCTGCAGCACGCGCAACGGACGTGCCCCGTGCGGGAGTACGGGAACGGTGACCCGTCGCAGGCGGAACGAGCGGGCCTCGAACCCGGCGGCGTAGGCCAGTCCGGCGGCGCCGACCGCCGCGCCGACTGCCGTGACTTTCAGGGGTACTCCGTAGCGTGCGCGCATGCGCCCATCGTCGCAGAAGCGGAACGCCCGGAGAAAAGGCGAGAGGTAGGCGAGAGGAAAGGTCAGAGGAGGGGGAGGGAAATCGGTGGGCGGTTCCGGCCCCCCACCTGTCACAATCACGGCATGACCACGCTCAAGTCCAAGCTCAAGGAAGACCTCCACACGGCCATGAAGGCGCGTGACGAGCTGACCTCGTCCACCCTTCGGCTCACCCTCACCGCGATCACGAAGGAAGAGGTCAGCGGCACGTCGGCGCGCGAGCTCTCCGACGACGAGGTGCAGAAGGTGATCGCCAAGGAGGCGAAGAAGCGCCGTGAGGCGGCCGAGGCCTTCGCCCAGGGCGGCCGGACCGAGCAGGCCGAGCGCGAGAAGGCGGAGGGCGAGCTGCTCGACGGCTACCTGCCCAAGCAGCTCACGGACGACGAGCTGAACGTCATCGTGGCGTCCGCCGTCGAGGAGGCGAAGGCCGCCGGGGCCGAGGGACCGCGCGCGATGGGCGCCGTCATGAAGATCGTCAACCCGAAGGTCGCCGGGCTCGCCGAGGGCGGCCGGGTCGCCGCTGCGGTGAAGAAGCGCCTCGCCGGCTGAGGCTTCGCCGAGCGGAGCAGCAGGGCAAGGAAAAAGGGGTGGGCGCCCGGTCCTCGGACCGGGCGCCCACCCCTTTCCTGGCAAACAGCCCCGTACGGTCAGGGCCCCTCGTTGCCGCCGCCCCGGCCGCCGCCGCCCGGTCCGCCGATCACGCCCTCCGGGAGCTCGATCCCGGGGAACCGGTTGCCGTCGTCGCCGGGCTTGTCGTCGTCGTCACCGCGGTCGCGGTCACGGCCCCGGTCGCGGTCGCCCTTCTCCTTGTCGTCCTTCTCCTTGCCGCGAGGCACGGGGACGGTGTTGAACCCGGGGGTCTCGGACGCGTCCAGCGCTCCGGTCATCGCGATGCGCCAGATCGGGCCGGGCAGACAGCCACCGCAGACCTTGTCGTAGTACTGGCCGCCGATGGTGACGTTGAACATCGAGCTCTTCTCGCCGACGTCGTCACCGACCCACACCGCGGTGGACAGGTTCGGCGTGTACCCGACGAACCACGCGTCCTTGCGGTCGTTGGTCGTACCGGTCTTGCCCGCGTTGTCCCGGTCGCTGAGTCCGGCCTGCGTACCGGTGCCGTCCTCGACGACGCCCTTGAGCATCTGGTTGATCGTGTCCGCGGTCCGCTCGCTCATCGCGCGCGAGCAGGACGTCTTCGGCACGTCGAGCTTCTTGCCCTGCGGGTCCTTGATGGACTCGATGGCGATCGGCGTGCAGTACGTGCCGCGGTTGGCGAAGGCGGCGTACGCGCCGGCCATGGAGAGCGGCGTGCTCACCTCACCGCCGAGGGTGATCGAGGGGTACTCCCCGATCTTCTTGCCGTCACCGCGCTCGTAGCCGACCTTCTTGGCCATCTCGACGGTCTCGCAGAGGCCGGCCTTCTGCTCCAGCATCGCGAAGTAGGTGTTGATGGACTTGCCGAGCGCGCTCGTCATGTCCCAGGTGCCCTTCTCGGACTCCAGCTCGTTCTGGAGCTGCCAGGGCGCGTACCCGGCGGGGGAGCCGGAGCAGTTGCGGAAGTCCCGCTCCTGGAGCGTCATCTTCCAGTCCGAGGAGAACGACGTCGCCGGGCTGATGCCCTTCTCCAGCGCCGCCGCCGCGGTGAACGGCTTGAACGTGGAGCCGACCTGGAAGCCGTAGGTGCTGCCGCCCATCTTGTTGCTGACGGCGAGGTTCAGGACGGTCTCGTTCTGCTTCTGGTCCAGGCCGTACGGGCGGGACTGGCCCATCGAGAGGATCTTCCCGCTGCCCGGCTGGACCTGCACCACGGACGCCGCGAACTTGTCGTCCTTGTTGACCCTCGCGGTGGCGGCCTCGTTGGCGGCCTTCTGGGCGCGCGGGTCGAGCGTGGTCCGGATGGTCAGACCGCCGAGGTTCCAGAGCTTGGCCCGCTCCTCGTCGGTCTTGCCGAAGGCGGGGTCGGTGAGGATCGTCTTGCGTACGTAGTCGCAGAAGAAGCCGGAGCCGCTGACGGCGGTGATGCAGCCGTTCTTCGGCCGGGACACCTTCAGCTTGATGGGCGTCTCCATGGCCTTGTCGGCCTCGGCCTGCGTGATGCTCTTGACCGCGGCCATCCGCGTCAGCACGGTGTTGCGGCGCTTGGTCGCTTCCTCCGTGTCGTTGACCGGGTCGTAGCGGCTCGGCGACTGGACGATGCCGGCGAGCAGCGCGGCCTCCTCCACCTTGAGGTCCTTGGCGTGCTTGGAGAAGTAGCGCTGGGACGCGGCCTCGATGCCGTACGCCTGCTGCCCGAAGAACGTGATGTTGAGGTAGTTCTCCAGGATCTTCTTCTTGCCGAGCTCCTCCTCGACCTGGATCGCGTACTTCAGCTCGCGGACCTTGCGGCCGAGCGTCTGCTGCGTGGCCTCGGCGACCTTCTCCGGGTCGTCGCCCGCCTCCTCGACGAAGACGTTCTTCACGTACTGCTGGGTGAGGGTCGACGCGCCCTGCGCCGCCCCGCCCGCCTGTACGTTGCGGTTCATCGCGCGCAGGATGCCCTTGAGGTCGACCGCGCCGTGCTCGTAGAAGCGGGAGTCCTCGATCGCGATGATCGCGGCCTGCATGTGCGGCGAGATGTCCTTGAGCGGGACGACCGTGCGGTCGCGGGAGTACACCGTGGCGATGGTGCCGCCGTCGCGGTCCTGGATCGTGGTCCGCTGACTGAGCGGCGGTGTCTTGAGGTTGGAGGGGATCTCGTCGAACCCTTCGACCGTCCCCTTGGCGGCGAGCCCCAGCGCTCCGGCCGCGGGCAGCGCGATGCCTGCCAGGACAGCTCCGGAGAGGGCGGCGACACCGACGAACTTGGCGGCCTGCTGAGTCGTGGTGAGACCGCCGCCCGAGCGCTTCTTTGGCATAGGGGGCAGCCTAATCCGTAGTGATGAACGTGTCGCAGGAGCAGGGGGCTCTCGGAGCGTTCCCGTACCAGACCGTGACATCCGGGCGGAGAATCGGGCCGGGTGGAGACACGGCACACCGTCATGGCGCGGGCACGCGGACGCGGAGGGCCTACGTTCCCATTCGCCGGACAGACGGGCAGGCGTTGGCCTAAGCTGCTCTCAACTGTCACAGCAGTCCGGTTCCGTATCAAGCCCCCTGCCGCCCCATGCGCATCTTCTGGTCATTCTTCGCCCGGTCGATGTGCCACCGCATCGCCCTTCTCGCACTCAGCGAGGCGCTCCCGAATTCGCCCCGTATGTCGCGAGAAGTCCGTTGCAACTTGAGTGCACTGTCCCTTTTTCACGGTGATAGTCGCGTATGTCCTCGGCTCACTCCCCTGGGTGATCTGCCGCATACGCATAGTCCGTTCGGACCATTCAAGATTGGGCCCGAAGGGGGTGTTGTGCTGTCCCCACCTTCCGTAACGTCCTCAACTGGCAGCGGTGAATATGCCGCTACCGCCGTGGGGGAGCCTCGATTCGGGAGAGGACGGCGCCGGCATGGGCTGGGTAACCGACTGGAGTGCGCAGGCAGCCTGCCGCACTACCGATCCGGATGAACTGTTCGTACAAGGGGCAGCGCAGAACAGAGCCAAGGCGGTGTGCACCGGATGCCCGGTGCGGACCGAGTGCCTGGCCGATGCGCTGGACAATCGCGTCGAATTCGGCGTGTGGGGCGGAATGACGGAGCGGGAGCGCCGCGCACTGCTGCGCCGCCGGCCGACCGTCACGTCCTGGCGCCGACTGCTGGAGACCGCACGCAGCGAGTACGAGCGGTCCACCGGCATCCTGCCCGGAGTCATCGGGCTGGAGGACGAGGAGCTGCACGAGACGTACGCCGCCGTCGGGTAGCGCGCCGACCACGCCGCTCGGCGCGTCGGCTCTACGCCGCTCCGGCAGGGGCCGGGGCGGAGCCGTCCGCCAGCCGGTCGCCGATGGCCCGGAGGCCGTCCAGGTCGTGTACGTCGCCGGGCAGCGCTTCCACGGCCGTCACCGGGACCTCCGGGTGGAGGGCGGTGAAGCGGTCGCGGGTGCGGTTCTCGCGGGCGACGACCTGCATGCGCTCGGCGTGCAGGCGCAGCAGACCCGCCGTCAGTTCCTCGATGCTGATGACGTCGGTCGCGTCGGTGTCGGACGCTCCGGTCACGTCGGCCGAGTGCACCGCAGGGGTGGCATCGGCGGTGTCGCCCTCGGGGGCGGTCGCGGCGTGCGCGATGTTCTCGTGGGGCGGTTCGTTCTCCGTCGTGTCCTGGTGCTCGGCTGAGGTCTGCGGACCGGACGCCTGCCCGGCCTCGGGGGAGAGGGGCGGCTCGGTCGTTCCGGAAGCGGTGACCGCCGGGTCGGGGGCTACCCGGTCACCAAGGCCAGCTTTCCCGGCCCTCTGATCCACAATGCGGGCGTCGTCAAGATTTTCTGCGGCGGTCAGCGCCTGCTCCGCGGAGAGCCGCGAAGCCTCGCTGCCGTGCACGCGGTTGAGGACCAGACCGGCCAGCGGCATGTCCTCGGCGGCCAGCCGCTCCACGAAGTAGGCGGCCTCGCGCAGCGCGTCCTGCTCCGGCGTCGCGACCACGAGGAAGGCCGTGCCGGGCGCCTGGAGCAGCTTGTACGTGGCGTCCGCGCGGCTGCGGAAGCCGCCGAACATGGTGTCCATCGCGGCGACGAACGTCTGGACGTCCCGCAGGAACTGGCCCCCGAGCAGCTTGCCCAGCGTGCCGCTCATCATCGACATGCCGACGTTGAGGAACTTCATCCCGGCCCGGCCGCCCACCTTCGCGGGCGCCATCAGCAGCCGGATGAACTTCCCGTCGAGGAACGACCCGAGCCGCTTCGGCGCGTCCAGGAAGTCCAGCGCGGAGCGCGAGGGCGGGGTGTCGACGATGATCAGGTCCCACTCGTCGCGCGCCCGCAGCTGCCCGAGCTTCTCCATCGCCATGTACTCCTGCGTACCGGCGAACCCGGCCGACAGGGACTGGTAGAAGGGGTTCTCCAGGATCGCCCTGGCCCGCTCCGCGTCCGCGTGCGCCTCGACGGTCTCGTCGAAGGTCCGCTTCATGTCGAGCATCATGGCGTGCAGTTCGCCGTCGCCGTCGATGCCGTCGACCCGGCGGGGCACGTTGTCCAGCTGGTCGATGCCCATGGACTGGGCGAGCCGGCGGGCCGGGTCGATGGTGAGGACGACGACCTTCCGGCCGCGCTCGGCGGCCCGTACGCCGAGGGCCGCGGCGGTCGTGGTCTTGCCGACACCGCCGGAGCCGCAGCAGACGACGATCCGGATGCCCGGGTCGTCCAGCAGCGCGTCCGTGTCCAGCCCGCCGTCGGCGTTGGCGACCGCGTCCGGGCCGCCCTCGGCCACCGTGTCCGTGTCCGCGCTCATACGTCCCCCTCTTCCCCCGCGCCCTGCTTACGGAGCTCCGTGGCCAGGTCGTGCAGCGCGGCGAGGTCCACCCCGTCGCCCATCAGCGGCAGCTCCGCCGTCGGCAGGCCCAGACCGGCCAGCACCGCGCGCTGCTCCCGCTCCAGGCCGACCCGCTCCGCGTGCTCGGCCGCCTGCGCGACCAGCGGACGTACGAGGGCGGCGGAACCGGTCACCCCGGCCCGGGTCAGCGTCTTGGCGATCTCCTTGCGGCGGCCGCCCGCGGCGGTGCGCAGGGCGTCCTCGTCCAGCAGATGCGGGCGGACCATGTTCACGAAGACGCTGCCCACGGGCAGTTCGGCGGCGCGCAGTTCGGCGATGCCGTCCGCGGTCTCCTGGACCGGCATCTCCTCCAGGAGGGTCACCAGGTGGACCGCGGTCTGCGGGGACTTCAGGACCCGCATCACCGCCTGGGCCTGGTTGTGTATCGGGCCGATCTTCGCCAGCCCGGCCACCTCGTCGTTGACGTTCAGGAAGCGGGTGATCCGGCCGGTCGGCGGGGCGTCCATGATCACGTGGTCGTAGACGAACCGGCCCTGCTTGTCCTTGCGGCGTACTGCTTCGCACGCCTTCCCGGTCAGCAGGACGTCCCGGACGCCGGGCGCGATGGTGGTGGCGAAGTCGATCGCGCCGAGCTTCTTCAGGGCGCGGCCGGCGCTGCCGAGCTTGTAGAACATCTGGAGGTAGTCGAGGAGGGCGCGTTCGGCGTCGATCGCCAGCGCGTACACCTCGCCGCCGCCCGGCGCGACGGCGATCTTGCGCTCCTCGTAGGGGAGCGCGTCGGAACCGAAGAGCTGGGCGATGCCCTGCCTGCCCTCGACCTCGACGAGGAGGGTGCGCCTGCCCTCGGTCGCGAGGGCGAGCGCGAGGGCGGCGGCCACCGTGGTCTTACCGGTACCGCCCTTGCCGCTGACGACCTGGAACCTGCTCACGTATTCGAGCCTAACCAGTCCTGCCCCGGCCTACGCACGGGACCGTACGTGCCAGGCGTTACAGTCGGGCCCATGACCAAGTGGGAATACGCGACCGTGCCCCTTCTCGTGCACGCGACCAAGCAGATTCTGGACACCTGGGGCGAGGACGGCTGGGAGCTGGTCCAGGTCGTTCCCGGCCCGAACAACCCCGAGCAGCTCGTGGCCTACCTGAAGCGGGAGAAGGCGTAGTGGCGGGCGCCGTCGAATCGCGCCTCGCCGAGCTGGGCCTGACCCTGCCCGCCGTCGTGCCGCCGCTGGCCTCGTACCAGCCGGCCGTGCAGTCCGGGGTGTACGTGTACACCTCGGGTCAGCTGCCGATGGTGGACGGCAAACTCGCCGTCACCGGCAAGGTCGGCGCCGAGGTCACGCCGGACGAGGCGAAGGAGCTCGCGAAGACCTGCGCGCTCAACGCGCTCGCCGCCGTGAAGTCGGTCGCCGGTGACCTGGACCGGATCAAGCGCGTCGTGAAGGTCGTGGGCTTCGTCGCCTCGGCCTCCGACTTCACCGGCCAGCCCGCCGTGATCAACGGCGCCAGCGAGCTGCTGGGCGCGGTCCTCGGCGACAAGGGCGTGCACGCGCGCAGCGCCGTGGGCGTCGCCGTGCTGCCGCTGGACGCACCGGTCGAGGTCGAGGTCCAGGTGGAGCTCGTCGAGGCCTGAGGCCCCCCTTCCCGTACGTTTCTCGCACTTCTTGTACGTCTCCGATCCCGCCCGGTCCCCGCGACCGGGCGGGATCGCGTGTTACGGGGCCTGCGGAGCGGGGGCGTGCGGGCGTCGTGTGTGTCCGGGGCATGTCGGGTCGTCGCGACGACCAGGGAGCCTCTCGAACATCGGCGCGGTTCCGGATAGCCTCCGGCCATGTCCCAAGGTCAGTGGTACCCCCCGGAATGGCCCGACCGGATCCGGGCCCTCGCCGCCGGTGAGCTGACGGCCGTGACGCCCCGGCGGGCGGCCACGGTGATGCTGCTCCGCGACCGTGGGCCCCAGGCGCCGGCGTCCGGACCCGTCGTGCACATGCTGCGCCGCCGGACGTCGATGGCGTTCGCCGGGGGCGCGTACGCCTATCCGGGTGGCGGAGTCGATCCGCGTGACGACGACCGGCTGATCGGGTGGGCCGGGCCTCCGTTGGAGCAGTGGGCCGGCCGGCTCGGGGTGGCGACGGTCACCGAGGCGCAGGCCGTCGTCTGCGCGGCGGTGCGCGAGACGTTCGAGGAGGCGGGTGTCCTGCTCGCCGGGCCGACCGCCACGACCGTGGTCGGCGACACCACCGGGGACGACTGGGAGGCCGACAGGGAGGCGCTGGTCGCCCGGGACCTGTCCTTCGCGGAGTTCCTGGACCGGCGCGGCCTGGTGCTGCGCTCGGACCTGCTGGGCGCCTGGGCGCGCTGGATCACCCCGGAGTTCGAACCGCGCCGCTACGACACCTGGTTCTTCGTCGCCGCGCTCCCCGAGGGGCAGCGCACCCGGGACGTCTCCACGGAGGCCGACCGTACGGTGTGGATCGCCCCGGCGGAGGCCGCCCGCCGCTACGACGCGGGCGAGCTGCTGATGATGCCGCCCACCGTGACCACGCTGCGGGCCCTCGCGCCGTACGGGACGGCCGCCGAGGCCCTGGAGGCCGCCGACGTGCAGGACATGACCCCGGTCCTCGCGCAGGCCCGGCTGGAGGGCGACGAGCTGGTGCTGACCTGGCCGGGACACGACGAGTTCACCAAACACGTGCCCGCGGCGGGCGGGGGAGGCGGCGCCGCATGACCGACGCAGCCGCCCTGCCCGGACAGCCGCGCGGAGCTGTCGTCTCCGGGCCCGCGACCGCCCGTACGGTCAACGTCCTCGCGCCCAACCCGTCCGCGATGACGCTCGACGGGACGAACACCTGGATCGTGGCCGAGCCCGACTCGGACCTCGCCGTCGTCATCGATCCCGGGCCGCTCGACGACGTACACCTGCGGGCCGTGATCGAGGCGGTGGAGCGGTCCGGGCGGCGCGTGGGCCTCACGCTGCTCACCCACGGGCACCCGGACCACGCGGAGGGCGCGGGCCGGTTCGCCGAGCTGACGGGGACGAAGGTACGGGCCCTGGACGCGGCGCTGCGGCTGGGCGACGAGGGCCTCGGGGCGGGCGACGTGATCACCACCGGCGGCCTGGAGCTGCGGGTGGTGCCGACGCCGGGGCACACCGCGGACTCGCTCTCGTTCCATCTGCCCGCCGACCGGGCGGTGCTGACGGGCGACACGATCCTCGGCCGCGGTACGACGGTGGTCGCGCACCCGGACGGGCGGCTCGGCGACTACCTGGACTCGCTGCGGCGGCTGCGGTCGCTGACGGTCGACGACGGCGTCCACACGGTGCTGCCGGGCCACGGGCCGGTGCTGGAGGACGCGCAGGGAGCGGTGGAGTTCTACCTGGCCCACCGCGCCAGCCGGCTCGCCCAGGTGGAGACGGCGGTGGAGGCCGGGCACCGTACGCCGTCGGACGTGGTGGCGGCGGTCTACGCCGACGTGGACCGCTCCCTGTGGCCGGCCGCCGAGCTGTCCGTGCGGGCCCAGCTGGAATACCTCACCGAGCACGGGCTGATCCAGGGCTGAGGAGCCCTGGATCAGCGCCGGGGAGTCGGCGGGGCGCCGCGTGGGCTCGTCTAGCGCGAGCGCTTCGCCAGCCGCTCGACGTCCAGCAGGATGACCGCGCGGGCCTCCAGGCGCAGCCAGCCGCGGCCCGCGAAGTCCGCGAGCGCCTTGTTGACCGTCTCGCGGGAGGCGCCGACCAGCTGGGCCAGCTCCTCCTGGGTGAGGTCGTGCACGACGTGGATGCCTTCCTCGGACTGGACGCCGAAGCGGCGCGACAGGTCCAGGAGGGCGCGGGCGACCCGGCCCGGCACATCGGAGAAGACCAGGTCGGACATCTGGTCGTTGGTCTTGCGCAGCCGTCGGGCGACCGCGCGCAGCAGCGCGGTGGCCACCTCGGGCCGGGCGTTCAGCCAGGGCTGCAGATCGCCGTGGCCGAGGCCGAGGAGCTTGACCTCGGTCAGCGCGGAGGCGGTCGCCGTACGCGGGCCCGGGTCGAAGAGCGACAGCTCCCCGATCAGCTCGCCGGGGCCGAGCACGGCCAGCATGTTCTCGCGCCCGTCGGGCGAGGTGCGGTGGAGCTTCACCTTGCCCTCGGTGACCACGTACAGGCGGTCACCCTGGTCGCCCTCGTGGAACAGCGCGTCTCCGCGCGCGAGGGTCACCTCACTCATCGAGGCGCGGAGCTCCGCGGCCTGCTCGTCATCGAGCGCCGCGAAAAGCGGGGCGCGCCGCAGAACGTCGTCCACGAGTTCTCTCCTTGTCGGCCTGTCCAGGGAACCGTGGTCCCCATCATGCCGGACGGTAAAACAGTGCGATCAATCACAAACCAGTTTGACGCACGGGCGTGCCGGACCCTACGGCAGGGGGCCGATCGGGGGCGGATACGCCGTGGCAAGGGTGGTTGTCGGTGCCTGGCCCTAGGCTGGCCGGGTGTCCGGATCGCCGGGGAGAGCGCAGGCCCAGAGGGCTGACGGGGTGGTGAAGGGCGGCGATTCCGCTGTGGGCGAACAGCCCCGGCCGCGCCCGAAGAATGCCGCGAATGGCTCCCTCGGAGACGCGCACGGTTCCCCCGGAGGGCCGGGGAAGACGTTCGGGAAGTCGGAGTCGGAAGTCGGCCAGGAGGTCCGCAGTGTCATCGTCAACGCCCGGGAAGTCCGGCAGGACGGCCAAAACCGGGGAGCCCGGCACAACTGGAAAGAACGTGAAGGCGGCCAAGGCGGCCACCACGGCCAAGGCGGCCAAGGCGGCCACCACGGCCACCACGGCCAAGGCGGCGGCCCCGCGCAAGGCGCCGAAGGCCGAGTCCCACCTCGCGATGGTCCGCCGGGCGCGCCGGATCAACCGCGAGCTCGCCGAGGTCTATCCGTACGCCCATCCCGAGCTGGACTTCCGTAACCCCTTCGAGCTCCTCGTGGCCACGGTCCTCTCCGCTCAGACCACCGACCTGAGGGTCAACCAGACGACGCCCGCGCTCTTCGCCGCGTACCCCACGCCCGAGGACATGGCGGCGGCGGTGCCGGAGGAGATGGAGGAGATCATCCGGCCGACCGGGTTCTTCCGGGCGAAGACGAAGTCGCTGATGGGCCTCTCGGCGGCCCTCCGGGACGAGTTCGGCGGCGAGGTCCCGGGGCGGCTGGAGGACCTCGTCAAGCTGCCCGGCGTCGGCCGCAAGACCGCCAACGTCGTTCTGGGCAATGCTTTCGGCGTCCCGGGAATCACGGTCGACACGCACTTCGGGCGCCTGGTGCGGCGCTGGAAGTGGACGGACGAGGAGGACCCGGTGAAGGTCGAGGCGGTCGTCGCCGGGATCTTCCCCAAGAGCGAGTGGACGATGCTCTCGCATCGCGTCGTGTTCCACGGCCGCCGGATCTGCCACGCCCGCAAACCCGCCTGCGGGGCCTGTCCCATCGCCCCGCTCTGCCCGTCGTACGGGGAGGGCGAGACCGATCCGGAGAAGGCCAGGAAGCTCCTGAAGTACGAGATGGGCGGCTATCCGGGTCAGCGGCTCAGCCCGCCCGCCGACTATCCGGGCAAGCCCGCGCCCGCGCTGGGGGCCGAATGAACCCTCGGGCTGTTTGATTGCTCAGGTTCACCCTCAGGGCGGATTCCTTGCCCAGGACGGAGCGGCTCGGAACGAAATGGCCGACGACAGGCGTTGTGAATCGACGGGGGTGCCTATGACGCACACGCATACACACAACACGGCGCAGGCCGGGAACGGCCCAGCCGGGAGCCCGCCGGGCCACGGCCCCGTCAGCCGTGTTCCCGGCATGGCCGTCGACGTCACCACCGACGGCCTGCCCGCCTGGCTCGACCCCGTCGCCGGCGCCGCGCGGAGCGTCCGGCCGCAGCAGCTCAGCCGGTTCCTGCCGCCCGAGAGCGGGGCGGGCCGGCAGTCCGCCGTCCTGATCCTGTTCGGCGAGGGGGAGCGCGGACCCGAGCTGCTGCTCATGGAGCGGGCCGGGACCCTGCGCTCCCACGCCGGGCAGCCGTCCTTCCCCGGGGGCGCGCTGGATCCCGAGGACGGCGACCAGGCCACCACCGGGCCCCTGCGCGCCGCGCTGCGCGAGGCCGAGGAGGAGACCGGGCTCGACCCCCGCGGCGTACAGCTCTTCGGTGTGCTGCCCCGGCTCTACATTCCGGTCAGCAGCTTCGTCGTGACGCCCGTGCTCGGCTGGTGGCGGGCGCCCAGTCCGGTCGGGGTGGTCGATCCGGCCGAGACGGCCCGGGTCTTCACGGTCCCCGTGGCGGATCTCACGGATCCCGAGAACCGGGCGACGGCCGTCCATCCGAGCGGGCACAGCGGCCCGGCATTCCTGGTCGAATCGGCCCTGGTCTGGGGTTTCACGGCCGGAGTGATCGACCGGATTGTGCACTACGCGGGATGGGAACGCCCCTGGGACAGGACCAGACAGGTGCCGCTCGACTGGCGCGCATGACACGCTGGCTGTTCTGCTGCGCTGTTCCGGGCCCGGCCCGGACCCCGTCACGACCGACGGGCCAGGTGACGAAACTGCGAGGCTACCGACGGTGAACGTGCTGGACATCCTGCTGCTGCTGGCTGCCGTGTGGTTCGCGGTCATCGGCTATCGCCAGGGTTTCGTCGTCGGCATCCTGTCGGTGATCGGCTTCCTCGGGGGCGGCCTCGTCGCCGTCTATCTGCTGCCGGTCATCTGGGACCGGGTGACCGAGAACGCCGAGGTCTCCACGGCGGTCGCCATCGGCGCGGTCGTCGTCGTGATCATCTGCGCCTCGATCGGCCAGGCCTTCACCACCCACCTGGGCAACAAACTCCGCCGCTACATCACCTGGTCGCCCGCGCGCGCCCTGGACGCCACCGGCGGCGCCCTGGTCAACGTGGTGGCCATGCTGCTGGTGGCCTGGATGATCGGCCTGCTGCTGGCGGGCACCTCGCTGCCGACTCTCGGCAAGGAGGTCCGCACCTCCTCGGTGCTGCTCGGCGTCGACCGGGTGATGCCGAACCAGGCGCCCAGCTGGTTCCAGGACTTCTCCTCCGTCCTCGCGCAGAACGGCTTCCCGCAGGTCTTCAGCCCGTTCGCCAACGAGCCGATCACCGAGGTGAAGGCCCCGGACCCGGCCCTCGTGGGCAGCCCGGTGGCCGCCCGCGCCAAGAAGTCGATCGTCAAGGTCGTGGGGACGGCCCCGAGCTGCGGCAAGGTCCTCGAA
The DNA here is from genome assembly GCF_014649875.1 of Streptomyces rubiginosohelvolus. Classification (GTDB taxonomy): domain Bacteria; phylum Actinomycetota; class Actinomycetes; order Streptomycetales; family Streptomycetaceae; genus Streptomyces; species Streptomyces rubiginosohelvolus. The sequence goes on along the minus strand of NZ_BMTW01000001.1, from coordinate 926,343 downwards.
GGGACCGGCTTCGTCTTCTCCGAGCGCCGGGTGATGACCAACGCCCACGTGGTCGGCGGCGTGGACGAGCCCACCGTCCAGATCGGCGGCGAGGGCCGGCTGTACGACGCGAAGGTCGTCCTCTACGACTGGCAGCGCGACATCGCCGTCCTGGACGTCCCCGACCTCAAGGCCAGGCCGCTGCAGTTCACCGGCCCCGACGACGACGCGGAGACCGGCGACAGCGCAATCGTCGCGGGCTTCCCCGAGAACGGCGCGTACGACGTGCGCTCGGCCCGCGTCCGCGCCCGGATCAACGCCGACGGCCCGGACATCTACCACCGGGGCACGGTGCGCCGCGATGTGTACTCGCTCTTCGCGACCGTACGCCAGGGCAACTCGGGCGGCCCGCTGCTCACTCCGGACGGAAAGGTGTACGGAGTGGTGTTCGCCAAGTCGCTCGACGACCCGGACACCGGCTACGCGCTGACGGCGGACGAGATCCGCGAGGACATCGAGATCGGCCGCGCCGCCAACCAGCAGGTCGACAGCCAGGGCTGCGCCCTCTGAACGCCTTAGGGGCCCGGACACGCCTCAAGGGCCCGGGGAGCTCCAAGAGCCCCCGGGAGCCTGTGGCGAGGGTCAGTTACGGGGGTGGCGGAGACGTGCCGAGACCCAGCGGGCCCGGCGGCGGAGGATGCGGGAAATCCCGAGACGGGAACGGTGAAGGTCATGCACTTGGTGCACCCGGCCGCGAGGGCCGCCCCCCTCATGAGTGCTCACACCGGCTGAGACGGTGGAGCGGCGGTTGCGTGCTTCGTCAGTGAAGTCGTGCGTCCAGCCCATACCCCGACGTCTGCCCGTGACCCAAGGTCGGTAATCGTGTGCGAGTCAGCCAATTGGCCTATGCGGCAGGCAATTGGCTGTTCGTCGGACACCTGTGCCAGGGCGGGGCCGACGGCTACCGGTCCGGCTCGGGGTCGTTGAGCCAGTTGATGAGTTCGGTGGAGAAGCCGATCGGATCCTCCTCGTGCGGGAAGTGCCCGACACCGTCGAAAAGTCGCCACCGGTAGGGCGCCTCGACGTACTGGCCGGACCCGGCCGAACTGCGGGTGCGGACCGCCGGATCGAGCGACCCGTGCAGGTGCAGCGTGGGCACCCGGACCGGGCGCTTCATCCGCCGGTTGAACTGGATCCCGTCCGGACGCGCCATCGACCGCACCATCCAGCGGTACGGCTCGATCGAGCAGTGGGCGGTCGAGGGGATGCTCATGGCCCGCCGATAGACGTCCAGGGTCTCCTCGTCGGGGAACTCCGGGGTACGGGGGCCCGCCCAGTCCTGGATGAGGTTCCCCACCAGGGCGGCGTCGTCCGCCAGGAGTTGACGCTCCGGCAGCCACGGGCGCTGGAAGCCCCAGACGTACGAACCGGCCCGCGACTGGGCGAAGTCCGACAGCATCGAGGAGCGCCAGCGGCGCGGGTGCGGCATCGAGGAGACGACGAGCCGGCGGACCAGCTTGGGCCGCATCACGGCGGCCGTCCAGGCGAGGTACCCGCCGAGGTCGTGGCCGACCAGGGCCGCGTCGGGCTCACCGAGGGAGCGGATCACGCCGGTGACGTCGAGGGCCAGGTTGGCGGGGTCGTAACCGCGCGGCGTACGGTCGCTGCCGCCCACCCCCCGCAGGTCCATCGCGACCGCCCGGAAACCGGCGTCGGCGAGCGCGGTCATCTGGTGGCGCCAGGTCCACCAGAACTGCGGGAAGCCGTGCAGCAGGAGCACCAGCGGCCCCTCGCCCAGCTCGGCGATGTGGAAGCGCGCACCGTTGGCCGCCACGTCGCGGTGGGTCCAGGGGCCGTCGAGCCGCACCGGCCCTCCGGCCGCGCCCCGGCCCGAGGGGCCGGTCGCCGGGTCGGACGGGGCGGCCGGACCCTCCGGGTCCGCGGGACCCGTCGGGCCGAATGCGCTGGAATCGGGAACGGTCATGTGGACGAGCGTGCCACAGACCCGGCCTTGTTCTGACCGGAGCCGCCCTCGACGCCCTTCTTCGCCAGCGAACTGCCGGAGACGGCGGAGCGCTCGATGATCGCGGCGGCCTCGATCGAGGGGCGCGGGTGCGGCTTGGCCTTCTGCAGGACGGCGGCGGTCTGCTTGGCGGAGGCGATGGACTTCTCCGGCGGCTTGATCTTCTTGAACTTCCGCAGACCGATGAAGGCGATCAGCGCGGCCAGCAGGATGAAGGCGCCGGCCACGATCAGGAAGGACCACGCCAGGCCCAGGCCCAGGTTGTGGATCCCGTACGCGGCCGCGAAGCTCAGCATCGGCATCGTGAACAGCAGCAGCACGCCCGCGGCGATGAACGCCGCACTGCCGATCGCCCCGCGCTTGACGTCCTGCCGCACCTCCGCCTTGGCCAGGGCGATCTCGTCGTGCACCAGCGCGGACATCTCGGCCGTCGCCGAGGCGACCAGCTGCCCGATGCTGCGGTCCGTGCTGCCCGCGTAGTTGCCGGGGTCGCTCATCCCTGACTCCCTCTCCGTCTTCGACACATCCGATGTCAGATCATGCCGGACTGTTCGGCTTGTCGCTCGCTGCCCCCGCCCGTTCTTCGGCGAGACGGCGGTGTTCGGCCGCCTTGCGCTCGTGGATGGCGGCCATCCGCAGGTGATATTCCGGATCATCCTGCTCGTAGACATCCGGTACCCCGGATTCGTCCTCGTCCAGCTCCTCGGCCTCGTACAGCTCCTTGTACTTGCGGACGCGGAGCTTGAGCAGGACACAGGCGAGCGTCGCCGCGATCAGCGAGCCGAGCAGGACGGCGGCCTTGATCTCGTTGACCATTTCCGGGTCGCCCTCGAAGGCGAGTTCGCCGATGAGCAGCGAGACGGTGAAGCCGATGCCGGCGAGCGAGGCGAGCGCGAGGACGTCGGCCCAGGCCAGGTCCTTGTTCAGCTCCGCCTTGGTGAAGCGGGCGGCGAGGTAGGTGCCGCCGAAGATGCCGACGGTCTTGCCGACGACGAGACCGAGGACGACGCCGAGCGTCTCGGGCCGGGTGAAGACGCCGGCCAGCGCCTCGCCGTTCACCGAGACCCCGGCCGAGAACAGGGCGAACAGCGGGACGGCGATCCCGGCCGACAGCGGGCGGACGAGGTGCTCGATGTGCTCACCGGGGGAGTGCTGCTCGCCCTCGCGCCGGGTGCAGCGCAGCATCAGGCCCATGGCGACACCGGCGATGGTGGCGTGGACGCCGCTGTTGTACATCAGGCCCCAGATGACCAGGGCGAGCGGGACGTAGACGTACCAGCCGCGTACGTCGAAACGGAGGAGGAGGTAGAAGACGACCAGGCCGAGGACGGCCCCGCCGAGGGCCAGGAAGTTCAGGTCCGAGGTGAAGAACACCGCGATGATCAGGATCGCGAAGAGGTCGTCGACGACGGCCAGAGTGAGCAGGAAGGCGCGCAGTGCGGACGGCAGCGACGTGCCGATGACCGCGAGTACGGCGAGGGCGAAGGCGATGTCGGTCGCCGTCGGGACCGCCCAGCCGTCCGTCGAGCCGCCGCCGATGACGGTGGTGAGGAAGTAGACGAGGGCGGGCACGGCCATGCCGCACAGGGCCGCCACCACGGGGAGAGCCGCGGCCTTCGGATCGCGGAGTTCGCCCGCGACCAGTTCGCGCTTCAGCTCCACACCGGCGACGAAGAAGAAGACGGCGAGCAGCCCGTCCGCCGCCCAGTGCGCCACGGAGAGGTCCAGGCCGAGGGCGCCGGGACCGAAGTGGAAGCCGCTGACCTCTTTGTACGAGCCGCCGAAGGTGTTGGCCCAGACGAGTGCGGCGACCGCCGCCACCAGCAGCAGTACGCCACCGACCGTCTCGGTGCGGAGGGCCTCCGCCACGTAGTTCCGCTCGGGGAGCGAGAGCCTGCCGAGCAGCGGGCGGCGCGGCGGGGCAGGAGTGGGCGGGGTGTCCTGGGTGGGCGGTGCCACGGGAGAAACCTCCAGGCGGGGACGGCGTACGGGCATGGTGGGTCGACATGCCGACCAGACTTCCCGGCGCCCCTGTGGAGATGTTCTCTGAAGTTGTCCGAATGTGTCGGTGGAGCGTCCACCCTACCTGGGGCGTGCGGGGGCGTGATCGTACGAGGTGATCATCGGCCCGAAAGCCCGATGGGCACCCGGCGTGTCGCCGGGTGCCCATCGGAGCCGTACGCGTGCAGCGGTCCCGTGTCGTCAGTCCTCGTCGGACGAGGAGGCCGGCAGCTGGGTGGTGATCAGGTCCATCACCGAGGAGTCGGTCAGCGTCGTGACGTCGCCCAGCTCGCGGTTCTCGGCGACATCACGCAGCAGGCGACGCATGATCTTGCCGGACCGGGTCTTCGGCAGCTCGGCGACCGGCAGCACCCGCTTGGGCTTGGCGATCGGGCCGAGCGTCGCCCCGACGTGGTTGCGCAGCTCCGCGACCAGTTCGTCGGACGCGGTCGCCGTACCGCGCAGGATCACGAACGCCACGATGGCCTGACCGGTCGTCTCGTCGGCCGCGCCGACCACGGCGGCCTCGGCGACCGACGGGTGGGAGACGAGGGCCGACTCGACCTCGGTGGTCGAGATGTTGTGCCCGGAGACGAGCATGACGTCGTCGACCCGGCCGAGCAGCCAGACGTCGCCGTCCTCGTCCTTCTTCGCACCGTCGCCCGCGAAGTACTTGCCCGCGAAGCGCGACCAGTAGGTGTCGATGAAGCGCTGGTCGTCGCCCCAGATGGTGCGGAGCATGGAGGGCCACGGCTCGGTGAGGACGAGGTAGCCGCCCCCGCCGTTCGGCACCTCGTTGGCCTCGTCGTCCACGACGGTGGCGGAGATGCCCGGCAGCGCGCGCTGGGCGCTTCCCGGCTTCGTCTCCGTCACACCGGGCAGCGGCGAGATCATCATCGCGCCGGTCTCGGTCTGCCACCAGGTGTCCACGATGGGGCACTTGTCGGCGCCGATGTTCTTCCGGTACCACATCCAGGCCTCGGGGTTGATCGGCTCACCGACCGAACCGAGGACGCGGAGCGAGGACAGGTCGAACTTGGCGGGGATGTCGTCGCCCCACTTCATGAACGTACGGATCGCCGTCGGGGCGGTGTAGAGGATCGTGACGCCGTACTTCTGCACGATCTCCCAGAACCGGCCCTGGTGCGGGGTGTCCGGGGTGCCCTCGTACATGACCTGGGTCGCGCCGTTGGCCAGCGGCCCGTAGACGATGTACGAGTGGCCGGTCACCCAGCCGATGTCGGCGGTGCACCAGTAGACGTCGGACTCCGGCTTGAGGTCGAAGACCGCGTGGTGCGTGTACGAGGCCTGGGTGAGGTAGCCGCCGGAGGTGTGCAGGATCCCCTTCGGCTTACCCGTGGTGCCCGAGGTGTAGAGGATGAAGAGCGGCTGCTCCGCGTCGAAGGCCTCGGGGGTGTGCTCGGCGGACTGCCGGGCGGTGATCTCGTGCCACCAGACGTCACGGCCCTCGGTCCAGGCGGTGTCCTGACCGGTGCGGCGGACGACGAGGACGTGCTCGACGGTGTCGAACCGGGATACGGCGTCGTCGACGGCGGGCTTCAGCGCGGAGGGCTTGCCGCGGCGGTAGCCGCCGTCGGCCGTGATGACGACCTTGGCGTCCGCGTCCTTGATACGGGCGGCGATGGCGTCGGCCGAGAAGCCGCCGAAGACCACGGAGTGCGCGGCGCCGATGCGGGCACAGGCCAGCATCGCGACGGCGGCCTCGGGGATCATCGGCAGATAGACGGCCACCCGGTCGCCCTTGCCGACGCCCAGCTCGGTGAGGGCGTTGGCGGCCCGGGAGACCTCGTCCTTCAGCTCCGCGTAGGTGATGGCCCGGCTGTCGCCCGGCTCGCCCTCGAAGTGGATGGCGACCCGGTCGCCGTTGCCCGCCTCGACGTGGCGGTCCACGCAGTTGTACGCGACGTTCAGCTTGCCGTCCGCGAACCACTTGGCGAAGGGCGGGTTGCTCCAGTCGAGGGTCTCGGTCGGCTCGGTGGCCCACGTCAGGCGGCGGGCCTGCTCGGCCCAGAAGCCCAGCCGGTCCGCCTCGGCCTGCTCGTACGCCTCTGCGGTGACGTTGGCGTTGGCGGCCAGCTCGGCAGGCGGAGCGAACTTCCGCTCTTCCCGAAGCAGGTTGGCCAGGCTCTCGTTACTCACGACTTCTCCCAGTCCCAGGGTGTCCGTTGTGTCCCGGGGCATAGCTCATCAGGCGCGAGGCCGGGTGACAAGGGCCTGCCGGGAATTGGTTTAGACCTGTGTTCTCGTGTATGGGGCCATGATCCCGCTCCGCGTTCGAGAGCCGCCGAACGACGCGAGGCGCGCGACATTTCCGGCCATCCGAACAGGGTCATCCGGGGTCATCTGATGGCACGGGCTTCGGGTCCGTCCGGTTCAGACCGGAGGCGTTCGGGCTATTCGATAACTCCTATTAGTGAATAAAAAGCTTTTCATTCGGTATGTCGCCCTTGCCCGTGCGGGGCTGCGTGCGAATTTGGCCGCGCCGCCGTCGGTACTTCGCCGCACTTCGGCGCACTTCTATGCACTTCGGCGCACATGACCTGCAAGGAAGAGGGTGGGCGGATGATGGCCGCCACGAAGAGGATCGCCATGGGCGTCATGTCCACGGCCCTGGTCGCCGTTCTCGCGGGCTGTTCCGGCTCTGTGTCCGGCAGCGGAGCCGGAGGATCGGCGTCCGGAGGTGCGGAGACCGACGCGGAGAAGGGCGCCCACGGCGCCAAGGAGAACCCACCGGCCAACGCCCCGAAGAACGCGGTCAAGCTCATCGGGGACGGCTCCACCGCCTTCACCGGCGTCCAGCCGAACGTGCCGGCCGTCGAACGTCTCGCTCCCGGCGAGAAGCCGCCCCAGTTCGTGGTGTTCTCCTGGGACGGAGCCGGGGAGGACAGCCAGAAGCTCTTCTCGCACTTCCGCGGCGTGGCCAAGAAGTACAACGCCAAGATGACGTACTTCCTGAGCGGCGTGTACCTGCTGCCGGAGGAGAAGAAGGACCTCTACAACCCGCCCCAGCACGCGCCGGGCCGCTCCGACATCGGCTTCAACGACACCGAGGGCATCCGCGACACCCTCGCCGAGGTCCGAGCCGCCTGGAAGGACGGCAACGAGATCGGCACCCACTTCAACGGCCACTTCTGCGGCGCGGACGGCGGCGTCGGGACCTGGTCCGTCGATGAGTGGGAGAGCGAAATCAGCCAGGCGAAAGCTTTCGTCAAGGGCTGGAAGACCAACACCCCGGAGCTGAAGGGCGAGGCGCCGCTCCCCTTCGACTACGAGAAGGAACTGATCGGCGCCCGCACCCCCTGCCTCGAAGGCAAGGACAACATGGTCGCCGCCGCCCGGACCATGGGCTTCCGCTACGACTCCAGCGGCGTCGGCAACCAGGTCTGGCCCCAGAAGAAGGGCGGGGTCTGGGACATCCCGCTCCAGCTCGTCCCGATGCCCGGCCGCGCCTTCGAGACCCTCTCGATGGACTACAACTTCATGGTCAACCAGTCCGGGACGACCACCCAGGGCGACCCCTCCCAGCACGAGTACTGGGGGAACCAGATGCGGGACGGGCTGCTCCAGGCCTTCGACCGCTCGTACGAGGGCAACCGGGCGCCCCTGATCATCGGCAACCACTTCGAGTCCTGGAACGGTGGCACCTATATGCGCGCCGTCGAGGAGACCATCGCGAACGTGTGCACCAAGGAAGGTGTGCGCTGCGTGTCCTTCCGGCAGCTCGTCGACTGGCTGGACGCGCAGGACCCGAAGACGCTGGCCAAGCTCACGACGCTCGGCGTCGGCGAGGCTCCGAAGACGGGCTGGTCGTCCTACCTCGGCAAGCAGCCGGGCGCCGCGCAGCCCGAGGGGAAGCCGGCGGGGAAGCCCGCCGAGAAGCCCGCGGAGGCCGACGCGGGTGCGCCTCCCGCCGGGGCGACCGGCTGAATCCCGACTGACCGCACCGCGGTCGCCGCACCACCGCGGTCACTGCACCACTGCTTCGCCGCGGTCGCTGCATCGCCGCGTCGTTCGCCGGTCACCCTGGGGTGGCCGGCGAACGACGCTCGGGGGCCGGTGCTTTGGGGCCGACGTTCGTGGGTCGGTGCTCAGGGGCCGGCGTTCCGCGACGGCTCCCAGGCGTCGCTTCAGGCGGGTGCCGCGACGCCCGCCCCGGCGTGCCGTTCGTCGAGTACGAAGGCCGGGTCGACCTGGGCCGCCAGGTCGGCGCCGGTCTTCTCGTTGCCCCAGCTCTCGGCGTTCTTCAGGTGGAAGTGCACCATCTGGCGTGTGTAGCGCTCCCAGTCGCGCAGCTCGTACGAGTCCTCGGCGGTGTCCTGCAGCGTCTGCAGGGCCATCCGGTTGTCGGCCTCCAGCAGCTCGAACCTGGACGGCCGCCCCTTCTCCATCGACCGGACCCAGTCGGAGTGACCGATCCCGATCAGCAGGTCGTCGCCGACCTCCGCACGCAGGAAATCCAGGTCGTCCGGGCCCTGCACCTTGTTCCCGACGACCTTCAGGGCGACGCCGAAGTCGCGTGCGTACTCCTTGTACTGGCGGTACACCGACACCCCCTTCCGGGTCGGCTCCGCGACCAGGAACGTCATGTCGAAGCGGGTGAACATGCCCGAGGCGAACGAGTCCGAGCCCGCCGTCATGTCGACCACGACGTACTCGTCGGGGCCGTCGACCAGGTGGTTGAGGCAGAGCTCCACGGCCCCGACCTTGGAGTGGTAGCAGGCGACGCCGAGGTCGGACTCCGTGAAGGGGCCCGTCGCCATCAGCCGGATGTCTCCGTCGTCGAGCCGCACCGTACGCGCACAGGCATCGAAGATCGGGTTGTCCTCGCGGACCCGCAGCAGCCGGGAGCCCTCGCCGGGCGGAGTGGTCTTGATCATCGTCTCGGCGGAAGCGATACGGGGGTTGGCGCCCCGCAGGTAGTCCTTGATGAGGGGGAGGTAGGCGCCCATGGCGGGCAGCGCGGCGGACTCCGCGTCGTCCAGTCCGAGGGCTGCCCCCAGGTGCTGGTTGATATCGGCGTCCACGGCGATGACGTGGGCTTCGTTGGCGGCGAGGTGGCGGATGAAGAGCGAGGACAGCGTGGTCTTTCCGCTGCCGCCCTTCCCGACGAAAGCGATCTTCATGTTCACCTAGGGTAGTGGCTCCATTGCGGTGCGCTGTCATCGTTCGTGAAGATGGCCACTTGAGGGTGGTCCGGGTGGGGCGGGCGCGTAGCCTCGCTACTTATGAGTACGACTGCCTCAGACCCGCTTGCCGCGCTCGCTTCCCTGCCAGGTGTGCCCGATGCCGTGGACTCCGTGCGCAAGGCCGTCGACCGGGTCTACGGCCACCGCGTCATGCGGCGCCGCAGCAATGAGGTCACGGCCGAAGCCGCACTGCGGGGTTCTCGTGGTTCGGCCGCACTGGCCGGTGCCGACTGGAACCTTGAAGAGGTTCGTCGGCGTACCGACTTCAGCGGGGAGGACGAGGCGCGCACCGTCGGTGCGGCGCTGCGACTCACGGCCGAGGCGGGGCAACTCCTTTCCGTCTGGCGGCAGTCACCGCTGCGGGTGCTGGCCCGGCTGCATCTGGTGGCGGCCGGCGGGGCGACCTCCGACGACGCGGTGGGGCGCCCTCGGCTGGCGGGCGAGGCCGTGGACGAGCCCCTGATCGAGGCACCGCTTCCCGGAGCCGGGGAGGTCGCCGGGCGACTCGAAGGGCTCTCGGGCCTGATCATCGCGGGCGGCAGCGCCCCCGCCCTGATCACGGCCGCCGTGGTGCACGGTGAACTGCTGGCGCTGCGCCCCTTCGGCTCGCACAACGGTCTGGTGGCCCGGACGGCCGAGCGCATCGTGCTGATCGGCAGCGGGCTGGACCCGAAGTCGATCTGCCCGGCCGAGGTGGGACACGCGGAACAGGGCCGGGCGGCCTATGTCGCGGCGTTCGAGGGCTACACGGCCGGAACCCCCGAGGGCATGGCCGCCTGGATCGCCCACTGCGGGCGCTCGATCGAGCTGGGTGTGCGCGAGTCGACCGCAGTGTGCGAGGCGCTCCAACGAGGCGCCGCCTGACGGTCCGGCGATGGCCCGCTCCGGGGTGATGGCTCGGCCAGGGGTGCGGGGGCCCGGCCCAGGGCGCCGAACCGGTCAGGGCTCCGGCCCGGTGCGAGGGGGCGGTCAAGCCGGAGGGGGATGGCGCGGGTGCAAGGGGGTTGCCCGGGCCCGAAGGTGATGGTGCGGGTGCAAGGGGGCGGCGGGCGGCCCGGGGTCCGAAGGCGATGGTGCTGGTGGGACCCAGGGGCGATGGCCCGGTGCAAGGGTTGCGGCGGTACCGGAGTGCGGTACCGCCGCTGGCACGTCGGCCCAGTTACCAAGCGTCCTCGTAAATTGCCCATCAGGTCGGGTACTTTGCCCGTCACCTGGTGCGGCTGGCCCGTATTCGACGGGTCGACGTCGCGTGGGTGCTCGGCTCTCGTGCGCGGTCCGTGGGGCCGTTCTGCGTACAACAGGTCATCCTCGCGGATGTCCTTGGTCTCGCGGGCCGTTATGTCCTTTGTACTCCAGGACCAGGGGAACGGAAACCCCTGGCCTCGCTTCTTTACTTTTAGGTTCAATCAAGGGCGAATCGGACGAGGGTTGTCGCCTGGCTTCGGCTTCACCCGGGCAGGACTGCCCCGGCGGTACGGCGGCGACTGGCGTACCAGACCAGCCCGGCGGTGACGGCCGCCGCGCCGACTGCGGCCGCCGCCACGAGGGCGGGGCGCGGCGGCATCGAGAAGGCGGGCAGGCGCTGCTTGAGCCGGACCGGGCGGTTGAAGACGAGAATCGGCCACTCGCGAAGGGTCGCTTCGCGGCGCAGCGCGCGGTCGGGGTTGACCGCGTGCGGATGGCCGACCGACTCCAGCATCGGCACGTCGGTCGCCGAGTCGCTGTAGGCGTAGCAGCGCGAAAGGTCGTACCCCTCCGAGATGGCGAGCGCCCTCACGGCCTCGGCCTTGGTGGGTCCGTAGGCGTAGTACTCGATCTCTCCCGTGAAGCAGCCGTCGTCGCCGACGACCATGCGCGTGGCGACGACCCGGTCGGCGCCGAGCAGTTCGCCGATGGGCTCGACGACTTCGGCGCCCGAGGTCGAGACGATGACCACGTCGCGCCCTGCCGTGTGGTGTTCCTCGATGAGGGTGGCGGCCTCGTCGTAGATGATCGGGTCGATCAGGTCGTGCAAGGTCTCGGCGACGATCTCCTTGACCTGCTGGACGTTCCACCCCTTGCAGAGGGCGGAGAGGTATTCACGCATCCGCTCCATCTGGTCGTGATCGGCGCCCCCGGCGAGGAACACGAACTGTGTGTACGCGGTGCGCAGTACAGCGCGGCGGTTGATCAGTCCGCCTTGGTAGAAGGACTTGCTGAAGGTCAGCGTCGAAGACTTCGCAATGACCGTCTTGTCCAGGTCAAAGAAGGCTGCTGTGCGCGGCGAGAAGCAGTTTTCCACAACGCTGAGCATAGGGGCCCACCATTCGGCGTAAACTCCGGCGCGTGGGTTTGCCTGAGAAGGGCCTCGGGTACACCATGGAAGTCACGGATCGTTCGCGACCGTGCTAACCCGGTCCGACTCCTCCCCCCCCCGAGTCGGCCGTGGGGACGACCCCCGCTCTCCCCCCCGGCGGGGGTCGTCGCATGTCCGGACGCGTTTTAGGGGCGGAAACCACCTTATGTCTCCCGTCTGGCCGTCATCGGCCTGATCGTGTGAGCTGGCCTTCGTGCGACTCCTCTCGTCACAGTGTGTAGCCAGGAGGCTGCGCTCCGGAAGTCGCTGGTATGGGTGACGAAGTTATTCACAACCCTGGGGTTGTCCACAGTTTTTCATCAAGATCCACATGTTTTTCCGTCGTGCTGCACGTTGATTCCACCCGCGAAGTCCGCGGGGGCCGGAATCGCGCATCTCGGAAACGCTCCGAGAACACCGCGAACCGCACTGAAGGGGCAGTGAGAAGGGGGCGGAGATCGTGGCTGGATCCCTCGCAGGGGAAGAGGCGACGGCCGTCGGCGGGCGGCGCGGCGGCCCGCTGATCGTGACGGAGGACGTGGAGCTGCTCGACGACCTGCTGCGGCTGTGCGCGGCGGCCGGTGCCGAGCCGGAGGTCCATCACAGGCCGCCCGGGCGTCGTGGCAGCTGGGAGCGGGCCCCGATGGTGCTGGTGGGCGATGACGCCGCCGCGCGATGCCGGGGCGCCGGCCGGAGGAAGGGGGTGATGCTGGTCGGCCGGGACCAGGACGACCCGGACGTATGGCGGCGGGCGGTGGAGATCGGGGCCGAGTATGTGCTGCGGCTGCCGGATTCCGAGGGCTGGCTCGTCGATCAGATCGCCAATGCCGCCGAGGGCGTGGGACGGCCCGCGCTGACCGTCGGCGTGATGGGCGGCCGGGGCGGCTCCGGCGCATCGACGCTGGCCTGCGCCCTTGCCGTGAGTGCGGCGAGGTCCGGTCGGCGGACGATGCTGATCGACGCCGACCCGCTGGGAGGCGGCATCGACGTCCTGCTCGGCGGCGAACGGGCCGAGGGCATGCGGTGGCCGGATTTCGCGCAGTCGAAGGGGCGGCTCGGGGGCGGGGCCCTCGAGGACTCGCTGCCCGCGCTCCACGGGCTGCGGGTGCTGAGCTGGGGACGCGACGACGAGGTGGTGATCCCGCCGCAGGCGATGCGGGCGGTCCTCGCCGCCGCGCGCCGACTCGGCGGAGTGGTGGTCGTCGACCTCCCGCGCCGGGTCGACGAGGGAGTCGCCGAAGCCTTGGCCCAACTCGATCTGGGACTGCTCGTGGTGCCGGGCGAACTGCGCGCGGTGGCAGCGGCCAAGCGCGTCGCGTCCACGGCCGGAATGGTGCTGGACGACCTGCGGGTGGTGCCCCGGGGGCCGTATGCGTCGGGACTGGACGGGCGGTGGGTCGCCCGGGCCGTCGGTCTTCCGCTCGTCGGCGAACTCCCTTGGGAATCTGGCCTGCTGGACTCCCAGGACGACGGCACCCCGCCCGGTGGCAACGCCCGGGGCTCGCTGGCCCGGTTCTGCGCAGCTTTCTGGGACCAGGTGGCGGTGGCCGGCGACACGAGCCCCGTGACCGGCCCGCCCGGGGGAGGGACGGCATGACGGACGAACTGCTCGACGCCGTACGTCAGCGGCTGGCACGCAGCGGTGCCGCTCCCACACCGGCGGGAGTGGCCGCCGCCCTGCGGGCCCAGGGACGGCTGCTGGGGGATGCCGAGGTGCTCGGAGCAGCAGAGGAGCTGCGCGGCGAACTCGTCGGCACGGGCGTGCTGGAGCCGTTGCTCGCGGATCCCGAGGTGACCGATGTGCTGGTGTCCGCACCGGACCGGGTGTGGGTGGACCGGGGCGGCGGGCTCCAACTGACGGGCGTCACCTTCTCGGACGCGGCGGCGGTCCGGAGGCTGGCCCAGCGTCTAGCGGCGGTGGCCGGCAGGAGGCTGGACGACGCACGGCCCTGGGTGGACGCACGGCTGCCCGACGGCACACGGATGCACGCGGTACTGCCCCCGGTGGCCGTCGGCTCGACCTGCCTCTCCCTGCGCGTTGTGCGGCCGCGGGCCTTCTCGCTCACGGAGTTGGTGGACGCGGGCACGGTGCCGCCGGGCGGCGACCGGATCCTGCGTGCCCTCGTGGAAGCCCGGATCTCCTATGTGATCAGTGGGGGCACCGGGGCAGGCAAGACGACGCTTCTCTCCAGTCTGCTGGGCGCGGTCGGTGTGAACGAGCGAATCGTGCTCGCCGAGGACTCCGCCGAACTGCGACCGGACCATCCGCACGTGGTCCGCCTGGAGTCCCGTCCGGCCAATCAGGAGGGCGCGGGCCGCGTGACGTTGCGCGATCTGGTGCGGCAGGCCTTGCGCATGAGACCCGACCGTCTGGTGGTCGGCGAGGTGCGCGGCGCCGAAGTCACCCAACTGCTGGCCGCTTTGAACACCGGGCACGAGGGAGGGTGCGGCACCGTTCACGCGAACGCCGCCGAGCATGTCCCCGCCCGACTGGAGGCGCTGGGCACCGCGGCCGGCCTCGACCGGGTCGCCCTGCACAGCCAGTTGTCGGCTGCGCTCTCGGTGGTCGTTCATCTCGCACGGGATCGTGCGGGGCAACGACGGGTCGCCGAGGTGCACGTCCTGGAGCGGGATGCCGCGGGTCTCGTCCTCACGGTCCCGGCCCTGAGCTGGGGCGTCGGGGGCTTCGTTCCGGAGCGGGGATGGGAACGGCTGCGGTCGCTGATCGGGGGTGCGCTGTGACGGCGATGGAGATGACGACGACGGCGGCAGCGGTGACATCGGCGTACGGGGCTCACGCGGTGGCTCTCTGCGCGGGATCGGCGGTGTGGCTCGCGATGACGCGGGACCCGGGCGTCCGGCGGGCGCGGGTGCTGTTCGTGGACGCTCCGCCCGAGCCGCGTAGGACGTGGGGCCGGTCGTTACGTCTGGTCGAGGCATGGGGGCGCCTGACGGAAGCGGCCCGAAAGCGTCGGGAGTGGTGGTGCGTTCCGGGCGCGGTCGTCCTCGCGGTGCTGGGGAGTTCGGTGCTGCCGCTGGTCGCGGGAGCCATGGTGGTCCCGCTGGTACGCCGATGGCTGCTGAGGCGGGCTGGAGCGCAGGAGGCGGAGAGGGGCGCGATCGCGGTCGCGGCGTTGTGCGGAGCCGTGGTCGGGGAGCTTCGGGCCGGGCGCGAGCCGGGGCAGGCGTTGCTCGTAGCCCTGAGAGAAGGCCTCGCGGAAGACGGATCTGCGGCGGCGGGCGCCTCCGGCAGCAGGCTGGGGGAGGCGGAGGCGGCGGTGCTGGCGGCGGCACGGTTCGGCGGCGATGTGCCGGCCGCGTTGCGGCAGGCGGCGGAGAGCCCGGGGATGGGCGGCCTGTCCGGGATGGCCGCGTGCTGGCGGGTGGCCGTGGACGGCGGGGCGGGCCTGGCGACCGGGCTGGAGCGCCTGGAGGCCGCGCTGCGGGAGGACCGGCGCAAACGGGACGAGTTGCGCGCCCAGCTGGCGGGGGCGTGGTCGACGGTCGTGGTCCTGGCACTGCTTCCCGTCGCGGGTCTGGGGTTGGGTGCGGCCCTCGGTGCCGAGCCCCTCCGCGTACTGCTGCACACCCCGGGCGGCCTGGCGTGTCTGGCGGTGGGCTCCTTCCTGGAGGCGGCCGGGCTGTACTGGGCCCGCCGAATCGTGCGCGGAGGGGAGGCGGCGTGAACGCGGTGGGCGGAGAAGTTCTCCACAGCCTGGGGATGTCGGCGGTGGTGCTGGGAGCGGTGGCGCAGGTGGCAGCCATGATCGCTGCCAGATGTCGGAAGCGAGCGATGCGTGGGCGGGGTGCGCAGTTGTTGGGAGTGGACGCGACCCCGAGGCCCGGCGGGCGGGGCCGACTGGTCGCGCGGCTCAGGTCGAGCGGTGGTCCGCGCCTTTCCGAGGGCGCTCGGCGGTGGGCGGCTCCGGGCGGGGCCTGGCTGACCGGATGGATTCTGGTCGGCGGTGTGCTGGGCTGCGCGGTCGGGGCGGCCGCGGCGTACGGGACGTGGCGGTGGCAGAGGACTCGCCCCCGTGGCCGTCCCGGCCACAGCCCTCCGGAGCGCGCCGTGATCTCCGGGCAGCTCCCCCTGGCCGCGGATCTGCTGGCCGCCTGTGTCGCGGTCGGGGCCGGTCCCCGGGAGGCGGCCGAGGAGGTGGGCCGATCCATCGGCGGCCCGGTCGGAGACCGGCTCGCCCGAACCGCCGTCGAGATCCGGCTCGGCGGCGAACCGGCCGAGGCGTGGGGCCGGTTCGGGGAGATACCGGGTGCAGGCCCGCTGGCCCGCTGTCTGCACCGGGCAGGTGCGACGGGGGCCCCGGCGGCGGAGCCCATTGCCAGGCTGGCCGCGTCGATACGCGCCGAGCGAGCCGCCGCGGCAGTGGCACGGGCGCAACGGGCCGGGGTGCTGATCACCGCGCCGGTCGGCCTCTGCTTCCTTCCCGCCTTCCTGGCGGTCGGGGTGGCGCCGGTGATCATCGGCCTGGCCGGCGATCTGCTCGCGACCGGCGGTCCGGGCCGGTAGGCCGCGCACGGTTCGCGGCCCGCGGCTGCCTGCCGGTCGATCTGGCGGTCATTCATTTTCGCTGTCACTCACGGGTGTTCCGTTCGGGCGCCCGCTCGTCATCGATGCTCATCGGGGGATGAAATGGAAACGAAGTTCTGGGACCGGGCCGTCGGCGCTGTGCGCGGGGGACGGCTGTTCACGGGGTGGCCGGACCGGCGGGCGAAGTGGTCCGTGCGGTGGGCGGGTCGGCTCGGCCGGTCCGATCGGGGGATGACCACTTCCGAGTACGCGGTGGGAACGATCGCGGCGTGTGCCTTCGCGGCGGTGCTCTACAAGGTGGTGAACAGCGGGCCGGTGCTGTCGGCGCTGCAGTCACTGGTCGAGGACGCACTCGATGCGAAGTTCTGAGAATCGGCCGGGGCCAGGTCCGGGGGCCCGGTCCACGGAAAGGTGCCGGTGCCTCTTCCGGTGTCTCGGCCGGGGGCTCTCGCGGGGTGCCGCTCGGGGGCGGTACCGGGGGCGGTCCCCGCGCGGTGGCCGGGCCGGCGACCGGGGCGCGGTGACCGCGGAGGCGGCTGTGGCGATCCCGGTGCTGGTGGCGTTCGCCCTGGCCCTGCTCTGGGCGTTGATGGCTGCCGCGGACCAGATCCGGTGCGTGGATGCGGCACGGGCAGGGGCTCGGGCCGTGGCTCGTTCGGAGCCGGAGACGGCGGTGCTGGATGCCGCGCGTGATACGGCGCCCCCGGGGGCCCGGGTCGAGATGGGGCGGGCGGGAGATCTGTGGCGCGTCCGCGTGGAGGCGCCGACCCGGGGCCCGGGGGTGCTGGCCCTGACGTTGAGCGCCGAGGCGGCTGCCCTGGCGGAGGACACGGTGGGGGGTGCCGCGCCATGAGGGCGAGGGGGCTTGGGGGCCCGGGGCTGGGTGCCCTTGGCCTGGGCGTGGGGCGGGGCGCGTTGCGGCGGTGGGACTGCGGTTGGGGCCTGGGCCAGGGCTCAGGCCGGGACCCGAGCCTGGGCCGGGGCCAGGGCCCGGACCGGGGCCGGCGCACGGGCATGAGCCGTGGTGCGGACCGGGGCTTGGCGACCGTGTGGGTGGCTGTGACCGCGGCCGGACTGTGCACCGTGTTCGCCGTGGTGCTCGCGCTGGGACAGGCCGTGGCTGCCCGTCACCGGGCGGGCGGGGCCGCGGATCTGGCGGCCCTGGCGGCGGCGGACCGGGCGTTGGAGGGGACGGAGGCCGCGTGTGAGGCGGCCCGGAGAGTGGCTCTGGCGCAGGACGCAGCGGTCGTTCGCTGCGCGGTGCAGGGGGAGGTCGCCGATGTGACCGCCCGCGCGGGATTCGGGCCCTACCTACCCACCGTCAGGGCCCGGGCCGGGCCTCCGGCGGGTCCCTCGGCCGGGGCTCCGACCGATCCCCCCGTCCTGGCTTCGACGGATCCCCTCGTCCTGGCTCCGACCGATCCCCCTGTCCCGGCTCCGGCAGGTTCCTTCGGCGGGCCTCCGGGTCCGGCCTCCGGCGGGTCCCTCGGCTCAGGGTCCGGGTGGGAGTCTGCCGGGTCCTGACGTCTCGTCGGTGTCCGTCGGTTTCCTCCTCGTCGGGTCAGTCCGCCGGGGCGGTCGGTTCGTCCGGTTCCGCGGGGGCGGCCCTGAGGAGTTCGGTGAGGAGGCGTACGGCTCCGCGTTTGTGCAGGGGCTCGTTGCCGTTGCCGCACTTGGGGGACTGGATGCAGGAGGGGCAGCCCGCCTCGCACTCGCAGGACGCGATGGCCTCCCGGGTCGCCGTCAGCCAGGCACGGGCGGTGTGGAAGGCCCGCTCGGCGAATCCGGCGCCTCCGGGGTGACCGTCGTACACGAAGACCGTCGGCAGGAGGGTGTCCGGGTGCAGGGGTACGGAGACGCCGCCGATGTCCCAGCGGTCGCAGGTGGCGAAGAGGGGGAGGAGTCCGATCGAGGCGTGTTCGGCGGCGTGGAGCGCGCCGCCGAGGATCTCCGGATTGATGCGGGCGGCGTCGAGTTGGTCCTCGGTGACCGTCCACCAGACGGCACGGGTGCGCAGGGTGCGGGGCGGCAGGTCGAGCTTGGTCTCGCCCAGGACCTCCCCGGTGATCAGTTTGCGGCGGAGGAAGGAGACGACCTGATTGGTGACCTCGACGGAGCCGTAGCAGAGCCGGCCCTGACCCCAGGGGATCTCGGTGTCGGTCTCCAGGACGGTGATGGCGGTGGTGTCGCGGGCGACTGTCGAATACGGGGGTTCGGCCTGTTCGACGAGGGCCACGGAGTCCTCCAGGTCCAGTTTCCGGACCAGGTGGGTGCGGCCCTGATGGAGGTGGACGGCCCCCTCGTGGACGGCCGTGTGGGCGGCGGCCGCGTCGACGGTGCCCAGCAGTCGGCCGGTGCCCTCCTCGACGATCTGGACGGGGCGGCCGCCCCCGCCTCGGATGTCGGCGAGGTCGGCGGCCCGTTCGCGGCGGGTCCAGTGCCAGCCCGACGCCCGTCTGCGCAGCAGTTTCGCCGCCTCCAGTTGTGGCAGCAGTTCGGGCACGGCGGGGCCGAAGAGCGCGATGTCTGCTTCGGTGAGGGGGAGTTCGGCGGCCGCGGCGCAGAGGTGGGGGGCCAGGACGTAGGGGTTGTCCGGGTCCAGCACCGTCGACTCGACGGGCTGCCGGAACAGCGCCTCCGGGTGGTGCACCAGATAGGTGTCCAGCGGGTCGTCCCGGGCCACGAGGACGGCCAGGGCGCCCTCCCCCGAGCGGCCGGCGCGGCCCGCCTGCTGCCAGAGGGAGGCCCGTGTGCCCGGGTAGCCGCAGATGACCACCGAGTCGAGGCCGGAGACGTCGATGCCGAGTTCCAGGGCGGTGGTGGCCGCCAGGCCGAGCAGCTCGCCGGAGTGCAACGCCCGCTCCAGGGCCCGGCGCTCCTCGGGGAGGTAACCCCCGCGATAGGCGGCGACCCGCTTCGGCAGCGAGCGGTCGACCTCCGCGAGGCGCTCCTTGGCGATCACCGAGATCAGCTCCGCGCCACGCCGGGAGCGTACGAAGGCGACCGAGCGGACGCCCTGGAGGGTCAGGTCGGTGAGCAGGTCGGCGGTCTCGGCCGTCGCGGTACGGCGTACGGGGGCGCCCTTCTCGCCGTGCAGGTCGGTCAGCGGGGGTTCCCACAGGGCGAAGACCAGCTCGCCGCGCGGGGAGGCGTCGTCGGACACCTCGACGACCGGCAGGCCCGTCAGACGCCCGGCTGCGACCGCGGGGTCCGCCGCCGTGGCCGAGGCGAGCAGGAAGACCGGATCGGCCCCGTAACGGGCACTCAGGCGGCGCAGACGGCGCAGTACCTGGGCGACATGGGAGCCGAAGACGCCCCGGTAGGTGTGGCACTCGTCGATCACGACGAACCGCAGGGCGCGCAGGAACGAGGACCAGCGGGGATGGGAGGGCAGGATGCCGCGGTGCAGCATGTCGGGGTTGGTCAGGACGTAGTTGGCGTACTGCCGTACCCATTCGCGTTCCTCGACCGGGGTGTCGCCGTCGTAGACCGCGGGCCTGACGGCGTTGCCGAGCGGGGCCGCCAGCGCTTTCACCGAGCGTCGCTGGTCGGCTGCCAGGGCCTTGGTGGGGGCGAGGTACAGGGCGGTGGCCCCGCGGCCGTTCGGGGCCTCCGAGCCGTCCAGGAGGGTGCTGAGGACCGGCGCCAGGTACGCGAGGGACTTTCCGGAGGCCGTGCCGGTGGCGATCACGACCGATTCGCCGTCCAGAGCGTGCTCGGCCGCGGCCGCCTGATGCGCCCACGGATGGTCGATCCCGGCTTTTTCGATCGCCGAGATCACTTCTGGCCGCACGCGATCCGGCCAGATGGCATGGGTTCCCGATCTCGGGGGCAGGTGCTCCGTATGAGTGATGCGCGCGGCCCGGCCCGCCCCTGTGGCGAGCCGGTCGAGGATCATGGCGGGAGAGGGGCGCGAGCCCCTGCTCTCGGCTGGTCGTCCGGGACGGTGATTCTTGGCCATCGGCACCGAGTGTGTCACTGGCGTGACGGACAATGGTCCCAAGGCGTCGTGCATGGCTGCTGGTAAGTGATTGAATGCCATCGCGGCTGGCGATCCGTCCCCTGGCCTCCGTCGGGGAGACCGAGGGGCGACCGCTCGATAGCAAGGTGCTGGAGGATCCGTGGACCTGTCCCTGTCGACTCGCAATGTGTCCGGCCCTGGTGGCGACCGTACGGTCGTCGAGGTCGGTGGCGAGATTGATGTGTATACCGCGCCCAAGCTGCGCGAGCAGTTGGTCGAGTTGGTGAATGACGGCAGCTACCACTTGGTTGTCGACATGGAAGGCGTCGACTTCCTCGACTCCACCGGCCTCGGCGTGCTCGTGGGTGGCTTGAAGCGTGTCCGGGCCCATGAGGGCTCACTGCGCCTGGTCTGCAACCAGGAGCGCATTCTCAAGATCTTCCGGATCACGGGTCTGACCAAGGTGTTCCCGATTCACACCACGGTCGACGAGGCTGTCGCCGCCACCGACTGAGGTCGGAGCGGACCGGCCTCCGGGCCGGTCGGCAGGCAGTGAACAGGCCGGCAGCGGCAGCGCATGGGCCGCGACGGGCAGGCGGTCGACCTTCGGGTCGGCTGTCGGCTTTGTCGGCTTCCGGAGGAGGAGAGCAGGGGTGCCGGGCGACACGCCCGGGGCCCCTGAGGCGTACGCCCGAACGTTCGAGGGGGATGGCATGGCCACCGTTGAACTCCGCTTCAGCGCCCAGCCTGAACATGTCAGGACGGCCCGCCTGGTGGCGGCCGCCGTGGCGCGCCGGGCCGGCGTGGACGAGGCGGTGCTCGACGAGGTCAGGCTCGCCGTCGGCGAGGCGTGCAGCCGCGCGGTCGGGCTGCACCGCAGTCACGGCATCACCGCGCCGGTCAGCGTCGCGCTGACCGAGGAGGAGAAGGCGTTCTCCATCGAGGTCGGGGACAGCGTTCCCGATCCCGGCGCCGATTCGGTGGACTCCGGGGCCCCTGACGCCTCCGAGGCCGACGGTGAGGGCGAGGACGAGATGGGCCTCGCGGTCATCAGCGGACTCGTCGACGACGTGGAGGTCCGTTCCGGTGCGGGTGGCGGAGTGATCCGCATGAGCTGGCCGACGGCCGACGCCGCGGTTCCGTCCTGAAGCTGCGGCCCGGGGTTGGAGCTGCGGTGCGCCCTGAAGCCCGCGGTCCGGCCGTGAGGCCCGCGCTCGTGCCTGCGCCTGTGCCTGTGGCCGTACCGGCATCCGTGCCCCCTGCCCGTGTTCCGGGGGCTCAGCTCCGTGGGTCTCCAGCCGTCCGGGTGACGTGATGTTTCGTTTTTCCAGGCCCTGCTGAGCAGGGCCTTTTTTCATCGAGGGCTTGGCGAGGACTCATCGAGGGCTCGCCGAGGGTTTCCGGGTAATGCGTCTGCCTCATTACTGCATTCGAGCAGAATCGCTCCGCTGATCTTTCGGCGTTGGGGGGAGAGCGATCAATTCTCTTCCCACCCACTGTTTTGATCAGGTTCCGCTCCCTACAATCCGTCCACGACTTGAGCGCTGAGCGTCAAGGAGGACGTATGGCGGAGTTCTTCACCACCCCAATGGCAGTACTGACGCAAGAATCCGCACTTTCCGACCGGCCCGCTTCCCTCGCGGCGGCGGCACTCACCGACGGCAACCGGCTGATCGTCATCGTCGTGGCGGTCGTCGCCGTCGCCGCGCTGATCGTCGCCCAGCTGCTCGTACGCCAGGTCCTGGCGGCCGGCGAGGGCACCGAACGGATGAAGGAGATCGCCGCGGCGGTCCAGGAGGGTGCGAACGCCTATCTGGCGCGACAGCTGCGCACCGTCGGTGTCTTCTCCGTCGTCGTGTTCTTCCTGTTGTTCCTGTTGCCGGCCGACAACTGGTCGCAGCGCGCGGGGCGTTCCCTCTTCTTCCTGGTGGGTGCGCTTTTCTCGGCGGCGACCGGATACATCGGCATGCGGCTCGCCGTACGGAGCAATGTGCGGGTGGCGGCAGCCGCGCGGGAGGCGACTCCGGCGGAAGGCGAACCGGAAAAGGATCTCACCTCCGTCTCGCACAAAGCGATGAAGATCGCTTTCCGTACCGGTGGTGTGGTCGGAATGATCACGGTGGGGCTCGGTCTGCTCGGGGCTTCCTGTGTGGTGCTCGTCTACGCCGCCGACGCGCCCAAGGTGCTGGAGGGGTTCGGCCTCGGTGCGGCGCTCATCGCCATGTTCATGAGGGTCGGTGGCGGGATCTTCACCAAGGCCGCCGACGTGGGGGCCGACCTGGTGGGCAAGGTGGAGCAAGGCATCCCGGAGGACGATCCGCGTAACGCCGCCACCATCGCCGACAACGTGGGCGACAACGTCGGTGACTGCGCGGGCATGGCCGCCGACCTCTTCGAGTCGTACGCCGTGACGCTCGTCGCCGCGCTCATCCTCGGCACGGCGGCGTTCGGCGACTCCGGTCTCGCGTTCCCCCTGATGGTCCCGGCGATCGGTGTCGTCACCGCGATGATCGGGATCTTCGCGGTCGCCCCGCGCCGGGCCGACCGCAGCGGGATGACCGCGATCAACCGCGGCTTCTTCATCTCCGCGGTGATCTCGCTCGGCCTCGTGGCCGTGGCGGCCTTCACCTATCTGCCGTCCTCGTACGCCGAGCTGGACGGAGTCGGCGACGAGGCGATCGCCACGCACGGCGGCGACCCGCGGATCTTCGCCCTGGTCGCGGTCGCCATCGGCATCGTCCTGGCCGCGCTCATCCAGCAGCTCACCGGCTACTTCACCGAGACCAACCGCCGCCCCGTCCGGGACATCGGGAAGTCCTCGCTCACCGGCCCGGCCACCGTGGTGCTCGCGGGCATCTCCATCGGCCTGGAGTCGGCCGTCTACACCGCGCTGCTGATCGGCCTCGGCGTCTACGGGGCGTTCCTGCTGGGCGGTACGTCGATCATGCTGGCGCTCTTCGCGGTCGCGCTCGCCGGGACGGGGCTCCTCACCACCGTCGGCGTCATCGTCGCCATGGACACGTTCGGTCCGGTGTCCGACAACGCCCAGGGCATCGCCGAGATGTCCGGGGACGTCACGGGGGCCGGCGCCCAGGTGCTCACCGACCTGGACGCGGTCGGCAACACGACCAAGGCCATCACCAAGGGCATCGCCATCGCCACCGCCGTCCTGGCGGCGGCCGCGCTCTTCGGGTCCTACCGCGACGCCATCGCCACGGCGGTCGACGACGTCGGGGCCGGGGTGGGCGAGCTCGGGCTGAGCCTGGACATCTCGCAGCCCAACAACCTCGTCGGCCTGATCCTGGGCGCGGCGGTCGTCTTCCTGTTCTCCGGGCTCGCCATCAACGCGGTGTCCCGGTCCGCCGGATCCGTGGTCTACGAGGTCAGGCGGCAGTTCCGCGAGCGCCCCGGGATCATGGACTACACGGAGAAGCCGGAGTACGGACGCGTCGTCGACATCTGCACCCGCGACGCCCTGCGGGAACTGGCCACGCCCGGGCTCCTCGCGGTGCTGGCGCCGATCGCGGTCGGCTTCACCCTCGGCGTCGGCGCGCTCGGCTCGTACCTCGCCGGCGCGATCGGCACCGGAACGCTGATGGCGGTGTTCCTCGCCAACTCCGGCGGGGCCTGGGACAACGCCAAGAAGCTCGTCGAGGACGGCCATCACGGCGGCAAGGGCAGCGAGGCCCATGCCGCGACCGTGATCGGCGACACGGTCGGCGACCCGTTCAAGGACACGGCGGGCCCGGCGATCAACCCGCTCCTCAAGGTGATGAACCTGGTCGCCCTGCTCATCGCCCCGGCGATCGTGCAGTTCAGTTACGGCGCGGACGCGAACCCCTGGGTGCGGGCGCTGGTGGCCGTCGTCGCCATCGGGATCATCGTCGCCGCGGTGTACGTCTCCAAGCGGCGGGGCATCGCCGTGGGCGACGACGACGTCTCGGGGGACGGCGGTCCCTCGGTTCCCGCGCCGGATCCGGCCGCGGCTCCGTGACCCGTACGCGAAAGGGGTCGGGGAGGGTCCGCGTCCGCCTCGTGGAGAGGTGAGGTGACGTGTGATCAAGAGGTGGATGGATGGCTCGTGCTGACGGGCCGCCCGTCCGCCTCTTTCTCGCTGCCGCCTGCGTCCCTTCGGGGCTGCTCCCGTCCGTCCCTTCCGGCGTGCGGAATCCTTCCCGCCGGACACCGCTCAGGCGGAATCCGTCATTCGGATGAGTTACCGCTCATGCGTACGGTTCTCTCCATGAGTGGCATCTCCCTCATTTCCCTTGGTGCAAATGGCTTCAAAAGGGTGCATAAAGGATGACCGGCACCCGGCTGTCGTCCCCTCGCCGTGTAAGTTCCGGGCCGAGAGCCTTGGAAGGGACCGATCCGGTGAACAAGAAGCTTGCAGCCGCACTGTCCGGCGGTGCGGTACTCGTACTGACGCTGTCGGGCTGCAGCGACGACAGCGACAACAAGGTCAACGACTGGGCCAAGAAGGTCTGCGACCAGGTTCAGCCGCAACTCCAGAAGATCAACAACGCCAACGCCTCGATCCTCGAGAAGACCGGCGACAACAACAAGCCCGCCGACGTCCAGAAGGCCGACTCGGTCGCCTTCCAGGAGATGTCCGAGGCGTACAAGGCGCTGGGCACGGCTGTGGACTCGGCCGGCCCGCCGCCCGTCGACGGCGGCGAGGCCACGCAGAAGGCTGCGGTGAAGGAGCTCAACGCCTCCTCCAAGGCATACGCCGACCTCAAGACCCAGGTCGACGCACTCGACACCAAGGAGCAGAGCAAGTTCGCCGACGGGCTGAAGACCATCGCCGACGAGCTCAACAAGATCAGCACCGGTGGTGACCAGGCGCTGAAGAAGCTCCAGTCCGGCGAGGTCGGTGTCGCGATGTCGAAGCAGGAGGGCTGCCAGAAGCAGACCGCTTCGACCGGTCCCTCCGGTTCCGGGGCGGCCGACGCCGACGCCGACGCGTCCTCGGAGAGCTCGGCCCCCGACAAGAAGGAGTCGGAGGACAAGGGCTCCGCCGAGAAGGAGTCCTCGGAGAAGAAGTCCTGAGCGCTGTCCTTCCGGCAGCGGCCCGGACACCCGGTGGGTGTCCGGGCCGCTGCCGTTGTCGGTGCGACCGGACACAATGGGAGGGTGAGTAAGAGCAGCCTTCCCGCACCCGACCACGCCGCCGCCCTCCGTGAGGCCCTGCTCGCCGCGGACTTCACCGCGGACGGGCTCCTCGAACGCCTCGGCGCGCCCGCCTACGCCGCCCTCGCGCGCAGCGAGACCGTCCCCGCCCTGCGGGCCACCCGGGGCGACACTCCGCTCGACACGCTGGTGCGGCTGTTCCTTCTGCAGCGCCCCGTCGCCGAGGAGCGGGCCCGTGCCGCCCTTCCGCTGGACGAGTGCGTCGCGGACGGCTGGGTGACCCGCGAGGGCGGTGCGGACGGGGAGGTCCGCGCGTGCGTCGACGTACGGCCGTACGGGGGGCCGGACAGCGAGGACTGGTTCATCGTGTCCGACCTCGGATGCGCGGTCGGCGGCGCGGGCGGGATCGGCTCGCGCGAGGAGGGCGTCGTCCTCGGCGTCGGCGGAGCCTCCACCACCCTCGCCGGGATCACCGTGCGGACGCCGGTCGCCTCGGCGCTCGACCTCGGTACGGGCTCCGGCATCCAGGCGCTGCACGCCGCCCAGCACGCGACCCGGGTCACCGCCACGGACCTCAACCCCCGTGCCCTGGAGTTCACCCGGCTCACCCTCGCCCTGTCCGGCGCAGCCCCCGCCGACCTGCGCGAGGGGTCCCTCTTCGAGCCGGTGGGCTCCGACACGTTCGACCTGATCGTCTCCAACCCGCCCTTCGTCATCTCGCCCGGCGCCCGCCTCACCTACCGGGACGGCGGCATGGGCGGCGACGACCTGTGCCGCACGCTGGTGCAGCAGGCGGGCGACCATCTGAACGAAGGGGGCTACGCCCAGTTCCTCGCCAACTGGCAGCACGTGGAGGGCGAGGAGTGGCAGGACCGGCTGCGCTCCTGGGTGCCGTACGGCTGCGACGCCTGGATCGTCCAGCGTGAGGTCCAGGACGTCACGCAATACGCCGAGCTGTGGCTGCGGGACAGCGGTGACCACCGCAGCGACCCCGCCGAGTACGACGAGCGGTACGAGGCGTGGCTCGACGAGTTCGAGGCCCGGGGCACCACGTCCGTCGGCTTCGGCTGGATCACCCTGCGCAAGTCCTCCGCCGCGGCGGCCGGGAACGCGTCGATCGTCGTCGAGGAGTGGCCGCACGCGGTGCAGCAGCCGCTGGGCCGGGCGGTGGAGGAGCACTTCGCCCGCCAGGACTACCTCCGCGACCAGGACGACGCGGCGCTGCTCGCCGGGCACTTCTCCCTCGCCGCCGAGGTCGTGCAGGAGCAGGTCGGCCTGCCGGGCGCGGAGGACCCCGAGCATGTGGTGCTGCGTCAGCACCGGGGCATGATGCGGGCGACCAAGGTCGATGCGGTGGCCGCCGGGTTCGCCGGTGTGTGCGACGGGTCGCTGCCCGCCGGGCGGATCCTGGACGCGATCGCGCAGTTGATGGCGGAGGACCCGGTGCTCCTGCGCGACCGGACACCGCAGGCGATCCGGCTGCTGGTCGAGGAGGGCTTCCTGGAGCCGACGTCCGGGGTCGTGGCGCGGGGGGAGTGAGCCGGACGCGCCGGGGGGCCGGGTGTTGGTCGGACCGGACACCCAGGTGCTTTCTGCCCGGACACCTCGATGCCGGGTGCCCGGCCGCCCGGACGGCCGCCGCCCCGAGCGCGGCCCGGGCGCCTTCCGGTATCCGCGGCCTCCCGGTCCCGGGGCCTTCCGGTACCGGCCGGTCGCGATCGTCGTCCCGGGCGCGCTGTCCTTATTAACCAGCGCGTTCGTGCCCACGTCCCGCCCGCGGCGCGCCCGGCCCGCGGATTCCGGTCACGGGTGCTCCGGGCCCCTGCCCCACCCCGGCCCGTACCGCCGAAGGAGTTCCGCCCGTCGGCGGGGGAGTGCTGTTCACCCGGGGTTCGTGTGGGCGATGCCCCGGGGTGACAGCCTCCCCGTGCCGGGCCGCCGAGGTCCGGCTCCGACGGGCCGGGCCGGCCCGCCCCGGGCGGCTCCCCGACGAGTCGTGCGACGGGTCACACGACGGTCTAGGGGTACGACATGGAGAGCGCCACCGCAGTCTTCGCCGGTTCGGCCCTGGCACTGTTCGGCGCCGCCCTCCTGATCTGGACAGGGGCGCGAGCCCTGCACCGCGCGCCGGTGGCGCACGGTGTGAGCCCTGTCGCCTCCACCGCACTCACGACGCTCTTCGGCGTAGTTTTCCTCGGCCTCGGTGTGTGGGTCTTCACGCACGTCTGATCCCCGCCCCCGGCCGGGCGGCGCCCGGGTCGACCGGTCTTCGGGCGGACGCCGCGACCGTCTCCGAAAAGCCGCAGGCCGAGGCCCCGCGTGGCGCGGACCCGGCGGTCCGGGCGGCAGGAATGGCGGAAGTCGGGTTACCGTTCGAGTGGCCGTTGCGGGCTTTTGCCGTTTGACACGGGGGCGGGTTGTACCGTCACACTCCGCAGCGACAGCACCGCGGGCAGCGTCATGACGCCGCCCGGATGCCCACCGAGTGTCGACCGGAGAGAAGAGCGAAGTTGTCCCCGACCAGCGAGACCGCACAGGGCGGCCGCCGACTCGTCATCGTCGAGTCGCCTGCCAAGGCGAAGACGATCAAGGGCTATCTCGGCCCCGGATACGTCGTCGAGGCGAGCGTCGGGCACATCCGCGACCTCCCGAACGGCGCGGCCGAGGTCCCGGACGAGTACACCGGCGAGGTGCGCCGCCTCGGCGTGGACGTCGAGCACGACTTCCAGCCCATCTACGTCGTCAACGCGGACAAGAAGGCCCAGGTCAGGAAGCTCAAGCAGCTGCTGGCCGAGTCCGACGAACTCTTCCTCGCCACCGATGAGGACCGCGAGGGCGAAGCCATCGCGTGGCACCTCCAGGAAGTCCTGCGGCCCAAGGTCCCGGTCCACCGGATGGTCTTCCACGAGATCACCAAGGACGCGATCCGGGCCGCCGTCGCCAACCCCCGCGAGCTCAACCAGCGCATGGTCGACGCCCAGGAGACCCGCCGCATCCTCGACCGCCTCTACGGCTACGAGGTCTCGCCGGTCCTGTGGAAGAAGGTCATGCCGAAGCTCTCGGCGGGCCGCGTCCAGTCCGTGGCCACCCGCCTCGTCGTCGAGCGGGAGCGCGAGCGCATCGCCTTCCGCTCCGCCGAGTACTGGGACCTCACCGGAAAGTTCGCCACCGGCCGCACCGGTGACGCCTCCGACCCCTCGAACCTCACCGCCCGCCTCAGCGCGGTCGACGGCCGCCGCATCGCCCAGGGCCGCGACTTCGGCCCCGACGGGCAGCTCAAGGCCGGCTCCGCCCAGACCCTGCACCTGGACGAGACGAACGCCCGCGCGCTCGCCGCCGCGCTCGCCGACTCCTCCTTCACGGTCCGGTCCGTCGAGTCGAAGCCGTACCGCCGCTCCCCGTACGCCCCCTTCCGGACCACGACCCTCCAGCAGGAGGCGAGCCGCAAGCTGGGCTTCGGCGCGAAGGCGACCATGCAGGTGGCGCAGAAGCTGTACGAGAACGGCTTCATCACCTATATGCGTACGGACTCCACGACCCTCTCGGACACCGCGGTGTCCGCGGCCCGGGCCCAGGTCACGCAGTTGTACGGGGCGAACTACCTCCCCGAGAAGCCGCGTACGTACGCGGGCAAGGTCAAGAACGCGCAGGAGGCGCACGAGGCGATCCGCCCCTCCGGCGACCGCTTCCGCACCCCCGCCGAGACCGGGCTCACCGGCGACCAGTTCCGGCTCTACGAGCTGATCTGGAAGCGGACCGTCGCCTCCCAGATGAAGGACGCGACCGGTAACTCGGTCACCGTCAAGATCGGCGGCCGGGCGAGCGACGGCCGGGACGCCGAGTTCTCCGCGTCCGGCAAGACGATCACCTTCCACGGCTTCATGAAGGCGTACGTCGAGGGCGCCGACGACCCGAACGCCGAGCTGGACGACCGCGAGCGCCGGCTGCCGCAGGTCGCCGAGGGCGACGCGCTGACCGCCGACGAGATCACGGTCGACGGGCACGCCACCAAGCCCCCGGCCCGCTACACCGAGGCCTCGCTGGTCAAGGAACTGGAGGAGCGCGAGATCGGCCGCCCCTCCACGTACGCCTCGATCATCGGGACGATCCTGGATCGCGGTTACGTCTTCAAGAAGGGCACCGCGCTCGTCCCGTCCTTCCTGTCCTTCGCCGTGGTCAACCTGCTGGAGAAGCACTTCGGCCGACTCGTCGACTACGACTTCACCGCCCGGATGGAGGACGACCTCGACCGCATCGCGCGGGGCGAGGCCAAGTCCGTGCCGTGGCTGAAGCGCTTCTACTTCGGCGCGCAGTCCGGTGACGACGCCTCCGGCGCCGGTGCGGCCTCCGACGCCGGCAACGGCGACGGCGACCACCTCGGCGGTCTGAAGGAACTGGTCACCGACCTCGGCGCGATCGACGCCCGGGAGATCTCCTCCTTCCCCGTCGGCAACGACATCAAGCTCCGCGTCGGCCGCTACGGCCCGTACATCGAGCGGGGCGAGAAGGACGCCGAGGGCCACCAGCGCGCCGACGTGCCCGACGACCTGGCCCCCGACGAGCTGACCGTCGAGCTGGCCGAGGAGCTGCTGGCCAAGCCCAGTGGTGACTTCGAGCTGGGCGCCGACCCGGTGACCGGCAACCAGATCATCGCCAAGGACGGGCGCTACGGCCCGTACGTCACCGAGGTGCTGCCCGAGGGGACGCCGAAGACCGGCAAGAACGCGGTGAAGCCGCGGACCGCCTCCCTCTTCAAGACCATGTCCCTGGACACGGTCACCCTCGCCGACGCCCTCAAGCTGATGTCGCTGCCGCGCGTCGTCGGCGAGGACGCCGAGGGCGTCGAGATCACCGCGCAGAACGGCCGGTACGGCCCGTATCTGAAGAAGGGCACCGACTCCCGGTCGCTGACCTCCGAGGACCAGCTCTTCGACATCACGCTCGAAGAGGCCCTCGCGATCTACGCCCAGCCCAAGCAGCGCGGCCGGGCCGCCGCCAAGCCACCGCTGAAGGAGCTGGGCACCGACCCGGTGAGCGGTGCGCCGGTCGTGGTCAAGGACGGCCGCTTCGGCGCGTACGTCACCGACGGCGAGACCAACGCCACCCTGCGGACCGGCGACAGCGTCGAGGAGATCACGCCGGAGCGCGGCTACGAGCTGCTCGCCGAGAAGCGCGCCAAGGGGCCGGCCAAGAAGAAGACGGCCAAGAAGGCCCCCGCGAAGAAGGCGACGGCCAAGAAGACGGCAGCGAAGAAGACGACGGCCACCAAGACCACGGCCGCCAAGAAGACCGCGGCGAAGAAGACGACGACGGCCAAGAAGGCGACGGCCACGAAGACCGCCGCCACGAAGACCGCCGCCACGAAGACCGCCGCCACGAAGACCGCCGCCAAGAAGACGGCATCGTCCTCCGCCCCGTCGGACGACTGACCTCCGTATCCCGTCCGCATCGCACACCGCCGCCCGGCGCCCTGGATCTGCGTGATCCCGGCGCCGGGCGGCGGTGCGTCAGGGGCCGGTCAGGGCCTGGCCGGAAACTGTCTGCGTCCATATGTTCGGACGGGCCGACAGTCACCGCACCGCTGCCGATAGGCTGGGCGGATGACGCGAGCCGAGCAGCCAACGGTCGTGAGCCCCACCTCCGACACACTTGCCGCAGACTCACGCGAGCGCGCCGTACGGGCACTGTTGCGTATTCCTCCGCTGAAGCGGTTGTGGAGCGCCCAGCTCGTCGGCGGTATCGGCGATGCACTCGCCCTTCTCGTGCTGGTGCTGCTGTCGCTGCAAGCGGCGGTCCTTGAGGGCTCATTCGGCACCGGATACCGCGGGGCGGCCTTCGCCGTCGCCGCCGTCTTCGGTGCCCGGATCCTTTCCACCCTGTTCTTCGGAGCCGTACTCCTGGGACCCCTGACGTCCCTCACGGGGCCCGGCGGAAAGCTGGACCGGCGATGGCTGATGATCGGGGTGGACGGGCTGCGCCTGGCGCTCCTGGTCGTCGCCCCGCTGTGGATCGACTGGACGCCCGACAAGGCGCTCATGATGATCCTCATCACCGTCTTCGTGGCCGGTGCCGGTGAGCGCCTGTGGGCCGTGGCCAAGGACAGCGCCGCCCCGGCGCTGCTGCCCGGCCCGCCCCTCGAAGGCGCGGCCGTACGCCCCCTGCCCGACCACCTCGACGCCCTGCGCCGGCTGTCGCTGCGGACGAACTTCCTCGCCGTGCCCGCCGCCGCGGTGGTCCTGCTGGCCGCGACGCTGGTCGGCAACCTCCTCGGCTCGGGCCTGGAGTGGTTCTCCTTCCACCAGGCGGCCCTGGGGTCCTATGTCGCGGCGGGGCTCTTCTCCGCCTCCATCTCCACCCTGTACTTCCTACAGTTCCCCGCCGACCGGACGCCCCGGCCGCGCTCCCCGCTGGAGGGCCTGCGCCGCCCCGGCACCGGCACCGGCCCCGACAAGGGCCGAACCGGCGCCGTCCCCCTGCTGGTCGCGGTCTGCGCCTCCGTCGCCGGCGCCGTCGCCGCCGCGGCGGCCGTCACCGTCCTGCACGCCTACGACCTGGGCGGCGGGCCTGCCACCTTCGCGCTGCTGATCCTCGGACTGACCGGCGGCACCGCCCTCGGCATCCGTACGGCACGCCACGTCCTGCCGACCCTGTCGCGCCGCCGTCTGCTGGTGCTGGCCGTCATGGTCACCGGTCTCGCGCTCCTCGCACTCGGCCTGGTGCCGGACACCGCGACCGGGATCGCCATCGCCCTGCTCGCCGGTTACGCCGCCGGGGTCGCCGCGAACACCGGGCACACCCTGATCGACCAGGAGACCGAGGCGTTCCGGCAGGCCCGGACCACCGAGCACCTCCAGGCCGTCGTCCGGGTGCTCGTCGCGCTCGGCGCGGTCGCGGGACCGCTGCTGGCCGCCGCGATCGGCCGGCACCGGCTGGTCGCCGGTGACTTCGTCTTCGCCCACGGCGGGGCCGCCTTCACCCTGATGCTGCTCGGCGCGCTGCTGCTGCCCGTCGCCGCCTTCGTCCTCGCCAGGACGGACGACCGGGCGGGCGTGCCGCTGCGCCGGGACCTGCGCGAGGCGCTGCGCGGCGACGAACCGGCCGTCGCGCCCTCGGCCACCGGCTTCTTCCTCGCCCTGGAGGGCGGTGACGGAGCGGGCAAGTCCACCCAGGTCGAGGCGCTCGCCGACTGGATCCGGTCCAAGGGCCACGAGGTCGTCGTCACCCGCGAGCCCGGGGCCACCCCCATCGGCAAGCGGCTGCGCTCGATCCTGCTCGACGTGTCCTCCGCCGGTCTCTCCAACCGGGCCGAGGCCCTGCTGTACGCCGCCGACCGCGCCGAGCACGTCGACTCCGTCGTCCGCCCGGCGCTGGAGCGCGGCGCGATCGTCATCTCCGACCGCTACATCGACTCGTCCGTGGCCTACCAGGGCGCGGGCCGGGACCTGGCCCCGACCGAGATCGCCCGGATCTCGCGGTGGGCGACGAGCGGCCTCGTACCGCATCTGACGGTGCTGCTGGACGTCGACCCGGCGACCGCCCGGGAGCGGTTCACGGAGGCGCCGGACCGGCTGGAGTCGGAGCCGGCGGAGTTCCACGAGCGGGTACGGTCCGGGTTCCTGACCCTGGCCGCGGCCGACCCGGCCCGCTATCTGGTGGTGGACGCCGGCCAGGAGCCGGAGTCGATCACCACGGTCGTACGCCACCGGCTCGACCGGCTCCTTCCGCTCTCCGAGGCCGAGATCGAGGCCATCGAGGAGGCCCGGCGCAAGGCCGAGGAGGAGGCGCGGCGCAAGGCGGAGGAAGAGGCCGCCCGCAAGGCCGAGGAGGAGCGCCTGGAGAAGGAGCGCCAGGAGCAGCTCGCCCGGCTGCGCGCCGAGGAGGAGGAGCGCAAGCAGCGCGAGCTGGAGGAGGCCCGCCGCCGCGAGGCCGAACGCCAGGCGGAGGAGGCCCGGCAGCGCGCCGAGGAGGCCCGCCGCCGCGCCGAGGAGGACCGGCTCCGGCTGGAGGCCGAGGAGCGGGTCCGCGAGGCCGAGCAGGAGCGGCTGCGGCTGAAGGCCGAGGAGGAGGCCCGGCAGCGCCAGGAGGCCGAGGCGCAGCGGCTGGAGAAGCAGCGCAAGGCCGAAGAGGCCCTCCTGCGCGCCGAGGAGGCCCGCCGCCGGGCGGAGGCCGAGGCGGCCGTCCGTACGGAGGCGGCGCGGGCCGAGGCCGAGCGAGCGGAGGCGGAGCGGGCGTCGCGTTCCCGTACGGATTCCCGTACGGAGACGTCCTCGCGCTCCGAGGGCGCATCGGGGCCGACGGTGCCGGAGAACGAGATCACGGTCCCCACGCCGATCGTGAACCCGAACGAGATCACGCAGCCGGTGCCGACGGCGCGACCGGAGGACGACGGTCCTTCGGGTTCCGGTTCCGCGGGTTCCGGTCGCTCGGGTTCCGGTTCCTCCGGGTCCGGTTCCTCGGGTTCCGGTTCGGCTTCCGGGGACGACGAGACGGCGATGCTGCCGCGCTTCACTGACCAGCGGTCGGCGGGGACGGCGGGACAGGCGGGATCGACAGGACCCTTGGGTCCTCGGCAGGCCCGGGACGCCGATGAGACCGCTGTGCTGCCGCCGGTGCGGGACGACCAGCCGTCCGACCGGGTGCCCCAGGGCTTCTTCCGGGACGAGAGCCCGGCGCCCTCGCCCGCGGAGAACGAGAACGAGCGCACCCGGGAACTGCCGCAGGTCGAGGACCCGAACGCCCCGGCCCCGGACCGGCAGCAGCGGGCCCGCAAGCGCCCCCGCTCGGACTGGGCGGAGGAGACCCCGCTGGACGACCTGCCGACCCTGGCGGACGAACTGCTCGGCGGCCAGGACGACGAGGGCCGCGGCGGCAGGGGACGCCGCCCGCGCGGCTGACGCGCCCGCCGCGGCGCCGCAGTGACGTACCGGCCCGTCCGTCCCTCCGGGGGCGGGCGGGCCGGGCTGTCAGTGGCGTCCCCCACAATGGAGAGCGACCAATGGAGAGCGACGACGCACCGCGGTTCGCGGGCCGTGCACGACACCACCGGAAGGGCGGTGACCCATGACCGTATGGGACGACCTGGTCGGACAGGACCGGGTGCGGGAACAGCTCGCCGCTGCCGCCCGGGACGCCGATGCGCTGGTCACCGCCGTGTCCGACGGCAAGCCGCTGGACCAGGGCTCGAAGATGACGCACGCCTGGCTGTTCACCGGACCGCCCGGTTCCGGCCGGTCGACCGCGGCGCGGGCGTTCGCCGCCGCGCTCCAGTGCACGAGCCCGGACCGGGCGCTGGGCGGGGCTCCCGGCTGCGGCTTCTGCGACGGCTGCCACACGAGCCTGGTCGGTACGCACGCCGACGTCGAGGTCATCCGTACGGACCTGCTCTCCATCGGTGTGAAGGAGACCCGGGACCTGGTCAGGCGCGCCCAGCTCTCCCCGGCGGTCGGGCGGTGGCAGGTCATCGTCATGGAGGACGCCGACCGCCTCACCGAGGGCGCGGGCAACGTCCTGCTGAAGGCCGTCGAGGAGCCCGCCCCGCGCACGGTCTGGATGCTGTGCGCCCCCTCGCTCGAAGACGTGCTGCCCACGATCCGTTCCCGCTGCCGGCACCTCACCCTGAGCACCCCGCCGGTCGAGGCCGTGGCCGATGTCCTGATCCGCCGCGACGGCATCGACCCCGAGCGGGCGCACAACGCGGCGCGCGCCACCCAGGGGCACATCGGGCGGGCCCGCCGCCTCGCCACGGACGAGCGGGCGCGGGCGCGGCGGGCGGCGGTGCTGAAGGTTCCGCTGCGGGTCGCCGACGTGGGCGGCTGCCTCAAGGCGGCCCAGGAGCTGATCGACACGGCGACCGACGACGCCAAGCAGCAGGCGGAGGAGGTCGACGCGAAGGAGACCGAGGACCTCAAGGCGGCGCTCGGCGGGGTGGCCGGCGGCCGGATGCCGCGCGGTACGGCGGGGGCGATGAAGGAGCTGGAGGACAAGCAGAAGCGCCGCAAGACGCGTACGCAGCGCGACAGCCTGGACCTGGCGCTGACCGAACTGACCGGGTTCTACCGCGATGTGCTGGCGCTCCAGTTGGGTTCGAAGCTGGCCATCGCCAATGTCGATGTGCAGGACTCCCTCGACCGGATCGCCGAGTCCTCGACGGCCGCGCAGACCCTGCGCAGGATCGAGTCGGTGATCGCCTGCCGGGAGGCGATGGACCGGAATGTGGCGCCGCTGCTCGCGGTGGAGGCGATGACGATGGCGCTGCGCGCGGGCTGAGGTCTCCCGGGGCCCGCTCAGCTGCGGGGCCCCATTTCGCTACGGGGCCGGGACCCTGTTCACCCGAATGAGCAGGGAATCGTACGACTCGTCACCCGGCGGATACGCTCCCTGAATGGATACCAGGCGCCTGCTCCGCACCTTCGCCATCGGGATCGGCACTGCCGGCCTGCTCATCTCCGGCTGCAGCGGCAGCGGCTCGTCGCCGACTGCCTCGGCCACCGGCACCGCGGCCCCCGAGGGGCTGTCGTCGTACTACACGCAGAAGCTGAGCTGGCGCGACTGCGGAGTGGAGGGGTTCGAGTGCACGACGATGAAGGCGCCGAAGGACTACGACAAGCCGGACGACGGGGACATCGAGCTCGCCGTCTCCCGTAAGAAGGCCACGGGCCCGGGCAAGCGGATCGGTTCACTGCTGGTGAACCCGGGCGGCCCCGGCGGCTCGGCGATCGGCTATCTCCAGGGGTACGCGGCACTCGGCTACCCCGCCCCGGTGCGGGCCCGCTACGACATGGTGGCCATCGATCCGCGGGGCGTGGCCCGCAGCGAGCCCGTCGAGTGCCTCACGGGGAAGGAGATGGACACCTACACCCAGGTCGACCAGACCCCGGACGACGACGCGGAGGTCCGGAAGCTCACCGCCGCCTTCGAGAAGTTCGCGGCGGGCTGCGAGAAGCGGTCCGGCGAGATCCTCCCGTACGTCTCCACCGTCGACACGGCCCGCGACATGGACGTTCTGCGCGCCCTGCTCGGCGACGAGAAGCTGCACTACGTCGGGGCGTCGTACGGCACCTTCCTGGGCGCCACGTACGCGGACCTCTTCCCGCAGCGGGCGGGGCGCCTCGTCCTGGACGGGGCGATGGACCCGTCCCTGAAGGCCATCGACATGAACCGGGACCAGACGGCGGGCTTCGAGGGGGCCTTCCAGTCCTTCGCCGCCGACTGTGTGAAGCAGCCGGACTGCCCGCTCGGCACCACGAGCACCGCCGACGCGGCAACCGCCCTCAAGCAGCTCTTCAAGGACCTGGACGCGAACCCGATCCCGACCGGCGACGACCGCGAGCTGACCGAGTCCCTGGCGACCACCGGGGTGATCGCCGCGATGTACGACGAGGCGGCCTGGCCGCAGCTCCGCGAGGCGCTGGAGGGTGCGCAGCGCAGCGACGGCTCCGGCCTCCTCTCGCTGGCCGACAGCTACTACGAGCGCGAGCCGAGCGGGAAGTACGCGAACCTGATGTTCGCCAACGCCGCCGTGAACTGCCTCGACCTGCCGCCCGCCTTCGACGGCCCCGACGCGGTCGAGAAGGCGGTCCCGGACTTCGAGAAGGCCTCCCCGGTCTTCGGGCGCGGCTTCGCCTGGGCCTCCCTGAACTGCGCGTACTGGCCGACGAAGGCCACCGGCACCCCGCACCGCACCGAGGCGAAGGGCGCCGCCCCGATCGTCGTCGTCGGCACCACTCGCGACCCGGCCACCCCGTACAAGTGGTCCGAGGCCCTCGCGGAGCAGCTCTCCTCCGGCACCCTGCTCACGTACGAGGGCGACGGCCACACCGCGTACGGCCGGGGCAGCGACTGCATCGACACGGCGATCAACACGTACCTCCTGGAGGGCACCGCGCCCACCGACGGCAAGAAGTGCACCTGACCCACTCTGACCAGGACAAACGCCTCCGGGGATGCCGTGTACGGAGCATCCCCGGAAACTGTGTAGACTTGGCTCCGCTGCTGATCGCACCATAGTGCGACAGGGCGTGCCGCCTTAGCTCAGTTGGCCAGAGCAACGCACTCGTAATGCGTAGGTCTCGGGTTCGAATCCCGAAGGCGGCTCCACGAAGAACCAGGTCAGACACCTTCTGGCCTGGTTTTTTTGTGTCCCGCGATCTTCTCCCGTCAGGTGCGGCGTGCGGACGGCTCAGCAGTGGATCTTGTGGATCCGAGGAGCACGGCTGTGGGTAGGTGATGGCAGGGTGTTCGAATGGCTCTGCTTGCTGCTATCAGCCATCCGCAGCGGCTGCGGGTCATAGCCGAGTTCGCTGACGGCAGGGTTTACGTCAGCGAACTGGCACGCCGTCTGGGCATGTCCCGACCGCTCCTCCATCTGCACCTGGAACGCTTGGAAAAGGCCGGTCCGGTGGTGGGCACCCTGG
Organism: Streptomyces rubiginosohelvolus; assembly: GCF_014649875.1. GTDB lineage: Bacteria > Actinomycetota > Actinomycetes > Streptomycetales > Streptomycetaceae > Streptomyces > Streptomyces rubiginosohelvolus. The sequence continues at coordinate 888,745 of NZ_BMTW01000001.1, read as the reverse complement.
AGCGGGGCGAGGACGGGACCTCACTGAAGTACTTCGAACTCAGCCTGTTCAAGCTCCACTTGAACCTGGCTGATCCCGACGGACTCGACAGTGTCGACGAGACGGGATCGGGTGTGGACACAAGTGGCTCCTTCTGCGCGGCTGGGTCCGTGAACAGGGCCGCGGGCTGTTCCGGGGAGTGATGACGGCGGCGGGGGCGTGGCCGGTGGCCGCTCGCCCGTGCGTAGTCCGTATGGACATGGGGTGCGCGTGGACGGGGGCGCGAGAGTCGCCGTGGACGTCGTCGTCCCGTGAGCGAGGAGCCCCGCAATGACCGAGATTGATGGAGGTCTCCGCGAGACGGGAGCCGTCCACATCTGGCACGGCCGGGTGCGGGACCAACTGCCGCCCTCCGACCTCGCCGTACTCGCCGACGATGAGCTGGGCAGGGCTCTTCGGGCGGGTGGAGTCCGGTCGGCACACTACGCGGGAGTGCGCGCGGCCGTCCGGCGTGTCCTGGGAGATCACTATCTGGGGCTGCCGCCGTCCGCTTCGGCCGCCAGGCGTGCCCGCTGTACGGATCCGGCGCACGGGGCGCCCCCGTCTCGAGCACCCGGCGCCCTCCTCGACTTCAGTCTCTCCAGGTCGGGTCCGCACTGGCTGCTCGCCGTGACGGCCGGGGCGAAGATCGGCGTCGACAACGCGCCTCTCGACTCCGCCGTCGGCGTCGCCGACGTGGCCCTGACCGAGGACGAGCGCGCACGGATGCGGGGCCTGGAGGCAGGTGACAACAGTTCTTGGTACCTGCTAACTTCTCTTTGCATGTGCTGGGTGCTGCTATGAAAACGCCTCTGCCAAGCGGAGACGAACTGGTGTTGACGCTGGCGACGCTGGCCAATCCGCACCGTCTGCGGGTGGTAGCGGTGCTTGCCGGCGGACGTAAGTACGTGAGCCAGTTGGCTCGGGACATGGGGATCAGCCGCGCGCTTCTCCAGGTCCACTTGAAGAAGCTGGAGGCCGCGGGACTTGTGTCTGCGCAGATGGAGATCTCACCCGATGGGAAAGCCATGAAGTTCTACGAGGTGACGCCGTTCGCGGTCCACCTGACGCCTGAATCGATCGCGGCCGTGGTGCCGGAGATGACCGGCGCCGGCACGGCCCGTGCGCGAGACGAGAAGGGGACTGTCTGATGAGCGGGACTGACTGGCAGGAAGTGTTCGGCGTCATCGGGCTGTTCACGCTGATCACCGTGGTGGTGTCTGTGATCATCCGCCAGCTCGGCGCGAGCTGGCGCGCCAAGGCGGTGCTGGCCCGTGAGGAGGAGTACCGCAAGCTGGCCGAACAGTCCCTCGTCGCACAGCAGCTGACTGAGCGTCACCTCGCTGATATGCAGAACCGTATGGAGTCGCTGGAGCGGATCCTCAAGGAAGTCGAATAGCGCTCAGTTGCAGGACTGGGTCGCCGAGCGGCAACTCGGCGACCCAGTGTTCGGAAGGCATGTCCCTCGCCGGCGGGCGAGTTTTCCCTGGATACGCTCCTCCACGCTTAAGGAGAGCAGCCCATGCTGCGCAAAGGCAAGTTAAACCGAAGGGCCCCGGAAGGCGAAGAGGGGGAGCGCGTGAAACGGGCTCCCCTGCCGGTCGGACCTCCCCGTGGGGTCGTGGAGTCCGTCGCCGGATGGTCGGTCCGGCACAAGGCCCTTGCCATCACCGGCTGGTTGGTACTCGTGGTCGTCGCGATCCTGTCCAGCGCGCTGATCAGCGGACCCGAGGCCCGCTCCCTCGACCCCGGTGACGCGGGCAAGGCGCAGCAGATCGTGCGCACCGAGGACAACGGTGACTCCGTCCGCGAGAGCGTGCTGTTCCAGTCACGCGAGGACGAGGGACCCAAGTTCACCGAGAGCACCGAACTGCAGGGTGCGGCCGAGGAGTTGGTCAGCAAACTGCGCGGCACCGGCGATGCGGTCCGCGCGATCGGATCGCCCGCGGGAGCCGACGGCGAGCGATGGGTGTCCGAGGACGGCCGGTCCGGTCTGGTGACCTTCGAAATGGACGGGCCGATCGAGAAGCAGAAGGAGAACTACAACGAGGCCGTCGCCGCCCTGAAGGAGGTGCAGGACAACAACCCGGACCTACGGATCGTGCAGGCCGGTGACCGCAGTCTGAACGCGGTCGTCGACGACGCGATCAAGGACGACTTCGCGAAGGCCGAGTTCACGTCGCTGCCCCTGACCCTGGTGATCCTGCTCGTCGTCTTCGGCTCGCTGATCGCCGCCGGTATCCCCCTGCTGCTCGCCGCGACCGCGGTCATCGGCACCTTCGGCCTGCTGCAGACCGTCGGACAGTTCGTACCGGTCAACAGCGCCGCCTCCTCCATCGTCCTGCTCATCGGCATGGCCGTCGGCATCGACTACTCGCTGTTCTATCTGCGCAGGGAGCGGGAGGAACGGATCGCGGGACGCGACACCCAGGACGCCCTCGCGATGACGGCCCGTACGTCCGGTCACGCCGTGGTGGTTTCCGGCCTCACCGTGATGGTCTGTGTGTGCGGCCTCCTCTTCTCCGGGCTCGACGTCTTCAAGGGGCTGACGGCCGGCACCGTGATCGTCGTGGGTCTCACGGTGATCGGCTCCATCACCGTGCTGCCGGCGGTGCTCGCCGCCCTGGGGCACCGCGTCGACAAGGCCCGCATCCCCTGGCTCGGCAAGCGCAGGACCGTCGCACGCGAGTCGCGGACCTGGTCCGCGGTGGCCCGCACCGTGGTGCGCCGCCCCGCTCTGACCGGTGGAATCGCCGCTCTCGTCCTGGTGGTCATGGCCCTGCCCATGCTCGGCATGAAGCTGCAGGACCCCGCTACGACCGACAGCCTGCCGCGGAGCGTCGCCCCGGTGGACGCCGCGGTCCGGATGAATGACGCCTTCCCGGGTGCATCGAGCCCCGCCCGTGTCGCGATCGCCACCGACGACGGCTCGAGTGCCGACACCCCCGCTCTGCGGACGGCGATCGACGCCCTGCACGAGCAGGCGGCCACCCCCGGCAGCGGGATCGCCGAGCCGATCACCTCGGTCGAGGTCGGTGACGTGGTGGTCGTGCGCGTACCGCTCATCGGCAAGGGGACCGACGACACGTCGAACGAGTCCCTGGAAAAGCTGAGGGGCACCGTGCTGCCCGCGACCCTCGGCACCGTGGAGGGCATCGATTACGCGGTCGGCGGCAAGACGGCGATGCCGTACGACTTCGCCAACCAGCTCAACAGCCGGTCCGTCGCGGTCTTCGTCTTCATCCTCGCCCTGGCCTTCGTCCTGCTGGTCGTCGCCTTCCGCTCCTGGACCATCCCGCTGGTGTCGATCCTGCTCAACCTGCTCTCGATCGGCGCCGCCTACGGCGTGCTCACCTGGGTCTTCCAGAGCGGGCACCTCGGCTCGCTGCTGGGCTTCACGGCCTACGGGGGCGTGGTCGCCTGGCTGCCGCTGTTCATGTTCGTCATCCTCTTCGGGCTGAGCATGGACTACCACATCTTCATCCTCAGCCGGATCAAGGAGCGGTGGGCCGACGGGGCCAGCTCCGACGACTCCATCGTCGGCGGCATCAGCAGCAGCGCGGGCGTGGTCACCAGCGCCGCCGTGATCATGACGGCCGTCTTCACCGTGTTCGTCAGCCTCACCGCCATCGAGTACAAGATGATGGGCGTCGGCATGGCGGTCGCCATTCTCATCGACGCCACCGTCGTCCGAGGAGTTCTCCTGCCGGCCGCCATGGCGCTCCTGGGGGATCGCGCCTGGTCCTCCCGGCTCGGCAAGCAGCGCGGAGCCGCCTCGAGGCCCATCGGCGAACAGACCCCCGAACCAGTACGTCCCGTCAGCGGTTCCCCCTGCGATAGGCGGGACGTACTGTCCTCTCCCGCTCCTCGCGGGCGATGAACCAAACGCTCAGGCCCGGGAGTTCGGCAACCGCCGACTCCCGGGCGGAGCGATTCGCGTCGTGAGGATCCCCGATGGCCGAAGAGCGGGACGACTACCAGACCTAGCACGTTGTGATCACGACGAGGAGCAGGCGGGCAGCTCATCACCGGACCCGGAACCTTCCCCCGCATCGGCTGCGGCCTCTGCCGTTCCGGATGTCTCGGGTGGTACCGGAGACCGGCCACGGAGCCGGCCCCGGCGTCGTGCCTGGGCCGTCGCGGCCGTCGTCGCCGTGCTGGCCGCAGGGGGCACCACCGCCTTCCTCAACCGCGACCCCGGAGGCGCCGACGCCCGGGGCGGAGACGCCGCCGCGCCGCCCGCCGCCAGTGACGGCCTCTCCGGCGACCCGGCCGTCCCCGCCGGAAAGGACGACGGCGAGGACGGCTCGAAGGGCAGCGGGAAGGACAAGGACAAGGGGGACGGGAAGGACAAGGGAGGCACGGACGAGGAGCAGGGCGGAGGAGACGGCGGCGACTCCGGCGGCGGGCAGGGCGACGGGGGCGGCGACGGGTCCGGCTCCGGCGAAGGCGCGTCCTCGGGCGGGGGCGAGGGGGCCGGAGCGTCCGGCGGCAGCGGTACGCAGGGCGGGTCCGGTTCGTCCGGGTCAGGGGGATCCGGCGGTGCCGCGAAGCCGCCCGCCCCGGACCCCGCGCCCGACGGCCGGCTGCCGCAGCACTTCGTCGGGACCTGGTCCAACGCGTCCCAGTACGACGTCCTCCAGCCGCACACCGTGGTCATCCGGCGAGTGTCGCCCGGGCAGTCCGCGGTGACCCTCATCGCCGACGTACAGGGGTCGGGGCACTGCGAGTACACGGCGAAGCTCAGCTCCGTGTCCGACGGCGGGAAGCGGATCGACGTCGGTACCGCCGTGGTGGACAAGGCCCGTTCCGGCGCGATGTGCCGCGACACCGACCCCTCGTTCTTCACCGTCGCCGGGTCCGGCATCCTGCACGACGTCGGGCCCGCCCACGGCAGCGGCTATCGCTACAACCGCGCCTGAGCGGGCCCGTCGGTCCGGTGCTCCGATCGCCTCGATCGGTCAGTCCGGCGCTTCGCCCGGGTACGCGTTCTCGAACGCCGCGTGGAACAGCGCCGTGACGTCCTGGCCCGTGAGGCCCTCGGCGCGGGCCTGGGTCAGCCAGTCGGTGAGGGCGGTGCGCAGCGGGGAGTCGGGGCCGGACTGGGGCTGGGCGAGGGTGCGGGTGATGAACGTGCCCGCCCCCTGGCGTACTTCGGCGAGGCCCATGCGCTCCAGTTCGCGGTAGGCCTTGAGGGTCGTGTTGGGGTTGACCTTCGTGGTCGCGGCGACCTGGGCCGCGGTGGGCAGCCGGTCGCCCTCCTCCAGCGCGCCCATGCGCAGCGCCTGCTCGACCTGCCGGACGATCTGGAGATAGGTCGCCACCCCACTGCGCCGGTCGATGCGGAACACGACCACGGACTTCACCTTCCGCTCGATTGCCGACACTTTACGTAGGGGAGGGGGCGGTGGGTCACAGCGGGCGGCGCGAGGTCCACCAGAGGGTGAACGCCGTGAGCAGGACCGTTCCGGCGAGCAGGATGCCTGCCGCGAGCCACTGCATCCCCGCCATCTGGTTGTAACCGATGTACTCGATCACGTCGTTGACGATGCCGTGCTCCTTGATGCACGCATTCGTCGCCTTCTCGGTCGCCTCGGCGCAGCGGCCCCAGTTGTACAGGGTGCCGTCGGCGCTGCCGACCCAACGGTCGACCTCGTACGCGTCGTTGAAGCGGGCCGGGAGTTCGCTGTCCATCGGGTACGTGAACATCTTCGGGGAGCCGAGCCGCACGCGGACCTCGTCCCAGACGAACAGGGTGGTGACCGCGGTGAAGAGGAACGCGCCCACCATGGCCGGGAGCACCCGGCGGACCAGGGCGCCGATCGTGATGCCGGCGGCGGTGAGGAAGAGCAGGAAAGCGGGGAGGACGGGGCCGGTGTTGTCGAAGATGACGCCGTCGATCCACTCGCTGAGGAAGAGCGAGCGGTGCGGCTTCCACCACCAGGTGAACAGTGCCGAGACCACCAGGCCGGAGACCAGCGCGAGGGTGTAGGCCAGGCCCAGCTTGGCGATCAGCCACTGGCGGCGGGTCACCGACTGGGTGGTGACGAGCTGTGCGGTGCCGTTCTCCTGATCGCCCGCGATCAGCGGGGCGCCGATGAAGACGGCGAGGATCAGCGGCAGGCCGTTGATGATGCTGGTGATGTAGTTGTAGCCGCGGTTGTTGTCCATCGGGCGGCCGGGGTCCTTCTCCGGCCAGCCCTTCGCGTCGAGCAGCTGCACCAGCTCGTGGCGCTCGTACGCGATCCAGAGCGCGGTGAGCAGCGTGAGGCCGAGGACACAGGCCAGCGCGACCCGGTGCTGGCGGACGACGAGCCAGGGCAGGCCGCGCAACAGGCGTCGGCCGGAGCCGGGTTCGGAGGGCTTCCCGGGCTTCTCGGTGAGGGTCGAGGTGCTCATGCTGCCTGGGTCCCTTCGGCATCGACGCGGGCGCCCTGGGTGTAGAGCGGGGGCGCGTCCGGGGAGCGGAGATGGGCGAGGAGGACTTCTTCCAGGGAGGGTTCGGCCCTCTCCCAGTCGGCCGGGAGCGGGCCCCTCGGCCGGACCATCGCCTGGAACTGCCTTCCCTGGAGGCGGGATTCGACGATCGTGTGAGCGGCCAGCTCGGGCGGCAGCGAGCCGTCCCGGGCCACCCCGGTGACCAGGGTGTGGGCCGGTACGAGCGCGTCGGCGTCACCGGCCATGCGGATCCGGCCTTCGGAGACGACCAGCAGGTAGTCGCACATGTCCTCCAGCTCGGTCAGCATGTGCGAGGACATCACCACCGTCGTGCCGCGCTCGACGGCCTCCGCCATCAGCAGGGTGCTCATCTCGTCCCGGGCCAGCGGGTCGAGGTCCGACATCGGCTCGTCCAGGAGCAGCAGGTCGGGCCGCTTGCCGAAGGCGAGCGCGAAGGCCACCCGGGTGCGCTGGCCGCCGGAGAGCGTGCCGACCCTCGCGTCCATCGGGACGTTGCCCGCGCGGACGATCCGGTGCGCCGCCGCCGCGTCCCAGCCGGGGTTCAGCTCGGCGCCCATCCGCAGCGTCTCCGCGACGGTGAACCGCTTGAACAGCGGCTTGTCCTGGCCGAGGAACGCGACCTGGGGCAGGACGGCGGGGTCGTCGACCGGTACGCCGAAGACGCGCAGGTCGCCGGTGGTCGGCTGCACCTGCCGGGTCGCCAGCCCGAGCAGGGTGCTCTTGCCGGCTCCGTTCGGGCCGACCAGACCGCAGATGCGGCCGGCCGGGATCCGGAAGGAGCAGTCGCGCAGCGCCCAGCCGCGCCGGTAGCGCTTGCCCAGGCCGCGGGCCTCCAGGGCCCAGTTGCCGGACGTCGCGTTCGGGGTGCTCGTGTCTGCCACGCGCCTCACCTCGGTTTCGTGATCCGTGACCCGTTGGTCCGTCATCATGATTCCATGAATCAATTAATGGAATCATGGAGTCGTGAGGGAATGACTGTCAAGCCGGGGTGGTGGGTGCGTGCGTGGAGTGCGGGGCGCGTGGGGGTCAGCCGCGCAGGAAGGCCAGGACCGCCAGCACCCGTCGGTTGGTGGCGTCCGAGATGTCCAGGTCGAGCTTGGTGAGGATCGAGCCGAAGTGCTTGCTGACCGTGCCCTCGCCGACGTGCAGCGCCTCGGCGACGGACGCGTTGGACCGGCCCTCCGCCATCAGGGCGAGCACCTCCAGCTCACGGGCGGTGAGCCGGGCCAGCGGATCGCGGCGGTGCCGGATCAACTGCCGTACGACCTCGGGGTCCACCACCGTGCCGCCCTCGGCCACCCGGCGCAGCGCGTCGGCGAACTCCTCGACGTGGCCGATGCGCTCCTTGAGCAGGTAGCCCACCCCCGTACCGTCCGAGGTGGCCAGCAGGTCCTCGGCGTAGGCGCGCTGGACGTACTGGCTCAGCACCAGGACCGGCAGCCCCGGCAGCTTCCCGCGCAGCTCGACGGCGGCCCGCAGACCCTCGTCCGTGAAACCGGGCGGCATCCGGACGTCGGTCACCACGATGTCCGGGCGGTGCTCCAGGGTGGCGGCGTCGAGCTCATCGGCCGTGCCGACCGCGGCCAGGACCCGGTGCCCGAAGCGTTCCAGCAGGCCGACCAGGCCCTCGCGCAGGAGCACACTGTCCTCGGCCAGTACGACGCGCAGCATCAGGTCCTCGAATCCGCGGGCGGGCAGGGAACCTCCAGCCGGAACACCGTCGGCCCCCCGGGCGGACTGGACAGTAGCAGGGCTCCGCCCAGCACCGAGAGGCGATCGGCCACGCCCTGGAGCCCGGTCCCGCCACTCGCGTCCGGGGCCGCGCCCGCGCCGGGGTCCGCGACCGCTCCGCCGCGCCCGTCGTCCTCGACCGCCACGGCCAGCCGCCCGTGCGCGGCCTCGCCGGTCACCGTCACCCGGGTCGCCCCGCTGTGCTTCGCCACGTTCGTCAGCGCCTCGCTCACCGCGAAGTAGACGGCGGTCTCGACGGCTTCGAGCAGCCGGTCCGGCACGGTCAGACGCACGTCGACCGGTATCGGGGAGCGGTCCGCCAGGTCCTCGACGGCGGCCACCAGCCCCCGGTCGGTGAGGACTTGGGGATGGATTCCGTGGATCAGCTCCCGGATCTCGACCAGTGCGGCCGACGCCTCCTCGTGCGCCCGCTCCAGCAGGCCACCCAGGGGCTCGGCCGGCTTCTCCAGCCGGGCGAGGCCCAGCGTCATGGAGAGCGCCACCAGCCGCTGCTGCGCGCCGTCGTGCAGATCGCGCTCGATACGGCGGCGTTCCGCCTCGAACGCGTCCACCAGCCGCATCCGCGACCGGTCCAGCTCCGCGATCCGGGAGTCGAGCGCGGCCTCCGGCGGGGAGAGCAGGGCCCGCGTCAGTACGGCGCGGCCCCGGGCGACGAACCTCAGCGGCCAGGTCAGCACAGGCAGCAGCACCACCCCCGCCACCAGCACCGCGAACGCCTCCGGCCAGGAGCCGGCGAGCCAGAGCTTCAGGACCCGCGCCTCCTCGTCCCCGCCCACCGCCATCATCACCGGCGTCCCGATCAGCCCGCCGCACACCAGCAGGACCGCGCCGACCGCCAGCGCCTCCAACGGCCACAGCACGAACGCGAAGAGCAGCGCGTACGCCAACTCCCGCCAGGTGCACGGCTCCTGGAGCCGGGTCCGCAGCCAGGACGCCAGACCCGGCGCGGACGGTTCGCGGTGCGGATCGGCGAGCGGCACCGGGTCGATCAGCCGGAGCCTGCGCCGCTCCAGCGCGGCCAGCGGGATGCCGGACAGGACGAGCGTCAGCAGCAGCGGCACCCCGATGACGAGCACGGCCAGCGCGCTGCCCGCACCGGCCAGCAGGAGCAGCGCGACCAGCGTCACGGCCCCGAGAGGCACGCTGGTCAGCAGGTACAGCGTGGCCCGGAGGGGGGTGGGCGTGGATCCTGTTGCTGATGACGGGGGCGGGCTGGGGGTGAGCATGCCCGGCACGTTACGAGACAGATTTCCCGGTCGGCCACCCTGCTCCCTGCCGCCTCATGGTGGAGCTGGCTCCACCATGAGGACTCCCTCCCGCTGCGATGTGCGGTGCGAGCGCCGCCGGTTGAGTTGAGGCCATGAATCCAGCAGCGACTACCGACCCGGCCGCGGCCGTCCGGCTCCGGTCCGTGACCCGTTCCTACGATGGCGGCGGCCGAGGCGGCAGCGTCGTGAAAGCGCTCGACGATGTCAGCCTGACCATCCGTCGCGGTACGTTCACCGCCGTCATGGGTCCCTCCGGCTCCGGCAAGTCGACGTTCCTGCACTGTGCCGCGGGCCTGGACCGGCCGACCGCCGGCCGGGTGCTGCTCGGCGACACCGATCTGACCGGGCTGAGCGAGGCCCGGCTGACCCGGCTGCGCCGCGAGCGGATCGGCTTCGTCTTCCAGGCGTTCAACCTGCTGCCCTCCCTGACCGCCGCGCAGAACGTGGCCCTGCCGCTGAGGCTCGCCGGGCGCCGGCCGCGCAGGGCGGAGGTGCTCGACGCGCTGGACCGGGTCGGACTGCGCGACCGGGCCCGCCACCGGCCCGGCGAGCTCTCCGGCGGCCAGCAGCAGCGGGTGGCCGTCGCCCGCGCCCTGGTCACCCGGCCCGACGTGCTCTTCGGCGACGAGCCGACCGGCGCCCTGGACTCCACCGCCGGGCGTGCGGTGCTCGGCCTCCTGCGCGCGATGACCGACGACGGGCGGACCGTGATCATGGTGACCCACGACCCGGTCGCCGCCTCCTTCGCCGACCGGGTCCTCTTTCTCGCCGACGGCCGGGTCAGGGACGAGCTGGACGCGCCTTCGGCGGAGCGGGTCGCCGCGCGGATGGCGACACTCTCCGGTCCGGAGCTCCAGGCGGTGGTCCCGTGCTGATGCTCGCGCTGCGCGGGATCCGGCTGCGCTGGGTCACCTTCGTCGGGTCGTTCCTGGCCCTGGTCCTGGGCGTGGGGCTCATCGCCGCCACCGGGCTCGCCCTCGCCGCGACGTTCGACGCGCCGGAGCGGGGGCCCGAACGGTTCGCCGCCGCTCCCGTCGTCGTCCGGGCCGACGGGCTCCTGCGGGTCGACACCCCGACCGGGACCCGGACCACGCCCCTCGACCGCCCCGGCCCGGTACCGCCCGGCATCGCCGCTCAACTGGCATTCCTCGGACGGACGGTGGAGGACCGCTCGTTCCCGTCGGACATCATGGATCCGCACCCAGGTCAGGACGACGACGCCCGGGTCGGACACCCGTGGTCCGTCGCCGCTGCCGCCCCGTACCGCCTGGCCACCGGCCGCGCCCCCGCCGCCCCCGGCGAGGTCGTCGTCACCACCGGGTCCGGCGGCCCCCGGCTCCGTACCGGGGACCGCGTCCGGGTCCGTACCCCGGCCGGGAGCGAGGCCCGGACCGTCGTCGGCACCGTGGCCGGCCGGGGCTTCGAGGACGCCGTCTTCTTCACCGACGGCGAGGCCGCCCGGATCTCCCCGGACATCGACGCCCTGGCCGTGCACGCCGCCGCCACCGCCGTACGCGACGCGCTCGGACCGGACAGCGGCATGGACGTCCTCACCGGCCACGACCGCCGCCACGCCGATCCCGACCCCGACCGCGACGCCCGGGCCCTGGTCTCCGTCAACGCGCTGCTCGGCACCGCCGCGGGCATCACCCTGTTCGTCTCCGCCGCCGTCGTGGCCTCGACGTTCTCGTACGCCGTGGCCGGGCGGCGGCGGGAGTTCGGGCTGTTGCGCACCGTCGGTGCGACGCCCGGCCAGATCCGCCGTACGGTGCTCGCCGAATCGGTCCTCATCGGGGTGGCGGCCTCGGCGGCGGGCACCCTGCTCGGCGCCGGGGGAGCGCCCCTGCTGGTCCGCCGGATGACGGAGGCGGGCCTCGCCCCGTCCTGGTTCGCCCTCGGGGATCCGTCCTGGCCGCTGCACACCGCCTTCTGGACCGGGGTGTCCGTCGCCACGGCGGCGGCCCTCGTCTCCTGCCACCGGGCCGGGCGGACCGCCCCGACCGAGGCACTGCGCGAGGCGGCCGTCGACAGCCGCGTGATGCCGGTGAGCCGCTGGGCGGCCGCCGTCCTCGTCCTGCTCCTCGGACTGGGCCTGCCCGCCCTCGCGTTGGCGACCGACCCCGGTGATCTGCTGGGCCGCAAGTCCTACGTCACCCGGCCCATGATCCTCATCGTCGGCTGCGCCCTCCTCGCACCGGTCCTCGTGCGCCCGGTCGGCCGGCTGCTGACCTGGCTGCCCGCGCGGCTGCCCGGCGCCACCGGCGTACTCGTCCGGGAGAACACCGCCGCCGGGGTCCGCAGGACCGCCGCCGTCGCCGCGCCCGTCCTCATCACCGTCGCCCTCGCCGCCTCCCTGACGGGCACGGTCGCCACGCTGGAGGAGGCCAGGGCCACCGAGGCGCGCACCGCCACGACCGCCGACTTCGTGGTGACGCCGGGACAGGAGGGCAGGCCGCTCGCCCCCGCCTTCCTGGAGCGGGTGCGGGACATCGACGGGGCCGTGGTCAGCGCCTCGCGGTCCACGGCCGTCACGGTCCTGGAAGAGGACACGGCCCTCGTCTCCTCCGAGGCCCGCGCGGTCGACCCCGCCCGGCTGGCAGCCGTGGCGAAGCTGCCCGTGACGGCCGGGCGGCTCGCCGACCTCGACGACGACGCGATCGTCGTCAACGAGGAGTGGCTGACCACCCGGGTCGGCGACCGGGTCACCGTCTGGCTCGGCGACGGCAGCGAGAGGTCGTTGCGGATCGCCGCCGTCCTGGCCACCGGCACCGGCGACAACGGCGTCTACGTCACCCCGCGCAACGCCGGGGGCGCGGACGTCGACCGGATCGACGTCGAGGTCGCTCCGGGCGGCGACCGGCGCGCCGTCGCCGCCGCGCTGGACACCGCCGCGGCCGACACCGGTACGCGGGTGGCGACCCGCGCGGAATGGCTCGCCCCGACCGCACCCGGCCCCGACGACCACACCCGCACCGGGCTGCGCATGATCCTCGGCATCGCCCTGCTCTCCACCGCGACCGCCCTCGCCAACACCCAGGTCATGGCCACCTCCGGCCGGGGCCGCGATCTCGCCGTGCTCCGCCTCGCCGGGGCCACCGTCCCGCAGGTCCTGCGGCTCGTCGTCGCCGAGGCGGTGGCGGCGGTCGGGGTGGGTGCGGTGCTCGGGGGTGTGGTCGCCGCGGTGAACCTGCTGGTGGTGCGGGGCGCGCTGGCGCTGCTGGGCGTCACGTCCGCCGTCGTGGTGCCGTGGGCGATGCTCGGCCTCGTCGTCGCGGCGGCCGCGCTCCTGGCCGCGGGCTCCGCCGTCCTGCCGGCCCTGTCCGCCCTGCGGACCCGGCCGGTCGAACTCGCCGGATCCCGTGAGTAGTCGCCCCGAAGGGTGTCTCGCCCCGAAGGGTGTCGGGCGCCGGGGCGAGCACGCTCGTGCTCCCTCCGCCCAGGGCTTAGGCTCGCCCCATGGGCAGTCACCCGGAACGTCTTCCGAACCCGACCACCCCGGCCGGCCGCGAGGGGCTCGACGCCGTTCTCGCCCGGCCGGATCGCGCGGTCGTCGCCCTCGACTTCGACGGCACGCTCGCCGACATCGTCCCGGACCCCGAACAGGCCCGCGCTCACCCCGGCACCGTCGAGGCGCTCGCCGCGCTCGCGCCGAAGGTCGCCGCGATCGCCGTGATCACCGGCCGCCCGGCGGGCGTCGCCGTGCGCTACGGCGGCTTCGCGGGCGTCCCCGGTCTGGAGCACCTCGTCGTGCTCGGACATTACGGGGCCGAGCGCTGGGACGCCGTGACCGGCACGGTCCACGCCCCCGCCCCGCATCCGGGCGTCACGGCGGTGCGCGCCGAACTCCCCGGCGTTCTGCACGAGTTCGGGGCCTGGAACGACACCTGGACCGAGGAGAAGGGGCAGGCCGTCGCCGTCCACACCCGGCGGGCCCAGGACCCGCAGGCGGCCTTCGAGTCACTGCGCGGGCCCCTCGGCGAGCTGGCGGCGAAGCACGGGCTGATCGTCGAACCGGGGCGTCTCGTGCTGGAGTTGCGGCCCCCCGGCATGGACAAGGGCGTCGCGCTCGCCGGGTTCGTCGCGGAGCTGGACGCGGAGTCCGTGATCTACGCGGGCGACGACCTCGGGGACCTCGCCGCGTTCGCCGCGGTGGAGAAGCTGCGCAGCGAGGGGCCGGACGGCATTCCCGGTCTCCTGGTGTGCAGCGGCAGCGCCGAGGTGCCCGAACTGGCCGAGCGCGCCGACCTGTCGGTGCCGGGCCCGGCCGCGGTGGTGGACTTCCTGGCGGCCCTGGCGGACCGCCTGTAGGCCAACCCCTTCACTCCTGCCGCAGCGCCTCCAACTGGTCCAGGAACCACCGCTGCGGCGGGAGCGCGGTCGCCGCCTCCGCCAGCCGCTTCGTGCGCCCCGAGCGTTCGTCCCCGCTCATCGTCAGCGCCTCGTGCAGGGCCTCCGCCGTGCCCGTCACGTCGTACGGGTTCACCACGATCGCGTCCTCGCCCAGCTCCCCGTACGCCCCCGCCTCCCGCGACAGCACCAGCGCGCAGCCGTGGTCCGAGACGACGGGGACCTCCTTGGCGACCAGGTTCATGCCGTCGCGGATCGGGTTGACCAGGGCCACGTCCGCCAGCCGGTACGCGGCCAGCGAGCGGGCGAAGTCGTCCTTGACGTGGAGGACGACCGGCGTCCAGCTCTCCGTGCCGTACTCGCCGTTGATCTCCGTGGCCAGCGACTGGACCGCCGCCGTGTAGTCCCGGTAGACGGCGAGGTCCTGGCGGGAGGGGTAGGCGAAGGCGATGTGGACGACGCGCTCGCGCCACTCGGGGCGGGTCTCCAGCAGCGTGCGGTACGCGTGCAGGCCGCGCACGATGTTCTTGGACAGCTCGGTGCGGTCCACCCGCACGATCGTCTTCCGGTTCTCGCCCACCTGCTCGCGCAGCGCCGCCATCCGCTCGTCCACGTCCGCCTCGTGCGCGCGGCGGCGCAGGAAGTCCGCGTCGGCCCCCAGGCCGTGCACCCCGATCCTGGTCCGGCCCGTGCCGCCGAGGATCTCCGTACAGCAGCCGATGAACGCGTCCGCCCAGCGCCGGGTCAGGAACGCGGCCCGGTCCGCGCCGAGGATGCCGCGCAGCAACTGCTCGGCGATGTCGTCGGGCAGCAGTCGGAAGTAGTCCACGGGCGCCCACGGGGTGTGCGAGAAGTGGCCGATCCTCAGGTCCGGGCGCAGTGCGCGGAGCATCCCGGGGACCAGGGCCAGGTGGTAGTCCTGGACGAGGACCGCCGCCCCCGGCCCCGCCTCCTGGGCCAGCGCCTCGGCGAAGGCCCGGTTGTACGTCTCGTACGCCGCCCACTGCCGCCGGAACTCCGTGTCGAAGACCGGCTCGACGGGCGTCTGGTAGAGCAGGTGGTGGACGAACCACAGCACCGAGTTCGCGATGCCGTTGTACGCGTCGGCGTGCACCTCGGCGTCGATGTCGAGCATCCGGACGCCCGGCTCACCGACTCCGCGGCGCACCGCCTCGCGGTCCCCGTCGCCGAGGGCCGCGCAGACCCACAGCTTGTCGTCGACGGCGCTCAGCCCGGAGACGAGACCGCCGCCGCCGCGCTTGGCGTCGAGCGTCCCGTCCTCGCCGAGCGTGTACGTGACCGGGCCGCGGTTGGACGCGACGAGGACCTGGGCGGTGGACGGGCCGGTGGCTTCGGCATGCTCGGTGACCATGTAGCGGAACCTAGCCCGTGGGGGGTGCCGCCAAACGCCTCGGAGGGGCACGGTGAGGCACGCACCCCGCCCCCTCACGCCGCGTGGCGCTCCGCGTACTCCGCGATCTCCCGCATCGGCGGCCGCTCCTCCGTGTCCACCGCATGGGTGCGCGGCACGAAGCCGTCCTCGCCGCGCTCGAACTGGGTCAGCGCCGGCCGCACCAGATGGCCCCGGGAGAGCCGCAGCTGTGCCGTGCGGTAGATCGCCGCCGCCATCCGGCCCAGTGCCTGGCCGTCCTGGTGGCGGTGCCTGCGGACGCCGACGTCGACCTGGCCCAGCGCGTCCAGGCCCACGGTGTGCAGCGCGTCCACGAGCAGCCCCAGCTCCACTCCGTAACCGACCGGGAACGGCAGCCGCTCCAGCAGGGACCGGCGCACCGCGTACTCGCCGCCCAGCGGCTGCACGAAACCGGCCAGCTGCGGCCAGTGCAGATTGAGCAGCGGGCGTGCCACCAGTTCAGTGACCCGGCCGCCCTGACCTGCGCTGTCGCCGAGCGGGCGGTCGTACATCGCCTTGACGAACTGGACGGCGGGATCGGTGAGCAGCGGGCCGACCGTCCCCGAGACGAAGTCCGCCGAGAAGTCCTTCAGGTCGGCGTCCACGAAGCACACGATCTCGCCGCTGGTCACCAGGAGTGAGCGCCACAGCACCTCGCCCTTGCCGGGCAGGGCCGGGATCCTGGGCAGGATCGCGTCCCGGTGGACCACGCGCGCGCCCGCCGCCCGGGCCACGGCCGCGGTGGCGTCGGTGGAGCCGGAGTCGATCACCACGAGTTCGTCGACGAGCTGGACCTTCTCCATCAGCTCGCGGCGGATCACCGCCACGATCGCGCCGACCGTGGCCTCCTCGTTCAGCGCGGGCAGCACCACGCTCACGGACGTACGGCGCGGGTCGGCGGCCCGGGCGTCGGTGAGCTGGTGCAGCGGGCGGTCGCCGGACGACCAGGAACGCCTGGTCAGCCAGCGTTCCACCTCTTCGAGCACGGTCGGCACTCCCTGTGTGTGATCCATCTCGCGGTTCGGACGACTATCTCAACGGTCCGGTGCTTCGGTTACAGTCTTGAACAACGCGGATGACCGTCGCATGTCGGGGTCGGACCGCACATAAACGCCTGGATCGAAGATCCAGTGCCATAGAGCTCATCCAGAGGGACTGAGGGAACGGCCCGTTGAAGTCCCGGCAACCCTCCTGCCGACCGCGAGGTCACGGTGGGGAAGGTGCCAATTCCGTCTTGCGGCGAAATGCGTCGCGAGGAAGATGAGGAGAAAGGGCCTCCGCCATCATGGCTGTTCAGACCGTCGCAGGTAATGCCACCACCGCTTCCCCGGACCTGGGTCCCGCAGCGGCGCTTTCCTGCCGCGAGTGCGGCGAGCGTTTCGAGCTCGGCCCGCTTTTCGCCTGTGCGTCCTGTTTCGGGCCGCTCGAAGTGGCCTACGACCTGCCCACCGGCTCCCCGGAGGAGCTCCGCAAGCGCATCGAGGCCGGTCCGGACAACATCTGGCGCTACGCCCCGCTGCTGCCCGTCCCCGCCGACGTCGCGGACAAGCCCAACCTGAACCCCGGCTTCACCAAGCTGGTCAAGGCCTACAACCTCGCCCGTGAGCTGGGCGTCACCGGCGGCCTGTACGTGAAGGACGACTCCGGCAACCCGACGCACTCCTTCAAGGACCGCGTCGTCGCGATCGCCGTCGAGGCCGCCCGCGCCTTCGGTTTCACCACCCTCTCCTGCTCCTCCACGGGCAACCTGGCCGGAGCCGTCGGCGCCGCCGCCGCCCGCGCCGGACTGCGCTCCTGCGTGTTCATCCCGCACGACCTGGAGCAGGGCAAGGTCGTCATGGCCGCGGTGTACGGCGGTGAACTGGTCGGCATCGAGGGCAACTACGACGACGTCAACCGCTTCTGCTCCGAGCTCATCGGCGACCCGCTCGGCGAGGGCTGGGGCTTCGTCAACGTCAACCTCCGCCCGTACTACGGCGAGGGCTCCAAGACGCTGGCGTACGAGATCTGCGAGCAGCTCGGCTGGCGGCTGCCCGACCAGATCGTCATCCCGATCGCGTCCGGCTCCCAGCTCACGAAGATCGACAAGGGGCTCCAGGAGCTGATCAAGCTCGGCCTGGTCGAGGACCGGCCGTACAAGATCTTCGGCGCCCAGGCCGAGGGCTGCTCCCCGGTCTCCGCCGCCTTCAAGGCCGGGCACGACGTCGTCCGGCCGCAGAAGCCGAACACCATCGCCAAGTCGCTGGCCATCGGCAACCCGGCCGACGGCCCCTACGTCCTCGACATCGCCCGGCGCACCGGCGGCGCGGTGGAGGACGTCACCGACGAGCAGGTCGTCGACGCGATCAAGCTGCTGGCCCGCACCGAGGGCATCTTCGGCGAGACGGCGGGCGGGGTGACGCTCGGCGTGACGAAGAAGCTCATCGAGGCCGGTGTCATCGACCCGACGCTCACCACCGTCGTCGTCAACACCGGCGACGGCCTGAAGACGCTCGACGCGGTCTCCGCCACCTCGCAGGCCACGGCCACCATCAAGCCGAGCCTGGACGCGTTCCGCGCCGCGGGCCTCGGCACCGCCTGACGACCACCCCGTACCGAAGGAAGAAGGGCACCACCATGAGCGTCAAGGTCCGCATCCCCACCATCCTCCGTACGTACACGGGCGGCCAGGCCGAGGTACCGGCGGAGGGCACGAAGCTCTCCGAGGTCATCGAGTCCTTGGAGAAGGACCACCCGGGCATCGCCGCCCGCGTCCTGGACGACCAGGGCAAGCTGCGCCGCTTCGTGAACGTGTACGTCAACGACGACGACGTGCGCTTCGAGGGCGGCCTGGACGCGGCCACCCCGGACGGCGCCGGCGTCTCGATCATCCCCGCGGTGGCCGGCGGTTGCTGAACCGCCCCGGGCCGCTCGCCGGCGGTCCTCACCGCACCTCTGTGTGACCACGGTTGCCCCCTCCGCGAGAGAAGCGGAGGGGGCAATTCTGCATGGTTGAGCGCGGTACAGTTGGGGAAGCCCCATCCGCTGCCCGTGCCGCCCGCATATGAGAATGCGCCCGGCCCCGATAAGAAGCAGCCAAAGTGCGTGAACCTCTTGCGGCATAAGTGCCCTTTGCCTGGCCCGACTTGCCCGTAAATCTCAGCAAACCCGCATTTTCGCCTGTTCCTCTGTGCCCAGAATTCTCGTCCGATTGACCTGTTGCAGAGGGCAGTTGGACGGATACATTCGGCCGCGGTCGAGGCGCTGCGGCGCCGCGCACCCTCTCCTGTCGGAGGGTGAGTCACGACCCGGGGCCGCGAAGTGCGGTCCTGCGCAAGGGCCAGTAATAGGGGAGTTGGGCATGGCTCAGGGCACCGTCAAGTGGTTCAACGCGGAGAAGGGGTACGGCTTCATCGCGGTCGACGGTGGTGCGGATGTTTTCGTCCACTACAGCGCGATCCAGATGGACGGGTACCGCACCCTCGAAGAGGGTCAGCGAGTTGAATTCGAGATCTCGCAGGGCCAGAAGGGGCCCCAGGCCGACATGGTCAAGCTCGCCGTCGGCTGAGCTCGGCGCGGTCGTCCGACGACACCACTCACGCACGTAGGGCCCGACCCCGGATCAGGGGATCGGGCCCTACGCGCGTGAGGGGGACGGGCGGCGGTCACGGCCCGGTGCCGGCAGGGCTTCGCGCCCCTCGGCCGCATGGTGGGCACTCGCCGAAGGCGCTTGCACTCTCGGGGGTCGAGTGCTAATCATTGGCGTTAGCACTCTCCAGGTGAGAGTGACAGAACTTGGACCGGGCCGGTGAGGCCCGCAGGTGTGTTGGGGCAAGGAACCAGCACACGCGCAGGCCGTCCGTCGCGGGCGCCTCCCGGTCCGGAGAAATCCACCCCTGTCCGGGAGGACCACTTCACATGGCCAAGATCATCGCGTTCGACGAGGAGGCACGGCGCGGTCTCGAGCGCGGGATGAACCAGCTCGCCGACGCCGTCAAGGTCACCCTCGGCCCCAAGGGCCGTAACGTCGTCCTCGAGAAGAAGTGGGGCGCGCCCACGATCACCAACGATGGTGTTTCCATCGCCAAGGAGATCGAGCTCGAGGACCCGTACGAGAAGATCGGTGCGGAGCTGGTCAAGGAGGTCGCCAAGAAGACGGACGACGTCGCCGGCGACGGTACGACCACCGCCACCGTTCTCGCCCAGGCTCTCGTCCGCGAGGGTCTGCGCAACGTCGCCGCCGGTGCCAACCCGATGGCCCTCAAGCGGGGCATCGAGAAGGCCGTCGAGGCCGTCTCCGCCGCTCTGCTGGAGCAGGCCAAGGACGTGGAGACCAAGGAGCAGATCGCTTCGACCGCCTCCATCTCCGCCGCCGACACCGAGATCGGCGCCAAGATCGCCGAGGCGATGGACAAGGTCGGCAAGGAAGGCGTCATCACCGTCGAGGAGTCCCAGACCTTCGGTCTGGAGCTGGAGCTCACCGAGGGTATGCGCTTCGACAAGGGCTACATCTCGGCGTACTTCGCCACCGACATGGAGCGTATGGAGGCGTCGCTCGACGACCCGTACATCCTGATCGTCAACTCGAAGATCGGCAGCGTCAAGGACCTGATCCCGCTGCTGGAGAAGGTCATGCAGTCGGGCAAGCCCCTGCTGATCATCGCCGAGGACGTCGAGGGCGAGGCGCTCTCCACCCTGGTCGTCAACAAGATCAAGGGCACGTTCAAGTCCGTCGCCGTCAAGGCCCCGGGCTTCGGCGACCGCCGCAAGGCCATGCTCGCGGACATCGCCATCCTCACCGGTGGCACCGTGATCTCCGAGGAGGTCGGTCTCAAGCTGGAGAACGCCGGCCTGGACCTGCTCGGCCGCGCCCGCAAGGTCGTCATCACCAAGGACGAGACGACGATCGTCGACGGCGCCGGTGACAGCGACCAGGTTCAGGGCCGCGTCAACCAGATCCGTGCCGAGATCGAGAACTCCGACTCGGACTACGACCGCGAGAAGCTCCAGGAGCGCCTCGCGAAGCTGGCCGGCGGCGTGGCCGTCATCAAGGCCGGCGCCGCCACCGAGGTGGAGCTCAAGGAGCGCAAGCACCGCATCGAGGACGCGGTGCGCAACGCCAAGGCCGCCGTCGAGGAGGGCATCGTCGCCGGTGGTGGCGTGGCTCTGCTCCAGGCCTCGGCCGTCTTCGAGAAGCTCGACCTCACGGGCGACGAGGCGACCGGCGCCAACGCCGTGAAGCTCGCGCTGGAGGCCCCGCTCAAGCAGATCGCCGTCAACGGTGGTCTCGAGGGTGGCGTCGTCGTGGAGAAGGTCCGCAACCTGCCGATCGGTCACGGCCTCAACGCCGCGACCGGCGAGTACGTCGACATGATCGCCGAGGGCATCCTCGACCCGGCGAAGGTCACGCGCTCCGCCCTGCAGAACGCCGCGTCCATCGCCGCGCTGTTCCTCACCACCGAGGCCGTCATCGCCGACAAGCCCGAGAAGGCCGGCGCGGCCGCTCCGGGCGGCATGCCGGGCGGTGACATGGACTTCTGATCGGGCACGGAGGCCCCGGCCTCCCACCTGATCGAAGTTCGGCGTACGTCCCACAGGGGCGGTATCTCCTTCACGGAGGTGCCGCCCCTGTGGCGTGTCCGGGTTCCTTGGGACAATGACCTGAGGGGACGGTCGTACGCACACGGGGGGCGGGACGGGCATGAGCGGGAGCGGTACGGGGAGAACGGGCGGCCGAGGGCGGCTCAAGGGGGTCTCGCTCGTCGTGGGCGGCGCCCTGCTGTTCGCGCTGGGGCTGGGCGTCGTGGTGACCGGGACGGGCCTCTCCGGCGCCCTCGGCATGCGGGTGGAGACCTTCGGCCGGATCGACTGTGACGACACCCGCACCAAGAAGGGGCAGACCGTCTGGCACTGCTTCGGCGAGAGCGCGGCCCAGCAGCGCGTCAATGCGGCCGAGCGCGACCTGGTGGCCCGCGAGATGCTGCGCGCCCATGTGGACGGCGTGCCTCGGTCCGAGGAGATCAGCCGCAGCAGAATTCTCTTCGCCGACCACGACGGCCGGAACGACCCCGCGACGATCACCGCGACCCAGGTGTTCGACGGCGGACGCTGGTACGCCCACTCCTCGACGGTCGTCGGCTACGGCATGATCCCGCTGTTCGTGGGCGCGGGAACGGCGGCCTGGGGCGGCTACCGGCTGCGCAAGAGGTAGGGGAGGAGCGGCTTCCGGCTCGTGAGCGCCGGTGGCCGGGCGGTTGTGAGGGGTCCGCGTGGCCGAATGACTACTTGCCGTGGCCACTCCCGTGCGGCAGCACGTTTCGGCGCGACTGTGCCGAGGGCGGTGGCGCGCCCGCGATCCCTGGGGTAGAGCGGCCGCGGAGCCCGGTCCGGGGCCCGTTCCGGCTGGTTCGCCGGATCCGCCGACGGCTGCTCCCCGTCGTGCCAGCTCACTGCCCGGTCCGGTGGCCGCATCCCGCCATTGGTCCAGTCCACCGGCTGCCCCTGTCCGGGTCGTGTGCGACTGCACAGGGTGGGGGCAAGGCGGTCCCGGACCGGGGCGGAGGTGTCCGGCAATGAGCCCGCCAGGACCTCGACGCTCGCGCTATCCAGCCAACTTCGCACGGTAAGTCGGAATCATGCGTACCGGTTCAACGGCCGGACATGATGGCTCTGGTGTTCGCATGACGAACACCAGTCGCACGAATAACTCCAGTTATGCAGAGGCCAGTTACGCATAACGGTCGTCAACCGCACAGAAGGGAAGGTGTCATGAAGCAGCAGAAGCAGCAGAAGAAGGCTTACGTGAAGCCGTCGATGTTCCAGCAGGGCGACTTCTCGAAGAAGACCGCCGGCTACTTCGTCGGCTCGTACAAGGAGTACTGGACCCGTCGCATCGTCTGATCCGCCGATCCGATTCCTGTGCACCGCGTGAGAACTTCCGAAAGGTGAAGATGCCCGGCCAGTTGCGTGACTACTTCGTCGTCCTGCCGGACAGCGCGGCGGGAGCGGCAGCGGCCGGGCAGCTTCCCGTCCCGGAAGCGGCTGCCGGCCGGTCCTCGGCGCCGGACGTCACCGGGCCCGCCCGGGAGGTGAGCGACGCCCTGACCGTCGCCCACCCCTCGGGCCGGCCCTGGGTCGTGGCCCGCCCGCTGGTCCGCAAGGTCAGCCACCTCGCGCGCGGCGAGGACGGCCTCGTCCTCATCGGCCCGGACCGCGTCCCCGACGCCGTACTCGCCCAAATCCTCGAAGGCGCCCGCGACCGGACCGGCCTGGAGCGCCGCCTCGCCCGGCTGCCCGGCCTCTACCACGTGGTCGCCCGGCTGTCGGGGAAGAGCTGGATCCGGGGCACCGCCACCGGGCTCCGCCGCATCTACCACGCCCGGCACCCGGCGGCCGGAACCATCGCCTCCGACCGCCCCGCCGTCCTGGCCCGCCTGATCGACGCGCCCCTGGACGAGAGCGCGCTGGCGCTCCGGCTGCTGGACTTCCTGCCGCACCCCCTGAGCCGCCGCGCCGTGTGGCGGGGCGTCCACGAGACCGGTGCCGGGTACGGCCTGGCCCTGCCCGTCGCAGCACCGGGCACGGCCGCCGTCCCCGGTCCCACGGAACACCGCTGGTGGGAGCCGCCGCCCGGGGAACTGCCCCTGGCGGAGGGAGCCCGCAGGGTCGGAGAGGCCATCACGGCCTCCGTACGGGCCCATGTCGGCGGCCGCGACCGGATCAGCTGCGAACTCTCCGGCGGCCTGGACTCCACCGTCCTCGCCTTCGCCGCCCGGGAGGCCGGCCCCGCGTCGCTGTCCCTGCTGACGGTGGCCGCCCGGGACCGCTACAGCGAGGACGAGAGCTGGGCGCGCAGAGCGGTCGAGGTGGCACGGAACACGGCCGCGAGCACCGCCCCCGCCCTGGACCACCACGTCATCCCCGCCGCCGACGCCCCCTACTTCTACGCCGATCTCGCCTCCACAGCAGCCGAGTTGAACGACGAACCGCTCCCCGTCGCCCCCGGCCGGGCCCGTGCGGAACTGCTCCTCGGCCGCGCCCGGGCCACCGGCTCCCGCTACCACCTCACCGGCTACGGCGGCGACGAGATCTTCCTCGGACTGCCCCACGCCTACCAGGACCTCTTCCGCGGCAACCCGTTCACCGCCTGGAGCCACCTCGGCGGCCTGCGCCACCAGCTCGGCTGGCCGCTCCTGCCGACGCTGAAGGCCCTGCTCGACCGTTCGGCGTTCCCCCGCTGGCTCGCCGGGGCGGTCACCGCCGCACCCCAGCCCGTCGCCCGGACCCCGCTGCTCTCCTGGGGCGTACGGCAGTCCCCGCACCCCTGGCTCACCGAGCACGCCAAGACCCTGATCGCCGAGGAGTTCCGGGCCGCCGCCGAGCACGCCGAACCGATCGACCCGTGGCGGGGGAGGCACGTCGACATCGACGGCGTACGGATGGGAGCCCGGCACTTCCAGGCGATGGAGGACATCGGCATGACGCTCGGGCTGCCGGTCGCCGCGCCCTTCTACGACGACCGGGTCCTGGAGGCGACCCTCGCCGTCCGCCTCCCGGAGCGCATCAGCCCCTGGCGCTACAAGCCGCTGCTCGTCGAGGCGATGCGCGGGGTGGTGCCCGACGCGCTGCTGGCCCGGACGACGAAGGACCACATGTCCTCCGACGAACACCAGGGCCTGCGCGAACACGCTACGGACCTGGCCGAGTTGTGGACCGGGTCCCGCCTGGCCGAACACGGCCTGGTGGATTCGCGCCACCTGCTCCGACTGGCGGCCGAACCCTTCTCGCCGGTCCTGGTCGAACACTCCATCAGCTCCACCGTGGCCGGGGAGACCTGGCTCCGCACAGCCGAGAACGCCTGGCCCACACACCGGCCGACCCCCACGACCACCCCCAGCGAGGCATCCCTGTGAAGCTCAGAAAAGGCATCGCCGTCACGACCACCGAGTACGGCGGCGTCCTCCTCGACGAGAAGAGCGGCAGCTACTGGCAGTTGAACGACACCAGCGTCATCGTCGTCGAGACCCTCGCCGCCGGCCGCGCCCCCGAGGCCGCCGTCGACCGGATCGTCGCCGAGTTCGACGTCGAGCGGGCCGAGGCCGAGTCGGACGTCGCGGAGCTGACGCGCCGGCTCGTCGAGGCGAAGATCCTGCGCCCATGACCACCGAGATGACGATGCCGCGCCGGGGCGCGGGAGCCGGCGGGGTGCGCCTGCGGGCCGCCATCGCCGCCGCGTTCGTCCTGGCCCGGCTCAAGCCCGGCCGGCTGCGCCGGGTGCTGGCCCGGTGCTCGCGGGGCGCGCGCCCGGCCCCGTACGCCGAGACGCTGGAGGTGCTGGAGGCGGTCGTCGCCACCAGCCGCCGCTGCGCCAGCCGTTACGGCTGCCTGCCCCGCTCCGTGGCCGTCGCCCTGGCGTGCCGGATGTCCGGTGTCTGGCCCGACTGGTGCGCGGGGGTCTGGGCGACCCCGCCGTTCTCCCCGCACGCCTGGGTGCTGGCGGAAGGACGTACGGTCGGGGAGCAGGCAGAGGCCGCCGATCTGCGTCCTTTGATGGTGGTGACGGTACGCGAGGGGGTTCAGGGTGAGCGCGGTGGCGGGGACGGCGGCGGAGCCGGGGCAGACGGGTCAGGGCCCGGGCAGACCGCCTGAGAACACGGAACCGCCCGGCTCGCCGACACCCCCGGTCCCGGCCCTCTCCACCTCTCCGTCCCCCCTCCGGCTGCTCCTCGCCCGGGTCCGTCCGCACCGGGGCGTCCTGATCCGGGCGGGCCTGCTCTCGCTCGCCGGGTCCGGGGCGGGGCTGGCGATGCCGCTGATGGCGAAGCACGCGGTGGACACGTTCGCCGACGGCCGCTCGCCCGTGGCCCCGCTCGTCGCGCTGACCGCGCTGGTGCTGGCGGGAGCCTGCCTCTCCGCGTACGGGAGCTTTCTCATGTCCCGCACGGGAGAGGGAGTGGTCCTGCGCGCCCGCGACCAACTGGTGGGCCGCATCATGCGGTTGAAGGTCCCGGCGGTGGACCGGCTGACGCCGGGCGACCTCCAGTCACGGGTCACGAGCGACACGACCCTGCTCCGTACGGTGCTGTCGAGCGGGCTCGTCGAGTCGTTCAACAGCGTGCTGATGCTGCTGGGCACGATCGCCCTCATGGCGTACATGGACCTGACGCTGCTCGGCGTGACGCTGGTGGTGGTCGTCGGCATCGGGGCCGTGACCTCCCTGCTGATGCCGCGCATCCAGCGGGCGCAGCTCAAGGCGCAGGAGTCCGTGGGCGCGATGGGCGCGGCGCTGGACCGGGTGCTCCAGGCGTTCCGTACGGTCAAGGCGAGCGGGGCGGAGGACCGGGAGACGGCGGCCGTCGCGGCGGCGGCGCGGCATGCGCACGACCGGGGCGTCACGGTGGCGAAGTGGTCCTCGGTCACCGAGGTCACGATGACGATGTCGATCCAGCTCGCGTTCCTGGCGGTGCTGGGCGTCGGCGGCGCGCGGGCCGCCTCCGGCTCGCTGGAGATCTCCTCCCTGATCGCGTTCCTGCTCTACCTCTTCTACCTGATGGGCCCGATCGCCGGTCTGGTCGAAGGGTGGACAGGCCTGCAGAGCGGGCTGGCGGCGGTGCGCCGGATCGACGAGGTGGAGTCGCTGCCGGGCGAACCGGCGGAGGAATCCGGCGGGTTGACGAAGGGGGACGGCGGGCCGCTCGGGGTGACCTTCCAGGACGTGACCTTCGGGTACGGGGACGAGCGCGCCCCCGCCCACCAAGGCGTGACGTTCGATGTGCCGGCCGGGGGGATGGTGGCGCTGGTGGGCCCGTCCGGGGCGGGCAAGTCGACGGTGTTCAGCCTGCTGGAACGCTTCTACGACCACGAGGCCGGCACGATCACCGTGGGCGGCCGCGACATCCGGGACTGGCCGCTGGCCGAACTGCGGGGCTCGCTGGCGTACGTGGAACAGGACGCGCCGGTGCTCGCCGGGACGCTGCGGGAGAACCTCCTCTTCGCGGCCCCGGACGCGGACGAGAAGGAGCTGGCGGCGGCGGTGACCCGTACCCGGCTGGACGCCCTGGTCGAGCGGCTGCCCGAGGGTCTGGACACGGCGGTCGGCCACCGGGGCGTCACCCTCTCCGGCGGCGAACGCCAGCGCATCGCCATCGCCCGTGCCCTCCTGCGCCACCCCCGGCTGCTCCTCCTCGACGAGGTGACCTCGCAACTGGACGCGGTCAACGAGCAGGCGCTGCGCGATGTGATCCTCGAACTGGCCCAGCGGACCACGGTGCTGGTGATCGCACACCGCCTGTCCACCGTCCGGCACGCGGACCGCATCGTGGTCCTGGAGGAGGGCCGGGTCCGCACGGCGGGCACGCACGAGGAGCTGATCGCCGGGGACGAGCTGTACCGCGAGCTGGCGACGACGCAGCTGGCGGCGGACGGCCAAGGGGTGTAGGCGTACGGCCGGGGCGGCGGCGGTCCGGTCCTCCTGAGGGAAGATCACGGCATGACGCACACAAGCCCTTCCTCTGCGGAGTCCTCGCTCATGTTGTCGCCCGCGTTGTCGTTCCGGCGGGCGGGGGAGAGCGACCTGACCGAGCTCGTCCGCCTCCGGGACGACGCCGCGCGGTGGCAGATCGAGCGCGGCATCGACCAGTGGAAGCCCGGGGAGCTGGGCCCGGAGCACTTCGGGGCGCGGTTGCGGGCGGGCGAGGTGTGGATCGCGACGGTCGGCCCCGGCGGGCCGAGTACCGGGGCCTGGGAGCTGTGGTGGGACGACGAGCCGGCCTGGGGCGTCCAGCCGCCGGTCGCGGGCTATGTCCACCGGCTGATGACGGACCGGCGCACCGCCCCGCCCGGAGCCGGGCGGGCGCTGCTGGCGGAGGCCGAGCGCCGGATCGCCGCGTCGGGCCGCCCGCTGTGCCGGCTCGACTGCCTGACGTCGAACACCCGGCTCCGCCGCTACTACGAGGAGGCGGGGTACGTGGTGGTCGGCGAGCAGGCGGGGAAGAACGGCGACGGCGGGCGGACGTACGGGGTGACGTTGTTGGAGAAGCGGGTGGGGGCGGGCTGAACCCGAGCCGGGCCCCGGGTGGGGACCGACTGAGCACCGGCGGGCCCCAGGGTGAGCACCGACTGCGCACCGCGGGCCCAGGGTGACCACGGGCTGAGAGCCGGCCGGCCCAGGGCGAGCACCGGCTGTGACGACGGTCACCCCATTGCCTCTCCGGTGATGTAGACCGGACGGCCGTCGGCGGGCGTATACCCGGTGAAGCGAAAGATCCGGGAGCAGCTTTTGACCGTCGAGGAGTTCGAAGAGTTCTACGCCCAGGCGGTCGCACGTCTCACCGGCCAGTTGTACGTGATGACCGGCGACCTCCAGGAGGCGCAGGACGTCGTGCAGGAAGCGTTCGTCAAGGCGTGGGTCCGGCGGGGGCGGCTGGAGCGGGACGGGCAGCCCGAGGCGTGGATCCGTACCGTCGCCTGGCGGCTGGCGGTGAGCCGTTGGCGTTTCCGGCGGCGGTCGGCGGACGCCTGGGGCCGGGGGAGCGGTGCGGCGGAGCACGTGGCGCCGCCGGATCCGGACCATGTGGTCCTGGTCGACGCGCTGCGGGAGCTGCCCGCCCAGCAGCGGCGGACGCTGACCCTGCACTACCTGTGCGATCTCACGGTCGAGCAGATCGCCGGGGAGACCGGGCTTTCCACCAGCACGATCAAGACGCATCTGGTCCGTGGACGGGCGGCGCTCGCCCACCGTCTGCGGGACCCCCGCATCGAGGAGGCTCCTGATGTCTGAACCGCAGGACCCGAGGGAGCCGCAGGATCCGTTGCGGTCACTGTTCCGGGAGGCCGGGGAGTTCGGGCAGGCACTGACCGCCCCGGAGACCGCGTCGGGCATCACCCGGCGCGGCATGCGCGCCCAGCGACGCCGGATGGCCGTGGTCGCGGTGGGGGTGTGCCTGGTCGTCGGCGGGGGCGGCGCGGTCGCGGTGGGCCTGCTGCCGGTGCGGCCGGAGCCGGTGGCCCCGGCGACGAGCCCGTCGCCCAGCTACCCGTCGCCCGCACCGTCGCAGGGCCTGCCCACGGAGCCGCCGTCCCCGCCGCCGTCGCCGAGCACCACGATGCCGGGGGGCGCTGGGTCGGAGGGGCCGACGGGCCGGACCACCGAGCCGGGCGGACCGCCCACGCGTACAAGCACAAGTACGAGCACGAGCATGACGCCACCGACGGCTTCGGCGACGACTGACGGGGGCGCGCCGACGCCCTGACGCGGCCGCCACCCTTCTCCTCTTCCCCTGCCCCTTCCCCTTCCGTGACCCGGCGGCTTCCCGGGCGATCCGGCGCGCCCCGACGTACCCGCGAGGCGTGCCCGAAAGGTGCCTGCGTTGTCCACGCTCTCCCCCGGACTGCGGCCTCCGCCTGTCCGTCCTGCGGCGGCCGCCGCCGCGCCCGAGCCCCGGGCGGCGCGGTTCCGCCTGAGCCCCGCCGATCGCGATGTCCTGTGGCTCTACCTCCTGACCCGGATATCCCTGTGGATCACGGCCCACTTCGCCCGCTGGCTGTTTCCCGCGCAGTCCGGCGTACGGGAGACGGCCCCGGTCCTGGCGCCCTTCCAGCACTGGGACGCGAACCACTACCTCCACATAGCGCGCGACGGCTACTTCCCGGCGGGCGCGGGCCCGTGGACGAGCGGCTGGGACAACCGGGAGGCGTTCTTCCCCGGCTACCCCTTCCTGCTCCGTGCCGTGCACACGGTCGTACCGGACTGGACGGGGGCCGGGCTGCTGATCTCGTTGGTCGCGGGGGCCGTTGCCGTACTGTCCCTGGCCCGTGTCGCGCGGGCGTATCTGCCGGAGGAGGGGGCGGGACACCGTACGGTCGTCCTCTTTCTGCTCTCGCCCTGCGCGGTGTTCCTGGCGGCGGGTTACACGGAGGCGCTGTTCCTCGCGTTCGCCCTGCCCGCCTGGCTCGCTGCCATGAAGCACCGGTGGGCGCTCGCCGCCGTCCTGACGACGCTGGGCACGGCGGTCCGCGTCAGCGGCCTGTTCCTCGCGGCGGCGATCGGGCTGCTGTTCCTGCTGTCCGTCCGTGCGGGCGGGGGCCGGCGGACCTGGCGGTCGACGGGCTGGACGCTGCTGCCCGCGCTGCCCCCGGCCGCGTACAGCTGGTATCTGCACGCGCACACCGGCGACTGGATGGCCTGGAAGCACGCGCAGGAACGCGGCTGGTACCGCACGTTCCACACCCCGTGGGAGGCGTGGGTGAACACCTGGACCGGGGCGTTCGGCGGCACGCAGTCGACCGGCTACGCGTTCATGTTCCAGGCGGAGTTGGCGGCGATGCTGGTGGGTCTCGCCCTGGTGGTGCTGCTGGTACGCCGACGCCGGTGGCCGGAAGTGGTGTACGTGGCCCTGAGCCTATGGGCGTTGGGAACCTCGTACTGGTACACGTCCGTCCCGCGCGCGACGCTGCTGTGGTGGCCGCTGTGGATCGGCCTGGCGGCGCTGAGCCTGCGTCGGCCGTGGTTCAGGACGGTGTACCTGTGCGTGGCGGCCCCGGTGACGACGCTCGTCGCGCTGACGTTCCTGACGGGGAGATGGGCGGGTTGAGGGGGCGGGCCGGCCGCGCCGGTGGCTGCTGCCGGATTACGGGTCAGAGCACGGCCAGCCGTTCCACCAGGAGATCGAGCCGCTGCTCGGCGCCCTCCGGCAGGAGCCGCCCCGCCCGGGTGAGGGTGGCCAGCCCGTGCAGGGCGGACCAGAAGAGCTCGGTGAACAGCGCCGGGTGGACGCCCTCCCCGGCGACCTCGCCGAGCGTCTCCAGCAGCGCGGCGAAGGCGTCCTTCAGCGGCTCCGGGGTGTCCTCCTGCGCGAAGGCCAGGCCGCCGTCGAGCTGGAACAGGGCGTCGTAGACCGCCGGGTTCCGCTCGGCGAACTCCAGGTAGGCGTGGGCGAGGGCGGCGACCCGGGCGCGGCGGCCGTCCGCGTCGGAGGCGGCGGCCCGCAGCGCCGCGGCCATCTCGGTGGCGCCTTCCAGGGCGACGGCGCCGATGATCTCGCGCTTGCCGCGGAAGTGGCTGTAGAGGACGGGCTGGCTGTATTCGATGCGCTCGGCGAGCCGGCGCGTGGTGACCGCGTCCCAGCCCTGCTGCTCGGCGAGTTCGCGAGCCGTCGCCACGATGAGGCGCTCGCGGCTCGCCCGTTCCCGTTCCTTGCGTTCCTGTACCGACATGCCTCGATTCTAGCACCGCTAGACAATCGAGCGGCAGTAGCGCTAGCGTTGCCTCATCATCTAGCGCCGCTAGATCCCAGGAGGGGTCATCATGCTCGACGCACTTGAGATCGTCACCACCGTGATCGTCGGACTGCTGGTGGGGGTGGAGTTCTCCGTCGCCTTCGTCATCAACCGGATTCTCGACGCGCTCCCCGACGACAGCGCGCAGCTCGGCCGAAGCCACGGGGGCCGGATGCTGGGGGCGTTGATGCCGTTCTGGTACATCGGCTCACTCGTCCTGAGCGCGATCTGGGCCATAGCCGGATGGGGGGAGGGAGGCGTCGGCCTGGTCGTCGCCGCGGGTGGGCTGCTGCTCCTCAGTGTGGTCATGTCGCTCCTGCTGCTCGTCCCGATCAACAACCGGGGCAAGACGTGGACCCCGGAGAACCGGCCCGAGGACTGGAAGGAGCAGATGAACCGCTGGGACCGCTACCACTACGTCCGTGTGGCCGTCCTCATCGCCGCCTTCGCCTCGCTGGTGACGGCTCTCGCCTGAGTCGGGGGTGAGTGGGGAGGTCCGCGGGCGGGATGCCCCTCGCCTGTGCGGGCCCGCACACTCCCACTCCTCTGCCTCCCCTCACCCCGTCCCGCCCAACCGGTCCAACTCCAGCCCCGCAGGCGGCGGGAGCGGGCCGGTGGCGGGGCCGGCCCGGAACGACTCCAGCAGGTAGCCCACCAGTCGCCGGGACGCCGCAGCGGCTTCCGGGCCCGCTCCGTTCGCCACGCCGTTGTTGGCCAGCAGGGTCAGCACCACGTCCGAGACGTCGAAGTCCGGGCGCAGTGCGCCCGCCTCCTTCGCACGTCGGACCAGCAGGGCCAGCCCCTCCTCCGCCCGGTCGCGCTCCCCGGCGTATGCCGTGTCGCCCGGGAACCGGGCCAGGAACGCGTGCGTGAATCCCCGGTCGGCGGCCTGCATCGCGCACACCTTCCGCAACACCGTGCAGAACCCGCGCCACGGGTCCGGGTCCTCCAGAGCCTCGTCCAGCGCCCCCGCGCATTCGGCGAGCTGCTCGGTGAACGCCTCGGTGATCAGTGAGGTACGGGTGGGGAAGCGGCGGTAGAGGGTGGCGACGCCGACGCCGGCCCGCCGTGCGATGGCGCTGATCGGTACGTCGATGCCGTGCAGCGCGTACGCCTCGCGGGCGGCCCGCAGGATCCGCTCCCGGTTCTCCCGGGCATCCGCCCGCAGGGCATCGGGGCCGGGGTCCGGGGTGACCGGGGGCGGGTTGTGAGAGGTCTGAGCAGGCATGTCTCTCACTTTAGGCTAAATGGAGGGGGTCGTCCGTTTACCGGCCTACCGTGGATCGGAAGCAGCACTCACCCCGTATCGACATCGACGGAACAGACAGGACACCCCCACCGTGAACGACATGCGCGCCGCGCTCTACGACAACTACGGGCCGCCCGAGGTCCTCTACGAGGGCCGGGTCCCGGTGCCGGTCCGCAAGCCGGGCGAGGTGCTCGTCCAGGTTCATGCGGCGAGCGTCAACGGCGGGGAGCTGTACGGGCGCGCCGGGAAGGTCCGCCTGGTCACCGGCCGGCGCTTCCCGCAGCGGACCGGGCTCGACTTCGCCGGTGAGGTCGCCGAGGTGGACGCCTCGGCCACCGGGCTGCGGGCCGGCGACCGGGTCTGGGGCATCCTGGGGCGCTCCTCCTTCGGCAGTGCGGCGGAGTACGTCTCCGTCCGGCCCCGCCAGATCGCGTACGCCCCCGAGAACGTCACCCTGACCGAGGCCGCCTCGCTGCCCGCCGGGGGCACCACGTCCCTCACCGCCCTGCGCGACAGGGCCGGACTCCGGGCGGGCGAGCGCCTGCTCGTCCGCGGGGCGTCCGGCGGCGTCGGCAGTGTCGCCGTCCAGCTCGGCAAGGCCCTCGGGGCCCACGTCACCGGCCTAGCGAGCGCGAAGAACTCCGACTTCGTAAGGGAGTTGGGTGCGGACGAGGTACTGGACCACCGGACCACGCCTCTGGCCGAACTGGACCGCTACGACGTCATCATGGACACCGTCGGCACCGAGCACCGCCTGCTGCGAACGCGGTTGGCCCCCGGCGGACGACTGGTCTCCATCGCCTTCGACATCGACCATCCGGCCCGGAGCATCGGCTATCTGCTGGGCTCGGCCGTGCATGGCCGCCAGCGGGTCCGGTTCTTCAGCGGCAACCCGAAGCACGACCTGTTCGCCGAACTGACCGCCTATGTCGAACGCGGTGATCTGCGGCCCGTCGTCGACACGGTCCATCCGCTGGCGGACATCGCCGCCGCCCACCGCGCGTTGGAGGGCGGCGGGGTGCGGGGCAAGCATGTGATCCGGTTGGTGTGACCGCCGTGAGGGTGCGATGGACGAGCTGGCAGCCCCGGCCGACGGAGCCTGACGACGACCGGCGCGAGAGAGTTCCGTTCAGCTTCGGCGGATCCGGTGGGCCTCGGCGACCAGTCCCGGAGGGAGCTGCGGCCCTGCGCACGCGTAGTCGATCAGCAGGTTCCGGTAGGCGGGGTGGCCGCTCGCGCGAGGGCCGTCCACATGACCCGATCGACGGCGTCGGCGCGGTCGCACAGAGCCAAGGCCAGTTCGTACCGGCCGCAGGCCCGGGGCAGCCGGGCCATGGCGGCCAGCGATTCCGGTACCGGGTCCCGTTCGGACACCACGTCGAGGGCATGGAACCAGGGCGCGAACCGGTCCCGCATCGCGTCGGTGTCCAGGTCGTGGCCGTAGTCTCCGCCGCAGTGCGCCATCACACCGGCGAGACCGGCCCCCGCCGCAACTGACTGATCCGACATCCTCGGACCCTACCTATGGCCAAAGTCCTGGGGACCTCCGCGTGGGCGGCGATGCCCCTACCAGGGTGAGCGGGTGTCGCGGAGTTCCGCCGGGGTCTGCTCCGGCAGAGCATCCCCTTGGTCGGTGCGCAGAAGCATGCCCGGGTCGGGGAGGAAGTCCTCATTGGGCGGCGCTGGCTGGTGGAAGCGCTCGGTGTGCGGAATGGCGAATTCCACCAGTCGGCCCTCCTGGAACATCCAGAGCCCGAAGCAGTCGTCGTCCTGGTCGCGCAGCAGAACTGAACCGTGTGCGGATGCGGCCGGTGTCTTAGACGATCCGCGGGATGACCTCGCCGCGCTTCGTCGACCAGTTCGTGACGATCGGCTTGTCCACCGTGGGCGCGTCCGGCAGCTCGACCTCGGCCGGGTTCGGGTCGTCCTCGGAGGTGGCGATGATGACGTTCTCGAACTGCTTGCCGCCCTCGCCCTCGGTGGTCTTGACGTTGATACCGGCGTACGCGACCGAGGAACCCGAGAGCTTGATCGGGTCCTCGCCGCCCTGCCCGACGGGTGAGGCTACGCCGTCGGCGCCCGAACCGAACGAGACGCTGGGAGTGTTCACGTCCAGGTAGCAGGTGATGCCGGACTTCGCCTTGGCGGTGACGAGGTAATGGCTGATCGGCTGAGCCTCCCACGTGACCGTGAAGTCCAGGTCGTTGGTGCCGCAGGACTGTCCGTAGCCGCTCTTGTCGCCGGCTGCGGAGTCGCCCTTGTCACCGGACGTGGAGCCACCGCTCTTGGAGGTTCCGGCCGACGTGCTCTCACTGGCTGATGCGCTGTCGCCCGACGGGGTCTCGCCCTTGCCGTCCCCGGTGGAGGAAGAGGCGGCGGAAGGAGCCGCAGCACCCGTCTCCGACGGGTCCTCGGGGCCGCAGGCCGTGGTGGCGGCGAGGGCTGTCACGACGGCGGCGGCCAGGACGAGGCGGGCGGAACGGGTGGCGAGACGCGAGCGCATCATGAACTCCAACGGCGGTCGACTGCGTTGCTCTGCAATGACATCGACGACGTTAGGGGCGGCTCCATCCTGAAATGATCCTGCGCATGTCCAGGTTCTGTTTCAGCGAATCCGTTCCATGAAAGCGGTGTTGAAATGCGCCAGATTTTCAGCGGGGTACGTGACCGAATGCGAGGATCGAATGATGAGCAATCCCCGTTGTGAGCTGCTGCGCTGGCAGTTCGACATGACCTGGTCACTGTTCGACTACCACCTGGAGCGACTCGGGCCCGATGACTTCCTG
The DNA here is from genome assembly GCF_014649875.1 of Streptomyces rubiginosohelvolus. GTDB lineage: Bacteria > Actinomycetota > Actinomycetes > Streptomycetales > Streptomycetaceae > Streptomyces > Streptomyces rubiginosohelvolus. The sequence continues at coordinate 854,200 of NZ_BMTW01000001.1, read as the reverse complement.
TGGGAGCCCGCTGATCTGTCGTGGACCGTGCGTCCGGACGCCGCCGGGAACTGGCTGCCGGACTGGGCCGAGACCGAGCCCGACCCCGTTCCCGTTCCCGTTCCCACCATCGGCTGGGTGAGCTGGCATATCGGTTGGTGGTGGAGCACCACCATCGATCACCTACGAGGACGGACGCCCCGGGAGCGTACCGACGTCACGTGGCCGGGCAGCGGACCGGCGGCTGTCACCTGGCTCCAGGAGCTACGCACCCAGTGGCTGGCTGTCCTCGACGAACTCACCGACGCCGATCTCGATGCGGTCTCCACGCTGCCGTGGCAGACCCCGCCGGACAACACCGTCGGACACACGGTCGCCTGGCTGAACGCCGAGCTGATGAAGAACGTCGCCGAGATCGGGCAACTGCGCCTGATTCGAGCGGCATCGAAGCACTAGGGCGCTTCCTCCGCCGGCTGTGCCGGTCACCGCCCCCGCGTCCGGCGACCGCTCCCGCGGCTCCACTCGTGCGCCGCCACCACCAGGCACACCGCCACCAGGACCACGTTCTTGACGACGTACTGCCCCTCCATGGTCGGCGCGGGTGAGTGGGGCTGCCACATTGCGTCGGGGAGGAGGAAGAGGGTCGAGAACACGCCGCCCATGTGCAGGAAGAACGCGACGAGGGCGGGGCGCAGCAGGCGGCGGCCGACGATCAGGCCGATGCCGATGGCTGTTTCGAGCGCTGCGAGGGAGAGCAGCAGGACGGTCTCCGGGACGAGGCCCAGCGTCATCTTCGTGGCCGCGTCCACGGCCAGCTGCTCGGCCGGGCTGGCCGACGGGAACAGCTTCAGCACGCCGAAGCCGACGAAGACGATGCCGACCGTCGCCCTCAGCAGGGCGAGGGCGTGGACGTCTACCAGCTCGGCGAGTCGTCGAAGGAATCGGAAGCCGGGAGGGCGGTGGGTCCGATCCAGCTCTCGTTCCCCCGCGGGGGGTTCAGGGATTCCGCTGGTCGGGGGCAGGCTCGGCTCTACGGTGTGGCTGCTCATGTGCGATCTCCCGTGATGTCTGTGGGGGTGGGAAAACGTGCATGGGTGGACCCGCGCGGCTCGTCGGGCACCTGGGGCGACGGGGCGATTCGTGGATGGTGCGGGGCGGTGCGCGCCTGGAGGTGGGGGCGGGGAGCGAGTGCGGGGCCGTACGTGATCGACGTGGCCGGATTGCCTTCGCTGCTTGGTCTAGACCATACGGACGAGGGCTGGGAGGTCGTCAAGGGGCGCGTCCACCAGCCCCCACCGCAAGGGGCGCATTCGCGCCATGTTGCTTCAGGGGATGGAAGCGGTTGCCGATGTGGTCGCCGTACGGGCCGGGGCCAAGCCCTCCGTAGAGCTGGGCGTGGCTCATCCTCGGCTCACCGGGGCCGATGGGCTTCTCGGCCACCTCGGCGCCCCGCCGCTCACCGCGGCCGCCCCTCGCCCCGCCCCCGCGCACCCCCGATCTTCCATCCGGCCGAAAGCCACCCGCCCGAATCCGGGAGGAATCAGCCGCCGGGCACGTCGAAGGGCCCCGGGGCGTGCACCCCGGGGCCCTTCGACAAGCGGGTGGGATCAGCCCCGCTCCAGCCCGCCCCGCCCGATCACCTCCGCGTACCACCGCGCGCTGTCCTTCACCGTCCGCCGCTGCGACGCGAAGTCCACGTGCACGATGCCGAACCGCTTGCTGTAGCCGTACGCCCACTCGAAGTTGTCCAGCAGCGACCAGAGGAAGTAGCCGCGGACATCCGCCCCGTCCTCGATCGCCCGGTGGACGGCCTCCAGGTGCCCGTCCAGGTACGCCACCCGCTCCGGGTCGTGCACCTCGCCCTCCGGGTCCGCGTAGTCGTCGTACGCCGCCCCGTTCTCCGTCACCAGCACCGGCACGGACGGGAGCTCGTCGCGCAGGCGGGTCAGCAGTTCGTACAGGCCGTCCGCGTCCACCGGCCAGTCCATCGCCGTGCGCGGGCCCGCCGCCGGGGTGAACGCCACATGCTGCTCCGCGCCCGCCCAGGGGGACGGGGACTCCGACGTGCCCGCCGAAACCACGCTGGGGGAGTAGTAGTTGATGCCCAGCGAGCCGATCGGGGTCGACGTGACCTCCAGGTCGCCGTCCTTCACGAACGACCAGTCCGTCACCGCCGCCGTGTCCGCCACCAGGTCCTCCGGCAGCCGGCCGTGGAACACCGGGTCCAGGAAGATCCGGTTCGCCACCGCGTCGATCCGGCGCACCGCGTCCCGGTCCGCCTCGGTGTCGCTCAGGGGGCGCAGGGCGTGGACGTTCAGGGTGAGGGAGATCTCCGCCGTGTCCGGGAGGCGGTCCCGCAGGACCCTCGCGCCCGCGCCGTGCGCCAGGTTCAGGTGGTGGGCGGCACGCAGGGCTGCCAGGTCGCTGGTCCGGCCCGGCGCGTGGACCCCGTTCCCGTACCCGAGAAACGCCGCGCACCAGGGCTCGTTGAGCGTCGTCCACGTCGACACCCGGTCGCCCAGCGCTCCCGCCACCAGGCCCGCGTACTCCGCGAACCGGTGTGCCGTGTCCCGCTCCGGCCAGCCGCCCGCGTCCTCCAGCTCCTGCGGCAGGTCCCAGTGGTAGAGCGTCGCCACCGGTCTGATGCCGGCTCCCAGCAGCTCGTCCACCAGGCGGCGGTAGAAGTCGAGGCCGCGCTCCACCGCCGGGCCCCGCCCCGTCGGCTGGACCCGGGGCCAGGAGACCGAGAACCGGTAGTCCGTGACGCCGAGTTCCTTCATCAGGCGTACGTCGTCCGGCATCCGGTGCAGATGGTCGGCGGCGATGTCACCGGTGTCGCCGTTGCGCACCTTGCCGGGCGTCCGGCTGAAGGTGTCCCAGATGGACGGCGTACGGCCGTCCTCGGCGGCCCCGCCCTCGATCTGGTACGCGGCGGTCGCCGTGCCCCACCGGAAACCGGTCGGGAAGCGGAGCACCGTACCGGTCTCGGGTCGGGCGGCCGGGGCGGTCGCCGGGCGGGCTTCATCGACAGCGGTCATGAGACGGACACTCCAGGGTGAGGGGGGACAGAGGGAGAAGAGGAGGCGGGCGGTCCGGTCAGCCCTTCACCGCGCCCTGCATGATGCCGCCGACGATCTGCCGGCCCAGCAGGCCGAAGACCAGCAGCACCGGCAGCGTGCCGAGCAGCGTGCCGGCCATGATCACCGACTGGTCGTTGACGTAACCGCCGCCGAGCTGGCGCAGCGCGACCTGCACGGTCGGCTCCTGCGAGGACAGCGCGATGATCGGCCAGAAGAAGTCGTTCCACGCCGTCATGAAGGTGAGCATCCCGAGCACAGCCATCCCCGGCCGCGCGATCGGGATCACGATCGACCAGAAGATGCGCGCGGTGGAGGCGCCGTCGACCCGGGCCGCCTCGATCAGCTCGTCCGGCAGCGACTGCACCAGGTACTGGCGCATGAAGAAGACACCGAAGGCCGAGACCAGGCCCGGCAGGATCACCGCCTGGAGCTGGTTCACCCACTGGAGCTCGGCGATCAGCATGAAGAGCGGGATCACGCCGAGCTGCGGCGGGATCATCATCGTGCCGATCGTCAGCGTCAGCAGGGCGTTGCGGCCCTTGAACTTCAGCTTGGCGAAGGCGAATCCGGCCAGCGTGCAGCACAGGACCGTGCCGATCGTGATCGAACCCGACACGATCAGCGAGTTCAGCAGTGCCTTGCCGATGTCCGCCTCTTCGAGGACCTGCTCGAAGTTCTTGATCAGGTTCGGGCCCGGCAGCAGGCTCGGCGGCACCTTCGCCATGTCCGCGTTGGACCGGCTGGCCGCGACGATCGTCCAGTAGAACGGGAACGCCGAGATGAGGAGGGCGAAGCCGAGGATCAGGTAGGAGAGCCAGCCGCCCTTCATCGTGCGGCCCGCGCCTCCGCCCTTACGTATCCGCTGTGCGCGCGGGCCCTGCGGCGGGTCGCCCTTCTCGGGCGCGGTCGGCGGTGCGGCGAGCGCGGTCATCGGCCGGCCTCCTTGCGTGCGCGGCGGCGCGCGATCAGGGCGTTGACCCCGACGAGCACCACGATGAGGACGAACATCACCCAGGCGATGGCCGCGGCCCGGCCCAGGTGGAAGAAGCCCCAGCCCTGCTCGTACATGTACAGGCCGAGCGTCTGGTACTGGTGCGAGATACCGCCCGAGATCGACCCCTCGAACAGCAGCGGCTCACCGAAGAGCTGCGTCGCGCCGATCGTCGAGATGATGACGGTGAAGACGATCGTGGGGCGCAGCCCGGGGAGCGTGACGTGGATGAACTGGCGCCAGCGCGACGCCCCGTCCATCTCCGCCGCCTCGTACAGCTCGTGCGGGATCGACTGCATGCCCGCCAGGTAGATGAGCGCGTTGTATCCGGTCCACCGCCAGATCACGATCGTCGACACCGCGATCTGCGAGGCCACCGTGCCGGTCTGCCAGTCCACCGGGTCGAAGCCGACCAGACCGATCACGTAGTTGATCAGCCCGAAGTCCTTGCCGAAGAGCTGCGCGAAGACGAGCGTCGCGGCGGCCACGGAGGTCGCGTACGGGAGCAGGATCGCGGTCCGGATGAAGGTCCGGCCGCGCAGCTTGTAGTTGAGCAGGTGCGCCAGGCCCAGCGCCATCGCGAGCTGCGGGACCGTGGACAGCACGCCGATCGTGAACGTGTTGCGCAGCGAGGTCCAGAAGTACTCGTCGGTGAACAGCGCCGTGTAGTTGGCGATGCCCCGCCACTCCATCTCGCCGCTCGTCTGGAGCTCGACCCGGTAGAGCGAGACGAACGCGGTGTAGAGGAGCGGGAAGAGGCCGAAGGCCAGGAAGAGCGTGAAGAACGGGGCGATGTAGGCGTACGGGGAGGCCTTGCGCCAGGTGCGCCGGAGCGCGGCGGCCCGGCCGTCGTCGGGGCCGGGCCCGGTTCCGGCGGGGCTGCGGGGCCCGGCCTTCGCGGTGGCGGTGAGGGACACGGTGCGGCCCTTCGGGATCGGGGGCGGAGAGACGAGCTGCGGGGAGGGGTACGGGGGTGGGGCCGGGCCACCGTGGTGCGTACCGGTGGACCGGCCCCAGGCAGGAAGGGGGGAGGAGCGGGACCGTGTGGACCGGCGGGGCAGCCGGTTACGTGGTCCACGCCGGATCGTGCGGACCGGCGGGTCAGCCGATCACGTTGTCCACGCCCTTCTTCGCCGTCCCCCACGCCTTGTCCGACGACGTCCCCTTGCGCTCGACCTCGCTCAGCGCGTTCGTGATCTGCTGCATCACGTTCTGGTCGTGCACACCCAGCACCTGGACCGGGGACTCCTTCGCCGCGTCACCGAAGATCTGGCCGATCGGCGCACCCGAGAAGTAGTCGTCCTTGGCACCCGCGATCGTCTCGATGGCGCCCGTCGAGGACGGGAAGTTGCCCTGCTTCTGGAAGACCTTCGCCTGCTGCTCGGGGGCGGTCAGCCACTCGATCAGCTTGTACGCCTCCTCCTTGTGCTTGGCCGCACGCGGGATGGAGAGGTACGAGCCGCCCCAGTTGCCCGCGCCGCCGGGCAGCTTGGCGATGTCCCACTTGCCCTGGCCACCGTCACCGGCCTGGCCCTTGATGTAGCCGAGCATCCAGGCCGGGCAGGGAATGGTGGCGAAGGAGCCGGCGGCGAACGCCTGGTTCCACTGCGGGGACCACTGGTCGAGCTTGGCGCTCAGGCCCGCCTCGGCCGCCTCCACGGAGGTGTCCCAGGCTTCCTTGACCGCCGGGTTCTTGTCGTAGATCAGCTCGCCGGAGGCGTCGTAGTAACGCTCCTTCTCCTGGCCGATCATGATCCCGTAGAGCGAGCCGACACTGTCCAGCCAGGCGCTCTTGGCGGGGGCCTTCTTCTTGTACTCCTTGCCCAGCTCCAGGTAGCCGTCCCACGTGGCCCACTTCTTCGCGAGCTCCTCGCGGTCCGTGGGCAGCCCGGCCTCCTTGAAGAGGTCCGTGCGGTAGCACATCGCCTCGGGGCCGACGTCCGTGCCGAGGCCGAGGATCTTGCCGTCCTTGGTGGTCGCCGCCGACCACTTGGCCTCGGCGAACTCGCCCTTGAGCTTGTCGGCCCCGAACTCCTTCAGGTCCTGGAACTTGTCGGACTGCTGCTGGGTGACCGACGCGATCCGGCCCACCTCCACGCCCTGCACGTCCGCCAGGCCGCCGCCGCCCGCGAGCCGGGTCTGGAGCGACTTCCAGTAGTCCGCCTCGTCCTGCGTGTCGCTCTGCTTGATCGTGATGTTCGGGTTGAGCTTCTGGTACTCCTCGTAGAGCCCGGCCTCCTTGAAGCCGAAGGACCCGAAGAGGTCCACGTTGAGCGTGACCTTCCCGCCCGCGCTGTCGGAGGAGTCCGACGAGTCGCTGGATCCACAGGCGGCGAGGAGGGCCCCGGCGAGGACGACCGCGCCGAGGCGGGCGGTGGCTCTCTTGGCGGCTCGGGCGATGGGCATGGGAAGCCTCCCTTGGCTTCGGGATGAACCGAGCGCCTTGAGAGCGCTCTCAAAACCTGCGTCTGGAGCGTCTCCCACCGTCCTCGCCCCGTCAAGACTCGAACGCATAACAGCTTGGGGTTACACCGGACCGCCTTCCAACTGCCGCCTGTGTGCGTTCTCTTGACACTCACGTTTCAGGAGTTTTACGTTCCTTGGCACTTGAGAGCGCTCTCGAACGCGCTCTTCGCCCCCCATGATCGAGGTGCTGCTCGTGCTGACCTCCCTCTCCGGACTCGTTTCCCGAGTCACCCCCAGACCCGCGGCCGCGACGCTCCTCGCGATCGCCGTGGCCGCCGTGGGCCTGGGCCCCGCCGCTTCCCCCGCTGCCGCCGCCACCATCCCCGCCGGCGCCGGCAGCTACACCGACGCGCGCCCGGCCGGCACCCAGGGGCCGACCACCAACACCGGGGCGCCCGTCACCCCGAAGCTCACCACCGCCGCCCGGTCCAAGCCGGTCCCGACCAACGACTGGTGGTCCTCGCTGGCCTTCCAGCGCTACGGCGACAACCCGTACAGCACCCCCATGTACGGTCACCCGCTCACGTACCAGGCCAAGGCGTCCGGCCTGGAGGTCGGCTATCCGACCACGCCCGCGATCGTCGGCGACGGCCGCCAGTACGAGTACGCCCACAAGGCCGACCTCACCGTCGGGCTCTCCGGCCTGAACTCGCCCGACACCAAGGCCGACGCCTGGTCCGACTGGACCGTCACGCCCTACTGGGCCGACGGATCGCGCACCTTCCGGGCCACCATCGGCCACGGCATGCCCTTCGTGTACGCCAAGGGCTCCGGCGGCGACGCCCGCATCACGACCGCCTCCGCGCCCACCGTCTTCTCCGACCAGGGCAACGTCCTCGGCATCACCGTCGCCGGGCACCACTACGCGCTCTTCGCGCCGACCGGCAGCGACTGGAACATCTCCGGTTCCACGATCACCGCGGGTCTCGGCTCCAAGGACTACTTCTCGCTCGCCGTGCTGCCCTCCACGGACGCGCTCTCCACCTACCGGAAGTACGCCTTCAGCTTCGTCACCGGCTCCCAGGTGGCCTGGCAGACCACCGGCGGCAACGTCCGGGCGACCTACAGCCTGACCACCGAGGCCAAGGAGGGCTCCGAGCGCGGCACGCTCCAGGCCCTCTACCGCCACCAGTGGCTGCACACCTCCGACGCGCTGACCCCGTACACGTACGTATCGCCGCGCGGCACTATGAAGGTGCGCGAGTCCGCCACCTTCACCACCAGTCAGAAGAACAACGGCGTCGTGCCCGCGCTGCCCGCTTCCAGCGGCGTCGACAAGGCCCGGCTGACCGGCTACCTCAACGAGGTCGCGAACGCCTCCGACCCGTTCTCCGGGGCCACCGACACCTACTGGACCGGCAAGGCGCTCGGCCGCCTCGCCCAGCTGGTGCCCGTCGCCGACCAGATCGGCCAGACCGCCACCCGCGACAAGCTCCTCGGCCTGATGAAGGGCCGGCTCCAGGAGTGGTTCACGGCGGGCGGGGCCAGTGAGTTCAGCTACGACAAGGACTGGAAGACCCTCACCGGCTACCCGGCCTCGTACGGCAGCGACACCGAGCTCAACGACCACCACTTCCACTACAGCTACTACGTCTACGCGGCGGCGATCATCGCCCAGTACGACCAGGCCTGGGTCGCCGACTCGGCCTGGGGCACGATGATCAAGCACCTGATCCGGGACACCGCCAACGCCAGCCGCACCGACTCCGCCTACCCCTTCCTGCGCGGCTTCGACGTGTACGCGGGCCACAGCTGGGCCTCCGGCCACCAGGGCTTCGCGGCGGGCAACAACCAGGAGTCCTCCTCGGAGTCGATCAATCTGAGCGCCGCCCTGGTGCTCTTCGGCTCGGCCACCGGCGACAACGCGCTGCGCGACCTCGGCAGCTACCTGCTGACCACCGAGTCCGAGGCGATCACCCAGTACTGGTTCGACGCCTCGCAGCAGGTCTTCCCCGCCTCCTTCGGCCACGACACGGTCGGCATGGTCTGGGGCAGTGGCGGCGCGTACTCCACCTGGTGGACCGCCAACCCGGAGGAGATCCACGGCATCAACGTCCTGCCGGTGACCGGCGGTTCGCTTCACCTCGCCCGCGAGAAGGCCGCCATCAAGCGGAACATCGCCGAGATGGAGCGCGAGAACGGCGGGCCCGCCCAGGAGTGGCGCGACCTGCTCTGGGAGTTCGAGTCGCTCTCCGACCCGGCGTCCGCGAAGGCCAAGTGGGACGGGGTGAACGGCAACTACACCCCCGAGCAGGGTGAGTCCAAGGCGCACACCTACCACTGGATCAACACCCTCGCGGCGGTGGGCGCCCCCGACATGACGGTCAGCGGCGACATTCCGACCTCCGCCGTCTTCTCGAAGAACGGGACGCGCACCTACACCGCGCACAACCACGGCTCCACCGCCCGTACGGTGACCTTCTCCGACGGCAAGACCCTGTCCGTGCCCGCCCGTTCGACGGCCACGAGCACGGGTCCTGGCGGCAGCGACCCGGATCCCGACCCGGACCCGGGCAACCCGTCCACCGGGAACACCTTCCGCCTCAAGACCGGTGGCGTCCTCACCACCGCCACCACCGACCCGGCGGGCGCGGACACCATCGCCTCGGCCGACGGCGTCAACCGGGACGGCACCCCGTACCGCCCGACCGTCTACGAGGTGAAGAAGGTCAACGGCAAGGTCACCGCCGGGGCCGCCACCGGCTTCCGCCTCCGGGTGGACGCCGGCACGAAGGTCGGGCTCGCCCCGCAGGTCCGGGTCAGCTACGACCTGACCGGCGACGGCACGTTCGACCGCACCGAGACCTTCCGCTACTTCGCGACCGACCCGGTCGCCGGGTGGGAGGAGTACACGCAGGCGGTCGGCGCGCAGGCGACCACCGGCAGCCTCGGCGAGCTGAAGAACGGCACGGTCCGGCTGGAGATCTGGAACGCGCTCGGCAACGGCACGTCCCAGGTGCAGACCGGCACGGACGCGGCGGTGCTGCGGATTCCGTACCAGTGACCGCTGCCGGTCGACGACCGGCAAGGGTGACGTAGAGCGCGGCGGGTCTCCGGTTCCTCAGGCGGAGGCCCGCCGTACGTTCGCGCGGGGCCCGGGCGGGCCCGCTTCAGGCGGAGGCCCGCCGTACCAGCGTGACCGGGGTGATCACCGACTCCGGGACGTCGCCGCTGCCCGTACGCTCCCGGTCCAGGGCGCGCAGCAGCAGGCGGGCCATCAGCCGCCCCTGCCCCTCGATCTCCTGGCCGACGGTCGTCAGCGGCGGATCCGTCTCCGAGGCCACCGAGTCCATGTCGTCGAACCCCACCAGCGCCACCTGCTCCGGCACCGAGATCCCCCGCTCGCGCAGGACCCGCAGTGCGCCCGAGGCCATCAGGTCGTTGGCGACGAAGACCGCGTCCAGGTCGGGCCGCCTCTCCAGCAGCTCCGCCATCGCCCGGGCTCCGCTCTCCACGGTGAACGCCCCGTCGGCGACGAGCGTCGGGTCCACGTCCAGCAGCACGTCCCGGTAGCCGTCCAGCCGGTCCATCGCGGAGGTCTGGTCGGCGGGCCCGGCGATGTGCGCGATGCGCTCCCGCCCCAGGTCCCGCAGATACTGCACGGCCAGCCTGGCCCCGCCCCGGTTGTCCGCGTCGACGTACGGGACGGCCTGGTCGCCCGGGTCGGCGGTCCAGCTGGGCCGCCCGCCGTACACCGCCGGAATGCCCGCCCGCCGGGTGATCGCGGGCACCGGGTCGTCGGTGTGCAGCGAGAAGGCGAGCGCCCCGTCGACATGCCCGCCGGCCAGATACCGGGCGATCCGGTCGAAGTCCCCGGGCCCCTCCACCAGCAGCAGGACGAGCTGGGTGTCGTGGGCGGTCAGCTCCTTGCTTATGCCCCGGATCTGCTGGGAGAAGAAGGGGTCGGAGAAGAACCGGGTCTCCGGCTCCGCGATGACCACGGCCACCGCTCCGGTGCGCCGGGTGACGAGGGTCCGCGCCGCGTGGTTCGGGATGTAGCCGAGCTCCTCGACGGCCTTGAGTACCTTGTCCACGAGCGGCTTGCGGACGCCATCGCCCCCGTTGACGACCCGTGAGGCGGTGGCCCGCGACACCCCCGCGCGTGCCGCGACGGCTTCCAGGGTGGGCCGGGACCCGGGGGACTGCTCGGGCAAGGCGGTCGCTCCTTGTCGACGGGGCGGCGATACGCGGGCCGGTGCGTGCGTCCGCGTCTGCGCGTACGTGTGCGTGGTGCGTGCTCGGTGTCGTCGCCGGATCGTCTACAGCCTAGCGCCGGGCGCCGACATCGCTGAGAGCGCTCCCAGGAGCGGCTGTCGTTAGGCTGCTGCGATGACCGGTGACGAGGCGGTACGTGAGGGAGTACGGGCGGGGGCACAGGCGGCACGCCGTCTGGCGGAGCTGGGCGTGTGCACGTGGGAACCCGGTCTGAGCGATGCGGAGTTCGACCGGATCGAGGCGGAGTACGGCATCGTGTTCGCCCCCGACCACCGGGGTTTCCTGGCGGCCGGGCTGCCGGTGGACCGGGCGGTGCCCCCGGAGGAGGGCGAGTCCCCGCGGAGCCCGTGGCCCAACTGGCGGGACGGCGACCCGGAGCTGATCCGGGAGCGGCTGGGGCGGCCGGTAAAAGAGCTGCTGTTCTCGGTGGAGCACGGCTGGTGGCTGCCCGGCGGGCGGTGGGGGCCGCGCCCGGCGGACCCGGCGGAGGCCGTGGCGGCGGCACGGGCCGCGCTCGCCTCCGTACCGGCACTGATCCCGCTCTACTCGCACCGGTATCTGGCCTCGGGGACGGGCCTGGGTGCGGGGACGGACTCCGGTACGGGGGCGGGGGTGGCTCATGGGCGGCCGGTGCTCTCCGTCGTCGGTGCGGACACCATCCACTACGGGCGGGACCTGGCGGAGTGGGTTGAGCAGGAGTTCGGGGACCCGGACCCGGGGAAGAGGTGGCCGCAGCCCGCCGCCGGGGCCCGGGTGCCGTTCTGGTCGGACCTGGCGGGCTGAGGGCTGCAAGATCCCGTTATTAAAGTCGCATAGTTATAGGACGCCACACGTGAGACGGCGGGGCCGGCCCCTCCTCGGGGTCGGGCCCGCCGCCGTTCAGGGCCGTACGCGCGTCTCCGTCACAGGATGCGGTACGCGGTGTAGTACGCGGACAGCTGCTCGTGGTAGGCCGCATCCTCGGTCTGGTGGTTGCGGTCGAACTCCGGGGAGTCCTTGACCTGTTCCTTGGTGAGGTCGACGTGGACCTTCCGGTCCTCCGTGTCGATGCGCTTCACCGTGCCCGCGGGTAGCAGGACGTCCTTGCCGAAGATCCATACTCCGATGTCGACGAGCAGATAGGCCGAGCCCACCTCGTCGGAATACTTGTCGACCTTTCCGATACTGCCGTCGGTCGCCTCGACCGAATAGCCGGTCAGATCGACGCCCGCGGTGTGACCGCTCGACGGCTGGTAGCCCCACAGGGAGTCGCTCATTGTGGCTCCTTTCGCGAAGGTCGCCTCGCCTATTCTTGCGGTGCTTCCTCGGTGTTTTCCGCTGGCTTTCGAGTGCCCGGGGAGAGGTGGCCTACACCTGGTGCGACCACCAGGGGGTAGGAAGGAGGGGGCGCAGCCGAGGGACGGAGCAGAGACGGTGCCGGACGACGTACAAGGGTGGCTCACCCCCAGGGCGGTCGCGGCCGAGGCCGGGGTCAGCCAGGATTTCGACCTGTCGCAGTGTGTGCGCGAGCCGATCCATCTGCTCGGAGGTGTCCAGTCGTACGGGGCACTGATCGCCGCGCGGTGGGACGACGCCGTCGTGGACACCGTCAGCCGGAACGCGGCCGAGGTGCTGGGCCGGGCGGCCGGGGAGCTGCTGGGCCGGCCGGTCACGGAGCTGATCGGTGACGAGCAGTGGGCGCTGGCGCGGGAGAGCGCGGAGGCCGTGACGGACTCCGGCGCGGCCGCCCCGCAGGAGGGGCCCGCGTCCTCCGGAGTGCTGCCGCTGACCCTGGGGGATGAGGGCGGGGCCCGGCTGTTCGACGTGACCGTGCACCGGAACGGGGATCTGCTGGTCCTGGAGTTCGAACCCCGGTCCGAGGGCGGGCCGTTCGTGTTCCAGAACTTCTACCCCCGGGTGCGGCGAGCCCTGCAGAAGCTCCAGGGCGCGACCGACGTCACCGAGTGCTGTGCGGCCGCCGTCCGGGAGATTCGGACGCTCACCGGCTACGACCGGGTGGTGGCGTACCGCTTCGACGGCCGTGACGGGCCAGGCCAGGTGATCGCGGAGGACCGCAGCGAGGGGCGCGAACCCTGGCTGGACCTGTGGTTCCCGGCCAGTGACATCCCGCCGCAGGCCCGCCGCCTCTACGCCCGTAACTGGATCCGGGTCATCGGCGATGTGGACGACCGCACGGCGGGGCTCGTGCCCGAGCTGCGGGCGGACACGGGTGAGCCGCTGGACCTCTCCGCCTCCGTGCTGCGGACGGTCTCCGGCTACCACCTCGAGTACCTGCGCAACATCGGGGTGGCCTCGTCCATGTCCGTATCGCTGCTGCAAGAAGGGGAGTTGTGGGGGCTGATCGCCTGCCACGGCGACGAGCCGACGCGGCTGTCGCCCGAGGCGCGGGCGGCGTGCGAGTTCTTCGGGATCGCGTTGTCCCTGCAACTGGCGGCCGTCGCCGGGCGCGAGGAGGCGGACGAGCTGGCCCGGAACCGGCGGGCGCTCGCCGCCGTGCTGGCCCGGCTGACCTCCGGGGCACCGGACGACTGGATGCGACCCGGATCCGGCCTCGCCGAACTGCTCGACGCGGACGGGGCGGTGCTGCTGCGGGGTACGGAGACGCTGACGGCGGGGGCGCCGCTGCCGGACGCGCTGTCCGGTCTGCTGGCCCGGCTCGCGCAGGACGGCTCCGTCGGCGAGGTCTGGAGCAGCGACCGGCTGCCCGAAGCGCTGGGCCTGGAGCCGGAGGAGGCCGAGGCCGAAGGGATCCCTGCCGGTCTGCTGCTCCTCCCGTTCAACCGGGACGGCGACCTGCTGGCCTGGTGGCGTCGTGAGCAGCCCGCGCCCCGGGAGTGGGCGGCCGATCCGTCCCGGCCAGTGCGTACGGGCCCCGGGGGCGAGCGGCTGACCCCGCGCGGTTCGGCGGCGGTCTACCGGGCGACCGTACGAGGGCGGAGCGCGCCGTGGAGTCCGGCCCAGCGGGTGGTCGCCGGCGAGCTGTGGCGGGAGGTGTCGGGGCTGCTGACCCGCCAGGTCGTGGCGCTGGAGGCGCGGAACACGGAGCTGGCCCGGACGAACGAGGACCTGGACTCGTTCGCGCACGCGGCGGCGCACGACCTCAAGGAGCCGTTGCGGGGGATCTCGAACGCCGCCGCGTTCATCGTCGAGGACGCCGGGACCGTCCTGGACACGACGTCCCTGCGCCGGCTGACCACCGTACGGCGGCTCGCGGAGCGCATGGACGGGCTGCTGGACTCGCTGCTGCACTTCTCGCGCCTGGGGCAGGTGGGCCTGGAGCGCGAGGCGCTGTCGGTGGACGAGGTGCTGGACGACGCGCTGGTGGTGGCCGGGGGCCGGCTGGCCGAGCAGGGGGTGACGCTGGTGCGCCCGGCGGCCCTGCCCCGGCTGCGGGCGGACCGGGAGCGGCTGCGGGAGGTGCTGGAGAACCTGCTCGTGAACGCGGCCAAGTACGCGGCGGACGAGGGTGCGGGGGAGCGGCGGGTGTGGGTGGAAGCGGTACGGACCGCCGTGCCGGGCCAGGCCCGTGAGGAGGGCGGGGCTACGGTGACGGCTCTCGTCGTCCGGGACAACGGCATCGGGATCCCGGCCGGGCAGCAGGCGGACGTCCTTCAGCTGTTCCGCCGGCTGCACCGCCGCGACGAGCGGGGCGGCGGTTCGGGCGTCGGCCTCGCCGTGGTCAAGCGGATCGTGGAACGGCACGGGGGCCGGCTGTGGCTGGAGAGCCCGGCCGCCGCACCGGACGCCGACTGCGGAGGCGGTCCCGGCACGGCCGTCTGGTTCACGCTGGAGGAGCCGCCGGAGGCGCGGCCGTGACCGCGCCGTCGGCCGCGCGCGGCAGCCAGAAGTCGACCGCGCCCTGCAGCACGGTCTGGAACAGCTCGAAGTTGACGGGCTTGTAGATGTAGCTGTCCGCGCCCGCCGCGTAGCAGGCGTCCTCCTCCGCGGAGGCCGTGGAGGAGGTGAAGACCACCACGGTCAGCGACGCGCACGCAGGGTGGGCGCGCAGGCTCGACAGCAGTGTCAGGCCGTCCATGCCCGGCATGTTGAGGTCGAGGAGCAGCAGGTCCGGGGTCCGCGCGGCCGGGTCCAGGAGCCGGGGGAGGACGTCCTCGCTGCGCGGGGCGAACTCCAGGTCCAGGAAGGGGTGCGAGCGGGACAGGGCGCGCTGGATGGCCTCGGTGTCCTCCTCCGAGTCCTCGACCACGAGGATCAGTCCGCCACCGGTCATCGCAACGCCGCCTGTTCGAGCAGGGTTTCCAGGGGGAGCAGGCCGTCGGAGGGCGTGATGCCGTTCCAGCGGGCCACGAGCAGGGCGATGTCGTCCTGCCCGGAGGCGCGGAAGGTCCTGGCCTGCCGGGCCAGGCTCTCCGCGACATGGGCGGCGTCGCTGCCGCGCAGGGCGGCGAGGCGCCCGGGCAGGACGCTCTCGAAGTACGTGCCGTCCGCCTCCCGGGACTCGGTGAGCCCGTCGGTGAACAGGACGAGGGTGTCGCCCGGGGCGAGGGAGTCCTCGTGGCTGTCGTACGAGACGTCGTCCAGGATGCCGAGGAGCAGTCCGCCGGAGACGACCTCGCCGATGGAGCCGTCCGCGCGGAGCACCAGCGGCCGCGGGTGGCCCGCGCTGCATGTGGTGAGCCGTACGGTGCCGTCGGCCCGGGGTGTCATCGTCACGACGACCGCGGTGAGGAAGCGGGACGCCCCCTCCTGGCGCAGGGCCCGGTTGAGGCGGCTCAGCGCGGTGCCCGGGTCGGTGCCCTCCTCCAGGAGGGTGCGCAGGGTGTGCCGGGCCAGGCCGGTGAGGGCGGCGGCCTCCGCGCCGCGCCCGCAGACGTCGCCGATCAGCAGGGCGATGGAGCCGTCGGGGCGGGGCACGGCGTCGTAGAAGTCGCCGCCGACGTCGAGCATCGGGTCGCCGACCTCGTAACTCGCCGACAGGTCCCAGCCCGCTGCGGCCGGGAGCTGCGAGGGGAGCAGGTGTTCCTGGAGGGAGAGGACGGCGTGCCGGCGCAGCTCGTACAGCAGGGCGTTGTCGATGGCGAGGGCGGCGCGGGTGGCGAGGCTGTCGAGGAAGGCGCTGTCGGGCAGCCGGTCCTCGGGGCGCTGGTAGACGAAGGTGATGCTGCCGACGACGCGGCCGCGGGCGTGCAGGGTGCTGACGCTGACCACCGTGGGGTGCCGGCCGCCCCCGGTGGGGCCGGGGACGGCGAACGGGGAGCCGTCGAGCGCGGCGCCGCTCAGGAACAGCGCCTGGTCGCCGTCGTCCCGCTGGGCGAGCAGGGCGGCCAGCCACGGGTCGTCGCGGCCCGCCTCCTCCAGCGCGCGCTGCTGCTGTACGGCGACGTGGGTGGCGGCGACGAACTCGGGCCCGTCCTTGCGCAGCAGATGGACGAGGCAGCCGTCCGCGACGGCCGGGACGGCGATCCGGGCCACCCGTCTGAGGGTGTCCTCGACGTCGAGCGACGAGTCCATCTGGAGCGACGCCTCGGCGAGCAGGGCGTCGTCGGCGCCCCGGCGGGCCTCGCGGCCGCGCTGGAGTATGCCGGTGTGGCAGGCGACGATGACGTCGACGGCCTGTGCCAGACGGCGTGCGACGCCCTCCGTGTCGGCCGAGGCGTCCACGGCGACGCTGAGCCCCGCCCAGCCGCTCCGGTCGAGCCGGAAGGTGCACGCCACGACGGACGCTCCCGGCGACTGCCGCAGGAACTCCGCCTCGGGCCACGCCGCGTCGTCGAGTTCGTCCACCGAGCCCCGCGTGACCACCGGTTCGCCGTCGGGTTCACGGACGGCGGCCCCCGGCATCGACCGGGCCGTCGCGATGATCACCGGGGCGTCGCCGTCCGCACCGAGGGCCCGCATGTACCGCAGGGTCGCGTCCTCGTCCCACCGGGTACCCACGACGAGGTGGACGCCCGGGGTGGCGAGGAGCGGCGCGTAGACGTCGTCCGCCAGCGCGGCGACCTCCTCCGCCCGCGAAGCGGCCTGCCAGAGCCGGTGCAACGCGCCGGACCACGTGTCGTCGTCGACCATGCCCCCGCCCTCCGGTGCCGTTCGTGAGTTGCCCGATGCCTGTCGTCTGTCCTGGGCCAGTATGACCGGAGGGCCGGATTTCATTCCTGGGGCGGGGGTGGCGCCTACGGCCGGGTGACGACCTTGATGTTGAAGGTGTGGGAGTTCACCCCGCCCGCGATCCCCATGAACAGGAACGCGAAGTGCTCCTGGCCGCGGGCCGTCGTGATGCCGCCGATGTCCAGCTGGGAGGAGGCCGGCCAGCCGAGGTCCGTGAGCAGCCGGCCCGTGGTGGCCTTGGCCTCGGGGTCGTCGCCGGAGAGGAAGACCGTGCCCGGCTCCGTGAGCTCGCCAGGGGCGACCATCGTGGTCGAGTCCATCGTGCAGAGCGTCTTGACGACGGGGGTCAGGGGGAACGCCTCCTGGATCAGTTCGCCCAGGCTGCTGTTGGGGTGGGTGAGGGCGCTGAAGTCGTCGGAGAGGCCGACCCCGACGTCGATCAGCAGGGTGCCGGCCAGCGCCGGGGCCCCGATCGAGCGGAGCAGGTCCACGGAGACGCCGCCGGGCGTCGCGTTGACCAGGACCTCCGCGTGTGCGGCCGTCTCGTCGAGGCCCGCGACGGGCAGGCCGAGGTCGGTCCGTTCCTTCGGATGACGCGATCCGAGGAGGACGTCGTGCCCTGCGGCGCGCCAGCCGGTGGCCAGGGCGCGGGCGACATTTCCGGTGCCGAGCAGTCCGATTCGCATGGGGACGACGCTAGGCGGCGGGTGCCCGGGGCGGATCGGGCCGGAGACCGGGGTGGGGCGGCCCTTAGGCGTAGTCCTCAGGTCGCGCTGCTCTGGGCGCCTGGCTCCGCGCTTGTCAGGCCGCTGTACGGGCTACGAAGGCGACCTTCTCCTGATCTTCGTCCAGGGCGATGCTAAGGGAGGCGTCCAAAGCGCGAGCCAGTCGCCGGAGCAGAGGGAGCGTGGGCACGGCATCGGCGCCCTCGATACGGGAGACCTTCGCCTGGGTCAGCCCCGCCCGCTCGGCGACGTCGCTCTGGGAAAGGCCGAGCTCCTTGCGGCGGTCGTACACCGCCTTCGCGAAAGCCATGGCAAGCCGGATCTCCGCGCGCTCGGCGCGGGTCTCCTCGCTCTCGCCGTGGTCCGCGCCGAGTTCCTGTTCGCGCTTCAGCTTCCAGCGACTGTGGTTCATGGGGCCTACCTGCTCTCTCCACGTGTGTACGTCGTGTGGGCCGGACCGTGCTCGGCCTCGCACAGCTCGCGGGCCCGCACGGCCCGATCCACCTGCGCCGACTCCCGCATCCGTGTCTTGCGGAAGACGGTGAGAAGCACGATGCGACGATCCGGGGCGAACCAGTACGTGACCCTGGTGGCCTCGCCGTTCAGCGTCGGCCGAAGCTCGTACACCCCGTCCCGCAAGGGGCGGCTGAACGGCATCGGAGTGCTCGTTCCCATTGAGGCGAGCAGGCCCGCGTACTCCTCCACTTTCCAGTAGTGCTTCTCCGAAAGAAGCTCCAGCCAGTCACGGACTTCGGGCTCCAGCTCGATGACGTGAATGTTTGTCACGCGCGGCACCGTAATATGTCGTGAACGACATCATAGTCCGGTTCGGCAAAATCTGCCTTGACGAGTGAGCGCCAGACGTGATCTTGACGCTCCCCGCGCACTTCTCCCGGTCGTCGACAGGGCGAGGTGCGCGGGGAGCACGCGGGAGGGCCGCAGAAGCGCTCGGGCCGGAGGTCAGACCCCCGCCGGGGCCTTCGCCGGGTCGGTGCCGGGGTCCGGGGTATCCGGGCCGCCTGCGGCAGGGGGTGTCGTGGACGGGGTCGTGCCGCCCGTCGCCGCGATCGTGGACGGGGCCGGTTCCTGGGAGACGTTGAACTCGGTCAGCAGGTCCTTGCTGAAGCCGAAGAAGTACGTGGCCAGGAAGCCGGCGACGTAGCCCACCAGCAGGCCGCCCGCGTAGATCGCGATCGTCGAGCCCAGGCCGTGGTTGCCGTCCAGGAGCGGGAACAGGGCCCAGCCGGACGGGCCGATCGCGGTCGAGCCGACCGTGTCGCCGAGCTGGTTGAACAGGCCGACGAAGCCGCCGCCGAACGCCCCGCCCACGCACGCCGTGATGAACGGGCGGCCCAGCGGGAGCGAGACGCCGTAGATCAGGGGCTCGCCGACGCCCAGCAGACCCGCCGGGAGCGCCGACTTGATGGTGCGGCGGATCGACTCGTTGCGGGGGAGGCGGAAGTAGACCGCCATCGCCGCGCCGACCTGGCCCGCCCCGGCCATCGCCAGGATCGGGAGCAGGACCGTGTAGCCCTGCTGCTCGATGAGCGTCGTGTGGATCGGGATCAGCGCCTGGTGCAGGCCCAGCATGACCAGCGGCAGGAACAGGCCGCCGAGGACGAAGCCCGCGCCCGCGCCGCCGTTGGAGAGCAGCCAGTCGGCGAACGTACCGATCGCGGAGGAGATCTCCCCGGCCACGAACATCAGGCCGAAGATCGTCACCAGGCCGGAGATCAAGACCGTGAGGGTCGGGGTGACCAGGACGTCCAGCGCCTCCGGCACCCACCGCCGGCACCACTTCTCCACGTACACCGCGAGGACCGCCGCGCCCAGCGCACCGAGCACACCGCCCTGGCCGGGCGAGAGCGTCTGGCCGAAGGCGTCGATGTTCGCGACGCCCGGGAAGACGATGATCGCCGCGACCGCACCGCCCAGGATCGGCGTACCGCCGAACTCCTTCGCCGTGTTGTAGCCCACGAACACCGCGATCAGCGCCATGAAGCCCGACGCCATCGCCGCCAGCGCCGGTGTCACGGCGGGCAGCCATTCCAGGTTCACCAGCAGACCGTTGAGGCCCGCGATGATCCCGCAGCCGATCAGCGCCGGGATCAGCGGTACGAAGATGTTGGCGATCTTCCGCAGGAACAGCTTGAAGGGGGTCGCGTTCTTCGCCTTCTGCTGTGCCTTGATCGCCGCGCCCTGTGCCGCCAGATCGTCGGACGAGACGGCGGCCGGACCACCGGGTCCGGGGGCTGGCGCTGCCTCGCGGCCCTCCTCCACCAGCTGCTCGAACTCCGGGGTGACCCGGGCGACCGTGCCCGGACCCAGCACGATCTGGTACGTGTCGTCCTCGACGACGCCCATCACGGCGGGCAGGGCCTTCAGCGCCTCGTCGTCGACGAGGGTCCGGTCGTGCAGCCCGAGGCGGAGCCGGGTCATGCAGTGGGCGATGGAGGCGACGTTCGCGGCACCGCCGACGAGCGGCAGGATCGCGGCGGCGGTGGCGCGGTTCTTGTCTTCAGTGGCCATGGTGCTCGGTGCCTTGCTGTGCGGGGGGTGGGGATACCCGGTGGGTCAGGTGGTGCGGACGGCCGCGAGGGCGGCGCGCAGGTGGCCGTCGGACTCGGTGAGGAGCCGGGCGGCGGTGGGGCCGTCGACCTGGCCGAGGATGACCAGGATCGCGTTCTTGACCTCGCCGTCGGTGGCGGCGAGGGCGGCCTCGATCGCGGTGTCGGACGCGCCGGTGGCCAGGGAGACGATGTGCCGGGAGCGGGCCCGCAGCTTCTCGTTGGAAGCGCGGACGTCGACCATGAGATTCCCGTACGTCTTGCCGAGCCGGATCATCGTGACCGTCGAGATCATGTTGAGGACCAGCTTCTGCGCCGTGCCCGCCTTCAGCCGGGTCGAGCCGGTGAGCAGCTCGGGTCCGGTGACGACCTCCAGGCCGTGTTCCGCCGCAGCCGCGAGTGCCGAGTCCGCGTTGCAGGAGAGGCCGATCGTCAGGGCGCCCTGCGTGCGGGCGTGCTCGACCGCGCCGATCGCGTACGGCGTGCGGCCGGAGGCGGAGATGCCGACCACGGTGTCGTCGGCGGTCAGCTTCAGCGCGTCCAGGTCGGCGGCGGCCAGCTCCTTGCTGTCCTCCGCGCCCTCGACGGCCGTGACCATGGCGGACGGGCCGCCCGCGATCAGGCCGACGACCTCGGCCGGGTCGGTGTTGAAGGTGGGCGGGCACTCGCTGGCGTCCAGCACCCCGAGCCGCCCCGCCGTGCCCGCGCCCGCGTAGATCAGCCGGCCGCCGCGCGCCATGCGCTCGGCGGTGGCGTCGATGGCCGCGGCGATCTGCGGCAGCCGCTCGGCGACGGCGGCCGGGACCGTGGCGTCCTCGCCGTTCATGATCCGCGCGATCTCCTCGGTGGACAGCCGGTCGATCTCGGCCAGCTCGGGGCGGAACGCCTCGGTGGTGAGGGTGGCCAGCTGGGCACGGAGCTCGCCGTACGTCCCGGGGGCGTCGGTGGCGCCGGGGGTGTCGGTGTTCGCGTCGGTGGTGGAGGTCATGAGGTGCGGCTCAGCTTTCTCGGGGTGCTCGGTCTCGTACGCGTACGGGTGGGGCGGCGCGGGCGGTCAGCGGGTGCGCGGGGTGTGGCGGTGGGCCAGCGCCTCGTAGGAGGCGGCCAGGGCGGGCGCGGCGGTCTCGTACGTCCGCTGCGCGACGCCTATGAACAGGCAGTCCACGACGAGCAGCTGGCTCGTCCGGCTCGACATGGCGGCGGGGCGCAGCTCGCTCTCGCGCGCGGTGGACGTGGTCAGCACGTGGTCCGCGTACTGCGACACGGGACCGTCGGGCCGCCCGGTGATCGCGATCGTCGTCGCCCCGCGGTCGAAGGCGACCCGCAGCGGCTCGATCACATCACCCGTGGAGCCGGAGTGCGTGATCGCGATGGCCACGTCGCCGGAGCGCAGCTGCACGGCGTTGGTCACCGCGAGGTGCGGGTCCATGTGGGCGTGGGCGATCAGCCCGATCCGGAGCAGCTTCTGCGCCAGGTCCTGGCCGACCAGGGAGGACGCCCCGACGCCGTAGATGTCGATGCGGCGGGCGGTCGAGGCGGCGGCGACGGCCGCCCCCAGCTGTACGGTGTCGAGCCCGGCGGCGGTGTCGGCGAGGGTCTGCTGCTCGTCGTAGGCGAGCTTGGCGACCACGTCGGCGATCGGGTCGTCCACCGCGATGTCGGCGGTGACGGCCGGGGCCCGGCCCGACTCCTGGTGCGCGGCGAGACCGGCCAGCGCGAGGCGCAGGTCCCGGTAGCCGGGGTAGCCGAGGAGGCGGGCGGTGCGGACGACGGTGGCTTCACTGGTGCCGGTGCGCTCGGCGAGACCGGTGACGGTGAGGGCGGCGCAGCCGGCCGGGTCGCCCGCCACGGCTTCGGCGACCAGCTGCATCGAGCGGGTCATGGAGGGGGCGAGGGTCCGGACCTTGGCGGCGAGGGCCGCCGGAGCCGGCGGTGAGTCGCTGCTGAAAATTTCCTTCACATCACTGGTCACATCTGAAAGATATTTTCAACCTCCGGGTCCGTCAACCCCCTTTGATCCCTACCTCTGGCGGGATCCTCGGCGGGGGTTGCGGCGCGATCTTCGGATGAGCCGTCTGCGCGCGGGCGCACAATGGGGGCATGGAGTTGAACGCCCTGGAGCAGTCCCTGCACACCGCCCGCGCCCTCGTCATGGCCGACCTGGCGGCGGCCGACGTCGCCGAGGCGGACATCGTCTCGCTGGTCGAGGACGCGGTGACGCACCGCCGGTGGTGGGTGGAGCAGTGGCCCGAGGGCGCGGAGTTCGTCGCGGGGCTGGTCGCCCAGGACGTCCAGGACGCGCTGCTGGAGCGGTACGGGCGGTGGCCGCTGTGCCCCGCGTGCTCGCCGGAGGAGGAGCCGCACGCCCTGGACGTCGAGCCGGAGCTCGGGCCCGACCCGCACTGGGTCTGCACCAAGGCGGCCGTGGCGGTGGCGCCGGTCGGGGCGCTCGGCGAGGTGCTGCGGCGGTGACGCTCTACATCGACCCGCCCACCTGGCCCGGACACGGCCGCCTCTGGTCGCACCTGGTGAGCGACGTCTCGTTCGAGGAGCTGCACGCCTTCGCCGCCGCGATCGGCTGCCCGCCGCGCGCCTTCGAGCGCGACCACTACGACGTACCGGAGGCGCACTACGCGGACGCGGTGCGGGCCGGGGCCCGGGAGGTCGGCTCGAAGGAGCTGGTCCGGCGGCTCACGGCCGCCGGGCTGCGGAGGCCGAAGGGGCGGCCCGCGCCTGCGGGGCGCCCCTCCGGCCCCTGACGAGAGGCCCTAGGAGAGCGCGCCGTCGTAGTCCGGGAGCTTGAAGCCGCGTTCGGCGTGGCCGCCGACGAGGTCGGTGGTGTTGTTCCCGATATTGGCGATGATCTTGTAGCCCTTCGCCTCGATCTCCGCCCGCTGCTCGGTCTTGTAGGCGCTGACCTCCTCGAAGAGGTCGGGCAGGCTGCGGACGCGGAGGCCGTCGACCGGGTAGCCGGCCTGCTTCAGGTTCCAGTCCGTGAGGGAGTGGATGATGCCCGGCCGGGCGGTGACGAAGAAGACGGCCGCACCGCGCGCATCCGCGTAGCGGGCCAGTTCGCGGACGTCGCCCACGGCGGGGGTGGGCAGCTTCCAGAACGGGTGGAAGTGCGTCTCCAGCGCGGTGTTGTCGATGTCCAGGACGATCGCCTGCTTCTCGCTCCCGGCGCTCTCCGTCCGGGCCTCGATCCAGGGGCGCGCCTCGGCGACGACCGCCGCGACGTCCCGCCGCCAGGCGGCGTAGTCGACGTCTGCGGCGAGGGTGGCGGCCGGGGCCGCGGAGGCGGTCACGGGGGCGGGGCGGGCCGGGGCCGTCATCTCCGTCGCTCCGGCCGAGGCGACGGGGATCGCGACGAGGGCGAGCGTCGCGGTCAGCGTCGCGGCGGTGCGCTGGACGGTGGCGCCTGCATGCATGAGGACTCCTGGGTGGGAAACCTGCGATGGCCCGTGCGTCGATCGGACGACGGGTTGTCATGCTCGCGCTCAATAATGAAGGGCGGGTGACCGTCTCACTACTGGTCGGTAGTGACTTTTTCGGCTGCTGTTCGGCGACCCGACGGCTATCGGCCGGGCGGCGGCCGAAAGTGGTCGGGTGGGCCCGGGGCTACGGAGTCACGCGCCCGTCGACGGGACGGAATCGGCTCCCGCCGGGCGCCCGGCGCGAGCCGCCGCGCTCTTCGCGATGAGCCGCGAGCGCGACCGCGAACCGCCGGTCCCGCCCGCGCCGCCGCCGCGCTGGAGGCGCAGCGCCACACCCACCGCCGCCAGGGCCAGGGCCGTCATCGCCGCGCCCGCCCAGGCCGTGGAGGCGAAGCCGAAGTCCAGGTCGATCACCGTGCCGCCGAGCCACGGGCCACTCGTGTTGCCCAGGTTGAACGCGGCCGTCGTGGTGGCTCCGGCCAGTGTCGGGGCGGCCCCGGCCACGTTGAACATCCGGGCGTTCAGGGCGGGGGCGGTGAAGAAGGCGGACAGGCCCAGCAGGAACGCCAGCGCGATCACCGCCACCTGGCTGGAGGCGAACAGCGCCAGCGCCACCAGGAACACCGTGGACGCCGTGATCCCGCTCAGCAGCACGCCGAAGAGGTGCGCGTCCGCGACCCGGCCGCCGATCATCGTGCCGATCAGCGCGCCCGCCCCGAACAGGCCGAGGATCCACGGCACCCAGCCCGAGTCGAGGCCGGCCACGTCCGTCAGCAGCGGCGCCAGATAGCTGAACGCGCAGAACACCCCGCCCGCCGCGAGCGCGGTGATCACGATGGCCAGCCAGACCTGCCGGTCCCGGTAGATCGTCAGCTCCCGCTTCAGCTCGGGCTTCTTCTCCGGCAGCGGGATGTGCGGGATGCGCGTGACCACGCCGACCAGGGCCACCGCCGAGGCCGCGCCCACCGCCCAGAACGCCGACCGCCAGCCGAGGTGCTCACCGAGGAAGGCCCCCAGCGGCACACCCAGCACGTTGGCGACGGACAGGCCGCCGATCATCACGGCCATCGCCCGCGCCCGCTGGTTCACCGGGACCATCGCGATGGCCACGGCCGCCCCGACCGCCCAGAAGCCCGCACAGGCCAGCGCGCTCACGACACGGGAGGCGAAGAGGACCTCGTACGTCGGCGCCAGCGCACCGGCGATCTGGCCCAGGCCGAACACCGAGATCAGCGCGATGAGCGTGGTGCGGCGCGGCAGCCGCAGCGTGGCGACGGCCAGCAGCGGGGCGCCGACCACCATGCCGATCGCGAACGCGGATATGAGGAGGCCGGCCTGCGGGATCGACACGTTCATGTCGTCGGCGATCGGCGGGAGCAGGCCCGACAGCATGAACTCGCTGGTGCCGAGTGCGAAGACCGAGAGGCCGAGAATGTATACGGCCAGGGGCATGGGTGCGCGGCGCGAAGGAGAGTCGGGCATGACTCGTCCCAACGCCGGAGAACGCATCCGCATTCCCCGGCGCCGGGAGGAGGGCCCGCCTGTTCACACCCCTGTCATGTAGGGCGCCTGTCACACGGGCAGAGCGTGGAGCTTCTTGCCGTGCAGGGCGTAGACGCGCTTCCCGTCGGTGGCGACCAGCCAGGCGTGGTGGTCGCCGGACTTGTCGTTGAACGTCCAGCGCAGCCCGCCCGTCTTGGCGTCGAAGGCGTGGACGCCGCCCTGCGGGTCCAGGTCGGTGGCCGCGTAGAGGGTGCCGCCCGCCGTGACGAACTGCCGGGGCACCTGCGCGCTCGCGTCCTTGAGGGCCGTGGACTGCCAGACCTTCTTCCCCGTCCCCGGCTGGAGGGCCCACACCGTGCGACCGCTGTCCGCGATGTACAGCACGCCCTCCACGAGGCTCGGCTCCCGGAACAGGGCGAACTCCTCGGCCTCCACGGACCACTTCTCGGCCCCGTCGGACAGCGCGAAGGCCTGGAGCCGCTGCCCCTGCGGGACGATCACCAGATCCTGGTGGACGACGAACGGCCCGTAACTCGTCTTCGTCGTCTTCTGCGTCCACACCTGCCTGCCGGTGGCGGTGTCGCGGACCGTGAGGTTGTTCTTGAAGTCGGTGTAGACGAGATGGCGGCCCTGCACGGCGGCGTGGATGCCGTTCTGCTGGGTGCCGAGGTCGCGCTGTTCCTTCCAGGCGACCTTGCCCGTGGTGCTGTTCAGCGCGGCGATCACGTTGGTGCGGGACGAGCCGTCGGCCTCCAGGATCTCGGCGATGACGTAGACCTGATCGCCGTCCACCGCGATCGGCCTGGGCTGCCGGTACTCCTTGCCGAGGTGGCTGCGCCAGGTCTCCTTGCCGGACCCCGGTACGTAACCGATGACGTTGCCGTCGTACTGACCGCTGGCCAGGTACAGGGTGCCGTTGCCGAGCAGCAGCGGCGCACCGGGCACCGCGCCGCCGGGCAGCGACCACCGCTCCTTCCCGGTCGCGCCGTCGAGCGCGGCCAGCGGATCGCCGCTCGCGATGACCACACCGTCCACGGTCACCAGCTCGTCGTTGTCCCCGTACGTCTGCGCCGGGACCGACTTCGTCCACAGCGGCGCGGGGGCCCCGCCGTCCTTGCCTCCCCGGTCGCCCTTGCCGTCTCCGGGAGACTCGCTGCGCGGCGGCGGGGTGCTGCCCTCGCCGCCGGTCGCGAGCTCGTCCTCACAGCCGGTCAGGCCGGCTCCGAGCACCGCCATCGTGAGACCGCCCCCGGCCAGCCGCAGCAGTCGCCGCCGGGAAGTTCTACCGGCCGTCGTGCCGAGTCCCTTGGACATTTCGCCTTACCCCCGTGGAGTTGTCTGAGTGGAAAGCTGAACGGGCTGCCTTTGCAGAGTGTGTGCATCTGCGATGCGAGACGTTAGCGTCCGACGGGCTTCACCGGTCGGGCGAGGGCGTGACCGGGACGACACCGTGAACGAACCGGAACATTCACGGGGGCGGGACGCGTGGTCAGCCGGTGCCTGTGCCGATCTCGGGGCCGGACGAGGTCAGCAGCTCCAGCTCCGTCGCCAGGTTGTGCCGGGCCCGCGCCTCCCACTCCGCCGCGCCGTACGGCGTACGGAACAGCCTCGGCAGATCGAGGAGTTGCCGCAGGACCGCCGCCCGGCCCGCCCGGAACGCCTCGTCCGGCACGAAGCCGTACTCCTCCCGGACCTGGGCCGCGTACGCCCCGTACTCCTGCGGGCCGCCCGCCAGGATGGCCAGGTCGGCGTCGCACAGCACCTCGCCGTTGCGGTCGCCGTCGGCCGGGTCGTGCGTGACGGTGAGCCGGACCAGCCGGGCGACCTCCTCCGTCACCGCGTCCGGCACCCCCGCCTCGGGCAGCGCGCGCTCGGCGAGGGCGGCGCTGCGCTCCTCGTTCTCGCTCCGGTCGGGCCGGTACACCGCGTCGTGGAACCAGGCGGCGAGCCGCACCGCGTGGACGTCGTCGGCGTGGCCGGCCAGCGTGTCGACCCGGTCCAGGACCGTGCTCAGGTGGGCGGTCGTGTGGTACCGGCGCTGCGGTTCGGCCCAGCGGGCGAGGAGGTTCTCGGCGTACGGCAGCGGATCGGGCCCTTCCGCCCCGGCGCGCGCGGCCACCAGCGTGTCGTGCCAGCGGTCCCGGAGACCGGCCTCGGCACCGGAGCTGTCGGAGCCGTGGGGCGGGTGGGAGGTGTGGTGGTCCGTCATGGGGCGACTCTAGGACGTACAGGTCCAGGGGAGGGGTTGCGAGGGGGTACGAGGGGTTCCGCCCACCGGACCGGCCCTTGTCGCCCGGCCGGGACCCGCCCTACCGTGCGCCCGTGATGATGGATCTCAACGCCGACCTCGGCGAGGGCTTCGGCACCTGGACCCTGACCGACGACGACGCGCTCCTCGCCTGTGTCACGAGCGCCAACGTGGCCTGCGGCTTCCACGCGGGCGACGCCTCCGTGATGCGGCGGGTCTGCGACGCGGCGGCGGCCGGCGGCGTACGGATCGGGGCGCAGGTCTCCTACCGGGACCTGGCCGGGTTCGGGCGGCGGTCGATGGACGTGCCGCCCGCCGAGCTGACCGCCGAGATCGCCTACCAGATAGGCGCGTTGCGGGTCTTCGCCGAGGCCGCCGGATCCACCGTCTCGTACGTCAAACCGCACGGCGCCCTCTACAACCGGGCCGTCTGGGACGACGACCAGGCCGCCGCCGTCGTCGCGGGCGTCCGGCTCGCGGGCGGCGGCCTGGCCGTGCTCGGGCTGCCCGGATCCCGGCTGCTCGCCCACGCGGCCGGGGCCGGACTGCGCGCCGTGGAGGAGGCCTTCGCCGACCGCGCGTACACCCCGCAGGGCACCCTCGTACCGCGCGGCGAGCCGGGCGCGGTGGTGCACGACCCGGACGACGTCGTACGCCGGAGCGTCGGGATGGCCGTCGAGCGGGCGGTGACCGGGGCGGACGGCAGCCGGATACCGGTCTCGGCGCGCTCGCTCTGCGTCCACGGGGACACCCCGGGCGCGGCGGCGCTCGCCCGCCGGGTGCGGACCGCCCTGGAGGAAGCGGGCGTCACGGTACGGGCGTTCGCGTGAGCGGGGCGAGTGGGACGGGCGGCCGCGTGTCCGGCCCCGACGCCACGGGCGATGGCCCCGCCGGCCCCACCGGCCCTGGTGGTCCCAGCGGTCTCAGCCGTCCCAGCGGCCCCCGAGCCCCCGGCACGCCGCGCGTCCTCCCCGCCGGCCCTCACGCGCTGCTCGTCGAGCTGGCCGACGGCGAGCACGCCGAGGCCTTCCGCGCCGAACTGCTGAGGCGTCGCGAGCGCGGCGAACTCCCCGCCGTACGCGACATCGTCCCGGCCGCCCGTACGGTCCTGCTCGACGGGATCGCGGAGGGCGAGCCCGACGCCCGGGACCGGCTGGCCCGGGAGCTCGCCTCGTGGCGGGTGGAGCCGCTGCGCCGGGAGGACCGGGAGCCGGTGGAGGTCCCCGTGATCTACGACGGCCCGGACCTGGGCGAGGTCGCCGCGCTCTGGGGCGTCGGGGCCGACGAGGTGGCCGCCCTGCACTCCCGTACCGCGTTCCGGGTGGCCTTTTGCGGGTTCGCCCCCGGGTTCGGCTATCTCACCGGGCTGCCCGAGCGGCTGCACGTGCCCCGGCGCACGACCCCGCGCACCCGGGTCCCGGCCGGGGCGGTGGCCCTCGCCGGGCCCTACACGGGGGTGTACCCGCGCCCCTCGCCCGGCGGCTGGCAGATCGTCGGGCGGATGCCGGACCCGGGGGCCCTGTGGGATCCGGGCCGGGAACCGGCGGCGCTGCTGGTGCCGGGGACACCGGTGAGATTCGTACCGGTGGACGCGGGGAAGGCGGCCGCGCTGCCCGCTCCCCGTGCGGGCGACTTCCAGGCCGACAGCCGGGCGGACGCATGATTCCGGTCGCGGGACGCCACCTCCTGTACGTCGTACGCCCCGGAGCCCTCACCACCGTGCAGGACGCGGGCCGCCCCGGCCATGCGCACCTCGGGGTCGGGCGGGCCGGGGCACTGGACGCGCCCGCCGCCCGGCTGGCCAACCGGCTGGTGGGAAACCCGCCCGACGCCGCCGTCCTGGAGACCACCCTCACCGGGTGCGCGGTCCGCCCGGACCGGCCCGTCGTGGCCGTCGTCGGCGGTGCGGGATGCCGGGTGACGGTCGACGGGCGGCCGGTGGCGTGGGGCGCGCCGGTCCGGGTGCCCGCGGGCGCGGTGCTGGACGCGGGCCCCGCCGGGACCGGACTCCGCAGCTACCTGGCGTTCGCGGGCGGGCTGGTGCCGGACCCGGTGCTGGGCAGCCGTTCGGCCGACCTCCTCTCGGGGCTCGGGCCCGCCCCGCTGAGCGAGGGCGACGAACTCCCGCTGGGTGAACCGGCGTCGGGTGGTCCACCGCCGCACGCCGGCCCCGTCCCCTGGCCGGGCGCCCCCGCCGAACTGGTGCTCCCGGTCCATCCCGGGCCCCGCCACGACTGGTTCACCGAGGCCGCGTTCCGTACGCTCCTCACCGCCGCCTACCGGGTCTCGCCGCACAGCAACCGCATCGGCCTGCGCATGGAGGGCCCGCCGCTGGAGCGGTCCCGTACGGAGGAACTGCCCAGCGAGGGCATGGTGCTGGGCGCGATCCAGGTGCCGCCGGACGGCCGGCCCGTCGTCTTCCTCAACGACCATCCGACGACCGGCGGTTACCCGGTCGTCGGCGTCGTCCCCGAACGGGCCCTCTCTGCGGCGGCGCAGGCGGTGCCGGGGACCCGGCTGCGTTTCGTCCGCGCCTGAGCCGGGCGCGTACCCGTATACGCACAACAGCGCGGCGGGACCGGGAGGGTCCCACCGCGCTCAGGCTCCCTGGCGGAGGCCTCACGCCCCCTTGAAGGTGCGCAGCCGCAGGGAGTTGCCGACCACGAAGACCGACGAGAAGGCCATCGCGGCCCCGGCGATCATCGGGTTGAGCAGCCCGGCGGCGGCCAGCGGGAGGGCGGCGACGTTGTAGGCGAAGGCCCAGAACAGGTTGGTGCGGATGGTGGACAGCGTGCGGCGGGAGAGGCGGATCGCGTCGGCGGCGGCGTTGAGGTCGCCGCGGACCAGGGTCAGGTCCCCGGCCTCGATGGCGGCGTCGGTGCCGGTGCCCATCGCGAGCCCCAGGTCGGCCTGGGCCAGGGCGGCGGCGTCGTTGACCCCGTCCCCGACCATCGCGACCGAACGGCCTTCGGCCTGAAGGCGCTTGACCACGTCGACCTTGTCCTGCGGCATGACCTCCGCGTACACCTCGTCGATGCCGACCTCGGCCGCGACCGACTCCGCCACGGCCCGGTTGTCACCGGTGAGGAGGATCGGGGTCAGACCGAGGGCGCGGAGCCGGCGGACGGCTTCGGCGCTCGTGTCCTTCACCGCGTCGGCGACCTCCAGCACCGCCCGCGCCTCGCCGTCCCAGGCGACGGCGATCGCCGTGCGCCCGGCGGCCTCCGCGGCCTTCTTCGCCTCGGCGAGGGGGGCGGGAAGACGGATCTCCCACTCGGCCAGGAGCTGTTCGCGCCCGACGAGGACGGCGTGGCCCTCGACGATGCCCTGGACGCCGAGGCCGGGGACGTTGGCGAAGTCCTCGGGGGTGGGGAGGGGGCCGGTGGTGTCGGTCGCGGCGGTGGCGACGGCTTGGGCGATGGGATGCTCGGAGGCGTTCTCCAACGCCCCGGCCAGCCGAAGGACTTCGGCCTCGTCGGTGCCGTCGGCTGTGTGGGTGGTCTGGAGGGTCATGCGGCCGGTGGTGACGGTGCCGGTCTTGTCGAGGACGATGGTGTCGACGCGGCGGGTGGTCTCCAGTACCTCGGGGCCCTTGATGAGGATGCCGAGTTGGGCGCCGCGTCCGGTGCCGACCATGAGGGCGGTGGGGGTGGCGAGGCCGAGGGCGCAGGGGCAGGCGATGATCAGGACGGCGACGGCCGCGGTGAAGGCGGCGGTGAGTCCGGCGCCGTTGCCGAGCCAGTAGCCGAGGGTGGCGAGGGCGAGGGCGATGACGATGGGGACGAAGACGGCAGAGATGCGGTCGGCCAGGCGCTGGGCGGACGCCTTGCCGTTCTGGGCGTCCTCGACGAGTTTGGCCATGCGGGCGAGTTGGGTGTCGGCGCCGACGCGGGTGGCTTCGACGACGAGGCGTCCGCCGGCGTTGAGGGTGGCGCCGGTGACGGTGTCGCCGACCGAGACCTCGACGGGTACGGACTCACCCGTCAGCATCGAGGCGTCCACGGCGGACGAGCCCTCGATGACCGTCCCGTCCGTCGCGATCTTCTCCCCGGGACGGACCAGGAAACGGTCCCCGACCTGCAACGCCGAGGTCGGGATCGTCGTCTCCACGCCGTCGCGCAGGACCGTGACCTCCTTCGCCCCCAGCTCCATCAGCGCCTTCAGCGCCGCCCCGGCCTTCCGCTTCGAGCGCGCCTCGAAGTAGCGCCCGGCGAGGATGAACGCCGTCACCCCGGCCGCGGCCTCCAGATAGATGTTCCCGGCGCCGTCGCTGCGGGCGATAGTGAACTCGAACGGGTGCGTCATCCCGACCATGCCCGCCGTCCCGAAGAACAGCGCCCACACCGACCACAGGAAAGCGGCCGACGTACCGACGGAGATCAGCGTGTCCATCGTCGCCGCGCCGTGCTTCGCGTTCGTCCAGGCGGCCCGGTGGAACGGCCATGCCGCGTAGGTGACCACCGGTGCGGCCAGCGTCAGGGAGAGCCACTGCCAGTAGTCGAACTGGAGCGCCGGGATCATCGCCATCGCGATCACCGGTACGGCGAGGAGGACGGCGGTGATCAGGCGCTGGCGCAGGGTGGTGAGCCCGTCGTCCTCGGCCGCGCTCTGTTCCGAATCGCCGCTCCCCGGTGGCGGGGCGGCGGTTTCGGCGGCGGGTGGTGCGGGCGGCCGGGCGGTGTACCCGGTGGCCTCGACGGTGGCGATCAGATCGTCGACGGACACGTCGGCGCCCGCGTAGGTGACCTTCGCCTTCTCGGTGGCGTAGTTGACGGTGGCTTCGACGCCGTCCATCCGGTTGAGCTTCTTCTCGATACGGGCCGCGCACGAGGCGCAGGTCATCCCGCCGATCGCGAGCTCGACCGCGGTGGTACCGGCCTCGGCCCCGGCGGGGGATCCGGCGGCGGTGGTTGCGGTGGTGGCGGAGTGCGCGGACACGGGGGTCCTCCCTGAAGCCGTCCCAGATACCCCCTGGGGGTATCTCTGTCTCTCCATGTATACCCCCCTCCCCTATGAAGTGCAAGGTGTGACGGGAGGGGTCCGTCACTCGTCTGCGGGGCCGGTTCGCCTACCGCCGGGTCCGTGCGTTCAGATAGAGGGCTGCGCGGCCCGTCAGCCACCCGTAGGCTGGCCATTGGACTAGACCTATAGCCGTGTAGGTCAGTAGCTGTGTATCGGACCTGTCGCTGTGTATCGGAGGAATGGGGACCCATGAGCAACCGTGCAGTCCTGGAGGTGATCGCTCTCGATGCGGAGGACGCGGTCGCTGCCCAGGCCGGTGGTGCAGACCGCCTCGAACTGGTCACCGACATGGCCGCCGACGGTCTCACCCCGTCCCGGGAGACCTTCGCGGCGATCAGGTCCGCCGTGGACATCCCGCTGCGCGTGATGCTCAGGACGGCGGACGGCTTCGCCGCCGGTGACATCGATGTGCTGGTCGCCCGGGCCCACGAGCTGCGGGAGGCGGGGGCCGACGAGTTCGTGTTCGGCTTCCTCGACGCGGAGGGCCATGCCGACCTGGTCGCCGTCGAGCGGCTCGTCGCCGAGCTGGAGGGCTGCCGGTGGACGTACCACCGGGCGATCGACCGGTGCGCCGACCGCGACGCCCTGCGCAAGCAGCTCGCGGACCTGCCGGGCCTCGACACGTTCCTCACGGCGGGCTCCCCGGACGGGGTGGACGCCGGAATTCCGACCCTCCTGGCCGAGGCGGCCCGGAGCGGCGAGCCGGGATACCAGGCGCAGGTCCTGGTCGGCGGCGGCCTCCACCTGCACCACCTGCCCCGGCTGCTGGCGGCGGGGATCGACGCGTTCCACATCGGCGGCGCGGCGCGGCCGGCGGGCTGGTCGGCCCCGGTCGACGCGGCGGCGGTACGGGAGTGGCGCGAGGCGCTGGACGCCTGAGGCCTGACGGGGCGGGACTCAGGGACCGGAGAGTCCCGCGAAGAGCGTGCGAGGGCGGGACCGGAGCGTCCCGCCCCTGAATCCCGCCCCCGGGCCCTACGCCTGAACCAACACCTCCGGCAACGGCGCCGCGTGCAGCACGGTCAGCCCCGACACCGCACGGGTCAGCGCCACGTACAGCCGCCGCAGCCCGGTCCGCTCGTCCGGCTCGCCGTCCACCACGGCCCCCGGCTCGTCCAGCACCACGTAGTCGTACTCCAGGCCCTTCGCCAGCGACGCGGGCACCAGCGTCAGCCGGGATTCGGCGGTGGTCTCATCACCGGGAGCCAGGTAGGCGTGCCCCGCCGCGGCCAGCGCCGCCCCCAGCGCCGGGATCCGGGCGTCGGCGGCGATCAGCCCGATCGACCCCTCGTTGTGCAACGACTCCTCGCAGGCGGCGACGACGGCCGCGTCCAGCTCCGCCGCCCCGCCCGGCACCTCCCGTACGGCCAACGACCCCGGCGACTCCCGCACCGACTCCACCGCCGCGAGCCCCGGCGAGATCGCGGGCAGCAGCCGGGAGGCGTACGCGATGACCTCGCGCGGCACACGGAACCCGGCCGTCAGCTCCTCCACCACCGCGTCCGCCTTGCCCAGGTGGAACAGCGCCTCGCCCCAGCTCTCCGTGGACCAGGGGGTCGTCCCCTGCGCGAGGTCGCCGAGGACGGTCGCCGAACCGGTCGAGCACCGCCGCCCCACCGCCCGGTACTGCATGGGGGACAGGTCCTGCGCCTCGTCGAGCACGACATGGCCGAGGGAGTGCGTACGGGCGACGAGGTCACCGGCCTCGTCGATCAGCACGGCGTCGGCCGCCGACCACTTCGCGGACTTCACACTGCGGGCGGGCTTCGCCCACAGCAGCCGCTTCTGCTCCTCCTCGCTCAGCACCCCTCCCGCGTGTGCGGCCAGGAACTCCGCGTCGGACAGCAGCCGCAGCACGACCTTCGCCGGGTCCACGGCGGGCCAGATGGCCTTGACCGCCGCCTTCACAGCGGGGTTCCGGGCCACGGCGTTCTGCACCCGGTCGTCGGGGGCCTCCCCGGCCTCCTCCATCCGTACGAGGACGGCGTGGGCGATCCGCTGCGGCAGCGCCTCGTGCGCGGCCCCGTACCGCATGTCGCGGGCCAGCAGCTCGTCGACCATCTCCTGGATCTCGTACGCGGGCACGCGCCAGCGCCGGGAGCCCCGCACCACGACGACGGGCTCGACGGGCGCGGTCACGTGCGAGCGGACGGCCCGCCGCAGCACCTCGGCCATGCGGGCGTCGCCCTTGACGACGGCGGTGGCCGCCTCGTCCTCGCCCCGGACCTCGACGCCGGTGCGCACCAGGTCGTCGACGGTGGCCTGCTTCACCTCCAGCTCACCGAGGGCGGGCAGGACCTGCTCGATGTAGTGGAGGAAGGAACGGTTGGGCCCGATGACGAGGGTGCCGGTGCGGGCGAGCCGCTCGCGGTGCGCGTACAGCAGGTACGCCACCCGGTGCAGGCCGACGGCGGTCTTCCCGGTGCCGGGCCCGCCCTGCACGCAGACGGTGCCGCCGAGGCCGCTGCGGACGATCTCGTCCTGCTCGGGCTGGATGGTGGCGACGATGTCGCGCATCGGGCCGACGCGGGGCCGCTCGATCTCCGCCTGGAGGAGCCGGCTGGTGTGCTCGGCCTCCGCCGGGTCGGTGAGGTGCTCGTCCTCGTACGCGGTCAGCTCGCCGCCGGTGTAGCCGAAGCGGCGGCGCAGCCCCACGTCCTGGGGGTTGGTGCGGGACGCCTGGTAGTACGGCTGGGAGACCGGCGCACGCCAGTCGATGACCATCGGGTCCCCGGCGGCGTCGTGGACGTGGCGGCGGCCGATGTAGAACCGCTCGCCGTCCGCCCCCTCGGCCAGCTCGCCGCCGACGGCGTGCAGATAGTCGAGGCGGCCGAAGAACAGCGGGGTGTGCGAGAGATCGGCGAGCGCCTTGATGCGGTCGTCGATCTGGGACTGGAGCACGGCGGCGTTGACCCAGTTCGCGGTGACATCGCGGATGTCGAGGGCCTGGACGTCCTCGCGCATCCCGCGCAGGGCGGCGCGGGACGCGGCGAGATGGGCACGTTCGTGCGCCAGGGGGTCGGTGATGCCCGTGGTGCGGGTGGGGTCGGGGGTGGAATCGCTCTCTGCTACGTGCGCGGGCACGGTGTTGCCTCCGGCTCTTCAACGCAGGACGGCGGGCCGCGCGCTGCGACCGGCTGAGGCCGGGCAGGGCGGTCCGCTCGGAAGGTTGGTTCGCGTGGGTGTCGGCCGGTTTCCGTCCGGCCGGCGGCGCTCCCCCGGCTGCCGGCAGCGAAGGCCGGTACCACGGTGCGGGAGGCGGGCAGACCGGCGATTGTAGCCACAGGGCGGCTTACGGTCGAAACGAATTACGGGGTTCCGCCGGCGCAGGGCGTCCGTCGGCACGCCTGCCGGCTCCGCCCCGGGGAGCGGGTCCAAGGGGTACCCGTAGGGGATACCGGGCCCAGGCATGGCACCGCAGGCCTACGCGCCCGCTCACCCGCTTCCGTCTGCGGGCCGACGCGCCCGAACGGGTGACGGGAGCACCATGGATACATGAGCACAGCCACCCTGAACCCACGCACGACCGGCCCCGCGCACGGCGCGACCGCGGCGACCGGTGACCACCGACCCCACCGCGTCGGCGACGCGCTGCGCGCCGTGAAGGTGTTCGTGACGACGGCGTTCGGCGTCGCCGTCCTGGGGGAGTACGCGGAAGAGGCGGGCGTACGGCGGGCCCGCTGAGGACCCGCCGTAGCCGCCCCGTTCCTCAGCTCTCCGCGAGCAGCTCGTCCGCGTCGACGATGCGGTACGCGTACCCCTGCTCGGCCAGGAAGCGCTGGCGGTGCGCCGCGAAGTCCTGGTCGATGGTGTCGCGGGCGACGACCGAGTAGAACCGGGCCTCGTGCCCGTCGGCCTTCGGCCGCAGGACGCGGCCGAGACGCTGGGCCTCCTCCTGGCGCGACCCGAAGGTCCCGGAGACCTGGATGGCGACGGTGGCCTCGGGCAGGTCGATCGAGAAGTTGGCGACCTTGGAGACGACGAGCACGCTGATCTCGCCCTGCCGGAACGCGTCGAAGAGCTTCTCGCGCTGGGCGTTGCTGGTCTCGCCCTTGATGACGGGCGCGTCCAGGTGTTCGCCCAGCTCGTCGAGCTGGTCGATGTACTGCCCGATGACGAGGGTCT
The DNA here is from genome assembly GCF_014649875.1 of Streptomyces rubiginosohelvolus. Classification (GTDB taxonomy): domain Bacteria; phylum Actinomycetota; class Actinomycetes; order Streptomycetales; family Streptomycetaceae; genus Streptomyces; species Streptomyces rubiginosohelvolus. Next base: position 817,776 of record NZ_BMTW01000001.1, on the reverse strand, counting down.
GCTCGCCCCGGTGCTTGCGCACCAGCGCCTCGGTCACCTTCCGCTTGGTGGCGGTGGTGGCGCAGAACCGGTACTTCTCCTCCGTCTCAGCGGTCGCGTAGGCGAGCCGCTCGGAGTCGGTGAGGTTGACGCGGACCTCGACGCAGTCGGCGGGCGCGATGTAACCCTGCGCCTCGATCTCCTTCCAGGGCGCGTCGAACCGCTTGGGCCCGATGAGCGAGAACACATCGGACTCCCGCCCGTCCTCCCGCACGAGGGTCGCGGTGAGCCCGAGCCGCCGCCGGGCCTGGAGGTCGGCGGTGAACTTGAAGACGGGGGCGGGCAGCAGGTGCACCTCGTCGTAGACGACGAGCCCCCAGTCACGGGAGTCGAAGAGCTCCAGGTGCGGGTAGATCCCCTTACGCCGGGTGGTCAGCACCTGGTAGGTGGCGATGGTGACCGGCCGGATCTCCTTCCTCGTACCGCTGTACTCGCCGATCTCGTCCTCGGTGAGTGAGGTCCGCTTCACCAGCTCGTGCTTCCACTGCCGGGCGGAGACGGTGTTGGTGACGAGGATGAGTGTGGTGGCCTTGGCCTCGGCCATGGCACCGGCCCCGACGAGCGTCTTCCCGGCCCCGCAGGGCAGCACGACAACCCCTGACCCACCGTGCCAGAACCCCTCCACGGCCTGCTTCTGGTAGGGCCGCAGCGCCCAGCCGTCCTCGGCCAGCTCGATCGGGTGCGCCTCGCCGTCGACGTAACCGGCGAGGTCCTCGGCGGGCCAGCCGAGCTTCAGCAGCGTCTGCTTGACCTGCCCGCGCTCGGAGGGGTGCACCGCCACGGTGTCCGGGTCGATCCGGGCCCCGACCAGCGGCTGGACCTTCTTCGACCGGAGGATCTCCTCCAGCACGGGCCGGTCGGTGGTGGTGAGCACGAGCCCGTGCACGGGGTGCTTGGACAGGGTGAGCCGCCCGTACCGCGCCATCGTCTCGGCGATGTCGACCAGGAGCGCGTGCGGCACGGGATACCGGGAGTACTCGACGAGCGCGTCGACGACCTGCTCGGCGTCGTGCCCGGCGGCGCGGGCGTTCCACAGCCCGAGCGGGGTGACCCGGTACGTGTGGATGTGCTCGGGCGCACGCTCCAGCTCCGCGAACGGCGCGATGGCACGACGGCAGGCCTCGGCCAGCTCGTGGTCGACTTCGAGGAGCAGCGTCTTGTCACTCTGGACGATGAGGGGTCCGGTCACGCGCTTCGGCCCTTTCTGCGGGGTACGGCCACGGATGCGGCCAAACGTCCAGTGTGCATCATGCGCGGGGGATCACGCCCGGCTCCCGCCGGGACGGGTTCGCCGCTGCGGCCCGAACCGCACCGGCACCCCCGGGGAGTACAGCACGCTCACCGGCTCCCCGACGGGCGCGGGCAGCCCGCCCGCCGCGATCAGGTCCTCGTCGCACTCCAGCAGCTCCGCCCGGTGGAGCGGCCACCGGGGATGGACGTTGGGGAGGTAGGCGGTCCGCCCGAAGAGCGAGGTGTGCAGGGCCCACCGGGCGGTCAGGAAGTGCTCCAGCGGCGTGGGTTCGGCGATCGGGTCACCGGGCCGGAGAACGATCCTGCTCCTCGCCCCACGGGGACCGGGCCACCGGCGCCTGCTCGTGTACGTGACGGTGTCGCCGGACCGCTCGATGCCCATCCGGGACCACAGATACGGCAACCGCACCGCGGCCCGCGCCACGAGGACCGGGATGAGCCGGGAGGCGTCGAGCGACCGGAAGACGACGGCGCGCCGACCGTGCTCGTCCACGGAGTACAGCCGGACGTTGGTCTCGGGAAAGGTCCCCAGGTACGGAATCCCCGGCAGCCCGAGCACCCCCACCCGGTACATCCGGAACGCCACGAGCCCCACGTAGGTCGTCGCCCCGTCGAAGGTGTCGGGCACCGTCCCCGACGGCAGCAGCGGCGCGACGTCCGCCGGGTCGACCGCCCAGTGCAGGAACGCCAGATCCAGCCAGGACTGCGTGAGCAGGGGCGGCATCGGGGCGGCGGGCGGGTGCGGCGACACCGGCTCGGGGCTCCGGTCAGGGGTGGACATGCCCGCAGCATCGCAGACGGGCACACCCGCCGACGAGATGCGGCCGCCCCTACCCCTTCCCCTCCTCCGCCAGCTCCGCCACCCCCGTGATCCGGTGCAGCGGGTACGTGCGGACCTCGTCGGCCGTGTGGTCGTAGGCCGTGACGAAGCCGCCCTCCACGCGGACCGGGGCGATCACGCGTTGGCTGGCCGCGCCGTCCGCGTTGACGTAGCCGATCCAGACCGTGGAGCCCGTCATCGCGGCCGCCTGGACCGTGGCCAGGGTCTCGGCGGGGGTGGTGCGGGGGAGGGTGCCGGAGGGGGTGGACCCCGTGGCGCCCTCCTGCGGCTCCTTGCGGGCCACCGTGGCCGCCGTGTCGCCCGCGCGGATGGCCCGGACCGCCGCGCCGAGCAGGGTGTCGTCCGGGACCGGCGGGCCCTCGGGGACCGGGACCGGAGGGGTGCGGGGCGGGGTGCGGCGGGCGCCGGCCCGGGTGATCAGGACGTCGCCCTCGGCGGATTCGGCGGCCGGTGCGTAGCCCATGTCGCGCAGGGCTTCGAGGAGGGAGCCGGGGTCGGCCTGGGAGGCCAGGACCGTGGGGGCCAGGCGGCGCAGGCGCAGGCCCATGGAGCGGCGGTCGGCCAGGATCTCGTTGAGGACCGCCTCGTCGTCGCAGCGTACGTACGCGGCCGCCGCCCCGATCCGCAGGTGCCCGTGGCGGCGGGCCACATCGTCGATGAGGTAGCTCAGCGGCTGCGGCACCGGTGTACGGCTGTGCGCGGCCAGGAACGCGTGCAGGTCGGCTGCCGCCTGCCCGGCGTCCAAGGCGCGGCGGACGGAGCCGGGCGTGAAGCGGTAGACCGTCGCGCCGCCCTTCGACTCCACGTCGGCCAGGACCGAGAGCATGTCCGCCAGCGGGCGCTCCAGCGGGCCCGGCGCCACCGCCGTCAGGTCCGCCTGGAGCAGGACGTGGTCCAGCGGTTCGGGGAGGAGGGGTGACAGAAGGGCCGCCGCCGTCTCCTCGCCCTCGTCCAGGAGGGCCCGGGCCTGTGCGGACAGCGCGCCCCGGCCCGTGATGCCCAGCAGCTCCGCCTCGTTGAGCGTCCACAGGGCCAGCCGGGAGCGGAGGTCCGAGCCCTCCGCCGTCGGTGCCGAACCGCGCAACGGGCGTTCCCAGCGCAGCCGTCGCAGCAGCGTCTCGGCCTCCGGGGCGGTCCCCGGCGGGAGTTCGGCGAACAGGGCCAGCACCCGGCGGCGTACGTCGGGGGCGGCCGAGCGGTCCAGCTCCGGGCCGAGCGCGGACAGGGCCCGCCCCTTGGCGTCCTGGCCGCCGACCAGGCCCGCGGTCCGGGTGGCGGCGAGCCAGGCGGTGGCCAGGTGCGTCCAGCGGTCCTCGGCGGACAGGTCGAGCCACTCGTCGGACGCGGGCGTCGGCGCGTACCGCTCGTCGCTCTCCCCGTCGGAGGCCAGCAGCCCCGCCCCGTAGGCCAGTTCGATCCAGAACGCGGCGATCGGCTCGGACACGTCCAGCGCGGTCGCGGCGCGCTTCAGCTCCCGTACGCTCAGGCCGCCCGCGCGCAGGATCGTCGGGCCGCCGCCGTCCCAGAGCTTCAGCAGCTCCTCGATCGTGGACAGCGCCGTGAACGCCTGGCCCGCCGCCGCCCTGTCCACAGCCTGTGGATCGCGTTCGGCCGCCGCCGCGACGGCCGGGGGGACCGGTTCCGGCACGCGGTGCGCGCGCCCGGCCCGCAGGTGGAGCGCCGCCTCGCGCGGCAGGACCACCGTCCGCGTCGACACCGGCAGCAACAGGCCCCGGTCGCGCAGCCACTTGACGGGAGGAGTCGGGTTGGGCGTGACCTCCCCGTACGGCGGGCCCCACACCAGCCGGTCCAGCACCGACAGCGCCTCCACCGGGGCCGTGTCCAGCAGCTCCGCCATCCGCGTCCGGTCCGTGAACAGGGCGGACAGCGCGGCCACCGCCGAGACCGGGTCGTGCGTCGCGGGCAGGCCCGTCGCCACCAGGATCTCCTGGAGGCGGCCCGGCGACATGCCCGCCGTCGCCTCCGCGACCGTGGGGCCCAGGCCCGTGGGGGAGGGGTGCTGCGGCGACGGGGCGAGCAGTTCGCGGGCGGTGCGCACCAGCCGCAGCCGGTCGTCCTCGCCCCAGACCAGGGCCTGTTCGCGCAGCGTCGCCAGCGCGCCCGGCAGCGCGGCGGTGATCGCCGCGCCCTCGTCGTCGCGCTGCTCGCCGTCGTCGAGACCGTCGCCGGTGAGCAGGGAGAGCAGCGTGTCGTACGGGGCCGGGTCCGGCGCCACCGCCAGTGCCTCGGCGGTCTGCAGCGCGAACCGGTCCAGGTGTTCCAGCGCGCGGACGACCGACGCCCGGGTACCGGCCCGCGTGGCGAGCTGCGTGATGTCGTTCGGCACCGGATTGAGGAGGTCGGGGCGGGCACGCAGCAGCCCGGCCAGCGATTCGTCGCCCCGGGCGCGCAGGGCTTCGGCGAGCGTGCGCGGTGGTGTGGTCGTCCCCATCCGTCCCACGGTAGCCGCTGGAACGCTACCGTCGGGGCAGGGCCGGGTAGAGGGGATGCGCCGCGTGGGGATCGAGAGCGACCAGCTCGTGTACGACTACCTGAGCCGGGTCGGCGACCTGGCTCAGCAGCAACAGCTCTCGTCGGGCGCCCGGATGCGGCTCGTCTCGACGCTGCGGGGCGAGATCGACCGCCGCCGCACCACGGAGGGCGCGGACTCCCCGGCGGCCGTGCGGCGGATCATCGGCAGGCTCGGCAGCCCGGACGAACTGGTCGCCGCGGCGGCGCGGTCCGCCGACGGCACGGTCCCGCTGCCGTCCGCCGGGACCGGTGCGGGCGGCGGCGAGCCGCAGCGGCGGGGGCTGCCCCGGCCCCGGAGCGGGCTGCTGCGCAAGGAGCCGAAGGAGGCCGGTCCCGGCGCGGACGAGGGGCGGGAGGCCACGGCTCCCCGGAAGCCGAAAGCCGGATTCGGGTGGGGCGCGTCGCGCCGCGACCGTGATGCCGGGGACGCACCGGAGGAGCGAACCGGTGCGGCCGCCGTGCCGCGTCCCGGGCCCGCCCCCGACGACGCCCCCGTCCACGCCTGGCCCGACCCCTCTGCCCCGCACATGCTCGGCCAGGACCAGCAGGGCGGCGCGGACGACGCGACCGACTGGTGGCGCCTGGAGCCGGGGCCTTTCGACGAGGGGACCGCCATCCCCGGGTTCTTCGGCGGCATCGAGGCCCCGGAGCTGCTCGGCAGGCGGCCGAGGCCTGTCGACATGGACAAGAAAGGCACGAAGGACGAGGAGGAAGTAGGGGGAGACGGTTCGGCGGGTGCGGCTGCGGGTGACGGCAAGGCCTCGGGCGCCGACGGCACCGCCGACCGTCGCCGCGCCCTGCGCCTCGTGAAGCTCCGCCGCCGCAAACCCGCCCCTGTCGTCGTCGAACCCGCGGTCGCCGCCGCCGCGCCCCGCGGCGGCTTCGCCCACCCGCTGCTGCTCCTGGCCGCCGTCCTGCTCGTCGCCGGCGTGGTCACCGGTTCCTGGCTGCCGCTGGCGGGCGGCTGGCTGATCGCGTACAGCTCGCGCACCCTCTCCCGTACGGAGGCGAAGTGGGCGGCGCTCGGCCTCCCGGGCGTGGTGGCGGCCGGGGCCCTGGTGTGGGTGTGGGGGCGGATGGAGGGGCGCTGGGGCGAGCCGATCCGCGAGGGCGCGATGCGGGACGTCCTGCTGGAGACCTGGCCGGTGGTGGTCCGGGTCGCCGCCGTCGCCTCCGCGCTCTACCTGGTGTGGCGGGCGCGGAGGCGTACGGGGTGAGGGCGGGGCTCCACCGGCCCTGCTCAGGGGAGGACGGCTACTTCGTCAGGCTCTTGTGGAGTTCGCCGAGGATCTTGTCGGCCGCCGTGTAGCCGATGCCCTGGATCCACAGCTGGTCGTCGACCGCGAAGACCTTGCCGTTCTTCACCGCGTCCATGTTCTTCCACAGGCCGCCGCCCGTGGTCTCCGTCTCCTTGGACTTCTTCGGGTCGCCGTACGTCGAGTGGAAGACCACGTCCGCGTCCGCGAGGTCGATCTTCTCGGGGCTGACGTCGTAGGAGAAGCCGTCCTTGGCCTTGTCGGTGATCGCGGGGCGGCCCAGGCCCACATCGGCCAGGATCGTGGCGATGTAGTTCTTCTTGCCGTAGATACGGATGTCCGCGCCCTCGACGAAGCGGACCATGTTGACCTCGGTCGCGGCGACCTTCTCCTTGCCGCCGAGCGCCTTCGTCACGTCCGCCACATGGTCCGCGTACCCGTCCGCGACCATCTTCGCCTCGGCCTCCTTGCCGAGGGCCTCCGCGTGGACCTGGAAGTTCTCCTTCCAGGGGTACCCGGTGTTCTCCGTCATCACGGTCGGCGCGATCTTGGACAGCTCGGCGTACTTGTCGCCGTGCCGGATCTTGCTCGTGAGGATGAGGTCGGGCTTCAGACCGGCGATGGCCTCCAGGTTCGGGGTCATCATCTGGCCGACGTCCTCGATGCCCGCGACCTGGTCCTTCGGCAGGTAGTTCAGGAAGCCCGACGTCACGTCCGCATGGGTCGCGCCGACCGGCTTCACGCCGAGGGTGAGGGCCGAGTCCAGTTCGGCGGTGTCCAGGACGACCACCCGCCGGGGCGCCTTCTTGACCTTCACGTCGCCCATCGCCGTCTTCACCGTACGGGTGGCGTCGGAGCCGGAAGCGGAGTCGGAACCGGAGTCGTCGGACGAGCCGCAGGCGGCCAGGGTCAGCGCGGCGACGGCCGTCAGGGACACGGCGGCCAGGGCACGGGGGCGGAAGCTGCGCAGAGTCATGGTCAGAGGACCTTTCCGGGAGTCGGGGCGGAGGTTGAGGCGGCAGGGGGCGAAGCGGAGCGCGAAGTGGCGGGCGTCGGAGGGGTCCACGGAGCGCCCGGGACGACGAGCGGCGAGCCCGTCACCGGGTCCGGGACGATCACCGCCTCCAGGCCGAAGACCTGGGCGACGAGTTCGGCCGTGACGATGTCCCCGGGGGCGCCCTCCGCCACGATCCGGCCCTCCTTCATGGCGACGAGACGGTCCGCGTACCGGGCGGCCTGGTTGAGGTCGTGCAGCACGGTGACGACCGTACGGCCCCGGGTGCCGTCCGCGGCGGGGGCCGCCAACTGGCGTACCAGGTCAAGCACTTCCACCTGGTGCGCGATGTCCAGATACGTCGTCGGCTCGTCGAGCAGCAGCAGGTCCGTTTCCTGGGCCAGCGCCATCGCGATCCACACCCGCTGGCGCTGACCGCCCGACAGCTCGTCCACCGGCCGGTCGGCCAGCGCCGTCACATCCGTACGGGACATGGCGTCCGTCACCGCCCGCTCGTCCTCGTCCGACCACTGCTGCCACCAGCTCTGGTGCGGCTGACGGCCCCGCGCGACCAGGTCGGAGACGGTGATCGCCTCGGGCGCCACCGGGGTCTGCGGGAGCAGTCCGATGGACCGGGCGATCTGCTTGGTCGGTATCCGCGCCAGCTCCGTACCGTCCAGCAGGACCGCCCCGCCGCGCGGCTTCAGCAGCCGGCCGAGTGCCCGCAGGGTGGTGGACTTGCCGCAGGCGTTCGGGCCGACGATGACGGTGACCTGCCCGTCGGGCACGGTGAGGTCCAGCTCGTGGACCACGGCGCGGTCCTCGTACGCGAGGGTCAGGGAACGGGCGGCCAGGCGGGAGCCCGGCTGCGCCGCGTCGGTCGTCGGGCTCGGGCCCGGGCTCGCGTTCGTGCTTCGGCTCGGGCTCATGCGGTGCCTCCACTGCGGCCGCGGTGACCGCGGATGATCAGCCAGATCAGATACGGGGCGCCGACCGCCGCCGTGAGGACGCCCACCGGCAGTTCGGTGGGCGAGAACAGCCTGCGGGCCAGCAGATCGCCGAGGACGACGATCACCGCGCCCAGCAGCGCCGAGGACAGCAGGGGGATCTGCGCGGTCCGGGTCATCCGGCGGGCGATCTGCGGGGCGAGCAGCGCCACGAAGTCCACCGGGCCCGCCGTGCCCGTCGCCACGGACGCCAGGACCACGCCGAGGGCGACGAGCCCGAGCCGTACGCGCCCCAGGCGTGCGCCCAGGCCGGTCGCGGTGTCGTCGTCCATCGTGACCGTGCGCTGCGCGCGGGCCGCCCAGGCGATGGCGGGCAGCAGCACCAGCAGCGTCCAGCCGATCGGTGCGGCCTCCGGCCAGCCCCGCCCGTTCAGCGAACCGGTCATCCAGATCTGCGCCTGCTGGGCGACGAGGTAGTCGCCCTTGGTCAGGAACAGCGTGGTCACCGACCGCAGCGCGACGGCGAAGCCGATGCCGATGAGGACGAAGCGGGTGGCGTGCAGGCCGCCGCGCCAGGCGAAGACGTAGACGAGCGCCGCCGCGGCCACTCCGCCGATGACGGAGAGGTAGGGCAGGACCGTGTACGAGGTGATGCCGAAGGTCATCGCGCCGACCGTGAGCGCGCTCGCGCCCTGGCTGATGCCGATGATGTCGGGGCTGGCCAGCGGGTTGCGGGCGACCGTCTGGATCAGCGCCCCGGCGACCCCGAACGCGGCGCCGACCAGCAGCCCGACGACCAGGCGCGGCAGCCGCAGCGTGCCCACGACCAGCTCGGCCGACGACGGCTGCCCGAGGATCACCTTCACGACCTCGCCGGGCGCGACGAAGCTCTCCCCGACACAGAGGTAGGCGACGCAGACGGCGGCCAGGAGGACGACCAGGGCCGCCGCCACGACGGACGCCCTGCGGTGCAGCAGGAACCGGCCGCGCGGCCCGGCCTTCACGACGGCGTACCCGGCGGGCCGGACCCGTACGGACCTGTCGGTCACCGGCGTACCGCTCATGCCGGCACCGCCTTCCGGCGGACCAGGGCGACCAGGAACGGCACTCCGATCAGCGCCGTCATCACGCCCGCCGGGACCTCGCTCGGCGGGAACACGATCCGGCCGACGACGTCCGAGACGAGCAGCATCACGGGCCCGATCAGCGCCGCCATGGGCAGCACCCAGCGGTGGTCGTTGCCGACGACCGCGCGGGCGATGTGCGGGACGGCGAGCCCGATGAACGCGATCGGCCCGGCGGCGGCGACCCCGACCCCGGTCAGCACGGTCGCCCCGACACCGCCGGTGATCCGGACCGCCGCGACGTTCTGCCCGAGCCCCTTCGCCACGTCCTCGCCGAGCGCGAGCGCGTCCAGGCCGCGGGCGACGGCGAGCACGAGCACCGCCCCGACGAGGAGGAACGGCCACACCTGCTGGACGACGTCCGCATCCCGGCCCGCGATCGAACCGACCTGCCAGAAGCGGAACTCGTCCAGCGCGGACGCCTTCGTCGTGAGGATCCCCATCGTCACCGACACCAGCAGCGCGTTGATCGCGGCCCCGCCGAGCGCGAGCTTCACGGGCGTCGCGCCACCGCGCCCCCTCGACGCGATGGCGTACACGGCGACCGAGGCGACGGCCGCGCCAGCGAAGGCGAACCAGACGTACCCGGTGAGCGTGTGGACCCCCGCGAACGCGATGGCCATCACCACGGCCACCGACGCGCCCTGGCTGATGCCGAGGATGCCGGGGTCGGCGATGGGGTTACGGGTGATGCCCTGGAGCACCGTGCCCGCGAGGGCCAGCGCCGCGCCGACCATCAGCCCGATGAGCGTGCGCGGCACGCGCAGGGTGCGGATCACCTCGGCGGCGTCCGAGTGCCCGCCGTGCAGCAGGGCGTCGACCACCTCGCCCGGCGGGATGGAGCGCGCGCCCACGGCGAGGCTCAGCAGGACGGCCAGCAGCAGGGCGGCGAAGGCCGCGGCCGTCGCGGTCGCGCGGCGGGTGAGGCGGGGCGCACGGGGTGCGCGGGGCACACCGGGGGGCGCGGCGGCCCGCACGGGCGCTGACGCTGACATGGGAACCCATCGGGAGATCGGGACGGACGCGGAAGGCGGGCGAGCGGGCGAGCGGTACGGACCGGACCGGGCCGGGCCGGTAAGGCTTGGCTAAGCGCGCGCTTCAGTCTAGGCGGCCCGATTTCGCCGCCGAAGGGGGCCGGTCGGCAGAATGGCGGGCATGGCTTCCACGGTTCAGCACCCCGTCCACCACCCCGTCCCCAACCCTCTGACGGTCGGCTTCGACCTCGACATGACGCTCATCGACTCCCGCCCCGGCATCGCCGCCGCCTACCGGGTCCTGGTAGCGGAGACGGGGGTGCCCATCGACATCGACCTGGTGGTGAGCCGCCTCGGGCCGCCGCTGGAGGCGGAGCTGGCGCACTGGTTCCCGGCGGCCGAGGTGCCCGCCGCCGCCGGCCTCTACCGGGCGGCCTACCCCGACCACGCGATAGCCCCGAGCACGGCGCTCGCCGGGGCGCGGGAGTCGGTGGCCGCGGTGCGGGCACTCGGCGGCCGCGCGATCGTCGTCACGGCGAAGAACGAGCCGCACGCGAAGCTGCACCTGTCGTACCTCGGGATCGAGCCGGACACGGTGATCGGCTCGCTGTGGGCGGAGGCCAAGGGCGAGGCCCTGCGCGAGCAGGGCGCGCAGGTGTACGTCGGCGACCACACCGGCGACGTGCGCGGGGCGCGGGTGGCCGGAGCGCTGTCGCTCGGGGTGACGACGGGCCCGTGCGACGCGGCGGAGCTGCGGACGGCGGGCGCGGACGTGGTGCTGGAGGACCTGACGGGCTTCCCGGCCTGGCTGGCCGCCTTCGCCGAGGAACGGGCGGCCTAGGGGAGCCCGGCCCCTACGAGTTGGCGGCCCGTTTCGGCGAGTTCACCCACGCCGAGCGGACCACGCCCACCCCGGCGATCAGGAACCCGACGCCCATCAGCATGCAGACGCCGTACGCGATCGGCGGGAACGGGTCCGTACCGAGGAACAGGGGGGCGACGGTGACCAGTGTGGCCAGTGCGCCGACGAAAAAGACGATCGCGCCGACCTGAACGAGCCGGTCGCCTGCGCCTGAAGGAGTAGTACTCACGCGACCAGGGTAGTTCCCAGCCCGGAGGAACTCTCCGGCGACGTCTTGTCACCGGCCGTAGGGCCATTAGCCTGGGACCGGGCGGGTCACGGTGACCCGCTGTATTGCTATCCGGTGCTTTTCGGAGCCGTTTTCCGGCTCTCCCGCACACCGACGAGTACGAGGACGAGGACAGACGTGCCCACCGGCAAGGTCAAGTGGTTCAACAGCGAGAAGGGCTTCGGCTTTCTCTCCCGCGACGACGGCGGCGACGTCTTCGTCCACTCGTCGGTACTCCCTGCCGGAGTCGACGCACTCAAGCCCGGCCAGCGCGTGGAGTTCGGCGTGGTCGCGGGCCAGCGCGGCGACCAGGCCCTTTCCGTGGTGGTCCTCGACCCCACCCCGTCCGTCGCGGCCGCACAGCGCCGTAAGCCGGACGAGCTGGCGTCGATCGTGCAGGACCTGACGACGGTCCTGGAGAACATCACGCCGCAGCTGGAGCGGGGCCGCTACCCCGACAAGGCGGCGGGCGCGAAGATCGCGGGCCTGCTGAGGGCGGTCGCCGACCAGCTCGACGTGTAGGCCCTGCCGTACCGGTCAGGCCTGGCTCTCCGCGAGGAGCCGGGCCGACCGGCCCAGGGCCGCGCGCACCGCGCCGCCCCGGGTCAGCGGCGCGCGGTCGACCCCGGCGAAGAGCGCGACGAGCGCGATGTCCGCGGCCACGGCCCGGCCCGTCGTCCGCACTACCAGCTTCCTGCCGCCGCCGAGCCCCGACTGCTTCGCCGTGAGCGCGACCCCGGGGTCCTCGTCGTCGGCCCGGCGGGTCAGGACGAACCGCTTCCGGCTCACCGCCCGCAGCCGGTAGTGGTCGCCGCCGTACCGGAAGTGCAGAGCACGGGCCCGGAGCGTCAGGCCGAAGCGGTTGCGCCGCAGGTGGACCATGGCGTCGCCGACGCGGAGCGTCGAACCGTTGAGCGTCGGCAGATCGGTGGCCTCGGTGTGGATGCCCCGGGTCTCGAACACCGCTGTGGGTATCGAGGGGCCGCGCACCTCGGAGACCACGCTGCCCGGGGTGTGCTTGAGGGGCAGCGGGGCGGTGAGGACGACCTCGCCGAACCCCGGCACCGTGCCCCGGAGGCCGGAGCGCCGCTCGTGGGTGCGGCCTTCCTTCCAGAACTCCAGGGTGAACGGGCCGATCGCGGTGTGCACAGGAAAATCCTCCGGTTGTCCGCCGCTCGCTGCTCGCCGCTCACCGCCCGGTCGCTCAGGGAAACGCCAGCGCGTCCGGCCCCAGTGGCGGAACCAGCCCCTCCGCCGCCGCGCGGGTGAGCAGGCCGCGGACCGCCGCGTAGCCGTCCTCGCCGAGGTCGGCGGTGAACTCGTTGACGTACAGCCCGATGTGCTGGTCCGCGACGGCCGGGTCCATCTCCTGGGCGTGCTCCAGGACGTACGGCCGGGAGACCTCCGGGTGGTCCCAGGCGAGGCGGACCGAGCTGCGGGCGGCGTCGGCCAGGCGGCGCAGGGTCTCCTCGCCCAGGGAACGCTTGGCGATGATCGCGCCGAGCGGGATCGGGAGGCCGGTGGTGTCCTCCCAGTGGCGCCCCATGTCGGCCAGGTTGTGGAGCCCGAAGTTCCGGTACGTGAAGCGGGCCTCGTGGATGACCAGTCCCGCGTCCACCTTGCCGTCCCGTACGGCGGGCATGATCTCGTCGAACGGCATCACGACGACCTCGCCGACGCCGCCCGGGACCATCTCCGCCGCCCAGAGCCGGAACAGCAGGTACGCCGTCGAGCGCTCGCTCGGCACGGCGACGGTCCGGCCGGTCAGGTCGAGGCCCAGCTCCTTGCCGAGGACCAGGGGACCGCAGCCCCGGCCCAGCGCCCCGCCGCACGGCAGCAGCGCGTACTCGTCCAGGACCCAGGGCAGGACCGCGTACGACACCTTCAGGACGTCCAGCTCACCGCGTTCGGCCATGCCGTTGGTGACGTCGATGTCCGCGAAGGTCACGTCCAGCGCGGGCGCGCCGGGGACCCGGCCGTGCGCCCAGGCGTCGAAGACGAAGGTGTCGTTGGGGCAGGGCGAGTAGGCGATCCGGATCGCGTTCCCGGACGGGCTGCCGCCGGCTGTGGTGTCGGTGTCGGTCGTCATGCCGGTTTCAACCTTCCAGGTCCTCGTGGCTGTTCCAGCCTTGCAGTACGGGCGCCGCCTTCCCGAAAGCGTCCGTGAGCGCGGCCAGCGCGTCTCCGATGCGCCAGGCGTCCCGGTCGCGGGGGCCGACGGCGTTCGAGACGGCCCGCACCTCCAGTACGGGCACGTCGGCCCGGGCGGCGGCCTCCGCGACCCCGAAGCCCTCCATCGCCTCGGCCAGCGCCCCCGGGTGCGCGGCGAGCAGGGCGCCGGCGCGTTCGGCGCTGCCGGTCACGGTGGAGACGGTGAGCACGGGGCCGGCGGCCGCGCCGGTGGCGGCCGCGACCTTCCGTACCAGCGCGGGCGGCGGGGTGAAGCGGTCCCGGCCGAAGCCGAGCGCGGTCACCGGCAGGAAGCCGTCGGCGGTCTCCGCGCCCAGGTCGGCGGCGACGATGCCGTCCGCCACGACCAGCGAGCCGAGCGGGGTCACGGGGGTGAACGCCCCGCCGATCCCGGCCGAGACGACGAGTCCGTACGGAGCGGACGCCGATGCCCCGGACGCCAGGGCGAACGCGGTGGCCGCCGCGGCGGCGGCCGGGCCCGCACCGCCCGCCAGCACGTCGAACGCGCCGCGGCGGTGCAGCTCGGCGCCCGGCAGCGCCACGCGCTCCTCAGCGCCCCCGAACGCACGCGTGACCGCGTCCCGTTCCACCGGGACAGCGGTCACGACGAGCACACGCACGGATGCCAGCCTCACGGTCGAGGACGGGGAGCAGGGGGATCGGAGCGGGAGAGCAGGGAGAAGAGGTGATCCCGGGGTGTCCGGGTCAGCCCTTGTCCTTGTTCTCGAACCGGAACTGCCAGACGCCCGTGAGCTTCTTGCCCTTGGTCTCCACGATGGAGACGTTCGTCTCCTCGGCGGTCTGGCCCGTCTGGCTGGCGAGGAACGCGTTGCCGGGGATCGTCCGGTACGTGTTCTTGTACGGCTCCTGCTCGGCCTGCTGGCCGTTGATGAAGAGCGTCCAGCCGTTCTCGGCGATCTCGGGGTCGACGCCGAAGCGGACCTTGTCGTCCATGGAGATCTTGACGACCTTGCCCGTCTTCTTGTTCAGGCAGCCCTGGATCAGCGATTCCTTGATCGCTTCGCCGTCGTTGTAGCAGGCGGCCTCGGTGTTCACCGAGTCGCTGCCGACCGTCACGGTCGCGAGCGGCGTCGGCTTGTCGCAGGCGGACAGGACAAGGAGTCCCGCGGACACGGCACCAAGAGCGACGCCGATTCGACGGCCCTTACCGGAGAAGAACGCAACGGTCATGGGCCGAAGGCTATCGGTCGCCTCCGCTCACGCCACGCGGGGGTGCGGCGTGCCGCGCCGCGCGGCCCCCAGGAGGCCCCGTACGGAGGCGGCCGCCCCGAGCGCGAGGATGCCCGCGGCGACCGACATGCCGAGCACCGCGTTGAGCGGCAGGGCGATGCCGATACCGCCGCCGACCACCCAGGCCATCTGGAGCAACGTCTCGGACCGGGCGAACGCGGAGGTGCGGACCTCCTCGGGCACGTCCCGCTGGATCATCGCGTCGAGCGACAGCTTGGACAGGGCCTGGGTGAAGCCCGCGACCGCGCCGAGGGCCGCCACCAGCGCGGTCGAGAAGAACACCGCGGCGAGGATCGCCACGCTCAGCGCGAGCCCCAGCACCGTCGCGACGATCACCTCGGGTCCGCGTGCCCGGAGCCAGGAGCCCACCGCCGTACCGCAGGCGTTGCCGACCCCGGCCGCCACGCCGACGATGCCGAGCGAGACCGCCGCGCTCTGCCCCGCCAGCGGGTGCTCGCGCAGCAGGAACGCCAGGAAGAAGATGAGGAAGCCGGAGAGGGCGCGGTGCGCGGCGTTGGCCTGGAGGCCGTGCAGGACGGACCCGCCGACGGACCGCAGGCCCGGCGGCCGCTCCTTGGCCGGTTTCTCCCCGTTGCCCGCCTTGCCGCCGCCCCTGCGCAGCCCGGCCCGAGGGCTGCCGGTCCGCCCCGACGCCTTGCCGGGGGCGGGCCGGGAGGGGATGCCGCCCTCGTGCGGGACGATCAGCCGCGCCCGGCGCTCGCCCTTCGCGGAGTCGACCTTGTGCGGCAGGGTGAAGGCGAGGAAGGTCCCCGCGACGAAGATCGCGCACGCGCCGTAGAGCGGCCAGGCGGAGCCGATCATCTGGAGGCCGGCCCCGATCGGGGCCGCGATCCCGGTGGCCAGCAGCCCGGCCAGGGTGACCCGGGAATTGGCCTTCACCAGGGAGAAATTCGGTGGCAGGAGGCGCGGCACGACCGCGCTGCGCACCACGCCGTACGCCTTCGACGAGACCAGGACGCCCAGCGCGGCCGGATACAGCTCAAGACCCCCGGTGGCGACCGCGCCCGACATGGTGATCGCCAGCAGCGCACGGGCCAGCATCGCGCCCGCCATCGCGGCGCGGCGGCCGTGCGGCAGGCGGTCCAGCAGCGGGCCGATCACCGGGGCGAGCAGGGTGAAGGGGGCCATGGTGATGGCGAGGTAGAGGGCGACGCGCCCGCGCGCCTCGTCGGTCGGCACGGAGAAGAAGACGGTGGAGGCGAGGGCGACGGTGATCATGACGTCGCCCGCGCCGTTCACGGCGTGCAGCTCGATCAGTTTCCCGAGGCCGGATTCCCCCGCGCCGTGGGCGTGCGTCGCCTTGCGGATGGAGCGTGCCGTGCCGGTGAACGGGGCGCGCAGGGCACGGCCCGTCGCCCGTCCCGCCCTGCGGAGCGGGCCGGGGCCGTCGTGCGACCTGGCGGCTGTCACCTCGTCATAGTGCCCCACCACGGCCCGTATGAACGGTGATCGGCCACGGACTCGCGCGCGACGCGGGGGGTGACGCCCTGTCGGGCGAGCGGCGGCGGCGCCCCGCGCGGACGGGTGCCGGTCGCCGGGTGCCGGTGGAACGGATACGGCACGTTTGGGACGGGCAGGTGGGCGCAGCGCGGCGGAGAGGGTAGCGTGCGTAACGCGCCACCGGCGGTTGTTCTTGGCCGCGCGCCTCTCGGCGATCCCGCAGAATGGGTGGCAGAAGGCGCGCCCGAGGCAGGCACAACGGGTGTGGACGTCGACGCGGCCCCCAGGTCCGCTCCGCCCGCACTTGTCTGGCCGAAACGGCAATCGTGCAGCAGCTGGCGCGCTCGTGAGACTGGCGTATGGAGAGAAGCGAAGACCTGTGAGTGCTGCGACGACCACGCGAAGCCGTACGACCCGTGCGACCCGTACCCCTGTTCCCGACCGCCTGTGCGCCGAGGCGGTCGACCTCGCCCGCTCGGCCGCCGAGGAGGCCGCCGCGCCCGGTGTGGTCGGCGAGCACGTCGGCGTGGTCTCCGAGGGGGACCGGGTCGTCACGCACTACTTCGAGGCCAAGGAGCCCGGCTACCGGGGCTGGCGCTGGGCGGTGACGGTGGCGCGGGCCTCCCGCGCGAAGAACGTCACCCTGGACGAAACGGTGCTGCTGCCGGGGGCGGACGCGCTCCTGGCGCCGGAGTGGGTGCCGTGGAGCGAGCGGCTGCGCCCCGGCGACATGGGCCCCGGGGACCTGCTGCCCACCGAGGCGGAGGACCTGCGCCTGGAGCCCGGCTGGACCGGCGAGGACGAGCCGCCGCCGAACTCCGTGGTCTCCGACGAGCTGGCGGAGCTGGCCGACTCGGAGGACGCCGAGCTGACGGACCGGCCGGTGGCCGCGACCAGCCGGGGTTCCATCGCCTCGGTGGCGGAGGAGCTGGGTACGCGCCGGGCGCGGGTGCTGTCGCGGTACGGGCTGTACGAGGCGGCCGACCGCTGGGACGAGGCGTTCGGCCCGAAGACGCCGATGGCCCAGGCGGCCCCGGCGACGTGCGTGAGCTGTGCGTTCCTGATCCCGATGGCGGGCTCGCTGAAGCAGGCCTTCGGGGTGTGCGCGAACGAGTTCGGTCCGGCGGACGGGCATGTGGTGTCGCTGGCGTACGGGTGCGGTGGGCACTCGGAGGCGGCGGTGATGCCGAAGCCGGTGCGGCCGGCGGACCATGCGCTGGACACGATGCGGGTGGACGCGTACGCGCTGCGGCCGGAACGGGGCGAGGGCTCGGTCCCCGCCGAGCCGGACGGCGCGTCGGAGGACCTGGGCCACTCCTGACGCTCCCACCCGGCCGTACCACCCAGCCCGTCCGGCGTTTGAGGGCGGAACCGTCGACGTGGTCCGGGGTACGGCTTCGCGGGCCTGGGTTCCTGGAACCTGTTCAGTGACCGCTCACCGGAGCATGGGTTCCGTCCTCAAACGCCGGACAGGCTGAAACGGATCGCCGGACGGGCTGAAGGCACTGCCGGGCGCGCGCGGTACCTTCGGGCGCACACTGGGCCGCACAGGCATACGCGGGCCACCCACAACGCGGACGGAGTCGAGAGCGTGAGCATGAAGGCGACCGAGGGGGCCGATCCGTTCGGGACGGCACGGCTGCGGCGCGGCGTGCTCGACGCGTGGGGCGCCGGGCCCGCCCGGTTCCGGGAGGACGCCAACGCCGAGGAGGACCTCGCGCTCGGTGGCTACCGCGACCGCCTCGTCGTCGAGCTGGCCCAGAACGCCGCCGACGCCGCCGCCCGGGCCAGGACCCCCGGCCGGCTCCGCCTCACCCTGCACCCAGCCGCCCCCGGCGACCCGGACGCCCGCTGCGTGCTGGCCGCCGCCAACACCGGCGCACCCCTCGACGCGACCGGCGTCGAGTCCCTGAGCACCCTGCGGGCCTCCGCCAAGCGCGAGGGCCACGAGTCCGCGGTGGGCCGCTTCGGTGTCGGGTTCGCCGCCGTCCTCGCGGTCAGCGACGAACCGGCCGTGCTCGGCCGCCACGGCGGCGTCCGCTGGTCGCTGGCCGAGGCCCGCGAGCTGGCCCGCCAGGCTGCCGTCGGCTCCCCCGGCCTCGGGGACGAGCTGCGCCGCCGCGACGGACACGTACCGCTGCTGCGCCTGCCGCTGCCCGCCGAGGGCTCCGCGCCCGAGGGGTACGACACCGTCGTCGTGCTGCCGCTGCGCGACGGCACCGCCGAGGACCTGGTGGCCCGGCTGCTGGCCGCCGTGGACGACGCACTGCTGCTCACGCTGCCCGGCCTGGACGAGATCGTCATCGAGACCCCGGACGGCACACGCACCCTGAGCCGGTCCCAGCACGGCCCGTACACGCACATCGACGACTCCGCGCGCGGCCTGAACCGCTGGCGTACCGTCCTCCACCACGGGCCCATCGAGCCCGCCCTGCTCGCCGACCGTCCGGTCGAGGAGCGGCTGCGGCCGCACTGGTCGGTGACCTGGGCGGTCCCGGTCGACGAGTCGGGCGCCCCGCTCCACCCCCGTACGGCACCGGTCGTGCACGCCCCGACCCCCACCGACGAACCGCTCGGCATCCCCGCCCTGCTCATCGCCTCGCTGCCGCTGGACACCGCCCGCAGGCACCCCGCGCCAGGGCCGCTGACGGACTTCCTGGTGGAGCGGGCGGCCGACGCGTACGCGGAGCTGCTGGGCGCCTGGCGGCCCGTGTCGACCGGGACGATCGACCTGGTGCCGGGCCAGCTCGGCAAGGGCGCGCTGGACGGGGCCCTGCGCGGGGCGATCCTGGCCCGGCTGCCGAGGGTCGCGTTCCTGGAGCCCGCCGCGCCCCGGGACCCCGAGGCGGAGAGCGGCTGGGGCGACGACTGGGACCAGGACCAGGACCGTACGGAGAACACCTCCGCCCTGCGGCCCGTCGAGGCCGAGGTCGTCGAGGGCGTCGGGGCCGAGACCGTACGGGTCCTCGCCGAGGTGCTGCCCTGTCTGCTGCCCGCAGGGCTTGAGCGCCGCACCGAACTGCGCACCCTCGGCGTCGCCCGCGTACCCCTGACCGAGGCCATCGACCGCCTCGCCGGTCTGGAGCGCGACCCCGCCTGGTGGCACCGGCTCTACGACAGCCTCGCGGGCACCGACCCCGACCGGCTCACCGGCCTCCCCGTCCCGCTCGCGGGTGACCCGGAGGGCGAGCAGGCAGGCCGCCCGCCGCGCACCACGATCGGGCCGCGCCAGATCCTGCTGCCCCTCCCGGACGCGCTGACCGGCCCGGTCCTCGGCCGCCTCTCCCGGCTCGGCCTGAAGGTCGCCCACCCGGACGCCGCCCACCCCCTGCTGGAGAAGCTCGGCGCCCTGCCCGCCACGCCCCGCGCCGTACTGACGACCCCTCAAGTGCGCGCGGCCGTCGCCGGATCGCTGGACGCGGGGGAGATCTGGGACGAGGACGCGCTCGACGCCGACGAGCTGGCCGAGACGGTCCTCACCCTCGTACGCGACGCCGAACTCGCCCCCGGCGACGAGCCGTGGCTCGGTGCGCTGGCCCTCCCCGACGAGGAGGGCGAGCCCGCCCCCGCCGGTGAACTGGTCCTCCCCCGAAGCCCGTTCGCGCAGATCATGCGGGAGGGGGAACTCGCTCTCGTCGAGCAGGAGCTGGCCGACCGCTGGGGCGAGGCCCCGCTGACCGCCTGCGGGGTGCTCGCGACCTTCGCCCTCGTCCGGGCCACCGATGTCGTCCTCGACCCGGACGAACTGGAGCCCCGCGACAGCGACTTCGCCGAACCCGACGACGCCGGGCTGCTGGACGCCGTCGACGTCTGGTGCGAGGACCTGCTCGACCAGCTGCCCGAGACACCCGTACCGCCGGTCGCCACCGAGATCGTCGCCGTACGGGATCTGGACCTGGTCGACGACGACGCCTGGCCCCAGGCCCTCGCCCTGCTGGCCCAGCCGCCGTTGCGCGACGCTCTGACACAGCCGGTGAGGGTGCTGCTCCCGGACGGGACGACGCAGTCCGTGCGCCCGTACACCGCGTGGTGGCTGCGCGACCACCCCGTGCTGGACGGCCGCCGCCCGGCCGGACTCCGCTCGGCGGGCAGTGACCCGCTGCTGGCCGGGCTGTACGACGCGGTGGACGCGACCGGCTTCGACGACGCCCAGGTGCTGCGGGCCCTGGGGGTGCGGACCTCGGTCGCCGCCCTCCTGGACGAGCCGGGCGGCGCGGCCGAACTGCTGGGCCGCCTGGCCGACGAGGACCGCCCCGTCACCCCCGTACAGCTGCACGCGCTCTACACGGCCCTCGCCGAACTGGACCCGGACCAGGTGACGTTGCCGGACGAGCTGCGCGCGGTGGTGGACGGGGAGGTCGCGGTGGCCGACGCGGCGGACGCCGTGATCGCGGACGCCCCGGACGTGCTGCCGCTGA
The DNA here is from genome assembly GCF_014649875.1 of Streptomyces rubiginosohelvolus. Classification (GTDB taxonomy): domain Bacteria; phylum Actinomycetota; class Actinomycetes; order Streptomycetales; family Streptomycetaceae; genus Streptomyces; species Streptomyces rubiginosohelvolus. The sequence continues at coordinate 797,368 of NZ_BMTW01000001.1, read as the reverse complement.
CGGAGGGCCTGCCTCTGCTCCCGGTCGCCCCGTCCCGGGCCGCCGAACTGGCCGACCTGCTCCAGGTGCGCCGCCTCGGCGAGACGGTCGAGGCGGATGTCACCAGCGCGGGCGAGGAGCACCGCGTACCGGAGCCGGTCCGCGTCCTGCTCGGCCCCGCCACCCCCGAGGCGTACATCGAGCACCCCGAACTCCGCGCGGGCGGCGTCGAACTGGACTGGCGCCGCACCCCGGACGGCGTCGTCCACGCCGCCACCCTGGAGGGCGTGGCGGCTGGTCTCGCCTGGGCGGCGGGCCAGTGGCCCCGCCGCTTCGAGGTCGCGGCCCTGCTGGAGGACCCGTCGCGTACGGAGGAGCTGGCGCGGGACCGCTGGTTCGACTGATCCGCCGTAGGGCGCGAGCTGCGGCTTCACAGAAAAGTCACAGCTTCGTACAACCGTTCACGTGATTCGCCTGTCTGTTCCTGTGAGCCAAGAGGCTCATGGACCAGATGGGTCCCGCCGGGCTGACGACACAAGCGCGCCCCGGGACCCCTTCTCCACTTGGGGACACATGCGTATTCGTGCCACCGTGGCCGCCGTTTCCGGCGCCCTGGCCCTTTCCGCTCTCGCAGTACCGGCCGCGCAGGCCGATGACGGTCGTTCGTGGAACCCGGACAGCGGTCTCACCGCCACCCAGCCCTCCGCCGGGGAGAAGTCGAAGAAGGGGTTCGGCGCGACCACGAAGGCCGCCGCACCGAAGATCACCTCGGCGGTCGTCAACGGCGGCAAGCCGATCGTCGTCGGGACCAAGTCGAAGGTCACGGTGCCGTACACGATGACGGCCACCGACGACTCCGGTATCTATCACGCCGGCGTGTTCATCTGGATCGGCTCGTCCGTGGACGACGAGGACAGCTTCGGCTTCGGTCCGAACGAGAAGTCGATGTCGTGCAAGGCGGTCAACGCGACCACCTCGACCTGCAAGGGCACCATCACCCTCGACCCGGTTTTCCTGATCAGCTCGGACGCGACCTGGTGGCGCGTCGGTGCGGGGGCCCTGGCCAACGACGGCGACGAGGCGGAGCGCGACGCGGCCTCCAAGGTCCGCGTGCAGCGCTTCTCCAAGCTGACCGTGAACGCCTCCCCGGAGCCCGTGAAGAAGGGCAAGACCATCACGGTCACCGGCAAGCTGACCCGTGCCAACTGGGACACCGGCACGTACAAGGGCTACAGCAAGCAGGCCGTGAAGCTCCAGTTCAAGAAGAAGGGCGCGACGAGCTACACGACCGTCAAGACGGTCACGACCAGCTCGACCGGCACCCTGAAGACCACCGTCAAGGCCTCGGCCGACGGCACGTGGCGCTACAGCTTCGCCGGTACGCCGAGCACCCCGGCGGTCTCGGCCAAGGGCGACGCCGTCGACGTGAAGTAGGACCGGCAAACGGAAGCCCCCGGAAGGATCACCGTCCTCCCGGGGGCTTCCCCCTGTCCGCGGCCTAGGCCCCGAAGCGCCGTCCCACCCAGCGCCAGACGAACTCCAGCAGGGCCGCCGCCGCCACCGCGATGGCGACCGCCGCCCACGGCATCGTCGTGCCGACCAGCTTCAGCGCGAAGAAGTCCTGGAGCCACGGCACCACGAGCACGATCAGGAAGCCGAGCCCCATCGTCGCCACCAGGCCGATCCGCCACCAGGTGTACGGGCGGGCGATGATCGCCAGGACCCACATCGCGACCAGGAACAGCGTCAGCGTCGCCGCGCTCGTCTCCGCGTCCAGCGCACCCTCGCCGCTGTAGTGGTGCCGTGCGACCAGGTACGTGGTGAAGGTGGCCGCCGCCGCGATGACGCCCGAGGGGATCGCGTACCGCATGACCCGGCGTACGAAGTGGGGCTGGGCCCGTTCCTTGTTGGGCGCGAGCGCCAGGAAGAACGCGGGGACGCCGATGGTCAGCGTGGCCAGCAGGGTCAGGTGGCGTGGCAGGAACGGGTACTCCACCTGGGTGCAGACCACCAGGATCGCCAGCAGCACCGAGTAGACCGTCTTGGTCAGGAAGAGCGTCGCGACCCGCGTGATGTTGCCGATCACCCGGCGGCCCTCGGCCACCACCGACGGCAGCGTCGCGAAGCTGTTGTTCAGCAGCACGATCTGCGCCACCGCCCGCGTCGCCTCCGAGCCCGAGCCCATCGAGACGCCGATGTCCGCGTCCTTGAGCGCGAGGACGTCGTTGACGCCGTCGCCGGTCATCGCGACCGTGTGGCCGCGCGACTGGAGGGCCGCCACCATGTCCCGCTTCTGCTGCGGGGTGACCCGGCCGAACACCGCGTTCTGCTCCATGGCCGTGGCCATCTCGTCCGGGTCGGTCGGCAGCCGGCGGGCGTCCAGCGTGTTCTCCGCGCCCGCGAGGCCCAGCTTCCCGGCGACCGCGCCGACCGAGACCGCGTTGTCGCCGGAGATGACCTTGGTGGCCACGTTCTGGTCGGCGAAGTAGGCGAGCGTGTCGCCCGCGTCCGGCCGCAGCCGCTGCTCCAGGACGACCAGGGCGGTGGGGGCGGCTCCGGCGGCCGCGCCGGGCGCGTCCAGGTCGTCGCCCTGCACCCGGGCCAGCAGCAGCACCCGCAGCCCCTGCTGGTTGAGCTGCTCGATCTCGGCCAGGGTCGTGTCGCCCTCGGACAGCAGGACGTCGGGCGCGCCGAGCAGCCAGGCCGAGGCCGTCCCGTCGGCCTCGGCGAACGCCGCGCCGCTGTACTTGCGCGCCGAGGAGAACGGCATCGCGTCGGTGACCGCCCAGGCGGCCTCTTCCCTCTGCGGGTACGCGTCGATGATGGCCTGGAGGCTGGCGTTGGGCCGGGGGTCCGAGGCGCCGAACGTCCGCAGCACGTCCTCGACGTACGCCTCGTCGCTCCCGTTCAGCGGCCGGACCTCCGTGACGTCCATGCCGCCCTCGGTCAGCGTGCCCGTCTTGTCCAGGCAGACCACGTCGACCCGGGCCAGGCCCTCGATGGCGGGCAGCTCCTGCACCAGGCACTGCTTGCGGCCCAGCCGTACGACGCCGATGGCGAAGGCGACGGAGGTGAGGAGGACCAGGCCCTCGGGGATCATCGGGACGATGCCGCCGACGGTCCGGGCGACGGAGTCCTTGAAGTTGTTGTCCTTCACGACCAGCTGGCTGATGATCAGCCCGATCGCCGTCGGCACCATCATCCAGGTGACGTACTTCAGGATCGTGCTGATGCCGCTGCGCAGCTCCGAGTGGACGAGCGTGAAGCGCGACGCCTCCTCGGCGAGCTGCGCGGCGTACGCCTCGCGCCCGACCTTGGTCGCGGTGAACGCCCCGCCGCCCGCGACGACGAAACTGCCCGACATCACCGGGTCGCCGGCCCGCTTGATCACCGGGTCGGCCTCGCCGGTCAGCAGCGACTCGTCGACCTCCAGGCTGTCGGCCTCGGCGACCACGCCGTCCACGACCACCTTGTCGCCGGGGCCCAGCTCGATCACGTCCCCGAGGACGATCTCGTGGGTGGAGATCTCGGCGGCGACCCCGTCGCGCCGCACGGTCGGCTTCGCCTCACCGATCACCGCGAGGCTGTCCAGGGTCTTCTTGGCCCGCCACTCCTGGATGATGCCGATGCCGGTGTTGGCGACGATCACGAAGCCGAAGAGGCTGTCCTGGATCGGCGCGACGAACAGCATGATCACCCAGAGCACGCCGATGATCAGGTTGAACCGGGTGAAGACGTTGGCCCGGACGATCTCGGTGAGCGAGCGCGAGGACCGTACGGGTACGTCGTTGACCTCCCCGCGCGCGACCCGTTCGGCGACCTCGGCGGTGGTCAGACCGTCCGGCCGGTGGGGCGGCGGCGGTGGCTCCATGGGGTGTACGGGGTCGAGTTCCGCCCCCGCGTCGATCATGGCCGGCCGGGAGGGTCCGGGGGTCTGCTCCCCGGAGGAATCGAGTGCCCGCTGCGTCATGCGTCCGACGTTACGGGCGCGCGCCGTGAATCTCCCGCCAGGGGGTCGAAGATCCGACCAGGGGAGGACGAAGACGGTCCCGTGGTCGTACGGAGACGCGAGCGGGTCAGGCGGTCAGGCCGTCAGGCAGGTCAGGTCGTCAGGCGGTCGGGTCGGCCAGGTCAGCCGTCAGGCCGTCCGGTCGGCGCGGTCCGGCCGGTCGCCGCTCAGCGCCTTGTCCGCCGCCTCGGCCCCTGCCGCGTCCTTCACCTCGGCCCGGGCCGCGTGGCGCTTGAGGGCGGCGTCGCGGCCGCGCACGTACCAGATCCCGATCAGGCCGAGTCCGGCGCCGGCCAGCGGGGTCCACACCCACCAGGTGTGGCCGCGGTCGGCGAACCAGCCGTAGAAGGGGAGCTGGGCGAGGAAGAGGACGAACCAGAGGATCGTGCCGCCGACGACGGTGGCGACGACGGGGCCCTCCAGGGGTTCGGGCGCCTCGTGCTTCGGTGTCCACTTCTCCATGCGTTCAGTGTATGGGGACGGGTCCGGACCACCCGATCGGCGGGTGACGAGGCGGACGGCCCAAGGGTCTACGCGCGGAGATAGCGATCTTCGCTTGATGTATTCATACTGAATCTGCTTTGGGCTGGCTCGAATTGTTCGTCGGAACATCCAAATTCGATCACCTCTCGTCCTTTGCTCCGCCTCCCCTACGTACGACTGAGGTCACCCATGCCCCCCTCGGCCACCGCTCCGGTCGACTCCCCGCCGCCCGCGGCTCCGCAGCCCCAGGGCAGCCTGGACCGGTTCTTCAAGATCTCCGAGCGGGGGTCGACCGTCGCCCGCGAGTTCCGCGGCGGGTTTGCCACGTTCTTCGCGATGGCGTACATCATCGTGCTCAACCCGATCATCCTGGGCAGCGCGAAGGACATGTACGGCCACCAGCTCGACAACGGTCAGCTGGTCACCGCCACCGTGCTCTCCGCCGCCTTCTCCACGCTGCTCATGGGCGTCATCGGCAACGTGCCGATCGCGCTCGCCGCGGGCCTCGGCGTCAACACCGTCGTCGCGCTCCAGCTCGCCCCCCGGATGAGCTGGCCGGACGCGATGGGCATGGTCGTCCTCGCGGGCATCGTGGTGATGCTGCTGGTCGCCACCGGGCTGCGGGAACGCGTGATGAACGCCGTGCCGAGGTCGCTCCGCAAGGGCATCGCCATCGGCATCGGCCTGTTCATCCTGCTGATCGGCCTGGTCGACTCCGGTTTCGTCTCGCGCATCCCGGACGCCGCCATGACCACCGTGCCGCTCCAGCTCGGCGGTGACGGCCACCTCAACGGCTGGCCGGTTCTCGTCTTCGTCCTCGGCGCGCTGCTGACCCTCGCGCTGATCGTGCGCAAGGTGCCCGGCGCGATCCTGATCTCGATCGTCGCCATGACGGTCGTCGCCGTGGTCATCGACGCGGTGGCGGGCCTGCCCGAGGGGGCGTGGGGTCTGACGACGCCCGCGTGGCCGGGCAATCCGGTCTCCGCGCCGGACTTCGGGCTGCTCGGCGAGGTCAGCCTGTTCGGCGGCTTCGAGAAGGTCGGCTATCTGACGGGCGTGCTGTTCGTCTTCACCGTGCTGCTGTCCTGCTTCTTCGACGCGATGGGCACCATCCTCGGCGTCGGCGACGAGGCGAAGCTGATGGACGAGAACGGCAACTTCCCCGGCATCAACAAGGTGCTGCTGGTGGACGGCATCGCGGTCGCCTCGGGCGGGGCGACCTCCGCCTCCGCCACCACGTGCTTCGTGGAGTCCACCGCGGGCGTCGGCGAGGGCGCCCGCACCGGACTGGCGAGCGTGGTGACCGGTCTGCTCTTCTCGGTGGCGCTGTTCCTCACACCGCTGGCGACCATGGTCCCGTCGCAGGCGGCCACTCCCGCCCTGCTGGCGGTCGGCTTCCTGATCATCGCGGGCTCGGTGCGGGACATCGACTGGAGCGACTACACGCTCGCGATCCCGGCGTTCCTCGCGATGGTGATGATGCCGTTCACGTACTCGATCACCAACGGCATCGGCATCGGCTTCGTCGCCTTCTCCGTGCTGCGCCTGGCGGCGGGCCGGGGCCGTGAGGTGCCGATCGCGATGTACGTGGTGTCGGCGGTCTTCGTCTTCTACTACGCGATGCCGGCGCTCGGCCTCACGTGATCGGGTCCCTGGTCACCGGGCCCGTCGGCCCGCAGAGCTTTTCGGTCTCTCCGTAGAACTTCTCCGTCTCCTCGACGGCCACCTTGAAGCGTTCGTCGAAGTCGTCGCGGATGAGCGTCCGGACCACATAGTCCTGGACGCTCATTCCGCGTTTCGCGGCGTGCTGCCGGAGCCGGTCGAGCAGCTCACCATCTATCCGCAGGCTGAGCACTGTCGATCCCATGCCCAGCAGGGTCCACGCCCCGGAGCGCTCTTCGCGTCACTTTCCGCTTCCAACTCACTCGTTCGGGTGATCGGAATTTACGGGAGGTGTAACCGGGTGGTATTTAGGTTGGGTAATGAGTTACGCTAACAAACATGCCTGACCTGATCCACGACGGCGACAGTGCCGCCGCCGTGAGCTCCCTCCGCTCCGCCGTGATGCTGCTGGGCCGTCGCCTGAAGCATCAGCGTGTCGACGAGTCGCTGAGCCCCACCGAGATGTCGGTGCTCGGCACCCTGGCCCGCTGCGGCTCGGCCACCCCCGGTGAGCTGGCCCGCAAGGAGCACGTACAGCCGCCGTCGATGACCCGCATCGTCGCGCTGCTGGAGGCGAAGGGGCTGGTCAGGCTGGAACCGCACCCCGATGACCGTCGGCAGAAGAGGGTCAGCCAGACCGAGCAGGCCGAGGCCATGCTCGCGGAGAGCCGCACCAAGCGGAACGCCTGGCTGGCCCACCTCGCCGAGGGCCTGGACGAGGACGAGTGGGAGACGCTTCGGGCCGCCGCGCCCGTGTTGGAGAAGCTCGCCCACCTATGACCCCACGGGCGCGCCGACGGTGATCCACCCGCCGGGCTGTATCCCTGTATACGGCCGGACCGGACCGGATCACCGCCGGAGCGCCCGTCGTCACGTCCTCGTCGGACCGCACGCCGCAGACGTACGAGGAGATGAACCCTTTTGAGTACGGGACCCGGAGCAGACTCCGCCCCCGCACCGAATTCCACCCACGAGAGCACGACCGGCGGGACCTTCTCGTCGCTGAAGATCCGTAACTACCGCCTGTTCGCCACGGGCGCCGTGATCTCCAACACCGGTACCTGGATGTCCCGCATCACGCAGGACTGGCTCGTGCTGAGCCTGACGGGTTCCGCCACCGCCGTAGGCATCACCACAGCCCTGCAGTTCCTTCCGATGCTGCTCTTCGGCCTGTACGGCGGCGTCATCGCCGACCGCCTCCCGAAGCGGCAGATCCTGCTCGTCAGCCAGGCCATGCTCGGCCTGTGCGGTATCGCGCTGGCCGCCCTTACCCTCTCCGGGGTCGTCGAGGTCTGGCACGTCTACCTGGTCGCGTTCCTGCTCGGCATGGTGACCGTCGTCGACAACCCGGCGCGCCAGTCGTTCGTCTCGGAGATGGTCGGCCCCGCGCAGCTGCGCAACGCGGTCAGCCTGAACTCGGCGAACTTCCAGTCCGCCCGGCTCATCGGCCCCGCCGTCGCGGGTGTCCTGATCACCACCGTCGGCAGCGGCTGGGCGTTCCTGCTCAACGGCCTGTCCTTCCTGGCCCCGCTCGTCGGCCTGCTGATGATGCGGACGAACGAACTGCACGCCTCGGTGACCGTGCCCCGCGCCAAGGGCCAGCTCCGCGAGGGCCTTGCTTACGTCCGGGGCCGCCCCGAGCTGGTCTGGCCGATCGTCCTGGTCGGCTTCGTCGGCACGTTCGGCTTCAACTTCCCGATCTGGCTCACCGCCTTCGCCGACGAGATCTTCGACGGCGGCGCGGGCATGTACTCCTTCTTCAACATCCTGATGGCGGCCGGTTCGCTGGCCGGCGCGCTGCTCTCGGCCCGCCGCCGCTCCTCGCGGCTGCGGATGCTGGTGGCGGCGGGTACGGCGTTCGGCCTGCTGGAGATCGCGGCTTCGCTCTCCCCGACCGTCTGGCTGTTCTCGATCCTCCTGGTCCCGATCGGCATGCTGGGCCTGACGACGAACATCACCGCGAACACGAGCGTCCAGATGGCCGCCGACCCCGAGATGCGGGGCCGGGTGATGAGCCTGTACATGATGGTCTTCGCCGGGGGTACGCCGGTGGGGGCCCCGATCGTCGGCTGGATCAGCGACACGTACGGCGCGCGCACCGGCTTCGCGGCCGGCGGCGCGATCTCGGTGATCGCCGCCCTGGCCGTCGGCTTCGCCCTCGCCCGCGTCGGCGGCCTCCGCTTGAAGGTCGACCTCCGCCCGGGCCGCCCGCACGTCCGCTTCGTCCCGCGCGAGCAGCTGGCGACGGCGGCGTGACAGGGACAGAAACGCCCTCCTTCCGGACCGGGAGGAGGGCGTTGTCGCGTCCCGCTCGACCGCGCCTGCCAGACTCGCGCGCATGAGCAGCAGCGAACCCGGTCGTCCGGTCACCCAGCGGCTCTTCGCCGCCGTCCTGCCTCCCGACGCGGCCGTCGCCGAGCTCCGTACGGCTCTCGCGCCGCTCCACGGCCTGCCCGGGGCGCCGGATCTGCGCTGGACGGGCCCCGAGGGCTGGCACTTCACGCTGGCGTTCTACGGGGAGGTGCCCGAGGGCGCCACGCCGGAGCTGGAGGCGCGTCTGGAGCGGGCCGCGCGCCGTACCGGGCCCTTCGCGCTCCGGGTGCACGGGGCCGGGCATTTCGACGGGCGGGCGCTCTGGGCCGGGGCGGCGGGCGGGCTTGACACCCTGCGGCTGCTCGCCGGGCGCGCGGAGGCCGCCGCCCGGCGAGCCGGGCTGCCGATGGAGGAGCACCGCCGCTACACCCCGCACCTCACGCTGGCCCGCAGCCGGGGCGCGGCGGACCTGCGGCCCTTCGCCGCGGCGCTGGCGGGGTTCGAGGGGCAGCGCTGGGAGGCCGCCGAGCTCACGCTCGTACGAAGTCACCTGCCGGTGTCCGGGGTGCCGGGGGAGCGGCCGCGCTACACGGCGGTGCGGGCCTGGCCGCTGGGCGGGTGAGGGTCCGCCATGACGCCCGGGGCGGCCCGGCGGCCGGGGCCGGTGAGCGGTGCCGTTACGCTCGAAGGGTGGACCCGAAGACCAGAAACCGCATCATGGCGGCCGTGCTCGTGCTGATATTCGTCGTCGTCGCCGTGGGGGCCGCCCTGGGCGGCTGAGACCGGCGGGCCGCCGGGCGGTGTGACACACCGCGGGGCGGCCCGGCGCGTCCGGGGTGCGTGCTTGCCTGGAGTGGACTCGAAGGAGTTGGCTTGGGCGCCATGAAGTACACACAGCTCGGACGTACGGGACTCAAGGTCAGCCGGCTCGTCCTCGGGACGATGAACTTCGGCCCGCAGACCAACGAGTCGGACAGTCACGCGATCATGGACTCCGCGCTCGGCGCGGGCCTGAACTTCTTCGACACGGCCAACGTCTACGGCTGGGGCGAGAACAAGGGGCGCACCGAGGAGATCCTCGGCACCTGGTTCGCCCAGGGCGGCGGCCGGCGCGACAAGGTGGTCCTGGCCACCAAGATGTACGGGAACATGGGCGCCGACGGCGAGGCCTGGCCCAACCACGACAAGCTCTCCGCCGTGAACATCCGGCGCGCGGTCGACGCCTCGCTCAAGCGTCTCCAGACCGACCACATCGATCTGTACCAGTTCCACCACGTCGACCGGGACACGCCTTTCGACGAGATCTGGCAGGCGATCGACGTCCTGGTCCAGCAGGGCAAGATCCTCTACGCCGGTTCGTCCAACTTCTCCGGCTACAAGATCGCCCAGGCCAACGAGCAGGCCGCCCGGCGCGGTTCGCTCGGCCTGGTCAGCGAGCAGTGCATCTACAACCTCGTCGAGCGCCGCGCCGAGATGGAGGTCATCCCGGCCGCGCAGGAGTACGGCCTCGGGGTCATCCCCTGGTCCCCGCTGCACGGCGGCCTGCTGGGCGGCGTGATCAAGAAGACGACCGAAGGCGGCCGCCGCGCCTCGGGCCGCGCGGCCGACGCCCTGGCCGACCCCGCCACCCGCGCGCAGCTCCAGGCGTACGAGGACCTGCTCGACAAGCACGGCCTGGAGCCCGGCGAAGCGGCCCTGGCCTGGCTGCTGACCCGCCCCGGCATCACGGGCCCGATCGTCGGCCCGCGCACCGCCGAGCAGCTGGACAGCGCGCTGCGGGCGCTTGAGCTGGAGCTCCCGGAGGCGGTGCTCACGGGTCTGGACGAGATCTTCCCGGGCCCGGGGCCTTCGCCGGAGGCGTTCGCCTGGTAGGGCTGCACGAACACGAAGAAGGGGCCTCCCGTCGCTGTGACGGGAGGCCCCTTCTTCGGGGTTACGGGCCGGGGTGCCACGGTCAGAACGGCATGTGGCCGCGGGCACGGCGACCGGCCGAGCCGCTCTTGCCGACCGCCTTGGAGCTGCTGCGGAACGGCTTGCTGAAGAGGCGGCCCAGGACGCCGGGGGCCTTGCCGCCGGCGCGCGAGCCCAGGCCCAGCGTGCGCTGGGTGCCGCGCTCCGGGTGGCGCGAGAGGCGCGGGACGAGGAAGGCGAGTACGAGGAGAACGGCGCAGACGGCGACTATTCCGACGACCATCATGGTGAATCCTTGTCCTGGTGCTGTGGTTGGCGGGTGGTGTCTGCCACGCGTGCCCGATCGTCGGCACCTGAATCCTCCGGGTTGTGCTGTCGCCCGCGCGCGGCGGACGGATCCTGTCTGACCGGGAGATACCCGGGCAGGAGATGCTTCGCCGGGCCCGGGGGTGACCGCCCGGCGAACGACGAAGAACGAAGAAGGGGAGGGACGCAACGATGTCTCCGGTGAGCGAGAAGTGGGGCGAGGTCCTGCGCACGCATCTGGCCCTCGGCGAGGAAGGATCGCCCGTGCGGGCCGCCGCCGCGTTCTCCGCCGACGCGGGGTTCTTCGCCGTCGCGGGGCGGGGTGACGAGGACGGGTGGCCGTACTTCCGCTCGATGGCGCCCGACGCGGAAGGCGCGGACGCGGACGACGTCGAGGCCCTGTGCACCGTGTGCGAGGAGGCCGTCCACCCCCGGGGTCTGCGGATCGCGGGCACGTTCTGGCAGCGGGAGAGCCGCGAGGTGATCTCCGACGTCGTCACCGGGAGCGAGCTGGAGCTCGCCCTGTTGCGGGACGGCGACCGCGCGATGTGGGTCGTCCGCGCGGCGCAGGGAGTCTGCACGTTCGTGCTGGTGGACGGGGACAGCGAGGCGAAGGTCTCCGAGGCCCGGTCCCTGGCGCTGGACTTCGATTCCTTCCTGGTCGGGCAGGGGTACTGAGCGGAGGGCCACCGTCTCCGTACCCGTCCGTGGCCGGGCCGCCGTTCCCGCTCCCGGCCAGCCCGGCCGCCCGGTCACCGGTCCCGCGAGCCGCTTTCCGGGCCGTACGCCCGAGGCTCCGGCTCCTCGTCCGTCAGCTCGGGCTCCAGCCCCTCCGACACGTCCGTACGCGGGCGGCCCGCATCGCTGCGCCAGGCCTCGAAGGCCCAGCCGGTCAGCACGACGACCGCCCCGCCCAGCAGCCATCCGCCGATGACGTCGCTGAACCAGTGGACGCCGAGGGCGATCCGGGTGAACCCGACGCCCAGCACGGAGATCCCGGCCGCCGCCCAGCACAGCCCGCGCCACCGGCGTGGCACCAGCGGCAGCAGGACCAGCAGCAGGACCGCGCACGACGTGGTGGCCGTCATCGCGTGGCCCGAGGGGAACGAGTAGCCCGGCGCCCGGGCCACCGGGTCCTGGAGCGAGGGCCTGGCCCGCTCCACCACGACCTTCACCAGCACCCCGGTCAGCGCGCCCCCGATCGCGGTGGTCGCCGCCCAGGCGGCCAGCCGCCACGCCCGCCGGTACAGCAGCCAGCCGGTGAGCAGGGCGACCGCGATCCGCAGCGTCGCCGGGTCCCACAGCCAGTCCGACAGGAAGCGCAGCGTCGCCGTCCACCCCGGATGCTCCAGGGCCACCTCGTGCAGCCGGCGGGCGGCCCCCGCGTCCAGGCGCAGCAGGGGCGGCCACGCCCCCTCGACGAGGAGCAGGAGCAGACCGAACGGCACCGCCGCTGCCGCGCCGGCCCCGATGGCCAGGAGCAGGCGTACGCCCAGGCGGCGGTCGGCGCGGCGGGTCCGGTCCTGAACGGCGTTCCGGGCGGCGTTGCGGGCCGCGGGGTCCGGTTCCGGGGCGGGAGGTTCGGCGGGGGATCGTGGCACGTCATGCTCCGGGGTCGGCGGTGATCGGTCCGGGCCTGCGGGCGCGGGCCGCCTCCAGCTGGGCGGCGAAGGCCAGCCCGAGGAAGAGGGCGATGGAGGTGAGGTAGGCCCACAGGAGCAGCGACATGAACGCGCTCAGCGGACCGTAGACGGTGTCGAAGGAGCCGCTGATCCGGAGGTAGAGGCTCAGGAGCCAGGTCAGCGCCGTCCACACGACGAGGTAGAGGGCCGCTCCGAAGGCCAGCCAGGTGTAACCGGGCTGCTTGCGGCGCGGGGACCGGCGGAAGATCGCGCTCGCCGAGACGAGGGCGAGCAGGAAGCCCAGCGGCCAGCGCAGCAGGTCCCAGGTGTCCCGGGCGGTGTCGCCGAGACCGTACACGGAGGCCGCCGCCGAGACGAGTTCCCCGCCGGCCACCATCATCACGGAGCCGATGCCGAGCGGGATGCCCGCGCTCAGGGCCATCACCAGCCCGCGCAGGTACTTGAGGTGGAAGACGCGGTCCCGCTCCACCCCGTAGATCCGGTTGGCGCCGCGCTCTATCTGGCACATCGCGGTGGTGACGTTGGCCACGGAGAAGGCAAGACCCAGCCAGAGGGCGACCTCGGGACCGTCGCCGTCGCTCTGCTGGTTGCGGTTCAGGGCTTCGTCCACCACCTCGGCGCTGGGGCCCTCGCTGATGCCGCGGATGGTGAGTTCGGCGAGCCGTCCCACGTCCTCCGTGTGCAGCTCGGCCGAGAGACCGACGAAGGCGATCACCAGCGGGATGATCGCCAGGATCGTCTGCAGGGCCAGCGCGCGGGCGTGGCTGAAGCCGTCGGCGTAGCGGAAGCGCACGAAGGCGTCCCGCATCAGCGGCCAGCGGCCGTACCGGCGCAGGGCCGCGAGCGCCTCGTCGCCGGACAGCTCGTCCCCGCTCATGTCACGGGTCACCGGGACCCTGGTCGCCGTCCCCATCAGCGTTCCCGTGCCGGGAGCATGACGGTCAGGGCGCCGGGCCGCACCTCAGCCGTGAGGCGCAGGCCGGGGCCCACCGGGTCCCCGTCGATCTCGCGCGACTGCGGCCGGGCGAAGGCCAGCTCGGCGCGGCGGAAGGTGTGGAACTCGACGGGGCCGCCGTCGCCGGGTGCGGACCGGGACGGGTCGGACGTACGGCCGCCGCCCGTGTCCGTACGGCGCGTGTCCGGGCCGCCCGCGCCCCGGCGCTTCGCGCGCAGCAGCACCCCCGCCGCGCGGAGCCAGCCGCCCGCGCCCCGGGGGTCGAACACCGCGAGGTCCAGCAGGCCGTCGTCGGGCTTCGCGGCGGGGACCGGGGCCGCGCCCGCCTGGACCGTTCCTATGTTGGCGAGGAGGACCATCCGGGCGGTGCGGCGCAGTTCCGGGCCGCCGTCGAGACGGACGGTCAGCCGCATGCGGGGCGTGCGCAGCCCCTTGGCCCCGGCGAGGACGTACGCGGGCCAGCCCAGGACCGACTTGGCGCGGTCGGAGGTCTCCTCCAGCATCGTCGCGTCCAGCCCCGCCCCGGCCATCGCGGTGAAGTGGACGGCGGGGAACCCGTCGCCCTCGATCCGGCCGAGGTCCAGGGCACGGGGCTCGCCGGTCAGGCCCGCCGCGAGGGCCTCGGCGGGGCGGAGCGGCAGGTGCAGGTGGCGCGCCAGCAGATTGCCGGTGCCGGACGGTACGAGAACCAGCGGGACGCCCGTGCCGGCCAGGGCGTCCGCGACCGCCCGGACCGTGCCGTCGCCGCCGCAGACCACGATCAGCTCGGTCCCGGCGCGCAGGGCCTCGGCCGTCTGGCCGCCGCCGGTGTCCTCGGCGGTGGTGGCCACGAACGGGGTGTCGCGGTAGCCGTGCTGGGCGAGGACCAGACGCAGCTGCTCCTGGGTGGCCTCGTCGGTCACCGTCGGGTTGACGATGACCGTGAGCTGCTTCTGTGCCGGGGCGGGCCGCTCCTCGGCGGCGGCCACGGCGATGTCCATGGCGTCGGCCGGGGGGCGGCCCACCCAGGAGTGCCCGGGGAGCACGGCCCGGCCCACGACGAACAGGGACAGCGCGCCGTTCGCCAGCCCGCCGGCCACGTCGGTGGGGTGGTGCATGCCCCGGTAGAGGCGCGCGAGACCCACGAGCAGCGGGAGGAGCAGCAGGAGCGCGGCGAGCGGCTTGCGCCACGGGGCCCGGACCCGGGAGAGGACCAGGACGGCGAGCCCGGCGTACAGCGCGGTGGCCGCCCCGGTGTGCCCCGAGGTGTAGCTCGATGTGGGCGGGGAGTCGTCCATGCGCTCCACGTCCGGGCGGGTCCGGTCGACGGAGGCGGTGATCAGGACGAAGATCATCGACTGGAGCGACACCCCGACGGCGAGGAAGACCGCCTCGCGCCACCGGGGCAGCCGGGGAACCAGGACCAGCGCGAGGCAGGCCAGCAGGGTGAGGCCCACCACCGTGGCGGTGTCCCCCAGGGCGGAGGCGATCGTGGAGGCGGTGTCGAGGGTGGTGGTACGGGCGTCTTCGAGCGCCTCGACGGCCGTGTCCTCCGCGGTCATCGGCCAGAACTCCCGGGCGGGCCCGGTGATCAGCAGCCCGAATCCGGCGATGACGGCCGCCTGGCAGACCGCGAAGGCACCGATCCGGGCTGCCGCCCGGGGGACGCCGGTGGAGAGAGCGGGGGAGTGGCCGGGGCGCGGGGGAACGGGTGCTCCCCGACGACCGCTCCGGCCGGGCTCGTCGTTGCCGGTGGGCGCCGCGGGCCGGCCGTTGCCACCGGTCGCCGTGGCGGTGGTGCTGTCGGCTCCCCTGGACGGGCCGTTCCCGCCCGCTCCCGCGGCCCCGACGTTCCTGTCGGCTTCCGCGGGTCGGCCGCTGCGGTCGGCCTCCCCGGTCCCGCTCGTGTCTCTCGCCGGAACGCTTGTGCCCATCGGGTCCCCCCACCTCTGCTCCGCCGCCCGGCGGTTCGGGGGAGACCACTTCTCCCTCGGCGATACGCCGTATGCCCTGTCGTGAGCGGGTCAGACTCCCGGCCCGGTGATCTCCGCCTCCGCCTCCGCCCTCGCGGCTCAGGGCCCGGAGAGCGGAACGGCCGCCGTGATGGAACGGCCCCCCTCCGGCAGCTGTGCGATGTCGACCTGGTCGGCGAGCCGGTGGACCAGCCACCAGCCCGCCCCCTCCAGCCCGCCCCGGCGGACGTCCGGGGCGACGGGTGAGGCGGGGAGGACCTCGTCACAGGGGTCGGTGACGCTGATGGTGATCTCGCCGCAGCTCAGCGTGCAGACCAGGAAGCAGTCCCGGGACAGGTCCGCCCGGTGGTGCAGCACATGGCCGACGAGTTCGGAGGCGATGAGCGTGGCGTCCCACACGCCGGCCAGATGCGCCGAGCGGTAGCGGGCGTCGGGCGAGCAGGACAGCGGGTAGAGGGCGAACTCCACCTCCTGTCGCGCCTCGGCTGCCGTCCTCGGCCGGGACACCAGCTTGGCCGTATCGGCCCCCTCGCTCTCCACGGGCCGACTCCTTTCGTCTCGTGCCGGTCAGGCCGTCCGGGGCTTCGGCACGGAGACATCGGGGGGCACCATGCGCTGGATAGGGATACCTGCCACCGCCTCCTCCTCGGCCGCCGCCTTGCGCAGGATCGTGTCTGCGGCCAGCAGGGCGTCATGAACGGTCCGGGTGCCGGTGCTCACACACAGCGTGTACGTCACGTCCTCCAGGCTCCGCTGGAGTTCGTAGTCGGAGTCCTGGGAATGGCGCAGTTGCAGGTCGTTGTAGCGGGCCAGCAGGGTGCGCATGGCATCCGGGCTCGGGGTCAGCATTCTGTCCTCACCAGCCGTCGCAGAGGCAATGTGGCTCACCTAGTGCCCCGGGGGTCCCGCCGCCATGTCTGTTTTCATCACCACTTTCGGGCGAATGGTCTGACCGCGTGGGTCGGGGTTTGAAGTGGACGACGAGGGTCAGGCGGGTCGTGACCGCAACGCCGACGACACCACGAGGTGAGTGACATGGCTGCTGACGAGAAGACCCAGGCCAAGACCGAGCAGGCCAAGGGCAAGATGAAGGAGATGGCCGGCCGGACCGTCGGCAACGAGCGTCTCGCCGCCGAGGGCCGGGGCGAGCAGGCCAAGGGCGACGCTCGCCAGGCCAAGGAGAAGATCAAGGACACCCTGACCGACTGAGGTCGGCACCCTGCGGCACCGGGCCCCGCGGAGTTCGTCTCCGGCGGGGCCGTGCTGTGTCCGGGGACGGGGGAGCCAGGAGCGCCCCCGTACCTCGTCAGAGGTTGCCCGCGAAGCCGTCCAGCGCCGCCAGCACCGCCCGCCGGGTCTCCGTGCCGCCCATGTGGCCCGCGTTGTCGATGACCGTCAACGTGGCGTCGGGCCAGGCCCGGTCCAGTTCCCAGGCGGTGATCAGGGGGCCCGCGAGGTCGAAGCGGCCGTGGATCAGGGCGGCCGGGATGCCGGTCAGGCGGTGGGCGCGGGCCAGGAGCCGGCCCTCCTCCAGCCAGGCTCCGTGGGAGAAGTAGTGGGAGCAGATCCGGACGAGCGCCAGCTGCTCGCGGCCCGGGCGGCTGCCGTACGGGGGCGGGCCCGGGATCGCCTCCATCGACAGGACCGCGTCCTCCCAGGCGCACCAGTCCGCCGTCGCCTTCTCCCGTACGGCGGCGTCCTCGCTCTCCATCCGGCGGGCGTACGCCGCGACCAGGCCGGCCGGGTCGCTCGTCTCGGGGACGCCCGCGCGGAAGGCGGCCCAGGCCTCGGGGAAGAGCTGTCCCGCGCCCCGGTAGAGCCAGTCGATCTCGCTGCGGCGGGTCGTCGTCACCGCCGGGATCACCGCCTCCGTGACCCGCTCCGGGTGCTCCTCGGCGTACGCCAGGATCAGCGTCGAGCCCCACGAGCCCCCGTACAGCAGCCACCTGTCGATGTTCAGGTGGTCCCGCAGGCGTTCCATGTCGGCGATCAGGTGGGCCGTCGTGTTGTGCCGCATGTCCGTCGCCGGATCGCTCGCGTGCGGCGTCGAGCGGCCGCAGCCCCGCTGGTCGAAGAGGACCACCCGGTAGCGGTCCGGGTCGAAGTACCGGCGGGAGCGGGGTGTGCTGCCCGAGCCGGGGCCGCCGTGCACCACGAGGGCCGGCTTGCCGTCCGGGTTGCCGCACACCTCCCAGTACACGAGGTTGCCGTCCCCGACGTCCAGCATGCCGCTCTCGTACGGTTCGATCGGCGGATACAGCGTGTCGTCCTGTGGACGTTCCATCCCCGGGCCCTCCCTCGTGAGTCGGCCGGACAGCCTACGGCAGCGGCGTAGCCTGGACGCCGTGAACGCCGCTCCCCGGGTCCTCGCCCGCATCGCCGGTCTGCTGGCCGCCGCCGCTCCCGAGGAGCGCGGCGCGCTGTGGCAGCTGGCCGAGCCGGGGCGGGAGTTGGACGCCAATCTGGTGCGGCTGCCGCCCGGCGCCGACGTCGGTGAGCACCAGGAGGACGTGCTCGATGTGCTCCTCGTCGTGCTGGCGGGGGCGGGCAGCGTCAGGGCGGGCGACGGCCAGGTCCTGGATCTCGCGGCCGGCGCCGTTCTCTGGCTGCCCCGCACGTCCCGGCGGGCGCTCACCGCCGGACCGGACGGGCTCACCTACCTCACCGTCCACCGCCGCCGCCCCGGCCTCGCGATCAAGCCGCCGGGCGGGGCGTACGAAGGCGGCGAGGGGCCCTGCATGCTGGACCGGGTCTGCCCGGAGTGCGGGCGGCTGTCGCAGGACCCCGCGCCGGTGTTCTGCAGCCGGTGCGGGGAGCGGTTCCCGGAGCGGTGAGCCGGGGGCGGGACGCGCGCGTGCTGCTGTGGTGAGCCGGGCGGGGCAGGAGTGGCCAGGAGCGGCCACGAGGGGCCAGGAGGCGAAGCCCCATCGCCGCCGCGCTCCTCAGAACCCCTCGCACTCCGTCAACTCCGGTCGCCCCGGCGGGTTCTTGTCGCCCACCAGGCCCGACAGGTTCTCCTTGTACATGTCCTCCCACACCCGGCCGGCCAGGATCGTCCGGAGCGCCGAGCACACCTCGCGCTTCAGCGTCGGGGTCCCCGGCCGCATCGCCACGCCGTAGCCCTCTGCGCCCTGGATGTTCTCCAGCCGCCGCACCTTGCCCGGGTTGGCCTCGACGTACCCGGCGAGAATGATGTCGTCCGAAGCCACCGCGTACACGTCGGACTTCGGGTCCAGCAGCTTGTCCAGGCAGTCCTGGTAGGTGTTGGGCTGCGATTTCGCCATGGTGAAGCCCTGCTTCGGCAGCGCCTTCTCGTACGTCGACTCCCGTGCCGTGCACACCTCGACGCCCAGGTCCCGCAGATCGCTGGAGTCGTTGATCGTGTACTTCGCCGACTCTTCGCGGACCAGGAAGCCGCGGCTCGCCTCGTAGTACGGGCCCGCGAAGTCGACGCTGTAGCCGTCGGGGCCGGCCGTCTTGCGGTCGTCGGTGATGCTGTACGAGGCGATGACCAGGTCCACCTGCTTGGTCTTCAGCGCGGTGGACCGGTAGTCCGTGGCGACGGTGGTGAAGGCGACCTCGCCCTTGCCGTACCCCATGGACTCGGCGATCGCGTAGGCCAGGTCGATGTCGTAACCCTGGTACGTACGCGTCTTCCGGTCGAACTTGCTCAGCCCGGGCTGGTCGTCCTTGACGCCGATCTCCAGGGTGGGGTGCGTGTCCTTCCACCGCTCCTGGCTGCCGCTGCCCGCCTGCCCCTGCCCCTCCGCCGAGCCGGACCTCTCGCCCTGCTTGCCGTCCTCGCCGTCGCCCTGTGCGACCAGCCAGCCCGCCCCGGCCAGCAGCGCCACGCACACGACGGCCGCCGCGATCCGCCAACTCCGGTACCGGGCACGCCGCCCGCTCGGCGCAGGGGAGGGAGGAACGGGTTCCGGCGACCGAACGGCCGTGCGCAGAACGGGCGTCGGGGGCGTCGAGGGGTCCGGCGTGGAGACCGCCGTAGGCGGATGCGTCGCCGCTGCCGCAGCGCCCGCGTCCGGCGAGGCGGGGTCGTCGAGCACCTCGCGGAGCATCGCCTCCGCCGTGGCCGCGTCCAGGCGCTCCCGGGGGTCGGTGATCAACAGCCCCTGGATGACCGGGGCGAGGGGCCCGGCGTACCGGAGTACGGGGTCGGGGGACTGCCGGACGTTCTCCTGGACCTCCCACACCTCGTGCCCGGCGAAGGGCACGCGGCCCTCGACCGCCTCGTACAGCGTGACGCCGAGCGCCCACAGGTCGGAGGCGGGCGTGGGGCCGGGGGAGGCGGGGGCGAAGAGCTCGGGGGCCAGATAGGAGGGGGTGCCGATGACGCTGCCGGTCCGGGTCACCCGGTCGGCGCCCTCGAAGGTGGCGATGCCGAAGTCGACCAGGATCGCGAGGCCGTCGTCCCGGACGAGGACGTTGCCGGGTTTCACGTCGCGGTGGACGACCGATGCCGCGTGGACCGCCCGCAGGCCCTGGAGGACCTGGAGGCCGATGGTCGCGGCGCGCGGCACGGCGAGGACCCCGTCGCGGCTCAACAGGTCGGCGAGGGACCGTGCTTCGAGCAGCTTCATCACGATCCAGACCTGGTGGTCGGTCTCGACCTGGTCATGGACCGTCACCACGTTCAGGTGCTCGATCTTGGCGATGGCCTCCGCCTCGCGGCGGGCGCGCTGCATCGCCGTCGCCTGCGTGCCCGGCGTCATGGCGTTCCGGTCGAGCAGGCCCTTGACCGCGACGTAACGGTTCAGCCGCCGGTCGTGGGCCTTCCAGACCTCGCCCATCCCGCCGCTGCCGATCCGCTCCAGCAGCTCGTAGCGGCCGTCGATCACGGTCCGGGGGGCCTCGTCGTCCGCCCGGCGGCCGACGAGGCGCCAGTCCTGCCCGTCGCCTGCTCTGCCGGCCCTGTCTTCGTTGTGCATACGACCCCCTGTGCACTACATGGACCAGGCCAGATTAGACACCTTCTAGGCGGCCGCGCCGCCGTTGCTCTTCAGCAACTGGCCGTTGATCCACTGTCCTTCGGGGGAGCACAGGAAGTCCACCAGATGGGCGGTGTCCCGCGGGGTGCCGAGCCGGCCGAGCGGGGTCCCCCGGACCAGGGCCTCGCGGAGGTCGTCCGACATCCATCCGGTGTCCACCGGGCCGGGGTTGACGACATTTGCCGTCACCCCGAGGTGGGCCAGCTCGTGCGCGGCGGCGAGCGTGATGCGGTCCAGGGCTCCCTTGCTGGCGCCGTAGGGGAGGTTGCCCACGGTGTGGTCGCTGGTGAGCGCGACGATCCGGCCGGTGGCGGTGCCCGGCTCGCCGCGGAAGCGGAGCCCGTACTCCCGGATCAGCAGCCAACTGGCCCGGGAGTTCACCGCGAAGTGCCGGTCGAACGCCTCCACCGTGGTGTCCAGCAGCCCCGAGTCCACTGACTCCGCGTGCGAGAGGACGAGCGCGGTCACCGGTCCGCCGAGGCGCTGCTCGGCCTCGTCGAAGATGCGGGCCGGCGCGTCGGGGTCGGTGAGGTCCGCCTCGATCGCCGCCGTACGGGCCCCGGCCTCCGCCAGCTCCTGCGCGATGGACGCGGCGGCCCCGGGCTCGGCGCCCCACTCCATGCGGCGGTCGTACGGCGTCCAGTAGGTGAAGGCGACGTCCCAGCCGGACGCCGCCAGCCGCCGCGCGATGCCCGCGCCGATGCCGATGCTGCGGCCGACGCCGGTGATCAGGGCGATGGGGCGGGACGGGTCGGGAGCGGGCGAGGGCTGTGCGGTGGTCGTCACGCGGTGATCCTTCGTGACCCGTAGGCGTACGTCAATGACGTTTCCGGTCACCGCTGCGACCCGCGCCGACCTGTGCTGACCTGCGGTGACCCATCTTCCTGGTGGGCCGACGCGATCTTTCTGTTTCCCCTCGGCGACCCACGCTCCTAGCGTGGACCACGGAAACCGCAACGAACGGTACATATCGGAGAGAGGGATCCACATGAGTGAGCAGCAGCAGTCGCTGAAGGGGAAGACCGCCGTCGTCGCCGGAGGCGCGAAGAACCTCGGGGGCCTGATCAGCCGCTCGCTCGGCGAGGTCGGAGCGAACGTCGTCGTCCACTACCACGGCGAGAACACCGCCGCCGATGCCGAGAAGACGGCGGAGGCCGTACGGGGCACGGGTGCCCAGGCCGTCGTCGTGCGCGAGGACCTGACCCGCGTCGAGGGGGTGCGGAGCCTCTTCGACCAGGCGCTGGACGCCTTCGGCGGGGTGGACGTCGCCGTGAACACCACGGGCATGGTGCTGCGGAAGCCGATCGCCGAGACGACCGAGGAGGAGTACGACCGCATGTTCGCGATCAACTCCAAGGCGGCGTACTTCTTCCTCCAGGAGGCGGGCGCCCGCCTCAACGACGGCGGCCGGATCGTCAGCCTCGTGACCTCCCTGCTCGCCGCGTTCACCGACGGGTACGCCACCTACGCGGGCGCCAAGGCCCCGCTGGAGCACTTCACCCGGGCGGCGGCCAAGGAGTTCGCCCCGCGCGGGATCGCGGTGAACAATGTGGCCCCGGGGCCGATGGACACGCCGTTCTTCTACCCGCAGGAGACGCCGGAGCGCGTGGAGTTCCACAAGTCCCAGGCGATGGGCGGCCGGCTGACGGAGATCGAGGACATCGCGCCGCTGGTGAAGTTCCTCGTCACCGAGGGCGGCTGGATCACCGGCCAGACGATCTTCGCCAACGGCGGCTACACGGTCCGCTGATCCCTGTCGGCCGATGGCGTCCGGGAGGACCGCGTGAGTCTGGACCTGCGCAAGCTGGAGCATCTCGTCGCCGTCGCCGAGGAGGGCGGGTTCACCCGGGCGGCCGAACGGCTGCACCTGAGTCAGCAGGCGCTGAGCACCTCCATCCGCACCCTGGAGCGGCACGTCGGCGTCCGGCTCCTGGACCGGGGCCACCAGCACGTCACCCCGACCCCGGCCGGGCAGGCCCTCATCGACGACGCCCGGGCGCTCAGCGCCCAGGCGCTCGCCGCCCTGGACCGGGCCCGCCGCATCGGGCGCGGCCAGGCCGGGCATCTGCGGATCGGCCACACCCCGGCGGTGACGGCGGAGGAGGTCGTGGACCTGCTGACCCGGGCGGGCACGGAGGAGCAGGGCATACAGGCCCACGTCCGCCAGCTCTTCCCCGACGAACTGCGCGAGCAACTCCTCACCGGCGCTTGCGACCTGGGCCTGACCCGGGCCATGCCCGCCGGCACGGGGCTCACCCGGGCCCGGATCGCCGAACACCGCCTGCGGGTCGCCGTCCCCGCCAGGCACCCGCTCGCCGACCGGCCCACGGTGGCCCTGGCCGACCTCCGGGGCCAGCCGCTCACGGTGTGGGGCGAGGCGGGCTCGTCCGCGTACACGGACCTCCTGATCGGCCTGTGCCGTCAGGCGGGCGTCGAACCGGACGTCCGGCGCAACCCGGTCCAGGGCACCCCGCCCGTCACCGCCGTCACCGCGACCGGCCGCATCGCCTTCGTCACGACGCCCCCGGGCCCGGCGGCGGGCGGCGCCGCCCACGTCGTCGACCTGGACCCGCCCGTCCATGTCCCGGTCCACGCGCTGTGGCCCGCGCACACGACGTGCCCGGGGCGGGACCTCTTCCTCAGCCGGACGGAGGCGGCGGGAGCAAGCGGCTCCCTCGCGGAGTGACGAGGCCGGGGCGGCCCGCACATCAAGGGGCGGGCGGCCCGCAGATCAGTGTGTGGCCCAGCCGGGCGACGGCGAGCAGGTCCTCGCGGTCCGCGCCGAGACTGGCCCGCGCCGACAGCCCGTGCCAGATCGACTGGATGAGCCCGGTCAGGGCCGAGGCGTCCGCGTCCGGCGCCAACTCGCCCTCTTCGATGGCGCGTTCGGCGCGGGCGCGGAGGATCCGCTCGTTGTGGCCCTGGAGTTCGGCGAAGTAGGCGCTGGTGTCGAGGGTGCTGGTGCTGTCGGCCATGGCGGCGCTGCTGAGCAGGCAGCCGGGGTGTTCGTCGTCGGGCCGGGTGAACTCGTGGACGGAGTCGATCAGGACGCGTTCGACGACGGTCCGGAAGTCCGGAGCGGCGACGGCCTGTTCGTAGATCTCGCGGTAGCGCTCGGCGTAGGTCCGTACGGCCTCCTCGAACAGCTCGGCCTTGCTGCCGAAGGCTCCGTAGAGGCTGGAGGTGGAGAGGCCGAGCCGCGCGGTCAGATCGCGGGTCGAGGTGCCCGAGTAGCCGCGTCGCCAGAAGAGGCGGGCGGCGTCGAGGAGGGCTTGGTCGCGGTCGAAGGCTCGGGGGCGTCCACGTTTCGGCTGGGGCACGCTTGCATTGTAGAGCGATCGCACCATAATAGTTTTATGGAGCGAACGATTCAGAAAAAGTTCCCGGTCGGCGACGGCAGCTGGGTCACGGTCGACGTGTACGGGGACTCGGACACCCCGGGCCTCGTCGTGGTTCCGGGCGCGATGAGTGACGCCCTCGGGTGGCGTGCCGTCGCGACCGCCGTGGACGCGTGGCCGTCCGTGGCGGTCGTCAACCGCCGGGGCCGTGTGCCCTCGGGGCCGCTGACCGCCGCCTACTCCCTGCGCACCGAGGTGGCGGACCTCGGTGCGGTCCTCGACGGGCTCGGGGGTGTGCGGACCCTCTTCGGCTGGAGTTACGGCGGCCTCATCGCCCTGCTGGCCGCGGACGAACGGCCGCTGGACCAGGTGATCGCGTACGAGCCGGTGATACGGCCGTTCGGCCTCGACGTCCTCCCGGACCTCAAGGCGGCGGACGAGGCCGCGGACCGGGACACGGCCGTGGAGATCGTGCACCGGCGGATCGCCGGTCTCGACGGGGCGGTCGTCGACGCGCTGCGCGCCGACCCCGAGGTGTGGGAGGCCCTGCGTCGGCTGGCCGCGCCGATCTACGCCGAGACGGCCGCGCTGTACGGGGAGCCCGCGCCGGACGCCCTCGCCCGGCGGGCGGACCGCGTCGACCTGATCGTCGGCGGGGCCAACCGGGGCACGGCTCCCTACGGAACATCGTTCGACGACGTCGCGCGGCGCGTCCCCGCCGCCGAGGTGCACGAGCTGCCCGGCCAGGGGCACATGGCGCACCTCCAGGCCCCGGCGGAGCTGGCCCGGCTGCTGGAGGGGCTGGCCGCCGCCGGGTGAGCTCGGCGGGGACGCGCCCGACGTGCGGCGGCGAGTCCGCCGACAGAGACTCGGTGGGGATCTCCGGTGCGTCCGCCCCCGGACGCATGACGAGAAGGAGGAGGAACACGATGACCCCATCGATCAGCGACCCGGTGGTGGAGAAGTTCATCGCCGCGGTGAACGCGGGCGACAAGGACGCCTTCTTCGCCGACGTCCTCACCGAGGACGCCACCATGTCCGACGACGGCAGCGAACGGGACCTGGCGGCCTGGACGGAGAAGGAGATCTTCTCCCCGAAGGCCAACGGCCGCATGAAGGTCGTGGACGCCTCCGACGACGGCCGCGTCCTCGTCGTCGACTACACGAACGACACCTGGGGCACCATGCGGACCCGCTGGGTCTTCACGGTCACCGGCGGCCGCGTCAGCCGCTTCGAGACGGGCCAGGCGCCGTCCTAGCCGTGCTCTTCGCCGCCGGTCACAGGCGGCGGTAGGTGCGGCCGCCGCGCCGGGGGAGGGCCGCCGGGTCGTCGGGGCCGGTCCGGGTGGCCCGTAGCGCGAGGTGGATCTCGGCGCGCACGGTGGCGTCGCCGAGGTTCTGGGCGAGGTGTTCGGCGCACTGGGTGAGCCAGTTCGCCAGGGTGGTGCGGTGGACGTGCAGCTCGGCCGCGGCGGGGGCGGTCCGGGCGTGGTGGCCCAGCCAGCAGGTCAGCGCGATCCGCAGGTGCGGCTCCAGACCCCCGACCAGGCCGCGCGCCCAGGACCGGGCCGCCTCGGTGTCCAGGAGGCCGGCCGGCAACGTCTCCAGCCGGGCGGGGCCGTTCCCGTCCTCGCTCCCGCTGCCGTCGGCGGGGGAGGGCGCGCGGAGGGCGAGCAGCAGATGCGCCTGTACGGTCGCGTCCTCCAGGTCCGCGCGGAGCAGCCGGGACAGCTCGCGTATCCGGGCCCGTACCGTACCGGCGGACAGACCGAGCGCGGTCGCGGCGCGGGGCTTGGAGCCGGTGCGGAGCCAGACGAGGAGCAGGTGCTGGTGGGCCGCCGTCAGCGGGCGCAGTACGGATCCGGCCCAGCGGGCGTACGGGGCCGTGGGCAGCAGGGGCGTGAGCCGGGAGGTGCCGACGGCGTCGGCGGGGACGATGCGGCGGTCGGCGGTGGCGCTGTGCCGGGCGGCGGCCGCGTCGCTATGGGCGGTGGGCATCTCGGCCAGCGGCAGCGGCCCGGCCATGCCCGCCAGCAGGTGGTGGCGCTCGCTCACCCGGGAGACCAGGCGCAGGACCCGGCCGTCGTCGCCGCCCCGGTGCAGCTCGGCGACGACGAGTTCGCCGTCCAGCCGGCCCAGCAGGGTGCAGGCGTCGGCGTGCGGGGCGAGCGAGGGGCGTACGGCCCGCCACAGGACCTGGTGGGCGGTGGGGACGTCGGCGCCGGTGAGCCGGTAGACCGTGACATGGGTGAGCCGGTTCCCGCCCAGGGTGTCGGCGACGGCCGTGGTGTGACCGGCCAGCAGCAGCCCGACGAGGGTGGTGTGCAGCCGCATCTGCTCGCCCCGCAGCTCCGCCGCCCGCTGCCCGCGCACCTCCAGGAGGGCCGCGGTGGTCGTGGCGACGCGGGCGGCCTGCTCCGGGGGGACGGTCGGGCCGGGGGCCACCACGAGGACGGCTCCGGCGGCCGGGCGCTGGAGGCAGTGCGGGTGTTCGTACGGGTCGGCCGCCGCGTGCACGCCGTCGGCGGCCGCGGCGGCGGGGGTGCTGTAGACGGCTCCGGCGATCGGGTCGGCCAGCACCGCCCACCCCTGGACCAGCAGCGCGGCCTCGGCGATCAGATGCGCACCGGACCGGGTGGCCGCCCGCAGCAGGCGGTCCGTCGTCTCCCGCGCATTCCGGGCGCCGCCCGGGCAGGCGGCCTCGTGGCCGGTCGTACCAGTGGTGCACATGGGGGAGAGCCTCTGCGGGCCGTGCGCACCGCGTACGGCGGCATCCCGTACGCGGCACGGCAGTTGGGGAGGGGGATCGAGGCGCGGATCAGGGAATGCGGGCGACCGCGCCCCATCCGGCCCGGGCCGTGGTGGTGCCGGTGTTCGCGTCGGGCCGCCAGTTCGGCCAGGACACCATCCCCGGCTCGACCATCTCCAGCCCGTCGAAGAACGCGACCGTGGTCTCCGGCTCCCGGAAGATGTACGGAATCGCGCCGCTCGCGTTGTACTCGTCCTGGACGGCCCGGTGGGCCTCGTCGGACGCGGTGGAGTGGCTGAGCGAGAGGTAGCTGCCGGAGGGCAGGCGCTCCACCAGCCGCCGTACCAGGGACAGCGCGTCGTCCCAGTCCACGATGTGCCCCAGGACGTCACTGATCACGAGGGCGACGGGCTGCGTCAGGTCCAGGGTCTTGGCGGCCCCGGTGAGGACGGTCTCGGTGTCGCGCATGTCCGCCTCGACGTACGCCGTCGCGCCCTGGGGGGCGCTGGTCAGCAGCGCGTGGACGTGCAGGAGCACCAGGGGGTCGTGGTCGACGTACACGATCCGGGACTCCGGGGCTATCCGCTGGGCGACCTCGTGCGTGTTGTTCGCGGTCGGCAGCCCCGCCCCGACGTCGAGGAACTGCCGGATCCCGGCGTCCCGGGCGAGATAGGTGACGGTCCGGCGCAGGAAGTCCCGGGACTCCTTCGCGAACGTCTCGATCAGCGGGTACTTCCCCCGGTAGGCGTCGCCCGCCGCCCGGTCCGCCGGGAAGTTGTCCTTGCCGCCGAGCCAGTAGTTCCAGACACGTGCGGAGTGCGCGACGCTCGTGTCGATCTGCGCGGGCAGTTCAGGCCCATTTCCGGTCGTACTCATCCTGTAACACCTCTCTGGTTCGGGCCGGCCGTATCGCCATCACGCACGACACGTCCAGCATTCCCTGATACGTCTGCACGGGGTGCGGGCTGTCCCACACCTCCGCCGTGCCGGGCAACCCGCCCTCCCGCACCACGTGGTCGGCGATCTCCCGGATCTCCACCCGGTACAGGGAGAGTGCCGGGACACCGGTGAGCGGGTGCGGTGGTGCGTACTCGGGGTGCAGCTGCATCGTCACATCCCCGCGCTCAGCGGTCTGTTGAAGCCTTCTGACCTGCTCGCGCATCACTTCGTCGTCGCCCACCCGGCAGCGCAGCGCGGTGACGGGCAGGACGGCCCAGAGGCGGGTCTGCTGTTCCTGGAGCCGCTTCTGACGCTCCACCAGGAAGTCCGCGCGCCTTTGCCGCTCGGCCGCGTCCCGCTCGGGGAACATCACCTCGTCCACGGCCATCGCGTACGCCGGGGTGCGCAGCAGCAGCGGGACCAGCGCCGGATGCCAGGTGCGGACGACGCTCGCGGCGGACTCCACGCTCATCAGGTCCATCAGCCAGGGGGCCATGGCGTCCCGCCAGGGATGCCACCAGCCGGGCATGTTGGCGGCGTTGAGCCGCCCCATGATGTCGTCGGTCTCCGCCGCGCCGGCCCCGTAGAGGTCGAGCAGGGCGGACACCTGCCCCACGTCGAGGGAGGTCTGCGCCTGTTCCAGCCGCCGGAGCGTCGAGGGATGCCAGCCCAACTGCGTCGCCACCTGCGGTACGGACAGGCCGGCGCCCTCCCGCAGGTGCCGCAGGCGGGCCACCAGGACCAGGTGCCGAGCCGTACGGCCCGACCGTTCGCGCGCCACGGTTCCCCCTTTCCGGCTCCGGCTCGATCTGTCCGACATTCCGCGCAGTCTGCGCACTGTGCACACAGCGCACCTTGCGACGCTCGCACGGCGCTCCCAAGGTAAGCATGTCCGACTCGATCGC
Source organism: Streptomyces rubiginosohelvolus (assembly GCF_014649875.1). Taxonomy (GTDB): domain Bacteria; phylum Actinomycetota; class Actinomycetes; order Streptomycetales; family Streptomycetaceae; genus Streptomyces; species Streptomyces rubiginosohelvolus. Next base: position 769,221 of record NZ_BMTW01000001.1, on the reverse strand, counting down.
ACGCCAACTCGGTAAGACCGGGCCGATCTTGCCCCATGCCCCTCCGTCCACCCGCCACGGGTACTCCGTACTCAGCACTCCGTACTCAGCACTCCGTGGCCGTACTCCCGTTCTGCCGTTCCGTGCACCGTCGTTCCGGCGGCCCGTTCTCTGGAGCCCACCGCATGAACCACCCGACCGGCCTGACCGGCCCGACTCCGCTGAACCGCCTGGCCGACGTGACCCCTCTGGTCCACCCGAGACTGCGCTCCGTCGTCACGGCTCCGAGGCCCGCCCAGCCCCGCCCGCTCGACCTGCGCGTCCGCGCCCAGCGGATCCAGATCGACGAACTCGTCGTCGACGACCCCCACCAGGTCCTCGCCCACGCCCGGCAGGCCGCCATCGACGACCCCGAAACGGCGGAGCAGTTGGGGTACAGCGCCACGGAACCGCTGCCGCTCCCGGACGCGGCCGCGCTGCTGTGCGCGCTCTACGACACGGATGCCCTCACGGCGATGGGCCTGCGCCTCACCCGTCACACGACCCGTGTCTCCGCCTCCAACCAGCAGACGGAACCGGTGTCGTTGGTGCGGTCGACGACGCCGGAGGACTGATCCTGTCGGTCGCTCACGTCGGGCGTGTGCGGGACGCGCGGCAGACTGGGGGGATGGATTCAGGACTCGCCGCCCTACTGGGCGCCGCCGTCGGTTCCGCCGCGACGCTCGGGGCCGCGATCGTCAACGGCCGCGCCCAGGCGCGGTCCCAGCACGCCCAGCAGAGCCGCCAGCACCGTCGTGACGCCTACGCCCGATACCTGAGCGCCCTCCACGACCGCGACCTCGCCATGGACGCCGTGCTCGACGCGCTGCGCCCGGACCGGCCCGACCTCACGGTGGTCGAGGACCTGACGGCCCGTTTCGTCACGCTGGCCCGTGAGGTCCACCGGACCTGCGAGGTGGTCATCCTCGAAGGCCCGGCCACCGTCGCGGCCGTCGCGGAACGGGTCACCAACGCCTCCGCCGACCTCTCGTACGCCATGCGGAACATGGCCGAGGACGCCCGCGCGGGCGACACCGCCCGCAAGGCGGAGCACACGGCCCTGGCCACCGAACGGGAGCGGGCCCTCTACGAGGCGGTCAAGGAGTTCCGCCTGGCGGCCCGTGCGGCCATCGGGCAGGCGGTCTGAACCACCGCCTTGCGCCGGGGAGAAGCCGCCTACCGGGATACCGCGTGGCGGATGCCGTACGCGGCGGCGCCGATGAGGAGGACGGCGGCTCCGGTGAGCACGGAGGGCAGCGGCAGGGCGAAGGCCAGGACGAGGCAGCCGGCCAGGCCGGTGATGGGGATGATCCGCGCCGGGCGGCCTTCGGCCGGGGTCAGGGTCCAGGCGGACGCGTTGGCGATGGCGTAGTACGCCAGGACGCCGAAGGAGGAGAACCCGATCGCCCCGCGTACGTCCGTGGTCGCGGCGGCCACGGCTACGACGACGCCGACGAGGAGTTCGGCCCTGTGGGGGACCTTGAAGCGCGGGTGGACGGCGGCCAGGGCGTAGGGGAGGTGGTGGTCGCGGGCCATGGCGAGGGTGGTGCGGGAGACACCGAGGATGAGCGCGAGCAGGGAGCCGAGGGCGGCGACGGCCGCGCCGACGCGTACGACGGGGACGAGCCAGTCGGCTTCGGCCGCCCGCGCGGCGTCCGCGAGCGGGACCCCGGCGGAGGCGAGTGGGCCGGGGCCGAGGACGAGGAGGACGGAGACGGCGACGAGGGCGTAGACGACGAGGGCGATGCCCAGGGCGATCGGGATGGCGCGAGGAATGGTGCGGGCCGGGTCGCGGGCCTCCTCGCCGAGGGTGGCGATGCGGGCGTAACCGGCGAACGCGAAGAACAGCAGCCCGGCCGCCTGCAGCACACCTGCGACCGTGGCGTCCGCGCCGATCTCCAGACGGGCCGCGTCCACCCCGCCGGACGTCAGGGAGACGGTCGCGACGGTGGCGAGCACCGCCAGGACGACCGCCACGATGACGCGGGTGAGCAGGACGGACTTCTGGATGCCCGCGTAGTTGACCGCAGTCAGGGCCACCACGGCGCCCACCGCGATCGCGTGCGCCTGGCCCGGCCAGACGTAGGAGCCGACGGTCAACGCCATCGCCGCGCAGGATGCGGTCTTGCCCACGACGAACGCCCAGCCGGCCAGGTAGCCCCAGAACGCGCCGAGCCGCTCCCGCCCGTAGACGTAGGTACCGCCCGAGGCCGGGTAGAGGGCGGCGAGCCGGGCGGAGGAGGTGGCGTTGCAGTAGGCGACGACGGCGGCGAGGGCGAGGCCGAGCAGCAGGCCGGAGCCGGCGGCGCGGGCGGCCGGGGCGAGCGAGGCGAAGATGCCGGCGCCGATCATCGATCCCAGGCCGATCACCACCGCGTCCGGCACGCCGATCTGCCGCTGGAGTTCGCCCGGGACTGCCGCTGCCGCTGCCGAGGGGCGCGCGGGCTTGCTGCTCAAGCCTTCTCTCCTTGCAGAGGTGTTCTGCGGTCCGCCGCACGGTAAGCGATCGAGGTGAATCCTCCACCGAGAGGGTGGCTAGGGCAGGAGGGCACTCAGGGCGCGTGAAGCTGCGCGGCGGCAGCGAATGCACCGCTACAACAGCGCGCTCTCCATTCGGTCCCTTGTGCAAGCGCAAGGGACCGAACAACGTAGTTGTCCAGCCATTCCCATGTCTGGAACTCGTTCCCGATCGCATACAAGTGCTTGACCTCCGTTAGTCCGTCGAGGCGCAAAAATGGAGCGTAGGCAGACGGGGGAGTGCCGTGTCCTATTCGGAGCGCTGGCAGGAACTGTTCGGACCGACCGAAGAAGTGCCCGCGATGAGGCTAGCTTCGGCGTCCTCGGACCCCGGGCCCGGGGCGGGCGGAACAGGCAACCTCAAGTACAGCAAGGGTCCCTGGACCAGTGCGTCCGGCACCGCCGGTGATCTGCGGACGAGGACGGAGACGAGCCGGACGGTCCTCGGGCGCGGCCACGAGGGCATCGAGGCGGGCGCCACCGGTTTCAAATCCGTCGCGGCCCTCAGAGCGTGTTGAAGTCCTGGGAAGAACGCCTTCGGGCGGTCCGGGACGAGTGCGAGAAGCTCGAGGGGAACCTGCTGACGGTCGCCAAGGAGATGGGGGAGTCGGAGACCGCCGTCAAGGCGTCTCTCAAGGGTGTCGACGTCCCCGGCAAGGCGGACGAGAAGCGATGACCGAAACCCTGACCTGGCAGATGCTGCGTGACCTCCAGACCTCTGAGTTCACGCAGGCGGGCGACAAGTGGCACGAGGTCTCGAGCCGTTCGGCCTCCGACCGGGGACGGGTCGACGGGGCGATGTCAGCGAAGCTCCGGGAGACCCAGGAGAGCGATTCGGCGGAGGCGGCCCTCGGCCGGCTTCGACGCCTCAGCCGCAACTTCCAGTACGTGCACAGCGAGTGCGGTCTCATTCGGACAGCGCTCAATGGACTGGCAGGCGATCTCGCTGAGCCTCAGAGGCAGTTGAAGCAGGCCCTTGCGGACGCCGCCTCCCTGAACTTCACCGTCCACGAAGACGGGTCCGTCAGCTACCCGGCCGCCAAGGTCGAGGACCTGACCGGGGCGAAGCAGGAGGCGCCAGGCGGTAGTTCCCAGGGAAGCTCGCGTCTCCTGCTGGATCCGCCCGGCCTCGGCCCGACGGGGCAGCCATCGCTGTATCCCGGCCACTCACGCTTCAAGCCGGTGAACCCGAACGCGGAGAAGGCACAGGATGTGGCCGACCGCATCGTCGGGGCCGTACGGTCCGCGCGGGAGATCGACGCCCGGTACGCGAAGACTCTCAACGGTCTGAGAGCGGAGAAGGGCCTCGACGCCACGGCGGCCACGCTGAAGGACGTAGCCAGGGACACCGCCGACGTCCGCTCCACCGCGGGCATGCACCTCGCTGAAGGCATCCCACAGGACAAGGACCCCGCCGAGCGCAAGAAATGGTGGGACGGGTTGAGTGACGAGCAGCGGCAGGAGTACCTGAAGGTCGCACCGGATCTGATCGGCGATCTGGATGGCATCCCGGCACTGGTCCGCGACGAGGCGAACCGGAACTACCTGCAGGTCCTCATCGATGATTTGGTGCGGCAGGGTGGCGACGAGGCGAAGACCAAGCTCAATGCCCTCCGCATGATTCAGGAGAAACTGGGCGGGTCTAGTCACCCGCCCATGTATCTCCTAGGCATCGGAGACGAGGGCAACGGGCGTGCGATCGTGTCGTACGGCAACCCCGACACCTCCAGGAACGTCTCGGCGTATGTCCCCGGTCTTGGCACCAAGCTCAACAAGGACTTCGTCGAAGACACGATGAAGCGGGCCCAGGACACGGCCATTGGTGCCCGACGTGTGGACTCATCCAGTGCCTCGATCATCTGGCTTGGCTACGACGCGCCGCAGAGCGTGGATGTGATGTCGAAGGGCGACGCGCAACGCGGTGCCGGGGGCCCGGAGGGGGCGAGGACAGCAAACGACCTCTTCGACATCGGCAACGATGATGTGTACTTCGGCAAGGACCCGGCGAGCGAGGCCTTCGGAGCACAGCGCTTCCTGGTCGACGACGGGCCAAGGATGGTCCTTGAGGCCGGAAAGTTCGATGCCCACTCTCCGTACTTCGATCCGGTAAAGGACCGAGTGTCGGCGACCAACATCGCCAGGATCGTCGGCGGACGTTCTGAGGACATCGTGAGGGAAGATCACCGATGAGGGACATGACGCAGACCCTTCGCCTAGCATGTGCGATCGCCGTGGCCGGAGCCCTGCTCGCCGGGTGCGGGCTGGTGTGCGGTGCCGAGAACGGGAAGAGGGCAGTGGTGGACATGGACATGCAGGGAGCGGCGGAGCGCGCAGACGGGATGTTCTACGCGACGGTCGGGGAGATCAAGCCGGAAGTCGAATAGGTCCACTACACGACGACCGGCAGCTGCGACGTCACGCGCTACTGGACGGTTATGACGGTCGTGTCCGAGCAGCGCCGCGGAAACTTCCTCGGTGTGGTCGAGCGTTTCTGGAAGGCGAACGACTACCGGATCGACATGGTGAATCCGAGCAAGGAGATGCCTGAGATCATTGCCACATCCGAGGACGGCTTCGGGATCAGTGTCATGTTCGGCCACAAGGGGCAGGCGTTCTTCGAGGTCACGAGCCCTTGCGTGGACGAGTCGAAGGTAGCCCCGCCCACGAAGGTGGCGAACGGCCGCACATACGAGGGCGAGATCCCCACCCCCAACGTCCGCTCCGACTTCTGGTCCGCCGAGTCCCCGGGACCGGGCCCCACCGCCTCGCCCTGACTCCAGCGTGGGGCGATCGCGTGCCTGCGCCCCGACGAGACCCGCCTAGACCAGCCACTTCCCGTCGCGCATCAGGGTGCGGCCGGTCATCTCCGGAACTGTTCCCCACGCCTGCAGCACCGGGTTGACCCGGAAGAAGACGTACGAGGGGTGGTCCTTCCGAGGATCCCAGCCGTCCTTGGCGGCGAACGCGTCGCCGACCTCGGCCGGAAGCTCCTCGCGGGTCAGCATGCGCGCGGTGCCGTGGACCAGGACCACGTCCCGGGTATGCCCGAAGCTGAGCCGGGCCCGCCCCGAGGAACACAGGTTGCGCCCCGTCGGGTTGGTGTCGCGGGTGGCCAGCCACATCGCCTCGCCGTCCCACCAGAAGGCCAGCGGAACGAGGCACGGCTCGCCGGTGGCGTCGGCCGTGGCGACCCAAACGTCGTTGTCCCGCACGAGCCGTTCGAGTGCCTCGCGCTTGCGCTGCTCAGGGCTGCGGGGGCCGCTGGGAGAAGAGTCAACTGCACTCATGCGGCGAGGGTATGGCGTGCCGGGCTCCTGCCGCATCGGGCGGCAGACCTACGCCTCCTCCTGGCGGGCCGGCGAATTCGGTTGACGGTGTCGGGAGAATTCCTGGCATGGGTACGGATATCAGCGGCTTCATCGAGTACCGGGCACCGGGGGGCGATCAGCAGCCGATCTGGTTCGGCGCACACGACCTCAGCCACCTCAACGACGACGTTCGCAATTACGACGCGTTCGGTTGTCTCTTCGGGGTGCGCAACTACGCGAACTTCCGTCCCCTGGCCGCAGGCAGGGGGTTTCCCGCCGACGCCTCGGCCGCGCTGAGCGCGCGTTTCGCGCAGTTGGTCGAGTGGTACGGCGAAGACGGCTTTCACAGCGCCACGTGGATCACCTGGGCCGAGGTGAAGGCCGTCGACTGGGACGAGCCCGCGGAGAAGCCCGACAGTCGCCTTCACGAGTACCGGCAGACGCCGAACGGGCTGAGGATGACCGGCAAGTCCTCCTGGAGTGCAGAGTTCGCCGAGGCTGTCGGACTGGAGCGGGGCGATGTCCGGGAGTGGCGCGAAGGCGCTGAGTGGCTCATCGGGGACACGCTCTACAGGTCGGTCACCATCCGCCGCAGGGATGCCGTCACCGAGACCGGGGAGTGGCGCCCTGTCTGGGAAGCCCTGAAGGGCCTCGCGGAACAGCACGGTGACGACAACGTGCGGTTGGTGGTGTGGTTCGACGACTGAGCGGGGAGGGATGCCCGTACCCCGGCCGGCAGCACGGTCCGGCTCAGTCGATCGTCTTGACCACCCGGGCGGGCACTCCCGCGACCACCGTGCCGGCAGGAACATCACGCGTGACCACCGCACCGGCGGCGACCACCGCTCCGGCACCGATGGTCACTCCCTGCGTGATCACGGCGGCTGTCCCGATCCATACGTCGTCCTCGATGACGATCGGGGCGAAGGAGAGGAACTCACGGCGTTCGGCGAGGGGCAGCGGGTGGCCTCCGGTGATGAGGCTGACCTTCGGGGCGATCATGACGCCGTTCCCGATGCGAATCCCTCCCTTGTCCATGAAGGTGCATCCCTGGTTGACGAAGACGTTCTCCCCGAACGTCGTGTTCAGCCCGTACTCGGTGAAGAACGGCGGGTAGATCGTCACCGACGGCGGCAGCGGGCCGCCGAACACAACAGAAAGTAGTTCGGCGCGACCTTCGGTGTTGCTGAACGGAAGCACGTTCAGGCGGGACGTCGCATCGGTCACCTCAACGATCCGCTGCGCGTGGCGTGCGAATTCAGGTGTCTGTACGTGCATGGCGTGGTCTGTGCGAGTAGACATGCGCCGATCCCACCACCGCGCGGAGCGCTCGATCAAACAACTCTGCGCTGCACCAGAAACAACTCTTGGTTGTGGAAGTAAGGTGGACGCGTGGATGCTGAAGCGCTGCGAACGTTCGTGACCGTCGCCGAGACCGGCCACTTCCAGGCCGCGGCCGACGAGCTGGGCATCAGCCAGCAGGCGGTCTCCAAGCGGATCGCGGCCCTGGAGCGGCACCTCGGGGTCATGCTCCTCGTAAGGACCTCCCGAGGCTCCCGGCCGAGCCCGGACGGGCAGGTCTTCCTGCCGCACGCGAAGAAGGTCCTCGCGGTCGTCGAACAGGCCGAGCAGGCCGTGCGGCCCGGCAGCCGTCCCCTGCGCGTCGACGTCCTCAACCGGCGTATCTCCCCGGCGCAGGCCGTCCACCGGTTCTACCGCTCCCACCCGGATATGGAGCTGGACGTGGTCACGCTGAGCACGGAGAACGCCGCCCAGGCCGCCCATGCGGTGCTCGAAGGGACGGTCGACGCGTCCTTCCGCGCCCTGCCCGCCGATCAGGTCCCGGCCGGGATCAGCGTCGAAAGGCTGATGGACGCACCCCTGGAGCTCCTGGTCGGCCCCGGCCACCCGCTGGCGGACGCGCCTCACGTCAGTCCTGCGGAACTGGCCGGTCATCGCATCTGGATCCCCGGGATCATGCCGGGCACGGAATGGGCGGCGTTCTACCGGACGCTGTCCGAAGCCTTCGGCCTGAGCATCGACGCGCTCGGCCCCGACTTCGGCCCCGAGGCCCTGATGGACACGCTGGCGGAGTCGGCCTCCTTGGCCACCCTTGTCGGCAGCGGGGACCGCTACCTGTGGCCCCAGGCCCACGACCTGCGGCGCATCCCGTTGCGCGCCCCGACCCCGGTCTACCCGCACGTGCTGCTCTTCCGCAGCGGAGACCAGCACCCCGTGCTGACCGGGCTGCGCGACTATCTGCGCACCGCGGGCCCGCGAACCCCGCACGACGTGTGGGCGCCGGAGTGGGTGGAGGCCGCTTAGGACGCGGCGAACTCCACGAAGGACGTCCAGGCGTCGGGGGCGACGGCGAGCGCGGAGACGGTGAGGTCCTTGGAGTCGCGGATGTGGACGGTGTGGGGGCAGGTGGCCACCTCGACGCAGTCGCCGCCCTGGGGGCCGCTGTACGTGGACTTGGACCAGGTGAGCGCCACCTCTACACAGTTGCCGCCCTCGCTGCCGCTGTAGCTGGACTTGAACCAGTGGAGGTCGGTACTCATAGTTCCTCTGCCATCTTCTCGATCTTCTCCAGCGTCCTCTCCGGAGTGTATGCCTGGGCCCTGGTGACGCCATACTTGCCGAACAGGTTCCCCAGCTCAGGTTGTTCGGTGACGAAGAAGCTGCCGCCCTGCCCCTCGATATAGGCGAGCTGCTGGCGCTTGTCGGTCTCCAGCAGGACGAACGGGCCGTCCAGCGCCGCGTGGTCCTCCCGGTCCGGATCCATCAGCTGGATGCGCACGTGCCGGAGCCGCGCCACCTCGGCGAGGTGGTGGAGCTGGGCCTTCATCACGCGACGACCGCCGATCGGCCGGGTCAACACCATCATCTCCAGGACGAAGCTGATGTCGGGCAGCGGCCTGCGGGACAGCAGCTTCTGCCGTTCGAGGCGAGCGGCGACCTTCGCCTCGATCTCGTCCTCGTCATAGGTCGGGTACCGGCTCGTGAAGACGGCCCGCGCGTACGCCTCCGTCTGGAGTAGACCGGGCATGACGTGGTTCTCGTACTCGTGCCTTGCCCACGCCTTCTCCTCCTCGTCCGCGAACGGCGTGAACCAGCCCGGTAGCGGGTTACGCCGCTCCGTCTGCTTCGGCGGCTTCGGCGCGGCGACGAGCAACGCACCCTGTGCGCGCAGCACCTCGTCCGCCCGCTGCACGAAGACGTCCGTCGGCGGTCGGGCGCCCCGTTCCACCATGGCGACCTGTGACTTGGAGTAGCCGATCCGTTTGCCCAACTGGTCCTGTGACAGCCCGGCCAGCCCGCGGAAGTGCCGCAGCAGCAGACCGAACATCTCGGCGGTGCTTTCCGGCTGATCACTGAAGTGCACGGGCTCACCTCACATGTACACCACTGGTCACAACGTGCTTGTGACCCTGGTCACCGTACGTGTCTGCCGCAACGCTGAGCGCATGGAACTGAAGAATTCACCGGATCCGGTCCCCTTTCACCCCTCCTGGATCCCCGCCTCCGGCCACGCCCTCCGCCACGTCGGCATCCACTTCGACGCCGTCCGGGCCATCGGCCTGCTCGGCGAGGAAATCGCGTACGAGGTAATGCAGTTCACCGACTTCCAGGCCGGACCCATCGTCCGCTCCGGCATCGGCGAGCGCAGCATGTACTTCCTGCTCGCACTGGGGACCGCCGCCGAGCACCGGTGGCCTCCCGGCGTGGAGGCGATGAGCCGGAGCGCGCGGGGTGACGCGTTCGTCGGGGTGCCCGCGCTGGGCGGCGGGACCTGGCCGCTGGACTGGCGGTCGCGGCCCACCGCCCAGGATCCCTTCGTGGACGGCGCGTTGCTGCACGAGATGGCCTGGCTGCGTGCGGGGTGCACCGTAAAGGAGTGAGCGAGGCATCAGCTCTCCTTCCGCGCCCGACACGTCAGTGCCAGGAGCACCAAAGGGGCCACCTCTCCTCGCCCGTTCTCAGGCGGCCGGTCCCGTGCGGAGCCGCCGTACGTCCACCACGAGCGCGTACACAGCGCCGAGGAAGGCAGCGGCTCCGAACACGAGCCACAGAACCGTGGCCCCGGAGCGGTACTCACGAACGGCGAGGGCGAGGAGCAACATGCTGGGGAAGACGCCGAAGACGGAGATCAGAGCGCTGATGCGATGAGTCACGCGCACATCATCGACGACAACCTCGGCCGGCGGAAGTGATCCAGGGCGTAAGCGATCCAAGGACGGCATGGGTTCCGAAGGTGCAGCCGGCACTCCCGCCGGCTCACCCTCGGAGTGCGCGAGGCTTCCGGTTACGGGACCCGGGCCACCGCGACGTACATGCCGCTGTGCTCCTGCTCGGGCGCGGGCGTTCCGTTGAACCACTCCGGGGCCTTCACCAGGCCGGGGGTGACGATCTCCAGGCCCTCGAAGAACCGGGAGAACTCCTCCCGGGTCCGCAGAGCCAGTTGGATGCCGCCCTTCTTGTACTCGTCCGCGCTCTGCTCCCCCTTCTCCTCGTTCACGTCGGACGCGCCGTGGGACAGCACGACGTAACTGCCGGGCGCCATCGCGTCGGTGAACGTACGGATGATGTCGATCGGCTTCTCGGCGTCGGGGAGGAAGTGGAGGAGGCCGAGCAGGGACAGGGCGATCGGGCGGTCGAAGTCCAGGGTCTCGCGGGCGGCGTCGAGGATGATCGCGGGCTCGCGGACATCCGCGTGGACGTAGTCCGTCACGCCGTCCGGGCGGCTGACCAGCAGCGCTTCCGCGTGGCGCAGGACGATGGGGTCGTTGTCGCAGTAGACGATCCGCGCGGAGGGACGGATCTCCTGGGCTATCTGATGCAGGTTCGGCTCGGTGGGGATGCCCGTCCCGATGTCGAGGAACTGCGTCACACCCTGGCCCGCCAGCCACGCCGTCGCGCGGTGCATGAAGGCCCGCTGCTGGTGGGCCCCGATCTTCGCCTCGACGGGCAGGAGCTCGGCCACCTGCTGGTCCACCGGGTAGTTGTCCTTGCCGCCCAGCAGGGCGTCGTAGACCCGGGCCGAGTGCGGCTTGCTGGTGTCGATCGGGGGGTGAGGCGCCTGTGCCGTCATGCCGAACTCCAGATACACGTGGTGTGGACCAGTCAGTCGACGCAGTCTGCCACAGCAACCCCACTGGCACGCAGGGGTGTTCGGCCGTCGACCGAGGCGGGAGGGGCGGGGTCCGCCAGGGATTCCCCCGTACGCCGCTTATCGATCCACTCGTGACCGTGGCGTTGCGGTGGCCGTGAATCTGCTCACCCGCGCCGGTCGACGCTTTGACCTCGTACGCCCCGCACGCCGAGGATCGGCGGTGTGAACCCTGACGTGCCCCAGCCGCCGCACTCGTCCTCCTCGCCTCCTCCGTCGCCGTGGGCCCCGCCGTCGTCGGCGGGCGAGCCGCCCCGCCCGCCCGGACAGGCCTGGCCGGGCGGGCAGAGCGGCCAGGGCTGGGACCGGCCCCCGGAGTGGAGCCGCCCGCCGACCGGGCCGGTACGGGCGCCCTCCGGGTCCCGCTACGACGAGCAGGGGCGCAACGGTCACGGCGGACGGTTCGGCTGGATCGGCGAGCTGTCCGCCGTCGTGGGGCTGGTCCTGCTGGCCGTCGTGGTCGTCGGGATCGTCGGGATGGTCCTCGCGGAGCTGCTGGACGCGACTCCCGCGGACCCGGACAGCGACCTCTTCTTCGAGGACCCCGTCGCCGATCTGGTGGTCCAGCTCCTCGGCATCGCGATCGCCATACCCATCGTCCTGTGGGGCGCCCGCGTGATCGGCCGGCGGCCCGCCGGGACCGTGTCGTCCGTCGTCGGGCGGCTGCGCTGGGGCTGGCTCGGGCGGTGCGCCGCCGTGGGCTTCCCGCTGATGGTCGTGCAGATCGGCGTGCTGATCGCGTGGACCTGGAACGACGAGCCGGTCGGGGAGTCGGGGACCGGCTTCCCGGGGTGGCCCGTCTTCCTGCTGAGCCTGGCCGTGATCCTGGCGCTCGTCCCGTTCCAGGCCGCCGCCGAGGAGTACGTCTTCCGGGGCTGGCTGGTCCAGGTGGTCGGCCGGGTCGCGCGCACACCCTGGCCCGCCGTCGTCGTCGCCTCCCTGCTGTTCGCCCTGGCCCACGGGTTCGGTGAACTCTCCGGTTTCCTCCTGCTGCTGTACTCGGCGCTGTGGTGGGGCTGGCTGGTGATCCGTACCGGCGGGCTCGAAGCCGTGATCGTCATGCACGTCGCCAACAACCTGCTGGCCTTCGGCCTGGCGGCCGGCTTCGGCGAACTGGCCAGCACCGAGACCGCCGCCGACGCCCCCTGGCAGGCCATGGTCGCCGAACTCGTCTTCGCCCCGCTGTACTGCCTCACCGTGGCCCGGATCGCCGGCCGCCGCGGGATCGAGCGGGTCAGTCCTTGAGCCCTGACGGCCCGTACTGGTCGCTGACCCTCACGCCGTATCTGCTGGGCGTCGCCTTCGGCTGAGGAGCGTGGCCACCGGGCCGGCTCAGAACTCCACGGTCAGCTGCGCGCGGACGTGCGCACGCAGCACCCCCGCCATGTCCGTCGTGCAGTCGCTGATCAGCCACTGGATCTGGAGGCCGTCCATCAGCGCGATGAGCTGCTGCGCGGCGGCCGACGGGTCGACGTCGTCACGGAGTTCGCCCGCCTCCCGGGCCTGGAGGTAGGCGCGTTCGGTGTTGGCGACGGACGTACGGTAGCGGGCCTCGAAGTACGCGTGGGCCGGGTGGTCGGGGGCCGTGGCCTCCGCCGCGACCACCGAGAACAGCTCGACGATCCCGCGCCGCTTGGCGTTCAGCTCGGCGAGGTCCACCAGGCGGCGCAGATGGTCGACGCCCCGGGTCACGCCGAGCGCCAGCCACTCGTCGTCCACGTCGTCGCGACGCTGGAGGACGGCGAGGAGCAGCGCCTCCTTCGTCGGGAAGTGGTGCAGGAGCCCCGGGTGGGAGATGCCGCAGCGGGTGGCGATGACACGCAGCGACGCGCCCCGGTAGCCGGCCTCGCCGAACAGGGTCATCGCCTGGTCGAGGATCTCGGTCCGCTTGGCCCGGCCCTTGGCGTAGCCGCGTCCGGTTCCCGGGGTCACGCGTATCCACCCGCTGTCATCGCCACGCCTCTCTCGTTCCGCCCCAGATTCTCACAGGGGCGAATACTTACCAAGCGGTCGGGATTGAGCGTACGGTACTGCGAGTGCCGCTCTCGCCGGCGTGGCCGGTGTGGCCGTCGTGCGTCGTGAAAGGAAGTCCTGTGGGTCCCAAGCCGCCGTATCTCGACCCCGCGCTGCCCGTCGCGGAGCGGGTCGCCGACCTCCTGGGGCGCATGACGCTGCCCGAGAAGGTGGGCCAGATGCTCCAGCTCAACGCCAAGGAGGGCGTGCGGCACCTCGTCGAGGACCTGCACGCGGGCTCGATCCTGCACGCCTCGCCGGAGCGGGTGCGCGAGGCCGCCGCGCTCACCGCGCGGACCCGGCTGCGCATCCCGCTGCTCGTCGCGGAGGACTGCATCCACGGGCACTCGTTCTGGGAGGGCGCCACGATCTACCCGACGCAGCTCGGGATGGCCGCCACCTGGGACCCGGAGCTGGTGGAGCGGATCGCGCGGGCGACGGCGGTGGAGGTCGCGGCGACCGGGGTGCACTGGACGTTCTCGCCGGTGCTCTGCATCACCCGGGACCTGCGGTGGGGCCGGGTCAGCGAGACGTTCGGCGAGGACCCGTTCCTGATCGGGGAGCTGGCCTCCGCGATGGTGCGCGGCTACCAGGGCGAGGGCCTGGACGACCCGACCGCGATCCTGGCCTGCGCCAAGCACTTCGCCGGGTACTCCGAGACCCAGGGCGGCCGGGACGCCAGCGAGGCGGACATCTCGCGCCGCAAGCTGCGCTCCTGGTTCCTGCCGCCGTTCGAGCGGGTCGCGAAGGAGGGCTGCCGGACCTTCATGCTCGGCTACCAGTCGATGGACGGCGTGCCGATCACCGTCAACAACTGGCTGCTCAACGAGGTGTTGCGCGGCGAGTGGGGCTACACCGGCACGCTGGTCACCGACTGGGACAACGTCGGCCGCATGGTGTGGGAGCAGAAGGTCTACGCCGACTACGCGCAGGCGTCGGCGGCCGCGGTCCGCGCGGGCAACGACATGGTGATGACCACGTCGAACTTCTTCGAGGGGGCCCAGGAGGCGGTCGCCCAGGGCGCGTTGACGGAGACGGAGATCGACGCCGCCGTACGCCGCATCCTGACGCTCAAGTTCGAGCTCGGGCTCTTCGAGAACCCGCGCCACCCCGACGCCGGCCGGCAGGCCGAGGTCATCGGCAGCGGGGCGCACGCGGTGCTGAACCTGGAGGCGGCGCGCCGCTCGCTGGTGCTGCTGGCCAACGACGGCACGCTGCCGTTCGCGGGCGGCCTGGAGGCCGGAGGGGAGGGGCGTCCCACGGGGCCCGGTCCCCGCACGGTCGCGGTCATCGGCCCCAACGCGGATGACGCGCAGACCCAGTTGGGTGACTGGGCGGGCTCCTCCGGGCAGGCGGACTGGCTGCCGGACGGCCAGCCGCGCACCATGATCCGTACCGTCCTCGACGGCTTCCGCGACCAGGTGCCCGCCGACTGGACCGTGTCGTACGCGCCCGGCGCCCGCATCCTGGACGTCGGGCCCGACCCGGAGGGGGAGTTCTTCCCCGACGGGCAGCCCCGCCCGGAGGTCGTCCACCCGGCCTCCCCCGACGCGGAGCTGATCGCCGAGGCCGTCGCCGCCGCCGATGCCGCCGACCATGTGGTGGCCGTCGTCGGCGACCGGATCGAGCTGATCGGCGAGGGCAAGTCGACGGCCACCCTCGAACTCGTCGGCGACCAGGTCGCGTTGCTGGACGCGCTGGCGGCGACGGGGAAGCCGCTGGTCGTCGTCGTCATCAGCTCCAAGCCGCTGGTGCTGCCGCCCTCCGCGCTCGACGCGGCGGCGATCGTGTACGCGGCCAACCCGGGCATGCTCGGCGGCCGGGCGATCGCCGAACTGCTCCTCGGGCTGATCGAGCCGACCGGGCGGCTGCCGCTGTCCTTCGCCCGGCACGCTGGCCAGCAGCCGACGTACTACAACCAGGTGCGCGGCCAGCACGGCACCCGCTACGCGGACCTCACCCAGCGCCCGGCGTTCGCGTTCGGCGAGGGGCTCAGCTATTCGACGGTCGCCTACACGGACCTGGAGGTGCTGACGGCGGTGGTCGACGAGTCGGAGACCGTACGGGCCCGGGTCACCGTGACCAACACGGGTGCGCGGCCCGCGCTGGAGACGGTCCAGGTGTACGTGAGCGACACGGTGACGTCGGTGACCTGGGCGGAGAAGGAGCTGAAGGCCTACCGGCAGGTGGCGCTCGCCCCGGGGGAGTCGCGCGAGATCCTCTTCGGGCTCCCGGTGGCCGACTGCACGCTCGTGGACGCGGAGGGCGTCCGCAGGGTGGAGCCGGGCCGCTTCGAGCTGCTGGTGGGGCCGTCGTCCCGGGACGAGGCGCTGCTGCGGGGTGAGTTCACGGTCAAGGGCTGAGCCCTGGACGGTGGGCGGCGGCGCCCGCCCAAGGGACCGCCCCGCGCGCGATCGCGGGAGCGGTCCCATCGGCGGGGTCCGGGGCCGTCAGGGGCCGCCGTCCGTCCTCCTCAGCTCGTACAGGTCCCAGGAGTCCGGGTCGCCGATGTACTGGTAGAGGGTGGGCCGGGTCTCGGTGCCGCCGACGTTCCAGGTGCCGTACGTGCACGAGTCGACGGTGATGTCCACCTCCTGCGACCAGGTGCCCCCGCCGGGCTCGTACGTCCAGGTGCCTTGTCCCGTACAGATGGCACCGTCGCCCTCCCCGTCCCCATGTCCCCAGCCGCCGAGGTTGTCGTCGATGGCGTCGGCGGTGACCCGGCCGTAGGCCGTGAGCGTGAGCGTTCCACCGTGTCCGTCGGACCAGCGGCCGACGAGGTCCGCCGAGGTGAACGCCGGTGGCCGGTACTCCTCGAGCACCCCCGTCGCCAGACCGACGCCGCCGAGGACGGCGGTGAGCACGACGGCGGCCACGCCCCACAGGGTCACCGGCCCGAAGACCCGCTTCCGGCGCGACCGCCAGAGCAGCGCCGGAACGGTGAGCGCGGCCGTGGTCAGGAACCAGCCCAGGGCGACGGCACCGGCCCCCGCGCCACCGGCCAGGGCGACGACGGCGGCGACGATCACGAGCGAGACGGCCCCCGCCACCACCGGAACCCACCACCACACCTCACGCCCGCCGAACCTGCGCCCCAGTACGCCGCTGAGCCAGGCGGTCGGAAAGACGAGGACCACGGACAGGGTGCCGGCGATCGCGGTGGCGAACACGGCGAGCACGGGCAGAAAGAGGATGAACATCGCCGAACCGCCGCCGCCCGCGTTCGGTGACTCCTGCGTGATGTCGTACACGACGGAAACGACGAGCGCCACCATCGCTTCCAGGAGCAGCACCAGTATCGAGAGCAGCAGCGACAACCCGAAGAGCCGCTTCTTCTCCGGTCTTCCTGACTTCTCCATCGTCAGTCCCCCTTGCGCACGCCGATGTCGGTGCGCCGCGCCCACCCGGGGCGGCAGCTGCGGCCATCGTGTCAGAGCAGTTTGAACGCGTTCAACACAGGGTGGGTGTTGCCCGGAGTGCGCCCGGCGTCCGCTCGGGGCGCGTAAAGAAGAAGCGTTTCCCCGTACGGGTATTACCCCGTACGGGTGTGGCGCGGCCGTCCGGACGGCGGTGGGGCGAGCACAATGGGGCGGCGGTTCGTGCAGAGGCGCGCAGGCCCCTCTCCCGCACCTTGCGCTCAAGGAGGACCGGTGGCGGACAGCTGGACGGTTCAGCGGACCGGGCCCGGGGACGCCGCGCGCACACAGGCGCGGGAACAACTCCTGGAAGCGGCCAGGGAGCTGTACGGCGTCAACGGATACCGGGCGACGGCCGAGCACGACGTGTGCGAGGCGGCCGGTGTGCCGGTCGAGGTGCTGCGTCAGGAGTACGGGTCACGCGAGGGGCTGCTCATCGCCCTCCACAACCGGGTCACGACGACCGGGCTGCGGGCGGCGGAGCGCGCCCTGCTGACCGAGGGCATCGAGGAGTGCTCGATCGAGGAGCGGGTCCGGCTGCTCTTCGACGCGTACGTGGAGGCCGTCACCAGCGATCCGCGCGAGGCCCGCGTGACGTTCGTCGAAGTGCTCGGCGTGAGCGCCGTGGTGGACGAGCACTGCAAGCTCTGGCGGGCGCTGTGGACGGAGTTCCTCACCGGCGAGGCCGAGCGGGCGGTGGACCGGGGCGAGGCGGAGGACCGGGACCACCGGGTCGACGTGATGGTGATGGTCGGCACGGTCCACGAACTGATGGCCCACCACGCCCGCCGCTGCCGCCGGGCCCGCCCCGGCGAGGTCTCGGGCGAACTGACCCAGCTGGCCCTGACGATGCTGGGGTCGCAGCGGGGCGGATGAGGACCACCGGGCCGAGGTGTACCGACTGCGGTGGCCTGTACCGAGCCGGACTCCTGACGGCCGGGGGTCAGACCGGGGCCGAGACCTGCGCCTGCGCCGGTACCCGTGCCGTGGGCCCGGCCGCGTACGGGCCGCCCAGGCCCCACGCCTGGTGCATCGCGTCGGCGAACGCCGCTGCCAGGAGGTGTTCGCCGCTCGGGCCGGGATGCGTGCCGTCGTACGTGTCCGTGTGGATGTCGTAGCCCGGCGGGCGCGAGGCCAGCAGGAGGGGGGAGGACGGGGTGTCCAGGTCCGCCACCGCCTTGGCCAGGAGTTCGTTGAAGCGGGCGCAGGAGGCGGCGAACGGGGCGTCCGTCTCGGCCCGGATGTTCGGTATCACCGGGAGCAGGACCATGCGCAGACGCGGGTTCGCCGTGCGGGCCGCCGCGACGAACGCGCGGGCGTTCGCCGCCGTCTGCTCGGCGTCCGTGTAGAAGCCGAGGTCTATCAGGCCCAGCGAGACCAGCAGGACGTCCGCCTCCGTCCCGCGCACCGCGTCCGCGATCACCGGGGCCATGTGCAGCCAGCCCTCGCCCCAGCCGGACAGATGGCGGCGGGCGGCGGGCGGGAAGGACGGGTCGGCGTACGCGTGGGAGAGCGGGGCGCCCGCCGCTCCGTCGTACAGCGTCGAGCGCGGGCCGACGATCTCGTACGGGAGGCCGGGGAACGCCTCCAGGTGCTGCCACATCCGGTAGCGCCAGGTGAAGTCGCCGGCGTGCCCGATGGTCATGGAATCGCCGACGAAGAGGAAACGCATGGCGTCATCATGGCCGATCACGGCTCCGGCCTGCGACGTGACGATGGACACTTGGGCCATGCGCCTGTATCCGACCGGGCCGGCGGGCACCCGTGCTGCCGCCCTCGCCGCCGCTGTTCTGCTGTTCGCCGGGGCCGGCCCGGCCGTGGCCGACGACGGGCGGCCCGACCGTGACTTCACGATCGAGGACCCCCGGATCACCGAGTCCAGCGGCCTCGCCGCCAGCCGCGCCCACCCCGGCGTCTACTGGACGCACAACGACAGCGACGACGGCCCCTACGTCTTCGCCGTCGACTCCCGCACCGGGAAGACCCTCGCGACCATCACCATGCGGGGGGTGGGGGAGCCGAGGGACGTCGAAGGCATCTCCGTCGGGCCCGACGGAGACCTCTACGTCGGCGACATCGGGGACAACCTCGACGGCACCTGGAGCCATGTCTGGATCTACCGGTTCCCCGAGCCGAAGCAGCTGCGCGACGCCACCGTCGACGCCGTCCAGTACGACGTGAAGTACGCCGACGGGGCCCGCAACGCCGAGGCGCTGATGGTCCACCCGAAGACCGGCCGCGTCTACATCGCCTCCAAGAACGAGGACGGCGGCGGCCTCTACGAAGGGCCCGCGAAGCTGACCGCCGGGTCCGTGAACACCTTCCGGCGGGTCGGCGAGGTGCCGTGGGTCACGGACGGGGCCTTCTCTCCCGACGGGAAGCGTCTGGTGCTGCGCTCGTACTTCAGCGCCCGCGCGTACGCCTTCGAGAACGGCCGCCTCGGCGAGGACCGGTCCGTCGCCGCCCCGTTCCAGCGGCAGGCCGAGTCCGTGACGTACACGGCGGACGGCTCGGCCCTGATGTTCGGCTCGGAGGGGGCGCAGAGTGACGTCGTCCGGGTGGAGGTGGAGGGCGGCGGGTCCGGGAGCGGTCAGGAGCAGGGGAAGCCCTCGGGGAGCGCCGGCGGCGAAGCCGGTGACCAGAGCGGTGGCGAGGAGGGCGACGGCAAGGGCGGTGCCGGGCTCGGTGCGGCGATCGTCGTCGGGGTGGGCGTCCTGTGGTTCGCGCTCCGGCGGAAGCGGGGGCAGGGGGAGGGGTAGGGGCCGGGGGCGCTGGTTCCCCTCAGTCCTCGTCCGTCACCGGCCACACCTCGTAGTGCAGCGTCCGGTCCCGCTTCAGCCGGTGCGCGAGCGGGACCAGCACGCCCTGCACCACCGGATACTTGCGCGACAGCATCCGCGCCGCGTGCGTGTTCTCCTTCGTGCCCGGCCGCAGCAGCCGCGCGTGCGCCCTGATCTGCGGCCCGGTCGGGACACCCCGCACCGTGCAGGGGGCGAGCTCCACCCGCGGGTGGTTACGCATCCGCTCGACCTTCCAGGCGGAGGAGAACGTGCGGATGAACGCGTGATCGCCCTCGACGGCGATGTTGACCGGGGTACCGACGGAGGTCCCGTCCTGCCGGTGGCTGCTCAGCAGGACGGCGTACTGCTTGACGAAAGGAGCGAGCTCCCGGCTGGCGTCCATACATCCATTGGGGCACGGTCCTGCCGCCCTGTCATGTGCGGGACGCGGCCCGTTCCGCCGCCCGCTCCCGGACCAGCACGTCGAAACCGGCGATCAGCCGTTGCAGCCCGAACTCGAACCGGTCGAAGTCGGAGCTGAAGGTGTCCTCCGCCATGCCCGCCATCATCGGGTACGCGCCGCTGAGCATGGCCCGCTCCAGGTAGGGCCGCTGGTTGTCCCAGAACGCCTCGTCGCTCAGCCCGGTCTGCGCCACCGCCTCCGCCTCGTCGGCCTGGGTGCGGGCGAGGCCCTCCACGAAGCTGTTCACCGCGATGATCACGCCGATCAGCTCGGGGTCCCGCAGCCCCATGCCCCGCAGACCGGTGAGCGCGAGCTCCAGTCCGCGCAGGGCGCTGGGGCCGAGCACCGTACGGGCCTGGTTGATCTTCAGCAGCCAGGGGTGGCGGCGCAGCGTGTCCAGGTGCCCCCGGGCCATCCGGTCGACCGCCTCGCGCCAGTCGGCGGGGGGCTCGCCGGGGTGGTCGGCGAACGGTTCGCCGAGCACGCGGTCGAACATCAGGTCCAGCAGCTCGGATTTGCCGGGGACGTACCGGTAGAGCGACATCGTGCCCGTGCCCAGCTCGGTGGAGAGGCGGCGCATGGAGACGGCGGCCAGCCCCTCCGCGTCCGCGACGGCGACGGCGGCGGTGACGATCCGGTCCAGGGTCAGCCCCGGTTTCGGGCCGCGGCTGGGGCGCTCGCCGGTGCCCCACAGAAGCTCCAGGCTGCGCGCGATGTCGCCGCTCCCGGTGGCCGGCCCGTCCGTCTTCGACGCTGCCCCGGCTGTCGTTCCGTCGTTCGTCATGGCCTCAGCGTAATGGGCCGAGAAGAAAGTGGGTACACCGTACTCATAATCGGGTACGGTGTACCCAGTTCGGGCGGCCGATCGACGGCCGATCTGCCCGGAATCCAGCGGAATCAGGGGGTGTGTCATGTCCGTATCCGTGTCCGCATCCGGATACGCGGTGCTCGCCGAGGGCGTCGTGAAGCGATACAAGGAGAAGGGGCAGAAGGGGAAGCAGGGCGGCGACGGCGGCAAGCGGGCGCTCGACGGGTTCGACCTCGCCGTCCGCCCCGGCACCGTCCACGGCCTGCTCGGCCCGAACGGGGCCGGCAAGACCACCGCCGTGCGGGTCCTCGCCACCCTCCTGCGGTACGAGGCGGGCCGGGCCGAGGTCGCCGGGCTCGACGTGGCCCGCGAACCCCGCCGCGTACGGAGCCGGATCGGGCTCACCGGCCAGTACGCGGCCGTCGACGAAGGTCTCACCGGGCGGCAGAACCTGGAGATGTTCGGGCGCCTCTTCCACCTCGGCAACCGCCGGGCCCGGCAGCGCGCCGGGGAGCTGCTGGACCGGTTCGACCTGACCGAGGCGGCCGACAGGGCCGCCACGGAGTACAGCGGCGGCATGCGGCGCCGGCTCGACCTCGCCTCCTCGATGATCCTCCAGCCCGACGTGCTCTTCCTGGACGAGCCGACGACCGGGCTCGACCCGCGCGGCCGGGGCGAGGTCTGGGAGGCGGTCCGGGCGCTGGTGGCGGGCGGTACGACGGTGCTGCTGACCACGCAGTACCTCGAAGAGGCGGACCGGCTCGCCTCGCACATCACCGTCATCGACCGGGGGCGGGCCATCGCCGACGACACCCCGGACGCGCTGAAGAACCGGGTCGGCGGCGACCGGATCGAGGTCGTCGCCGCCGACCCGGGGGACCTGGACGCGGTCGTGAAGACCGTCGACCGGGTGGCCGGGGGCGGGCTCGTCGTCACCGACACCCCCGCCCGCCGGGTCCACGCCCAGGTCGCCGACCGGGTGGCCGCGCTCACCGAGGTGGCCCGGAGCCTCCAGGACGACGGCATCGCGGTGGAGGACATCGGGCTGCGCCGGCCGAGCCTGGACGACGTGTTCCTGCGGCTGACGGGCCACGGCACCGAGAACCACGACGCCCCGGAGGTGGCGGCATGACCACACGCGAACGCGATCCCGCGACGACCGGCGCACGCCGCCCCGGAGACGGCCCCGGGCCCGACCGCGGCCACAGCCTCGCCTACTGGGCGGTCTCCGACTGCTGGAACATCACCCGCCGCACCCTCACCCACTACCAGCGCCAGCCCGTCGCGATCGTCTGGCAGCTCGGCTTCCCGATCCTCTCGCTCCTGTTGTACGGCTATGTCTTCGGCAGCGCCATGCTGGTGCCCGGGGGCGGGGGCTACCGGGAGTTCCTGATGCCCGGCATGTTCGCCATGACCATGGCCATGGGCTTCATGAGCACCGCCGTGGCCGTCGTCACCGACGCCTCGAAGGGGGTTGTCGACCGCTTCCGGTCCATGCCGATGGCCCCGTCCGCCTTCGCCTCCGGACGCGGGGCGGCCGACCTGGTGGTGGCCGCCGCCGAACTGACCATCCTGGCCGTCACGGCCCTGCTGATCGGCTGGCGCGCGGACGGCGGTGTGCTGGGCGCGCTCGGGGCGTTCGGGCTGCTCCTGCTGCTGCGGTTCAGCCTGATCTGGGTCGGCGTCTGGCTCGGCATGCTGGTCCCCACCCCGGAGG
Organism: Streptomyces rubiginosohelvolus; assembly: GCF_014649875.1. Taxonomy (GTDB): domain Bacteria; phylum Actinomycetota; class Actinomycetes; order Streptomycetales; family Streptomycetaceae; genus Streptomyces; species Streptomyces rubiginosohelvolus. Next base: position 747,011 of record NZ_BMTW01000001.1, on the reverse strand, counting down.
CGGCGGGCGGGCTGTACGCGGTCGCCTTCCCCCTCACCATGATCTCCAGCACCTTCGTCTCGCCGTCCCTGATGCCGGACTGGCTCGGCTTCGTCGCGGCCTGGAACCCGATCTCCTCGACCGCGACGGCGACGCGCGAACTGTTCGGCAACCCGGTGGCGGGCGACGGGACCTGGGTCGAGGAGCACGCGCTGCTGATGGCGGTGGTGTGGCCGCTGGTGATCACGTTGGTGTTCCTGCCGCTGGCGGTCCGCCGCTTCCAGGGCCTGAGCCGGTGAGGGGCTGAGCCGCTCGCGGTGCCCGGGCCGGTGAGGTGCGGAAAAGGGCGGCCGGGGCGGTGGTGCCGGTGAGGTCGGAAAAGGGCGGTCGGGGCGGGCGTGGGCCGCGTAGGGTCGGGCCTCGTGCCGACGATCGTGCCCCCCTTGCCCATCACCCCGCCGCCCTTCACCACCGCCCGCCTCGACGCGCTCCCCCTCGAACCGTCGTACGCCGAGGAGATGGCGGCCGTCCTCGCGGACCCGGCGCTGTACGTGTTCACCGGGGGCGAGCCGCCGGCCCCGGCCGCGCTGCGGGCCCGGTACGAGCGCCAGTGCGCCGGGTCGCCGGACCCGGGGGAGCGGTGGTGGAACTGGGTGCTCCGGGTCCGGGCGGCCGGGGGAACGGTCGGGCAAGCGGGCGGGGAAGCGCCGGGCGAAACGGCTCGGAGAGCGGCCGGAGAACTCGTCGGATACGTCCAGGCGACCGTGCGGGGAGCGTGCGCGGAGATCGCCTGGGTCGTCGGAACCCCCTGGCAGGGCCGGGGTTACGCGAGCGAGGCCGCGAAAGGGCTCGCCGCGCACCTGGCCTCGGCCGGGGGCGTCCGGGAACTCGTCGCCCACATCCACCCCGACCACGCCGCGTCCGCCGCGGTGGCGGTGGCGGCGGGTCTCGGTCCGACCGAGGAGTGGGAGGACGGCGAGCGGCGGTGGGCCGGGAACGTGACGCCGCCGCTGGTGCCGTGAGCCGGAGCTCTGTCAGTCGGGCTGCTTCTCCAGGTGGGCGAGGACGCGGTTCGAGATCCGGGCGAGGCTGTCCAGCTCCTCCTGGGTGAGCGCGTCGATGAACAGCCGCCGGACATGCTCGACGTGCACGGGTGCGGCCTCCTCGATCGCCTCGCGGCCGGCCGGGGTGGCGACGATGAACGCGCCGCGTCCGTCGTCGGGGCACTCCTCCTTGGAGACGAGACCGCGCTTGGCCATGCGTGCCACCTGGTGGGACATGCGGCTCTTCTCCCACTCCACCAGCTTGGTGAGGTCCATGAAGCGCATGCGCCCGCCGGCCTCGGTGAGTTTGGCCAGCACGATGTAGTCGGCGGGGGACATACGGGAGTCTGCCTGGACCCGGCGTGAGAGCCGTCCGATGAGCTTCTCCTGCATGCGGATGAAGCCGTCCCAGGCGGCCTGCTGCTCCGGGTTCAGCCAGCGAGGCGTCGCGTTCATGCGAGGAGCGTAGCGAGGCCGTCCCGGGCGTCTCCATCGGAGGCCCGGCGTTAGCGGCAAGTCTTCCGCGCAAGGCTGTGGTTGACGCATCAACCACCCATGCCTAGGGTGGGTGACACGTCAACCAACTGGTGGAGGGGAACCCCATGAGCGCCCAGAACAAGGCCGGACTCGACGCGCTGCTGACGCCCGAGGAGAGCGTCGTGGTGCTGATCGACCATCAGCCGTTCCAGTTCGCCAACCTGAACAGCCATGAGCCGACGATGGTCGTGAACAACGTCGTCGGGCTCGCCAAGGCCGCCAAGGCGTACGGCGTCCCGACCATTCTGACGACGGTGCTGGAGGAGCGCGGCGGCCTGCTGATCCAGGGCGTCCAGGACGTGTTCCCCGAGCAGAAGCCGATCGACCGGACGCTCATCAACACCTGGCAGGACGAGCGCGTCGTCGACGCCGTCAAGGCGACCGGCCGCAAGAAGCTGATCCTCGCCGGGCTCTGGACGGAGATATGCCTCGCGATGCCGGCCATCCAGGCGGTGGGCGAGGGGTTCGAGGTCTACGCCGTCACCGACGCGTCCGGGGGCGTGTCGGCCGAGGCCCACGACATGGCGGTGCGGCGCATGGTCCAGGCGGGCGTCGTGCCGATCACGTGGCTGGCCGTGATGGCCGAGTGGCAGCGCGACTGGGCCCGCGAGGAGACGATCACGGGGGCCATCGGGGTGCAGGCCCAGCACGGCGGCGCCTCGGGCGTGGCCTTCGCCTGGGAGACGCAGCTCCTGGCCGGCCGGGACCGGAGCGCCGCCTGACGCCGGAACAGGAGGCCTGACGAGCCCCTGGGCCCTGTCGTCGAACTGGCCCTAGGCTGATCCGCCATGACCACCCCTGACCTGTCGCCCGGCTTCCTGGACGCCACCCGGACCTCGTACGACGCCATGGCCCCCGCCTACGTCGATTTCGTCCGCGGCGAGCTGGCTGCCAAGCCCTTGGAGCGTGCGCTGCTGAGTACGTTCGCGGAACTGGTGGCGACGGGGGGCGGCGGCCTCCCCGTGGCCGATGTCGGCTGCGGAACGGGCCGGGTGACCGAGCACCTGCACGGACTCGGCCGGGGCCTGGACGTGTTCGGGATCGACCTCTCCCCGCAGATGGTCGCGGTGGCGCGGCAGGAGCACCCCGGGCTGCGGTTCGAGGAGGGCTCCATGCTCGCCCTCGACCTGCCGGACGCGTCGCTGGGCGGGCTGCTCGCCTGGTACTCGACGATCCACGTCCCGGACGGGGAACTGCCGCGCGCCTTCGCGGAGTTCCATCGCGTGCTGGCCCCGGGAGGCTACGTACAGCTGGGCTTCCAGGTCGGCGACGAGCCGCTGCGGCTGACGGAGGCGTGGGGGCTGGACGTCTCGCTCGTCTTCCACCGGCGACAGCCGGAGAGGATCGGCGAACTGCTGCGGGACGCGGGCCTGGAGGTCGTGTCCCGGGTGTGGCGGGAGCGCGAGACGGACGGGCCGTTCCCGGAGCGGGCGCCGCAGGGGTTCGTCCTCGCGCGCAGGCCGGTTGTCAGTGGCGGCTGTGAGGATGGGGACATCAGCGCGACGGACTGACCGGCACACGGATTGAGGGGGACCCCATGGGCGCCTGGGACATCGGCCACTTCGACAACGACACCGCGGCCGACTTCGGCGGCCGGGTCGACGACGCGGAGCCCGGGAAGAAGGCGGACGTGCTCCGGGACGCCCTGACCGCCGTGGCCGGCACCGGCCCCGAGGACTACGTGGACGGCGGGGAGGAGGCGGTGGCCGCCGCCGCGCTGGTCGCGGCCCAGTGCCCCGGCGGCGCCCCCGTCACCACGGCGTACGGCCCGAAGCACCCCCTGCCCCCGCTCCCCGCCGACCTGCGCCCGCTGGCGGTCCGCGCCTTGGACCGCCTCACCACGAAGAATGCGGAGCCGCTGGACCTGTGGGCGGACGCCGGGGCGGACCAGGAGTGGCTGGCGGGGATAGCGGCGCTGCGGGCGGTGCTGGCGGCGGCGTGACCCCGCCCGCGCCTCAGGGTTTCGGGCTGCCCGCGCGCACGATCCCGTCGACGTCCAGGAAGAGAGTCCGGCGGCGGAACGGCCCGGCACCCACGTGGGTGCCGGGCCGCCGTCCCCGTACAGCGGAGGACCGAAGGGCTACAGCTTCTCGATCACGTAGTCGATGCACGCCGTCAGCGCCTGCACGTCCGCCGGGTCGATCGCCGGGAACATCGCCACGCGCAGCTGGTTGCGGCCCAGCTTGCGGTACGGCTCGGTGTCCACGATGCCGTTGGCGCGCAGCACCTTGGCGACGGCCGCCGCGTCGATCTCGTCCGCGAAGTCGATCGTGCCGATGACCTGCGAGCGCTTCGCCGGGTCCGTGACGAACGGGGTGGCGTACTTCGACTCGTCGGCCCAGCCGTAGAGGTGGCCCGAGGACGCCGCCGTGCGGCCCGTCGTGAAGTCCAGGCCGCCCTGGGTGTTCATCCACTTCAGCTGCTCGTTCAGCAGGAAGAGGGTGGACAGCGCCGGGGTGTTGTACGTCTGGTTCTTCAGGGAGTTGTCGATCGCCGTCGGCAGCGAGAAGAACTCCGGGACGTGCCGGCCCGAGGCGTGGATCCGGGCCGCGCGCTCCAGCGCCGCCGGGGAGAACACGCCGATCCACAGGCCGCCGTCGGAGGCGAAGGACTTCTGCGGGGCGAAGTAGTAGACGTCGGACTCGGTGATGTCGACCGGCAGGCCGCCCGCGCCCGAGGTGGCGTCCACCAGGACGAGCGCGCCCTCGTCGGCGCCCGCGACGCGCTTGACCGGCGCCGCGACACCCGTCGAGGTCTCGTTGTGGGTGAAGGCGTAGACGTCCACGCCCGCCTCCGCCCGCGGGTCCGGGTGGGTGCCCGGGTCGGAGGCGATGACGGTGGGGTCGGACAGCCAGGGCGCGAGCTTCGCGGCCTTGGCGAACTTCGACGAGAACTCGCCGAAGTTCAGGTGCTGGGACTTCGAGTCGATCAGACCGTGCGTCGCCACGTCCCAGAAGGCGGTGGAGCCGCCGTTGCCGAGGATGACCTCGTAACCCTCGGGCAGGGAGAAGAGCGCGCGCACACCGTCCCGTACCTCGCCGACCAGGTTCTTGACCGGGGCCTGGCGGTGGGACGTACCGAGGAGGGAGGTGCCGGTGGCGGCCAGCGCGTCGAGCGCCTCCGTCCGCACCTTGGAAGGACCGGCGCCGAAGCGTCCGTCGGCGGGCTTGATGTCAGCGGGAATCTGGATGTCGGCCACGGGACGGAGCGTAGTCCCTCGGTGGCACGGCTCCGTAACCGTGTCCGTCCGATGAGACGTGCGCTCCGACCCGTGGACCCCGGGCGGCGGAGGGCGTTCCGGCCCGTGGGCGCCGGGCGGAGGCGTGCGCTCCGGCCCGTGGACGTGCGTCCGCGGTGAGCGGTCAGGCGTCGCCGCCGAACGGGCAGCCCAGCTTCACCGGCAGTTCGTGCAGGTCGTTCTGCGTCACGATCGGCTTGTTGCGCAGTTCGGACGCCGGGACCGCCAGGTCCAGTTCCGGGAAGCGCTCGTAGAGCGCCGGGAGCGCGATGCCCGCCTCCAGGCGGGACAGCGCCGCGCCGGGGCAGACGTGCGGGCCGTGGCCGAAGGCGATGTGGCGGTTCGGGGTGCGGGTGGCGTCGAAGTCGCCCGCCGTCGGGCCGTACTGCTCCTCGTCCCGGCCCAGCGCGCCGAACGAGATGATCAGGCCCTCGCCCTTGGGCAGGATCTTGTCGCCGACCTCGATGTCCTCCGTCGCGAAGCGGATCAGGACGTGCGAGGTCGGGGTGTTCCAGCGCAGCGTCTCCTCGATCACGCCGTCCCACCCGATCTCGCCGTTGAGGACCTTCTTGCGCTGCTCCGGGTGGGTCTGGAGCGCCTCGACCACGTTGACGATCAGGCTGATCGTGGTCTCGTGTCCGGCGGCGATGATCAGTTGCAGCGTGTTGACGATCTCCTCGTCGGTGAGGTGGTCACCGTTCTCGGAGGCCGCGATCAGCGCGCTGGTCAGGTCGTCGCCCGGGTTCGCCCGCTTGCCGTCGACGATCTTCGTGAAGAGGGTCCCGAGGTCCGCCATCATCTGCGGGACCTCCTCCGGCGGCGTCTGCGTCGAGAAGAACTTCTCGAACAGCTCCTTCAGCCGCGGGTGGTCCGCCGCGTCCACGCCCATCAGTTCGCTGATGACGTTCATGGGGAGGGGGTAGGCGAACTCGGCCTTGAGGTCGACCGGCTCCCCGGCGGGCAGCGCCGCCAGCTTCTCCAGGCTCGCGTTCGTGAGGGCTTCGATGCCCGCCCGCAGCCGCTCCACCCGTTTCACCGTGAGCGCCTGCGCCACCAGCGTACGGAGCCGGCGGTGGTCGGCCCCGTCGACCGTCAGCATCGAGCGGCCCGGGTTGGCCAGGCCGATCAGCGGCCAGTCCATCGGTATCTCGCCGCGCCGCCAGGCGTTCCAGACGTCGATGTCCTTGACCACCCGGCTGTCGGTGAGCAGCGCGCGGGCCTCCGCGTGGCGGGTGACCGCGTACACGTGTACACCGCCCGGCAGTTCCACCTCGGCCAGCGGACCGGCGGCCCGCAGCGCGGCGCTCTCGCCGTCGAGGTCTCTGACGAAGGGGTCGAGCGCGATACGGGTCATGCGGGGCCTCCGTGGCTTCCGGGTCTGCCGAGGGCGGGGGTGGGAGTGAAGAGCACCGGCAGGTCCGTCAGACCGCGCAGCCACGGCGACGGGCGGCGGGTGAGCTGCTCGGCGGGGACCGCGAGGTCCATGTCCGGCAGCCGGTCGAGCAGGACCTCGATACCGGTGCGGGCGATGACCTCGGCGGTCTCCTGGGCCGGGAACGGGCAGCGGTGCTCGCCGTGGCCGAAGGAGAGGAAGGCGTTGTTGCCGCCGGTCAGCGCCGAGCCGTCGGTGCGTACCTGCGGGTCGCCGTTGGCGGCGGCGAGACCCAGGAGCAGCAGGTCGCCGGCGCGGATGTGGCGGCCGCCGATGTGGGTGTCGCGGGCGGCCCAGCGGCCGGCCACGTTCTGCGTCGGGGTGTCCTCCCAGAGGACCTCGTTCATGGCCTCGGCGACGCTGTGCCGGCCGCCGGAGAGCGAGGCGGCGAACCGGTCGTCGGTGAGCATCAGGCGCAGCGAGTTGCCCATCCAGTCGGCGGTCGGCTGGTGACCGGCCGCCATCATCACCATGAGGTCCTGGGCGACCTCCTCGTCGGTGAAGCCGCCCGCGTCCCCGAGCATCCGGGTGGCCACGTCGTCGCCGGGCTCGGCGTGCTTGTCCGCGAGCAGCTGGAACATGGACGTCGCCAGGTGCTGCTGTCCGGCCAGCGCCCGCTCCCGGCCGTCGATCATGTCGTTGATCGCGCCGACCAGCGGGTGCGCTTCCTCGTCGGAGAAGCCGTAGATCCTGGCCAGGACGAGGGCGGGGAGCAGCTTGGCGTACTCCGCGATGATGTCGACCGAGCCCTTGGTGCAGAACCGGTCGATCAGCTCGTCGGCGAACTCCTCCGCGTACCGCTTCAGCGAGAACGGGTCGACGCCCTCCAGCGCGTTGCTGATCATCATCGCGCGGACGCTGTGGCGCTCGCCGACCGTGTAGAGGATCGAGGGCTGCCTGCGCCCGATCATCGGCAGCAGCGGCCAGTCGTCGGGGATGCGGTCCCACTGGTTCCACAGCTCGGAGTCCCGGCTGAAGAGGACCGGGTCGCCGGTGACCTGGTGCAGTTCGCGGTAGCCGAGGACGAGCCAGGCGGGGACGTCGCCGTCGAGGACGACCGGGGCGATCGCCCCGTGGTCGCGCCGCAGGTCCCGGTAGAGCTGGACGGGGTCGCTCTGGAAGCGGGGCCCGGACAGCGGGACGGAGGTGTGGTTGACGGGGCAGCCGGAGACAGTGGTCACGGGGCGGACTCCGGGGTCGGGCCGGCCGCCGCCAGGGCCGCTTCGGGCGCGGCCGCCGCCGGGGCGGCAGGTCCCGAGGCCTGGAGGCGGGCGGCGGAGAGCGCGGCGAGGTGCTCGACGAGCGTGATCAGCACGTACTTGCTGGAGGACCGGTCGCGGGCGTCGCACTCCACCAGCGGTACGTCCTCCGAGAGGTCCAGGGCCTCCCGGATCTGCTGCTCGCTGTGGAGCGGGCCGCCGAAGTCGTTGCACGCCACGATGAACGGCGTGCCGTGGTGCTCCAGGCGGTCGATGGCGTACCAGGAGTCGGCGAGGCGGCGGGTGTCGACGAGGACGACCGCGCCGAGCGTGCCGGCGAACAGCCGGTCCCACAGGAACCAGAAGCGCTCCTGTCCGGGCGCGCCGAAGAGGTACAGCACGGAGCGCTCGTCGAGTGTGATCCGGCCGAAGTCGAACGCCACCGTGGTGGACGTCTTGGCGTGGACGCCGGCGAGGTCGTCGACGGCCTCGCCCGCGCGGGTCATGGTCTCCTCCGTGTTGAGCGGACGGATCTCGCTCACGGATCGGACCATGGTGGTCTTGCCGACGCCGAAGCCGCCCACGACAACGATCTTGAGTCCGTTGTCGGCGGTGGAGCTCAGGGTGGCGCGGTCAGAGGTTGCGGAGTCCAACGAGCACCTGTTCCAGGATGTCGGGGTCGGGGAGCCGGTCCGCGACACGGGCTGTACGGGGGTGACGGGCGCTGATCCGGCCGGTGTCGAGCAGGTCGCAGAGCAGGATGCGGACGATGCTGACCGGCAGGTTCAGGCTCGCGGCGATCTCGACGACGGCGGTGGGGCCCAGGCACATCCGCAGGATCGCGACGTGCTCGGACTGCATCCCCGGGGACGGGTCGCACTCGGCGACGACGAGCGTCACCAGGTCGAAGGCGGCGGAGTCGGACCGGCTGCGTCCCCCGGTGAGGGTGTACAGCCGGTCCGGATCGTCGTCGCGGCCCGGTCGGGGGCGGGGCGCCGTCGTCATACGGCCGGGGCCTCGGCGGGTTCGCGCGGCGGCGCGACGAGGTGCTCGCCGAGCTGCTCGACGAGCTCGCTCATGTTGTGGCCGACGAGGCCCACGTCGGAGTCCTCGTCGGCGACGACGGCCAGGTGGGCCCCGGCCCCCGCCTCGACGATGAACAGCACGCCGCCGTAGAACTCGGCCATCGCGGACCGTACGCCGCCGGTGCCGTCGCCGAACTCGATGGACGCGCCGTGCGACAGGCTCTGGATCCCGGCGGAGATCGCGGCCAGCTGGTCGGCCTGGTCGACGGAGAGCTCGGGGGTGCGGCACAGCTTGAGGCCGTCGCGGGACAGGACGAGGGCGTGGCGGGTACCGGGGGTGCGGTCGAGCAGCCCCTCCAGCAGCCAGTTGAGCTTCTCGTCGGTGGTCGCGGTCATCGGGTGTTGCCTTCCGGGTGCGAGGAGTTGGCTCGTACCGCCTTGCTGAAGGTGCTGAAGCGCGCTGCCTGGACCTTCGGGTCGGTGGTACGGGCCCGGGGGGTGTCGGCTTCGCCGGGGGCGGCGTTGCCGGTACGGGCTTCGGCGGCGGCCAGCGTCCGGCCGCGGCGGCGCTTGGGCAGCCCGCTCTCGCCGAACTCGGGCACGCTGCCGGTGGACTCGGAGACCGAGTCCGCGGAGGAGACCGGTGAACCCGGGGAGTCCGCTTCCGCCGCCGGGGTCAGGGGCGTGGAGGCGTCGTCCTCGGTACGGGTTCGGGGGAGCCGGGCGGCGTCGGCGGCGGCGTCCGTTCCGGCGGCCGAGGCGTGCGCGGGCTCGGGCTCGGCGGGGAGCTCGACGGCGGGGGCGGTGTCCGCGGGGGCCGGTGCGGCTGCCGGGGGCGTCGGTGCGGACGCTGCCACAGATGCCGCCGGTGCAGCCGTCGCCGGTGCCGCCGGGGCCGGTGCGACCGCGCGGGAGATCAGCTCCTGAGGGAGCATCATCAGCGCGCCCGTGCCGCCCCGGGCGGACGGCCGGAAGGAGACGGTCAGGCCGTGCTTACGGGCCAGTCGGCCGACGACCGCGAGCCCGAGGCGGGTGCCGGAGAGGTTCGTGAGGTCCTGGTGGTCGGCGGAGACCGCCCGCTCCGCGCGGCGCAGCTGCACCTCGCTCATGACGAGCCCGCTGTCCTCGACGGTGATGACGATGCCCGCCGGGACCTCCTCGACGTACACATGCACCTCGGCGGTGGGCGGCGAGAAGTTGGCCGCGTTGTCGAGGAGTTCGGCGAGCGCGTGCATGACGCCCTCGGCCGCGTGACCGGCGATGGCGACATCGCTGGTGGAGTGGAGGCGGACCCGCTGGTAGCTGCCGATCCGGCCCATCGCACCGCGCAGGATCGACTCCATGACGATCGGCTTCGCCCAGCGCCGGCCGGAACGGGCCCCGGTCAGCACGGCGATGGAGTCGGCGAGGCGGCCCGCCTGGGCGGTGCGGTGGTCGAGGTGGAGCAGGTCCCCGAGCACGGACTCGTCGGTGTGCCGGTGCTCCATCTCGCGGAGGTCGGCCAGCATGCTGGTGGACAGGGCCTGCATCCTGCCCGCCGCGTTGGCGCAGGCGGCGACGGCCGCGGAGCGCTCGGTCTCGGCGCGCGTGGCACGGGCCGCCAGCCGGTCGACGCTGACCTGGAGGCGGGACTGTTCGGCGGCGGCGGCCGCGACGATCCGCTCGTTCTCGGCGCGGGCCTCGGCGACGAGCCGGGCGGTCTCGGCGGAGGCGGCGCCCTTGATCCGGGCGGTCTCGGCCGTGAAGCGCTGGGCCTCGACGGCCGAGGCGGAGACCAGGCGCGAGGTCTCGGAGGTGAACCGCTGGGCGTCGGCGGCCCGCAGGGTGCGCAGCGTCCGCGCGGTCCCCAGGGTGTGGACGGTGACGGCCACGCAGACGCTCAGCAGCACGGCGGCTGCGCCCGCGCCCCAGGCCAGCGGGGTCCGTACCGTGTCAGGGGCCGCGGCGACGGCCCACAGGGTCAGCGTGCCGGTTGCGGCTGCCGATATCAGCAGGGCGAGTGCGGTGGGCCGGTGTGAGGGGCGCAATCGGAGTCCTCGGTGGCGGACGGTGCGGGGCGGCGGGGCGAATTCAGGACACTTCGTCACGGGTGCGGGCGATCCTGCACAACTGGAACTGATAGTTCCTGCGCAAGTCTTGGTCACTATAGGAGACTTGACGGTCTGTTTGGGAAGATCTTGTGGGCTTTTTTGTGCGGCTTATGCACTTTCATCCGTGCGCATCCCAAGAGTTCATCTGGACCGGCGGCATGCTGATGGAATGGCCGAACAACATCGACCGCATAGCGGACCGCCCGTCCCGGCATCAGACGCTTCCGCGGCCTCCCCGGCTTTCGTCGCCGCGCTCCGCTCCGCCGTGCGCGGCGCGAGCGACTTCGGGCCCACCGCCCGAGCGTTGACGACGATGGACGCGTCCAACTACCGCCGCGTCCCCCTCGGCGTGCTCGCCCCGCGCGACGCCGACGACATCGCGGCCGCGCTGACGGTCTGCCAGGAGTACGGGGTGCCGGTCGTCCCGCGCGGCGGCGGCACGTCCATCGCCGGACAGGCCACCGGCACCGGCCTCGTCCTCGACCTCACCCGCCATCTGCGGGCGATCCTCGACTTGGACCCCGCCGCCCGCACCGCCGTCGTCCAGCCCGGCGTGATCCTGGACGACCTGCGGGCCGCCGCCGCACCCCACGGACTGACCTTCGGCCCCGACCCGTCCACCCACGCCCGCTGCACCCTCGGCGGGATGATCGGCAACAACTCCTGCGGCGCGCACTCGGTGGCCTGGGGCACGACGGCGGACAACGTGCGGGGGCTCTCGGTCGTCCGGTACGGGGGTCAGGCGCTGCGCCTGGAACAGGGGAGCGGCACGGGCCCGGCGGGCGTCGACGCACGCGGGGCGGGGGAGTCCCACGGCCCCCGAGGCGTGAGCGAACTCGTCGCCTCCCACCTCGCCCTCCTGCGCACCGGCTACCCCGACCTCCCGCGCCGCATCTCCGGGTACGCGCTCGACGCCCTGCTCCCCGAACACCCCGGCGGGCCCGACCCGGTCCGGGCGTTCTGCGGCAGCGAGGGCACCCTCGGCGTCGTCACCGAGGCCACGGTGCGCCTGGTCGAAGCGCCGCGCGCCCGCGCTCTGGCCGTCCTCGGGTACGCCGACGAGTCCGCCGCCGCCGAGGCCGCCCCGGGTCTCCTGCCGTACGGCCCGCTCACCGTCGAGGGCATGGCCGCCGACCTCGTACGCGAACCGGCCGGGCTGCTGCCGCGCGGGGCCGCCTGGCTCTTCGTCGAGACCGGCGGGGCCACCCCGGCCGAGGCCCGCGCCCACGCGGAGCGCGTCCTGCGGGCGGCCGACGCGGTGGACGGGACCGTCGTCACCGACCCCGCCGGGCAGCGGGCCCTGTGGCGGATCCGCGAGGACGCCGCCGGGACCGCGACCCGGATGCCCGACGGCAGTGAGGCCTGGCCGGGCTGGGAGGACTGCGCGGTCCCGCCCGCCCGGCTCGGCGCGTACCTCCGCGACTTCCGGGCCCTCCTCGCCGAACACGGCCTGCGCGGCACCCCGTACGGCCACTTCGGCGACGGCTGCATCCATGTCCGCATCGACTTCGACCTGATCAGCGCGGCCGGGGTGGCCCGCTTCCGCCGGTTCTCCGAGGAGACCGCCGACCTCGTCGTCGCGCACGGCGGCTCCCTCAGCGGCGAGCACGGCGACGGGCAGGCGCGCGCGGAGCTGCTGCCCCGGATGTACGGGGACGAACTCGTCGCCCTCTTTGGCCGGTTCAAGGACCTGTGGGACCCGGACGGCGGTCTGAACCCGGGGATGCTCGCCCGCCCGGACCGCCTCGACGAGAACCTCCGCTTCGCCGTCCTCCCGAAGCGCCCGGTGGACGTGGAGTTCGGCTACCCGCAGGACGGCGGGGACTTCGCGGGCGCGGTCCGGCGCTGCGTCGGCGTCGCCAAGTGCCGTACGACGGAGGCGAGCGGCGCGGGCGTCATGTGCCCGTCCTTCCGTGCGACCGGTGAGGAGGCCCACTCGACCCGGGGCCGGGCCCGGCTGCTCCACGAGATGCTGGCGGGCGAGGTCATCACGGACGGCTGGCGCAGCACGGAGGTCCGGGACGCGCTCGACCTCTGCCTCTCCTGCAAGGGCTGCCGCAGCGACTGCCCGGTGGGCGTCGACATGGCCACGTACAAGGCGGAGTTCCTGCACCACCACTACCGGGGCAGGCTCAGGCCGGCCGCCCACTACGCGATGGGCCGCCTCCCGCAGTGGCTGCGCCTGGCGCGCCCCTTCGCCCGCCCGCTCAACGCCCTCGCCCGGCTGCGCCCGCTCGCCGCGCTCGCGAAGCGGCTGGCGGGGATCGCGCCCGAGCGGACGATCCCGGTGCTGGCGACGGAGACGTACAGCCGGTGGCTGCGCCGGAAGCAGGGGGGCGGGACCCGGATCCTCTCGTCCAGCCGGGTGGTGCACCTCTGGGCGGACACCTTCACCGAGCATCTGTCCCCGCAGGTGGGCAGAGCGGCGGTGCGGGTCCTGGAGGAGGCGACCGGGCGTATGGTGCTGCCGCCGCCGCGCGGGGTGTGCTGCGGGCTGACGTACGTATCGACCGGGCAGCTCGACGCGGCCCGCCGGGTGATGCGCCGCACCCTGGACCGGCTGGACCTCTTCCCCGGTCACCCCCTCGTCGTCCTGGAGCCGAGCTGCGCCGCGACCCTCCGCACGGATCTGCCGGAACTCCTTCCCGACGACCCGCGCGCGGCCGAACTGGCTTCGTCCGTGCGGACGTTCGCGCAGTACCTGGAGGAGTACGCCCCCGACTGGACGCCGCCCCGCCTGGACCGCCCGGTCGCCGGCCAGACGCACTGCCACCAGCACGCGGTCCTCGGCGACGCGGCGGAACGGCGGTTGCGCGAACGACTGGGCCTGACCGGCGAACTCAGCGGCGGCTGCTGCGGGCTCGCCGGTAACTTCGGCTTCGAGAAGGGGCATGGGGAGGTGTCGGTCGCCTGCGCGGAGGAGCGGCTGCTCCCCGCCGTACGGGAGGCGGCCCCCGGGACGGAACTCCTCGCGGACGGCTTCTCCTGCCGTACGCAGCTGGACCAGCTGGCAGGCCGCCGGGCCCGGCACCTGGCGGAGGTGATGGCCGAGGGGCTGGGCGACGGTCGCCCCTGAGACACGGCTGCCGCGGCTGCGGGCCCTTGCGCGGCGTGAAGGTTCGAGGACGCGCGGGATATCTTTCGGTCCGAGTATCAGATCATCGGAGCGGCATGCGCGAGACAGGTCAACGGTCAGGGGATCCGTACGGGGCCGCGGTGGACGAAGTCGCTTCCCCGGCCGCCGAGGACGGGTCCCTTCCGCGCGGCTCGCCCCTCTTCGTGCCCCTGCTTTTTCTTGGCGCGGCGGTGCTTCCCGGTTCGCTGGTCGTGGTCGTCGGCCTGTGGGGCGACGAACCGGCCGTCCAGGCATGGCGAAACGTCTGCCTGTCCATCTCCGTTCAGGCGTTGCCGTTCCTGCTGCTGGGAACAGCCCTGTCCGGGGCGATCAACGCGTTCGTGCCGGCGAGGGTGTTCGACCGGGCGCTGCCCCGCAGGCCCGCGCTCGCCGTCCCGGTGGCCGGGGCGGCCGGGGTCGTACTGCCCGGCTGCGAATGCGCGTCGATCCCCGTCGCCAGCAGCCTGATCGGCCGCGGTGTCACGCCGGCCGCGGCCTTCGCCTTCCTGCTGTCGGCTCCGGCGGTCAACCCGGTCGTCCTCACCACGACGGCCATCGCCTTTCCCGGCGACCCGTCCATGGTCGTGGCCCGGCTGCTCGCCTCGCTCGCCACCGCCGTCGTGATGGGCTGGCTGTGGCTCGCACTGGGTCGGGAGAAGTGGCTGCGGCCGACCGTGCGCCACACCGGACACCGGCCGGGGCACAGCCGCTGGACGGAGTTCCGGCTCGGCTTCCAGCACGACTTCCTGCACGCGGGCGGTTTCGTCGTCGTCGGGGCCATGGCCGCGGCCACCTTCAACGTCGCCGTCCCCGAATCCGTACTCGACACGTTCTCCGGCTCGCCCTGGCTTTCGGTGCTGTTCCTGGCCGGGCTCGCCATCCTGCTGTCGGTGTGCTCGGAGGCCGACGCCTTCCTCGCGGCCTCGCTCACCGGCTTCTCCCCCGTCGCGCGCCTGGTGTTCATGGTGGTCGGGCCGATGGTCGACCTCAAGCTGATCGCGCTCCAGGCGGGCACGTTCGGCCGGGCCTTCGCGATCCGCTTCTCCGCCGCGACGACGGTCGTCGCCATCCTGTGCAGCACGCTCGTCGGAGGAATACTGCTGTGAAGCGCTTGACGCAGGCGATCCTGCTCGTCCTCAGCGGCACCGGCCTGCTGCACATCGCCCTCCTCACCGACCTCTACCTGCGCTACGTCAAGGAGTGGATGCGCCCGATGCTGATCGCGTCGGGGGTCCTGCTGCTCCTGCTCGGCGCGGCCGAGGTCTGGTCGCACCGCAGGCCGGGTGCAGCTCGGGCTCGGGACAGGGGTGAACAGGGAACGTACGAGGACCCCGACGGCCACCCTCACGACCACTCCGGAGTGCCCCGGGCGGCCTGGCTGCTCCTCCTGCCCGCGCTGAGCATGCTCCTCTACGCCCCGCCGGCCCTGGGCGCCTACACGGCCTCCCGGCAGACCTCCCAGCCCGTCGCCGTGCAGCAGGACCACTTCGAACCGCTCCCCGAGGTCTCGCCCCTCCCGCTGACCCTCGGCGACTTCGCCACGCGCGTCCGCCAGGACCCCGAGCAGGCCGTCAAGGGGCGCAGCATCCAGATGACCGGCTTCGTCACGCCCGTCGAACGGGGCGAGGGCTGGGACCTGACCCGGCTTCTGATCAATTGCTGCTCGGCGGACGCCCAGGCGGTCAAAGTACGGATCCATGGTGGCGAGACCCCGCCCGCCGACACCTGGGTGACCGTCGTCGGCACCTGGCGCCCGGACGGAATGCTGGGGACGAGTTCCGCCGCCGTCGCGCTCGACGCCCGTACCGTCCGCACGATCGACCGTCCTGCGGACTGGTACCGGGACGCCCTGGTGCTGCCCCTGGCCGACTGAAGGCGGAGTCAGCGCCCGCGGGGCCACGTCGCCCCGTCACCGGGCCCCGTGCGGCCACCTCGTGCCGGAGCCTGGTGCGCGGAGTGCCGCGCGACGATCTCCCGGGCCAGCGCGGCCAGCTCAGGCAGGGCCGGATGCCCCGGGCCGTCGCGGCGGGCGAGGAGGACCGGGACGGCCGGGGCGTCGACGAGCGGGACGTAGGCGACCCCCGCGTGCGGGTGCAGGTCCGCGGTCGACGCGGTGGACACCCCGCTGCCGCGGCCGGCGGCGATGGCGGTGAGCCAGTCGTCGGTGTTGCCGACGGTGAGGGTGGCGGCCGGGCGGGCGTGCGGCGGCCACAGGTCCACGGTGGTGGTGCCGGAGACGGTGTTCAGGACGACCGGGCCGTCCGCGAGATCGGCGAGTTCGAGCGAAGTGCGCGCCGCGAGCGGGCCGTCCGCGGTCACCGCCGCCACCCGTACCTCGGCGAACAGCACCTCGGTGACCAGCCCCGGCGCGTCCACCGGCCCGCGCAGCAGCGCCGCGTCGACCTCGCCCCGGGTCAGCCCTGCGGTCCGGTCGTCGATCCGGAGCAGCTCCAGCGGGGTGCCCGGGAAGCGTTCCTGCCAGGTCCGCAGCAGCGGTGTGGTGTACGGCCCGAACGCCGACCAGGCGTGCCCGAGCCGCAGCGGCCAGGTCCGCAGCCGCCCGGGGTCGAGCGCCTCGTCGAAGGCGGCGACCGCGGTGGCGGCCTTGTCGCGGAAGGCGACGCCGTCGGGGGTGAGGGCGAGGTGGTGGGTGGAACGGTCGACGAGCCGGACCCCGAGGTGCCGCTCCAGCGCGGCGAGGGTGCGGGACACGGCGGGCTGGGTCAGCCGGAGGCGGGCGGCGGCGCGCGTGATGTTGAGCTCGTCGGCGACCGCGAGGAAGGCCCGCAGATGCCGGAGTTCCACGGCGCGTCCTGTGGTCGGTTCCTCGCTCATGCGCCGGAAGCATAACGAGAGCGTGATCGGCATTTCACGGAACGCGCGGGCGTCCTTACGGTGAAGGGAAACCCATGGCGGACACAGTTTGCCATCCTGTACCGTCCAGTGCATTGCAGTGCACTCACCCGCTCGCCCCCGGAAGGCCCCCCGTGAACGACCAGCGCAGCGCCGCCGAACCGGCCGCCGCAGCCGTCGCCGTACCCGAAGCGGTGACGGCACTCGAAGGCGCCGGACGGTCCTGGGCCGACCGCCGGACGGCGCTGGCGCCGATCGCGCTGGTGGTCGCCGGCGGCCTGTCCGTCCAGTTCGGCTCGGCGGTCGCGGCGCTGCTGATGCCGAAGGCGGGCGCGCTGGGCGTCGTCACCCTGCGGCTGGCGGCCGCGGCGCTGATCCTGCTGGTGATCTGCCGCCCGAAGCTGCGCGGCCACTCGCGCGCCGACTGGGGCACGGTGCTGGCCTTCGGTGTCGCGATGGGCGGCATGAACACGCTCTTCTACCTGGCGCTGGACCGGATCCCGCTCGGTATCGCCGTCACCCTGGAGGTGCTCGGCCCGCTCGCCCTCTCGGTGTTCGCCTCCCGCCGCCTGATCAACGTCCTGTGGGCCGGGCTCGCCCTCGTCGGCGTCGTCCTGCTGGGCGGCGGCGGCTTCGACCGCCTCGACCCGCTCGGCGCGGCCTTCGCCCTGGCGGCCGGGGCGATGTGGGCGGCGTACATCGTCTTCAGCGCCCGCACTGGCCGCCGCTTCCCGCAGGCGGACGGGCTCGCGCTGGCGATGGTGGTCGCCGCGGTCCTCTCGCTGCCGCTCGGCATCATCGAGTCCGGGGCGAAGCTCACGGTCCCGTCCACGGTGGCGCTCGGCGCGGCGGTGGCGGTCCTCAGCTCGGTCCTCCCGTACACCCTGGAGCTGATGGCCCTGCGCCGGCTGCCCGCTCCCACGTTCGCCGTGATGATGAGCCTGGAGCCGGCCATCGCCGCCGGTGCGGGCTTCCTGATCCTGGACCAGGCCCTCTCCACGACGGACGCCCTCGCCATCGCCCTGGTCATCGGGGCGAGCATCGGCGCGGTGCGCAGCCGGTCGGGGCCGGCTCCGCGACGCGAGGCGTGAGGCGGGGTTCGCCCCGGGCCCTGGAGGGGCCTCAGCAGTCGGCGTCAGGCCATCCAGTTCGGTGACGACGAGCGGGGAGATCGCCAGGCGCTCGTGCTCCAGGATTCTCGCCGTTGCGGCGTGCTCGGTCTGGGCGGCGTCGAAAGCGGCGTAGAGGGCCGAGGTGTCGGCGATGATGATCAGCGGTGTGCGGCCCGTTCCCGTGGGGCAGGGCGGTAGACGGTGAGGCCCGACCCGACGTCACACCGACGCCGGGAACGGGAAGCGGACGTCGGTCAGCCGTTCCGACACCTCCCAGAGCCGCTGCCCGGTCCCCGCGTCGGTGGCCGCCGCGGCGAGCGGGACCCGGGCCGGTCCGCCGCGCAGTTCCCCGCGGCCGTCCGGGCCGATGAGCTCGCCGCCCCGCGCGCCCGGGTCCGTCGCCGCGTACAGCTGCGGGAGCGCGCCCGCGTCGGGCTGCTGGGCGAGGGGGCGCAGGACGCTGCCGAACAGCACTTTCACCAGGCCGGTCGGCCCGCTCGTCTGGAGCCGGGTGGCGGTGTAGCCCGGGTGCGCGAGCAGGCTGCGGACCGGGCTCCGGGCCGCGGTCAGCCGCCGGTGCAGCTCGTGGCCGAAGACGGCGTTGGCGAGCTTCGAACGGTCGTAGAAGGTCATCGGGCGGTAGGCGCGTTCGCCGTTCAGGTCGTCGAAGTCCAGGTGCGCCCTGCGGTGGTTGACCGAGGTGACCGTGACGACGCGGGGGTCGCGCCCCTCGGTCAGCAGGTCGAGCAGCAGCCCGGTGAGCGCGAAGTGGCCGAGGTGGTTGCAGGCGAACTGCAGCTCGTGGCCCTGCGCGCTCGCCGAGCGGGGCGGCGCCATCACCCCGGCGTTGTTGACCAGGACGTCCAGCCGGGGGTGACCGGCGTGCAGGTCCTCGGCGAACGCCCGTACGGAGTCGAGGTCGGCCAGGTCCAGGCGGCGCGCCTCGACGGAGGCCCCCGGCCGCCCGGCCGTGATGTCGGCGGCGGCTCGGCGGCCCTTCTCCTCGTCCCGCACGGCGAGGACCACGTGCCCGCCCCGGTGGACGAGAGCCCGTGCGGTCGCCAGGCCGAGGCCGCTGTTGGCTCCGGTGACCACGGACACCCGGCCGGTCTGGTCGGGGATCTGCTCGGCGGTCCAGCGACGCTGCGGTGCCGGGTTCCGTGCCGTGCCCTGCGTCGGTTCCTGTGTCATGTGGCATACGTTGTCGTTGATGGCACCAGGTGTCAAGAAGCTACTGAGTGCCAACGATGGCATGGGGCTACGATGGTGGGTGTGAGCCTCCGTCCCGCAGTCACCATGGCCCAGCGCAAACGTCAGCTCGTCTCCGACGAACTGACCGAAGCGGCCCTCCAACTGATGGCGCGGGAAGGGTTCGACGCGGTCACGGTCGATGCGATCGCGGCCGCCGCCGGAGTGTCCAAGCGGACGTTCTTCCGGTACTTCGCGTCCAAGGAGGACGTGGTGGTCCGGTTCCTGGCCGACATGGGGGCGGGCATGCACGCCGAACTGGCCGCCCGCCCCGCGGCCGAACCCCCCTCCACCGCGCTGCGGCACGCCGTCTGGGTCGCCATGGCGGCCTGCGCCGACGGCGCCGAGCACTCAGGCCGGGCCCTGCGGGTGGTCCAGCTGATCCTGCGCACCCCCGCCCTGCGCGCCCGCTTCCTGGAGCACCAGGCGCAGTGGCGCGACGACCTCGCCGTGGAGACGGCCCGCCGCCGGGGGCTCGACCCGGAGACGGATCTCTATCCGCGCCTCGCCGCCGGGGCGGCGCTCGTCGCGTTCGACACCGTGCTGCGGCGCTGGAGCGACAGCGACGGGGCGGAGGACCCCGCCGCGCTCACGGACCGGGCGTTCGCCCTGCTCGCCCCGGCCCTGGACGCCGGCTAGTACGCCCAGGCATGTCTCACCACATGCACGGCGGGCCCAACTCGGTGATGGAGTCGGCCAGTTCCGCCGGGCGCCCGGGCCACCCCGTGCGGTGCCAGTGCTCGATGCGCCAGGACAGCCGTCGCGGCCACAGCGGGGTGACGGGCAGTTGCTCCACCGGCACCCAGACCGGGGTGCCGCCGTAGTTGTCCAGCGTCTCGGGCGGGCCGACCTCGCCGGTCGCGGACACGAGGAAGTAGTGCTCGTGCCGACCGTCCTTCCAGACCCGGGCGACCTCGGGCCCGACCGTCCCGGCCAGGCCGGTCTCCTCGCCCAGTTCCCGCAGGACGGCCTCTTCCAGCGTCTCGCCCGCCTCGACCCCGCCGCCCGGAATCTCGTAGTGCGACCCGCCGCCCTCCTCGGTGAAGCGGATCAGCAGCGCGGCCCCGTCGCGGATGACGACCGCCCCGGCCCGCACCCGTACCGGCTCCACCGCCGCCGGGTCGACCAGGGCCACCGGCCCCTGCGGCGCCGCGCCCTGCGCCCAGGCGCGCAGCACCGTCTCCGCAGTCCCGGCCGGCCGGATGCGGGCGTGCAGGGCCTCGGTCAGCGACAGGGCGACGCGTGGCACGCCGACGGAGCCCCCGGCGCCTTCGCCCGGGCCCCCGCCGGGAAAGGCGTGGTACGCGCCCTCGGCGTCGTGGTGGAGCTCCAGGATCAGCTTGTCGGCCTCGAACAGGACGGTCATCGGGCGGATTTCGGCAGCCATCGACGGAGGCTAACGCGCACCACGGCCGGACCGCCGCCGGAATGCCTTCGTCCGTACGGTGCCCGGCTCTGGAGTCGCCGGACCGACCCATCGCCCCCGCCCCGCGCCCCCGGAGGTCAGCCGTGGAACCCACCGATCCGACCGGCTCCGCCCCGAAGTCCCGTGAACGCGATGACCTGCTGGCCATGGTCGCCGCCGGAGCCCCTCGTCTGGACCGTCCGGCACGTCCTGCTGCACGCGTTCCGCGAGATCGCCCATCACAGCGGCCACGCGGACATCGTGCGCGAGGCCCTCGACGGGGCCAGCACGACGGAACGGATGGCGAAGGCGGCCATGGGAGGGGAGTGACCGGCGGCGGGTGATCGGCGGGGCAGAGCCCTTCGTTTTTCTGACGGACTTGATGAGCGGTGTGCAGGTCCGCGAGCTTGAGCTGGGCGAGGCGGTACTGCCCGTCCTCCATGCGGGAATTCAGCGGCGCGCTGGTCAGCGAGGACATCCGGCACGGGCTGCGGCTCGCGGTGAACCACAGCGGCCCCTCCCGCGCCACCGGGTCGGTCTGCGGGGCGCCCTGCACGGGGAGACCGCGCTGCCGCCGGCCTGGCTCGCGGAGCTGGAGGGGCGGGCCACCCTGAACCCGCTTGCTCGGGCGGCACACGGAGCAGCCGCACAGCGCCGTCCGCACGCCCCGCCCCCACCGCCCCGCGTATGCGCCGCATGTGCGCACCGCTCCGCCCGCGCGGTATTCCGCCTGGATGAGGGCCGCTGAGGATGGCACTCGGAACCACCCCACGGGGCGGTTCCGCATCCTCGGCGAAGGGAGGTGAAGACAAATGAACCTTGTTCGCGCATGGAAGGACCCCGAGTACCGGGCCACCCTCAGCGA
This sequence comes from Streptomyces rubiginosohelvolus, assembly GCF_014649875.1. Classification (GTDB taxonomy): domain Bacteria; phylum Actinomycetota; class Actinomycetes; order Streptomycetales; family Streptomycetaceae; genus Streptomyces; species Streptomyces rubiginosohelvolus. The sequence goes on along the minus strand of NZ_BMTW01000001.1, from coordinate 725,870 downwards.
GGCTCCCGCCAACCCGGCGGGCCTCGTCGAGCTGGCCGACGACCAGCTCGACGGTGTTGCGGGCGGGACCACCTGGGCGTGCGCCACGATCACTCTGACTGTGACCGTGTGCTCCCCGACCGGAACCCTCTGCGGCAGCTGCAGCATGGGCACGCGCGGCTGTTGCTGAGCCTGCCCCGATTCCTGACAAGGAGTGATGTACGTGGACATAGTCCGGTCCTGGAAGGACGCCGATTACCGGCTGTCCCTCGGGAGTGAGGCCCCCGCCCATCCGTCGGGCGAAGGCCTCACCGCAATCACCGACGAGGAGCTGACCGAGATCAACGGAGCCGGCTCCGGAGTTCTCGGCACTCTCGGGTGCTGCTCGTGCCTGCCGTGGTATTCGGGTTGGACCGTCTGCGGTCTCGCCTGCAACCCCGGTAAGCCCTGCAAGAACTAGCAGCGTACCGAAGAAACGGCGTGACCGGCAGGGGCGGGCGTTCGTGCGCCCCCGCCGGTCATGTTTCATGCCCCAGGAGGAAGAGCGGAATGCCTGACGACGCAAGCGAGCACCCCACCGTCCGGCCGGCCGGGGCCCACCTCCCCTGGCACCGGGCCGCCACCCTGAGCGAGAGGCTCGCCGGGACTCCGTCGCAGTCCGACCCGGTACGGGGCGAGAAGCGCCTGTCCATGTGGCGGGAGCTGGCACCTCTGACCGGTGAACGGGCCACCCTGGACACGCGGCTGGAACCGCTGGGCGTCGACGCGGACCGGCTGACCGCGCTGCTCGGTGAGGACGACGCGTCCCTGGCCGGCCGCATGGCGGACGAACCCGACTGGCACCGCACCTTCCGGGGCTGGTGGGACGAGGGAATGGCCACCACCGACGCCACTCGCCGCCTCGACCCCGACATGGGCCTCCTGGAAGTGATCCGCCCCCTCGTGGAGGGCGCCGTCCACGAACTCGACGCGCTCGTCGAGGAAGCCGTACGGACCAGTGACGACCCCGTCATGGCCGACCCCGGGCACATCCTCGACATCGTCCGCGCGACCGCCCCGGCCGCCGACCTGCTCAGTCACGTGCAGCGGACCCTCGTCCTCGAACTCAACATCGCCCGGGTCGAGGAGCGCCTCGTCGGCGAGACTCCCGAGGAACGCTTCTCCTCCTACGTCGAACTGCTGCGCTCGGAGGGCAATGCCCTCGCGATCTGGGACGAATACCCGGTCCTGGCACGGCTGATCGTGGGCCAGCTCCGCTTCTGGATCGACACCCGGGCCGAGCTGATCACAGCCCTCGTCGCCGACCTCCCCGTCCTGCGCGAGACCCTGCTCGCCAGCCGTCCGCCCCAGCGGCTCGACCGCCTGGAGTTCGGCGCCGGCGACAAGCACCGGCGCGGCCGGTCCGTCGCCATGGTCGAGTTCGACACCTGCACCCTGGTCTTCAAGCCCCGTTCGCTGGCCATGGACACCGCGTTCGACGGACTTCTCGCCTGGGTCGGGCGACAGGACCCCACCCACGACCTGGCCCGGATCGGCATCCTGGAGCGCGGCGACCACGGCTGGGTCGAGGAGGTCGACACCACCGTGACCACCGACGCCGCCGGCGGCGACCGCTACGCCTGGCGGCTGGGCGCCCTCACCTCGCTCCTCTACCTCCTGCACGCCACGGACTTCCACTTCGAGAACGTCCTGGCCGCGGGCGAGTACCCGGTCCTCGTCGATCTGGAGGCCCTGCTCCACAACGACAAGACCGCGGCCGTCGTCAAGATCGACGGCGAGACCGACATCGCCGCGGTCACCCTCGCCGACTCCGTGCAGTCCGTGGGCATCCTGCCCAACCACCTGCTGGTGCGCGGCGAGGACGGCACCTTCGGCCTGGACGTCAGCGGACTCGCGGGCCACGGCGGCCAGTTGACCCCCATGCCGGTGCCGATGTGGGAGGACAGCGGCACCGACCGCATGCGGCTGGTCAAGCGCCGCATGGAGATGGACGCCGAGCGCAACCACCCGATGACCGCCGACGGCGAACCGATCGACCTGGTCGGCCGGGTCGACTCGTTCGTCGAGGGATTCACTCACGTGTACCGGCTGCTGGAAGCGGGTCGTCAAGAACTGCTGGCCGCCGACGGTCCGTTGGCCGCCTTCGGCCCCGTCCGGACCCGGCTCATCGCCCGGCCGACCCACATCTACGGCCGCCTGCTGCTGGAGAGCACCCACCCGGACTTCCTGCGCGACGGCCTGGACCACGCGCGCTCGCTCGCCCGGCTGGCCGGCGGGCATGTCGAGATGCCCGAGTCCCGCATCGCGATGGTCCTGGACGAGGTCGCCGAACTCACCCTCGGGGACATCCCCATGTTCACCGTCGACGCGGACTCCGGAACCCTGCGCGGCGGGCTGGACGGCGAGCCGATCGGTACCCGCTACCCGCCCCTCATCGCCGTACGGGAACGTCTCACGGCCCTCGGCGACGCGGACCTCGCCTTCCAGGAGCGGGTCATCCGCTCGTGCGTCGCCGCCACCGCCATGGGCGAGAGCGATGCCCGCTGGCCCAACTGGCACCGGCCCCGGATGGACGGCGCCGCCGACCCCGGCGACTTCGCCGAGGAGGCCCTGCGCCTGGCCCACCGGCTGTCGGACCTGTGCGTCCGCGACGCACACGGCCTCGGCTGGATCGGCCTCGACCTGGTCGACGAGAAGTACTGGCAGTACGCGCCCGCCCCGATCGGCCTCTACACCGGAACGGCCGGTATCGCGCACGCCCTGGACGCCGTCGCGGCCGTCACCGGCGACGAACGCACCGGCGAGCTCGCCCAGGCCGCCTTCGACCAGGTGGCGAAGCGCTCGGTGCTCATCGCCGAGACTCTGGCGGGCCTCGCGAAGAAGCCGGGAGCCGACGAGTTCGGCATCGGCGCCTTCGGCCCGTTCGGCGGTGCGATCTACGCCCTGGCGCACGCCTCCGTACGCCACGGCCGTCCCGAGTACGCCGAGGCCGCGGCCACCCTGCTGCCCGCCATCGACGAACTCGTCGAGGAGGACCCGCTCCTGGACATCGTCTCCGGGTCCGCTGGCGCCATCCTCGCCCTCCTCGCCCTGGAGACCGCCCGGCCCGGCACCGGAGCCGCCCGGATCGCGGAACGCTGCGCCGAGCGTCTGCTGGCCACCCGGCAGGAGTTCGGCGACGGCTGGGGCTGGGCCACCCCGATCAACCCCGAGCAGCCGCTCGCCGGCTTCTCGCACGGGGCCTCCGGCATCGCGTACGCGTTCGCCCGCCTGGACCGGGCCGCGCCCCGCGCGGAGTACCAGGAGGCCGTCCGGCACGCGCTGACGTACGAGCGGACCGTCTTCGACCCGGAGCTGCGCACGTGGCGCGACCTGCGGCCGGCCAATCTCGGCGGACGTACGGTCATGAACGCCTGGTGCCACGGGGCCCCGGGCATCGCGATGGCCCGCAACGCGTTCCAGGAGCTGGGCACCGCCCCGGAGCTGGCCGGCCTCATCGAGAGCGACCGGCACACGGCGGTCCTCGCCGCCATCTCCACGGGCCTGGACCTCGACCCGGTGTCGGGCCTCGGTAACCACAGCCTGTGCCACGGGGACATCGGCAACCTCCTCATCATCGACGCGGCCACCCGGGCCGACCAGGAGCCGGAGGTCTCCGGGCTGCTGCCCAAGGTGTGGAAGACGCTGCTGCACGAGGGCCGGGAGAACGGCTGGCTGTGCGGCGTCCCCAAGGGCGTGGAGACCCCCGGGCTCATGACCGGTCTGGCCGGCATCGCCTGGGGCCTCGCGCGCAAGGCCGCCCCCGAGCGGGTGCCGGACCTGCTGACGCTGGCCGCCCCGGACACCGGGAGGACGGCGTGCTGAACAGCGGCCCCGCACCGGCGGCCCCGCCGGACGGCGCCATCGCGGAGGGCGTCTACCGGCCGAGCATGGTCGCCGCCTACCGCGCCAACCCGCGCGGTGCCGCCCGCACCGGTTTCCACCCCGAGGCGATGCGCCCCCGCTGGCGCTGGGCGCTGGCCGGAGCCCTGATCCTGGCCCTCACGGTGACCGCGGGCCTCGTGGTACGGGTGCCGGTCGGGCCCACGGGCACCCTGGCCGGCACCAACGGACGCCAAGGTGTCCTCGCCTTCCCGGACTTCAGTCCGCCGGCGAAGGACAGCGAGGTCCGGCTGAGTGTGGACGGCGAGCGGGTGGAGGGCCGGGTCAAGGACTTCCAGACCGGTCAGGGCGGGGCCCGGGTCACCATGCTCCTCGTCGAACTCCCTGCCGGCGTCGCCGAGGAGCTGGAGGAGGGGGCATCCGTGGTCCTCGACCAGGGCACCTGCCCCCTGCTCATGGATCTCTGGGACGAAAGGGGCGAACAGTGAGCATCATCCGCCGCCGCGTGCCCGTGCGGTTGCAGTCCACCTCGGTCGAGTGCGGCGTCGCCGCCCTGGCCATGGTGCTCGGCTACCACGGCCGCTCCACCGCCGTCGCCGAGCTGCGCGACCGGATGGTTCTGTCCCGCGACGGGGCGAGCGCCGCGTCCATCGCCCGCCAGGCACGCGAACTGGGCATGAAGGTCAGGGCCTTCCGTGCGGAACCGGACGCGCTGCGCGAACTCCGCCTGCCGCTGATCGCCCACTGGGGCATGAACCACTTCGTCGTCATCGAACGGTTCACCCGGCGTGGGGTCGACATCGTCGACCCCGCGTCCGGGCGGCGGCACATCGGCTACGCGGAGCTGGACGCCTCCTTCACCGGGGTGACGCTGGAGCTGGAACCGACCGAGGAGCTCGAACGCCGCGACGGTGTCGAGGCCGGACTCTGGTCCTTCGTCCGCCCCTTCCTGCCCCGTTCCGTGCCCATCGTCTCCGCCATCATCGGCGCCTCCGCCACGCTCACCCTGCTCGGGTTGCTCCCGGCCTTCCTGACCGCGTACGTCGTCGACCGCGTCCTGCCCGGACGCAGCGAGGACACCCTGCTGGTCCTGGCGGCCGGTCTCGTTGCCTACACCGTCAGCCACGCACTGATGACGCTGGCACGGGCGGAACTGCTGCTCTGGCTCCAGACCCGGATGGACTGGTCGATGATGGGGACGTTCCTCCGACATCTGATGTCCCTGCCGTACAAGTTCTTCCAGTTGCGCACCGGCGGGGATCTGCTCGTGCGGGTGTCGAGCATGACGTACGTCCGGGACGCCGTCTCCAGCCAGCTCCTGGCGGTCTTCCTCGATGTGGCCCTGCTGGGCGTCTACCTCGTGGTGATCGGCTTCAAGTCCCTGCTGTTCGTCGCCGCGATCCTCGCGGTCGCCGCCGTCCAGCTCGGGGTCATGTTCGCCTCCGCCCGGGCCGCCCAACGGCTGACCGAACGCGAACTGCAGGCCCTCGGGGAGGCCCAGAGCACCCTGCTGGAATCGGTGACCGGCGCCGAGACGGTCAAGTCCTCCGGAGCCGAACACGTCGTGGTGCGCCGGTGGTCGCAGAAGTTCACCGAGCAGCTGGACGCCTCCGTACGCCGGAGCCGGCTCGACAACGGGATCGACAGCGTCCTCGGGATGCTGGGCACCGCGTCGCCGCTGCTCATGCTCGTCCTCGGCGCCTCTCTCGTGTTCAGCGACAACCTGTCGCTCGGAACGATGCTCGCGCTCATCGCCCTGGCCGGCGCGGCGCTCGCCCCGGTGGCCCAACTGGGCCGCAGCATCAAGACGTTCCAGACCATCCGGGTTCACCTCGACCGGCTGCGCGATGTGCTGAACGAGCCCGCGGAGTCCGTGGGCCAGGGGGACGCGAAGGCCGACCTGAACGAGCCGATCACCCTGACCGACGTCGGCTTCCGCTACTCGGGGGACGGACCGGAGGCCCTGTCGGGCATCTCCCTCACCGTCCGGCCGGGCGAGAAGATCGCCATCGTCGGCAGCAGCGGTTCGGGGAAGTCCACCCTGGCCCGCCTCATACTCGGGCTCTACGATCCGACCGACGGGGAGATCACCTACGGCTCCACCCCGCTGACCGACCTCGACCTCGGCCATCTGCGCCGCCAGTGCGGCGTCGTCACCCAGGACGCGGACATCTTCAGCGGATCGGTCCTGACCAACATCGCGCTGGTCATGCCCGAGGCCACCCTCGACGACGTCGTCGAGGCCGCCCGGCTCGCGGCGGTCCACGAGGACATCACCCACATGCCGATGGGGTACGAGACGATCCTCGGCGAGGGCGGCAACGGCCTCTCCGGCGGACAGCGCCAGCGCGTGGCCCTGGCCCGCGCCGTCGTACACCGGCCTCGGGTCCTGCTGCTCGACGAGGCGACCAGCCACCTGGACGCCACCACGGAGGCGATCGTGCACGAGAACCTCTCCGAGCTCGACTGCACCCGCATCGTCATCGCGCACCGGCTGAGCACCGTGCGGGACGCGGACCGCATCCTGGTCATCGACCGCGGCCGGATCGTCGAGCAGGGAGACCACGACGAACTGGTCGCGCGGGACGGCGCCTACGCGGCGCTCGTCGGCCAACAACTGGTCCATGACTGAGGGTTCGCGCCGACCGCCCCGCCGGGCGGCCGAGGTGCGCGATGCTGGCGGCGTGACCCCTGAGACACGTTCCCGCACAGCGCTCCTCGGCCGGCTGCGGACCCTGGCCGTGCTGGAGGTGCTGAACATCGCCCTGATCGGCTGGGCCGTCTTCGTGGCCCTCGGAGCACCGTTCAGCACGCCCAACGCCGTCGGCTTCGCGCTGGTCGCCGTCCTCCTGCTCACCGGGGCCGCGTACTGGGCGCTGAAGCTGCGCCAACTGCGCACCACCGCAAGGCGGCCGCCCCTGATCGGACTGTTCCGTGCGCTCCGGCCGCTGTGCGCGGCCGCCCTGACGGCCGGCCTCGTGGCCATCGTCGCGGCCGCGCCCGGCCGGCCGGCGCCCGAGTGGGCCGCCGGCCTGGTGCTGTACGGCCTGGCCGTGGCGGAGTACGTCAACTACTTCCACCTGCAGCTGATGCATGACACCCGGGCGGACTGGCGCCGCCTGCTGCGCACCCGCCGGCTGCGCGGCTCGCATCTGGCGGAGGACCTGCGCATCCACCGCACCACGTGATTCCAGCGGCCCCCACGGCCGCGCCCGGGAGACCCGGCACGGCAGCCGCGCGAAGGTAAGGAAACAGAGCACATGACCTCACCGGCAGTGCAGGACGCCCCGGCCCCGGCCGACGGGCGCACCCTGGAGTTCCGCGGCCTGTCGAAGCGGTACCGCGACAGAAGCGCCGTGCAGGACCTGTCCTTCACGGTCCGCCCCGGACGCGTCACCGGTTTCCTCGGTCCGAACGGGGCGGGCAAGACGACGACGCTCCGGATGCTGCTGGGACTGACCGCCCCGACCTCCGGGACCGCGACCATCGGCGGACAGCGCTACCGGGACCTGGGGCAGCCGCTCCGGACCGTCGGGGCGATGCTCGACGAGTCCGGCACGCACCGCAGGCGGACGGGCCGTGACCACCTGCGCGTGCAGTGCGCGGCGACGGGTCTGCCGGCCCGCCGCGCCGACGAGGTGCTCGACCAGGTCGGACTGGCCAGGGCGGGCGGGCGACGCTACGAGGAGTACTCGCTCGGCATGCGGCAACGCCTCAACCTGGCCCAGGCGCTGCTCGGCGACCCACCCGTGCTCATCCTCGACGAACCCGCCAACGGGCTCGACCCCGAGGGGATCGCCTGGATGCGCGCCCTCCTGAAGGGACTGGCCGCCGAGGGCCGTACGGTGCTCGTCTCCAGCCACCTCATCTCCGAGGTCGAGCAGACCGCCGACGACCTCGTCATCATCAGCCAGGGCCGGCTGGTCGCCGAGGGCGCGAGCCGCGACATCGCCGCGCGGGTACGGGGCGAGTCCCGGGTACGGGTCCGCTCCTCCCGGCCGGCGGAACTGGCGGCGGCGCTCGTGGCGGCGGGAGCGACCGTGACGGACCCGCCCGCCGAGGACGGGCCGCTGTTCGTCGGCGGTCTGGGGACGGGTGCGGTGGCCGCACTCGCGGCAGCCCACGGCGGAGAACTGTACGAACTGACCGAGGACGCACCCGACCTCGAACAGGCGTTCCTGCGGCTCACGCAGGGAAAGGCGGAGATCCGGTGAAGGCCCTCGTCAACAGTGAGCTGCTCAAGCTCCGTACGCTGCCCACCTGGTGGGTCGCCGGCCTGGCGATGGCCGCCGTCGCGGTGCTCCTGGCGGGCTGGAACAGCTGGCAGGCCCATACCTTCATGCAGCCGTTCGAGGACTATCTGGCAGGTGCGGTCCTGACCCCCCGCGAGGACATGTCGGCCGAACAGGTCGCGTCGATGCGCGACCTCTGGGAGACCCAGGGGGACCCGGGGCGTATCGCCGCCACGCTCTACACCTCCGGGCAGGTCTTCGGTCTCCTGCTGGCCGGTGTGCTCGCCGTCCTTCTGGTCACGAACGAGTACCACTACCGGACCCTGACGGCCACGTTCCTCGCGGCGCCCCGCCGGGGCCGCGTCATCACGGCCAAGCTCGTCGCCGTGCTCATCACCTCGGCCGGACTCTGGCTGGTCGCGACCTCGGTCGGCCTCGTCGTCGGCGGGATCTTCCTGTCCTCGCAGGGCGCCGGCCTCGGGCTCGGGAGCGGGGACGTGCTCGGCGCGGTCCTGCTGAACCTGGCCGCCTACATGGTGTGGGGCGTGTTCGGCTTCGGCCTGGGTGTGCTCATCCGCAGCCAGACCGCCGCCACCGTCACCGCGGCGGCGCTGTACTTCCTGTCCTCGGTCGTCGTCGCGTTCGCCTTCCAGGCGGTCCACGACCTCCTCATCGAGGAGGACTGGGTGCTCCAGGCCCAGGTCCTGCTGCCCGGAGTCGCGTCCCAGATCATGACGACGCCGGGCGAGCTCTTCGCCGGAGCCCCCGCCGCCTGGACCGGCGCCGTCGTGCTCCTCGCCTACAGCCTGATCGGCGGGCTCACGGGAACGCTGCTCCTGCTCCGGCGCGACGTGACCTGAGTCCGGTGGCCGGCCACCGGACGCACGTCGCGTCTTCCGTGTCAGGGAGAGGAGGGGTGTGAGGGTCTTCGGCACCTGCACCCCTCCGCCGAGGCCCGCGTCCTCGACGCCACGAGCCGCATGGCCTCATCGCGGTCCCAGTTGAGCGCCGCCGTCCGCATGGCCTCGATCCCCGGCGGCAGATCGAGGCCCAGGTCCTCCGCGAACAGCTTCTGGCAGCGCCTGACCACCGACAGCGTGCTGGCGGTGTCGCCGTGCAGACAGTGCACCGCGGCGAGCAGTTCCCAGAGGTGCTGCCGGTAGGGAGCCTCGGCGATCAGGCTCTCTATGCGGTAGGGCAGCATGCTCGTGCGGCCGGCGAGGACGGACGCGGTGAAGAGGTCCTGATAGGCGTCCAGCCGGAGGTTGTTGAGCCCCGCCGTGTGGGAGCTGAACCACCGCGTGGGCGGCAGGTCCTGCCCGAAGGGGCCGTTCCAGAGGTCCACCGCCAGTTCCAGGGCGTCGACGGCCGACTCACTGAATCCATTCACCAGCCACTTTCGGCCACGTTCGACAGCCGCCGTGAACCGGGGAAGGTCGAATTCCTCGGCGGCGATCTCCAATCCGTATCCGCTCTGGCCGCCCCGGTAGGTCTTCACCCGCTCGCCGAGTCCCTCCTCGATCTCGTCGAGTTCTCTCCGCAGTCCCGTCACATGGCTGCGGAGGTTCGCCGTGGCCGACACCGGTGGGTCGTCCCACAGGATTTCGCTGAACTCCGCGATGCCGATGGGCCGTCCGAAGCGGAGCAGGCACGCCGTGAGAACGGCCCGCCGGACGGGTGAGGTGACGGACATCGTCCTGCCGCGGACCGAGAGCTGCCCGAGAACGCCGAAACAGGGAGCGGGGCGTGTGTCGGGGGTGTCGTGCGGTGACGCCGGGGTGGGGAGGGCGGCGGGCCCTGGGGTGTTCCGAGCGGTGGGGGGGACGGAGCCGTCGGAGAGACCGGCTCGTGCGCTGTCGATCAACAGGTACCCTCCCGCCGATGCGACGTGAGCGGAGCGGCGATGCCGAGACGGAGAGGCTCTGCTGTCCGGTTCTCGCCGCCCAGCGGAACGGCGGGAGGGGTCCTGTGCGCGGGGTGCGGCGCGATCCTGCTCAAGTGCGTCATGTCGTCTCCTGCTTGGTCAGGGCAGGGGGAACGCACACAAGTGTTCCTCAGTCGTTCCCCCGTTGGAACGTGGCTCACGCTGTCAGAGCTGATGTGATCCGGCTAGCACCAGCGTGTGATTGACTTGAATCTTTCCCTAAGGAACCTTCCGATCCGTTCTACTGGGAGGTAAGGTCCGCCGCTTCTCCTCGGTGGAGACGCCCCGAGGCCGCCGAACCGTTCCCGCGCCCGCTGCCTTTACGGATCTCCGGAACACCGCGGGCCTAAAATCATGCAAGCGTGCTTGATTGTTTACCGGTGCGCTGCCATGCTCCTGGGCACCACACCCGGTCCCGAGGGGAGCGCACGTGTCCGCTGTCGTAGCCGTGATCGACGATCTGCGCGAGGAGAGCGACGAACTCGACGAACTGGTGCAGGAGTTGGGTGGCGCGGGCTGGCGCGGTCCGACGCCTGCCGACCGGTGGACCGTCGCCCATCAGATCGCCCATCTCAGCTGGACCGACGAGGTCGCCCTGCTGGCCGCCACGGAGCCGGACCGGTTCGGCGACGAGGTCGCCAAGGCCCTGGCCGCCCCCGAGGCCTTCGTCGACGAGGCGGCCGACGCCCTGGTCGCCGCCCACGCCCCGGACGCCCTGCTCGCCCGCTGGCGCGAGGGCCGGGCGAGGCTCGACAAGGTCCTCCGCGACGCCCCGGCCGGCACCCGGATCCCCTGGTACGGGCCGCCGATGAGCGTCGCGTCCATGGCGACCGCCCGGCTCATGGAGACCTGGGCCCACGGCCAGGACATCGCCGACGCGCTCGGGGTGACCCGGACCCCCACCGCCCGGCTCCGGCATGTGGCCCGGATCGGCGTACGGGCCCGGAACTACGCCTACGCGGTACGGGGGATCACCGCGCCCGAGGAGGAGTTCCGCGTCGAACTCCGTACGGCCGACGGCGAGATGATCGCGTACGGGCCCGAAGGCGCCGCCCAGCGGATCACCGGCCCGCTCCTCGACTTCTGCCTCCTGGTCACCCAGCGCGCCCACCGCTCCGACCTCGCGGTCACCGCAGAGGGCCGGGACGCCGACCAGTGGCTCGGCATCGCCCAGGCCTTCGCAGGACCGCCGGGGCCGGGCCGGCTGCCCCGCGCGGAGCGGGAGACCCGATGAGCGGCACCCCCGCCCCCGCCCTTCGCATCGGCAACGCCTCCGGCTTCTACGGCGACCGCTTCGACGCCCTGCGCGAGATGCTCACCGGCGGCCCCCTCGACGTCCTCACCGGCGACTACCTCGCCGAGCTGACCATGCTCATCCTCGGCCGCAGCCGCCTCAAGGACCCGCAGAAGGGCTACGCCACCACCTTCCTGAGCCAGTTGGAGGAAGGGCTCGGCCTCGCCCACGAGCGCGGGGTGAAGATCGTCGCCAACGCGGGCGGCCTCAACCCGGCCGGACTCGCGGACGCGCTGCGGCAGTTGGCGGACAAGGTCGGCGTGCCCGTCACCGTCGCGCACGTCGAGGGCGACAGCCTGCCCGTCCCGGACGGGTTCCTCACCGCCAACGCCTACCTCGGCGGCTCCGGGATCGCCGCCTGTCTGCGGGCCGGGGCCGATGTCGTCGTCACCGGCCGGGTCACCGACGCGGCCCTCGTCACCGGGCCCGCCGCCGCCCACTTCGGCTGGGGCCCGGACGACCTGGACGCGCTCGCGGGGGCCGTGGTCGCCGGGCACGTCCTGGAGTGCGGTACGCAGGCGACCGGCGGGAACCACGCCTTCTTCGGCGAGCACGACCCCGCCCGCCTCCGCCGCCCCGGCTTCCCGCTCGCCGAGATCCACGCCGACGGCTCGTCCGTCATCACCAAGCACGACGGTACGGGCGGGGTCGTCGACCTCTCCACCGTCACCGCCCAACTCCTGTACGAGACCGGCGGAGCCCGGTACGCGGGCCCCGACGTCACCGCCCGCCTCGACACCGTGCGCCTCACGCCCGACGGCCCGGACCGGGTCCGGATCGACGGGGTACGCGGCGAGGCCCCGCCGCCCACCCTCAAGGCCGGGCTGACCCGGCTCGGTGGCTGGCGCAACGAGGTCGTGTTCGTCCTCACCGGCCTCGACATCGAGACCAAGGCGGCGCTGGTGAAGGACCAGTTCGCCGACGCCCTGGAGCGCGGCGGCGCCCGCCCGCCCGCCGAGGTGCGCTGGGAACTGGCCCGTACCGACCACGCCGACGCCGACACCGAGGAGCGGGCCAGCGCCCTGCTCCGGCTCGTCGTCCGCGACCAGGACGCCGAGGCGGTCGGCCGAACCGTCTCCGGGGCCGCCATCGAACTGGCCCTCGGCAGCTACCCGGGCTTCCACGTCACCGCCCCGCCCGGAAAGGGCGCGCCCTACGGGGTGTTCGAGGCCCGGCCCGTACCGGCGGCGGAGGTCGAGCACCTCGCCGTGCTGCCGGACGGGACCCGGGAGGTGATGAAACCGCCCGCTCACACACAGGAGTTGGCCGAGGTCGAGGAACCGCCGCTCCCCGACCCGTACCCCTCCGGCCCCACCCGCCGCGCCCCCCTCGGTCTGATCGCGGGCGCGCGCAGCGGCGACAAGGGCGGCGACGCCAACGTGGGCGTCTGGGTGCGCGACGACGACGCCTGGCGGTGGCTGGCGCACGAACTGAGCGCCGAGCGGTTCAAGGAACTCCTGCCGGAGACAGCTGACTTGACGGTCGTCCGCCATGTACTGCCCAACCTCCGTGCCCTGAACTTCACCGTGCACGGTCTGCTGGGCGAAGGCGTCGCCGCCCAGGCCCGGTTCGACCCGCAGGCCAAGGCGCTGGGGGAGTGGCTGCGGTCCCGGTGGCTGCCGATCCCCGTGGCCCTGCTCGAAGGCATCGATGCCCCGGAGGTGACCGCATGACCGTCCTGCCCACCGCGCTCGACACCAACAGCCCCGAGTACGCGGCGAATCGGGGCAGCATGGCGGAGAAGCTCGCCGAGCTGGAGACCGAGCACGCCAAGGCGCTCGCGGGCGGCGGCGAGAAGTACGTGACCCGGCACCGGGGGCGCGGCAAGCTCCCGGCCCGGGAGCGGATCGAGCTCCTCGTCGACCCCGACACCCCGTTCCTGGAGCTGTCGCCGCTGGCCGCCTGGGGCAGCGACTGCGCCGTCGGGGCCTCGCTCGTCACCGGGATCGGGGTGGTCGAGGGCGTCGAATGCCTGATCACCGCCAACGATCCGACCGTACGCGGCGGGGCGTCGAACCCGTGGACGTTGAAGAAGGCCCTGCGCGCCAACGAGATCGCCTTCGCCAACCGGCTCCCGGTGATCAGTCTGGTGGAGTCGGGCGGCGCCGACCTGCCCTCCCAGAAGGAGATCTTCATCCCCGGCGGGGCGCTCTTCCGGGACCTCACCCGGCTCTCCGCCGCCGGAATCCCCACCGTGGCCGTCGTGTTCGGCAACTCCACCGCCGGAGGCGCGTACGTCCCCGGCATGTCCGACCACACCGTGATGATCAAGGAGCAGTCCAAGGTCTTCCTCGGCGGCCCGCCCCTGGTGAAGATGGCCACCGGCGAGGAGAGCGACGACGAGTCCCTCGGCGGGGCCGAGATGCACGCCCGTACGTCGGGGCTCGCCGACCACTTCGCCGTGGACGAGCACGACGCGATCCGGCAGGCGCGGCGCATCGTCGCCCGGCTCAACTGGCGCAAGGCACACACCGATCCGGGCCCCGCAGAGCCGCCGAAGTACGACGAGGACGAGCTGCTCGGCATCGTGCCGGGCGATCTGAAGGCCCCGTTCGACCCGCGCGAGGTCATCGCCCGCCTGGTCGACGGCTCGGACTTCGACACCTTCAAGCCGCTGTACGGGCCGAGCCTGGTCACCGGCTGGGCGCGGCTCCACGGCTACCCGGTCGGCATCCTCGCCAACGCCCAGGGGGTGCTGTTCAGCGAGGAGTCGCAGAAGGCCGCGCAGTTCATCCAGCTCGCCAACCAGCGCGACATCCCGCTCCTCTTCCTCCACAACACCACCGGCTACATGGTCGGCAAGGAGTACGAACAGGGCGGCATCATCAAGCACGGCGCGATGATGATCAACGCGGTGGCGAACTCGAAGGTCCCGCATCTGTCGGTCCTGATGGGCGCGTCCTACGGGGCCGGCCACTACGGCATGTGCGGCCGCGCCTACGATCCGCGCTTCCTCTTCGCCTGGCCCAGCAGCAAGTCCGCCGTCATGGGCCCGCAGCAGCTCGCGGGCGTCCTCTCCATCGTCGCCCGCGCCTCGGCCGCCGCGAAGGGGCAGCCGTACGACGACGAGGCGGACGCCGGGCTGCGCGCCTTGGTGGAGCAGCAGATCGAGGCGGAGTCGCTGCCGATGTTCCTGTCCGGGCGGCTGTACGACGACGGGGTCATCGACCCGCGCGACACCCGGACCGTCCTCGGGATGTGCCTGTCCGCGATCCACACCGCACCGGTCGAGGGCGCCCGCGGCGGCTTCGGCGTCTTCCGGATGTGAGGCCCAGATGACCACCGCTACCGATGGGGCTCGCATGGCCATCACCACGTTGCTCGTCGCCAACCGGGGCGAGATCGCCTGCCGGATCTTCCGCACCTGCCGCGACCTGGGCATCACCACCGTCGCCGTGTACTCCGACGCGGACGCCGACGCCCTGCACGTACGGGAGGCGGACCTCGCCGTACGGCTGCCGGGCGCGGCCCCCGCCGACACTTATCTGCGCGACGAACTCGTCGTGGCCGCCGCGCGGGCCGCCGGGGCGGACGCCGTGCATCCCGGCTACGGCTTCCTCTCCGAGAACGCCGCCTTCGCCGCCGCCGTGCAGGACGCGGGGCTCGTGTGGGTGGGCCCGCCGGTGAAGGCCATCGAGCTGATGGCCTCCAAGACCCGGGCCAAGGAGCTGATGGCCGGGGCGGGGGTGCCGCTGCTGGCCCCCGTGGACCCGGCGACGGCGGGCCCCGACGACCTGCCGCTCCTGCTGAAGGCGGCGGCGGGCGGCGGCGGACGCGGCATGCGAATCGTCCGCGAACTCGACGCACTACCCGGCGAGTTGCTGGCGGCCGCTGCCGAGGCCGCCTCCGCCTTCGGGGACGGGGAGGTGTTCGCCGAGCCGTACGTGGAGCGCGGCCGGCACGTCGAGGTCCAGGTGATGGCGGACGCGCACGACACCGTGTGGGCGCTCGGCACCCGGGACTGCTCGCTCCAGCGCCGCCACCAGAAGGTCATCGAGGAGGCCCCCGCGCCCGGTCTCGACGAGGCGCTGCGGACCCGGCTCCACGAGGCGGCCGTGGCCGCCGCCCGGGCGGTCGGCTACCGGGGCGCGGGCACCGTGGAGTTCCTGGTCTCCGCCGAGGGCCGCCCGTACTTCCTGGAGATGAACACCCGCCTCCAGGTCGAACACCCCGTCACGGAGGCCGTGTTCGGGCTCGACCTCGTCACCCTGCAGCTACGGGTCGCGGAGGGCGAGCCGCTGCCGTCCCCCGAGCCCCCGCAGCCGTCCGGCCACGCGGTGGAGGCCCGGCTCTACGCCGAGGACCCGGCCCGCGACTGGCAGCCGCAGACCGGCGCGCTGCTCACCCTGGAGGTGCCGGAGGGCCCCGGCCTGCGCCTGGACACCGGGTACACCGGCGGTGACACCATCGGCGTGCACTACGACCCGATGATCGCCAAGGTGATCGCCCACGCCCCGACCCGTACCGAGGCCGTCCGCCTGCTGGCCCGCGCGCTGGAGAGGGCCCGCGTCCACGGCCCGGTCACCAACCGCGACCTGCTCGTACGCTCGCTGCGCCACCCGGACTTCGCGGCGGCCCGCCTGGACACCGGCTTCTACGACCGGCACCTGGCCGACCTCACCGCCCCGGGAGCCGACCGGGACCCCGCCACGGCCGCCCTCGCCGCGACTCTGGCGGAAGCCGTACGCGGTCCGGAAGCCGTACGCGGCGCGGAAGCCGTACGTCCCACGCGCCCCGGCGGCCCCGCCCCGGCCCGCTTCGGAGCCTGGCGCAACGTGCCATCGCAGCCCCAGCGCAAGCGCTACCGCAGCGAACCCGACGGAACGGTACACGAGGTCGCCTACCGCACCCCGCGCACCGGGACCCCGGAACCGTACGAGACCACCGGAACCCGGGTCCTGACCGTCACCCCCGACCGCGTCACGCTCGAAGTCGACGGCGTGACCCGGCACTTCGCCATCACCACCCACGCCGACCGGGTCCACGTGGACGCCGCCGACGCCTCGTACACCTTCACCGCCCTGCCCCGCTTCACCGACCCCGCCACGCACACCGCCCCCGGCTCCCTGCTCGCCCCGATGCCCGGCACCGTCGTCCGCCTGGCGGAGGGCCTGGCCGCCGGGGTCACCGTCGAGGCCGGGCAGCCGCTGATCTGGCTGGAGGCGATGAAGATGGAACACCGCATCCTCGCGCCCGCCTCCGGCACCCTCACCGCCCTGCACGCCGCGCCCGGCCACCAGGTCGAGGTCGGCGCGCTGCTCGCCGTGGTCCAGGAGGGCCCGGCCGCCACCCCCGTACCCGTTCCCGTACCGGAGGAGACCGCATGAGCACCGCACGCACCGCCCTCGAAACCGAAGAGCACCAGGCCCTGCGCGCAGCCGTCGCCGCCCTCGGGAAGCGGTACGGGCGCGACTACATGACCACCGTCATCCGCGAGGGCAAGCACACCGACGAACTGTGGGCGGAGGCCGCGAAGCTCGGCTACCTCGGGGTGAACCTCCCCGAGGAGTACGGCGGCGGGGGCGGCGGAATGGCCGAACTCTCCATCGTCCTGGAGGAGTTGGGTGCGGCCGGATCGCCGCTCCTGATGATGATCGTGTCGCCCGCGATCTGCGGCACGGTCATCGCCCGCTTCGGCACGGAGGAGCAGAAGCGGACATGGCTGCCGGGCCTCGCCGACGGCAGCCTCACCATGGCTTTCGGTATCACCGAGCCCGACGCCGGATCGAACTCCCACCGCATCACCACCACCGCCCGCCGCGACGGCGACGACTGGGTCCTCACCGGACGCAAGGTCTTCGTCTCCGGCGTCGACATAGCCGACGCCACCCTGATCGTGGGCCGGACCGAGGACGCCCGCTCCGGGAGGCTGAAGCCCTGCCTGTTCATCGTTCCGCGTGAAGCCCCCGGGTTCGGCCGGAACCAGATCGACATGGAACTCCACGCTCCCGAGAAGCAGTTCGAGCTGGTCCTCGACGACGTGCGACTGCCGGCGAACGCCCTGGTCGGCGACGAGGACGCGGGTCTGCTCCAGCTCTTCGCCGGGCTGAACCCCGAGCGGATCATGACGGCGGCGTTCGGCATCGGGATGGGCCGCTTCGCGCTCTCCAGGGCCGTGGAGTACGCCCGGACCCGCCAGGTCTGGAAGGAGCCCATCGGCTCCCACCAGGCCATCGCGCACCCGCTCGCCACCGCGCACATCGACCTGGAGCTGTCGCGCCTGATGATGCAGAAGGCGGCGCGGCTGTACGACGAGGGCGACGACATCGGGGCGGGCGAGGCGGCCAACATGGCGAAGTACGCGGCCGGGGAGGCGTGCGTGAAGGCTGTCGACCAGGCGGTCCACACCCTCGGCGGCAACGGCCTGACCCGGGAGTACGGCCTAGCGTCCCTGATCACCGCGTCGCGGGTGGCCCGGATAGCCCCGGTCAGCCGCGAGATGATCCTGAACTACGTCTCGCACCAGTCGCTGGGCCTGCCGAAGTCGTACTAGTCCCCGTTCTCCCTGTCTGGAGAGAAACGCGTCCGACCCCTCCCCATCCCTCCCCCACAGGGGTGATTCTGACCCTCCACACTCCACACCCGCACGGCGTCCCGCGCCGCCACCCGGGCGGCGCGGGCGACCGCGACGACAGGGGACCGCCATGGTGTTCCGCAGCGAGTACGCAGACGTAACGGCCCTCGACACACCCATCCACGACGCGGTTCTCGGCGGGGCCGCCGGGTTCGGTGACACCGTCGCCCTGATCGACGGGACGAACGGCATGTCCCTCACGTACGCCCAACTCGACGGATTCCACCGGCGGATCGCCGCCGCGCTCGCCGAGGCGGGCCTCAGGAAGGGCGACGTCCTCGCACTCCACAGCCCGAACACCATCGCCTACCCCGCCGTCTTCTACGGGGCCACCCGCGCCGGAGCCTCGGTCACCACGGTCCACCCGCTGGCCACCCCCGAGGAGTTCGCCAAACAGCTCGCGGACAGCGGGGCGAAGTGGATCGTCACGGTCTCCCCACTCCTGCCGACCGCTCGCCGCGCGGCCGAACTGACAGGCGGGATAAGGGAGATCTACGTCTGCGACCAGGCGGAGGGCCACACCTCCATCCTGGACATGCTGTCCTCCACGGCCCCCGAGCCGGAGATCGCGATCGACCCCGGCGAGGACGTGGCGGCCCTCCCGTACAGTTCCGGCACGACGGGCACGCCCAAGGGCGTGATGCTGACGCACCGGTCGATCGCGACCAACCTGGAGCAGCTGCGACCGTTCATCCCCATGGGCGAGGGCGACCGCATCCTGGCGGTGTTGCCGTTCTTCCACATCTACGGCCTCACGGCCCTGATGAACGTCCCGCTGCGCTGCGGCTCGACGGTCGTCGTGCTGCCCCGCTTCGACCTGGCCCAGTTCCTGGAGGCCATCCAGACGCACCGCATCTCCGGTCTGTACGTGGCTCCGCCGATCGTGCTGGCACTGGCGAAGCACCCGCTGGTCGGGGAGTACGACCTGACCTCGCTCCAGTACATCGTCAGCGCCGCCGCCCCGCTGGACGCCGAGCTGGCGGCGGCGTGTTCGGCCCGGCTGGGGGTGCCGCCGGTGCGGCAGGCGTACGGGATGACGGAGCTCTCGCCGGGTACGCACGTGGTGCCGCTCTCCGTCGAGCAGCCGCCGCCGGGCACGGTCGGCAAGCTGCTGCCGAACACCGAGATGCGGATCGTGTCGCTGGAGGACCCGGCGAAGGACGCGGAGCCGGGTTCGGACGGCGAGATCCTGATCCGGGGCCCGCAGGTGATGAAGGGCTACCTGGGCCGCGCGGACGCCACGGCCGCGATGATCGACGAGGACGGCTGGGTGCACACGGGCGACGTCGGCCGGGCGGACGAGGACGGCTGGCTGTACGTCGTCGACCGGGTGAAGGAGCTGATCAAGTACAAGGGCTACCAGGTCGCCCCCGCCGAGCTGGAGGCCCTGCTCCTCACCCACGATGAGGTGGCGGACGCGGCGGTGATCGGGGTCTACGACGCGGAGGGCAACGAGGTCCCGAAGGCGTTCCTGGTCCGGGGACCGGGGGCGGAGGCCCTGACCGAGGACGAGGTGATGGCGTACGTCGCCGAGCGCGTCTCCCCGTACAAGAAGGTGCGGCGGGCCGAGTTCATCGAGGCGGTGCCGCGGGCGGCCTCGGGCAAGATCCTCCGGCGCGAGCTACGCGACCGCGAGAAGACGGAGAAGACGGAGAGGACGGACGAGACGTGACCCTGATCGATCGGACGGGGGAGCGGGGCATCGCGACCCTGACGCTGGACTCCCCGGCCAACCGCAACGCGCTGTCGGCGGCGCTGGTCGGGGAGTTGCGCGACGCCCTGGCGGACTGTGCGGCCGACGAGACCGTACGGGCGGTGGTGCTGGCCCATACGGGTTCGACGTTCTGCGCCGGGGCGGATCTGAAGGCTCCGCCGGACCCGGAGGCGTTCGTGGGCCTGATGCGGGAGGTCGTGGCGCTGCCGAAGCCGGTGGTGGCCCGGGTGACCGGCCATGTCCGGGCGGGCGGCCTGGGCCTGCTGGCGGCGTGCGACATCGCGGTGGCGGGCGAGGCGTCGTCCTTCGCCCTCACGGAGTCCCGCCTGGGCCTGGCCCCGGCGGTGATCTCCCTCACCCTGCTCCCGCGCGTGGACCGCACGGCGGCGAACCGCTATTACCTCACCGGGGAGCGGTTCGACGCGGCGGAGGCGGCGAGGATCGGCCTGGTCACGGTGGCCGCCGAGAACGTGGACAAAGCCCTCGTACCCGTCCTGGACGGCCTGCGCCGGGCCTCGCCCCAGGGGCTGGCCGCATCGAAGGAGCTGGTCACGGCTACGGTGCTGAGGAGCTTCGACCAGTACGCCGAAGACCTCATCGCCCGCTCCGCCGCGTTGTTCGCCTCCGACGAGGCGAGGGAGGGGATGACGGCCTTCCTCGAACGACGGGACCCGGCATGGGTGCGGTGACCTCTTCCTCCTCTGCTCCCCGGGCCGCTCACGCGCCCAAGCAGGACCGCAGCCGGGCGACGCGGCAGCGGCTCCTGGAGGCGGCGGTGGCCTGCCTGGCCGAACACGGCTGGGCGGGCTCCACCGTCTCCGTCGTCGCCGAACGGGCCGGCGTCTCGCGCGGCGCGGCCCAGCACCACTTCCCGACCCGCGAGGACCTGTTCACCGGCGCGGTGGAGTACGTCGCCGAGGAACGCTCCGCCGCCCTGCGCGCGCTCCCCGTCCAGGGCCGCGCCGAGGTGGTCGCGGCCCTGGTCGACCTCTACACGGGCCGGCTGTTCCGGGCGGCGCTCCAGCTCTGGGTGGCCGCCTCCAACGAGGCCCAACTCCGGCCGCGCGTCACGGAACTGGAGGCGCGGGTGGGCCGCGAGACCCACCGCATCGCGGTCGAGCTCCTCGGCGCGGACGAGTCCCGCCCGGGCTCCCGAGAAACGGTCCAGGGCCTCCTGGACATGGCCCGCGGCCTGGGCCTCGCCAACCTCCTCACCGACGACACGGCCCGCCGGGAGCGGGTGGTGGCGCAGTGGGCGGCGCTGGTGGAGGAGGGGCTGGGGTGAGGGTTCGTGGCGCCTTTGGGGGCCACCTGGCTGCCGCGCCGGTCAGTCGCCGGCGGGGACGGGCGTGGCCTGGTGGTAGTACATCCGCCAGGCCGTCTCCCCGTCCCGCCGGCGCCACAGCGAACTGCGGCGGGCCCGGCGGCCGTCGAAGACGGTCTCGTACGTGAGATGCACGATCCCGGGGGCGAGGAGGACCCCGCCCATCCCGGAGGGCTCGAACCGAGGTCCGCCCCCGCTGTCGCCGCCCCCGCCCTCCAGCTCGGGGAGAGCGGCGAGCATCTCCTCGTACGTCCACCGCCGCCCCGAGACCCGAGAGGGTGCCGCGTCGCGCGGGTGACCTCAGGCAGTGCCACGCCCCTGCGTTGCGCTCCCGTCGTACACGTGGTCCGGCGTGGCGAGTTGGGTGACCGCACGGGCGAGCAGCGTGGACGGCTCCTGGCCCCCGCTGAGCGAGTCCGTGTTGATCATGATGACCAGGGTGGCCTTCTGCGCGGGCAGGTAGACGGTGACCGTCTCGTACCCCGGCAGGGACCCGTTGTGGCCGATCCAGCCGCCGGTCTCGAAGATGCCGAGGCCGTAGCCGAGCCCCGGGAATCCGGTCGGCCGGGTCATGAGCCGCTGCGCCTGGGTCTTGGGGCTCAGCAGCTCTCCGGTGGCGACGACCTTGGCCCAGCGGCGCAGGTCGTGCAGGTCGGAGATCATCGCACCGGCGGCCCAGGCCCAGCTGGGGTTCCAGTCCGTGGAGTCCTCGGTCTCGCCGCTGAGCGTCTGGTCGGTGTAGCCGTGCGCGTGCGGCTCGGGGAACTCGGCCCCGGTCGGGAAGAGCGTGTTGTGCAGCCGGGCGGGGCGCAGCACCCGTTCGTGGATGACGCGGTCGAGGCGTCGACCGGTGACCTTCTCGATCACCAGACCGAGCAGGACGAGGTTGGAGTTGGAGTACTGGAACTGCGCGTCCGGCTTGAAGGTGTTCTTGTGCTTCATGCCGTACGCGAGCACTTCTCGCGGTGTGAAGGAGCGGTACGGGTCGCTCAGCAGGTCGTGCACGAACCCCGGGTCGGAGGTGTACGGGAACAGGCCGCTGCGCATCCCGGCGAGCTGGCGCAACGTGATGCGGTCGCCGTTGCGCACGCCGGGGACGTAGGCGGAGATCGGGTCGTCCAGCTTGACGCGCTTCTCGTCGACGAGCTGGAGGAGCGCGGTCACGGTGAAGGTCTTCGTCTCGCTGCCGATCCGGACCCGGAGGTCGGCCGACATCGGCTCGCGGGTGACCGTATCGGCGACGCCGCTCGCGTGGACGTAGCTCCCCTTCCCCGGCATCCACAGCCCGACGACGGCGCCGGGGATCCCGGCCTGCTCGCGGACCTCGTCGATGGTCCGGTCCAGCTCGGCGGTCAGCGCGGGATCGAGGCCGCCCGGCGGACAGTCGTCCTCGCCGTGCTGTCCGTGCCTGCCGTGTTGTCCGTGCTGGTCGGAGCCTGCGGCGTGTACTGCCGGGGCGGGGGCCACGGCCATCGGGGCCAGGACGGACGCCGCGAGCAGCGTCGCGGCGAGGAGGCGTCGGGTGGGGGAGCGGCGTCGCATGGCGGAGGGCCTTTCCAGGCGGGGGAGGGGAGGAAGCGGGGAGCGGACGGCAACGACACCATCCGGCCACCGGACCACGCGCCGCGTCCCTGCCGCGTCCCGCCAAGTCCACTCGTTCGGAGCCGCACGGGAAGGGAACGGCCCCGGGGGAGCAGGTGCTCCCCCGGGGCCGCTCGTGTGTGGTCTTCCGGCAGGCAGCGCTTACGGCTGGGAGTTCACCCAGCTCAGCTTGTGGGCGTAGAGCACGCGCTGACAGATGTGGGCACTGGTGGGTCCGGTGAGGCACCCCTCCGGCTTGCCGTCCTCGGCCAGCTTCGCGTTCACGGCGCCTTCCCAGTGCTCGGAGGCCGACCAGAGACGGCCCGCGCCGCGCTCGTAGTAGAGGTCCTCGGCACCGGTGGCCGTCTTGATCGGGGCCCGGCCCCCGGCGCTCAACTCACCGCCGACCCACTGGTAGCGCCACAGGTTGCTCGGCTCGTCGGTCCCCTTGCTCTCGTTGACGTAGAGCGTGCCGTCGTGCGCGACCGCGCCCTGGGCCCCGCCCGTCGCCAGCGGCAGGTAGTTGGCCCAGCCCTCGGCCTTCACATCGTTGGTGCGGCCTTCGAGCTCTGCTACCGGGTAGGAGGCGATGCGGCCGGTCGACGGGTACGTCGTCGAGCCCGCCGGGCGGCAGTACTCGCCGAGGAGCAGCCGGTCAGGGCGTGTACTGCGGTCGAGGGAGAGGTACGAGGCCTTCGGACGGCCCGTGGTGGCGCACTTGTACTTGTCGGCCTGGGCGGTCGGGTTCTTCTGCGCGGCCCGGAACTTCCAGGCGGCGACCTGCGGCATCACGTAGCGGTAGCCGTAGCTGTACCAGACGTTGTCGTGACGGCCGACCTTCGACTTGTCCTCGACATTGGCAGTGGTCGTCTTGTCGTCGGCCCCGTCCTTGCCCATCGTGTCGCCGGCCTTGCCGTCGCCGTCCGGGTCCAGGTCCATGATCTTCTCCATGTCGAAGACCCGGATGCCGTTACGGGTGTCGGCCACGTACAGGAAGTTCCCGTACCAGACCATGCCCCCGGCGTGGACACCGTTCTGCATGAACTTGTCCGGATCCGCGTCCGGGTCCCCCTCGGCGGAGTGAACACCGTCGAAGGACACGTGGTTCGCGCTGTTGATGAACGTCCAGCCCAGCAGGACGTGCCGGTACTTCACCTCGGGGCTGCCCGTGGCCGGGTTCGTGCGGCTCTGCACGAAGGTGATGCGGATCCCCTTCTGGTTGCAGGAGTCGCGCTTCTTGGCCTCCGCCTCCGTGCAGTCGCCGTACTTGTCCTTGTTGTTGTCGCGCCCCGGGTCGTTGTTGTCGTACGAGGCGAAGAGCTGGATGTTCCCGGCAGCGCCGTACAGCTCGTTGTCCCTGGCGTCCGAGACGCCGGTCATGGCCTGCGGGATCCACTCGTGCGAGGTGGAATCGTCGTCCTGCAGGCAGTACTTGAGATCCGGGTCGGGAGCCGTGTTGAACGGATCGCGTGAACACCACGGGCTGATGGTGCGGTTGGCGGCCACGAGCAGATTCTGTACGCCCTGCTTGGGCAGCACCGCGTCGAGCCGCTTCACCCGTGAGGTGGTCGTCGCGTTCATGACGCCCGGCGCCAGCGTGAACTCGTCCGGATCGGCGGCACCACCCGGCCCCGCCCACGCCTGAACGCCCGCCGGGGGCGCCTCGGCCTTGGTGACCGGGGGGTCCTGGATCAGGTTCTGCGGGACGGGCGGGGGCGTCTCGTCCGCCTGGGCGGGGAGCGAGAGGCCGGTGAGCGCGAGCAGGGTCGCCGCGGCGGCGGCCAGCCCTGTGCGGCGTATGCGACTTGGGGGCATGCGTGGGTGTTCCCTCCGTTGCCGACCCGACTGATGTCGGTGCCGGGTACACGGAGGCTTTCAGCCGGCCGCCTGGGATCGCAACATCGAATCTCCGAACTGGATCTGATCGGGCGGTTGTTGGGGACGGTCCCCGCCTCGCAGGCCGGGGACCGTCCGCTGCGCGCGTTCTCACTCCTGGCGCAGGCTCGTCACCAGGTCGCGCGGCAGTCCATGCGTGTCGTGCAGGTAGTGGAAGTCCTCCTCGGACAGCGGGCCCTGGAAGCGGGGGCGGGCGAGTACGCGGCGGCCGCGTTCCAGGAGGCGGCCGAAGCGCTGCTCCTCGTCGAGCAGGGTCCGGAGCACGTCGCCCGGGCGGACGTCCTGGCGGAAGTGGTCCAGGGTGTGCCGGACCAGGTCCTCCGGCAGGTCCCCGAGGCTGCGTGAGGCGTCCTGCCGCCACAGCACGGTGAGCACCCGGCGGACCAGGCGGCGCAGCACATAACCCCTGCCGGTGCTGGACGGGCGCACGCCGTCGCCGAGCACCACGACGGCCGAGCGCAGATGGTCGCTGACCAGGCGGAGATCGGGCTCCTCCAGGGGCCACAGGGGCGGTACGAGACGGCGCCACGGGTCGAAGACGTCGCAGGCGAAGACGGACGGCTTGCCTTGGAGCAGGGAGGCCAGGCGCTCCAGGCCGAGGCCGGTGTCGACGTTGCGCTGGGGCAGCGGTGCGAGCGAGCCGTCGGCGAGGCGGCGGTGCGTCATCGTCACGTGGTTCCACACCTCCACCCAGCGGTCGTCGCGGGTGGGTGTCGACTGCGGCGGGCCGTCGCCGCTCCAGAGGAAGATCTCCGAATCGGGGCCGCAGGGGCCGACGGGGCCGTCACCCTCGTTGTCGTCCACGCTCTTCGGCCACCAGTTGTCCTCCACCGTGAGTTCCACGGGGACGCCGAGGCCCTGCCACAGTTCGAGGGAATCGGTGTCCCGCCCTGTCCGGTCGTCGCCGGCGTAGACCGTGGCGTGCAGCAGGCCGGGGTCGATCCCCAGGCCCTCGGTCAGCAGCCCGTACCCCCAGTCCAGGCTGAGCGGGCCCCCGTAGTCGCCGAGCGACCAGGTGCCCAGCATCTCGAAGACCGTCAGGTGCGTGGCGTCCCCGACCTCGTCCAGGTCCGTGGTGCGCAGACAGCGCTGCACGTTGACCAGGCGCTTCCCCAGGGGGTGAGGCCGGCCCTCCAAGTAGGGGGTGAGCGGGTGCATGCCGGAGGTCGTGAAGAGGACGGGGTCGCCGGGGGGTGGCAGCAGGGTCGAGCCGGTGATCCGGCGGTGGCCGCGTTCTTCGTAATACTCGACGAACGTCCTGATGAGCTGGTCCGTACGCATGGGGGTGGCTCCTTCGCGGGGCAGCGGGGGAGGCACCGGAGAACGGGACCGTGCAGTCACCCGGCCGGGGCCAGAGGCTCCGCGGCACTACCGACGGACCGTTTCCGGTCGCCGGGGGAAGAGGACGTCAGGCGGCGGCAACCGGCGAGCTGGTCGCTCGCGCGGTGGCGGTGGTGGTGCTTCGGCCGGTGACGTTCATACGGCGACCCTAACGCGGGTCCGGTCGGTGGGGCATCCGCATATCCGGCGGGTCAGACCGGCTGCATCAGGTCGCTCTCGCTGATCGTGTACGTCAGCGGGGGATAGGCGAAATCCGTTTCCTGGTTCTCGCGACGCCGCAGCCGGTAGAACTCGCTCCTCTGTTCATCGTCGGCCAGGACGAGCCGCGCGCCCTCCGGGAGGCAGGCGTGGCCGTCCCGAAACCGGACCGAGGTCTTCGATGTTCGGAGCGTCAACCCCAGCCATTCGTTCTCCTCTGCCTTTCCGGGCGAGTCCAGGACAATCCTGTGTTTCAGGCGGCGATTCGAAGCGACCGAGAAAGCGACCACGCTGTCGTGCGTGAGAGGGACCTCGAACTTCGCCTCGTCCGTGTCCTTCGATGTGAAGATCAGCTTCCTCGGTGGGCCGGCCTCCGGGTTCCGATAGCAGGAGAAGACGGCGATGAATGAGTCGTCGGCCAGATCCAGGGCCTGGTCGGAGTGGGCGCCCATGGTCCGGTACGTGTTCGTGTAGCTCTCGAACAGGGCGTTGTTGAAGCCGGTCGGCAGTCCCGCGCGGTCCCGGATCTGCTGGGCCAGGCGCTCGTGGACCGGGCGGAAGCGTTGCGCCGGGGTGCTGTACCGCGTGGTCGTACGCACGAGAGGCACGCCGCCCGTCGCGTCGACCCTGGTGAGCACAGCGCCTCGGCGGCCCTTTCCCGCGTCCTCCAGAAGGGCCGACGCCGACAGTTCCGCGAAGAGGCCTTCCTCGGCCGGGACGGTGCAGGTCAGGATGTCGTCGGGGATTCCCGAGATCCTAGATTCCGGGGGCAACGTAGTCTCCCGAGTTCATGCTGAAGCGGAAATCGTCGCCGTAATCGATGAAGGACGACGTCCTGTTCTCCTCGGCGTACAGCTTGCGCAGGTCCTCCATTCCCTCTTGCGTGGGCGGCTCCAGCTTCACCAGGTCTCCGGCCACTTTGAGGAACGTGTGCCCGTCCTTGTGCACGGCCTCGGTGCTCGAACAGCGCACCACATACCCCAGGCGGGTCGGGAGCAGTTCGGCGTCCAGCCCCGAGGGCCGGATTTCGTGCGTGTACAGGCGGTTGGTGGACAGCGGCATGAAGAAGACCGAGCCGGGGTGGAGAGTGATGCTGAAATGCCGGGGAAGCGCAGCCGCCGTGTCCCGTTCCTCGGCCGTCTCCTTGAGGCGGAAGTGGAGTCGGGTGAGTCCGCTGGACCCCTTCACTCCGTGGTCGAAGTCGTCGCCGGGCATCGGCCGCAGACGGTCGAGCCCGTCGTAGAAGGTGCAGAAGGCCATGATGCCGTTGGCCGGCATGTCCTTGGTCTTGTCGGCGTGGGCCGAGATCTTGGCCTTGGCCTGCTTGCGCTCGGCCGTGGCACGGGTGTTGCGGTAGATCTGGGCGAGGACGTGGTTCAGCGGTGCGTGATCCCGGAAGACGGTGTCCGCCTCGCGGTTCAGCTCCTCGACCACGCTCGTGTCGGTCGGGCGGAACGTCTCGGTCGGACCCGAGAGATTCGTAGAGCACCGGAGCAGCCGGAAGTGCCGTTCCTCGCCGTCCTGCGTGACGGGCGTCAGATAGATCCCGCTGCGATGGGACGTTCCCGGCTTCGTGGACTCCGTCAGGGACTGGAACACATGCTCCGAGCTGATCCGTCCGAAGTGGTCGGCGTCGACTGCGAAGAAGCGGCGGTAGTACACACCGACCCCGTGCACCCGCAGGGGGACGCGGCCGAGGCCGACGGCCGTCCACGGGCGGCCGGTGCCCCCGTCGTCACCGTGCGACAGCTCCCGGATCACGAACACCCGGTCGGCGGCGCGCAGTTGATCGTCGGATACGGCGGACAGGTCGCCGCACACATAGACGGTCTTCCGCGCGAGGTCGGGCGGATCGGAGGCGAGCTCCTCCGGAGTGATCGTGGACCCGAAGAAGTCCCTGATCGCGTCGTCGTTCCGCAGGCCCGAAGGGGCGACCAGGACGTTGCCCGCCTCGTCGATGCGGGCCTCCGACGCCTCCGTCGCGTACGTCACCACGCCACCTGCCCTTTCGCGGACATCAAGCGCGGCCGCGCGAAGTCCGTGTTGTCCACCACCGCGTCCATCCTCGGCAGCGGGTCCACCTCGTCGAGGTAGAGACGCTCCGCCACCAGGTACCGGTTTCGGTGGATCGCCTCCGCGTCCGAGCCCGCCCAGTCCTGGTCGCGTTCCGCGCCGCGGCGTACGGAGAGTTCGGCGTCCACGTCCATCCAGATCCGGAAGTCCCAGTACGCGTCGATCTCGGGCCGGAACGCGAAGACGCCGTCCACGATCAGGACGGAGTCCGGGGCGAGGGGGGCCGTTTCGGCCGCGTGGCTGTCCTGTGTCAGCGGGTCGATCGAGCACAGGGCGCACGACTCCGCCTCCGGCGAGCGGGCGGGGTCCAGCAGGAGGCGCTTGGCCGAGGCGTAGTCGTACGCGTTGCGGTAGTAGCCCTCGCCCGACTCCCGGTCGTACAGGTGCCGGTCCTTCCACGGGTTCTTGAAGTCGTCCAGCGTGGCCCGGAGCACCGGACGCCCCGACTCGGCTATGTGCGCTGCCAGTTCGTGGCCGAAGCTCGTCTTCCCCGCCGCCGTGAAGCCGTCGATGCCGACCAGGAGCCGACCGGTTCCAAGGGCCCGTACGCGTTCCGCGAGCGCCTTCGTCAGGGCGCTGCGATCCGCCGAAGCCGGTGCGGGGTGCGGCTGTTGCCAGGTCGAGGGCGAGTGGCTGACGGATGCTGCCTCAGGGTGTCCCATCCGCCGATCCTCGCAAAGGCTCCTGGCGGGCCCTCAGGTGGGCCCGTTCGCCCTGGTGGCCGAAGAGGACGAGCAGTTCCACGGTGCGGTCGTCGTCGGAGCCGAGCCAGTGGGGGACATGCGTGTCGAACTCGGCCGCCTCGCCGGGCTTCAGGACGAGGGACCGCTCGCCCAGGAGCAGGCGGAGCCGGCCGGCCAGGACGTACAGCCACTCGAAGCCCTCGTGGGTCCGCAGGGTCGGTTCCGTGCCCGCCGGGCTCGGGCGGATCAGCAGCTTGTGGGCCTGGACCCCTCCCGGGCGGCTCAGCGGTACGTACGTGAGGCCGTCCCGCGTCACCGGGCGGAGGTGGATGCGCGGGTCGCCGGTGCGGGGTGCGCCCACCAGTTCGTCCAGTGGGACCGCGTGGACCTCCGCCAGCGGCAGCAGCAGTTCCAGCGTCGGCTTGCGCGTGCCGCCCTCCAGGCGGGACAGGGTGCTCTCGTTGATCCCGGTCCGCTCCGCCAGTTCGGCCAGCGTCATGCCGTGCCTGCGCCGCAGTTCGCGCAGGCGGGGGCCCACCGCGGCCAGGACGCCGTCCCGGTCCTCGGCGCCCCGCGCCGCTGGTGGCTGTCCTTCCATGTCTCCCATGCCCCCAGGTTGCCGAAACGGCATGGAAGCTTGCAAGGGCGGCAGGCCGCGGCGCACCGTCCTCCTCAGGGGAAGAGAGAAACGAGAGGAATCCGCCGTGAGCAGCGACACCACCCGTGCCACCGACACCACCGACTCCGCCGCGTTCTGGGAGAACCACTACGCCGGCGTCGACCCTCAGTGGGGCACCCGGCCCAACGCCGTCCTCGCCGAGGCCGTCACCGCCCTGGCCCCCGAGCCGGGCGGTCGCGGCGACCGTGCGCTCGACCTCGGCTGCGGGCACGGCGGCGACGCCCTCTGGCTCGCCTCGCTCGGCTGGGACGTCACCGCCGTCGACGTCTCGGCGACCGCCCTGGAACGGGTCGGCGCCGGGGCTGACGCGGCCGGGCTGGCCGACCGCGTCCACCCGAGCCGGCACGACCTCGCCCGGACCTTCCCCGACGGGGCCTTCGACCTGGTCACCGCGAGCTACTTCCACACCCCTGTGGAGATCCCCCGCGAACAGGTCCTCCGGCGCGCCGCCGAAGCCGTCGCCCCCGGCGGTCTCCTCGTCCTGGTCGAGCACGCCTCGCTCGCCCCGTGGTCCTGGCGGGACGGCCACGAGGACGTGACGTTCCCCAGCCCCGACGAGGTCCTCGCGTCCCTGCGGCTCGGCGACGGATGGCGCACCGAGCGCTGTCACGCGCCCGAGCGGACCGCCACCGGGCCCGGCGGCGAGACCGCGACCGTCACCGACAACGTCATCGCCGTCCGCCGCGCCCACCAGGACTGAGTCACGCAGTCCGCCGGATCCGCGTCACGTCAGAGTGTCCGGCTCCGCCTGCCGTGGCGGGGCCGCCGGGGCCGACGGGTCCGGGGCCACCGCGTCCTGGACCGTCAGCCGGTCCTGCTCGGCGATCTCCCGCGTCTGCTCCGCCACCCACTCGGGGCTGATCGCCGGGGGCTCGCCCGGGGCCTCTTCGTTCACGAACAGGCAGAACGGGTGGCCCACCGGGTCGAACAGCACCCGTACGTCGTGCTGCGGCTGGAACTCCGCCGGTGTCGCGCCCTCCGCGACCGCGTGGGCCACGGCCGTCTCCAGGTCCGTCACCTCGAAGTCCAGGTGCAGCATCATCAGCTGGTCGCCGGGGGAGGCGGGCCAGGCCGGGGGCACGTACGCCTTCTCCGTCTGGAAGCCCAGGCCCGAGCCGCCGCCGGGTGGCAGCAGCTTCACCCAGCCGGGCTCATCCTGGACGGTCTCCCACCCCAGGAGGCGGCGGTAGAAGTCCGCCAACTCCGCCGCGTCCGGAGCGTCGAGAACCGTGCTGGACAGGGTCAGGGACGGGCGGGGCGTGCTCATGGTCTGCCTCCTCGTGCCGGGAATGCGCCGGAAACGTGCCGGTACGCCTACCCCGCACCGGCACGTTCACCGCTCTGGGAACACCCCCGGCCCCGGCTCAGCCCGCGACGATGTCCTCGTACCCGCTGATCTCGCGCGGGTTCCGCGTGCCCGGGCCCACGTACGTCGCCGACGGGCGGACCAGGCGGCCCGTGCGCTTCTGCTCCAGGATGTGCGCCGACCAGCCCGCCGTACGGGCACACGTGAACATCGAGGTGAACATGTGCGCCGGGACCTCCGCGAAGTCCAGCACGATCGCCGCCCAGAACTCCACGTTCGTCGCCAGGACCCGGTCCGGGCGGCGGTTGTGCAGCTCCTCCAGGGCCGCCTTCTCCAGTGCCTCCGCCACCTCGAAGCGCGGGGCGGCCAGTTCGCGGGCCGTGCGGCGCAGGACGCGGGCGCGCGGGTCCTCGGCGCGGTAGACGCGGTGGCCGAAGCCCATCAGGCGCTCACCCCGGTCCAGGGCCTGCTTCACGTACGCGGTCGCGTCGCCCGTCCGCTCGATCTCCTCGATCATGCCGAGGACCCGGGACGGGGCCCCGCCGTGCAGCGGGCCCGACATCGCGCCCACCGCTCCGGACAGGGCGGCCGCGACGTCCGCGCCCGTCGAGGCGATGACCCGGGCCGTGAACGTGGAGGCGTTCATGCCGTGCTCCGCCGCCGACGTCCAGTACGCGTCGACCGCCTTCACGTGCTTCGGGTCCGGCTCGCCGCGCCAGCGGATCATGAAGCGTTCGACCACCGAGTGGGCCTTGTCGATCTCGCTCTGGGGCACCATCGGCAGTCCCTGGCCGCGCGCCGACTGGGCGACGTACGACAGGGCCATCACCGCGGCCCGCGCCAGGTCGTCCCGGGCGGTCGCCTCGTCGATGTCCAGCAGCGGCTTCAGGCCCCAGACCGGGGCGAGCATCGCCAGCGCGGACTGGACGTCGACCCGGATGTCACCCGAGTGCACGGGGATCGGGAACGGCTCGGCGGGCGGCAGGCCGGGGTTGAACGCCCCGTCCACCAGCAGGCCCCACACGTTGCCGAAGGAGACGTGACCGACCAGATCCTCGATGTCGACCCCGCGATAACGGAGCGAACCGCCTTCCTTGTCCGGTTCGGCGATCTCCGTTTCGAACGCGACGACTCCCTCAAGACCGGGTACGAAGTCGGACATCAGGCGGCTCCCTCAGTTCGGCGGGCGACGGGCGGTGCGCGGCGTGCTGGGCTGTGCGGAAGCCACAGCGGCCTGCCCCAAGATATTGGCGGGTTCCTCCGATGCGGGGAAGCGTGACATCCGGCACAGGGCCCCCTTTCGCCGGGGCGTGGTTACGGCCCCTCGGCGCCGGGCACACTCGGCCGCTGCGGCAGGATGGGCCCGTGCCCACACCAGAAGGTTCCCCGGGGCCCCTCCCGGACGATTCCAGCACCGATCCCGCGGCCATGCGCGAGCAGTACCGCTCGGAGGACTTCGTCGAGCGCGACCTCGCCGCCGACCCGATGGAGCAGTTCGCCCGCTGGTTCCGGCAGGTCGCCGTCGGCGGCGTACTGCACGAGCCCAACGCGATGATCGTCTCCACCGCCGACCCGGACGGCCGCCCGTCCTCGCGCACGGTGCTGCTCAAGCAGTACGACGACCGGGGCTTCGTCTTCTTCACCAACTACGACTCCCGCAAGGGCCGCGAGCTGACCGCGAACCCCCATGTCTCCCTGCTCTTCCCCTGGCACCCGATGGCCCGCCAGGTCATCGTCACCGGCACCGCCTCCCGCACCTCCCGCGAGGAGACCGTCGGCTACTTCCGCACCCGCCCGCACGGCTCCCAGCTCGGCGCGTGGGCCAGCGCCCAGTCCACCGTCGTCGGCTCCCGCGAGGAGCTGATCGCCCGGTACGAGGAGCTGGCCGCCCGCTACCCCGAGGGCGAGAAGGTCCCGGCCCCGCCGCACTGGGGCGGCTTCCGGGTGGTGCCCCAGACGATCGAGTTCTGGCAGGGGCACGAGAACCGGCTGCACGACCGGCTGCGGTACGTCAGGGAGGGCGGTGAGCCGGGCGGCAGGTGGCGGGTGGAGCGGCTCTGCCCCTAGGACCTGTCGTCCTAGGGCTGAGGGGGCGTGCAACGCAGAAACCCGCAGGCTCTGGTTCCTCCGTGCACAGAGGAGCCGGCCGGACTTACCGGCGAGCCTGCGGGTCGGTGACTGCTTGGGATTGGCCGGCGACCGGCCTAGCACTGCAAAAGAGTGCGACGACGGGCGTCAGCCCGCAGCCACCTCACGAGTCCGAAGAGAAATCACTTCCGGAACACCTCCTTTCCTGTGTGCTCCACAGCCTACGAGCGCCCCGGATCGCCGTACAACCGATTTATTCGCCGGACCGGGCCAGAAGATTTGGGCGAAGTGGATGTGCGCTGGGTCACGTTCGAGTTGAATGGTCTGACGTGCAGCGATACACGCGGTGACGCGTGGGAGAACGGCCGACACGTTCTGCGGGGGGTGCGGAGTGGGTGTTCCCAGGAGCAGGGGGGCCACCGACGAGCTCGGACCGGACGAGGATTCCGGCGGCGCGGCGGGGTACTCCACGGATCCCCGGAGCCGGGCCGGCGCGGACGAGGCTTCCGGTGCGCCCGACGGGTCCCAGCTGCTGGCGGCGCTGCTCGACGGCATGGACGCCGCGCTCTGCGCGTTCGACGCGGCCGGCACGGTCACCCACTGGAACCGCGAGGCCGAACGCGTCCTCGGCTGGTCGGCGGACGAGGCCGTCGGCCGCAGCGGCTTCGCGGGCTGGGCGGTGCGGCGGGCCGACGCGGACGAGGTGCGGGCCCGGCTGATGGCGGCCATGCACGCGCCGGGGCGGCAGGTGCACGAGTTCGCGCTGCTGCGCAAGGACGGCGGCCGGGTGCTGGTGCGGACCCAGTCCGCCGGGGTGCGCGGCGCCGACGGGAAGCCGGCCGGGGTCTACTGCGCGTTCAGCGAGGTGCACGCCCAGATCGACCTGGAGCGGGCCATCGCCCTGAGCGAGGCGCTGCTGGAGGACGCGTCCTGGGGTGTGGTCCTCGTCGACGTCGACCTGCGGCCCACGGTCGTCAACGCGCACGCCTCCCGCGCGCTCGGCGGGAGCCGCACCTCCCTCCTCGGCCGCCCGCTCGGCGAACTGGTGGTCCAGGGCGTCGAGGAGCTGGAGGCCGCCCTGCACCATGTGCTCGCCGAAGGGGCCCCGAGCGCCCCGGCCGAGCTGTGGGTGACGCTGCGGACGGCCGAGGGCGAGCGGCGGCGGTGCTGGCGCAGCGGATTCCTGCGACTGGCCTCCCCGCTGACGGAGGAACCGGTTCCGCTCGGGGTGGGGTGGCTGTTCCAGGACATCACCGCCGCCAGGCTCGCGGAGCAGGAGGCGGACCGGCTGCGGTTCCGGACGAGCCAGCTGCACCGGGCCGCGCGTACGGCCTGCGAGTACGAGGACCCGATGGAGGCGGCGACCTCCCTGCTGGACTTCGCGCTGGCCGGGTTCGCCGATCACGTCCTGGTCGATCTGGTGGCGGGCGAGCGCCTGGTCCGGACGGCCGCCACACCGTTCGACGCGCCCGGCCCGTGCCTGCTGGTCGCCGGAGGCTCCATCCCCGCCCGGTACGCCCCCGGCCACCCGGCCCTCCAGTCCGTCGAGCGCACCGGCACTGTGCGTACGAGCGCCGGGGCCCAGGCCGCCGCGTCGACGGCCTGGGCCGAGGAGCGCCGCTGGCCCCGGGACGCGGCGCACGCGCTCTGCGCGGTGCTCCGGAGCCGGGGCCGGACGCTGGGCGTGCTGACGTTCCTCCGCGCGGCGAACCGGGCCGCCTTCGAACGTACCGACGCGGCGTACGCGGAGACGGTCGCGGCCCGGGTCGCGGGAGCGGTGGACCTGGCGCAGGTGACGAGCGGGGCGGCGGGCGCCCCCTAGGAGCCCCGGCGCGGCCCCCGCCCCTCACGCCGCGTGCAGCGCCAGCGTCGGGGAGAGCCGGGACGCCCGGACCGCCGGGTACAGGCCCGCCACCGTGCCGATCGCCAGCGTCGCGCCGAAGCCCCCGCCGACCGCCCACAGCGGGACCACCCACGGCAGCCCGCCGGAGTGCGCGTACACCCCCGTCGCCGCCGCCCCCAGCGCCACGCCCGCCAGGCCGCCCAGGCCCGACAGCATCAGCGACTCCGTGACGAACTGGATCCGGATCTGGCCCCGCGTCGCGCCCAGCGAGCGGCGCAGGCCGATCTCGTACCGTCGCTCCAGGACCGAGATGATCATGGTGTTGGCGACGCCGACGCCCCCGACGAGCAGCGCGATACCGCCCAGGCCCAGCAGCAGGCTGCTGAACGCCCCCTCGGTCGCCGCCTTCGCGCGGAGCGCCGACGACGGGTCGGTGACCTTCACGTTCTGCGGGTTCTGCGGATCGACCGTCGCCGCCATGACCTTCCGTACGTCCTCGACCGCCGCGTCCGCCGAGCGCTCGTACACCGATGTCGGGTGGCCGTCGAAGTCCAGCAGGCGCTTCGCGCCCTCCCAGCCGACCAGGGCGGAACGTTCGATCTCGGGGGCGAGGGGGAGCGGGTCGAGGATGCCGACGACCGTGAAGTAGCGGTCTCCCAGCCACACTTGGCGGCCCGGCTCCGTGATGCCCAGGCGCTCCGCCGCCACGTGGCCGAGCACGACCGAGGGGTAGCGTCCGGTCGCCGCGTTCAGCCAGCTGCCGCTGCCGACCTCGCCGCGCAGCACGCGCAGCAGGTCGGCGGTCGTCGCCTTCACCGCGATCCCGCCGGTGTCGTCCTCGTCGACCTTCTCGGTGCGGCGTACGGTCGCGTTCAGGTCGGCCGTCGCGCCCACGTCCTGGACGCCCTTGATCCGGCCCACCATCCCGACCGACTCCTCGGGCAGCTTCACCTCCTCCCCGGCGAACATCGACTCGCCCGGCGAGGCGACCAGGAGGTTCGTGCCCAACTTATCCAGCTCGCGCAGCAGTTGTGCCTGGCTGGAGGCGGAGATGCCGACCACCGAGATCATCGTGGCGATGCCGATGGCGATGCCCAGGGCCGAGAGCACCACCCGCATCGGGCGGCTGCGCAGTCCGGACGAGCCGACGTGGGCCACGTCCCGGGGGCTCAGCCGGGCCGCCTTCAGCCGGTTCCCCCCACGGCCGCGCGGGGCGCTCACAGCTCCGCCCCCGCCGTCGCCGCGAGCCCGTGGGTCACGTCCGCGACCACCTGGCCGTCCCGGATCCGCACCTCGCGCGGCAACTGCGCCGCGATCTCCGTGTCGTGCGTGATCACCGCGATCGTGGCCCCCTCCCGGTTCAGCTCGCGCAGCAGCTCCATCACCGCCGCCCCCGACGCCGAATCGAGCGCCCCGGTCGGCTCGTCCGCCAGCAGCAGCGCGGGCTCGCCGACCACCGCCCGGGCGATGGCGACCCGCTGCCTCTGGCCGCCGGACAGCTGGTGCGGCTTGTGGTCGAGGCGGTCCGCGAGGCCGACCCGGGCCAGCGCGTCGGCCGCCCTGCGGCGGCGTACCGCGCGGGAGAGGCCCGAGTAGAGCAGGCCCTCCGCCACGTTGTCGCGGGCGCTGACGCCCGGCACGAGGTGGAACGCCTGGAAGACGAAGCCCACATGCTGGGCGCGCAGCGCGGAGAGCCGGCGGTCGGAGAGCGCCGCCACGTCGTGGCCCGCGATGTGGACGGAGCCCGCGGTGGGGCGGTCCAGGGTGCCGATGATGTGCAGCAGCGTGGACTTGCCGGAGCCCGACGGGCCCACGATGCCGAGGAGTTCACCCTCCTCGACGGTGAGGTCCACCCCGCGCAGCGCGGCGACCGGGCCCGGGTACTCCTTGGTGACGCCGGTGAGGGCGACGACCGTACGGGGGTGGGGCGCCGGGCCCGTGGTGGTGCCGGTGCTCATATCTTCGGCACCCCGACCTTCATGCCCTCGCGCAGACCGCCGCCGGACACCTCGACCCGGCCCTCCGCGAACATGCCCAGCTCGACCTTCACCTCACGGGTCGTACCGCCCTGGACGACCTGGAGGCCGAAGCCGCCGCCGGGCAGCGCGAGCAGCGCGTTCACCGGCACGGTCAGGACGCCCTCGCGGGTCTCGCCCGTCAGGTTCACCGTGACCGGCGACTGGTCGAAGCCGCCGACCTCGTCCGGGTCGTCGAAGGAGACGGTCAGCGTGACCTTGGGGCTGTCGTCCGCCGGGTCGTCGCCGGGCTTCGCGGTGCGGCCCACCGACGAGACCTTCCCGGGTGCGGTCGTGCCGTCCGGCAGCTCCACGGTCACCTTCGTGCCGGCCTTCGCCAACTGGCTCTCCGCCACATCGAGTTTGAAGGTGACAATGCGCTCGGAGCCCGTCGTGACCAGGACCGGGGCACCCGGCTGGGCCTGCTCGCCCACGCCCGCCCCGACGCTCTTGATCCGGACCTTCCCCGGGGCGAACGTGACGTCCCCCGGCCCGACCTTCCCGGTCTGCTTCGCGTCGTGGGACTTCTGCCAGCGCTTGACGGCCGCCGCCGTCAGCTCGGTGTACTCCTGGTCCGGGGTGAAGCCCGTGTAGCCCAGCTCCGCGAGATTGCGCTCCAGCTGCTCCACGTCCCGGCCCTTGTCGCCCGGCTTCAGCGTCCGGTACATGGGCCCGGAGCCGTACATCAGACGGACCGGCCGCCCGTCGATCTCGTACAGCCGCTCGTTGCGTTCCACGGTCGAGCCGGTGCGCGGTATCCAGGTGACGGTGCCCGTCGCGCCCGCGTTGACCTTGCGCTCCTTGTCGTAGCCGAGGGTCCCGTCGGCCTGGGCGCTGTCGCGGAGGTCCCCGCGCTCGACGGCGGCGGTGGCCGGGGGCAGCCCGGTGTTCTTCGCCGCGCCGGTCTCCTCCTCGCCGCCGAGCTGCGTGAGGGCGACCGAGCCGGCCGTCACCGCGAGCACGGCCACCGCGACCGCCGCCGTCACGGCACGTCCGCGCCTCATCGGCCGGCGCTTTCGCACGCCTTGTTGGCCTTCTCGAACTTCTTCATGTCCTTCTGCTTCAGCGCGGGCGCCGCCTGCATCGCCCCGCCGTCGAACTTCGGGTCGGGCATGTCGAAGCCGTTCTGGCGCATGCACCGGGCGTAGGCGACCATCTTGTCCTTCTCCGCCTGCGTCAGTTCCTTGGGCCCGCCACCGACCGCCTTGTCCTCGCAGGCCTTGAACGCCTTCTCCATCTTCTCCTTGCCCATCGAGCCGCCGTCGATGGTGACGCCCATGCCGTTCTCGCCCGGCTTCGGCTCGGGGATGTCCAGGCCCTGTTCCCGCAGGCACTTGCGGTGCTCCAGCGCCTGGTCCTCCTTCGTCTTCTTGCTGTCGGACGCCGATCCGCCGTCCTTCGTCCCACCGCCGTCGCCCGAGCACGCGGTGGCCGTCAGGGCGAGGGCGGCGGCCAGCGCACAGGCCGCGGCGAGGGACCGCCCGCGTGAGCGCGCGGCGGTCCGGCGGGAAAGGGTCGGGTTCATGGGGGGCTCCTCGTCGGTTGCTGACAGACAGACCGGGTACGTCGGCCCGAGCGTGCGCGAGGACGCTGTTTCGTTTCTCTCAGCGCCGATGCTTACACCGGCGAAACATCGCTTTCGGGTACACAGGGCCCATGCGCGTGCTGGTGGTGGAGGACGAGGAATTCCTGGCGGAGATGATCGCCGAGGGGCTGCGCCGTGACGCCGTCGCCGTGGACATCGCGCCCGACGGCCGGGCGGCGCTGGAGCGGCTGCGGTTCGGCGCGTACGACGTGATGATCCTCGACCGCGATCTGCCGGGGCTGCACGGCGACGAGGTGTGCCGCCGCGTGGTCGCCCTGCGTCTGCTGACCCGGATCCTGATGCTCACCGCCGCGGGAACCGTACGGGACCGGGTGGCCGGCCTCGGGCTCGGCGCCGACGACTACCTGACCAAGCCGTTCGCGTACGACGAACTCCTCGCCCGGGTCCTCGCGCTGGGCCGCCGCGCCCGCCCCGCCCTGCCGCCCGTCCTGGAGCGGGCCGGGCTGACGCTCGACACCGCCCGCCGCCAGGTGTGCCGCGACGGCCGCTTCCTCTCCCTGTCCCGCAAGGAGTTCGCCGTGCTGGAGACCCTGCTGCGGGCCGAGGGCGCGGTCGTCAGCGGCGAGGACCTGATCGAGGAGGTGTGGGAGGCGGACACCAGCTACCGCACCAACGCGGTCCGCGTCACCCTCTCCAAACTCCGTACGAAACTGGGGGCGCCGCCCGTGATCGAGACCGTGCCCGGAGCCGGATACTGCATCGGGGACGGCGGGCCGGCCTCCGAAGACGGCCCCGCGACCGGGAGCGGCACCCCGTGAACAGTGAACGCACCCGTCTCGCCGCGCTGTACGGCGGACTGCTGGTCATGGCCGGCGTCCTGCTCCTGGCCATCGTCTACCTGCTGGTCAGCGAGGGCGTGTACGCCGGGATCGTCACGGCCGTCGCCCCGGCCGTCCCCACCGCCCGGCTGGACGCCGGCTCCGTACCGGCACCCGCTCTTCCCTCCTCGGAGTGGGCGCAGACCGCCGTCATCGAACCCGGGCAGTACGCGGTCGCGCAGAAGGTCAGCACGGCGGCCGGCGACGCGGCCCTCAGCCAGCTGCTGACCGTCTCCGGGGTCTCCCTCGCCGTCTACTCCGCACTCTCCGTCGCCCTCGCCTGGTGGATGGCCGGCCGGGTGCTGCGGCCGGTCGGCGTCATCACCGCCCGCGCCCGCCGGCTCTCCGGCTCCAACCTGCACGAACGGATCGCGCTGAAGGCCCCGCCCGGTGAGCTGAAGGAGCTGGCCGACACCTTCGACGGGATGCTCGACCGGATCCAGCAGCTGGTCGCGGCCCGGCAGCGGTTCGCCGCCAACGCCGCCCACGAGCTGCGCACCCCGCTCGCCGTGCAGCGGGCCGCCGCCGAGATCGGGCTCGCTGACGACCCGCCGCCCGAGAAGGTCGCCTGGATCCGGGACAAGCTCATCGACACCGCGGACAACAGCGAGCGGCTCATCGAAGGGCTGCTGCTCCTCGCGGTCTCCGACGAGGGGCTGCGGCGGCGGGAGCGGGTCGCCCTGGACGAGACCGTCACCACGGTCACCGAGGCGCTGGCCGCCGAGGCGGCGGAGCGGGACATCACC
Source organism: Streptomyces rubiginosohelvolus (assembly GCF_014649875.1). GTDB lineage: Bacteria > Actinomycetota > Actinomycetes > Streptomycetales > Streptomycetaceae > Streptomyces > Streptomyces rubiginosohelvolus. The sequence continues at coordinate 686,074 of NZ_BMTW01000001.1, read as the reverse complement.
GTCGAGGTGGCGGCCCGGCCGGTGACGGTCGAGGGCGACGCGGTCCTCCTCGACCACCTCGTGCACAACCTGGTCGCCAACGCGCTGCGCCACAACCACCCCGGCGGGACCGTGACCGTCCGGGTCGGCCCGGACGGCCTGGAGGTCGCCAACACCGGGCCCCGGGTGGACCCGGCGACCGTGCCGCTGCTGTTCGAGCCGTTCCGCCGGGCGCGGGCCCGCCGCCACGCACCCGGCGAGGGCGCGGGCCTCGGGCTCTCCATCGTGGCGTCGGTGGCGCGGGCACACGGCGGGGACGTCGGCGCCCGGGCCAACCCGGGCGGCGGGCTGACGGCCCGGGTCACCCTGCCCACGCGACTCCCGGCGGCGCGGGCTCAGTGACGGCAGCCGGGGCCGCCGGAGGTGCTCGCTCAGTGGCGGTAGAAGATCCGGTCCCGGTTCTCCGTCATGACCCGGCCGTTCCACTCGTGGCCGCCGTCGACGTTCCCCGAGCGCAGCATCGGCGGCTCGACGCCCCGGGCCACCAGCTGCTCCACGGCGGCCGCCAGCACCGACTGCATGATCGCGCTGGTCACCACCGTCGAGGCGGGGGCGAAGGGGGCCTCCACGCCCGGGACCGTCAGCTCCGCGTCGCCGATCGCGATCTTGCTGTCCAGGACGATGTCGCAGTGGTCCCGCAGGAAGCCGCCCGAGGCGTGCCGGGAGCGGGTGTTCTCGGCGTACGCGACCGAGGTGACGCCGATGACCTTCAGCCCGAGGGCGCGGGCGTTCTGCGCCATCTCGACCGGCAGGGCGTTGCGCCCGGACAGCGAGACGATCACCAGGAGGTCCCCGGCGGTGGCGGGGCTGGAGTCCAGGACGGCCGAGGCGAGCCCGTCGACCCGCTCCAGCGCGGAGCCGAGCGGGGCGGGCATGACGTCCACGCCGACCACTCCGGGCACGGTGAGCAGGTTCATCAGGGCGAGGCCGCCCGCGCGGTAGACGACGTCCTGGGCGGCCAGCGAGGAGTGGCCCGCGCCGAAGGCGAAGAGCCGGCCGCCCGACTCGACGGTGTCCGCGACGGCCGCGCCCGCGGCGGCGATGCTCTCCGCCTCCTCGTCCCGTACCCGCGTCAGCAGGCCGATCGCCGCATCGAAGAACTGACCGGCCAGCTTGCTGTCGCTCATGGGGGAGAGCCCTTTCGACGGGGTGCGGTGCGGGCGTTCGGCGGCCCGGGAATGCCTGTGCCGCCGATCACGTTGCGGTCTGGACCAGTGGACTGTCAATACCGCCCGGCGTCCGCGCCCGCACCCTCTTCCACCGGTCTTCCACAGGGGCGGCACGGTTGTCGGCGCTATACGTCAGAATTGGTGCAGGGCCATCGCACGACGTTTTCTAGTCACAGCATCGAGGGGCACGTATGTCCGGACTGATCGACACCACGGAGATGTATCTCCGCACCATCCTCGAACTGGAAGAGGAAGGCGTGGTCCCCATGCGCGCCCGTATCGCTGAACGGTTGGACCAGAGCGGTCCGACCGTCAGCCAGACGGTGGCCCGCATGGAGCGCGACGGACTGGTCCAGGTCGCGGGGGACCGCCATCTGGAGCTGACCGAGGAGGGCCGCCGCCTCGCCACCCGCGTCATGCGCAAGCACCGGCTCGCCGAGTGTCTGCTCGTGGACGTGATCGGCCTGGAGTGGGAGCAGGTCCACGCCGAGGCCTGTCGCTGGGAGCACGTGATGAGCGAGGCGGTGGAGCGGCGGGTGCTGGAGCTGCTGCGCCACCCGACGGAGTCGCCGTACGGGAACCCCATCCCGGGCCTGGAGGAGCTGGGCGAGAAGGCCGAGGCCGAGTCCTTCCTGGACGCCTCCATGGTGAGCCTGGCCGAGCTGGACCCGGGCGCCGAGGGCAAGACCGTGGTGGTGCGGCGGATCGGGGAGCCGATCCAGACCGACGCCCAGCTGATGTACACGCTGCGCAGGGCCGGGGTGCAGCCCGGGTCCGTCGTGAGCGTCACCGAGTCGCCCGGCGGGGTGCTGGTCGGCTCCAGCGGCGAGGCGGCCGAGCTGGACACCGAGGTCGCCTCGCACGTGTTCGTCGCCAAGCGCTGACCGCGCCGCCGCCCGGCGGCGGCACCGTTGTCGCGCGGCAACACAACCGTGATGTGCGCTCGCCGGTTTCCGTCCGGAACGGCAGCGCCCGGACGTGTCACATGCCAGGCTGATGCCAGGCAGAGGACCTGAGGGTGTCGGCCGGCTCAGGTCGGCACGGTCGGGGAGGGAGCAGGGAATGCGCCCGTCGCAGCGTCACGCGCACCGCGCGGTTGCCATCGTTGTCGAGCCCGCCGACGGCCGTCCCCGGACAGGGGGCGGCCCCGGCGTCCGAAGACGCCGGGGCCGTTCCTCCCCTGTGCTGACCCGGAGCCCCGAGCTCTCAAGGTCAGTTCCCGCGGGCCCCTGTCCCCGAGCGGCCCGCCTCCCGCTGAAGATCTCCCCAGGCCGGTCGGTATCAATCCTTGACCGGTGTCACTCGAACGTGGGGTGTTGGGTGGCGGAACCCCATTTTCGAATATGAGTTCGATAGCCTGGCGGCGCGACCACACGGTGATCGAGGACCAGAAGGGGGTGCCAGGACTATGGTGCGGCGCATCGACGTAACCGGAACCGACGGCGTACGCCTCGCGGCATGGGAGTTCGCCGACCCGCCCAAGGAGCGCGCGGAAGCGGCCGGCGCTCCCGGGGTCTTACTGCTGCACGGGCTGATGGGCCGGGCCTCGCACTGGGCCCCGACCGCCCGCTGGCTCGCCGAACGGCACCGCGCGGTCGGCCTCGACCAGCGCGGCCACGGCCGCAGCGACAAGCCCGCCGACGGCCCGTACACCCGCGACGCCTACGTCTCCGACGCCGAGGCCGCGATCGAACAGCTCGAACTGGGCCCGGTCACCGTCGTCGGCCACGCCATGGGAGCGCTCACCGGCTGGCAGCTCGCCGCCAAGCGTCCCGACCTCGTCCGCGCCGTCGTCATCTGCGACATGCGGGCCTCCGCCCTCGGGGCCGCCTCCCAGCGCGAGTGGAGCGACTGGTTCGACTCCTGGCCGCTGCCCTTCGCCACCCTCGCCGACGTACGGAAGTGGTTCGGCGAGGACGACCCCTGGGTGGAGCGGCCGAGCCCGGCCCGGGGCGAGTTCTACGCCGAGGTGATGGCCGAGGGCGAGGACGGCTGGCGCCCCGTCTTCTCCCGCCGCCAGATGCTCCGTTCCCGCGCCACCTGGGTCTTCGACGCCCACTGGGAGGAGCTGGCCCAGGTCCGGTGCCCCGCCCTGGTGCTGCGCGGCCTCGACGGGGAGCTGGGCCGCGCCGAGGCCCAGGAGATGGTCCGGGTGCTGCCCCGCGGCCAGTACGCGGAGGTGGCGGACGCCGGCCACCTGGTCCACTACGACCAGCCGGACGGCTGGCGGGCCGCGGTGGAGCCGTTCCTGGAGCAGCTGGCCGAGGACAACCGCGACGACCGCGAACCGGTCGCGCCGTAGCCCTCGGCCCGCGCCCCTCCCCGAGGGCGGCGGCTCAGCCCTTGCTGACCGCCGCCAGGATCTCCGGCAGCCGGTTCGCCGTGCGCCCGGCCGCGATCCGCAGCCCCGCCCACCCGATCAACGCCGCGTACACGAGCCCGCCCGGCACCATCAGCCACAGCGCGTCGTGATGGTCCGTGACATGCATCCAGATCACCGGCACGATCACCGGCGCGGACAGCAGCCCGGCGGCCAGCATGCCGCCGAAGATCGAGATCCAGGCCAGACCGCCCTGCCCGGGCACCACGTTCTTGAACGCGCCCTCCTGCGGGATGGAGTACGGGAACAGCGCCGAGGCCACCGCCCCCGTCGCCAGCATCGAGCCCAGCAGTGCGAAGGACAGGCCCAGCGCCCCCGGCAGCGACCGCCAGTCACCGATCATCGCCGCCGTCACCGCGCACACCAGCAGCGTGAACGGCAGGGTGAGCAGCAGCAGGACCAGTGCCCGCGCCCGCAGTTCGACGTACGCGTCCCGGGGCGAGGAGATCGTCAGCGCCACCATCCAGAAGGCCGAGGTGTCCTGGCCGAACTGGTTGTACATCTGCATGCCGAGCATCCCAGCGGCGAAGCACGCGAAGTAGACCGAGCCGGTGCCCTGGAGGGCGTTCAGCAGCGGCACGATCGCCCCGACCGCCAGCGCCGTCACCCAGGCCGCCTTGGTCTTCGGGTCCCGGGCCACATACCGCAGGCTGCGCTGCATCACCGTCGCCGTACGGCCCTCCGGCAGCAGCGCCGAGAGTCCGCCCCGGCCGGACGCCTTCTCCCGGGTCGGCTCCGCGGCCGCCAGCGTCGAACCGTCCGGCGCGGTCATCAGCTTCACCAGGCTCCGCTGCCACATCCACATCAGCGCCACGAGGGCGCCGACCGTGATCAGCAGCTGGGCGACGGCGACCCCGTACGCCCCGTCCGACGCCGCGTCCACCGACGCCACGGCCGAGGCGCCGGGCAGCCAGCGCACCACGCCCGCCGCCGGGTCCAGCGTGGAGAGCCCGCCCGCCTGCCCGAGCCGCTGCGCGCCGAAGTTGACGAACTGGATGCCCACCGCGATGACCAGCCCGCTGAGCACCGCGAGGTCGCGGCCCTTGCGGGAGTTCAGCAGCCGTACGTTGGCCGTGGCCACCGCCCTCGACAGCGCCACGCACAGCAGCATCGTCAGCGGGACCGCGAGCACCCCGAACACCACGCCCGCCGCCCCGTGCGCCAGCGCGATCGCCGAGCCGACCACCAGGCAGAGCGTGAACAGCGGGCCGATGCCGATCATCGAGGACACCAGCAGGGCCCGGATCAGCGGCTCGGGCCGCAGCGGCAGCATCACCAGCCGGGTCGGGTCGAGCGTGTCGTCACCGCTCGGGAAGAACAGCGGCAGCACCGCCCAGCCGAGCGCCACCACCCCGGTGAGCAGCACCACGACGGTGCCCGCGTGCTCGTTGCCGCGCAGCAGCACCAGGCCGAGCACCTGGCCCGCGGCGAGCAGCAGGCTGACGACGAGGGAGGCGATGAACGCCGCCTTCCGCCCGGTCGACTGGCGCAGCCCGTTGCGCAGCAGGGCCAGCTTGAGGCGGACGAAGACCGGGGTCAGGCCCGTCGTCGGTGCGACGGGGGCGGTCGCGGAGACCGGGGCGTCCAGCACGCTCATCGGGTGCCGCCCAGCCAGTCGAGGGAGTCGCCGTTGTCGCGGCCGCCCGCGCCGACCAGTTCGAGGAAGGCGTTCTGCAGCGAGGGCGCGTCGCCGCGCACCTCGGCCAGCGTACCCTGCGCCTTGATCCGGCCCGTCGCCATCACGGCGACCCAGTCGCAGAGCGACTCGACCAGCTCCATCACATGGCTGGAGAAGACCACGGTCGCCCCGGACCGGGTGTAGCGCTCCAGCACGCCCCGGATGGTCTGCGCCGACACCGGGTCGACGCCCTCGAACGGCTCGTCCAGGAACAGTACTTCGGGGTTGTGGAGCAGGGCGGCGGCGAGCCCGATCTTCTTCCGCATGCCGGTGGAGTAGTCGACGACCAGCTTGTGCTGCGAGCCCGCGAGATCCAGCACGTCCAGCAACTGCGTGGCCCGCTTGTCCACCTCGTCGCCCGGCAGCCCGCGCAACCGGCCGTTGTACGCGAGCAGTTCACGGCCCGACAGCCGCTCGAACAGCCGCAGCCCCTCGGGCAGCACCCCGATCCGGGACTTCACCTCGACCGGGTCCGTCCACACGTCGTGGCCCGCGACCTCGATCTTCCCCATGTCGGGCCGCAGCAGCCCGGTGACCATCGAGAGCGTCGTCGTCTTGCCCGCCCCGTTGGGTCCCACCAGGCCGATGAACTTGCCCGCGGGCAGCTCCAGATCGATCCCCGCGACGGCGACCTGCTCCCCGAACCGCTTCCACAGCCCCTGCACACGGACGGCGGGCCGCACCTCGTGCGCCCCGCCTGTCACCGCGTTCGTCGCCGCTTCTGTCTCCGTACGCGCATCTGCCCGGTCCGGCATGGCACAGCCTCTCGATATCCCCACGTGGTGGGGACACCCTACGAAAGGCCCCCGGCCCGCTACGAGGTCCGGGCGCGGGCGGCGGCCGCCTCCCGGGCGCAGGCGTACGCCAGCGGGCTGATCAGCTCGTCCACATCGGGCAGCCAGCGGTTGGCGTTGGTGGGCCCGCAGGCCCACTGCACACCGCCCCGGCCGCCGACCCGGGTGGGCGGAGCGGCGATGTAGTGGCCCTCGCCGCGGCCGGTCAGATCGATCGCCTCGGCGTTCCAGCCGAGCGCGCGCACCAGCTCGGCGGCCTTGGCGGCGCCGCCCGGCAGCACGAAGAACAGCATCCGGCGGTCGGGCGTGCAGGTGACCGGGCCCAGCGTCAGGTCCATCCGCTCCATCCGGGCCAGCGCCAGGAAGCCGGCCGCCTCGGGGACCTCCAGCGCGTCGAAGGCGCGGCCGGTCGGCAGCAGCACCGAAGCGCGGGGCTGCCGGGACCACATGCGCCGGGCCGCGGCCCCGCTGCCGGTCGCCTGGCCCGCCCAGTCCTGCCGGTCCGCGTGGGCCCCGGGCAGGGCGCAGCCGGCGTCGCCGCAGGAGCACCGCTCCCCGCCGCCCACCGCCTCCAGCCAGGTGCCGGGGAACACGTCCCAGTGACGCTCTTCCGCATACCGCACCGCGGCGTCGAGCAGCAGCTCGCTCCGCTGCTGGGGGACCTGTGCGGCTTCCGTGACTCCGATGGGCTTTTCCACGCCCAGCACAACTCCCGCCGTCACCTGGGGTTACGGCCTCCCCTGAACCGGGGCCCGGCGCATCGATCCTGCACGCGGGGCGCATCGGTGCACGGGCGGGGGCGCGCGTGAGGCGTCGCACCGAAGGGCGGGTAACCACCTCCAGGACCGCCGCCCAGGACCGCACCCGGCCCTCCGCGACGGTGCGACGCGCCATGTCCGTACCGAATGCCGATGGAATATGCGCATTTCTTGTGTATGTGCCGGGCAGTGATCCCTTTCACCGATCACTGCACATAACCGATGTTTCAGGGGGACATATGGCTGCAAGGCCTCTCGTAGCCCGCCAGCCCAACGAACGGCTCCAGACGCTCATCCAGGAGGCCGCCTGTTCCAACGCCGGCCTCGCGCGCCGCGTGAACATGGTCGGCGCCGAGCGCGGGCTCGATCTGCGCTACGACAAGACCTCCGTGGCCCGTTGGCTGCGCGGGCAGCAGCCCCGGGGCCGGGCTCCGGGGATCATCGCCGAGGCGCTGGGCCGCAAGCTGGGCCGTACGGTCACGATCGACGAGATCGGCATGGCCAACGGCAAGAACCTCTCCTCGGGCGTCGGCCTCCAGTACGCGCCGACCGTCGCCGGGGCCGTCGAGCAGGTCTGTGAGCTGTGGCGCGGCGACGTGGGCCGCCGGGATCTGCTCACCGGGTCGTCGGTCGCCGCGTCCGCGCTCGTCGAACCCAGCCGGGACTGGCTGATCTCGGGCCCCGACGCCCAGGTCGAGCGGACGGCGGGGGCCCGGGTCGGGATGTCCGACGTGGAGGCGGTGCGGGCGATGACCACCGCGCTCACCGACCTCGACCACCGGTTCGGCAGCGGCCATGTCCGGCCGGTCCTCGTGCACTACCTCAACAGCGTGGTCTCCGGGCTGCTTTCGGGGGCGTACCGCGAACAGGTGGGGCGCGAGCTGTTCGCGGCGGTGGCCCGGCTCACCGAACTCGGCGGCTACATGGCGGTCGACACCGGCCAGTCCGGACTCGCCCAGCGCTACTACATCCAGGCGCTGCGGCTCGCGCAGGCGGCGGGCGACCGGGCGTACGGCGGCTATGTGCTGGCCGCCTCGATGAGCCATCTCGCCGCGCAGCTCGGCAACCCCCGCGAGATCGCCCAACTCGCCCGCGCCGCGCAGGAAGGGGCCCGGGGCCAGGTCACCCCCCGCGCCCAGGCCATGTTCTGGGCGGCGGAGGCCCGGGGGCACGCGCTCCTCGGGGACGCCCGGACCTGCCACGCGGTGGCGGGACGGGCCGTCGCCGCGCTGGAGCAGGCCGATCCGGACACCGGCGACGACCCGGTCTGGATCCGGCACTTCGACACCGGCTACCTCGCGGACGAACTGGCCCACTGCCACCGGGATCTGGGGCAGCCGCACGAGGCGGCCCGGCGGGCCAAGGAGGCGCTGGCCGCGCTGCCGGAGACCCGGGCCCGGCGCCGGGGCATCGCGCTGGTGCTGCTGGCCTCGGCGCAGGTGCAGCAGCGTGAGGTGGAGCGGGCCTGCCACACGGGGACCCGGGCGATGGAGCTGCTGTCGACGGTGCGCTCCAGCCGGGGCGCCGAGTATCTCGACGACCTCCAGCAGCGGCTCACACCCTTCGGGGAGGAGCCCGCGGTACGGGAGTTCGGCGAGCGGCTGGAGCTCCAGGCGGCGTGAGGAAGAGGTGGTCGTCCGGGGCGGTCCGGGCCGGCCCGGGAGACCGGCGCGGCGGTCCGGCCCGATAACAGCGTCGTCGGGCCGCGGGATGTTACCCACCCTGTGAAGGGGTGGTGAGGGGCACCACGCGCTTGGCGGAGGCGGGCGACCACCCGATAGCGTGAGCCGACGGTTCCGTAGGTTCACACGTAGGAGTCCCGGTGACGCAGAGCGGACAGGGCGGGCAGGGCGGACACGGCGGCGAGCATCAGCTCCCCGCCGCACGACCCGCGCACGAGGGTGTCGTGCTGCCCGCCGACGGCAGCGCCCCCTGGACCCCGGGGGAACCCGCGGGCGGGCAGGGCGGGCAGGGCGCTCCCGCGGGCGGTGAGCCGTGGGGCCAGGCCTGGGGGCCGCAGTCCGCCGGGGCGCCGCAGCCGGACCAGCAGGCGCAGGGCGGCTACGGCTACCCGCAGGCCCAGGGGCAGGCGTCCTACGGATATCCGCCGGCCCAGCCCCTGCCGCCCGCGCAGCAGGCGCCGGGCCCGGAGTCGTACCAGCAGCCCGGGGCGTACCAGCAGCCCGGCTCGTATCAGCAGCCGCAGCAGCCCGGGGCGTACCAGCCGCAGTACCAGCAGCACCAGCCCCAGCACCACGACCAGCTTCAGCACGGCCAGCTGAACCAGTCGCAGCAGCCCCCGTCCTCGTCCCAGCCGCTCCCGTACGCGCAGCCGCTGCCGCCGGAGGCCGGGCAGGGCGGCCAGGGGGCTCCGGGCGGGGACGCGGACGCCACGCAGTACATCGCGCCTGTCCCGGGCGGCCCCGGGCCCGTGGGGCCGCAGCCGGGCGGCGGTGACGCGGACGCGACCCAGTACATACCCCCGGTGCCGGGCGGAGCCCCGTACGGGATCAGGCCGGGCGCGCCGGGGGACCGGCAGCCGCCCGCGGAGTTCGACAATCTGTTCCGCAGCGAGGAACCGGCCGGCGCCACCCAGCAGATGCCGCAGTTCGACGCGGGGCAGCAGCCCCCGTCCCCGTACCAGCAGCAGGGCTACCAGCCCCAGCAGCCTTCCCAGGGCGGCGCGTTGCCGCCGCAGGAGGCCGGCGGCTACCAGTCGGGCCTCCAGGGCTTCCAGGGCCGCGCGGCGGACGACGGGGCGGTTCCGCAGCAGAGCGGCGAGGCCCCGCGCCGGCGGTCCGCGCACATCCCGCTGATCGCCGCGGTCGTCGTCGGCTGCGCGGTCATCGGACTCGGCGCGGGCGCGCTGATGAGCGGCGGCGACGACTCCGGCAAGGACGACAAGCAGCCGGTCGCCGCGCAGAGTTCACCGTCCGAGGCGGAGCCCACCACCAAGGCGGCGGCCGACCCGGCGAAGCCGCAGGCCGAGGCGCTGGACAAGCTGCTGGCCGACAGCAACAACAGCCGGGCCGCGGTGATCAGCGCGGTCGAGAAGATCAAGTCCTGCAAGGACCTGGACCGGGCGGACGCCGACCTCAGGGGCGCGGCCCAGCAGCGCCGCGACCTGGTGACCCGGCTCGAAGGACTGACCGTGGACAAGCTCCCGCAGAACGCGAAGCTGACGGCCGCGCTGAACCGGGCGTGGAAGGCGTCGGCGGCGGCCGACGACCACTACGCCGCCTGGGCGCGGCAGGCCAAGAAGAACAAGTCCGTCTGCAAGGGCGGCCAGGCCCGGTCGACGAACGAGACGGCCAGGGCCAACCAGCAGAGCGGGGTCGCCACCCAGGCCAAGCGCGAGGCGTCCACCCTCTGGAACGCGATCGCGGGCAAGTACGGCCTGACCGAGCACACGCCCACGGAGCTCTGAGGCGGGCAGCGGGCCTCTAGCTGCGCGGGGCGTCCGTCAGGGCGTCCGCGACGTCCACGAAGCCCTTCTTCTGGGCGGTGAGGCGGCCCTCCCGGACCACCTGGAACGTCACCTTGGTGTTGACGATGCGCGGGTAGCCCTGCGTGCCGACGAGGTCCTTGAAGCGCCAGCGGAGCGTCGGGGTCAGGCCGCCGGTGTCGACCTCGACGCCCCCGTTGAGCGCGGCCACGACCCGGCCCGGGGTGACGTTGTCGTCGCCGATCGCCCGGACGGCCGCCCGCAGCGCGGTGTACGCGATCCACGTCGTCTGTACGGCGGTGTCGTCCGGGTCGATGCGGTTGTCCCCGAAGGCGTACTTCTGGATCACGTCGCGCATCTGCTGCCAGCGGGCGTTCTTCGCGTCCGGGTACCAGCCGGTGACGTAGGCGCCCTCGAAGGGGCTGTTCCGGCCGCCCGTGCGGTTGATGAGCGGCTGGCTGACGCTGCCCAGCACGGAGGAGATCCTGACCTGCTCGCCGTCCGGCTCCAGCCGGCGGAAGGAGTCGAAGAACGTCTCCGTACGGGCGCCGAGCACCGCCGTCACACAGCCGCCGTCGGACCGCTCCAGCGCCTGCGTGGCCTGCGCGTCGTAGGACGTGGCGTCCAGCGGGGCCAGGATGTCGGTGGAGGCGGGCCGGTCCGCGGCCATCAGCCCGTTGTTGAGGAGCGGCGGCATGCCGTCGCCGCCGATCGAGTCGGGCCGCACCAGCGAGACCCGGGTGCAGCTGCCGCCCAACTGCCGTCCGTGGCCCGCCAGCAGGGCCGACTGGCCGCCGTTGACCGGGTAGGAGAGGTAGCTGCTGAACTCCTCGGTGGAGGCGCCGTAACCGCCGATGTACGGGACGCCGCCCGCCTCCAGCGCGGGCATGAAGCTCTGCCCGTGGCTGCTGTACGAACCGACGACGGCGGCCACCTTCTTGGTGACGGCCTCCCGCGCGCACCGCTCGGCGCCGAGCGCGGTGTCGCCCTCGTCGCAGACGATCACCCGCAGCTCGCGCCCGTCGATGCCCCCGGTGTCGTTGACCCAGCGGGCGTACGTCTGCGCCATCGCGGGCACCCCGGCCATCTTCACCGCGTTGATGTCCTCGGACCGGTCGGGGGCCCAGGTCATCACGGTGACGGGCTCCCTGGATCCCCCCGTGGCCCCAGGGAGCCCGCCGCAGCCGGACAGCAGGACCGCCCCCGCCGCCGCCGCGCTGATGACGCCCGGGAAGGGGCGGGGAAAGGTGGGGCGTCGCCGTCCGGTCATGGAAAGGGACCTTTCCGGGCCCGGGGTAACGGCGCGGTGTGCCGTGCTCAACGCTCGGTGACGTCCAGGTGAATTGCGGGGGCCCGTGCGGAGGCGCGGTGAAGGAACGTACGATCGAGCACCGTGCAGCAAGGTTCGGAGAACTCTTCCCGTCGCGGCCGTCGCTCCTCCACCATGGGCGGCATGCCGCTCACTGACATGCCGTGGTGGCGCTGGCGCACCAACGTGCGCTCGGCGCTGCACATGCTCTCCGACCCCGTCTTCCACCACGAGTGCTGGCTCGCCGGCCGGGAGGGGTACGGGGACGTCACCGACGCCGTGTACCGCCTGGTCGAGGACACCTGGCTCGACAACTGGTCCGCCGAGAAGTACGTCGGCACCATATTCAGGGACTCCGCCGAGGCCGCCGCCGTGGACGCCGCCGCCCTGCGGGTGCTGCGGATCATGCACCAGGTCGGCGCGGACGCCCCCGTCTCCGCCTATCTGGAGCACCACGGCTGGCCCGAGGCCGTCCAGGCGGCCCGCGAGGCCCATGTGATGCTCGCCACCAACGACGCGGAGGATCCGGACATACCGCCCCGCTCGCTGGATGTCATCCGCATCATGACCAGGGCCGCCTAGCACCGGCCGGGTGTGGCACGCTACGAGGATGACCGCGCCACAGCCCGCCTCCGCCGCCATCCCGGACGCCGCCGCGACCGAGCAGTACGTCCTCACGCTCTCCTGCCCCGACAAACAGGGCATCGTGCACGCCGTGTCGAGCTATCTCTTCATGACCGGCTGCAACATCGAGGACAGCCAGCAGTTCGGGGACCACGACACGGGTCTGTTCTTCATGCGCGTCCACTTCTCGGCGGACGCCACCGTGACCGTGGACAAACTGCGTGCCAGCTTCGCGGCGATCGGCGAGGCCTTCCGGATGGAGTGGCAGATCCACCGGTCGGAGGAGAAGATGCGGATCGTGCTGATGGTCAGCAAGTTCGGCCACTGCCTCAACGACCTGCTGTTCCGTTCCCGTACGGGCGCGCTGCCGGTCGAGATCGCGGCCGTCGTCTCCAACCACACGGACTTCGCCGAGCTCGTCGCCTCGTACGGCATCCCCTTCCGGCACCTGCCCGTGACGAAGGACAACAAGCCGGAGGCCGAGGCGGCGCTGCTGGAACTGGTTCGCGAGGAGAACGTCGAGCTGGTCGTCCTCGCCCGCTACATGCAGGTCCTCTCCGACGATCTGTGCAAGCAGCTCAGCGGCCGAATCATCAACATCCACCACTCGTTCCTGCCGAGCTTCAAGGGCGCCAAGCCCTACCACCAGGCGCACGCCCGGGGCGTGAAGCTGATCGGCGCGACCGCGCACTACGTCACCGCCGACCTCGACGAGGGCCCGATCATCGAGCAGGAGGTCGAGCGCGTCGGCCACGACGTCACCCCCGACCAGCTGGTCGCCATCGGCCGCGACGTGGAGTGCCAGGCGCTGGCGCGCGCGGTGAAGTGGCACGCGGAGCGGCGCATCCTGCTCAACGGCCGCCGTACGGTGATCTTCGCGTAGCGGCTCGGCCCGGCTGGTTCAGAGCCGGCTGAGGCGTCGGGTCCGGCTGAGCTCAGAGCCGGCTGAGCGAGGCCGCCGCGAACAGGACGTCGCGGATGGCCTCGCGGTCGCCCTCCTGGCCCGCCGCCGCTTCGACCGGCGAGATGTGGCCCGCGACGAGCCGGCAGAACTCGACCCCGTCCAGCGCGACCTGCGCCACCGCGCGCTCGGGCGCGCCGACGGCGGCCGGGGAGTCGAGCGCGATGTACCAGTCGCCTCCGCCGTGCCCCTCGATCTCCAGATGGAGCGAGCGGCCCGGCGCGCCCGCTGCGACGAGGTCCTTCGCCGGTCCGGCCAGTCCGGCGCTGCGGCGGCCCGCGAGGGCGGCCGGAAGCATCCGGGCCGCCAGGTCGATCATCCGGTGCAGATGGGCGGCGGACGGTGCCGGGTACGGGTAGTCGACGGCGTCGGCGATGTCCCCGCCGTGCACCCAGCACTCGAACGCCCGGTCCAGGGCGGCGTCCTGGAGCGGCAGGGCGAAGGCGCCGTACGAGACGGACGTCTCGGCGACGTTCCGCCCGGCGAAGGAGGCCGTACGGATCAGCTCGTGGCTCTGGGCCCGCCAGGGTTCACGGACGGCCCGGGTGGGCGGCCGGCGCGTCGCCGACCAGTACGTCTCGGTGCGTTCGGTGGGGTCCAGCGGCGTCTTGCCGTCGTCGAGCGGGTCGTCGAGCCCGAGCGCGGCGGACAGCAGCCCGTCGACGGCCATCAGATGCCCGATCACGCCGGCGACCGTGGTCCGGCGGCTGACCTGGCGCTCCTCCTCGAACCACTGCAGGCGTACGGGGGCGTGCCATTCGGAGTCCCCGATGTCGCGGAGCAGCGCGTCGAGCCGGGCGGTCTCGGCGTCGTACGGGGCGGCCCACTCCGGCACCGGTATCCGGGCCGGGCGGCGGCCGAAGCAGCCGTCCAGCACCCGGGTGCGGAGCGTCGGGTCGAGGTCCAGGGAGCCGTCGGTGTGCAGCAGCCCCACCGCGTCCCGCAGCCGCAGCGCCTCGTCCGCGCACGGGGCGCACCCGGTGAGGTGGTCCTCCACGGCGGCGGTCTCCTCCGCCGAGCAGGCGGACAGCGCCCAGGCACCGAGGAGGGCCTTGAGGACCTGGTGAGGGAGGACGACGGGTGCGGAGCTCACGAGGGGGTCCGGGGCGTGCGGCTCCGGGACAGCCGGTTGCGGGTGGCCGTCGGCAGGTTCCGCCTCGGGCCTGGGATCCGGCTCGGGCCAGGCTTCCGCCGCCGGGCCGGTCGGGTCCCATTCCGGCGCAGCCGGTCGCGGGTGGCCGTCGGCCGGTTCCGCCTCGGGCCCGGAACCTGCCTCGGGCCAGGCTTCCGCCGCCGGGCCGGGCCCAGGATCCGGCTCGGGCGCCCCGGCATCGCTCTCCGGGGTCTCCGGCGCGTCGCCCGACGCGGACGCGGACGCGGGCTGCGACTGTTCCGGTACGGCTTCGTCCGGGGCCGTACCGCCGGGCGGCGGCAGGGGCGGCAGCGGGACGGACGCCAGGTCGAGGTCGTCCGCCGCCCCGCGCGGGCCGGGTATCCGCCGGGCGCCGCGCACCTCCTCCTCGCCGCCCTCGCTCTCGCGTCCGCCGCCGGTCACCGGACCCGTCCGTAACCGGGTGGCGCGGACCCTTCGAGCGGGCGGGCGTTCGCCGTGGAGAGCAGCTGGAGCCCCAGCCGGAGCCGACGGCGCGCCTCGTCCTCGGTGACCCCGAGATCGGCTGCGGTCTGCCGGTAGTCCCGCCGGTGGATGTAGGCCAGCTCCAGGGCCTCCCGGAGCGGTACGGGCATCGAGGAGACGATGTAGTCGGCGCGGGCGGCGGCCGTGGCGCTGCGCACCCGCCGCTCCAGCTCCTCCGGGTCGGGCACCGCGTCCTCGCCGTGCTCCGCCGCGTACGAGGAGGCCGCCGCGCTGCGCAGCCGCTGGACGGACCGGCGGTGGGTGAGGCGGGCCACCCAGGAACGCATTGAGCCCTGCTTCGGGTCGTACGCCTCGGGGTTCTCCCAGACCTGGGCGAAGACCTCGCGGGTCACCAGGTCGGCGGCGTCCTCGTCGTCGAGCATCCGGTGTGCCTGGCTGTGGACGAGGGCCGCGAACCGGTCGTAGAGCTCGCCGAGCGCCGCCGCCTCACCGCGGGCCAGCCTCTGCTGCATCCTGCGGTCCCAGCGGGGCGCCGTGTCCTTCGCCATGAACCCCCCAGCCCCCGGCTCCGTCGTGCTCAGCTCCGTGATGCCCCTGTGCCCGTGAGGACCGAATGTAGTCCGCCGGGTGTGCGGTGCACGCGCCTTTGAAGCAACTCTCTTCCCGTGGCGCGTGGCCGACGACGGTAGTCGATTTTCGGCCCGGATGCCTCCCCGGCCGCTCTGAACAGCGGAAACGGGCCGAACCGCGCCTTTACGCCGGAAACCTCCTGGGCCTTGTCGGGTACTTCGGTGTTTCATGGGGGTGCGGTTGGGCAGCCGCGAGGAGGAACGGAAACTTCCGGATTGCCGGGAGCCCCGGAACGAGAGGTCCAGTCGTGACGCTCAAAGTGGACGAGGCGGAGCAGAACTCCTGGGCCGTGCTGCGCATAAGCGGTGAACTCGATCTGGTGACCTCGCCCGTCGTGCGCCAGTCCGTCCACGAGGCGGTCGCGGAGGGGCAGCACGATGTGGTGCTCGACCTGTCCGACGTCTTCTTCTGCGACTCCAGCGGCGTCGGCGTGCTGATCGCCTCCCGCCGCCTGATGAAGTCCTGCGGCGGCCGCCTCCGGCTGATCCTCCCGGCCCGGGGCGCGGAGGACGGCTCGCACGTCAACAAGGTGCTCGGCGCACTCGGCGTGCGCCGGCTCTTCGACGTCTACCCCGACGCGCTGTCGGCCACCGACGAGGAGTGCAGGCCGCTGAGCGCCTGAAGCGGCGCCCGCCCGATGCGAGGTTGTCACACAGGAACAGCTTCTTGGTGACACCTGAGCCCTCCCGGCGACGTACGCTCCCCGCATGGACAGCGCAGAGTACGAGCGAAAGATCGCGCACCGCTTCGCCGCCTTCGACCAGGACGGCAACGGCTACATCGATCGCGCCGATTTCAACGCCGCAGCCGCCCGTCTGCTCACCGAGTTCGGTACGACGGCCCGCTGCGACAAGGGGCAGGCCCTCTACACCGGGGCCGAGGCCTTCTGGCAGGGCATGGCGGGGATCGCCGATGTGGACGGGGACCAGCGGGTCACCCGGGAGGAGTTCGTGGGCGGGGCGGTGAAGCGGCTCCGGGACAATCCCGAGCGGTTCGCCGAGATCGCCCGGCCGTTCCTGCGGGCGGTCATCGCGGTCGCGGACGGCGGGAACGACGGCAGAGCGTCGGTCGCGGACGTGGAGCGGGCGCTCCGGGTCCTCGGGGCCAGCGCCGAGATCGCGGGCGTCGCCGCCCAGAGCCTGGACACCGACCGGGACGGGAAGGTCGCGGAGAGCGATGTGGTGTCGGCGCTCGCCGTGTACTTCACGGTGATCGAGCCCGACGCGTAGCCGCTCCCCGGCGTTACGGGGGACGGCGCACCCGCCCCCGTAACGCCTCCCCGACAACCCGCCCTCACCCGCCGAACCGCTCCCGCAGCTGGTACTTGAGCACCTTGCGCAGGGTCTCGTTGCGGGGCAGGGCGTCCAGCACTTCCCACTGCTCCGGCACCTTGTGGACGGACAGGCCCGCCTCCCGCAGGTGGGCCGCGAGCTCGGCCGGTGCCAACGGCGGTGCGCCGGGCGGTTGTTCGATCACCGCGCAGACCCGTTCGCCGCGCTCCGGGTCGGGCAGGCCGATCACCGCCGCGTCGGCCACCCCCGGGTGGGTGTGGAGCAGGTCCTCGATCTCCTTGGCGGAGATGTTCTCGCCCTTGCGGATGATGATGTCCTTCAGCCGGCCGGTGAGTGTCAGATGTCCGCTCTCCCGGAGGAGGCCCACGTCCCCGGTGATCAGGAAGCCTTCGGCGTCGAAGGCGGACGCGGAGGCCTGCGTGTCGAGATAGCCCCGGCAGACCGCCTCCCCGCGCAGCCGTACCTCGCCCTCCTCCCCGTACGGGAGCGGCTTGCCCTGCTCGTCGGTGATCCGGATCTCCATGCCCTCCGGCGGCCGCCCCTCGGTCAGAGCGAGATGCTCCGGGGTGTCGTCAGGTGCGCCCATGGTGATCATCGGGACCTCGGTCATCCCGTACCCGTGGGTGAGCTGGACCCCCATCTCCCGCACCACCGCGTGGTAGACCTCCGGCGGCTTGGGCGCCCCGCCGCCCGCGAGGAGCCGGAGGGACGGGATGAGCGGGCGGTCCGGGGCCTTGCGTTGCTCGGCCAGGAACATCGCGTAGAACGCCGTCGACCCGCCCGCCACGGTCACCCCGTGCCGCCGGTACTCCGCCAGCGCGTCCGGCAGCGCGAACTGCTCGAACATCACTGCCGGGAAGCCGTAAAGCAGCAGCATCACCGTGTAGTCGGGGCCGGCGACATGGGCGTACGGGAACGCCATCGAGCCCACGTCCTCCGCCGACAACCTCAATGCGTGCGCGAGGCAGGAGCCGCCCGCGATCAGGGAGCGGTCGGTGTGCAGGACGCCCTTGGGGTCGGACGTGGTGCCCGAGGTCCAGTAGATCCAGCGGACCTCCTCGCCGGAGGCCGGTTCCGGCGGGGGCGGCAGGAGCGCCGGGTCGCCGTCGGGGAGGGCGTCGTACGCCTCGAAGACGTGCGGCGGGTCCGGGAGTTCGGCGGCGATCCGCTCGGCCATCGCGGTGTGGTCGAAGCCCCGCCAGACGCCGGGCACGGCGAAGAACGCCGCCCCCGACTCCCTGAGCGCGAACCGCACTTCGCGGTCCCGGTAGAACGGGATGACCGGACTCTGCACGGCCCCGAGCCGGGTCAGCGCGAAGGAGAGCAGGGCCGTCTCCAGCCGGGTCGGCAGCTGCCAGGCGACAACGGTCCCCGCCCGTACGCCCATCCCGTACAGCCCGGCCGCGACCCGCTCCGCGCGGTCCCGCAGTTCGCCGAAGGTCAGGGTCCTGTCCTCCTGGAGCAGCACCGGGCGGTCGGGGGTGAGGGCGGCGCGGGCCTCGATCAGCGCCCAGAAGGTGCGGGAGGCGCCCAGGGTGCGGGCGAGCGCGGTCACGTCGTTCACGGCGGTCACAGGGATCCCTCCGAACTGACGACCAGTCAGATATTGCGCAGAGCGTAGGGCTCCGCGCCTTGTCGGTCCAGGGGTGCGGGGCTAGCCTGAGTTCCGCAATCGCATCTGACGGACCATCAGAAAGTGCCCGGGTCTGGAGTCGGCGAGGCGCTCCCGGGTGCGCGGAGGGGACGGCACACACCATGACGGACACGGAACTGCCTCGGATCGTCAGCGTCGACGACCATGTGATCGAGCCCGCGCACCTCTTTTCCACCTGGCTCCCCGCCAAGTACCGCGAGCGCGGCCCCCAGCCGCTCACGGCGGGCATCGGGGAGCTGGCGTACACGGGCGGGAAGTACGTCATCACGATGGACCCGGACGGGCCGCCCACCGACTGGTGGATCTACGAGGACCTGAAGTTCCCGTACAAGCGGAACATCGCCGCCGTCGGCTTCGACCGCGACGACATGACCCTGGAGGGCATCACCCGGGCCGAGATGCGGCCCGGCTGCTGGGACCCGGCCGAGCGCCTGAAGGACATGGACCTCAACCACGTCGAGGCCTCCCTCTGCTTCCCGACCTTCCCGCGCTTCTGCGGCCAGACCTTCGCCGAGGCGCACGACAAGGAGGTCGCCCTCGCCTGTGTGCGCGCCTACAACGACTGGATGGTCGAGGAGTGGTGCGGCGACAGCGGCGGCCGGCTGATCCCGCTCTGCATCATCCCACTCTGGGACATCGACCTCGCGGTCGCCGAGATCAAGCGGAACGCGGCGAGGGGCGTCCGCGCGGTCACCTTCTCCGAGATCCCCACCTACCTCGGGCTCCCCTCCATCCACACCGGCTACTGGGACCCGTTCTTCGCCGTCTGCCAGGAGACCGGCACCGTCGTCAACATGCACATCGGCTCCAGCTCCCAGATGCCCGCCGCGTCGCCCGACGCCCCGCCCGCCGTGCAGGCCTCGCTCTCCTTCAACAACGCGATGGCCTCGATGATGGACTTCCTCTTCAGCGGGGTGCTGGTGAAGTTCCCGACGCTCAAACTGGCTTACAGCGAAGGGCAGATGGGGTGGATCCCGTACGCCCTGGAGCGCGCCGACGACGTGTGGGAGGAGCACCGGGCCTGGGGCGGGGTGCGCGACCTGATCCCCGAACCGCCCTCCACGTACTACTACCGGCAGATGTTCTGCTGCTTCTTCCGCGACAAGCACGGCATCTCCGCGCTCGACGTCGTCGGCCGCGACAACGCCACCTTCGAGACCGACTACCCGCACGTGGACTCGACCTTCCCGCACACCAAGGAGGTCGCCCTCGACCACGTCAAGGGACTGGACGAGGAGACCGTCTACAAACTGATGCGCGGAAACGCGATCCGGATGCTCGGCCTGGACCTGGACAAGTAGGCGGGCGGCGGTGGATCTCGCGTACACGGAGGCCGAGGAGGAGTTCCGGGGCCGGCTGCGGGAGTGGCTGGCCGCCGTCCTCCCCGGCCTGCCCGCCAAGCCCTCGCCCGACGACTGGCCCGCGCGCCGGGCGTACGACACCACCTGGCAGCGGATGCTGTACGACGCCGGGTACGCGGGTCTGCACTGGCCGGTGGACGCGGGCGGGCAGGGGGCTACTCCGACGCAGCACCTGATCTTCCTGGAGGAGACGGAGAAGGCGGGCGCCCCCTACGTCGGGGCGAACTTCGTCGGCCTCCTGCACGCCGGGCCGACGATCGCCGCCGAGGGCACGGCCGGACAGCGGGCCCGCTGGCTGCCCCCGGTGCTGCGCGGCGACGAGATCTGGTGCCAGGGGTTCAGCGAGCCGGACGCGGGCTCCGACCTGGCCGCCCTGCGGACGCGGGCGGTGCGCGACGGGGACGACTACGTGGTCACCGGGCAGAAGATCTGGACCTCGCACGCCGAGGTCGCCGACTGGTGCGAGCTGCTGGTGCGGACGGACCCGGACGCGCCGAAGCACCGGGGCATCAGCTGGCTCGCGATGCCGATGGACGCCCCCGGGATCACGGTCCGGCCGCTGCGCACGCTCGCGGGGTCCACCGAGTTCGCCGAGGTCTTCCTCGACGAGGTCCGCGTCCCGGCCTCTTGTCGCGTCGGGGCCGAGAACGACGGCTGGCGGGTCACCATGGTCACCCTCTCCTTCGAACGCGGCACCGCCTTCGTCGGCGAGGTCGTCGCCTGCCGCCGCACCCTGGACGCGCTCGCCGACGAGGCCCGGCGCACCGGGCGCTGGGACGATCCGGTGCTGAGGCGGCGGCTCGGGCGGCTGAACGCCGAGTTCCGGGCCCTGTGGCGGCTCACACAGGCGAACGTGAGCGAGTCGGAGCGCACGGGCGGCGTCCCCGGCGTCGGCGGCTCGGTCTTCAAGCTGCGCTACTCCGGGGTCCGCCAGGAGCTGTACGAGGCGGCGGCGGAGGTGCTGGGCGCGGACGCCTTCGACGTCGACCGGGAATGGGTGCTGGACCGGCTGTCCTCCCTCTCGTACACCATCGCCGCCGGCACCTCGCAGATCCAGCGCAACATCGTCGCCGAGCGCATCCTCGGCCTGCCGAAGGGGCGCTGAGGCCACCGTGGACTTCCAGCTCTCGGACGACCAGCGGGCCCTGCGGTCCGGAATGCGCGACCTGCTCGGCGCGGTGTTCGACCGGGACCGGCTGCGGGCCGCGGTGGAGCGGGACGGGGCCCTGGACCGGTCGCTGTGGCGGGAGCTGGGCGCGGCCGGGTTCTTCGCGCTGCGGCTGCCGGAGGAGGCGGGCGGGGTGGGCCTCGGGCTGCCCGAGGCGGTGCTGCTCTTCGAGGAGGCGGGCCGGGCGCTGCTGCCGGGCCCGCTGGTCGCCACGCACCTGGCGGCGGGCCTGGTGAAGGGGGCCGCGGAGGGCGAGGCGGTGGTGACGGCCGTGGCCGCGGACCAGCCGGTGGCACACCTGGCGGAGGCGGACGCGGTGCTGGTGGCGGACGGGCAGGCGTCGGGGCTTCCCGGGGAGACGGAGGGTGCTGAGGTGCTCTCCGGCGAGGCGCTGCGCGCCTTCGTGGCCGCCGCCGGGCCCGTACGGTCGATGGACCCGCTCACCCCGCTGCACCGCGCGCCGGCGGGTGCGGCACTGGCGGGGGCAGGGCGCGTGTCGGCGTCGGAGGGCTTCCGGACGGCCTCGGAGCGCACGCGGGCGGACGCGGAACGTGCCCCGGCAGCGACGGAGCGCGCCCCGGCGCACGCCGGGCGGTTCCGCTTCGAGGCCGCGCTGCTCACCGCCGCCGAACAGCTCGGCAGTGCCGCACGGACCACCGAGGCGGCCGTTCAACACGCCGGGGACCGCGAGCAGTTCGGATCGCCCATCGGATCGTTCCAGGCGGTCAAACATCTCTGCGCCGACATGCTCGCCCGCACCGAACCGGCCCGCGCCGCCGTGTACGCGGCCGCCGTGACCGGCGACCCGGTGGAGATCGCGGCGGCGAAACTCCTCGCCGACGAGGCGGCCGTAGGCAACGCCCGCGACTGCCTCCAGATCCACGGCGGGATGGGCTTCACCTGGGAGGCAGATGTTCACCTCCACCTGAAACGGGCCTGGCTCCGGGCCGCCTCCTGGCTCACCGGGGCCGGTGCGGAGGAGCTGCTCGCCGCCGGGCTGGGGACGGCGGGGCGGCTTCCGCGCAGCTCGGCGGCGTACGGACGGCCGGTCCCGGAAGCAGGGGGCGGAGGGTGACGCAGCGCATCCGCCGGGTGCCGATACCGGGTTGTGTCCTTTGCGTGATTCGTCACCGGGTGGAGTCGGGGCCCGGCTCGGGTACGCTCCGTGGGATGCGAGTGGTTCTGGAACCGGGCGATCCGGGGGCGGCCTGTGCGGCGGCTCCGGTCCGGAGCGAGGGCTCTCGCCGGAGATGTGCCGGGCCTGCCCGAAGAGCGTTTCTCGCAGTCTCTGCGCGCTCCTGTTCGACTCCCCGCAGCGTGCGTCGCACAGTATGCACCACGCGTACTCCTTCGCGCTGGAATATGCCCGAAGCGCTTGTTGCGGTGACTGTACGTCAACCATGCTGTCGCGTAAGGGAATCACGTTCCGTGACCCTGAGGAGGCGCGAGGCGATGTGTCCGCCGGTTCGGATGGTGTGAGCGGTGCAGGTGCTTCAGGTTCAGCTGGAGGTCGGTCCGGATCCCGCAGAGGTGGGGCGGGCCCGTAGGTGGGCGCGGTCGCGCCTGGTCGGATCCGGGATAGGGGATGACGAGCCGCTCGCCGAGACGCTCATCCTGCTGATCTCGGAGCTGGTCACCAACGCCGTCGTCCACACGGGGTGTCCCGCCGTGCTGCGGATGCTCTTCGGCGGAGGAGGGGCCTCCGGCGCGGCCGGGACCGTCCGGGTCGAGGTCGCGGACGCCAGCGACTGCCCGCCGCTCCAGCGGCACGCGGCGGGCGAGGACACGGGCGGCCGGGGCCTGGAGTTGGTGGACGGGCTCGCCGACCGCTGGGGCTGGCTGCCGGAGGGCGCGGGGAAGCAGATCTGGTGCGAGGTCGACCGGAGCGGTCCGGTGCGGGCCGCGGACGTGCCCTCGGTCGTGATCCAGGGCGGCGAGGCGTGCGAACCGCCCTCGTGCGTCTTCACCGACAACCTCGCCTGAGACCGCTCGTCGTTCTTTCTACAGGACCGCCACCGGGGCGACCGGCGACCCGGTGGCCCCGGTGAACGGCTCCGGCGCGGCGGTGAGCAGGAAGGCGTAACGGCCCTCCTCCGCACAGGCTGTGGACAGCGCCTCCAGGTTCCAGTTCTGGCCCTGGAGCAGCCCCATCTCGACCAGGTGCAGGGCGTGAACGGGAAGCCACAGGTCCGCGATCTCCGGCGGGAAGATCTCGAAGGTCAGGGTGTCGTTGGCGACGGCCGCGACGTCCCGGGCGTGGAACCACTCGGGCGTGCGCACGGAGAGCCCCGGTGACGGATAGCCGTACGCGTCCCGGTCCCCGGCCAGCGCGAGGCGTATCTGCCCGGTCCGTACGAGCACGATGTCCCCGGCCCGCACGCGTACGCCCCCGAACTCCTCCGCCGCCGCCAGGTCCTCCGGTGTCACGGCGTGATCGCCCGGCAGCCGGTCCACACCCCGGGCGCGGGCCACATCCAGCAGCACGCCGCGCGAGACGAGGTGCTCCACGGCGGCGATCGACGAGAACCGGGCTCCGGCGTGCGCCGTGATGGTGTCCGCCGGACGGCCGTTGTAGATCTTCCCGCTGTGCGAGACATGGGGCAGGGCGTCCCAGTGAGTGGCTGCCTGGAGGCCCATCGTGACGGTGTCGTCGCTGGTGGCGACCGTGGCGGGGCCGAAGATCTCCTGGTTGATCTGGACCATGGTGTGCAGCGGATTGATCCGGCCCGGGATGAGCCCGCTCTGTACGCCGTCCTGCCGGAGCGGCAGCGCGAGCGGTATCCGGCGGCCGGTGCGGACGGTCGCGACGGCCTCCCGCACGACGCCGTCGGTGATCAGGTTGAGCGTCCCGAGTTCGTCGACCTCTCCCCAGCGGCCCCAGTTGTTCACGCGCTTCGCGATCTCGTGGAACTCGGCCGGCAGGGACATGGGGACCTCCTGGGTCTTGTGCCGGGGTATCCGACTGCCCGTAAAATCTAACGGTCCGTCAGAAACCGCGGGAAGGGGCCGGGCATGGGGAACTTCTTGGCAGGCAGGGTGGTCGCCGTGACGGGGGCCGGCCGGGGCATCGGCCGGGCGGTCGCGC
Source organism: Streptomyces rubiginosohelvolus (assembly GCF_014649875.1). Taxonomy (GTDB): domain Bacteria; phylum Actinomycetota; class Actinomycetes; order Streptomycetales; family Streptomycetaceae; genus Streptomyces; species Streptomyces rubiginosohelvolus. Next base: position 662,130 of record NZ_BMTW01000001.1, on the reverse strand, counting down.
TCGCCGCGGCGGCGGAGGGGGCGCGGGTCGTCGTCAACGACTACGGCGTCTCCGTCGAGGGCTCCGAACCGACCAGCGAGGTCGCCAGGGCCGTCGTCAAGGAGATCGAGGCGGCGGGCGGCACGGCGGTCGCGGTCGGGGACGACATCTCCACGATGGCGGGCGGGCAGCGGATCGTGGACACGGCGCTGGCGGAGTACGGCCGGCTCGACGGGGTGGTCTGCGTGGCCGGGATCCTGCGCGAGCGGATGCTGTTCAACATGTCGGAGGAGGAGTGGGACCCGGTCCTCGCGACGCACTTGAAAGGCACGTTCACGGTCTTCCGGGCCGCGTCGGCGGTGATGCGGAAGCAGGAGGGCGGGGGCACGCTGATCGGCTTCACCAGCGGCAACCACCAGGGCAGCGTCTCGCAGGCCAACTACAGCGCGGCGAAGGGCGGGATCATCTCGCTGGTCCGCAGCGCGGCGCTGGGCCTGCACCGGTACGGGGTCACGGCGAACGCGGTCGCGCCCGTCGCGCGGACCCGGATGTCGGCCGGGGTCCCGATGGAGCTGAAGGAGATCGGGGAGCCGGAGGATGTGGCGGCGCTGGTCGTCTACCTGCTGAGCGAGCGGGCGCGGGCGGAGGGGATCACCGGGCAGGTGTACACGATCGCGGGCCCGAAGATCGCGGTCTGGGCCCAGCCGAGGGAGTTGCGGGCGGGGTACGCGGAGGGGGCGCCCTGGACCCCCGAACGGATCGCGGAGTTCCTGCCGGGGACGGTGGGGGTGGATCCGATGCCGATGCTGGCGCGGGTGGCGGAGATGGCGGCGGCGGCGAGGTCGGGCGACCGCCCGAACCAGTGACCGCCCTCGGGGGCTCCGCCCCCGAACCCCCGCTCCTCAATCGCCGGAGGGGCTTGGTTTTCCAGCCCCTGCGGCGTGCCTGCGCGGGACGACCGGGGCAATTCCAGCCCCTGCGGCGATTGAGCAGCGGGGGTCTGGGGGCGGAGCCCCCAGGGACAGGAGGAACCATGGACTTCCGTACCGAGGTGCGCGCCTGGCTGGCGGACCACCTTGCCGACACCCCCGCCCCCGACCCCCGCGCGTGGGAACGCGAGTTGGGCAAGGCGGGATGGATCGGCATCGGCTGGCCCGACGACGGCGAGACGTACGGCAACCGCCGCGCCACCCTCCCCGAGCAGGTCGTCTGGGCCGAGGAGTACGCCCGCTCCACCGCCCCCGCCCGAATGGGCCACATCGGGGAGAACCTCCTCGCCCCGACCCTCATCACGTACGGCACCGAGGAGCAGAAGCGCCGCCACCTGCCCCCCGTCGCCCGCGGCGAGAGCCTCTGGTGCCAGGGGTACAGCGAACCGGGCGCGGGGTCCGACCTCGCCGGGATACGGACCACGGCCACCCCGGACACCACCACCGGCGGCTACACCGTCACCGGCCAGAAGATCTGGACCTCGCTCGCCCTGGATGCCGACCACTGCTTCGTCCTCGCCCGCACCGACCCCGGCTCCACCCGCCACCACGGACTGTCGTTCCTGCTGCTGGACATGGACCAGCCGGGGCGGATCGAGGTGCGGCCGATCCGGCAGCTGACCGGGACCAGCGAGTTCAACGAGGTGTTCTTCGACGGGGCCCGCGCCACCGAGACCGTCGGCGGGGAGGGCAACGGCTGGCAGGTCGCCATGGGCCTGCTCGCCCGGGAGCGCGGGGTGTCCACCCTCGCCCAGCAGATCGGGTTCGCCGAGGAGCTGGGCCGGGTCGTCGCCGCCGCCGTGGCGAGCGGGGCCGCCGAGGACCCGGTCATCAGGGCCCGGCTCGTCCGTCAGTGGGCCGAGCTGGACACCATGCGCCGCCACGCCCTGCGCACCCTCGGCACCACCGGCGACCCGGGCGCGCCCAGCGTGGCGAAGCTGCTGTGGGGCGGCTGGCACCAGCGGCTGGGGGAGCTGGCGGTGGAGGTCGCGGGGGAGGCGGGGGCGGTCGGCCCCGCGCCGTGGACGGCGGACCGCCCGTACGAACTCGACGACGCACAGCACCTGTTCCTCTTCAGCCGGGCCGACACCATCTACGGCGGCTCCGACGAGATCCAGCGGAACATCATCGCCGAGCGGGTGCTCGGCCTACCGAGGGAGCCGAGATGAGAGGCGTCGTCTTCGACGGCACACGGACCGAGGTCGTCGACGACCTGGAGATACGCGACCCGGGCCCCGGCGAGGTGCTGGTGGCGATCGCCGCCGCCGGGCTCTGCCACAGCGACCTTTCGGTGATCGACGGCACGATCCCCTTCCCGGCCCCCGTCGTGCTCGGCCACGAGGGCGCGGGTGTGGTGGAAGCGGTCGGGCCCGGCGTCGTCCACGTACGGCCCGGTGACCATGTCGCCCTGTCCACCCTCGCCAACTGCGGTGCCTGCGCCCAGTGCGACCGGGGCAGGCCCACCATGTGCCGCAAGGCGATCGGGCGGCCCGGGCGGCCGTTCTCGCGGGGCGGGGAGCCGGTGTTCCAGTTCGCCTCCAACTCCGCCTTCGCGGAACGTACGGTGGTACGCGCCGTCCAGGCCGTCAAGATCCCGGCCGACCTGCCCCTCACCTCCGCCGCCCTGATCGGCTGCGGGGTGCTGACCGGCGTCGGGGCCGTGCTGAACCGGGCGAAGGTCGGCCTCGGCGACAGCGTCGTGGTCATCGGCACCGGCGGCATCGGCCTCAATGTGCTCCAGGGGGCCCGGCTGGCCGGTGCGCGCACCGTCGTCGCCGTCGACAGCAACCCGGCGAAGGAGGCGGTGGCCCGGCAGTTCGGCGCCACGCACTTCCTGACCTCGGGCGACGGCGTGCGCGGCATCCTGCCCGACGGGGCCGACCACGCCTTCGAGTGCGTCGGCCGCACCGAGCTGATCCGCCAGGCGATCGACCTCCTGGACCGCCACGGCCAGGCGATCCTGCTCGGCGTCCCGGCGGCGAGTGCCGAGGCGTCGTTCCTGGTCTCGTCGATGTATCTGGACAAGTCCATCCTGGGCTGCCGCTACGGGTCCTCGCGGCCGCAGCGGGACATCGCCCTGTACGCGGACCTCTACCGGGAGGGCCGGCTGCTGCTGGACGAACTGGTGACGGAGACGTACCCGGTGGAGGACTTCGCCAAGGCCGCCGACGACGCGCACCACGGGCGGGTGGCCCGGGGGGTGCTGGTCTTCTGACCCCTCCCGGTCAGCCGCGCGGGCAGGAGCGGGCCTCGGCGGCGGCCTTCAGCTCGCCGAGCCACGCTTCGAGGCCCTGCTTCAGGATCTCGGTGGCGTAGGGGACGTTCGCCTCGACCTGCTCGCCGGTGTGGGTCTCCTCGGTACGGACGAGGACGCCGCCCCGGACCTTCTGGAAGCTCCACACGTGGACGCCGTCGATGTGCAGCCCCTCGCCGACGGCGGGCCCGGTCCACCGGATGCAGGAGCCGCGCTCGACCTGCCGGACGGTGGACGTGATGTCCAGGCTGGTGGCGGGGGTCGCCGGGTTGGGCGGGACCGGGGTGGTCCAGCGGAACGCCGCACCGGGGCGGAAGGGGCCGTGGTCGAGGCGGTCCATGCTCGTCACGTGGGTCTGCCAGCTCGGCCAGCGCTCCACGTCGGTCTGGAGCTTCCAGACGGTGCTCAGCGGCGCGTCGATCACGGTCTCGGTGCGGGCGCGGACCAGGGCCTTGGCGTCGACGCCCTTGCCCTGGCAGGTGAGGGGCGGGGCCGGGCGCGCGGTGGCGGCCCCGGCGGGTGCGGCGGCGGTGGCGAGGAGCGCGGCGGCGGCGAGCGGGAGGGTGAGCAGGGCGGCGGCGGTGGTGCGGGTCCGGGACATCGGGGCCTCCATCGGCTAGTAGCTCATGCGTTCGTTAGAAGTTGTAACTCCTCGCGCATCGAGGGGTCAAGGGGTTCCGTGATATCTTCTAACGGAAATTTGAGTGAGTAGCTGACGTGGTGACGGAAGGCGGCACCCCATGGCGAAGTCCGACGCCGCGACCCCCCGGGAGCGCTATCGCGCCCAGGTCCGCGCGGAGATCAAGCAGCACGCCTGGGAGCAGATCGCCACGGCCGGGGCCTCCGCGCTCTCCCTCAACGCGATCGCCAAGCGGATGGGCGTCAGCGGCCCCGCGCTCTACCGCTACTTCGCCGGCCGGGACGAGCTGATCACCGAGCTCATCCGGGACGCGTACCGCAGCCTCGCCGACGCCGTCCACGCGGCGGCCGTCACCGGCGCCGACCCGGCCGCCCTCGCGCACGTCCTGCGCGACTGGGCCCTGGCGGACCCGCACCGGTACTTCCTCATCTACGGCACCCCCGTCCCCGGCTACCACGCGCCCGACGAGATCACCGGCATCTCGCAGGAGATCATGGCCGACCTGCTGACCGCCTGGACGGCCTTCGAACCGGACGTGCCCGCCTCGCCGTTCGCCGCCCACTTGGCGGACCACCGCGACTGGGCCGGGGACCACCCGGCCCCGCCCGGGGTGCTGCGGCGGGCCCTCGCGTTCTGGACCCGGCTGCACGGGGTGCTGTCCCTGGAGCTGGCCGGCCACTTCACCGGCATGGGCTTCGACCCGGCCCTGCTGTTCCGGGCCGAGCTGGACGGGCTGGTGGGTCGCGAAGGCTGAGCCGGCCGGGCCGGACGGCTCAGTGCGAGGCGTCCGCCGAGGACCGGAACGTACGGCGGTAGACCGTCGGCGGAACGCCCAGGGCCGCCTGGAGGTGCTGGCGCAGCGAGGTCGCCGTGCCGAAGCCCGCGTCCCGGGCCACCTGGTCGATGGACAGGTCGGTGGACTCCAGCAGATGGCGGGCCCGCTCCACCCGCTGCTGGGTGAGCCACTGGCCGGGGCTGATCCCGACCTCTTCGCGGAAGCGGCGCGTGAACGTCCGTACGCTCATCGCCTCCTGCTCCGCCATGTCCCGCAGCAGGATCGGCCGGTCGAGACGGGCCAGCGCCCAGGCCCGGGCGGCCGTCGTGGTCGCGAACTGCGGTTCGGGGATCGGGCGGTGGATGTACTGGGCCTGCCCGCCGTCCCGGTGCGGGGGGACGACCGTGCGGCGGGCGATCTCGTTCGCGACGGCCGCCCCGTGGTCGCGCCGCACCAGGTGCAGGCAGAGGTCGATCCCGGCGGCGACCCCGGCGGAGGTGAGGACGTCGCCGTCGTCGATGAACAGGACGTCCGGGTCGACGCGGACCTGCGGGAAGATCCGCTGGAAGTGGTCGGCGGACGACCAGTGCGTGGTGGCGGGGCGGCCGTCGAGGTATCCGGCCGCCGCCAGGACGTAGCTGCCGGTGCAGATGGAGACCATCCGGGTGCCGGGCCGGACCAGGGCGAGCGCGGCGGCCAGCTCCTCGGTGAGCCTGCCCTCCTCGAAGACCGGGCCCAGCTCGTAGGAGGCGGGGACGACCACGGTGTCGGCGGTGGCGAGCGCCTCCGGGCCGTGCTCCACGAGGACGGCGAAGTCCGCGTCGGTCCGTACCGGTCCCGGCGGCCGGATCGAGCAGGTCACGACGTCGTACAGCTTCCTGCCCGGGCCGCCCGACCCGGTGCCTAGGGAGCGGCCGAAGATCCGCTGGGGGATGCCCAGTTCGAAGGGGAGCGCTCCGTCGAGAGCCAGGACGACGACGCGGTGCGGCATGACGGCCTCCTCGAAGATCACCGCGGGGGCGGGTGGCTGGTATAGACCACGAGCTGATACAGGTTAGCGATGTGATGGAGAAGTCGACAGAGCCCGCGTCCATTCCCGGCGCGGACAGTGACACCCGCGGATTCAAGGCTCGCGCTGTCGCGGCGGTGGCGGCCGTCGCCACCGCCGCCGCGGGACTCGCCGTGCGCGCCGGGGCGGACGGGGCCTTCGCCAAGTACGCCGGGAGCGCGCTCTACACGGTGCTGCTCTGCGCGCTCGTCGCCCTCTGCGCGCCCCGCGCGCGACCCCTCGTGGTGGCCGCCACGGCGCTGGGCCTGAGCTGGGCGGTGGAGTTCGCGCAGCTCACCGGCGTACCGGCGGAACTGTCGGCGCACAGCACGGCGGCCCGGCTGGTCCTCGGCTCGACCTTCAACGCGCCGGACCTGTTCTGGTACGCGGTGGGCGCGGCGGCGGCCTGGACCGTCCACGCGGGGGCCCGGCGGCGCGCCTAGGCAGGGCCCGATCGCGTGGCCCGATTCCTGCGAACCATGTCCTTCAGGCCACTCGTGGGGAAAGCTCCAGGCCAAGAAGCTGGTCCACGTGACCGAGACCATCGACAGCGCGGCCCGGGACGACCGTCGTCCGCCCGGCGAGGAGCGCCTCCGCCCCCGCCCCCGTATCCACCGCGCGTGGCTCGTCGCCGCCGTCACCTTCGTGACGATCATCGGCGGCGCGGCCTTCAACTCCCTGCCCGGCCTGCTCATCGACCCGCTCCACCGCGAATTCGGCTGGTCGCGCGGGGAGATCGGGCTCGCGGTCTCCATCGACATGGCGCTGTACGGGCTGACCGCACCGTTCGCCGCCGCGCTCATGGACCGCTTCGGCATCCGGCGGGTCGTGGCGAGCGCGCTCACGATGGTGGCGGCCGGGGCGATCGCCAGCGTCTGGATGACCGCGTCCTGGCAACTGATGCTCTACTGGGGCCTGTTGGTCGGCCTCGGTACCGGGTCCATGGCGATGGCGTTCGCCGCGACCGTCACCAACCGCTGGTTCGTCGCCCGCCGGGGCCTGGTCACCGGCATCCTCACCGCCGCCGGGGCCTCCGGTCAGCTCGTCTTCCTCCCGCTCTGCGCCTGGATCGTCGACCAGCACGGCTGGGAGCCCGCCTCGGTCACCGTCGGCCTGGCGGCCCTCGTCGTCGTCCCGTTCGTCTGGCTGCTGATGCGCGACCATCCGGCCGATGTGGGGCTCGCCCCGTACGGCGGTACGTACGTGGCGAGGCCGGCCCCCGCCCGGGGCGCCGCGCGCCGGACGGTGCGCGTGCTGGTCGACGCGGCCCGCACCGGCCCGTTCTGGCTTCTCGCGGGTGCCTTCGCGATCTGCGGGGCCTCCACCAACGGCCTGATCCGCACCCACTTCGTGCCCTCCGCCCACGACCACCACATGCCCATCACCGTGGCGGCCTCGCTGCTCGCCGTGATCGGGGTCTTCGACGTCATCGGCACGATCTTCTCCGGCTGGCTCACCGACCGCTTCGACGCCCGCAGGCTGCTCGCCGTCTACTACGCGCTGCGCGGGATCTCGCTGCTGTTCCTGCCGATGCTCATGGCCCCCGACGTCCGGCCGCCGATGGTCTTCTTCATCGTGTTCTACGGCCTCGACTGGGTCGCCACCGTCCCGCCGACGCTGGCGCTCTGCCGCGAGCAGTACGGCGACGACAGCGCGATCGTCTTCGGCTGGGTGCTGGCCTCGCACCAGGTGGGCGCGGCGGTGGTCGCGTTCCTCGGCGGCGTCGCGCGGGACGTGTTCGGCAGCTACGACGTGGTCTGGTACGCGGCGGGGGCGCTGTGTGCGATGGCGGCGCTGATGTCTTTGGTGATCCGTCGCGTCCCGGCTCCGAAGGGGCCCGTCGTCAGCGGCTGAGCCGCCGAGCCCCGGCTCAGCGGCTCAGCCGCCCGAACGCCCCCCGGTGGAACAGCAGCGGCTCGCCCTCCTCCTCCGCGCCCAGCGCCTCCACCCGGCCCACCACGATGAGGTGGTCGCCGCCGGTGTGGACGGCGTGGATGCGGCAGTCGATCCAGGCGGGTACGGAGTCCAGCAGCGGTGACCCGGTCGCGGGGGCGTCCCCGTACGCCACGCCCGCGAACTTGTCCGACCCGCTCACCGCGAACCCCCGGCACAGCGCGCTCTGCTCCGCCCCCAGGACGTTCACGCAGAACACCCCGGCGCGGGCGATGCGCGGCCAGGTCGTCGACGTACGGGCGACCATGAAGGACACCAGCGGCGGGTCCAGCGAGAGCGAGGCGAAGGACTGGCAGGCGAAGCCCGTCGGGCCGTCCGCGTCGCGGGCGGTGACCACGGTGACGCCGCTGGCGAAGTGGCCCAGCACGCGGCGGAACTCGGCCGGGGCGATCGGCAGCCGCTCGTCGTCCCGGACCGCCCTCAGGTCCGGGCGGGGCAGTGCCTCCGGGGGTGTCCCCGGTGCGGCTGTCGTGGCGGCGCCGACGGACCTGAGGTACCGGACGGCGGTGGCGGCCATGCCTGCGTGTCCCATCATGCCCTCCATAAGAACTGACGAAGCGTCAGATGTGAAGGTGTAGGGGGCCTCAGCGGCCCTCGTACGTCGGCGGCCGGCGCTCGACGAAGGACGTCACGCCCTCGTTGGCGTCCCGCGTGGTCATGTTGATCTCCTGGGCCGCCGCCTCGGCCGCGAACGCCGTGGCCCGGTCGCCGTCCAGCGAGGAGTTCACCAGCTGCTTGGTCAGGGCGAGGGCGCGGGTGGGCCCCGCCGCCAGCCGGCCCGCCCACTCCTTGGCCAGGGCCTCCAACTCGCCTGCCGGGACCGTACGGTTGACCAGGCCCAGTCGCTCCGCGTCCGCCGCGGTGAGGGCGTCCCCGAAGAACATCAGCTCCTTGGTGCGCTGCGGGCCCACCAGCCGCGGCAGCAGATACGCGCCGCCGCCGTCCGGGACGAGTCCTCGGCGTACGAAGACCTCGATGAACGTCGCCGTGTCGGCCGCCACGACCAGATCGCAGGCGAACGCCAGATGCGCGCCGATCCCGGCCGCCGTGCCGTTCACGGCGGCGATCACCGGCTTCTCGCAGTCCAGGACGGCCGCGATCAGCCGCTGAGCACCCAGCCGGATCGTCCGGGCGACGTCCCCGGGGACCCGTTCGCGGTCCGGGGCCGGGGTGCCCCGCAGATCGGCGCCCGCGCAGAAGCCCCGGCCCGTGGCGGTGAGTACGACGGCCCGTACGGCGGGGTCGGCGGAGGCCTCGGCCAGCAGGGCGATGATCCGCTCCCGCTGGTCCCAGGTCACGGCGTTCATGGCCTCGGGGCGGTTGAGAGTGATCCATGAGACGCCGCCGTCGAGGGTGTGCAGGACGGTGCCCGCTGCGGGGGCGGGGTCCGTGGCCCTTGGAGCCGGGCCGGCCGTCTCCGGACCCGCCGCCTCCGGTCCCGTGCCCGGTGCGCCCGTACGCGCGTGCTCGTCCGGCCCGGGGCCCGCCTCCCCGCTCACCGGCACACCGCCAGCGCGTCCAGGGCCACCGCGCCCTGGCCCCGGCCCAGCACCACCAGCGGGTTGATGTCCAGCTCGGTCAGGTCGTCGCCCAGCTCCAGGGCCATGCGCTGGACCCGCAGCACCACTTCCACCAGGGCGTCCACATCGACGGGGGCCCCGCCGCGCACCCCCTCCAGCAGCGCCCGGCCGCGCAGTTCGCCGAGCATGTCCCGGGCATCCCGCTCGCCGAACGGCGGGACCCGGACCGCCGCGTCGTGCAGTACCTCCACCAGGACCCCGCCGAGCCCCACCGTGACCGTCGGGCCGAACAGGGCGTCGTGGGTGACCCCGACCATCATCTCGACGCCCCGGTCGATCATCTGGCAGACCAGGATGCCGTCCAGGTCCACCGATTCGTACCGGGCGATGTCGGTCAGCTCGCGGTAGGCGTCCCGGACCTGGCTGGCCGAGGTGAGGCCGACCTTCACCAGGCCCAGCTCCGTCTTGTGGGCGAGCCGGGGCCCGGACGCCTTCATCACCACCGGGTAGCCGACCGGACCGGCGGCCCGTACGGCACCGGCCGCGCTGGTCACCAGCTGCTCGCGCGGCACCCGGATCCCGTACGCCCGCAGGAGCTGCTTCGCCGCGTGCTCGCTGAGCTGCTGGCCCGGCCGCAGCAGGCCCTGCGCCTTGCGGAAGGACGGCGACGGGGTGCGCGGGGCGTCCTCGAAGGGGGAGCGGTAGCGGTCGGTGAAGCGGTGGTGGTCCAGGTAGGCCTTCACGGCGGTGACGCAGTTGCGTGCCGTACGGAACGTGGCGAGGCGCGAGGAGCCCAACAGGGTCGTGCGGTACGCGTCCTCGGTGCCGACGGGGGAGCCCCAGACGACGCAGACCAGCTTGTCGGTGGCCTCCGCCGCGTCCGCGAGGTCCCGGGCGAGCCGGTCGCTCATCGGGGGGAACGGGCCGGTGATCGGACAGATCAGCACCCCGACCGACGGGTCGGCGAGGATCGCGTCGATGATCTTCCGGCCGCGCCAGTCGCCGACCGGGTGGCCGCCGTTGTCGATCGGGTTGGCGACGTTGAGGTACTCCGGTATCCAGGTGTGCAGTTCGGCCTGCTTCTCCGCCGACAGGGCGGGCAGGGTGAGCCCCGCCGCCGTCGCCAGGTCCGCGAAGTGCGCGCCGGTGCCGCCGGAGATGGAGTACACGGCCACGCCCTCGGCCTTCGGCGGGCGGGCCCGGGCCAACAGGGCTGCCGTGTCCTGGAGTTCGTCGAGGCCGTCCACCCGGACCACCCCGAACTGCCGCATCGCCGCGTCCACCACCTGGTCCGCCCCGGTCAGCTTCCCGGTGTGCGATGCGGCGGCCTCGGTCCCGGCCTCGGTGCGGCCCACCTTCACGGCGACGACCGGGACCTTCGCGCGGGCGGCCCGGTCGGCGGCGAGCAGGAAGGAGCGGCCGTCCTTGAGCCCCTCGACGTAGCAGGCGATCGCCCCGACCTCGGGGAGCTGGGCGAAGTACGCCAGGAAGTCGGCGGTCTCCAGATCGGCCTCGTTGCCCGTGGGGGCCCAGTGGGAGAGCCGGATCCCCAGCTCCTGGAGGGCGTGGACCGGGCGGCCCTGGTGTCCGGACTGGGTGATCAGGGCGATGGCGGGGCCCTCCAGGTCGTCCCGGAACCGCTCGAAGGCGTTCAGGTTGGTGTTCGGCCCGAGCAGCCGCAGTCCGGAGCGTTCCACGGCCGCCGCCAGCCGGGCCTGCGCGGCCGCGCCCGCCTCCCCGGTCTCGGCGAACCCGGAGGCGAACGCGACGGCGAAGGGCACCTTGGCCTCGCCCAGCTCCTCGATCACCGGCAGCGGGTCCGCGACCAGCAGCACCGCGAGGTCGACCGGCTCGGGCAGCTCGGCGACCGAGGCGACGCACTCCCGGCCGAACACCGAGGTCCGGGTCGGGTGCACGGGGTGCAGCCGGGCCCCGACCCGTTCGGCCCAGGCGATCAGCTGCCGGGTGATGCCGGTGTTGGGGCGGCCCTCGGCGTCCGAGGCCCCGACGACGGCCACCGAGCGGGGCCGGAAGAAGCGGTCCAGGTCGGGCACGGCCAGGTGCAGCGGACGCCCGCTGACGTCGAGGCCGCCCTGCCGTGTGGCGGTGGGCAGGCTGACGACGGAGGCGTGCGGCTCCTCGCCGCAGGCCACCACCCGGGCACGGAAGTCGGTGGTGAGGGTGCCGTGAGTCGATCCAAGCATCGTTCCGCCCACTCCTGCTCGATGGCCCCGCCGGGGAACGGGCGGGACCGGCCGATTAACTGACGCTCTGTCAGGTTACTGAACTGACGCTGCGTCAGGAATGGGTGTGCAGGCAAAGGCTCACACGGTCACGCAGGGCGAACCCGTGGTGCAGGGTCGTGGCGGTGGTGGCTGCTGGGGTGGTGGCGGCATCGTGGCACCCGGCGCCTGGTGCCCGGTGCTGGTGCCGGACGCTCGCACATCCCTCCCGGACGCTGAGCCATGGGCGGGAACCGCCCCGCCGCGTGAAGCTGGTGCCATGACTCAGACAGACGCGACCGCAGCAGCGGCCTCCGTGCAGGGACCCGTACTCGTGACCGGCGGCACCGGCAAGACCGGCCGCCGGGTGGTGGCCCGCCTCCGTGAGCTGGGCGTGGAGACCCGGGCGGCCTCGCGGTCCGGGGAGACCCCGTTCGACTGGGCGGACCCCACCACCTGGCAGGCCGCCCTGGACGGCGTCACCGCCGTCTACATCACCCCGCTCGACGCCTCGCCCTCCCCGACCCCCGCCTTCGTCGAACAGGCCGTCGCGAGCGGGGTGCGGCGGCTGGTGCTGCTCTCGGCCCGGGGTACGGACGTGCCCGGCTACTTCGGCCCCGCCTACGTGGACGGGGGACCGCACGGCGAGGGGGAGCGGGCCGTCCGCGCCTCGGGGGTGACCTGGACGATCCTGCGGCCGGGCTGGTTCTCCCAGAACTTCAGCGAGGGTGTCTTCCTCGACGGCGTACGCGACGGGGAACTGGCCCTGCCCACCGGGGACGGGAGGGCCGCGTTCATCGACGCCGACGACATCGCGGACGTGGCCGTCGCCGCGCTCACCGAGGACGGCCACGCGGGCGAGGAGTACGGCCTCTCGGGCCCGCGCGCGCTCGGTATCGCCGACGTCCTGGACGAGATCGCGAAGGAGACCGGGAAGCGCGCCGCGTACGTCCCCGTCGACGCCTCCGCCTTCCGGGCCGGGCTCATCGCCCAGGGCTTCCCGGAGGAGGAGGCCGACCTCTGGACCGACGCGCTGGACCCGATCACCACGAGCCGGGAGGCGCCCGTCCTGGACGGCGTACGCCGGGCACTCGGCCGGGAGCCGCGCGACTTCGCCGACTTCGTCCGGGAGGCGGCGGCGCGGGGGGTCTGGGGCTGATGCCCGGGGCCGGGGCTCCGGGGCCGGGCCTTCTCCGGAAGGATCCCGGCCCCGCCCCGCCCTCAGCCGTCGCTCACCCCGCCGGCCCCGGCGCCGCGCAACGGAGATGGAACCCCGCCGGCGCCGCCGCGTCCACCGGCCCGGCCGCCAGGGCCTCCCGCCGGAACGCGCTCGGGCTCTCGCCGCGCACCCTCTTGAACGCCGCGCTGAACCCGAACGCGTCCGCGTAGCCGACCCGGCGGGCCACGGCCGCCACGGTCAGCTCGGGGTGGGACAGCAGGTCGGCGGCGAGCGTCATCCGCCACTCGGTCAGATACGCCACCGGGCCGTCCCCGACGAGTTCGGTGAACCGCTTCGCCAGGGTCGTCCGCGACACCCCCGCCCGGCTCGCCAGCTCCGCCGTGGTCCAGGGGTGCGCCGGGTCCTCGTGCATCGCCCGCAGAGCCGGGCCGGCGACCTCGTCGCCGAGCGCCCCGTACCACCCCGGCGGGTTCGCCTCGGGCCGGTCGAACCAGTCCCGCAGCGTGCACACCAGCATCCAGTCCAGCAGCCGGTCGAGCACGATCTGGTCGCCCGGCCGGCCCCGGCCGAGCTGCCCCTCCAGGTAGTCGCGCAGCGGCGAGCAGTCCTCCTCGTCGGGCACCACGAGGGCCGGGGGCAGCGCCCGCAGGAGCCGCTGGGGGAGCTGCTCCTGTACGTCGTAGGCGGCGGCCAACAGCACGGTGGCGCAGTCGAATTCGGGGACACCGTCCGATGCCCCGCCGCTGTCCCGGGACCGGTCCCAGCGCACCTCCCGTACGCCGCCGGCGCGCCCCGGCCCCGTACCGCCCGCCGGGTCGTCGGTGAAGACGAACGGGGCCGGGCCCCGCACGACCGCGGCCTCGCCGGCCTCCACCCGCAGCGGCTCACCGCCCTCCGGCACGATCCACCCCGCACCCCGCAGCGGCATGCACAGGGTCAGATACGCCCCGTCGGTGAACCGCAGCGACCAGGGTGCGCACAGCACCGAACGGCCGAACACCGCCCCCCGGCCCCGCACGCCCCGCAACAGCTCGTCGAACACGTCCATGACACCCAGCCTAGGCAGAGGCGGCCCCGTTCCGGAGGGGTGACCGGCAGCGGGGCGGGTGCCGGGCGCGCCCGGGCTCAGCGGTGGCTCAGCACATTGACCACCCGGCCGTCGGGGTCCCGGACGAAGAACCTCCGTACGCCCCACTCCTCGTCCTGGAGCGGGTGGACGATCTCCGCGCCCCGGGCCCGTACGGCCGCGTACACCGCGTCCACGTCGTCGACCTCGACGCTCAGGTCGGGGACGACCGGGCCGGTCAGGTCGTGGGTCATGAAGCTGACCTGCTCCTGGGGGCCGGACGGCGAGGCGACGGTCGTGATCCAGCCGAGGTTCATGACCTCCTCGAAGCCGAGCAGGCCGTAGAAGTCCCGGTTCTCCTCGACCGCCTCCGTCCGGAGGTTGGGTACGACACGGCGAACGGTCATCATCGACTCCTCGGAAGGGCTGGATATCCCCCTGGGGCCCGACCCTAGTCGCCAGCACTGACAGTCCGGCCCGCCCCCGCCCCGGCCCCTGCTCAACGCGGCGCCCGCGCCACCCTCTTCGCGATCTTCTCCGCGTCCAGGGCCATTTCGCGCAGCATCCCGCTGATCGGGTTGGTGAAGCCGGTGAAGTAGAGCCCGGGGGCTCCCTTCGGGGAGCGGCCGCCGTGGGCCACCGGGCGGCCCCGCCCGTCCAGGACGTCCAGGTGGCCGAGCAGCGGCTCCAGGGCGCGGTGGTAGCCGGTGGCGGCGATGACGGCGTCCGGGGTGATCCGGGTGCCGTCGGCCAGGACCACCGCGTCCTTGTCGAAGGAGGCGACCGTCGCCACGGGGGTCACCCGGCCGCTCTTCACCGCGTCGATCAGGCCGACGTCCTGGACCGGGATCGCTCCCTCACGGACCCGGGAGTAGAGGCCGGTGGCGGGGCGCGGGAGGCCCCGGTCGGTCAGGTCGGGCACGGCGACCTTCGCCAGCACGCCCCCGGCGCGGTCGACGAGCCGCACCGGCAGGCGGCGGACCAGGATGCCCGTGGCCTGGGCCGGCCAGCCGGCGGTGGAGCGGCGGACGATGTGCGGGGCCGTGCGGACCGCGATGCGCACGGCGGACGCCCCGCCCTCGGCCAGGTCCGCCGCGATCTCCGCGCCCGTGTTGCCGATGCCGACGACCAGGACGTCCTTCCCGGCGTACGGGGCCGGGTTCCGGTACGCCGCCGCGTGCAGCAGCTCGCCCGTGAACGTGTCGCGGCCCGGCCAGTCCGGTATGCGCGGGGTGTGGTTGAAGCCGGTCGCGACGACGACCGCGCGGCCCCGCAGGACCCGGCCGCCCGTCGCGGTGAGCTGCCAGTCGCCGGAGCCGTCGGGGGCCGGGTCGACCCGGGTCACCTCGACGCCCGTCACCACCTCCAGCTCATGGTGCTCGATGTACTTCTCCAGATACCGCACCACGTCGTCCCGGCCCACCCAACGCCCGAACTTCCGCGGCATCTTCAGCCCCGGCAGTGCGGACCAGCGGCGGGTGGTGTGCAGGTGCAGCCGGTCGTAGTGGCCGCGCCAGGACGCGCCGACCCGGTCCGACTTCTCCAGGACCACCGCCCGTACGCCCCGGGCGCGCAGCGCGGCCGCGGTGGCGAGCCCGCCGGGGCCGCCGCCGATGACGTACACGGGCCGGACCTCCGTACGGTCGGTGAGGGCGACGGCGTCGTGACGGGCTGCGGGGGACGGGCTGTTGGGCATGGTTCGGAGCGTAATCGCCCGCTCTGTTGATGGGTCTCGGTCAAGAGGGAAATCGATTGCGAATTGATCACGAGCGGTGCGGTGCGGTGACCGCGCGTGCCCGGGCACCCCTTATGTGGATAAGGTAAGCCTAACCTTGCCTTGACTGATGCGGGGTGACCTCCGGGGGCAGCCGCGCGGCGCCGTGCCGTGCGCCCGTCCGGGGGTGAAGGGGTGGGACGTACATGAACGGCAGACAGCTGCGGGCTCGTTTCCGGGGGGTGGCGGTGGTCGCCGCCGGGTTCCTCGCGCTCACCGCCTGCGGTGGCGGCGACGCGGGCGCCAAGGGTGACGGGAACGGCGAGGCCAAAGCGGCCGCCGCCGCCCGCACCGTGAAGCACGACGCCGGGACCACCGAGAAGGTCCCCGACCGGCCCGAGCGGATCGTCTCGGTCAGCGTCACCATGACCGGCCATCTGCTGGCCCTCGACGCCCCGGTCATCGCCTCCCAGGCCACCCCGCCCTCCGTCATCACCGACAAGCAGGGCTTCTTCACCCAGTGGTCCGACGCCGCGGCGAAGAACAGCGTCAAGGTCGCCTACCAGGGCTTCGAGCCCGACGTGGAGAAAGTCCTGGCGCTGAAGCCCGACCTGATCGTGGGCGCGTCCTCCGGCGCGGAGAACGCCGAGAAGTTCTACGACAAGCTCTCCGCCGTCGCCCCGACCCTCCTCTACCGCCACGACGACGTCTCCTGGCAGGACCTGACCGCCCGCCTCGGCAAGGACCTCGGCCTGGAGAAGCGCGCGAGCGAGGTCGTCGCCGCGCACGACAAGCGGGTCGGCGAGGTCAAGGCCGCCATCACCGTGCCGAAGCAGTCCGCCGCGCTCGTCCGCGACAACCAGTCCGCGATGACCGTCTTCACCCCCGAGTCCGCCCAGGGCCGCCTCCTCACCTCCCTCGGCTTCACCGTGCTGGAGCCGCCGGCCGGCAAGGGCCAGACGCAGGGCGGCCGTTCGGACTTCGCGGAGTTCAGCCAGGAGAAGGTGGCCGACACCGCGAAGGACAGCTCGCTGCTCTTCGTCAGCCACACCCCCGAGGAGATCACCGCCGCCACCGCGCGCCCGGTCTGGAAGGACCTGGCGGCGGTCAAGGACAAGCGGGTGTACGACCTGGGCCTCGACACCTTCCGGCTGGACTACTACAGCGCGGGCAACCTGATCGACAAGGTCGAGAAGGCCTTCGGCTGACAGTGGCCGGCAACAGACCCGCCGCCCGCGCGCGGTACGCCGCCGGGCTCACGGCGGGGCTGGTCCTCCTGGCCCTCGCCGTGGCCGGCGGCCTCGCCGTGGGCGCCCAACCCGTGCCCCCGGCCGAGGTGTTCGCCGCGCTGCTCGACCCCGACGCCCCGCACGCCTCGATCGTCCGGGAGGTCCGGGTGCCCCGCACCCTCCTCGCCGTCACGGCCGGAGCGGCGCTCGGCCTCGCCGGCGCGGTGATGCAGGGGCTGACCCGTAACCCCCTGGCGGATCCCGGCCTTCTCGGCGTCAACACCGGGGCCGCCTGCGCCGTCGTCGCCGCGACCGTCCTGTTCCGTACGCGCTCGCTCCAGGCCGTCGTCTGGTGGGCGCTGCTCGGGGCGGCCGTCGCGGTGGTGGTCGTGTATCTGCTCGGCGGCCGGGGCGCGGGCCGCGGCACCCCCGAAGGGCTCGTGCTCGCCGGGGTGGCCGTCACCGCCGTGCTCGGCGCGGTGGTCAGCGGGCTCGGGGTGCTGGACGCGGATGCGTACGGGACGCTGCGGATGTGGTCGGTCGGCACGCTGGCGGGCCGTGAACTCCCGGTGCTGTGCGACGTGTTGCCCTTCCTGCTGGTGGGTGCGGTGCTGGCGCTCACCACCGCGCCCGCCCTCAACGCCTTCGCCCTCGGCGACGAGGCGGGCCGGGCGCTGGGCGTCGCACCCGGGCGCGTACGGCTGCTCGGCACGCTCGCCACGGTGCTGCTCAGCGGGGCCGCGACGGCCGCGATCGGCCCGGTCGGCTTCATCGGCCTGGTCGCCCCGCACGTGGCCCGCCTGCTGACCGGGCCCGACCACCGCCGCCTGATGCCGTACGCGGTCCTCATCGGGGCGGGCCTGCTGCTCGTCGCGGACATCGTGGGCCGGGTCGTCGCCCGCCCCGCCGAGATCCAGGTGGGCATCGTGACGGCGTTCGTGGGCGCGCCCGTCCTGATCTGGCTGATCGGCCGCAACCGGCGGAGCCGTACAGCCGCCTCGCGGAAGGCGGTGGGGGCGGCATGAGCGTCCTCGAAAAGCCGGTGGCCGTGCGGGGGCGGGGTCTCTCCGGCAGCCCGGTGGCCGTACGAGGTCGGGGACTCTCCCTCCGGATACGCCCCCGACCCCTGGCGGTCACCCTCCTCCTCACCCTGCTCGCGGCGGGCAGCGGCGCTCTCGCGCTGACCCGGGACGGCCTCGTACCGCCCGCCGAGGTGCTGGGCGCGCTGTTCGGCGCGGGCTCGGAGCAGTCCGCGTTCGTCGTTCTGGAGCTGCGGCTGCCGCGGGTGGCCCTCGGGCTCGTCGTCGGCGCGGCACTCGGCGCGGCCGGGGCGCTGTTCCAGCAGCTCTCCCGCAACCCGCTCGGCAGCCCGGACATCGTCGGCTTCAACTCCGGTGCGGCGACCGGCGCGTTGCTGGTCCTGCTGCACGGTGAACCGGCCTACGTGGCGGCCGGGGCGGCGGGCGGCGGCCTGGCCACGGCGGTGTTCGTCCAACTCCTCGCCCGACGCGGCTCGTTCCGGGGCAACCGGCTGATCCTCGCCGGGATCGCCGTCGGCTCGCTGCTCGCCTCGGTCAACGCGTACCTGCTCACCCGGGCCGCCCTCGACCACGCCCAGTCCGCCCAGCTCTGGCTGATCGGCAGCCTCGGCAGCGCGGAAACCCACCAGGTCCTGCCCGCCCTGCTCGGTCTGGGGGCTCTCCTGCTGGCCGCGCTCCCGGTCGTCCGCCGCCTGGACCTGCTGGAGATGGGCGACGAGGCGGCGGGCGGCCTCGGCGTGGACGCGGGGCGGACCCGGGTGCTCGTCCTCCTGATCGCGGTCGGGCTGAGCGCGGTGGCGGTCTCGGCGGCCGGACCGATCGTGTTCGTCGCCCTCTGCGCACCCCAACTGGCCCGCCGCCTCAGCCGGGGTACGGGAACGGGGCTGCTGCCCGCCGCCGCGATGGGGGCGCTGCTGCTCTCCGCCTCCGATCTGGTCGCGATCTCGCTGCCGACGGCCGGGCCGCTGCCGGTGGGCGTGGTCACGGGCGCGCTCGGCGGCGTCTATCTGGCATGGCTGCTGGGGCGCGGGCGGCGGCGCTGAAGGCGGTGCAGACCTCTTGCGGGGACGGCCTCCGTCCGGTGAACTGACGTACCGTCAGAAAACTGTGAGTGGAGGGCCGATGCAGACGATCTGGCTCGGCGGAACGGAATGGCTGGCCGTCCTGCGCATAGGCCTCGGCCTGTGGTGGCTGGAGAGCTGGCGCCACAAGGACAGGAAAGGCTGGTTCGAGCGCGGTACGGGGATCGCCTGGGCGGCGGACATCGCGGGAAAGCACCGCTGGGGGGTGGTCCGCACCGGCTTCCGCCGGGTCGTCGAGCCCCGGCCGAAGCTGATCGCGTACGTCGTCGTCTACGCCGAACTGGCCCTGGGGATCGGTTTGGTGACCGGCTTCCTCACTCCGATCGCGCTGGTGGCGGGCCTGCTCCTCAATCTCCTCTACCTGGTCCTGATGATCCACGACTGGGCCGAGCAGGGGCAGAACGCGATGATGGCGCTGATCTCCCTCGTCGCCCTCTTCGCCATGGCCTGGCAGACCTGGTCGCTGGACGCGGCGCTGGGGCTGTTCCTGTGAGCGCCGAACGTGCGGCCGCGGCCCCGCGCTTCGACCTCCCGGAGCCGGACGCTTTCACCCGCCCGTACTGGGACGCGGCGGCCGAGGGGCAGTTGCTGATACGCCGCTGCGCCGGATGCGGCCGGGCGCATCACTACCCGCGTGAGTTCTGCCCGTACTGCTGGGGCGAGGACGTGGGCTGGGAGCCGGCGAGCGGGGAGGCGACGCTCTACACCTGGTCCGTCGTCCACCGCAACGACCTGCCGCCCTTCGGATCCCGCGTCCCGTACGTCGCGGCCGTCGTCGACCTCGCCGAAGGGCCCCGGATGATGACGGAGATCGCGGAGTGCGCGCACGAGGCGCTGCGCGTCGGGATGCCGCTGACCGTCACGTTCCGGGAGGCGGGGGAAGAGGCCGTACCGGTGTTCCGGCCCCGGGGCTGAGCGGCGCGCTTCTGTGGAAGGCTGGTCACCGCCACGATCCAGAGGCGCTAGGGGGCGGCGTGCGACTGTCGGAGGACGTCACGGGGTGGGCCTTCCTGGCCGAGGTGGACGGGGCCCGGCATGCCGGACTGGCGGTGGGACAGGCGGGGCTCGGGCCGTTCACCGGCGCCGGTCCGGGCGGGAGCCTGTTCACCCGGGCGTACGCGCGGGGGCTGGCCGCGCTCGCGTCGCTGGACGAGCTGCCGTTCGCGGAACCCGTCGACGCGCGGTGGTCCGTCCGCCGGGACGCGGGGGGCGTGGTCTCCGTACTGGGCCCCGGTGGACTGGAGTTGGCGTACGACCTCGCCCTGGACCTGCCGGCCGGCTGGCTGGAGACGGCGTCCGGGGCGGGCTCGCTCGTGCTGGTCGTGTCCCATGTGCTGCCCGCGGGCGACGACATGGTCGAGGTGCTGACGGAGGAGGCCCGGCAGGGGATGGTCTGTGCGGGCCGGGTGCGGTTCGACGGGCCCGGTCGGCCCGGTGAGCCAGTTGGGCCCGGTGAGTCTCTCGGGCTCGGCGAGTCCGACCCGGCCGTCACGTTCGTCCTCGACCCGGTCTCCGTCCTGCTGGAGCTGGTGCTCCATGTACGGGACCAGGTGCTGTCGCTCGACGCGGCCAAGCAGCGAGCGCGTGAGCTGGAGCGCGTGCGCCGGAGCCTGGGGGAGGCCCACGGGCTGTCCGCCGGGGCGCTGCTGGAGCTGCTCGTCGCGGATGTGACCCGGAGCCGGGGAGAAGCCGCCGATCTCCTGTACCTCTACTGGCGGTTGGTCGCCGAGGTCGCCGAGGAGTGCGGAGCGGAGGCGGTCTGGCGGGAGGCGGCACTGCGTACGGTCGAGAGCGCGGCGCCGGTGCTCGCG
This sequence comes from Streptomyces rubiginosohelvolus, assembly GCF_014649875.1. Lineage (GTDB taxonomy): Bacteria > Actinomycetota > Actinomycetes > Streptomycetales > Streptomycetaceae > Streptomyces > Streptomyces rubiginosohelvolus. The sequence goes on along the minus strand of NZ_BMTW01000001.1, from coordinate 641,628 downwards.
GAGCGGTGCGAGCGCCCGGTGTTCGAGGACGCCGACGCGCTGTCCGGGCGCCTGATCGAGCGGCCGGCGGGCTCCGCGGGCCTGGCGGCGGCGCTCCTGGCGGCCGCCCGGCTGCGGCTGGCGGTCCGGGGCCCGGAGGACCTGGGCGGCGACGCGTACGCCGGCGCGGAGGGGACCGTACGGGCCGCCCAGCACACCGCGGATCTGTACCGGTCCCCGCTGTACCGGCCGTGGTTCGGCGGAACGTGGCCGGTGCGGTTCGACGCGCGGTTACGGGGAGAGGCCCGGGACCTGCTGGTGCGGGCCGCCGAGTCGGACGAGCGCGAGACCGGGCCGGGCAGTGCGCTGCGCCCCCGGATCCTGGCCGCACTGGCGCAGGTGGTCGCGGAGGAGGGGGAGGAGGACGGCGGCGTGGACCGGGCGACGGCGCGGGCCGCGTTCGACGCGCTGTTCGCCGTACATGCCGCCGCTCCGCCGGATCTGGTGCTCTTCCTGCTCCGGTCGATGGGCGACGCGCCTGCCGCCTTCGTCGACACCGTACGGGAGAACGTGTTCGGCTCGGACGTGCCCGCCTTCCTCGCCGCGTACGGCGGTGTCGTCGCCGCCCGGACCGTGGACCAGGGCATCAACCTCGCCCGGGAGCGCGGAGACCGGCCGCTCCTGCGCGCGGTGCTGGACTGGGCCGACCACTCACCGCTCTCCCCGGGCCCCGCGCAGCGCCGCCAACGGATCGAGGCCCGGTTGCACGCACTGCCCGACGACCCCACCGACTGCCCCGGCCCCGGACCCCTCCCGGAGTCCTTCCCGGCCGACCGGACCCCGGCCCAGCGCTCCGCCGCCCTCCTGCACGCGGCCGCCCACGCCCGCGACCGGGGGCAGCCCGCACGGGGCGCCGCCCTCCTGCGGCAGGCGCGACCGGGGGACGGTGCGGGCGTCCGGCTGCTGACGGCGGACCTGTACCGCCTGGCGGTCGAGCGGGGCGAGCCGGTCTCCGACCGGGTCCCCTTCCCGTGGGGCCACGCCACCTACGCGGCCCTCTCCTACGCCTCGCTGAACCAGCAGGACCTGGCCCAGGCGTGCCTGCTGCCCGTCCTCCAGGACCTGCCGAACCTCAGCGGCGACGCCCTCAGGAACGCCGTCCACGCGATCATCGTCGACGTACCGAACTTCGACACCAGCGGCGCCCCCGCGCTCGGCGAGGTGCTCCGCGACCTCGTCCACGCGGCCGTATGGCAGGTGACCCTCGGGATCGAGTCGTTGCCGGTGGCCCTGATGCTCGGCCTTCACCAGGCGGGCAAGGGGCCGGAGGCCGGGGCGTGGCGGCGGATCGACGGCCCGGTCACCCGCCCCGCGCACATCGCCGACTACCTGGCGAAACTACGCTCCTTGGAGAGCCCCACCGCCGTCGGCGGTGCGACGGCGAACCTGCTGAACGTCCTCGACACGGACCCCGGGGAGGAGAGCCACGACGACGGCCGGTTCGTCCGCAACCTGCGCCGCCGGATCTCCTCCTTCATCGACGACGAACTGCGCTCCCGCTCGGCCCCCTTCGTGGACGACCAGTACCTGTGGGCGCGCACCGGCGAACTGCTCGACGAGCGCAGCGTGTTGCTCACCTGGTTCCTGCCGACCGCCGTGAACGGCGCCGCCGTCCTCCTCGCCGTCACCCGCGAAGGCAGTGCGATCACGGTGCAGTTGGGCGATCCCGACGACGGCGGACCCGAGAGCGCCGAGGCGTACGCCGACCGGCATCCCGTCGCCGACCTGGTCGAGGCGGTCCGGACAGAGGTCGAACGCGACCCGCTCTTCGGCGAGGTGACCCCCGAGGGCCGGCGGCTGCTGACGGGGCCCGAGCTGCCGCTCGCGATGGGTGACCGGTGGGCCGCTTGGCGGGCCCAGGGCAAGGACCGCCTGCTGCTCTGGCCGCACGGCGCACTCCACTACCTGCCGGTCGCGCTCTGCTCCGTCGACGGCCGCCCGATCGCGGACGACTGGACCGTCACCACCATCGCGGGCCTCGAAGCGCTCGTCCCCACCGGCCTCCCGGAACGCCCGCCCCCACGCCGTACCGCCGTCATCGCCTCCGCCACCGGCGGCGTGCCCTACGGTCTGCCCGCCGAACCCGCCCTCGACGAGCACGCCCGGGCCGTCGCCGAGGCGGTCGGCGCGGATGCGGTGACCGGACCGGCCGCGACCCGGGCCGGGCTGCTCGCCGAACTCGCCACCGCCGACGTGGTCCACCTCGCCGTCCACGGCACGATGGACCAGGACGCCCCCTGGCTGCACTGCCTCTACCTCACCCCGGACGAGGACGACGACGGCCGGGTCTTCGCCCACGACTTCCTCGAACTCGACCTGAGCGGCGTCCGCCTGGTCACCCTCGCCGCCTGCGAATCGGCGCTGGGCCGCTTCGACCGGGCGGACAACGTGCGGGGCGTCCCGGCCGCCCTCATCACCGCCGGAGTGCAGGCCGTCGTCGGCTGCCTGTGGGCCGTACGGCCCGAGCCGGCCGCGTACTTCTTCCACCGCCTGCACCAGCGGGCCGACCTCGCCGACGCCCCCGAACGGGCGTTCCGCGAGGCGCAGACCGCCACCCGGGCCCGGTACCCGCAGTACCGCGACTGGGGGGCCTTCACCTTCCTACGGGGCCGGAGCACGGGAGCCACCGCATGACCGAGATCCAGCTGCACGACATCGCCCTCGAACCGGAGCGCACCCTCGGCTCACCGGCCGGCCCGGGGCGCATGCGGACCCCGGAGCCGCTGCGCGGCCGGCTCACCTTCGGCTGGGACCTGCTGCCCGCCGAGCACGGGAGCGCCCCCGCCGACTGGCACGCCCACGTCCGCTCCACACCGGGCCGGGACTACCGCCACCTGCTGCTGGTGTGCTCGTTCCGCCCGGAGGCCCCGCAGGCCCCGGGCACGTTCCGGCACGCCTCCCTGGCCCTGTCCCTCTCCACACCCGACCCGGCCCTGCGGCCCGTCGCCCGCCTCATCGATCCCGGGGAGCGCACCCGCCCGACGGCGGCCGGCCCCGGCACCGGACTCAGCTTCACGGTCAGCACCGGCGTCGTCGACCTGGGCGTGGAACGGCAGCAGCCGGAGCCGGGACCCGCCCGGGAGGAGTGGATCGTCCGCGGCCACGGCGCGTCCCAGCCGGACCCCCAGTGGGAGTTCCGCGGCCTGCGCCGACTGCCCCTGGCGGGCGACCACCCGGTGGCCGCCCTGGTGGAGCTGGTCCCCGGCCAGGTCAACACGGCGGAGGTCCTGGTCGCCGCCGAACTGGAACACCGCAGCTGGGGCGTCCGCCGCTACCGGGCGCGCCTGGGGCCCACGGCCCACGGGATCCCGCTCGGCACCGGTGCCGAGCGGACACCGGCAGCGGGCGGCCCGGGCTGATCACAGCCCCGGCGCGCCCCACACCGGGAACCACCGGGACAGGTCCTTCTCCACCCGGAGGTCGTCGCCGAGGGCGCCCCGCACCTGGAGCTCCAGCTGGTTGTCCCGCTTCTCGGCGTCGCCGGGGAGCGGGGCGAACGGGTAGAACGTGCCGCGCTTGTAGAGGTAGACGAGAGCCAGCGACCGGCCGTCGGCGGACTCAGTGTCCCGGAAGCCGATCAGCGAGCACAGCAGATGCGGGCCGAAGCCGCCGTCCTGGAGCATCGTGTTGACCGCGTGCAGGTCGTTGACCAGGCCCGCCGTGTCGTCGGCCGGGTGGGTGGCCAGCAGCCAGGTGTAGCCGTACGCGTCCCGGCTGAACTCCACCGGGACGCCCCCGCGTTCCGTGTCCGCGTCCAGCAACTCCCGTACGTCCTCCTGGAGCCGGGCGAAGCCGCCGCCCTCCACCCCGGCGAAGCAGACCGAGCCCCGGCCGGTCGGGGTGAAGCCGGTGGCGGCCTGGAGGGTGAGGGCGGCGGAGGGGACGGCGAAGAGCTGGTCTAGGTCGGGGCGGACCGGCTTGCTCCGGCCGAGGATCGCGTCGAGCAGGCCCACGGGCGTAACTCCTTCAACGCTCGATGGTTCAGCGGGACAGGTCGGTGGAGATCCGGGACAGCTGGTCCAGACGCTGTTCCAGCGTCGGGTGCGAGGAGAACAGCCGGCCCATGCTCTCCTTCGCGGAGAACGCGGGCATGAAGTAGAACGCGTTGTACGGCTCCGCCTTCCGCAGGTCCTCCGTCGGGATGCGGGCCATCTGCCCGCTGACCTTCGTCAGGGCGGAGGCGAGCGCGGAGGGGCGCCCGGTGAGCAGGGCGGCGGCCCGGTCGGCGGAGAGTTCGCGGTAGCGGGAGAGCAGCCGGGTCAGCAGGAAGCTGATCGCGTACACGACGGCGCTGATCAGCGGGATCAGAAGCAGCAGGATGCCCGCCGGGTCGTTGCCGGGGCGGCTGCGCGCGAAGCCGCCCCACAGGGCGATCCGGGTGATGACGCCCGCCAGTACGCCGAGGAACGAGGCGATGGTCATGACGGCCACGTCCCGGTGCGCGACATGCGACATCTCGTGGGCGAGGACCCCTTCCAGCTCCTCCGGCTCCAGTCTGCGCAGCAGGCCCGTCGTCGCGCAGACCAGGGCCGTCTTCTCGCTGCGGCCGGTGGCGAACGCATTCGGTACGTCGCTGTCGGCGATGGCCACCCTGGGCTTCGGCATGTCCGCCAGCGCGCAGATGCGGTCGATGGTGCCGTGCAGTTCGGGGGCCTGTTCGGGGGTGACCTCGCGGGCGCCCATGCCGTACGCGGCGATGCGGTCGCTGAACCAGAACTGGGCGATGAACAGGCCGCCCGTGATGATCAGGATGATCGGCCAGGAGCCCCGCAGGGCCGCGAGGAGCACGCCCACGAAGACGACGTAGAGCAGACCGATCAGGAACATGGTGGTGACCATGCGGCCGGTCAGACCCCGGTCGGGGGCGTAGCGCGAACGGGCCCGTGGCATCGATGCCTCCCAACAGCTCAGCTGTCTCCCATAGTGCCCCTTAACGGTGAGAACCGGATAAACGTGCTGTCTGCACCGGTCAGGGCCAGAGCAGCTCCCGCGTCCAGTCGCCGCCCGTGCCGCCGCCCTCGGTACGGCGGTAGCGCAGCCGGACGTGGCGGCGCCGGGCATCGCCCTGGAAGAACTCGACCTCGGCCGGCTCGACCACGTACCGGGTCCAGGTCGGGGCCTCCGCGTCCGGCTCCGCCACCGCCCGGTCCCAGGCCGCGTCCGCCGTCCGGTGCAGCTCCGCCACCGAGCCGACGACCTCGCTCTGCGCCCCGGTCAGCGCGGCGGCCAGCGCCCCGGTGGACCGGGCGTGCAGGTCGGCGTGGCTCTCGGCCGGGGTGCAGCGGACGACCGGGCCCCGGACCCGTACCTGCCGGCCCTGCGCGGGCCAGTAGAAGCCGAGCGCGGCGTGCGGGCGGGCGGCGAGCTGGTGGCCCTTGGCGCTGGTGGCGTGGGAGGCGAAGTGCCAGCCCCGCTCGTCGGCGTCGTGCAGGAGCAGCGTGCGGACGTCGGGGAGCCCTTCGGCGTCGGCCGTGGCCAGCGCCATCGCGTGCGGCTCGGGCTGCCCCGCCGCCACGGTCTCGGCGAACCAGGTGTGGAAGAGGGCGAGAGGCGCGGGCGGGGCCGTCTCCGGATCGAAGGCGGGCAGCTCGGTGTCCCAGACGCGCTGGGCGTGCAGGAGGTCGCGGAAGGAGCGCTGGGCGGTGTCGTCGGTCATGGGGTCATTGGACCGCATGGGGCGGTCCTCCTATGTAGCACCACGGGACACGGCGCGCTACCGTGGGGTCATGAAGACCATTACGCAGCGGGAGTTCCGGAACAACTCCGCCGAGGTCATGGACGCGGTGGAGGGCGGGGAGACCTTCCACATCACCCGCAACGGCATAGAGGTCGCCGAACTGCGTCCGCTGAGTCGCAAGAGGCAGCTCGGCGCCGAGGAGCTCGTGGCCCGGCACCGGCGGCTGCCCCGGGTCGACGGAGACCTGCTGCGCCGCGAGGCGGACGAGTTCTTCGGCACGGAGGACCGGGTCGGCGACGACGACGTGTGGGAGCGCAACGGTGGCTGAGCGGCACCGCACGGGAGTGCTCGACACCTGTACGTACATCGACCTCGACCTGCTGGAGCCGGAGCGGCTGCCCATGCTGCCCGCCCTCACGGCGATCTCCCTGGCCGAACTCCAGCAAGGCGTGGCCATGGCGAAGGACCCGTTGGTCCGGGCGGCCCGAATGGAGAAGCTGGGCGCGGCCGTCGCGGACTTCGAGCCGCTGCCGTTCGACGGGGACGCCGCCGCGCGGTACGGGACCCTTGTCGCCCTCGTCCTCGCGGCCCGGCGCGATCCCCGGCCGCGCCGCATGGACCTGATGATCGCGTCCATCGCGTCGGTCCGGGGCCTGCCGCTCTTCACCCGCAACGCCGACGACTTCAAGGGCCTGGAGAGCGCCGTCACCGTCGTGGGGCTCTGAGGCCGGGGCACCTCACCCCCGCCCCAGCACCACCGTCCCCGACGAGCAGAACCAGCCGCCCGTCCCCGACGCCACCGCCAGCTCCGGCAGCCCGCCCCCGGGCCGGCTCACCTGCCGGAGCCCCGCCTCGCCGCGCAACTGCCGTACCGCCTCCACCAGCAGGAACAGCCCGCGCATCCCGGGGTGGCAGGCGGACAGGCCGCCGCCGTCCGTGTTCACCGGGAGCTCGCCGCGCAGACCGGTGCGGCCCTTCTCGACGAAGGCGCCGCCCTCGCCCTTCGCACAGAAACCCAGGTCCTCCAGCGTCACCAGCGTCATGTACGTGAACGCGTCGTAGATCTCGGCCAGGTCGATGTCGGCCGGGCGCACCCCGGCCCGTTCGAAGGCGAGGCGGCCGGAGACGGCGGCGGGGGAGACCGTGAAGTCCTCCCACTCGGACATCGTGGCGTGCGAGGTGTGCTCCCCGGTGCCGAGGATCCACACCGGTGCCTTCGCGGTGTCCGGTACGTACTCCTCGGCGGCCAGCAGCACCGCGCAGCCACCGTCGCTGCGGATGCAGCAGTGCAGCTTGGTGAACGGGTCCGCGATCATGGGGCCGGAGAGGACGTCCTCGACCGTGATCGGGTCCCGGAACATCGCCTCCGGGTTCGCCGCCGCGTTCGCCCGCGCCGTCACCGCCACCTCGGCGAGCTGCTCCAGGGTCGTGCCGTACTCGTGCATGTGCCGGCGGGCGGCCATCGCGTACTTGGCGATCAGGCTGTGCCCGTACGGCACTTCGAACTGCGCCGGCCCCCGCGCCCCGAACGACAGGTTCGAGGTGCGGCGGCCCGCCCTGATGTCGGCCCGGGCCGTCGACCCGTAGACGAGGAGCACGGCCCGGGCCCGGCCCGCGGCGATGGCGTCCGCCGCGTGGGCGGCCATCACCTCCCAGGTGGCGCCGCCCACCGCCGTCGAGTCGACCCAGGTCGGCCGCAGCCCCAGATACTCGGCGACCTCCACCGGGGCCAGGGTCCCGAGCCCCGCCGAGGCGAAGCCGTCGACGACCGAGCGGTCGAGGCCGGAGTCGGCGAGGGCGCGGCGGGCGGCCTGGGCGTGCAGGGCGTACGACGTGGCGTCGTCGACGCGGCCGCAGTCCGCGAGCGCCACGCCGACGACGGCGACCTTGCGGGGGCGGGAGGCAGACATGAATCTGACGGTACATCAGATATGAACGTCGGCAACCAGGCGTGCGCGACACCTTCCTCGCCCCGCGCGTCTGCGCGACTCTGGGAATTACCGTCCCCCGCGCCTAACATGACGGCTCGTCAGATCAGGGGTCGCCGACCCCTGGGCGGAAGGAGCCCGCAGATGGACGCCGCCTTCACCGCGGAACAGCACGAGATCCGCCGCACCCTGCGCGACCTGCTCGCCCGGCACACGGGACCCGACGCGATCCCCGCCGCCGTGCGCACCGCCGAGGGCTACGACCCGGCCCTGTGGCGCCGGCTCGCCGGGGATCTCGGGCTGCCGGGCCTCGCCCTCGCGGAGGAGTACGGCGGGGCCGGCTGCACCACCACCGAGCTGGCCCTCGCCTGCGAGGAGACCGGGCGGGCGCTGCTGCCCTCACCGCTCCTCGCCACCGCCGCCCTCACCGCACCCCTGATCGCCGCCCTCGGCACCCCGGACCAGCGGGCCGCCCTCCTGCCCCGGATCGCCGACGGGACCCTGACCGCCGCCCTCGCCCTCCCCGGCGGCTCGCTCGCCACCGCCCTCGGCCTCACCGGCGACAACCTCGACGGAACCTGGGCGGGCGGCGGCCGGGCCGGCGGCATCCAGGCCCACGGGGAGGCGGGTGGGCGACGGCTCTACGGGGAGGCCGACCGGGTGCTCGACGGGCACAGCGCCGGGCTGCTCCTGGTCGCCGCCCACGCCGGGGGCTACCCGCGCAGCCGTACGCAGCTCTTCCTGGTGCCCGGCGATGCGCCCGGGCTCGTCCGCACCCGGCTCACCGCCCTCGACGAGACCCGCCCCCTGGCCCGCCTCGAACTGCGCGACACCCCCGCCGAGCCGCTCGGCGCGGACGACACCGCCGACGCGGCCGCCGCCCTCGCCGCCGCTGGGCGCACGGCCGCCGCGATCCTCGCCGCCGAGGCGGTCGGGACGGCGGCGAGCGCTCTGGAGCGCACCGTGGAGTACGTGAAGGCGCGCGAACAGTTCGGCAGGGCCATCGCATCGTTCCAGGCCGTCAAGCACCGCCTCGCCGACCTGTACGTACGGGTCGAGGCGGCCCGCTCCGCCGCGTACCACGCCGCCCGGGACCCGGAGGCCGGGCCGCTCGCGCTCGCCCAGGCCCTGGAGGCGGCCAGGATCACCACCGGTGAGGCCGTCCAGCTGCACGGCGGCATCGGCTTCACCTGGGAGCACGAGGCGCACCGCTACCTCAAACGGGCGGCGGGCGACGAGCTGCTCTTCGGCCCGGTCCACCGGCTGCGCGACCACGCGGCGCAGCGGGCCGGACTCTTCGGGCCCGCCACCGGCGCTTCCGGGGTCCTGCACGGGGCGGGCGTCCGGTGACCGGCGCCCGGGGCGTGCGGCTGGTCCAGCGGGTCTCCTCGACCCGGGCCTTCGCGCTGATCGCCCCGCGCGTGGTTCCCGTCCTGGACCGGGCCGTGCACCGGCTCACCCGGGGCAGGGTGCTGCTCAGCGCCCGGATGCTGCCGGGGCTCGTCCTCACGGTGCCGGGGGCGCGCACGGGCCGGCCGAGGACCACCCCGCTGGCCTGTATGCCCGAGGGGGAGGTGGAGGGCGCCTGGATCCTGGTCGGCAGCAACTTCGGCCGTACGGGTCACCCGGCCTGGACCGCGAACCTGCTGGCCCGCCCGGACGCGGCCGTCGTCAACTGGCGCGGCCGGGACATCCCCGTACGCGCGACCCTGCTGGAGGGCGAGGAGCGGGCCCGGGTGTGGCAGGCCGCGCTCGCGTTCTGGCCGCCGTACGCGGCGTACCAGCGACGGGTGGAGCGGGAGATCCGGCTGTTCCGGCTGGAGCGGCGGTAGCCGGAGAGCGGCGGTCGCGGACGTCGTCCGGGGTGGCCGGAAACGGAGAGTGCGGGCATCGTCCGGGGACGCCGACGGCGGACCACCCGCAGGGGTGCGTGGGGTGGTCCGCCGTCGGTGAGACAGGACGTGGCGGGGGTGGGCCTACTTCGTCGGCTTCTTGCCGGTGATGCCGAGGTGGACCAACAGCGCCAGGTTCGGGCGCAGTTCGGCCTGCTTCACGCCCCAGGTGGTGAAGCCCTTCTGGTGCGAGGCGACCGCGGCCAGCATCGCCACCAGGGAGCCCGCCATCGCCGCCGGGCTGACGTCCTTGTCGACCTTGCCCTTGCTCTGGAGCTCCTTCACCGAATCCGTGAGGGAGTTGGTGACCGAGTTCAGGATCTTCATCCGGATCTTGTAGAACCGTTTGTCCCCCTCGGCCGCGCCGAGGTCGATCACACGGAGGATCGCGTCGTTGTGCCGCCAGAAGTCGAGGAATCCTTCGACGAGTTGCTCGGAGGTGGTCCAGCCGGCTTTGCCGACCCAGGAGCGTCCGGCGACCAGTTCGGTCAGTCCGGCACCCTCCTTGGCGACTTCCTCGGCGATTTCGAGGACGGCGCCCTCCACATCGGGGAAGTACTGGTAGAAAGTCGCGGGTGAAGTCCCGGCCTTCCGGGCGACGTCGATGACTTTGACGTCCCGGTACGGCGAGGAGCTGAGCATCTCGCTGAGGCAGTCGAGCAGCTTCTGCCGCGTCGCCTGACCGCGTCGACCGGCCACGCGGCCGTCGACGGTGCGTACTTGTCCTGTCATGCCGTCAGCTTACCGAGGGGTGATGGGAGCGCGATTCGGCCGACTGCAAATGGGGAACGGCGCAGGATCGGCGGGGTGCGCGGGGGCGGGGAGCGACGGTTTTCGGCCGCCGCCCGCGAGGGCGGCGGAGCTGGGAGTGTTACGTACGGTAAATGTTATCAACAGCCTGTGGATAACTTCGGTGGACAACTTTCGTCCACATGCTGGGCGACCTCTTCACCGACCGGGCAAATGTTCTCTATAGGTGCATCCGCCAGGCGTCCGCCGTGCGTCGGGGCGCGCGGGGCCGGAGGCGACGTTACGTTGACTGTGACGGGCGTCACTGCTACGGAAGGACCCGGTCCCATGGCCGCATTCGCGCATTCCGCGCCGTGCTGGGCGGACGTGCAGCTCTCCGACCTCGAAGCGGGCAAGCGCTTCTACGGCGGGCTCTTCGGCTGGACCTTCCGGGCGGGCGACGGCATGCCCTTCGCGGACGCGCTCAGCGACGGCCGCCTGGTCGCCGCGCTCGCCGCCAAGAAGGACGGCCGGATGCCCACGGCCTGGGGTGTCTACTTCTCCACCGACGACATCCGGGCCACCGTCGCCTCGATCCGCGAGCACGGCGGCCAGATCATCACCGACCCCGTACGGGCGGGGGCCGCCGGGATCGTGGCGGAGGCGGCCGACCCCGGGGGCGCCGTCTTCGGGCTCTGGCAGCCGGAGGAGCGCGCGGGCTTCGAGAAGCAGAACGACCCCGGCTCCTTCTGCTGGACCGAGGTCTACACCCGGCAGCCGGACCGGGTGGACCCCTTCTACGAGAAGGTCTTCGGCTTCCACGGCACCGACCTGGACGAGGCGGGCCACGACGTCTCCGACGACGCCGAAGCGCTGGTCGACTTCCGCATGTGGTCCCCCGAGGGCGTCGAGCCCGGCCCGGACACCGCCGTCGGCGGCCGCAGCGTCATCACGGACGCGTTCCCGGCCGAGATGCCGAGCTACTTCCTCATCTACTTCGCCGTCGCCGACTGCGACGCCGCCGCCGAGCTCGCCGTACAGCTCGGCGGCCGGGTCGCCCAGCCACCCTTCGACATCCCCTACGGCAGGATGGCCGTGCTCCACGACGACCAGGGGGCCGCCTTCGCCGTACTGCAGCCCGGCGAACTGCTTCCCTGACCGGTGCGGGTCAACCCGGTGTGGACGGATACGGGATGAAGTGACATGGGACACCCCGATCCGCCCCCGGGTTCGCAACCGGGGCCCGAGCCAGGAAGAATCGGGGTGCGCGCAGGGCGGGATTCGACCGGGCGGTAATTCGCGGACTTCGTCGCCGAGGTCCGTACGGGGAGGTGGCAGGCACGTGGTGGAGCAGCTGACGCAGCACGACCCGAGACGGATCGGCCCGTTCGAGGTGCTGGGACGGCTCGGGGCCGGCGGCATGGGGCTGGTCTATCTCGCCCGCTCGGCGTCCGGCCGGCGGGTGGCGATCAAGACGGTGCGGACCGAGCTCGCCGAGGACCAGCTCTTCCGGGTCCGCTTCACCCGCGAGGTCGAGGCCGCCCGGGCCGTCAGCGGGTTCTACACCGCCGCCGTGGTCGACGCCGACCCGCGCGCCGCCGTGCCCTGGCTCGCCACCGCCTATGTGCCCGCGCCCTCGCTCGAAGAGATAGTGAACGAGTGTGGTCCCATGCCGACGCAGGCCGTGCGCTGGCTGGCCGCCGGTATCGCCGAGGCCCTCCAGTCCATCCACGGCGCGGGTCTCGTGCACCGCGACATGAAGCCGTCCAACGTCCTCGTCGTCGAGGACGGTCCCCGGGTGATCGACTTCGGTATCGCGTCCGGCGTCTCCAACACCCGCCTGACCATGACGAACGTCGCCGTCGGCACGCCCGCGTACATGTCGCCCGAACAGGCCCGGGACTCCCGCAGCGTCACCGGGGCCAGCGACGTCTTCTCGCTCGGCTCCACCCTCGTCTTCGCCGCCACCGGGCACGCCCCCTTCCACGGGGCCAACCCGGTCGAGACGGTGTTCATGCTGCTGCGCGAGGGCCCCGACCTGGAAGGGCTGCCGGACGACCTGCGGCCGCTGATCGAGTCCTGCATGCAGATGGACGCCACCCAGCGGCCCAGCCCCGCCGACCTCCAGGCCCAGCTCGCCCCGCACCTCTTCGCCTCCGGCGGCGACGACAGCGGTACGGCCTCGGCGTGGCTGCCCTCCCGGGCCACCGCGATGATCGAGGCCCGCCGGGGCGGCGGGCGGACCGCGCCGCCCGCGGCCCCGGTGTCACCCCCGCCGCCCCCTCGGCAGCCCCCGAGGGCCCCGGAACGGGACACCGCCTGGCGCAGCGGGGCCGACCTGCGCTCGCCCTCCCCGCTGGCCTCGCCCTCGCCGATGTCCGGCGGGCCTGCCCCTTCGGCGGGACCGTCCGCGGCTCCCGACAGCGGGCCCGTCCAGCTGCCCGGCGCGAAGGTGCCGATCGGTCCCGGACCGCGCGCCGGGGAGGGGCGCGGAGCGGCCGCCGCGCATCCGGCCCCCGCGACCGGCTGGGTCCGTCCGCCCGCCGGGGTCAACGGCTCGTCCGCCGCGGCCCCCACCGCCGCCGTCCCGCCCCCGGGCCCCGCCCCGGACGCCGCGGCCCCCGCCCCCGACCGCTGGCGGCCCTGGCGCTTCCGCATGTCCAACGACGTGTGGGGGACGCCCGTCGTCTCCGGCGATCTGCTGTACGTGACGTCCTTCGAGGTCCACGCGCTGGACGTGGGCAACGGCCGACGCCAGTTCAAGACCCGCGACGTGGCCTGGGCGATGGCCGTCGAGGGCGGCAGGATCCACGCCTCGGACGGCCCCTCGCTGTACGCGCTCGACGCCACGACCGGCGCCGAGCAGTGGCGCCTGTCGACCGACGCCTGGGTGTACGCGCTCAAGGCCGACCGGGGCACGGTCCTGACCGCGACCCGGGGCGGCGGTGTGCAGGGCTGGGAGGCGTCCAGCGGCGAGAAGCTCTGGGAAGTCACCGGCGCGCAGAGCGACTTCGAGACGGCGGAGGCCGGGCCGGTCATCCACGACGGCACGGTGTACGTCTGGCAGGACGCCCGGCTCCGCGCGCTGGACGCCCGTACGGGACTGGAGCGCTGGTCGTACCCGATCGGCGACGCGGCTTCCTGCGGCGGCGTCCCGGTCCGGGTCACCCCGGCCACCGACGGCTACGTCTACGTCGCGGCGGGCACCCGGGTGCTGGCGGTGGAGACCGGCTCCGGCCGGGTGCGCTGGCACTTCGAGGCCCCGGCGGTCTTCCTCTCCCCGCCCGCGTTCGCGCCGGGCCCGGCGGTGACCGGCGGCGGGGTGTACCTCGCGGACTACCTCGGCACGGTGTACGCGCTGGACGCGACGACCGGCAAGGACCGCTGGCGGATCGCCACGGAGGCCCGCTCCTCGATCGAACCGGTGCTGGTCGCGGTGGGCAACGTGCACGTCGGCAGCGGCAGCGCGCTGTACACCCTGGACGCGGTCACGGGCACCCCGAAGTGGCGCTTCGCGGCGGGCGGCGACGTGGTGGGCGCGCCGGTGGTGGCGGACGGCCGGGTGCACTTCGGCTCGGCGGACCATGTGCTGTACACCCTGGACGCGGCGGGCGGCCAGCTCCGCTGGAAGCTGGCGACGGGCGGAGAGATCACGGGCTCGCCCGTGGCGCAGGGGGGCGTGGTGTACGCCTGCAGCAAGGACCGCTGCGTGTACGCGCTGGACGCGCTGAAGGGCACGGGCACGGGGAACCGGGCGCGGACCTGAGCCACCTTCTTTGTCCTCAATCGCCGGACGGGCTCGATCGAGCCCGTCCGGCGATTGAGGACGGAACCCTCGACCGGGGCGGGCGTCAACCCTGCGGGGGCGGCGGAGGCCGGTGCGGCGGGTGTACCGGGTCCCGGGGGTCGTCCTCCGGATGCGGGGCGGCCTGCGGATAGGACCGCGTACGGGGGTCACGGGGATCGGGCCCCGTGTACGGGTCCACCTCCGGCTCCGGCCACGGCGACGTCTGCACGGACATCCCCGGCTCCTGCGTCGGCGGCCACGTGTCCACCTGATCCGCCGCCGGCACGGCGAACGGCTCCACCGGCTCCCGCTCCCGCACCGCCCTCCGCTCCCGCCGGCTCCGCCGGCCACTCATCAGCAGCGCCCCGATCAGCATCAGCACCCCGCCCGCCAGCGCATTGGCCACCCCCACCTGCAACCCCGCCCCGTCCCCGCCCACCACCAGCGACCCCGAGGCCTGCCCCTGGCGGACCATCCACAGGATCGTGAAGCCGAGCACCACCAGGCCCGCGAGGGCGACCACGAGCCGGGACCGGAGCACCACGCCCAGAACCACCAGCAGCGTCGCCGCCAGGAACGGGAGCAGGATCGAGACCAGCACCCCCGACTCCACCGGGGTGATCCCCTCGAAGAGGTCCCGCACCCGGTAGTCGTGCCCGACCCGCCCGCCGTACCAGTCGCGGAACGGGCTCAGCACGGCGGAGGCGGCCCCGGCCAGGGCGACGACGGAGCCGAGGACGTTGCGGATCATCGTCAGGCCTCCAGGGCGTACGCGAACGGCCCCCGTCACCGACGCTACGCCGGGACGATCACCCCCGCCACGCAGACCATGACCGGACCGTGACAGGGTCATGACCTGAACAGGGAGTCCCGCACGGCATGCTGAGGGTCACAACGCACGCCACCGGCTCGATACACGGCAACGAAACTCAAGGGGGGCTGCATCCATGATGCGGCGACAGATGAAGCTCGCGGCGGTCCTGGTCGTGGTGGTGCTCGCGCTCACCGGATTCTCGGCCTCCAGCAGCGGCGGCAAGGGCAAGAGCGGCAAGAGCAGCAGCTCGGGCGGCGGTGGCTGCTCCAGCTCGAAGAAGAGCAACAACGGCTACCGCGACACGGACTACGACGACGACTACGACGACTCCTCGTCCTCCGGCTCCTACTCGACCCCGACGCCCACCGCGTCCGACGCCCCCGCAGTCCGGGTGATCCGCTGCGCCACGCCGCGCAAGGGCAAGCGCAAGGCGGTCACCTCGTCGCTGGTCGAGCTGCGGGCGAACGAGCCGGGCTCGCAGGCGTACGAGATCGACGTGCGGTTCGTCGACGCACTGGGCAACACCGTGGACACCGCCGAGACCACCGCGAATCTCGACGGCGGCGAGGTGCGCACCCTCACCGTACGGATGGAGAGCCCCGGCAAGGTGTCCAAGGTCAAGCGCTGCGAAGTGACCGCCAAGGTGGTCTGACCGCACGGCACACCCGCTCACCGCACCCGAGGCGCCCCGCTCGCTCCCCGCGCCCCGAACAGCTCCGCCTGCCGGTCCGGCGGCAGGTTGCCCAGGGCGATCAGCGCCGGGGCCTGGGCCATCGCCTGGGTCCTGGCCGTCTCCTTCGCGGACCACACCGCCCGGACCGTGCCCTGCACCGCGTCCGTCGGGTATCCCGCGATCACGGCCGCCGACCGCAGCGCCGCCGCCACCGCGCCGCCCGGCTCCGTCACCTCGCTGACCAGACCGACCGCGTACGCCCGCTCGGCGCTCACCCGCTCCGCCGTGCCCATCAGGGACATCCGGGCGACCTCCCCGTACGGCATCCGCTGGGCCATCGCGATCGCCTCGTACGCCGAGACCATCCCGTACGTCGTGTGCGGGTCGAAGAACGTCGCCTCCCGGGACGCGACGACGAACTCCGCCTCGCCCAGCAGGTAGAACGCCCCGCCGCAGGCCATCCCCTCCACCGCCGCGATCACCGGCTTCCACAGGTCGTTCGCCTTGGGCCCGATGCGCAGGAGCGGGTCGTCGACGGCGTACGGGGAGGGAGGCTGCGGGA
The DNA here is from genome assembly GCF_014649875.1 of Streptomyces rubiginosohelvolus. GTDB lineage: Bacteria > Actinomycetota > Actinomycetes > Streptomycetales > Streptomycetaceae > Streptomyces > Streptomyces rubiginosohelvolus. The sequence continues at coordinate 625,527 of NZ_BMTW01000001.1, read as the reverse complement.
CCTCGACCCCCCGGTCGATCCCCGTGCAGAAGGCCCGGGTTCCGGCCCCGGTGAGGACGGCGGCCCGTACGCTCTCGTCGTACCGCAACTCCTGCCACAGCGAAGCGAGTTCCCCGGCGGTCTCCAGGTCGATCGCGTTGAGCTTCGCCGGCCGGTCGAGGGTGACGAGCACGACCCCGGCCGTGGCCTCCCGCTCGATGCGCAGCGCCACCGCTCACCGCTCCAGGAGCCAGCGGACGAGCGTGACCGAGCCGCTCGGCCCCGCCGGGCAGAACGCGGCCCGCACCGGAGCCCCGATCCGCAGCCGCGCCGGGTCGACGGAGTTCAGCGGTGCGTCGGGGGAGGCGACGACGTTCCCGGCAAGACGGATCTGCGGGGCGTCCGCCAGCTCCACCAACACGGCGTTGTACGGAGCTTGTTCGGCGTACGCCGGAAGGAGCGGCGGGTGCGGGATGACGTACGACCAGAGCCGTCCGCGCCCGCTCATCAGCCGCCACTCACTCGCGAAGGACCCGCAGTGGGGACAGCAGGGGCGGGGCGGGAAGCGGAGTTCGCCGCAGGCGGGGGACGCGCAGGCCTGGACGCGGAGTTCGCCCCGGGCGGTGTACTCCCAGAAGGGCGCGCCGTCCTCGTCGGTGACGGGCAGCAGCAAGGCATCGGACAGGCTCATGGGATGGCCTCAACTCCTCAGCAGAACAGCGGATGTCGGCACGCCCTCACCGGCGGTGACCAGGCAGGTGGCGGCGTCCGGCACCTGGGCGGTGGAGGTGCCGCGCAGTTGCTTGACGCCCTCGGTGATGAGGTTGAAGCCGTGGACGTACGCCTCGCTCAGCCCGCCCCCGCCGGTGTTGACCGGCAGCCGTCCGCCGCTCTCCAGCGCCCCGCCCTCGGTGAACGCGCCGCCCTCGCCGCGCGCGCAGAAGCCGTAGCCCTCCAGGGAGAGCGGGACGAGCGGGGTGAACGCGTCGTAGATCTGGGCCACATGGACGTCGTTCGGCCCGAAGTCGGCCTGCTTCCAGAGCTGTCGAGCTGCTGCCCAGGCGGGGCCGGTGAGCGGGTCGTCGTTCCAGTAGTTGACCATCCCGTGGTGCTGAGCGGGCAGCCCCTGGGCGACGGAGTGGAGGTAGACGGGCTTCTGCCGGCAGTCGCGGGCGCGCTCGGCGGCGACGATGACGCAGGCCAACGCCCCGTCCGTCTCCAGGCAGTTGTCGAAGAGGCAGAGGGGCTCGCTGATCCAGCGGGAGGTCATGTACATCTCGCGGGTCAGGGGGCGGTCGTACATGATCGCGTCCGGGTTCTGGTTGGCCCGGTTGCGGCAGGCCAGGGCGACGTTGAAGAGGTGGTCGCGGGTGGCCCCGTACTCGTGCATGTAGCGCCGGGCGAGCATGCCGATCTCGTCGGCGGGCCGCAGCAGCCCGTAGGGCCGGGTCCACTGGGCGGGGGTGGGGAGCTGCACGGCGGTGTTCTTCCACGGCCGTGGGCCGGACCCGCGCTTCCGCGACCGCCAGGCGACCCCGACGCTCGCCTGCCCGGTGGCGATCGCGGCGGCGAGGTGGCCGAGGGTGGCGCAGGAGCCGCCCCCGCCGTACCCCACCTTGGAGAAGAAGGTGACGTCCCCGGCCCCGATCGCCTTGGCGACCTCGACCTCGTCGGTCTCCTCCATGGTGTACGAGGCGAAGCCGTCGACCTCCGACGGGGCGATGCCCGCGTCGTCGAGGGCGGCGAGGATCGCCCGGCAGGCGAGGGTCTTCTCGGACTCCGGGAGGCGTTTCGCGAACGCCGTCTGTCCAATCCCGGCTATCGCCGTAGCGTCCTTGAGCGTCGCCATCCGCTGACCTCCCGCACTGTCGCGCCTGCTGACAGCGGCAGAGGCTACCGCTAATCTGACGGATAGTCAGCTAGTGCGGCGGCGGAAGGCGGGCGCGTGATGCGGGGCGACGAGGAGTGGGGCAGCATCCCGGGGCTGGTACGGGCGGCGGCCGAGCGGTACGGCCCGGCCGAGGCGGTGGCCGACGGCCGCACCCGGCTCTCGTACGCCGAGCTCGGCGACCGGGTGGAGCGCGCGGCGGCCGCGTGCATGGCCGCCGGGGTGGAGCCGGGCGACCGGGTGGCGATCTGGGCCCCGAACACGACGGAGTGGATCGTCTCGGCGCTCGGGGCGGTGAGTGCGGGCGCGGTACTGGTCCCTCTCAACACCCGCTTCAAGGGCACGGAGGCGGCGTACATCCTGCGGCGCAGCCGGGCGAGGCTGCTGTTCGTCACGGGTACGTTCCTGGGCACGTCGTACGTGGCGTCGCTGCGCCGGGCGGAGGTGAAACTGCCGGACCTGGAGCGGGTGGTGGTGCTGGCGGACACGGCTCCCGAGGACTACACGAGCTGGCCGGACTTCCTGGCGGCGGGGGAGGGGGTGGAGTCCGCCGCCGTACGGGACCGGGCGGCGGCGATCGCCCCGTCGTCGCCCTCCGACATCATCTACACCTCGGGTACGACGGGCGCGCCCAAAGGCGCGGTGATCACCCACTCCCAGACGCTGCGCGCGTACGAGATCTGGAGCGAGCTGGCGGGCCTGCGCGAGGGCGACCGCTACCTGATCGTGAACCCGTTCTTCCACACCTTCGGCTACAAGGCGGGGATCATCGCCTGCCTGATGCGGGGGGCCACGATGGTGCCGCAGCCGGTGTTCAACGTGGACACGGTGCTGGCGAACATCGCGGCGGAACGGATCTCCGTCCTCCCCGGCCCGCCGACCCTCCACCAGTCCCTGCTGGACCACCCGGCACGCGAGGCGCACGACCTGTCGGCCCTGCGCCTGGTGGTGACGGGCGCGGCGGTGGTCCCCCTCCAGCTGGTGGAGCGCCTGCGCAACGAACTGCACATCGCGACGGTCCTCACGGCGTACGGCCTCTCCGAGGCGAGCGGCATCGTCACGATGTGCCGGAGGGGCGACGCACCGGAGATCGTGGCGACCACCTCGGGCCGCGCGATCCCCGGCACCGAGATCCGCGTCCTGGCGGACCCGGGCGCACCGGGCGAGGTGCAGGTCCGCGGCTTCACCGTGATGACCGGCTACTTCGAGGACCCGGAGACGACGGCCACCACGATGACCGAGGACGGCTGGCTCCGCACCGGCGACGTGGGCGTCCTGGACGCGGCGGGCAACCTCAGGATCACGGACCGGATCAAGGACATGTTCATCGTGGGCGGCTTCAACGCGTACCCGGCCGAGATAGAACAGCTCCTCGGCCTCCACCCGGACGTGGCCGACGTCGCGGTCATCGGCGTCCCGGACCCGCGCCTCGGCGAGGTGGGCAAGGCCTACGCGGTCCGTCGCCGGGGCGCGACACTCACCGCGGACGACCTGATCGCCTGGTCCCGCCGCGAGATGGCGAACTTCAAGGTCCCGAGGACGGTGGAGTTCGTCCCGGAACTGCCGCGCAACGCGAGCGGCAAGGTGGTGAAGGGGGAGCTCCGGGGGCGGTAGGTCCCGCCCCCGGACACGTGTGAGGGGCCCGAGCGTTTCCCCCGTCTCGGGCCCCTCACACATTCCCCCGTACCGCGACCGCGGCGGCTCCCCCTCGGCGTCGCCGCGACCGCGTCCCCCGTATCCCCGTCGGGGAGGCCTACTTCTTCGGCTTGAACGGTTCCGACGTGGCGTGCTGGTCCTGCGTCGTCACCGGCTCGCCGGTCGCGTGCTGGTCCTGCGTCGTCGGCTCGCCGGTCGCGTGCTGGTCGGCGGGCTTGAAGACCGGGTCCTTCTTCGTGGCGTCGGCCATGATGGTCAACTCCTTCTCTCTGTGCGATGCGCAGTGGGTTGACGAGGCCCGTCCAGCTGTTCCCCCGTGGACTGCTGGGCGGGCCTCTTGGGGCCGCTCACCTTAATAGCGCGCCCGATGTCGCCCCCGTCTGCCCCCCGACGCGACGGATCGACAGGACTGAGCATGGCGGGGGGCGATAAACGAACGATGAACGCGCCTGCTTCAGTGCGTCGAGATGCCCGTCAGCAGGGAGCGGACGCCCTCCGCCTCCGGCGCGTCCAGATCGTCGTAGATGCCCAGCGCCTCGTTCCAGCAGACCTGCGCGCGTCCGGTCTGGCCTATGCCCGCCAGTGCGCGTCCCAGCACGGTCAGGACGTTCCCCCGCCGCCACTCGCCGCCGATGCCCCGCAGGACGGTCAGCGCGAGTTCCGCGTACTGGGGCGGCCTGCGCGGGCCGGCCGGATGCGATCTCCACCTCCGCCAGCCGGAACAGGGACATGCCCTCCCACAGCCGCTGGCGACTGTCGCGGAATATCTCCAGCGCCTCGGTCAGCTTCGCGGTGGCGGCCGCGAACTCGCCGCTCTGGGTCAGCGCCATGCCCAGGGCGTAGCGGCCGTTCGCGCCGCGCAGGGCATGCCCCAGGGAGTCGTAGATCCCGATGCCGGAGCGGGCCAGCGTGATCGCACTGGCGGTTCGTCCCGTGGCGAGGTGGATGCGGGAGAGGTTGCACAGGGCGCTGGCCTCGCCCGGCCGGTTGCCGTCGCTGCGGAACGCGTCGATCGCCTGGTTCAGGAAGGCTTCGCCGTCCTGGTGGCGGTTGTGGTAGAGCGCGATGATGCCCCGGGCGTTGGCCGCCCAGCTGACCGCCAGCAGGTCCTGGGCGGTCTCGGCCAGCCGCATCGCCTCCTCGGCCTCCCGGTCCGCATGGTCGAACCGGCCCGCCAACTGGTGCGCGTTGGCCAGCGACATGACGGCTCGGCTCTCCGCCCGGGGGTCACCGCACTCGCGGGCTGCTTCGCGCACGGTCACGGCCGCCGCTTCGTACTGCTTCGCGTTCGCACCCGACTCGCCCAGGTCCAGGGCGGCGTACAGCAGGTCCACCGTGCGGCGCAGGGTGGCCGGGCGTGCCACCTGGCGCACGCAGGCCAGCAGGTTGGTCGCCTCCGTGTACAGCCAGTCCAGGGCCGCGTGCCGGTCGGCGAAGACGAGGCCCGCGTGATCCGTCGGCTCCAGGTGGTCCACCAACCGGTCCCCCGGCCGCTCCAGCGCATACACCCCCGCAGCCGTCGCCAGATAGAAGTCCAGCAGCCGCGACAACGCCGACTCCCGCTCCACCGCCCGCTCGTCCCGCTCCGCGCACGCACGCGCGTAGAGGCGCACCAGGTCGTGGTAGCGGTAGCGGCCCGGGGCGGCGGACTCCACCAGGCTCGTGTCGACCAGGGCCTCCAGGAGGTCCTCCGCCGCGTGCGGGTCCAGGTTCAGCAGGGCGGCGGCCGCGGCCAGGGAGATGTCCGGGCCGTCCGCGAGGCCCAGGAGGCGGAAGGCGCGGGCCTGGGCCGGTTCCAGCTGGCCGTAGCCGAGTTCGAACGTCGCCTTCACCGCGAGGTCCCCCGCCTGGAGCTCGTCCAGCCGGCGCCGCTCGTCCGCGAGCTTCGCGGCCAGCACCGACACCGTCCAGGTGCGGCGCGCCGCCAGGCGGGAGGCGGCGATGCGGATGGCCAGGGGCAGGAAGCCGCACGCGGCCACCACGTCCAGGGCCGCCTCCCGCTCCGAACCCACCCGCTCCTCGCCCACGATCCAGGTGAAGAGCTGGAGCGCCTCCTCCGGCGACATCACGTCCAGGTCCACCAGATGCGCCCCGGCCAGGTCCACCATCCGCACCCGGCTCGTCACCAGCGCCGCGCACCCCGGCGTACCGGGCAGCAACGGGCGGATCTGGGCCGCGTCATGGGCGTTGTCCAGGAGGATCAGGATGCGGCGGCCGTCCAGCGTCGAGCGGTACAGCGCCGCCCGCTCGTCCAGCGTGTCCGGGATCGCCGAGTCCGCCGTGCCGAGAGCGCGCAGGAACGAGCCGAGGACCGTCTCCGGCTCCGCCGCCCGCGCCCCCGCACCCTGGAGGTCGACGTACAACTGCCCGTCCGGGAAGTGCCGGCGGGCCTGGTGCGCGACGTGTACCGCCAGCGTCGTCTTGCCCACGCCTCCGATCCCGGCCACGGCCGAGACCGCCATGACCGAGCCTTCCGCCGTGGCCAGCCGACTGCCCAGTTCCGACACGAACGCGGACCTGCCGGTGAAGTCGGGCACCGTGGCCGGCAGCTGCGCCGGCCGCAACGGCGCGGGCGCCGGAGCCGGTTCGTCCGCCGGGCGGGCCAGCTCCTCGTCGGCGCGCAGGATCCGCTGCTGGAGCTGGGCCAGTTCGGGGCGCGGGTCGACGCCCAGTTCCTCGGCGAGGAGGCGGCGGGTGTCGGCGTACACCGCGAGCGCCTCGGCCTGCCGGCCGCTGCGGTACAGCGCCACCATCAGCAGCTCGCGCAGCCGCTCCCGCAGCGGGTGCGCCGCGGTGAGCGCGGTCAGCTCGGACACGGCCTCCGCGTGGCAGCCGACCTCCAGGTCCAGGTCGAGCCGCGTCTCGGTGAGCTGGAGCCGCCACTCCTCCAGCCGGGTCCGCTGGTTGTCCGCGTACGGGCCGGGCACGGAGGCCAGCGCCTCGCCGTCCCACAGGCCCAGCACCTTGTTGATCAGGGTGCGTGCCTGGCACCGGTCCCCGGCCGCCCGCGCCTTCTCCGCCTCGGCCGCCAGGTCCTGGGCCAGGGTGAGATCCAGCGCGCCCCGGTCGATGCGGATCGCGTACCCGCCCGACTCGCTCACCAGCGTGTCCTGGCCCAGGATCTTGCGCAGCCGGGAGGCGTACGTCCGGATCGTGGCCAGCGCCTGCGAGGGCGGGTCCTCGCCCCAGAACGCGTCGATCAGCTCGCCCGCGGTGGCCGTCCGGCCCTCGCGCAGCAGCAGCGCGGTCAGCAGGGCGCGCTGCTGGGGCGAGCCGGAGGAGAGCAGCTGCGAACCACGCCAGGCCCGTACGGGGCCGAGCACGGTGAACCTGAGGGCGTCCGCCGTAACCGGTTTCTCCGGAACACGCTGCTCCGGTACGCGCACGCGTGGCCCGCTGGCACGGTCCATTGATGCCCCCTGTCCTGCTCGCCTGCCGGTCCCGCTCGTCTGCGGATCCTGCCGGTGGTGCCCGCGCCCGAATGTCCGCCCTGCGCCGAAGTGCGGTGTGCATCCGGATGGCGCGGTACCGCTGGTATCGCGCTCAACAGTCTGCCTTGTCTCGGGCGGACTCGTCAGCAGTGGGTGACGCTCTGCACAAGCCCTCGACAACGATTCGGGAACCACGCCCCGTGCCCTGCCCGTCGCGAATGCGCGCACGATTACTGACGGGTCGTCAGATCGGCGCTACCGTGGAACACATGGAGACCTTCCCGAAGATCATCTCGGTGGACGACCACACGGTGGAGCCCGCTCATGTCTGGCGGGACCGGCTCCCGTCCAGGTACGCGGACTCCGGCCCGCGCATCGTCCGGGCGCCCCTGAAGGAAATGACCTTCCTGGGCGGAAAGTTCGCACCCGTGATGGGCGCCAAGGGCGACGACGGGCCGGTGGGCGACTGGTGGGTGTACGAGGACCTGCACCGCCCGCTCACCCGCCTGGACACCGCCGTCGGCTACGACAGGGACGAGATCAAGCTGGAGATCATCACCTACGAGCAGATGCGTCCCGGCTCCTTCTCGGTCCCGGACCGGCTCGCCGACATGGACGTCAACCACGTCCAGTCCGCGCTCTGCTTCCCGACCTTCCCGCGCTTCTGCGGGCAGACGTTCACCGAGGCGAAGGACCGCGAACTGGGGCTCCTCGGGGTGCGCGCGTACAACGACTGGATGGTGGAGGAGTGGTGCGGCCCCGAGGCGCACGGCCGCCTCATCCCCCTCACCCTCATCCCGCTGTGGGACGCGGAACTCGCCGCCGCCGAGGTGCGGCGCAATGCCGCGCGGGGCGTGCGCGCCGTCGCGTTCTCCGAGATACCTCCCCATCTCGGGCTTCCGTCCATACATGCGGACGACTGGGATCCGCTCCTCGCGGCCTGCGACGAGACGGGCACCGTCATCGCCATGCACATCGGCTCCTCGTCGCGCATGCCGTCCACCTCCGCCGACGCCCCGCCCGCCGTCGGCTCCACCATCACCTTCGCCAACTGCTGCTTCTCGATGGTCGACTGGCTGATGAGCGGCAAGTTCGAACGCTTCCCCAACCTGAAGATCATGTACGCGGAGGGGCAGATCGGCTGGATCCCCTACATCCTGGAACGCGCCGACGTGGTCTGGGAGGAGAACCGCGCCTGGGGCGGCGTCGCCGACAAGGTCCACCGCCCGCCGTCCGAGCTGTTCGCCGAGCACGTCTACGGCTGCTTCTTCGACGACGCCTTCGGGCTGAAGAACCTCGACGCGATCGGCGTCGGCAACGTCCTGTACGAGACGGACTACCCGCACTCCGACTCCACCTGGCCCCGCTCCCGCGAGGTCGGCGAGGAGCAGATGGGCCACCTCGCCCCGGACGTCGTGGACCGGATCGTGCGCGGCAACGCCATCGAGCTGCTGGGGCTCACGGAGGACGGGCTCTGGGCGGGCCCTTGAGCCTGCGGTGGGTACGGGGAGGAGGTCGTGACCCCCGCCCGTACGGGGAGGAGGCCGTGACCCCCTCCCCGTACGGGCGGCCGCGTCAGGCCTTCGCCACCGGCTCCTGAAGTTCCGTCACCCACTGCTCCCGGTCCGGCGGGCACTCCAGGTTGACCTCGCGGGCGTACCCCGTGGAGCGGTAGCCGTTGGCCTCCAGCCAGCGGGCCAGGGTGTGGGCCGCCGGCAGCACGTCGTCCATCGCGCCCCGGTGCACGATCGCCGCCGCCTCGAACGCCGGCAGCTCCACCACCCGCACCCCCGTGTCCCCTACCGCGCCCACCGGGCCGGATACCGTCACCCCGGCGTGCACGACGATGCCGCCGCCCCCGGGCTCGTCCTCGTACCGGGCGATGCCGGGGCCGGTGGGCCGGACGCCCGCGCCGTCCAGGAGCGGGAAGAGTCGCTCGTACAGCGGGCCGATCACCGGCCCGATGTCCTCGGGCTGGTAGCTGGCGGCCGTCCCGGTCAGCTCGGCCACCCGGACCGCAGGAACGGTCTTGATCACGACGTCGTCGGCAGGCATGTGCCCCTCGCTCTCGATCGACCGGAGCCTCGCCTCGACCCGGGCCAGCCGCGCCGTAGCCGCTGCCGCCGCCTCCGCCAGCTCCGCCCGGCGCAGCCGCAGCATGCCGCGCAGCTCCTCCGGGCCCACCTGTTCGTCCAGGACCGCCCCCACCTGCTGGAGCGTGAAGCCGAGGTCCTTGAGCGCGATGATCCGGTTGAGCCGGGCGAGCTGGGCGGCGCCGTACAGGCGGTAGCCGGTGGCGGGGTCGGTGCGGTCCGGGCGCAGCAGTCCGATGGCGTCGTAATGACGCAGCATGCGGGGCGACACCCGTCCGTACCTGGCGAAGTCTCCGATGGTGAACATGATGGCTCCACTGCACCCCTTCACACGGGGTCAAGGTCAAGCGGTACCGGTTTGCGGGCCGTATACAGGCAGGAGCCCCGTTCCTCCGCCGAAGCGGGGGAGCGGGGCTCCTTGGGTACTGCTATGTGCGGCCGCGATCGACCGACCCGGGCAACTAGGCCGGGGTGACGTTCTCAGCCTGCGGACCCTTGGGTCCCTGAGTGACGTCGAAGTTCACGACCTGGTTCTCCTCGAGGGAGCGGAACCCGGACGCGTTGATCGCGGAGTAGTGAACGAAGACATCCGGGCCGCCGCCGTCCTGGGCGATGAAGCCGAAGCCCTTTTCAGCGTTGAACCACTTGACGGTTCCGGTAGCCATAAGCCCTCCTTGGGCCAAAGGGTTGCCCTGCTCCAGAACCTGCAAACAAGTCTGAAAACTACAAAAGCCTGCGGGTTACATGCTCCGCAGGCTCTGTACTGCAAGGGAAACCAAACTGCAACTTGCGGGCGAGCCTAGCACGCAGTCTCCGGAGAGCGGTAGAGGGAAAGATCACTTCACCCGAAGGTTTGATCGACCCGCCGGGCGTCCCGCGAGAGGCCCGTGAAAAGGGGCTGCGCGGGCCCCGGTGGTGCTCGTGGCGGGATGCGGGTCTAGCCTCGCGATGTGGACAATTCAACCGTCTCCCCCCGCGAAGGCGACGACCGTCGCAGCCGGCCCCGCGTCGGCCACATCCAGTTCCTGAACTGCCTCCCCCTCTACTGGGGCCTGGCGCGGACGGGAACCCTGCTCGACCTGGAGCTCTCCAAGGACACCCCGGAGCGGCTCAGCGAGCAGCTGATCAGGGGAGACCTGGACATCGGCCCGGTCACCCTCGTGGAGTACCTGCGCAACGCCGACGACCTGGTGGCCTTCCCCGACATCGCGGTCGGCTGCGACGGGCCCGTCATGTCCTGCGTGATCGTCTCCCAGCTCCCGCTGGAGCAGCTCGACCGGGCCCGGGTGGCGCTCGGCTCGACCTCCCGCACCTCGGTGCGGCTGGCCCAGCTGCTGCTGGCCGAGCGCTACGGCGTCCGGCCCGACTACTACACCTGCCCGCCGGACCTGGGCCTGATGATGCAGGAGGCGGACGCCGCCGTGCTGATCGGCGACGCCGCGCTGCGCGCCAATCTGCACGACGCCCCCCGGCTCGGGCTCCAGGTCCACGACCTGGGCCAGATGTGGAAGGAGTGGACGGGGCTGCCGTTCGTCTTCGCCGTCTGGGCGGCCCGCAAGGACTTCCTCGCCGCGCACCCCGAGCGGGCGGCCCAGGTCCACGAGGCGTTCCTGGCCTCCCGGGACCTCTCGCTGGAGGAGGTCACCAAGGTCGCGGAGCAGGCGGCCCGCTGGGAGGCCTTCGACGCGCAGGTGCTGGAGCGGTACTTCACGACGCTCGACTTCCGCTTCGGCCCGGACCAGCTGGCCGGCGTCCGCGAGTTCGCCCGCCGTACGGGTGCGGACACCGGCTACCCGGCGGACGTCCGGGTGGAGCTGCTCGGCGGCTGAAGCCTGCGGCCCCGCCCGGGAAAGGAAGGAATTCCCTTATCCCCTTCCCGGAACAGGTCTGCCGGATAGGCGTACCGGGCAGTGAATGGTGGGCTCCGGAACAACACATTCGCGCCTTTCCCCGGGGCGAAAAGATCCCCTCCTGACCGGAGAAGGGGGAATGGTCCGGCCGTTTCCCGGTGACCGCGCCGGAGGAGCCCCCTAGGCTTCGGTCCGGGTCCGGACCGACCCCAGGGATTACCGTCCACGGTTTCACCGTCCGCAGGGATCACAGGGTTCACAGGGGGAGTCCATATGCAGCCGCTGGAAGCGGGCGAACCGCACACCATCGGTGCCTACCGGCTGCTCGGCAGGCTCGGCGCGGGCGGCATGGGCCGGGTCTATCTCGGCCGCAGCGCGGGCGGACGTACGGTCGCGGTCAAGGTGGTCCACCCCCACTTCGCCCTCGACGAGCAGTTCCGCGCCCGGTTCCGGCGCGAGGTGGAGTCCGCCCGGCGCATCGGCGCGCAGTGGACGGCTCCCGTCCTGGACGCCGACCCGGACGCCCCGGTGCCGTGGGTCGCCACCGGTTACGTCGCGGGCCCCCCGCTCTCCCAGGCGATCACCGAGCACGGCCCGCTGCCCGAACACGCGGTACGCACCCTGGGCGCGGGCCTCGCCGAGGCGCTCGCCGTCGTCCACGGGCAGGGCATCGTCCACCGCGATGTGAAGCCCTCCAACGTGCTGCTGGCCCTGGACGGCCCCCGCCTCATCGACTTCGGTATCGCGCGGGCCCTCGGCGCGGCCGTCTCGCTCACCTCCTCCGGGGTCTCCGTCGGCTCGCCCGGCTACATGGCGCCCGAGCAGATCCGGGGCCGGGACGTCTCCGGCGCGGCCGACGTCTTCTCGCTGGGCGCGGTCCTCGCGTACGCGGCGACGGGCGCCGCCCCCTTCCCCGGCGACTCCTCCGCCGTACTCCTCTACAAGGTGGTCCACGAGGAACCCGAACTGGGCGACCTGGAGGGCGAACTGCGCGAGGTGGTCGCGGGCTGCCTCGCCAAGGACCCGGCGGACCGCCCCGCCCCGGCCGACCTCGCCCGGGCGCTCGCTCCCGGCGGGGCGGCGGCGATGGTGGCGGGCGGCTGGCTGCCGGGCCGGCTGGTGCGCGAGGTGAGCCGGTCGGCGGTGGCGCTGCTGGACCTGGAACCGCAGGACGCCCCGGTGCAGTCGGGGCCCGTGCCGTTCAGCAGCGCGTCGCTGGGAGCGGGGGCCGGGGCGGGGGCCGGGCATCGCCCCTGGCCCGGGGAGGTGGCACCGGGCCGGGCCGACGCATCCGGCCCGCCCGCCCAGGACCCTCGGGAAGCGCCGTACGGGACACCGCGTCCGCAGGAAGCGCCGGGTGAAGCGGAAGCGTCGCGACGGGCGCCGGGAGAAGCGGCAGCGGAAGCGTCGCGTCGAGCGCCGGGAGAAACGGCTCAGGACGACGTGCCGTTCCGGGCGCCGCATCCGCAGGACGACGCGTACGGGACGCCGCATCCGCAGGACGACTACGGGACGCCGCCCCCTCCTCCGCCCCCGATGCCTCCGCGTGCCACGTCCGCCCCCACCGGACCCCCGCCCCCGGCGCACGCCGGGACCTACCGGCAGGGCGGCGACGGCACGCACGGCGCGAGCGGCCTGCCGGGGCAGCGCGGCGGCGACCCCCGCCTCTCCCTCACCGTCAGCGCCGAGAACCGGCAGACCCCCGGCGAGCGCCGCGGCCGCCGGGTCAGCTGCACCGTCGCCCTGGCCGTGGCGGGCGCGCTCGCGGCCGTCACGATCGGCACCGGTCTGCTCGACGGCCTCTTCCCGGGCGGCGACGCCGACCGGGACCGGGGCAGCGACGCCGCCGCGACCCCGTCGAGGTCCGCCTCCCCGCCGGCGGGGGAGAAGCCGACGCCCTCCGCATCCGGCGACGCGAGCGAGGCTCCGGCCACCGCCCTGCCGAAGGCGTACGTCGGCACCTGGAAGGGCCCGGTCACCGAGAGGACGACCGGCCAGCCCCACGGCACGCTCACCGCCGTCTTCACCGGGGGCGAGCGAGGGGAGCGGGTCGTCCGGATGAGCACGACCATCTCCCAGCTCGGCATCACCGTCACCTGCAACAGCGTCGGCACCCTCACCTCCGGTACCGCGAAGGAGCTGAACATCCGCGAGGCCACCGACCCGGACCGCCCCAGCACCCCCGGCCTGTGCACCGCCACCGAGGCCGACCTCGTCTTCCGGCTCGCCGATGACGGCACCCTGGACTACCGCTCGGAGGAACGCGCCGCGGGGCTCCCGTACGGGAAGCTCACCCGGTCCGGCGACTGATCGCGCAAGGGGCTGGCGTACGCTGGATCGGTCCGTGGATCCTCAAAAAACCGCCGAAAGGTGACAGCCCGGTGACCGAGAAGGCCGACCTTCAGCCCGTCCTCGACCGAGCCGCCGAAGGCGGTCGGATCACCCCGGAGGAGGCGCTCGACCTCTACCGGTCCGCGCCGCTGCACGCACTGGGCGCCGCCGCCGACGCCGTACGCCGCCGCCGCTACGCCGGTACGGAACACATCGCGACGTACATCATCGAGCGCAACATCAACTACACCAACGTGTGCGTGACGGCCTGCAAGTTCTGCGCCTTCTACGCCCCGCCCAAGGCCACCGACAAGGGCTGGACCCGCGACCTCGACGACATCCTGCGCCGCTGCGCGGAGACCGTGGAGCTGGGCGGCACCCAGATCATGTTCCAGGGCGGCCACCACCCGGACTTCGGCGTGGAGTACTACGAGGAGCACTTCTCCGCGATCAAGAAGGCGTACCCGCAACTGGTCATCCACTCGCTCGGCGCCTCCGAGATCGAGCACATGGCCCGCATCTCGAAGGTCTCCGCCGAGGAGGCCATCAGCCGCATCCACGCCGCCGGGCTCGACTCCTTCGCCGGTGCGGGCGCCGAGCTGCTGCCCGCCCGGCCGCGCACCGCCATCGCGCCGCTCAAGGAGTCCGGCGAGCGGTGGCTGGAGATCATGGAGATCGCGCACGGCCTCGGCGTCGAGTCGACGTCCACCATGCTGATGGGCACCGGCGAGACCAACGCCGAGCGCATCGAGCACCTGAGGATGATCCGGGACGTCCAGGACCGTACGGGCGGCTTCCGCGCCTTCATCCCGTACACCTACCAGCCGGAGAACAACAAGCTGAAGGGCCGCACGCAGGCCACGCTCTTCGAGTACCTGCGGATGATCTCCATCGCCCGGCTCTTCCTCGACAACGTCGCCCACATCCAGGGCTCCTGGCTCACCACCGGCAAGGAGGTCGGCCAGCTGTCGCTGCACTACGGCGCGGACGACCTCGGCTCGATCATGCTGGAGGAGAACGTCGTCTCCTCGGCCGGGGCCAAGCACCGCTCCAACCGGCTGGAGATCATCGACCTGATCCGCAAGGCGGACCGGGTCCCCGCGCAGCGCGCCACGACCTACGAGCACCTCGTCGTGCACGACGACCCGGCGAACGACCCGGTCGACGAGCGCGTCGTCTCGCACATCTCGTCCACCGCGATCGAGGGCGGCACGGCCCACCCGGAGCTGAAGCTCCTCAACGCCAACTGACGTAGCCGTGCTGACGATTCATGCCGCGCCCCTGGTCCTCCCGGTGGGCGTGGCGGCCGTCGCGGACGGGGCGGTCGCGGTGGACGGCGACCGGATCGCCGCCCTCGGCCCGTACGCGGAGGTCGCCGCCGCGCACCCGGCCGCCCGGGTCCGCCGATGGCCCGGCCTCCTCACCCCCGGACTGCGCCAGGACCGGGCCCGTGAGCTGCTCACCCGCTGCTACCACCCGGACCCGCGCGAGGCCGACGAGCTGGGTGAACTCCCGCTGTGGGGCGAGGAGTTCGAGCGGCAGGCGGCGGCGATGGACACGACCCGGCGGGCCGGCAGCGTACGGCGCGGGCTCCAGCGGATGCTGCGCCACGGCACCACGCACCTGGTGGGCCCGTTCGGCGCGGACGACCCGGCGCTGCGCACGGCCGTCGCCCGGTCGGGCCTGGCCGTCCGGATCGCGCCGTCGCCCGTTCCGGTACGGGAAGGGGTGCCGGACCTGGACCCCTTCGCGGCGGGCGGCGATCTGGCCCGTACCGCGCACGGCCCGCTGACCGTCGGCGGCCGGGCCGATCTCGCGGTCTTCGACGTGCCCGACGAGGCGGCGCTGTACGGGGGCGGGCCCCGGCCCTGCGTGGCGACCGTGCTCGCAGGGCGGCTGGTGCACCGCGCCCGCTGAGGCCGGTGCACCGGCGGGCGTCACGGGACCTTCGGGCCGCCCAGGTAGCGTCCCTTCGCGTCGTACGGCCAGGCGTTGGCGACGCAGCCCTTCAGCCCGTCGATCTGCTGCATCATCGCGGGCGCGGGACGCCCCTTCCCCGGGCAGGTCTCGTGGCCGCGCCCCAGCCAGTGGCCGACCTCGTGGTTGACGATCAGCGCCCGGTACTCGGAGACGGGGCCGTCGAACTGCGGTGAACCGAGCTGCCAGCGCTTCAGGTTGACCATCACCTTCTCGCCGCCCCGGCAGTTGACCTCGCCGCGCGTTTTCAGGCCGTACGCACCGCACTCCCGGTCGGTCGTCGCCGGGGTGGCGATCCGGATCACCAGCCCGGCCGATCCGTCGGCGACCTGGCGGAACGAGCGCTCGCCGCCGTGGCTCCAGCCGCGCGGGTCGGCGAGAACGGCGGCGATGTCGGCGGCGGCCCGGTCGGGGTCGACGCCGATGCCGTTCTCCACCTCGACCCGGTAGGCGCTGCCCCTGCCCTTCGGCGTGACGCCCGCACGGGCCACGGTGAACGTGCCGGGCCCCGAGGCGGGGATGTCCTCGGGGCCGAGGGCGTCACCTTCCCCGGACGCGTCCGCGCCGGCCGAGGCGGACGGAGTCGGGGTGGGGGTCGGCGGGGGAGTGGGCTCGGGGGCGTCCTCCAGCGGTTCGGAGGCGTTGTCCGGTCCGCCCGCCGGGGCCGTACGGGACGGGTCCGGGGCCGCGTCGGCCGGGCCGCCGCCGTGCCGCCAGGGCCGGCCGACGAGGAGCGCCGCGCCCGCCACCACCGCGAGCACCAGCACGGCCAGCGAGAGAACCCGCCGCCGGTTCCGCTGCCGCCGCCGCACCCGCGACCGCGCCGCCGACCGGGACCGGGGAGCGGAGGCCGGCCGGGACCGGGAGCGGGAAGCGGACCCGGAGGGAGCACCGGGGCCCGAACGGGCAGGGGGCGGCGAGCCGTTGCCGGCCGGACCCGGGGCCCGGGGCGGCGGCACGCGCAGCCGGAACGTGTCCTCGTCGCGGACCGGTTCCCCGTACGCGGGCGGCAGCGTGCCGGTCGTGCGGCGGCGCGTCACGAGGCGGCCCCGCCCCACGCCACCGGGTTCTCGTCGGCGTACGCGATCAGCTCCCGGAACCGCGGGCTCTCGGCGACCCGGACGAGGTCCCCGACGGTGACGGGCGTGCCGCCCGCCCCGGACCGCGCGGGCGACACCGACAGTGCCACCGTGCTGCGGCCGGACCGGTACTGGAGGGAGACCTCGGTGACCGCCCGGTCCGCGACGGCCTGCCGGTAGGCCCGGGCGGGGGTGCCGTCGTCCAGGGTGAGGGCCACGCAGGTCAGCCCCTTCTCCGGGATGTCGCGGCAGGCGGGCTCGGGGCTCCCCGGATCCGGGACCACCGAAAGCCGGACGGCGTGCACGACACCGCCGCGCCGCCCCGCATAGCTCCCCGGGTCGTCGTCGGCCGGCCGGACGTCCCCGACCGACGCGGGCAGCAGCGCGTCCAGGGCCCGGGCCGCCTGCTGCCGGAACGCCTCCAGGCGCTGGGCCTCCTCGGGGCCGAGCCCGGGCGGGACCGACAGGGAGGGTGCGGGCGGCCCGGGGGGAGCGGGCGGCACGGCCGCGGACTCCGTCGGCACGGGGGTGGCGGTGGGGCTCGGCATGTCGGGGGGTTGCTCCGTACGTCGGGGGGACGGGGTGGGCGGGGAGGCGGGCAGGGAGAGGGACGGTCCGGCGGGCGACACGGGTTCCGGGCCCGACAGCAGCCGGGGGCCGAGCACGGAGAGGCCCAGGGTCAGCGCGGTCACCGCGACGAACGCGCCCGCGACCGTGTACCCCCGGCTCCTGGCCCGCCGCCGGTGACCCTCCCGGACGGCGTCGGACACCAGATCGGGCTGGAGGGACAGGGCGCCGACCGTCCGGTGCAGGGCCTCCCGGAACAACTCCTCGTCCCGGACCGGCTCTTCGTCAGGCGTGCGGCGCGGCAGGTGCTCGTACGGTTCAGGGGTCATGACCGGCCCTCAGCTTCCGGTGGAGTAGAGCTGGACGTCGCCCATCCGGGCGCGCAGGCGGACGAGCGAACGCGAGCACTGGCTCTTCACCGTGGACTCGCTGCACCGCAGCAGCGACGCCACGGTCTCCACGCTCAGGTCGTCCCAGTAGCGCAGGACGACCATCGCCCTTGCCCGGGGCGGGAGTTCGGCGAGGAGGGCCAGCAGGGTGACCCGGAGGTCGGCGCCCGGCGCCGGATTGGGCTGCGGGCGGGGCGCGTTGCGGTTGTGGGCGAGCAGATCCCGTACGGAGCGGCGGCGTTCGGCCACGAAGGTGCGCACCAGCACGGTCTTGGCGTAGGCGTCGAGGTTGTCCGCCCGGCTCGCCCTGCGCCAGTGCTGGAACAGCTTGGCGAGCGTCGTCTGCGTCAGGTCCTGCGCACCCTCGGTGTCTCCGCACAGCAGGTAGGCCGTCCGGTACAGGCGGCGCTGCCCGGTCCTGGCGTACGCCTCGAACGCGGCGCGCTCGTCGTCCGCCATGGCGGGCTGAGCCCCTGCCGGCATCCGCCCTCCTCTCTCGCTCTCCTCGACTCCCACCCGTTACAGAGCACCCGTGTGCCGAAAAGGTTGAAGAGGAGTGAAGATCAGTTCGAGACGTGTGTGCGCCCGCCCGCCGACGGGTCCACGGCCCCGGCCACAGGTCACCGGGCCCGTCCACGGACCGGTCCCGAGGTGTCTCACTCCCTGGCGGATCCTGGTGCGGGCGCGAAACGCTGTGCTAGAACAGCGCCCGTGACAGTCGATCGTTTTCTGGTGGAGTGCCTCCACATCGATCTCTGCCGCGTCTCCAGCGCATCCTGTTGATGCCGGCCGCGGCATCCTTCGCGATGCCCACGTGATGCCTGCGCGCGTCCCCGGTATGAGCACCTTGAGCGCTATCCACGCCTTCCGCGCCTGATCCCCTCCGGGTCCCGCCCCTCGCATCGTCGCGTTCCCAGCGCCGCCCCCGCGTGTGTCCTCCCGGCCTGCCGCCTCCCGCGGGTCCGGCGAGGCTCCATGACCCCGGAGACCCCTTCATGCCGACCTCCCCGTCCCTGCGGGAACGGACCGCCGAAGCCGCCGCTCCCGTGCCCCCGGGCCCGCCGAACAAGGGCGACGGCCGCCGCGCCCGTCCCGAACGCGCCGCCCTGCTGCGCCGGATCGGGCTGCGCGTCCTCGCGCTCGCCGTCCTGCTCGGCGGCTGGCAGCTGGTGACCGCGCTCCAGCTGTGGTCGCCGGTCCTGGTGCCCTCGCCCGCCGCCGTGTGGCGGGCGCTGCTGGAGACCTCCGGCACGCACGACGGCGTCCGGGGCTACCAGGGCCACACCCTGATCGAACACCTCGGGATCAGCCTCCGCCGGATCTTCATCGGGGCCGGTGCGGGGGTGGCCGCGGGCCTCGTGCTCGGCGTCCTCATGGGGACGCTGCCGTGGGTACGGGTGGTGCTGGAGCCCGCTGTGGCGTTCCTGCGGACCCTGCCCCCGCTCGCCTACTTCAGCCTGCTGATCATCTGGTTCGGCATCGACGAGGCGCCCAAGCTGTGGCTGCTGGCCATCGCCGCGATGCCGCCGGTCGCCGTCGCCACCGCGTCCGCCGTGGCGTCCGCGCCGACGGCCCTGGTCGAGGCGGCCCGGGCGATCGGGGCCCGGCGCGGACAGGTCGTCACCTCCGTCGTGCTTCCCTCCGCGCTGCCCGAGATCCTCGTCGGCGTCCGGCTCGCCTTCGGCATCGCGTACTCCTCCGTCGTCGCCGCCGAGACCGTCAACGGACTACCGGGGATCGGCGGCCTGATCCGGGACGCCCAGCGCTACAACCAGTCCGACACCGTCGTGCTCGGCCTCTTCGCCATCGGCATCTCCGGCCTGCTCATCGACGCGGCCCTGCGCCTGCTGGCCGACCGCCTCGCCCCGTGGCGCAGCCACGCGTAACCGCCCCCCTTTCCCACCCGGTCTTCCACCCACTGACGTACGAAGGACACGCACATGCCCCGAACACGCGGCCCGCTCCGCCTCACCTTCCTCGCCGTGACCCTCGGCACCCTGCTGGCGGTGACGGCGTGCGGCCAGGGCGGCGGCTCCGGCGACGGGGGCGACGGCGGCAAGACCATACGCATCGCCTACCAGGCGTTCCCCAGCGGCGACCTGATCGTCAAGGAGAAGGGCTGGCTGGAGAAGGCGCTGCCCGGCTACGACATCAAGTGGACCAAGTTCGACTCCGGGGCCAGCATCAACACCGCGTTCGTCGCCGGGTCCGTGGACCTCGCGGCCATCGGCTCCAGCCCGGTGGCCCGGGGGCTCTCCGCGCCGCTGAACATCCCGTACGAGGTCACCTGGGTGCTCGACGTCGCCGGGGACAACGAGGCGCTCGTCGCCCGTAACGGGTCCAAGATCTCCTCGGTGAAGGACCTGGAGGGCAAGAAGGTCGCCACCCCCTTCAGCTCCACCTCCCACTACAGCCTGCTCGCCGCCCTCGACCGGGCCGGGGTGGACGCCTCGAAGGTCCAGCTCCTCGACCTGGAGCCGCAGGACATCCTGGCCGCCTGGACGCGCGGCGACATCGACGCCACGTACGTCTGGCTGCCGACGCTGGAGGAGCTGAAGAAGACCGGCAAGGTCATCGTCTCCAGCCGTGAACTCGCCGCGGACGGCAAGCCCACCCTCGACCTCGGGGTCGCCGCCACCCGCTTCCTCAAGGCCCACCCCGACGTGCTGCCCGCCTGGCGCAAGGCCCAGGCCCAGGCACTCGACCTGATCCACGACGACCCGGACGCCGCGTCGGCCGCCGTGGGCAAGCAGCTCGGCATCAGCCCGGCCGAGGCGGGCTCCCAGCTGAAGCAGGGCATCTTCCTCAAGCCCGCCGAGCAGGCGGACGCGAAGTGGCTCGGCACCCCCGGCAAGGCCGGCGGCCTGGCGGACAACCTGCACAGCGCCGCGCAGTTCCTCGTCGACCAGAAGCAGATCGACTCCGCGCCGGACATCGAGACCCTGCGCAAGGCCATCCACGCGGAAGGGCTCAGCGATGCCGTCAGCCCCTGACACCGAGAAGACCCGGACCGCCAAGGCGCCGGGGAGCGCCCCCGTCGTCTCCGTGACCGGCGTCCGGCACTCCTACGGCCGGGGCGCGGACGCGGTCACCGCCCTCGGCCCGCTCTCCCTGGAGATCCCGGCCGGTGAGTTCCTGGTCCTCGTCGGCCCCTCCGGCTGCGGCAAGAGCACCCTGCTGCGGCTGATCGCGGGCTTCGAGCAGGCCACCGAGGGCGCGGTCGAGGTGTTCGGCGAGCGCCCGGACCCGGGAAGCCAGGCGGGCATCGTGTTCCAGCAGCCGCGCCTCTTCCCCTGGCGGACGGTCGGCGACAACATCGGCCTCGCCCTGAAGTACGCGGGGGTTCCCCGGGCCGAACGGCCGGAGCGGATCGCGGGGCTGCTGGCGCGAGTCGGGCTCGCGGACACGGCGGGCCGCCGCGTCTGGCAGATCTCCGGCGGCCAGCAGCAGCGCGTCGCCATCGCCCGAGCCCTGGCGGGCGGCAAGCGGCTCCTGCTGCTCGACGAGCCGTTCGCCGCGCTGGACGCGCTGACCCGGGAGCGGCTCCAGGAGGACCTGCGCACGGTCAGCGCCGAGACCGGGACCACGTCGGTCTTCGTCACCCACAGCGTCGACGAGGCGGTCTTCCTCGGCACCCGCGCGATCGTCCTCACCAACCGTCCGGGGACCGTCGCCCTGGACGTCCCCATCGACCTGCCCCGGACCGGCGCCGACCCCGACGAACTGCGCGGGCTGCCCGCGTACGCCGCGCTGCGCGCCGAGATCGGCACTGCGGTCCGCGAAGCGGCCAGCTGACACCCCGTACGACCCCCGTACGACGAGAGGAGAAGGATCATGACCACCGCGACGACCCCCGTCCTGCGCGACCACCGCATCCCCGCCGACGGCCTGTACGAGGGCCCGCGCGAGCTGCGCCGGGTCCCGGAGGGCTGGACCGACCGCCCGTACGAGCGCCTCCGCCTGGTCCCGCTCGGCCGGGTCATCGGCGCGGAGATCCACGGCGTCGACCTGTCCCGCCCGCTGGAGGCGGACGTGCGCGCCGAGCTGGACCGGGCGCTGCTGGAGTGGAAGGTGCTGTTCTTCCGCGACCAGCACCTCACCTCGCAGCAGCAGCGGGCGTTCGCCGGGCTCTGGGGCGAGCTGGAGACCAACCCGCTCCTCGCCACCGGCGACGACCCCGAGGTGGCCCGCCTCGACCGCACCACCGTGCCCACCTTCGAGAACGTCTGGCACACCGACGTCACCTTCCGCGAGCGCCCCGCCCTCGGCGCGGTCCTCCAACTGCGCGAGGTGCCTCCGGTGGGCGGCGACACGCTGTGGGCGGACATGGCGGCCGCGTACGACAACCTGCCCGATGAGGTGAAGGAGCGCATCGAGGGGGCGCGGGCGGTGCACGACTTCATCCCCGGGTTCGCCCGCTTCTACCCGCCGGAGCGGCTGGCGGCGCACCAGGAGGAGTTCCCGCCGGTCGAGCACCCGGTGGTGCGCCGCCACCCGGTCACCGGCCGCCGCACGATCTTCGTCAACGCGTCGTTCACCACCCGGATCGTCGGTTTCGCGCAGGAGGAGAGCGACCGGCTGCTGCGCCTGCTGTTCCAGCAGGCGCACGCTCCGGAGTTCCAGGTGCGGTTCTCCTGGCGGGCGGGCGACGTCGCGTTCTGGGACAACCGGGCCACCCAGCACTACGCGGTCAACGACTACGCCCCGTACCGCCGGGTCGCGGAGCGCGTGGCCATCGCGGGCGACCGCCCTCACTGATCCCGGTGGTGCGGCTGCTTGAATGGAAGGGTGACCCGAGCCTCCCTGGAAAAGCAGCCGCACGAAGTCGCCTCGATGTTCGACGGTGTGGCGGCCAACTACGACCTGACCAACGACGTGATCTCGCTCGGCCAGGCCCGGCTGTGGCGCAAGGCGGTCGCGGCGGCGGTCGACGCCCGCCCCGCGCAGAAGATCCTCGACCTGGCGGCCGGTACGGCGACCTCCTCGCAGCCCTTCGTGAAGGCGGGCGCCTACGTCGTGCCCTGTGACTTCTCGCTGGGCATGCTCAAGGTCGGCAAGGAGCGCCACCCGTGGATGCCGTTCACGGCGGGCGACGGGATGAAGCTGCCGTTCAGGGACGAGACGTTCGACACCGTCACGATCTCCTTCGGGCTGCGCAACATCCAGGACACCGAGGTCGCGCTGCGCGAGCTGTACCGGGTGACGAAGCCCGGCGGCCGGGTCGTGATCTGCGAGTTCTCCCAGCCGACCTGGACCCCGTTCCGCACGGTCTACACGGAGTACCTGATGCGGGCGATCCCGCCGGCCGCCCGCGCGGTGTCGTCCAACCCGGACGCGTACGTCTACCTCGCCGAGTCCATCCGCGACTGGCCCGACCAGCCCGCCCTCGCCGCACTGCTCCAGAAGGCGGGCTGGTCGAAGGTCGCGTGGCGCAACCTGACCGGCGGCGTGGTGGCCCTGCACCGGGCCACCCGCGCCTGAGTCACCTGCGGGGTCTCACAACTCCAGCCGGAAGCAGACGGCCTCCTGGCCGCGCGGGGTGTCGTACGACTCGGCCCGCCGCATCCCGAGCCGCTCCGCGACCGCCATCGAACGGGCGTTACGGGAGTGGATCATCGCGACCACCTCGCCCACCCCGGCCGCCCGCACCCGCTCCAGCGTGGCGCGGGCGGCGGCGGTGGCGTACCCGCGCCCCCACGCCGTACGCCCCAGCCGCCAGCCGATCTCGATCGCCCCGACCGGCCCGTAGTGCGTGTGCGGCCACGGCTGCGCCCCGGTGAAGCCGAGGACCGTGTCCTCCTCGTCCGTGAGCGTCCACAGGCAGTAGCCGAACTCGGCGTCGTGGCGGCGCTGGCGGGCGGTGAGCTCCTCGTACACGGACAGGTCGGCCCGGCGGCCGCCGAAGAACTCCATCACCTCGGGGTCGTCGAAGACCCGGTACCAGTTCAGGGCGTCTTCGTCGGTCGGAACACGGAGGCGTACGGCGGGGGCCGAAGCGTGGGGCGTGGCAGGCGCGATCGACATGAGGGAGCCCTTCGGAGGGTTGGTTCGCAGGCCCCCATAGACTGCACGGGACATGTGCCGCGCGGCACGCGAATTCGAGTCTTCGGGAGATCCGACCGTGACCGAGCCCCTCTCCGAGCACAGCGCGGATGTCATCGTCGTCGGAGCGGGCCCTGCCGGCTCCACGACCGCGTACTACCTCGCCAAGGCCGGACTGGACGTCCTGCTGCTGGAAAAGACGGCCTTCCCCCGCGAGAAGGTCTGCGGCGACGGGCTCACGCCCCGCGCCACGAAACAGCTCGTCTCCATGGGGATCGACATCTCCGAGGAGGCGGGCTGGCTGCGCAACAAGGGCCTGCGCATCATCGGCGGCGGCGTCCGCCTCCAGCTCGACTGGCCGGACCTCGCCTCCTACCCGGACTACGGGCTGGTCCGTAAACGCGACGACTTCGACGAGCAGCTGGCCCGCCAGGCGCAGAAGGCCGGCGCCCGGCTGTACGAGCGCTGCAACGTCGGCGCCCCCATCCGCGACGAGCGCACCGGCCGCATCACCGGCGTCGAGGCGAAGATCGGCGAGGAGAAGACCCCGGTCACCTTCCACGCCCCGCTCGTCGTCGCCGCCGACGGCAACTCCACGCGCCTCTCCCTCGCGATGGGCCTGCACCGCCGCGACGACCGCCCGATGGGCGTCGCCGTCCGCACGTACTTCACCTCGCCCCGCCACGACGACGACTACCTGGAGTCCTGGCTGGAGCTGTGGGACCGGCGCGGCGCCGAGGACCGGCTGCTGCCCGGCTACGGCTGGATCTTCGGCATGGGCGACGGCACCTCCAACGTCGGCCTCGGCATCCTCAACTCCTCCTCCGCCTTCAAGGAGCTGGACTGGCGCGAGGTCCTCAAGGCCTGGTGCGCCTCGATGCCGGAGGACTGGGGCTACACCCCCGAGAACATGACGATGCCCATCCGGGGCGCCGCCCTCCCGATGGCCTTCAACCGCCAGCCGCACTACACCAAGGGCCTCCTCCTCGTCGGCGACGCGGGCGGCATGGTCAACCCGTTCAACGGCGAGGGCATCGCGTACGCCATGGAGTCCGGCCAGATCGCGGCCGACGTCATCGTCCAGGCCCACGCCCGCGCCACCCCCGCCCAGCGCGAACTGGCCCTGAACAACTACCCGAAGGTCCTCAAGGAGACCTACGGCGGCTACTACACGATGGGCCGCGCCTTCGTGAAGCTGATCGGCAACCCGAAGGTCATGAAGGTCGCCACCCAGCGCGGCCTGACCCACCCGCTGCTGATGAAGTTCACGCTCAAGATGCTCGCCAACCTGACCGACCCGCAGGGCGGCGACGCGATGGACCGCATCATCAACGGCCTGTCGAAGGTGGCGCCGAAGGCCTGATCCGGGGGGAGCCCGTCGCGCGCGCCCGCTCGTAGTGGCGGGCCACCCGCGCCCGGTTGCCGCAGGACGGCTTGCACCACTCCTGCCGGCCGTGGCTCTTGACGAAATACCGGACGCAGCGCGGCGCGCGGCAGGCGCGCAGGTGCTCGCGCTGCGGCCCGCTCAGGAAGTCCACGGCGTCGCGTGCCAGTGCCGCGACCAGCCGTACGCCCGGTTCGCCCTCGGCCGACAACAGGCCTGCCGTGGGCGGCCCTTCGGCGGGCCAGTCCAGTTGGGGAGCCACCGGCTCCCGGGCCGCGGCTTCGTTGAGCAGTCGCAGGGCCTCGTCGACGGGCAGCAGGCGGTGGGCGTCGGCCGGGCTCGGCGGGGCCGGGCTGACCACCCGCGCGAACAGGGCCCGGACGGCCCGCCGTACGTCGACGACCGCCTCTCTCAGCTCCTCGTCGAGGACCGGCTTCCCGGTGACGACGGCCAGGATGCCGGGCTGCTGCTGAAGCCAGCGACGCGCTCCCCGGACCGTGTCCAGGTCGTCGAGGACCCCGCCGTCCCCGTCGTGGCGGATGGTGCCCGCCAGTGCCATCACGGGACGCTCGGTCATCGCCTTGTCCCTCCAGGTCTCTTGAACGTCTGCGCTCTCCAGCTTAGGGTCCTAATGAAAGAAGACGAATAAGCGTTAGCCGGGGGAGTGCTGCTCATGTTGCTTGCTCAGATCAGCGATCTGCATCTGGACGGCAGCGACCGTGCCACGGACCGGGCGGACCGCGTCATGGGGTACCTGCGGGCCCTGCCCCGCCCGGTCGACGCGCTGCTGGTCACCGGGGACATCGCCGACCACGCGGCGGAGGCCGAGTACGAGGAGGCCGTACGCCTGCTGGACGCGCCGTTCCCCGTACTCGCGTGCCCCGGCAACCACGACGCCCGCCCCGCCTACCGCAAGGCGTTCCTCGGCGAGGCCCCGGACACCGCCCCCGTCAACCGGGTCCACCACATCGCCGGAACCGCCGTCCTGATGTGTGACGCGACCATTCCCGGACGGGACGAGGGGCGCCTCGACGCGGAGACGCTCGCCTGGATCGACACCACGCTCGGCGCTCTCCCGGACGGCGTCCCCGCGCTGATCGCCTTCCACCAGCCGCCCGTCGAACTCCACCACCCGCTGCCGGACGCCGGGATGCTCCAGGAGCCCGAGCGGCTCGCCGCCCTGCTCGACGCCCACCCGCGCGTCGTCGCCGTCCTCACCGGACACGCCCACACGGCCGCCGCCTCGACCTTCGCGGGCCGCCCCCTGATCGTCGGCCCCGCCGTCACCTGGACCCTGCGCCTGCCCTGGGAGGGCGACCGGCCGGCCGACCGGGACCAGCCGCCCGGCCTGGCGTTTCACATCCTGGGCGAGGACCGGCGGCTGACCACCCACTTCCGTGTCGTCCTCTGACACCACCGGACGACACCCGAACCCGGCCCTCCGCATCACGCCGGGAGTTAATCCTCAGCCCCACGGGTGATCGTGTGCGATGATTTGCGCGCCTGCCGGACCCTATCGGTGGCCCGGGCCGGCCCACGCCCGCCCCCGCCCACCCGTGGCGGCACGCGGTGCGTGCCACCTCTTTGACGCACCCTCATATCGCATCCTCTTATCGAACGCAGGCCGGCGGGGCACGGAACAAGCCGCTACAGCGCTGCTCGACCCCAAGGACAGACAGCCATGACCACCGCTTCCCTGCCCCAGCACCAGGACCTCTTCCTGGAGCCCCGCTTCGCCGTGGACCTGACCGCGCCGGACGACGACGAGGACTTCGACGCCGCGTACGACGCGCTCCCCGCGCCCACCACCTCGGCCCGGGAGCAGGAGCGGCCCAACCGCCGCCCCCGCCGCCGGTAAGCTCTCACCCATGGCCAGCCCCGAGTCGGACAGACTCCGGCCACCGGTGCGCCGGTGGCCGTGTCCGTGCTGAGCTCCACCGACTGACCCCTCCCGGGTCACCGGTCCCTCCGTCACGGTTCCACGCCCGCCGGATCACCGCGGGTACGGGCCGTTCCCTCTCGCGTACGCGCTGAAGCACCGCCGTACGCGGGATTCGTGCCACCGGCCGATCACCGCCGGGCACGCCTTCGCGCCGCCCCGCCGGACCTCCGGCGCGGCCGTCCGCGCGGCCCGTATCCCCGCACCCCGTCTGTCTGTCCACCCGACGGTTCCGTCCAAGGGGCTACTCACCCATGCCATTCGCCGTTTACGTCCTCGGGCTCGCGGTCTTCGCCCAGGGCACCTCCGAGTTCATGCTGTCCGGGCTTCTCTCCGGCATCGCCGCCGACCTCGGCGTCTCCCTCTCCGCCGCCGGCCTCCTCACCTCCGCGTTCGCCGTCGGCATGGTCGTCGGCGCACCCGTCATGGCGCTGGCCGGCCGCACCTGGCCGCGCCGCCGCGCGCTGCTCCTCTTCCTCGCGGTGTTCGTCGCCGTCCACGCCGTCGGCGCTCTCACTCCCAGCTACGGGGTGCTCCTCGCGACCCGCTTCGTCGGGGCCCTCGCCAACGCGGGGTTCTGGGCGGTCGCGCTGAGCACCGCCGTCGCGATGGTCCCCGACCGGCTGAAGGGCCGGGCCGCCGCCGTGGTGGTCGGCGGCGTGACGGTCGCCTGCGTGGTGGGCGTACCGGCCGGTGCGGTGCTGGGGGAGCGGTGGGGGTGGCGGTCGGCCTTCTGGGCGGTCGCGATCGTCTCGCTGCCCGCCTTCCTCGCGGTCCTGCGCAGCATCCCGGGCGGCCGGAGCGCTACGGACGAGGGTGCCGCCTCCGTCTCCGTACGGGACGAACTGCGGGTCCTGACCGGTCCCCGGCTGCGGCCGGTCCTGCTCACGATGGCCCTGGTGCAGGGGGCGACCTTCTGCACGTTCTCCTATCTGGAGCCGCTCCTCACCCGGGAGTCGGGCCTTGGCGCGGGGTGGGTGCCGGTGGCGCTGGCGCTCTTCGGGGCGGGGGCGTTCGCCGGGGTCACGGTGGCCGGCCGGTACGCGGACGCCCACCCGGTCGCCGTCGTCGCCACGGGCATGGCCGCTCTCACCGTCGGCTGGTCGGCGCTGGCGCTGACGGCGGGCAGCCCGGTGCTCGCCCTGGCCCTGGTCCCGCTGCTGGGCCTGCTCGCCTTCGGTACGGGCACCGCCCTGATCACTCGGGTCCTGAGCCTCGCCCCCGGGGCCCCGACGCTGGCCGGCGCCTCCTCGACGACCGCGTTCAACCTGGGGGCGACGGTGGGCCCGTGGGCGGGCGGCCTGGCCCTGGGCGCGGGGTTCGGCTACCGGGCGCCGGTCGGGGTGAGCGCCCTGCTGATGGTGGCGGCGGTGCTCGTCACCGCGACCACGGCGAAGAGCCGCCGTCCCCGAGCGGGGGAACGGCGGCTCTCAGGGACCCGCTTGTGAATCAGAGAACGCGGACCGCGCCGGTCGGCCGGTCGTAGTCCATGGAGCGCTGCACCGTGCCGGTGCTGGAGTTCTGCGCACCGACGAACTCGCCGCCACCGACGTAGATCGCCACGTGGTACGCGCTGCCCGCGCCGCCCCAGTACAGGATGTCGCCGGGCTGGAGGTTGTCCAGGGAGACCTGGGTGCCGGCCGTCGACTGGGACTGGGAGACGCGCGGCAGGTCGATGCCCGCCGTGCGGTAGGCGGCCTGGACGAGGCCCGAGCAGTCCCACGCGTTCGGGCCGGTGCCGCCGGAGACGTACGCGTCGCCGACCTGGGCCTTGGCGAACGCCACGATGGAGGCGGCGGAACCACTCACGTTCGAGGAGGAGGAGGACGGGGCGGAGGCGGAGCTGCCGGAGTCCGAGGAGCCGGAGGAGGCGCTGAGCGTCGTGCGCTCGGAGGTCCGGGAGGCGCGCTCGGCGCGCTCCTCGGCCTCCGCCTCGGCCTTCGCGGCGGCTTCGGCCTTCTTCTTGGCCTCGGCCTTGCGCACAGCCTCGGCGTGGGCCTTCTTGGCCGCCTTCGCGGCCTTCTCGGCGGCGGCGTCCTCGCTGGCCTGCGTCTCCAGGTCGAGGGCGACCTGCTGCGTGGCCTGAGCGGAGGCGGCGACAGCGGTGGAGAGGCCGTCCGTGATCGTGGGCATCTCGATCGTCTGGGTCACCGGCTCGGCCTGGGCCGGACCGGCGGCACCCGCGACCGCGATGGTGCTGAGGAAGCCACCGGCAACTCCGGCCCGCAGTGCCGACTTCGAGGCGCGCTGACGGGGCTTCCGGTGGCTGGGTATGTGAGCGGTGTGGGACATGGGTACTAGCGCTATCAGGGCTGTAGGGGTCCCATCAAGAAACGTGTGTTGCGACACAGTTACGTTCGGAATCTCCGAATCCGCTTTCTGAGGGCCTTTATTGACGCCGTAACGGGCAAAACGGGCAGTCGCGATCAGGCCCGTGATCACTGCCTTTCGGCAATACGCCCGAATTGCCCGTCGCTTACCATCCGTTCACACCGATGGCCAAGCCCGGTTTCCTGGTGCCGGAGGGCGAGTGGCGCAGGTCACAGTGCGAGGGTGCCGAGCCAGGCAACCCTCGCGCCCGCGATGCGCGTGGGCGGGTCGCCCGGGGCGGGCGACCGTCGGACCCCCTCCGCCTCGGGAATCGCCCCTTCCGGAACTTCGTGAATGCGCGCACATGTCCCCTTCGGTCCCGGTCACCCCTCGTCCGGGTGAGCACCGAAGTCGACCGGGTCCCTTATCACCCTCGGGCAGTCCATCGCCAATTTGCTTGTACAGCCCTTCCATTGATAGCGCGGCACGCCTTTGGCCAGCGGTAACACCATCGAATGTCACGTCTCGTGATCACTCGGCCGCTTCGCGTACGAAGATCACCGCTCATACGACTTCATGATCCTTCGTCAGGTGGTGGAGATCACAAAGTCGTTGTCGTACCCCGTGTCGCAGATCACAGGGGACCGGGCATAGGATGCGGGGCAGTCGGGCTTGTGAACTGCCTCACATGTGCACGATCTTGGTGAGGTGGCGAGCCGGTCGCCCGATGCGGTCCAAAGGTCAAGGACGACTGGAAGGAGCGAGGAGCGTGAATGCCTACGCGCCCATCCTCGTGCTCGGCGCCCTCGGGGCAGGGTTTGCGATCTTCTCCGTGGTCATGGCCACGCTTATCGGCCCCAAGCGCTACAACCGGGCAAAGCTCGAAGCGTACGAGTGCGGTATCGAACCCACCCCGACTCCGGTCGGAGGCGGCCGTTTTCCCATCAAGTACTACCTGACGGCGATGCTTTTCATCGTCTTCGACATCGAGATCGTCTTCCTCTATCCCTGGGCGGTCTCCTTCGACGCCCTGGGGATCTTCGGGCTCGTGGAGATGCTGCTCTTCGTGCTCACCGTCTTCGTCGCCTACGCGTATGTGTGGCGTCGCGGCGGCCTGGAATGGGACTGAGGGGCTGAGGGGCACACCATGGGACTCGAAGAGAAACTGCCGAGCGGCTTCGTTCTGACCACGGTCGAGCAGGCCGCGGGCTGGGTGCGGAAGGCCTCCGTCTTCCCGGCCACGTTCGGACTGGCCTGCTGCGCCATCGAGATGATGACGACCGGCGCGGGCCGCTACGACCTGGCCCGGTTCGGAATGGAGGTCTTCCGCGGGTCGCCGCGCCAGGCGGACCTGATGATCGTCGCGGGCCGGGTGAGCCAGAAGATGGCGCCCGTCCTGCGGCAGGTCTACGACCAGATGCCGAATCCCAAGTGGGTCATCTCCATGGGAGTTTGCGCGTCATCTGGCGGTATGTTCAACAATTACGCCATTGTGCAGGGTGTTGATCACATTGTCCCGGTGGATATCTATTTGCCGGGTTGTCCGCCCCGCCCCGAGATGCTGCTGGACGCCATCCTCAAGCTCCACCAGAAGATCCAGGGCTCCAAGCTCGGGGTCAACGCGGAGGAGGCCGCCCGCGAGGCGGAGGAAGCGGCCCTCAAGGCACTGCCCCTGATCGAGATGAAGGGGCTGCTGCGGTGACCGAGAACCCCAACGCCAACGGCGACGAGCACAACGCCAACGCCGTACCGGCGCCGCGCGACACCGGCGGCGAGGTCATCCGCGTCCGCAAGGGCATGTTCGGCGCGAACAACGGCGGCGACACCTCCGGCTACGGCGGCCTC
Organism: Streptomyces rubiginosohelvolus; assembly: GCF_014649875.1. Lineage (GTDB taxonomy): Bacteria > Actinomycetota > Actinomycetes > Streptomycetales > Streptomycetaceae > Streptomyces > Streptomyces rubiginosohelvolus. The sequence goes on along the minus strand of NZ_BMTW01000001.1, from coordinate 594,767 downwards.
ATCCGCACCGTCACCCTGCCGGGAGCCGCCTCCCGGCCCTACGGCGGCTGGTTCGACGAGGTGGCCGACGAGCTCGAAGGGGCCCTGGAGGAGCAGGACCTGCTCCCCGCCAACGCCATCGAGAAGACCGTCGTCGACCGCGACGAGCTGACCTTCCACATCGCCCGCGAACACCTGGTCCAGGTCGCCCGCACCCTGCGCGACGACCCCGCCCTGCGCTTCGAGCTCTGCACGGGCGTCAGCGGCGTCCACTTCCTGGGCGACAAGGGCCGCGAGCTGCACGCCGTCTACCACCTGCGCTCGCTCACCCACGGCCGGATCATCCGGCTGGAGGTGTCCGCCCCGGACAGCGACCCGCACATCCCGTCGCTCGTCGCGGTCTACCCGACCAACGACTGGCACGAGCGCGAGGCGTACGACTTCTTCGGGCTCATCTTCGACGGGCACCCCGCCCTGACCCGGATCATGATGCCGGACGACTGGCAGGGCTTCCCGCAGCGCAAGGACTACCCGCTCGGCGGCATCGCCGTCGAGTACAAGGGCGCCCAGATCCCGGCTCCGGACCAGCGGAGGTCGTACTCCTGATGACCACTCCCCACGCGACACCCCGAGCGACTACCGAGGGGACCGTATATACGGTCACCGGCGGCGACTGGGACGAGGTCGTCGAGTCCGCGGTGAAGTCCGACGACGAACGCATCATCGTCAACATGGGCCCCCAGCACCCGTCCACGCACGGTGTGCTCCGCCTCATCCTGGAGATCGACGGCGAGACCGTCACCGAGGCCCGCTGCGGCATCGGCTATCTCCACACCGGCATCGAGAAGAACCTCGAATTCCGCAACTGGACACAGGGCACCACCTTCGTCACGCGCATGGACTACCTGACGCCGTTCTTCAACGAGACGGCGTACTGCCTGGGCGTCGAGAAGCTCCTCGGCATCGAGGACCAGATCCCCGACCGGGCCACCGTCCTGCGCGTGCTGCTGATGGAGCTCAACCGGCTCTCCTCGCACCTGGTCTGCATCGCCACCGGCGGCATGGAGCTCGGCGCGACCACGATCATGATCTACGGCTTCCGCGATCGTGAACTGGTTCTCGACCTCTTCGAGCTGTTCACCGGACTGCGCATGAACCACGCGTTTGTCCGCCCCGGCGGCCTCGCCCAGGACCTGCCCCCGGGCGCGGTCGACCAGCTGCGCGAGTTCATCAAGACCATGAAGAAGAACCTGCCGGAGTACGACAAGCTCGCCACCGGCAACCCCATCTTCAAGGCCCGGATGCAGGACGTCGGCTACCTCGACCTCACCGGCTGCATGGCGCTAGGCGCCACCGGCCCGGTGCTGCGCTCCGCCGGCCTCCCGCACGACCTGCGCAAGACCGACCCGTACTGCGGCTACGAGACCTACGACTTCGAGGTCCCCACCGCCGACACCTGCGACTCCTACGGACGCTTCCTCATCCGGCTGGAGGAGATGCGCCAGTCGCTGCGGATCATCGAGCAGTGCATCGAGCGCCTGGAGCCCGGGCCGGTCATGGTCGCCGACAAGAAGATCGCCTGGCCCGCCCAGCTCGCGCTCGGCGCCGACGGTCTCGGCAACTCGCTCGACCACATCCGGAACATCATGGGCACCTCCATGGAAGCCCTGATCCACCACTTCAAGCTGGTGACCGAGGGATTCCGGGTCCCCGCCGGACAGACGTACACCGCCGTCGAGTCCCCCAAGGGCGAACTCGGCGTGCACGTCGTCTCCGACGGCGGCACCCGCCCCTACCGGGTCCACTTCCGCGACCCGTCCTTCACCAACCTGCAGGCCATGGCGGCGATGTGCGAAGGCGGCCAGGTCGCCGACGTCATCGTCGCCGTCGCGTCCATCGACCCCGTGATGGGAGGCGTCGACCGGTGACCACCTCACGCCAAGACGTCAGTCTGGGGATGCCGCAGCTCCCCGCCACCCCCTACCCGGCCGAGGTACGCGCCCGGCTCGACGCGGACGCCGAGGAGGTGCTCGCCCGCTACCCCGGCAGCCGCTCCGCCCTGCTGCCGCTGCTGCACCTCGTGCAGTCCGAGGAGGGATACGTCTCCCGTACGGGCATCGCCTTCTGCGCCGAGACGCTCGACCTCACCACCGCCGAGGTCACCGCCGTCTCCACCTTCTACTCCATGTACCGGCGCAGGCCGAGCGGCGACTACCAGGTCGGCGTCTGCACCAACACCCTGTGCGCGGTCATGGGCGGTGACGCCATCTTCGACACGCTCAAGGAGCACCTCGGGGTCGGCAACAACGAGACCACCGAGGACGGCAAGGTCACCCTCGAACACATCGAGTGCAACGCCGCCTGCGACTTCGCGCCCGTCGTGATGGTCAACTGGGAGTTCTTCGACAACCAGACGCCGGAGAGCGCCACGCAGCTCGTCGACGACCTGATCGCCGGCCGGACCGTCGAGCCGACCCGGGGCGCCCCCCTCTGCTCGTACAAGGACACCGCCCGCATCCTCGCCGGCTTCCCCGACGAGCGCCCCGGCGCCGTCGAGGCGACCGGCGGCGCGGGCCCCGCCTCCCTGATCGGGCTGAAGCTCGCCAAGGGCGAGGCGCTTCCCAAGGCGCGCGTGGTCTCCCCGCGCGCCGGACAGCCCCAGGACGGGCCGCCGGACGCGCAGGTCCACGACCCGTCGCCGACCGAGCGGCTCAGCTCGCACGACGCACCGCAGCAGACCTCGGCCTCCGACCCGGAGCACCCGGCCGGGCCCGCAGCCGAGGAGGGGGAGTGATGACCTTGGCCGCCGAGATCGACCACAACGGGACGAGCCCCGAGAAGCTGCTCGCCCCCGTCCTCTCCTCCTTCTGGGACCAGCCCGAGTCCTGGACGCTGGACACCTACCGCCGCCACGAGGGCTACGAAGGGCTGCGCAAAGCGCTGGCCATGGCGCCCGACGATCTCATCGCGTACGTCAAGGACTCCGGTCTGCGCGGCCGTGGTGGCGCGGGGTTCCCCACTGGGATGAAGTGGCAGTTCATCCCGCAGGGCGATGGCAAACCGCACTATCTAGTTGTCAACGCCGACGAGTCGGAGCCGGGGACCTGCAAGGACATCCCGCTCCTCTTCGCGAACCCGCACAGCCTCATCGAGGGCATCGTGATCGCCTGTTACGCGATCCGTTCTTCGCATGCGTTCATCTACCTGCGCGGTGAGGTCGTCCCCGTGCTGCGACGACTGCACGAGGCCGTACGAGAGGCGTACGAGGCGGGTTATCTGGGGACGAACATCCTGGGTTCAGGACTCGATCTGGAACTCACGGTGCACGCGGGTGCGGGTGCGTACATCTGTGGTGAGGAAACCGCGCTGCTCGACTCTCTCGAAGGACGGCGTGGCCAGCCCCGGCTGCGGCCCCCCTTCCCTGCGGTCGCCGGTCTGTACGCCTGTCCCACTGTGGTGAACAACGTCGAGTCCATCGCGTCGGTTCCCGCGATTTTGAACAAGGGCAAGGACTGGTTCAAGTCGATGGGCAGCGAGAAGTCCCCGGGCTTCACGCTCTACTCGCTCAGCGGCCATGTCACCAGCCCCGGCCAGTACGAGGCCCCGCTCGGTATCACGCTCCGCCAGCTCCTCGACATGAGCGGCGGCATGCGGGCCGGGCACCGGCTGAAGTTCTGGACGCCGGGCGGCTCCTCCACCCCGATGTTCACCGAGGAGCACCTCGACGTCCCCCTCGACTACGAGGGCGTCGGCGCCGCCGGATCCATGCTCGGCACCAAGGCGCTCCAGTGCTTCGACGAGACGACCTGCGTCGTGCGGGCCGTCACCCGCTGGACCGAGTTCTACGCCCACGAGTCCTGCGGCAAGTGCACGCCCTGCCGCGAAGGGACCTACTGGCTGGTCCAGTTGCTCCGCGACATCGAGGCCGGCAAGGGCGAGATGGCCGACCTCGACAAGCTCAACGACATCGCCGACAACATCAACGGCAAGTCGTTCTGCGCGCTCGGCGACGGCGCGGCCTCGCCGATCTTCTCCTCGCTGAAGTACTTCCGCGAGGAGTACGAGCAGCACATCACCGGCAAGGGCTGCCCCTTCGACCCCGCCCGGTCCACGGCCTGGGCCGACGACAAGAACACCGACGGCAAGAACGCTCACCGGGGGGTGAACGCATGACAGTCACCACGAGTGCGCCCTCCGGGGGCGGCGAGGCGGCGGTTCCGCCCGAGGACCTGGTCACGCTGACCATCGACGGCATCGAGATCAGCGTCCCCAAGGGGACCCTGGTGATCCGGGCCGCCGAACTCCTCGGTATCGAGATCCCGCGCTTCTGCGACCACCCGCTCCTCGACCCGGCCGGCGCCTGCCGCCAGTGCATCGTCGAGGTCGAGGGCCAGCGCAAGCCGATGGCCTCCTGCACCATCACCTGCACCGACGGCATGGTCGTCAAGTCGCAGATCACCTCTCCTGTCGCCGAGAAGGCGCAGAAGGGCGTGATGGAGCTGCTGCTGATCAACCACCCGCTGGACTGCCCCGTCTGCGACAAGGGCGGCGAGTGCCCGCTCCAGAACCAGGCGATGTCGCACGGCGGCGCCGACTCCCGGTTCGAGGGAAAGAAGCGGACCTTCGAGAAGCCCGTCCCGATCTCCACCCAGGTGCTGCTGGACCGTGAGCGGTGCGTGCTCTGCGCGCGCTGCACCCGGTTCTCCAACCAGGTGGCGGGCGACCCGATGATCGAGCTGATCGAGCGCGGCGCGCTCCAGCAGGTCGGCACCGGCGAGGGCGACCCCTTCGAGTCGTACTTCTCCGGCAACACCATCCAGATCTGCCCGGTCGGCGCGCTCACCTCGGCGGCGTACCGGTTCCGCTCCCGCCCCTTCGACCTGGTCTCCACGCCCTCGGTGTGCGAGCAGTGCTCGGGCGGCTGCTCCACCCGGACCGACCACCGGCGCGGCAAGGTCATGCGCCGCCTCGCGGCCAACGAGCCCGAGGTCAACGAGGAGTGGATCTGCGACAAGGGGAGGTTCGGCTTCCGCTACGCCCAGCAGCGCGACCGCCTCACCACCCCGCTGGTCCGCAACGCCGACGGCGAACTGGAACCGGCGAGCTGGCCCGAGGCGCTGGAAGCCGCGGCGGCCGGACTCCTCGCCGCCCGCGGCCGCACCGGTGTCCTGACCGGCGGCCGGCTGACCGTCGAGGACGCCTACGCGTACAGCAAGTTCGCCCGGGTCGCCCTCGACACCAACGACATCGACTTCCGCTCCCGCGTCCACAGCGCCGAGGAGGCCGACTTCCTGGCCGCCCGCGTCGCCGGACGCGGCCGGGACCTCGACGGCGAAGGCGTCACGTACACCGCGCTGGAGAAGGCGCCCGCGGTCCTGCTCGTCGGGTTCGAGTCCGAGGAGGAGGCCCCCGGCGTCTTCCTCAGGCTGCGCAAGGCCCACCGCAAGAGCGGCCAGAAGACCTTCGCGCTCGCCTCGCACGCCACCCGGGGCCTGGTGAAGGCGGGCGGCACCCTGCTGCCCGCCGCCCCCGGCACCGAGACCGAGTGGCTGGACGCGCTCGCGGGCGGCGTCGGCCTGGAGGCCGAAGGGGCCGCGGCGGCCGAGGCGTTGCGCGGTGAGCACGCGCTGATCATCGTCGGCGAGCGGCTCGCGGGCGTGCCCGGCGCACTGTCCGCCGCGATCCGCACCGCCACCGCCACCGGCGCACGCCTGGTGTGGATTCCGCGCCGGGCGGGCGACCGGGGCGCGATCGAGGCCGGCGCGCTCCCCTCGCTGCTGCCCGGCGGCCGCCCGGCCACCGACCCGCGCGCCCGCGACGAGGTCGCGGAGCTGTGGCGGCTGGCCGAACTGCCCTCCCGGCACGGCCGCGACACCGGTCAGATCGTCGAGGCCGCGGCCACCGGCGAACTGGGCGCGCTGCTCGTCGCCGGGGTCGGCGTCGAGGACCTGCCCGACCCGAACCGCGCCATCCAGGCGCTGAACGAGGTCGGCTTCCTGGTCTCCCTGGAGCTGCGGCCGAGCGCGGTCACCGCCCGGGCGGACGTGGTCTTCCCGGTCGCCGCCGTCGCGGAGAAGTCCGGCACCTTCCTCAACTGGGAGGGCCGGGTCCGGATGTTCCAGGCGGCGCTGAAGCCCGAGCAGATGTCCCGGACGCTCGCGCCGACCGACTCCCGGGTGCTGCACATGCTGGCCGACGCCATGGACGTGCACTTCGCGCTCCCGGACCTGACCGCCGCCCGCCGCGAGCTGGACCGGCTCGGCGGCTGGGAGGGCGGCCACGCGGACGACCCGCGCGAGGGTGCGCAGCCGCTGCCCCGGCCCGGCGACGGCGAGGCGGTCCTCGCGGGCCACCGCATGCTGCTCGACCTCGGCCGGCTCCAGGAGGGCGACACCGCGCTCGCCGGGACCCGGCACGCGGCCGTCGCCCGGCTCTCGGCGGTCACCGCCGCCGAGACCGGCGTCAAGGACGGCGACCTGCTCGCCGTCACCGGACCCGCCGGCACCGTCGAACTGCCCCTCCAGGTCACCGACATGCCGGACCGGGTGGTCTGGGTGCCGCTGAACTCGGTGGGACGCGGCATCCCCGCCGACACCGGCGTGAACCCGGGCGGCCTGGTGCGGATCGGCCCCGCCGCCGCACCGGGCGCTCCCGTCGAACCATCGGAGGTACGAGCGTGACTGGCCTCGCCGCACTCACGACGGCGCCCGAGGGCGTCGTCCTCGCCGCCGAGGATCTCTCGATGTTCGGCACCGACCCCTGGTGGCTCGTCGTCATCAAGGCGGTCTTCTGCTTCGCGTTCCTGATGGTGACCGTGCTGTTCTCCATCGTGTGGGAGCGCAAGGTCGTCGCCTGGATGCAGCTGCGCGTCGGCCCCAACCGCAACGGCCCCTGGGGCATGCTCCAGTCGCTCGCCGACGGCATCAAGCTGATGCTGAAGGAAGACGTCATCGTCAAGCGGGCCGACAAGGTCGTCTACATCCTGGCGCCGATCGTCGCGGCGATCCCGGCGTTCATGGCGATCGCGGTCATCCCGTTCGGCCCCGCCAACAACCAGGTATCGATCTTCGGCCACCGCACGACGATGCAGCTCACCGACCTGCCGATCGCGATGCTCTACATCCTCGCGGTCGCCTCGGTCGGCATCTACGGCCTCGTCCTCGCGGGCTGGTCCTCCGGATCGACGTACCCGCTCCTCGGCGGTCTGCGCTCCTGCGCCCAGATGATCAGCTACGAGATCGCGATGGGCGCCGCGTTCGCCTCGGTGTTCCTCTACTCCGGGTCGATGTCGACCTCGGCGATCGTGGAGGCGCAGGCGGACCGGTGGTTCGTCATCCTGCTGCCGGTCTCCTTCATCATCTACATCATCACGATGGTCGGGGAGACGAACCGGGCGCCGTTCGACATGCCGGAGTCCGAGGGCGACCTCGTCGGCGGGTTCAACACCGAGTACTCCTCGATCAAGTTCGCGATGTTCATGCTCGCCGAGTACGTCAACATGGTCACCGTCTCCGCGGTCTCCGTGACCCTCTTCCTCGGCGGCTGGCGGGCTCCGTACCCGGTCAGCACCTTCTGGGAGGGCGCGAACCAGGGCTGGTGGCCGATGCTCTGGTTCGTCCTGAAGGTCCAGCTGCTGCTGTTCTTCTTCATCTGGCTGCGCGGCACCCTGCCCCGGGTCCGCTACGACCAGCTGATGAAGCTCGGCTGGAAGGTCCTCATCCCGGTCTCCGTGGTCTGGCTGATGCTCGTCGCCACCGTCCGCGCCCTGCGCAACGAGGGTTACGACTTCTCCCGGATCGTGCTGTACGTCGGTGCGGCGGTGATCGCGATCCTGCTGATCTCCTTCGTCGTCGACATGTTCCGCGACCGGAAGAGGCGGACCGAGACGGAAGCGGCCGGACCCGAGCCCGCCTTCGACCCGATGGCGGGCGGGTTCCCGGTGCCTCCGCTGCCCGGACAGAGCCTGCCGCCGGTGCCCAGGCGCACTCCACGACGTGAGCGGGAGCTCGTTGTCAGTGGTGGACCGGATACTCAGAGTGACGGAAACGCGAGTGACGGAAAGGAGGCCGGCGGTGTCTGAGAAACCAGAGCTCACGGGCTCATCGGGATCCGCTGGGTCCTCGGGCCGGGCGGACGAGCCGGGGGAGAAGTTCCAGAACCCGGTGGCCGGCTTCGGCGTGACCTTCAAGGCCATGTTCAAGAAGCGGCTCACCGAACAGTATCCGGAGACGCCGAAGGTGACGGCGCCCCGCTTCCACGGCCGCCACCAGCTCAACCGCCACCCGGACGGCCTGGAGAAGTGCGTCGGCTGCGAGCTGTGCGCCTGGGCGTGTCCCGCCGACGCGATCTACGTGGAGGGCGCGGACAACACCGAGGAGGAGCGCTACTCCCCGGGCGAGCGCTACGGCCGCGTCTACCAGATCAACTACGCGCGCTGCATCCTCTGCGGACTCTGCATCGAGGCCTGCCCCACCCGGGCGCTGACGATGACGAACGAGTTCGAGCTGGCCAACACCACCCGCGAGAGCCTCATCTACACCAAGGACGAGCTGCTCGCGGGGCTGCAGGAGGGCATGGTCGACAGCCCGCACGCGATCTTCCCCGGCATGGACGAACAGGACTACTACCGGGGCGTGGTCACCGAGGCCGCCCCCGGTACGGTCCGGCAGACGGCCGTGTCCAAGGGCGAGGGCGACAAGCCCGACGAGGACCCCATCGAGTCCACCCGGGCCGCCGACGCCACCCGGCACGACAAGGGGGTGGGCGCGTGAACGCCCTGGCCGCAGCCACCACCACCTCCACCGGCGAGGCCGTCCAGTTCTGGATCCTGGGCACCGTCGCCGTGATCGGCGCGCTCTCCACGGTCCTGCTGAAGAGGGCCGTGCACAGCGCGCTCTCCCTCGCCGGCACGATGATCGTCCTCGCGGTGTTCTACCTCGCCAACGGGGCCTATTTCCTCGGCGTCGTCCAGATCGTCGTCTACACCGGCGCGATCATGATGCTGTTCCTCTTCGTCGTCATGCTCGTCGGCGTCACCGCGGCGGACTCCCTCAAGGAGACCCTCAAGGGGCAGCGCTGGATGGCCGCCGGATGCGCCCTCGGCTTCGGCATCCTGCTGATCGCGGGCATCGGCAACGCCTCGCTCTCCACGTTCAACGGGCTCGGCGCGGCCAATGCCCGGCACGGCGGCAACGTCGAGGGACTCGCCAACCTCATCTTCACCAAGTACGTCTTCGCCTTCGAGATCACCGGCGCCCTGCTGATCACGGCGACGGTCGGCGCGATGGTGCTCACCCACCGCGAGCGCACCGAACGGGCCAAGACCCAGCGGGAGCTGGCCGAGCAGCGCGTCCGCGAGGGCAAGCACCTCCCGCCGCTCCCCGCCCCCGGCGTCTACGCCCGGCACAACGCGGTGGACATCCCCGGCCTGCTCCCCGACGGCACGCCGTCCGACCTCACGGTCATGCAGACGCTGCGGGAGCGCGGTCAGATCCGGGACGTCTCGCAGAAGTCCCTCGCCGATCTCAAGGCCCTGGAGCAGCGCTCCGGGGAGCGGCTCGGACGTGAGGACGCGGACGCCACGACACGCGGAGCGGAACCCGCGTCCGCGGCGGAGAATTCGGAGGCCGCCAAGTGAACCCGGTCAACTACCTCTACCTCGCGGCCCTGCTGTTCGCGATCGGCGCCTCCGGGGTGCTGATCCGGCGGAACGCGATCGTGGTGTTCATGTGCGTCGAGCTGATGCTCAACGCCTGCAATCTGGCGCTCGTCACGTTCTCCCGGATGCACGGCAACCTCGACGGGCAGATCGTCGCGTTCTTCACGATGGTCGTCGCCGCCGCGGAAGTCGTCGTCGGGCTCGCGATCATCGTGTCGTTGTTCCGCTCCCGCCACTCGGCCTCGGTCGACGACGCCAGCCTGATGAAGCTGTAAGGGGTCGGAAACGTGGAGAACCTGATTGCGCTGCTCGTCGCGGCGCCCCTGCTCGGAGCGGCGGTCCTGCTCTGCGGCGGCCGCCGGCTCGACAAGACCGGCCACTGGCTCGGCACCGCGCTCGCCGCCGCCTCGTTCGTCGTCGGACTGATCCTCTTCACCGACATGCTGGGGAAGGGCGCCGAGGACCGGGCCCTGCACCAGCACCTGTTCAGCTGGATCCCGGTGGAAGGCTTCCAGGCCGACATCGCCTTCCAGCTCGACCAGTTGTCGATGACGTTCGTCCTGCTCATCACCGGTGTGGGCACGCTGATCCACATCTACTCCATCGGCTACATGGAGCACGACGAGCGCAGGCGCCGCTTCTTCGGCTATCTCAACCTGTTCCTCGCCGCGATGCTCATCCTGGTCATCGCCGACAACTACCTGCTGCTGTACGTCGGGTGGGAGGGCGTCGGTCTGGCGTCGTTCCTGCTCATCGGCTTCTGGCAGCACAAGCCCACCGCGGCCACCGCCGCGAAGAAGGCCTTCCTGGTCAACCGGGTCGGCGACATGGGCCTGTCGATCGCCATCATGCTGATGTTCACCACCTTCGGCACCTTCGCCTTCGGGCCGGTGCTGGAGTCGGCGGACGAGACGAGCCAGGGCAAGCTGACGGCCATCGGCCTGATGCTGCTGCTGGCCGCCTGCGGCAAGTCGGCCCAGGTGCCGCTGCAGTCCTGGCTCGGTGACGCGATGGAGGGCCCGACCCCGGTCTCCGCCCTCATCCACGCCGCGACCATGGTCACCGCCGGTGTCTATCTGATCGTCCGCTCCGGCGCGATCTTCAACGCCGCCCCGGACGCCCAGCTGGTCGTCGTCATCGTCGGTGCGGTCACGCTGATCTTCGGTGCGATCGTCGGTTGTGCGAAGGACGACATCAAGAAGGCGCTCGCCGGCTCCACGATGTCGCAGATCGGGTACATGATCCTCGCCGCGGGCCTCGGCCCCATCGGCTACATCTTCGCGATCATGCACCTGGTGACGCACGGCTTCTTCAAGGCCGGGCTCTTCCTCGGCGCGGGCTCCGTGATGCACGGCATGAACGACGAGGTCGACATGCGCAAGTACGGCGGCCTGCGGAAGTACATGCCGGTCACCTTCATCACCTTCGGGCTCGGCTATCTGGCCATCATCGGCTTCCCCGGCCTGTCCGGCTTCTTCTCCAAGGACAAGATCATCGAGGCGGCCTTCGCCAAGGGCGGCACCGAGGGCTGGATCCTCGGCTCGGTCGCCCTGCTGGGCGCCGCGATCACCGCGTTCTACATGACGCGCGTGATGCTGATGACGTTCTTCGGCGAGAAGCGCTGGCAGCCGGACGCGGACGGCCACGAGCCCCACCCGCACGAGTCCCCGAAGTCGATGACCATCCCGATGATCGTGCTGGCCTTCGGCTCGGTCTTCGCGGGCGGGTTCTTCGCGATCGGCGACCGGTTCGTCAACTGGCTGGAGCCGGTCACCGGTTACGACCACGGGCACTCCCCGCTGAGCGCGGCCACGGTCACCGGAGCCACCGTGGTGGCCCTGGTCATCGGCGTCGGCATCGCCTGGGCGATGTACGGCCGCAAGCCCGTCCCGGTCATCGCCCCGCGCGGCTCGGTCCTCACCCGGGCCGCCCGCCGCGATCTCCTCCAGGACGACTTCAACCACGTGGTCCTGGTCCGCGGCGGCGAGCACCTCACCCGCTCGCTGGTCTACGTGGACCACTCCCTGGTCGACGGCGTCGTCAACGGCACGGCCGCGTCGGTCGGCGGGCTCTCCGGCCGGATGCGCAAGCTCCAGAACGGCTACGCCCGCACCTACGCGGTCTCGATGTTCGGCGGTACGGCGGTCGTCATCGCCGCGACCCTGCTGATGAGGGCGGTCTGATCACATGTCCTTTCCCCTCCTGACGGCGACGGCGGCGCTCCCGGCGATCGGCGCGATCGCCACCGCCGCCGTCCCCGCCGCACGGCGCACCGCGGCCAAATGGCTCGCGCTGCTCTTCTCGCTCGGCACGCTCGTCCTGGCGGCGGTCGTCTTCCTCCGGTTCGAGCCGGGCGGCGACCGCTACCAGCTCACCGAGTCCCGGGCCTGGATCGCCGACTTCGGCGTCCGGTACGAACTGGGCGTCGACGGCATCGGGGTGGCGCTCCTCGGCCTCACCGCGCTGCTGATCCCGTTCGTCATCGTCGCCGCCTGGCACGACGCGGACCCCCTGGAGACGAAGTCCACGCGCTGGCGTCCGACGCAGGGCTTCTTCGCCCTGATCCTCATGGTCGAGGCCATGGTGATCCTGTCGTTCGTCGCGACGGACGTCTTCCTCTTCTACATCCTGTTCGAAGCCATGCTCATCCCGATGTACTTCCTCATCGGCGGCTTCGGCGACCGGGCCCACGCGGGCACCGACGAGAGCGCCGCGACCCAGCGGTCGTACGCGGCGGTCAAGTTCCTCCTCTACAACCTGGCCGGCGGTCTGATCATGCTGGCCGCGGTCATCGGCCTCTACGTGGTCGCGGGCAGCTTCTCGCTCTCCGAGATCGCCGAGGCCCGCGCCAACGGCTCCCTGGAGATGGCGACCAGCACCGAGCGGTGGCTGTTCCTCGGGTTCTTCTTCGCCTTCGCGGTGAAGGCCCCGCTGTGGCCGCTGCACACCTGGCTGCCCAACGCGATGGGCGAGGCGACCGCCCCGGTCGCCGTGCTGATCACCGCGATCGTCGACAAGGTCGGCACCTTCGCGATGCTCCGCTTCTGCCTCGGGCTCTTCCCGGAGGCCAGCAAGTGGGCGACGCCGGTGGTCATCACCCTGGCGCTGATCTCCATCGTGTACGGGGCGCTCCTCGCGGTCGGCCAGCGCGACATCAAGCGGCTCATCGCCTACGCCTCGATCTCGCACTTCGGCTTCATCATCCTGGGCATCTTCGCGATGACCAGCCAGGGCCAGTCGGGCGCCACGCTCTACATGGTCAACCACGGCATCTCCACGGCCGCGCTGCTGCTGGTCGCGGGCTTCCTGATCACCCGGCGCGGCTCGCGGCTCATCGCGGACTACGGCGGGGTGCAGAAGGTCGCCCCCGTGCTGGCCGGGACGTTCCTCATCGGCGGGCTCGCCACCCTGTCGCTGCCCGGACTCGCCCCGTTCGTCAGTGAGTTCCTGGTCCTGGTCGGCACGTTCAGCGCGTATCCGGTGGCCGGCATCATCGCCACCTCCGGCATCGTGCTCGCCGCGCTCTACGTCCTGGTCCTCTACCAGCGCACGATGACCGGTCCGGTGCAGGAATCGGTCCGCTCCATGCCGGACCTCCGGGCCCGTGAGCTGGCGGTCGCGGTTCCGCTGATCGCCGTGCTGATCTTCCTGGGCGTCTTCCCGAAGCCGCTCACCGACGTGGTCAACCCGGCGGTGGAGCACACCATGTCCGACGTACAGAAGAAGGACCCCCAGCCCGAGGTGGAGGCCGCCAAGTGAGCGCAACAGCTGTCCACAGTCTGTGGACGACGGCGAGCGGGGTGACAGCGGCGGCGCCGGGCGACTCGTTCACGGCGCCGAAGATCGAGTACACCCAGCTGATGCCGGTCCTGATCATCGTGGGCGCCGCCGTCCTGGGCATCCTGGTCGAGGCCTTCGTGCCGCGCCGGGCCCGCTACCACACCCAGCTCTTCCTGAGCGTGGTCGCGGTCGCCGCTTCGTTCGCCGCGATCGTCGGCCTCGCCGCCGGGGGATACGGCACCACGAAGGCCCAGATCGCGGCCATGGGGGCCATCGCGATCGACGGCCCCACCCTGTTCCTGCAAGGCACCATTCTCCTGGTCGCCATGGTGGCGGTGTTCACCTTCGCCGAACGCCGGCTCGACCCCGGCAGCGACGGCAACCGCGTCGACTCGTTCGCCGCCCAGCCCGGGGCCGTCCCGGGCGGCGAGGGCGAGAAGGCCGCGGTGCGGGCCGGGTTCACCACCACCGAGGTCTTCCCGCTGCTGCTCTTCTCGGTGGCGGGGCTGCTGGTCTTCCCGGCCGCCAACGACCTGCTGACCCTCTTCATCGCGCTGGAAGTCTTCTCGCTGCCGCTCTACCTCCTGTGCGCCGTCGCCCGCCGCAAGCGGTTGATGTCGCAGGAGGCGGCCGTGAAGTACTTCCTGCTCGGCGCGTTCTCCTCGGCGTTCCTGCTCTTCGGGATCGCCCTCGTCTACGGCTACGCGGGCTCCCTCTCGTACGCCGGGATCGCCAACGTCGTCGACGGCTCGGTCCTGGAGATCGACCCCGCCCTCGCCGACACCATGGGCAACGACGCGCTGCTGCTCATCGGCGGCGCGATGATCCTGACCGGCCTGCTCTTCAAGGTCGGCGCGGTCCCGTTCCACATGTGGACCCCGGACGTCTACCAGGGCGCCCCGACCCCGGTCACCGGCTTCATGGCCGCGGCCACGAAGGTCGCCGCGTTCGGTGCGCTGCTGCGCCTGCTGTACGTGGCGCTGCCGGGCCTCACCTGGGACCTGCGGCCGGTCATGTGGGCGGTGGCCATCGTCACGATGCTCGGTGGCGCGATCGTCGCGATCACCCAGACCGACATCAAGCGGCTCCTCGCCTACTCCTCGATCGCGCACGCGGGCTTCATCCTCGCGGGCGTCATCGCGGCCAACCCGGAGGGCATCTCCTCGGTCCTCTTCTACCTGCTCGCCTACTCCTTCGTGACGGTCGGCGCGTTCGCCGTGGTCACGCTGGTGCGCGACGCGGGCGGCGAGGCCACCCACCTGTCGAAGTGGGCCGGGCTCGGCCGCCGCTCGCCGCTGGTCGCGGCGGTCTTCGCGGTGTTCCTGCTGGCCTTCGCGGGCATCCCGCTGACCTCCGGGTTCTCCGGCAAGTTCGCGGTGTTCAAGGCGGCGGCCGAGGGCGGGGCCGGTGCGCTGGTCGTCGTCGGTGTGCTCTCGTCGGCCGTCGCGGCGTTCTTCTACATCCGCGTGATCGTCCTGATGTTCTTCAGCGAGCCGAAGGCGGACGGCCCCACGGTCGCCGTCCCGTCCCCGCTGACCATGACGACGATCGCGGTCGGCGTCGCCGTCACCCTGGTGCTGGGCCTCGCCCCGCAGTACTTCCTGGACCTGGCGAGCCAGGCGGGAGTCTTCGTGCGGTAGCGGCAGCCCGCGCGGGAAGCCCCCGCAGTATGAGCGACGGCAGCGCCGGACGGTCGGTTATCCACAGACCGTCCGGCGTTGTCGTTGGCTCCGCCTATCGTGGACGGGGACGAGAGCAGGACGGGACAGGGCCGGGCGAGCGGACCCTCGGCGGACCCTCGGGGGACAGAGCATTGGGCGTGAGCATGGACGAGACCACCGGGACGGTGACCGACACCGGCGCGGGAGGCGAGAGCGAGGCGCGGCGCACACTGCACCGCGTCTTCGGGTACGAGTCGTTCCGCGGCGAGCAGGGCGCGATCATCGAGCATGTGGTGGCGGGCGGCGACGCGGTCGTGCTCATGCCCACCGGCGGCGGAAAGTCCCTCTGCTACCAGATCCCGTCCCTGGTCCGGCGGGGCACCGGCGTCGTCGTCTCCCCGCTGATCGCCCTCATGCAGGACCAGGTCGACGCCCTGCGGGCGCTCGGCGTCCGGGCCGGCTTCATGAACTCCACGCAGGACTTCGACGAGCGCCGCTCGATGGAGGCGCAGTTCCTCGCGGGCGAGCTGGACATCCTCTACCTGGCGCCCGAGCGGCTGCGCCTTGACTCCACGCTCTCCCTGCTGGCCCGGGGCGAGGTCTCCGTCTTCGCGATCGACGAGGCGCACTGCGTCGCCCAGTGGGGCCACGACTTCCGCCCGGACTACCTGGCGCTGTCCGTGCTCGGCGAGCGCTGGCCGGACGTGCCGCGCATCGCCCTGACGGCGACCGCGACGAACGCCACGCACGAGGAGATCACCCGCCGGCTCGGCATGCCGGACGCGAAGCACTTCGTCGCGAGCTTCGACCGGCCGAACATCCAGTACCGCATCGTCCCGAAGACCGAGCCCAAGAAGCAGCTGCTCTCCTTCCTCAAGGAGGAACACGCCGGGGACGCGGGCATCGTCTACTGTCTCTCGCGCAACTCCACCGAGAAGATCGCGGAGTATCTGAGCAACAACGGCGTGCAGGCCGTTCCGTACCACGCGGGCCTGGACGCCGGCACGCGCGCCGCCCACCAGGCGCGGTTCCTCCGGGAGGAGGGGCTCGTCGTCGTCGCGACGATCGCGTTCGGCATGGGCATCGACAAGCCGGACGTCCGCTTCGTCGCCCACGTGGACCTCCCCAAGTCCGTCGAGGGGTACTACCAGGAGACCGGCCGCGCGGGCCGTGACGGGGAGCCGTCGACGGCCTGGATGGCGTACGGACTCCAGGACGTCGTCCAACAGCGCAAGCTCATCCAGGGCGGTGACGGCGACGAGGCCCACCGCCGCCGGGCCGCCGCCCACCTGGACTCGATGCTGGCCCTGTGCGAGACGGTCCAGTGCCGCCGGGCCCAGCTCCTCACCTACTTCGGCCAGGAGCCCACCGCCGCCGCCTGCGGCAACTGCGACACCTGCCTCACCCCGCCGGAGACCTGGGACGGCACGGTCGTCTCGCAGAAGCTGCTCTCCACGGTGGTGCGGCTGAAGCGGGAGCGGAACCAGAAGTTCGGCGCGGGCCAGATCATCGACATCCTGCTCGGCCGCAAGACCGCGAAGGTCATCCAGTTCGACCACGACCAGCTCTCCGTCTTCGGCATCGGCGAGGAGCTGGCCGAGGCGGAGTGGCGCGGCGTGGTCCGCCAGCTGCTGGCCCAGGGCCTGCTGGCGGTCGAGGGGGAGTACGGCACGCTGGTTCTCACGGACGAGAGCGCGACGGTCCTGGGCCGGGAGCGCGATGTGCTGCTCCGCAAGGAACCGAAGAAGCCGACGTCCCGCTCGTCGTCCTCGGCGGGCGGCGGCAGGGGCGCCAAGGGCAAGGCGGCCGCCGCCGACCTCCCGGAATCCGCCGTCCCGGTCTTCGAGGCGCTGCGCGCCTGGCGCGGGGCGACGGCGAAGGAGCAGGGCGTCCCGGCGTACGTGATCTTCCACGACGCGACGCTGCGGGAGATCGCGACGGTCCACCCGACGACGATCGGGGAGCTGGGAGGCATCAGCGGCCTGGGCGAGAAGAAGCTCGCGACGTATGGGGAGGGCGTGCTGGAGGTCCTGGCCGAGACGTCCCCGGGAGCGGCCCCGAAGGCTCCGGCCTCCCCGGAGCCCGCACCCCGTGCGGCGGCCCCGGCTCGTACGCAAGCTCCGGCCGCGGCCCCGCAGCACGGCGACCCCGAGTTCGGCTGGGACGAGGAACCGCCCGAGTACGAGTGAGGCGCGGACCGGGCGGCGGGGCGAGGGGCGGCGGGACCTACTCCGGTCCGCCGCCCCCCCGGGGGCGTCCCGTCGGCTACCCCGCGGCGCAGCGCAGGTCGACCGCCGGGCGCTTGCCCGTGGTGAGGAACGTGGTCGTCGCCTCGTTGGCGCAGGTGTTGGCGCCGAAGGGGTAGACGCCGTGGCCGCCCTGGTCGGCGGTGACCATCCTGGCCCGCTGGCCCAGTGCCTGCCGGAGCTTCTGGGCTCCCGCCAGCGGGGTTCCCGGGTCGCGTTCGTTCTGGACCAGCAGGATGTTCGACGGGCCCCGGTCGCCGATGCGCACCGGCGGTTCGCGGTGTTCGGACGGCCAGAACGCGCAGGGGGTGATGTTCGCCGTCGAGGCGCCGAGCTTGGGATACCCGGCGCGGTCGACCGCGACGTTCAGCTGGTAGGCGAGCTGGTGGCGGGGCCACCGGGAGTCCGCGCAAAGGACGTGGAGGCGGGAGGCGGCGGTGTTCTCCTGGTCCGGTGTCGGCTCGAAGGGGTAGGGCTTTCCCGCCTTCAGGGTCTGCCACATCTTCGCCAGCTCCGGAAGCCGTGTGTCCGAGTAGAGCAGTTCCAGGGTCAGCCCGCGGAACAGGGTTCCGGTGATGTTCCCGAGCGGCTCGGCGTCCAGGCGGCGGGCGAGGGCGGCGTACGTGGCCTCCACCTCGGCGGGGGTGGTGCCCAGGCGGTACTCGGGGTGGGCGGACGCGTACGCTGCGAAATCGGGGAACCGGTCCTCCATGCCGCGTGCCAGCAGCCGGAACGCGGTGACGTCGTAGCCGCGCGGGCCGAGGGCGCTGTCGAGCACGATCCGGTCGCCACGCTCGGGGAACAGCTGTGCGTAGGCGGCGCCGAGCTGGGTGCCGTACGAGGCTCCGAGGTAGGAGATCCGGGGCTCGCCGAGGGCGGCCCGGATGCGGTCCATGTCCCGCGCGGTGTTCGCCGTCGTGGTGTGCGGCAGCATCCACGCGGTGTCCGACGCGGCGCACTGCTCGGCGATGCCGCGCGCGTACCGCGCCTCGCGCGCCACGTCGCCCGGGCCGTGGGCGTACGTGGGGTACGCGCCGCGCTTCAGTTGGTCCGTGGTCAGGTCGCAGGTCACCGGGGCGCTGCGGCCCACACCGCGCGGGTCCATGCCGATGATGTCGTAGGTGTCCAGCACCTGTCGGGGCAGTGTCGCCCCGAGCGCCAGCGGGTAGCCCAGGCCGGATCCACCGGGGCCGCCCGGGTTGGTGAGCAGCGCACCCCGGCGCTGCTCGGGGTTCCGGCTCGGCAGCCGGGAGACCGCGATCTCGATCTGCCGGCCCTCGGGATCGCGGTAGTCCAGCGGAACCTTCAGCGTGCCGCACTGGAGCTGCTTGGGAGGGTTCGTCCCCGGGCAGGGCCCCCACTTCAGCGGTGCCGGTGCGGTGGCCGCCGCGTCCGATGGCGCGCCCGAGGCCGGGGCGACCCAGGTCGCGACGAAGGCGGTGGCCGCGAGAGCCAGGGCCAGGGGTTTCCGGCGCATGTGAAGTCCTCCTCGTCGTCCGTGAGAAGCCATCAGTCTTCCGACCGCGCGGCTGTCCGCGCGTCGCCCGCTCGGGCCGTCGTGTCCGGAACCGGAGACGGGGGGACGGACGCGGACCTTCGACCGGAGTCGAAGACGGCCCCCTCCCCAGGTCGGACGTGCCGGCCGGGCGGCGTCGCGATAATGAAGCGATGGAGACGGACGCCGCGCCACCCCCAAGGCCCGTGCCCCTGCCTCCCCGAGGTCCCTGGCAGCAGGCGGTGCGGCTCGGGGCGGCCGCTGTGGTGGGGGTGCTGCTCTGGCTGCTCACCGGCGCGATGCTGCCGCGTGGATGTGCGGAGGATTCCTGCTCCTGGTTCGTCACCGGCGACCCGCTCGTCGCTCTCGGCTGCCTGACGGCGGTGGCCTGGCGGCGGCGGTTCCCCGTCCCCGTGGCGCTCGCCGTCGCCGTCGCGTCCGCCGCCTCCGCCCTGGCGTCCGGCGCGGCACTGCTGGCGATCGGCTCCCTGGCGGCCCGTCGGCGTCCGGCCGAGATCGCGCCGGTGGTGGCCGCGTTCGTCATCGCGCCGCTGTTCACCACGGGGCTGTACCCGGTGGGGCGGCCGCCCGGTTCCCCCTGGATCCAACTCAGCCTGCAACTGCTGACGGCCGGGTTCGCCGTCGCCACGGGATGGGCCGTGGGAGCCCGCCGCGCCGAAGTCCTCTCGCTCCGGGAGCGGGCCCGGAGCGCGGAACGCGAACAGACCGCCCTGGCGGACCGGGCGCGGGTGCTGGAGCGCAACCGGATCGCCCGCGAGATGCACGACAGCCTCGCCCACCGGATCTCCCTGGTCGCCCTGCAGGCCGGGGCGCTGGACCACCGCCCCGATCTGCCGGACGAGGAGCGCGCCGTGCTGGTCCGGGGCATCGCGGACGGTTCGTACCGGGCCCTGGAGGATCTGCGCGATGTGCTCGGCGTGCTCCGGGCCGAACAGCCGGACCGCCCGGAGCCGCCCCGCCCCTCCTACGACCGCGTCCCCGCCCTGGTGGACGACGCACGCGCCTCCGGCATGGACGTGACGCTCACCGTCGGCGCGACCGGCGAACCCCCGGACGCGCTGGGCGACGTCTGCTACCGCGTCGTCCGGGAAGCCCTGACCAATGCGGCCAAGCACGCCCCCGGCGCCCCGGTCCGGATCACCCTGGACGGGGCACCCGGCGGCGCGCTCGGCGTCGCCGTCCGCAACGGCCCGGCCGCCCGGACGAGGACCGGGCCGCCGCCGGCCTCCGGGTACGGCCTGCCGGGTCTCGCCGAGCGGGTCCGGGCCGTCGGCGGGACCCTTGACCACCACCCGGCGCCCGACGGCGGGTTCACCCTCACCGCCCGGCTGCCCTGGCCGGCCGACGAGGCGGGGCGCACGGCCGGGACGGACGAGCCCGGGCCGAGGCCCAGCACGGACGAGCCCGCCCGACCCTCCCGGCCCGGCGACGAGCCCGAGCGGAGGTCCTGAGCGTGGAATCCGGTGAGCCGCCGGTGCGGGTGGTCGTGGTCGACGACGAACAGCTGATCCGGATGGCGGTGCGTCTGGTCATCGACGGCGAGAGCGACCTCACCGTGGTGGGCGAGGCCGCCGACGGGGAGGAGGCCCTCGCCCTCGTACGGGAGAGGACGCCGGACGTCGTGCTCATGGACGTACGGATGCCGGGGCGGGACGGTGTGAGCTGGACCCGGGAACTCCTGGCGCTGGACCGGCCGCCGCGGGTCATCGTCCTGACCGCCTTCGACTCCGACGCGCTGGTCCTCGACGCACTGCGCGCGGGGGCTCTCGGTTTCGTCCTCAAGCACACCCCGCCCGACCGGATCATCGACGCGGTACGCACGGTCGCGAACGGCGAACCCGCCCTGTCCCCGCAGGCCACGGCGCGGCTCATCGCGGCGGCCACCGCGGCCGGCGGTCCGGTGGTTCGCGGGGCCGTCCGCGATGCCGCCCGAAAGCGGCTGTCCGCCCTGACGCGGCGTGAACTCGACACCGCGCGGGCCATCGCGGACGGGCTGGGCAACCAGGAGATCGCCGAACGTCTCGGCATCACCGTCGCCACCGTCAAGGCCCACACCAGCAGCCTGTTCAGCAAGCTGGAGGTGGACAACCGGGTGCGGATCGCCCTGCTCGTCCGGGACGCCGAAGACCCCGGGCCCGGACACTGACCCGGGCCCGGCAGGCACCACCGCGGGTCAGGCCGGCCAGACGCCCGTGACGCGCCGGGTCGCCTTCGCGCCCGAGCGTTCCACGGTGGCCTTGACCACCGCGAAGATCGCGCCCTGTACGGCGGCGGCGAGAAGGATCTGTCGCCACGGACGGTCCTCGTCGAGGGCGTCGGGGGCGTCGCCCTCGCCCTCGATGACCTTCCACGTCTGCTTGAACGCGGCGCTCGCGATCACGCCGCTGAGCGCGCCGAGGGCGAACCCCATCGGCTTGTAGGCGAGCTTGGACGCCTTCACTTGTTACGCCCCCGGCCGCGGCGTATCAACAGGAAGGCGACCAGCACCGCACCGCCCGCGAGGAGCGGGGTCCGGTTGGCGCGGGCGGCCTTCGCGACCCGGTCCGCCTTCTCCAGCAGCGGGTCGGGGGTCCGGTCCACCGCGAACTGCCCGGCCCGGGCCGCGCTTTCCCGCACCTGCGTGGCGGCCTGTGCGGTCTTCTCCTGCACGGGTTCCGGCGTCTTGTCCTTCACCGCCTGCGCGGCCTGCGCGGTCTTCGCACGGATCTGGGCGGTGGCGGCTGCGGCCTGTTCCTTGACCGCCGCGGTCCTCTCGGCGGCCTGCTCCTTCAGTTCGGCGGACCTCTCCGCGGCTTGTTCCTTCACCGCTGTCGCCTTCTCCGCTGCCTGTTCCTTCGCAGCCGCCGTCTTCTCCGCGGCCTGCTCCTTCAGCTCAGCCGTCTTCTCGGCGGCCTGCTTCTTCGCCGCCGCGGTCTTCTCCTTCGCCTGCGCCTTGACGTCGGCCTTGCCCGCCAATGCCTCGACGGTCTGACCGAGTTCGTCACGTGTGCGCTCGACCTGCTGGCGCAGTTCCTCGGGGGTGGGCGAACCCATCTTGTTCTGCGACTCGTCGTTCATCGGTGAGCCCTCTCCTTGACCTCGGCCAGATCGGCCTTGACGCTGTCGATGGTCTGCTCCGGGGCGGGGGTTCCGGCGCGGGCGATCTGCTTCTTCCCCGCGAGGGCGGCTGCTCCCGCCACCGCGGCCAGCACCGCCGTGACGATGAGGGCCGCCGCCCACAGGGGCAGGGCCAGCGCGAGTGCGGCGATGCAGGTCGCCACCAGGGCCTGAGACGCCAGGATGCCGACGAACCCCGCGGCGCCGAACAGGCCGCCGCCCTTACCGAAGCGCCTGCCCTTCTCCGCCATCTCCGAACGTGCCAGCTGCATTTCCTCACGGACCAGTTCCGAGATCTGCTGCGAGGCACGTGAGACGAGAACGCCCACCGGTTCATCGCCGGTGGAGGTGGGGGTCTGCCGTCCTGCTGTGCTCATGAGGTCACCTGGCTCTTCCCTGTCGACATCGGCACGTGAAAGCGGAAGGCCGTGACGGAACCTCCGCGTCCGGATGTGTGCTGCTGTCGCCCGGGTACCCGCCAACCGCGTTCGCACCCGTCCCCACCGCGAGGAGCGTCTCCGCCGACCCGCGCAGGCTCGTCCTCAGTCCCCGCCGCCCCCTCCGCAGCCGCCCCCGCCGCCGTCGGTCCAGCCACCGCCGCTGTCGCCGCCGTCGCCGCTGGACTGGCTCTGGCGGACGTTGTGGTGGACCGCCGAGGCGAACCACAGGGCGCGGCGTACGGTCCTCATCGCCAGGCGGCCCTCGCGGCCTCCGGTGGTGAGGGTGCCGGCCAGGCCCACCGCCGAGACGAGGCCGGCCAAAGCGCGGCTGCGCTGGTCCGGGAAGCCCCGGTCCTCCGCCTGGCCGAAGCGCCAGCGGGTCGCGCCGGTCAGGTCGGGGTCGCCCGGGAAGTGGCGCTGGTAGGGGAGCACGCCGAGGAAGCGGCGGGTCTCGCGGCGCAGGAGGCCGCGCTCCACCAGGTGGTCCAGGTGGCGTTCCTCGGCGTTGCGGCCGTACAGCCGGATCCAGCTCTTGGCGCTGGTCCCCGGGCGGAATCGCTTCTTCTTGGCGGACGGCGGGTCGAGCGTGCCCAGCAGCGAGGCGAGCAGCGGGTGGGCCGGATCCAGGGGGTTGACCACCTGGACCCGGCCGCGCTCCTCGCGTATCCGGCCCTGGAGCTCCAGCTCGGCGAGGACAGCTCCCGCCGCGCCGTACCGCAGATACGCGCGGCTGCAGAGCGGTTTGCCGCGCTCCGGGTCCAGCGTCAGCAGGAGCAGTTCCTCGGGCAGGGTCAGGGCGGAGGCGTCCTGCGTCATGGCGCGGTGACGATCCTTCCGGTGACGTCGCCGAGGCCCACGCGGGTGCCGTGCGGGCCGGGCGCCCAGGCGGTCAGCGTGACCGTGTCGCCGTCCTCCAGGAATGTCCGCTTGCCCTCGGTCAGTTCGAGCGCGTCGCGGCCGTTCCAGGTCAGCTCCAGGAGCGAGCCGCGCTGGTGCGTCTCGGGGCCGCTGACCGTGCCGGAGCCGTACAGGTCGCCGGTGCGCAGCGACGCGCCGTTGACCGTCATGTGCGCGAGCTGCTGGGCCGCCGTCCAGTACATCGAGGCGAACGGCGGCTCGGCGACGACCTGGCCGTTGATCTCGACGGTGATCCGGATGTCGAAGCCGCCCGGCTCCTCGTCCTCGGCGTCGTCGAGGTAGGGGAGGAGGGGGACGTCCCGGGCCGGGGGCGCGGTACGGGCGGCGTCCAGGGCCTCCAGCGGGGTGACCCACGCCGATACGGAGGTGGCGAAGGACTTGCCGAGGAACGGACCGAGCGGCACGTACTCCCAGGCCTGGAGGTCGCGCGCGGACCAGTCGTTGAGCAGGGAGAGCCCGAAGACGTGCTCGCGGAAGTCGGCCAGCGGGACCGGGGTGCCGTGCGCGGAGGGGACGCCGACGACGAAGCCGACCTCGGCCTCGATGTCGAGCTTCACCGAGGGCCCGAAGACGGGGGCCGGGTCGGTGGGGGCCTTGCGCTGGCCGCTGGGGCGTACGACGTCGGTGCCGGAGACCACGACGGTGCCGGAGCGCCCGTGGTAACCGATCGGCAGGTGCTTCCAGTTGGGGGTGAGCGCGTCGCCGTCCGGCCGGAAGATCTTCCCGACGTTGGTGGCGTGGTGCTCGCTGGCGTAGAAGTCGACGTAGTCCGCCACGTCGTACGGCAGGTGCAGGATCACCGCGTCCACCGGGTGCAGCAGCGGCTCGATGTCCGCGCGGTGGGCGGGGACGGTCAGCCAGGCGGTGAGCGCGCGGCGCACATCGCTCCAGGCGGTGCGGCCCGCCGCGAGCAGCGGTGTCAGGCTCGGCTGTGCCAGCAGCCCCGCGTACGGGGAGCCCAGCGCGTGGGCGGCGGCCCCGGCGTCCAGGACGTGGCTGCCGATGCGGACGCCGACCCGGCGGACGTCGGGGTGGTCGGGGGTGGAGAACACACCGTACGGAAGGTTGTGCGGGCCGAAGGGGTCGCCCTCGGACAGATCGAGCGGGCTGCTCTGCTCGGGCATGTGGTGCTGCCTCGCTTTCCAGGTCGCGTTGGGGACACGTTACGTCGGGGCTCCTACCCAGCGGCAGTGCCCTGACCATCCCCAACTGTGCGTATTGCCCGGAAAGTTCACCGGTTACCGTCGGTTCCCCCCGGGAAACCGGGGGGAACCGAGCCGGAAACAAGGCAGCCGCTCAGCCCGCCGTGCGCGGGATGCGCTTCTCCCAGGTGCGGTGGAAGACGATCTCCTCGCCGTCCTTGCAGATCACCTCGTCGGAGGTGATGAAGTCGTGCTCGTCGGCGGTGATCTCGGAGCGGGTCTCGATCCCCACGTCCCATGCCGCCTCCGGCCGGTGCAGCCGGATCGTCCAGTCGCTGCGGGTCCGTGCGGAGAGCGGGTCGTCCTGCTGGATCGTGTACGTCTCCAGGGCGTCCTCGGTGAATTCGAGGCCGTCGGGGTAGACGCGCGTGCCGCCGTAGCGGGGGTCGACCTCCAGGCGCCATTCGCCCTGGGCGACATCGCGGACGACGAGGCGCTCGGGGCGCGGCTCCTCCAGGGTGACCGGGTAGACCACGCCGAGCGGTTCGGACTGCTCCGGTTCGCCGAAGGTGATCGCCGGGTCCTCGGTGTGGCGGCGCACCGGCAGCTCGACGAAGCTCCCGTCGGCGTCCAGGGTGAAGCCCGCCGAGCCGGCCTGGGGCCAGATCCAGGGCCAGTACGCGGAGGAGATCGCGATCCGGATGCGGTGGCCGGGCGGGAAGGTGTGCCCGATGCCGTTGAGGTCGAAGACCACGTCCTCGGTCTCTCCGGGCGTCCAGTCGTCGGTGCGGTCGCGGCCGTTGCGGGCGGCCAGGTTGAGGACGCCCCGGGTGACGAGCGTCGAGGCGCCGTCGGGGGCGATGTCGCAGAGCCGGGCGATGGCCTGCCCGCGGGTCGCGTCCATCCGGATGCGGAGCTTCACCCGGGGGCGGCCGAGGATCTCGATCGGCGCGTCGGTGACGGGGAATTCGAAGGACACCGACTTGGCGTCCTCGTCCCGCTGGTCCGGCGGCAGGTCCGCCTCGTTGCCGAACGGGAAGAAGCGGCCCGCGTCCAGGCCGGTCTGCTGCGGCGAGGCGACGATCCGCTCGCCGCCCTGGAGTGCGTACGCCACCGGGTTCACGTTCTCCGACGGCCAGGACGCGTCCCCGACCCAGCGTCCCGGCAGCGTCTCGTACACCGTGGCGGGCGGGTGCGAGCCGCTGATCCAGGACCGCAGCAGCGGCTCCCGCATCACGCCCGTCTCCTTGCCCTTCAGGTGCTGGTCCCACCAGCGCAGCGTCTCCTGGAGGAAACCGATCGCGGGCCCCGGCGGCAGCCCCCGGTCCGGGTACTGGTGCGACCACGGCCCGATGATCCCGCGCACCCGCCCGGGGTCGAGGTGCTCCACGAGCCGCAGGACGGTGTCCCGGTACGGGTCGTGCCAGCCGCCGACCGCGAGGACGCTCGCCTTGATCGCGCCGTAGTCCTCGCAGACGCTGCCGTGCTTCCAGTAGGCGTCGCGGCTCTGGTGGGCGAGCCAGGTGTGGCTGAAGGGCTCGACGGCCTCCAGCCGCTTCAGCCACATCTCCTTCCAGTCGTCGCCGACCTGCGCCGGGTCGGGCGGGCGGCAGGCGAAGGCGAGCATGGTGGCCGCCCAGGCGTGCATGTCCACGGCGAGGACCGAGCCGCCCATGTAGTGGACGTCGTTGTCGTAGCGGTCGTCGGCCGAGCAGACGGTGACGATCGCCTTCAGCGGCTCGGGGGCGAGCGCGGCGATCTGGAGCGAGTTGAAGCCGCCCCAGGAGATCCCGAACATCCCGACCCGGCCCGAGCACCACTCCTGCTGGGCCAGCCAGTGGATGACGGCGACCCCGTCGGCCAGCTCCTGCGCGTCGTACTCGTCGCCCGGCAGCCCCTCGCTGTTGCCGTGCCCCCGGACGTCGACCCGTACGGAGGCGTAGCCGTGGCCCGCGTACCAGGGGTGGCGCTGCCAGTCGCGCGGCGCGGTCCAGTCGCTGAGCCGGTAGGGCAGGTACTCCAGCAGCGCGGGAACCGGTTCGTCGGTCAGCGGCCGCCAGATCCGGGCGTAGAGCCGGGTGCCGTCGGACAGCGGGATCCGGACGTCCTCGTGGGTGGTCTCGTACGGGAACTCGGTTGTGATGTTCATGGGTCACCTCGGTGGGGGACGGGGTGCTGGAGAGGCGTACGGGTCAGTGGACGGGGTGCATGGTGCGCTTCAGCCAGGGCGCGGCCAGGGTCATCGCCACACCGGCCGCCACCGCGATCGCCCCGTTGACGCCGAAGTACGCGGGGTTGGAGACCTCGCCGTACAGCTTCACCGTCTGGGCCTGGATGCCGTTGGCGACGGCCAGGGAGAGGAACCACAGGGCCATGGTCTGGCTGGCGAAGGCCTTGGGGGCGAGCTTGCTGCTGGCCGAGAGGCCGGAGGTCTCCAGCAGGACGTCGCCGAGGCCGAGCAGCAGGTAGGAGCCGACGATCCACCAGACGGCCATTTTGTAGGTGTCGTCCGCGTGCCCGGAGGTCGGCAGGACCATCAGCAGGAAGGAGAGCCCGCCGAGGATCACGCCGAAGGCGATCTTGTTGGAGGCGTGCGGCTGGCGGCGGCCCATCCGCACCCAGGTGGCGGCCACCACCGGAGCGAGCGCCACCTCGAAGGCGCCGAGCGCGGAGGCGTACCAGCTGGCCGGGAAGGTGAAGCCGAAGATCTCGGTCCGGGCGTTGGTCGACGCCAGCAGGATCATCGTCGAGTAGGCCTGGAAGAGGATGAAGTTGAAGAAGACCGAACCCAGGAAGAGCACGACGTACGGCCGCAGCCTGCCGCGCTCCTCCGCGGTGACCCGGGGGCTCTTGAACATCACCACGAAGTAGGCGATCGGGGCGATGATCGAGATCACCGTCAGCACGTCCACGAACCGGTCGATGGTCAGCCATCCCACCAGCGCCAGGACGGTCGCGACGAGGGCCACCGCGACGGCTCCGCCGATGATCAGGCGCACCGCCCGCCGCATCGCGTCGGGCGCCAGCGCGAATTCCGCGCCCTCCTTGCGGCCGACCAGGTGACGGCGGCCCGCGACGTACTGGATCAGGCCGAAGGTCATGCCGACCGCGGCGGCCGAGAAGCCCCAGTGCCAGCTCCAGTGCTCGCCGAGCCAGCCGGTGATCAGCGGTCCGGCGAACGCGCCGATGTTGATGCCCATGTAGTAGAGGGCGAAGCCGGCGTCGCGCCGTTCGTCGTCGGTGCGGTAGAGCTTGCCGACCATGGAGGCCACATTGGGCTTGAGCAGGCCCGTTCCGGCGCTGATCAGGCCGAGGCCCACCCAGGTCATGGCGTCGGTGGGGACGGCCATGGAGTAGTGGCCGCAGGCGATGAGGATGCCGCCGTAGAGCACGGCCCGGTACGAGCCGAGGATCCGGTCGGCCAGCCAGCCGCCCGCCACGGAGACCAGATAGACCAGCGTGCCGTAGGCGGCGGCGACGGAGGCGGCGGTGCCGGGGTCCATGGCCATGCCGCCGTTCGCCACGGTGTCGGCGAAGAACAGCACCAGGATGGCCTGCATGCCCAGGAACGAGAACCGTTCCCAGACCTCCAGGCCGGACAGGGTCATCAGGCCCCGTGGCTGCCCGAAGAAGGCGTGGTCGTCCTCGGGCGGTGGCTGGGCCGGCTCGGTGGCGGCGGTGCTGTGGGACAAAGCGGAGACTCCTGATCGTATGAGCTGATCCCGAACATACCGGCAGTCATGGGAAGCCGCCCACGGTGATCCATAGAGGACCGGATACGCTGAAGTTGATTCGAGAGACAGCGACACATCGACATTGCGTGTGATCGTCAGCAGACAGGAGATGCCCCCGTGACCGTCGTCGGGCCGTTCGGACTGCACGTGCGGGACCAGGCTCTTGAGGCCGATGTCCAGTCGGGCCTGGCCGCTGTCGAGGCAGGGCTGCTCGAAGCCACCAAGAGCGATGTCCCCTTCATCACGGACGCCGCCCAGCACCTGGTGCGCGCGGGGGGCAAGAGGTTCCGTCCCTTGCTGGTCATGCTCGCGTCACAGTTCGGGGATCCCGACGCGCCGGGAGTCGTCCCCTCGGCCGTCGTCGTCGAGCTGACCCATCTGGCCACGCTCTACCACGACGACGTGATGGACGAGGCCGACGTCCGGCGCGGGGTGCCCAGCGCGAACACCCGCTGGGGCAACTCGGTCGCCGTCCTCACCGGCGACTTCCTCTTCGCCCGCGCCTCCCACATCCTGGCCGACCTCGGCCCCGAGGCCGTCCGCATCCAGGCCGAGGCCTTCGAGCGCCTCGTCACCGGACAGATCCTGGAGACCGCGGGCCCGCGGGACGGCCGCGACCCGGTCGACCACTACCTGGACGTGCTCAGCGGCAAGACCGGTTCGCTGGTCGCCGTCTCCGGCCGGTTCGGGGCGATGATGTCCGGCGCCGACGAGCGGACCGTGGACGTCCTCACCCAGTACGGGGAACGGCTCGGCATCGCCTTCCAGCTCGCCGACGACGTCCTCGACATCGCCTCCGACTCCCACGAGTCCGGCAAGACCCCCGGCACCGACCTGCGCGAGGGCATCCCCACGCTCCCGGTCCTGCGGCTGCGCGCCCAGGCGGCCGCCTACGGCAAGCCCGACGACCTGGAGCTCGTCGAACTGCTCGACGGTGACCTGAGCGGCGACGACGCCCTGGCCGAGGTGCTGCGCCGGCTGCGCGCCCACCCGGCGCTGGAGCAGGCCCGCCAGGACACCGTGCGCTACGCCCAGGAGGCGCGTGCCACGCTCGCCCCGCTGCCCGAGGGGTACGCGAAGGCCGCGCTGGAGGAGCTGTGCGACGCGGTGGTGCACCGCGCGGGCTGAGGCCTAGGGGGTGTCCGCCGCCGCTCGACGCGGTGTCACCGGGGGCCCCACCACGTGGTTTCACGGGGCGGCCCACCCCTACGGGATGGCGTACACGCCCCCTTCGGTTGTCATACCGGAGCAGTAGGCGGAGTTGATTCCCCGGGCTGACGCTTCGAACCGCCCGATTTGGTCAGATGGTTATCAACGGAAGCCGCCGACCACGGAGGTAGGGCACACCATGGCACCGAACGACAGCGCAGAGACCATCGGAGAGGCCACGAGCACTGTCGTGGGCCGCCGGAAGACGGCGCGCTACATCGTCCCCGTCGCGGTCGCGGGGGTGGCGGCCGCGACCATCGGACTCGTCCCGGCGCTCGCGAGCTCGGGCGACCCGGACCTGCCGAAGATCAGCGCACAGGAACTCATCGAGAAGATCGCCGCTTCCGATGAGGAGCAGCTCTCCGGCACGTTCAAGATCAGCACCGACCTGGGCCTGCCCCTGGACGGCCTCGCGGGCTCGCTCGTACCGGGCGGCGAGGGCAAGGACGGCGGCGCGGCGGCCCCGCAGGACAAGCTCATGGAGCTGACGTCCGGCACGCACACGCTGCGGGTGGCCGCCGACGGACCGGAGCGGCAGAAGCTCTCCGTCCTCGGGGACGCGTCCGAGTACAGCGTCATCCACAACCAGGGCGAGGTCTGGGCGTACGACAGCGCGTCCGACGAGGTCTACCACGCCGAGGCACCCGAGGGCCGGGATGCCGGGAAGCACGCGGAGAAGGCCCCGAAGGGGCCCGAGGGCGCTCCGGCCACCCCGAAGGACTTCGCCGAGCAGGCGCTCGCGGCGGCCGGGGACACCACCTCGGTGACCGTGGACGGCACGGCGCAGGTCGCCGGGCGCGACGCGTACCAGCTGCTGATCAAGCCGAAGCAGTCCGGCTCGACGATCGGCTCGGTCCGGATCGCCGTGGACGCCGAGAACGGCGTACCGCTGAAGTTCACCCTGTCCGCGGCGAGCGGCGGCAAGGCCGTCGTCGACGCCGGGTTCACCAAGGTCGACTTCTCCAAGCCCGCCGCGTCCACGTTCGCCTTCACGCCGCCCAAGGGCGCCAAGGTGACCGAGGCCGACGAGCTGGAGACCGGCAAGGACGAGCGCGGCGCGGCCCAGAAGGCGCTGCCCGGACAGCTGGCCGAGCTGGACGGCCTCGCGGGCGAGGGCGGCTTCAACGTCATCGGAGAGGGCTGGACCTCGATCGCCGAGATCAAGTCCCCCGGCGGCAAGGGCCTCCCCGAGGCGGGCTCGGACGACATGCCGGCCGAGGCGCAGGGCTTCCTCGACGCGCTCGGCGACAAGGTCACCGGGAAGTTCGGCTCGGGCACGGTCTTCAAGACGCGCCTGGTCAACGCCCTGCTGACGGACGACGGCTCGGTGTACGTCGGAGCGGTGACGAAGGACGCGCTGGTGCGTGCGGCCGACGCCGCCGCGAAGTAGAACCTTCCCAGGGGCACCTGGACACCCGGCCGCCGTGACCTCCGCGCACCCGCGTGGAGGTCACGGCGGCTCCGCGCTCGACGACCCCGTGCTCACGGAGAGGTGCGACCGCCATGACGGACACAGCGGCTGAGGCCAGGGACTCCGCGCCGGACGCGGCCGCCGGCGCCCCCGTCATCCGCACCCGTGGCCTGACCAAGCGTTACCGGGGCGGTCAGCTCGCCGTGGACGGCCTCGACCTGACCGTGCCCGCCGGCAGCGTCTTCGGCTTCCTCGGCCCCAACGGCTCCGGGAAGACCACCACGATCCG
Source organism: Streptomyces rubiginosohelvolus (assembly GCF_014649875.1). Taxonomy (GTDB): domain Bacteria; phylum Actinomycetota; class Actinomycetes; order Streptomycetales; family Streptomycetaceae; genus Streptomyces; species Streptomyces rubiginosohelvolus. The sequence continues at coordinate 563,688 of NZ_BMTW01000001.1, read as the reverse complement.
GATGCTGATGGGCCTCATCGACCCGACGTCCGGCACCGCCGAGGTGCTCGGCCGCCCGATGCCGGAGGCCGCCCGTACGGTGCTGCCGGAAGTCGGCGCGCTGATCGAGGGGCCCGCGCTGTACGGCTTCCTGAACGGCCGGGACAACCTCCTGCGGTACGACCGGGCCGACCCCACCGCCGACCCGCGCACCCGCCGGGCCCGCGTCGGTACGGCCCTGGAACGGGTCGGGCTCGCCGCCGCCTCCGGGAAGAAGGCCAAGGCGTACTCGCTCGGCATGAAGCAGCGCCTCGGCCTCGCCGCCGCCCTGCTCCGGCCGCGCCGGCTGCTGGTCCTGGACGAGCCGACCAACGGCCTCGACCCGCAGGGCATGCGCGAGATCCGGCTCCTGGTCCGGGAGCTGGCGGCCGAGGGCACCACGGTGTTCCTCTCCTCCCACCTGCTGGACGAGATCGAGCAGGTCTGCACGCACGCGGCGGTGATGGCCCGGGGCCGGCTGATCGTCCAGGGCCCGGTCGCCGACCTCGCCGCGCGCGCCCGGGGCCGGCTCGCCGTCACCACCCCCGACCCCGGGGAAGCCGCCCGCATCCTCAGGGAGCACGGGATCACCGGCCTGAGCACCGACGGCGACCGGCTGACCGCCGACGCCCCGCCCGCCGCCGTGGACCTCGCCGACCTCAACGCGGCGCTGGTGGGCGGCGGGGTGCGGGTGCGGTCCTTCGGCGTCGAGCGGGGTTCGCTGGAGGACGCCTTCGTCGCACTCACGGGAGAGGGATTCGATGTCGCAGGCTGAGAAGTCGCAGGCTGAACGGGCGCGTCTCAGCGATCCGCAGGGCTCTCGTCATCCGCTGTGGACCCTGGGTCTCCTCCGCTCCGAGATCACCACGCTGCTGCGCCGCCACCGCACCTACGCCCTGCTCGGCGTCCTCGCCGCCGTCCCCGTCCTCATCGGGATCGCGGTCCGGATCGAGACGGGCGGAGGCGGTGGTGGCGGGGAGGGCGGCCCGGACGGCGGGGCGGGCCCGGCCTTCCTCGCCCAGGTCACCAACAACGGCTATTTCCTGGTCTTCGCCGCCCTCGCCGCGACGCTGCCGGTGTTCCTGCCGATGGCCGTCGGTGTCGTCGCGGGCGACGCGGTCGCGGGCGAGGCGAACAGCGGCACCCTGCGCTATCTGCTGGTCGCCCCGGCGGGCCGCACCCGGCTGCTGCTCGTGAAGTACGCCTCCGTCCTCGTCTTCTGCCTGATCGCGACCCTGGTCGTGGCGGTGTCGGCGCTGGCGGCGGGCGCGCTGCTGTTCCCGGTGGGTGATGTCACCACGATCTCGGGGACCCGGATCGGCTTCGGTGAGGGGGTGGTGCGGGCGGCGCTGACCGCGCTGGTCGTCGCGGTGTCGCTGACCGGGTTCGCCGCGATCGGGCTGTTCGTCTCGACGCTGACCGGCAGTGGGATCGGGGCGATGGCGGCCACGGTCGGACTGCTGATCACGGTGCAGATCCTGGACAGCATTCCGCAGCTGAGCGGCGTGCACCCGTATCTGTTCGCGCACTACTGGATGTCGTTCGCCGACGTCCTGCGCGAACCGGTCCACTGGGACGACCTGAGCAAGAACTTCCAGCTCCAGGGGCTGTACGTCGCGGTGTTCGGCTCGGCGGCCTGGGCCCGCTTCACGGCCAAGGACATCACGGCGTGAGGGCCGTTCCGCGTGAGCGCAAGGGGGTCTGGCCTGATCGGATCGGCGGGGTCCGCACGCACCGTCGGCCGGGCGAGCCGTCCCCCGATCGGCTCGTCGCGGCACGAACGGCACGAACGGTGCGGGCAACCGGAACGACACGACACGGTACGTTCCGTTTCCGCCTGGGTATTGTTCGGTCTTTGGCGACGAGATGTCAACAAGAGATTGGCTGGAACCCCCCTATGCTCACCGAATGATCACACCGCCGAGCAGTGTGCGACGCAGCGAACGATCACGCCGCGCGATCCTGCGGTCCGCCCTGGACCTCTGTACGGAGCGGGGGTACGGGCACGTCACGATAGAGGCCATCGCGGCCGACGCCGGGGTCAGCAAGAAGACGATCTACCGCTGGTGGCCGTCAAAAGGGGCGGTCCTGCTGGAGGCGTTCACGGACGCCCTGATCGACGCGACTCCGTTCGTGGACACCGGCGACATCGGCGCCGACCTGCGCTCCCACGTCGCCGGCGCGGTGAAACTGCTCTCGGTCCCGCCCTTCGGCCCCGCCTACGCGGGCATCCTCTCCGAGCTCCACCACGACGACCGCCTGGCCCAGCAACTGCGCGAACAGCTGGTCGACCCGCGCGTCGAGGAGGCGATCGGCCGCCTCCGCAGCGCCCAGGACCAGGGCCAGATCCCGCCCGGCGCGGACCTCCCGCTGGCGGTGGAGATGCTGTACGGCCCCGTCTACTACCGCCATGTGCTGCGCAAGCCCGTCCAGGACGAGAAGACCATCGCCGCACTGGTGGACCACGTCCTGCGGTCGCTGCGGGCGCCGGGGTACTGAGGCCGGTCCCTGCCGCTACAGGAAGCACTCCAGGATCAGCGGCAGGTCCTGCAGCCACTCCTGGAGGCGGGACTTCCGGCGGGCGGCGATGACGCACGGGTGGGCCGTGCCGTGGTGCGGGTGGACGACGACCTGGAGGTGCTTGGGGCCCTCGGCCGCGTACGTCACGGTGCGGATCTCGGCCCAGGCGTATGGCGTCTCCGCGCCCTCCGGGCCCAGCGTGATGCCTGTCGCGTCGATCAGGAGGGAGCTGCCCGGGCCGACCGCCACGAACGAGAGGTCGGCGTCGTCGTCCGGAGCGCCGCCCGCCCCCATGGACCAGGCCGTCGCCCGGTGCTGCGGCGCGAAGCTGTGGGCCGGGGTCGGGTACGGGTGCGGTGGCTGGAAGCCGTTGTACGGGGCGTACGGCGGTGGCGGCGGAACCGCCGCGACCGTGGGGGCGTACGCCGCGCCGGGCGGAGAAGGCGCCGCGTCCGGGACGAACAGGTCCAGCAGGGCCGCCGGTGCGGGCCGCTCCGCCGGGGTCTTGGCCAGGCACGCCGCGAGGACCGGCCGCAGCCCCTCCGGCACGGCGGCCAGGTCCGGCGGCTCGTGCACCGACCGGTACATCAGGCCCATCGGCGTACCCGCCCCGAACGCGCTGCCGCCCGCCGCGGCGACGAGCACCGCGCCCAGCGCGAACACGTCGGCGGCCCCGTCGACCTCCTGCCCCTGGGCCTGCTCCGGCGCCAGGAACCCCGGGGTGCCGAAGGCCGTACCGGTGGCCGTCAGCCGGGTCGACTCCAGCGCCCGCGCGATGCCGAAGTCCAGGACCCGGGGGCCGTCCGCCGCCATGATGATGTTGCCGGGCTTCAGATCGCGGTGCACCAGGCCGCAGCCGTGGATCGCCGCCAGCGCCTCGGCGAGCGCCGCGCCAAGACCCCGCAGCCGCACCTCGTCCATCGGCCCCTCGGCCGCCAGGAGAGCGGAGAGGGTCGGCCCGGGAATGTACGCGGTGGCCAGCCAGGGTGCCGCCGCGTCCGGGTCCGCGTCCACCACGGGGGCCGTGTGGAAGCCGCCCACGCTGCGGGCGGCGGCGACCTCGGCGCGGAACCGCTCCCGGAAGTGCGGATCGCCCGCGAGCTCCGGGCGGGCCACCTTCACGGCCACCGACCGCCCGCCACGGGAGCGCGCCAGATAGACGGTGCCCATGCCGCCGGCACCCAACTCCCGCTCCACGTTGTAGCCACCGATACGTTCCGGCAGATTCACGCCGCCCCCCTGTGCTCCGGCGGATCAGTATGACGCAGACCCGGGGAAGGCACCGGCGGGAGTCTTTGCCGAACGGTCGACCCACCGCCTCCCCGCCCCGGATAGCGTCCTCGCATCCCTTCGATTCCGAGGCGCGGGCTCCCCACGGCATGCCGTGAAGAGCCCGCCGAGAGGTGTGTGCGATGAGCGTGGTCACGGTGTCGGAAACGGCGTCCGCCCTTCCCCGGGCGTGGAGTTCGACGGTGCTCGCCCGGGTGGGGACGGCGTCGGTGCGGGTCCTGCGCATGGACGCGCTGCCGGTCGAGGAGGAGCGGCACAGCGAGGCCGAGGTCCTGCTGGTGCTCGACGGCCGCCTCGAACTGTCCGTGGAGGGGCGCGAGGTGACGGTGGGACCGGGCGGGATGTACGTGGTGGGCGCGGGTGCCGCCCACGCGGTACGGCCCGGCAGCCGGGGCACGCTGGTCATCGTGGACCGGGACTGACCCCCGCCGCCCCCGGCAGCCGTGCCGTCACACCCCTGCCGTCCACCGGTGGCCCGGGCCGGTGCGGCGGGTGATGCTGGTGCGGCGCGGGCCGGAACCGGTACTCCGGCGTGCCGGAGCCGGAGGGCGGGTGGATCCGTGGCGGACAGTGAGACCCCGGCCGGGCCGGGGCGGGCCGCGAGGCCGGACGGCGGCTTCGACGAGGCGCTTCTCGCGGTGCTGTTCACCCAGTCCGCCGTCGGCCTGCTCGTGCTCGACCCGCGGCTCAGGCTCGTACGCGCCAACTCCCTCGTCGAGGGCGTGGTGACCGGGGAGTACGCCGGCCGCCCGTTCGCCGAGGTCTTCCGGCTCGACGACCCGGACGGCTCCGAGCAGCTCATGAAGCGGGTGCTGGCCGGTGAGGGCCCGGTGCGCGACCACCTCGTGCGGGGGCGGCTGCGCCGGATCCCCGGCGACCGGCAGTTCCTGACCTCCCTGTACCGCCTGCACGGCTCCGGCGGCCCCGACGCCCCCGCCCGCGGCCTGGTGGTCGCGGTCGTCGACGTCACCGAGCGGGAACGGGGCCGGGCCAGGGAGGCCGCGCTCACCGCCGTGCGGGACGCGGTCGGCGGCTTCCTCGACGTCTCCACCACCTGCCGTGCCTTCGCCGACGCCCTGGCGCCCGGCTTCGCCGATCTCGCCGTCGTGGAGGTGGTGGACGACGTCCTGCGGGGCGCCGAGCCGCCGGTGGGCCCGATGCCGCCCGGAACCCCGCTGCGCCGCGCCGCGAGCGGCCGGTGCGACTCCGTGCGGGGCGCGGTGGAGAGCGGGAACGGGGCCCGGGGGCGGGCGCCGGGCACGACCCGCCACCTTCCCGCCCGTACGCCGTACGCGCTCGCCGCCGCCGACCTGCGGGCCCGGCTCGTCCCGCTCGGCCCGGACACCCCGTGGCCGGACACCGACCAGGACGGGGCGCGCGCCGTCGCGGAGACCGGCGCGCACTCCCTGATCGTCGTGCCCCTCACGCTGCGGGGCGCGGTCCTCGGACTGGTCAGCCTCTACCGTTGCGGGGACTCCGAACCCTTCGACGAGGACGACGTCTCGCTGGCCGTCACGGCGGCCACCCGCGCGTCCCTGGCCATCGACAACGCCCGCCGCTACGAGCGCGAGCACGTCATCGCCTCGACGGTCCAGCGGCGGCTGCTCCCGCAGGCCGAGCGGCAGCAGGCCGCCGTCGACACCGCGCACGTCCTGCTGCCCGGCCGGGACAGCGGCTGCTGGTTCGACACCATCGCCCTGTCCGGCGCCCGTACCGCACTCGTCGTCGGCGGCGTCGCGGGCGAGGGCCTCCAGTCGGCCATCGCCATGGGCCAGTTGCGTACGGTCATCCAGGCGCTGGCGGGCCTCGACCTGGAGCCGGAGGAAGTCCTCGCCCGGCTCAAGGACACCGCCGACCGCCTCGCCGACGAACGCGCCTCGCTGCCGCCCGCCGACGGCCTCCACGGCGAACCCCTGAGCGCGGGCTGCGTCTACGGCGTGTACGACCCGTTCACCCGCACCTGCACCGTTGCCCGCGCCGGGCACCCCGCGCCGCTGATCGTCGGCCCCGACGGACGGGCGGTCCCCCTCGACGTACCGGAGGGGCCCGGGCTCTTCTCCGCCGACAGCGCCCTCTTCGCCCCCGCCGCCGTCACCCTGGAGGTGGGCAGTCTCCTCGCGTTCTGCACGGCCGAACTGCTCTCCGGCGACCGCGCCGCCGAACGCGTCACCCGGGCCCTCGCCCGGCCGGGCCGCAGCCTCCAGCAGCTCGGCGACGACATCGTGTACGCGCTGCCGGACGACACCCGCGCCGCCGGCGCCGCCCTGCTCCTGGCCCGTACGGGTACGGTCTCCGACCACCTGGTCGCCACCTGGGACCTCGCCGACGAGGCCACGACGCCCGCCACCGCCCGGGTGCTCGTCCGCGACCGGCTCCAGGGCTGGGGCCTGGACGAGGACACCGTGGACGCGACCGAGCTGATCGTCAGCGAGCTCGTCACCAACGCGGTCCGCTACGGCACCCCGCCGCTGCGGCTGCGCCTCCTGCTGGACTCCACGCTCACCTGCGAGGTCCACGACGGCTCCACGGCCGCCCCGCACCTGCGGCACGCCCGGACCGTCGACGAGGGCGGCCGGGGGCTGTTCATCGTCTCCCGCCTCGCCTCCCACTGGGGAGCCCGCCACGGGCCGGACGGCAAGGTGCTGTGGACCGAGCAGGAACTGCCGGACGGCCCGCCCGACCCGGTGGGCTGAATCCCGCCCACCCTGGTCGCTGCCGCCTGCCGCCTGCCGCCTGCCGCCTGGCGCCTGCCGCCTGCCGCCTGCCGATCGCGCGGAGCGGCCCGTATCGCGCACAGTGGTCGGTATGACGACCCCCGCGGAACTGCTCCGCTCCTTCGCCCGCACCCGCGCCTCCCTCGACGGCGAGGAGGTCACGTACTGGTGGTCCGGAGACGTCTATTCCTGGGCCCCCGACGAGCCCTACCAGCGGATCTTCGGCTTCGAGGGGCTCAATGTCGCCCGCCTGGTCCAGGACGTGGAAGCCGGGCCCGACGCGTACCAACTGCTCACCCGTGAGGCCGCGTTCTACCTGGATCCCGTCAGCCGCGAGATCCTGGAGACCTGGCAGGACCTGCCGGTGGTGCACGTCTGGAACGACCCGGCCAACCAGAAGTGGCGTCCCTTCCCGATCCCGACGACCGACCTCGGGGACCAGGTCTGCTTCAGCCTGGAGATCCCGCTCGCCTACCCGTCGCCGCTGCCGGTCGCCCAGTACCCGGTGCACTCGGCGGGGGACACCTACAAGGCCCTGGAACTCTTCCAGTTCTTCGCGGACCGCGCCGGCCTGGCGGGCCAGGCCCCCAGCGTCCCGGCCACGATGTCGTGGAGCCGGATGTCCCCGTGGCTGCCGTGGATGGCCCGGGGGCAGCGGCCCGGCGGTCTCACCTTCCACTGCCGGGGCCGCAAACTCGGCGCGTACACCGAGGTCCCCGAGCGCACCCGGGCCTACATCGCCGACCACCACCCGGAGTTCGCGCACGCCCCGGAGCGGTGGAGCGAGCCGAACGAGACGAGCTGGACCTACTTCCGCAAGCTCAACCCACCCCAGGTGTAAGGGGGTTCAGGGGAGTGTGATGTTCCGGCCCGGGCCGCCCTCGACCGTGTCCTTCCCCGAGCCGCCGACGAGCACATCGTCGCCCGCCTCGCCGTGCAGCATGTCGTCGCCGGAGCCGCCGAAGAGGATGTCGTCGCCCTCCCCTCCCATGACGTGGTCGTCGCCCGGGCCCGCGTACACGACGTCCTTGCCGTCGTACGCCTCGATCATGTCGTCGCCCCGGCCGCCCCACAGGAACTGGTCGCCGTCGACGGCCATCAGGTGGTCCATGCCGTCGCCGCCGTCGAGGACGACGCGCCCCATGACCATGTCGTCGCCCGCGTCGCCCCGCACGGTGTGCGCGGTGTGGGCGTGCAGCATGTCGTCACCGGGGCCGCCGCTGACGGTGGCGACGCCCGGGTCGCTGGTGGCGATCTCGTCGTCGCCGTCGCCGAGGAAGACGTCGATCCGGTCCGGCCGGGCGCTGTCCGTGGGCAGTTCGCAGACGACGTACGTCTCGACGCCCGGCTCCAGGTACGTGCAGTGGTCGCCGGGCTGGAGCGGAACCGAGTCCCGGAAGCCGATCCGCCGGACCCCGTCGCCCTGGTCCATCGGGACCACGTGCAGGTCGTTGACCTGCCCCGGGGCGGCGGTGAAGGTGACCGACTGCTTCGCCCAGTCGGCGCCGACGCGGGCCTTGCCCTCGGCGGCGTTGGGGGCCGCGACGGCCGGGGACACGGCGAGGCCGGTGGCGAGCAGGGTCACGACGGCCGACATCCTCTTGCGCTTCACGACAACTCCTCGGTGGGTCCGTGGGGGCCCGCCCGCCTGCCGTTACGGAGCAGGTGAGGGCAGGGGCATGTCAAGCGCCGCGCGTGGCGGTGGGGTCGCCACGCGGGCGACCGCAGCCTACCCGTCTTGGTCTAGACCAAACTAGAGGCCGGGGCTCTGCCCGTCACGGCCCCCGGTGCCGAACAGCCGCTCCAGGACCACCGCGACGCCGTCCTCCGCGTTCGACAGGGTCACCTCGTCGGCCGCCGCGCGCAGCTCCGGGTGGGCGTTGCCCATGGCCACCCGGAGGCCCGAACCGGCGAACATCGGCAGGTCGTTGGGCATGTCGCCGAACGCGACGGTCCGCTCGGCCCCGATGCCCAGCAGCTCGGCGGCCGCCGCGAGACCCGTGCCCTTGTCCACCCCGCGCGGAGCCAGCTCCACCGTGCCGGGCCCCGCCATGGTCACCGTCGCCAGATCGCCCACGGCCCCGCGTGCGACGGCGGCCAGCGCGTCGTCGCCCAGCTCCGGGTGGCGCACCAGCACCTTGATGACGGGCCGCGCCCACAACGCCTCGCGGGAGCCGACGCGTTGGGCGGGCAGGGTCGGATTCGGCATCCGGTAGCCGGCCTCGATCAGGGTCACCCCGTCCACGCCGTCCTGGTCCACGGCGGCGAACACGGCCCCCACCTCCGCCTCGATCTTGCCGAGCGCGGTGTCGGCGGCCTCCCGGTCCAGGGCGACGGAGCGCAGCAGCCGCCCGGCGTCCGCGTCGTAGAGCTGGGTGCCCTGCCCGCAGACGACGAGCCCGGTGTACGCGAGGTCCGCGAGCAGCGACCGTATCCCCGGGACGGGCCGCCCGGTCACGATCAGATGCCGGGCGCCCGAGGCGGCGGCGAGACCGAGCGCGGCACGGGACCGGGCGCTGACGGTGTCGTCGGGGCGCAGCAGGGTGCCGTCCAGGTCCGTGGCGACGAGGGCATATGCGGGGGGCGTGGGCATGGCCCCAGCCTAGGTCGTGTCCGGGAAGCCCCCGAACGGCCGCTTGCCCGCGAGGGCTGGACCGGATACGGGGCTTTCAGGCGGCTGTCCCTCCCGCGTTACGCACCAGCTGCCGCAGCACCTTCACGGTGGTGACGTAGTCCGCGTCGGGGATCCCCGCGTGGAGCGCGGCGCGGATCGCGGGAGCGTTGCGCTTGAGGTCCAGGCGCGCCTGCTCCCCCTCCTCCGTGATCCACAGCCGGTCCTCCGCGTCCCGCCGCAGCCGGCCCTTCCGTACGAGCGCCTCGGCCTCGACCGCGAGGTCGTCCTCGGGCCGGATGTACGAGGCCATGGCCCGCTGAAGCTCGGGGAGGGTCATTCCCGCGCCGTCGGGTGAGATGTCGGCGGCCGACAGATTGCGCAGCAGCCAGAACTGGGGCTGGGTGTACCCCTTCTCGGCCTGCCGCTCCCGGGTGTACGCGATCAGCGCCTCGTGGGCGACCCCGGTCCAGTAGGCGGCGGGCTGTGCGGCGAGTTCGGCGTCGCTGAGCTGCTGATCGGGCATGGCGGATGCTCCCTCGATGGCGTGGTGGCCGGGCCGGTCGTACGGGCCTCACGGCGACCGTAGGACCTCAAGCGCGGTTGAGGGCAAGGGGGTGAGGCCACGCCGGGGCACGCTCCTGACCAGCGGCGACCACGCGCCCGGAGCCGTCGCTTACACGCTCCGACAGCAGCGCGAAAGACGCCGGGGCTAGCTTCTCGCTCAGTCGGCCGCGGAGTTCGATGCACGCGGCACACCACGACGAGACAGCGAGAGCGGTGCACACGTCACCGGTCTCCCACGGGGAGGAGTGCCCGCGGATGACAGCGACGAGACATGACGTCGCCCGGCGTCCGGATTCCGCCGCCGGGCCGCGCCGGACCACCGGTGTTCCGCGCAGGCGCCACAGCGTGACCGATGTGAAGGGAGCAGGTCGATGACTCAGGTCGACGGTGAGCGGCGGCTGCGGTTCGACGCGCCGTTGGAGCGGTCGCTGGTGCACCGGCACGCGGCCGACGAGGTCTTCGTCACCGACCATGTCGCGCTGGACGACGGCCGCTTCGCCGTCGCGGCGCGGCTGCCGTCCGCCCACCGCTACTTCAACGACGACCCGGTGCCCTCGGCGTACGTCGACCCGATGCTGCTCCTGGAGTGCTCGCGACAGGCCGGAACCCTGGTGGCCCACCGTCACCTCGGGGTGCCGTCGGACACGGCGTTCCTCATCGCGGAGTGGTCCATCGCGCTCGACGGCGAACCGGCGCACCCGCAGCCCGGGACCGGCTCCGACGAGCTGACGATGGTCATCGAGGTCCGGGACCCGAAGCGGCGTGGAGAGTCCCTGCTCGGCGCGACGCTGGTGACCGAGCTGTACCTCGCCGGGCGCCGAGCGGCGAGCAGCACGGTGGTCGCCGGGTATCCGTCACGGGCCGGCTACGAGAGCTTCCGGACCCGGCGCCGCAGCTCGGTGGCGCCGCTGTCCGACACCATGCCGCCGCGCGTGGGCGGCACCCCCGCGGACGGCCGCCGGGCGGGGCGGGCGCTGGAGGAGAACGTCGTCCTGTCGACGGTGCGCCGCGCCGGCGGACGGACCGTGGCGGACCTCGATGTACCGGTCGCGCACCCGGTGTTCTACGACCACCCGCTCGACCACGTACCGGCGACCGCGCTGCTGGAAGCCGCCCGGCAGGCCGCCCTGTCGGCGATCGCGCCGGAGACGGTGGAGGAGGCCGGCGGGATGACCGGGCCCTGGCGGGTGAGCGCGCTGAGTGCCCGGTTCGGACGCTTCGTCGAGCTGGACAGCCCGACGGAGGTGTCCGCGCGGGTGGAGCAGGCCGGCCACAGCCGCTCGGTGCGCGTGCTGTTCGAGCAGGACGGGGCGACCGCCTGCGACTGCGAGGTCACGGTCCTTGAGCCGTCGGCGGCTCCCGTTTCCGCGGCCCCTGCCGGTGTCCTTTGATGCGGCTGAGCGGAACCTACGGGCTCGTGTGCGCGGCCTGGTACCCGTCGGAGAGGCAGACCGTCGAGGAGGCCCTGGCCGCCGGGGACGTGGACCGGCGCACCGCGGCCGACCTGGGATACACGGCGCTGCCGGTCAGCGCGGAGACCGCGCCGCCGGACATGGCCGTGGCCGCCGGGCAGCGCGTGCTGGAGCGGGGCGACTGCCCGGCACGGACGCTGTCGATGGTGCTGCACGCGAGCGTGCACCATCAGGGGCACGACGCGTGGTCGGCGTCCCACTACATCGCCGACCGGCTGAGCGCGCACCACGCGGTGCCGATCGGACTGCTGCAGCAGTGCAACGGGGGAGCCATCGGCATCGAGCTGGCCGTCTCCCGGCTCCAGGGCGACCCGCAGGCCGGGCCGGCCCTGGTGACCACCGGCGACCGGTTCCTCATGCCGAGCTGGCACCGCTGGCGCACCGACTACGGCATGGCCGCGGGCGACGCTGGCACGGCGGTGCTGGTGCACCGCGGTGACGAGCTGCCTTCGGACCTCACCCTGCACGCCCTGGCGACCACGGTGGCCTCCGAGCTGGAGGTCATGCACCGCGGCGAGGACGAGCTGAACGCGGACCCGCTCGGACACGGCCCGATGATCGACGTCCGGCGTCCCAAGCGCCACTTCGTCCGGTCCATCGGCGTCGACCACTTCACCAAGCTCGCGCACGACCGCATCCGGGAAGCCGTCCGCGAGGCGCTCGCCTCCTGCGGCCTCGCACCGGACGATCCGCGACTGCGTCACGCCGTGCTGCCGCGGCTGGGCGCCAAGGCGATGGCGGAGGCGTACGTACCGCCATTGACGGAGTCCGTCGCGGCGCCGCTGCTGGACCTCGGGCGGGCCACCGGCCACCTGGGAGCCGGCGACCTGAACGCCTCGCTCGCCGACCTCGCCATCGGCGACCGGCTGGAGCCGGGACAGTACGCCCTCGTGCTGAACGGCGGTGGCGGATTCACCTTCACCGCGGCCGTGGTCAGCCGCCCCGAACCGAAGAGACCTCCCGGGCGGAGAACCGCCCGGACGACCGACCCATCGACAGGAGAACCGACATGAACGACGTCCAGGACCGCTTCTACTCCCTGCTCGGCGCCAAGATCGGCGTGGAGACCGAGTCCCTCACCGAGGGCACCACGCTCGAATCCCTCGACCTCGACTCGCTCCTGATCGTCGAGATCAGCGTCGCCGTGGAGAAGGAGTTCGGCGTGGTGCTCGACGAGCTCCAGCTCGCGCCCGAGCGCACCGTCGGCGAGGTTGTCGGCACCCTCGACGGCCGGCTCAAGGCGGCTTCGTGACCGCCGTACGCCGTCGCCGGTTCGACGTGGCCGTCACCGGACTGGGACTCATCACGCCGGCTGGGACCGGGGTGAAGGCCAACGTGGCCCGGATCTGGGACGGCCTATCCACCGCGAGCAGAAGTCCCGGGCTGGAGGGCATGGCCGTCGACTTCTCCTGCCGGGTCGAAGACTTCGACCCGGCGGCGGAACTCGGCCGACGCACGGCGCTGCGGATGGACCGGGTCAGCCAGCTCGGCGTCACCGCCGCACGGCTGGCCGTCTCGGACGCCGGCCTCGACCCGCAGGTCTGGGACGGCGCACGGGTCGCCGTGGTGATCGGCACCTCGTTCGGCGGCTCCGCCAGTTTCGAGCGCGAGCACGAGACCTACCTGAGCAGCGGACCGACGGTGGTCTCGCCGCAGCTCATGGTGACGGCGCCGGTGAACATGACGGCCGGTCACATCGCCATGGACTGCCAGGCGCTGGGGCCGAACCAGGTGGTGTCGACCGCGTGCGCCTCCGGCACCACCGCCATCGGTATCGGCCGGATGCTGCTGGAGGCCGGACTCTGCGACGTGGTGCTGGCCGGCGGCTCGGAGGCGGCGCTCACCCGCACCGGCATGGCCAGCCTGCACAAGATGGGCGCGCTCTCCCGGCGTGCCGAGGACCCGGCGGCCGCGTCCCGCCCGTTCGACGCGCACCGCGACGGCTTCGTCGCCGGTGAGGGCGCCGGCGTTCTGGTGCTCGAACGGGAGGCCGACGCGCACGCCCGAGGGGCCAGGGTCCGCGCCAGGATCAGCGGCTTCGGAGCGTCGGCGGACGGCTTCCACGCCTCCGCCCCGCATCCGACGGGCGACGGGGCGGAGCGGGCGATGCGCGCGGCGCTGGCCGACGCCTGCCTCGACCCGGCGGAGGTGGCGCACGTCAACGCGCACGGCACGTCGACGCCGAAGAACGATGTCACCGAGGCCGCCGTCATCCGCCGGGTCATCGGCGACCACCCCCTGGTCACCTCGACCAAGGGAGTGATCGGCCACCTGATCGGCGCGGCCGGCGCCGTCGAGGCCGCGTACACGGTACTGGCGGTCGAGCAGGGTTCCGTACCGCCGACCGCGAACCTGGAGCGCGTCGATCCCCAGGTGGAGATCGATGTCGTCGCCGGGGCGCCGCGCACGGCGACGATCGGCGCGGCGATGTCGAACTCCTTCGGGTTCGGCGGGCAGAACGCCGCCGTGGTGGTGACGGCGGCATGACGCGCACCGGCCGCTCCGTCCTGGTCACCGGAGGCAACCGCGGCATCGGCCTCGCCATCGCCCGGGACCTGGCCGCGCAGGGCGACCGGGTGGCGGTCACCCACCACAGCAGCGGGGCGCCGCCCGGCCTGTACGGGGTGGCCTGCGACATCACCGATCCCGAGGCGGTGTCGCGGCTGTTCGAGAAGGTGGCCGCCGAGCAGGGGCCGGTGGAGGTGCTGGTGGCCAACGCCGGCATCACCCGGGACGCGCTCCTGCTGTCGATGGCCGACGACGACGTGGACGCGGTGCTCGACACCAACCTCCGTGCGGTGATCCGGCTGGCCAAGCACGCGTCCCGGGGCATGCTCGCCGAGCGCTGGGGACGGCTGGTGCTGGTCTCCTCGTCGGCCGCCTTCACGGGGTCGCCGGGCCAGACGAACTACGCGGCCGCCAAGGCCGGACTGGTCGGCATGGCCCGCTCGCTGGCCTGGGAGCTGGGGTCGCGCGGCATCACCGTCAACGTGGTGGCGCCCGGGCTGATCGACACCGACATGACACGCGACCTCAGCGACACCCGGCGCGAGCAGTTCCTGAGCCGGACACCGCTGGGACGGCCCGGCCGGGCCGAGGAAGTGGCCGCCGCCGTCCGCTTCCTGGCGAGTGCCGAGGCCGGCTACGTGACCGGCGTAGTGCTGCCGGTCGGTGGCGGACTCGGCATGGGCATATGACCACCCGTCAGACAGCAGGAAGAAGAGGCTGAATCCATGGCAATCGGCGTGATATCAGTCGGCGCCCACCTTCCCGAACGCATCGTGGACAACCGGGAGATCGCCGCCTGGGCGGGCGTCACCGAGGAGTGGGTCGCCGAACGGACCGGCATCCTCCAGCGGCGTTACGCGGCGGCCGGCGAGGCGACGTCCGACCTGGCGCTGCCCGCCGCCCGCGCGGCACTCGACGAGGCCGGACCGGAGGCCGGGGAACGGCTCGCCGCCCTGATCGTCGCCACCTGCACCCCCGACCACCCGCAGCCGTCGACGGCGGCGATCGTGCAGGCGGGCCTCGGCCTGCCGGCCCTGCCCGCCTTCGACGTCAACGCGGTGTGCAGCGGCTTCCTCTACGCGCTCACCGTCGCCAAGGCGCTGCTCGACGGGCAGCCCGGTCAGTACGCCCTGGTGGTCGGGGCGGACCTGTTCTCCACGCTCATGGACCGCGGTGACCGCAAGACCGTCAGCCTCTTCGGCGACGGCGCGGGCGCGGTCGTGCTCGGCACGGTGCCGGAGGGCTACGGAATCCACGGCGGCACCCTGCTGGCCAACGGCGAACTGCACGACTACGTGAAGGTCGAGGCCGGCGGCACCCGGACCCCGCTGGACGAGCGGGCCCGCGCTGCGGGCGAGCACCTCTTCCGGATGGACGGCCGGGCCGTACGGGAGTACGCGATGACCACGCTGCACAAGGTGGTCGGCCAGACCCTCGCGGACTGCGGTGCCCGGATCGAGGACGTGGACCGCTTCGTCTTCCACCAGGCCAACACTCGGCTGCTGGAGTCCTTCGCGGCCGAGGCCGGCATCGACCCGGACAAGGTCGCCCTCACGGCGCCGAGCCTGGGCAACACCGCGGCCGCCTCCGTACCGCTGACGCTCCACCACACCCACCACGACCGCCCCCTGGAGCGCGGCGAGCGCGTCCTGCTGGCCTCCATCGGCGGTGGCATGACCGCCGCCGCCACGCTCATGACCTGGTACTGAGGACGGAAGAGCAACCCATGAGACTCGACGGAACATCCGCCATCATCACGGGCGGCACGCGCGGCCTCGGCCGCACCATCGCGGAGAGCTTCCTCACCGAAGGCGCGAACGTCGTCTGCGCCGCCCGTAACCCGTACGACGTGAAGGAACTCATCGACCGGTATCCCGGCCGGGCCCTTTACCAGCGCACCGACGTCACGGACGAGGACTCGGTGGCGGAGCTGATGGAGGCGGCGGTGGCCGCCTTCGGCCGGATCGACGTGTTGGTCAACAACGCCGGAGTCAGCCGCGACGGCACGATCAGCCGGCTCTCGACGGCGGACTGGAACACCACCGTCGCCACCAACCTCAACGGGGTCTTCCTGTGCACCCGGGCGGCCAT
This sequence comes from Streptomyces rubiginosohelvolus, assembly GCF_014649875.1. GTDB lineage: Bacteria > Actinomycetota > Actinomycetes > Streptomycetales > Streptomycetaceae > Streptomyces > Streptomyces rubiginosohelvolus. The sequence goes on along the minus strand of NZ_BMTW01000001.1, from coordinate 547,897 downwards.
CCGCCCGATGCAGGCGCAGGGCGGCGGCCGGATCATCAACCTCTCGTCCTGCGTGGCCAGCCGCGCGGTGGCCGGTGCGGCCGCCTACAGCGCCAGCAAGGCCGCCGTGGAGATGTTCACCCGGGCGTCCGCTCTCGAACTGGCGCACAAGGGCATCACGGTGAACTGCCTGTCGCCCGGCTACATCGACGAGGGCATGGGCAAGCAGGTCGCCGCGGACGACCGGGTCTGGGAGAGCTACCGCAAGCGGCTGCTCTCCGGACGGCTGGGACGGCCGGAGGAGGTGGGGGCGGCCGCCGTGTTCCTCGCCGCCTCGGACAGCTCCTACGTGAACGGTCACGTGCTGGAGGTCAACGGGGGGCTGCAGTGGGCGGCGTGACGCCGTCGCCGGTGGTGGCCTTCTTCGACATCGACGAGACGCTGGTCGCGATGAAGAGCCCGTTCGCGATGCTGCGCCACCGGCTGCGCGAACAGGGCGACCTGGACGGCTCGGCGTACCGGGCCATGGCCGATCCGCTCCGCAGGTTCGCCGCCGAGGGCGGCGCCCCCGCGGAGGTGAGCGCGATGTTCTACCGCGGCGTCGCCGGCGTCGCGTGGGACGAGCTGCTGCACCAGGGCCGCGACTGGTACGCGCGGCTGCGCGGCCGGGGGGTCCCGTTCGTCGACGCCACGCTGCGCGAGCTGCGGCACCACCAGCGCCAGGGCCACCTCACCGTGGCCGTGTCCGGAGCGTGGGCCGCGAGCCTGCGGCCGATGACCGAGGACCTGGGCATCGACCTGGTGCTGTGCACCGAGCCCGAGGTGGACGCGGCCGGGCTGCTGACGGGACGGATCGCGCGGGCGATGTTCGGCCCGGCGAAGGGGGCCGCCGTACGCGACGTCCTCGCGGCGCGGGGCGCGTCGGCGGGGGAGTGCTTCGCCTACGCCGACGACCCGAGCGATCTCGACATGCTCCGGCTGGTGGGCCGGCCCACGGTCGTCGGCGACCACCCGGTGCTCGCCGGGATGGCGGCCGAGCACGGCTGGCGTGTGCTGTCCAACGCGCTCGTGCCCGGCACCGAGCGCATCCCCGTCTGACCGGCCGTCCCGCCCGCAGGGCGGCACGGCCGGCATCAGCTCAGCCTTTTCACTCAAAGTAAAGCTCGCATGAGTGCCAGGGTACTGATATAAACTAGTGTCCTTACACAAGGATTCTCTGCACGTCATCCACGGAGGGATTGCAGCTCACATGAGCACAGTGACCTCGGACCGCGCCACGGCACGGCCCACGATCGTCCTCGCCGCGGTGTGCGTGGCCGTCCTGATCCTGCCCGCGTCACTGACCGGCAGCTCGGTGGCCCTGCCCGACATCGCCTCCAACCTGCACGCCGACATCGTCCCGCTGCAGTGGGTGGTCAACGCCTACAACCTCGCGTTCGCCTCGTTCATGCTCGCCTGCGGTTCACTGGCCGACATCGTCGGCCGCCGACGCCTGTTCGCCGTCGGAACGACCGTGTTCGTTCTCGCCTCGGTGGCCAGCGGCCTGGCCGGCAACGTGCTGCTGCTCGATGTGATGCGCGGTCTGGCCGGGCTCGGCGCCGCCGCCGTCATGACCAGCGGCAGCGCGATCCTGGCCACCACCTTCCAAGGAGCCGCGCTCGGAAGGGCGTTCGCCATCCTCGGCTCGTCGGCGGGCGCCGGCCTGGCCCTCGGCCCGTCCGTGTCCGGCTTCCTCGTCGGCACGCTGGGCTGGCGGTGGGTGTTCTTCGTGCACGCCCTCGTCGCCGCCGTCGCCCTGCTGGCGCTGCCCTCGATCCGCGAGTCCCGCAACAGCGAGGGCGCCAGGATCGACTGGTGGGGCACCGTCACCTTCACCAGCAGCCTCTTCCTGCTGATGCTGGCCGTGGTCCAGGGACCGCAGACCGGCTGGGGCAGCACCGAGGTGATCGGCATGTTCGCCGGTGCGGCGCTCCTGATCGCCCTGTTCCTCGTCGCCGAGAGCCGTCAGACGCACCCCATGTTCGACCTCGCGCTCTTCCGGCAGTCCCGCTTCCTGGCCGTCTGCCTGCTGCCCGTGGCCATCGCCTTCGGCTTCGTCTGCCTGCTGGTGCTGCTGCCCTCGTGGTTCAGCGCGGCCAACGGAGCCTCCGCCGACGCCGCCGGCGCGACCATGATGCTCCTCACCCTGCCGGTGCTGGTGGTGCCGCTCGGCGTCAGCCGGCTGGTGAAGCTGGGCGTGTCGACCCGTGTCGTCCTCAGCCTCAGCCTCCTGCTGGTGGCGGTCGGCGGTGCCTGGCTCACCGTCCTGCGCCCCGGCATCTCCACGCTGGAGCTGGCCGGTCCGCTCCTGCTGATCGGCGTCGGCATGGGCCTCTCCGCGGGGCTGATCGACGGCGTGGCGATCACCTCGGTCGCCCCGGAACGCGCCGGCATGGCCGCGGGCATGTTCAACACCATGCGGCTCGCCGGTGAAGCGGTCGCCATCACGGTGATGAGCACCGTCCTGGTCTCCCTCCTGCAGAACCGGGTGGCCGACGGCCTGAGCGGCTACGGACTCCCCGCCGGCGACGCGGCCGGCGTGGCCAACAGCGTCGCCAGCGGCGACCTGGAGCGCGCCGGGCGGAGCGTCGAGCCCGGACTGCGCGACCGCTTCGGCGACTTCCTCGCGGACAGCTACACCGGCGCCATGCACTCCGTGCTGTGGCTGCTGGCCGCGGTCTGCGCCGTCGCCACCGTCGTCGTCTACCTGATGCTGCGCGAGCGCGCGGAGCCGGCCACCGCCGCTCCGGCCGCCGAGGACGCCACGGCCCAGGAGGCCACCGCCCAGGAGGCCACCCGCGTATGACGACTCCGCAGCAGCGTCCCGTCCTGGTGGTCGGAGCCGGCCCGTCCGGCCTCACCGCCGCCGTGGAACTGACCCGGCGCGGCGTCCCGGTGCTCTGCGTGGACCGCGCCGAAGGCCCGAGCACGTCCACGAAGGCCCTCGGCGTCTGGCCCCGCACCCTGGAACTGCTGCGCCGGATGGGAGCCGACGAGGAGATACGGCGGCGCGTCCTGCCGCAGCGGGCCATGCGGTACTACTCCGAGGGCCGGGTCATCGCCGACCTGCGCTTCCGGGACCCGGACGTGCAACCGGTCTGCCTTCCGCAGCCGGACGTCGAGGCCATGCTCCGGGACGCGCTGGCCGAGGCCGGCGGGCGGATCGCGTGGGGCACCGAACTGGTCGGATTCCAGCAGGACGGTCCGGCGGTCGAGGCGGTGCTCCGCGGCCCCGACGGAACGGAGCGGACGGAGGAGTTCTCCTGGGTGGTGGGTGCCGACGGGGCGCGCAGCCGCGTCCGGGAGCACCTGGACATCGGTTTCGAGGGCGCCACGCACGAACTGTCCTTCGTGGTGGCCGACATCGAGCTCGACGGACCGCTGGAGCCGGACGTCACCCACTATTTCTGCTCACCGCGCGGCATCCTGGTGACGTGTGGACTGCCCTCCGGCCGCTTCCGGGTCTTCACCTCGGCGCCGCCCGGCCTGCGGCGCGACGACGTGGACCTGGCGGCCGTCCAGAAGCTGGTCGACGAGCGGGGTCCCGGCGGCATCACCCTGCGCGACCCGGACTGGATCAGCGTGTTCGCGGTGCACTCCCGGCACGCGGACCGCACCCGTGAGGGGCGGGTCTTCCTGCTGGGCGACGCCGCGCACATCCACAGTCCGGCCGGCGGCCAGGGGCTGAACATCGGCATGGCCGACGCCCACAACCTGGCGTGGAAACTGGCCCTGTGCTGGCACGGCCGCTCCGGCACGGCGCTGCTGGAGAGCTTCGAACGCGAGCGTGCCCAGACGGCCCGGGCCGCCATCCGGCAGGCGGACGCCCAGACCAGGATCTGGCTGCTGAACAAACCGCACCAGGTGGCCCTGCGCGACAACGCGCTCCGGGTCGCCTCCGCCCTGCGCCTCTTCCACCTCGACTACCTGCCCTGGCTGGCGGGCCAGCGCACCGTGTGTACGCGCAGCCCGGCTCCCGGCGGCGTCTCGCCCTGCCCGCCGGACGGCCGTGGCCGGGGTCCGGAGGGTTCACCGAGGGCGGCCTCGTCCCGCAGCGACGGATCTGGGACACCACGAGCGCCCGGCGGGCACCGCTGCGCTCGGCACTCTCCGACCTGCGTCACACGCTCCTCCTGGTGGGCGACCCGGCCCACGGCAGCCCGACCGCCCGGCTGGCCGCCTGGGCCGGCGACCGGTGCGCCGGGGCGGTCGAGGTTCAGGTCCTGCGGACCCGCGCCGGAACCCTGCTGCCGTGGACGGCCGAACGGTCCGGGGCGCGGAGCGGCCCGGACACCGCCCGGATCGTCCTGGTCCGCCCGGACGGGATCGCCGACCTGGTCTGTCCCGCGCGCGAATCCTGGCGCGTACGCCGGCGGCTCGAAGAGCTCTTCGCGCCGCTGCTCACGCCCGCCGACACCACCGGGAGCCGCGCCGAAACGCTCCCGCATCCCTACGAAGCCGCCTGACGTCCACCGGAGAACACCATGTCGATCATTCCCGAGAGCCACCGCGACCTGCTGGAGCGCCCCCTCTTCGCGCACCTGGCCACCATCAGGCCGGACAGTACGCCGCAGGTGAACCCCATGTGGTTCGGCTGGGACGGTGAGTACCTGTACTTCACCAACACCACGACCCGGTACAAGTACCGCAACGTGACGCAGCATCCGGTCGTCTCGGTGTCCATCAACGACCCCGAGCAGCCCTACCGCTACCTGGAGATCCGCGGCTCCGTCGAGCGCATCGACCCGGACCCCGAGGGGGCCTTCTTCCTCCGGCTCGCCGACCGCTACGACCTGGAGTTCGACGGCCCGCCCGCCGACGCCGAGCACCGGGTGGTGTACGTGATCCGTCCGACCGGAACCAGCAAGCAGTGAGGAGACGGAACAGGCCCGGCGCCCTGCCGCGCGGCAGGACACCGGGCCCCCTGAGCCCCCCTCCGGGGTCAGCCCCGCACGGCGCCGTCCTCCGCGAGGACGGGGCCGGTGTCCTCGGCGGCGGTGAGGTCCGCATCGGCCGTCCCCCGGAACCGGAGGAAGAACACCGTGCTCGTCGCACAGAGCAGCACGACGTACCAGGGGTACCAGGCGGAGTGACCGAGTCCGGCGAGGTACTCGTTGAGATAGGGCGCCGTGCCGCCGAACAGCGCCACCGTCAGCGCGTACGGCAGCCCCACGCCGGTGGAGCGCAGCGCGGTGGGGAACATCGACAACGTCGCCGCCGGCGCGGCCGTCGCGTAGCAGCCGAACAGCAGCAGCGCCGCGGTCATCACCGCGAACAGCCGCACGGCCGAACCCGACATGACCGCGAACAGCACCGGCGTCAGACAGACGAATCCGCCGCCGAACACCAGCAGCATGGGCCGTGGCCCGAAGCGGTCGGTGGCGATCCCGAGCAGGGGCAGCGCGGCCATGAACACCACCTGCGCGGCGACGGACGCCCACAGCGCGGCGTTCGCCGGTACCCCGCCGTGCACCTGCGCGTACAGCGGCAGGTAGGTGGCGAAGGTGTAGTAGACGACGGTCGCGCCCAGCGAGAAGCCGGCCACCCGGACGACGCGGCGCGGATGCGCGCGCAGCACCTGCCAGGCGGGACGGCGCGCGTGCTGGCGCACCGCGTCGAAGGCCGGTGTCTCGCGCACCCCGCGGCGCATCCACCAGCCGTACGAAGCGAACAGGGCGCCGAGCGCGAAGGGAACCCGCCACCCCCAGTCGGCCAACTGGTCCGGTGTGAGCGTGTTGCGCAGCAGGAGCGCGAGGAAGGTGGCCGTGAGCGTGCCCAGCGTGGTGCTGATGTAGATGGCGCTGGAGTACAGCCCGCGCCGGCGCCTCGGCGCCGTCTCGGTCACGTAGGTGCTCATCGCCGTGCTCTCGCCGCCCGCGGACAGCCCCTGCAGGGCCCGGGCCGCCACCAGCAGCGCCGGGGACAGCACGCCGGCGGTCCGATGAGCCGGGGCGAGCGCGATCAGCAGACTGCCGCCCGCCATCAGCAACAGCGACAGCCGCAGCCCCGCGGCACGGCCGCGACGGTCGCAGTAGGCGCCGATGAGCAGCCCGCCGACCGGCCGGAACAGGAAACCCACGGCGAACACGGACAGGGTTTCGAGGACGTTCGTCGCGCCGTCGCCGGACGGGAAGAACTGCGGGCCGAGCACTGCGGCGAACGTCACGTACACGGTCCAGTCGAACCACTCCGCGGCGTTGCCGAGGGAGGCGAGCAGGATCTGGCGCAGGCGTCCGCGTTCCGGCGCGGTGGGCACGACGGCCCGGGGAACGGCGGTCTTCACGATGCCGTCCTCTCCTGGCCCGACGACGCGTCCAGCCGTGCGGGCGGACCCGCGTCCGCGAGGACGCCGATCTCGGTGAAGGTCGCCCACGCGCTGCTCCGGAGGGCGTGGGCCCGTGCGTGGTCGCCGCCGGAAGCGGCCACGACGCCCAGGACCTCCTCGGCCCGGGCGATGTTCAGCCGTTGCGCTCCCGGCTGCGACAGGCGCAGCACCTGGCGCGCGCACTCCTCGGCCCGGTCCGGCGCGCTCAGCGCCAGGTGGAGCCGGGCCAGGTCGAGCAGGATCTTGCTGCGGGCCATCCGGTTCGTGCTGGAGTCGGCCAGCGAGCGGGCCGCCTCCGCGTGTTCGGCGGCGTCACGGCCGAGGAGCCCGTCAGCGACGGCGAGCCGTGCCAGTGCGTACGCCTCGCCGTCCACGTAGCCGATCTGCCGGGCCCCGTCGAGTGCCGCGGCCGCGTACCGCGCCGACCGCCGCGGTGAGCCCAGACTCCCGCTGATGGCCGACAACAGGCACAGCGTCTCGACCTCGTAGGTGCGGTCGCCGCACTCCTGGAAGGAGCTCAGCGCCCGCTGCGCCGCCTCGCTCGCGCTGTCGTAGTGGCCGGTGTCCAGGTCGACGAGCGCGAGGCCGTACAGCGAGACACTGCGGTCGTACGAGGAGTCGATGGCCTCGGAGACCTCCAACGCCCGGCTGAAGTAGGAGCGCGCCTGGCCGAGTTCTCCGGTCGCCTGGTGCACCAGGCCCAGGTTGCGCAGGCTGTACGAGCTGATGTGGTGCAGCCCGAGGGCGCCGGCGGTGGCCAGGGAGGCGGTGAGGAACTCGGTCGCCCCCTCGATGTCCCCGCGCGTCCAGTGGATGAAGCCGAGGACTCCCTTGGCGGTGGCCTCCAGGCGCGACGAGAGGATGGTGTGCGCGATGTCGAGCGCCCGCTGCGCGGCCTCCTGGGCCCGCCCTCCGCGGCCGAGGCTGAGGTGGGCGAGACTCATGTTGTTGAGCGTGGCCGCGGCCTCCTCGGCCATGCCCAGCCGGTCGTGCACCGCCAGGCTCTTCTCCTGGTGCACGAGGGCCCACTCGTAGTCGCCGAGCGTGTTGGCGAGGTTGGCGAGGCTGCGGTGCATCGCCGCGATGCCCCGGTCGTCGGCGTGCGCCTCGGCGGCGGCGAGGGCGGTGCGGGTCGTCTCCCGCCATTCGGTCCGGTACTTGCCCGTCCAGAAGAAGCCGCGCAGGGCATCGGCGATGTGCCAGGAGAGGTAGTGCGGCCCATGGGCGGCGAAGTAGCGCACGCATGCCATCAGGTTGCGCCGCTCGGCCAGCAGCCAGGCCATCGAGTGGCTCTCGTCGTGATGGCTCGGCGCGTCGAACACCCCCGGTGGTGAAGGCGGTTCGGCGAGCCGGACGAATTCCGAGTGGAGGACGTCGGCTGCGGCGCAGACACCCGCGAGGTACCACCGGCCGAGCCGCTCCACCGCCTCGGCCCGCTCCCGCTCGGGGTGTTCCTCGGCGGCGCGGTCCCGGGCGTAGTCGCGCAGCAGGTCGTGGAACTGGTAGCGGCCGGGGGCGGGTTGCTGCAGCAGGCTCGCCATCTCCAGGCGGCCGAGGCCCGCCCGCGCCTGCGCCTCGCTGATGTCGGCGAGCACGGAGACGGCGACGGGGGAGAAGTCGGAGCCAGGGAAGAGTCCGGCGAGCCGGTAGATGGCGCGGTCGCCCGGCGTGAGGGCGTCGTAGGACAGGGCGATGGCGGTCGAGACGGCGGACGTCGTGTCGCCGTCGACGGACAGCGCGGCGAGGCGGTTGCCGCGCCGCAGGCACTCCAGATACGCCTCGGTCTGCCCGCCCGGAGCACCGATGAGGTTGGCCGCGGCGATCCGCAGGGCCAGCGGCAGATACGAGCACAGCGCGGTGATCTCGCGCACCGTTTCCGGCTCGATCGTCATCGCCGCCTGGCGCATCATGCCCGCGACCAGCTCCGCCGACTCGGGTGGAGCGAGCGTGCCGACCTGGATCAACTGGGCTCCGTGCGTGACGACGAGGGACCGCAGTTGCCGTCGGCTGGTGATCAGCACGGAGCAGCCGCCGTCGCCGGGTATGAGCGGGACCACCTGGTCGGCGCCGGCGGCGTTGTCCAGCACCACCAGCACCTTCTTGCCGGTCAGCTTCGACCGGTACAGGTTCGCCTGTTCCACGAGGTCGACCGGGATCTGCTTCGCCGGCACCCCGAGCGCGCGCAGGAACTGCGGGAGCACCTGCTCGGCCGGCAACGGCTCACGGGCCGCTCCCTGGTCGTAGCCGCTCAGGTCCACGTACAACTGGCCGTCCGGAAAGGCCGGCCGCACGCGTCTGCCGACGCACACCGCCAGCGCCGTCTTGCCCACTCCGGGCGGTCCGGACAGCACGACGACCGGGACGCTGGTGCGCCCGGACGCCGGCGGGAGCGCTGCCGCGATCCGGTCCATCACGGCGGTGCGCCCCACGAAACCGGCGCCGAGCGGCGGGAGTTGGGCGGGCACCGGGCCGGTCTCGCCGATGCCGGGGCCCGGGCCGTCCGGAGCCGCCAGCGCCGGGTCCGACTCCAGGATCCCGGTGTGCAGGGCGCGCAGCCGCTCGCCCGGCTCGATGCCGAGCTGCTCGACCAGGTTGCGCCGCGCCTGCTGGTAGACGTCCAGGGCCTCCGCCTGCCGGCCGGAGCGGTAGAGGGCGAGCATCAGCATGCTCCAGAAGTTCTCCCGCAGCGGGTTGTCCATGGCCTCGGCGCGCACCTCCCGCACCAGCTGCGCGTGCCTGCCGAGTTGGAGGTCGGTCTCGAAGTACGCCTCCAGCGCGTCCAGTCGCTCGTCCTCCATGGACCGGCACTCTTCCTGGTGCGGCAGGCTCGCCGGAACATCCTCCAGCGCCGACCCCCGCCAGGTGGCGAGCGCCGAGGCGAGCAGGCGGGCCCGCTCCTCCAGCGCCTCGGCCCGCTGGGCGTCCCGGACCAGCCGGCGGAAGCGCTGGAGGTCCAGCTCGTCCGCCGGGACATCGATCCGGTAGCCGCCCGCTGCCGTCTCCAGCGGGAGTGCGTCGCCGAGCAGCATGCGCAGGCGCCGTACGTAGGTGTGCAGCGTTCCGCGCGGGTTGGACGGCTGCCGTTCGTCCCAAAGCCATTCGGCGAGACGTTCGTTGCTGACGACCGTTCCACTTCGCACCAGCAGCGCTGCCAGCAGAATACGAAGTTTTGCGGATTCCAATGCCAATTCTTTACCTTGGACCGTAACGGAAAGCGGTCCGAGAATCCCGAAGTTGTTTCCGTAGCCGGATGTATCGGCCTTGCCCACCGTGATCGTGGTCGTTCCTGTCACACAGCTCACCTTCCCCCGTCGGCCTGTGTTGACTTGCTCGTGCCCGTTTTTATCCGCGCGCAGGTGTGCGGCTTCCTTGCCGGAATTGCGCGTTCCATGAGGGGACTTCACTCATGTGGATGCCACACTAGTAGACGTCATGTTTTGGCCAAAGGATTTCCTGGGGCAGGACGCCGGGGTGACGTTTCTCACCGCCGCCGGAATTCCGCCGCAGATGTCCGACGATCAGTGCGCCGATCGTCGACGACCAGTGCGGAGGGAAAATGTGTCCCATCCCGGGGATCCGGCGGAGCCGCGCGTCCGGAATCGCCCGGCGCAGCGCCTCGCCGTGCTCCACGGGGAAGACCCGGTCCTGCTCGCCGTGCACCACCAGTGTCGGCACGCGGAGTGCCGTGATGCGGTCGGTGAGCGCGGGCGTGCGCGCCATCGCCGTCACGTGGCGGGCGGAGGTGTCGGGTTCGCTGCTGTGTTCCGCCACGCGGGCGACCAGGTCCGACCAGTAGGCGCGGTCGAACGGCACGGCGGCCCCCACCAGTCCGCGCCAGCCCTCGACCGCCATGGCCCGGCGCTCCTCGGGCCCGGCCGCGGGCGGGCGCGCCTCCGGCTCGGACGCGTCCGAAGGCCCGGTCCGCGACCGCCGCGCACCGGCGTCGGTGCCGGGCGAACTGGACAGCAGCACCAGGGAGCGGACCAGGCCGGGACGGGTGAGGGCGAGCAGCAGGGAGACCGTGCCGCCCGCCGACTGGCCGACCACGTGGGCCGGGCCCGCGCCGAGCCCGGCGATCACCGCCGCGGCGTCCGCGGCCATCGTCGAAAGGTCGTACGCGGCAGGGGACTTGCCCGATCTCCCGGTGTCGCGGTGGTCGTAGCGCACCACGTAGTACCCCGCGGATGCGAGCAGTCGGCACAGTTCGTCCGGCCACACGATGCCCGGCGCGGTGGCGCCCATGACCAGCAGCACCGCGGGATCACGACGGTCGCCGAACGTCTCGGCCCACAGGAGCAGGCCGTCGTCGGCCGCAATCGTCCTCTCCACTGACCCGGTTTTCTCCTTGCTAGTGTGCCGTGGACGCTGTTCATCTTTTTCCGGGGGAACACTTCATGACCCGCGCGCACACGGCACTTGTCCTGGTCGATCTGCAACGGTGGATCGTCGACAGGCCCTGGCAGCCGGTGAGCGGCGCCGCCGTGGCGGACGCCTGCGGCAGGCTGCGCGAGCACTTCGCGGCGGCGGAGTCCGCAGCCGTCGTGCTCGTCCGGTACGTCCGTGCCGACGGCGCGAACGGAGGGCTCGCCGCGGCCCCCAACCAGTTCGTTCCCGCGTGCGCGGCCCGTGCCGGAGAGCACGTGGTGACCAAGCACGGCCTCGACGCGTTCGAGGGCACGGACCTCCACGACCACCTGCGGCAGACGGGGGTGACGAAGCTCGTGCTGGCCGGCCTGACCACCGCGCACGGCGTCGCGTCCACGGCGGCGACGGCGCTGCGTCTCGGTTACGAGGTGACCGTCGTCTCCGACGCCACCGCCAGTGAGAGCGACGCCCAGCACCGAGAGGCGCTGGACCGCCTGACCGCCCTCGGCGCGCGCACGAGCCCGGCCGGCTCCCTGGTGGCCTCCGAGACCGCCGGAGGCTGACACGGCGCCGGCCGCGTACGGTCGGGAGGCCTCATCGCTCACGGCTCGGCGCCGCTGCCGACGGGGACGGGCAGCGCACGGAGGTCCGCGAAGTCCTCGTCGGTCAGCCGCACTTCCGCCGCGGCCAGGTTCTCCCGCAGGTAGCGGGGGTTGCTCGTGCCGGGGATCGGCACGACCTGTTCGCCCTGGGCGAGGATCCAGGCGATGGCGACCTGTGCGGGGGTGACCGACCGGCGGTCGGCCACCTCTCTGATCACGTCGACGATGGCCAGGTTCGCCTCCATCGCGGTGCGGTGGAAGCGGGGGTCGGAGGTCCGGAGGTCGCCGCTGCGGAGCCCGCCGGCCCGCAACGTGCCGGTGAGGAAGCCCCGTCCCAGGGGCGCGGAGGCGATGAAGCTCGCTCCCACGCTCTCGCACCAGCCGACCATGCCGTCCGGCCCGCCGTCCAGCGCGTCGCGCGTCCACAGCGAGAGTTCGGACCGCACCGCCGTCACCGGGTGGATCGCATGCGCCTCGCGGGCCTGCGCCACGGTCGCCCCGGGGAGCCCCAGCCAGCGGACCTTGCCCTGCTGGACGAGTTCGGCCAGGGCGCCCCAGGTCTCCGCCAACGGCACCGCGGGGTCGATGCGGTGGAGGTGGTAGAGGTCGATGACGTCGATGTCCAGGCGTCGCAGACTCGCCTCCGCGGCCTCGCGCAGCTGGGCCGGTGAGCCGTCCCGACGGACGGCCCGCGGGCGGGGACCGTCCAGGACGACCCCCGACGTCGTCGCGACGACGGCCTCCTCCCGGCGTCCCGCGATGGCCTTGCCGAGCAGGGTTTCGTGGTGAACGGCGTCGTGGAGGCCGGCGGTGTCGAGGAGGTTTCCGCCGAGGTCCAAGGCCTCGTTGACGACCCGGACGGACCGCCCGTCGTCACGGGCGGTCCCCTCGTGCGGCCGGCTCATGACCAGGCAGCCGAGGCCGATGGCGCCGACCTTGGTTCCCGTGTCGCCCAGACTTCGCAGGCGCACCCTTCCCCCTCTTCTCCGCTGCCGCGGTCAGTAGCGCGTGCCCACCGCGGCCGGAACGTCCCTCAGCGCCGCCAGCGCGGCGTCGTCGAGCTCCACGGCGGCCGCGCCGGCGTTCTCCTCCAGATAGCGCAGGTTCTTCGTGCCCGGGATCACCACGACGTTCTCGCCCTGCGCGAGCACCCAGGCCAGCGCCACCTGCGCCGGAGTGGCACCCAGCCGGTCCGCGACCTGCCGGACCCGGTCGACGATGCCGAGGTTCGCGGCCAGCGCCTCGGACTGGAAGCGGGGCAGCCGACGGCGGCCGTCCATGGCCGGGAGGTCGTCGGCGGAGCTGATCCGGCCGGAGAGGAAGCCCCGGCCGAGCGGCGAGAAGGCGATGAGGGCGATGCCCTCGTCGCGGCAGAATTCGAGGACTCCCGACTCGACCGTGTCCCGGCTCCACAAGGACAGTTCGCTCTGCACGGAGGCCACGGGGTGCACGGCCTGGGCCCGCCGGATGTCCTCGACCGACGCCTCCGAGAGGCCGATGGCACGCACCTTGCCCTCCCGCACCAGTTCCGCGAGGGCGCCCCAGCTCTCCTCCACGGGCACGTCCGGGTCCACCCGGTGGAGTTGGTAGAGGTCGACGTGGTCGACGTCCAGGCGCTTCAGGCTCGCTTCGAAGGCGGCGCGCAGGTGTTCCGGGCGTCCGTCGCGGTGGCTGGCGTAGGTCGTGGGATCGTCCACCACCAGACCGCCCTTGGTCGCCAGCACCACCTCGTCCCGCCGGCCGCGCAGCGCCCGGCCGACGAGCTCCTCGTTGGTGAACGGGCCGTACATGTCCGCGGTGTCGATCAGCGTGCAGCCCAGCTCCACGGCACGTTGGACGACCGCCACGGAGGCCGCGTCGTCCCTGCCCAGCTCGTCGTACGCCCAGGACATGCCCATGCAGCCCAGACCCACGACGCCGACCTCCGGGCCGGACGTCCCCAGTGCGGTACCGCGCATGGCGGCCTCCCTCTCCTCGACAGGGCTGTAACAGTACACTTACGTGATCTCTGTAGCTACCATAAGACAGAACACATACACTCATGCGAGCTCGTACGATCATGGAGAGTCGAATGACGCAGTCGGCGGCGAGTCTGGGGCCGGTGCCGGTCCTCCCCAACTACCTGGACGAACAGCTCGTGACCCGCATGGGGATCGAGATCCTCCGCTGCGAACCGGACCTCGTCGTGGGCACCATGCCGGTGCGCGGGAACCGGCAGCCGATCGGGATCATGCACGGCGGCGCCAACGCGGTCCTGGCGGAGACCCTCGGCTCGCTCGCCGCCTGGGTGCACGCCGGTCCGGACCGGATCATCGTCGGCCAGGAACTCTCCTGCACCCACCACCACGCGGTGCGCTCCGGCCTCGTGACGGGCGTCTGCCGCCCCCTGCACGTGGGGCGCGGAGTCGCCACGTACGAGATCGTCATCTCCGACGAGCGGGAACGCCGGGTCTGTACCGCCCGGCTCACCTGTGCGCTTCCCCAGCCCCGGCGGCAGACGCGTCCCGCAAAGGATTCGTAGGCTCATTCATGGGAGACTCCTGATATGGCGGAAACCAGAACGACGAAGCAGGCCCAGGACCCGCGCGCGGCCGTGACGGCGGCGGTCGGGGACCGGCTCGGGAACACCATCAAGCGGGCCGAGCAGGCGTTGATCGCGCGCAAGACCCAGGCGATGCGCCAGTTCGACCTGACCGTGCCCCAGTACTCCGTGCTGCTGCTGCTCTCGCTCTTCCCGGGCGGGATGTCGGCCGCGCAGCTCGCCCGGGAGAGCATGGTGACGCCGCAGACGATGTCGACGGTCCTCGCCAACCTGGAGAAGCACGGCCTGATGGAGCGGGAGCCCTCCCCGCTGCACCAGAAGGTCATCGTCAACAAGCTGACCAGGGCCGGACGCGCCGTGCTGAAGAAGGCGGACAAGGAGGCCGTGCGCGTCGAGGACGGGCTGCGGGCCGAGTTCACCCCGGAGGAGTTCGAGCAGTTCGAGAACTACCTGGAGCGGGCCATCAAGAAGCTGAACGAGACGCGGTGAACCGGGTGGCTCCCCGGCGGGCCACCCGGTTCCGGGCGCCCCGGCGCCCTGCGGTCAGACGGCGCTCACCAGCAGGCACGACCAGGTGAACCCGGCCCCCGCGCTCACCACCAGGGCGTACTCACCCGGGGACAGGACGCGGCCCGCCCACAGCTCGGCCAGGCTGGCCGCAGCGTCCCCCGCGCCCAGGTGCCCCGTGTCCCCGCCCATCGTCCGGATCTCGGCCGGCAGCATCTTGCGCAGGGCCGGCGCATAGGCGAGGTCGATGGTCTTCGCGCCCAGCCGCGGCGGAACGACACAGCGCAGCAGCGGACTGTCGGCCGCCAGCCCGCCCTCGGCGAGGCAGCGCTCCACGACCGCCGTCAGGCTCTCCGCGCTGGCCCGGGTGAACGCCTCCATGCCCTCCCGTTCGAGGAAGGCCTTCTTCGTGCGGCGCATGTCCACCCGGTCGCTCACGGAGCGCGGCATCGCGCCGAACGCGTCCCGCCCCCGGTGCATCCCCTCCAGTTGCGGTGCGGCGACGGTGGTGACCGCGTGCAGCAGCAGGTCCGGGGGGCGCACGTCGAGCGGGTGCAGCAGCAGCGCGGTGGCGCCGTCCCCGTAGGCGATCCCGTAATCCCCGCGCCAGCGGTCGAAGCCGGGTGCCGCGAACCGGTCCGCTGTCGTGACCAGCACAGGGCCGAGACCGGGGTCGGCCAGCAGCCGGGCCGCGCCGACCTCGACCGCCGCCGCTCCGCCGTTGCAGACCTGCTGGATGCCCAGCGGCTCGGCCCGCCGGGCGCCGAGCTGATCGGCGATGTAGTGCGGGGGCGACCAGAGGTCGTGCCCCTGGTAGTACATCCAGGCGTGCAGCACCATGCCCAGCCCGGTCGGCGCGGTCCCGGTGCTCCGCAGGGCCGCGCGCGCCGCCAGCACCGCCATCTCGGGAGGGGCCTTGTCTGCCACGGGCAGTGCCTCGTAACCGAGTTCTTCGGCCGTGTCCGCCTCCACCAGGCCTTGTTCGACGGCGCCACGGGCGGTCTGGCGTGCTTCGGGTATCCATGTGCTCAGGCCGGACAGGCCCAGCGGCCTCGGAAGTCGCACAACAATGCTCCGCTCGTCATCAGGGGCTTCATGATAAGCAGGTCCCTAAAGGAAGTCAGTAGTCTGTCATATGGAGG
This sequence comes from Streptomyces rubiginosohelvolus, assembly GCF_014649875.1. Classification (GTDB taxonomy): domain Bacteria; phylum Actinomycetota; class Actinomycetes; order Streptomycetales; family Streptomycetaceae; genus Streptomyces; species Streptomyces rubiginosohelvolus. Next base: position 532,396 of record NZ_BMTW01000001.1, on the reverse strand, counting down.
TAGCAGGCATGGCCGGCAGTGCGACGGGCATTGAGATACGGACCGAGGGCGCGGTGCGGACGATCACCTTCGCCCGTCCCGAGCGCCGCAACGGCATGGATCTGGCCATGTTCGGCGCCTACTACGACGCCCTGGCCGAGGCCGACGCCGACGACGAGGTCCGCGCCGTAGTCGTCACGGGCGCGCGCAGCAGCTTCTGCTCCGGGGCGACCCCCGACCTGCTGGCCCAGCTCTCCGAACCGCAGGACCCGCAGCAGGAGGATCCGGACGCGTTCCTCGGACACCCGGCGCATCTTCCGCTGACGATGAGGACCCCGCTGATCGCGGCGATCAACGGCAGCGCGGCGGGCCTCGGTCTCGTGCACGCCCTGTACGCCGACGTCCGGTTCATGGCGGACGAGGCGCAGGTCTCGGCCGTCTTCAGCCGGTTCGGCCTGATCGCCGAGTACGGTGCGGCCTGGCTGCTGCCACGCCTGGTGGGCGTCGGCAACGCCACCGACCTGCTGCTGTCCTCCCGGGCCGTCGGCGCGCAGGAAGCGCTGCGGATGGGGCTGGTGCAGCACACCGCGCCGCGCGACACCCTGCTGGCGGCCGCCCAGGAGTACGCCCGCGGGCTCGCCGAGACCTGCTCCCCGACGTCCATGGCCGTCATCAAGGGTCAGATCCTGGACGGCCTGCGCATGCCCGCGGCCGAGGCCGTGGCCGAGTCCGTCTCGCTCATGCGGGAGTCCTTCACCCGGCCCGACTTCCCCGAGGCCATGGCCGCCGTCCGGGAGCGCCGCAAGCCCGGCTTCGCGCCGCGGTGACGTACGGCCCCGGGCCGAACGGCGAAGCCCCGCCGCGCGGGTCGGGCGCGGCGGGGCTTCGTCGTACGCGGTACGGCTCGCGCGGCTCAGGCCGTGCCGAGGTCTCCGGCCCGGACGCCCGCGACGAAGGCGCTGAACGCGGCGGCGGGGACGGTGAGGGCCGGGCCGCTCACGTTCTTGGAGTCGCGGACGGGGACGATGCCGTGCGGGGCGCCCCCGGGCGTCGCTTGCGGCTACTTCGGCTCGGTCCGGCCGCTGCCCTGCTTCGACTCGACCCGTCCGAACGCGTCCGGGCCCGACGCGTGCGTCTCGACGGCCGTCCGCCACGCGGCGTCGTCGCCGTACAGCACGCCGCGCAGGTAGGCCGCGGTGAGGTGGGCGACCGCGGTGACGCGTGCGGGGTTCTCGTCGGTCGTCTCGGCGACGTCGTAGCCGGAGATCCCGCCCAGGCCGTGCTCCGCCGCGAAGAGGGTGAGCAGGGTCTTGGGACCGGGGGCGAGGACGTACGGGTCGGCGTGCCAGTCCGGGCCCATGACCGTCAGATGGGCGGACTCGTCCTTCTCGCCCCTGACCACGAGTGCGGGCGTCGTCATCCGGGAGAAGTCCGTGGTGGTGAGGAAGGGCAGCGCCTCCGCCATGGGCGGGGTGATCGCGTCGCCGCCCCGGCCGGGTCCGGCCAGCACCACGCCCGCCCTGATCCGGGGGTCGGCCAGGTCCACCTCCGTACCGTCGTCGGGATCGGTGAGGCTCGCGCCCAGCAGGAGGCCCGCCGTGTGGGCGCCCATCGAGTGCCCGACGACGGCGATCCGGTCCCGGTCCAGGCGGCCGACGAGTCCGGGGACGCCCGCCTCGATCTCGTCGAACCGGTCGATGAGACGCGACATGTCCTCGGCGCGGGAGCGCCAGTACATGGGTGCGCCCGGGGTTTCGGGCGGCAGGCTCAGCGTCGTCGAGCTGAGGTGGGTCGGCTGGATCACGGCGAACCCGTGCGCCGCCCAGTAGGCGACGAGGGGGGCGTAGCCGTTGAGGGAGGAGAGGTTGTTCGAGTGGCCCTGGCCGTGCGAGAGCAGGATGACCGGCAGCCGGTCACCGTCCCCGGGCGCCTCGGTGCCGGTCGGGGGCAGCGGCAGGGAGACGCGGAGCTCCAGGTCCACGGCCCGGTCGGGGGTGGGGAGCACCAGCGGGGCGACGGACAGGACGGGGGAGGGTGTACGCATGGGGAAGCCCTTCCGGGAGGCCCCTGCCGCGGATCCGATGGAGGGCAGGGCAGGGGAGTGGAAGCGTCCGGCTTCGGCTAAAGTGAAGCGGAGCGTTGTTCCATTTACGATACGGAGCGCTGTTCCGTTTTGTCAACGGCGATGCCCGGTGACGGATTCCGGCGATGGATTCCCGTTCCCGGGCGGGGTCCCGTGACGGCGGAGCAGGTGAGGAGAGGGGTGCGCGGTGGCTGCCGCCGATGAAGCCCGAGGGGCGTCCGCACGGCCGAAGCGGGCCGATGCGGTACGCAATCAGCAGACGCTGCTCGCTGCCGCCGCCGAGGTGTTCGTGACCTCGGGGGTCGACGCGCCGATCCGCGAGATCGCCAAGCGGGCCGGGGTCGGGATGGGCACGATCTACCGGCACTTCCCGACCCGGGCGGACCTGGTGGTGGCCGTCTACCGCCACCAGGTCGAGGCCTGCGCCGAGGCGGGGCCGGCCCTGCTGGCCGAGGAGGAGTCCCCGTTCACCGCGCTGGAGCGGTGGGTGGACCTCTTCGTCGACTTCCTGGTCACGAAGCACGGGCTCGCCGACGCGCTGCGCTCGGACAGCGGCGGCTTCGAGGCGCTGCACGCCTACTTCCTCGACCGCCTGGTGCCCGTCTGCGGGCAGTTGCTCGACGCGGCGGCCGGTGCGGGGGAGGCCCGGCCCGGCGTCGAGCCCTATGAGCTGATGCGCGGGGTCGGGAATCTGTGCGTGGGGCGGGACGACGATCCGCGTTACGATCCGCGGCGGCTGGTGGACCTGCTGCTGCGGGGTCTGCGGGAGGTGCGTCCGTCGTCCTGAGGTGAGGGCGGCCGGGCCCGGCGGGTGAGGCGCCCGACCCGGCCCGGGTGCCCGACCTGGCCGGACCGGTGCTCAGTTCAGGCAGAACTCATTGCCCTCGGGGTCGGTCATCACGATCCAGCTTCCGCCCTGTTCGTCGACCGCGCGCAGGGCCCGCGCGCCCAGCGCCGTCAGCCGTTCCGCCTCCGCGTCGCGCTGCCCCGGGGCGGAGTGCACGTCGATGTGGACGCGGTTCTTCACCGTCTTCGGCTCCGGTACCCGCTGGAACAGCAGCCGCCGCCCCTGCCCCGTACCGCTGACCTCGTCGTACGGGTCGTCCGGGTGCCGGGCCGCCGCCAGGTCGAGCCAGGCGCGGCGGCCGTGGGCGTGGGTCGTGATGGCCTCGGGCACGGCTCCGGCCGCGAGCAGCTGCTTGACCAGCGGGCTGTTGTCCTCGACGACGTAGCCCAGGGCCTCCGCCCAGAACCCGGCCTGTGCGTGCGGGTCGGCGCTGTCGATCACGAGCTTCCAGGACAGTGGCTGTGTCGGTGTCTCCGTCATGGAAACCGTTTATAGTGGTTACATGAGCGGAAGGGCAACCAACACGCCGGGGCTGGTCCTGCGGCACCCGGACGGCAGTTCGTTCCGGTTCGATCCGGGCGCACTGTGCCTGGAGCTGCTGCCGACCGGCGGACCCGGCCCGCTGTCGTACTTCGAGGTGCTGCACGAGCCGGCCGACCTGGTCCGCTGGGCGGAGGAGAGCCGGCTGCCGGGCGGGCTCGGTGCCGGATCCGGTTCGCGCCCGGGCGGAGGGCTCGCCGTGAGTGCGGCGGAGGTGGCGGACGCGCGGGCGCTGCGCGATGCGCTCTGGCGGATCACGGAGAGCCGGGTGCGGGAGGAGCCTCCGGCCCCGGACGACCTCGCCACCCTCAACGACGCGGCGGCCCGGCCGTCGTTGACGTCCCGGCTGACCGTGGGCGGTGAGCGGTCATGGACACCGGGCGGCACCGGGACCGGGCTGCTGTCCACCGTCGCCCGCGATGCGATCGACCTGTTCACCGGGGCGTACGCCCACCGCATCCGCACCTGCGGCGCGCACGACTGCCGACTGCTGTTCGTGGACACCTCCCGCCCCGGCAAGCGCCGCTGGTGCTCGATGGAGCGCTGCGGCAACCGGCACAAGGTCCGCGCCCACCGCGCCCGGCTCACCGCCCCCGACGGGGAAGTCCCGGGCTGCACCGACTGACCAGAACCGACAGACGAAGGGGTATCCGTCATGCCGACCGGACTCACGCAGGACGCAGGCTGGGAGATCGGCGTCTCCCGGACCATCCACCGACCGCTGACCGCCGTGTGGGACTTCGTCGCCGGCCCGGAGGGCGCCGCGCTCTGGCTCGGCCTCGACGGCCCGCTGCCCACCGAGAAGGGGGCTCCGTACCGCACGGCGGACGGCACCGAGGGCGAGATCCGCAGCTACCGCCCCGGCGACCGGGTCCGCCTCACCCACGGGACCTCCACCGTCCAGGTGGCCGTGACGCCCGGCAGCTCCGAGGACCGGACCGTGCTGCGCTTCCACCAGGAGCGCCTGGCGAGCGCCGAGGAGCGCGAGGAGCGCCGTACGCACTGGAAGGGCGTGATGGACCGGATCGGGGCCGAGCTGACCTGAGCTCGTACGCCTGTACGCCCTTATGCCTCTATGCCGGGTCCGGGGGAGGGGCAGGCGGGGCACGTGTGCCCGTCGATCGCGGCCAGCAGACGCGTCGCCGCCGTGCGCAGTGCCTGCGCGGGGGAGGGGCCCCCGGACTCGGGTGTGTCGGGCGGTCCGGACACACGGCGTGCCCCGCGCGCGTCCGGCACCGCGGCGGCCAGCCGGACGGCCGTGCCACGCCCCTCCGCCACCGCCTCGTGCGCGGCGCGGGTCCACGCCGGGTGCTCGGGGTTCCCGGCGGCCAGGATCGTGGCGAGCAGGTCCAGCACGCCCGCCCGGTCCCGGACCGTGTCCGTCGCCGCCAGCTCCCAGAGGAACGGCACCGTCGCCGCCGTCGAGTCGAAGACGGGCGGGGTGCCGATCCACCGCTCCAGATCGTTCAGCGCCTCGCCCGAGGACGGCGCGTCGCCCCAGGCGATCCGCGACAGCACCCCGGGAACCTGCGACGCGGAGCCGTAGGCATGCTGCAGCTCGTGCCACCGCACGTTCCTCATGGCCCCCAGGACAGTCCCCATCCGGGCACTCAATCAGCCTTTACCGGCGGCGTCCACCAATGCCGGAGAACCGTTCCGCGGACCGGGCCGCTCCGTGGAGCCGGTGCAGATACGCGTGTACGGAGCGGGTGTCGGCCGCCGGGGCGGACAGGCCCAGGTGGTGGTCGGGGCGGACGACCACGACGGTGCTCGTACCCGTACCCGTACCGTCGGAGGCTCCCCTCCCGTACGCGGCGGCGGCGTGGCCCTCGTCGTCGACGACCGCCTCTCCCGGGGCGGACGCCGCCCGGTCCTCGTGCGCCGCGTACACGCGGCAGATCCGCACCCCGGCGTCCCCGTACGCGGCCGCCACCTCGCGCAGGGCCGCCGCACTGCCCGGGCCGAAGCCGAGGACTGTGGTGCGGGGGCCCGCGAAGACGCGGTGGAGGCGGGTGCGGGCCCCGGTGACGGCGTCCACGCACGGGGCGTCGGGGGCCCGGTCACCGGGCCGCGGAACGGGCCGTTCGCCGTCCCGCGCCGTCCGGACCTCGGCGTCCGGGGCCTCCGGCGAGCCGTCCCCGGCCTTCGGGGCCGCGGCGTGCCCCCGGGCCAGGGAGCTCCAGCGGTAGCCGACGCCCAGGCCGGTCGTGTCCGGGGTGATCGCCGCGTCCAGGCCGCCGCCGGGCCGGCGGATCGCCTCCAGCGTGGCCCGCAGCCGCTCCGAGGTGAGGTCCAGGGTCCGGGCGGCCACCGGAAGCCGCTCCTCCTCGTACGTGTCCAGCAGCTCCGGGCCCGCGTGACCGGCGAGCGCCAGACCCAGCTTCCAGCCCAGGTTGAACGCGTCCTGGATACCCGTGTTCATGCCGAGGCCGCCCGCGACGGCGTGGACGTGCGCCGCGTCGCCCGCGAGGAAGACCCGCCCGGCGCGGAACCGGTCCGCCATCCGCACGTTGACCCGGTACGTCGACAGCAGCTCGGCCCGCGTCAGGGCCCGGCCGGGCAGCCCGGTGTGGCGGGCGAGCAGCCGCCGGAACCCGTCGGCGGTGGGTGCGAGCGGCCGGCCCCGCCCGTCCCGCTCCGGCCCCGCCTGGAACCACCAGCCCGTGCGCGTACCGGGGATCGGGCAGAGCATGACCGTGCCGTCCTCGTCGAACCACTGGTGCCAGCGGGTACGGTCCAGGGCGCCGTCGGCCAGGTCGACATCGCCGCAGACCATCACCTGGTCCTCGGCGGTGGTCCCCTCGAACCCGATCCCGAGCAGTTTCCGTACGGAGCTGTGGGCGCCGTCGCACCCGACGACGTACCGCGCGCGTTCCGTCCGGCCCTCCGCGAACGTCACGTCCACGTGCCGCCCGCCGGGCCCCTCCGCCAGCCCCGTGACCTCGCGGCCCAGCTCGACGCGGACGCCGTACCCGGCAAGCCGGTCGCGGAGGATCTCCTCCAGCCGCCACTGGGCGATCAGCCGGCCGCGGTCGTAGGGGGCGTCCGGGGACGGAGCGGAGTCCGCCCACGGATCGGTCTCCGCGACCGGGAGGCGGTCGCGGTACTTCAGCATCGGCAGCGGGGCCGAACCGGCGGCGAGCACCTCCTCGGCCACCCCGAGGTCGTCCAGGATCTCCAGGGACCGGGCGTTGGGGCCCTTGGCGCGCGAGGTGCGCGGCGGCACGGGGGACCGGTCCACAATCCGTACGGCGGCCCCGCGCCGGGCCAGATCGCAGGCCAGCACCAGCCCGGTGGGTCCCGCTCCCACGATGAGTACGTCGGTCATGCCCATGCCTCTCCCTCGGTCACGCTTCCGGTGGTCCGGGACCAGATAAACGTAACCGAGTAAGAAAAGCAACTAGGTAATCTTTTGTTCTGCCGCGTCCGGGGTGGCGGTCGCGGCGGCACCCGGGGCGGCCGCCGCCGTCGCCAGCAGCTCCGCCGCGAGCACCCGGTTGCGCCGCGCGGTGCGCAGCGCGTCCCAGGTCAGCAGCGACAGGGCGAGCCACACGAGGGCGAACCCGGCCCACCGCTCGGGCGGCATCGCCTCGTGGAAGTAGAGGACGCCCAGACCGAACTGGAAGACCGGGGCCAGATACTGGAGGAGTCCCAGCGTGGACAGCGGCACCCGGATCGCCGCCGCGCCGAAGCAGATCAGCGGGAGCGCGGTGACGATGCCCGTCGCGGCGAGCAGGAAGCCGTGCCCCGTGCCCCCGGCCGTGAACGTCGACTCGCCGGTGGCGGCCAGCCAGAGCAGGAAGCCGAGCGCGGGCACGAAGAGCACGGCGGTCTCGGCAGCCAGGGACTCCAGGCCGCCCATGTTCACCTTCTTCTTGATCAGGCCGTACGTGGCGAACGAGAACGCCAGCACCAGCGAGACCCAGGGCGGCTTGCCGTACCCGATCGCCAGAACAAGGACGGCGGCCACGCTGATGGCCACCGCGGCCCACTGGGCGGGGCGCAGCCGTTCGCCCAGCAGCAGGACACCCAGGGCGATGGTGACCAGCGGATTGATGAAGTAGCCGAGCGAGGCCTCGACGACGTGCCCGTTGTTCACGGCCCAGATGTAGAGGCCCCAGTTGACGGAGATCGTCGTCGCCGCCACCGATATCAGCCCCAGCTTGCGCCGGTCGCGGAGCAGTTCGCCGATCCAGGCCCAGCGGCGTACGAACAGCAGGGCGACGGCGACGACGCCCAGCGACCAGACCATCCGGTGGGCGAGGATCTCGATCGCCCCGGACGGTTCGAGCAGCGGCCAGAACAGCGGGACCAGGCCCCACATCCCGTACGCGCCGATTCCGTACAGCAGGCCCGCCCGCTGCTCGTTCTTGCCCTCCACGTGTGCCCTCCCGGCCTGCCCGCGCGCGACGGCCGTATCCGGCCGACGGCACGACGGTAGCGCCGGAAAGGCTTCGTGTCATAGCCGTCTCACGGAAACACTCATGACAGTGCCGTGCGGGTCGGTTCGCGGGGGGCGCCTCGTGGCTCAGCCGGGGATTTCGTGGGGTGTGCGTCGCGGCTCAGGCGGCGGACAGGGCGGCGCGCACGGTCTCGGCGAGGGGCGTCGTCGGGCGGCCGATGAGCCGCGCGAGGTCGCCGCTCGTCCCCGCGAGGCGGCCGCGCCCGATCGCCTCGTCCACGTCGACGAGGATCGCCGCGAAGCCCTCGGGCAGCCCCGCGCCGACCAGGATCTCCTGGTGCGTGGCGGCCGGGACGTTGTTGTACGCGATCGTCTCGCCGGTCAGCCCGGAGATCACCGCGGCGTACTCGGCCAGCGACCAGGCGGTGTCGCCGCTCAGCTCGTAGGTGGTGTTCAGGTGGCCGTCCCCGGTGAGCACGGCGGCCGCGGCGGCGGCGAAGTCGGCCCGGGAGGCGGAGGCGATACGGCCCTCGCCCGCGTTGGCGACGACCGCGCGGTGCTCCAGGACCGGGGCCAGGTTGGCGGTGTAGTTCTCCGTGTACCAGCCGTTGCGCAGGAAGGTGTACGGCAGCCCGGAGTCGAGGATCAGCTGCTCGGTGGCCTTGTGCTCGTCGGCCAGCGCGAAGTCCGCGTCCGGTCCGCCGAGGATGCCGGTGTACGCGAGCTGGGCGACGCCCGCCGCCTTGGCCGCGTCGATGACCGCGGCGTGCTGCGCCACCCGCCGGCCCACCTCGCTGCCGGAGATCAGCAGCACCCGGTCGCCGGACCGGAAGGCTCCGGCGAGGGTCTCGGGGGCGCTGTAGTCCGCGATGCGCAGTTCTACGCCCCGGGCGGCCAGAGCGGCGGCCTTCTCCTTGTCGCGCACGACCGCTACGACCTCGCCGGCCGGGACGGTGGCCAGCAGGGCGTCGACGACGAGGCGGCCGAGTGCGCCAGTGGCTCCGGTGACAACGATGCTCATGGGGGGCTCCGATTTCGATCAGCTGGTGCGTTTCCGCGTTTCCACGTCTCCGCGTTTCGTTCACCACCCTAGGGGAAGCGCTAACCCTGAGAAAGTACCCACTTTGAAGTAAGGTACTGGTATGGCAGTAAGTGACGTGCGTGCGGCGCGCGGGGTCGGGGCCATCAAGCAGCCCATGTGCCCGTCCCGGATGATCCTGGAACATGTGACGAGCCGCTGGGGCGTGCTCGTTCTGGTGGCGCTGCTGGAGCGCTCGTACCGCTTCAGCGAACTGCGCCGCGAGGTGGGCGGCGTCAGCGAGAAGATGCTGGCCCAGACCCTTCAGACGCTGGAGCGCGACGGTTTCGTCCACCGGGACGCGAAGCCGGTGATCCCGCCGCGGGTGGACTACTCGCTCACCCCCCTCGGTATCGGGGCCGCCGAGCAGGTGTCGGCGCTCGGCCGCTGGATCGAACGCCAGGTGGACGCGGTGCAGGCGGCTCGCGAGGCGTACGACGAGGCCCGGGCCTGATCCTGCGGAGATCGGGCCCGGGCCTCGGGTGCTGTGCTGGGTGTGCTGGTGGTCGTACGGGACTCGCTTCGGCTCAGCCGATGACCGTCCAGGTGTCGTTGCCCGCGAGGAGCGAGGCGAGGTCGCCCTTGCCGTCGCGCTCGACGGCGGCGTCCAGCTGGTCCGACATCAAGGTGTCGTAGACGGGCCGCTCCACACTGCGCAGCACCCCGATCGGGGTGTGGTGCAGGGTGTCCGCGTCGGCGAGCCGGGACAGCGCGAACGCGGTCGTGGGCGATTCCGCGTGGGCGTCGTGGACGAGGACCTGTGAGCGGTTCTCCTCCGTGACGGCCACGATCTGGAGATCGCCGGTGGCCGGATCGCGGACGACACCCTTGGGCTCCTGGGAACCGAAGAGGATCGGCTGCCCGTGTTCGAGGCGGATGACGGCTTCGGCGGCCTGTTCCTTGTCCTTCAGGACCTCGAAGGCGCCGTCGTTGAAGATGTTGCAGTTCTGGTAGATCTCCACCAGCGCCGTGCCCGAGTGCTCGGCGGCCGCGCGCAGCACGCTCGTGAGGTGCTTGCGGTCGGAGTCGACCGTCCGCGCCACGAACGTGGCCTCCGCGCCGATGGCCAGCGACACCGGGTTGAAGGGGGCGTCGAGCGACCCCATCGGCGTCGACTTGGTGACCTTGCCCAGCTCGGATGTGGGGCTGTACTGGCCCTTCGTCAGCCCGTAGATCCGGTTGTTGAACAGCAGGATCTTGAGGTTGACGTTGCGGCGCAGGGCGTGGATGAGGTGGTTGCCGCCGATGGAGAGCGCGTCGCCGTCACCCGTGACCACCCACACCGACAGATCGCGGCGGGAGGTGGCGAGCCCGGTCGCGATGGACGGGGCCCGGCCGTGGATGGAGTGCATCCCGTAGGTGTTCATGTAGTACGGGAAGCGGGAGGAGCAGCCGATGCCGGAGACGAAGGTGATGTTCTCCTTCGCCAGCCCCAGCTCCGGCATGAAGCCCTGGACGGCCGCGAGGACCGCGTAGTCGCCGCAGCCGGGGCACCAGCGCACTTCCTGGTCCGACTTGAAGTCCTTCATGGACTGCTTCGCCTCGGCCTTCGGCACCAGCTGCAGCAGTTCGTTGTGCCGCAGTTCGTCGGTGTCAGGCATCGATGGCCTCCTTGAGAGCCGTGGCGAGCTGCTCGGCCTTGAACGGCATTCCGTTGACCTGGTTGTAGCTGTGGGCGTCCACCAGATACTTCGCCCGCAGCAGCATCGCGAGCTGGCCGAGGTTCATCTCCGGCACGACGACCTTGTCGTAGCGCTTCAGTACCTCGCCGAGATTCTTCGGGAAGGGGTTGAGATGGCGCAGGTGGGCCTGGGCGATGGGAGCCCCCGCGGCGCGCAGACGGCGAACGGCGGCGGTGATCGGCCCGTACGTCGACCCCCAGCCGAGCACCAGCGTCGCCGCCCCGGCCGGGTCGTCGACCTCGACGTCGGGAACCTCGATGCCGTCGACCTTGGCCTGGCGGGTGCGGACCATGAAGTCGTGGTTGGCCGGGTCGTAGGAGATGTTTCCGGTGCCGTCCTGCTTCTCGATCCCGCCGATGCGGTGCTCCAGGCCGGCCGTCCCGGGGACCGCCCAGGGGCGGGCCAGGGTCTGCGGGTCGCGCTTGTAGGGCCAGAAGACCTCGGTGCCGTCGGCCAGGGTGTGGTTCGGCCCGGTGGCGAACGGCGTCTTGAGGTCGGGCAGCGAGTCCGTCTCCGGGATGCGCCAGGGCTCGGAGCCGTTGGCCAGATAGCCGTCGGAGAGCAGGAAGACCGGCGTCCGGTACGTCAGGGCGATCCGGGCCGCGTCGATCGCGGCGTCGAAGCAGTCCGCCGGGGTCTGCGGGGCCACGATCGGAACCGGAGCCTCACCGTTCCTGCCGTACATCGCCTGGAGCAGGTCTGCCTGCTCGGTCTTCGTCGGCAGCCCGGTCGACGGGCCACCGCGCTGGATGTCGATGATCAACAGCGGCAGCTCCAGGGAGACCGCGAGCCCGATCGTCTCCGACTTCAGCGCCACACCGGGGCCGGACGTCGTGGTCACACCCAGCGCCCCGCCGAACGCGGCACCCAGCGCCGCCCCGATCCCGGCGATCTCGTCCTCGGCCTGGAAGGTCCGCACACCGAAGTTCTTGTGCCGGGACAGCTCGTGGAGGATGTCCGAGGCCGGGGTAATCGGATACGAGCCCAGGTAGAGCGGCAGGTCCGCCAGCTGCCCGGCGGCGATCAGGCCGTAGGACAGGGCGAGGTTCCCCGAGATGTTGCGGTAGGTGCCGGTGGGGAAGGCCTGCGACGCCGGGGCGACCTCGTAGGAGACCGCGAAGTCCTCGGTCGTCTCGCCGAAATTCCACCCGGCCCGGAAGGCCGCCACATTCGCCTCGGCGATCTCGGGTTTCTTCGCGAATTTGGCCCGCAGGAACGCCTCGGTCCCCTCGGTCGGCCGGTGGTACATCCACGACAGCAGCCCGAGCGCGAACATGTTCTTGGACCGCTCGGCCTCTTTGCGGGGGAGCCCGAACTCCTTCAGCGCCTCCAGCGTCAGCGTCGTCAGCGGCACCGGGTGGACGTTGTAGGCCTCCAGCGAACCGTCCTCCAGCGGACTGGTCGCATACCCCACCTTCGCCATCGGCCGTTTCGTGAACTCGTCGGTGTTCACAATGATTTCCGCGCCGCGCGGTACGTCGTCGATGTTCGCCTTCAACGCGGCGGGGTTCATCGCGACCAGGACGTTGGGGGCGTCGCCCGGAGTCAGAATGTCATGATCGGCAAAGTGGAGCTGAAAGGAAGAGACCCCCGGCAGCGTGCCTGCGGGGGCGCGGATCTCCGCCGGGAAGTTCGGCAGGGTGGAGAGATCGTTGCCGAAGGAAGCGGTCTCCGAGGTGAACCGGTCACCCGTGAGCTGCATACCGTCACCCGAGTCGCCCGCGAAACGGATGATCACCCGGTCCAGGCGGCGGACTTCCTTCCCGTCGCCGCCGGTGGTTCCCGTCGTACCTGACAGGGGGGCTCGCTGGCCCCCGAGGACGGCGTCGTTGGCCTCATCGGCCTTCTCTGCCGCGCTACTGACCTGGCTCGTCACTGAACTGGACCTCCCTTGGGGCGGCGGTTCGGAACCGTCCGGCGGCCGGCGGATCCCGGAGGCCACCCTACGTCTGCGTAGGTTGCCCTCCAGGGACCGATCATATGGTGGACGCTGTTTTGAGACACCCTTTTAGTAAGGCTTGTCACGTTATGCCGACCCCCGATCATGGAAGGAAGATGCCCGCGCCCTGCGCCTTTGGTCCTAGGCCCCCCTCGGTCAGAGGTGCCCGTCAGGGGTCCGCCGGACACCCCGGATCGGGCAGCGCCCCGGGCTCCCCGGGTCGCCCTCGGGTGCTCCTTCTGGTGCTCGACATCCAGTGCTCAATATCTGACAGGGTGTCAGATTCTCAGGAGTTCAGGTAGGTCAGCACGGCGAGGACGCGCCGGTGGTCGCCGTCGCTGGGTGAGAGCCCCAGCTTCAGGAAGATGTTGCTGACGTGCTTCTCGACCGCGCCGTCGCTCACCACGAGCTGCCGGGCGATGGCGGAGTTCGTCCGGCCCTCCGCCATCAGACCGAGGACCTCCCGCTCGCGCGGCGTCAGCCCGGCCAGCACGTCCTGCTTGCGGCTGCGGCCCAGCAGCTGCGCCACCACTTCGGGGTCCAGCGCCGTCCCGCCCTGCGCCACCCGGACGACCGCGTCCACGAACTCGCGCACCTCGGCCACCCGGTCTTTCAGCAGATACCCCACTCCGCGGCTGCTGCCCGCCAGCAGCTCCGTGGCGTACTGCTCCTCCACGTACTGGGAGAGGACCAGCACCCCGATGCCCGGGTAGTCCTTCCGCAGCCGCACCGCCGCGCGCACTCCCTCGTCCGTGTGCGTCGGCGGCATCCGCACGTCGGCGACCACCACATCGGGAAGCGCCTGCTCGGCGTCGAGCTCCGCCACGGTCTTGAGCAGCGCCTCCGCGTCCCCGACCCCCGCGACCACGTCGTGGCCGAGATCGGTGAGCAGCCGGGTGAGACCCTCCCGGAGCAGGACCGAATCCTCGGCGATGACCACGCGCACCCTGTTCTCCACGTTCTCCACGACTGCGAGTCCCCCACTTTTCGAATATGCCGCGTTCCCCGCGACCCCGCACGCCCCACGCCCGACCCACCGCGCGCCACGCCCCGACCGTCCCAGCATCCCAGGACCCGGACTCGGATGGGGGACCTGTGGATAACTCACGCGGACCGGCGAGGGGAGGGAAGAGGAAGCAAGCGAAAGAGAAGCGAAAGAGACGGGGGAGGCGGAGGGGCAGGGGAGCAGCGGGAGAGGGACCGGCCCCGGTGGGGAGAGGGGGACCGGCCCCGGCAAGGAACGGGGGCGAGGTTCGGGCGGGGCGGCTCGTCCGGGGCAGCCGCGCCAGGGCGACGGGTCTGGCTGGGGCGCAGCCGCCTCGCCAGCCTGTCCGGGTCAGCCGCGCCAGGGCAGCTCGGCTGTGACCGTTGTCGGGCCTCCGGTCGGGGAGTCGACCACCAGGACCCCGTCCACGGCGTCCAGCCGCTCCGCCAGTCCGGCCAGGCCGCCGCCCGAGGCCGGCGACGCCCCACCCCTGCCGTTGTCCGTGACCTGGAGCATCAGCCGGTCGCCCGCCCGCCACACATCGACCGTCGCGCGGGTCGCGTGGGCGTGCTTGCTGATGTTCTGGAGCAGCTCCGAGACGGTGAAATACGCGATCCCCTCGATCGCCTGCGCCGGACGCGAGTCCAGGTCCACCTCGACGGTCACGGGCACGGTGCAGCGGGAGGCTATCGCGGAGAGCGCGGCGTCCAGGCCCCGGTCGGTGAGGACGGCGGGGTGGATGCCGCGGGCCAGGTCGCGCAGCTCCTGCAGGGCCACCTTCACTTCACCATGCGCTTCGTCGACCATGCGGGCCGCGGCCTCGGGGTCGTCGGTGAGCTTCTCCTTCGCCAGGCCCAGATCCATCGCGAGGGCGACCAGGCGGGCCTGGGCGCCGTCGTGCAGGTCGCGTTCGATCCGGCGGAGGTCGGCGGCGGCGGTGTCCACGACCACGCCCCGGTCCGACTCCAGCTCCGAGACCCGGGTGGCCAGCCGGGACGGCCCCAGCAGACCGGTGACCATCAGCCGGTCCACCGTCAGCAGACCCCGCACGACCCAGGGCGCCGCCATCACCAGCACCAGACCCACCGCCCCGGTCACCGCCAGCTCGGCGGGCGAGTTCAGATACTCCTCGTGGGTGCGGTCCCCGTACAACTGGATGCCGTCCTGCCCGGCGAACATCGGGAAGATCCAGAACCACAGCGGGTACGTCAGCGCCATCAGACCGTACGTCCAGAACGAGATCGCGACGACGAACGTGAATATCGCCCACGGGAAGTGCAGCAGCGTGTACAGCAGGTGCCGCCAGGACGCCCCGCTCTTGAGCACCGCCCCCATCCAGGACATCGGGCCGCCGGTCTTCCCCCGCACCCGCTCCGGATCCGCCACCTCCACCCGCAGCAGCGCCCGTGCCCGGTGCCGCTCCAGCGTCCCGAAGCCCCGGCACACGGCGAGGCCGACGGCGAGGACCGGTATCCCGATGAAGGTGACCATCAGACCCGCGCTCAACGACGTCATGGTGACCGCGAAGACGAACATCGCCGTGCTGAGCGGGAAGCTCAGCAGCGCGTAGAGCAGCTCGCGCCAGGCACGGGCCTCCAGCGGCGCACGCAGCGGCGCGGGGAGGAAATGCCTCGTCCGGGTCTTCACCCCGAAGCCGGGGGCGGAACCCTCGTGCTCCCGGTCCCGCGTGTCCGGTCCGTATGCCGTGGCCATGAGTCCCGTCCGTTCCGTCTCTGTCTCAGTCTCTCAATGGGCTGTCCGTGGGGTGTGCGCCGCCGTGGCGCCGGAGGCGGGCCCGTGACGACGGGCCGCTCCTCCGCCGTTCTCCCTCAAGGGTGCTGGCCGGCGGCCGTCCGCACCATGAGGTCCCTCTCCGTATCCGACCGGGGGTTTTCCCTACCCCCGGCCGTGTGGGAGGCCAGGCGGTCATGCGGTTATGCCGTGCGTGCGGACGCAACCGTCCGGTCGCGCCACGGCAGCTCGGCGGTGACGGTCGTCGGCCCGCCCTCCGGCGAGTCCACGACGAACACCCCGTCGACCGCGTCGAGCCGCTCGGCGAGCCCCGCCAGCCCCGAGCCGCCGTCCAGCCGGGCCCCGCCCCCGCCGTCGTCCGTGACCTGGAGCAGGAGCCGGTCCCCCGAACGCCACACCTCGACCGAGGCCGACCGCGCACCGCTGTGCTTGCTGACGTTCTGAAGGAGCTCCGAGACGGTGAAATACGCGATCCCCTCGATCGCCTCGGCCGGACGCCCCCGAAGCCCCACCGACACCTTGACCGGGACCGTGCAGCGGGAGGCGATGGCGGAGAGTGCGGCGTCCAGGCCCCGGTCGGTGAGGACGGCGGGGTGGATGCCGCGGGCCAGGTCGCGCAGCTCCTGCAGGGCCACCTTGATCTCGCCGTGGGCCTCGTCGACCATGCGGGCAGCGGCCTCGGGGTCGTCGGTGAGCTTCTCCTTCGCCAGGCCGAGCCCCATGGCGAGGGCGACCAGGCGGGCCTGGGCGCCGTCGTGCAGGTCGCGTTCGATCCGGCGGAGGTCGGCGGCGGCGGTGTCCACGACCACGCCCCGGTCCGACTCCAGCTCGGCGATGCGCCGCTCCAACTCGTCCGACGGAGACAGCAGCCCGCGCACCATCGCCCGGTCCACCGTCGTCAGCCCCCGCGCGATGAACGGCAGCACCGGCCACAGGACGAACAGACTCACCAGCGTCACCGCGAACGTCAGCACGCCCCACGGCAGTCGGATGAACCCGTACAACAACGCCCGCCAGCCCACCGGGTCCTTCAGCCCCGCCCAGAGCCGGACGAAGAATCCCTGGTCCCGGTGGCCGCGCCCCAGCGGACTCGGCTCCTCCACCCGCACGCCGAGCATCCACCGCGCCCGCCGCCGCTCCAGCCCGCCCAGCAGCCGAGCGCCCTGGAGCCCGCCGACCAGCAGCGGCAGACCGATCACGGTGACGGACAGTCCGGCGCCCACACCGATCACCGCAACCGTGTAGACGAACCCGACGACGGCCACCGGCAGATTGGCGAGCAGATACGCGATCTCCCGCCAGGTCCACCGGTCGAGGGCGAAGCGGGCGGGCGGCAGCCGGTCGGGGTCCGGCAGGGAGGGGCTCATGGTCATACCCCCAGCCTGCCGGTCCGCACCCACGCACACCATGGGGCTCGTGGGTGGGGGTGAAGTAGGGATAACCCCACCCGATGTCCGACGCGGCTGCTTACGCTCCGTTTAGCAGGCCCTAGACTCCCGTGCGTACAGAACCCGTGTGTACACAACGGGCACGCGGGACAGAAGCGGGCGACGAGGGAGCGAGGGGCGGACGTGGCCGACGTTACGGACGTGACCGGCGTGGCGGACGCGGCGGGCATGACCGGGGTGTCCGGCGTTCCGGTGGACGGAGCCACCGCACTCGCCTCCGAGTACTTCCAGAGCTATTCGGTCATCGGCCTGCTCGCCCTGGTCGGCGTCCTGTTCGTCGCCGTGGCCTTCGGGGCCGGGCGACTGTTGCGCCCGATCGTGCCCACTCCGGAGAAGCTGCTCACCTACGAATGCGGCGTCGACCCGGTCGGCGAGGGCTGGGCGCACACCCAGGTGCGCTACTACGTCTACGCCTTCCTGTACGTGATCTTCGCGGTCGACTCCATCTTCCTGTTCCCGTGGGCCACGGTGTTCGCGGCGCCGGGATACGGCGCGACGACCCTCGTCGAAATGTTCATCTTCCTCGGCTTCCTGGCCGTGGGACTGCTCTACGCATGGAAGAAGGGCGTCCTCGCATGGGCCTGACGAGCCGGCCGAACCCCGCGTCGCAGCAGCCCGCATCCCCGCCCCCAGCCCCTGCCGATCCGGTCCTTCTCCCCGAGCCCAAGCGCCTCGGCGTGCTCTCCCGGCTGGCACCGGAGCCGATGAAGGTCGTCCTCAACTGGGGCCGCCGCTACAGCCTCTGGGTCTTCAACTTCGGACTCGCCTGCTGCGCCATCGAGTTCATCGCCGCGTCGATGGCCCGCCACGACTTCATCCGGCTCGGCGTGATCCCGTTCGCCCCCGGACCCCGACAGGCCGACCTCATGATCGTGTCCGGCACGGTGACGGACAAGATGGCCCCGGCCGTGAAGCGGCTGTACGAGCAGATGCCCGAACCGAAGTACGTCATCTCCTTCGGCGCCTGCTCCAACTGCGGCGGCCCCTACTGGGACTCGTACTCCGTGACCAAGGGCGTCGACCAGATCATCCCCGTCGATGTGTACGTACCCGGCTGCCCGCCCAGGCCCGAGGCACTGCTCCAGGGCATCCTCAAGCTCCAGGAGAAGATCGCGCGCGAATCCCTCGCCGAGCGGTACGCCTCCGTGGGCACGGGCGGCGGACCGTCCACCGAAGCTCTGCGCAGCGGCCTCGTCACCCCGCCGGCAGCGGCTCCGCCAGCGGCTTCGGAACCGGACGAGGAGGGGCGGCGATGAGTGGTCGCGACCAGCATGCGGAGTCCGCTGCCGGGGCCGGGGCCTACGACCGGCTGCCGGACGCGGTCACCGACGTGTTCGGCGCCGAAGCCACGGCGGAGTCGGCGTACGACCTGCTGACCGTCGACGTCCCCGCCGCCGACTGGCTCACCGCGCTGCGGACCGCCCGCGACGAACTCGGGTGCACCTACTTCGACTGGCTCAGCGCCGTGGACGAACCGGGCGTCGGCTTCCGCGTCTGCGCCCACGTCGCGTCCCTCGGCACGGGAACGGTGCGGCGGCTGATGGTCCGCACGACCGTGCCGCACGACGCGGCGGTGCTCCCCAGCGCCATCGACGTGTACGCGGGCGCGGCCTGGCACGAGCGCGAGACGCACGAGATGTTCGGCGTCGCGTTCGACGGCCACCCCCATCTCGTACCGCTGCTCCTGCCGGAAGGCTTCGAAGGCCATCCGCTGCGCAAGGACTTCGTCCTGGCCGCGCGCGTCGCGAAGGCCTGGCCCGGGGCGAAGGAGCCGGGGGAGCCGGCGGAGGGCCACACCGGTCCCAAGCGACGCGCGATGCTTCCGCCCGGGGTCCCCGACCCGAACGAATGGGGCCCGCTGAAGGGCCAACTCCCCCCGGCCGCCGCCCGCCCGACCCGGGCCGCCCGCCCTGCGGCCGACCGCCCGCCCCGCCGCACCCGCACGGCGGGCGCGGGCTCGGCGGCACAACGCGCCACGCCCCCCGGCCCGGAGACCACCACGCCACCTGGCCCGGAGGCCGTCACGCCCCCCGGCACGGCTGCCCCTGGGACGTCGGGCACGCAGGCGCCCAGGGCCACCGGCCCGGAGGCCCCCACGGCGGCCGATGAGCAGGCTGCCACCCCCGCGACACCGGAGACGCCTGCGGCGACCCGCCCGCGCCGTTCCCGCTCGGCGTCGGAGGGTTCTGCGAGTCAGCAGCCACCCGCCGATGGTCCTGCGGAGACCCCGCCCGCTCCGGCTCGCCGTTCCCGCTCGGCGTCTCAGGGTTCGGCCAGTCAGCAGCCGCCCGCCGACACCCCCGCAGAGACCCCATCCGCTCCGGCTCGCCGTTCCCGCTCGGCGTCTCAGGGTTCGGCCAGTCAGCGCCCGGAGCCGGACGAGCTGGAGGCCACCCCTGCCCGGCCCGCCCGCCGTGCCCGGTCGGCGTCCGACGGCTTGGCCAGTCAGCGTCCCGAGCCGGGCGCGTCGCCCGCGGCCGGTCCGCGCCGTTCCCGCTCCGCTTCGGAAGGCTCGGCCGGCCAGCGCTCGGCGTCGGACGCGCCCGAGGGCCCGCCGTCGCGTCCGCCCCGGGTGCGCAGCACGGATGCCCCGTGGCACGACGCGCAGCCGGCCTTCGACGAACCGGAGGGCCCGGAGGCCGAGTCTCCGGACGCGCCTTCCCAGCCCCTCCGGCGTTTGAGGAGCGGGGGCACGGGGGCGGAGCCCCCGGTTCGGGAAGGGGCGGGCAGGGGAGAAGCCCCGCGCAGCGGCCCCACCCCCGCGCCCAGCGACACCCCGGACCCCGGCAGCACCTCGGACCCGAGCGACACCTCGGACCCGAGCGACACCCCGGACCCCGGCGACAAGCCCACCCCCGACCAGCAACCCCCCGCCCCAGACAGCCCAGCTACAGATCACCCCGCCGGAGGCGATCCCGAGTGAACGACGTTCTCGACGTCGCCCTCCGTCTGGCCGTCGTCTTCGTCGTGTTCCTGGTCGCCCCCCTCCTCGTGGGCCAGACGGAACACAAGGTGATGGCCCACATGCAGGGCCGCCTGGGCCCCATGTACGCGGGTGGTTTCCACGGCTGGGCCCAGCTCGTCGCGGACGGCGTGAAGTTCGCGCAGAAGGAGGACGTGGTCCCGGCCGCCGCCGACCGCCGCGTCTTCCAGCTCGCCCCCGCCGTCGCCCTCCTCCCGTACCTCCTCGTCCTCGCCGTCATCCCCCTCGGCCCCGGCGACGGCGCGGTCGGCCAGGTCGTCGACGCGGGCATCTTCTTCGTGCTCGCCGTCATGGGCATCGGCGTCCTCGGCTCGCTCATGGCGGGCTGGGCGTCCGCCAACAAGTTCTCCCTGCTCGGCGGCCTCCGCACCGCCGCGCAACTCCTCTCCTACGAGCTGCCGATGCTCCTGGCCGCCGCCTCCGTGGCCATGGCGGCCGGTACGGTCTCGCTCACCGGCATCCTCGACGCCTTCGCGTGGTGGTGGCTGCCCTGGCAGATCGTCGGCGCCCTGGTCTTCTTCGTGGCCGGTCTCGCCGAACTCCAGCGACCGCCGTTCGACATGCCGGTGGCCGACTCCGAGATCATCTTCGGCGCGTACACCGAGTACACCGGTCTGCGCTTCGCCCTGTTCCTCCTCGCGGAGTACGCGGGCATCGTCATCCTGTGCGCCCTGACCACCGTCCTCTTCCTCGGCGGTTGGCACGGCCCGTTCGGCGCCGACGGACTCGGCTGGCTCTGGACCCTCCTCAAGACCGCCCTCCTCGCGTTCGTCGTCATCTGGCTGCGCGTCAGCTACCCGCGCCTGCGTGAGGACCAGTTGCAGAAGCTCGCCTGGACCACCCTCGTCCCGCTCGCCCTCGCGCAGATCGCGCTCACCGGCATCGTGAAGGTGGCGATCAACTGATGCCCCCGACCCCCGGATCCGGCCTGGCCAAAGGCCTTGCCGTCACCCTGCGCACGATGACGAAGAAGACCGTCACCGCGCAGTACCCGGACACCCAGCCCGAGCTCCCGCCCCGCTCCCGGGGGGTCATCGGGCTGTTCGAGGAGAACTGCACGGTCTGCATGCTCTGCGCCCGTGAGTGCCCCGACTGGTGCATCTACATCGACTCCCACAAGGAGACGTCGCCGCCCGCCGCCCCCGGCGGCCGTGAGCGCAGCCGGAACGTCCTCGACCGCTTCGCCATCGACTTCTCCCTCTGCATGTACTGCGGTATCTGCATCGAGGTGTGCCCCTTCGACGCGCTGTTCTGGTCACCCGAGTTCGAGTACGCGGAGACGGACATCCACGAACTCACCCACGAGCGGGACAAGCTCCGCGAGTGGATGTGGACCGTGCCGGAGCCGCCCGCCCTCGACCCCGGCGCGGAGGAGCCGAAGGAGATCGCCGCCGCCCGCAAGGCCGCCGACAAGCTCGCTGCCCAACGCGCACAGGAACAGCAGGAGCAGCAAGAGCCCCGGCAACAGCAGGACGAGAAGGGAGGAACCCCGTGATGCTGCACACCGCACCCCCTCTGCTCACCACTGCCGCAGGCGACCACCCCGGCTTCCTCTCCCCGTCCGGCGTCGAGATCGCGTTCCTCCTCGTCGGCCTCGTCACCCTCGGCGCTGCCGTCATCACCGTCACCACCAGGCAACTGGTGCACGCCGCGCTCTGGCTCGTCGTCGCGCTCGGCGGACTGGCCGTCGAGTACCTCCTGCTCACCGCGGAGTTCATCGCCTGGGTCCAGGTACTGATCTACGTCGGTTCCATCGTCGTCCTCCTCCTCTTCGGCCTGATGCTCACCCGGGCCCCCATCGGCCGCTCCCCGGACGCCGACTCGGGCAACCGGTGGGTGGCCCTCGGTGTGGCCCTCGCCTCGGCCGCCGCGCTCGTCTGGGTCGTCGTGGACGCCTTCCGTACGACCTGGATCGACCTCGACGGGCCGGCCCAGGGCTCCACCGCCGTCACCGGAGCCTTCCTCTTCCGGAACTGGGTCCTGCCCTTCGAGGCGCTCTCCGTCCTCCTCCTCGCCGCGCTCGTCGGCGCGATCGTCCTGTCCCGCAAACGCGACACAGACACGAGCACGGGCAGGGACACGAGCACGGGCAGGGACACGAGTA
The DNA here is from genome assembly GCF_014649875.1 of Streptomyces rubiginosohelvolus. Lineage (GTDB taxonomy): Bacteria > Actinomycetota > Actinomycetes > Streptomycetales > Streptomycetaceae > Streptomyces > Streptomyces rubiginosohelvolus. The sequence goes on along the minus strand of NZ_BMTW01000001.1, from coordinate 510,574 downwards.
CGAGCACGCGCACGGGCGCCACGCGCCGCTCCGGCCCGACCGGTACACCCGGCAAGGAGGAGCAGCGCTGATGCACCTCGCCTATCCCGCCGTCCTCGCCGCCCTCCTCTTTTGCGTCGGCCTCTACGGTGTCCTCGCCCGCCGCAACGCGATCCTGGTCCTGATGTCCGTCGAGCTGATGCTCAACGCCGTCAACCTCAACCTCGTCGCCTTCGACGTCTGGCTCCGCGACACCCTCCACTCCGGCCAGGCCCTCACGCTCTTCACCATCGCCATCGCCGCCGCCGAGATCGGCATCGGCCTCGCGATCGTCCTGGCCGTCTACCGCAACCGGGGCACCTCCGACATCGACCGGCTCCGCGACACCGCCGAGACGGACGAGGCCGAAACGCTCCCCGACGACGCAGAGACGGCCCCCGGCCAGGCGGACGGGCAAACAGGAAAGACCAAGAAGGCAGAGGCCACCACGTGACCACCACGACCCTCGCCGCCCTCGTCCCCCTCCTCCCGTTCCTCGGCGCCCTCGGCGGGCTCGCCGTCGGCCGTACCGCCCCCGGCTTCGTCCGCCCGCTGGCGATCCTCCCGACCCTCACCGCGGCCGTCCTCGCCGTGCTGGTCGCCGTCCGCCAGGGCGGCGGCCGGGCCATCGACGCCGCGACCCAGCTCACGCCCACCGGCTCGGTCCCGATCGACCTGGCGCTGCACCTCGACGGCTTCGCCGTGCTGGTCGCCGTCCTCGTCACGGTCGTCGCCACCTGCGTCCAGCTCTACTCCACGGCCTACCTCCGCGACGACGCCCGCTATCCCTCCTACGCGGCCCTCGTCTCCCTCTTCACCTCCGCGATGCTCCTGGTCGTCTACTCGGGCGATCTGATGGTGCTCCTGGTCGGCTGGGAGATCATGGGCATCTGCTCGTACTTCCTCGTCGGCCACTACTGGGAGACGCCCGAGGCCCGGGCCGCCTCTCTCAAGGCCTTCCTGGTCACCAAGCTCGGCGATGTCCCCTTCCTGATCGGCCTGTTCGCGCTCGCCGCCGACACCGGCAGCTTCCGGATCACCAAGATCCTCGCCGCCGTCGCCAACGGCGGTCTTGAACACCCCACGCTCATCGCCCTGCTGCTCCTCGCGGGCGTCGCGGGCAAGTCGGCGCAGTTCCCCCTGCACACCTGGCTGCCCGACGCGATGGCCGGCCCCACCCCCGTCTCCGCGCTCATCCACGCCGCGACGATGGTCGCCGCCGGCATCTACTTCGTGGCCCGCCTGCTGCCCGTCTTCGCGGCCTCCGGCGCAGCGCTCGTCGTCCTCGCCGTGATGGCCGCCGTCACGATGGTCGGGTCCGGGCTCGCCGCCCTCGCCCAGGACGACATCAAACGCGTCCTCGCCTACTCGACGATCGGTCAGCTCGGCTACATGTCGGGCGCCCTCGCTGTCGGCGACCGGGGCGCGGCCGTCTTCCACCTCATCTCGCACGGTGCGTTCAAAGCCGTCCTCTTCCTCGCCGCGGGCGTCGTCATCCACGCCGCGGGCACCAACTCGCTCGCCGCCATGTCCCGGATGAGCGGCCTCGCACGCCGTATCCCGGACGCCTACTGGACGATGACCGTCGCGCTCCTCGCGCTGGCCGCCATCCCGCCGTTCGCCGGCTTCTTCTCCAAGGAAGCCGTCCTCGTCGCCGCCGAGCACACCGCGCTGGGGGACCGGACCGCCGCCCCGGCCGCCGCGGGCTGGACGATCCTGATCGCCGGGCTCCTCGCCGCCGTCCTGACCGCCTCCTACGCCGTACGCCTCTGGCTCCTCGCCTTCCGCGGCCGCGGGGCCGAAGTCCCCGACCACGGCAGGCAGCCCCTCGCCATGACCTCCGTCCTGTGGATCCTGGCCGTCCCCACCATCGGCTTCGGCCTCACCGCCGGCATCCTCGGCGACTGGTTCGACGGGCACGCCCTCACGCCGTCCCTCACCACCGCCGTCCTCTCCACCGGCGTCACGCTCGTCGGCGGCCTCGTCACCTACGGCGCCTGGCGGCACACCACAGCCCTCGCCGCCCGCACCCCCATCGGAGCCGTGGCCGCCCACCCGGGCGCCGAACCCGCTCTCGTCGAAGCCGAGGCCATGACGTCCCACACCGCCGCCTACGGCACCATCGCGGACGCCCCCGACCCGGCCGACCCCGGCAGGCTCCTCCTGGGCCCGCTGCACCGCCACGCGGTCACCGGCTTCCACCTCGACGCCCTGTACACGGCGCTGTTCGTCCGGCCCGTCCGGGCAGCAGCCCGCCTCGTCCGCTTCCTGGACCGCGAGGTCGTCGACACCTACGTCAACGGAACGGGCGCCGTCACCCGCCTCCTCGGCACCGCTGTCCGCCGGGCCCAGACCGGCAACGTGCAGACCTACGTCAGCGCCCTGCTCGCCGGGTCCCTCGCCCTGGCGATCGCCGCCGTCGTCTTCGCCAACGTCAACGCGGGGTCGTGACCGTGATCGATATCAGCCCGTCCGTGATGCAGTTCCTTCTGGCGTTCATCGTCGTCGCCCCGCTCCTCGGCGCCCTCGCGGCCCTGCTCCCCGCCCCGCCCGGGCTCAAGGGGAAGAACCCCGACCAGGCCGTGCTCCGCCACGGCGTGACCGTCACCGGCGCCGTCCTCGTCGCCGCGATCGTCCTGGCCGCCGGCTTCGACCACGACCACCCCGCCACGATGCAGGCGACCACCGACATCAGCTGGATCCCGGCGCTCGACGTGCGCATCCACCTCGGCATCGACGGCATCTCGCTCCCCCTCCTGGTCCTGACCGCGCTGCTGACCTTCCTCTGCGCGCTGTACAGCTACTTCAAGCTGCCCGCGGGCCCCTCACCGAAGGCGTTGGTCGCCCTCGTCCTCGTCCTGGAATCCGGCACCCTGGCCACCTTCGCCGTCCTCGACCTGCTGCTCTTCTTCCTCGCCTTCGAGATGGTCCTCATCCCGATGTACTTCCTCATCGCTCGCTGGGGCGGCGACCAACGGCAGGCGGCCGCCTGGAAGTTCATCCTCTACACGCTGCTCGGCTCGGTCGTCATGCTGCTCGGCCTCCTCCTCATCGGGCTGAAGAGCGGCACATTCGACATGGTGGCACTCGCCACTGACAACGGCCGCGGCCTCACCACATCCGTGCAGGTCATCGCCGTACTCGCGATCGGTCTCGGGCTCGCCGTGAAGACCCCGATGTGGCCCCTGCACAGCTGGCTGCCCGACGCCCACACCGCCGCCCCGACCGTCGGATCCGTCCTCCTCGCGGGCGTCCTGCTGAAGATGGGGACGTACGGATTCGTCCGGATCCTGCTCCCCGTCGCGCCGGACGGCATGCGCACCTTCGCGCCCTACCTCGCCGCGTTCGCCGTCGTCGGCATCGTCTACGGGTCCCTCGCCTGCCTGGCCCTGGCCCGTACCGGCGCCAAGGGCGACCTCAAGCGGCTCATCGCGTACTCGTCCGTCGGCCACATGGGCTTCGTCCTGCTCGGCATCGCCACCATGACCCCCACCGGGGTCAACGGCGCGCTCTTCGCCAACATCGCCCACGGCCTCATCACCGGCCTGCTGTTCTTCCTGGTCGGCGCGATCAAGGACCGCTACGGCACCGCCGACCTCGACACCCTCGCCGGAGCGACCGGAGCCGCCCTCTACGGCCGGGCCCCCCGCCTCGGCGCGCTGCTCGCCTTCGCCGCCGTCGCCTCGCTCGGCCTGCCCGGACTCGCCGGATTCTGGGGCGAGATGCTCACCCTGTTCGGCGCCTACAGCCCGGCCGAAGGCCTCAGCCGCCCCGCGTTCCGCACCTTCATGGCCATCGGGGCGTTCGGCACCCTGCTCACCGCCGCGTACATGCTCATCGTCGTCCGCCGCGTCTGCATGGGCGAGCACGCGCCCCACTCCCGGCTGTCGCCCGAAGAGCAGGCCCCGCAGACGCCCGACGGTTCGGAGCCGTCCGGAGCCGCCGGTTCCCGGCCGTCCGGGAGCGCCGGCTCCCGTACGGCCACCACCCCGCAGCTCGCCGACATCCACCCGTACGAAGCCGCCGCCTGGACCCCGCTCGCCGCGCTCACCGTCGTCGCCGGCCTCTGGCCCGCCGTCCTCCTCGGCCTCACCGACCCCGCCGTGCAGCAGCTTCTCGCAGGAGGCAAGTCGTGAACGCGGACCTCAGCCCCACCGCCACAAGCCCCCTCGCGCACGCCCCGGCCACGACGGCACCCGGCACCGGCGACGCCGCCGGAAGCCTCCTCGCGGCCGACGCCCCCAGCGTCGTCCAGTCCATCGACTGGCTTGCCATCGCGCCCCCCACCCTCACCGCGCTGGCCGCCCTGGCCGTCCTCGTCGCCGACCTGTTCCTGCCCGCCCACCGCAAACGGCTCCTCGGGTACGCCACCCTCACCGCGCTCGCCGCCGCCCTGGCGTTCCTGATCCCCCTGCGCTCCGGTGACCGGTCCACCTTCTGCGTCACCTCCGGCGCCCAGGCGTGCAGCTACACCGCCGACCACTTCACCGTCGTCATCCAGGCACTCGTCCTCGGCGGCGCGTTCCTCACCGTCCTGCTCTCGCTCGACGACACCCGCGAGCTGCCGGCGGGGGAGTACTGGTTCCTGCTCCTGGCCTCCGCCTCGGGAGCGGCCTTGCTGCCCGCCTCCCGTGACCTCGCCACGCTCGTCGTCGCCCTCGAAGTCGCCTCCCTGCCCGCGTTCGCCCTCGTCGGCATCAAGCGCGGCGACCGGCGCTCCTCCGAGGCCGCGCTGAAGTTCTTCCTCTCCTCCGTCGTCGCCACCGCCGTCATGCTGCTCGGCGTCAGCTTCGTGTACGCGGCCACCGGCACCCTGCACCTCACCGAGATCGCCGACCGTCTCGACGACGTCTCCCCGGTCCTCGACACCCTCGCCAAGACCGGGGTGGCCCTGACGCTCGTCGGCTTCGCCTTCAAGACGGCCGCCGCGCCCTTCCACTTCTGGGTCCCCGACACCTATGTCGGCGCGCCCCTCCCGATCGCCGCGTATCTCTCCGTGGTGGGGAAGGCCGTAGGGTTTTCGGGCCTCATTCTGGTGACCGTCATCGCGTTCCCCTCCTATGCGGACGTCTGGGGGCCCGCCCTCGCCGTCCTCGCCGCGCTCACCATGACCGTCGGCAACGTCGCGGCCCTCCGCCAGAACGCCACCCGCGCCCGCAGCGCCGTCCGCCTCCTGGCCTGGTCCTCGGTCGCCCAGGCCGGCTACCTCCTGGTCCCGATCGCCGCCGCCGCGTACTCCAGCGACGAGCAGATCGGCTCCACGGTGGCGTACGCCCTCATGTACGCCGTCGTGAACCTGGGCGCGTTCGCGGTCGCCGCCCTCGTCGCCCGTACCCACCCCGGCAACCGGATCGCCGACTACCGGGGCCTGTACGCCACCCGTCCCCTGGCCGCCCTGGCCCTCGGGTTCTTCCTGCTCTGCCTGGCCGGACTGCCGCCCGGCATCATCGGGCTCTTCGCGAAGGTCACCGTCTTCTCCGCGGCGGTCGACGCGGGCCTCGGCTGGCTCGCCGTCGTGATGGCCGTCAACGTGGTGATCGCCCTCTACTACTACCTTCAGTGGACAGCGATCCTCTTCCGCACGCCGGACGGAGCCCCGGAGAAGACCGGGGCGGCCACCGGAGCCCCGGCCTCCGCCGCACCGCCCCGATTCCGGGCCCCCACCCCGCTCACCACGGCGATCGTCCTCACATCCGCCGCCGGAATCCTGCTTTCCGGAGTCCCGCAGGCCGTCCTGCGCTTCGCCGCCGTCAGCCTCTTCTGAGGGTTCCCGACCCCGCAAGATCGGTTTGCCCGCGGCCTTCGCCGCAGGGCATGGTCTTGGCTGTATACGTCACGTATTCGGCGTGGACACGTCGGGAAAACGAGGAGAGAGAGCAGTGCTGAACGGGTTCAAGGACTTCATCCTGCGCGGGAACGTCATCTCGATGGCGATCGGTCTCGCCATCGGTGCCGCCTTCACCGCGGTCGTCACCGGCTTCAGCAACGCCTTCATCACCCCGCTGATCGGCCTCGCCACCCGCGGCACCGGCGACTTCAGCAAGGCCCACTACACGGTCGACGGGGTCGACTTCCCCTACGGCCTCTTCGTCAGCGCCGCCATCGCCTTCATCATCACCGCCGCGGTCCTCTACTTCTGCGTCGTGGTCCCCATGGCCAAGGTCCAGAACCGCTTCGCGAAGGAAGAGGCCGTCGACATCAAGGCCGCCCTCCGCGACTGCCCGCGCTGCTTCAGCGAGATCCCCGCCGTCGCCTCCCGCTGCGGCCACTGCACCAGCGAGGTCGAGCCCGACGCCGAGGCCCTCTCCCTCGCCAAGCTCCCGGCACAGCAGCACTGACCCAGCACGGCAGTACCGCCCCACCGAGTCACCCCGCACCATCAGGACGGCCTGCCGCCACCCGTACGGCCCAGCGTCACTCCGTACGGGGCCGGGGGCCCGACCGGCGCGAACACGCGGCACAGCCCCCGCCCTCCAGCCGCACGCACAAGGGAACTAGCTCCTCTCGCCTGGCGTTGACCAGTACAGGAGGCTCCACTGGGGAGTGGAGCACCACCATGCAAAGGGTTCCCCTGCTGCACCACTTGGAGGGCGTACCGTGCACCGCCGGCACAACGGGCTCAAGACCGCCGTACTCCTCGGGGGACTGTCCGCACTCATCATCGTCATCGGCAGCTTCTTCGGACGTACGGGACTGATCGTCGCGCTCCTGGTCGCCGTCGGCACCAACGCGTACGCGTACTGGAACAGCGACAAACTGGCCCTGCGGGCCATGCGCGCCCGGCCCGTCAGCGAGTTCGAGGCGCCGCAGCTCTACCGCATCGTGCGCGAGCTCTCCACGGCCGCCCGTCAGCCCATGCCGCGCCTCTACATCTCCCCGACCCAGGCGCCCAACGCCTTCGCCACCGGGCGCAACCCGCGCAACGCCGCCGTCTGCTGCACCGAGGGCATCCTCCAGATCCTCGACGAACGCGAGCTGCGCGGCGTCCTCGGCCATGAGCTCAGCCATGTCTACAACCGTGACATCCTCATCTCGTCCGTCGCCGGAGCCCTCGCCTCCGTCGTGATGTTCCTGGTCAACTTCGCCTGGCTCATCCCGGTGGGCCGCTCCAACGATGACGAGGGGCCCGGCCTCCTCGGCATGCTCCTGATCATGATCCTGGGGCCGCTCGCCGCCTCCGTCATCCAGCTCGCCGTCAGCCGCTCCCGGGAGTACGAGGCCGACGCCTCCGGGGCCCAGCTCACCGGTGACCCACTGGCGCTCGCCAGCGCCCTGCGCAAGCTCGACGCCGGGACGAAACAGCTCCCGCTGCCGCCCGAGCCCAGGATCGAGACCGCGAGCCACATGATGATCGCGAACCCCTTCCGCCCCGGTCAGGGGATGGCGAAAATGTTCTCGACGCACCCGCCGATGGCGGAGCGCATCGCCCGACTCGAACAGATGGCAGGTCATCGCCCGTGAAAACCATCCTGAACATCATCTGGCTGATTCTCTGCGGATTCTGGATGTTCCTCGGCTACCTGCTCGCGGGCGTCCTGCTCTGCATCACCATCATCGGCATCCCCTTCGGTGTGGCCGCCTTCCGGATCGGCGTCTACGCCCTCTGGCCGTTCGGCTACACCGTCGTCGACCGCCGGGACGCGGGCTCGCCCTCCTGCGTGGGCAACGTCCTCTGGCTGGTCCTCGCCGGCTGGTGGCTCGCCCTCGGCCACATCACCACTGGCATCGCGCTGTGCATCACGATCATCGGGATCCCGCTGGGCATCGCCAACTTCAAGCTGATCCCTGTCTCCCTCATGCCCTTCGGCAAGGAGATCGTCCCCTCGGACCAGCCCTTCGCCACCCGCTGACCGGCCGAGTCCGGCGACCCCCGAGCAACCGAACACCTGCCCGCCGCGTCTGTGATTTCAAGACGAAGCAAGGGGTAGGGGCAGCGACATGGGCATCATCAGTTGGATCATTCTCGGCCTGCTCGCCGGACTCATAGCCAAGATCCTCCTCCCGGGACGCGACCCGGGCGGCATCATCGGCACCACCCTCATCGGCATCGCCGGGGCCTTCGTCGGCGGCTGGCTCTCCAGCCAGTTCCTCGACCGCCCCATCAGCAACGACTTCTACGACACCACGACCTGGATCGCCGCCATCGCCGGCTCCCTGGTCCTGCTGATCGCCTACCGGCTGCTGTTCGGCCACTCCCGCGACCGCCGCTGACCGCCGCCGACCGGGGGCGGGCCACGCTGTCCTACGCGTCCCCCGATGCCATCCCGGTCTCCCGCAACGTCAGATTCAACCGGCCGGCCCGCAGCCCCGCTGCCGGGTCGGCCGTTCCCGTGTACACCTTCGGGACGCCGTGGAACGCGAACCGCGACGGTCCGCCGAAGACGAACAGATCCCCGGACGCCAACTCCACATCCGTGTACGGCTGCCCGCGTCCCTCCGTGTTCCCGAAGCGGAACACACACCTCGCTCCGATGCTCAACGACACCACAGGAGCGTCCGACCGCTCCTCCTTGTCCTGGTGCATCCCCATCCGCGCGGCGTCGTCATAGAAGTTGATCAGTGCGGTGTCCGGCGCGAACGCCTGTGCCGCGTCCTCGTTCCCGTACGCCTCGGCCACCGCCGCCCGCCCCAGGTCGCCCAGCCAGTCCGGGAAAGCGGCCACCCGGGCGCCGTTCACATCGTCGGCCGTACGCGCGTACCGGTACGGCTGCCAGTGCCACCCCAGGCACACCGTCCGCACCGACATCACACCGCCGCCCGGCAGCAGGGTGTGCCGGAACGGGACCGGCCCCCGCGCCCACTGACGGCACGCCACCACCAACTCCGCCCGCTGCTCCGCCGAAAGCCACTCCGGCACATGGACGGCCCCCGGCGCCACGACCGTACGCGGCCGCCGGAACAGACCGTCGGAGGAGAAACCGTCGGAGGAAAGGCCGCCGGAGGAAGGGCCGTCGGAGGGCGGCGGGGGCGCGGGCGTCACGACTCCGACCGCCCCGCCCCACCCTCGATCCCCAGCAGCAGCTTCTTCCGCTCCAGCCCGCCCGCGTACCCCCGCAGCGCCCCGTCCGCCCCGATCACCCGGTGGCACGGCCGCACGACCAGCAGCGGATTGCGCCCGATCGCCGTGCCCACGGCCCGCACCCCCGCGCCCGAGGCGCCGACCCGCGCCGCGACCTCCCCGTACGACACCGTGCTGCCGTACGGAATCGACTCCAGCACCGCCCAGACCCGCCGCTGGAACTCCGTGCCCACACCCTCGGCCAGCGGCACGTCGAACCGCGTCGAACGACCCGCGAAGTACGCCTCCAACTGCCGCACTACGTCCGTGAACGCCTCGGGGGCGTACCGCCAGCCGTCCTGGACGGCCACGCCGCCCTTCTGGCCGGGCACGGACAGCGAACGCAGCCGGACACCACAGGACCCGCCCGCCGTCGCCTCGCCGACCAGCAGCAACTCGCCCAGCGGGCTCTCCACCCGCGCGTACACCGTCGTCGTCATGCCTTCTCACTTCCCCGGTCCGTACGGTCAGTCTGCGCCCGTCCGCCCCACCGTCACCGGCGGTATCCGGACATCGCATCCGCGCGCTTTGTACGTCCCGCACGGGCCGGAAACACGGAGAGGCACGCCGTCGAGGTCGGCCCCGGCGGTGTGCCCCCGCTGTGTACGGCAGTTGCCGTGACTACCGGTAGTTCACGAACTGGATCGCGAACTCGAAGTCCTTGCCCTTCAGCAGCGCCTGAACGGCCTGGAGGTCGTCCCGGCTCTTCGAGCTGACGCGCAGCTCGTCGCCCTGGACCTGCGCCTTGACGCCCTTCGGGCCCTCGTCGCGGATCGTCTTCGCCACCTTCTTGGCGTTCTCCTGGGAGATGCCTTCCTCGATCGTGGCGAAGATCTTGTACTCCTTGCCGGAGAGCTGCGGCTCACCGGCGTCCAGCGACTTCAGCGAGATGCCGCGCTTGATCAGCTTGGACTGGAAGATGTCGAGGATGGCCTTGACCCGCTCCTCGCCGTTCGCCTCCATCAGGATCTTCTCGCCCGACCACGAGATCGAGGCGCCCGTGCCCTTGAAGTCGTAACGCTGGGAGATCTCCTTGGCGGCCTGGTTGAGGGCGTTGTCGACCTCCTGCCGCTCGACCTTCGAGACGATGTCGAAACTGGAGTCGGCCATGACGTGTGGCTCCTTGCGTCGAATGTGCGTGGGGATACAGGCCAAAGCCTAGCCACCGCCGCACCCTCCGGGCGCTGATCAATGAGGTGGCGGAGCACCCCTGGCCATCGGGTATTGTTTACGTCGTCGCCAAGGAGCTCACCACGAGATCCAACGCGTCGTTCGAGGCGGTGTGGCTCAGCCTACCCAGGTTCGAACCCTGGCGCCGCCACGCGAACGAAGCCCCCGACCGGTTATCCGGTCGGGGGCTTCCTCGTTGTCCGGAGCATCCGGCGCAGCTGTCCGGAGCCCGTCGCGGGCGACCGGTCCGGCCGCCCGCGAGGCCTCAGTTGCCCGCGACGTCCTTCACGGCCACCGTCACCGGCACGTTCCCGGAGATCGCCTCCAGGGTGAGGCCCGCCGTCGCCGGGGTGTCCAGCAGTTCCAGCAGCGTGGCCGCCACGTCGTCGCGGGGGATCGGGCCACGGCCCGTCGATGCGGCCAGGAGGACCTGGCCGGTGCCCGCGTCATTCGTCAGCATGCCGGGGCGCAGGATCGTCCAGTCCAGCGCGGTACGGGAGCGTACGGCCGCGTCCGCGGCGCCCTTGGCCCGCAGATACACGTCGAAGACCTCGTCGCCGGGGTGGTCGGGGTCGGCGCCCATCGAGGAGACGACGAGGTAGCGGCGCACGCCCGCCGCCTCGGCCGCGTCGGCGAACAGCACGGCCGCGTCGCGGTCGACGGTGTCCTTGCGGGCGGTGCCGCTGTTCGGCCCGGCGCCCGCCGCGAAGACGGCCGCGTCCGCGCCGCGCAGCACCTGTGCGGTCTCCTCCACGGTGGCCGATTCGAGGTCCAGCACGACGGGTTCGGCGCCGGCGTCGGTGAGGTCCTGACTCTGTTGGGGGTTGCGGATGATCCCTACGGCTTCATCCCCGCGTGCGGCGAGCAGCCGCTCCAGCCGCAGTGCGATCTGTCCGTGTCCACCTGCGATGACAATGCGCATACCCCCGACCGTACGCCCGGGGACCGGGTCGCGCTCAGTTCCTCGGCCCGGCGCCGGGGTCGGGCCGGCCCTGGCGCGGCAGTCCGCCGAGGCCCGCGGCGGGGTCGGCGTCGGAGTCGCAGTACTCGCGTACGGCGCTGGTACGGGCCACGATCCGGCCGCGGTGGATGACGATGCGGCTGTACGCGAGGGAGAGCGCCGCGGAGAGCCGTTCGCCGCGTACGGCGAGGAGTTCGGCCGGGAAGCCCGCCTCGACGCGTACGTCGGGCAGGCCGAGTGCCGCACGGGCGCTCGTGGAGACCAGGGCGTACGCCTGCTCGGCGCGCAGCCCCGCCTGCGAGGCGAGGAGGTAGGCGGCTTCGAGCGGATCGCCGCGGCCGACCGGGTTGGCCGTGTCCCGCAGCGCGCCGCTGCCCGCCGTGACGTGCACGCCGGCGGAGCGCAGAAGGCGTACGGGGGCGGTCGTACGGCGCTCGGAACCGGCGCAGCCGCCCTGGGGCAGGCAGACCACGGTGATCCCGGCGGCGGCGAGCCGGTCGGCGGCGCGGGCCGCGGCGTCCAGGGGCAGGTGGGCCAGACCCGCGCAGGGGCCGAGGGCGACACCCGGGCGCAGCCCCGCGGCCATCGCGGCGAGCCGGGCCAGGCGGGCGGGGTCGTCGGCGTCGGTGTGCAGGTCCACGGGGCAGCCGTGCTCGGCGGCGATCTCCAGGACGGCTTCGGTGTAGCCCGTGGGGTCGGGGTCGAGGTCGGGGCAGCCGCCGACGACGGCCGCGCCCATCTTCACCGCGTCCCTGAGCATCGCGAGGCTGTCCGCTCCGGCGATGCCGGTGAGGAGCCGGGGGACCGCGACGGGCATCACATCGGCGAGGCCGCGCAGGGCGCGCCGGGTCTGCAGGACGGCTTCGAGCGGGGCGAGGCCCTGGACGTCGCCGACGCGGACGTGGGTGCGCAGGGCGGTGGCGCCGTGGCCGAGCTGGAGGAGGGCCGCCTCCGTGGCGCGGCGCTGGATGTCCTCGGCGCGGTGGGACGCGGGGCCCGGGCTGTCGGGGCCCAGGCTGTCCGCGGTGAGGGCGGTGTCGCTGTGGGCGTGGGGCTCGGCCGGGGCGGGGAGCAGCAGATAGCCGCGGAGGTCGATCCGGGGGCCGCGGGCGGTGAGGCTGCCCGCGGTGCCGACGGCCTCGATCCGGCTGCCGCTCAGGCGTACGTCCACGGCCCGGCCGTCGGCGAGGCGGGCGCCGCCGAGGACGAGGGCGGGGGTGTCGGCGGTGGTGGCTGCGTCTGCGCTGTCGGGCGCGTTGTCGTCGGGCCGCCGTGGCTGGCTGTCAGGCATCGCGCTCCTGGGAGGGGTGCAAGATCACACGGAGTGACCACACCCTAGGGGCGTGCGGGGGCGGCTTCCGGGAGGAGCGGAATAGTCGTACCGGTGCGCCTGCGCCGACCCCGGAGCGGGCCGGGTCCGCGGTCGGACGCGTCCTGGATCAAGGCCTGATCAGGGGGTGTGGGAGGCCCCGGACAGGGGGCCGGAGGGTGCGGCACAAACGGATTTGGGCAACCGGCCGAGGACCGTGTAATGTCTTCATCGCTCGCCCCAATAGCTCAGTCGGTAGAGCGTCTCCATGGTAAGGAGAAGGTCTGCGGTTCGATTCCGCATTGGGGCTCTGGTGATCGGGAAACCCCGCTTCGGCGGGGGGACTCATCATCAAAGCGGTGTAGCTCAGTCGGTAGAGCAAGCGGCTCATAATCGCTGTGTCACCGGTTCAAGTCCGGTCACCGCTACTAACGGTAGCCGATTGTTGGGTCGGTCCTTCGATCGGCTACCCTTTTATGCGTTCATCCGTCCAACGTCCGTCCAAGGAGCACTCACGTGGCTGCCACCGACGTCCGCCCGAAGATCACGCTGGCCTGCGTGGAGTGCAAGGAGCGGAACTACATCACCAAGAAGAACCGGCGTAACAACCCGGACCGTCTTGAGATGAAGAAGCACTGCCCGCGCTGCAACTCGCACACCGCGCACCGCGAAACGCGCTGAATCAGGCTCGTACACGAGGCCGTCCCCTCTGGGGGCGGCCTCGTGTCGTTGTATGAGGTCGCTCCCCGCACGGGGGCGGGCCCTTGTTCGTCTTTCACCAGGTTTCTCAGGAGGTAGCGAGCTCATGGCGCTCGACCAGTCCTTCGTGGGGCGGACCTATCCGCCCACTCCGGCGTACGAGGTCGGCCGGGAGAAGATCCGCGAGTTCGCCGAGGCGGTGGGTGACACCCACCCGGCGTACGTCGACCGGGAGGCCGCCCGTGCGCTCGGTCACGCCGATGTGATCGCGCCGCCCACGTTCGTCTTCTCGATCACCTACCGGGCCGCCGGAGTGGTGGTGCAGGACCCGCAGCTGGGCCTGGACTACAGCCGCGTGGTCCACGGGGACCAGAAGTTCCGTTACGTGCGCCCGGTGCGGGCGGGGGACCGGCTGACGGTCACGTCGACGATCGAGAGCATCAAGTCCCTGGCGGGCAACGACGTTCTCGACATTCGCGGGGATGTGCACGACGAGGCCGGCGAGCTGGTGGTCACGGCGGTCACGAAGCTGGTGGCGCGCGCCGCCGAGGAGGCGTGATGACGGCGAAGGTCTCTTACGGGTCGGTCGAGGTCGGCACGGAGCTGCCGGCGCAGTCGTTCCCGGTGACGCGGGCCACGCTCGTGCAGTACGCGGGCGCCTCGGGCGACTTCAACCCGATCCACTGGAACGAGAAGTTCGCGCGCGAGGTCGGACTGCCGGACGTGATCGCGCACGGCATGTTCACGATGGCCGAGGCGGTCCGGGTCGTCACGGACTGGGCCGGCGACCCGGGCGCGGTCGTCGACTACGGGGTGCGGTTCACCAAGCCGGTCGTCGTGCCCAACGACGACAAGGGTGCGCTGATCGAGGTCAGCGGCAAGGTCGCGGCGAAGCTGGACGACAACCTGGTCCGGGTGGACCTGGTCGCGATGTGCGACGGCAAGAAGGTGCTGGGGATGTCCCGGGCCGTGGTCCGGCTCGCCTGAGACGCGGCCGTCCGAGCCGCCGGACCCCGGCGTACGGTCCGTGGCCCCGCACGAGCGGCGGGGGCGCGGACCGTACTCTTGTCCCCGTGCAGGAACTCCACGACGCTCCCCTCGCCCCCCTGACCACCTTCCGGCTCGGCGGCCCCGCCGCCCGGCTGCTGACCGCCACGACCGACGCCGAGGTGATCGCGGCCGTCCGCGAGGCCGACGCGAGCGGCACCCCGCTGCTGATCGTCGGCGGCGGCTCCAACCTGGTCATCGGGGACAAGGGCTTCGACGGCACGGCGCTGCGCATCGCCACGAAGGGCTTCGAGCTCTCCGGTACGTCACTGGAGCTGGCGGCCGGAGAAGTGTGGACCGACGCCGTCGCCCGGACCGTCGAGGCGGGCCTCGCGGGCATCGAGTGCCTGGCTGGCATCCCCGGATCGGCGGGCGCGACACCCATTCAGAACGTCGGCGCGTACGGACAGGAGGTGTCCTCCACCATCACGGAGGTCGTCGCCTACGACCGGAGCACCCAGGAGACCGTGACGATTCCGAACACGGAGTGCGCGTTCTCGTACCGTCACAGCCGCTTCAAGGCCGAACCCGACCGCTTCGTGGTGCTGCGTGTCCGATTCGAGCTGGAAGAGGCGAACGGGCTTTCCGCGCCCCTGAAGTACCCCGAAACGGCCAGGGCCATGGGCGTCGAGCAGGGCGACCGCGTCCCGCTGCCGGACGCCCGTGAGACCGTCCTGCGGCTGCGTGCGGGCAAGGGCATGGTGCTGGACGCGGAGGATCACGACACCTGGTCCGCGGGGTCCTTCTTCACCAACCCGATCCTCGAACCGGCCGCGTTCCAGGAGTTCCTCGGCCGGGTCCATGACCGCCTCGGGCCGGACGTGACGCCCCCGGCGTTCCCCGCTGAGGACGGCCGTACCAAGACCTCGGCGGCCTGGCTGATCGACCGGGCCGGATTCACCAAGGGGTACGGCAGCGGCCCCGCCCGGATCTCCACCAAGCACACCCTCGCCCTCACCAACCGGGGCGCGGCCACCACCGAGGACCTGCTCGCCCTGGCCCGCGAGGTCGTCGCGGGGGTGCACGCGGCCTTCGGCGTCACCCTGGTCAACGAGCCGGTGACGGTCGGCGTCAGCCTCTAGGGGCGCGCGGGGCGTACGCGCTCAGTACGCGATGCCCACGCCCTGCTTCACGGCCGCCGGGTCGTCGATCAGCGCGAGCATCGCGTGCGCCACGTCGGCCCGGGAGACGGTCCGGCTGCTGCGCGGCGTGCCGCCCACGGCCTTCCGGTAGACACCCGTGCGCGGCCCGTCCGTCAGCCTCGGCGGGCGCACCGCGGTCCAGTCCGTCGCGCCGGCGGCAGCACCGCCTCCATCCGGGCGAGATCGGCGTACAGCTCCGCCAGAACCGCGCCGACCGCCTTGCGGGAGAGCCGGTCGATCAGCGGATCGCCCGGCGCCTGGGGGCCCACCGGAACCGCGCTCACCACCACCAGCCGCCGGGTGCCCTCGGCCTCCATCGCCGCCACGATCCGCCGGGTCAGCCGCTCGGCGACCCCGTTTGCCTTCCGGCCCGGGGATCCTCATAGCGCGCTCCGGGGTGGGTGAGTATTTACTAACCTCTAGAGTGGGTCCCCCCGCCCGGTCGTCAAGATCTCCGGGTCACGGCCTGTTGGAGTACGTATGGACCAGAAGCCCACCCGCGTCCGGATCGTCGACGCGGCGCACGAGCTGATGCTCTCCATCGGCCTCGCCCGGACCACCACCAAGGAGATCGCCAAGGCGGCCGGCTGCTCGGAGGCGGCGCTCTACAAATACTTCTCCGGCAAGGAGGACCTGTTCGTCACCGTCCTCGCGGAGCGGCTGCCCCGGCTCGGGGGTCTCCTCACCGAACTGACCGCCGGGCAGGGCGCCGTCGAGGGGAACCTGACCGAGATCGCCCGACAGGCCGCCCTGTTCTACGAGCAGACCTTCCCGATGGCCGCCTCCCTGTACGCCGAACCCCAGCTCAAGCGCCGCCATGAGCAGGGCGTAGGAGGGCTGGAAGCCGGGCCCCACCTGCCGATCCAGCAGCTCGACGCCTATCTGCGCGCCGAACAGGGCGCGGGCCGCGTCCGGGCCGACGCCGACACCTACGCGGCCGCCTCCCTGCTGCTGGGCGCCTGCGCCCAGCGGGCCTTCGCCTACGCGGCGCTTCCCGGCGGCGAACCCCCGCAGTCCCTGGACGACTTCGCCGCATCCCTCGCCCGCACCCTGCTGGGCGGAATCAGTTAGCCAGCCAGTCGTCGATCCCGGACAGCAGCTTCGCCTGTACGTCCACGGGGGCCGCCGATCCGCGCACCGACTGGCGGGCCAGCTCGGCCAGTTCCTCGTCGGTGAAGCCGTGGTGGCGGCGCACCAGCTCGTACTGGGCGGCGAGCCGCGAACCGAACAGCAGCGGATCGTCCGCTCCCAGCGCCATCGGCACGCCCGCGTCGAACAGAGTGCGCAAGGGGACATCGGCGGGCTTCTCGTAGACGCCGAGCGCCACATTGGACGACGGGCACACCTCGCAGGTGATCTGCCGCTCGGCGAGCCTGCGCAGCAGCCGGGGGTCCTCGGCGGCCCGCACACCGTGGCCGATCCGCGAGGCGTCCAGGTCGTCGAGGCAGTCGCGCACGCTGGAGGGCCCCGACAGCTCCCCGCCGTGCGGAGCGGCCAGCAGACCGCCGTCCCGGGCGATGGCGAAGGCCCGGTCGAAGTCGCGGGCCATCCCGCGCCGCTCGTCGTTGGAGAGCCCGAAGCCGACGACGCCCCGGTCGGCGTACCGCACGGCGAGCCGGGCCAGCGTGCGGGCGTCCAGCGGGTGCTTCATCCGGTTGGCGGCGATCACCACGCGCATGTCCAGGCCGGTGTCCCGGGAGGCGCTGTCCACGGCGTCCAGGATGATCTCGATGGCCGGGATGAGCCCGCCGAGCAGCGGGGCGTACGAGGTGGGGTCGACCTGGATCTCCAGCCAGCCGGAGCCGTCCGCGACGTCCTCCTGGGCGCTCTCGCGCACCAGGCGCTGGATGTCCTCGGGGGACCGCAGGCAGGACCGGGCGATGTCGTAGAGCCGCTGGAAACGGAACCAGCCGCGCTCGTCGGTCGCCCGCAGTTTCGGCGGCTCGCCGCCGGTCAGGGCGTCGGGGAGATGGACCCCGTACTTGTCGGCGAGTTCGAGCAGGGTGGTGGGCCGCATCGACCCGGTGAAGTGCAGGTGCAGGTGGGCCTTGGGCAACAGACGTACATCACGCTCCATCGGAAGATCCTGCCGCACGGGCGGGCCGGAGCGGTAGCCGCTTTCCCCTTCCGGGGGCTGCTCGAACAAAAAAAGCGCCCCCGGCCGGAGGGAATTCCACCGGCCGGGGGCACTGACGCGCGGGCTTCTCAGGCCTTGGCCTCGCCCAGCAGCTTCTGGATCCGCGAGACGCCCTCGATCAGGTCGTTGTCGCCCAGCGCGTAGGAAAGGCGCAGGTAGCCGGGGGTGCCGAAGGCCTCTCCGGGCACGACGGCGACCTCCGCCTCGTCCAGGATCAGAGCGGCCAGCTCGACCGTGGTGGCCGGGCGCTTGCCGCGGATCTCCTTGCCGAGCAGGTCCTTCACCGTCGGGTAGGCGTAGAACGCGCCCTCGGGCTCCGGGCAGAACACGCCGTCGATCTCGTTCAGCATCCGCACGATGAGGTTGCGGCGGCGGTCGAAGGCGGTACGCATCTCGGCGACGGCGTCCAGCGGGCCGGAGACGGCCGCGAGCGCGGCGACCTGGGCCACGTTGGAGACGTTGGAGGTGGCGTGCGACTGGAGGTTGGTCGCGGCCTTGACGACGTCCTTGGGGCCGATGATCCAGCCCACCCGCCAGCCGGTCATCGCGTACGTCTTGGCGACGCCGTTGACGACGATGCACTTGTCCCGCAGCTCCGGGACGA
Organism: Streptomyces rubiginosohelvolus; assembly: GCF_014649875.1. Classification (GTDB taxonomy): domain Bacteria; phylum Actinomycetota; class Actinomycetes; order Streptomycetales; family Streptomycetaceae; genus Streptomyces; species Streptomyces rubiginosohelvolus. The sequence goes on along the minus strand of NZ_BMTW01000001.1, from coordinate 492,429 downwards.
TCGCCGGGAGCGAGGTGAAGGTCGCGTCGCCGTAGACGAGGTGCTCGTAGATCTCGTCGGTCAGGACCCACAGGCCGTGCTCGACGGCCCAGCGGCCGATCGCCTCGGCGTCGGCCTCGCTGTAGACCGCGCCGGTCGGGTTGGACGGCGAGACGAACAGGACGACCTTGGTCTTCTCGGTGCGCGCGGCCTCCAGCTGCTCGACGGAGACCCGGTAGCCGGTGGTCTCGTCCGCGACGACCTCGACCGGGACACCGCCGGCGAGCCGGATCGACTCGGGGTAGGTGGTCCAGTACGGGGCGGGGACGATGACCTCGTCGCCCGGGTCGAGGATCGCGGCGAAGGCCTCGTAGATGGCCTGCTTGCCGCCGTTGGTCACCAGGATCTGGCTGGCGTCGACCTCGTAGCCGGAGTCGCGCAGCGTCTTCTCCGCGATGGCGGCCTTGAGCTCGGGGAGCCCGCCCGCGGGGGTGTAGCGGTGGTACTTCGGGTTGCGGCAGGCCTCGACCGCGGCGTCGACGATGTAGTCGGGCGTCGGGAAGTCGGGTTCGCCGGCCCCGAAGCCGATCACCGGACGCCCGGCGGCCTTGAGGGCCTTGGCCTTGGCGTCGACGGCGAGGGTCGCGGACTCGGAGATCGCACCGATGCGGGCGGAAACCCGGCGCTCGGACGGTGAAGTTGCAGCGCTCATGGCCCCATGCTCGCAGACCGCGAAAGCCGTCGGCGCAGGGGTTTCAGGGACCGGACAGGACCTGGACAGCATCCGGACAGGACCGGTCGGTTGTTGTCTGTTCGACGCGGCGGCCCTGAGCACGTACACTCACCTGTCGTTGGCCTTCACCAGCCGCACCGTTCCTGCACCCGGTCACCGGGGAAGATGCGGTAGGTTGGTGGAAACCACCAAGGGTCGTAGCTCAATTGGTAGAGCACTGGTCTCCAAAACCAGCGGTTGGGGGTTCAAGTCCCTCCGGCCCTGCTACACACTCCTTCGCCAGGATGTGTGCGCATGTACGTACTTCATTGCACAGCCGTGCGGCTCCACCGGGCGCGGCACGGCCACGACCCGGAATCAGGTGAGTAGCGTGACGGACGCCGTGGGCTCCATCGACATGCCTGATGCCGATGATGAAGCTCCCGAGTCGAAGAAGAAGACTCGGAAGGGCGGCAAGCGCGGCAAGAAGGGCCCTCTGGGTCGGCTCGCGCTGTTCTACCGCCAGATCGTCGCCGAACTCCGTAAGGTTGTCTGGCCGACGCGTAGCCAGCTCACGACGTACACCTCCGTGGTGATCGTGTTCGTCGTCGTCATGATCGGTCTTGTTACCGTTCTCGACATGGGCTTCGCCCGGGTCGTCAAGTACGTCTTCGGCTGATCACGCGGAAGGCGTCGGACCCCGGCGCCCTTTTCGCACGTTCCACCCTTTGTATCCAGGAAGAAGCAGCCATCGTGTCTGACCCGAACCTGAACGACGCCGTCGAGCCCGAGGCCGGCGCCTCGGAGTCCGCCAAGGACGAGCTCGACATCGTTGAGGCTGCTGACTCCGTGGACCCGGACCAGGCCGAAGCCGCCGAGGGCGAGGACACGGCAGCCGAAGAGGCCGCCGAGGTCGTCGAGACCGCCGAGAACGTCGAGGAAGAGGCCGCCGACGAGGAGGAGGCCGAGCCGGCCGCCCCCGTCGACCCCATCGCCGCCCTGCGCGACGAGCTCCGCACCCTCCCCGGCGAGTGGTACGTCATCCACACGTACGCCGGTTACGAGAAGCGCGTGAAGGCCAACCTGGAGCAGCGCGCCGTCTCGCTGAACGTGGAGGAGTTCATCTATCAGGCCGAGGTGCCTGAAGAGGAAATCGTCCAGATCAAGAACGGCGAGCGCAAGAACGTCCGGCAGAACAAGCTCCCCGGCTACGTGCTGGTGCGCATGGACCTGACGAACGAGTCCTGGGGCGTCGTGCGCAACACGCCGGGCGTCACCGGCTTCGTGGGCAACGCCTACGACCCGTACCCGCTGACCCTGGACGAGATCGTCAAGATGCTCGCCCCGGAGGCCGAGGAGAAGGCCGCCCGCGAGGCCGCCGAGGCCGAGGGCAAGCCGGCTCCGGCCCGCAAGGTCGAGGTCCAGGTGCTGGACTTCGAGGTCGGCGACTCGGTCACCGTCACCGACGGCCCGTTCGCCACGCTGCAGGCCACGATCAACGAGATCAACGCCGACTCGAAGAAGGTCAAGGGCCTCGTCGAGATCTTCGGCCGCGAGACTCCGGTCGAGCTCAGTTTCGACCAGATCCAGAAGAACTAGGCGCTTCCCGCCGCTTTCTGGACACATGCCTACCCAGCAGGTCAGAGGGGCTCCACAGCCGCTCTGACCTGCTGGGTTTTTGGTCGCACAGCTATACCCGTTATCGTTGTGCGGTATGCCTCCATCCGGATGACCGGAATGGCGGCGAAACACTCTCACTAGGACCCGGAGAGAGCAATGCCTCCCAAGAAGAAGAAGGTCACGGGGCTTATCAAGCTCCAGATCAACGCCGGTGCGGCGAACCCGGCCCCGCCGGTCGGCCCCGCGCTCGGTCAGCACGGCGTCAACATCATGGAGTTCTGCAAGGCCTACAACGCCGCGACCGAGTCGCAGCGTGGCATGGTCGTGCCGGTGGAGATCACGGTCTACGAGGACCGCTCCTTCACCTTCATCACCAAGACTCCGCCGGCCGCCAAGCTGATCCTCAAGGCCGCGGGTGTGGACAAGGGCTCCGGCGAGCCGCACAAGACCAAGGTCGCCAAGCTGACGGCTGCCCAGGTCCGCGAGATCGCCACGACGAAGCTCCCCGACCTGAACGCCAATGACCTCGACGCCGCGTCGAAGATCATCGCCGGCACCGCCCGTTCCATGGGCATCACGGTCGAAGGCTGATTCAGCCCCGTAACCCCCAGTGGTAGGGCCAAGCGCTGGTCCGCACCACGACTCCACACTCTGAAACCACAGGAGCAGAAGTGAAGCGCAGCAAGAACCTCCGCGCTGCGGACGCCAAGATCGACCGGGAGCGCGTGTACGCCCCGCTCGAGGCCGTCCGTATCGCCAAGGACACCGCCACCACGAAGTTCGACGGCACCGTCGAGGTCGCCTTCCGCCTGGGTGTCGACCCGCGCAAGGCCGACCAGATGGTCCGCGGCACCGTGAACCTCCCGCACGGCACCGGCAAGACCGCCCGGGTCCTGGTCTTCGCGACCGGTGACCGTGCTGCGGCCGCGGAAGCCGCCGGAGCCGACATCGTCGGCGCCGACGAGCTCATCGACGAGGTGGCGAAGGGCCGTCTGGACTTCGACGCCGTCGTCGCCACCCCGGACCTCATGGGCAAGGTCGGCCGCCTGGGCCGCGTGCTCGGTCCGCGTGGTCTGATGCCGAACCCGAAGACCGGCACTGTCACCCCCGATGTCGTCAAGGCTGTCAACGACATCAAGGGCGGAAAGATCGAGTTCCGCGTCGACAAGCACTCCAACCTGCACTTCATCATCGGCAAGGTCTCGTTCGACGAGACCAAGCTGGTGGAGAACTACGCAGCAGCGCTGGAGGAAGTCCTCCGTCTGAAGCCGTCCGCCGCCAAGGGCCGCTACATCAAGAAGGCCGCTCTGACGACCACGATGGGCCCCGGCATCCCGCTGGACGCCAACCGCACCCGCAACCTCCTCGTCGAGGAGGACCCGGCCGCCGTCTGAGCCCTCGCGCTCACCCGGTAGCCGCGTCGTACGCGTGCACTGTGTGAACGGGCCCCGCAACCTTTCGAGGTGCGGGGCCCGTCCTCGTATCCGTAAGGCCCCACGCCTGTCAGTGCCCTGTGCCACTGTGGGCTGCTGGGGACGACGGACGATACGAGGGGTGGACCGACACCATGAGGACGAGCACGGCACGACGCATGGGTACGGCTCTCGCCGTCGCGGCGGCACTGACGTCGATGGCGGCCTGCAGTGGATCCGACGGCGCCGGCGGCTCCGGGAAGGGCAAGGCGGACGCCGTCGCCAAGGCGAGCCCCGTGGCCGCGCTGAAGCAGGTGCAGCAGAAGACCGGCGGCGCCCGGTCCGCGAAGGTCGAGGGCACCACCGAGATGGGCAGCGCGGTGTCCATGAAGCAGTCCGGGGCCATCGGCTGGGCCGACGGACTCTCGGGCGCGCTCACCATCACGTACACCGGCGGCACCATGGGCGAAGCCCTGAAGAAGGCCGGCGGCGACGGATCGGTCGAGGCGCGCTACTTCAAGGACGAGTACTACGCCAACCTGGGTGCCGGCATGGCGGCCAACACCGGCGGCAAGAACTGGATCCGGTACTCCTACAAGGACCTCGCCGAGCTGGGCGGTGCCTCCGGCGACGTCATGAAGGACCAGATCCAGAACAGCACGCCCGACCAGGGCGTGAAGGCGCTCCTGGCCTCCGGCGACGTCAAGAAGGTCGGCCAGGAGGACGTCCGCGGGGTCGCCGCGACGCACTACTCCGGCACGATCGACGTGGCCGAGCTGACCGCGAAGAACAGCGACCTGGACGCGCAGCAGCTGGCCGCGTTCAAGGAGCAGCTGGCGCTGGCCGGGGTGACCACCCAGACCGTCGACATCTGGGTCGACGAGAACGACCTGCTGGTGAAGAAGACCGAGCGCGGCGAGATGAAGACCGGCACGTTCAACTCCACGCTCTTCTACAGCGACTACGGCACCGAGGTCCCCTCGGACCGGCCGGAGGCCTCGGACACCGTGGACTTCAAGGAGCTGCTGAAGCAGGGCGGTACCCCGGGCGGCGCCTCCTGACACCTTCTCCACGGGGCGAACAGGGACGGATTTGCCCGTCGCCCGTCCGGTCGCGTACTCTCACCAGGAAGCCAAAGACCGCTGGTCGTCGCTGTGTCTCGAAAGAGGACGGTGACCGAAGGTTCCGCTAGATCGGACGACCTGCGCAGGTGACTGTGGAATCGCTCCCGGACTCTGTTCGGTCGAGCTGCGCCCTGGCACTTGTGCTGGGGCGTTTCGTCTTTCCCGGCCCCTTCTGAGCGGTCCTCATCACCCGGAAGGAGGCCGACGCTCATGGCAAGGCCCGACAAGGCTGCCGCGGTAGCCGAGCTCGCGGACCAGTTCCGCAGCTCGAATGCCGCCGTGCTGACCGAGTACCGGGGTCTCACCGTGGCGCAGCTCAAGACGCTGCGTCGTTCGCTCGGTGAGAACGCCCAGTACGCCGTGGTGAAGAACACGCTGACCAAGATTGCGGCCAACGAGGCCGGGATCGACGCGCTGGACGACCTGTTCTCGGGTCCGACGGCGGTTGCCTTCGTCACCGGTGACCCGGTGGAGTCGGCGAAGGGTCTTCGTGACTTCGCCAAGGACAACCCCAACCTCATCATCAAGGGCGGTGTCCTTGACGGTAAGGCGCTGTCCGCCGATGAGATCAAGAAGCTCGCGGACCTCGAGTCCCGCGAGGTTCTGCTCTCCAAGCTGGCCGGTGCTTTCAAGGGCAAGCAGACGCAGGCGGCGCAGGTCTTCCAGGCCCTGCCCTCCAAGTTCGTCCGCACCGCGGAAGCTCTTCGCGCCAAGAAGGAAGAGCAGGGCGGTGCCGGTACTCCGGCTCCCGCCGAGGCCGCCGAGTAATCACGCTCAGCGGTCCAGCGGGCTCCACGTACGCCCGCCGACATATACATCCGGCACCTGCCGAATAGTGGAAGGACGCCTGTCATGGCGAAGCTGTCCCAGGACGACCTGCTCGCGCAGTTCGAAGAGATGACCCTCATCGAGCTCTCCGAGTTCGTGAAGGCCTTCGAGGAGAAGTTCGACGTCACCGCCGCCGCGGCCGTCGCCGTCGCCGGTCCGGCCGGCCCGGGCGCCGTTGCCGAGGCCGCTGAGGAGCAGGACGAGTTCGACGTCATCCTCACCGGCGCCGGCGAGAAGAAGATCCAGGTCATCAAGGTCGTGCGTGAGCTGACCTCGCTGGGTCTGAAGGAGGCCAAGGACCTCGTCGACGGCACCCCGAAGCCGGTCCTCGAGAAGGTCGCCAAGGAGGCCGCCGAGAAGGCTGCCGAGTCCCTCAAGGCCGCCGGCGCTTCCGTCGAGGTCAAGTAACACCTCGGGAGTCCTCGGGACTCCCTGGGCACGTCACGTGCCCGCGCCAAGGGCGATCACCCATCCGGGTGGTCGCCCTTCGGCGTGCCCGGGGCGGGTGCCTTGCTCTTCCGCCGGTGACGAGTAGGGTGATCTTCGCCGTGCGCCTCCCGCGGGCCTCTCAGGGCGCCGCGCGAGGTTCCCGGGGGTGGCCGGTGAAGGCTCCTGGCGGGTCCGATCGGACCGGCGGGCCTTGACGAACCGGACGCGGCGCGCAATTCTCAGGACGCGTCATCACTTCGATCCGTATCCGAGGCATGGATCGAGAGTGAAGCGGGAAGTAAAGAAGCGCGCACCCCGCGCGAGGGCAAGACATAGGTGTTGAGAACAGCTGTTGAGAGCAACGTGGGTCTCTGAGAACCCCGACTGGACATCAGTGTGCCGCTTGGCTACACTGACCCTTTGCGCTGCCTGTTAGCTGCCTCCTGCCCGTCACCAGGGGCATGCCCACGCTGAAGCACCGATGACCGACCCCCTCCGACCTGGTCGTTTACGACCGATTCGGAACGGCCTGTCTTTGTGTCCAGGGTGGGACCGGTACGCGCGTAGTGAGTCCGAGCCCTCGGAAGGACCCCCTCTTGGCCGCCTCGCGCAACGCCTCGACCGCGAATACGAACAACGGTGCCAGCACCGCCCCGCTGCGCATCTCTTTTGCAAAGATCAAGGAGCCCCTCGAGGTTCCGAACCTCCTCGCGCTGCAGACCGAGAGCTTTGACTGGCTCCTCGGCAACGCCGCCTGGAAGGCTCGCGTCGAGGCTGCTCTGGACAGTGGACAAGACGTCCCCACCAAGTCCGGCCTGGAGGAGATCTTCGAGGAGATCTCACCGATCGAGGACTTCTCCGGGTCGATGTCGCTCACGTTCCGCGACCACCGTTTCGAGCCCCCGAAGAACTCGATCGACGAGTGCAAGGAGCGCGACTTCACGTTCGCCGCGCCGCTCTTCGTCACGGCCGAGTTCACCAACAACGAGACCGGCGAGATCAAGTCCCAGACGGTCTTCATGGGCGACTTCCCGCTCATGACCAACAAGGGCACCTTCGTCATCAACGGCACCGAGCGTGTCGTCGTGTCGCAGCTGGTCCGCTCGCCGGGTGTCTACTTCGACTCCTCCATCGACAAGACGTCCGACAAGGACATCTTCTCCGCCAAGATCATCCCCTCCCGGGGTGCCTGGCTGGAGATGGAGATCGACAAGCGCGACATGGTCGGTGTCCGCATCGACCGCAAGCGCAAGCAGTCCGTCACCGTCCTCCTGAAGGCTCTCGGCTGGACCACCGAGCAGATCCTGGAGGAGTTCGGCGAGTACGAGTCCATGCGCGCCACCCTGGAGAAGGACCACACCCAGGGCCAGGACGACGCACTGCTCGACATCTACCGCAAGCTGCGTCCGGGCGAGCCGCCGACCCGCGAGGCCGCTCAGACGCTGCTCGAGAACCTCTACTTCAACCCGAAGCGCTACGACCTCGCGAAGGTCGGCCGCTACAAGGTGAACAAGAAGCTCGGCGCCGATGAGCCGCTGGACGCCGGGGTGCTCACCACCGACGACGTCATCGCGACCATCAAGTACCTGGTCAAGCTGCACGCCGGCGAGACCGAGACGATCGGCGAGTCCGGCCGGGAGATCGTCGTCGAGACCGACGACATCGACCACTTCGGCAACCGTCGTCTGCGCAACGTCGGCGAGCTCATCCAGAACCAGGTCCGTACGGGCCTGGCGCGGATGGAGCGCGTCGTGCGCGAGCGCATGACCACCCAGGACGTCGAGGCGATCACGCCGCAGACCCTGATCAACATCCGGCCGGTCGTCGCCTCCATCAAGGAGTTCTTCGGCACCAGCCAGCTGTCGCAGTTCATGGACCAGAACAACCCGCTGTCGGGTCTCACCCACAAGCGCCGTCTGTCGGCTCTTGGCCCGGGTGGTCTCTCCCGTGAGCGGGCCGGCTTCGAGGTCCGAGACGTGCACCCGTCCCACTACGGACGCATGTGCCCGATCGAGACCCCCGAAGGCCCGAACATCGGTCTGATCGGTTCGCTCGCCTCGTACGGCCGCGTCAACGCGTTCGGCTTCATCGAGACGCCGTACCGCAAGGTCGTCGACGGCCAGGTCACCGACGACGTCGACTACATCACCGCCGACGAGGAGGACCGCTTCGTCATCGCCCAGGCGAACGCGACGCTCTCCGACGAGCTGCGCTTCACCGAGCCGCGCGTCCTGGTCCGCCGTCGTGGCGGAGAGGTCGACTACGTGCCCGGCACGGACGTCGACTACATGGACGTCTCGCCGCGCCAGATGGTGTCCGTCGCCACCGCGATGATCCCCTTCCTGGAGCACGACGACGCCAACCGTGCCCTCATGGGCGCGAACATGATGCGTCAGGCGGTGCCGCTGATTAAGTCGGAGGCCCCGCTCGTCGGCACTGGCATGGAGTACCGCTGCGCCACCGACGCCGGCGACGTCCTCAAGGCCGAGAAGGACGGTGTGGTCCAGGAGGTCTCCGCGGACTACATCACCGTCACGAACGACGACGGCACGTACACCACGTACCGCATCGCCAAGTTCATGCGCTCCAACCAGGGCACCTCGGTCAACCAGAAGGTCGTCGTCTCCGAGGGCGACCGGATCATCGCCGACCAGGTGCTCGCCGACGGACCGGCCACCGAGAACGGTGAGATGGCCCTCGGCAAGAACCTGCTCGTGGCGTTCATGCCGTGGGAGGGTCACAACTACGAGGACGCGATCATCCTGTCGCAGCGCCTCGTGCAGGACGACGTCCTCTCCTCGATCCACATCGAGGAGCACGAGGTCGACGCCCGTGACACCAAGCTCGGCCCGGAGGAGATCACCCGGGACATCCCGAACGTCTCCGAGGAGGTCCTCGCCGACCTCGACGAGCGCGGCATCATCCGTATCGGTGCCGAGGTCGTCGCCGGTGACATCCTCGTCGGCAAGGTCACGCCCAAGGGTGAGACCGAGCTGACCCCCGAGGAGCGCCTGCTCCGCGCGATCTTCGGTGAGAAGGCGCGCGAGGTGCGCGACACCTCGCTGAAGGTGCCGCACGGTGAGATCGGCAAGGTCATCGGCGTCCGCGTCTTCGACCGCGAAGAGGGCGACGAGCTGCCGCCGGGCGTGAACCAGCTGGTCCGCGTCTACGTCGCGCAGAAGCGCAAGATCACCGATGGTGACAAGCTCGCCGGCCGTCACGGCAACAAGGGCGTCATCTCCAAGATCCTGCCGATCGAGGACATGCCGTTCCTGGAGGACGGCACCCCGGTCGACATCATCCTCAACCCGCTGGGTGTCCCGTCCCGAATGAACCCGGGACAGGTCCTGGAGATCCACCTCGGCTGGCTCGCCAGCCGCGGCTGGGACGTCTCCGGCCTCGGTGACGAGTGGGCCCAGCGCCTGCAGGCCATCGGCGCCGACCAGGTCGCCCCCGGCACCAACGTCGCCACGCCCGTCTTCGACGGTGCGCGCGAGGACGAGATCTCCGGTCTCTTCGAGGCCACGATCCCCAACCGCGACGGCGACCGCCTGGTCCAGCCCTCCGGCAAGGCCCAGCTGTTCGACGGCCGCTCCGGCGAGCCGTTCCCGGACCCGGTCTCGGTCGGGTTCATGTACATCCTCAAGCTGCACCACCTGGTCGACGACAAGCTCCACGCGCGTTCGACCGGCCCGTACTCCATGATCACGCAGCAGCCGCTGGGTGGTAAGGCGCAGTTCGGTGGTCAGCGCTTCGGTGAGATGGAGGTGTGGGCCCTTGAGGCTTACGGCGCCGCGTACGCCCTCCAGGAGCTCCTGACGATCAAGTCCGACGACGTGACCGGCCGCGTGAAGGTCTACGAGGCCATCGTCAAGGGCGAGAACATCCCCGAGCCCGGCATTCCCGAGTCCTTCAAGGTGCTCATCAAGGAAATGCAGTCGCTCTGCCTCAACGTGGAGGTGCTGTCCTCGGACGGCATGTCCATCGAGATGCGCGACACGGACGAGGACGTCTTCCGCGCGGCGGAGGAACTCGGTATCGACCTGTCCCGGCGCGAGCCGAGCAGCGTCGAAGAGGTCTGACGGGCCGGCCGGCCGCCTCATCCCGAGGCGGCCGGCCCTCCCCGGACCCGTTCAGACCATTGATTGAGACGAGACCCCGAAAGAGGGATTGACGACAAGTGCTCGACGTCAACTTCTTCGACGAGCTGCGGATCGGCCTTGCCACCGCGGACGACATCCGGACCTGGTCGCACGGCGAAGTCAAGAAGCCGGAGACCATCAACTACCGCACGCTCAAGCCCGAAAAGGACGGACTCTTCTGCGAGAAGATCTTCGGTCCGACCCGGGACTGGGAGTGCTACTGCGGCAAGTACAAGCGTGTCCGCTTCAAGGGCATCATCTGCGAGCGCTGCGGCGTCGAGGTCACTCGCGCCAAGGTGCGTCGTGAGCGGATGGGCCACATCGAGCTTGCCGCTCCCGTCACCCACATCTGGTACTTCAAGGGCGTTCCCTCGCGCCTCGGATACCTGCTGGACCTCGCGCCGAAGGACCTGGAAAAGGTCATCTACTTCGCCGCGTACATGATCACGTTCGTGGACGAGGAGCGTCGTACCCGCGACCTGCCGTCCCTGGAGGCCCACGTCTCCGTCGAGCGTCAGCAGACCGAGAACCGCCGCGACGCCGACCTGGAGGCCCGGGCCAAGAAGCTCGAGACCGACCTGGCCGAGCTGGAGGCCGAGGGCGCCAAGGCCGACGTGCGCCGCAAGGTGCGCGAAGGCGCCGAGCGTGAGATGAAGCAGCTGCGCGACCGTGCGCAGCGCGAGATCGACCGCCTCGACGAGGTGTGGAGCCGCTTCAAGAACCTCAAGGTCCAGGACCTGGAGGGCGACGAGCTGCTCTACCGCGAGCTGCGTGACCGCTTCGGCACGTACTTCGACGGCTGCATGGGCGCCGCCGCGCTGCAGAAGCGCCTGGAGTCCTTCGACCTCGACGAGGAGGCCGAGCGCCTCCGCGAGATCATCCGTACCGGCAAGGGCCAGAAGAAGACCCGTGCGCTCAAGCGCCTCAAGGTCGTCTCCGCGTTCCTGCAGACCAGCAACAAGCCCAAGGGCATGGTGCTCGACTGCGTGCCGGTCATCCCGCCGGACCTGCGTCCGATGGTGCAGCTGGACGGTGGCCGCTTCGCGACCTCCGACCTGAACGACCTGTACCGCCGTGTGATCAACCGCAACAACCGCCTCAAGCGTCTCCTTGACCTCGGTGCCCCCGAGATCATCGTGAACAACGAGAAGCGGATGCTGCAGGAGGCCGTCGACACGCTGTTCGACAACGGCCGCCGCGGTCGCCCGGTCACCGGTCCCGGTAACCGCCCCCTGAAGTCCCTGAGCGACATGCTCAAGGGCAAGCAGGGCCGTTTCCGTCAGAACCTCCTCGGCAAGCGCGTGGACTACTCCGCGCGTTCCGTGATCGTCGTCGGTCCGCAGCTCAAGCTGCACCAGTGCGGTCTGCCGAAGGCGATGGCGCTGGAGCTCTTCAAGCCGTTCGTGATGAAGCGCCTGGTGGACCTGAACCACGCGCAGAACATCAAGTCGGCCAAGCGCATGGTCGAGCGTGGCCGCACCGTCGTGTACGACGTCCTCGAAGAGGTCATCGCCGAGCACCCGGTGCTGCTGAACCGTGCGCCCACCCTGCACCGCCTCGGCATCCAGGCCTTCGAGCCGCAGCTGGTCGAGGGCAAGGCCATCCAGATCCACCCGCTCGTCTGTACCGCGTTCAACGCGGACTTCGACGGTGACCAGATGGCCGTGCACCTGCCGCTCTCCGCGGAGGCGCAGGCCGAGGCCCGCATCCTGATGCTGTCCTCGAACAACATCCTGAAGCCGGCCGACGGTCGTCCCGTCACCATGCCGACCCAGGACATGGTGCTGGGCCTCTTCTTCCTCACCACGGACGACGAGGGCCGGAACGTCAAGGGCGCGGACCGCGCGTTCGGCTCCACGGCCGAGGCCACCATGGCCTTCGACGCCCGCGAGCTGTCGCTCCAGGCGAAGGTCGACATCCGCTTCCCGGTCGGCACCATGCCGCCGCGTGGCTGGGTGCCGCCGGTCGCCGAGGAGGGCGAGCCGGAGTACCAGCCCGGTGACACCTTCCGGCTGCGGACCACCCTGGGCCGTGCGCTCTTCAACGAGCTGCTGCCCGAGGACTACCCGTTCGTCGACTACTCGGTGGGCAAGAAGCAGCTCTCCGAGATCGTCAACGACCTGGCCGAGCGCTACCCCAAGGTCATCGTGGCGGCGACGCTCGACAACCTGAAGGCGGCGGGCTTCCACTGGGCGACCCGTTCGGGCGTCACCGTGGCCATCTCCGACGTCGTCGTGCCCGAGGCCAAGAAGGCCATCGTCAAGGGCTACGAGGAGCAGGACGAGAAGGTCCAGAAGCAGTACGAGCGCGGTCTGATCACCAAGGACGAGCGCACGCAGGAGCTCATCGCGATCTGGACCAAGGCGACCAACGAGGTTGCCGAGGCGATGAACGCGAACTTCCCGAAGACGAACCCCATCTTCATGATGGTCGACTCGGGTGCCCGAGGAAACATGATGCAGATGCGTCAGATCGCGGGTATGCGTGGTCTGGTGTCGAACGCCAAGAACGAGACGATTCCCCGTCCCATCAAGGCGTCCTTCCGCGAGGGCCTCACCGTTCTGGAGTACTTCATCTCCACGCACGGTGCCCGTAAGGGTCTGGCGGACACCGCCCTGCGTACCGCCGACTCGGGTTACCTGACCCGTCGTCTGGTGGACGTCTCGCAGGACGTGATCATCCGCGAGGAGGACTGCGGCACCGACCGCGGCCTGAAGCTGAAGATCGCGGTCAAGGGCGCCGACGGCGTGCTCCGCAAGACGGACGACGTCGAGACCTCGGTCTACGCCCGCATGCTCGCCGAGGACGTCGTGGTGGACGGCAAGGTCATCGCGCCTGCCAACGTCGACCTCGGTGACGTCCTGATCGACGCCCTGGTGGGCGCCGGCGTCGAGGAGGTCAAGACCCGCTCGGTCCTGACCTGTGAGTCCGCGGTCGGCACCTGTGCCTTCTGCTACGGACGCTCGCTCGCCACCGGCAAGCTGGTCGACATCGGTGAGGCGGTCGGCATCATCGCCGCCCAGTCCATCGGTGAGCCCGGTACCCAGCTGACGATGCGTACCTTCCACACCGGTGGTGTGGCCGGTGACGACATCACCCAGGGTCTGCCCCGTGTCGTCGAGCTCTTCGAGGCCCGTACGCCGAAGGGTGTCGCCCCGATCTCCGAGGCCAAGGGCCGCGTGCGGATCGAGGAGACCGAGAAGACCAAGAAGCTCGTCGTCACCCCGGACGACGGCAGCGACGAGACGGCGTTCCCGATCTCGAAGCGTGCCCGTCTCCTGGTGGGCGAGGGCGACGCGGTCGAGGTGGGCCAGAAGCTCACCGTCGGTGCGACCAACCCGCACGACGTGCTGCGCATCCTCGGCCAGCGTGCGGTCCAGGTCCACCTGGTCGGCGAAGTCCAGAAGGTCTACAACTCGCAGGGCGTGTCGATCCACGACAAGCACATCGAGATCATCATCCGGCAGATGCTCCGCCGCGTGACGATCATCGAGTCCGGCGACGCGGAGCTGCTTCCGGGCGAGCTGGTCGAGCGGTCGAAGTTCGAGACCGAGAACCGTCGTGTGGTCACCGAGGGCGGTCACCCCGCCTCCGGCCGTCCGCAGCTGATGGGTATCACCAAGGCCTCGCTCGCCACCGAGTCGTGGCTGTCGGCGGCGTCCTTCCAGGAGACGACCAGGGTCCTCACCGACGCGGCGATCAACGCCAAGTCGGACTCCCTGATCGGCCTCAAGGAGAACGTCATCATCGGTAAGCTCATCCCGGCCGGTACGGGCCTGTCCCGCTACCGCAACATCCGGGTCGAGCCGACCGAGGAGGCCAAGGCCGCGATGTACTCGGCCGTCGGCTACGACGACATCGACTACTCGCCGTTCGGCACGGGCTCCGGCCAGGCCGTTCCGCTGGAGGACTACGACTACGGTCCGTACAACCAGTAAGCGAGCTGTCGCTTGAACGCCTGAGGGCGGTCACCCCTGTACGTCAGGGGGTGGCCGCCCTTCGGCGTGTGCGGGCCGCTGGCCGCGGCCGGTTCCCGTATCGAGTTGCGAAGTCGGCCTCCATGGATCACAGTTGGGGCAGCGGCAGAGCTGCGCCCGGAACACCCGGGCGGCGGACCTGCCGCTCTGTGTTTTCCGCAGCACCGCGGCACAGGCCCCCTGAAGGGAGTGTCCATGTGAGTCCCCTCGCCTTTCCGGACGCGGAACGGCTCGTCGTCGATCACCTCAAGAACCGGCCGGAACTGGCCGGGGCGGTGGTCGACAACAGGCCCCCGCCCGGCTTCGACGGCACCCAGAAGGCCGTCCTCGTCTCCCGCGTCGGCGGTGCGTGGGTGGACGATCTCCACCTCGACCAGCCGCTGATCGACCTTGAGGTCTACGGGCCGGACAAGACGGCGGCGCACACCGTCGCGCTGGCGGCCCGTGCGGCTGTCCTGACCCTTTCCGGCACCACGTACGGCGGGGCAGCGGTCACCGATGTCGCCGAGGCGGACGGGCCGCGCTGGCTGCCTGACTACCACCGCCCCGCCGGCAACCGGTATCTCTCCACGGTCCGGGTCTCCGTACGGCCCGCCTGACCGCTTCACCGCTTCACCGAGCGTTTCTTTCTTGCAGGCCCCGCCACCGGCGGGGCCTTCGTCGTTTCCGCACACCGGCGCGGGCCGATCGCGGCCCCGCACCGCACTCTCACCGAGGAGCAGACATGGCAGGCAACAACGGCAGTCAGATCCGTGTGGCCGGCAGCGGCCGCATCCTGGTCGCCAAGGCCGGCGCGACCGGCCCGGCGTCGCCGGCCCACACCGGCGACACGTGGGCCGACGGCTGGACCGAGCTGGGCTACACCACCACCGACGGCATCAAGTTCAACAAGAAGGACAAGATCGACCCGGTCGACACCTGGCAGTCGGTGAGCCCGGCGCGGTTCATCTACTCCGACCGCGACCTAACGGTGAAGTTCCAGCTCCTCCAGCTGAACAAGGACACGCTGTCGTTCTTCATGGGCGGCGACACCGTCACGTCCGTGACCGGAACCGGCGTGAGCGACACCTACCAATACAAGCTGGCGTCCGAGCCGAAGCAGGACGAGCGTCAGCTCGGCATCGAGTTCAAGGACGGCGCCGACGTCACGTACCGCTTCATCATCCCGCGGGGCCAGGTCACCGAGACCGAGGAGATCGCGCTGACCCGTACGGGTTCGCTGAAGCTCGGGGTCACCTTCACCGCGCTGGCCGCGGAGAACAGCCCGACCCTGGCCACGTGGATCATGAAGGACAAGGCCTTCGGCGCCGCGTAGGCGCTCCGGTGGCGGTGGCGGGTCCCCGGTTCGACCGGGGTCCCGCCACCGCCGTTCCGCCGTACGCCCTCCCTTTCCCCCGCACTTTCGCCCTTCGTAGAGGAGCCCTTGTATGTCCGGCTTCAACGTCAACGCCGCCCGCGCCCAGCGCCTCGAAGCGCTCGGCCGCGCCTGGACCTTCGAACTCGACGGTGACGTCTTCGAGTTGCCGACCGAACTGACCCGGGCGACCGCCCGCAAGCTGCGCGACCTGGACGACAACGACGTCGACGGTCTGCTGCGGCTGCTGCTCGGTGAGAAGCAGTACGCGCGGTTCGACCAGCGCGAGATCACCATGCAGGACATCGCCGCGATCCTGGAGGCGTACGGCAAGGAGACCGGGCTCGGCCTGGGGGAAGACTGAGCCTCGGCGCGTTCGTCGACGAACACGCCGAGGCCCTTGAGGCGGACCTCCTCCGCCATTACGGCCTCGATCTGCTCGACTGGCACCGCGGCGAGCTGTCGTCCCGGCGGCTCTCGGTGCTGCTCCGGCATCTTCCCCGGGACAGCGCGGTGGCCCGTGAACTGCACGGGGAGGCGGCGGAGTGGTCGGTCTCCGACTATCTGCTGGCCACTGCGGTGGACCAACTCGCCGAAGCCAACTGGATGTTCGCCACGGTGAACCAGGACGAGGACGCGGAGGCGCTGGAGTATCCGGTACCCGTGTCCCGGCCGGGCGCGGAGCCCGCGGCTGATGAGTCGGCGGCGGAGCCGCAGCCGGCGGGACCCGGCCCTGCGCAGTTGGCATCGTTCTTCGGGTGACAGTGGCTCATCCGGTCACCCCCTCAGGTCCCGGGCGTCGTGAACTCCTCAGGGGCCGCGTGCTCAACCGATGCCCCTCGCGCCGGCCAGGAACACACAGAGTGCCTGAGCGACTGCCCAGGTGCCGGTACTGACCGGAGACCAGGGCAGCAGGCGCCGCAATTCGGTCTGCGTACGGGACACGCGCGGGAACGCGGGGTCGAAGACGACCGGGAGGGTCTCTCCCTCGTCCGCTGTCAGCCCGAAGTCATCCGACTTCGCTCTGCGGAAGTGCAGACCGCCCTTGTGGTCCTCGTACGAGTAGTGAAGGACAAAAGAACCTTTCGCAAAGTACGAGGAACGGCATGTCCCTGCCGCTTTGGTTCCTTTCGTCTTCAGGCGTAGGTGCGCGTAGAGGCGTGGCACGGCAATGGGCAATATAACCGCCGTCGGGGCGACGAGTATCACGTAGGAAACCCAGGTCGGAAAATCGAGATGTGTCATGCGAACCCCGGTGGTCATCGTCATGTCATGAGGAAAGGGAGGATTGGTGGCTACTCCGGCACCGACACCTGAGGCCAAGGAAGAGGCGTGGATTCGCCCCTTCTGGATCAACAAGAAGGACATCGAACACCAGAAGGAACTGTACCGCGACCTTCAGCACTCGGTCACGCTCATCAAGTACGAACTCGGCGGCCTTGCACTGGGATTGACGCTCGTCAAGGCGGACTTCACGATCCTCAAGGCGGACGAGAAGGGCATCACGCTGCGTGGTCGTCAGCTCGTCACCTTCCCTTGGGCGGATCCGAAGAAGTCCCTGCAGGAACGCATCGACCGGTTGCAGGCCAAGGTCCAGGAGGATCAGCAGTCCATAAACAACAAGGTCAGTCGTCTGGAAACGATGAAAAAGGACGCCGAAGGGGGGAGGGACAAGGCGCGTGATTTGCGGGAGGGGACCGGCTCGGGTGGCCGGGCGGACGCCGCACGGAAAGTGATGCAAATTCGCTTCGATATCGCCAATGACGTGCACCGTGCGACGGCCCTCGAGAAGAAGGTCGACCGGCAGGTGACGAAGATCGAAACGCGGGTACAGGCGCTCTCGAAACTCGATGCCCGCATGGAATTGATCAAGAAAAAGGAAGAGGAACTCAAAAAGGCCGGGGCCGAGGCGAACAAGAATGCCCAAGCCGCACAGACTTCCGTCAAGCAGCTCGGCACCAACCTGCGGGCCACACAGAGGCAGGTCGTGGACGTGTCCAGGGCGCTCAGCGGCTGATGGGAAACGTGTCCGGGTTCCGGACCTCCGAGGTCCGGAGAACTAGGGAAAGGCAGGAGAGGGTATGTCACTCGCCGGAAGTCTGAGAACAGCGGGCTCCGCCATGCAGGGCTTCAACCGGATCGTGGCCGGTGGAACGACGCCTCTGGCCCGTTTCAAGTCGGCGGCAGGCCAGGGAAACTCCGCCCTCAACACCATCCGCGGCGGCGCGGACCGGGCGGGCGCCGCCATCGGAAAGCTGCGCACCGCCACCACGCAGGGCGACACCGCGATCGGCAAGCTGCGTACGGGGCTGCGTACCGCCAACACCTCGTTGGGCACGGCCAAGGGCGGTACCGACAAGCTCAGGGGCGCGCTCGACAAGCTCAAGGGCTCCGCGGACAAGGCCAGGACCGCTCTGCGCGGGGTCAAGCAGCAGTCCGACGCGGTGGAGAAGTCCGTCGGGAAGGCCGGCAAGAACGCCGACAAGGCCGGCAAGACGATGGGCGGCGGGCTCACCAAGGGGCTCAAGGGGGCGAGCCTGGCGCAGAAGGGGCTCAACCTCGCCATGGCGGCCAGCCCGTTCGGGTTGATCATGACGCTGCTCGCGCCGCTCATCCTGCAGTTCGTGAAGGTCGACAAGATCGTCGCCGTCGTGCAGAAGGGGTTCAAGATCGGGATGGCCGCCATCCGGTCCGCGACCTCCTCCGCGATGAAGGCGATCGGCCCCGTCCTGCGGGGCATCGGCAACCTCCTGCTCGCCCCGTTCCGCGGCTTCGCCACCGCCGTCAACGTCGTCATCGGCGCCCTGAACAGGTTCAAGGTGAGCATCCCGGGCTGGGTGCCCAAGTTCGGCGGCCGGTCGTTCTCGATCAGCCTCCCGACCATCCCGGTCCCGCACCTCGCCAAGGGCGGTCTCGTGCCGGCCCGCAACGGCGGAACCCTGGCGCTGATCGGCGAGGCGGGTGAGTCCGAGGCCGTCATTCCCCTGAGCAAGCTCGACCGGATGATGAGCCCGGGCGCCGGCCGGGCCCAGATCGCCCGGCTCGCCGCCGCCGTCGAACGGCTGGCCGAGCGCCCCGTCCACGTACAGGTGGACTCCCAGACCATCGCCCGCGCCGTCCTCGTCGGGCAGCGCCAGCTCGCCCGGAGGTAGGCAGACATGGCAAGGAACCTCTGGATCGGCAAGCCCGGTCTGCTGCGGGAGACCTCGCAGGCGGCCAAGAGCTGGGACCGCAGCCCGGACCTCAACGTGAGCGAGTTCCGGTCGCTGGAGAGCCAGGTGACGCTGGTCGCCCCGCCCCGGTCCACCCGCCGGATGAAGCTCTCCTTCGAGTGGCTGGAGCCCGAGGACGCCCAGCACCTGGTGCGCCTCGCGCGCCGGATCAGCGGGCCGGGCATGCTCGGGCGCAATGTGTACGCCGGCGGCTCGGTCGTCGTCATCGACCCCGTCTCCGTCAACCTGCTCGACCCGCTCCAGGCGGCGGGGCAGAGCCGGCACGCGCGAGGCGGTGACCACTGGTTCACCGTCGTCGGCGACATCACGCTCCGGCCGTCCGTCGGTGACGTGTTCACCGGTGACTGCAAGGACGCGGCCAGCGCCGTCGGATGGGTGCACGGCACCTGGACCGGCTGGCCCGTGGCACCGGGCATGAACGTGTCCTGGATGGTCCCGCCGGGGTGGGACCCGGCGGTGTGCACCGCCCAGCTCGACTGGAAGGCCCTGGACGGCTCGTACCTCTCGACCACCTCGGTCACCGGAGCCGTCGTCTCCGGTACCGCCCCGGCGGAGGCCGCCTTCGTCACCCCGGTGGGACGGCCCGGCACGACCGGTGCGATCGCGCTGGCCGGGGCGTGCCTGACCATCGGGGAGACCCCGGTCGCGTACGCGCTCGGCGACGGCTGCCCGCCGATGGCGGTCACCGGCCTGACCGACGCCCCCGCGCCCCGCCTGCCCTACCGGAACATCGGAATCGACCTTGTGGAGGTGCGTGGTGCAGTCAACTGACGAGAACCTGGACGCCGCGCTCGCCGCCCCGGAACGGGTGCCCGTGCACGCGACCCGGCTCGGCGGCACGGAGCTCGGCGAGCAGGTGCAGTCCTGGAAGGTGGAGCGCGCGTACAACACCGACCTGCCGGAGGCGGTGCGGGCGGTGTCCGGCAGTTCGTCGGCCCAGCTGGAACTCCAGCTCGGCGGGGCCGGCGGCGAACACGCGCCGCGCCTCTACTCGGCGTGGGCCGACCGGTCCACCGGCGACGCGGTGCGCCCCGGCCAGTCCGTGGTCCACGCCGCCGGGGTGGCCGGCCGGACCCTGCCCGCCTTCCGGGGCACGGTCCGCTCCCGCTCGGCGGCCTCGGGCAGCGACACGGTCACCGTCCAGGCACTGGACGGCGCGGAGCGGCTGCGCGGTCCGGCCTCCCTGCCGCGTCCGTACCACGGCTTCTACTACGGCCGCCCGGTCGCCACCGCCACCTGGTGCGTGGACGAACTCCTGCGCCAGGGCGGCATCCACACCTGCCCGCCGCCGCGCGCCCCGCTCGCCGACACGGAGGACCTGGCGCCGTTCACGGTGCTGTACGCCTCCCTGCACGGCGGGTTCAACGCGACGTACGGGCAGCCGGAGGTGCTGCCCAGCAGTTCGTCGTACCGCTGGATCCGGGACGGCGCGCCGTTCGAGATGGCGCTGATGCCCGAACAGCCGGGGCTGCGCGCGTCCTGGATGCCGCGCTCGCGGTTCGCGCTGCCGGGCAAGGTCTTCCAGGTCGAGGCTTGGGTCAACACGGCGCTGGCGAAGGGCAGTACGGTCGAGATGAAGACCGTCTTCGACCGCAGCGGCGGCGCCGCCGGCTATCTGAGCGCGAAGTTCGACATCTCGACGGGGACCGTCCAGATCGCGTCGGGGACGGTCGACGGCGGCTACTGGTACTTCACCTGGACGTTCTCCAAGCTGGCCGCCCTGCGCGGCAGCTGGCACCTGGGGTTCATGGTCGACACCCGGAGCAACGGCACCACCGTGCTGCCGGTGGTCCAGCCCCGCCTCACCGCGCCGGACGGTTCGTACCACGTCGGGGGCATGGGGACCTACGTCGAGTCGGTGGCCGCCCATCCGCGCTCCGAGCTCCAGCAGATCGACCTGGTCACCGACATGGCCGTGGAGTGCCTCCAGGTCACCGACCGGGTATGGGCGGACACCGCGACCTATCCGCGTGAGGAGTGGGAGCAGAAGGACCTGTGGCGCAAGGGCGCGGAGCTGGACGAGGCGGCACTGCCGCTGTTCGACATCCCCGCCGTCTCCGGATCCCAGTGGGACGCCATCACGGAGATCGCCCGTGCGTCGATGTCCACGGCCGAATTCGACGAGCAGGGCGTCTTCCGCTGGCGCGGCCCGTCACGGTTCAGCCGGATGCCTGCCGCCCCGGACGCCACCGTCACCACGGTCCGGGACATCTCCGCCCTCACCGTCAGCGAGGAGATCGACGCCTGCCGCAACCACTGCGAGCAGCCCTACCAGGACTGGACGGGCATCACCCTGCTGCATGGCGAGCCGCAGGTGGACACCCGGATCAGGGAGCTCAAGCCCGGGATACCCCAGGAGGTCTCGTACGCGATCGCCGACGACGAGAGCGACATCGGCCCGCTGGTGATCGTGGACGACACCCCTGCCTCGACCGCCGGTCACCGGGTACGGTTCGGCAGTGCGGCGACGGGCGGTACGGCGGTGAAGGGCCAGGTCACCGTGAGTTCCCGGCGCGAGGGACCGGCCTACATCGTCCGGTTCACCAACACCGGGACGACGAGCGTGTGGACGGTCACCAAGGACGGCAAGCCCTCGGTGCAGATCTACCCGCTCAAACGGTCGGCCGACCCGAAGCAGCGCGTCTGGGCGCGCTGGAGCCCGGCGAGCCAGGAGTTCTACGGCAAGCAGCAGTACCTTGCGCCCGCCTCGGACTGGGTGCAGTCCGCGAGCGAGGCGTACACCCTGGCCCAGACCATGCTCGACGCGGGGCGGTATCCCGTGCCGGTGCTCGGTGAGGTCGAGGTGCTGCACGACCCCCGGCTCCAACTGGGCGATGTCGTCCGGGTGATGGACACGGCCGGGGCGAAGCTGGACACCCTCGCGTGGATCGTCGGCATGCGCACCACCTGCGCCGCGGGGGCCGCCCCCCAGCAGGTCCTCGTCCTGCGCGGGACCGGCTACAACGGTGTGCCGGCCGACGCGGGACTGATGCCGGACGCGCCGCTGGACCCGGGATACGGGCGGCTCCGTACGTACCAGATGGTGACGGCGCAGTACGGGCAGTTCGCCGACCTGACGGCGGAGCAGCTCACGTACCGGACGCTCGTGGAGACGCTGGGAGGTGTGGCATGAGTGCGGACCACCCGGTCGAAGCGGGCGCGGAACACCCGGCGGACGCAGACGCCGGCGCGGCGCTCGGTGCCGGCGGCCCGACCGCGGCGGACGGGGCCGGCGCGGGGGCGGACCTGCCCGCGGGCGCCCCCTGGGAGCCGCCGCCGGACGCCCCGGCGCCCGTTCCGGTGCCGATCGATGACCCGGCCACGCGGGAGGGGGACGGCGGAATGCCGCCGGACACTCTGCCCCCGCCCATCGGCGGCTGACCGCCGCACCCTTGTGACAGCAGGCCGGCGCCCCTCGGGGGGCGCCGGCCTTCTCCGTACCCGCCTTCCAGGAGGGCTCTCCCATGGTCCAGCTCACCCCGCTCAGCAACCTCCCCTACCCGCAGCCCACCGACGCCGCGAACGTGCCGCTGCACGTCCAGTCCCTCGCCCAGGCCCTCGACGGCCGGACGGTGCTGCGGCTGGCCACCACGGTCGCGCTCAACTCCGTGGCCTCGCCGGTGACGGGCATGCTCGCCTGGGTCACCAACCCCGGCCGGTACTACTTCTACACGGGTAGTTACTGGCACCCGGTGCTGCCCAGTCCGGTCCTGAAGCTGAACGCCGTCGCCGGTACGACGACGTCGGCCACGTACGCCGAGGCTCTGACGGGCTCCACGGGCGACACGATGGTCGCCGCGTTCACCGCGCCCCCGTCCGGCACGGTGATCATCACCGTCGGCGCGCGGGTCAGCTCCAGCGTCGCCACCGCGAGCGGCCTGATGTCGGTCGCGGTCAAGCAGGGCACGACGGTCACCTCGGCCACGGCCGACACCCGCGCCGCCATCTCCGTCGGGACCGCGCAGAACTCCGTGTCGACCGTGTTCCAGATCAGCGGTCTGACCGGTGGGGTCGCCTACACCGCCACCCCGGCCTACCGGTCCTCGGCGACCACCAGCACCGCGACGTTCGCCAATCGGTTCCTGCGGGTCGACCCGGTGCACTGAACCGGCGCGCTGAACCGGCACGCCGAACCGGCGCCGAACCGCCGGATGCCCGCCCGCCCGCTCCGGCTCCGGTTCCGTCCTGCCCGGTCCCGTTCCGTACCGCCCGGTCCCGCCCCGCCCCGGCCCGTCGTTCTCCGCGACGGGCCGGGGCGGTCGCGGTCGTACCGGCTCCGGACGCCGCCGGCGGATGCCGGACGTTCGACTCCGATTCCGGGCGATCGACGCCAATTCCGCGCCCCCCGGTCCGTGCCGACACCGGCCGGACCTGATCCGAAGAGGAGACCACCCATGGCGTCACCCCTGACCGCCGACGCCTTCGCCCGCGCCCTCCGCGCCGAAGGGGTCCGTATCACCGAACACGCCGGCTGGCACGGCCACAACCGCAACCACAAGGGCGCCTGGGGGCCGGTCCACGGTGTGATGCTCCATCACACGGCCGGCTCCAGCAGCGTCGGCTACTGCCGCCGGGGCGCGCCCGAGCTCCCCGGACCGCTGTGCGTCGGCGTCGTCACCAAGGACGGTGTGGTGCACCTGGTCGGCTACGGCCGCACCAACCACGCCGGCAGCGGCAGCTCTGCGGTCCTGGCCGCCGTACGCGAGGAGCTGCCGCTGCCCGCGCCCGGCCCGGACGCCGTCGACGGCAACGCCCGTTTCTACGGGTTCGAGATCGAGAACCTCGGCACCGGCCGCGACCCCTACCCGGCAGCCCAGCTCGACGCCGTGGAGCGGCTCTCGGCCGCGCTGTGCCGGGTGCACGGCTGGTCGGCGGCGAGCGTCATCGGCCACAAGGAGTGGACCCGGCGCAAGATCGACCCGTCGTTCTCCATGGCCGGGATGCGGAGCCGGATCGCCGGGCGGCTCGGCGGGCACCCCGTCACGGGCCCGCCTCCCGCGCCGGTGTACGCACCGTTCCCCGGCGGATCCTTCTTCGTCCCCGGCCACCGGGACCCGCTCTTCACCGCCGTGGGCAGACGACTCGTGGCGGAAGGCTGCGGCCGGTACTCCGTCGGTCCGGGCCCGGTCTGGGGCGCCGCCGACCGCAACTCCTACGCGGCCTGGCAGCGCAAGCTCGGCTACCGCGGTACGGACGCGGACGGCACGCCGGGGCGGGAAAGCTGGCAGCGGCTCCGCGTCCCCCGGTCCTGAAAGGGAGACCCAGGCACAGACGGAGGCTCAGATCCAGCCAGAGATGCCGACGGACATTCCGATAGAAATGCCAACAGAAATGCCAACAGAAATGCCAACAGAAATGCCAACAGAAATGCGGACAGAGATTCCGACCAAGATTCCGGCAGGGATTCCGGCAGGGACGAACAGGGGATGACCGATCCGACCCGCCGTGCGCTGCGCACGTTCGCCCAGGTCTGCTGCGCGCTGCTCGCGGTGGCTCCGCTGCTGGCCGGGGAACCGGCCGTACGGGACCTTCCCGTCCTTGCGGGTGCCGCCGCGCTCGCGGCCGCTCTCAGCCGTGCCATGTCGGCGCCGGCCGTGCAGCGGCTGCTGCCGCCGTGGCTGCGCCTGCCCGCCGGGCAGGCG
Organism: Streptomyces rubiginosohelvolus; assembly: GCF_014649875.1. Lineage (GTDB taxonomy): Bacteria > Actinomycetota > Actinomycetes > Streptomycetales > Streptomycetaceae > Streptomyces > Streptomyces rubiginosohelvolus. The sequence continues at coordinate 467,977 of NZ_BMTW01000001.1, read as the reverse complement.
CCGACGCCGGGGAGGCCGGCCGAGGAAGAGGGGGTCCACCCGTGATGCGGGAGCACGAGGAGAGGGGCGTGGCGGTGGAACTCGAGCGGCTGCGGCGCTCGGTGGACGTCGGGTTCGCCACCACGCGAGGCGATCTGGCGCTGCTGTTGCAGCGCGCGGACCAGACGGACAAGGTGCTCGGCGAGCACGAGGAGCGGCTGGACGCGCTGGAGCGCACCCGCTGGCCTCTGCCGTCGCTGGCCGCGCTCACCTCGTGCGTGGCACTGGTCCTGGCCTTGTGGCAGGCGGGTGCTCGCTGACCGCGGCGAGGACCCGAGCAGGCGATCGCGCGAGCACGCAACCAATATGGCGACATCCGGTGCTCGGGGCGCGTGGGGCTTGTGAGGCTCCGCGCTCTCCGGCGCCGCTGCGCTACGCTGCGATTTATCGAACGCATATTCGATGACGTGGCGGTTCTGGAGCGTGGACGCCTGACGGACGAAGGGGAGGTGCGATGGTCAGCGGTACGGGAGACCGGCTTACCGATGTGGTGGCCGCGGTCGTCGAGGTGGCGGCGGAGGCGGGGGAGGCGGGGACGTACACCGTGGAGATGGCCCGGGCGATGGCGGCGGTACTGAACAAGGTCGCTGTACGGGTGGTCATCGACGCGGAGGTGCGCGGCTTCTCCAGCGGCTGGCGCGAGGCCATGGAGCTGGTGACCGGCGACGGCACCGGTGCGGCCCCCGCGGCCCGGCTCCCCGGACCCGACGGCGACCTCGGCCCACGCCCCGGTCCGGGGGGCCGCTGAGCACCGCCCGGTACCGCCCGGAACGGCCACCCCCGCCGCCCCGGTCGCGTCGGCCCGTCGACACCGGCAGCGCCTGTACGCCCATCGATCCGCCCCGAGCCCCCTCGCGCCGACCTGGGTCCCGCACGCCGACCGCGGACGGACACCGGTCTGTCGCACCGACCGTGTACGAACGAGGCGGCCGCACCCTCCACGGGTGCGGCCGCCTCGTTTTCGTGCGTTCAGGGGCGCTCGCGCACGTCGCCCGTGCGCTCGGGGCGCCCCCGCGCACCGCGCTCGGCGGCGAAGACGTCCTCCAGCCGGAAGAGCTGGGCCCGGCCCTGCCGGCCGGCGGGCGTGAGACGGCCCAACTGGACCCACTTGCGGATTGTCGCCGGTGCCACGGCCGCCTCCTGGGCGGCGAGGGCGCCGGTGATCAGCGGACGCGTTCCCGTGCCGGTGCTCATCGGGCCCGGCCTTCCGGCGTGGTGGGCGCGCTCTCGTCGAGCGCCGCCCCGATCTCGCCGGGGTCGGCGCCGCCCGCACCGGCCAGCGCGGTCCAGGTGCCCTCGTACCAGACGTGCCGGAAGGCCGGATCCGTACGGCAGTCGCACTCCGCGGCCGTGCAGCGGCACCCCGGGTTGACGCACAGCACGGCCCGCCGGGCAGGGAAGGCGCGCAGCGATACGGAGTCGCACCAGGGGCACCGGCCGCTCACCCGGGCCATCGGCTCGGTGTCGCCGAGGGCGCGCCCGCAGCGCCGCGCCATCCGTCGCAGTTCGTCCCTGACATGGGCGGCGAGCAGGGGCTCCGCGGCGATCGGGCCGAGGAGCCGGCGGATACGGAGGAGGCGTTGCGGCACGGTCGCGCGGCGCGGCCGCCCCAGCCCCAGCTTGTCGTGGACGGCTTCGTCGAGCTCCAGGACGCCGTCGCCGATGTCGCGCAGCGCGTCGGAGACGTGCAGGCGCAGGGGCGCGGCCGTGTGGCCGGGAGCGGTGAGGCCGTGCGCCTGTTCGACGGCGAGCGCCTCGCGGCGCTCCTCGCGGATACGGGCGTCGCGGGCGGCCAGGTGGGCGGGGGTGGGCTCGGGCCGGTCGGCCGGGCGGCCGCGGGTGCCGGGGGCCAGCTCGACCAGGAGCTCCGGGAGCTGGCGGACCAGCAGGTCGAGCCAGAGGACGGTGTCGTCGGCCGGTGCGGACGTGGTGGGTGGCATCAGCGTTCCCCTCGGTGCTGGGCGGTGTGCGCGGCGCGGGTGGTGACAGGGCGTCCGTTGCGCCAGAGTCGGCCGGCGCTCACGCCGTCGAACCAGCTGTCGGCGGGCGCCACGGTCTCCTCGCAGCGGCGCAGAACAGGACAGCGTGCACAGGCGCGCAGCGCGGGCGCGGCGTCCCTCTCCCGGCGGGCGAAGACGATCTGCGGCGGCATTCCCGAGCAGGCGGCGGCCGAGCGCCACCACGAGGAGTCCGGCCCGTCCTCGTCGTCGGACTGCGGGGTTAATGAGGTCATGACGGCACCCTGGCATGTTGCGAGCGAGCGCGCAACGTACATTCCTGTCCACGGGTGGGTGGTGACGGCCGGGGTGATGGCCATGGCTGATGGCCGGTGGTGATGGCCGGAATGGCGGCCCGGATCCGAACAGAACCCACACATGGAGTTGCTTACGCGCACGTAATTCTGTGCGCGCAAGCGCGCTACGCTGTGGCTGCTTCGGAGGGAGGCGACGTCATGACGATGAGTGAGCTGGAGCGGTTCGCGCGCTGGGTCGAGGACCTGATCCGGCAGCGCGGCTACGACATCGACAGCCCGCGCGGCGGGGGCAAGTCGCGGCTCGCCGACGAGGCGGGCGTGCACCGCGCGGCCATCACCCGGTTGCTCCAGGGCCAGAGCATGCCGGACCTGGAGACGACCCGGCGGCTCGCGCACGTCCTGCGCGTCCCGGTGCGCGACATGCTGATCCGCTCGGGCCGGCTCTCCGAGGAGGACCTGCCGCTGCCGGACCTCGGGGGCGGCGGGCTCGACGCCGTCGCCCCGCCCCGTCGGCTGACCCTGGAGGAGGCCGCCGCGGGGCTCGGCGTCCCGCGCGAGCAGTGGGACATGTTCATCCGGGTCGCGGGACAGTTCCTGCCGGCGGACCCGGACTCCGCGCGGGGTGCGGCCGAGCACGGTTCGGCCGCCGCGGTGAAGGGCGCCGGCAAGGGCTGACGGAGGCGGAACCGGAACTCCCGGGGCCGGGGCCGCTCCCGCGTGCCGGTCCGCCAGGCGTCGGCCGGTCCGCCGGTCGTCGGCCGCACCGCGTTGCCCGGCAGTGGGGGAGGCGGCGGCGGTCCGCGGGTTCGCTGGGTCCGTGCCGCTCGACTGCTGGGTTCCGGCAACGGCCCGGGGCGTCGGCCGCCAGGCGTCGCGCCCCGTCCGCCGACCCCCGGCCCCGGTGCGCCGGGGGTGGACATCATTTGTTTTGACCCACGTCCGTGAGGTAGGTACGCTCAAGCCTTGTGCCTGGGGTGTGCCTGGGCTCGTGTGCGTGTCCTCAGCCGCAGCGCGAGTCCGTCAGTGGCCACCGCAATCTGCGCCCCTTCCGCCCCCAGGGCGGGAGTCCGCAGTATTCGACACACCCGACCGCGTGGGTCGGCGATGTTCCAGGTTAGTTTCACGAACGGCACACAGAAACCGGAGAAGTAGTGCCTACGATCCAGCAGCTGGTCCGGAAGGGCCGGCAGGACAAGGTCGAGAAGAACAAGACGCCCGCGCTCGAGGGTTCGCCCCAGCGTCGCGGTGTCTGCACGCGTGTGTTCACGACCACCCCGAAGAAGCCGAACTCGGCCCTCCGTAAGGTCGCGCGTGTGCGTCTGACCTCCGGCATCGAGGTCACGGCCTACATCCCGGGTGAGGGACATAACCTGCAGGAGCACTCCATCGTGCTCGTGCGTGGTGGCCGTGTGAAGGACCTGCCGGGTGTTCGTTACAAGATCATCCGCGGCTCCCTTGACACCCAGGGTGTCAAGAACCGCAAGCAGGCCCGCAGCCGCTACGGCGCCAAGAAGGAGAAGTAAGAATGCCTCGTAAGGGCCCCGCCCCGAAGCGCCCGGTCATCATCGACCCGGTCTACAGCTCTCCTCTTGTCACCTCGCTGATCAACAAGATCCTGCTCGACGGCAAGCGTTCCACCGCCGAGCGGATCGTGTACGGCGCCATGGAAGGCCTCCGCGAGAAGACCGGCAACGACCCGGTCATCACGCTGAAGCGCGCGCTTGAGAACGTCAAGCCCTCGCTCGAGGTCAAGTCCCGCCGTGTCGGTGGCGCCACCTACCAGGTGCCGATCGAGGTCAAGCCCGGTCGCGCCTCCACCCTCGCTCTGCGCTGGCTCGTCGGTTACTCCCGCGCCCGCCGCGAGAAGACCATGACCGAGCGCCTCATGAACGAACTGCTCGACGCCTCCAACGGCCTCGGCGCTTCGGTCAAGAAGCGTGAGGACACCCACAAGATGGCCGAGTCCAACAAGGCCTTCGCGCACTACCGCTGGTAGTCGCTACCCCCATCGAGACCGAGAGAAGACTGAGCCTTATGGCCACCACTTCGCTTGACCTGGCCAAGGTCCGCAACATTGGGATCATGGCCCACATCGACGCGGGCAAGACGACCACCACTGAGCGGATCCTCTTCTACACCGGTGTGAGCTACAAGATCGGTGAAGTCCACGACGGCGCTGCCACGATGGACTGGATGGAGCAGGAGCAGGAGCGCGGCATCACGATCACGTCCGCCGCGACGACCTGCCACTGGCCGCTCAACAATGTTGACCACACCATCAACATCATCGACACCCCGGGTCACGTCGACTTCACCGTCGAGGTGGAGCGTTCGCTCCGCGTCCTCGACGGCGCCGTCACCGTGTTCGACGGTGTCGCGGGCGTCGAGCCGCAGTCCGAGACTGTCTGGCGTCAGGCGGACCGCTACGGCGTGCCGCGTATCTGCTTCGTCAACAAGCTCGACCGCACCGGTGCGGACTTCTTCCGCTGCGTCGAGATGATCGTGGACCGCCTCGGCGCGACCCCGATCGTCATGCAGCTCCCCATCGGCGCCGAAGCGGACTTCACGGGCGTTGTCGACCTCGTGTCGATGAAGGCCTTCGTGTACCCCGAAGAGGCCGCCAAGGGCGAGATGTACAACGTCGTCGACATCCCGGACAACCTCCAGGAGTCCGCCGCCGAGTGGCGCGGCAAGCTCCTCGAGGCCGTGGCCGAGAACGACGACGCCATGATGGAGCTGTACCTGGAGGGCAACGAGCCCACCCAGGAGCAGCTGCACGAGGCCATCCGCCGCATCACGCTGGCGTCGAAGGGCAGTGCCGACTCCGTCACCGTCACCCCGGTGTTCTGTGGCACCGCGTTCAAGAACAAGGGCGTCCAGCCCCTGCTCGACGCGGTCGTGCGCTACCTGCCTTCCCCCCTGGACGTCGAGGCCATCGAGGGCCACGACGTCAAGGACCCGGAGAAGGTCATCGCGCGCAAGCCCTCGGACGACGAGCCGTTCTCCGGCCTGGCGTTCAAGATCGCGAGCGACCCGCACCTCGGCAAGCTCACCTTCGTCCGGATCTACTCCGGTCGCCTGGAGGCCGGCACCGCGGTGCTGAACTCCGTCAAGGGCAAGAAGGAGCGCATCGGCAAGATCTACCGCATGCACGCGAACAAGCGTGAGGAGATCGCATCGGTGGGCGCCGGCGACATCATCGCCGTCATGGGTCTGAAGCAGACCACCACCGGTGAGACGCTGTGCGACGACAAGAACCCGGTCATCCTGGAGTCCATGGACTTCCCGGCGCCGGTCATTCAGGTCGCCATCGAGCCCAAGTCCAAGGGTGACCAGGAGAAGCTGGGTGTCGCCATCCAGCGCCTCTCGGAGGAGGACCCCTCCTTCCAGGTGCACTCCGACGAGGAGACCGGCCAGACCATCATCGGTGGTATGGGCGAGCTTCACCTCGAGGTGCTCGTCGACCGCATGAAGCGCGAGTTCCGCGTCGAGGCGAACGTCGGCAAGCCCCAGGTCGCGTACCGCGAGACGATCCGCAAGGCCGTCGAGCGCATCGACTACACGCACAAGAAGCAGACTGGTGGTACCGGCCAGTTCGCGAAGGTGCAGATCGCCATCGAGCCCATCGAGGGCGGCGACGCGTCGTACGAGTTCGTCAACAAGGTCACCGGTGGCCGCATCCCCCGTGAGTACATTCCCTCGGTGGACGCGGGCGCTCAGGAAGCCATGCAGTTCGGCATCCTGGCCGGTTACGAGATGGTCGGCGTCCGCGTCACCCTTCTCGACGGTGGTTACCACGAGGTCGACTCCTCGGAGCTCGCCTTCAAGATCGCCGGTTCGCAGGCGTTCAAGGAGGGTGCCCGCAAGGCCTCTCCCGTGCTCCTCGAGCCGATGATGGCCGTCGAGGTCACCACGCCCGAGGACTACATGGGCGATGTCATCGGCGACCTCAACTCCCGCCGTGGCCAGATCCAGGCCATGGAGGAGCGCAGCGGCGCTCGCGTCGTGAAGGGCCTCGTGCCCCTCTCGGAGATGTTCGGCTACGTCGGAGACCTCCGCAGCAAGACCTCGGGTCGCGCAAGCTACTCGATGCAGTTCGACTCCTACGCCGAGGTTCCGCGGAACGTCGCCGAGGAGATCATCGCGAAGGCCAAGGGCGAGTAACTCTCCCGAGCTCACGCTTTAGGCTTGTCACCGGAGCCCGGTGGGCATGCGGCACAGCGCGTCAGCACTGTGCCGTATGCCCCCGGCGCCGGCACCCCAGCAAAGATCACCTGGCGCCGATGAAGCAAGGCGTACAGAACCACTCAGGAGGACCCCAGTGGCGAAGGCAAAGTTCGAGCGGACTAAGCCCCACGTCAACATCGGCACCATCGGTCACATCGACCACGGTAAGACGACCCTCACGGCCGCCATTACCAAGGTGCTGCACGACGCGTACCCCGACCTGAACGAGGCCTCGGCCTTCGACCAGATCGACAAGGCTCCCGAAGAGCGCCAGCGCGGTATCACCATCTCCATCGCGCACGTCGAGTACCAGACGGAGTCGCGTCACTACGCGCACGTCGACTGCCCGGGTCACGCGGACTACATCAAGAACATGATCACGGGTGCCGCGCAGATGGACGGCGCCATCCTCGTGGTCGCCGCCACCGACGGCCCGATGCCGCAGACCAAGGAGCACGTGCTCCTGGCCCGCCAGGTCGGCGTCCCCTACATCGTCGTCGCCCTGAACAAGGCCGACATGGTGGACGACGAGGAGATCCTGGAGCTCGTCGAGCTCGAGGTCCGTGAGCTCCTCTCCGAGTACGAGTTCCCGGGCGACGACGTTCCGGTCGTCAAGGTCTCGGCGCTCAAGGCGCTCGAGGGCGACAAGGAGTGGGGTGAGTCCGTCCTCAACCTGATGAAGGCTGTCGACGAGTCCATCCCGCAGCCCGAGCGTGACGTCGAGAAGCCGTTCCTCATGCCGATCGAGGACGTCTTCACGATCACCGGTCGCGGTACGGTCGTCACCGGCCGCATCGAGCGTGGTGTCCTGAAGGTCAACGAGACCGTCGACATCGTCGGTATCAAGACCGAGAAGACCACCACCACGGTCACCGGCATCGAGATGTTCCGCAAGCTGCTCGACGAGGGCCAGGCCGGTGAGAACGTCGGTCTGCTCCTCCGTGGCATCAAGCGCGAGGACGTCGAGCGCGGCCAGGTCATCATCAAGCCCGGCTCGGTCACCCCGCACACCGAGTTCCAGGCGCAGTCCTACATCCTGTCGAAGGACGAGGGTGGCCGTCACACCCCCTTCTTCAACAACTACCGCCCGCAGTTCTACTTCCGTACCACGGACGTGACGGGCGTTGTGACCCTTCCCGAGGGCACCGAGATGGTCATGCCGGGTGACAACACCCTCATGGACGTCGCGCTGATCCAGCCGGTCGCCATGGAAGAGGGCCTGAAGTTCGCCATCCGTGAGGGTGGCCGGACCGTGGGCGCCGGCCAGGTCACCAAGATCATCAAGTAGTTTCTGCTTGGTCCTTGGACCTGGTGGCTCACTGAGCTGCAAGAAGGGCCCCGCACCTCGGAAGAGGTGCGGGGCCCTTCGGCGTACGACGGGCTCCTCGGCGGGGCATGGCTGTAGGGCCCCGGTACCTCGGGCGGTGAGGTACGGGGGCCCTACGGTTCAGGGGGACGGCGGACCGGTCAGGTGCCCGCCGTCCCGGGTGGGGCGTCCGGTCAGACGCCCGCGATCGACTGGATCCAGGACCGGTACGCGGTGACGTTCGTGTACGCGGTCGTGGTCTGGCGGTCGCTGGTGGAGGCGACGCCGACCTGGATGCCGTTCGCCGTCATCGGGCCGCCGGAGTCGCCGCCGGCGGTGATGCCGTTGCCGCGGCGGGCGCAGATCGCCGAGCCGCCGTACGCGTCACCGCAGCCGCCGGTGACCGTCACGTTGGCGACCTTCAGGTAGCGCGACTGGCAGTTCGCCTCCGAGCCGCACTGCGAGGTCGCGCCCCAGCCCCAGACCTGGACGCTCTGGCCGACGCTCACCGAGCCGGGCGAGCCGAGGCGTGAGTAGGTCGCCTGCACGGAACGGTCGAGACGCACCAGCGCCAGGTCCGAGCTGTGGGTGTAGGTCTGGGCGCCGTTCGCGACGACACCGCCGCTGTGCTGGTCGAGGCTGCCGATGCGGAACGACAGGCCGCCGCCGGTGACGCAGTGCTTGGCGGTGAGGATCCAGGTCGGGGCGATGATCGTCGCCGAACAGGTCTCTCTGCCGTTCGAGAAGAGCCGGGCGGCCCAGGGGGCGTTGGTCGCCTGGCCGCCGCCGATGATCTGGGTGCTCGGCGGCGGGGCGTCCTGGAGCGGCGGCGCGGGTGCGGCCGTCGCGGACGGTGCGAAGAGCGAGAGGACGCAGGCCGCTGCTGCGGCGACAGCGGGCATGAGCCGGGATATGCGCATGATGCCTCGTTTCGCGCGACACGCTGGGTAGGCGTGTCCGTGGGGGATGGTGGGCAACAGGGTGCCGGAGCGCGACGAGGGCGGGGTACTAACGTTTGGCCATAACGCGGCGTTATGGGGCCGGAGTTGGGGTGCGCGGCCCCTTCTACGGGCGCCAGAGCCAGGGTGCCGCGTCCGGGCCGAACCCCACGACGACGGGCTGGCCGTCCGCCGCGCCCAGGTGGAGGGCGGCGCCGTCCAGGGCGACGGGGCCCCGGGACCGTACGGCCGTGGCCTCTGCGGTACGTATCTGTATCCGGCCCTCCGCGGACCGGCCGAGCAGGACCGGGCCGGCCGGTGACGCGGCGGCGGTCACCGGACCGTACCCCCCGAAGCGGGGTGCGGGCGCGGCTCCGGCGCGCACGGCGACGAGCCGCTCGCGCGCCGCGGGGCGGTAGTACAGCTCCACGGAACCGTCGGGCGCGGGGAATGCGCCGGGCGCGTGCGCGGGGACGGGGGAGCCGGTGAGCTGGGTGCGGGCGGTGACGTCGGTGTCCGGGGCGTCCTGGGTCCAGTGGTGCACGGCATGGTGCCCGGCCGCGTACACATGGACGCGCCCCGCCGTGTCCACGACCGTGGTCACCCCGTCCTGGATCTCGCCGCCGCCCATGTCCCGCCAGCCGCTCCAGCGGCCGGTGACCGCGTCACGCACCCGGGTGCTGAGCCCCTTCTCCGCGTTCCGTACGAAGAGGTGGACGCGGCCGTCCGGGGCGGTGACGGCGACCGGGGTTCCGATGCGGCGGCCGTGGTCGGGGCCCGTGGCGGGGTTGCCGAGACCCTGCCAGGCGAGGAACGGGCCGCCGGGGGAGCGTTGCTCCAGGAGCACGATCTCGCGTTCGTTGTCCGCGCCGTGCCCGCCGAGCGCCGCGAACCGCAGCCCGAACAGCAACTGCCGCCCGTCCGCCGTCGTCGCGGCGCCCAGCACGGGGGCGAGCGGGCCGCCGCCGAGGTCGTCCGGCGCGTCCCAGACACCGCTGCCGGGCGCGCTCTCACGCCACCGGACGGCACGCAGCCCGAGCACCCCGTAGGCGGTGAGCCGGCCGTCCGCCCCGGTGGCGACCTGGGCCCGGGGGCCGGGGTAGCGGTGGTGGGTGGAGCGCACCCAGCCCTTGCGGTTGGTGAGCGGCCGGTCGCCGCCCACGTTGTAGTCGCCGCAGCCGGAGGGGTTGCCGCACTCCCAGTCGGGGCCGCCGCCGTACGGGACGAGGTGGGCGGCCTTGCGCTCCAGCACCGCGGGCGGCAGGTTCTTGGGCCAGTGCCGGTTGTAGTACCCCCGGAACGAGGCGACGACGAACCCGGGCACCGGCTCCCCGCGCCCCGTCGCCCGCGCCACCCAGCGGATCAGGGCGGCCCAGGCGAAGCACCCGGCCGCGGTGTGGTCGGCGTGGTCGGAGTACCCGCGCTGCTCGCTGTCCCGGCGGCGTTCGTACTCGCTGCTGAACTGGAGGTCCGGGTCCGGGTCGAGGGTGTGCACGACGGTCGGCCGGTACTCCTCCAGCAGCCCGGTGAGGACGTCGATCAGCGACTCGTACGTGTACGAACCTGCGCGCTCCAGCGGGGAGTTGTCCGCGACGACGGTACGCAGCACGAGGCGGCGGTCCCGCCAGAGGCTGGGCAGCCCGGGGCGGCCGCGCCCGGTGTGCATCGCGGTGTTGAGGAAGACCAGCTCGACCCGGCGGACGCCGTCGGTCAGGACGTTCACCTCGGCCCGGTGGCCGCCGTGCAGGGCCGCGACCGATTTCTGCCAGGGCGTGAACCGGTCGAGCCCGAGCAGCTCGGCGTACGCCTGGCGCAGGCCCTGATGGCGGGAGGAGGAGTACGCGGCACGGTCGGGTGCCGGGCGGGGCGCGCCGGGGATCTTGTTGACGCCGTCCGCCTCGCCCGCGGTGAGATACACGCAGACCAGCGGGGTCCCGGCGTCCAGGGCCTCACGGGTGTCCGGGTTCATGAAGTACAGGTCGTCGTCCGGGTGGGCCAGCAGTTGCAGGACCAGGGCCCGACGGGTGCTCGCTATGGCCAGACCGGGCGCCGGGTCCGCCACCGGCCCGCGCCGCCGGGGAGCCGGCACGGCGCATCCGGCGGTGGCGGCAGCGCCGGCCGCTCCGGCCGCGAGGAGCAGGGTGCGCCGGGGCATCCGTATCCGGGACAGGACAGATCGATCCACCACGCCGCGCACCCCGTCCGCTCCCGCTTCCCCCGCAGCGGGCGAACGGCCGCCCTGTCCTGCGTCACTCCTGGCTCTCCACGCAGGTCAGCGGCGGTCGAGCCGCGCCTGCGGGGGAGTAGACGGACGGAGGGGCGGGCGGGTTGCCCGGTCAGGGTGTGGGTTTGCGCACCAGGAAGACGTCGACGGCGACCGACGGCGTCCGCCCGCTCCAGCGTGAATCCGTGCCGCTCGTAGAGCCGCCGGGCGGGGCTGCCCTGGAGCACGTCCAGGCGTACGGGAATCCGCTCGGCATCCGCGCGGTCCAGGACGCCCCGCAGGACGGCCGAGCCGATGCCGCACCCGGTGCTCGTCGTAGCGGCCCGCGCGGGGGAGCCCGGGGGCCCGCGACGGTTCCGGTGCCGCCGGATGCGCGCCCGCGTTTGATCACACGCTCGCTCGGGGTAGGATTCCCGACTCGATTGGCCAGGCCCGCGCCCCGTATGGCACACTGACCAGGTTGCTCGGTTGAGTGTCAATGCTGCGCGCCTCCCGCCGGGAGGACCGGAAGCGAGTCCCACAGTACTCGTCGGCCCTGTAGGGCCGGACGTACGGGAATCTTCCGGGAAGCAATGCAGGGCGTCGGCCAGGCACCCGGTGGGTGTTCCGCCCCCGGTTCCGCGGTCCTCGGGCCCGCACCCCCTTGGTTGGGATCTCTTTCGGGAGATTTTCGTAGAGGGGATGCGACACGCCCGACCGCGTGGGTCGGAGGGGGAGTCCAGAGAACCCCCGGGTTCCAGAGCGTTAAACAGAGAGACAGGACTACTAGTAGCCATGGCGGGACAGAAGATCCGCATCCGGCTCAAGGCCTACGACCACGAGGTCATCGACTCCTCGGCGAAGAAGATCGTCGAGACGGTGACCCGCACTGGTGCGTCGGTCGCGGGCCCGGTGCCGCTGCCCACTGAGAAGAACGTGTACTGCGTCATCAAGTCGCCGCACAAGTACAAGGACTCTCGCGAGCACTTCGAGATGCGCACCCACAAGCGCCTCATCGACATCCTCGACCCCACGCCGAAGACGGTTGACTCGCTGATGCGTCTCGACCTGCCGGCCGGCGTCGACATCGAGATCAAGCTCTGAGGGGACGGGCCGAGATGAGCAAGAACATCAAGGGCGTCCTGGGCGAGAAGCTCGGCATGACCCAGGTCTGGGACGAGAACAACCGGGTTGTCCCGGTGACCGTCGTCAAGGCCGGTCCGTGCGTCGTGACGCAGGTTCGCACCAACGACAGCGACGGCTACGAAGCGGTCCAGATCGCCTTCGGCGAGATCGACCCGCGCAAGGTGAACAAGCCCCTCAAGGGTCACTTCGCCAAGGCCGACGTCACCCCGCGCCGCCACCTGGTCGAGCTCCGCACCCCTGACGCCAGCGAGTACACGCTGGGCCAGGAGGTCACCGCCGCTGTGTTCGAGTCCGGCGTCAAGGTTGACGTCACGGGCAAGAGCAAGGGCAAGGGCTTCGCCGGTGTCATGAAGCGTCACAACTTCAAGGGCCTCGGCGCCGGGCACGGCACCCAGCGCAAGCACCGTTCCCCCGGTTCCATCGGTGGCTGCGCCACCCCTGGGCGTGTCTTCAAGGGCATGCGCATGGCGGGCCGCATGGGTAACGAGCGCGTCACCACCCAGAACCTGACCATCCACGCGGTTGACGCGGAGAAGGGTCTGCTCCTCATCAAGGGCGCGGTCCCCGGTCCGAACGGCGGCCTCGTCCTGGTCCGTACCGCGGCCAAGGGGGCTTGAGGTAATGAGCACCATTGACATCCTTTCGCCGGCAGGCGACAAGGCCGGTACCGTCGAGCTCCCCGCGGAGATCTTCGACGCGAAGACCAGCGTTCCGCTGATCCACCAGGTCGTTGTCGCTCAGCTGGCGGCTGCCCGTCAGGGCACGCACAAGACCAAGCGCCGCGGTGAAGTCCGCGGTGGTGGTAAGAAGCCTTACCGTCAGAAGGGCACCGGCCGCGCCCGTCAGGGTTCGACCCGCGCCCCGCAGTTCGCCGGTGGTGGCGTCGTCCACGGCCCGCAGCCGCGTGACTACTCGCAGCGGACCCCGAAGAAGATGAAGGCCGCCGCCCTGCGCGGTGCCCTCTCGGACCGGGCCCGTCACTCCCGTATCCACGTCGTCACCGGCGTGGTCGAGGGTGCCGCCTCCACGAAGGCCGCCAAGACGCTGCTCGGCAAGATCTCGGAGCGCCAGAACCTGCTCCTGGTCGTCGACCGCGCCGACGAGGCCGCGTGGCTGTCCGCGCGCAACCTGCCCCAGGTGCACATCCTGGAGCCGGGCCAGCTCAACACGTACGACGTGATCGTCTCTGACGACGTGGTCTTCACCCAGGCCGCTTTCGAGTCCTTCGTGTCTGGCCCCCAGACCGCTGAGACCGAAGGGAGCGCCGCCTGATGAGCGAGGCGACCGTTACCAGCAAGACGTACTCGGACCCGCGTGACGTTCTCGTCAAGCCCGTGGTCTCCGAGAAGAGCTACGCGCTGCTCGACGAGAACAAGTACACGTTCATCGTCGCGCCCGGCTCCAACAAGACCCAGATCAAGCAGGCCGTCGAGGCGGTCTTCTCGGTCAAGGTCACCGGGGTCAACACGATCAACCGGCAGGGCAAGCGCAAGCGCACCCGCACCGGTTTCGGCAAGCGCGCCGACACGAAGCGCGCCATCGTGACCCTCGCCGAGGGCGACCGTATCGACATCTTCGGCGGCCCGACCTCCTAACGGAGTTCGAGTCGTCCGGAATCGGACGAGGACTGAGAAATGGGTATCCGCAAGTACAAGCCGACGACCCCGGGCCGTCGTGGCTCCAGCGTCGCCGACTTTGTCGAGATCACGCGGTCCACGCCGGAGAAGTCGCTGGTCCGCCCCCTGCACAGCAAGGGCGGCCGTAACAACGCCGGTCGTGTGACCGTTCGCCACCAGGGTGGTGGCCACAAGCGCGCCTACCGCGTGATCGACTTCCGTCGTCACGACAAGGACGGCGTGCCGGCCAAGGTCGCGCACATCGAGTACGACCCGAACCGCACCGCGCGCATCGCGCTGCTGCACTACGCGGACGGCGAGAAGCGTTACATCGTCGCTCCCCGTGGCCTGTCGCAGGGTGACCGTGTCGAGAACGGTCCGACCGCCGACATCAAGCCCGGTAACAACCTGGCGCTGCGCAACATCCCGGTCGGTACGACCATCCACGCCATCGAGCTGCGGCCCGGCGGCGGCGCGAAGTTCGCCCGTTCCGCGGGTGCCTCCGTGCAGCTGCTGGCGAAGGAGGGCACCATGGCCCACCTTCGTATGCCGTCGGGTGAGATCCGCCTGGTCGACGCGCGCTGCCGCGCGACGATCGGTGAGGTCGGCAACGCCGAGCAGTCGAACATCAACTGGGGCAAGGCCGGCCGCATGCGCTGGAAGGGCGTCCGCCCGACCGTCCGCGGTGTCGCGATGAACCCGGTTGACCACCCGCACGGTGGTGGTGAAGGCAAGACCTCCGGTGGTCGTCACCCGGTCTCGCCGTGGGGTCAGAAGGAGGGTCGTACTCGTTCTCCCAAGAAGGCGAGCAACAAGTACATCGTCCGCCGCCGCAAGACGAACAAGAAGCGCTAGGAGCGGGTTTAGATGCCGCGCAGTCTCAAGAAGGGGCCCTTCGTCGACGGACACCTCATCAAGAAGGTGGACGTACAGAACGAGGCAGGCACCAAGAACGTCATCAAGACCTGGTCCCGTCGCTCGATGATCGTCCCGGCCATGCTGGGTCACACCATCGCGGTGCACAACGGCAAGATCCACGTCCCGGTGTTCGTCACCGAGTCGATGGTCGGCCACAAGCTCGGCGAGTTCTCGCCGACTCGCACCTTCCGCGGCCACGTCAAGGACGACCGGAAGTCGAAGCGCCGCTAAGCGCGGGGTGGAAACGACTATGACTTACACCGAAGGGACAACCATGGAAGCCAGGGCCCAGGCGCGGTACATCCGCGTCACGCCCATGAAGGCCCGCCGCGTGGTGGACCTCATCCGTGGCATGGATGCCACGGAGGCTCAGGCGGTCCTGCGTTTCGCCCCGCAGGCCGCGAGCGTGCCGGTTGGCAAGGTGCTGGACAGCGCCATCGCCAACGCTGCACACAACTACGACCACACCGACGCCTCTTCGCTGGTCATCAGCGAGGCGTACGTGGACGAGGGCCCGACCCTGAAGCGGTTCCGTCCGCGTGCTCAGGGCCGTGCCTACCGGATCCGTAAGCGGACCAGCCACATCACCGTGGTCGTCAGCAGCAAGGAAGGAACCCGGTAATGGGCCAGAAGGTAAACCCGCACGGGTTCCGGCTCGGCATCACCACGGACTTCAAGTCCCGCTGGTACGCCGACAAGCTGTACAAGGACTACGTCAAGGAAGACGTCGCCATTCGTCGCATGATGACGAAGGGCATGGAGCGGGCCGGCATCTCGAAGGTCGAGATCGAGCGCACCCGCGACCGCGTCCGCGTTGACATCCACACCGCCCGCCCGGGCATCGTCATCGGTCGCCGTGGCGCCGAGGCCGATCGCATCCGCGGCGAGCTGGAGAAGCTGACCGGCAAGCAGGTCCAGCTGAACATCCTCGAGGTCAAGAACCCCGAGGTGGACGCTCAGCTGGTGGCCCAGGCCGTCGCCGAGCAGCTCTCCTCCCGCGTCTCCTTCCGTCGGGCCATGCGTAAGAGCATGCAGTCCTCGATGAAGGCCGGCGCCAAGGGCATCAAGATCCAGTGCGGCGGTCGCCTCGGCGGCGCCGAGATGTCCCGCTCGGAGTTCTACCGCGAGGGCCGTGTGCCCCTGCACACGCTCCGTGCGAACGTCGACTACGGCTTCTTCGAGGCCAAGACGACCTTCGGCCGTATCGGCGTGAAGGTCTGGATCTACAAGGGCGACGTCAAGAACATCGCCGAGGTTCGCGCCGAGAACGCCGCGGCCCGCGCCGGCAACCGTCCGGCTCGTGGCGGCGCTGACCGCCCGGCCGGCCGCGGTGGCCGTGGTGGCGAGCGTGGCGGTCGCGGCCGTAAGCCGCAGCAGTCGCCGGCAGCCGAGGCCCCCAAGGCCGACGCTCCCGCCGCCGCTGCTCCGGCTGCTGAGAGCACCGGAACGGAGGCCTGACCGAAATGCTGATCCCCCGTAGGGTCAAGCACCGCAAGCAGCACCACCCGAAGCGCAGCGGTATGTCCAAGGGTGGCACGCAGGTTGCGTTCGGCGAGTACGGCATCCAGGCGCTGACCCCGGCGTACGTGACGAACCGTCAGATCGAGTCCGCTCGTATCGCGATGACCCGTCACATCAAGCGTGGCGGCAAGGTCTGGATCAACATCTACCCGGACCGTCCCCTGACGAAGAAGCCTGCCGAGACCCGCATGGGTTCCGGTAAGGGTTCTCCCGAGTGGTGGATCGCGAACGTCAAGCCCGGTCGGGTGATGTTCGAGCTGTCCTACCCGAACGAGAAGATTGCTCGTGAGGCGCTCACCCGCGCTGCTCACAAGCTTCCGATGAAGTGCCGGATCGTTCGGCGCGAGGCAGGTGAGTCGTGATGTCGGCCGGTACCAAGGCGTCCGAGCTGCGCGAGCTGGGCGACGAGGAGCTCCTCAACAAGCTCCGCGAAGCCAAGGAAGAGCTGTTCAACCTCCGCTTCCAGGCGGCGACGGGCCAGCTCGAGAACCACGGCCGGCTCAAGTCCGTCCGTAAGGACATCGCCCGGATCTACACCCTGATGCGTGAGCGCGAGCTGGGCATCGAGACGGTGGAGAGCGCCTGATGAGCGAGAAGACTGTGACTGAGACGAACACCGACCGCGGTTTCCGCAAGACCCGTGAGGGTCTGGTCGTCAGCGACAAGATGGACAAGACCGTCGTCGTCGCTGTCGAGGACCGTGTCAAGCACGCGCTGTACGGCAAGGTCATCCGCCGTACGAACAAGCTCAAGGCCCACGACGAGCAGAACTCCGCCGGCGTCGGCGACCGCGTCCTCATCATGGAGACGCGTCCGCTGTCCGCCTCGAAGCGCTGGCGCATCGTCGAGATCCTCGAGAAGGCCAAGTAATTCCTGAGGGGTTTCCCTCAGGTCAGTTCCGCCAGGCTCGGTGAGGGAGCCACGTAAGTCACTTACGTGGCTCCCCGCCGGGAACCGGCAGACGATCAGGAGATAGACGTGATCCAGCAGGAGTCGCGACTGCGCGTCGCCGACAACACGGGTGCGAAGGAAATTCTCACCATTCGTGTTCTCGGTGGCTCGGGTCGCCGCTACGCGGGTATCGGTGACGTCATCGTCGCCACCGTCAAGGACGCGATCCCCGGTGGCAACGTGAAGAAGGGTGACGTCGTCAAGGCCGTCATCGTTCGCACCGTCAAGGAGCGTCGTCGTCAGGATGGCTCGTACATCCGCTTCGACGAGAACGCCGCCGTCATTCTGAAGAACGACGGCGACCCCCGCGGCACCCGCATCTTCGGCCCCGTGGGCCGGGAGCTGCGCGAGAAGAAGTTCATGAAGATCATCTCGCTCGCGCCGGAGGTGCTGTAAGCATGAAGATCAAGAAGGGCGACCTGGTCCAGGTCATCACCGGTAAGGACAAGGGCAAGCAGGGCAAGGTCATCGTGGCCTACCCCGCTCAGGACCGCGTCCTCGTCGAGGGTGTCAACCGGGTCAAGAAGCACACCAAGGCCGGTCAGACGGCTCGCGGTTCGCAGACGGGTGGCATTGTGACCACCGAGGCCCCGATCCACGTCAGCAACGTTCAGCTGGTCGTGGAGAAGGACGGCAACAAGGTTGTCACTCGCGTCGGCTACCGCTTTGACGACGAGGGCAACAAGATCCGCGTTGCCAAGCGGACCGGTGAGGACATCTGATGACTGCCACCACTGCGCCGCGTCTCAAGACGCGCTACCGCGAGGAAATCGCCGGCAAGCTGCGTGAGGAGTTCTCGTACGAGAACGTCATGCAGGTTCCCGGTCTGGTCAAGATCGTGGTCAACATGGGTGTGGGCGACGCCGCCCGCGACTCCAAGCTGATCGACGGGGCCGTTCGCGACCTCACCACGATCACCGGCCAGAAGCCGGCCGTCACGAAGGCCCGCAAGTCCATCGCGCAGTTCAAGCTGCGCGAGGGCCAGCCGATCGGCTGCCACGTCACCCTCCGCGGTGACCGGATGTGGGAGTTCCTGGACCGTACGCTGTCGCTCGCGCTTCCGCGTATCCGTGACTTCCGTGGCCTGTCGCCGAAGCAGTTCGACGGCCGTGGCAACTACACCTTCGGTCTCACGGAGCAGGTCATGTTCCACGAGATCGACCAGGACAAGATCGACCGGGTCCGGGGCATGGACATCACCGTGGTCACCACGGCGACCAACGACGACGAGGGTCGTGCCCTGCTTCGTCACCTCGGCTTCCCGTTCAAGGAGAACTGACCGTGGCGAAGAAGGCTCTGATCGCTAAGGCCGCCCGTAAGCCGAAGTTCGGCGTTCGCGGGTACACCCGCTGCCAGCGCTGCGGCCGGCCCCACTCCGTCTACCGCAAGTTCGGCCTGTGCCGCGTGTGCCTTCGTGAGATGGCTCACCGTGGCGAGCTGCCGGGCGTGACCAAGAGCTCCTGGTAACTCTCCTTCGCCCCCTGGGCGTTGGAAGTTCCCGGAGACTCTCGGTAAGCATCTGGTCGGCAGGAGCCCCGCCTTTCATGCCGTAGGCTTGAAGGGTTGGGCGCCTGCCGCCCAAGACCGACTTACTACGCCGTAGGTCCCCGCACCGCACCCGTCCCGCCAGTGAGTGGGGAGAGGGATGGCGCATACAGGAAACCCCGGCGAGAGAGGCCGAAGGCCAATTCATGACCATGACTGATCCCATCGCAGACATGCTCACGCGTCTGCGTAACGCGAACTCGGCGTACCACGACTCCGTCGTGATGCCGCACAGCAAGATCAAGTCGCACATCGCGGAGATCCTCCAGCAGGAGGGCTTCATCACCGGCTGGAAGGTCGAGGACGCCGAGGTCGGCAAGAACCTCGTCCTGGAGCTGAAGTTCGGCCCGAACCGCGAGCGTTCGATCGCCGGCATCAAGCGCATCTCGAAGCCGGGTCTGCGTGTGTACGCAAAGTCCACCAACCTGCCGAAGGTCCTCGGCGGCCTGGGCGTGGCGATCATCTCCACGTCCCACGGTCTCCTGACCGGCCAGCAGGCAGGCAAGAAGGGCGTAGGTGGGGAAGTCCTCGCCTACGTCTGGTAGTCGGGAAAGGAAGGAAAGCTCATGTCGCGAATCGGCAAGCTCCCCATCCAGGTTCCCGCCGGTGTGGACGTCACCATCGATGGCCGTACGGTCGCGGTGAAGGGCCCCAAGGGTTCCCTCACGCACACCGTCGCCGCGCCGATCGAGGTCTCCAAGGGTGAGGACGGCGTTCTCAACGTCACCCGCCCGAACGACGAGCGTCAGAACAAGGCCCTCCACGGCCTGTCCCGCACGCTGGTGGCGAACATGATCACCGGCGTGACCGCGGGTTACTCCAAGGCGCTCGAGATCAGCGGTGTCGGTTACCGCGTCCAGGCGAAGGGCTCCAACCTGGAGTTCGCCCTGGGCTACAGCCACCCGATCCTCATCGAGGCACCGGAAGGCATCACCTTCAAGGTCGAGTCGCCCACGAAGCTCAGCGTCGAGGGCATCGACAAGCAGAAGGTCGGCGAAGTGGCCGCCAACATCCGCAAGCTGCGGAAGCCCGACCCGTACAAGGCCAAGGGCGTCAAGTACGCGGGCGAGGTCATCCGCCGCAAGGTCGGAAAGGCTGGTAAGTAGCCATGGCATACGGTGTGAAGATCGCCAAGGGCGACGCGTACAAGCGCGCTGCCCGCAAGCGGCGCCACATCCGCGTCCGCAAGCACATCTCCGGTTCGCCGGAGCGTCCCCGCTTGGTCGTGACGCGTTCCAACCGCCACATCGTGGCCCAGATCATCGACGACATCGCGGGCCACACGCTCGCGTCGGCGTCGACCCTGGACACCTCGATCCGTGGTGGCGAGGGCGACAAGAGCGCCCAGGCCAAGCAGGTCGGCGCCCTGGTCGCCGAGCGTGCCAAGGCTGCAGGCGTCGAGGCCGTCGTGTTTGACCGCGGTGGTAACCAGTACGCCGGGCGGATTGCCGCTCTGGCTGACGCCGCCCGTGAAGCCGGGCTGAAGTTCTAAGCCCCGGTTCCTACGCACAGCGGACGTAACAGAGAGAGGTAATTCCCATGGCTGGACCCCAGCGCCGCGGCAGCGGTGCCGGTGGCGGCGAGCGGCGGGACCGGAAGGGCCGTGACGGTGGCGCCAGCGCCGCCGAGAAGACCGCGTACGTCGAGCGCGTCGTCGCGATCAACCGCGTCGCCAAGGTTGTGAAGGGTGGTCGTCGCTTCAGCTTTACCGCGCTGGTCGTGGTGGGCGACGGTGACGGCACGGTCGGTGTCGGATACGGCAAGGCCAAGGAAGTTCCCGCGGCCATCGCCAAGGGTGTCGAAGAGGCCAAGAAGAACTTCTTCAAGGTCCCCCGCATCCAGGGCACCATCCCTCACCCGATCACGGGCGAGAAGGCAGCGGGCGTCGTCCTGCTCAAGCCGGCTTCCCCCGGTACCGGTGTTATCGCCGGTGGCCCGGTGCGTGCCGTGCTCGAGTGCGCCGGCGTTCACGACATCCTGTCGAAGTCGCTTGGCTCGTCCAACGCGATCAACATCGTGCACGCGACCGTGGAGGCCCTGAAGGGCCTGCAGCGTCCCGAGGAGATCGCGGCCCGCCGCGGTCTGCCCCTCGAGGACGTCGCCCCCGCGGCTCTGCTTCGTGCGCGTGCGGGAGCGGGTGCGTAATGGCTCGCCTCAAGATCACGCAGACGAAGTCGTACATCGGCAGCAAGCAGAACCACCGCGACACCCTGCGTTCGCTCGGGCTCAAGCGCCTGAACGACTCGGTTGTCAAGGAGGACCGCCCCGAGTTCCGCGGAATGGTGCAGACCGTCCGCCACCTCGTGACGGTTGAGGAGGTTGACTGACATGGCGGAGAACAGCCCGCTGAAGGCCCACAACCTCCGGCCTGCCCCGGGCGCCAAGACCGCCAAGACCCGTGTGGGTCGTGGTGAGGCGTCCAAGGGTAAGACCGCAGGCCGTGGTACCAAGGGTACGAAGGCTCGTTACCAGGTTCCGGAGCGCTTCGAGGGTGGCCAGATGCCCCTCCACATGCGTCTCCCGAAGCTCAAGGGCTTCAAGAACCCGTTCCGCACGGAGTACCAGGTCGTGAACCTGGACAAGCTCGCGACGCTCTACCCCGAGGGTGGAGAGGTCACGGTGGCCGACCTGGTCGCCAAGGGTGCCGTGCGCAACAACCACCTCGTCAAGGTCCTCGGACAGGGCGAGATCTCCGTGGCACTGCAGGTTTCGGTTGACGCCGTCTCCGGCTCCGCCAAGGAGAAGATCACCGCCGCCGGCGGTACGGTCACCGAGCTCGTCTGAGCCCCGGGACAGAACTGAGCCCGGCCGGCTGCCTCTTCGGAGGTGGCCGGCCGGGCTTTTTTCGTGCCCGGAACCATTTCGGTGCGATATACGGGAACCGTAAAGGCTCGGGAAAGGTTGAACGGGTGTCCACCGCACCGGCGGTGGGGGAGCGCAGGGACGTTCACGTCCCAAATGGTGTGGCTTGGCCGGTCTTTCGCGACGCGGGCCGGGAGGCGGGCCGTGCACCGGTGTGCGGTGCGTGTTTCCTGCTCAGTCCCGAGCCGGGTAGGGTAGCGCCGTTAATCTTTTGTGGCCTCCTTACGATGTAGGGCTGCCCTGTATCCGATCCCATCCAGACCCGTCGCCTCTGACGCACAGCGCGGGGGTCGCAGGAGGCACCGTGTTCACCGCGTTCGCCCGAGCGTTCAAGACGCCCGACCTGCGCAAGAAGCTGCTCTTCACGCTCGCCATGATCGTGATCTACCGGCTCGGGGCGCACATCCCGGCTCCCGGCGTCGACTACACGAAGGTGCAGCAGTGCATCGACCAGGCGGACTCGGGTGGTCTCCTCGGTCTGATGCAGATGTTCAGCGGTGGCGCCCTGCTGCAGATCACCATCTTCGCGCTCGGCATCATGCCGTACATCACGGCGAGCATCATTCTGCAGCTGCTGACCGTCGTGATCCCGCGCCTGGAAGCCCTGAAGAAGGAGGGGCAGTCCGGCACGGCGAAGATCACGCAGTACACGCGTTATCTGACGGTCGCGCTGGCCGTCCTCCAGGGCACCGGCCTCGTCGCCACCGCCCGCAGCGGTGCGCTCTTCCAGAACTGTTCCGTGGGCGACCAGATCGTCGCGGACAAGTCGGTCTTCACCACGGTCATCATGGTCATCACGATGACCGCCGGTACGGCCGCCGTCATGTGGCTCGGTGAGCTGATCACCGACCGCGGCATCGGCAACGGCATGTCGATCCTGATGTTCATCTCGATCGCCGCCACGTTCCCCGGCGCCCTGTGGTCCATCAAGGAGAGCGGCAAGCTGGCCGACGGCTGGATCGAGTTCGCTACCGTCATCCTCATCGGCTTCGTGATGGTCGGCCTCGTCGTCTTCGTCGAGCAGGCCCAGCGCCGCATCCCGGTGCAGTACGCGAAGCGCATGATCGGTCGCCGTTCCTACGGCGGTACGTCCACGTACATCCCGCTCAAGGTGAACCAGGCGGGTGTGATTCCCGTCATCTTCGCCTCGTCGCTGCTCTACATCCCGGCGCTGATCGTCCAGTTCTCCGGCTCCAACGCGGGCTGGGCGACCTGGATCACGGACAACTTCGTGCAGCAGAACGAGCCGTTCTACATGGTGGCGTACTTCCTGCTGATCGTCTTCTTCGCCTTCTTCTATGTGGCCATCTCGTTCAACCCCGACGAGGTCGCCGACAACATGAAGAAGTATGGTGGCTTCATCCCGGGTATCCGCGCAGGTCGTCCTACTGCCGAATACCTGAGCTACGTGCTCAACCGGATCACTTGGCCAGGCTCGCTGTACCTGGCCCTGATCGCTCTTGTGCCGACGATGGCGTTGGCGGGCTTCGGCGGTGCGAACGCGAACTTCCCGTTCGGCGGGACGAGCATCCTCATCATCGTGGGTGTGGGTCTGGAAACCGTGAAGCAGATCGAGAGTCAGCTCCAGCAGCGCAATTACGAAGGGTTCCTCCGCTGATGCGCATCGTCCTCGTCGGGCCTCCGGGTGCCGGCAAGGGAACGCAGGCTGCGTACCTTGCCCAAAACCTGTCGATTCCGCACATCTCCACGGGTGACCTCTTCCGCGCCAACATGAGCCAGGGCACCGACCTTGGCAAGCAGGCCCGCGCCTACATCGACGCGGGGCAGCTGGTGCCGGACGAAGTCACCATCGGGATGGCCAAGGACCGCATGTCCCAGTCGGACGCCGTGAACGGCTTCCTGCTGGACGGCTTCCCGCGGAACGTGGGCCAGGCCGAAGCCCTTGACGTGATGCTCAAGGACGAGGGCGTGAAGCTCGACGCGGTTCTCGACCTGGAGGTCCCCGAGGACGAGGTCGTGAAGCGGATCGCGGGCCGCCGCGTCTGCCGCAAGGACAGCGCGCACGTCTTCCACCTGTCATACAGCCCGCCGAAGACCGAGGGCGTCTGCGACGTCTGCGGCGGCGAGCTGTATCAGCGCCACGACGACAGCGAGGAGACGGTCCGTACCCGGCTGGAGGTCTACCACACGCAGACCGAGCCGATCATCGACTACTACCGGGCCCAGGGCCTGGTGGTGACCATCTCCGCGCTCGGCGAGGTCGCGGACGTGACCACCCGCGCCATGGACGCGCTGAAGCCCTCCGACGAGAGCTGAGCGTCACCCCGTACCACCCGCTGTGCAAGCCGGCCGCGGCGCCTCTGGGCGCCGCGGCCGACTGCTTGCCCCCGTATCGTTGAACACGCCGAGCCGTACCCGTCACCGTCGATGCAGAGAGGCGCCGAGCAATGGTGCAGATCAAGACCCCCGAGCAGATCGCGAAGATGCGCGAGGCGGGCCTGGTGGTCGCTGCCATTCACGCCGCCACCCGTGAGGCGGCCGTGCCCGGGGCCACCACGCACGACCTGGACCAGGTCGCTCGCAAGGTGATCGCCGACCACGGCGCGAAGTCGAACTTCCTCGGGTACGGCGGGTTCCCCGCGACCATCTGCACCTCGGTCAACGAGGTCGTCGTCCACGGCATCCCGGACGAGAAGACGGTCCTGAAGGACGGCGACATCATCTCGATCGACGCCGGCGCGATCGTGGACGGCTGGCACGGTGACGCGGCCTACACCGCCTTCGTGGGCACCGGTCACGCTCCGGAGCTGGTCGAGCTCTCCCGGGTGACCGAGGAGTCGATGTGGGCCGGGATCGCCGCGATGAAGGTGAACAACCGCCTCGTCGACGTCTCCCGGGCCATCGAGACCTACATCCGCCGGCAGCCCCGCCCGGCGACCGGGAAGTACGGGATCATCGAGGACTTCGGCGGCCACGGCATCGGCACCGAGATGCACATGGACCCGCATCTGCTGAACTACGTCTCCCGCAAGCGCGGGAAGGGCATCAAGCTGGTCCCCGGCGTCTGCCTGGCGATCGAGCCCATGGTCTCGCTGGGCACGGCGCGGACGGAGACCCTCGCCGACGACTGGACGGTCATCACGACGGACGGCACCTGGTCCTCGCACTGGGAGCACTCCATCGCGCTGACCGAGCAGGGCCCGCTGGTCCTGACCGCGCCGGACTGCGGGAAGGCGAAGCTCGCGGAGTACGGGATCGAGGCCGCGCCCGACCCTCTCGGGTGATGCGACCCTTCGGGTAGGTCTAAGGATCACCCCGGCTGGGCAAACTTGACGGATTCGTCTTTTGGAGTCCGCTGACGTAGACTGACTCGTCGGCTCTGGTGCATCCGTGTGTCCACATGCAATCGCATGACAGGCACGGGATCGCGGGAGCCGATCAAGGTAGCCGATTCGAAAGGCGAAGCGTGGCCAAGAAGCAAGGTGCCATCGAGATTGAGGGCACCGTGATCGAGTCCCTCCCGAACGCAATGTTCAAGGTGGAGCTCCAGAACGGTCACAAGGTCCTGGCGCACATCAGCGGCAAGATGCGGATGCACTACATCCGCATCCTCCCCGATGACCGGGTTGTGGTGGAGCTCTCTCCGTACGACCTGACGCGTGGCCGGATCGTCTACCGCTACAAGTAGATCTTGCCGGCACCCCGTTTCGGCGGGTGATGGCACTGACCCGGAGAACCTGACATCCCATGAAGGTCAAGCCGAGCGTCAAGAAGATCTGCGACAAGTGCAAGGTGATCCGCCGTCACGGTCGGGTCATGGTCATCTGCGACAACCTGCGCCACAAGCAGCGCCAGGGCTGACGCACGACCGCCTGCATCTCGCAGTTCTTCGCGCGACGCACGTAATACGTACATACGCAGTACCCGTCCAAGCCACGGCTGACGACACCTCCGGCGGGGGCCGGGGACCCGGACGTACCACTGCTCCTCGTGAGCGGTCGGCGGTCGGGAGTGGCACTGCGGAAGACCCCCGATCTAACAACTGGAGCCATTGAATGGCACGCGTTTCAGGTGTTGACATCCCGCGCGAAAAGCGCGTGGAGGTTGCCCTCACCTACGTCTTCGGTATCGGGCGCACCCGGTCCAAGGAGATCCTCGCCTCCACCGGCGTGAACCCGAACACCCGCGTTCGCGACCTGGCCGAGGAAGACCTCGTCAAGATCCGCGAGCACGTGGACGCCAACCTCCGCACCGAGGGTGACCTCCGCCGCGAGGTCCAGGCGAACATCCGCCGCAAGGTCGAGATCGGCTGCTACCAGGGCATCCGCCACCGTCGTGGCCTGCCCGTCCACGGTCAGCGCACCAGCACGAACGCGCGTACCCGCAAGGGCCCGCGTCGCGCCATCGCCGGTAAGAAGAAGCCGGGCAAGAAGTAGTCCTCAGCGGACGCACTGCGGACCTCCGGTTCTCCCGGGACCCGCAGCAACCAGCGGTCTTCGCTGTAGGACCGATCACCTCCCCTCTCCATCTGGAGTCAAGACATGCCCCCCAAGGGTCGTCAGGGCGCAGCCAAGAAGGTGCGTCGCAAGGAAAAGAAGAACGTCGCTCACGGCCACGCGCACATCAAGAGCACGTTCAACAACACCATCGTGTCGATCACGGACCCCTCGGGCAACGTGATCTCCTGGGCCTCCGCCGGCCACGTCGGCTTCAAGGGCTCGCGCAAGTCCACCCCCTTCGCCGCGCAGATGGCCGCCGAGTCGGCCGCCCGCCGCGCGCAGGAGCACGGCATGCGCAAGGTCGACGTCTTCGTCAAGGGTCCCGGCTCCGGCCGTGAGACCGCGATCCGTTCGCTCCAGGCCACCGGCCTGGAGGTCGGTTCGATCCAGGACGTCACCCCGACGCCGCACAACGGCTGCCGTCCGCCGAAGCGTCGTCGCGTCTGACCCGCTACGGCCGGTGACGGCCGTGCGTCAGTAGCGCCGGGTCCGGGCGGTACACCTCTTACGGGGCGTACCGCCCGTACCCTTGTTACATCTGTCGGGCATCAAATAGTGGGTGCCCACGACTGAAGGATCACCGCATGCTTATCGCTCAGCGTCCGTCGCTGACCGAAGAGGTCGTCGACGAGTTCCGCTCCCGGTTCGTGATCGAGCCGCTGGAGCCGGGCTTCGGTTACACCCTCGGCAACTCCCTCCGCCGTACGCTCCTCTCCTCGATCCCCGGTGCCGCTGTCACCAGCATCCGGATCGACGGTGTCCTGCACGAGTTCACCACCGTGCCGGGCGTCAAGGAGGACGTCACCGACCTCATCCTCAACATCAAGCAGCTGGTCGTCTCCTCGGAGCACGACGAGCCGGTCGTGATGTACCTGCGCAAGCAGGGCCCGGGTCTGGTCACCGCCGCCGACATCGCGCCCCCGGCCGGTGTCGAGGTGCACAACCCCGACCTCGTTCTCGCCACGCTCAACGGCAAGGGCAAGCTGGAGATGGAGCTGACCGTCGAGCGCGGTCGCGGCTACGTCTCCGCCGTCCAGAACAAGCAGGTCGGCCAGGAGATCGGCCGTATCCCGGTCGACTCCATCTACTCGCCGGTGCTCAAGGTCACGTACAAGGTCGAGGCGACCCGTGTCGAGCAGCGCACCGACTTCGACAAGCTGATCGTCGACGTCGAGACCAAGCAGGCCATGCGTCCCCGTGACGCCATGGCGTCGGCCGGTAAGACCCTGGTCGAGCTGTTCGGTCTGGCGCGCGAGCTCAACATCGACGCCGAGGGCATCGACATGGGCCCGTCCCCGACGGACGCCGCTCTCGCCGCCGATCTGGCTCTGCCGATCGAGGAGCTGGAGCTCACGGTCCGTTCGTACAACTGCCTCAAGCGCGAGGGCATCCACTCCGTGGGTGAGCTCGTGGCCCGTTCCGAGGCGGACCTGCTCGACATCCGCAACTTCGGTGCGAAGTCGATCGACGAGGTCAAGGCGAAGCTGGCCGGTATGGGCCTCGCGCTGAAGGACTCGCCTCCCGGCTTCGACCCGACGGCTGCGGCGGACGCCTTTGGCGCCGACGACGACGCGGATGCGGGTTTCGTGGAGACCGAGCAGTACTGATCGCCTCCCGGCTGGGGGTGCCCGGTTTTCAGGGTGCCCCCGTGCCGGGGCTGAGGCTTTGTCCTCAATCGCCGGACGGGCTGAATTTGGCCGATGTCCGGCGCGAAGGTCGGGCGGGCTTGAACGCCGTCCGGCAGCTATGACTTCCGTGAGGCGACCGCCTCGCGGGAACTGACACCGGTACCTGATACGGCCGGTGCAGCACACAAGGAGAATCACCATGCCGCGTCCCGCCAAGGGTGCCCGTCTGGGCGGCAGCGCCGCGCACGAGCGTCTGCTCCTCGCCAACCTGGCGAAGTCGCTGTTCGAGCACGGCCGCATCACGACGACCGAGGCCAAGGCTCGCCGCCTGCGCCCCGTCGCCGAGCGCCTCGTCACCAAGGCGAAGAAGGGCGACATCCACAACCGTCGCCTGGTGCTCCAGACGATCACGGACAAGAGCGTCGTCCACACGCTCTTCACCGAGATCGCTCCCCGGTACGAGAACCGCCCCGGTGGTTACACCCGTATCACCAAGATCGGCAACCGTCGTGGCGACAACGCCCCGATGGCGGTCATCGAGCTGGTCGAGGCGCTGACCGTGGCCCAGCAGGCCACCGGTGAGGCCGAGGCCGCCACGAAGCGCGCGGTCAAGGAAGACGCGGCCAAGAAGGACGAGGCCCCCGCGGCCGAGTCCGTCGAGGACGCCAAGCCGGCCGACGACGCCGAGTCGAAGGACGCCTGAGCGTTCTAGCGACCACGGGACGGGCCCGCATCACCCTTCGGGGCGGTGCGGGCCCGTTTCGCTGACCAGGGTGTGGAGAGGGAGACGCGGTGAGTGACCAGGCCGAGCCCGGTTTCGTACGGGTACGACTGGACCTGTCCTACGACGGCAGGGACTTCTCCGGCTGGGCGAAGCAGACCAGCCGGCGCACGGTGCAGGGCGAGATCGAGGACGCGCTGCGGACCGTGACCCGCTCGTCGGTGACGTACGACCTGACGGTGGCGGGCCGCACGGACGCCGGCGTGCACGCGCGCGGCCAGGTGGCCCATGTGGATCTGCCGGAGGCGGTCTGGGGCGAGCATGAAGAGAAGCTGCTGCGGCGGCTCGCGGGGCGGCTGCCGCTCGACGTGCGTATCTGGCGTGCGGCCCCCGCCCCGGCAGGGTTCAACGCCCGCTTCTCCGCGCTGTGGCGGCGGTACGCCTACCGCGTCGGCGACCGGCCCGGCGGGGTCGATCCGCTGACGCGTGGTCATGTGCTGTGGCACGACCGGCCGTTGGACCTGGACGCGATGAACGAGGCGGCCGCGCTGATGGTCGGCGAGCACGACTTCGCCGCGTACTGCAAGAAGCGCGAGGGGGCGACGACCATCCGTACGCTCCAGAAGCTGAGTTGGGTACGGGATGAGGAGTCCGGGGTCCTCACCGCGACCGTGCAGGCGGACGCGTTCTGCCACAACATGGTGCGGGCGCTGATCGGGGCGGCGCTGTTCGTCGGCGACGGGCGGCGGCCCGCCTCCTGGCCCGCCGAGGTACTGGCCGCGAAGGTGCGCGACCCCGGGGTGCACGTGGTGCGCCCGCACGGGCTGACGCTGGAGGAAGTGGCCTACCCGGCGGACGACTTGCTGGCGGCGCGGGCCGAAGAGGCCCGGAACGTACGGACGTTGCCGGGGGCGGGCTGCTGCTGATCCCCGCCCCCCCCGGGCGTCGGTCAGCCGTTGGGGTCGGCCACGGCCTGCGAGGCCTGGATCTGGCCCCGGCGGTGGATCTGACGGAAGGTGAAGTTGGTCAGGTCCTTGTTGACCGCGTAGACGTTCTCGTCGGCGGTGGTGACCCGCTTGCCGTTGAGGAAGCCGCCGATGGTGAAGTAGGCGTAACGGCCGTAGGAGTTGGACGTGCGCAGGCAGACCGTGCCGCCTCGGCAGAAGGTGTTGACGCCCCCGCCGCTGAGCGAGGCGAGACCGCCCGAGGCCTGGTCGACGGCCTTCTTCGCGCGGGCCTCCGTGTCGAAGACGGCGACGCCGACCGTGACGGCCACCCCGTCCTTGCGGTAGGTGGCCCGGATGAGCTGCTTGCAGCCGTTGTTCGTGAGGACGGAGCCGAGGGCGCCCTGGGTGCCCGTGGCGCACTTCGCGGAGCTGCTCGTCGCGCCCTTGAGGTGGACGCGGTCGCCCATCGTGAGCTTCTTGCCGGGGAAGAACCCGTCGACGGTGACCGGCGCCTTGTCCTTGTCGGCGCTGGATATGAAGTCCTTGGGGTCCGGCGGGGGCGGCGGTGCGACCGACGAGAACGAGGGCTGGGGCGCCGAGGTGTCCTCGGGGAGGTCGGCGGGGGCGGGGAGTTGGCTGGCGTTCTTGTCGCCCTTGCCGGTGCCGCCGCCGTTCGATGTGACCACGGCGGTGGTCACGATCGCGCCGATCGCGACGGTGGCCAGCGCCCCGCCGCCGATCATCAGCAGTCTCCTGCGGCGGGCCCGCGCCGCGGACTGATCCGCCAGCGCCGCCCAGTCCGGTGTCCCGTCGCCCCCGGGCCCCCAGGAGGCCCCCCCTTGCCCAAAGCTCATGCGCGCAGTTTAGGGGGTGAGGTAAACCGGTTGGGCCTGGAGTTCGCGGACCGTGACAATGCTCGGTATGGGACATCTCGAAGCGGGCCACCTTGAGTACTACCTTCCGGACGGGCGGGTGCTGCTCGGCGACGCCTCGTTCCGGGTGGCCGACGGAGCCGTCGTCGCGCTCGTCGGGGCGAACGGGGCGGGCAAGACGACCTTGCTGCGCCTCCTCGCCGGTGAGCTCCAGCCGCACGGCGGCACGGTCTCGGTGAGCGGCGGGCTCGGCGTGATGCCGCAGTTCGTGGGCTCGGTGCGGGACGAGCGGACCGTACGGGACCTGCTGGTGTCGGTGTCGCAGCCGAGGATCCGGGAGGCGGCGAAGGCGGTCGACGCGGCCGAGGAACGCATCCTCACCGTCGACGACGAGGCCGCGCAGATGGCGTACGCGCAGGCGCTGAGCGACTGGGCGGAGGCGCGCGGGTACGAGGCCGAGACGGTCTGGGACATGTGCACGACGGCCGCGCTGGGCGTTCCGTACGAGAAGGCGCAGTGGCGCGAGGTGCGCACGCTCAGCGGCGGTGAGCAGAAGCGGCTGGTGCTGGAGGCGCTGCTGCGCGGGCCCGACGAGGTCCTGCTGCTGGACGAGCCGGACAACTATCTGGACGTGCCGGGGAAGCGATGGCTGGAGGAGAAGCTGAAGGAGACCCGTAAGACGGTCCTCTTCGTCTCCCACGACCGGGAGCTGCTGTCCCGGGCCGCCGAGAAGATCGTCAGTGTCGAGCCGAGCCCGGCGGGCAGCGATGTATGGGTGCACGGTGGCGGCTTCGCCACGTACCACGACGCGCGCAAGGAGCGGTTCGCCCGCTTCGAGGAGCTGCTGCGGCGCTGGCAGGAGGAGCACGCCCGGCTGAAGGCGCTCGTCCTGCGGATGCGGCAGCAGGCGGCGAACAGCCCGGACATGGCGAACCGTTACCACGCGATGCAGACCCGCTTCAAGAAGTTCGAGGAGGCGGGACCGCCGCCGGAGCCGCCGCGCGAGCAGGACATCAAGATGCGGCTGCGCGGCGGGCGGACCGGGGTGCGGGCGGTCACCTGCAAGGGGCTGGAGCTGACCGGGTTGATGAAGCCGTTCGACCTGGAGATCTTCTACGGGGAGCGGGTCGCGGTCCTCGGCTCCAACGGGTCCGGCAAGTCGCACTTCCTGCGGCTGCTGGCGGGGGAGCCGGTGGCGCACACGGGGGAGTGGAAGCTCGGGGCGCGGGTGGTGCCCGGGCACTTCGCGCAGACGCACGCGCATCCGGAGCTGCTGGGGAAGACGCTGGTGGACATCCTCTGGTCCGAGCACGCCAAGGACCGGGGCGGGGCGATGGGGGTGCTGCGGCGGTACGAGCTGGAGCGGCAGGGGGACCAGGACTTCGAGCGGCTTTCGGGTGGGCAGCAGGCGCGGTTCCAGATCCTGCTGCTGGAGCTGGCGGGGACCACCGCGCTGCTGCTGGACGAGCCGACGGACAACCTGGACCTGGAGTCGGCGGAGGCGCTGCAGGACGGGCTCGAGGTGTACGACGGGACGGTGATGGCCGTGACGCACGACCGGTGGTTCGCGAAGTCCTTCGACCGGTATCTGGTGTTCGGGGCGGATGGGGTGGTGCGGGAGACGGCGGAGCCGGTGTGGGACGAGCGGAGGGTTGAGCGGTCGCGGTGAGGTGCCGTGCGGCGCCGTTGCGGGGGCGCTGCCCCCGGGCCCCCGCGCCCCAAACGCCGGCGGGGCTGGAAGGATCGCCTCA
The DNA here is from genome assembly GCF_014649875.1 of Streptomyces rubiginosohelvolus. Taxonomy (GTDB): domain Bacteria; phylum Actinomycetota; class Actinomycetes; order Streptomycetales; family Streptomycetaceae; genus Streptomyces; species Streptomyces rubiginosohelvolus. The sequence continues at coordinate 436,072 of NZ_BMTW01000001.1, read as the reverse complement.
AGCGCCGGCGGGGCTGGAAAGGTTGCCTCGCGGGGGATGGGTGCCGCTGGGCCGGATGGGTGCCACGGGGGCGTTTTGACCCCCGTGGGGGGTCGACGGTAGGCTTCCCCTTTGTTATGCGTATCGGCCGCGCCCCCGTGGCGCTCAGGGCCCCTACGTAGGTTCTCTGGAGCAGTTACCAGTGGCTCGCATACGGGCATCGTCCCGGCACTGTGAGCCCCAGCTGCATGATCGCTTCAGGGGTGCCATGTGTTGTCTGGACCTCATCCACTAAGAAGCGAAGGCTACGAAGTGCGTACGTACAGCCCCAAGCCCGGCGATGTCACTCGCCAGTGGCACATCATCGACGCTCAGGACATCGTCCTGGGCCGTCTCGCCACCACGGCTGCGAACCTCCTCCGGGGTAAGCACAAGGCGATCTACGCCCCCCACATGGACATGGGCGACTTCGTCATCATCATCAACGCCGACAAGGTGCACCTGTCCGGCAACAAGAAGACCCAGAAGATGGCGTACCGCCACTCGGGCTTCCCGGGCGGTCTCCGTTCGGTGCGCTACGACGAGCTGCTGGCGAAGAACCCCGAGAAGGCCGTCGAGAAGGCCATCAAGGGCATGATCCCCAAGAACACCCTGGGCCGTCAGGTGCTCTCGAAGCTCAAGGTCTACGCGGGCGACCAGCACCCGCACGCTGCTCAGCAGCCGGTCCCGTTCGAGATCACCCAGGTCGCGCAGTAGTTCCGGCCACCCCCTAAGACGTACAGAAAGATCTGAGGAGAATCGTGGCCGAGACCACTGTTGAGAACCCCGTCGAGGGCACCGAGGGCGAGGAGACCTTCGCCGAGGTGACCACCTTCGAGTCCGAGGTTCCCGTCGAGGGCGAGTACACCAGCGAGTCCCTCGCGGGCCGCTTCGGTGACCCGCAGCCCGCCGCCGGCCTGGGCCGTCGCAAGAACGCCATCGCCCGCGTCCGGATCGTTCCGGGCACCGGCAAGTGGAAGATCAACGGTCGCACCCTTGAGGACTACTTCCCCAACAAGGTGCACCAGCAGGAAGTCAACGAGCCCTTCAAGGTGCTCGAGCTCGACGGCCGCTACGACGTCATCGCCCGCATCTCGGGTGGCGGCGTCTCCGGTCAGGCCGGCGCCCTGCGCCTCGGCGTGGCCCGCGCGCTGAACGAGGCGGACGTGGACAACAACCGCGCCACGCTGAAGAAGGCCGGCTTCCTCTCCCGCGACGACCGTGCGGTCGAGCGCAAGAAGGCCGGTCTCAAGAAGGCCCGTAAGGCCCCGCAGTACAGCAAGCGCTAAATATCGCCTGCTCGACTGTCACGTTCGCCCCGGCGGCACACTCCGTGCTTGCCGGGGCGTTCGTTTATCGACGCTCGCGGGCGTATAACGGCATGAGACGTTCATCGGCCCGGACGCACCAGGCCTGAGCGATGCCACCCGACGTGCCCTTTTGTGGTTTTTCGTCGCTTTCATCGTTTGTTTTTCTCAGTTTCGTTTGCTGTGCAGTAGTGGTTTGTGATTTCGGAGCACTTCGGAGGACACCAGTGGGACGACTCTTCGGTACGGATGGAGTACGGGGTGTCGCCAACGCCGACCTGACGGCTGAGCTGGCGCTCGGTCTCTCGGTCGCGGCGGCGCACGTACTCGCCGAGGCAGGCACCTTCGCGGGCCATCGCCCGACCGCCGTGGTCGGACGTGATCCGCGGGCATCCGGAGAGTTCCTGGAGGCCGCCGTCGTGGCGGGCCTGGCCAGCGCCGGGGTGGACGTGCTGCGCGTCGGCGTGCTGCCGACGCCCGCGGTCGCACACCTCACCGGCGTGCTCGACGCCGACCTCGGTGTGATGCTCTCCGCCAGCCACAACGCGATGCCCGACAACGGCATCAAGTTCTTCGCGCGCGGCGGCCACAAGCTCGCCGACGAGCTGGAGGACCGGATCGAGACGGTCTACGAGCAGCACCGCACCGGTGAGCCGTGGGACCGCCCGACCGGCGCGGGTGTCGGCCGGGTCAGCGATTACGCGGAGGGCTTCGACCGGTACGTCGCCCACCTCATCGGTGTCCTCCCCAACCGGCTCGACGGCCTGAAGGTCGTCCTGGACGAGGCGCACGGCGCCGCCGCCCGGGTCTCGCCCGCCGCGTTCGCCCGGGCCGGCGCCGAGGTCGTCACCATCGGGGCCGACCCGGACGGCCTGAACATCAACGACGGCTGCGGCTCCACCCATCTGGAGCTGCTGCGCGCCGCCGTCGTCGAGCACGGGGCCGACCTCGGCATCGCGCACGACGGTGACGCCGACCGCTGCCTGGCCGTGGACGGGGCGGGCGAGGAGGTCGACGGCGACCAGATCCTCGCCGTGCTGGCCCTCGCCATGCGGGAGGCCGGGCAGCTGCGCAAGGACACCGTGGTCGGCACGGTGATGTCGAACCTCGGCTTCAAGCTGGCCATGGAGCGCGAGGGCATCCAGCTCGTCCAGACGGCGGTCGGCGACCGGTACGTCCTGGAGTCGATGAAGGCCGAGGGCTTCGCGCTGGGCGGCGAGCAGTCCGGGCACGTCATCGTCCTGGACCACGCCACGACCGGCGACGGCACGCTGACCGGCCTGATGCTGGCGGCCCGCGTCGCCGCCACCGGCCGGAGCCTCACCGAGCTGGCCGGGGTCATGCAGCGCCTGCCCCAGGTCCTCGTCAACGTCCCCGACGTCGACAAGACCCGGGTGAACACCTCGGCCGAGCTGGCCGCCGCGGTCGTCGAGGCGGAGGCCGAGCTCGGCGAGAGCGGACGCGTGCTGCTGCGCCAGTCGGGTACGGAGCCGCTGGTGCGGGTCATGGTCGAGGCCGCCGACATCGAGCAGGCGCGCGCCGTCGCGGGCCGGCTGGCCGATGTGGTGAAGTCCGCGCTGGGGTGAAGCCCCGGCCCCGAGCCGTATGCGTACCGGCTTGAGCAGCCGTGCGCGTACGGCGGGCACGGCCCCGGGGCAGAGCCGTTGGCTCACGCTCGCGGCAGGGCGGGACGTTCCACGGCGACCATGGCGGCGTCGTCGTTCAGCCGTCCGCCGACGTAGTGCAGCAGGTCGCTCCGGAGGCGCTGGAGGAAGGCGTCGGGATCGCGCTCGCTCCATCCCGTGACGCGATCGGTGAGCGGGTAGAAGGCGCCGGTGGCGTCACGCGCCTCGGTGACCCCGTCCGTGTACAGCAGCAGAAGGTCCCCCGGTTCGAACGGGAAGCTGTCGACCTCGTAGCGGGGGTGTGCCAGGTCGCCCAGGCCCAGCGGAGGCGCCGGGTGCCCGACGTGCATCGTCGTCGGGCGGCCGTCGCGCAGGACGACGGGCGGCGGGTGTCCGCAGGAGATCATCCGGACCGGGCCGTTCTGGTCGGGGATGTCCATGATGGTGGCCGTGATGAACGTTTCTCCGAGGCGGCTCGTCTCGCCCGGTTCCATCAGGTCCCAGCACACGCTGCGGTCGAGGTAGGCGACCAGTTCGCCCAGGCCCGCCTCGCGGTGGGCGGCGACACGAAAGGCTCCGAGCAGCAGGGCGGCGTCGTTGACCGCGGTCAGCCCCTTGCCCCGGACGTCGCCGACGATCAGCCGGGTGCCGGAGGCGGTGCGTGCCGCCGCGTACAGGTCCCCGCCGATCCGGGCCTCGGCCTCCGCGGCGAGGTAGCGAGCGGAGGCCCGCAGGGGCCCGAGCCTCCCGGGCAGCGGGGGCAGGACCACGCGCTGGGCGGCTTCGGACACATGGCGGACCTGCGACAGCTCCTTCGCGCGGCGCTCCCGCACCACGCAGAAGACCACCAGACTCACGCCGACCAGCAGCAGGGCGATGATCTGCGCCTCGTGGTTGGCCGAGAGCAGGTCATCGGGGTCGCGGATGACTCCGATGAGGGTCTGCGCGGCCACCGCCAGTGCGGCCACCACGCCCACGGTCCTCGGTCCGCCGAACGACGGCGTGATCGCCGGGGCCGCGACGAGCAGCGGACCGAGGTGGATGTCCGGCGGCGCGAGCACGTCGACCACGGTCACCGCGACGATCCACAGGATCGGGATGGCGATCAGCCCCCGCCGAGGGCCGGGTCCTTCGGGGCGCTGCGGCATGTCTCCTCTCTACACCGCCCGCACCCGCTTCGCACCGGCTGCCCGGCGCCGCCCGATGCCATGGCCGTCACCGAGGCGCCCGGTCCGTCACGCCCCCACCGAAGCCCCCGGCGTGCTCGCCGGGGGCTTCTGCGTACGCCGGATCTTCCACAGGCCCTTCTGGAGCAGCAGCGTCAGCGTGCCCGCCAGGACGATCCCGCCGAGGTTGGCGAGGAGCTGCTGGCCCGAGCCGATCGTCTGCTGGTAGTCGGAGTAGCTGAACGCGACGGCCGCGTTGGCGGCGGCCGGGACCGTCGTCACGGAGATCGCCACGCCGATCAGGGCTCCGGACTTCGCCGAGGTGAGGGAGAGCGTCCCGGCGATGCCGGCCAGGAACGCCACGACGAACGACATCCAGTCCGGGTGCCAGATGAAGCCGGTGTTCGGCCGGGGCTTGTCGATCATGTCGTGGGTGAACAGGCCGAACGCGTCCATCAGCCAGGCGAACCCGGCCGTGATGATCATCGCGAGCGCGAAGCCGCCGATCAGCGCCCACAGCGAGCGGACCACCAGGCGCGGGGCGCGCTGCACGATGGCCGTGGAGATCCCGGCCAGCGGGCCGAACTCCGGCCCGACGGCCATCGCGCCCACGATCAGCACCGCGTTGTCGAGCATCACGCCGCAGGCGGCGAGCATCGTGGCGAGGGCGAGGAAGGAGACGTAGGTGACGGAGAAGGTCGACTCCTCGTGCGTCGCCTCCGTCAGCTCCTCCCACAGCACCGCGTCGGCGCCGTCGCCCGGGGCTTCGTCCTCCGCCCGGTCCGCATGGTCGGACAGGGTCAGCTCCATGTTCTCCATGGTGATCGACCCGGACTTCTCCAGACCGAGGCCCCGCAGATCCCGGATCAGTTCGTCGCCGGCCTCGCGCGCCACGTCGCACATCACCACGTCGCCCGCGGGGGAGCGGGCGGCGCCCGGCAGGACCACGAGGTGGGCGGTGCCGACGGTGGTCTCCAGCAGTGCGACCACCTCGTCGGTGGTGTCGGTGGGCACGATCAGTCGCAGGTGCAGCACGCGGCGGGCCCTCCCGGGCTGAGGGGTCAGAGCTTGCGCAGGGACAGCTTCTGGACCTTGTGGTCCGGGCCCTTGCGGAGCACCAGGGTGGCACGGCCGCGCGTCGGGGCCACGTTCTCCAGCAGATTCGGTTTGTTGATGGTCCGCCACATGGTGCGCGCGTAGTCCAGCGCCTCCTCCTCGGAGACCTGGGTGTACTTGCGGAAGTACGAGGACGGGTCCTGGAACGCCGTGGCGCGCAGCTTGCGGAAACGGTTCAGGTACCAGGTCTCGATGTCCTCGGCGCGCGCGTCGACGTACACGCTGAAGTCGAAGTAGTCGGCGAGCCCGACCCTCGTCCGGCCGTCGCTGCCGGGCAGGGCGGGCTGGAGGACGTTGAGGCCCTCGACGATGAGGATGTCGGGGCGGCGCACGGTGAGCCGTTCGCCGGGGACGATGTCGTAGATCAGGTGCGAGTAGACGGGTGCGGTCACCTCGTCCTTGCCCGCCTTGATGTCCGCGACGAACCGGGTCAGCGCCCGCCGGTCGTACGACTCCGGGAACCCTTTGCGCGAGGTCAGCCCGCGCGCCCGCAGCTCCTTCATCGGCAGCAGGAACCCGTCCGTGGTCACCAGCTCGACCCTCGGGTGCTCGGGCCAGCGGGCCAGGAGCGCCTGGAGGATACGGGCGCTGGTGGACTTGCCGACGGCGACACTGCCCGCGACCCCTATGACGAACGGGGTCCCGCGCTGCGCCCCGTGCCCGTTCCCGGCGTCCCCGAGGAAGGTGTTCAGCGCGCCCCGCAGCCCGGAGGTGGCCTGGACGTACAGGTTGAGCAGCCGGGAGAGCGGCAGATAGACGTCCCGCACCTCGTCCAGGTCGATGACGTCCCCGAGCCCCCGCAGCCGCTCCACCTCGTCGGCGGTCAGCGGCAGCGGCGTCTTGTCCCGCAGAGCGCTCCACTCGTCGCGCGAGAGGTCGACGTACGGGGTCGGCGCATGCTCGGTGCGGCGCTGGGGGCTCCGTGCGGGCGAAGTGATCACCCTTCATTGTTGCGGGAGTTTTAACGGAGTGGGGGGTGGGGTCGGTCACGTGGGTGGCGGGGTCGCCCGGCGGCCGCTGATGGCCGGAACGGGCGTGGGCCCGGTGTCCGCTCCCCTGTGGCGGAGACCGCGCCCACGCCCGAGCTCTGCGCGAGCCGTACGGTCAGGGCTTCTGGCCCTTGGCGTCGACCACGGCCGCCCTGGTCCTCGCGATATCGCTCAGGATGTCGCCGGGCTTGAGCACCGTCCGGTCGGGGCCGTCACTGTCGTCGGGGCCGTAGACGACGTGGGTCCTGATGACGACCTCCCGCCGGCCCGCGTAGCTGTAGTCGACGGGGTCCAGGAGGATCTCACGCTGGGTGTTCTGGTCATGCGCACGCGTGACGGCCATGACCTGGCGGCCGAACGCGTCCCGGACCAGGTGGTCCGTCACGCCGATGCCCTTGATCGTGGCCATCGCCCGGTACATCCGGGCCAGGGCGTCCGGCGGCAGCGGGTAGGACTCCAGCAGGGTGGTCAGGGCGCGGAAGCTGTGGGCGTCCTTGGTCTCCGGGACACTTTCGGGGCCGGTACCGGAGGGAAAGACCTTCCGCAGTTCCGCGAGGAGCGCCTCCGGGTCCTCCGGTAGTCCGGCGGCGATCCGGTAGGACTCGCGGGCGGTCCGGTAGTCGGTGTCGGAGGTGTCGTTCTCCGCGGCCTTGTCGTCGTACGGGACCCAGGAGGCGGGGCTGTAGGACCACCGCGTCCGATCCCGGATCTCGGCGGGGAGTTCCTTCCAGTACCTCTCCTGCTCGGGGCTCCCTTGCCGGAGGTAGATCCACTGGTCCGCCCGCGGCTCCGGAGGGACCTCCTGCCGCTCCAGGAAGTCGGCGGCCTGCCCCAGGGCGGCGGCCGGGCCGGACAGGTCGAGGTCGCCCGCCACCGTCGCCGGACCCGACTGCCGGGGGTCCGAGGTGTCGACGATCTGGGTGACGAAGAGCGCGGCCGCGGTGATCGCCACCACCGCGCCGAGCGAGGCGATCCGCCAGTCGGCCCGCAGCCGGAACGTGCGGCGGCTCCTGCCCTCGATGGCGTCGGTCAGCCGCCGGCGGCCGGGGGCCAGGTCGGCGCGGTCGGGCACGGGGGCGTCGGCGCGCAGCTCCCGTAGCCGGGTCATTTCGTCCATGACGGGCTCAGCTCCTGTCCGGCCGTGGCGGGCGATGCGTCGAGCGCGGAGGCGAACGCGGGGTCGGTGCTCAGCGCCTCGCGGACCTTGCGGCGGGCCCGGTTCAGCCGGGACCTCACCGTGCCCAGCGGGATCCGCAGCGCCTCGGCCACCTCCTGGTAGCCGAGGTCCGCCCAGGCGACCAGCAGCAGGACGTGCCGGTCACCGGGCGACAGCGTGGCCAGCGCCCCCGCCAGGGGTGCCTGGACGGCGATCCGGTCGTCGGAGCGGTCGCTCCACGACGCGGCGACCGGGTCGTGCCCGGTCCGGGCCAGCGCCTTCAGCGCGCGGACCTCGGTACGGCGGTGCTTGCCGATCAGGTTGGCCGCGATGCCGTACAGCCAGGGCCGGGCCAGCCGGTGGGCCGTGTCGTAGCGGGCCCGGGTGCGGAACGCGATGAGGAACGTCTCCGCCGTGATGTCGTCCGCCGCGCCCTCCCCGAGGCGGCGGGCGACGTAGCGGTGGATGTCCGGGGCGTGCCGGTCGTAGAGCCCGGCGAACAGTTCGGGCTCGTCGAGCGACTGGGCGATGACGTCGGCGTCGTCCCTGCCGTCGTCGTGTCTGCCGTCGCCCGCGATGCCGGGGCGGGCCGGAGGTGGTCCGGTCACTGCGCCTCCAGGGTGCGTCGGTCGGTGTGTCGGTCACCCCCTGTTGTCCGCGGCGGCCGGAAAGGTTCACGGGTTGCCCGTGGAGCGAGAGGGCCGGGCCCGCAGCGGGCTGCGGGCCCGGCTCCTCCCCGCCTCACGCGTCCTGGGGATACCAGCGCAGCTCGACCGTGTTGCCGTCCGGGTCGAGTACGTAGACGGAGGTGGCCGATCCCCGGGCCCCGAAGCGGGGTACCGGCCCCTCCTTCACCGTGAACACCCCGGAGTCGATGACCTGCTGCCAGTCGAGCGGGTCGACGACGAGGCAGATGTGGTCCACGTTCGACTCGCCGCGCGGACGGTCCAGCAGGTCGATGATCGTCGTCGGGCTGACCCGGACCGAGGGGAACGGGACCTTGCCCGCCCGCCACTCCTCGACGCGGACCGGCTCCAGGCCGAGTGGCCCGCAGTAGAACGCGAGGGCCTTTTCGACGTCTCCGACGTTGAGGACGAGGTGGTCGAAGTCCTTGATGCGGACGACCGGCGGTACGGACATGGCTCAGGCCTCCGACGCGTACGTGACGAAGTCCGCCCAGGCGGCCGAGGTGAAGCCGAGGTGGGGGCCGCCGGTGGGGAGTTGCTTCGAGTCGCGTACGTGGACGGTGGCGGGGGCGGTGGCGACCTCGACGCAGTCCGGACCGTCGTTGGTGCTGTAGCTGCTCTTGAACCACGTCAGCTCGGGGGTGCTCATGTCTCTCCCAGCAGTTTCTCGATGAATTCCCGCGACAGCCGGGGCGTGAGGGCCTGTGACCGGAGCAGGTTGTAGCGCATGTCCAGGATCTGCACCTGCCTCGGATCGGTGATCAGCCCGCTGATGAGCTGAACCTCGTTGTGCCCGGCGGTCTTTCCGTCCTTGAGCTTAAGGATGCGGTGCGAGCCGCCCAGCCCCGCGTGCTCCTCCGCCTCCGTCGGCATGACCTGGATCTCGACATGCCGCAACTGGCTCAGCTCAAGCAGATGTTCGAGCTGTCGTTGCTCCGCATCGAGGTCTCCGATGCACGGGGCGAGCGGCTGCCGGTCGTGGGGCAGCCGTCTCCCACGGCCGAGGGCGGGCGCGGGGTGCTGCTCGTCGAGGCGCTGTCGGTGCGGTGGGGTACGGAGCACGGTCCGTTCGCGCGCAAGACGGTCCGGGCCGAGGTCGCGCTCACCGGGTCGTGACAGCCGCGATCCGGTGGGGCGGGAGAGGTCACCGGGAGCGTGGGTCACCGGGTCGCGGTCCACCGCGACGTGGTGACCCACGACGCAAAAGCTTTTAAGTACCTGTCTTTGATCACGGGAGAAATGACCCAACCCAACCCCCCGAGTGGACCTCTGCGGGTCCCGGTCAGCTCGGGGGAGGCGCGATCACTCGCATGGGTGAAGTGTGCCAACCGGGCTGGATTTATGACCTGTTGGCGGGCATATGCTCACGCTGACCACCACACCAGACATGAGACGGCCCCCGGCCGGGACTGGCATCCCGACCGAAGGCCTGACCACCGAGGAAGTAGGAGCTTCCCGATGGATACCCAGCAGGTTAGCGCGCCCCCGCGCCCCGTCCGCCGGTGTCGTACACATCAACGTACGGCTCACGGACGGCTACACGATCATCTCCAACCGGCTCTCCCAGCACCGAGGTCTGTCCCTGTTGGCGATCGGCCTCGGCACCCACATCCAGTCGTTGCCCGACGGGTGGCGCGTCGGCATCACGGCGCTCGCCGCGATCTTCCCGGAGAGTGAGGCCCGTATCGCCACCGCGCTGCGGGAGTTGGAGCAGCACGGATTCCTGCGCCGCACCCGGGAGCGGGTCGGGGGCGGGAAGCTGGCCACGCGTACGGAGTCGTGCAACCACCCGGAGGCGGCGGCCCGGAGGCGGGCGCGGGTGGCTGCGGCTGCGCCTCTGCCTGCGACTGCTCATGTGGGTGCCCCGGTGGTTGCGGCTGCTGCCGCTGAGCCTGTTCGCGTACCTGCGCCGGAGCCTGAGCCCGTACGCGCCCTCGTGCTGGAACCTGAGTCCGTACGCGTCCCCGTGCCGGAGCCGGTGCCCGCGCCCACCCCCGTACCGGTCGAGCCCGTGCCCGGGCGTACGCCGACGAGCCCTGCCTGATCGGCGCGTGAGGCGGCCGGTCAGTGCTCCTGGCCCTCGCAGAGCTGCGCCGTCAAGGACGTGCAGGCCCATGCCTCCCAGGCGTCCGGGGACCAGCCCCGGTCGCGGGTGAAGGTCAGGTACAGCTCGGGGCTGAGCAGCCCGTACAGCAGGTCGGCGGCGCGGGCGGTGTCGACGTCGGGGCGGGCGTCGGGCTTGGAGGTCAGTACCTCCGCCGCGGCGTGCTGAACGGTGTAGCGCGGGTCGGGGCCGGCGGGCCACTGGGCGGCGATCTCCGGGTCCGTGGCGGCCGCGGCCGCGATCAGCGGGATGACCGGGGCGACCCGGCCGAGGATGTCGCGCACGCCCCGGACGTGGGCGCGCAGTTGTCCGGCCGCGGTCGGCTCCGCGCACGCCGCGCGGAACCACTCGCGGTCCATCGTGGCGACCGGTTCGACGTCGCCCGCGATGGCCGTGTCGACGACGTCCTTGAACAGCGTGCGCTTGTTCCGGAACACGAAGTACACGGTCTGGACGGCCACGCCCGCGCGATCCGCGACCTCCTGAAGGCTCGTCGCCCCGTACCCCTGCGCGACGAACAGTTCCAGCGCCGCCGCGACGATCTTCTCGCGGGTACGCCGCGAGCGCTCGTCCCTCTTGCCGGGGCGTTTGGCGTGCTGTCCGTCGGAACCCTTGACCGCGTCCATTGCAGGAGCTTATCTCTAGAGTCAAACACTAGAGTTGAACTCTAATCTTCTGGAGGGTCGCGATGAGTGAGCACGGGACTGCTGCCGAGATCGAGCAAGAGGCTTTCGTCCGAGGCGTGTTGGAGGGCTTCTACCGGGACGGCGAGCCGCCGTGGGACAGCGGCGTCACGCCGCCCGAGCTGGTGGCCCTGGTGGAGGGGCCCGGCTCGCTGACGCCGGGGCGGGCCTTCGAACTCGGCTGCGGCACCGGGACCAACGCGGTGTACCTGGCCCGGCACGGCTGGCGGGTGGCGGCCGTCGACCTGGTCGAGCTCGCGGTCCGGCAGGCCCGGGAGAAGGCCGACGCGGCCGGAGCGGACGTCACGGTGCTGTGCGGGGACGCCACCCGCCTCGACGAGGTGGGCGTGCCCGGCCCGTACGACCTGTTCTTCGACCTGAGCTGCTACTGCGGGATCCCGCCGCACCGCCGTGACGCCTACGCGGCCGGCCTCACCCGGCGTGCCGCGCCCGGTGCGCGCTTGCTGATGTTCGGGTACGGGCCCGGGGCGTTCGACGACTCGTGGTCCGGCGTGACGGCGGACGAACTCCGTGCCAGGTTCACCGGGTGGGAACTGGCCGACGTGACACCGGGGACGAATCCGGTCCCCACCTTCTGGTTCACGCTGCTGCGCGACTCCGCTCCTGCGTGACCTCGGGCTCACTGGGTCCGGGACACCGGCCCCGGCGCCGGTCAGCCCTGCTCGGCGCGGTGGTGGTCCACGAGGCGGGTCAGCAGGTCCGCCAGGGTCCGACGGTCGGCCGCGCCCAGCGGGGCGAGGAAGTCCTCCTGCGCGACGGCGAGCAGCCCGTCGAGGTGGGTGAGCTCCCGGCGGCCCGCCGCGGTGATGCTGATGATGTTGCGGCGGCGGTCCTCCGGGTCGGGGGCCCGGTCGAGAAGCCGCCGCTCGGCCAGGTCGTTGACGGTCGCCACCATGTCGCTGCGGTCGATGCCGGTACGGCGGCCCAGCGCGGCCTGACTGGACGGGCCGTACTCCTCCGACGCGGCGAGCAGCGCGTAGTGGTAGCGCCGGACGCCGGCCTCGGCGAGCGCCCGGTCCACGATCCGGTTGGCGGCCAGGGCCGCCTGGTTGGTCAGCCTGCTCGGCAGTGCGCGCAGCCGCTGCGGCGGCGTCCCCTCTTCGATGTCCACGGAACGCAATCTAGCAAGTCGTTGGCCGCACCCACGATCAGGAGTATGGTGGGCCGGGCCAACGTTGGCGTCACCAACGACAGGGAAGGCCGCCACCATGATCAAGCCGTTCCGCATCGACATCCCCCAGGCCGACCTCGACGACCTGAACGACCGGCTCTCCCGCACCCGCTGGCCCGACGAGATCGCCGGCGCCGGGTGGGACTACGGCTTCCCGCTCGCCCGGCTGAAGGAGCTGGCCGACCGCTGGCGCACCGGATACGACTGGCGGAGGCACGAGGCCGAGCTCAACGAACTGGCCCACTTCACCACCGAGATCGACGGCCAGAACGTGCACTTCGTCCATGTCCGCTCGCCGAAGCCGGACGCGCTCGCGCTGATCCTCACCCACGGCTGGCCCGGGTCCTTCCTGGAGTTCCTCGACGTGATCGAGCCGCTGGCCCGCGACTTCCACCTGGTGATCCCGTCCATCCCGGGCTACGGCTTCTCCGGGCCGACCCACGAGCGCGGCTGGGACGTCGGCCGGGTCGCGCGGGCCTGGGCCGAGCTGATGCGCCGTCTCGGGTACGAGCGGTACGGCGCGCAGGGCGGCGACTTCGGCTCGGGCATCTCGACGGCGCTCGGCGCGGTGGCCCCGGAACGGGTGGTCGGGGTGCACGTCAACTACCTGCCGACCCGGCCTGACCCGGACGCCGGGGTCGACCTGTCCGAGGAGGACCGGGCCCGGCTGGACACGGTCAGGCGGCTGATGGCGAACCGGCCGCCGTACCAGGCCCTGCAGGCCACCACCCCGCAGACCCTCGGCTACGCGCTGACGGACTCGCCCGTCGGCCAACTGGCCTGGATCGCCGAGCGTTTCGCCCAGTGGACGGATCCGCGTACGCCGGTCGGCGACGAACGCCTGCTCACCGACGTATCGCTGTACTGGCTGACCGCCACCGCGGCCTCCTCGGCGCGGCTGCACCGGGAGTCGACGCGGCGGAGCGAGCCGTGTCCCGTGCCGCTCGGCGTGGCGGTGTTCGCCCACGACATCACGCGGTCGGTGCGGCCGCTGGCCGAGCGGCTGTACGACATCAGGCACTGGTCGGAGTTCGACCGGGGCGGTCACTTCGCCGCGATGGAGGTGCCGGAGCTGCTCGCCGAGGACGTCCGGGACTTCTTCCTCAAGCTTCCCGGCGCTGTTGCCTAGGGGGCCCTGGGGGCGGGCGCGGCCGGATGGGGCGTCGTCAGCGGAAGGGGCGTCGTAAAAAAGATGCGGGCGGTGTGTCGATGGGGCCCGGTCCCGTTCGTCGTCATGGTGTAAGCCAGCCCCGAGGGCTGGGACCACGGGACCGGACCAGAGTCCCGACAGGCGACAGGAGCCGATCATGAAGTACATGCTGCTGATCCACAGCGGGGCCGTCGACGAGCGGGGCGGCGCGCCCGAATGCACCGTCGAGGACTGGATGGCCTACGACAAGGCCGTACGCGACGCCGGAATCCACGTCTCCGGGGAGTCGCTGGCCGACCTGGTGACCGCGACCACCGTGCGGGTCTCGCCCACGGGGGAGCGGACCGTGACGGACGGGCCGTTCGCCGAGACGCGGGAGCTGCTGGGCGGGTTCCTCGTGATCGACGTGCCCGACCTCGACGCCGCCCTCGACTGGGCCGCGCGCTGTCCCGGCTCGCGCGACGGCGGTGCGGTCGTCGTCCGGCCGGTCGCGGACTTCGGGGCCTGAGAGCGGTGGCGGGCGAGGACGCCTCGGCGGAGGAGGACCTTCCGGCGGCCGGCGGGGGCGCCTCGGCGGAGGACGCCCGGGCCGCCGGAGCCTTCGGGGCGGGGCCGCCCGGGGAGGGGTGCGGGGCCGCCGAAGCCGTCGAGGCGGTGTTCCGGGAGGAGCGCGGGCTGCTGCTGGCCTCCCTCACCCGCCGGTTCGGGGACCTCGACCTGGCCGAGGAGGTGACGTCCGAGGCGATCGAGGCGGCCCTGCGGCACTGGCCCGCCGAGGGTGTCCCCGCCCGCCCGGGGGCCTGGCTGCTGACGACCGCGCGGCGCAAGGCCGTGGACCGGCTGCGGCGCGACCGGGCGTACGCGGCCCGGCTCGCCGTCCTCCAGGCCGACGCGGAACGGGACGACGCCGTCGCGCCCGCTGCCGACGTCGCCGGGGTCGGTGAACTGCCGGACGAACGGCTCCAGTTGTTCTTCACCTGCACCCACCCGGCCCTCGCTGCCGAGGACCGTACCGCCCTCACCCTGCGCTGCCTCGCCGGCCTCACCACACCGGAGGTGGCCCGAGCCTTCCTCGTACCGACGGCGACCATGGCCCAGCGCATCGTGCGGGCTAAGAAGAAGATCCGCGAGGCCCGGATCCCGTTCCGGGTGCCCGGACCCGACGAACTGCCGGAGCGGCTGCCAGGGGTGCTCCAGGTCGTGTACTCGGTGTTCACGGAGGGGTACGCGGCCAGCTCCGGCCCCCGTCTCCAGCGGCTCGACCTGGCGGAGGAGGCGGTCCGCCTCGCCCGGATACTGCACCGCCTGCTGCCCGCCGAACGGGAGACCGCCGGGCTCCTCGCGCTGCTGCTCCTCGTCCACGCCCGGCGCGACGCGCGGACGGGCCCGGAGGGCGAGCCGGTGCTCCTGGAGGAGCAGGACCGGGGGCGCTGGGACCGGGCGATGATCGAGGAGGGCCGTGATCTGGTGGTCCGGGCGCTGACCGGCGGACCGGCCGGGCCCTACGGGGTGCAGGCGGCCATCGCCGCCCTGCACGACGAGGCGGCGGGCGTGGAGTCCACGGACTGGGCGCAGATCGTGGCCCTGTACGACGTGCTGCTCGCCCTCACGCCGTCCCCCGTGGTGGCGGTGAACCGCGCCGTGGCGGTGGCGATGCGGGACGGGCCGGGGGCCGGGCTCGCGCTGCTGGACGCGCTGGCGGGGGAGCCGAGGCTGCGCGCGTACCCGCCGTACGCGGTCGCCCGGGGCGATCTGCTGACCCGGCTGGGGCGGGAGGGGGAGGCGGCGGTGGCGTACCGGGAGGCGCTGGAGGCGGCGGGCACCGAGCCGGAGCGGGCGGCGCTGCGGCGGAAGCTGGGGGAGTAGGCGGGGCGGGCACGGAATCCCCGCCTCCCGGTCTCCCCGCGCCATTTTCCTGTCATTTCCCCTTCGGCCAAAAGGGGCGCGATGGCTGGAACCCTATTCTTGACCGGCTCATGACATGGATCCATCCTGTGCCCGTCGCACAGCTCCACCCCCCACCCCGACGGACCCAGGAGACGCCAGCATGCGACTTGTCACCCCACGGACCTCCCGGCCGAGAACCCGGCCGGCGAGGAACCGCCGCAACGCCGCCCTAGCCGTTCTGCTCGCCCTCGGCCTCGCGGCCCCCGCGACCGCCGTCGCCACGGCCGAGCCCTCCGCCCCGAACGCGGCCCTCGCCGCCGATGAGCGGGTGCTCCAGTACGAGATCACCGGGCGCACCACCCCCGCCGCCCGCACGGACATCGCCCGCGCGGGCGTCTCGATCGACGAGGTGCACGACCACGGCATCGTGATCACAGCGGACGCCGCCCAGGCCAAGAAGCTCCGGGCGCGTGGCCACACCCTGGAGGCCCTGCCCGCGCCCGACGCCCACGCGCATGACCATGCGGCGGACGGGGTCGGCGTGCAGGACTTCCCGCCCGCCGACTCCCGCTACCACAACTACGCCGAGATGACGGCGGCGATCGACGCCCGCATCGCCGCGAACCCCTCGATCATGAGCAAGCGGGTCATCGGCAAGACGTATCAGGGCCGGGACATCATCGCGGTCAAGGTCAGCGACAACGTGGGCACCGACGAGGCCGAACCCGAGGTCCTGTTCACCGCCCACCAGCACGCCCGTGAGCACCTCACCGTCGAGATGTCGCTCTACCTGCTCCGCGAGTTGACCGCCGGTTACGGCTCCGACTCCCGGATCACGCAGGCGGTCAACGGCCGTGAGCTGTGGATCGTGCCGGACATGAACCCGGACGGCGGCGAGTACGACATCGCCTCCGGCTCGTACCGCAGCTGGCGCAAGAACCGGCAGCCCAACTCCGGCTCCAGCGCGATCGGCACCGACCTCAACCGCAACTGGGCCTACAAGTGGGGCTGCTGCGGCGGCTCCTCCTCCAGCCCGTCGTCGGACACCTACCGCGGCCGGGCCGCCGAGTCCGCGCCCGAGACGAAGGTCGTGGCGGACTTCGTGCGCAGCAGGGTGGTCGGCGGGAAGCAGCAGATCACGGCGGCCATCGACTTCCACACGTACAGCGAACTGGTGCTGTGGCCCTTCGGCTACACGTACAACGACACCGCCCCCGGCATGACCGCAGACGACCGAAACGCGTTCGCGGCCGTCGGCCAGAAGATGGCGGCGAGCAACGGCTACACCGCCGAGCAGTCCAGCGACCTGTACATCACCGACGGATCGATCGACGACTGGCTGTGGGGCTCGCAGAAGATCTTCGGCTACACCTTCGAGATGTACCCGCGCTCGGCCTCCGGCGGCGGCTTCTACCCGCCCGACGAGGTCATCGAGCGCGAGACCTCCCGCAACCGGGACGCGGTGCTGCAGCTGATCGAGAACGCGGACTGCATGTACCGGTCGATCGGCAAGGAGGCGCAGTACTGCTCCTGACGGGGTGAGAACGGATCCACTCCGGTGCGGGATCCCCTGCGGTCCCGCACCGGAGCCTCAGGCCACGTCGTGGACGCTGTGTTCGCCCAGATCCGGGGCGTGCCGGGCGACCGTGCGGTAGTCAAGGTCGTCGTGAAGGACCGTCAGCCCGTGGTGGGCCGCTGTGGCGGCGATGATCAGGTCCACAGCGGAGGCGCTGCGGTGCTGTCCGGCGCGTGCCATGCGGTGCTGGACCGAGGTGATCCAGCGTCCCGCGCTCTTCGGCACGGAAACGTCCGGGTAGAGGTCGGTGAACATCTCCACGATCTCGTCGTACTCGCGCGCGTTCCGCGCGCCGTACAGGAACTCCACCCGCTGCGGATAGCAGGAAGCGACCGTTCCGGCCTCGATCGCATCCGACCACGCCGCTTGGAGGGCGGCGTCGGAGAGCAGTCGTACGAGGCCCGACGTGTCGAGCAGGTAGATCACTGCCCGTCCTTCTCCGCCCGGTGCCGCCGCTCGGCGTCCTCCACCGCACCCCACGTCCGCGCGCGATCGAAGTGTCGGCTGATGCGCGCCGCCCGCTCCTGCTGCTCGGCGTAGAAACGCAGGGCGATGTTGACGGTCTCCTTCTTCGTGCGGGCCTTGGACAGGGCCATCGCCCGCTCCAGAGCTTCATCGTCTATGTCGATCTGGGTCACTGACATGTCCGGTCCTCCCGTCGCGCGTCCTGCGCCGCCATGTGGAGCATGTACAAAGAATTGTATGTGACCAACATTCCTCCCGCGAGCCGCCTCCGGCCTTATGGTGCCGCTATGTGCGGAATCGTGGGTTATGTCGGTATGCAGTCGGCGCAGGACGTCGTCGTCGCGGGACTCAAGCGCCTCGAATACCGGGGCTACGACTCGGCGGGCGTCGCCGTTCTCGCGGACGGCGGGCTCGCCGCCGCGAAGAAGGCGGGCAAGCTCGTCAATCTGGAGAAGGAGCTGGGGCAGCGGCCGCTGCCGGCCGGGCGGACCGGGATCGGGCACACCCGGTGGGCGACGCACGGGGCGCCGACCGACGTCAACGCCCATCCGCATCTGGACAACGCGGGCCGGGTCGCCGTCGTGCACAACGGGATCATCGAGAACTTCGCGGCCCTGCGACGGGAGCTGACCGGGCGCGGGCACGCCCTGGAGTCGGAGACGGACACCGAGGTCGTAGGGCATCTGCTGGCCGAGGCGTTCTCGGCGGGCGGGGACCTCGCGGACGCCATGCGGGAGGTGTGCCGGCGGCTGGAGGGGGCCTTCACCCTCGTCGCCGTCCACGCGGACCAGCCGGACGTCGTCGTCGGCGCGCGGCGCAACTCGCCGCTCGTCGTGGGCGTCGGCCAGGACGAGTGGTTCCTCGCCTCCGACGTCGCCGCCTTCATCGCCCACACCCGCTCCGCGATCGAGCTGGGCCAGGACCAGGTCGTCGAGCTGAGCCCCGAGGGCGTCACCGTCACCGGGTTCGACGGGGAGGCGGCGGACGTGCGGGAGTACCACGTCGACTGGGACGCCTCCGCCGCCGAGAAGGGCGGCTACGCATCCTTCATGCTCAAGGAGATCGCCGACCAGCCCCAGGCCGTCGCCGACACCCTCCTCGGCCGGGTCGACGGCGAGGGATCGCTGACCCTGGACGAGGTGCGCATCCCCGACGCCGAACTCCGCGAGGTCGACAAGGTCGTCATCGTCGCCTGCGGGACCGCGTTCCACGCCGGGATGATCGCCAAGTACGCCATCGAGCACTGGACCCGGCTGCCCTGCGAGACCGAGCTGGCCAGCGAGTTCCGCTACCGGGACCCGATCCTCGACCAGCGCACCCTCGTCGTCGCCATCTCCCAGTCCGGCGAGACCATGGACACCCTGATGGCCCTGCGGCACGCCCGTGAACAGGGCGCGAAGGTGCTCGCCATCTGTAATACGAATGGGTCGACGATCCCGCGCGAATCCGATGCCGTGCTCTACACGCACGCCGGACCCGAGGTCGCCGTCGCCTCCACCAAGGCCTTCCTCACCCAGCTCGTCGCCTGCTACCTCGTCGCCCTGTACCTGGGCCAGGTGCGCGGCACGAAATGGGGCGACGAGATCCGTACGGTGGTGCGCCAGCTCTCCGCGATCTCCGCCGAGGTCGAGAGCGTCCTGTCGACCATGGAGCCCGTCCGCGAGCTGGCCCGCTCCCTCGCCCACCACGACACCGTCCTCTTCGTCGGCCGGCACGTCGGCTACCCGGTCGCCCTCGAAGGCGCGCTCAAGCTCAAGGAACTCGCCTACATGCACGCCGAGGGGTTCGCGGCGGGCGAGCTCAAGCACGGGCCCATCGCGCTCATCGAGGAGGGCCTCCCGGTCGTCGTCATCGTCCCCTCACCGCGCGGGCGTTCCGTCCTCCACGACAAGATCGTCTCCAACATCCAGGAGATCCGGGCCCGGGGCGCGCTCACGATCGTCGTCGCCGAGGAGGGCGACGACGCCGTCCTCCCGTACGCCGACCACCTCATCACCGTCCCCGCAACGCCTACGCTGCTTCAGCCGCTGGTCGCCACCGTGCCGCTCCAGGTCTTCGCCTGCGAGCTCGCGACGGCCCGCGGCAACGAAGTGGACCAGCCGCGCAATCTGGCGAAGTCCGTGACCGTGGAGTGAGCGAGTGACCAAGTGAGCGAACGAGGGTGGGGGCCGTGATCATTGGGGTCGGCATCGACGTGGCCGAGATCGAGCGCTTCGGCGCGGCGCTGGAGCGTACGCCCCAGCTGGCCGAACGGCTCTTCGTCGAGAGCGAGCTGACACTGCCGAGCGGCGAGCGGCGCGGGATCGCCTCGCTCGCCGCCCGGTTCGCCGCGAAGGAGGCCCTGGCCAAGGCGCTCGGCGCACCGGGCGGGCTGCTCTGGAGCGACGCGGAGGTCTGGGTCGAGGAGAGCGGGCAGCCCCGGCTGCGGGTCAGCGGCACGGTGGCGGCCCGCGCCGCCGAACTGGGCGTACGGGGCTGGCACGTCTCGCTCAGCCATGACGCGGGGGTGGCGTCGGCGGTGGTCATCGCGGAGGGGTGAGCGTTCGCCCGGGCGAACCCGCCACGGTGTGCGGCGCGGCGCGGATTCGGTGCCGTCGCCGAGTGGAGCCGCCACGGCCGTCGCCCTCGCCGACGGGTGAGCGCCCGCACCGATGAACCCCGCCACGCCCCACGGCGCTGGCGTCCGGCCCCGTGATCGCGGAGGGTTGGACCCATGCGACGTGCCTACAGCGTGGAGACCGTACGGGCCGCCGAGGCCGCCCTCATGCAACGCCTGCCCGAGGGCGCCCTGATGCAGCGCGCCGCCGCCGGGCTCGCCGCCGCCTGCGGCGATCTGCTGCGGCGCAACGGGCGGGTGTACGGGTCCCGGGTCCTGCTCCTCGTCGGCAGCGGCGACAACGGCGGCGACGCGCTGTACGCGGGTGCCCGCCTCGCCCGCCGGGGCGCGGGCGTTCGCGCCCTGCTGCTCGCCCCCGACCGGGCCCACCCCGGCGGGCTGGCCGCGTTCCGCGCCGCCGGGGGACAGGTCGTCGACGGGCCGGACGGGCTCGGCGTGCTCGATCTCGTCGTGGACGGCATCACCGGGATCGGCGGGCGCGGCGGACTGCGCGAGGACGCCACCGAGCTGGTGCACACCGTTACCCGCGACCGTACGCCGGTGATCTCCGTCGACCTGCCGAGCGGCGTGGAGGCCGACACCGGGGAGGTGCACGGCGAGGCCGTCCGGGCGGACGCCACCGTCACCCTCGGGACGTACAAGCCGGGCCTCCTGATCGACCCGGCCGCCGAACACGCGGGCGCCCTGCGGCTGGTGGACATCGGGCTCGGCCCGGAACTGCCCGAGCCGCCGGACCTGGAGGCGCTCCAGTACGCGGACGTGGCCGCGCTGCTGCCGGTGCCGGGCGCGGAGAGCGACAAGTACCGGCGCGGCGTCGTCGGCGTCGTCGCCGGGTCCGAGCGCTACCCGGGCGCCGCCGTCCTCGCCGTCGCGGGCGCGCTGCGCGGCGGGGCCGGGGCCGTGCGGTACGTCGGACCGGGCGCGGACGCGGTGATCGCCCGGTTCCCCGAGGCGCTGGTGCACGCCGGGCCGCCGTCGAAGGCCGGGCGGGTGCAGGCCTGGGTGGTCGGGCCGGGGCTGGGGGACGGGCGGCAGGCCGAGGCGGCCGTCGCCGATGTGCTCGCCGCCGACGTGCCCGTGCTCGTGGACGCGGACGGGCTGCGGCTGCTGGACGCCGAGACCGTACGGACCAGGACCGCCCCGACCGTCCTCACCCCGCACGCGGGGGAGGCCGCCGCGCTGCTCGGCACGGCCCGCGAGGAGGTCGAGTCCGGGCGGCTCACCGCCGTGCGCGAACTGGCCGCCCGCTACCGCGCCACCGTGCTCCTCAAGGGCTCCACCACCCTGATCGCGGAGGCCCGCGACACCCCTGTCCGGGTCAACCCGACCGGCACGGCCTACCTCGCCACGGCAGGCAGCGGCGACGTCCTCTCCGGCCTGACCGGGGCCCTGCTCGCGGCCGGGCTCGCCCCGCGTGACGCCGCGTCCGTGGGCGCCTATCTGCACGGGCTCGCCGCCCGGCACGCCTCCGACGGGGCACCGGTCTCCGCGCAGGACGTCGCCGACGGCATCCCGGCGGCCTGGCGCGACGTGCGGGCGGAATGAGCCGGGGCGATGGTGGGAGCGTGAGTGAACCCGTACGCGTGCGCAGGGCCTACGACCCGGTCGAGGACGGCGACGGCACCCGGGTGCTGGTCGACCGGCTCTGGCCCCGGGGCGTCTCCAAGGAGCGGGCCGCCGTCGACGTATGGCTCAAGGACCTCACGCCCTCGAACGAGCTGCGCTCCTGGTACCACCACGACCGCACCGGCCGGCACGAGGAGTTCGTGGAGCGCTACCGCGCCGAGCTGGACGACACCGCGCACACGGAGGCGGTCGAACGGCTGGTGGGGCTGGTACGGGACGGCGGGCCCGTCACCCTGGTCACCGCCGCCAAGGACGTCGCCGACAGCCATGTCCCGGTGCTGGTCGACCACCTCAAGCATGTGATGAAACGTACATAAGTCTGGATACCGGCGTGCGCTGCCGGGGACGCGGCCGACGCCTCTGAGACACTGGGCGCGATGAACGAGACAGCGTCCCTGAGAGCCCGTGCCGAGATCGACCTCGCCGCGCTGCGCGCCAATGTGCGCGTCCTGCGCGAGCGGGCGGCCGGTGCGCAGCTCATGGCCGTCGTGAAGTCCGACGGGTACGGGCACGGCGCGGTGCCCTGCGCGCGGGCCGCGCGGGCGGCCGGGGCGACCTGGCTCGGCACCGCCACCCCGCACGAGGCGCTCGCGCTGCGGGCGGCCGGACTCGACGGCCGGATCATGTGCTGGCTGTGGACGCCCGGCGGGCCCTGGCGCGAGGCGATCGAGGCCGACATCGACGTATCGGCCGGCGGCCTGTGGGCGCTGCGCGAGATCATCGCCGCCGCCGAGGCCGCCGGCCGCCCGGCCCGCGTCCAGCTCAAGGCCGACACCGGCCTCGGCCGGGGCGGCTGCCAGCCCGCCGACTGGCCCGAACTGGTCGGCGCGGCCCGCGATGCCGAACGGGCCGGACACCTCCGGATCACCGGACTCTGGTCCCACTTCGCCTGCGCCGACGAGCCCGGCCACCCCTCGATCGCCGCCCAGCTCGCCGTCTACCGCGACCTGGTGGCGTACGCCGAGAAGGAGGGCGTGGAGCCCGAGGTGCGGCACCTGGCCAACTCCCCGGCCACGCTGACGATCCCCGAGGCGCACTTCGACCTCGTGCGGACCGGCATCGCGATGTACGGCATCTCGCCCGCCCCCGAGCTGGGCACGTCCGCCGAGCTCGGGCTGCGCCCGGTGATGACGCTTGCCGCGGCCGTCGCCCTGGTCAAGGACGCCCCGGCCGGACACGGCGTCAGCTACGGCCACCACTACACGACTCCCGCCGACACGACCCTCGGCCTGATCCCCGTCGGCTACGCGGACGGCGTCCCGCGCCACGCCTCGGGCAGCGGGCCCGTCCTGGTCGGCGGGAAGGTGCGCACGGTCGCGGGCCGCGTCGCCATGGACCAGTTCGTCGTCGACCTGGAAGGCGACCGGCCCGAGGCGGGCGCGGAGGCGGTGCTGTTCGGGCCGGGCGACCGGGGCGAGCCGACCGCGCAGGACTGGGCGGAGGCCGCCGGCACCATCGCGTACGAGATCGTCACCCGCATCGGCGCGCGCGTGCCCCGGGTGTACGTGAACGAGACGGCCGACGAGGCGACCGGAGGCGTGCCGCGGTGAGCGAGAGCAGCGCGGAGGCCGTGGTGGCCGCGACCGCGAACGTGGCAGGAGCGGCCGGTGCGGCGAACTGGCGGCGGGCCGGGATCGCCGGCGCCGCGATAGGGGTGCTCGCCGCCGGTGCGGCGGCCGGGGTCGCCGTGGAGCGGCTCACCGTCGGGCGCGGCATGCGCAAGAAGGCCCGCCTCGCGCTGGACGCGACCGGGCCCTACGGCTCGCTCCGCGGCACCCCGGGCCGGGCCGTCGCCGACGACGGGACCGAGCTGTACTACGAGATCGACGAGGTGGAGGTGGCGCCGACGACCGCCGACGAGGGCGCGTCCGGCTCCCGCCGCCGCCGGCTCTTCGGGCGCAAGGCCCCCGCCCCGGTCACCGTCGTCTTCAGCCACGGCTACTGCCTCGGCCAGGACTCCTGGCACTTCCAGCGGGCCGCCCTGCGCGGCCTCGTCCGCGCCGTCTACTGGGACCAGCGCAGCCACGGCCGCTCCGGGCGCGGGCGGTCCCAGGCGGACGGGGTGCCGGTCGGCATCGACCAGCTCGGCCGCGATCTGAAGGCGGTCATCGACGCGGCAGCCCCCGAGGGCCCGGTGGTGCTGGCCGGGCACTCCATGGGCGGCATGACGATGATGGCGCTGGCCGACCAGTACCCGGCGCTGATCCGGGACCGGGTCGCCGCCGTCGCCCTGATCGGCACCTCCAGCGGCAAGCTCGGCGAGGTCAACTTCGGGCTGCCGGTGGCGGGCGTGAACGCGGTGCGCCGGGTGCTGCCGGGCGTGCTGAAGGCGCTCGGCTCGCAGGCGGAGCTGGTGGAGAAGGGGCGGCGGGCCACCGCGGACCTCTTCGCCGGGCTGATCAAGCGGTATTCGTTCGGCTCGAAGGACGTGGACCCGGCGGTCGCCCGGTTCGCGGAACGGCTGATCGAGGCCACCCCGATCGATGTGGTCGCCGAGTTCTACCCGGCGTTCACCGAGCACGACAAGAGCGGCGCGCTGCCCGGGTTCCGGGACGTGCCGGTGCTGATCCTGGCCGGGGACAAGGACCTGGTGACGCCCAGCTCGCACAGCGAGGCCATCGCGGACGTCCTGCCCGACGCCGAGCTGGTGATCGTGCCGGACGCCGGGCACCTGGTGATGCTGGAGCACCCGGAGACCGTCACGGACCGGCTGGCCGACCTGCTCGTCCGCAGCGGCACGGTGCCGGCCGCTAACGTTGGCGGACATGGAAGCACCGCACAACAGCCCGGCCGCTGAGACCGTTCCCGAGCCCGCCGGGGCGGCCGATACCGACCCCGTGGGGGCCGTGCCCGAGGCCGTCACCGTGACGCTCACCGTCACCTCCCCCGAACAGATGCAGGACCTGGGCCGCCGCCTCGCCCGGGTGCTGGCCCCCGGCGACCTCGTGATGCTCACGGGCGAGCTGGGCGCCGGGAAGACCACCCTGACCCGGGGCCTCGGTGAAGGCCTCGGCGTGCGCGGCGCAGTCACCTCGCCCACCTTCGTCATCGCCCGCGTCCACCCCTCGCTGGTCCAGGGCCCCGCCCTGGTCCACGTCGACGCGTACCGCCTGGGCGGCGGGCTCGACGAGATGGAGGACCTGGACCTGGACGTGTCGCTGCCCGAGTCGGTGGTGGTCGTGGAGTGGGGCGACGGCAAGGTCGAGGAGCTCTCGGAGGACCGGCTGCGGGTCCTCATCGACCGCGCTACCGGCGACACCGACGACGAGCGGCGCGAAGTAACCCTGGTGGGCATCGGGGCGCGCTGGGCGGGGCTGCGGGAGGCGCTGGCGTAACGCCCGGGGGTGGCCTTCCCGACAGGGCGTCGGTAAATTGTTGCGCGGGAGACCGTGGTCATGGTCACATGGGTACGAGGTGTGGTTAGGCTTACCTAACCGCGCCCTCCACCGGAGCCCCCAGGAGGCATCCATGCCGACGCCCGAGCGCGCAGCGCGACCGACTCCGTCCGCCCTGTCGATGAAAGACCTGCTGGCCTCGTGCGCCGCGGCCACCGCGGTCTCCACCCCGCCGAGCGACACCCCGGAGGCCTGCGAAGCCTCCGGCGCGGCGGACCGGGACGGGGGCGGCGGCCACACGGACGCCGTCCGGCGCCACGCGGCCTAGAGGGCGCCCGGCGGCTACGGGACGACGACGACCTTCGCGCCGACCGTCGCGAAGGTCCACACCGCGTTGCCGTCCGCGCGCTTCATCCGCACGCCGCCGGTCTTCGACGTCGGGTCCGGGCTGGCCATCGAGCCGTCCTGCGCGGCGCTGAAGCCGATCGCCACCTCGTCCACGTTCGCGAAGCGGACCACGTGCTCGATCGGGACGCCGTCCGAGCCCTGGACCGTGCCGGAGCGCGAGGTGACCTTGTGGACCCCGGGCGGCGGGCTGATCGGGCTCGGCATGACCGTGAAGGTCCGGATCGACTTCCCGTCCTCGTTGACCAGCCACACCCGGCGGTCCTTCAGCGCGTACACCACGCGCTCACCCGTGCCGGACGCCGCCGGGATCGCCAGCGGGTCGGCCGGCTTCGGCTTGGCGGAGGGCTTGGCCGGGGCCGTGGCGGAGGCCTTGGGACCGGGGGAGGAGGCCACCGAGCCGGGGGCGTTCGCCGAGGCCTGGTAAGCGAGGAAGGCGACCCCGGCGACCGCCGCGGCGGTGAGCCCGGCCACGATTCCCGAGCTGCTCCTTGCCACCTGAACTCCCCTTTCGGCGGCCGTCTGCCGCATGTCGTACAAGCGTTTACGTCGTACCCCCCGGATACCCGGTGACGGTAGCAGCAGCACGGGTGCGGGCCGGGACGCCGTACGGGCGCCGTAACGCCGTCGGCGGAGCCGTAGGCTATTTGCTGTGCTCTTGCTCGCCATGGATACCGCCACCCCCGCCGTCACCGTCGCCCTGCACGACGGCACGTCCGTCATCGCCTCCTCCGGACAGGTCGACGCCCGCAGGCACGGGGAGCTGTTGCTCCCCGCCGTCGACCGGGTCCTCGCCGAGGCCGGGACGAAGCTCGACGCCGTGACGGGCGTGGTCGTCGGTGTCGGCCCCGGCCCGTACACCGGTCTGCGCGTCGGCCTTGTCACCGCCGCCACCTTCGGCTCCGCCCTCTCCGTACCGGTCCACGGTGTGTGCACCCTGGACGGGATCGCGTACGCCGCGGGGCAGGACGGCCTGGAGGGCCCCTTCGTCGTGGCGACGGACGCCCGCCGCAAGGAGGTGTACTGGGCGCGGTACGAGAACGCCCGCACCCGTACGGGCGAACCCGCCGTCGACCGGCCCGCCGACATCGCCGAAGCCGTCGCGGGGCTCCCCGTCGTCGGCGCGGGCGCGGTGCTCTACCCGGAGTCCTTCCCGGACCGGCGCGGCCCCGAGCACGTGGCCGCCGGGGCGCTCGCCGCGCTCGCCGCCGAGCGTCTCGCCGCCGGGCAGGAGCTGCCGGCGCCGCAGCCGCTCTATCTGCGCCGGCCCGACGCCCAGGTCCCGAAGAACTACAAGGTGGTCACCCCCAAGTGAGCGCCGCCGCCACCGCCGTCCTGCGCGAGATGCGCTGGTGGGACATCGAACCGGTGCTGGAGCTCGAACACGCGCTGTTCCCGGACGACGCCTGGTCGCCCGGCATGTTCTGGTCCGAGCTGGCCCACGCCCGCGGCCCCGGCGCCACCCGCCACTACGTCGTCGCCGAGGAGCCCGCCACCGGGCGTATCGTCGGATACGCGGGGCTCGCCGCCCTCGGCGACCTCTCCGACGTCCAGACCATCGCGGTCAGCCGCGAGGCCTGGGGCACCGGACTCGGCTCCGAACTCCTCAGCGACCTGCTGAAGGCCGCGACCGCCTTCGAATGCGCCACCGTGCTGCTGGAGGTCCGGGTCGACAACACCCGCGCGCAGAAGCTGTACGAGCGCTTCGGCTTCGAGCCCATCGGCTTCCGGCGCGGCTACTACCAGCCGGGGAACATCGACGCCCTGGTCATGCGCCTCACCCTGCACGAACACGCGACGGACAACGCACCAGAGACCGGGACTGAATGATGGCTGCCGACGAACCCCTCGTACTCGGCATCGAGACCTCCTGCGACGAGACCGGCGTCGGCATCGTGCGCGGCACGACCCTGCTCGCCGACGCCGTCGCCTCCAGCGTCGACACCCACGCCCGCTTCGGCGGCGTCGTCCCGGAGATCGCCTCCCGCGCCCACCTGGAGGCGATGGTCCCCACCATCGAGCGCGCCCTGAAGGAGGCGGGCGTCAGCGCCCGCGACCTCGACGGCATCGCCGTCACCTCAGGACCCGGGCTCGCCGGAGCCCTGCTCGTCGGCGTCTCGGCCGCCAAGGCGTACGCGTACGCCCTCGGCAAGCCGCTCTACGGCGTCAACCACCTCGCCTCGCACATCTGCGTCGACCAGCTGGAGCACGGGCCGCTGCCCGAGCCGACGATGGCCCTGCTGGTCAGCGGCGGCCACTCGTCCCTGCTCCTGGCCCCCGACATCACCGCCGACGTCCGCCCGCTGGGCGCGACGATCGACGACGCGGCGGGCGAGGCGTTCGACAAGATCGCCCGGGTGCTGAATCTGGGCTTCCCCGGCGGGCCCGTGATCGACCGGCTCGCGAAGGAGGGCGACCCGAAGGCCATCGCGTTCCCGCGCGGTCTGACCGGCCCGCGCGACGCCCCGTACGACTTCTCCTTCTCCGGGCTGAAGACGTCGGTCGCACGCTGGATCGAGGCGAAGCGCGCGGCGGGCGAGGAGGTGCCCGTACGGGATGTGGCGGCGTCCTTCCAGGAGGCCGTGGTGGACGTGCTCACCCGAAAGGCCGTGCGGGCCTGCAAGGACGAGGGCGTCGACCACCTGATGATCGGCGGCGGTGTCGCGGCCAACTCCCGGCTGCGCGCCCTGGCCCAGGAGCGGTGCGAACGGGCCGGGATCCGGCTGCGGGTGCCCCGCCCGAAGCTCTGCACCGACAACGGCGCGATGGTCGCGGCGCTCGGCGCGGAGATGGTCGCCCGCAACCGGCTCCCCTCCGACCTGGAGCTGTCGGCCGACTCCTCGCTGCCGGTCACGGAGCCGCACGTGCCGGGGACCGCGCACGCCCACGCGCACTCCCACGACCACGATCACGTGCACGAGATCAGCAAGGACAACCTGTACTCATGAGCGGCGACGCGACCATCGTCCTGATGTGGGAGGCCCGGGCCGTGGAGGGCCGGGGCGGCGAGCTTCTGGAGTGGGCCCGCGCCCGGTCCGCCGAGCTGTCCCGTGAGCCCGCCCGCCGCGAACTGCTGCGCGCTCCGCAGGACCGGGTGCTCGTGATGACCTGGTGGCCGGACGCCTCGTACGGGGACGACCTCCCCGAACTCCCCGAGCCCGACGCCGCCCTGATCACCCGGGCCGTGCACCGGTGGCGGTTCGAAGCAGTGGGGTGAGGCGCGGGGGTCCCGTCGCGTGTCCGATGAGTTCCGGCGGCGGCCCCGGTCTACCTTCCACGACGTCCGGACCGCCCGGCCCGGAGGTGTGGACGGCCCGAAGAGGTGAAGGTCATGCAGAAGATCACCCCGTGTCTCTGGTTCGACGGTCAGGCCGAGGAGGCGGCCGAGCACTACGTCGCGATCTTCGGCGGTGACTCCCGGATCGGGGACATCACCTACTACGGCGACGAGGCCCCCGGCCGGAAGGGCTCGGTGCTCACCGTCGGCTTCCGGCTCGCCGGGCAGGACTACATGGGGCTCAACGGCGGCCCGCAGTTCCCCTTCACCGAGGCGATCTCGCTCTCCGTCGACTGCGCCGACCAGGCCGAGGTGGACCGGTTCTGGGCCGCGCTCTCCGAGGGCGGCGAGGAGGGCCAGTGCGGCTGGCTCAAGGACAAGTTCGGGGTGTCCTGGCAGATCGTGCCCAACGAGCTGCCGCGCCTGCTGGCCGACCCGGACCCGGCGAAGGCGGGCCGGGCGATGAAGGCGATGCTCGGCATGGGCAAGCTGAACCTCCAGGCCCTGCGCGACGCCTGACCGGCAGTCCGGCCCCTGCGACCGGATCGGTAGTGTTCTGCGCATGCCACGCCGTGCCCCGCTGCCTCCCCCTCCGCCGCCCGTCGAGATCCGGTCCTGGCCCGACCGCGAGGCGATGCTCGCCGACCGGGCCGTGGTCCTGGGCGAGCTGGTGAAGATGCACGTGGGGCCGGGGCGGCTCGGGCTGCTGTGGATGTGGGCGGCGCTCGCCGCGACCGGCTGGAGCGTGGTGGGCTCGGGGCTCGTCTTCATCGAGCAGGGGTCCGACTTCTTCAGCGGCATCGCCGGAGTCTTCAGTCTGGTCGTCGGCGCGGCGGCCCTGATTCCGGCCGTCGTCTTCGCCTGCCTGGGCATCTCCCGGGACCGCGAGGTCCGTTCGCTGCTCGACGCGTGGGGCGCGCTGGACCGCGACCCGGAGCGCGACCGGCGGCTGCGGATGCCCGGGATGAGCCTCACCTGGCTGCTGCTGTCGTTCGTCCTGGGCGCGGTGGGGCTCGCCCTCTGCGTCATCGGACCGGCGAGCGCACGGCCGGGCCGTGAGACCTACGGGCTGGTCGCCCTGGTGATGGGCGTCGGCATGGTCGCCTGGCTGACCGCGCTGGTCGGCGGGGTGACGGCCCTGGCCCACCGCCGCTGGGTGGTGCGCGTGCTGAGGGGGAGCGGCGGTACGGGCGCCGGGGCCGTCCCGGTCAGCCCAGCGGATGGCCGATCAGCATCGTCGGGGCCCCCGCCACCCGGGTCAGGAACACGGTCGCCGAGCCCGGACCGCTCAGCTTCATCCGGCGCCGCAGCTCCTCCGGTTCGACCGCCGAACCCCGCTTCTTGACGGTCAGCACGCCGATCTGACGCTCCCGCAGCAGCGCCTTCAGCCGCTTCATGCTGAACGGCAGCTCGTCGGTGATCTCGTACCCGGCGACGTACGGCGAGGAGTACGGCTCGTCGCTCGTGATGTACGCGATCGTCTCGTCCACCAGCCGCCCGCCGCACCGCTCCACGAGGTCCGCCACCAGATGGGCCCGGATCACCGCGCCGTCCGGCTCGTACAGATAGCGCCCGACCGGGCCCACCGGCGGGGCCGGCAGCGGGGCCGGGGCGCTCAGGGTCGCCCCGGACGGCAGCAGCGTGGCCCGGAACGCGCCGGGCGCGAAGCCCTCCCCGTACCAGAGCACCGCCTCCTTCACGTCCCCGCCGTCCGAGATCCACTCGGCCTCCGCCTCCCGGCCGATCGCCTCGTGCGGGATGCCCGGGGCGATCTTCAGCGCCGCCCTGGGGGCCTTCAGCGCGGCGGCCGTGGCCCAGGAGAGCGGCGGTGAGTAGGCCTCCGGGTCGAAGATCCTGCCGCGTCCGCCGCGCCGGGCCGGGTCGACGAAGACCGCGTCGTACGGGGCGGTGTCGATCTCCGTGACGTCGGCGCACCGCACCTCGATCAGGTCCGCGAGCCCCAGCGCCTCGGCGTTGGCGCGGGCCACCTCGGCCGTCAGCGGGTCGCGGTCCACGGCGAGCACGGAGATCCCGGCGCGGGCCAGGGCGATGGCGTCGCCGCCGATGCCGCAGCACAGGTCGGCCACGCTCCGCACGCCGAGCCCGGCGAACCGGGCGGCGCGGTGGGCGGCGACCGAGGTGCGGGTGGCCTGCTCGACCCCGTTGGGCGTGAAGTACATCCGGTAGGCGTCCTCGGCCCCGAACTTGACGGCCGCCCGCTGCCGCAGCCGGGCCTGGCCCAGGGCCGCCGACACCAGCTCCGCCGGGTGCGCGCGGCGCAGCCGGGTCGCGGTGGCCAGCTCGTCGGCGGGGTCGTGGTCGCGCAGCTCGGCCAGCAGCTGCGCGCCCTCGGGAGTCCGCAGCGCGGCGAAGGCGGCACGGGCGGGGTCGTCGGCCGAGGAGGCGGAGGGGGTCGTTGCGTTCACCCGGTCCATTGTGACCGGTGCGCCGGTGGAGGTCCCTGTGGGCCGCCCGGGGGACGGCGCCGGTCCGCTCGCGGTGTCGGAAAGGGCGCACGGGGTGGCGGCTGGCAGGATGCGGCGCCATGCAGCTAGTACGACAAAACGAAAAGTCAGGCGGAAAGCGGTACGGGTCGGGCGTCGTCGTGCTGGCGGCCCTGCTGGCCGCCGCCGTCGCCTCCGGATGCGCGGCGGAGACGGGTGGCGGTGGCACGGGGGCTCCCGGCGCGCCCGCGAAGCCCACCGTCGGCCGGTCGGGCGACGCGGCCCCGCAGGCCGGGCCCGCCCGGGCCCAGGACACGTACGCCGAGACGGTCAGGAAGAAGCAGGCCGTGCGGGCCGTCGCCGCGAAGAAGTGGGGGCTCGCCAAGGTCCCGCTCGCTGCCCCCGAGCCGCCGAAGGTGAAGCCGCGCATCACCACCCGCAAGGGGTTCGAGGTCCGGAACGACAAGGGGCTGCCGCCGGTCTTCACCACCGTCCCGACCAAGGAGAGGATCGTCTTCCTGACGATGGACGACGGGGCCGAGAAGGACCCCGAACTGCTGCGGATGATGACCGAGTTGGACATCCCCTACAGCGCGTTCGTCAGCGACTACGTCATCAACGACGACTACGGCTACTTCAAGAAGATGCAGCAGCGCGGGGTGACCATCAGCAACCACACCCTCAACCACCGCTATCTGCCCGGCCTCTCCCACGCCGAGCAGAAGCGGGAGATCTGCGGCCAGCAGGAGAAGATCCTCAAGCACTACGGCAAGCGCCCCACGCTCTTCCGCCCGCCCTACGGCAACTACAACCGCGACACCCTCGTCGTCGCCAAGTCCTGCGGGATCACCGCCGTACCGCTGTGGTCGTCCGAGGCCTTCCCCGACCGCATGGAATGGCGCGAGTGGGACCAGGACCTGCACCCCGGCGACATCGTGCTCACCCACTTCCGGGGCAAGGAGGACTGGAAGGGCTCGATGCCCGACATGGTCCGCCGCGTCATGAAGACCATCACGGACAAGGGATACGCGGTGGCGAAGCTGGAGGACTACGTCTGACCCGTCCCCCCCCCCGTAACCGGCCCCGAGTGCGCGCTCAGCCCCCGCTGCGCGCGCACTCGTCACTGTCGCCCCCGCTGAGGCAGGGCGGGGAGTTCCAGGTGGGGGCCGGGTCCGGGGGTTCCTGACCGCCGCCCTCGACCAGGAAGGACAGGACGCCTACGCCCAGGGTCAATGCGACCACCACCTGCATCCCGCCGGACCAGTACCAGCCGCCGCGCAGCAGCCCCAGGGCGACGCAGGCGACCAGGAGGGCGAGGGCGGCGGCCACGACGACCGGCGTCCAGTCCGTGCCCGGGTCCGCGGGCGGAGGTGCGGACACCTTCCCCTCGGTCGCCTCACGCGACCGCGTCAGGCCCCGCACCGCCAGCCACAGCACCAGCAGTGCCCCGCCCGCCGCCTCCGCGACCACCAGCAGCACGCCCATCAGCGGGTCCGCGCAGCCGCCGGGGCTCGACGACGGCTGCCGCGATACGGCTCTCTCGTCCGGTCGTCCCGGCAGGCGGCTCCCCGAGTGCGTCATCTCCGTACCGTCCTACGGAACGTGAAGCTCCGCCCCCGCGTTGTCCGGACGGTGATCCGACGGAGCCCCGATCGAGACGGCGCGCGGGTGGTGAATTGGCACTCCGCTTGACCGAGTGCTAATCACGGTCATAGTCTCGGGTCTGGCACTCCCCCCTGGAGAGTGCCAGCACCACTCTGCGCGACAGGGCAGGTCCGGCACCCGCGACGACGGATCGGTCCGATCGCCACCCACAGACTGTTAAACCCCGTGAGATCTCCGAAGGGGGAGACCGGATCGTGTCGACCACCAGCTCCAAGGTTGCGATCAAGCCGCTCGAGGACCGCATTGTGGTCCAGCCGCTCGACGCCGAGCAGACCACGGCTTCCGGCCTGGTCATTCCGGACACCGCGAAGGAGAAGCCCCAGGAGGGCGTCGTCCTCGCCGTGGGCCCGGGCCGCTTCGAGAACGGCGAGCGGCTTCCGCTCGACGTCAAGACCGGCGACGTCGTCCTGTACAGCAAGTACGGCGGCACCGAGGTGAAGTACAACGGCGAGGAGTACCTCGTCCTCTCGGCCCGCGACGTCCTCGCGATCGTCGAGAAGTAATTCACCCACGTTTGCTTGTGTTCTGCGCCCCTGGCCCCCTGCGTAACAACTAGCCGGGCGGCGAGGGGCGCAGTTCATTTTGAGAGGGATACAGCCCATGGCGAAGATTCTGAAGTTCGACGAGGACGCCCGTCGCGCCCTTGAGCGCGGCGTCAACAAGCTTGCCGACACGGTCAAGGTGACGATCGGCCCCAAGGGCCGCAACGTCGTCATCGACAAGAAGTTCGGCGCTCCCACCATCACCAACGACGGTGTCACCATCGCGCGCGAGGTCGAGCTCGACGACCCGTACGAGAACCTGGGTGCCCAGCTCGTCAAGGAGGTGGCGACCAAGACCAACGACGTAGCGGGTGACGGCACCACCACCGCGACCGTCCTGGCCCAGGCGCTCGTCCGCGAGGGTCTGCGCAACGTCGCCGCCGGCGCCTCCCCGGCCGCCCTGAAGAAGGGCATCGACGCCGCCGTCAAGGCCGTCTCCGAGGAGCTCCTCGCGACCGCCCGCCCGATCGACGACAAGGCCGACATCGCCGCCGTCGCCGCGCTCTCCGCGCAGGACCCGCAGGTCGGCGAGCTCATCGCGGACGCGATGGACAAGGTCGGCAAGGACGGTGTCATCACCGTCGAGGAGTCCAACACCTTCGGTCTGGACCTGGAGTTCACCGAGGGCATGGCCTTCGACAAGGGCTACCTGTCCCCGTACATGGTGACCGACCAGGAGCGTATGGAGGCCGTCCTCGACGACCCGTACATCCTGATCCACCAGGGCAAGATCGGCTCCATCCAGGAGCTGCTCCCGCTCCTGGAGAAGGTCATCCAGTCCGGTGGCTCCAAGCCGCTCCTGATCATCGCCGAGGACGTCGAGGGCGAGGCGCTCTCCACCCTCGTCGTCAACAAGATCCGCGGCACGTTCAACGCCGTCGCGGTGAAGGCCCCGGGCTTCGGCGACCGCCGCAAGGCCATGCTCGGCGACATCGCCACCCTCACCGGTGCGACCGTCATCGCCGAGGAGGTCGGCCTCAAGCTCGACCAGGCCGGTCTGGACGTGCTGGGCACCGCCCGCCGCGTCACCGTCTCCAAGGACGACACGACCATCGTCGACGGCGGTGGCAACACCGAGGACGTCAAGGGCCGCGTCAACCAGATCAAGGCCGAGATCGAGTCCACGGACTCCGACTGGGACCGCGAGAAGCTCCAGGAGCGCCTCGCGAAGCTGGCCGGCGGCGTGTGTGTCATCCGTGTCGGCGCCGCCACCGAGGTGGAGCTGAAGGAGAAGAAGCACCGCCTCGAGGACGCCATCTCCGCCACCCGCGCCGCGGTCGAGGAGGGCATCGTCTCCGGCGGTGGCTCCTCCCTCGTCCACGCCGTGAAGGTCCTGGAGGGCAACCTCGGCAAGACCGGCGACGAGGCCACCGGTGTCGCGGTCGTCCGCCGCGCCGCCGTCGAGCCGCTGCGCTGGATCGCCGAGAACGCCGGCCTGGAGGGTTACGTCATCACCTCCAAGGTCGCCGACCTCGACAAGGGCCAGGGCTTCAACGCCGCCACCGGCGAGTACGGCGACCTGGTCAAGGCCGGCGTCATCGACCCGGTCAAGGTCACCCGCTCCGCCCTGGAGAACGCCGCGTCCATCGCGTCGCTGCTGCTCACGACCGAGACCCTGGTCGTCGAGAAGCCGGCCGAGGAAGAGGCCGACGCCGGTCACGGCGGCCACGGCCACTCCCACTAGTACCTGCCGGTACGCCATCGAGGCCCGGTGCCCCCGTCGCGGGGGCACCGGGCCTCGGTGCGTTCTTCAGGCCATGCGCGTCAGGTCGTCCGGGGTGACCGGGTCGGCGAACGGCAACCCCTGTGCGTAACGCGCGATCTCCTCCAGCGCGAAGTCCGCCAGGCGGTGGATCTCGTCGCCCAGTGAACCCGCCACATGCGGGGTCAGCAGCACGTTCGGCAGGTCGTACAGCGGCGATCCGGCGGACGGGACCTCCGGCTCCGTCACGTCCAGCACCGCGTTCAGCCGCCCCGACACCAGCTCCGGCAGCAGCGCGTCGCCGTCGATCAGCGACCCCCGCGAGGTGTTGATCAGCGTCGCGCCGTCCGCCATCGCCGCGAGCTGGGCTGCGCCGATCAGATGCCGGGTCGCGGGCAGTTCCGGCGCGTGGACGGAGACGACCCGGCTGCGGACGCACAGCTCATCGAGCCCCACCTTCTCCGCGCCCAGCCGCGCCGCCGCCCCCGCGTCCACGTACGGGTCGAAGAGCAGCACGTCCAGATCGAACGGGCGCAGCAGCTCGATCACCCGGCGGCCGATCCGCGAGGCGCCCACGATGCCCACGCACCGCCGGTAGTTGCCGTGCCCCGTCAGCTCGGCGCGCCAGTCGTGCGGGACGCGCAGCTCCCGGTAACGGCGGGCGGCGGGCAGCACGTTCTTCCCCGCGAACAGGATCGCGGCCAGCGTGTACTCCGCGACCGGCAGCGCGTTCGCCCCGGCCGCCGAGGTGACCTGGAGGCCGCGCTCCCAACAGGCCGGGGTGATGTGGTGCTTGACGCTCCCGGCCGCGTGCACCACGGCCCGCAGCCGGGGCGCGGCGGCGAGGACGTCGGCGGTGAGCGGGGGCGCGCCCCAGCAGGTGATGAGCAGCTCGGCCCCGGCGAGCGCCCGGGCCACCTCGGGCGTCGGGCCGGTCAGCCGGTGGGCGACCAGGGCGGGGTCGGTGTCGACGAGCGCGGTGAGGCGTGCCCGTTGTACGGGGGTGAAGAGGCGGTCCGCGATGCCGGGGCCCATGGCGAGGAGGGCGGTGGGGGTGGGTGTCATTTGACGCTTCCTGCGGTGAGGCCGGCCTTCCAGTGCCGCTGGAGGGTGACGAAGGCGATGATCAGCGGGGTGACGGCGAGGAGGGAGCCGGTGACGACCATCGGGTAGAAGGACGGGTCGGCGTTGGCGTTGCTGTGCCAGTTGTACAGACCGAGGCTGAGCGGATAGAGGTCCTTGTCCGAGAGCATGACCAGGGGCAGGAAGAAGTTGTTCCAGATCGCGGTGAACTGGAACAGGAACACCGTCACGAACCCCGGCATGACCATCCGCAGCCCGACCGACCAGAAGGTCCGCAGCTCACCGGCCCCGTCGATCCGGGCGGCCTCCAGGACCTCGTCGGGGATGTAGCCCGCGCTGAAGATCCGGGAGAGGTACACGCCGAACGGGTTGACCAGCGCCGGGATCAGCACCGCCCAGTAGGTGTTGACGGTGCCGGTCTCGACCGCCAGCAGGTACAGCGGCAGGGAGAGGGCGGTGGAGGGCAGCAGGACGCCCAGCAGCACCAGGGCGAACAGCTTCTCCTTGCCCCGGAAGCGGTACTTGTCGAAGGCGTACCCGGCGGCGACGCTGACCAGCGAGCAGCCGAGCGCCCCGGCCCCCGCGTACAGCAGCGAGTTGCCGTACCAGCGGAAGTAGATGCCGTCCTGGTAGGCCGTCAGCTCGGAGAGGTTGTGCGCGAGGTCGAAGCCCTGGAGGGAGAAGACGTCGCCGCCCAGCAGGTTGCCCGCGTCCTTGGTGGCCGCCGAGACCAGCCAGATCAGCGGGAAGAGCGTGTAGACGGCGGCGATCAGCAGGACGACGTTGACCGCGGACTTCGAGAGCCATCGGTTGCCGGAGATCACGGGCGGGCCTCCTTCCGGCGGTTGGTGAAGCGTGTGACGACGAACGAGAGCGCGGCGGCGGCCAGGGCGATCAGGACGGACGCGGCGGCGGCGAGACCGTAGTCGTTGCGTTCGAAGGCGGCGCTGTAGGCGTACATGTTGGGGGTCCAGGTGCTGGTCACCGCCGAGCCCGAGCCACGGCTGAGGATCAGGGGTTCGGTGAACAGCTGGAGCGACCCGATGACCGTGAAGAGCAGCACCATCACCAGGGACGAGCGGATCAGGGGGAGCTTGACGGAGAACGCGATCCGCCAGTTCCCCGCCCCGTCGACGGTCGCCGCCTCCAGCAGCGAGCGGTCCACGGCCTGGAGGGCGGCGTAGAAGATCACCACGTTGTAGCCGAGCCACTGCCACAGCGCGATGTTCACGATGGAGGGCAGGGTGCCCTCGGACGAGAAGAAGTCGAAGCCGATACCACCGGCCTCCATGGCGGCGACGACCGGGCTGAGCTGCGGTGTGTAGAGGTAGATCCAGATCAGTGCGGCGATCAGACCCGGGATGGCGTGCGGCAGGAACAGGGCCAGCTGGAAGAAGCGGCGGGCCCGGGCCAGCGCGGTGTCCAGCAGCAGCGCCAGCACGATCGCGCCGCCGATCATCAGCGGGAGGTAGAGCGCACAGTAGCCGAGCAGCACCCAGAAGCCGTCGCGGAACGCCTGGTCGCCCAGGGCCGTCGCGTAGTTGCCGAGCCCGTCGAAGACCGTACGGGGGCCGTCGAAGCCGAGACCGGACTGCTTCTCGGTGAAGAGGCTCAGCCAGAGCGCGTAGCCGACCGGGACGATCATCGCCACGGTGAACAGGACGAAGAAGGGGGTGAGGAGGGTGCCCGCCGCCAGCCGGGTGCGGGTGCGGGAGCTGAGGGCCGTGGAGCGGCGCGGGGCGCGGCCTCTGCCGAGGGTGCTCATGACCGCTCCTCCACCTTCAGGCCCCGCTTCCGCAGGTCGGCGACGGTGGCCTCGTGGGCCTTCCTGAGCGCGCGCGGCAGCGTCGAGCCGCCGCCGACGACCTCGCCCAGCTCGTCGCCCAGCGCGGCGTTGGTCGCGCCGGGGCTCGGGCCCCACACCCACTGGGGTCCGATGGACCGGCCCGCCTCCTCGAACAGCCCGTACAGGTCCTGGCCGCCGTAGAAGCCCGTGTCGAACGCCCGCTTCGCGATCGGCACCATGGCGGGCGACGCGGGCAGGGCGCTCGACGTGCTCGCCCCGATCCGGGCCTTGATCGCGTCCTCGTGCGTGGCCATCCACAGCGCGAACTCGACGGCGGCCGCGGTCCTGGTGCTGCCCTTGCTGACGGCGAACGTGGAGCCGCCGAGCATCCCGCTGGCCGGCCGGTCCGCCTCCTGGCTCGGCAGCCGCACCGCCGCCCACTTGCCCTTCTGCTCGGGCACGATGCCCGCGAGGACGCCCGCGCCCCAGGACGCGCCGAGATAGCCGACGGTGGTGCCCTGCTTGAGGGAGCCGGTCCACTCGGGGCTGAACGAGGAGGCGGTGGAGACGAGCCGGTCGTCGATCAGGCCCTGCCAGTAGGCGGCCGTACGCTCCGAGGCAGGGTCCGTGGTGTCGATCCACCACGCGTCCGTCCCGGCCCGGAACCACTGCGCGCCCGCCTGCCACGCCATGGCCTGGAAGAACGTCGGGTCATCGGGGAAGAACGTGGCGATCCGGGTCCTGGGGGCGGCCTTCCGCACCCGCTCCGCCGCGTCCCGGAACTCGCCCCAGGTGGCGGGCGGTTCGATGGAGTGCTCGGCGAAGAAGTCCTTGCGGTAGTAGAAGACCTGGGGCGCGGCGTCGAAGGGGACGGCCCAGTTCCGGCCGCCGAGCGTCGTCATCTCGATCGTCTGCGGCAGGAACTTCTTCTTGATGTCCTCGGTCAGATAGGGGCTGATGTCCTGGAGCGACCCCTGGCTGACGAACGCGGACAGCTGCGGATACTCGATGGAGAGCAGATCGGGGGCGATGCCCGCCTTCACCGCGTTGGCGATCTTGGGGTAGCCGCCGAGACCGCCCGAGGGTATCTCCTCGAACGTCACCTGGATCGTGTCGTGGGTCGCGTTGAACGCGTCCACGACCTCCTGGGACCCCTTCGTCCATGCCCAGAAGGACACGGTCACCGGGTCGTCGGCGGTACCTCGGGCGCGGGAGTCGTCGGCGCCGCCGCACGCCGTGACGACGGCGAGAGCGGTGGCGGCGCCGACCAGCGCTTGGACGGAACGGGACCAACTGCGGCTCACGGCATGGCTCCTGTACGAGCGGGGCGGCCGGGGTTCCGGCCGGTGCCGCGATATTTCGATTCCTCCTGAGCGAAGTCAAGAGCGAAAGATTGAATGATCGAATAATGATCGATTCAGGGAGGGGGGAAGGGGTCAGACCGTCGCAAAGCGTTCGGCGTCGTCCGCCCCCGGCCGCCCGCAGGACTCCCGCACACGCAACGTCGGCAGCAGCGCCACATGCCGCCGGGGCGGCCGCCCGTCCCCGCCCGGATACCGGGGCCCCGACAGCCGCTCCACCAGCAGCTCCGCCGCACCGCGCCCCACGTCCCGCTTGGGCGGGGCCACCGCGCTCAGCGGGGTGTCGGCGAGCGCCGCCACCTCGTCGTCGTACGTGATCAGCGCCAGGTCCTCCGGGACCCGCACGCCCAGCTCCGCCAGCCGGCGCACCAGCCGGATGGCGTCCTCGTCGTTGTGAACGAGCACCGAACTCGCCCGCCCCTCGCGCACCGCGTCACGCACCGCCAGCGCCGACCGTTCGAAGAGGGCCGGATCGCGGTCGGCGGAGAGCGTCGCGACCAGCGGCTCCGTCCCGGCCAGCCCCAGCACGTCCAGCGCCCGCGTGAACCCGGCGCGCACCGCCTGCGCCGTCGGGCTGTCCGAGCGGGCCACTAGCATCGGCGTCCCGTGGCCCAGCCGCACCAGATGCCGTACGGCGAGGAGCACCCCGTGCGCGTGGTCGGAGACCACCCGGTCCAGGCCCTCCAGCGGACCGCCCGGCACCCCCTCGCGCTCCACCAACACCTTCTCGCCGGGCAGCCGCGCTATCCACTCGCCGTACCGCTCGGGGTGGTCCGGCGCCGTCCAGCTCGGCGCCAGCAGCAGCCCCTGCGCCCCGGCCGCCAGCAGCCCGGCCGCGTGCGCCGCGTCGTCCTCGGGGCGGTAGTCGGTGACCCGCAGGATCAGCCGCGCGCCGAGCCGGGCGGCCGCCTCGTGGGCACCCCGGATCACCTCGGCGAAGTAGTAGGCGGCGGCCGGGGCCAGCATCCCGATCACGGGGCCGCCGCCCACCGGCGTACCGGCCGGGCCCCGTTCGGCGGGCCAGGACACCGAACCGTGCGCCCGCTCCAGCAGCCCCCGGGAGGCCAGCGCCTCGACGTCGCGCCGGGCGGTGACGGTGGCGACGCCGAGCCGGTCCGCCAGGTCGGAGACCCGTACGGTGCCCCGCTCGCGCACCAGGTTCAGCAACCGGTCATGACGTTCAGCAGCACCTTCGCGCATGGAGGCAGCCCCCTGGAGCAGAAATGATCGAACCCTGAGCAACGGGCGATCATTCGATCACAGGGCGGCCGGACGCGGGAGGGGTCGGGACCCGCCCGTACGGCGTACCGGGGCGGCCGGACGCGGGAGGGCCGAGCACCTCCCGTACGGCTCCCGGTACCGCGCACCGAGGCGGACAGGCCGCCTACTGCGGACCGTACTTGCGTCCCGTCCGCGAGGTGACCCCGCCGAGCAGCCCCCGGGGCGCGACCTTGACCAACCCCATCAGCGCCTTGTAGCGCGGGTCCGGGATCGACACCGTCTTCCCCCGGGTCAGATCCGTCAGCGCGGACGCCACCAGCTTGTCCGCGTCGAGCCACATCCAGTTCGGGATGTTGTCCGTACCCATCCCGGCCCGCTCGTGGAACTCCGTGCGCACGAACCCGGGGCACAGCGCCATCAGCCGCACCCCCGACCCGGCCAGGTCCCGCGCCGCACCCTGGGTGAACTGCACGACCCAGGACTTCGACGCCCCGTACGTACCGCGCGGCACGAACGCCGCGACGGACGCCACGTTGACGACTCCGCCCCGGCCGCGCTCCTTCATCCCGGGGACGGCCGCCGAGGTCAGCCGCAGGACCGCCTCGCAGTGCACCTTCAGCATCGTCAGCTCATCGGCCATGGACACCTCCAGGAATCGCCCCTTGTTGCCGAACCCGGCGTTGTTGACCAGCAGGTCGATCGGGTGCCTGCGGTCCGCGAGCCGCTTCTCGACCGCCTCGATACCGCCGTCCGTGGACAGATCGGCGCTCAGCACCTCGGCCTCGATGCCGTGCCGGTCGTGCAGTTCCGTGGCCTGTTCGCGCAGCCGCGCGGTGTCCCGCGCCACCAGCACCAGATTGTGCCCCTGGGCCGCGAGCCGCCGCGCGAAGGCGGCCCCGATACCCGCCGTCGCGCCTGTGATCAGTGCAGTCGTCATACGCGGCACGTTAGTGCCCCGCATGGTCCGGGACCTCACCCGCCCGCTGCCCCTTCTCCACCACCACGAACCGGCCCATCATCCCGTCGTCCTCGTGGGACAGCAGATGACGGGTCAGGGCGAGGCGGCGAAGGACAGCATGCGGGCCTCGCGGACGGGCTTGTGGTTCTCGTCCCCGCTCACGCTCGTCGGAGTCAGGACGAGCCGTCCGTCGACGTAGGCCGTGTGCCCCGAGAACATCTCGTACTCCCACGGGGCGGTCGCCGCCGGGTGCTTCACGACCTCGGTCTCCGTGCCGGCGCCGCGCGGGCCCATGAGGAAGGTCCGGCCCGGGGTGCTCGGGCCGGCGGCCTCGTAGATGCGCATCGATGTGCCGGCCTCCGCGCGCAGGGCATAGAGCGTCCGGAGCCGGTTGTCCTTGATCCCCCACAGGAACTTCCCGGTCTTCACGTCGTACGCGCCGGCCCGGTCCTGGCCGCCCAGCATGATGAGGCCCTGGTCGACCGAGGCGCCCCGGCAGGGCTGGATGTCCCCGCCGGCCCCGGTTCCGGCGCACTGCTCGAACCCCTTGTCCCGGGCGTCGAAGGTGACGCGGTGCTTGCCCTTGGGGTCCAGGACCGTGATCCGCCAGTCGGACACGATGTCCTTGTCGTTGTAGATGGTGAAGACGACCGGGTCCATGGAGATCAGACCGCCGAATATCCAGCCGGTCTTCATCCGGTAACGCCACAGCACCTTGCCGGTGCGCGGGTCGAGTTCGCGCACCTGGCCGTAGTTCTTGCCCCGCTCGACGGCGACCATGCACTCGGAGCTCACCAGGAGCCGGGAGGCGCCGCCCGCCACATCGTCGGGGACGCACTTCCCCTTGTTCTCCCGGGGGATCTCGTACAGCTTGCTCCCGTCGCTCATCCGGTAGGTGATGGCCACCATGCCCCGGGCGACGGAGAGGACGTCGCCGCTGATGGCGCTGTAGACGATGAACGTGCTGTCGTCACCGGGCTCGTCGAGCTTCTTGTGCCAGCCCTGCTTCCCGGTCTTCAGATCGATCATCTGCATCTGGTTGCACAGATTGTTCCGCTCGTTGTCGGGCCTCTCGTTGCGGAAGACCACGACCTTGCCGTCGGGTGTCGGGTTGGCCGGTGTCTCGCACACGGCGGAGGGGAGCGTCACGCTCCAGACCTCGGCGCCGTCCGAGAGCCGGTAGGCCGTGACCTTCCGGTACAGCGCCTGGACGGCGGTGTCGCCGACGATCCACAGGTCATGGACCTTGTTGCTCTGCTTGGGTATATCGGTCGTGTCGTCGGCGATCCACGCCGACGCCTCGCCCGGCTTCCGCGCGGCCGCGACCTCTTTCGTCGTCGGAATGTGACTCAGCTTCGGGGCGCCGGCCGCGGGCGTACCGGACGGGGACGCCGAACCGGAAGGGCCGGGCGACTTCTTCGCCACGGGCTTCGTGGGCTCGTCCCGTCCCCAGTCGGTGAGGCCGTACACCCCGCCCGCCACGATGACGAGCACCAGCGCGACGACCGCGGCGACGACCGGCCCCCGGCCGAAGCGGCGGCGCGGGGCCGGAGGCGGGGGCGTCGGCGGCCCGAACCCGGGTGTCCCGAAGCCCTGTTGCGCGCCGCCCCCGGAGGCGTACGGGTTACCGGGAACGGGCTGCTGCGGCGGGCCCGGGGTGTACCAGGGCTGCTGCGGATCGGGCATGGTCTTCCCCTCAAGACGTGCCAGTCGGCGCGAAGCCCGATTCCCGGGCGCAGGTCACTGGTGGTGGACGCGTCGCCGGACGATCCAGTTCCCGCTGATGGCCCCCGATCCGGGGGTGGGTGACGCCGTGTCACCCATCGCCCCTCCGAAGGCGTCCCGCCCGGTCCTCAGCCCTGCTGTGCCGCGTACTCCCGGGCCTTGCGCAGCGCCTCGGAGTGCAGCGCCTCCCCGGCGGCCAGCAGCGAGGGCAGCAGGGTGCGTTCGGTCGTCGACGCCCGGAACTGCAGGGCGGCGGTGATCTCGTGGTCCGGCCGGTGCACGATCTCGACGGGGTCCCCGGCGCGGACCGCGCCCGGTTCGATCACCCGCAGATACGCGCCGGTCACGCCCCGCTGGGTGAAGCGCCTGACCCACCCCTTCTCCTGGACGTGCTCGGCGAAGGTCCGGCACGGGATCCGCCCCGAGGTCACCTCCAGCACCAGGTCCGCCCCCACCCGCCAGCGCTCGCCGATCAGCGCACCGCTGACGTCGAGACCCAGGGTCGTGAAGTTCTCGCCGAACACCCCGTTGGCCAGCTTCCGGCCGCCCAGCTCCCGCTCCCAGTCGTCCAGATCCTCGCGGGCGAAGGCGTACACCGCCTGGTCGCTGCCGCCGTGGTGGCGCAGATCGCCCACCGCGTCCCCGGAAAGACCGCTGCCGCCGACGCCCTTGGGGCCCGGGTCGCGCACCTCCACGAGGCCCTCCACCGGGCGCTTGTCGATCCCGGAGAGGCCGTTGGGGCCGTCCGTCCGGGCGTTGGGGCGGAGGCGGCCGATGTTCACGGTGAGCAGCTTCATGCAGGTACGCTAACCGCCTCTGACCCAAAGAAGCACATCATTAATTCGCCTCCCCTCCAAGAATTTCTTATGATGGAGGGGTGATCGAAGCTCGCCACCTCCGTGTCCTGCGCGCCGTGTCCACCACCGGCTCGTTCTCCGCCGCCGCCCGCGAACTGGGCTGCACCCAGCCCGCCGTCAGCCAGCAGATGAAGGCCCTGGAGGCCTCCGCCGGCACCACGCTGCTGATCCGCACCGGACGCGAGATGCGCCTCACCCAGGCCGGCGAGGCGCTGGTGCGGCACGCCTCCGGCATCCTCGCGGGGCTGACCGCCGCCGAGGAGGAGGTCGCCGCCATCGCCGGACTGCGGGCCGGCCGGGTCCGGCTGGTCTCCTTCCCCAGCGGCAGCTCCACCCTGGTCCCGGGGGCGCTGGCCGCCCTGCGCGCCGACCACCCCGGCACCCGCGTCTCGCTCGTCGAGGCCGAGCCGCCGCGCTCGGTGGACCTGCTGCGCGAGGGCGACTGCGACATCGCGCTGGCGTTCCGTTACGGGGCGACCGGCGGCGAATGGGACGACCTGGTGGTCCGGCCGCTGCTCACCGACCGGCTGATCGGCCTCCTCCCGGAGGGGCACCGGCTGGCGGAGGCGCCGAGCGTGTCCATCGGCGAGCTGGCCGACGAGTCCTGGATCGCGGGCTGCCCGCGCTGCCGCCGCCAGCTGGTCGAGGTCTGCGAGGAGGCCGGCTTCGCCCCGCGCATCGACTTCGCCACCGACGACTACCCGGCGGTGATGGGCCTCGTCGGAGCCGGGCTCGGTGTGGCGGTGCTGCCGGAGCTGGCCGTCGAGTCGGTACGCCCCAAGGGGGCCAGGGCCGTGCCGGTCGAGCCCGCGATCGAGCGGGAGATCGTCGCGCTGACCCTGCCGGATCTGGCCCGGGTCCCGGCGGTGGCGGCCACCCTGGACCAGCTGGCGCGGACCGCCGCCCGCTGAGACCGCGCGGGGCGCGACGCGCACGTCCTGCGGGGCGCGCGACGCGCACGAGCACGCCCGTCGCGGCCGGTCGCGGGCCGGATGGCTGAAGGTGTCGAAGAAACGTTTCTGCGCCGCGTTGGGGCGTACGGGTGTCAGGTGGTGCCGGAGCCCGGTCCCGCGGCGGGGACCCCGGGGGGCGCCGCGCTGATCAGCCGGGTTCTGGCCCGGCCCATCAGCTCCTCGCGCTCGTCCTCCGTCAGGCCGCCCCACACGCCGTAGGGCTCCCGAACGGCCAGGGCGTGCGCCGCGCACTCGGCCCGTACCGGGCAGCGCATGCACACCTCCTTCGCGGAGG
Organism: Streptomyces rubiginosohelvolus; assembly: GCF_014649875.1. Lineage (GTDB taxonomy): Bacteria > Actinomycetota > Actinomycetes > Streptomycetales > Streptomycetaceae > Streptomyces > Streptomyces rubiginosohelvolus. The sequence continues at coordinate 391,100 of NZ_BMTW01000001.1, read as the reverse complement.
TCTCGCGGGCGCTCCGCGCCGCGCCGCGCTCACCCTCCGGGTGGAAGAACAGGGAACTGTCCACGCCTCGGCAGGCGGCGAGCAGCTGCCAGTCCCACAGGTCTGCGTTGGGTCCGGGAAGGCGGGAGAAATCTGCCATTGCTTGTCCCCTCGGAGCTGTGCTGCGTCGGAAGCGGCATCCTCGACCGTCTGTGATCGACGGCCTGCTGTGTTCGGACCGTCTCTGATCGGTGTGACCGAAGTCTCGACCGTACATCTACGGTGCTAGTAGATGTAAATATGACTGATTGCGAATCTAGACACAGACACCCTCGAAAGGGAAGAAAAGCTGCCAAATAGGGCATGCCAGAGAGTGAAGATTCGGTTGACGGGTGAATCAACCGCGCCGTTCTCCTCCGTATTCGGGCGTTCACGTAGAGTGCCGAACCCGGTCGCGCGACCCGTAACTCTTTCGAGTGACCGTCGTTAAGGGAACGGATGCGGTTGACGGATATCCGGCTCGGGCACATGTCCGAGGGGGTCAACCGCACAGGTGACGACTTGTATCAGCCTGGAGGCTCAAGGTGACGCGCATCAGCTGCGGAGGACGGTCATGACATCCGTCCTCGTCTGCGACGACTCCCCGCTTGCCCGAGAAGCGCTCCGTCGCGCGGTGGCCACCGTGCCCGGCGTCGAGCGCGTGACGACCGCGGCCAACGGCGAGGAAGTCCTCCGCCGCTGGGGTGCCGATCGTTCGGATCTGATTCTGATGGACGTACGCATGCCCGGTCTGGGAGGTGTGGAGACCGTCCGTCGACTGCTCTCCGCCGACCCCGGCGCCCGGATCATCATGCTGACCGTCGCCGAGGACCTGGACGGTGTCGCGCTCGCGGTCGCCGCCGGGGCCCGCGGCTATCTGCACAAGGACGCCTCGCGCGCCGAGCTGCGGGCCACCGTCACCCAGGCGCTGGCCGACCCGACGTGGCGGCTCGCCCCGCGCCGGCTGCGGTCCGCCGAGATGGGGGCGGCCCCCACGCTCACCGCGCGGGAGATCCAGGTGCTCGAAGGCATGAGCCACGGCCGCTCCAACGCGGAGATCGGCCGGGAGCTGTTCCTCTCCGAGGACACGGTCAAGACCCACGCCCGCCGCCTGTTCAAGAAGCTCGGGGCCTCGGACCGCGCCCACGCGGTGGCCCTCGGATTCCGCTGGGGCCTGGTCCGCTGAGGACGCGGCCCGGACCGCGCCCCGTCCGCGAACCGGCGGACGGGGGACGGAGCGGGCCACCGGCTCCACACCCCGTAACCGGGCGCCCGCCCAGCGGTGCCATGTGACGCTTCCCGGCCGATGACGCATCCTTGAGTCGTGGAGTTCCTCAGGAACGATTCGGTCGAGCGGAAGGGGAGGGCGCAGGACATGACATCCGGCGCACCCGCTCATAACGCTTCGGTGCACAACTCCGGAGGCGGTGCAGCGGACCGAGTGGCATCAGGGCACCATGGTCCGATGCGCGATGACGAAACCACGGTGATCGGTGCCCTGGTGCATCGCGCCGTCGACGGAGACGCGCAGGCCACCCATGATCTGCTGGCCCACGTCCACCCCCTCGCCCTGCGCTACTGCCGCTCCCGGCTGAACCGTCTCCCCGGTGATGCTCGCCACTTCGTGGAGGACCTCGCGCAGGAGGTCTGCGTCGCGGTGCTGATGGCGCTGCCGCGCTACAAGGACACCGGCAGGCCCTTCGAAGCCTTCGTCTTCGCCATCGCCGGACACAAGGTCGCCGACCTCCAGCGCGCCGCGATGCGTCACCCGGGGTCGACCGCCGTCCCCTCCGACGAGATGCCGGAGCGCCCCGACGACTCCCTCGGCCCGGAGGAGCGCGCCCTGCTCAGCAGCGACGCCGCCTGGGCGAAGAAGCTCCTCGCCAACCTCCCGGAGAGCCAGCGCGAGCTGCTGGTCCTGCGGGTCGCGGTGGGGCTGACCGCCGAGGAGACCGGACGGATGCTCGGGATGTCACCGGGTGCGGTCCGGGTCGCCCAGCACCGCGCGCTCAGCAGGCTCCGGGCCCTCGCCGAGCAGTAACGGCACGGCGGGGCCCGCCGCCGACCGCTTCGTGCGAAGCTCCAGAACTGCCCAGTGATCTTGATCGTGGAATGAGACACCTCCCGGGGCCGTTAGCATGGACATCCGCACCGATCAAGGCCATTTGGGGAAGGTGTCATGACTGCAAACGTCGACGGAGTGCCCGAGAAATTCGCGACGCTCGGGTTGACCTACGACGACGTGCTGCTGTTGCCCGGCGCGTCCGAAGTCCTGCCCAACGCGGTCGACACCTCGACCCTCATCTCGCGCAACGTACGGGTGAACATCCCCCTGCTGTCGGCCGCCATGGACAAGGTGACCGAGGCGCGCATGGCCATCGCCATGGCCCGTCAGGGCGGCGTCGGCGTGCTGCACCGCAACCTCTCCATCGAGGACCAGGTGAACCAGGTCGACCTGGTCAAGCGGTCCGAGTCCGGCATGGTCACCGACCCGATCACCGTGCACCCCGACGCCACGCTCGGCGAGGCGGACGCGCTCTGCGCGAAGTTCCGCATCAGCGGTGTGCCGGTCACCGACGGCGCGGGCAAGCTGCTCGGCATCGTCACCAACCGCGACATGGCCTTCGAGTCGGACCGTACGCGCCAGGTGCGCGAGGTCATGACGCCGATGCCGCTCGTCACCGGCAAGGTCGGCATCTCCGGCGTCGAGGCCATGGAGCTGCTGCGCCGCCACAAGATCGAGAAGCTGCCGCTGGTCGACGAGGCGGGTCTCCTCAAGGGCCTCATCACGGTCAAGGACTTCAAGAAGGCCGAGCAGTACCCGAACGCCGCCAAGGACGCCGAGGGCCGCCTGCTGGTCGGCGCGGCCGTCGGCGCCAGCCCCGAGGCGCTGGAGCGCGCGCAGGCCCTCGCCTCCGCCGGAGCCGACTTCCTCATCGTCGACACCTCGCACGGCCACAACAGCAACGCCCTCGCCTGGATGGCGAAGATCAAGTCGAGCGTCGGCGTCGACGTCATCGGCGGCAACGTCGCCACCCGCGACGGCGCCCAGGCCCTGATCGACGCCGGTGTCGACGGCGTCAAGGTCGGCGTCGGACCCGGCTCGATCTGTACGACCCGTGTGGTCGCCGGTATCGGCGTCCCGCAGGTCACCGCGATCTACGAGGCGGCGCTCGCCGCCCGTGCCGCGGGTGTCCCGGTGATCGGCGACGGCGGCCTCCAGTACAGCGGCGACATCGGCAAGGCGCTCGCCGCGGGCGCGGACAGCGTGATGCTGGGCAGCCTGCTCGCGGGCTGCGAGGAGTCGCCGGGCGAGCTGATGTTCATCAACGGCAAGCAGTTCAAGTCGTACCGCGGCATGGGCTCGCTGGGCGCGATGCAGTCCCGCGGCCAGGGCCGGTCCTACTCCAAGGACCGCTACTTCCAGGCCGAGGTCTCCTCGGACGACAAGCTCGTCCCCGAGGGCATCGAGGGCCAGGTGCCCTACCGCGGCCCGCTGGCCAACGTCCTCCACCAGCTCGTCGGCGGCCTCCGCCAGACCATGGGCTACGTCGGCGCCGCGTCCGTCGACCAGATGGAGAGCAAGGGCCGCTTCGTCCGGATCACCTCGGCGGGCCTCAAGGAGAGCCACCCGCACGACATCCAGATGACGGTGGAAGCGCCGAACTACAGCAGGAAGTAACGCATCACCGCAGGTGAGGGGCGGACCGGAGTTCCCGGTACCGCCCCTCAGGCACGTGTCGGGGATACTGGTCAGCGCAGACGTAGAGGGAAAGGCCACACATCGTGACTGAGATCGAGATCGGGCGCGGCAAGCGCGGCCGCCGGGCTTACGCATTCGACGACATCGCTGTCGTTCCGAGCCGCCGCACCCGGGACCCGAAGGAGGTCTCGATCGCCTGGCAGATCGACGCCTACCGCTTCGAGCTGCCGTTCCTGGCCGCTCCTATGGACTCCGTGGTCTCCCCGCAGACCGCCATCCGCATCGGCGAGATGGGCGGCCTGGGCGTCCTCAACCTGGAAGGGCTCTGGACCCGGCACGCCGACCCGCAGCCGCTGCTCGACGAGATCGCCGAGATGCCGGTCGAGTCCGCGACCCGCAGGCTCCAGGAGATCTACTCCGCGCCGATCCAGGAAGAGCTGATCGGGCAGCGCATCAAGGAGGTGCGCGACTCCGGTGTCGTCACCGCCGCCGCGCTCTCCCCGCAGCGCACCGCCCAGTTCTCCAAGGCGGTCGTCGACGCGGGCGTCGACATCTTCGTCATCCGCGGTACGACGGTCTCCGCCGAGCACGTCTCCGGCGCCGCCGAGCCGCTCAACCTGAAGCAGTTCATCTACGAGCTGGACGTCCCGGTCATCGTCGGCGGCTGCGCCACGTACACCGCCGCCCTGCACCTGATGCGGACCGGCGCGGCCGGTGTCCTCGTCGGCTTCGGCGGCGGCGCCGCGCACACCACGCGCAACGTCTTCGGCATCCAGGTCCCGATGGCCACCGCCGTCGCGGACGTCGCCGGCGCCCGCCGCGACTACATGGACGAGTCCGGCGGCCGGTACGTGCACGTCATCGCCGACGGCGGTGTCGGCTGGTCCGGCGACCTGCCGAAGGCCATCGCCTGCGGTGCGGACGCCGTGATGATGGGCTCCCCGCTGGCCCGCGCCACCGACGCCCCGGGCCGTGGCCGCCACTGGGGCATGGAGGCCGTCCACGAGGACGTGCCGCGCGGCAAGCTGGTCGACCTCGGCTCGGTCGGGACGACGGAGGAGGTCCTCACCGGCCCCTCGCACACCCCGGACGGTTCGATGAACATCTTCGGCGCCCTGCGCCGAGCGATGGCCACCACCGGCTACAGCGACCTCAAGGAGTTCCAGCGCGTCGAGGTGACGGTGGCGGACTCGCAGCACCGCCGCTGACACCCCCGTACCGGAAGGGCCCGGACCGCTCAGCGGTCCGGGCCCTTCCGTATGTCCCGCTGGGTGTCAGCCGGCCTTCTTCGCACCACCGACGGCGGCGACCGCGCCGAGACCGAGGAAGAGGTACGTCATGAAGTCGGCCTCTTCCGACCATGCCTTGGTCACCGTGTCGAAGTGGTCGCCGACGACCTCGGAGAACGGGATCTGCGCCAGGTCGGCGAGGATCATCGAGATGCCGATGAGCTGGCCGACGTAGACGGCGCCGATCGAGAAGACGGCCGAGGCGGCGATGACCGCCGGGTTGGAGCCGCCGACCTTGCTCGCCGCGAAGCCGACCAGGAAGCCGACGCCGACCGCCGCGTAGCCGACCTCGCGCTCGATGGAGCCCGCGATCACGCCGTAGAGGATGCCCGCGACGATCGCCGCGCCGAGCGCGACGGCCACGCCGAGCAGGACGTTGTTCCGTGCCGGGGGAGCCGGGGTGAACGGCGCGCCGCCGCCGAACGGGGCGCCCTGGCCCGGCTGCTGGCCCGCGAACGGGTTGCCGGTCGGGGCCGGGGGCTGCTGGCCGTACGGGTTGCCGGTGGGAGCGGCGGGGGCGCCCTGGCCCGGCCCGCCCGCGTACGGGTTGCCGTCGACGGGCTGACCGCCGAAGGGCTGCTGGGGCTGGTTCGGCGGCTGCACGGGCTGACTCACGGTGGGACTCCCCCTGGGGCGGCTGCGCACTGCTGCGCGGAATACGCACGTGTGTGCGCTCTGTGACGCCGCAGAGTAGCAGCACCCCTTGCTTTCGGTCACTGACTATCTTTCGACGGTCCGTCACCTGGTGAGCGTCCGCGTTCAGAGCCGGTGTGCGGCCCCCGCCGGAGTGGCCCCCCGGGTGTCCAGGAGCAGTTGGGCCTTGACCGCGAGGCCCTGGAGGTCGTAGGTGCGGTGCTGCTGGAGCAGTACGGTCAGGTCGGCGGCGGCCGCCGCCTCGTACAGCGAGTCGGCGCGTGGGACGGGGCGTTCGCGGACCCGCCAGTCCAGGACGTGCGGGTCGTGGTAGCCGATCTGGGCGCCCATGTCCATCAGCCGGGTGGCGATCTCCCGGGCGGGCGCGGCCTCCTGGTCCGCGGTGTCCGGTTTGTAGGTGACGCCGAGCAGCAGGACGCGGGCGCCCCGGACGGACTTGCCGTGCTCGTTCAGGAGGGTGGCGCAGCGCTGGATGACGTAGCTCGGCATCCGGTCGTTGATCTCCTGTGCCAGCGAGACCATCCGCAGCGGGTGTCCCGAGGCGCGGCCGCCGTGGGGCGGGCAGCCCGGGTCGACCGGGACGCCGTGCCCGCCGACGCCGGGGCCCGGGCGGAAGGGCTGGAAGCCGAACGGCTTGGTCTCGGCGCATCTGATGACGTCCCAGAAGTCGACGCCGAGATCGTGGCAGAGCACCGCCATCTCGTTGACCAGCGCGATGTTGACGTGCCGGAAGTTGGTCTCCAGGACCTTCGTCATCTCCGCCTCGCGCGGTCCGCGGGCCCGTACGACCTTGTCGGTGAGCCGTCCGTAGAAGGCGGCTGCCGACTCGGTGCAGGCGGGGGTGAGGCCGCCGATGACCTTCGGTGTGTTGCCCAGGGTGCGGGTGCGGTTGCCGGGGTCGAGCCGGCCGGGGGAGCAGGCGAGGTGGAAGTCCCGTCCGGCGACGAGCCCGGAGCCCTCTTCGAGCAGGGGGCGCAGGAAGGTCTCGGTGGTGCCCGGCGGCACGGCGGACTCCAGCAGCACGGTGGTGTGCGGGCGCAGCCGGGAGGCCAGGGCGCGGGCGGCGTCGCCGAGCGCGGTCAGGTCGACGGTGCGGTCGGGGCCGAGCGGGGTGGGGGAGCAGATCACGGCGGTACGGACCCGGCCCAGCTCGGCGGCGTCGGTGGTGGGCCGGAAGCCGCCCGAGAGCATACGGCGGACCTCGGAGGCGGTGAGAGCGCCCTCGACGGGGCTCCGGCCGGCTCTCAGCTCCGCGTACGGGCGGGGATCGGGGTCGTAGCCGACGGTGTCGATTCCGGCGGTGACGGCGGCCTGGGCGAGCGGCAGGCCGAGGTGACCGAGTCCGATGACGGCGAGGTCTGCGGGCATACAGGAAGACCCCCTAAGTGCGGAGAGCGAAGATCGCAACTGCTGTGGACAGCGCAATGTCAGACTAGGCGTAAATATGACCTATATGTAGCATTGTGCCGCTCCGGTCACCGGGGTGTTGTCCACAGGCGGTGGCTGAACTCGGGGAGCGCGGACAGAATCGAGAGGTGGACACGGGCGGCCGGCCCCTCGGCCGGGTGGCACTCCCGTGTCCGACCACCCCGATCCACCGGGAGGCAGCAGTGAGGACAGCGACACTGGGACCCGCCGAGCGCACCCTCGCGCTCGCCGCCATGGCCGAGCGCGAACTGGACGTGCTGGTCGTGGGGGCGGGCGTGGTCGGTGCGGGCACGGCGCTGGACGCCGCCACCAGAGGCCTGACGACCGGCCTGGTCGAGGCGCGCGACTGGGCGTCCGGCACATCGAGCAGGTCGAGCAAGCTGATCCACGGCGGCCTGCGCTATCTGGAGATGCTGGACTTCGCCCTGGTCCGGGAGGCGCTCAAGGAGCGCGGGCTGCTCCTGGAGCGGCTCGCCCCGCATCTGGTGAAGCCCGTGCCCTTCCTCTACCCCTTGCAGCACAAGGGGTGGGAGCGCCTCTACGCCGGCTCCGGCGTCGCGCTGTACGACGCGATGTCGGTCTCCTCCGGCCACGGACGCGGCCTCCCCGTCCACCGCCACCTCTCCCGCAAGCACGCCCTGCGGGTCGCCCCCGCGCTGAAGAAGGACGCCCTGGTCGGCGCCCTCCAGTACTACGACGCCCAGATGGACGACGCCCGCTTCGTCACCGAGCTGGTGCGCACCGCCGCGTCCTACGGCGCCCACGTGGCCAACCAGGCCCGGGTCGTCGGCTTCCTCCGCGAGGGCGAGCGGGTCGTCGGCGCGCTCGTCAAGGACGTCGAGAGCGGCACGGAGTACGAGATCCGGGCCAAGCAGGTGGTCAACGCCACCGGTGTGTGGACCGACGACACCCAGGGGCTCATCGGCGAGCGCGGACAGTTCCACGTCCGGGCCTCCAAGGGCATTCACCTGGTCGTCCCCAAGGACCGCATCCACTCCTCCACCGGCCTCATCCTGCGCACGGAGAAGTCCGTCCTCTTCGTCATCCCCTGGGGCCGGCACTGGATCATCGGGACCACGGACACCGACTGGGACCTGGACAAGGCCCACCCGGCCGCCTCCAGCGCCGATATCGACTATCTCCTCCAGCACGTCAACTCCGTCCTGAACACCCCGCTGACCAGGGACGACGTCCAGGGCGTCTACGCCGGGCTGCGCCCGCTGCTGGCCGGCGAGTCGGACGCCACCAGCAAGCTGTCGCGCGAGCACACGGTGGCCCACCCCGCCCCCGGCCTGGTCGTCGTGGCGGGCGGCAAGTACACGACGTACCGGGTCATGGCCAAGGACGCGGTGGACGAGGCGGTGCACGGGCTCGACCAGCGGGTCGCGGCCTGCGTCACCGAGGACACCCCGCTGCTGGGGGCCGAGGGGTACAAGGCCCTGTGGAACGCGCGCGCCCGGATCGCGGCCCGGACCGGACTCCATGTCGCCCGGGTGGAGCATCTGCTCAACCGGTACGGCTCAATGACCGAGGAAATTCTGGAACTGATCCTCGCCGACCCCACCCTGGGCGAACCGCTGCCCGCCGCCGACGACTATCTGCGCGCCGAGATCGTCTACGCGGCCTCCCACGAGGGCGCCCGCCATCTGGACGACGTGCTGACCCGGCGCACCCGGATCTCCATCGAGACCTTCGACCGGGGCACCCGCAGCGCCCGGCTCTGCGCGGAGCTGATCGCGCCGGTGCTGGGCTGGGACCAGGGCCGGATCGACCGGGAGGTCGAGCACTACGAGAAGCGGGTGGAGGCCGAGCGGGAGTCCCAGCGGCAGCCCGACGACCTCACGGCCGACGCGGCCCGGCTCGGCGCACCGGACATCGTGTCCACCTGAGGAAGGTCCCGCGGAGCCCCGGACGGCGGCCACCGCCTGTTGCCTCCGGGGCAGTTGGGGCCCGTCAGCCTCGTGGGGCGGGGAGGCGGGCCGGACCGGCCTGGACGGGGAGGCCCGGTTGGTAGGAGGCTGTGGGAGATTCCCTCCGTGGGCCGCGGTGCGGCGGACCCGGACCCGGCACCAGGACCGGTCCCGGGGTGAGGGACAATGAACGCTCTGCCAGGGCGGGTTGATCGCAGAGGGGACGCATGTCGGAGGCGGAGCAGGCACGGGAGCCCCAACGGGACAAGAACGGTCGTCTCCTCGCGGGGCGCTACCGGCTCGGTGAGGTGCTCGGCCGGGGCGGCATGGGTACGGTCTGGCGCGCCGACGACGAGACGCTCGGCCGCACGGTCGCCGTGAAGGAACTGCGGTTCCCCTCGGCGATCGACGAGGACGAGAAGCGCCGGCTGATCACGCGCACCCTGCGCGAGGCCAAGGCGATCGCACGGATCCGCAACAACAGCGCGGTGACCGTCTACGACGTGGTCGACGAGGACGACCGCCCGTGGATCGTCATGGAGCTGATCGAGGGCAAGTCGCTCGCCGAGGCGATCCGCGAGGACGGCACGCTGACGCCGAAGCGGGCCGCCGAGGTCGGGCTCGCCATCCTCGACGTCCTGCGCTCGGCGCACCGCGAGGGCATCCTGCACCGAGATGTGAAGCCGTCCAACGTGCTGATCGCCGAGGACGGGCGCGTCGTGCTCACCGACTTCGGCATCGCCCAGGTCGAGGGCGACCCCTCGGTCACCTCCACCGGGATGCTCGTCGGCGCCCCTTCGTACATCTCGCCGGAGCGGGCCCGCGGCCACAAGCCCGGTCCGCCCGCCGACCTGTGGTCGCTCGGCGGACTGCTGTACGCGAGCGTCGAGGGCTGCCCGCCGTACGACAAGGGCTCGGCCATCGCCACGCTCACGGCCGTGATGACCGAACCGCTCGACCCGCCGAAGAACGCCGGTCCGCTCACCGAGGTCATCTACGGGCTGCTCGCCCGCGACCCCGAACAGCGTCTCGACGACGCCGGGGCACGGGCGTTGCTCAACGACGTCATCAACGCCCCCGACGTCCCCGCGCCCGCCCCCGCGGACTCCACCCAGATCATGGCGCTGCCGCCGACGCCCGCCGCCGACCCCCTCGTCAAGCGGACACCCAAGCAGCCCAAGGCCCCGAAGCCGCCGAAGCAGTCCACCGGAACGGGCGAGTCCGGCGAAGGCGCCCGCGACCGGCTGCGCGGAGCCCTGCGGTCCGTGCGCAACGCCAAGACCCCGGCGGTGGCCGCCGGGGCCGCCGCGGGCGCGGCAGCGTCGACAGGCTCTCCCGCCGCCGCGGCCACCGGCTCGCCCGTCGCCCCGCCCAAGCCCCCGTCCCCGCCCGGGACTCCCGCCCCGGCCACGAAGGCCGGAGCGGCGGCCGGATCCGCCTCCACCGGAGCGCAGGGAGCCGTCACCGCACCCGCCGCCCCGAAGTCCGCGGTGACGGCGAACGCTTCCGTGCCCGGACAGCGCCCGCCGTCCTCGGCCGCCTCCACGCGTGCCTCGATCACCGACGTGGTGCCCCGCCGCACCCTCGCGGTCATCGCTGCCGTCGTCGCGCTGGCCATCCTCGGCACGGTCCTCGCGCTCGCCCTCGGCGGCGACGACGGGGACAAGAGCGGCAAGGGCGACACCGCCGCGTCGGCCGGGGCCGCGACCGGTGGCGCCGACGACAAGGGCGATGACACGGGCGGCGGTTCGTCCGGCGGTAAGGGCGATGGCCAGAAGGAGGGCCAGGGAACGGACGACGGCCGGGCCTCCGAGGACCCGTCCGGCGAGGGCTCCGACGCCCCGAAGACCGACGACCCCAAGGGTGACGAGGGCGACGGCGGCGACAAGCCGGCGGGCGACTCCCTGCCCGCCGGGTACAAGGAGGTCTCCGACACCCGGTTCCACTTCACCATGGGGATGCCCGAGGGCTTCCGGCGCACCGCCATCGCGGGCACCAACTCCGGAGGCATCTACAACGCCGGGCAGGGCAGCTTCCCCCGGGTCCAGGTCGACTTCAACAGCTCGCCCAAGGACGACGCCGCGGCGGCCTGGCGCGGGGCCGTCGCCAGCGCCAAGGTCCTCAGCGACGGCTACCAGCACGGCAGCATAAAGAAGGTCGAGTACAACGGATATCCGACCGTCGCCGACTGGACGTTCGAGCGCAGCCACAACGGCGTCCGGGTCAAGGTGCTCAACCGCGGCTTCAAGGTGGACGCCAAGCGTGGCTACTCCATCATGATCAGCTGCAAGGCGGACGAGTGGGACGGCGCCGAGTGCCGGACGCTGCGCGAGACGGCGTTCGCCACCTTCACGCCCACGAAGTGACCGCCGGGCGCGCCCGATCCGGGCCGGTGTGAAACGTTTGTGCGGGCCGGGTTGGCACGACCCGGCCCGTCGGCCCGCGTTGCCACGTATCGTAAGAGGCCGGAGACCGTACGCAGCCGGAACGGCGGGTCAATTGCCCGTCGGACGACCGTAACTGACGGACTCGTGCAGCTCTGATGGCCGGGGGAACAGCGCGCTCTGGGGAGGCGTCGTGGACGACTACGCGGGTCGGGTGCTTGCCGACCGCTACCGCCTTCCGCTGCCCCCGTCCGACGGGTACGAACTGGCCGAGACCCGGGCGTTCGACACCTACAGCGGCCAGGAAGTCCTGGTCCGCCAGGTGCCGTTGCCGGAGATCGTGGACGCTGAGGTGCTCGACGCCGACGGGCGGCCCCCGATGTCCGGGCGGTCCGGCGGGCGGGCGGTCCGCCGCAGTACGGACCCCGCGGTCCGACGGGCGATCGAGGCCGCGCAGGCCGCCGCCCAGGTGCCCGACCACCCCCGCCTCGACCAGGTCTTCGACGTCTTCGCCGAAGCGGATTCGCTCTGGATAGTCAGCGAGCTCGTCGCGGCCCGGCCGCTCGCCGCGCTCCTCGCCGAGCGCCCCCTCACCCCCTACCGGGCCGCCGAGATCGGCTCCGACGTGCTCACCGCCCTGCGGGTGCTGCACGCCCACGGCTGGACCCACCGCAACATCACCGTGCGCACGGTCCTGGTCTGCGACGACGGCCGCGTCATGCTCACCGGCCTCGCGGCGGGCGCCGCCGAGGAGGCCCTCTGCGGGTACGCCCCCGAACCGCTGCCCGACGCCGATCCGGTGGCCGGTCCGGCGGCGTCCGGTCCGACGACGTACGGCATCCCGGCCCCCGATCCCGCCCCGCCGAGGGAGCTCGGCGGCGGCGCCTATGCGCTCCCGGCGGCCAGGAGCGACGCGGATGTCCAGGAGTACGCCGACGTTCAGGATCACGCGAACGAGTACGCCGATTACGGCAGCCGCGAGGGCCGGGAGCTGCCCGTTCCGCCGCTGCCGCAGGGGTACGCGCCGCGCCGGGACGACGACGGTTACGCCCCGTACGACCTGCCGCCGGGCCGCGAGGCCGACCCCGTCCCGGAGCAGCGGGCCGACGGGCAGGAGATCGTTCCGCGACCCGCCGCCCCCGCCGTTCCCTACACCGCCGTACCGCCTCCCGCCGAGCCGGGCGCCGCGAGCGCCGCCCAGTTGCGGGCCGCCCGGGCCGGGGCGATCGCCGCGTACCGTGCGGGCGCGCGGGCCGCCGCCCGGGTCACCGAGGACCGCCAGCAGGCCGACCGCGCCCCGGCCGACCTCACGAAGCCGCAGGACGGACGCGAAGCGGCCCCGGACGCCGGAACCGCAGGTACCGCCGAAGCCGCCGGTGACGCCACGGACCCAGGTACCCCCGGCGCTTCCGGAACCCCCGGTTCCGGCACCGGAGCCCCCGGCACCCCCGTCGCCCCCCGGCTGACCGCCCCCTGGGGCACCCCCGGCGAAGACCCCTACGACGACGAGGACGACGAGGACGACGAAGAGGGCCCCCGGCCGCCGGGCCGCCGCGTCCATCTCGCCGGGACCTGGGACGACGGGCCCGGCGCCGGGCGGTCCGTCCCCGCTGGCGGATCGGGCGCGGACGCCCTGCGCGCCGACTCCCGGCGGCCGGGCGTATCCGGCGTACCGGGCTCCGCCGCGAGGGAGCCGGCCCGCACCGCGCCGCTCCCGGCCGCGCGGACCACCACCCGGGCCTGGGAGGACGCCGTCGCGGGCGGCGGTGAACCGGCCGTCTACCGCGGTCCCGCCACCCCGCTCGCCGCCGAACGCGCCCGCCAGGCACGGATCGCCGTCGTCGGAGCCGTCACCGAGCGCTGGGCCCCCGAGCAGGCGGGCCCGGTCCACGAGAACTGGCAGCTCGCGCCGCCGATCGGCCCCTCCACCGACCTGTGGGCGCTCGGTGCGCTGCTCTACCGCGCCGTCCAGGGCCACGCCCCCTACCCCGAGGAGAACGCCGCCGAGCTCGTCCAGATGGTGTGCGGCGAGCCGCCCGCCTTCGCGGAGGAGTGCGGTCCGCTGCGGCCCGTCGTCGAGTCGCTGCTGCGCCAGGACCCCACCGAGCGGCCGGACTTCGAGGAGCTGCGCGGCTGGCTGCGCTCGCTGGTGCGCTCCGCGCCGGAGCCCGAGGCGGGCACGGACGTCGTACCGCTGCCCGCGCCCGACGCCACCCGGCTCCCCGTCGTACGCCGCCGGGGTGAGCTGGTCCGGCGGCGCCGGGGCCGGCTCGGTGGCGCCGGGGCCGGCAGGCACCGGCAGGGGAAGCGTCAGCAGCCGCCGAAGCAGCGCGGCAAGCAGCACGACCGCCATGAGTCGCTGCTGCCGCCCGACCGTTCCGTGCGCAGGCCCGTGGAGACCTGGGAGGACGAGCGCCCGGCCCGCGCGCCGCGTGCCCCCAAGGGCCCCCGGGTGCTGCGGGAACCCCCGCGCCGGGGCGAGGGATCCCCGCGCAAACTGGGCCGGCTGCTGCTCGTCCTGATCCTCCTGCTGATGGCCGCCGCCATCGCGTACGCCGTGATGTTCATGCCGAAGACGGACCCGGGCCAGGACAACGGGGCGCCCGCGCCCACCGGTTCCGCCGCCCCGCCCGCCGCTTCCTCAGAGCCCGAGCCCTCCGGTTCGGCGGACGGATCCGGCGAGCCCGGCTCCCAGCAGCCGCAGACCAGCCGGTCCGCCGCCGCCCTCGCCCCCGGCTACACGCTCCGCGAGGACGCGGAGGGCTTCGAGGTCGGCGTACCGAAGGACTGGCAGCGCAGCCCCGCCAACGCGGACCGTCAGATCCGTTACGGGAGCGACGGGTTCACCCTGCTCGTGGTGCCCGGCCGGGACACCGTGAAGTCGGGCGGCAGCGATCCGCTGGACTACCAGCGGGACAAGGAGCCCGAACTCCAGCCGTTCCGGGACTCCAGCTGGTCCTCCTCGTCCGGACTCCGCCGGGTCGACGTCGGCCGGCAGGCCATGGCCGAGGGGCAGTTCACCTGGCAGGAGAGCGGAGGGCGCGAGGTGTTCGTCCGTAACCTCGCCATGATCGTCGACGGCCGGTACCACGTCATCCAGGTCATCGGCCCCGAGAGCGACCGGGACAGGGTCACCGAGATCTACGAGCAGGCCATCGCCTCGTACCGGGTCGCCGGCTGACCCCACGTCATCGGCACCGGCTCACCGCGGGCGTTGTGCGGTGCCGACAACCATCACAGTGCGGTCTCGTGGGCGATCCCCCGTATCCCCGCCGCGCCCCGCCTCCGTAATCTGGCCATCCGAGGAACGGGGCGGGGACTTCACGTGGATCGATCACAGGGCACGGACGCGGGACTGGTGCTGGCGGGGCGCTACCGGCTGGGCGACGTCCTCGGCCGGGGCGGCATGGGCAAGGTCTGGCGCGCCCACGACGAGGTGCTGCACCGCACGGTCGCCGTCAAGGAGTTGACCGCCGGGCTGTACGTCGCCGAGGCCGACCGGCTCGTCCTGCACGCCCGGACGCAGAAGGAGGCCCGGGCGGCGGCGCGCATCACGCATCCCGGCGTCGTCACCGTCCACGACGTGATCGAGTACGACAACCGCCCCTGGATCGTCATGCAGTACGTCGACGGGCCCTCGCTCGCCGACCAGGCGAAGGAGAGCGGCGAGGTCGCCCCGCGCGAGGCGGCCCGGATCGGGCTGCACGTGCTGAGCGCCCTGCGCGCCGCCCACGGCGCCGGGGTCCTCCACCGGGACGTCAAGCCCGGCAACGTCCTGCTGGCCCGCGACGGGCAGGTGCTCCTGACCGACTTCGGGATCGCCGCGATCGAGGGCGACTCCACCATCACCCGCACTGGCGAACTGGTCGGCTCCATCGACTACCTGGCCCCCGAACGGGTACGCGGCGGCGACCCGGGACCCGCCTCCGACCTCTGGTCGCTGGGGGCGACGCTGTACACGGCGGTCGAGGGGACCTCCCCGTTCCGCCGTACGTCCCCGATCTCCACCATGCAGGCCGTCGTCACCGAGGAGCCGCCCGCCCCGGTCAACGCCGGTCCGCTCGGGGCCGTCATCACCGCGCTGCTCCGCAAGGACCCGGCCGAGCGGCCCACGGCCGCGCAGACCGAGCAGATGCTGCTGGACGCCATGGAGGGCCGCGAACCCCGGGCCGCCCAGGCGCATGTGCCGACCCAGCGCTTCCCCGAGGAGTCCCGCTACGGCTACGGGGACGGCAGCGGCTCCGGCACTCCGGCCGGTCCGCCCCGCTCCGACGGCGCCACCGCCCGGCTGCCCGGAGCGACCATCCCCTCCGCCTCGACCGCCTCGGACCGTCCCGCCCCGGACCCCGGGCCCGCCTCCGCCCCGGTGACCCGGCGCGCCCGATCCCGGTGGCGCACGGTGCTCGTCGTGGTCGTCGCCGCGGCCGTCCTCGGCGGCGCGGCCGGACTGATCGCGATGAAGTACGGGGAGGGCTCGGGCACCCCGCCCGGCGCGAGCGGCGGTACGGCCGCCGGAAGCACGCCGTCCGCGCCCGGGACCACCCCGGAGCCCACCATCCCCGCATCGGAGGTACCCGACGGCTGGCACCGGGTCGACGACCCGGCCGGCTTCAGCCTCGTCGTGCCCAAGGGCTGGGAGCGCCAGGTGAACGAGGGCCAGATCGACTACACCCCGGACGACGGGGCCCACCGGATACGCATCAGCGTCGACCCCGACCCGGACTTCGACCATCCGTATCTGCACATGGAGAACATGGAGGAGCAGCTCTCCACGCGGCTGCCGGGCTACCAGCGGATCGGGATGGAGAAGAACACCTTCCGCGACCGGCCGGGAGCCCTCTGGGAGTTCACCTGGAACGAGACCAAGGATCACGCGGGACCCCGGCACGGGATCGACCAGATGTACTACGGCGGTCCCGGCGGCCCCGAGTACGCGCTATATCTGACCGCCCCGCAGGAGGGCTGGGAGGCCAGCCGGGAGAAGTTCGACATCATGCTCCGCAGCTGGCGCGCCCCGCAGCCGCAGCAGTGAGGACGGGCGTCCCGACAGGCCCGTGCCCCGCGCGGGTTGCTGTACGGTCACGGCTCCGTACCCGGTGACCTACCCCGGTGGTGCCGCGCCCCGGACGTGAACCAGGATGGTGCGCATGACAGATCACGGGGGACGGGCCGACGAGCCCACCAGCTACGGACTCCAGCCACCGCACGCTCCGGGCGGCTTCGGCGCACCGCACCCCGCGCCCCCGGCGCACATCCCCTCCCCGGCCCCTCCGGCGACCGCGCCGGACCAGGCGGCGAACCGGCTGATCGGCGGGCGCTACCGGCTGATCGCGCGGCTCGGGCACGGCGGGATGGGCACGGTGTGGCGGGCCCGTGACGAGGTCGTCGACCGCGAGGTGGCCGTCAAGGAGCCGCGCGTACCGGACCATCTCGGCGAGCGTGAACACACCACCGTGCACCAGCGCATGCAGCGCGAGGCACGGGCCGCCGCACGGATCGACCACCCCTCCGTCGTCACCGTCCACGACGTGGTGATCGAGGACGGCAAGCCGTGGATCGTCATGGAGCTGGTGCGCGGCCCGTCGCTCGGCGACCGCCTCCAGGAAGGCACCCTCGACCCGCGCGAGGCGGCCAGGATCGGCCTCGCGGTCCTCGACGCGCTCAACGCCGCCCACGCGATCGGCATCCTGCACCGGGACGTCAAGCCGGACAACGTCATGCTCGGCACCGGCGACCGGGTCGTCCTCACGGACTTCGGGATCGCGCAGATCGAGGGCGAGCAGCGGCTCACCGAGACCGGCGCGTTCATCGGCTCACCGGAGTACATCGCGCCGGAGCGGGTCCTCGGACAGCGCCCCGGACCGGAGTCGGACCTGTGGTCGCTGGGCGTCGTGCTGTACGCGGCGGTCGAGGGGATGTCCCCGTACCGCCGTTCGCACACCCCGGCCACCCTCCAGGCCGTGCTGTCCGCCGAACCGCAGACGCCCGCCCGGGGCACCGGCGCGTTCGGCACGCTCGTCATGCAGTTGCTCCGCAAGGACCCCGCCGCGCGCCCGCCGGCCGCCGAGGTCCGCCGGACGCTCCAGCAACTGGCCGTTCCGGCCCCGGCCCCGGCGACCTCCCCGTACGGCGCGTTCGCCACGGGCAGCGGCGGCGGCAGCAAGTGGGTGCCGCCGGTGCTGCACCGCAACCGGGCCGCCCAGTTCGCCCTCGGCGGCGGGGCGCTGGCGGTGGTGGTCGCGCTCGTGCTGGTGCTGCTGAACCCGTTCGCGGGCGACGGACCGCCGGAGAACTGGCAGATCCGGCCCGAGAACGAGGTCCTGTCGGCGGACGTGGCGGTGCCCGAGGAGTACAAGCGGGTCCAGGACGACGACGGCGAACTGGTCTGGTACGCCGACCCCAGCGGTGTCTTCGAGATCGACTTCTGGCACCGCGCCCCGAAGAGCGACGCCGACTCCATGGACGACAACCCGGGCGCCGACCCGGAGGCCCGCAAGGCGTACTACGAGAAGGGCGGGACGAGCGGCACCCAGATGGAGGAGGCCTCCGTCACGTACAAGGACACCACCCACCAGGGGCGCAAGGCGATCGAGATGACCACCGAGTACATCCCCTACGCCTCGTCCGACGACGATCCGGTGCGCCTGCGCTTCCGGGAGCTGCTGATCCCCGGCGAGAAGAAGAGCGACCCCTACTGGCATGTGCGGGTGAGGACGCCCGCGAAGGGGGAGGCGGCGAAGGACGGGGATGCGATCTTCGCCGAGGTGACCGAGGGGCTGAAAATTCACGCTTCCTGAGGGTCGCGGGCCGACCGCCGTCGGTCGGTCGGCCGCAACGCCACTGATCAGCGGTTATGTCGCCAGCGATCACTGGCTCGTTCGAGGGTGGTGCCGCACAGGGGTGGCGGGTCCTGTGAAAAACTGTTACCGACGGGTACCCAAAGGCTCCGGCTGGACATACTCTCGGCCCCATGACGGACTCGCAGGCCCCTGACGCCCCTCTCGGTACGAACCCCGTGGCGGTCGCCCCCGCCGGGGTGCGCACGGCCGCCGACGTGGTCACCCCCGAGGTGATCGCCCAGCTGATCCGCGGGGTCGTCGGGTCGGGCCGAACGGCCAACCACACCCCCTTCACCGGGGAGAAGCTGGCCGACCTGCCCGAGTCCACCCCCGAGGACGTGGCCACCGCCTTCGACCGGGCCCGCGCCGCCCAGCCCGTCTGGGCCGCCGTCCCCGTACGGCAGCGGGCCGCCGTCCTGCTGCGCTTCCACGACCTCGTCCTGAGCCGCCAGTCCGAGGTCCTCGACCTCATCCAGCTGGAGACCGGCAAGGCCCGGCTGCACGCCCACGAGGAGGTGCAGGCCGTCGCCGTCGCCGCCCGCCACTACGGGCGCAAGGCCGCCTCCTACCTCAAGCCCCGCCGCCACACCGGCGTCGTCCCGACCCTCACCAAGGTCACCGAACTGCGCCAGCCGCGCGGCGTCGTCGGCCAGATCGCCCCCTGGAACTACCCGCTCGAACTCTCCGTGGGCGACGCGCTGCCCGCGTTCGTCTCCGGCAACGCCGTCGTGATGAAGCCCGACACCGAGACCGCGCTCACCGCCCTGTGGGCCCGCGACCTGCTGATCGAGGCCGGACTGCCCGCCGAGGTCTTCCAGGTCGTCCTCGGCGAGGGCCCGGTCGTCGGCCCCGAGGTCGTCAGCCGGGCCGACTACGTCTCCTTCACCGGCTCCACCCGCACCGGCCGCGAGGTCGCCGTCGGCGCCGCCTCCCGCCTGGTCGGCGTCTCGCTGGAGCTCGGCGGCAAGAACGCGATGCTCGTCCTCAAGGACGCCGACGTCGAGAAGGCCGCCGCCGGAGCCGTCCGCGCCTGCTTCTCCTCCGCCGGACAGCTCTGCATCTCCATCGAGCGGCTGTACGTCCACGAGTCGATCGCCGACGACTTCGTACAGCGCTTCGCCACCCGGACGAAGGCCATGCGGCTCGGCAGTTCCCTCGCGTACGGGGCCGACATGGGCTCCCTCGTCGGCGAACGCCAGCTGGAGACCGTCGCGCGCCATGTCGAGGAGGCCGTCGAGAAGGGCGCGACCCTCGTCGCCGGCGGCGTCGCCCGCCCCGACATCGGCCCGCTGTTCTACGAGCCGACCATCCTCGACGGTGTGGAGGCCCCCATGGCCGTCTGCGGCGAGGAGACGTTCGGGCCGGTCGTCGCGATCTACCGCTTCAGCGACGAGGACGAGGTGATCGCGCTGGCCAACGCCACCCCGTACGGTCTCAACTCCAGCGTCTGGACCACCGACTCCAAGCGCGGTCACGAGGTCGCCGCCCGGCTGCGCACCGGCACCGTCAACATCAACGAGGGGTACGCCCCCGCCTACGGCAGCGTCCAGTCCCCGATGGGCGGCATGAAGGACTCCGGCCTCGGCCGGCGGCACGGCTCCGAGGGCATCCTCAAGTACACCGAGGCCCAGACCGTGGCCCAGCAGCGGCTGATCCCGCTCGCGCCCGCCTTCGGGATGGACGACGAGAAGTACGCCGCGTTCATGACGAGCAGCCTCAAGGTGATGAAGGCGTTCCGGCTGCGCTGAGCCACCGCAGCACGCCCCTTTCGTACCGATTCCGTTCCGAGGAGTGCCATGTCCCAGGACAGCCCTGCCCAGAAACAGGCCGTGAGCCATGTCCCGGCCGAGGACGACGCCGCGTACGACTACGACGTCCTGGTCGTCGGCTCGGGCTTCGGGGGCGCGGTGTCGGCGCTCCGCCTCTCCGAGAAGGGCTACCGCGTCGGTGTCCTGGAGGCGGGCCGCCGCTTCACCCCCGGCACGCTCCCCAAGACCTCCTGGGACCTGAAGAACTACCTCTGGGCCCCGGCCCTCGGCCTCTTCGGCCTCCAGCGCATCCACCTCCTCGGCAACGTCATGGTGCTCGCCGGGGCCGGAGTCGGCGGCGGGTCGCTCAACTACGCCAACACCCTGTACGTGCCGCCCGCCCCGTTCTTCGAGGACCGCCAGTGGGCCTCGATCACCGACTGGCAGGACGAGCTGAAGCCGTACTACGACCAGGCGCGCCGGATGCTCGGGGTCCGCCTCAACCCGACCATGACCCCGTCCGACATCCACCTCAAGGCCGTCGCCCAGACCATGGGCGTCGGCGACACCTTCCACATGACCCCGGTCGGCGTCTTCTTCGGCGACGGCAAGGACGCCGACGGCACCGCGCGGGCCAAGCCCGGCGGCACCGTCCCCGACCCGTACTTCGGCGGCGCGGGCCCCGACCGCAAGGCCTGCACCGAGTGCGGCGAGTGCATGACGGGCTGCCGCCACGGGGCGAAGAACACCCTCAACGAGAACTACCTCTACCTGGCCGAGCAGGCCGGGGCGGTCATCCACCCGATGACCTCCGTCGTCGCCGTCACCGAGGACCCCGAGGGCGGCCACCGGGTCCTGACCGTCCCCACCGACCGCCGCCGCCGGGCGAAGCCCACGAAGCTGCGCGCCCGCAAGGTCGTCATCGCCGCCGGGACGTACGGCACCCAGACCCTCCTGCACACCATGAGGGACCGGGGGCTGCTGCCCCGGCTCTCCGCGAAGCTCGGCGAGCTGACCCGGACCAACTCCGAGGGTCTGGTGGGCGCCCAGACCAGCGACCGCCGCTACCGCAGGAAGCACGGCACCGCCAAGGCCGACTTCACCCGGGGCGTCGCGATCACCTCGTCGATCCACCCCGACGACAACACCCACATCGAGCCCGTCCGCTACGGCCGGGGCTCCAACGCCATGGGCGCGATGACGATCCTCCAGGTCCCCTACGGGGCCCACCGGGTGCGCGGCTGGATCGCCAACATGATCAAGCACCCCATGCTCGCCGCCCGTTCGCTCTCCAACCGCCGCTGGTCCGAGCGCACCATCATCGGCCTGGTGATGCAGTCGCTGGACAACTCCCTGACCACGTACCGCAAACCGGGCGGCGTCGGGAAGGGCCTGCTCACCGCCCGCCAGGGCCACGGCGCACCCAACCCGACGCAGATCCCGGAGGCGACTCTCGGTGCCACCCTGCTCGCCGAGGAGATCAACGGCTTCGCCGGGTCCAACGTCGGCGAGCTGATGGGCACGCCGCTCACCGCCCACTTCCTCGGCGGCTGCCCGATCGGCGCGAGCGCCGAGGAAGGCGTCATCGACCCGTACCACCGCCTCTACGGCCACCCCGGCATCAGCGTCGTCGACGGCTCCGCCGTCTCCGCCAACCTCGGCGTCAACCCGTCGCTGACCATCACCGCCCAGGCCGAGCGCGCGATGTCGCTCTGGCCCAACAAGGGCGAGGCGGACCCGCGCCCGGAGCAGGAAGCGGCCTACGAGCGGCTCGCCCCGGTCGCACCGCGCACGCCCGCCGTGCCCAAGGAGGCGTTCGGCGCGCTGAAGCTGCCGTTCCTGGGGATCCCCGTGGTGCCGCCGAAGGACACGGCGGAGGCCGGCGCGGACGTGAAGGGCGTCGGGAACACCCCCGTACCCAATCCGTGATCTTGGGGAGGGCAACTGTTCGGGGAACTGTGCGGTCCAACCCGTACCGCGTCACCTGCCACAGCAGCCCCACAGCTCCCGCCGACTCTCCGAGGTCCCCGATGACACGCTGTTCCCCGAGAACCGTGCTGCACCGCGCAGCCGGCTCGCTCGCCGCCGCAGGCCTGCTGGCCGCGGCCTCGCTCGCCGGGGCGGCCGCCCCGGCGCAGGCCGTGGACACGCCGGTGTTCACGTTCGGCGGCCCGGCCGAGACGGCCCTGCACCCGTACCCGGAGAGCGGTAAGCCGAAGTCCTCCAGGGTCGGGATCACCCTGGACAACCCGTCCGAGGACGAGGAGAACGGCGGCTTCGACGGCGACTTCACCCTCACCTTCGACCTCAGCGGCGTCGCGGGCGTCGCCGACGTGAAGATCGACGGTGAGGCGAGCCCGGACTGCGAGATCACCGGCACCAAGGCCGTCTGCGAGGACTGGGGCATCCGGCCCGGCTCCCAGTCGGCCGCCGACTTCGTCGTCACCGCCGCCGACGGCAGCGAGAACGGCGACACCGGCACGATCACGGTGACCGGCCGGGCGGACGGCGCCACCTTCACGCCGTTCACCACCCGGCTCACGGTCGGCGGCCCCGACCTGGTGATGGAGCGGCTGCCGTTCAGGACGGAGCTGACCCCGGGGGAGAAGCAGCAGGCCCCGATCACCTTCGCCAACCGCGGCACCCGGGACGCCGACGGCGTCCTGCTCACCCTGCGGTACTCGCGCGGCCTGGACATCCCGCAGCGGTACTCCAACTGCGAGTACAGCGTGGACGACCCGGACCTGCCCGACTTCGGCTGGACCACGGCGCTCTGCTCCGTCGAGGGAGCCTTCGAGGCGGGTGCGACGTACACGCTGGCGACCCCGCTGACGCTGGAGGCCACCGAGCGCGCCTACTACGACACCTTCCTCTACGGCATCCACGAGAACAGCGCCGCCCAGCGCACCGCCCTGCGTGCGGGCGCCCCCTCCGAGCGGGGCAGCGGCGGCGTGCTGAAGGCGGTCCCGGCGAAGAAGGGCGCCGCGGCGAGGAGCACGGACCTCACCCCGGGCGACAACCAGCAGGAGGCCGACTTCCGTACGGAGAACACGGCCGACTTCGTGGCGTACGGCGACGATGTGGCCGGACCCGAGGGCTCCACCGTCAAGGCCGACATCGGCTTCCGCAACGAGGGCCCGGCGTGGATCGGCCACATCCGCTCCGGCGAGGACGTCGCCACCGTCGACTTCACCGTCCCCCAGGGCGCGTCGGTCACGTCGAAGCCGGAGCGCTGCCGCGCGGTGACGGCCGACGGAAAGTACCGCGAGGACCAGAAGAGCCCCGCGCCGCGCTACTTCTGCAACACCTCGATGACCGTGCGGGACGGGGCGGGCCTCGACCTGCCCTTCGAGCTGCGGGTGGACAAGGCCATGGTCGGCGCGAGCGGCGCGGTGACCGTACGCGGCACCTTCCTGAAGAACCCGAAGCTGCCGTTCGACCCGGAGCCGGCCAACAACACGGCGTACCTGATCCTGAACGGTGAGGGCGACGGCTCCGACTCCGGCGGTGCGACGGAGGGCGGCGACGGCGGCTCCGGCGAGCCGTCCACCCCGCCGACCTCGGCCCCGGACCCGGAGGAGAGCCCGTCCGGCACCTCCGGCTCCAGCAGCTCCGGCGGCTCCTCGGCGGGCACGGCCGGAGGCTCCGGCGGCGGACTCGCCTCGACGGGCTCGGTCGCCCTGATCGCCTCGGGCACGGCGGCCGCGGCGCTGGCGGCGGGCCTGGTGCTGTTCACGGCGGCACGGCGACGGGCCGCGCGCCACAGCTGAGAAGCAGAGAGCGGCGGAGGAGGGAGCGGGCCTCCGCCAGGAGGCGTATCCGATGCGGCCGACCCGGGCGTCCCCGGGATCGGCCGCATATGGGGTGACCGGGCTGCTGTCCCCTGCGGACCGGTCACATACGCCGGGTCGTGGTCCCACGACGCACCTGCAGTACGTCACACTCCCCGGCGGAGCCACGCGTGGTTTCCTACCGATGCCGCCCCTGGTTGGCACGGACATCAGGACCAACGAAGGCACCGCGCTCCTGGTCACGCGCCGTACGGGTGAGACGGGCCCCGAACGCAGATACGGCCCGTGCGGCGCGGGCGGAGAACCGTTCCGTCCGCGCGTTGCCCGCCGGACCTCAGACCCGCCCGCGGCACAGCTCCAGGAGCGTCATCGCCAGCGCGGTGCCCGGCTTGCCCAGCGCGTCCCTGTAGTGGCCGAGCACGGCCGTCTCACGGGAGAGGTTGACCCGGCGGCCGCCCGAGGTGATCCGGGCCTCCTGGATCACCGCCGAGACGGCCATCCGTTCCTGGACGAGGCCGATGATCCGGTCGTCGAGGGCGTCGATACGCTCCCGGGCCCCGCCGATCAGGGCGGCGGCCTCGTCGGTGTGGGCGCCGGTGGCCGTGGTGGTGTCCGTGGTGCTGATGCTGCTCATGGTGGTGACTCCTGATGATCGGAGGCCACCCGGGGCGAACGGGCCCGGATACGCAGAACGCCCCGGGCCTGCTGGCCCGGGGCGCCTGGAACGTTGCTTGTCAGTAGCTCAAGCAGCACGACCATGGCAGCCGGCGGGCCGGATGCCATAGGTAAAGACGAAGGTCGTGTGCTGACGCATGGCGGACAGTATGGCCCTGATTCCGCCGCCCCGACAAAACGGGGCCCGGATCGTGAGACGCGACAGGGCGCGACCGGTGGCGGGGGCACCCCGCCACCGGCCCGGCGGAGGGTCCGCGCACGGCCGGTAGAATCGGAAGAACCGACCCTCATCACCACCGCCGGAAGGCCGCCCCGTGCCAGCAGCACCCCCCGCCGCCCCCGACGCCACGGCCGACGTGGTCCTCGTCGTCGACTTCGGCGCGCAGTACGCCCAGCTCATCGCCCGCCGCGTCCGTGAGGCCCGGGTCTACAGCGAGATCGTCCCGTCCACCATGCCGGTGGCCGAGATGCTGGCCAAGAACCCCCGCGCGATCATCCTCTCCGGCGGTCCTTCGTCGGTGTACGCGGAGGGCGCTCCGTCCCTGGACCGCTCGCTGTTCGAGGCCGGGGTGCCGGTCTTCGGCATGTGCTACGGCTTCCAGCTGATGGCGACGACGCTCGGTGGCACGGTCGACGACAACGGGGCCCGTGAGTACGGCCGTACCCCGCTGCACGTCACGAAGGCGGGCTCGACGCTCTTCGAGGGCACGCCCACCGAGCAGCCGGTGTGGATGTCGCACGGCGACGCCTGCTCGGCCGCCCCCGAGGGCTTCACGGTCACCGCCTCCACCGACGTGGTCCCGGTCGCCGCCTTCGAGAACGACGAGAAGAAGCTCTACGGCGTCCAGTACCACCCCGAGGTCCTGCACTCCACCCACGGCCAGCAGGTCCTGGAGCACTTCCTCTACCGCGGTGCGGGCATCGAGCCGAACTGGACCACCACCAACGTGGTCGAGGAGCAGGTCGCCCTCATCCGCGAGCAGGTCGGCGACAAGCGCGCCATCTGCGGTCTCTCCGGCGGTGTCGACTCCGCCGTCGCCGCCGCGCTCGTCCAGAAGGCCATCGGCTCCCAGCTCACCTGCGTCTACGTCGACCACGGCCTGATGCGCAAGGGCGAGACCGAGCAGGTCGAGAAGGACTTCGTCGCCGCGACCGGCGCGAAGCTGAAGGTCGTCGACGCGGAGAAGCGCTTCCTCGACGCCCTCGCCGGGGTCTCCGACCCCGAGGAGAAGCGGAAGATCATCGGCCGCGAGTTCATCCGCGTCTTCGAGCAGGCCCAGCTGGAGATCCTCCAGGAGGAGGGCCCCGAGGTCGCCTTCCTCGTCCAGGGCACGCTCTACCCGGACGTCGTGGAGTCCGGCGGCGGCACCGGCACCGCCAACATCAAGTCCCACCACAACGTCGGCGGTCTCCCCGACGACATCGAGTTCCAGCTCGTCGAGCCGCTGCGCCAGCTGTTCAAGGACGAGGTCCGCATGGTCGGCCAGGAGCTCGGCCTCCCCGAGGAGATCGTCCAGCGCCAGCCGTTCCCCGGCCCCGGCCTCGGCATCCGCATCGTCGGCGAGGTCACCAAGCACCGCCTGGACCTGCTCCGCGAGGCCGACGCCATCGCCCGCGAGGAGCTGACGGCGGCCGGCCTGGACCGTGACATCTGGCAGTGCCCGGTGGTCCTCCTCGCCGACGTCCGCTCGGTCGGCGTCCAGGGCGACGGCCGCACCTACGGCCACCCGATCGTGCTGCGCCCGGTCTCCTCCGAGGACGCCATGACGGCCGACTGGTCGCGCCTGCCGTACGACACGCTGGCGAAGATCTCCACCCGCATCACCAACGAGGTCGCCGACGTCAACCGCGTCGTCCTCGACGTGACGAGCAAGCCGCCGGGGACCATCGAGTGGGAGTGACCCCTCCCGGGCTCGGCTGAGCCCCCAGGTCAACGCCGATGCCGTCGCTCATTCGTTTGGGCGGCGGCATTGTCGTATCGGATGGGTACGCTGAGTGAAGAGACGAGACTTCGGCGTATGGGAGCAACTATGAGCGCCGCACCCGAGGACAGGCTTGAGCAGGAGCCGAACCGGTGGCCGGTCCCGCCGGAGGGCGGCTGGACGGCGGACGACCTCGACCGGATTCCGGGCCTCCCGCCCCACACCGAGCTGATCGACGGGAGTCTCGTCTTCATGAGTCCGCAGCGGAAGTTCCACACACGAGCCATGTGGCTGCTGGAATCCGCCCTTCTCGCCCACGTCCCCGCGGATCTGGACGTCGACCGGGAGATGACCATCAGGCTGGACACCAGCAACCGCCCGGAGCCCGACCTGCTGGTGTACCGCGCGGAGGCGGACACCGGGCCGGACCAGACCTGGTACGCACCGGAGGACGTCGTCCTCGCCGTTGAGGTCGTGTCCCCCGATTCTCTGGAGCGGGACCGAGGAGTCAAACCGCGCAAGTACGCCGAGGCCGGGGTCAAGCACTTCTGGCGGGTCGAGCAGGGCGACGACGATCTGCCCGTCGTCTACGTCTACGAGCTCGACCCGGCGACCCACACCTACACGCCCACCGGAATCCACCACCAGAAGATGAACCTGTCCGTTCCCTTCCCGATCGACGTGGACCTCAGCGAGATCCACCGCCGGGGCCGCCGGTAATTCCCTGGCACGGGCCTCCCCGCCCGTGCCAGGCTCCTCCACCATGTCCGCCGAAGAAGTCCGCGCCATCGTCGCCGCCCCCGGGAACGACCGCCTCATCTGGAACACCCCGCTCTCCGAGGAACACGCGGCCCGGCTGATCGCGGCCTGCGACCCCGCCCCCGGCGCGCGGATCGCGGACCTCGGCTCCGGCTGGGGCGAACTGCTCATGCGGCTCGTGGAGTCCGCGCCCGGGGCCACCGGGGACGGCGTCGAGACCGACCCGGACGCCGTGGCGCGCGGGCGGAAGCTCGCCGGGGAGCGGGGGCTCGCGGACCGGGTGCGGTTCCACCCGACGCCCGCCGCCGAGTGGACCGAGGCAGGCTACGACCTCGCCGTCTCCATCGGCTCCTCGCACGCCTGGCCCGGCGCCACCGCCCGGGAGTCGACCGTGAACGCGCTCACCGCCCTCGCCGCCGCCGTACGCCCCGGCGGACGGGTGCTGTTCGGCGAGGGGATCTGGCAGCGGGAGCCCACGCCCGCCGCGCTGGAGGGCATCGGCGCCGAGCCCGGGGACTTCGGCTCGCTGCTGGAGCTGATCCGGCTGGCGGAGTCCGTCGGGCTGCGCGCCCTCCAGGTCACCGTCGCCGACGAGCGCGAATGGGACCTCTTCGAGTCCGAGGGCCCGATCGGCCGCGGGCAGCGCTGGGCCCTGGCCAACCCGGACCATCCGCTGCACGCCGAGGTGACGGCCGAGATCGACGCCCGCCGCACCGGCTACTACGGCGGCTACCGCTCCTCGTTCACCCTCGCCTATCTGGTGCTCGGCACCTGACCCGGGCCCACCCCTTCTCACCGACCCCACCCGGCGGTAACTTCCGGTCCTGTACGCCTCTGGGAACGTGAGGAGCCGCCATGTCCGAGCAGATCGCCGTGTCCGACCCCGCCCCGATCCCCGTCGAGCAGCTCCAGTTCGCGATGCCGCCCGTGCACGCCTCACCGGCCGAGGAACGCACGTACCGCAGGGAACGGCTGGCGGGCGCGCTGCGGCTGTTCGGGCAGCTCGGGTACGAGGACGGGGTCTCCGGGCACATCACCGTGCGCGACCCCGAGCTGGCGGACTGCTTCTGGGTCAACCCGTTCGGCGCGCCCTTCGCCGACATCGCCCCCGGCGACCTGATCCTCGTCAACGGCGACGGCCAGGTCGTCCAGGGCCGCTTCCACGTCAACCAGGCCGCGTTCGCCGTGCACGCGGCGGTGCACCGGGCCCGCCCCGACACCGTGGCCGTCGCGCACACCCACTCCACGCACGGGCGGGCGCTCGCCGCGCTCGGGGAGCCGATCGAGCCGATCACCCAGGAGTCCTGCGCCTTCTACGAGGACCACGCGCTGTACGACCACTACTCCGGGGTCGTCGTGGACGAGGACGAGGGCCGGCGGATCGCCGCAGCCCTCGGGCCGCACAAGGCGTTGATCCTGCGCAACCACGGGCTGCTGACCGTGGGCGACTCGGTGGACGCGGCGGCCTGGTGGTTCCTCACGCTGGAACGCGCCTGCCAGGTGCAGCTGCTGGCGCGGGCCGCCGGGAAGCCCGTGCTCATCTCGCACCGGGACGCCCTCACCACCCGCGACCACCTCGGCAGCGACCTGGTGGCCTGGATCAACTACCAGCCGCTGTGGCAGCGGATCGGTCGAACGTTCTGACGACACCCGCCCCCGGCCCGCCCCGATGCGGGACCCGGCCGTTCGGTACGGCACAATTCGCTGATATCGCAAGTGAGTTGGCTGTACCGGGGCGGGAAAGGGCGTAATCCTCCGTGGCGTTGGACGAAACCAGGACGAGCGGCACGCACAGCGGCGGCTGTACCTGCGGCGACTGCCCGCACGGAGCGCGCCGCGGACACCGGAACGCGGTCGCCGCGTTCCTCGCCAAACGCGACGAACTCGCGGCGGGCAACGGGCTGCCCGCCGGGGTCGCCCAGTCTCCCTCCGCCTCCCGGCAGTGGGTCTCCGACGAGCTGACCGGGTCCGCCCGCGCCGTCGCCGAACGGGCCCGGGAGGCCGGGGACGTCTGGCCGCACCAGGTCTGGCGGTCCACCCTGTTCACCGTCTGGGGTGCGGCCGGGGCGCTCCTCGTCGGGGTCTGCGTCACCGCGATCGGGGCCGGCTGGTCCACCGCCCGCACCGCCGCCCTGCTCGCCGCCCTCGTCACCGCCGGGCTGCTCACCGTCGCTGCTCGCTTCCACCGTGCCCGGGGCGGCCTCCTCGCCCCGCTGATCGGTGAGGACAACCGGCTCTCCACCTCCCGGACGGTCGCCGCCTCCTGGGTCCTGCTCGCCGTCTTCGCCGTCCTCGTCCTCGCGCTGCAACTGGCCGGGGCCTCCGACCCGGACGACCGGGACGCGCTGATCGAGGGGCTCGACCTCGTGCGCTCCGCCGGGGTCGTGGCCGTGCTGGCCCTGGTCTGCGCGGTCGCCGTCGTCGTGCGCCGCGTCGTGACCGTACGGGTGCTGGGCCGGCGGCTCCAGAAGCTCCGCGCGGACCGGCCGCGCGCCGCCGACCTGCTCACCGACGACTCCGGGCGCGGGTCGTTCACCGATGTGCAGTACGTGCTGGTCAGCGCCGTCGCCGTGCTGTTCGCCGCGGTCCGCCTCGCCCGCCGCCCCGAGCAGCTGCCCGACCTGCCGTGGGGGCTCGCGCTGCTGGTGGCCGTCTCGGCGGCGACCTACTTCGCC
Organism: Streptomyces rubiginosohelvolus; assembly: GCF_014649875.1. Taxonomy (GTDB): domain Bacteria; phylum Actinomycetota; class Actinomycetes; order Streptomycetales; family Streptomycetaceae; genus Streptomyces; species Streptomyces rubiginosohelvolus. The sequence continues at coordinate 361,305 of NZ_BMTW01000001.1, read as the reverse complement.
GGGAAGTACGCGGAGGGCGGCCGGCCCGTCGTGCTGTCCGTCGTCAGGGCCCGGGAGGCCGGAGACCTGGACGCCCCGATCCGGACCGGCGACGACATCGAGATCCGGGGCGCGGGCTTCGTACCGCCCGGCGCGGGCACCCCCGACCGGCTGGCCCGGCTCGTCGTGCGGATAGGGACCGTCCACGTCCACGTCCCGCTGGTCCCGGTCGCCGGGGGCTTCGCCAACCCCACCGACACCGTTCTCACCGTGCCCGTCCCGGTCGAGGTCGAGCCGGGGACCGTGGACGTCCAGGTCGTCACCGCCGCCGGGGTGGAGACCGACCGGGTCCCGATCGACGTCACCGACTGACCGCCGCCCGCTTTCACCGATCTGCCCCGCAACCCTGGTGAGCGGCGCGCCGAAGGCGTACGTATGGTCGAAGTGACGGGACATCGGGAAGTGGGGCAGCGGTCATGAACGGTTACGGCGAGCGGGGTTCGTACGGACTGGGCGAGCGCAGGACACTGAAGGAACAGGCGGGCGTCTACGCCCTGCTGCCGCTGCGGATCTTCCTCGGCGTCACCTTCGTCTACGCGGGCCTCGACAAACTCACCGACAGCGCGTTCCTGTCCGCGACCGGCAACGGGTCCATCGGCGAGATGATGCGCGGCGTGCGCGACTCCTCCGCGATCCCCGCCCTCGTCGACCTGGCCCTGAAGAGCCCCGAGGGCTTCGGTTACGCCATCGCGATCGGCGAACTCCTCGTCGGCCTCGGCACCCTCGTCGGCCTCTGGGCCCGGCTCGCGGCGCTCGGCGGCGCGCTGATCTCGCTGAGCCTCTGGCTGACCGTGAGCTGGCAGGCCACCCCCTACTACTACGGCAACGACCTGCCCTACCTGATGGCGTGGCTGCCGCTGGTGCTCGCGGGCGCCCCGCTGTTCTCCGCCGACGCCTTCCTCGCCGCGCGCCGCCGCCGCAGCATGTAGGCAGCCCAGGTCACCGTCGCGGCCAGCCACAGCCCGCCGAAGAACAGCGGCAGGAAGAACGTCCACGGGACCTCCCAGGCCCCGGCCGCGTCCGCCGCGTACCCGGCGGCCAGGCCCAGCATCACCAGACCGGCCACGGCCCTGCCGGGCCGGAATTCATGACGCAGCACGGGTGACCTCCACCTGTCCGATGCCGACTTCCACATCCAGTTCGACCGTCCCGGCGGGCTTCGTGCCCTTCGGAGGCGGCAGCGTGCGCTCGGTCGACTCGCCGTTGTTGATCCGGACCTGGACCCGCTGCCCCTCCTCCAGACGGACCTCCCCGAGACCCGCCTCGGCGCGCACCTTCACTGTCACGTCCGCCGGGACGACCACGGCCGCCCGCCCCGCCGCCACGTCGACCTCCGTGCGCACGGTCTCGCCCTGGGGGACCTTCAGGCCGGACAGGTCCAGCCGGGCGTCGCCCGTGCTCAGTTCGTAGCGCGGCTGGACGGCGGTCACCGTCGCGGGCCGCCACTCCTGGCGGGCCCACGAGGTGTCGATGTCCTTCGGCAGCACCGCCGCGCCCGCCAGCAGGCCAGCCGTGACCATCGCCATGAAGACCGTGCCGAAGCCGGTCCGCCCCAGCAGCGACGCGATCAGCAGGCCGAGCCCGAAGACGGCGAGAGCCGCGACCAGACCGATCTGCAGGGCGGTCCCCAGCGGCTGGTGCTCCCAGCTCAGCCCGGTGCCCAGACCGCCCGCCACCAGCGCCGTCAGGAAGACCGGGCCGCCGATCGAGCGCGGTCCGCGCGGCTCGGGCGAGGGCTGCGGTGTCCGGAACGGGGCGTCCGGAGTGGGCCGCCGGGCCTTCGCCCCGGCCCGCGCCGCCTCCGCGTCGGTGTCCGGCGGTCCCCACAGATAGCCGGAGCCGACCGGCCCGGTGGTGCCGTCCTTGACGATCGGGTCCCGCCACCACGACGGGCTGCCCGGCTTCGGCGGGGCCTTCACCTCCGGCGGCGGCGTGCCGAGCCCGCCGGTGTGCGCGGGTCCCGGAGGAGCGGCCGGTGCGCCGGGCGGGGCCGCCGGCGCCTCCGGGTCCGCCGTCCGCCGGGACTGCGTCCACACGGCGAAGCCGACGACGGCCACCGTCAGCAGCGCGGCGAACGACAGCATGCCCCGGTTGTGCAGCATCGACAGGAAGAGACCGCAGCCGATCAGCGCCAGCAGCAGCGCCACCAGGGACGCCCCGTCGACCCGGCCCGAGAGCAGCTTGCGCGCCTCGTTCTCGTCCTCGCCCTCGGCGGGCAGCAGCAGCCAGGCGAAGCCGTAGAAGATCAGCCCGATGCCCCCGGTCACCGACAGCACGCCGACCACGATCCGGAAGATCACCGGGTCCACGTCGCAGTACCGGCCGAGCCCGCCGCACACCCCGGCGATGACCTTCTGCCGTGGGGTGCGCCGCAGCGTCGGCTTCGGCGCTTCGGGGGGCGCGACGCCGGGAGCGGTGTTGGAGGGAGCGGTCATGCCTCCATGGTGACGGGCCGGACCGCCCGCCGGGACCCGCCCCGACCCTGGACGGTCCCTGATATTGCCCGCGTACGCCCCTGAAGGGCGCGGCAGGGGAGAGATGCCGGCACCAGGCGTGGCCGGGAAGGGGCGCCGGCACCAGGCGTGGCCGGGGAGAGGGGCCGGCACCAGACCGCACCCGGGGGACAGCATCAGGGTCAGTTCGGGGGCTGACCCTGATGCCGCCCCGCGCCCGCGCGTGTGACGATCGGGGTATGCCCGCCGCCACCGCCCGAGCCGCCAGCTCCCTCTCCGCCGACCCGGAGGAGCCGCCGCTGCGCAAGCTCTACCGCAGCGCCGACGGCCGGCTGCTCGGCGGCGTCGCGCGCGGGCTCGCCGGACACCTCGGACTGCCGGTCGCCTGGGTGCGGCTCGTCTTCCTCGGACTGTTCGTCACCGACGGCCTCGGCGCCCTGCTCTACGCGGTGTTCTGGATCGTCGTCCCGCTCGGCGTCGGCGGCGTCGAGCCCTCCCGCTCCGTCTTCGAGACCGTCGCGGACGGCCGCCGCAGGCTCCGCAAGCCGGACAAGGGCCAGGTCTTCGCCCTGGTCGCCCTGACGATCGGGGCCGTCGCGTATTTCGTCAACGTCGACATGGGCGGTGAGACCGGCCGCTACATCTGGCCCACCCTCCTCATCGGCGCCGGCTCCGTCCTGGTCTGGCGGCAGGCGGACAACGCCCGGCGGGCCCGCTGGATGGAGGTCAGCCGCAACCGCAGGCTGCTCCACGTGGCCCGCGGCCTCGCCGGGGTCGCCCTGGTCGGCCTGGGCCTCGCCGTCTTCCTCGTCGTCCGTGGCTCCGCCGCCCAGCTCGGCAATCTGCTGACCGCCGTCATCGCCGTGCTGACCGGCATCTTCCTGCTCGCCGGCCCCTACCTCGTGCGGCTGACCCAGGACCTCTCCGAGGAGCGCCTGATGCGCATCCGCGCCCAGGAGCGGGCCGAGGTCGCCGCCCACGTCCACGACTCCGTGCTGCACACCCTCACCCTGATCCAGCGCAACGCGGACGACGCGGGCGAGGTCAGACGCCTCGCCCGCGCCCAGGAACGCGAGCTGCGCAACTGGCTCTACAACCCCGAGGGCACCGGCAAGGACGAGGACGACGAACCGGAGACCCTGGCCGAGGCGGTCAAACGGGCCGCCGCCGAGGTGGAGGACAAGCACGGCGTGCCCCTGGAGGTCGTCGTGGTCGGCGACTGCCCCCTCGACGAGAAGCTGTCCGCGCAGATGCAGGCCGCGCGCGAGGCGATGGTCAACGCCGCCAAGTACGGTGGCGAGGGCGGGGCGGTCCAGGTCTTCGCGGAGGTCGAGGGCCGCACGGTCTTCGTGTCCGTACGGGACCGGGGGCCGGGTTTCGACCTGGACGAGGTTCCCGGGGACCGCATGGGCGTACGAGAATCAATCATCGGCCGGATGCAGCGCAACGGCGGGAGTGCCCGGCTGCGTTCGGTGCCCGGCGGGGGCACCGAGGTCGAGCTGGAGATGGAGAGGGCGAGCGAATGACCGAGAACACCGAAGCCACCGGGGGCCCGGAGCGACGGGTACGGGTCGTGCTCGTCGACGACCACCGGATGTTCCGCACCGGGGTGCAGGCCGAGATCGGCCGCACCGAGGAGACCGGCGTCGAGGTGGTCGGCGAGGCCGCCGACGTCGACCAGGCGGTCACCGTCATCACCGCGACCCGTCCCGAGGTCGTCCTCCTCGACGTCCACCTCCCGGGCGGCGGCGGCGTCGAGGTGCTGCGCCGCTGCGCCCCCCTGATGGGCGCGGTGGAGAACCCGGTCCGCTTCCTCGCGCTGTCCGTGTCGGACGCCGCGGAGGACGTCATCGGCGTGATCCGGGGCGGTGCCCGCGGCTACGTCACCAAGACGATCACCGGCACCGACCTCGTCGACTCGATCTTCCGGGTCCAGGAGGGCGACGCGGTCTTCTCGCCCCGCCTGGCCGGCTTCGTCCTCGACGCCTTCGCCTCCACGGACGCCCCGCCGGTCGACGAGGACCTGGACCGCCTCACCCAGCGCGAGCGCGAGGTCCTGCGGCTGATCGCCCGCGGCTATGCCTACAAGGAGATCGCCAAGCAGCTGTTCATCTCGGTGAAGACGGTCGAGTCGCACGTCTCGGCGGTGCTCAGGAAGCTCCAGCTCTCCAACCGGCATGAACTGACCCGCTGGGCGACGGCGCGACGGCTGGTCTGAGGCCGGGGCGCGCTGACCGGACCTACGCCACCCGGGTCGCGCCCGCGAACGGCATCTGGTCGATCGGCGCGATGCGCACCGGTGCTCCCGGCCGCGGGGCGTGGATCATCTGGCCGCCGCCGATGTAGAGGCCGACGTGGCTGATCCCGGAGTAGAAGAACACCAGGTCGCCGGGGGCCAGTTGCGAGCGCGGGATGCGCTGTCCGGCGTTGATCTGGGTGTAGGTGGTGCGGGGCAGGCTCACGCCCGCCGCCTTCCAGGCCGCCTGGGTGAGACCGGAGCAGTCGAAGGCGTTCGGGCCGGTCGCGCCCCAGACGTACGGCTTGCCGATCGCGCCGTGGGCGAAGGCGATGGCCTGCCCGGCGCGGGAGTCGGGCGCCGACACCGGGGTACTGCGGGAGGTGGAGCGGTCGGCGTGGGCCGAGCCGCCGCCGTGCCGGGCGTCGGCGGAGCGTTCGAAGTCGGCGCGCTCGTCGGCCGTCAGGGTGTCCAGCAGTTTCCGGGCGTCGGCCAGCTTCGCGCGGATCGCGGTGCGGTGCTCGCGCAGTTCGGTGCGGCGGGCGGCGAGGCGTTCGGTCTCCTCGTCGGCGCGGGCCTTGACCTGGGCGATCCGGGAGACCTGCCGCTTGATGTTCCGCAGCAGCCCGGTCTGCCGGTCGCCCGCCCGGTCGAGGTACGAGGCGCGTTCCAGATAGGCGTCGGGGTCGGAGGAGAGCGCCAGTTGCAGGGCCGGGTCCAGGGTGCCGGAACGGTACTGCGCGGTGGCCAGCGAACCGAGCGCGTGCCGGGCGGTGTTGAGGCGGTCGGTGCGGCGGGCGGCCTCGTCGGTCAGGGCGTCGACGGTGCGGGTGGCGGCATCCGCCTTCTCCTTCGCCCCGTTGTACTTCTCGGTGGCGACCTCGGCGTCGTGGTACAGCCGGTCGACCTTCGCCTTGACCTGCGCCGCGGTGGGGGCCGGTTCGGCGGGAGCCGCGCCCGCCCCGGTGACCGAGCCGGCGGTGGCGGCCCCGGCGAGCGCCAGGGTGGCGGCGGTGCGGGCAGCAGGGCCGGTGAGCGGGCGCTGCTTGGGTTTTCGATGAGCTGACCTGCGGTGCGCTGCCACGGGGGCGGCATCCTTCCTCTCGGCTGTCCGCCGGGATGGCGGCGGGTCCGGGATGGACGCTAATCCCGGCGCGGAGAAAAGAGTCGCCATGACAGCTATTGCCCTGATGTGACGTTTCGCCGGTCACGGATGATCGAAGCGATCGAGGAAGGCTTGCCTCACTGAAAGGTAAAACGTTGGCCATGGCTAGGCTCCCGAGCCATGGACGTACTCATCAATGTCTTCGTCGCCCTGCACATCATCGGCATCGCCTCCCTGCTGGGCGGCTTCCTGACGCAGATGAAGGCCATGGGGGCGGGCACCGCCCGGTTCACCCCCGCGATGCTGCACGGCGCGCTGACCATGCTGGTCACCGGCGTGGCCCTGGTCGGCCTCAACCAGGCCGACGACCAGACCGTGAACAACGTCAAGATCGGCATCAAGCTGGCCCTGCTGGTCGTGATCCTCGCCCTGGTCTACGTCAAGCGCGACGAGGAGAAGGTCGACAAGGGTGCGTTCATCGCGGTCGGCGCTCTGACGACCGTCAACATCTTCATCGCCACGGTCTGGACCTGAGGCCGGACCTGCACTCTTCGGGGGCGGCCGCTCACCGGCCGCCCCCGCCGCCGTGTCACGCCGGGCGTACGCTCCCGTAGATCGGCATGTAGTAGATCGACTCCTCGCGCACGTTCGCACCCGGCTTCGGGGCGTGGATCATCATCCCGTCGCCCTTGTAGATACCGACGTGGCTGATGTCGTCGTAGAAGAAGACCAGGTCCCCGGGCTGGAGGTCGGACGTGGCGACCCGCGTGCCGACCTTCACCTGGTCCCAGGTGGTCCGGGGCAGGGTCACGCCCGCCTCCCGCCAGGCCGCCTGGGTCAGCCCCGAGCAGTCGTAACTGGAGGGGCCCGTCGCCCCCCACACGTACGGCTTCCCGATCTGGGCGCGGGCGAAGGCCAGCACCTTCTCCGCCTTGGCGGCGTAACCGCTGCCCGTGCCGGAGCCGGACCCCGGACCCGTGCCCGTACCGGCGCCCGATCCGGATCCCGAACCGCCGCCGGACTCCTTCGCGGCCTCCTCGCGGGCCTTCTCCTCGGCCTCGGCCTTCTCCTTCGCCTCGGCGGCCTGGCGGGCGGCCAGCTTCGCCGCCTTCTCCTTCGCCTCGGCCTCCTTCTTGCGTTCCAGCTCCGCCAGCCGCGCCTTCTCCTCGGCGGTCAGCCGGGACAGCAGCCCGCGCGCCTCGGTCAGCTTGGTCTGCACGTCCTTCTTGCTGGAGGCGAGTGTGGCCTGCGTCCCGGTCAGGGTCTCCAGGCTCTTCACGGCCTCCGCGCGCTTCTTCGCCGCCGACGCCTGCTGCGAACGGAAGTCGCTCACGGCCTTCTGCTGCCGCTCCGTCGCCCGGTCCATCAGCCGGCTCTGGTCGAAGTACCCCTGCGGATCGTCCGCGAGGAAGAACGTCGCCGTGGGCGCGATGCCGCCGTCGCGGTACTGGGCCGCCGCGTAGGAGCCCAGCGCCCGGCGCGCCTCGTTGATCCTCTCGGTCCGCTTCGCCACGTCCGCGAGCAGCGTGTCGACCTTCTTCTGCTGCGAGGAGGAGGCGGCCTTGGCCCGGTTGTACTCCTGGGTCGCCGAGCCCGCCTGCCGGTACAGGGCGTCGACCTTCTTCTGCACGTCCTCGATCGCGGGCTTCGGCTCCGCGGGCGCCGCCGTGGCGCTCTGCGTGGAGAGCAACGTCACCGAGGCCAGCGCGGCCGTCGTCAGCCCGACGGCGGGGGTGGTGGTGCGCACCTTCGTGCGCGGCTTGCGATGCGATGCCAAGACCGGCATCTCCTTCCGTGGACCGCCTACCGGGTTAGCTGTCGGGTTCGGACGGAACGGAAGGCTGTCCTACGGTCCGCATGCGAGGGCACGGACCGATTCACCCCGGTTCTGCGTGTGGGTCCCCGGTTCCGAACTGCCTGGAGGGCAGGACGAATTCGGCAGAGGTGTCCGTTAGGCGCGGTTCGCCTCAGGGAGGTACGGATCACCTGACCGAGCACGCTAGCCAAAGCGCCCCACCGCTGGGAAGGACGATGAGCGATATGCCCGATACATTTTCGTGACCTTTCCGGATCGGGGCTCCGACACCCCCTCCGACCGGGTGCTCCTTCACGGAACGTGGACGTCCGTTCTCCCTGCGTACGGGTGAGGGGCGGGCGATTCCCCGGTTCCGGCGGCCGCTTCCGACCGCTTCCCGGCTTCGGCCGAACGTTGTCAGTCCGGCCGCCTAGACTCGGGAGGCGATGAGCAGCCTCTTTGACGACAGTTTCCTGACCGGCCTCCAGCCCGCGGAGGACGGTCCCCCGCCGCCCCCCGAGGACCACGCGCCCGAAGCGGTGCCGGAGGGACTCTTCGAGGGCGTCTACGACGCGCCCCCGCCGCCCCGGGACGGGTACTACCGGGACGGCCACCCGCGCCCGGCGATCGACTCCGCCGCGCTGCTCGACGGGCTCAACACCGAGCAGCGCGCCGCCGTGGTGCACGCCGGGTCCCCGCTGCTCATCGTCGCCGGGGCCGGCTCCGGCAAGACCCGGGTGCTCACCCACCGCATCGCCCACCTGCTGGCCGAGCGCGGCACGCACCCCGGGCAGATCCTCGCGATCACCTTCACCAACAAGGCCGCGGGCGAGATGAAGGAGCGCGTCGAGCAGCTCGTGGGCCCGCGCGCCAACGCCATGTGGGTCATGACCTTCCACAGCGCGTGCGTCCGCATCCTGCGCCGCGAGTCGAAGAAGCTCGGCTTCACCTCGTCGTTCTCGATCTACGACGCCGCCGACTCCAAGCGCCTGATGGCCCTGGTCTGCCGCGATCTCGACCTCGACCCCAAGCGCTACCCGCCGAAGTCCTTCACCGCCAAGGTCTCCAACCTCAAGAACGAGCTCATCGACGAGGAGACCTTCGCCGGACAGGCCGCCGACGGCTTCGAGAAGACCCTGGCCCAGGCGTACGCGCTCTACCAGGCCCGCCTGCGCGAGGCCAACGCCCTGGACTTCGACGACATCATCATGACGACGGTCCACCTCCTCCAGGCCTTCCCGGACGTCGCCGAGCACTACCGCCGCCGCTTCCGCCACGTCCTCGTCGACGAGTACCAGGACACCAACCACGCCCAGTACACGCTGGTACGTGAGCTGGTCGGCCCGGTCGGGGAGAGCGACGCCCCCGCCGAGCTGTGCGTGGTCGGTGACGCGGACCAGTCGATCTACGCCTTCCGGGGCGCGACCATCCGCAACATCCTCCAGTTCGAGGAGGACTACCCGAGCGCGACGACGATCCTGCTGGAGCAGAACTACCGCTCCACGCAGACGATCCTCTCCGCGGCCAACGCCGTCATCGAGCGCAACGAGAGCCGCCGCCCGAAGAACCTCTGGACCAACGCCGGCTCCGGCGCCCGCATCACCGGCTATGTCGCCGACACCGAGCACGACGAGGCGCAGTTCGTCGCCGACGAGATCGACCGGCTCACCGACGCGGGCGACGCCAAGGCCGGCGACGTCGCCGTCTTCTACCGGACCAACGCCCAGTCCCGTGTCTTCGAAGAGATCTTCATCCGCGTCGGCCTGCCCTACAAGGTCGTCGGCGGCGTGCGCTTCTACGAGCGCAAGGAGGTCCGGGACGTCCTGGCGTACCTTCGCGTCCTCGCCAACCCCGAGGACACCGTCCCGCTGCGCCGCATCCTCAACGTCCCCAAGCGCGGCATCGGCGACCGCGCCGAAGCCATGATCGACGCCCTGTCGCTGCGCGAGAAGATCTCCTTCCCGCAGGCGCTGCGCCGCGTCGACGAGGCCTACGGCATGGCCGCCCGCTCCTCCAACGCCGTCAAGCGCTTCAACACGCTGATGGAGGAGCTCCGCACGATCGTCGAGTCCGGCGCCGGACCCGCCGTCGTGCTGGAAGCCGTCCTGGAGCGCACGGGCTATCTCGCCGAGCTCCAGGCCTCCACCGACCCGCAGGACGAGACCCGCATCGAGAACCTCCAGGAACTCGCCGCCGTCGCCCTCGAATTCGAGCAGGAGCGCGGCGAGGAGGAGGGCGCGGGCACGCTCGCGGAGTTCCTGGAGAAGGTCGCGCTGGTCGCCGACTCCGACCAGATCCCCGACGAGGACGAGGACGGCTCCGGCGTCATCACGCTGATGACCCTGCACACGGCGAAGGGCCTGGAGTTCCCCGTCGTCTTCCTCACCGGCCTGGAGGACGGCGTCTTCCCGCACATGCGGGCCCTCGGCCAGACCAAGGAGCTGGAGGAGGAGCGCCGCCTCGCGTACGTCGGCATCACCCGCGCCCGCGAACGGCTCTACCTCACCCGGGCGGCGATGCGCAGCGCCTGGGGCCAGCCCTCGTACAACCCGCCCTCGCGCTTCCTGGAGGAGATCCCGGAAGCGCACCTGGAGTGGAAGCGCAAGGGCCCGATGGCCGCCCCCGCCGGGCCCACCTCCGGGATCACGTCCTCGCTGTCCTCCTCCCGCTCCCGCTCCGGCCCCTCGGGCTTCGCGACCCGGCGCTCCTCGGACAAGCCGACGGTCTCCCTGGCCGTTGGGGACCGGGTCACGCACGACCAGTTCGGCCTGGGCACGGTGACGGCCGTCGAGGGCCACGGCGACCAGGCCAAGGCGACGGTCGACTTCGGCGACGAGCGCCCGAAGAAGCTGCTCCTGCGGTACGCGCCGGTCGAGAAGCTGTAGGACATGAGTGAGGGGGAAGGGCCTCGGCCCTTCCCCCTCACTCCCGTGCTCGCTCTTCCGCCGTTCGGTCAGGCCGGGTTGAGACCCTTGCTGCGCAGCCACACCAGCGGGTCGATCGCCGCGCCGCCGCCGGGCCGGACCTCGAAGTGCAGGTGCGGGCCGGTGGAGTTGCCCGAGTTCCCGGAGTACGCGATGACGTCACCGGCCTTCACCGGGCCCGAGCGGATCTTGGTGCTGCTGAGGTGGCAGTACCAGGTCTCGGTGCCGTCCGCGGCGGTCACGATCGCCATGACGCCGTAGGCGCTGTTCAGCTGGGTGCGTACGGTGCCGTCGGTCGCGGCCATCACCGGAGTGCCGTACGAGACGGGGAAGTCGATGCCCGAGTGCACGGACATCCAGTTGACGCCCGCCTGGCCGTAGTAGGCGGAGAGCCCGTGCTGCTTGACCGGCAGGACGAACTTGGGGCGCAGCGCCTCACGGCGTGCGGCCTCCTCCTCGCGCTTCTTCTTCTCCGCCGCCTGCCGCTCCCGCAGGTCGATGCGCTCCTGGGTGCGGCTCGCCCGCTCGCGGAAGTCGTCGCTGCCCTCGGAGAGCTGCGCCAGCTGGCTGTCCAGCCGGTTGTTCGCGGCGACCGGCTTGACCGTGCTGGGGTCGGCGACCGCCAGGGACGTGGTCGTCTCCTCCGGCTTCTCCTCGCCGCCGGGCATTCCGCCGACCGAGGCGGCCGCGATGCCCGCGACGCTCATCACGCAGGCGGAGGGCACCGCGACGGTCAGCAGGGCGGAGCGCTTGGCGGGGGTGCGGCGGCGGGCCCGGTTGCGCGGGGCGGGGGGACGGGCCGCGGTGCGGTTCACGGAGTACGGGTCGGGGAAGCCGTCCCCGGCGTCCTGCTCCGGCGTGACGTCCGGCGCGGCGTCCGGTGCGAAGTCGTGGGAGAGGGCGTCGAACTGAGCGGTGGCGGACGCGTCGGCCACCGTTTCACCGGCCGTGCCGTCCGCCTCGGCCGGCCTCTCGGGTGCCGTCATGTCGGCCTGCTGCTGTTCGTACAGCGAGTGCGACGTCTGTTCGGGTTCGTACGCGGCGTCCCCGGGCGTGGCGCCGGAGTTCCAGGCGGTCGCGTCGTAGGCGCCGGTGTCGTACGCGACCGCGCCGTACACGCCGGTCTCGTAGACCCCGGTGTCGTAGGCGTCGGCGGTGAAGGCGGTGGTGGCGTACGCCCCGGTCTCGTAGGCGTCAGCCCCGTAGGCGCCGCCGGTTCCGTACGCGGTGTCCGCCGGGTACGTACCGGTCTCGTACGCGGCCGTCCCGTACGCCCCGGTGCCGTACGTCCCGGTCTCGTACGCCTCCGCCCCGTACGCGGCGTCGGTGCCGTACGGGGCGGAGGGGAAGCCGGTGGTGGGGAAGGCGCCGGTGTCGGCGGTCGCCCACTGGCCGGTCAGGTCCTGGTCGTCGACCTGCTGCCAGGCCCCGGAGGTGTCCCACTGCTGCGTGGCGTGGGCCTGCTGGGTGTGGTCCTGCAGGTGCTCCTGGACAGCGTAACCGTCGTGGGCCGGCGTCTGCTGGGCGCCGGTGCTCCACGCGGAGGCGTCGTACTGGCCGCTGTGGTCCGGCTGTCCGGTCGCGTACGCGGTGGCGAATCCGGCGCCGTAGGTGTCCGGGGCGTACGTGGTGTCGCCGTATCCGGCGGCGGGGTGACCGACGTCGTAGCCGGTGTCGTGGCCGCCGGGGAGCGAGCCGAAGAGCGGGTCGGTGTCGAAGCTGCCGGTCGGTCGGTCGTCGTACCCGACGTGCCCGGCGTGGGGGTGCTGGTCGTTCACCAACGTCTCTCTCGCCTCGGCAGCAGGACTGTTCTGGGTCCCGGTCAGGGGTGTCCCAGGGGGAAGCAGTGGCCGCGACTGTACCCGGCGGTATGTGAGGACGACAATCTTCGACGGGTTTTGAGTCCGCAGGAAACGGGCAATCGAGCGTCTTTCGGCGGGCGGCAGACGCAGCCTTGGCCCTACGTTCGAGTGATGTTCTATTTTCAGGCCGCGGACGTCGCCCCGGCGGCGGTGGCGTCGTCCTCTCCGGCCTCCGGCGCTTCAAGAGCCTCACGGACCGCGGCGGCCACCGTGGGGTGCACGGGCAGCGCGAGGTGTCCGATGCCGGTGACGCGTACGTTCACCGCGTCGAGATCCGGGTGGTCGACGCACGCCGTCTCGACGGGGACCATCACCTGGTCCAGCTCGCTCCAGAAGCTCACGAACCGGGTCCGGCAGCCGGGGGCGGGACCGCGCAGCTCCTCGATCACCGAGGAACCGCCGCGCATCTGCCGCACGATGGGGTGAACGCCCGCCCCGGGGGCGACGGCGGTGCCGCCGTGCGGGGTCCCGAGCGTCACCAGGGTCCGCACACGCCGGTCACCGCCGAGCCGCTGTACGTAATAGCGGGCGATCAGGCCGCCGAGGCTGTGCCCGACGATGTCGACCCGGCCGTGCCCGGTGCGTGCGCAGACCTCCTCCACATGCCGGCCGAGCAGCTCGGCGGCGGTGCGGACGTCGCGCGTCAGCGGCGAGTAGTTGAGGGATGCCAGGTGGCGGCCGTGCCGGGTCAGCGCGCGGCGCAGGACGACGAACGCGGAGCGGTTGTCGATGAAGCCGTGCAGCAGGACGACGGGCGGCGTCGCGGCGGGCGTGGCCGGCAGGGCGGCGGTCACGGTCGTGGCCGTGGTCGGCGGATCGGTCGCGGCCGGAGGCCCGGTCCCGGCGGGCCCGGCCCCGCCCCGCTCGGGGGTGAGCCCGAAGGGGTAGACGATCAGGCGCCCGGTGAGGACGAACAGCTCCAGCGCGGTGGCGCCGAGCAGCGCGGACGACAGCCGGGGCCCCGGTAGCCGGGGGAGAGCCGGGAGGCGGCTGAGATGGGTGAAGCAGGTCAGCGGGGAGAGGGGTGGGGGGAGCTTCACGGCCTGCCTCCTGCACCGGCGTACGGAGGAGGCGGCCCCGTCCCCGTACGTTGTGGGTGGCGGGACGAGGAGTGCTGCTGGCCGGGCGGCCGGGGTCGTGGAGCCGTACCACCGTGCCGTGCGGCTGGCGGCGCGGTGGTACGGCGACCTCGTAGCGGCTCTCCTAGGGGGTGTCTTGCCGGTCAGGCCGGGCTCGGCCTGACCGGCAAGACACCCCCAGGCGCCGGGCCCCGCGCGGTCGGAACTCCGCGTGTTGCCGGGGACGACGCCTGGCGAACATGTCCCACGTGTGATTTCCCCCTCCCCGGCTGCCGCGAAACTGTGGCTTGCGGGATGCTGTGGATAACGTTCGTTCACATCCCCGTCCCTTCAGACGCGGGAGACCAGGTGGAGGCAGTGATGGGTGTGACCGGTCCGATCCGTGTGGTGGTGGCCAAGCCGGGCCTCGACGGCCACGACCGCGGGGCCAAAGTCATCGCGCGGGCGTTGCGGGACGCCGGTATGGAGGTGATCTACACCGGGCTCCACCAGACGCCCGAGCAGATCGTCGACACGGCGATCCAGGAGGACGCCGACGCCATCGGCCTCTCGATCCTCTCCGGGGCGCACAACACGCTGTTCGCCAAGGTGATCGAGCTGCTGAAGGCCCGCGAGGCGGAGGACATCAAGGTGTTCGGCGGCGGGATCATTCCCGAGGACGACATCGCCCCGCTGAAGAAGCTGGGCGTCGCGGAGCTGTTCACCCCGGGGGCGACGACGACCGAGATCGTCACGTGGGTCAACGCCAACGTCCGCCAGGCCGCCCAGACCTGAACGCCGGACCCGGGCCTGGGTGCCGTACCCAGGCCTGAACGCCGTACTCAGGCCTCGACGCCGTACCCGGGACGGGCCCGCCGTGCACGGGCCCGTCTCCGCCTCGGGACGTCCGCGCCTCCTTCGTCGCCGTCAGGCCATCAGCTCCGCCTCCATCGCGGCGCGCAGCCGCAGGGTGGAGACCAGGCGCTGGAAGGCCTCGGACCAGTAGCCGCCGGCACCCGGTGACGCGTCCTCCTGTTCGTCCTGCGCGGCCGTCAGGACCTCCAGCCGGTCGGCCTCGGCCGGATCCAGACAGCGTTCCGCGAGACCCATCACCCCGCTGAAGCTCCACGGATAGCTCCCGCCGTCCCGCGCGATGTCGAGTGCGTCGACCACCGCACGCCCGAGCGGCCCGGCCCAGGGGACCGTGCACACCCCGAGCAGCTGGAACGCCTCCGACAGGCCGTGCGCCGCGATGAACTCGGCGACCCAGGAGGCACGTTCTCCCTCGTCCAGAATGGCCAGGAGCTTCGAGCGCTCGGCGATCGAGGCCGTCCCGGGGCCGCTCGCCACCGGCTCCGACGGACGCCCGAGCAGGGCCCGGGACCACCGAGGATTCCGCTGCCGGACCGCCGCCCGGCACCAGGCGGTGTGCAGTTCGTCGGCCCAGTCGTCGGCGACGGGCAGGGCCACGATCTCGTCGGCCGCACGCCCGCCGAACCGCTCCTCCCAGACGCCGAGCGGGGTGGCCTCCACCAACTGCCCCAGCCACCACGACCGTTCGCCCCGGCCCGTCGGCGGGACCGCCGTGACGCCGTCGCGCTGCATGTCCGCGTCGCATTCGTGCGGTGCCTCCACGGCGATGGAGGTGACGGCCCCCGTACGGTCCGGATGCACACAGGAGAGCGCGCGGGCCGCCATCCGTCCGGCGAGTGCCGACTCGGGCAGGGCGGAGAGCAGTTCGGCGGCGGTGGCGCGGACATTGCGGCTGCGGTCGGACAGGGCCTGCTCCAGGAACGGCTCGTCGGCGCCGCTCAGCCCCGACCGCAGGGAGTCCAGGAACATCAGCCGGTCCTCGGCCCGTTCGGTCGGCCAGGTGGTGGCGAGCAGGGTGAGCGCGGCGGGCGGATCCTGTGCCCGTACGGCGTCGAGCAGCGCGACCCGCTCCGCGAACAGCCCCTCCTCCCACAGCCGGGCCACCGCGTCCGGGTCCGTGAGGCCGGGCTGCGGCGTACCGCTCGCGGAGCCCCGCAGGGCGAACTTCCAGTCGGGGTTCAGTCCGGCCAGCCACATCCCGCGCGGCCCGGCGAACGCGAGCGCCTGCGGGCGCAGGTCCGTCCGCGCGCGGGCGGCGTCCAGCAGCGCGGGCAGCAGGGCCGCCGGGGCACGGAAGCCCCGCCGGTTGGCGATGGCCAGCCACTGCGGGATGAGCTCGGTGAGGTCGGGCGCGGTCCCGCGCCGCCCGCCGCCCGAGGGGGCGGAGCGGTCGGCCAGCAGATGGGCGAGCCGGTGCCGGGCGGCCTCGGGGAGCGCCGGGCGCGGATCCGGGGCGGCGGGCTCGGGCCGGGCCTCCGGCACGGCGGGCAGCAGCCCGGCCCGCCGCCGCACGGTGTGCAGCGCGGCGGCGTCCAGCAGGGCCGCGGGGGCATCGGCCGGGACAGGGCCGCCGCGTGGTGCCGGCGGACGGCGGTCGGTGCCGAGGAGAGCGGAGGTGACCAGCTCCTCCCAGGGGAGGGAGCCGACAGATGCGGAAGTGGATGCGGTTGTCGTGGTGCCGGTGGTGGTTGCTGTGGAGCTGGTCGTGTGAGGCATCTGTTTCCCCTCCCGTGGCAGGGATGCGCGGATGTCGGACAGGAGCAGCGGACAGGGCGGTGCTGCGTGCGGGGCGGGGCGTGGGCCCGGTCCGTCGGCCGGCCCACTGGCCCGGGTCAGACCAGTTGGACGACCGGCCCGCCCGTGGTGCCTGCGCCTTCCTCCTCCTCGCCCGGGTCCCAGGCCGCGAAGGGTTCGAAGCCGCGGTGGCCGATCTCGCCGAACACGGTGACCGGGCCGCCGCCGGACAGGGCGACGAGCTTCCACAGGCCCGGCCGGGACAGCGCGGCCGGGGCGATCGGCAGCGCGGATCCGGTGCGGGTGCCTCCGTGGGTCTCGGCATGGGCGTCGGTACGGGCGACCGCGTGGGCGTCGGCCAGCTGCCAGCCGTCCTTGGACGGCACGGGTATGACATCGCGCAGGGTGGCCGGCCAGGCGTCCAGCCAGGGGTCGTCCCGCAGGGCGTTCCCGTAGACGGCCGGTGCGGCCGCCGCGGCGATCCCGGGCGGGGGACCGGCCGAGGTCGTGGCCCCGAACTGCTCGCCCAGCTCCGCCCGGAGCTGCCCGCCGCCCGGATACGGCGTCAGCTCGGCGTCGATGGTTGCCCCGACCGGCAGTGCCTGCGCCGGGGACCGGCCCGCCGCACCGAACGAGAGCAGCAGAGCGGTGCGGCCCGACCCCCGCCCGTACAGCCAGATCCGGCGGGCGACGATCTTGCCGTCGGGTGTGTCGTACTGCGCGAGGACCAGCCACTGGTCGCGGACCGGGGGGCCTTCGGCGGACACGGGCAGCCCCACTCTCGTCCGTACGGTCGCGGCCAGTGGATCCGGCAGCCGGTCCCGGCCGAGCCAGGCCGTGTCCAGCAGATGGAGCAGGCCGCACTCCTCCAGCAACCGGACCGGCCAGCCCGGTCCGGACCCGGTGATCGCGCCCAACTCCCGCACCCGGGCGGCGAGGCCGGGGGCCTGGGCGTCGACCATGCGGGCCGCGGTCTCCTCCCACAGGCCGTACCCCGAGCGGTCGGTCGCGGCCAGTCCGCCGCGCAGCAGGTCGGCCAGGCGCTGTTCCAGCTCCTGGGCACCGCCCGTGACCCGCTCCGCCCGGCGCTCCGCCCGCCTTCTGGCGGCGGCCGGGTCGGCGGGGCCCCGCGCGCTGTCGCCGCCCGCCGCAGGACCGCTCTCCCGCGCCGCGCGTGCGCGTCGGCCCGCGAGCCACTCCTCGGCCCAGTCGGCGGGCTCGGCGGGCCGGAACGCGCCGTCGTCCGACGCCCTGAGCAGCAACAGCCCCAGCGCGTGCTTGCACGGGAACTTCCGGCTCGGGCAACTGCACGCGTAGGCAGGCCCCGTGGTGTCGACCACCGTGCGATACGGCGTGCTTCCGCTTCCCTTGCACAGGCCCCACACCGCCCCCGACGCGTCGGACCCCGTGCCGGACCACGGACCCGCCGCGCCGAGGCGCGTGCCCGCCTTGCGTGATGCCGCGTCAGGAGCCAGGGCCAGCACCTGTTCCACCGACCAGCGCGCCACCGGGGCACCGGTGGGCGAGGACTCTCCCCCGTGAGATAGCTGCATGTCTCCGACGGTAGGGGGCGCCACTGACAATCCCCTCCGACCTGCTCCGATCCTGCTCCGACCTGCGAAGCCGCGGTCCGAGGAGAGATTTGACTTTGCCCTGCCTTTGCGTTTCTCTGCGGTCTCCGCGTACGGAACGGATCCGTGCCCGGGCCGATCCAGGGGGGATCCCAGATGAACCGCACCACCCGCACCACCCGCGCCCTCGCGGTGGCCGTCCTCGTGCTCGGACTCGGGGCCTGCTCGGCCGAGTCCGTGGACGAGGCGGTCGGCAAGGCGGTCGACAAGACCGTGGACGAGACCTACGAGGTCACGTACGAGGTCACCGGCACGGGCGTCGACGAGATCACGTACCACGGGGGTGGCGGCGAGGCGATGGAGCCCAAGCTGGAGACCGTCACCAAGCCGGCCCTGCCGTGGAAGAAGACGGTCGAACTGCGCGGCATCATGCCGCCCGCCGTCTCGCCGATCGCCCTGGACGCGGGCGGCGCCGACGTCACCTGCTCCATCACCTACAAGGGCAAGGTCATCAAGGAGGCGAAGGGCGAGGGCATGCTCACGGCAGGCGGCTGCGTCGCCGTGTCGCCGATCGTGGGCTGACCGGGCCGATCCGCCCTGGTCGGCCGACCCGGCCGACGGGCCTCCGGGGGAGGGGGCGACCGCTCGCCAACGGGCTCTGACCTGCGGTCAGGGCCCGTTGTCAGTGGCATGGTGCACGGTGGTAACCAGATCAGGTCGACCGATCTGGAGGGGGAGCCATGACCGTGTCCAACACCACCGATGCCGTCGAGCCGGAGGCCGGCGCCCAGGTGCTGCGCCCGCACGCGGAGGACGCGTTCGCCGACGAGCTGAAGGCGCTCGCGGCCGCCGACGACCGTCCCAGGCCCGCCCGTTGGCGGCTGTCGCCGTGGGCCGTCGCCACCTATCTGCAGGGCGGGACCCTGCCGGACGGGACGGTGATCACCCCGAAGTACGTGGGCCCGCGCCGCCTGGTCGAGGTGGCCGTGACCACGCTCGCCACCGACCGGGCGCTGCTCCTGCTCGGCGTCCCCGGCACGGCCAAGACCTGGGTGTCCGAGCACCTCGCCGCCGCCGTCAGCGGTGACTCGACGCTGCTCGTGCAGGGCACCGCGGGCACGCCCGAGGAAGCCGTCCGCTACGGGTGGAACTACGCGCAGCTGCTGGCCCACGGCCCCAGCCGCGACGCCCTGGTGCCCAGCCCGCTGATGCGGGCCATGTCCGAGGGCATGACCGCCCGGGTCGAGGAGCTGACCCGTATCCCCGCCGATGTGCAGGACTCGCTCATCACGATCCTGTCCGAGAAGACGCTCCCCGTCCCCGAGCTGGGGCAGGAGGTCCAGGCCGTCCGCGGGTTCAACCTCATCGCCACGGCCAACGACCGGGACCGCGGCGTCAACGAGCTGTCCAGCGCCCTGCGCCGCCGGTTCAACACCGTGGTGCTGCCCCTGCCCGAGACCCCGGAAGCCGAGGTCGACATCGTGTCCCGGCGCGTCGACCAGATCGGCCGCTCGCTCGACCTGCCCGCCGCCCCGGAAGGCCTGACCGAGATCCGGCGTGTGGTGACGGTCTTCCGCGAACTGCGCGACGGGGTGACCACCGACGGGCGCACCAAGCTCAAGTCGCCCTCCGGCACGCTCTCCACCGCCGAGGCGATCTCCGTCGTCACGAACGGCCTCGCGCTCGCCGCCCACTTCGGCGACGGCGTCCTGCGCCCCGGCGACGTCGCGGCCGGCATCCTCGGCGCGGTCGTCCGTGACCCCGCGGCGGACCGGGTGGTCTGGCAGGAGTATCTGGAGACCGTGGTCCGCGAGCGGGACGGCTGGAAGGACTTCTACCGCGCCTGCCGCGAGGTGTCCGCATGAGCGGCGCGGCGATGGCCGCCGCCGCGCCGCAGGACCGCACCGCGACCGGACCGGCCGCCGGGCCTTGGCTCCTGGGGGTGCGGCATCACGGCCCCGGGTCGGCCCGTGCGGTCCTCGCCGCGCTCCGGTCGGCCCGCCCGGCCGCCGTCCTCATCGAGGGGCCGCCCGAGGGCGACGCGCTGCTGCCCCTCGCCGCCGACCCGCACATGCGTCCGCCCGTCGCGCTGCTCGCGCACGCCGTGGACGATCCGGGGCGGGCCTCGTTCTGGCCGATGGCCGCGTTCTCGCCCGAGTGGGTGGCCATCCGCTGGGCCCTCGACCACGACGTCCCGGTCCGCTTCATCGACCTGCCCGCCGCCCACTCCCTCGCGCTCAAGGAAACCGCGCCCGAGGAGCCGGTGGAGGGACCGGAGCGCGCAGCGGAAGAGGAGGAGATCACGCCGGTCGTCGACCCGATCCGGGTGCTCGCCGAGACCGCCGGATACGACGACCCCGAGCGCTGGTGGGAGGACGTCGTCGAACACCGCTCGCCCACCGGAGAGGCCAGCGGCGGTGCAACACCCTCCGAGGGCGCGCCCGGCGACGCCCTCGCCCCGTTCGGCGCGCTGGCGGAGGCCATGGGCGCGCTCCGCGAGGCGTACGGCGACGGCGGGCAGCCGCGTGACGCGGTGCGCGAGGCGTACATGCGGATCCAGCTGCGTACCGCGCGCAAGGAGTTCGGGGACGGCGTCGCCGTCGTCTGCGGCGCCTGGCACGTTCCCGCTCTCTCCGCGCGCACCACCCTCGCCGCCGACCGTGCCCTGCTCAAGGGCCTGCCGAAGGTCAAAACGGATCTGACCTGGGTGCCGTGGACCCACCGCCGCCTCGCCCGGCGGAGCGGATACGGGGCCGGGATCGACTCGCCCGGCTGGTACGGGCACCTCTTCGAGGCGGCCGACCGGCCGATCGAGCGCTGGATGACCAAGGTCGCCGGACTGCTGCGCGGCGAGGACCGGTTCGTCTCGACCGCCCATGTCATCGAGGCCGTCCGGCTCGCCGAGACCCTCGCCGCCCTCCGGGGCCGCCCGCTGGCCGGCCTGGGCGAGACGACCGACGCCGTGCGGGCCGTCATGTGCGAGGGGTCCGACGTCCCGCTCGCCCTCGTCCGGGACCGGCTGATCGTCGGCGAGAGCCTCGGTGAGGTGCCGGACACCGCCCCGGCCGTCCCGCTGCAACGGGACCTGACCCGCAGCCAGCGCACCCTGCGGCTCAAGCCGGAGGCGTCGGAACGTGAGCTGGACCTCGACCTGCGCAAGGAGACCGACGCCGCCCGCAGCCGCCTCCTGCACCGGCTGCGCCTCCTCGACGTCGGCTGGGGCGACCCGGTCGCGGGGCGGGGCAGCACCGGCACCTTCCGGGAGAGCTGGCGGCTTCGCTGGGAACCGGAACTGCACGTCCGGGTCGCGGAGGCAGGCGTATGGGGCACGACCGTGCTCACCGCCGCCACCGCGAAGGCCGCGTCGCAGGCCGTGGCGGCGACCGCCCTGGCCGAAGCCACGGCACTCGCCGAGCACTGCCTCCTGGCCGAACTGCCCGACGCGCTGCCCGTCGTGATGAAGGCCCTCGCCGACCGGGCCGCACTCGACGCCGACGTCGGCCACCTCGCGGACGCGCTGCCCGCCCTGGCCCGCTCCCTGCGGTACGGGGACGTGCGCTCCACGGACACGGCGGCGCTCGCGGAGGTCGCCGCCGGACTCGCCGAGCGGATCTGCGTCGGCCTGCCGCCCGCCTGCACCGGCCTCGACCCGGACGGCGCCGAGGCGCTGCGCGGTCAGGTGGAGGCGGTGCACGGGGCGATCGGCCTGCTGGACACGGGGGCGGAGCCGGGCAC
The DNA here is from genome assembly GCF_014649875.1 of Streptomyces rubiginosohelvolus. Taxonomy (GTDB): domain Bacteria; phylum Actinomycetota; class Actinomycetes; order Streptomycetales; family Streptomycetaceae; genus Streptomyces; species Streptomyces rubiginosohelvolus. The sequence goes on along the minus strand of NZ_BMTW01000001.1, from coordinate 339,920 downwards.
GGGGCTGCGGGAGCGCTGGGACGCCGTCCTGCACAAGCTGGCGGCCCGGGACGCGGTCGCCGGAGCCATCAGAGGCCGGGCCACCCGGCTGCTCCTGGACGAAGGGCGGTTGGCGGAGGACGAGGCGGCCCGGCTGATGGGTCTCGCGCTCTCGCCCGGAACCCCGCCCGCCGACGCCGCCGCCTGGATCGAGGGGTTCGTCGGCGGCGCGTCGGGCGGCGGCATGCTGCTCGTCCACGACGAGCGGCTGCTCGGCCTCGTCGACGCCTGGCTGACCGGTGTCCCCGCCGACCAGTTCACGGATGTGCTGCCGCTGCTGCGCCGCACGTTCTCCGCGTACGAACCGGGCGTGCGGCGCACCCTCGGCGAGCTGGTCCGGCGCGGCCCCGTTCCCGAGGGCGCCCGCCGCGACGATGCCACCCCGGCGACCGGAGGCTTCGGCCCCGGTCTCGACCGGGCCCGGGCCGACGCGGTCGAACCGGTGCTGCGCCTGCTGCTCGGCCACCCGCCCGAGCCCGTGGAGGCGGCCGTATGACGACGACCAGGACGACCACGAGGACGGACCCGATGAGCCAGACGGCGGGGGAGACCGCGGAGCGGACGACGGAACGGACGGCCACGGCCTCGGACACCCCGCCCGACGCCGAACGGCTGCGGCGCTGGCGGATGGTGCTCGGGGCCGACAGCGCCGACAGCACGGGACGCACCCTCACCGGCCAGGACGCGGCGATGGACGGTGCGTTGGACGCGCTGTACGGCGGGGGCGCCGGGAAGAAGCCCAACGGCCGCGGCACCGGCGGCCGTTCGGCGGGGCTCGGCGCGTCGGCGCCCTCCGTCGCCCGCTGGCTCGGCGACATCCGGACCTACTTCCCCAGCTCCGTGGTCCAGGTCATGCAGCGCGACGCGATCGACCGGCTCGGCCTGTCGGCCCTGCTGCTGGAGCCGGAGATGCTGGAGGCGGTCGAGCCGGACGTCCATCTCGTCGGCACCCTGCTCTCCCTCAACAAGGCGATGCCCGAGACGACGAAGGAGACCGCACGCGCCGTCGTCCGCAAGGTCGTCGAGGACCTGGAGAGGAGGCTGGAGAGCCGCACCAGAGCCACCCTGACCGGGGCCCTGGACCGCTCGGCGCGGATCAGCCGGCCCCGCCACCGGGACATCGACTGGGACCGCACCATCCGGGCCAACCTCAAGAACTACCTGACGCTCCCGGCACCGGACGCCGCGACGACGGCCGGGGAGACAGGGGCGACGCCTACGGGCACGGTCGTGCCGGAGCGCCTCATCGGCTACGGCCGCTCCTCCCGGTCCGCCAAGAAGGACATCGTTCTGTGCGTCGACCAGTCGGGCTCGATGGCCGCGTCCGTCGTTTACGCCTCGGTCTTCGGGGCGGTGCTCGCCTCCATGCGCACGCTCTCGACCCGGCTCGTCGTCTTCGACACGGCGGTCGTCGACCTCACGGACCAGCTCGACGACCCGGTCGACGTCCTCTTCGGTACCCAGCTCGGCGGCGGCACCGACATCAACCGGGCGCTCGCCTACTGCCAGTCGAGGATCACCCGCCCCGCGGACACCGTCGTCGTCCTCATCAGCGACCTCTACGAGGGCGGCATACGCGACGAGATGCTCAAGCGGGTCGCCGCGATGAAGGAGTCCGGCGTGCAGTTCGTGACGCTGCTCGCCCTTTCCGACGAGGGAGCACCGGCGTACGACCACGAGCACGCGGCGGCGCTCGGCGCGCTGGGCGCACCCGCGTTCGCCTGTACGCCGGATCTCTTCCCGGACGTCATGGCGGCGGCGATCGAGAAGAGACCACTGCCCATACCGGACAAGGAGTACCAACCGTAGCCAGGGACTTGCGTGACCCCCACGGGCTCGTGCAAGCATCGACACCGTCGTTCGCGGAGGGGCGCATTCCGCCGCCCTCCGCCTCCACCCGCCTGCGTACCAGGAGCCCACCCGAGGTGACCGCAACCGCCGCTGCCCGCGCAGCCGTCGATCCGCGCCCGGCGCGCGGCACGGCGGGGCGTCGCGCGGTACAGGTGGTGCTGTTCCTCGGCGGGCTGCTGGCCCTGGGGCTTCTCGCGGGCGGCCGCGCGGAGGCCCAGGAGCGTCCGGAACCGGGCGGGCTCACCGCCTCCGTGGCGGACGTCGTGCCGAAGGACGCGGTTCGGGAGAGTGCGGTTCGAGAGGGCGCGGTTCCCGAGGACCTCGACCGCACGGCAGTCGAGCCCCCGGTCCGCCGGGTCGCCGACAAGGGTGTGGACCCGGTCGCGGACGAAGCGGACCAGGTCGTGGACAGAGCCGACCAGGTCGTGGACAAGAGTGTGGACTCGGTCGCCGATCAGGTCGTCGAGCAGGTGGCCGACCGGGCCGCGCAGCACCGGCCCGTACAGGACGGGCCGACGCAGCACCGCCCCGCGCAGCCCGAGACCGTACGGAAGGCGAGCGTGGCCCTTTCCGCGGAACCGGCCACGGAACCCGTCGACTCCGTAGCCCCCGTGGTCGGGGGAGCGGGCGACGCCGTCGACCGGATCGCCGAGGAGGTGCGGCCGCTGGTGGCGTCCCTGCCGGGGCTCCCTCCGCTCCTCTCCGCGCTGCCGGAGCTGACCGTGCCCGGCGGTGACCCGGACGCACCGGGTGCGCCGGCACCGTCCGTTCCGGGCGCCGGCCGTGATGCCGAGGGCTCCACCACACCGGGCGACACCGGCGCGGACGCCTCGGCCGAGCACTTGGCCGGCCAGGACCCGAGCGCCGGGGCACCGAGCCTCGCCCCGGCCGTGCCGGACCGGTCCGGCACGCTGGACGCCGGGCACGCGCAGCTCTCCGCGCCCACGCCGACGCTCCCGCCCACGCGGGACCGTGCGCCGTTCGCCCCCTGCGGCGACCTCGTGCGCACGGTTGTGGCCGATGCGCAGGGGCCGCGCGGCGGCGACCTGCACGCGGCCCCCGTCCCGGGCGGCCCGTACGCCGCGCTCGTCCGGGGAGCCGGGCTCCCCGCGACCGCCGCCCCGATCACCGACAGATCCGGCGAGATCCTCGAATTCCCCGGCTAGGGCAGGCCGTTCCCCCGCCTCGACCTGCCGCGCGGGGGCGGAACAGGTCTGCCCGCGTCCGGATGAATCCTCCGGACAGCCGAACATCTTCGAAGGATCTGACACACCCATGCACAAGAACATGCGCCGATCCATAGCCGTCGCCGCCACCGCCACCGGTATGTGGGCGCTCGGCACCGCCGCGGCGAGCGCGGCCGAGCTGCCCGTGTCCGTACCGCTGTCCACCCCGGACCTGGGGGCCGAGACCCCCGACGCGACGGACGTCGTCGAGGACGTCACCGACGCCGAGGTGGTCAAGGAAGCCAAGGCCGTCACCGACGCGAAGGCCGTCGACCGTGCCGGCGACGTCAAGGACACCCTGACGAAGGCCGGGAACAAGGCGACCGAGGCGGTCGAGGGCGCCGGTGCGGCCGACGTGCGGGACAGCCTCCCGTCGCAGGTGCGCGCGCCGCAGGCCCCGGGGTTCCCGCAGACCGCCGAGGTCCCGGAGCTCGGTGACGTACAGCAGGTGCCCGGAGCAGGTCACCTCCCCGACGCGCAGCTCCCGGACACGCAGATCCCCGACGCTCAGTTCCCCGACGCGGGCATTCCCGACGCCCGGTTCCCCGACGTGCGGGTCCCGGCGGCACCGGTCGACGAGATCGACTACCTCTTCGGGCCGATCGAGCAGATCCCCGGCTACGCGCAGAGCCAGGTGCCGACCGCCGTCCAGGGTGCGCTGGCCGAGGCCGGGCCCGTCGTCGAGCAGACGTCCGACTCCGTGCTGCCGCCGCTCGCCGCAGGTGCGGTCGGTGTCGCCGTCCCGGTCGTCGGGCAGGCGGTCGGCGACGTCGGCGCGCTCGGGCAGGGCGTCGTCGGCGAGGTCGGGCCGTTCGCCCAGGGAGTCGTCGGCGACGCCGCGGCCCCCTTCGTGCAGGGCGTCACGACCGAGGTCCAGCCGCTGGCGTACGGCGTCACCGGTGCGGCCGTGCCGTTCGCCGAGGGCGTCGCGTCCGAGGTGCAGCCGCTCGCCCAGGGGCTGACCGGCGACGCGGTCGCGCCGTTCGCCCAGGGGGTCACCACCCGGGTGCAGCCGCTGGCCGAGGGCGTTGGGGCGCAGGCCCGGCCGTTCGCAGGCGGTCTGACGGACACGGTCCGCGAGGACGCCCGTCCCGCCGTCGCCGACGCGGCCACCGGCGCCCAGGGCCTCACCTCGGTCACCCCGTCCTTCGTCACGGACGTGGCGCCCGGGCGGTAACCGGACGAGCGGGGCGCTCACGGCGCACGCGCCGTAGCGATTCACTGCACCGGAGTACACCGGCCCCAGGGGACCCGGGCCGGGTGCTCCGGTGCCCCGACAGCCCTTCCCGACCTCCGGCGAGCCCCGTCCGGGGCCGGGAAGGGCCACCCTCTGTGACCGTTATCACCGCTCAGGTGTGATCTGCGATTTAGGGTCACGCGGAGCGCGGGGATAACCTGCCGGATGGACATGCCGCGTACGCGGACACCGTGTATGCCTCCCTAGTGACAGCGCAGTCACGTTGCCCTTCGCGGCACGCCCACGCAGAAGAACGAACCGCGAGACCACTAAAAGGGACGGACGCGCGTGGACCTGTTCGAGTACCAGGCGAGGGACCTCTTCGCCAAGCACGGTGTACCGGTGCTGGCCGGTGAAGTCATCGACACGCCTGAGGCAGCCCGCGAGGCGACCGAAAAGCTGGGCGGCAAGTCTGTCGTCAAGGCGCAGGTGAAGGTCGGCGGCCGCGGCAAGGCCGGCGGCGTCAAGCTGGCCGGCGACGCCGACGAGGCCGTCGCCCGGGCGACGGACATTCTCGGTATGGACATCAAGGGCCACACGGTCCACAAGGTGATGATCGCCGAGCTGTCCCCGGAGATCGAGGCGGAGTACTACGTCTCGTACCTCCTCGACCGCACCAACCGCACCTTCCTGGCCATGGCCTCGGTGCAGGGCGGCATGGACATCGAGGAGGTCGCGGAGAAGACCCCCGAGGCCCTCGCGAAGGTCCCGGTCGACTCCAACTCCGGCGTGGACATCGTCAAGGCCCGCGAGATCGTGGCCCAGGCGAAGTTCCCGGCCGACGTGGCCGAGGGTGTCGCCGAGGCCCTGGTGACCCTGTGGGAGACCTTCGTCGCCGAGGACGCGCTCCTCGTCGAGGTCAACCCGCTGGTGAAGACCAAGGACGGCCGCATCCTGGCGCTGGACGGCAAGGTCTCGCTCGACGAGAACGCCGACTTCCGCCAGCCGGAGCACGAGGCTCTGGAGGACAAGGACGCAGCCAACCCGCTCGAGGCTGCCGCCAAGGCCAAGAACCTCAACTACGTCAAGCTCGACGGCGAGGTCGGCATCATCGGCAACGGCGCCGGCCTGGTCATGTCGACCCTGGACGTCGTCGCGTACGCCGGTGAGAACCACGGCAGCGTGAAGCCCGCCAACTTCCTCGACATCGGTGGCGGCGCCTCCGCCGAGGTCATGGCGAACGGCCTGGAGATCATCCTCGGCGACCCGGACGTCAAGTCCGTCTTCGTCAACGTCTTCGGTGGCATCACCGCCTGCGACGAGGTCGCCAACGGCATCGTGCAGGCGCTCGCGCTGCTCGAGTCCAAGGGCGAGAAGGTCGAGAAGCCGCTGGTCGTGCGTCTCGACGGCAACAACGCGGAGCTGGGTCGCAAGATCCTCTCCGACGCCAACCACCCGCTCGTGCAGCGCGTGGACACCATGGACGGCGCGGCCGACAAGGCCGCCGAGCTCGCCGCGGCTGCGAAGTAAGGGACGAGGGACTCCAACACCATGGCTATCTTCCTCACCAAGGACAGCAAGGTCATCGTCCAGGGGATGACCGGCGCCACGGGCATGAAGCACACCAAGCTCATGCTCGGTGACGGCACCAACATCGTCGGTGGCGTCAACCCGCGCAAGGCCGGTACGTCCGTCGACTTCGACGGCACCGAGGTCCCGGTCTTCGGCTCCGTCAAGGAAGCGATGGAGAAGACCGGCGCGAACGTGTCCGTCCTCTTCGTCCCGCCGGCCTTCTCCAAGGCCGCCGTCGTCGAGGCGATCGACGCCGAGATCCCGCTCGCGGTCGTCATCACCGAGGGCATCGCCGTTCACGACTCCGCCGCCTTCTGGGCGTACGCGAACGAGAAGGGCAACAAGACCCGGATCATCGGCCCGAACTGCCCCGGTCTCATCACCCCGGGCCAGTCCAACGCCGGCATCATCCCGGGCGACATCACCAAGCCCGGCCGCATCGGTCTCGTGTCCAAGTCCGGCACGCTGACCTACCAGATGATGTACGAGCTCCGTGACATCGGCTTCTCGTCCGCCGTCGGCATCGGTGGCGACCCGGTCATCGGTACGACGCACATCGACGCCCTCGCGGCGTTCGAGGCCGACCCCGACACCGACCTCATCGTGATGATCGGCGAGATCGGCGGCGACGCCGAGGAGCGTGCCGCCGACTTCATCAAGGCGAACGTCACCAAGCCGGTCGTCGGCTACGTCGCGGGCTTCACCGCCCCGGAGGGCAAGACCATGGGCCACGCCGGCGCCATCGTCTCCGGCTCCTCGGGCACTGCCCAGGCGAAGAAGGAGGCCCTGGAGGCCGCCGGCGTCAAGGTCGGCAAGACGCCGACCGAGACCGCCAAGCTGGCGCGCGAGATCCTCGGCGCCTGACGCAGGCCGCAGGGACACGCGTACACGGCGCGGGCCCGCACCCCCTTTCGATCAGGGGTGCGGGCCCGCGCCGTTCGTGTACGTACCGGCCGTCCGGCTCACTCCAGCCGCGGGACCAGCCGTTCCGGGCCGTGCGCCAGTTGCTCGCTCAGCGACTTCTGCAGCTTCAGATCCTGCGCGGTGAGCTTCTGCGGACCACCGCGCGGCGGTACGCCCCCGACCCGTTCGGGCGGCGAGATCGGCTGCTCGTAGTGGGTGGGCGCGGTGTGCAGGGTCAGCCCGGTCACGGCGATGAGCAGCGCGACGCCCGCGACGGCGGCCCGGGTCCACAGCCTGGCCTTGTTCTCGCTGCCGGTGCGCACGGCACGGGCCGGCCGCGGTACGGGGACGTGCTCGGCGCGGGCCAGGCCGCCGATCCGGTCGTGCAGCAGCGCCGACTGCTCGGCGGGCGCGGCGTCCGCCAGCTCGGGGAGCCGCTCGGCGACGGCGGCCCGGGCGGTCATCAGCCGGCCCGCCGCCGCCGGGGTGCTGGCCTCCGTCTCGGCCGCGGTCTCCGGAAGGTCCAGGCCGACCCCGTCGTACAGGAGCAGCGTGCGCCGGTAGGCCGGGGGCAGGTCGAGCAGCGCGTCGAACAGCGCCCGCTTGCCCGGCTCCGTGGGCGGCGCGTCGGGCTGCCGGTGTGTGCGGCGGAGCCGGTGCCAGGGCGACATCGCGTACTCGTACGCCGCCGCGCGCACCCAGCCGGCCGGGTCCCGGTCGACGGCCACCTCGGGCCAGCGCTGCCAGGCCAGTTCGAAGGCGCGCTCGACGGACTCGCGGGCCAGGGCGCGGCGGCCGGTCAGCAGATAGGTCTGCCGGACGAGGCCGGGGGCGGTGCGGGCGTACAACTCGTCGAACGCCTCGGCGGGGGAGACGCGCCGCTCGGCGGGCGCCTCCGCGCCGGAGCGCGTGTCCGAATTCGGTGCCGGTGCCGGGGCCGGGGGCGGATCGGCGGGTGGCGCTGCGGGCGGGGCCTCGGGCACGGGCGGGGCAACCGGCAGGTCGGGCGCCGCCGGGACCGCCGCCTCCGGGACGGCTGCCGCTGCCGCTTCCGGGGTCACAGCCGGAGGCTTCGCCACCGAGGGCTTCACCGCCGGTTCGGGGGCGATGAGCTTGGCGTACAGCGCGCGCTTGCGGCCGCGCGGGCTCGTGCGCCCCGTCTCCCAGGAGCGCACGGTGGCGCGCGTGACGCCGACGGCCGCCGCCACCTCCTCCTCGCTCAACGATTTCGCCTCGCGCAGTCTGCGGCGCTCCTTGGGGGAGGGCAGCGGCGGCACGGCGGCCTCGTCGGTCGTGCTCCGGGTCATGGACGACCCCCGGCAGCACCGCGCTGGGTGAAAAAGTACATAAACGTATATTGAGCGACACGGCGGCTGTTCGCGCGTTACGCGAAATAAGCGCGTGTCGTTGGCAGCATGGGCCGCGTGACCCAAATGACGCAACGCACCCCGAAGGTGACGGTGCGACGGAACCGCACCCTCGCCCTGGTCTCCGCCCTGGTGAAGGGCGTCGTCGCCGCCGGGCTCGGCCTCGGGTCGCTGACGGTGCTGGTCATGGTGGTGTGGATCAGCTCCCCCTACCCGGACAGCGGACCGGGCGGAGCGCTGCGCGCGGCGGCCGGCGTCTGGCTGCTCGCGCACGGCGCCGGGCTCGTGCGGCCCGACACCCTGAGCGGTGTCCCCGCGCCCGTCGGCATGGTCCCGTTGCTGCTCGTGCTGGGCCCGGTCTGGCTGGCGCACCGAGCGGCCCGCGATGCGGCGGAGTCGCAGGAAGAGCCGCGGGAGGGAGTGCACGAGGGGGCGCGGGACGGGTCGGCCGGGCCTTCGCGGGCGGGCGCGTTCTGCGCGGTGACGGCGGGATACCTGCTGGTCGTCGCGGGCGCGGCGGCCTACGCGCGGGGCGGCCCGCTGTACGCGGACCCGGACACCCTGGCGTTCCCCGTGGCGCTGGTGGTGGCCGGTGCGGCGGCCGCCGGGGTGTGGACGGCGGCCGGGCGGCCGTTCGGGCCCGCGCCGTCCTGGTCGCCCCTGGCGGTGCAGGAAGCCGTCGCGCGAACGCTCTTCCGCCGTAGGGCCGAGGCGGCTTTCCGGTCGGCGGCGGCGGGCCTGACGGTGCTGCTCGGGGGCGGTGCGTTGCTGGTCGCGGTGGCCCTCGGCCGGAACGCGGGGGCCACCCAGGACGCGTTCCTCGGGCTCGCGGGCGACTGGTCGGGGCGGATCGCCGTCCTCCTGCTGGCCGCCGCGCTCGTGCCGAACGCCGCGCTGTGGGGAGCGGCGTACGGGCTCGGCCCCGGCTTCTCGCTCGGTACGGGAGCCACCGCCACCCCGCTGGGCCTCGACGGAACCCCCGCGCTGCCCCGCTTCCCCCTGCTGGCGGCGGTACCGAACCAGGGGCCGGGCGCCCTGCCGAACTGGGCGGCCCTCGCGGTGCCGGTGGCGGCGGCGCTGGCGGTCGCCTGGTTCGCCGTACGCAGGGCCGCGCCCGCCGACGCGCCCCGCGCCCGGGCCTGGAGCCCGCGCGAGACGGTGCTGGTGACGCTGCTCGCCGCGCTCGCGTGCGGTGCGGGGACGGCGCTGCTCACGGCGGTGGCCGGCGGGCCGATCGGCAGTGGGGCGCTGAGCGCGTTCGGCCCGGTGTGGTGGCTGACCGGCCCGGCGGCGCTGGTGTGGACGGCCGTCATCGGTGTACCGGCGGCCCTCCTGATGCGCCTGTGGCGGCTGCGTACCCCGGGCTGGGCCTGGCGCAGGGACGTAACGGAGGCGGACGAGGCCCCGCCGGCCGAGGTGGACGTGGAAGAAGAGGGGGAGGGCGAGGAGGAGGGCGACGACGCCGGGCGTCCGCGCCGGTGGTGGGCGCCCTGGCGGGGGCGGCGCGCGGCGGGCGAGGACGGCGAAGCGGGGCCGGGCGGTCCGGCGTCACCGGCCGCCTCCTCCGTACCGTCCCCGGGACCGGCCCCCGAAGCGGCCTCCGGCTTCGAGCCGTACGACTTCCTGCCGACCGACCCGTGGCACGAGAAGGGCGGCCCCTGGCACGGGAAAGAGACCAGGGAGGCCCGTTGGGCCTCCCTGAAGCAGGGCTCCGGCGGCCTGATGGCCGACTTCCCCGCCGAGCGCACGGCCGACCGCGCAGGTCCGACCGACCGAGCGGATCGCGCCGATCCCGTCCCGGACCGCCGTGCGGCGGATCCGGACGGGCCGGGAGCTACTCCTTGACGCCGAAGAACGGCTCCAGCGGCTTCGGCAGCTTGTCGTTGCAGGCCACCGAGGCGGACTTGGTCAGGGCGTCGTCCACGCACGTGTAGTAGTCGCGGTAGACCAGCTGCACGGTGTACGACGTCGCCACGATGAGCAGCGCCAGCAGCGCGGTCACCAGGCCGCCGACCGCCGCCGTGGTCTGCTGCCTGCTGCTGACGTTCGACGGCGGGGCGGGGGCGGCGGGGTTCGCGGATGCGCCGGGCGCGGCCGGGTTCGCGGGCGTACCCGCCGAGCCGCCGTCCACCGCCGTACGGTCCGTGGCGGAGGCGTTCTTCAGCGGGGTGCGGAGCGCGCTGATCGCCCAGTACGTCGCGAGCGCGCCCAGCAGCAGGGCGATCTCCGGGAAGTCGAAGAGGGCGAAGAAGAAGGCCCACATACCGCCGAGCACCGCGTAACGGGCGCGCCGCTGGGCGGGGTCGGTGGGGTCCCAGCGCAGTCCGCCCGGGCCGCGGTCGTTGCCGCCCTTGCCTCCCGGGCCGCCCGCTCCGTTCCCGCCGGGGCGGCCTCCGAAGCCGCCGCTGCCCCGGCCGGGCTGCCGGTCGCTCCACTGGCTGCCCCAGGCCGGGCGGTCCCCGCCGGAGCCGGAGCCGTTGTCGTCCTGCTCGTCCGAACCCTGGCCCTGGGACCCGGAGGGACGGCGCGGCTGCCACGGCTGGTCCGGCCGGTCGGCGGGCGGCGCGGCGAAGGGGTTCTCCTCCTCCTGCGGTTTCCCGGCGGACCCGGAGTCCGGCGACTTTCCGGCGGACCCGGAGTCCGGCGACGAGGACTGGCGTTCCCGCATCAGCAGAGCGGACCGCTCCGGACGGGGGAAGCGGAAGGCGGTGCGACGGCGTCGGTCCGGCATGTGGTGAACGTCTTCCCCATCTCGTCATGTCCGCCCGAAGGACGGTTCGTCCGCCCGGTGGACGGCTCGCTGTCCCCTGACGCTACCTCCCGGTCACGCCCCCGTCCCGTGGGGGCCGTCGGGTGTGCCGGTATCGTTGCTGACGGTCGGCCCGTTCGTAGGGTTCCCCGTATCGGGCGAGGCGATTCATTCGTACGACCCTACAAAGAGCATGCCGCACCTGCGTCATCACGCGGTCATCACGTGAGAAAGGGCCCCGACGTGGCCTCCCCGCCCACCCCCGCCTCTCCCGCCCGGCTGGTCGTGCTGGTCTCCGGATCCGGTACGAATCTCCAGGCGCTCCTCGACGCCATCGGCGACGACCCCGAGGGGTACGGGGCGCGGATCGTCGCGGTCGGCGCGGACCGCTTCGGGACCGGAGGGCTGGAGCGTGCGGAGCGGGCCGGAATCCCCACGTTCGTGTGCCGGGTCAAGGACCACGCGAGCCGCGCCGAGTGGGACGAGGCTCTCGCCGCACAGGTCGCCGCGCACCGTCCCGACCTCGTCGTCTCCGCCGGTTTCATGAAGATCGTCGGCCCGGCGTTCCTCGCCGCCTTCGGCGGCCGGACCGTCAACACCCACCCCGCCCTGCTGCCCAGCTTCCCCGGCGCCCACGGAGTGCGTGACGCACTCGCGTACGGCGTCAAGGTCACGGGCTGCACCGTCCACTTCGTCGACGACGGTGTCGACACCGGTCCGATCATCGCGCAGGGCGTGGTCGAGGTGACCGAGGAGGACACCCCGGAGGGCGAAGCCGCCCTCCACGAACGCATCAAGGAAGTCGAGCGCTCGCTGCTCGTCGAGGCCGTGGGGCGGATCGCCCGTGACGGCCATCGCATTGAGGGACGAAAGGTTCATCTCGGTCATGTCGGTGAATAAGCCCATCCGTCGCGCCCTGGTCAGTGTCTACGACAAGACGGGGCTCGAAGACCTCGCCCGCGGTCTGCACGAGGCGGGCGTCGAGCTCGTCTCCACCGGCTCCACCGCCGGGAAGATCGCCGCCGCCGGAGTCCCGGTCACCAAGGTCGAGGAGCTCACCGGCTTCCCCGAGTGCCTGGACGGCCGCGTCAAGACGCTGCACCCCCGCGTCCACGCCGGCATCCTCGCCGACCTGCGCCTCGACGCCCACCGCGAGCAGCTCGCCGAGCTGGGTGTCGAGCCCTTCGACCTGGTCGTGGTGAACCTCTACCCGTTCAAGGCGACGGTCGCCTCGGGCGCCTCCGACGACGAGTGCGTCGAGCAGATCGACATCGGCGGCCCCTCGATGGTCCGCGCCGCCGCCAAGAACCACCCCTCCGTGGCCGTGGTCACGAGCCCCGAGCGGTACGCGGACGTCCTCGCGGCCGTCAAGGCGGGCGGCTTCGACCTGACCGCCCGCAAGCGGCTGGCCGCCGAGGCGTTCCAGCACACCGCCGCCTACGACGTGGCCGTCGCCTCCTGGTTCGCGGACGACTACGCGGCCGCCGACGACTCGGGCCTCCCGGAGTTCCTGGGCGACACCTTCGCCCGCAAGAACGTCCTGCGCTACGGCGAGAACCCGCACCAGCCCGCCGCGCTCTACACCTCCGGCGCCGGCGGCCTCGCCGAGGCCGAGCAGCTGCACGGCAAGGAGATGTCCTACAACAACTACACGGACACCGACGCCGCCCGCCGCGCCGCGTACGACCACGCCGAGCCCTGCGTCGCGATCATCAAGCACGCCAACCCGTGTGGCATCGCGGTCGGCGCCGACGTCGCCGAGGCGCACCGCAAGGCGCACGCCTGCGACCCGCTCTCCGCGTTCGGCGGCGTCATCGCCGTCAACCGCCCGGTGACGGTCGAGCTGGCCGAGCAGGTCGCGGAGATCTTCACCGAGGTCATCGTCGCCCCGGCCTACGAGGACGGCGCCGTGGAGGTGCTGGCCCGCAAGAAGAACATCCGCGTGCTGCGTGCCCCCGAGGCCCCCACCGCCGCGTTCGAGGTCAAGCCGATCGACGGCGGGGCGCTGCTCCAGGTCGCCGACCGCCTCCAGGCCGACGGCGACGACCCGGCCAACTGGACGCTCGCCACCGGCGAGGCGCTGACCGAGGCCGAGCTGAAGGAGCTGGCCTTCGCCTGGAAGGCGTCCCGCGCGGTCAAGTCCAACGCGATCCTGCTCGCCAAGGACGGCGCGTCGGTCGGCGTCGGCATGGGCCAGGTCAACCGGGTCGACTCCGCCAAGCTCGCCGTCGAGCGGGCGGGCGCCGAGCGGGCCGCCGGTTCGTACGCCGCCTCCGACGCGTTCTTCCCCTTCCCCGACGGCCTGGAGATCCTCACGGCCGCCGGGATCAAGGCCGTCGTCCAGCCCGGCGGATCCGTCCGCGACGAGCTGGTGATCGAGGCCGCGCAGAAGGCGGGCGTGACCATGTACTTCACGGGCACGCGCCACTTCTTCCACTGATCGCTCCAGCGTCCGACGGCGGCCGCGCCCCTTCCCGGGGGTGCGGCCGCCGCCGTGTCCGCCATACGGAATCCGCTCGCCGCTCTGTTCTAATGACACGGCCGTAGCAATCCCCAGCAGGGACAGTCACCGTGCTTGAGCTGAACAAGAGTGGAACGGACCGGTCGGAGCCGGGACGCCTGCCCGCCCAGGACCCGGGGCCCGACGCCGCCCCGGACACCCGCCCGGCAGGCGACTCCCCGAGCTCGGGCCCGGACGCGGCCGCCGATCGCGTACCCCTGCGCCCGTACCTCATCGCCGGCGCGATCCTGTGCGCGCTCTACTTCCTCTACTCCTACTTCCAGTACGCCCGCTTCGGCTCGCCCTCCTGGGACCTGGGGATCTTCGAGCAGGAGGTCCGGGCGTACGCCGGGTTCGACGCGCCGGTCGTCGACATCAAGGGCCCCGGCTATCTGATCCTCGGCGACCACTTCTCCCCGATCGTGGCGCTGCTCGCCCCGCTGTACTGGATCTGGCCGTCCGCCGAGTCCCTGCTGTTCGCCCAGGCCGCGCTGTTCGCCCTGGGCGCGGTCATCGTCGGCCGCACCACCCAGCAGATCCTCGGCGGGCGCTCCGGGCTCTGCGTCACCGTCGCCTACGGACTCTCCTGGGGCATCCAGGAGGCGGTGAAGGCCGACTTCCACGAGATCGCGTTCGCCGTACCGCTGCTGGCCCTCGTCTGCCGGGCCCTGCTCCTCAAGCGGTACACGGCCGCCCTGCTCTGGTCGCTCCCGCTCGTCCTGGTCAAGGAGGACCTCGGCGCGACCGTCGCCGTCGTCGGCTTCCTGCTCTTCGTGTACGGCCGCCGCCTCCAGGGCGCGCTGCTCGCCGCGTTCGGGGTCGCCGCCTTCGTCGTCACGCTCGTCGTCCTCATCCCGGCGGCCAGCAGCGCCGGCCGCTACGACTACTGGACGAAGATCGACAAGAACGGTGAGCAGGACGTCTCGATGCTGGACTCCGTCCTCGGCGTCCTCGACTCCTCCGTCAAGATCGAGATGCTGGTCTTCCTGATCGGCATCACCGCGTTCATGGCGCTGCGCTCACCGCTGACGCTGCTGATCCTCCCGACGCTCGGCTGGCGGCTGCTCTCCCAGGACAGCAACCACTGGGGGATGGTCTGGCACTACAGCGCGATCCTCATGCCGGTGCTCTTCCTCGCACTGGCCGACGGCGTCCGCCGCAGCCGCGGATCGCACCGCCCCTGGCTCGCCTCGTACGCGAAGGTCGCCGTGCCCGTCGCCGCCGCGATCGCCGTCGCGATGACCCAGCACCTGCCGCTGCGCGATCTGCTGCGCCCGGACACCTACCGGACCGACGACGCCCGCAGCCAGGCGGCCCGGGCGGCGCTGGCCGCCATCCCGGCCGGGTCGCGGGTCGAGACGGACATCACGCTGATGGCCCACCTCACCTCCGACCGCACCGTCTACTGGGTCGGCGGAGCCCCGGGCACCGCACCCGACATCGTCGCCATCAACCTGGACTTCGGCTGGTCCCGCCCGATCCAGGACCCGGTGGCGTACGCCGAGCAGCTGCACCCCGAGGCGCGCTACCGGCTCAAGCACCGGGGCGGCAGCTTCGTGGTGATGGAGCGCACGACACCGGAGCCGGCGACGATCCCGGGCGTACGGGGCGACTGACCGGGCTGCCGTCGCCCGACATGCCGCGAGGGCCGCACCCCGTGATCGGGTGCGGCCCTCGCGGTAGGTCCGGAAGGGTCCGGGAAGGAGCGTCAGTTGGCCTTGACGACCACGGACGAGCAGACCTTGTCCGCGAACGTCTGCTTCTTCTCGTCCCACAGCGGCCACAGCCAGCCGATGTAGCAGGCGAGGCTGTCCAGGAAGTGGGCCAGGCGGCGGACGAAGGCCATGCCGAAGCCGAGCGGACGGCCGTCGGCCTCGCGCAGCAGGCGGATGCCCACGGCCTTCTTGCCGATCGTCTGACCGGTGGTGCCCTCCTGGTACAGCTGCCAGATGGCGAGACCGATCAGCGCCACGAAGCCGAGCAGGGCGAAGATCGCACCCCCGGAGTCGCCCATGGCCCCGCCGATGCCGCCGAGGATGAGGTAGGGGACACCGACGACGAGGCCGTCGATGATCATCCCGCCCACGCGCAGACCCCAGTGGGCCAGCTCCGGCATGCCGCCGCCGTAACCGGGCTGCTGGCCGCCGTAACCCGGCTGCTGCGGGTAGGCCCCGTACGGCTGGCCGGGCTGCTGCTGCGGATAACCGGGCTGCTGCTGCGGGTAGCCGTAGCCCTGCTGCGGGACGCCCTGCGGAGCCTGCTGCGGGTAGCCGTAACCGGGCTGTCCCTGCGGCGGGCCCTGGGGAGGCTGGCCGGGCTGCTGCCCGTACGGGTTGTTCGGGTCGCCGAAGCTCATAAGGGGTGTTCCTTCAACAGACGTGTGGGGACGAGATGGCCACACGGAGGAAGGACATCGATCAGCGGCCCGCCCCCCGTACAACCGCGGCCTTCATCGTTATAAGCGGGAGCCTTGTTTGTCCAGTCCGGGGCCCGGGACGTTGTGCAAGTGCAATGTCCCGTACGGGCGTGGCACCGGCAATTGGTATGCGGGCGGGGTCATCCGCGAGGATGGGCCCATGACTGCCCAGATTCTCGATGGCAAGGCCACCGCTGCCGCGATCAAATCCGATCTGACCGTCCGTGTGGCGGCCCTCAAGGCCCAGGGGATCACTCCCGGCCTCGGAACCCTGCTCGTCGGGGACGACCCGGGCAGCCGGTGGTACGTCAACGGCAAGCACCGTGACTGCGCCCAGGTCGGCATCGGCTCCATCCAGCGCGAACTCCCCGATACCGCCACCCAGGAGGAGATCGAGGACGTCGTCCGGGAGCTGAACGCCAACCCGGAGTGCACCGGCTACATCGTCCAGCTGCCGCTGCCCAAGGGCATCGACACCAACCGGGTCCTGGAGCTGATGGACCCGGCGAAGGACGCCGACGGGCTGCACCCGATGAGCCTCGGCCGCCTCGTCCTCAACGAGACCGGCCCGCTGCCCTGCACACCGCAGGGCGTCGTCCAGCTGCTGCGCGCGCACGGTGTCGAGATCAACGGGGCGCACGTCGTGGTCGTCGGACGCGGCGTCACCATCGGCCGGTCGATCCCGCTGCTGCTGACCCGTAAGTCGGAGAACGCCACGGTGACCCAGTGCCACACCGGCACCCGGGACCTCTCCTCCCACCTGCGCCAGGCCGACATCATCGTCGCCGCCGCCGGGGTGCAGCACCTGATCAGGCCCGAGGACGTGAAGCCGGGCGCGGCCGTGCTCGACGTCGGCGTCAGCCGGGACGCGGACGGCAAGATCGTCGGCGATGTGCACCCGGGGGTCCGCGAGGTGGCCGCCTGGGTCGCCCCGAACCCCGGAGGCGTCGGCCCGATGACCCGTGCGCAGTTGCTGGTCAACGTGGTCGAGGCGGCCGAGCGGGCCGCCGCCGAGGCCGCCGACGCCGCCGCCGCGGGCTGACGGCCGGATCCGGAGGGAGCCCCCATGGGTGCTGGTAGGAGTCCGGCCGACCCCGCCCCGGCGGGCGAGACCGACGGGCAGAGCGGCCGCGACGAGGGCGCTTCCGAAGCCCCTGCTTCCGGCGAGGCCGCCGACGGGCAGGGCGGTTCGGGCGATTCCGGTGGCTCGGGCGGATCCGGTGGCTCAGCCGGGCAGGGCGACGCCGCGCCGGCGGATGGCCCTGCGCCGGCCGATGGCCCCGCGTCGACCGGGCGGCCCCGCAGGTCGCGGCGGTTCCCCCGGTTCACCCGGGACACCGCCCGGCCCGAGGGCGGCGGCCGGGCGGCGTCCGGCGACGCGCCCGCCCCGGCCCGGCAGTGGCCGCTGCTCACCGTGCTCTGCGCGGCGGGCCTCGGCCTGCTGATCGTGGTCCTGGACCCGTTCGACCAGGCGTTCCGCATCGGCACCATCCTGATCGGCTGCGCGCTGATCACCGGTGCCGTGCTGCGCTGGGTGGTGCCCTCGGTCGGGATGCTGGCGGTACGGTCCCGCTTCACCGACCTCGTCACGTACGGGGTGATGGGCACACTGATCGTGCTCCTCGCCCTGGTCGCCCAGCCCCAGCCGTGGCTCGACGTCCCGATCCTGGAAGACGCGGTCCGCTTCACGATCCGCTAGCCCTCCAGGGCGTGCCCGTGGTGGCCGTCCCCACCCCCGAGGGGGGACGGACACCACGGCGGAACGGGGCCCACCGGGCAACAAGCCCCGGTATGCGGCGAGATGGGCGGCCTTGCCCCGTCCCGACTCCAGCGTCATGGACATGAAAGACGGGAACAAGCGCTCACTGTGGCCTGTGGCACGGAAGTGACCATTCCGGCACGCTGTGATCGCCGC
Source organism: Streptomyces rubiginosohelvolus (assembly GCF_014649875.1). GTDB lineage: Bacteria > Actinomycetota > Actinomycetes > Streptomycetales > Streptomycetaceae > Streptomyces > Streptomyces rubiginosohelvolus. The sequence continues at coordinate 322,205 of NZ_BMTW01000001.1, read as the reverse complement.
GCAACGATGGCAGACTGTCACGGCACACCGAGCGGCACGGAGCGGCAGAGCAGCGGCCGGGCAAGGACCGGCGCAGTGTTCGAGGCGCGTGAAGATGCGTACCCCGTCCCGAATGCTCCCGTGCGCCCCCTCGTCAGGAACTGACACCCTGGATTCGCGCATCCTCGTGGGTAGTCCGGTTGACGGTCCGGAAGGGAACGGACCGACGGCGGACGGACCGGGGGATGCGCGGGGCCGGAGGACCGGTCGCAGCGGGGTACAGCAAGCACGTCCGGGGGACATGAGGGGGGAAGGGAAACGCCATGCCTCGTTGGAAGGCACTGCCCGAAGAGCTCGACCCGCAGATCAGGGAGTTCGCCAGCCAGTTGCGCCGGCTCGTCGACCGCAGCGGACTGAACATCAACGCCGTGGCCGACCGCACGGGTTACAGCAAGACGTCCTGGGAGCGGTATCTGAACGGGCGGCTGCTCGCCCCGCGCGGGGCCGTCGTGGCGCTCGCCGAGGTGACGGGCACCCCGCAGCACCACCTCACGACGATGTGGGAACTGGCGGAACGGGCCTGGAGCCGGGCCGAGATGCGCCATGACATGACGATGGAGGCCATCCGCATCACGCAGGCCCGTGCCGCGCTCGGCGAACTCGGCACGACGGCCCCCGGCGCTCCGGCGGCCGGCCGGTCCTCCCCCGGCTCCGGCGGCGGCCGGCGTGGCACGTCCGGTTCCGGCGCGCCCGGTTCCGGTGCGCGGGTCCCCACAGCCGCGGGTCCGGCCGGCACGGACGCCCCGCCCCGCGACGCCCAGGGCCATGGCCCGTACGGCGGCGGGGCCTACGAGCCCGGCGACGACGACACGCGCCAGCTCATCGTCCCCGCCCAGCGCGGCACCGCACCGGCCCCCTCCCACCACCAGGACCGGCCGTACGACGGCGTGCCGCACCAGGGCGGGCGGCGACCGGAGCCGAACACGGCGGAGAACGCCGACGGCGGCTCCGGCCCCGGCCGCAACGCGGGCGCTACCGGACCGGGCAAGGCCCCCGGAGGCCGCCAGAAGGGCCTCATGCTCGCCGTCGGGGCCGTCGGCGCGCTGATCGTCGTGGTCGGAGCCGTGCTGCTCGCGCCGGGCGGCGACGACGCGGCCAAGGCGACCCCGCCCCCGTCGGCGGCCCCCACCACGAAGGCTCCCGAGCTGCCCGTGGGCGTCGAGTGCAGCGGTGCGGACTGCGCCGGACAGGACCCCGAGGCGATGGGCTGCGGCGGCGAGTTCGCCCGTACGGTCGCCAGCGCCGTGGTCGGCGGCAGCAAGGTCGAGGTCCGCTACAGCAAGGTCTGCTCCGCCGCCTGGGCCCGCCTCACCGAGGCGGCGATCGGCGACACCGTGCAGATCACCGGCGGCGCCGACCCCCAGAACGGCGAGGTCATGGGGGACACCGACGCGTACACCCCGATGGTCGCGGTGAAGAAGGCCTCCGACGCGAAGGCCTGCGCCACCCTCACCTCGGGCATGAAGGGCTGCACCGACCCGGGCGCGTGACACCGGTGCGGCGGGGCCGGGACGCCCCGCCGCACGCGCGAGCACGTACGCACCACACGTACGCACCGCGCGCGTGCGGTGCGTGACCGGTTGTGTGCGGTGCCACAGGGGGGCGGGCGGTCCGGCCCGGCCGGGTCCGATAGCCTGACCGCTGGAAATCTCTTCACGTCAAGATTGGTCGTCAGGCCGGGCCGGGCGGAGGAGATCTCCAGCACCAGGGTCCGGCACCAGGGACGACAGGCCCTGCGGGCCGGGACCCCCACCGCCAGCTGTCTAACGGAGACCGCCATGACCCGCACTCCCGTGAATGTCACCGTGACCGGCGCAGCCGGCCAGATCGGCTACGCGCTGCTCTTCCGCATCGCCTCCGGCCACCTGCTCGGCCCGGACGTGCCGGTCAACCTGCGCCTCCTGGAGATCCCGCAGGGCCTCAAGGCCGCCGAGGGCACCGCCATGGAGCTCGACGACTGCGCCTTCCCGCTGCTGCGCGGCATCGAGATCACCGACGACCCGAACGTCGGCTTCGCCGGTGCGAACGTCGCCCTGCTCGTCGGCGCCCGCCCGCGCACCAAGGGCATGGAGCGCGGCGACCTGCTCGCCGCCAACGGCGGCATCTTCAAGCCGCAGGGCAAGGCCATCAACGACCACGCCGCGGACGACATCAAGGTCCTCGTCGTCGGCAACCCGGCCAACACCAACGCGCTCATCGCGCAGGCCGCCGCCCCGGACGTACCGGCCGAGCGCTTCACCGCGATGACCCGCCTGGACCACAACCGCGCGATCTCGCAGCTGGCCGCCAAGACCGGCGCCGCCGTCTCCGACATCAAGAAGCTGACGATCTGGGGCAACCACTCGGCCACCCAGTACCCGGACATCTTCCACGCGGAGATCGCCGGCAAGAACGCCGCCGAGGTCGTCAACGACGAGGTGTGGCTGGCCGACACCTTCATCCCGACCGTCGCCAAGCGCGGCGCCGCGATCATCGAGGCCCGGGGCGCGTCCTCCGCCGCCTCGGCCGCCAACGCCGCCATCGACCACGTCCACACCTGGGTCAACGGCACCGCCGAGGGCGACTGGACCTCGATGGGCATCCCGTCGGACGGCTCCTACGGCGTCCCCGAGGGCATCATCTCCTCCTTCCCGGTCACCACGAAGGACGGGAAGTACGAGATCGTCCAGGGCCTGGACATCAACGAGTTCTCCCGCAAGCGCATCGACGCCTCCGTCCAGGAGCTCACCGAGGAGCGCGACGCGGTCCGCGAGCTCGGCCTCATCTGAGCCGCACCCGCACCCGTAGTACGCCGAGCGCCCCCGGCAGCAGCCGCTGCCGGGGGCGCTCGCGCGTGGGAGTTGGCCGACAATCGCCTCGCCTGTGGGCTCCCTCCTCACTTACATTGGCCCCTTTCGATCTTCAGGGGGATGAGGAGCCGGTGACCGACAGCGCCGTGCCGCGGCCGTCGCAGGCCCAGGACGATCTGCTCGGGAAGCCGCCCGTGCACCCCGCCGCGAGCGAGGCGAGCCGACTGCTGTGCGCCGGGGCCCATCTGCACGACGGCTACCGGGACGCGGTGATCGAGCAGCTGTACGTCCAGGAGCAGCGCATCGTCGCCCCGTCGGCGGGCTTCGACGCCGCCCGGGTCCTCGCCCACGCCCTGCGCGCCCGCCGTGCCCAGCTGGGGTGGGCCGCGGGCATCCTGGCGGCCTGGCTGCTCGGCGCCGTCCTCTCCCGGGGCATCGTCGCCACCCTGTTCTTCCCCGGGGTGCTGCTGGCCCTGGCACCCTGGGTCCGGGGCCCGTCGGGCGAACCCCCGGTCTACCGGCGGGTGCTCGCCTACCTGATGCGCTGGTACGGGCGGATCTCGCTGGTCCTCATCGGGCTGCTGGTGCTCGGCAGCGCGGTTTTCGGCCTGTTCGAGGACGATCCCGAACCGGACGGCTACTCCGGCGGCTCCACGTCGTACGACCCCTACGGCACCGGGTCCTCCGGTTCCGACGGGTTCGGCGACAGCCTGCCGGACGCCTCCGACGTGGGTGTCTCGCTGCTCACGGGCAGTGTCTCCGACGGGTCCGGCGCGGGCTCCGCCTGGGTGGCGCTCTTCTTCCTCGCCGTCATCGCGAGCCTGGTCGGGCTCCAGCGGGGGCAGTTCGCCCGGCTGATGACCCAGGAGCTGTCCCGGAAGAGCTTCCCCGACCTCGCGGCCGACCCGGCCGAACGCGGTCCGGGCGAGCGCTTCCGGCGGCTCCAGCGGCGCATCCGGCTGGAGCAGCACGCCCCGCTCATCATGTACGCGGAGGAGAACCCGTTCTGCGGCGCGGGTACGCCCTACCGCCCCTGGAACCTCGCCGTGGAGCTCCGGCCCCGCGAGGGAGCCCCCACCGAGCCGCTCGACAACGCCCGGATCCTGCGCCGGATCGTGCCCCTGCTGGAGGCGCTGCGGGTGCCTTCCCCGCACGGCTCCCCCGAGGGAGCGGCCGCCGTCCGGGACCGGCTGCGCGAGCTGGTGGTCGACGAGTGCGTCTTCCTGCCGGCGGCGGGCCTGCCCCGGCGGTCGGACGCCCCCTACGGCCCCGACGCGTTCGCGCAGCACCGGGGCCGCGCCGTCGAGGAGGGCGGCGAGGGCCGACGGCACTTCCTGCGCATCCGGGTCGGCGGCTGGAGCGAGCAGGTCGTCGTCACCGTCTTCGTCCGGGTGCACACCCAAGGCGGGATGCTGATGCTGGAGGTCGCCCCGCACGTCCTGAAGCCGGTGCACACGCTGTTCCGTGACGCCGACCGGGCCGCCCACCGGCACCGCAACAACAACGCGTTCGGCAAGGCGGTCTGGGCGCTGACCCGCACCCCCGCCTCGGCCGTCCACGCGCTGGTCGTCCTGGGCCGGGGCGCGGCGAGCGCCTGGAAGCTGCTCACGGCCGGGAACGCCGGTGCCCTGGCCGAGGGTCCCGCGTTCTCCGTCCGGGAACTGGGGGCCGACGACGAGGCGTCGCTCTTCCAGGACATGGACGTCGACCGGTATCTCAAGAGCATCGAGGACCGGGTGAACGGCGGCGTCCAGCTCGCCCTGCGCGAAGCCGGCTACGAGACCGACGAGTTCGAGCAGAAGATCGTCCACATCGGTGCGGGCGGTGTGTTCATCGAGTCCGCGAAGGACAGCGCGATCGGCATCGGCGACCACAACGACATCCGGCGCTCCGGTCCGGCCGCACCTGCCGGTCCCGGTACGGGGAACAGCCCCGGCTCGGGGCGGAGTCCGGGCGCAGCCCCGGAGCGGAAGCCGAGAACAGGAGAGAAATGACCCCCGGACCCACCCCGGCCCCCACCCCCGGTCCGGCCCCCGACGAGCGGCCCGGGCCCACTGTGCACATCGGCTCGGTGACCGGCAGCGCCTTCGCCGTCGGCGACCACAACACCGTCACCCAGCACCAGCACGCCGGGCCCGCCGACGAGACCCAGGCCGAACTGCTGCGGGCCGTGCGGGAACTGCGCGCCGACCTCGCCCGGTTCGTGACCACCGACACCACGGAGGTCCTGGACGCGGAGCTGGTCTCGGTGGCGGACGAGATCGAGACGGCGGGTGCCGCGGAGCCGGGCCGCCTGGGCCGCCTCCAGCGGGCGCTCGACGCCGCCGGTGCCCTCACCGGAACTCTGGCGTCCGGCGTCGCCGTGGCCGAGGCACTGTCCGCACTGCTGGGAGGCTGACCGATGGCCGGGGGAGGGGTGCGCTGGAACGACGAGTCCCAGAGCTGGGAGACGGACGAGCCGCGCGCCTACGGACCGCCGCCGCCCGGCACCGCTCCGGTGGTGCCGCCCGTGCCCTCGGTGCCGCCGACGGACCCGGTGCCGCCGGGGGCCCGGGACCCGTACACGAAGAACACCGCCCCCGGCCCGTACACGGAGAACACCGCCACCGGCCCGAACCCGGACCTGTACGCGCAGAGCGGCGCCGACGCCCCGGGCCCGTACAACAACCTCACCGGCGTCCACGGGCCCCCGCCCGCCGCCCGGACGCCGCGGCAGCGGCTCGTCCCGGTGGCCGCCGGGCTCGCGGTGGCCGTGCTCGCCGCCGGTGCGGCGGCGCTGTGGTCCACCCTGGCGGACGGGGACGACGGTGGCCGGGACGGCGCACAGGGGCAGTCGGCGAGTGCTCCGGCCGACGAGGTCACGGACCCGGCGGCTCCGGAGCCGGGCACCGAAGGCGCCGACGTCTCCGACGCCACCGCTGAAGCCCCGTCCGGCGAAGCCGCCACCCCGGACGGCTCACCGCCCCCCGGGTACGTCGCCCTGGACGACGCGGAGGGCTTCCGGATCGCGGTCCCCGAGGAGTGGGGAGAGCGCTCGGCGGAGACCGGCGGGGTGTTCTACCGGACCACCGGCGGCGCCGAGCTGATCCAGGTGTTCCGGGTGGCCGAGCCCGGAGCCACCGCTCTGGGCTCGGTCCGCCGGGCCTCCGAAGAGCGCAGCGGCGCCGCCGGTTTCGAGGAGGTAGCCGTCGGACCCGTCGACAACCCCCTGGGCGGCGAGGCGGCCGAGCTGGTGTACGCGTACGACCACGAGGAGTCCGGCGGCCGCCGCCGGGTCGTCGAGCGGGTCTTCACCGCGTCGGACGACCGCCTCTACGCGGTGCTGGTCGCCGCCCCCGAGAGCCAGTGGCCGCGCCACGAGGAGATCCTCGACGTCGCCGTGACGCACTTCGAGCCGTACGACAGCCCGTTCTGACGGCCGTCCGGCCGCCCCGTGGTCAGCTCTTGAAGTCGCCCGGCGTGTAGTGGCCGGGGGTCAGCCGGCCGGTGACGCCGAAGCGGTTCCAGGCGTTGATCACGGTGATCGCCGCGATCAGCTGGGCCAGCTCGGTCTCCTCGAAGTGCCGGGACGCCTCCGCGTACACCTCGTCCGGGACGAAGCCGTCGGTGAGCACGGTGACCGCCTCGGTCAGCGCGAGCGCCGCCAGCTCCTTCTCCGTGTAGTAGTGCCGCGACTCCCGCCAGGCGCTGAGCTGGATGATCCGCTCGGCGGACTCGCCCGCCGCGAGCGCGTCCTTGCTGTGCATGTCCAGGCAGAACGCGCACTGGTTGAGCTGCGAGGCGCGGATCTTCACCAGCTCGACCAGGACGGGGTCCAGGCCCTGGCGGGCGGCGATGTCGAGCCGGACCATCGCCTTGTAGACGTCCGGGAGCAGCTGGGAGACGGAGATCCGCTGCGGCTCCTCGGGGGCGAGGTCGGCGGGGGCGTGGTGGTGTGCGTGCGTGGTGGTCATGAGGACGACGTTACGTTCCCGATGGCCCCCCGGTATGGTCCATTGGTATGACGGATTCCTGGGCCACTTTCGGCGCGGACCTGCATCTGGAGCCGGTCGGCCAGGGGCTGCGCAGCGGGCTGATGGAGGCGCTGCGGGATGCGGTGCGCACCGGCCGCCTCGCCCCCGGCACCCGGCTGCCGTCCTCCCGGGCGCTCGCCGCCGACCTGGGTGTCGCCCGCAACACGGTCGCCGACGCCTACGCCGAACTGGTCGCCGAGGGCTGGCTCACCGCCCGCCAGGGCTCGGGGACCCGGGTCGCCCAGCGGTCCGCGCCGCGCCGCACGGACCCGGCGGCGGCCCCCGCCCGGCCGGCCAGGACCGGCGCCGGGTACGACCTGAAGCCCGGCACGCCCGACCTGTCCGGCTTCCCGCGCACCGCCTGGCTCAAGGCCGCCCGCAAGGCGCTCACCGCCGCACCCGACGAGGTCTTCGGCTACGGCGACCCGCAGGGCCGCGCCGAACTGCGCACCGTGCTCGCCGAGTACCTGGCGCGGGCCCGCGGCGTGTACGCCGACCCGGAGCGCATCGTGATCTGCGCCGGCTTCGCCCACGGTGTCGCGCTGCTGGGCCGGGTGCTGCGCCGCCGCCGGGTCCGGGAGGTCGCCGTCGAGTCGTACGGCCTCGACCTCCACACGAACCTCCTCACCGACGCCGGGCTGCGCATCCCGTGCCTGCCCCTGGACGAGCACGGCTCCCGGACCGGCGACCTGGCCGGGCTGCGCGGGGCCGGGGCGGTCCTGCTGACCCCGGCGCACCAGTTCCCCACCGGCGTACCCCTGCACCCCGACCGGCGGGCCGCCGCCGTCGACTGGGCCCGGTCCACCGGCGGGCTGATCCTGGAGGACGACTACGACGGGGAGTTCCGGTACGACCGGCAGCCGGTGGGCGCGCTCCAGGGCCTCGACCCGGAAAGGGTGGTCTACCTCGGCACCGCCAGCAAGTCGCTGGCCCCGGGGCTGCGCCTGGGCTGGATGGTGCTGCCCCGGCACCTGGTCGGCGAGGTGATGGCGGCGAAGGGCATGGCCGACCGGGTCTCCGGCTCGCCCGACCAGCTGACCCTCGCGGAGTTCATCGCCTCGGGGGCGTACGACCGGCACGTGCGCTCCATGCGGCTGCGCTACCGCCGCCGCCGCGACCAGCTCGTCGCGGCGCTCGCGGACCGCGCGCCGGGCATCGAGGTCAGCGGGATCGCGGCCGGGCTGCACGCGGTCCTCGAACTCCCCGCGGGCGCCGAGCGCTCCGTGATCCAGGCGGCGGCCTTCCAGGGCCTGGCGCTGGAGGGCCTGTCCCGCTACCGCCACCCGGACGCCCCGGCCACCCGCGACGCCCTGGTGATCGGCTACGGCTCGCCCTCCGAGAGCGCCTGGGCGGGTGCCCTGGACGCCCTGTGCCGGGTGCTGCCGTAGGGCCGTGGCGAACCCTTGACGAAACGCAGGTTTCGAATCGGCCATCCGTCGAACTAGTCTGACAAGAGGTCCGGTTGCGCTGATGCGGCCGGGACCGGAGCACGCATCACGGGGGAGAACCGAACATGGCCGGACGAAGGCTGAGGTCGAGCACGGTCGTGCTCGGCGGCATGGGGCTGCTCGCCCTGACCATCACATCCTGCGGCTCGGAGCCGGACAAGCGCTGCGCCGACCGCACGACCCAGAAGACCCTGCCCAGCTCCGAGTGCCGCAGCGGCGGCAGCGGCTCGTACTACTACGGCGGCAAGAGCGACAGCGGCAAGGTGCAGGGCGGCAGCTTCGACAAGTCCGCGGTCGACCGCGGCGGTTTCGGCTGCTCCGGCTCCGGCGGCGGCTGACCGCCGTGGAACGCCGCACGATCGAGCCGCGCCCCGGCTGGCAGGAGACCGTCGAGGCGCAGGGCGTCGTCTACCCGCTCACCCGCTACCCCGACGGTTCGCTGCGCCCGTACTGGGACGAGAGCGCCTACTACGTCTTCTCGCTGCCCGAGGTCGAGGCGCTGGAGGAGGTCGTCGAGGAACTGCACACGATGAGCCTGGCCGCCGCCGCGCACATCGTCGAGCACGACCGGTTCGCCGACCTCGGCATCACCGACCCGCGGCTGGCCGGGCTCGTCGCCGAGTCCTGGCGCCGCCGTGCCGAACTGCCCTCCGTGTACGGGCGGTTCGACCTGCGCTACGACGGGAGCGGTCCGGCGAAGCTGCTGGAGTACAACGCCGACACCCCGACCTCGCTGGTGGAGGCGGCGAGCGCGCAGTGGTTCTGGATGGAGGACCGGTTCCCCGGGGCCGACCAGTGGAACTCCCTGCACGAGCGGCTCGTCGACGCCTGGAAGCGGCAGGCGCCCCTGCTGCCGCCGGGTCCTCTGCACTTCGTCCACTCGGACGGCGACGAGATCGGCGAGGACCTGATGACGGTCGCGTATCTGCGCGAGACCGCCGACCAGGCCGGTCTGGAGACGCACGCGCTGTCCGTCGAGGAGATCGGCTGGGACCGGCTGTCGGGCCGGTTCGTCGACGACCGGCTGCGCTTCATCCGCAGCTGTTTCAAGCTCTACCCCTGGGAGTGGCTGGCCACGGACCGCTTCGGCCCGCAGGTGCTGGACACCCTCGACAACGGGGGCGGCTCCGGCACCACCTGCTGGATCGAGCCCGCCTGGAAGATGCTCCTCTCCAACAAGGCGCTGCTGGCGATCCTCTGGGAGCTGTACCCCGGCCACCCGAACCTGCTGCCCGCCTATCTCGACGGACCGCGCGAGCTGGCCGGACCCGGCGGGGCGGGGTACGTCTCCAAGCCGCTGCTCGGCCGCGAGGGCGCCGGGGTCGACCTCCACGGCCCCGGCTCCCCGCCGGTCCTGCGCGACGAGCTGTGCTGCTACCAGGAGCTGGCCCAGCTGCCCGAGATCGACGGCAACCGGGTGGTGCTCGGCGCGTGGACCGTCGAGGGCGCGGCGGCGGGGCTCGGCATCCGGGAGTCGGCGGGGCCGGTCACGGACGAGTACGCCCGCTTCCTGCCCCACGTCATCCTCTGAACCCTCTGGTGGGACCCGCGTCCTACCGGGCGCTCAGCACCGTACGCAGCCGGTCCAGGCCCCAGTCCAGGTCCTCCTTGGAGATCACCAGCGGCGGGGCGATCCGGATCGTCGAGCCGTGGGTGTCCTTCACCAGCACCCCCTCCTCCATCAGCTTCTCGGAGATCTCCCGGCCGGTGCCCAACGCCGGAGCGATGTCCACACCCGCCCACAGCCCCCGGCCGCGCACCGCCTCCACCGCGCCGCCGCCCGTCAACAGGCCCAGCTCCCGGTGCAGATGATCGCCCAGCTCGGCCGCCCGCTGTTGGTACTCGCCGGTCCGCAGCATCGCGACCACCTCCAGCGCCACCGCGCACGCCAGCGGGTTCCCGCCGAACGTGGAGCCGTGCTCGCCGGGCCGGAACACCCCCAGCACGTCCGCCGACGAGACCACCGCGGAGACCGGCACGACCCCGCCGCCCAGCGCCTTGCCGAGCACGTACATGTCCGGCACCACCCCCTCGTGGTCCAGCGCGAACGTCTTCCCGGTCCGGCCCAGGCCCGACTGGATCTCGTCCGCGATGAACAGCACGTTCCGCTCGCGGGTCAGCTCCCGTACGCCGGGGAGATAGCCGGCCGGCGGCACCAGCACCCCCGCCTCGCCCTGGATCGGCTCGATCAGCACCGCCACGGTGTTCTCGGTCATCGCCTCCCGCATCGCGGTGAGATCCCCGTACGGCACGATCTCGAAGCCCGGGGTGTACGGGCCGAAGTCGGCGCGCGCCTCCGGGTCGGTGGAGAAACTGACGATCGTCGTCGTACGGCCGTGGAAGTTGTCCGAGGCCACGATGATCTTTGCCATGCCGTCCGGCACGCCCTTGACCCGGTAGCCCCACTTGCGGGCGGTCTTCACCGCGGTCTCCACGGCCTCCGCCCCGGTGTTCATCGGCAGCACCGTCTCCATGCCGCAGAGCGCCGCCAGCTCCGTACAGAACTCGGCGAACCGGTCGTGGTAGAAGGCCCGGGACGTCAGCGTGACGCGGTCCAGCTGGGCCTTGGCCGCGTCGATGAGACGGCGGTTGCCATGGCCGAAATTGAGCGCCGAGTATCCGGCGAGCATGTCGAGGTACCGGCGGCCCTCGACATCGGTCATCCAGGCGCCCTCGGCCGAGGCCACGACGACCGGCAGCGGGTGGTAGTTGTGCGCGCTGTGCGCCTCGGCGGAGGCGATGGCGGTTTCCGTGGTCGACACGGGATCTCCGTTCGTCGTGCGGCTGGGCGGAGGGTGGTGCCCACTTTGTATCGTCGGCCGGGACCCGCGCCGGGAAACCTTCCTCCGGCGGCGCGCCCGCCGCCGTACGCGGGGCGCGCCGGAATGTGGGGTTCGTCTCAGCCGTGCGCTCCCGTGCTCCGGGACCGTGCGGTGACGCGCCCTTCCCGCCCCGCACCGGCTGCCGGAGATGCCCCGGGTACCTGAGACAATGGGGCCATGGCCTCTGATCGCCCTTCGCTCCCCACCGACCAGCCGCAGACGGGCCGCACCGGTGCGGCCGCCCGTCCGCGCGTGCTCTCCGGGATCCAGCCCACCGCAGGCTCGTTCCACCTCGGCAACTACCTGGGCGCGGTGCGCCAGTGGGTGGCGCTGCAGGAGAGCCACGACGCCTTCTACATGGTCGTCGACCTCCACGCGATCACGGTCCCGCAGGACCCCGCCGAGCTGCGGGCCAACACCCGGCTCGCGGTGGCCCAGCTGCTGGCGGCCGGCCTGGACCCGGAGCGCTGCACGCTCTTCGTCCAGAGCCATGTGCCCGAGCACGCCCAGCTCGGCTGGGTGATGAACTGCCTCACCGGCTTCGGCGAGGCCTCCCGTATGACGCAGTTCAAGGACAAGTCCGCCAAGCAGGGCGCCGACCGCGCCACCGTCGGCCTCTTCACCTACCCGGTGCTCCAGGTCGCCGACATCCTGCTCTACCAGGCGAACCAGGTCCCGGTGGGCGAGGACCAGCGCCAGCACATCGAGCTGACCCGCGACCTCGCCGAGCGGTTCAACGGCCGGTACGGACAGACGTTCACCGTCCCCGCGCCGTACATCCTCAAGGAGACGGCGAAGATCTTCGACCTCCAGGACCCGGCGGTGAAGATGAGCAAGTCGGCCTCCACGCCGAAGGGCCTCGTCAACCTGCTCGACGACCCGAAGGTCACCGCGAAGAAGGTGAAGAGCGCGGTCACCGACACCGACACGGTGATCCGCTTCGACGAGGAGAAGAAGCCGGGCGTCAGCAACCTGCTCACGATCCTCTCCACCCTCTCGGGCAGCTCGGTGGACGATCTGGAACGCAGTTACGAGGGCAAGGGCTACGGCGCGCTGAAGACCGACCTGGCCGAAGCCATGGTGGAATTCGTCACTCCCTTCCGGGCCCGCACCCAGGAATATCTGGACGACCCGGAGACGCTGGACTCCATCCTGGCCAAGGGAGCGGAGAAGGCCAGGGCCGTCGCCGCGGAGACGCTGGCGCAGACGTACGACCGGATGGGCTTCCTGCCCGCGAAGCACTGAGTCCAAGGACCCTGGCGAGATCATGGCCGCAGGGGTCACACTTGCGGCGGAACGCGCGGGCCGGACACCCGGCCCGCGCGGCATGACCGAAAACCGACCACCGACGACGGAGGAGAACGACGTGGGGACCGTAACGCTCGGCGTTTCGATCGCGGTCCCGGAGCCCTACGGCAGCCTGCTCCAGGAACGCCGCGCGAGCTTCGGGGACCCTGCCGCCTTCGGCATTCCCACCCACGTCACCCTGCTCCCGCCGACGGAGGCGGACGCGGCGGACCTGCCCGCGATCGAGGCGCATCTGGAGACGATCGCCACGGCCGGCCGCCCGTTCCCGATGCGGCTCTCCGGCACCGGCACCTTCCGGCCGCTCTCCCCGGTCGTCTTCGTCCAGGTCGTCGCGGGCGCCTCGGCCTGCTCCTGGCTCCAGAAGCGGGTCCGGGACGCCTCCGGGCCCCTGGTCCGCGAGCTCCAGTTCCCGTACCACCCGCACGTCACCGTGGCCCACGGCATCTCCGAGGAGGCCATGGACCGGGCCTACGCGGAGCTCGCCGACTACGAGGCCGCCTGGACCTGCGGTTCCTTCGCGCTGTACGAGCAGGGCCCGGACGCCGTCTGGCGCAAGCTCCGCGACTTCCCCTTCGGCGGAGGCGGCGGCGCGCCCGCCGTCCCCGCCCAGGGCGGCTACACCATCGAAGCCTCTTCGTCGGCCCCGTCGCTGCGGCCCTGAGCGGTCCGGCGTAGCCCGAGGGACCGGATCTGGCGGCTCAGACCGGCAGCCGTCGGAACAGCGGGCGCGGCACATGCCGCAGCGCCGCCATCACCACCCGCAGCGAACCGGGCACCCACACGGTCTCCGAGCGCCGCCGCAGCCCCGTGACGATCGCCTCCGCGACCTCCTCGGGCCCGGTCGCGAGCGGCTGCTCCGGCAGCCCCGCCGTGGCCCGCGTCCGGACGAACCCCGGCCGGACCACCATCACCTGCACCCCGGTCCCCTGGAGCGCGTCGCCGAGCCCCTGGGCGAACGCGTCGAGCCCCGCCTTGCTGGAGCCGTAGATGAAGTCCGCGCGCCGGGCGCGCTCCCCGGCCACCGAGGACAGCACCACCAGGGAACCGTGCCCCTGCGCCTGCAGTGCGCCGGCGCACACCAGCCCGGCGGAGACCGCCCCCGTGTAGTTGGTCTGGGCGACCCGGACCGCGGCCATCGGCTCCTCCTCGTCCCGCGCCTGATCGCCGAGGACCCCGAACGCCATCAGCACCACGTCGATGTCGCCCTCCGCGAAGACCTTGCCGAGGGTGACCTCGTGGGAGGCGGAGTCCAGCGCGTCGAAGTCGACGGTACGGACGTCGGCCCCGCGCCCCCGCAGTTCGGCGGCGGCCGCGTCCAGAGCGGGGGAGGGGCGCCCGGCCAGCCAGACGCGGCGGGTGCGCAGGGCGATCAGCCGGCGCGCGGTGGCCAGGGCGATCTCGGATGTGCCGCCGAGGACGAGCAGGGACTGCGGGGCGCCGAAGGCATCCTTCACGGAAAGCTCCTGGTCAGGTGGGGTGGGATTCTTTGGGGCTGATCAGAGTCCGAGCCGGCGCGACAGGTCCGAGCGGAACGCTCCCGCCGGGTCGAGACGGGCCCGCAGCTCCCGGAACTCCGCCAGCCGCGGGTACATCGCGGCCGCCGTCTCCGGCCGCATCCGGGAGTCCTGCGCCAGGCAGACCCGGCCCCCGGCGGCGGCCACCTCCTCGTCGACCCCGTCGAGGAAGCGGCCCAGGCCGGGCAGGGCCGCGGGCAGATCCAGCTCCAGGGACCAGCCGGGCGCGGCGAACGACAGCAGGCCGGGGTCCGCCGCCCCGAACCGCTGGAGGACGGCCCGCACGGCCGGGCTCCGGCGCGCCGCGATCCGGCGCACCACCCGGTGCAGGGTCTCCTCCTGGCCGTATCCGACGGTGAACCGGTAGCGCACCAGACCGCCCCGGCCGTGCAGCGGGCGTACGTCGGGGAGGGAGTCCGACGCGTGGAAGAAGGCGGGGACCGGGCGCAGCTCACCGGTCCGCGCGCGGGGTGAGCTGCGGTAGCGGACCTCGTTGCACAGGGCGGCGGCCGCCGGGCCCAGCAGCCCGCCCGGCAGGGGCGGGAGACCGGGGAAGGGGGATCTCCCCGGTGCCGCTCCGGAGCGCGGGAAGAGTCGAGTGCGCCCCGCGTGCGCCGGGCGCATGTCCGGGGTCGCGTGCTCCCCCCGGGTGAGGATCCCGCGCCCGGTCGCCCGGCCCCGGGCCGTCAGGTCGACCCAGGCGGAGGCGTACGGCAGCCGGTCGCCGCCCGCGGTGAAGCGGGCCAGCAGATCGTCCAGGTCCCCGGCGCGCTCGGTGGAGACCGCCATCAGCCCCGTGCTGACGCGCCGGAGGCGGAGCGTGGCGCCCAGGACCACCCCGGTCAGCCCGAGGCCCCCGGCGGTCGCGTCGAAGAGGGCGGTGCCCGGCAGCACCGTACGCACCTCGCCGTCGGCGGTGAGCAGCTCCAGGGCGCTCACGTGCCGGGCGAAGGAACCCGCCCGCCGGTGGTCGAGCCCGGGCAGATCGGAGCCGATCGCCCCGCCGACCGTCACCCTGCCGGTCCCGGGCAGGACCGGAGGCAGCCAGCCCAGCGGCAGCAGGACCCGCAGCAGCCGCTCCAGGCTCACCCCGGCGTCGCAGCGCACCACCCCGGCGGCGGCGTCCACCCCGCCGATCCGGGCCAGGCCCGACAGGTCGAGCACCGATCCGCCCGCGTTCTGCGCCGCGTCCCCGGGCGACCGCCCCAGTCCGCGCGCGATGACGCCCCGGGGCCCGCGCCCCCGGACGACGGCGGCCGCCTCCTCGTAACCACGGGGGCGGAACCGCACGGCGGTCGTCGGGGCGGTGCGGCCCCAGCCGGTCAAGGACACGGTGTCGACGGACATGAGGGTGACCGTATCGTCCGGGAAATACCCTTTGCGGCATTGGTGAATTCGCTCACCGGAACGGGTGATGGAGTGAGTGTCAGCGCATGGTGACGGAGATCCGCCGGGCGTGTCCGGGAGAGTCCGGGGCGGGCCGCTGGTGTTCCGGGCTCAGGAGGGTACGCGTGACGTCATGGACTGGCTCAAGAAACTCCCGGTGATCGGGCCCCTGGTCGCCCGGCTGATGGAGACGCACGCCTGGCGTTCCTACGAGCGGCTGGACCGGGTCCACTGGGCCAGGCTCGCGGCGGCGATCACCTTCATCAGCTTTCTCGCCCTCTTCCCGCTGATCGCGGTCGGCGCGGCGGTTGCCGCCGCCCTGCTGAGCGACAAGCAGCTCGACACGATCAAGGACAAGCTCGCCGACCAGGTGCCCGGCATCTCCGACCAGCTCGGCATCGACGGTCTGGTCGCCAACGCGGGCACGGTCGGCCTGGTCGCCGGTGCGCTGCTGCTGTTCACCGGCGTCGGCTGGGTCGGCTCGCTGCGCGAGTGCCTGCGCGCGGTCTGGGACCTGGACGACGTCCAGGAGGCCAACCCCGTCGTCGCCAAGGTGAAGGACGCCGTGCTGCTGGTCGGCCTCGGCGGCGCGGCGCTCGCGACCCTGGCGGTCTCCACCGTCGGTTCGACGGCGGTCGGCTGGACGGCCGACCAGATCGGTATCCCCGAGAACGGGGCCGGCGGCATCCTGCTCCGGGTGGCCGCGCTGGCGGTCGCGGTCGTCGCCGACTTCCTGCTGCTGCTCTATCTGCTGTCCCTGCTGCCCGGTGTGGAGCCGCCCCGGCGGCGGCTGGTGGTCGCGGCGCTGCTCGGGGCGGTCGGCTTCGAACTGCTCAAGCTGCTGCTCGGCAGCTATATGAGGGACGTGGCGGGCAAGAGCATGTACGGCGCGTTCGGCGTCCCGATCGCCCTGCTCCTGTGGATCAACTTCACCGCGAAGCTGCTGCTGTTCTGCGCCGCCTGGACGGCGACCGGGAGCAAGGAGGAGGAGGGCGTGGGACAGCCGGAGGAGGAGTCCGGGGCGGGGAAGGAAGCTGGGGCGGAGACGGAAGGCGGGACGGAACAGAAGGCCGCCGGGGCCGAGGCGCCCGGCGGCTCGACCCGCGCCTAGGCCTTGTCGGCGGGCCCGTCGGCGGGCTTCGCGGCGGAGGCGACCGGTTCGGCCGTCTCCGCTGCCTCCGAGGCCTTCGTCCCGTCCGCGTCCTTCGTCTCGGGTGCGTCCGGTGCGTCCGGTGCGTCCGTCGCCGGCGCGGTGCGGCCGCCCAGGCCCGGCAGCGGCCAGCGGCGGTTCACGAGGTACGCCGCGGCGGCCACGACCACCAGCAGGCCGCCGATGATCGCCAGGGCGACCGCGACCCCGCTGGAACCCTTCGCCGCAGAGGCGTGCGT
This sequence comes from Streptomyces rubiginosohelvolus, assembly GCF_014649875.1. Classification (GTDB taxonomy): domain Bacteria; phylum Actinomycetota; class Actinomycetes; order Streptomycetales; family Streptomycetaceae; genus Streptomyces; species Streptomyces rubiginosohelvolus. Next base: position 305,497 of record NZ_BMTW01000001.1, on the reverse strand, counting down.
GGCCTCCTCCTGGCCCCCCGTGCCCTGGTCCGCGCCGGCGGCGGGCGTCGACCCCTTGCCGCCGGTGGTGGTTCCGGTGTCGATGGACTTCGGCGGCACCAGCTGGCCGACCGGGGTCACCTTGCCGCTCGCGGCGAAGCCCCAGTCGAGCAGGTGGGCGGCCTCCTTGTAGACGGCGTGGCTCTCCTCCGCCGACGGGTTCATCACCGTGACCAGGAGGACCTTGCCGTTGCGTTCGGCGACGCCGGTGAAGGTGTTGCCCGCGTGGGTGGTGTAGCCGTTCTTGACGCCCGCGATGCCCTTGTACGGGTCCACGCCGATGTCCCCGGTGATCAGCCGGTTGGTGTTCGAGATCTCGAACGACTCGCGCTTCTTCCCCTTCTTCTTCTCGCCGGGGAAGTCGGCCGACGCGGTCGCCGCGTACTCGCGGAAGTCCTTCTTCTGCATCCCGCTGCGGGCGATCAGCGTCAGGTCGTAGGCGCTGGAGACCTGGCGCGGCGCGTCGTACCCGTCGGGCGAGACCACCACGGTGTCCAGGGCCTGGAGCTCCTCCGCGTGCTTCTGCATCGCGGCCACCGTCTGCGGGACACCGCCGTACATCTCGGAGAGGACGTGCACCGCGTCGTTGCCCGACCGCAGGAACACCCCGAGCCACAGGTCGTGGACCGTGTAGGTGTGGTCCTCCTTGATCCCGACCAGGCTGCTGCCCTCGCCGACCCCCGCCAGCTCGCTCTCCGACACCTTGTGGGTCTGCGTGGGCTGGAGCGCGGGCAGCACCGTGTCCGCGAAGAGCATCTTCAGGGTGGAGGCGGGCGGCAGCCGCCAGTGCGCGTTGTGCGCCGCCAGGACGTCCCCGCTCTCCGCGTCCGCGACGATCCACGACCGGCCCGACAGCTTCTTCGGCAGCACCGGCGCCCCCGCGCCCAGGTTGACCTGGGTGCCGGCCTTGCCGAGCTGCTCCCCGCCGAGGCTGGACATCGTGCTCGGCGGCTTCGGCTGTTTGTCGTCGCTCTTGTCCTTGTCGGCCGCCACGGCCGGACTGAGGACGAAACCGGACAACAAGGCGGCGGATGTGACCGTGAGGGCGATCTTTTTCAGAGCAGGCACGGTCGGAAACGTACAGGGCGAAGTTGGGGATGCGGACCCGGACCGGCTGACCCGCCGCAGGGAACGCCAGGACGGCCCCGTTCGGACGCCACCCCGGAGGAGGACGCCACCCCGGAGGAGGGGGCCCGGGGACGACGGCGATACTGGACCCATGAAGCTCAGCCGCCGCGTGTCCTGGTTCCTGCTCGCGTTCGGGGTGTGGAGCTGGTTCATCTGGATCACTTTCGTCAAGAACCTGTGGCAGGACGGCAGCGGGCTCGCCTTCGACGACGCGGGCGAACCGACCGGGTACTTCTGGGTGCACCTGCTGCTCGCCATCACGTCCTTTCTTCTGGGGACGGCGGTCGGCGTGATCGGGTTGCGCGGAGTCCGGGCTTCGCGCGACACACGCGCATGACGACGGGAACATGGGGAAGCTCGGATGGCTGCAGTGATCTTCGCCCTGGTGGGGCTCGTGGTGCTGGCGCTGCTCGGCGCCGTGCACCGGTATGTGTGGCGGCGCTTCGTCGGTGACACGACGGCGCCCGGCAGCCGGCTGCGCCGGGCGGGCACCGTCGCCGCCTTCGTCCTGCCCCTGCTGAGCGTCGGCGCCATGACGTCCGGCCGGGTGGGCGCCCCCTTCTGGCTCCAGCAGGTGCTGGCCTGGCCGGGCTTCCTGTGGCTGGCCTGCCTGCTCTACCTGACGCTGGCGCTGCTCGTGGGCGAGGGCGTACGCCCGGTGCTCCTGCGGGTCCTCGCCCGGCGCGACGCGGCGCGGACCGGGGCGGAAAGCGGAACGGCTTCCGGAACCCCCGCGGAGACTTCCGGAACCCCCACAGACGTCCCGGACGAGACCCGTCCCCGTACCGAAGAGCTGGTGACATCCGGTTCCGCCGGGGTCTCCGCCTCCTCGGAAGCGATGGCGCGTACGGCATCCGAGGGTTCCGGCCCCGTGGCGGAACCGGAAACGGAACCCGCAGCAAGCACCTCCGCGCCCGCCCTCGCCCCCCACCCCTCCCGCCGGCTCTTCGTCTCCCGGGTCGTCGGCGGCGCCGCGGCCGCCGCCGGGCTCGCGACCGTCGGGTACGGCACGTACGGCGTGCTGCGCGGGCCCAGCGTCCAGCGGATCACCGTCCCGCTGGCCAAACTGCCCCGCGCCGCCCACGGCTTCCGGATCGCCGTGGTCAGCGACATCCACATCGGCCCGATCCTCGGCCGCGCCCACACCCGCCGGATCGTCGACACGATCAACGCGACCTCGCCCGACCTGGTCGCCGTCGTCGGCGACCTCGTCGACGGGTCCGTCGCGGACCTCGGCTCCGCCGCCGAACCGCTGGCCGCCCTGCGCGCCCGGCACGGCAGCTACTTCGTCACCGGCAACCACGAGTACTTCTCCGGCGCCGAGCAGTGGGTCGATCACGTCCGCGAACTCGGTCTCGTCCCGCTGGAGAACGCCCGGGTCGAGATCGAGGGCTTCGACCTCGCCGGCGTCAACGACATCGCGGGCGAGACCGAGGGGCAGGGGCCCGACTTCGGCCGCGCGCTGGGCGACCGGGACCGGGGCCGCGCCGCGGTCCTGATGGCGCACCAGCCGGTCGTCATCCACGACGCCGTCGAGCACGGAGTCGACCTGCAGCTCTCCGGCCACACCCACGGCGGTCAGCTCTGGCCCGGGAACTACCTCGCCGAGCTGGCCAACCCCACGGTCGCCGGCCTCGAACGCTACGGCGACACCCAGCTCTTCGTCTCGCGCGGCGCGGGCGCCTGGGGCCCGCCCGTCCGGGTGGGCGCCCCGTCCGACATCACGGTCGTGGAGCTGGCCTCCCGTCAGGCGTAGCCCCGTTGCGGGTGCGACGGTCCGGAACGCTCCGGCCCGCCATCATGAAATCCACACCGAAGCGTCACCGTCAGCTACGGAAACCCGCAGGTGGAAGGCAGGAAACAGCCTTTTCGGACAGGGGTTCCCGCACGTGTCCAATAAAAGGCTGTGAGTGCCCCATTTACTCTTCCAGATGTGAAAATCGTGTGATTGGGTAAGCGCGAACATGCGGCGACGTACGCGTCACAAACGCGACCGCCGAGGTGGGGCTGGTAAGGGAGAGCACGGCAATGCGGTCGGTCCGGGTACGGATTCTCGCGATTCTCGCGGTATTGGTCATAGCGGGCGTCGGTGCCTGGCAACTGCTCCCGTCGGGGGAGGCGAAGACCGACGCGATCACGGTCGGGACGTCGGACGTCGTCACCTCGCTCGACCCGGCCGGCGCCTACGACGCCGGCTCCTGGGCGATCTACAGCAACATCTACCAGTCGCTGCTGACGTTCAAGCCGAACGCCGTCACACCGGAACCGGACGCCGCCGAGAGCTGCGGGTTCGTCGGGCAGAAGCTCCAGACGTACCAGTGCAAGCTCCGTGACGACCTGACCTTCTCCAACGGCCGCAAGATCACCGCCGAGGACGTCAAGCACTCCTTCGACCGGATCTTCCGCATCAAGTCGGAGGTCGGCCCCGCGGGTCTCTTCCCGACCCTCAAGTCGGTGAAGACCGAGGGCCGCACGATCACGTTCAACCTGTCCGGCCGGGACGCGACCTTCCCGCAGAAGATCGCGACCGGAGCCGGGGCGATCGTCGACCCCACCAAGTACCCCGGGGACAAGCTCCGTGTGGGCAACCAGGTCGACGGCTCCGGCCCGTACGTCCTCAAGGTGTACGAGCCCGGGAAGAGCGCCGAGCTGGTGCCGAACCTGAAGTACCGGGGTGCGCTCAAGAAGACCGGCGAAGCGGTCAACATCCGCTACTTCAAGACCTCCGAGGAACTGCAGACGTCCTGGGACAACGACGAGGTGGACATCGCCCACCGCCAGCTGCCGTCCGAGACGCTCGCCGACCTCAACGTCAACGACCCGGACGTGCGGGTGACCGAGGCGGCCAGCGCCGAGATCCGCAACATCATCTTCAACTCCCGCGAGAACTCGCCGTTCGGGCAGAAGAAGGTCCGCCAGGCCGTCGCCGCGCTCCTCGACCGGGGCCCGCTGGTCCGGAAGGTCTACCAGGGCACCGTCGACCCGCTGTACTCGCTGATCCCCACCGGCTACATCGGGCACAGCACCCCGTTCTTCGACGCCTACCCCTCCTCCGACCCGGCGCGCGCCAAGCAGCTGCTGGAGCAGGCCGGGGCGCAGACGCCGGTCGCCGTCAACTTCGCGTACCGCGAGGGCGACATGTACACCAAGGAGACCGCCGAGCTGCGCCGTCAGCTGGAGAAGGACGGGCTGTTCAAGGTCTCGGTCCAGGCCGTGGAGTGGACGAAGTACCAGAAGGAGTACGCGGCCGGTAAGTACGACATGTACACCGTCGGCTGGTTCCCCGACTTCCCGGACCCCGACACCTTCAGCCAGCCGCTCGTCGGCACCGGCAACGTCCTGCACAGCGGCTACTCCAGCAAGAAGATGGACCAGCTGATCGCCGCCACGCAGCAGTTCAGCGACCGCAGCCGCACCTCGGGCGACTTCAAGGAGATGCAGGCGCTGGTCGGCGAGGACGTCCCGCTGCTGCCGCTGTGGCAGAAGAAGGACTACGTCGTCGCCAAGTCCGAGGTCGCGGGATCCCAGTACCTCTCCGACGGCACCGGCACCTGGCGCCTGTGGGAACTGGCCTGGATCTGACGGGTCCGCCCCCGGCCGCCGGCCGGGGGGCGCCGCTTCCGCCGGACTCCGGTCCGGCGTCAGTCCGACGGCCGGGGCCCCGCCCCGGCCGTCGTCGTACCCGCGTCGGCACCCGGCAGGAACTCCACCAGCAGCCCGTGGATCTGCCGCACCAGCGGGCGCAGCACCCGGAACCGGGAGAGCGCGATGGCCCGGGCGGCGATCGGCGCGGTGCGTTCGACGAGCCGGCGGCTGCGTTCGGCGCCCTCGCTGCGGTCGTACACCCAGAAGAGCACCAGACCCATCTGCATCAGCCACATCAACTGCGGCAGCAGCGGGGCCAGTTCCGGGTCGCTCTTGACGTCCGCCCCGGCGATGCAGCGCTCGTGGATGGAGATCGCCGCGTCGCGGGCGGCCACCGAGTCCTCCGAGAACGGGGAGAGCGGGCTGTCCGGATCGGCCGCGTTCTTGAAGAACTGGGCGGCGAAGCGGTGGTACGGCTCCGCCACGTCCAGCCAGCCGAGCAGCACGCCCCTGATGCGTACGGTCAGATCCCGGTCGCCCTCCAGCACCGGCCGGACCGCCGTCGCGTGTTCGTCGGCGATCCGGTCGTAGAAGCCCTGGACCAGGTGCTCCTTCGAGGAGAAGTAGTAGTAGGCGTTCCCGACCGAGACGCCCGCCTCCTGGGCGATGGCCCGCATGGTCGTCCGGTCGTAGCCCCGCTCCGCGAAGAGCCGGAGCGCCGTCTCGAGAATCAGCGTGCGGGTCTGCTCGCTCTTCGCGGCCTTGGCCGGCCTTTTCTCCTGCACGTTCTTCTCTTCCTTCACCACGGGCCCAAGGTTATCGGGGACCCCACCCGCCACCGGGCGGGGCGGCGCACTCTCGGGCCCCGGGCGCGCAGGGCGGGACCGCCATCGAGCGGTAGCGGGCGGCCGCCAGCACGGTGCCCCGCGCGAAGGGCCGCCCGGCCGGGGTGGTCAGCCAGTGCGCGCGGGAGCGGTACTTGGCCAGCGCCCACAGGCAGACGATCCAGGCGGCCGTCTCCCGGTAGACCTGCCCCAGGTCGCCGACCACGGTGATCTCCTGGAGCGTCGCCGCATGGTCCAGCTCCGGGAACCGCCGCCGCGCCTCGGCCGATCCGGCCGGGACGAGATCCAGCGGCACGAACTGCCGCTGCCGCTCCAGCCAGCCCCGCAGATGGACGCAGAGCGGGCACCCGGCGTCGTACAGCACGGTCAGCCGCCGTACGGGACCGGGCCAGGCGACGGCGTGGGGCGCGGGCCCGGGCCCGGGCGAGGCCGTGGGCCCGGGCGCCCGGCCCGATGGCTCGGTGGGCACCGCCTCGGCCACCGGGCTCACCGGCCGGCCGCGGGGGCGGTCCACGGGCCCTGGGCCGCCGGCGGGGTCCAGCTCTGCGGCGGGACCGGCGGGGTCTGCTCGCGCTCCAGGGCGCTGCGGCGGCGGATCCGGCTGAGCACCCACACATTGCCCAGGTGCATCACGCCGAGCACCAGCAGGACGACGCCGACCTTCACCGAGAGGGCCTCGAACAGCTCGCGGGCGTCGGCCACCCCGTCGGCGTTCTTCAGGTACAGCGTGACGAACCCGAGGTTCACCAGATAGAAGCCGACCACCAGCAGGTGGTTGACGGCGTCGGCGAGCTTCTCGTTCCCGTGCAGCACATCGGCGAGGAAGATCCGCCCGTTGCGGCTGAGCGTGCGGGCGACCCAGACGGTGAGCGCCACGCTGATCAGCAGGTAGATGACGTACGCGACAACAGTGAGGTCCATGCCCCACCCTCCCTTGAACGCGTTCAAAATTGCTCTTGGGCGTGACTGTAGCCCCCTTCTTGAACATGTTCAAGAAGGGAGCTACAGGGGTGGGATCAGAGGGCGGCGGACCCGTCCGGATCCGTCAGCGCGTCCGCGATCTCCGCGCGCAACGCCTCGCCGTGCAACGGCGTCAGCTCCGCGAGCGCCCTGTTCCACTCCGCGGCCGCGCTCTCCGCCGCCTCCCGCAGGCCCCGCTCCAGCGGGCCCCGGGCGAAGAACAGGACCACCGCGCCCACCGGCCGTAGCAGCCACCGCCCGCGCACGCTCAGCGCGACGGTGATCCGCCAGGAACCGTCCTCGGCCGGGCGCGGGGTGAGGGTGAGACGGGCCTTGGCCAGCCGGTGCACGGCCCGTCCGGAGGCCGGGGGCCGGGCGGCCGGGGGAGCGGTGGGAAGCCGGTCCACGGCCGCCCACCAGGCCGCCAGATCGGCCTTGCCGCGCCCCGAGAAGCGGTACAGCGAGCCGCCCCCGGGCTGATGCCCCGCCAGGGAGAGCTCCACCGCCCGGGGCCTGCGGGGCTCGCTCAGCCGCAGCCCCGCCTTCAGGGACATGCCGTCCTCCACGACGAGGCTCTCCGCCTCGACGGAGTGCGACGGCCGCCAGGCGCGCAGGACGACGGACGAGGGCGTCACGGGGGAGTCACCCGCCCCGGACACGAGCGCCGCCGGGCCGTCGGCCGCCTCCGCGGCCGTACCGGCCTTCCCGGCCCCCTCGCGGGCCGCCGGGACCTCCCCGTACCGCGCCCCCGGCCGCAGATGACGCCCCTTCAGCAGCCGCAGGCCCTCCACCGCCCGCCCGTCGGCCAGCACGACCGTTCCGCCCGGGCCCTCCCGGGAGGCGTCGAGGAGGTCCACCAGCGCGCCGGCGGCCTCCTCGAACCAGCCCCGGTCCAGGGCCGCGACGGCGACCGTGTGCGCGAAACGGGCCATGAGCGGGACCCGTGGCTCAGATGCTCATGGAGCGGGCCTGGTTGAGCTGGCCCATGATCGCCGGGAAGGTGTGCGGGCCCATCGCCGGGATCATCGTCGAGTGGTGCCGGCCGCCGCTGGTGACCGTGACCTGTACGAAGCCGGTGGTCCGCTTCTCCTTCATCAGCAGGAACAGCAGCCCGATCAGGCAGAAGAGCGCGAAGATGATCGCCAGCACGATCGCGTGCGCCGGGATCTTCTCCTCCGTACGCGACATGTCCGTCGCCGTCCAGACCGCGCCCTTGAGCGGCATCGACCCGGACGGGGTGACGATCGCGTCGTTCATCACGGTGATGTCGCCGATCGACAGCACCGGCACCCCGCCCTGGCCCGGCGCGCCCTGCGGCACCGGGAGGTACTGGCCGGGCATCGTCGGCTGACCGTGCTGCGGGTACCCGTAACCCGGCCCCGGCTGGGTCGCGGACTCCGGCAGCGGCTGCGGATAGCCGTACGCCGGAGCGCCGCCCGGGTTCGGATAGCCGTACGCCTGGCCGTCCGCGACGGTGGGCTGGTGGCCCGGCTGCTGGGGCGGGCCCCACTTGTACGCGTCGTCCGCGTACGGATTCGGCTCGCTCACGACGATCCCCGTTCCTTCTCGGTCTTCAGCTCCGCTGAACCGTACCGCCCGCACGGGCACCCGTGCAGCAACAGGCCCCGCCCCCGGCAGCGGTGAGGCTGCGGGGACGGGGCCCGTCGGCGTAACCGGAGTTACGGGAAGGTCAGAAGCGACGCGTGATGAGCGCGCGCTTCACCTCCTGGATCGCCTTGGTGACCTCGATGCCACGCGGGCAGGCGTCCGTGCAGTTGAACGTGGTGCGGCAACGCCACACGCCGTCACGGTCGTTGAGGATCTCCAGACGCTGCTCGCCGGCCTCGTCGCGCGAGTCGAAGATGAAGCGGTGCGCGTTGACGATCGCCGCCGGGCCGAAGTACTGGCCGTCGTTCCAGAACACCGGGCACGAGGACGTGCACGCGGCGCACAGGATGCACTTGGTGGTGTCGTCGAACCGCTCGCGGTCCTCGGGGGACTGCAGACGCTCGCGGGTCGGCTCGTTCCCCTTGGTGATGAGGAAGGGCATGACGTCGTGGTACGCCTGGAAGAACGGGTCCATGTCGACCACGAGGTCCTTGAGGACCGTGAGGCCCTTGATGGCCTCCACCGTGATCGGCTTGTCCGGGTTGATGTCCTTGATCAGCGTCTTGCAGGCGAGCCTGTTCTTGCCGTTGATCCGCATCGCGTCGGAGCCGCAGATCCCGTGGGCGCAGGAACGGCGGAACGTCAGGGTTCCGTCGATCTCCCACTTGATCTTGTGAAGGGCGTCGAGGACACGCTCCTTCGGGTCGATCTCGATCTGGAAGTCCTGCCACTGGACCTCGTCCGACACCTCGGGGTTGAAGCGGCGGATCCGGAACGTGGCCGTGATGAACGGCGAGTCGGCGAAGCCGGCCTCGGCGTTGTCGGTCTTGTCCAGGGTCGGGGTAGCCATCAGTACTTACGCTCCATCGGCTGGTAGCGGGTCGTCACGACCGGCTTGTAGTCGAGCCGGATCGACTCGGCGCCGTCGGCGGCCACCTCGCGGTACGCCATGGTGTGGCGCATGAAGTTGACGTCGTCGCGGTTGGGGTAGTCCTCGCGGTAGTGACCGCCGCGGGACTCCTTGCGGGCGAGCGCGGAGGTCGCCATGACCTCGGCCAGGTCGAGCAGGTTGCCCAGCTCGATGGCCTCCAGCAGGTCGGTGTTGAACCGCTTGCCCTTGTCCTGGATGGACACGTTCAGGTAGCGCTCGCGCAGCTCGGCGATCTTGGCGACCGCCGTCTTGATGGTCTGCTCGGTGCGGAACACCATCACGTTGGCGTCCATGCACTCCTGCAGCTCCGTGCGCAGGTCGGCGACCCGCTCGGTGCCCGTCGAGTTGCGCAGCCGCTCGACCTGGTCCTGGACCAGCTGGGCCGGGTTCTCGGGAAGCTCGACGAAGTCGCTCTTCGCCGCGTACTCGGCGGCCGCGATGCCGGAGCGCTTGCCGAAGACGTTGATGTCGAGCAGCGAGTTGGTGCCGAGGCGGTTGGCGCCGTGCACGGAGACACAGGCGACCTCGCCGGCGGCGTACAGGCCCGGGACGACGGTGGTGTTGTCGGCCAGCACCTCGCCCTCGACGTTGGTCGGGATGCCGCCCATGGCGTAGTGCGCGGTCGGCTGGATCGGGATCGGGTCCGTGTAGGGCTCGATGCCGAGGTACGTCCGCGCGAACTCCGTGATGTCCGGGAGCTTGGCGTCCAGCTGCTCCGGCGGCAGGTGCGTCAGGTCCAGGTACACGTGGTCACCGGCGGGACCGCAGCCGCGGCCCTCACGGATCTCCGTGTAGATGGAGCGCGAGACGACGTCACGGGACGCGAGGTCCTTCATGACCGGCGCGTACTTCTCCATGAAGCGCTCGCCGTCCTTGTTGCGGAGGATGCCGCCCTCACCGCGGGCGCCCTCCGTCAGCAGGATGCCCATGCGCCAGATGCCCGTCGGGTGGAACTGGAAGAACTCCATGTCCTCCAGCGGCAGACCGCGCCGGTAGCAGGCGGCCTGGCCGTCACCGGTCAGGGTGTGGGCGTTGGACGTCACCTTGAAGAACTTGCCGGTGCCGCCGGAGGCGTAGATGACCGACTTCGCCTGGAAGACGTGGATCTCGCCGGTCGCCAGCTCGTACGCGACGACGCCGGCGGACTTCTTGACCCCGTCGACCTCGGTGATCAGCTGGTCCAGGACGTAGAACTCGTTGAAGAACTCCACGCCCTCCTTGACGCAGTTCTGGTACAGCGTCTGGAGGATCATGTGGCCGGTGCGGTCGCCCGAGTAGCAGGCACGACGGACCGGGGCCTCGCCGTGGCTGCGGGTGTGACCACCGAAGCGGCGCTGGTCGATCCTGCCCTCGGGCGTGCGGCCGAACGGCAGGCCCATCTTCTCCAGGTCGAGGACGGCGTCGATGGCCTCCTTCGCCAGGATCTCGGCGGCGTCCTGGTCGACCAGGTAGTCACCGCCCTTGATCGTGTCGAAGGTGTGCCACTCCCAGTTGTCCTCCTCCACGTTGGCCAGCGCGGCGGCCATGCCGCCCTGCGCGGCGCCCGTGTGGGAGCGGGTGGGGTAGAGCTTCGTGAGCACGGCGGTACGGCTGCGCTTGGTGGCCTCGATGGCCGCGCGCATGCCGGCGCCGCCGGCGCCGACGATGACGGTGTCGTACTTGTGGATCTGCATGGTTTTCCTCTGGTCCCTCTGTCCCGGCGCCTAGCGGATGTTCGGGTCGAAGGTGAAGATCACCAGCGTGCCCAGCAGGACGGTGAACACCGTGGCGGTGTACAGGAGCATCTTCAGCCAGAAGCGGGTGTTGTCCCGTTCGGCGTAGTCGTTGATGACCGTGCGCAGGCCGTTGCCGCCGTGGAGCATGGCGAGCCACAGCATGATCAGGTCCCAGGCCTGCCAGAACGGCGAGGCCCAGCGGCCCGCCACGAAGGCGAAGCCGATCTTGGAGACGCCGCCGTCGAGCACCAGCTGGATCAGCAGGTGGCCGATGACGAGGACGGTCAGGAGGATGCCCGACAGGCGCATGAAGAGCCAGGCGTACATCTCGAAGTTGCCGCGCGAAGCCTTGGGCGTCTTGGCCGTCCGCTTGCGCGGGGGCTCGATCACGGGCGCCGGGTTGTCGACGTCGTAGAGGCTCACGCCCTCGACATCGCCGATCGCGGCCGCGGAAGAAGTCTCGCTGGACATGGGCCTCAGCTCCCGAAGACGTCGCGTACGGCGTGACCGAGGACGGGGTACAGGGCCCCGACCATCAGCACGATCCAGATGCCCAGCACGGTCCAGAGCATCTGCTTCTGGAAGCGCGGGCCCTTGGCCCAGAAGTCCACGGCGATGATCCGGAGACCGTTCAGCGCGTGGAAGAGAATCGCGGCCACCAGGCCGTATTCGAGGAGCGCGACGATCGGCGTCTTGTACGTGGCCACGACGTCGTCGTAGGCCTCGGGGGAGACGCGGACGAGAGCGGTGTCCAGGACATGTACGAACAGGAAGAAGAAAATGAGGACACCGGTGACTCGATGAGCCACCCACGACCACATGCCTTCCCGGCCGCGGTACAGCGTTCCAGCCGGCACGGAAGAACCCTCCGGGAGCGGGGATTGGGGTCGGCCGGCTTGACTGTCGGTCTGACCCGGCCGGGTACGGTCCACCGGCCCCGGCCATCGTAGCGACGCTTTGTCGGTTCGTTCGCGCCGGGGCCTCTGGTGTGATCAAAGTGGCAATCAAACAGGCACGTACGGGCTAGAGCGCACCTTCTCGGTCAGGCCCCGGAGGGAGCGCTCGCCCTTACTGCCCGGGGCCCGCGGTCATCAGCTCGACGATCCGGCTCCGGGCGAGTCGGCGCAGCTCCTCGGCGGTGACCGCCCGCTCCTCGTCCACCTCGTGCTCCATCCGGACCCGGATCCCGGCCAGCACCTGGTCCACGTGCTGGGCGGGCGTGTAGGCGTCCAGGCAGATCACGAAGGCGTGGCCGAACCGGCTCTCGTACGCCGCGTGCGCCGCCCGCAGCGCCAGATGGGCCGCGCGGGGCGCGTCGTGGTGCAGGCAGGGGGCCGGTTCCGCGGCCAGGGCCTCGGCGATGTCACTGGGCGCGAGGTCGTAGCCCGCCTCGTCGGAGGCGGCCAGTAGAGCGCCGAGATCGGGGTAGGGGCGGTGGGCGGCCATCCGGTGGGCCCAGCGCAGACTGCCGCAGCACTCCAGGAAGGCCGCCTCGGCGGCGGCGAAGGGGAGGCTGTTGAAGTGGGCCAGGCCGACGGCATGATCGGCCGGCGACCCGTCGGCGGGCGGCACCGCCGGGGCTTCGGCCGGGTCCGGGTGGCGCGGCTGCACGGGCACGGCCGACCGGCCGGCCGGGGGCGCTGATCGCTTCGGCAGGCCGGCGGGGGATTCGCTGGACCTGGACAGCGTGGACTCCTCGTATCAATGACAGCGGTGACCCGGTGGGGCCCTGTGATCCCGCGAGGGCCCGCAGGGGTACGCGAAGGTCTTCCGTCCCTGAAAGACAGGCGGGAGCGCAAGGAGGTTGCGCGAGGTGGGAGTGAAGAGGGAGACGAATGTGCCGCAACGCTAACGAGACCGGTCGGCGGCCGTCCGACGGACCGCAGAAGAATCACCCGAACGGGAGAGTTTCGGAACGTGTGATGGACGTCTGACCTGCGTCGGCCGGGGTTCCGTCCGGTCGCCCGCCCTCCTCGATGGGCGAGGCCGTGGCAAAAATGCCAGCCTTGCACCCTATTCACTCGTTTCACTCGTCCTTGACCCCTCAACGGAGGAATCTGCCCGATGTCGCCCTCGCGTGGTGCCCTTGTCACCGGCGCGGCTGTCACGGCCGCAGCCGCCGTCGCCCTCACCGTCGTCGTCTGGCCGGACGGATCCGGCAGCGGATCGTCCGGTGACACGGCGTCGCCCTCCGGAACCTCCGCCGAGGCCGCCGCCCCGTCGCCCTCCCGCAGCTACCCGATGTCCAGCACCCCGAGCACGATCCCCGCGGTGCGCGAGCACACCGCGGCCCGGGGGCCCGGCTGGCAGCCGGGCGAGGACAGCACCGTCGTCATCGCCAAGGGCAGCCAGGTGCTCGCCGACGAGGCGCAGCTGATCGCCAAGGAGCTGAAGATCCGCTACCGGGGCGCCGAGCCGGCCCGTACGGGAGACGTCGAGCTGGCGCTCGGCGCCAAGGACTCGGGCCCCGCCGAGTCGTACACGCTCACCGTGCGCGACCGGAAGGTGAAGATCACCGGCCCCGACGAGTCGGGCGTCTTCTACGGCACCCGGACGCTCAAGCAGTCGCTCACGGCGGACGGCACGGTCCCCGAGGGCGTCGTCAACGACCGGCCGGACCGGCCGCAGCGCGGGCTCAACCTCGACATCGCGCGCAAGCACTACAGCGCGGAGTGGATAGAGGACCGCATACGCGAGATGGGCGACCTCAAGCTCAACCAGCTCGGCCTGCACTTCTCCGACGACCAGGCCTTCCGGATCGAGTCGAAGTCCCACCCCGAGGTGGTCTCCGACGAGGCCCTCACCCAGGACGAGGTCCGCCGCATCGTCGGCCTCGCCAACAGCCGGCACATCGAGGTCGTCCCCGAGATCGACTCGCCCGGACACCTCGGCGCGGTGCTGGCCGCCCACCCCGACCTCCAGCTGCGCAACACCGCGGGCGTCGAGTCGAAGGGCTCCATCGACATCTCCAAGCCGGCCGCGGCCAAGCTCATCGACGAACTCCTGGAGGAGTACACCGAGCTGTTCCCGGGCCGCTTCTGGCACCTCGGCGCGGACGAGTACCAGGCGCTGACCGTCCAGAACCCCGCCGCCTCCTACCCCCAGCTCCAGCGGGCCGCCGAGGAGAAGCACGGCGCCGACGCCACCATCGAGGATCTGGCCACCAGCTGGCTGAACGACCGCGCGGACGTCGTCGTGCCCAAGGGCCGGACCGCGAAGGCCTGGAACGACGGGCTCTTCCGGGGCACGAAGGTCAAGGCCGACGAGAACATCGAGATCGAGTACTGGACCGGCAAGGAGATCGGCGCCCGCCCGCCGCAGGAGTACCTCGCCGAGGGCTACAAGATGCTGAACCTCAACGACGAGTTCCTGTACTACGTGCTCGGCGAGCCCAACGAGTTCGTCTACCCGACCGGCGAGCGGATCTACGAGCAGTGGACCCCGCTGGTCCTGCGCGGCACCGAACCCGTGGCCGAGCGCTACTCGAAGCAGATCCTCGGCGGCCGGTTCGCCGTCTGGGGCGACCTGCCGAACGCGCAGACCACCGAGCAGGTGGCCGACGGCATCAGGATGCCGCTCGTGGCGACCTCGCAGAAGCTGTGGGACCCGCGGAAGCCCGCGCTCAGCTGGGCGCAGTTCCAGGAGCTGGCGAAGCGGACCGGCAGCGCGGGGTGAGGGCGAGGGTGAGCGCGGGCCGCCGCTGAAAGGGCTGTCCCTCCCCGCCCCCACCTGCGAAGATGCGGGACGGACAGCCCGGCAGCCGCCGGCCTGCGCAGCGTCGGCCGCGCGCTCCTGGGGAGGGACGCGCGGCCGTGCACCCACATCGCGTCCCGGGGGGACTTCTCCGTGCTCTGCACCCGTTGCCGTATCAGAACGGCCGTCACCGACGACGGCCTGTGCACCTTCTGCTCGGGCACCCGGCCCCCGCTGCCCGGCGGTCTGATGACCCCGGTCCCCGGGCCCGGGGGCTGGGGCGTGGCCACCTGGCCGCGTTCGCCCGTCGGCCTCGCCCGGGCGGTGACGGCCCTGCTCGGCGTGGTGATCGCCGCCGATCTGTTCGCCATCGCCACGGGCCTGCATCTGCGCGGCCTCTGGCAGCAGGTGGAGGCGGACGGCGCCCTGAACGTCTACGTCGGGGACGGCCGCACGGCCGAGACGCTGTACGGCATCGCGGCCCTCTCCCAGGGTGTGGCGCTGCTGGCCACCGGTGTCGTCTTCATCATCTGGTTCCACCGGACCCGCCGGAACGCCGAGGTCTTCGACCCGTCCGTGCAGCGCATGGGCCCGGGCTGGGCGGTGGGAGGCTGGTTCGTCCCGATCGCCAACTTCTGGTTCCCCTACCGCGTCGCGAGCGGGGTGTGGGAGGCGAGCGCGCATACCCGCCCGGACGGGGGCCGGCGCACGGTTCCCCGGACCCCGCTCAACCTCTGGTGGGGCGCGTGGGTCGTGAGCCTCCTCTTCACCCGGGTGACCGAGCGTCTGTGGGACCGGGCCGTGGACGCGGAGGAGGTCGTGCGGGCCGCGGGCCTGGTGGCGGCCTCCGACGCGGTGGACATCGTCGCCGCCGTCCTCGCCGTCCTCTATGTCCGCGCCGTGACCGGGATGCAGGTCGAACGGGCCCTGCACGGGCGGGCGCCTGACGGCCCGGCACCGGCCCCGGTTCCGGGAGCACACAGGTGACACCGGCTCCAAAGTGACGATTTTCGGCCATTCGGCGCAGTATCCGGTAGACCGAGGGAGACGTCGATGAGTCTGCTGGAACTGATCGGACGGGCCGACGAGCGCACGCTGGCCGCCGGTGCCGTGGCCTGCCTGGAACGCTGCCTGCCGCTGCTCGCGGGGCCGGAGGCGGAGCCCTTGCGCCCGCTCTGGGCGAGCTGCGAGAACGGACAGGATTGGGCCATCCGGCTCGCGGCGGTGCGTACGGAGATGGAACAGGCGTCGGTCTCCGACGGCCCGGCCGCGCTCGTCCGGGCCATGCTCGGCGCGGCCCCCTCCGACTTCGCCGCCGTACCGCTGCGGGAGTGGGCCGACGCCTGCTCGCTGGTCGCGCTCCGGGTCCACGGCCGGTTCGACGCCCCGGACGGGGAGGTGCCGGCGGACGAGGAGGACCTGCTCAAGGCGGCCCGCAGCGGTGAGCCCGCCGCCGTGGGCCCGCTGGTCGCGGGGGAGCTGGAACGGCAGGTCCGGATCCTGGAGATCCTCGCGGAGACCACCGGCACGGCGGGCAGCGGCGCCGGCCTCCGCAAGGCGCTGGACCTGTCCACGGAGGGCCGCCGGGTCCTGCGCGCGGTGATGTCACGGCGGGCCAGGGGCCGGGGCTGAGGGGCACGGCAGGGTCTTTACGCCCTGGTGCGCGGACAGTGAGCAGGTCACCCTGACGGTCCGGGACACGGGAGATCACCTGCGAAGGCCGAAAGACACCCGGTCACCGTTTACGCGCCCTGGGCAGGTGCGACAGGGACCAGGGGGCGTTGTGCAGCGCGGCGAGTTCGGCTTCGAGGGGGTTCGGGGGGACCGCGAGCACGGGGCAGTGGGCGTGGGCCAGGCAGTAGCGGGTCACCGAAGGTCTCAGCCGGGGGAGCCGTCGGCCGCGGGGGCCCGAGCCGACGACCAGGAGGTCGGCGGCCGAACCGGCCGCCTCGACCAGCACCGCCCCGGGCTCGCCGCGCACGGT
Organism: Streptomyces rubiginosohelvolus; assembly: GCF_014649875.1. Classification (GTDB taxonomy): domain Bacteria; phylum Actinomycetota; class Actinomycetes; order Streptomycetales; family Streptomycetaceae; genus Streptomyces; species Streptomyces rubiginosohelvolus. The sequence continues at coordinate 289,009 of NZ_BMTW01000001.1, read as the reverse complement.
CAGCCCGGACAGGGGGACGCCCGGCCGCTCCACGGCGAACGCGCTGTCGAGGATGGTGCGGAGGTCGTCGACGGCGGCTTCCCGGCACTCCCGGAGCACGGCCGGGCCGTAGGTGGTCCGGCCGCCCAGTCCGCCGCCGGGCAGCTGCCAGGCCAGCACGACGTGCAGGTCCGCATGGCGTTCCCGCGCCTCGGTGGCGGCCCGGTGCAGGGCTGCCAGGCTCCCCGGGGAGCCGTCCACGCCGACCACGATTCTCTGCCGCACTGCCTGGGCCTCCCGCCTCGTCCTGTTCCGGAATCCCCCATCAGTTCCGTTCCGGAATGCCATTGAAGGGCGGGCGGGGAGGGGATGGGCGTCAGCGATCCGTATGGACTGGGCGGTGGCTGTCAAAGTCGCGTCAGGCGGCAGGGCCGGGCGGTCCGGGGCGGGCATAGCTTCGACGTCACGCGGCCCGGCGAGGGCCGGTCGCGACCGACCCGGAGGAATCCCATGTGTCTCTTCTCGTACGCCGAGGACCCCGACCCCGATGAACAGGCCCCGGCCGGGCTGCTGTTCGTGCCCGTCCGGCCGGAAGCGGCGGGCCCCGTGCTGCGGGTGTTCCGTACGCCGCTGGGGGAGCGCACCGCTGTCGGCTTCAGCCGCCGGGATCTGCTGACCGCGACGCTGGGCGCCGGTCAGCCCGCGATCCCGCTCGCCGAACCGGCTCTGCGCGCGCTCACGGAACCCCTCGGCATCGACCGGCTCGTCGTCGACCCGGTCCTGACGGCCCCGGCCGTCATCACGAAGCCGGTGTACGCGGCCGACGTGCCCGCCCGCGCGCTGTGACCGCGCTCCTTGCCCACGCCTCCCGAGGAGACGCCCCCATGTCCGCACCCCTGCTCACCGAACTGCCCGCCGGGCCGGACGACCTGACGGTATGGCCGGCTTCCACCGCCCGTCTGCCGCAGGGACATCTGAGCGTCGGCGGAGTCTCCCTCGCCGAGCTGGCCGACCGCTTCGGCACCCCCGCCTACGTCCTGGACGAGGACGAGATACGCGCCCGGTGCCGGACGTACCGGGCGGCCTTCCCGCAGGCCGACGTGGTCTACGCGGCCAAGGCGTTCCTGTCCCGGGCGATGGTGCGGTGGATCGAGGAGGAGGGGCTCGGGCTGGACGTCTGCTCCGCCGGGGAACTCGAACTCGCCCACGCCGCCGGGTTCCCGCCGGAGCGGATGGTGCTGCACGGCAACGCGAAGTCCCCGCGCGACATCGAACTGGCCCTGCGGGTCGGAGTCGGGCGGATCGTCGTCGACAGCCCCTCGGAGATCGCCCGGATCGCCGCGCTGACCGGCCCGGCCGGCCGGCAGAAGGTCATGGTGCGGGTCGTGCCCGGGGTGTCGGCCGGGGGCCACGAGAAGATCCGTACCGGCACGGACGGCCAGAAGTTCGGCCTGTCCCTCACCGACGGGTCCGCCCAGCACGCCATCGCCCGGGTGCTCGGCCAGCCGCAGCTCGAACTGACCGGACTGCACTGCCACATCGGCTCCCAGATCACCGACGTCAAGCCGTACCTGGTGGCCGTACGGCGCATGGTCGGACTGATGGCCCGGATCAAGGAGAGCCACGGCGTCACCCTCCCCGAACTCGACCTCGGCGGCGGGCACGGCGTCGCCTACCGGCCGGGGGAGCCCGCGCTCGACCTGACCGCTCTCGCCCGCCGCCTGACCGCGGAACTCACCGTGAGCTGCGCGGCCGCGAGACTGCCCGTGCCGAGGCTGGCCATCGAACCCGGGCGGGCGATCGCGGCTCCGGCGGGAGTGGCGCTGTACCGGGTCCTCGCCGTCAAGCACTCCGGCCCGACGCTGTTCGTCGCCGTCGACGGCGGCATGAGCGACAACCCCCGGCCCGCCCTGTACGGGGCCCGGTACGCACCCCGCCCGATCGGCCGCGCCAGCACGGCCGGACCGGTCCCGGCCTCGGTGGTGGGCCGGCACTGCGAGGCCGGAGACGTCATCGCGAGCGATGTCCTCCTGCCCGCTGACGTACGCCCGGGCGACCTCATCGCGGTGCCGGTGGCGGGCGCGTACCAGGCGTCCATGGCCTCCGCCTACAACCTCGTCGGCAGGCCGCCGGTCATCGCGGTGCACCGCGGCACGGCACGGCTGCTGATCCGACGCGAGACGCAGGAGGACCTCAGCCGGCGGGACGTCGGCGCGTAGGGGGCTCCGGGGCTCCGGGGACCCAGGGCCCCAGAAGCCCCGGATCCCCGGGGTCCGGAAGTCGAGACGGGCGGTGCCTTCGGCCCGGTCGACGTGCTGCCCGCCGTCCTGTGTATCGGCTGTATCGGCGTCTTCCGCTCGACGGCGGTCGATCCCGGACTCGACGCGGTGATGCACCGCTCCGCCCTCGTCGTCGCGTGGTTCCAGGACACCGCGTCGTGCCGTCGGGCGAGGACGCCGACCCCGCGCTGCGCGGGATCGACTGGGACGCGCTGGCCCTGGACCACGAGCTGTAGCGACACGGCCGCCCGCCCGGCGGCGTAAGGCGCGCGTCAAGCGGACGTCAGACAGTCGTCAAGGGCGGCGCCGCATTCATATGGACCCCGTCAAGGCGGCTTATCCCCGGGGTGAAGTCGAGGTTTGCTCGTATCGGCCGAACGGCTGATTCTCTTCCTCGCATCCTCAGGAGTCCACGATGGCCGACCTGGCCTTCGTCGCCACCACGATCGCGGTATTCGCGCTGGTGGCTCTCATCGCCCGGGCGGTGACCAGACCATGACCGCCGAAAACATCGTCGGCCTTGTCGTGGCCGTGTCCCTGCTCGGATATCTCGTCCTGGCTCTCCTGTATCCGGAGAGGTTCTGAGCACCGACATGAGCCCCCAGGCCGCTGGACTTCTCCAGCTCACAGCTCTGATAGCCGCCCTCGCCCTGGCCTACCGCCCGCTGGGCGACTACATGGCCAAGGTCTACTCCTCCGAGAAGAACTACGCACCGGAGAAGTGGATATACAAGGTCATCGGCGCCAATCCGGCCGCCGAAATGCGCTGGCCCGCCTATCTGCGCGCCGTGCTCGCCTTTTCGGCGGTGAGCGTTCTCTTTCTCTATCTGCTGCAACGGATACAGGGTTCGCTGCCCGGTTCGCTCGGCTTTTCCTCGATCGACCCGGACCAGGCGTTCAACACCGCCGCTTCCTTCGTCGCCAATACCAACTGGCAGTCGTACTACGGCGAACAGGCCATGGGCCACGTCGTACAGACCGGCGGCCTCGCGGTCCAGAACTTCCTGTCCGCGGCGGTCGGCATGGCCGTGGCGGTGGCCCTCGTACGGGGCTTCGCCCGCTCCCGTACCGGTGAACTCGGCAACTTCTGGGCCGACCTCGTCCGCGGCACCGTCCGTATCCTCGTCCCGATCTCGGTGATCGGCGCGATCGTCCTGGTCGCCTGCGGGGCGATCCAGAACTTCTCGGGCATCCACCAGGTCGGCCAGTTCATGGGCGGCACGCAGGAGTGGAACGGCGGCGCGGTCGCCTCCCAGGAGGCCATCAAGGAGCTGGGCACCAACGGCGGCGGCTACTTCAACGCCAACTCCGCCCACCCCTTCGAGAACCCGAACCCCCTTTCCAACCTCTTCGAGATCTTCCTCATCCTGCTGATCCCGTTCGCGCTGACGCGGACCTTCGGCCGCATGGTCGGCTCGCTGCGGCAGGGGTACGCGATCCTCGGCGCGATGGCCGTCATCTGGATCGGCTTCACCGCTCTGATGATGTGGACCGAGTTCGCCCACCGGGGCCCGGCGTTCGAGATCGCGGGCGGGGCCATGGAGGGCAAGGAGACGCGCTTCGGCATCGCCGGCTCGTCGATCTTCGCGGTCGCCACGACGCTGACCTCGACCGGCGCGGTGAACTCCTTCCACTCCTCGTACACCGGCTTCGGCGGCGGCATCACGATGCTCGGCATGCAGCTCGGCGAGATCGCGCCAGGCGGCGTCGGCTCCGGCCTGTACGGCATGCTGATCATGGCGGTCATCGCGGTGTTCCTCGCCGGGCTGATGGTCGGACGCACCCCGGAGTACCTCGGCAAGAAGATCGGCACCCGCCAGATCAAGCTCGCCGCCTGCTACATCCTCGTCACCCCGGCGCTCGTGCTCGGCTTCACCGCGGTCGCGCTGGCCCTGCCGACCCCCGCCGACTCGATGACCAACTCCGGCGCGCACGGCTTCTCCGAGATCCTGTACGCCTACACCTCCGGCGCCAACAACAACGGCTCCGCCTTCGCCGGGCTCAACGCCGACACCCAGTGGTTCAACACGACCATCGGCATCGCGATGCTGCTCGGCCGGTTCGTGCCGATGGTGTTCGTCCTCGCCCTGGCCGGTTCGCTCGCCGAGCAGAAGCCCGTACCGGAGACCGCGGGCACGCTGCGCACCGACAAACCCCTCTACGCGGGGCTGCTCGTCGGCACGATCCTCATCATCACCGGACTCACCTACTTCCCGGCCCTGGCGCTGGGTCCGCTCGCCGAAGGGCTCGCCTCATGAGCACCGTCACCCCCACCCCCACGCGCGCTCCGCACGGAGACCTGCCGCCGGCCGGCGGCCAGGCGACCGGCAACCGGGTCGGCAGCGGGCTCTTCGACCCGCAGCAGCTCCTGAAGTCGTTCCCGGACGCGCTGCGCAAGCTCGACCCGCGCGTGATGGTGAAGTCCCCGGTGATGTTCGTCGTGCTGGTCGGCTCGGTGGTCACCACCGCGCTCGCGCTCACCGACCCGACCGACTGGTTCGGCTGGGCGATCACTGCCTGGCTCTGGCTGACCACCATCTTCGCCAACCTCGCCGAGGCGGTCGCCGAGGGCCGGGGCAAGGCGCAGGCCGACACCTTGCGCAAGGCCAAGACCGACACCGTCGCCCGCCGCCTCGTCGGAGGAAAGCTCGCCGGAGGCCAGGAGGAACGGGTCGCCGGAACGGACCTGCGTATCGGCGACCTGGTGGTCTGCGAGGCCGGTGACGTCGTCCCCGGCGACGGGGACGTGGTCGAAGGCGTCGCCTCGGTCGACGAGTCCGCGATCACCGGCGAATCGGCGCCGGTCATCCGGGAGTCCGGCGGCGACCGCTCGGCCGTCACCGGCGGTACGAAGGTGCTGTCCGACCGCGTCGTCATCAGGATCACCACCAAGCCGGGCGAGACCTTCATCGACCGGATGATCGGCCTGGTCGAGGGTGCCGCCCGGCAGAAGACGCCCAACGAGATCGCCCTGAACATCCTGCTGGCGTCCCTCACGATCGTCTTCCTGCTGGCCGTGGTCACCCTGAAGCCGTTCGCGATCTACGCGGGCGCCGACGACCAGACCTCACTGATCGTGCTGGCTGCCCTGCTCGTCTGCCTGATCCCCACCACGATCGGGGCGCTGCTGTCCGCGATCGGGATCGCCGGGATGGACCGGCTCGTCCAGCGCAACGTCCTGGCCATGTCGGGCCGCGCGGTCGAGGCGGCGGGCGACGTCTCCACCCTGCTGCTCGACAAGACCGGCACGATCACCCTCGGCAACCGCCAGGCGGCCGCGTTCGTCCCGGTCGAGGGCGTGACGGAAGCGGACCTCGCCGACGCCGCCCAGCTCTCCTCGCTCGCCGACGAGACCCCGGAGGGCCGGTCGATCGTGGTGCTCGCCAAGGAGACGTACGGGCTGCGGGAGCGGAACCAGGGCGAGCTGACGGGCGCCGCGTGGGTGGAGTTCACCGCGCAGACCCGGATGTCGGGCGTCGACCTGGACGGCCGGAAGGTCCGCAAGGGCGCGACCGGTTCGGTCCTCGCCTGGGTGAAGGAGCGGGGCGGCCGGGTCCCCGAGGACGCGGCGGCGCTCACGGACGGGATCGCCCAGGCCGGCGGCACACCGCTGCTGGTGGCCGCGGAGGACACGGCCGGCGCCCGGGTCCTCGGAGTCATCCACCTCAAGGACGTGGTGAAGGAGGGCATGCGGGAGCGGTTCGAGGAACTGCGCCGGATGGGCATCCGTACGGTCATGATCACGGGCGACAACCCGCTGACCGCGAAGGCGATCGCCGAGGAGGCGGGGGTCGACGACTTCCTGGCCGAGGCGACGCCCGAGGACAAGATGGCCCTCATCAAGCGGGAACAGGCCGGCGGCAAGCTCGTCGCGATGACCGGCGACGGCACGAACGACGCCCCCGCCCTGGCCCAGGCCGACGTCGGCGTCGCGATGAACACCGGAACCTCGGCCGCCAAGGAGGCCGGGAACATGGTGGACCTCGACTCCAACCCCACCAAACTCATCGAGATCGTCGAGATCGGGAAACAGCTCCTCATCACCCGGGGAGCCCTCACCACCTTCTCCATCGCCAACGACGTCGCGAAGTACTTCGCGATCATCCCCGCCATGTTCGCCGTGGCGTACCCGTCGCTGGACAAGCTGAACATCATGGGCCTGACCTCGCCCGAGTCCGCGATCCTCTCCGCCGTCATCTTCAACGCGCTGATCATCGTCGCCCTGGTACCGCTCGCCCTCAAGGGCGTGCGCTACCGCCCCGCGAGCGCCGACCGGATGCTGCGCCGCAACCTCGGCCTGTACGGACTCGGCGGCCTCGTCGCCCCGTTCATCGGCATCAAGCTCATCGACCTGCTCCTGACCCTCATCCCCGGAATCGGCTGATCCGCCATGACCAACAACACCGTCAGCAGCACCGCCCGCGTCCTCGGCGCAGGCCTGCGAGCCCTGCTCGTCCTCACCCTGGTGTGCGGGGTCATCTACCCCCTGGCCGTCACCGGCGCCGCCCAGGCCCTGTTCAGCGACCAGGCCAACGGCTCCGAGACCAAGGACGTGAATGGGCAGGTCGTGGGCTCCTCACTGATCGGCCAGCGGTACGACCTCCCGCCGAAGAAGGGCGAAACGTCACCGACCCCCGACCTGAGGTGGTTCCAGCCCCGCCCCTCCAACGGCCTCGGCACCAACAGCGTCAACACCCAGTACTCCCTGCTCCTCTCCGGCGCCACCAACCGCTCCGGCGACAACGAGGAACTGGTCCAGTGGGTGAAGGACGCCAAGGCAGCCGTGGTGAAGGACAACTCGACCGCGACGCACAAGGTGAACCCCGCCGACGTCCCGCCCGACGCCGTCACCTCCTCCGGCTCCGGCCTGGACCCGCACATCTCACCGGCGTACGCCGAACTCCAGGCCCACCGGGTCGCCGAGAAGAACGGCCTCGACGTGAAGAAGGTCGAGAGCCTGGTCGCGGACCACACGACGGACCGGCTGCTCGGCTTCATGGGCGAGCCCCGGGTGAACGTCCTGGAGCTGAACACGGCGCTCAGGGATCTGACCCGCTAGGGGATCCGGGCCGGGGGCGGACTCGGGAGTGACTCACATCACCGTTCACTGTCGCGAGGCCTGTGCCTGCCGCACAGGCGCAGTGCCTGGCCGGAACGGCTGTGAAGAGGAGCGACGACCGGGGCCGCCACCCCCCACAGGAGAGGCCCCGGCCGTCTTCCACGGGGTCGCAGCACGACCCCGTACTCATCTCAGCGCCATGACTGCGTTTTCTGTCACACCGGAAGCACGGCCGTCGAATTGTTGCGAGTTGTACAAGTCATGGACGTGGCCCCCACCGAGCACGTAGCGTGCTGGTTCGCGCAGGGTTGCGCAGCAGTTGACCAGCTGCGATTCAGGACGGCAGGGCGGGTTGAGGGAGTGCTGGGGGACGACGCGGAGCTGACTGCCGCGGTGCTCGCGGCACAGGACGGGGACGAGGACGCCTTCCGTGCTGTGTACCGCGCGGTGCACCCACGGTTGTTGGGCTACATACGGACGCTGGTCGGAGAGCCGGACGCCGAGGACGTGGCGTCCGAGGCGTGGCTCCAGATAGCGCGCGACCTCGACCGGTTCAGCGGTGACGCCGACCGGTTCCGGGGGTGGGCCGCGCGGATCGCGCGCAACCGCTCTCTGGACCATCTGCGGATGCGCAGCCGCCGTCCCGCCATCGGCGGCGACGAGACCGAGCTGACCACGCGCGCCGCCGAGTCCGACACCGCGGGCGACGCCATCGAGGCCCTGGACACCGACCGCACCATGTCCCTCATCGCCCAGCTGCCGCAGGACCAGGCCGAGGCCGTCGTGCTGCGGGTGGTCGTCGGGCTCGACGCGAAGAGCGCGGCGCAGACCCTGGGCAAGCGGCCCGGCGCCGTCCGTACCGCCGCGCACCGCGGCCTCAAGCGACTGGCCGAACTCCTCGGCGCCGACGGGCAGCTCCCGGCGCCCCGGGCCGACGGGGACGGAGCGTTCGACCCGGACGGCACCGCGGACCGGCCCCCGGCCCAGGACGGCGGGAACGATGCGGGTGGCGGCACCGGGCTCGGGGCCGTGCCCTCCCAGCGGCCCGGACGAGGCGGTCCGGCGGCACCCGCCGTGGTCACTCCCGGTGTGACGCATTCGCGACCGTGGACGCAGAAGGACATGTGATGGCCGACGAGCACTACGAGTGGCTTGACAAGGACGCGGCGGAGAGACTTCTCCGCGGCGAACCTGTCGTCCCCGTCGGCGACAAGGCCCGGACCGACGCCCTCCGCCTCGCCGAAGCGCTCGGCGCGGCGCGCGAGGGGCTGCGGTCCCCGGCAGGCGAACTCCCCGGCGAGGACGCCGTCCTCGCCGCGTTCCGGCAGGCCCGCCACGGCAGCGGCGTGGACCGGCTCGCCGGCCGTGCCGCCGGTGCCGCCGTTCCCGGCCGCCCCGGCCAGCTGCACGCCGTCCAGCTCGGCTCCGCCCCCGACACCCCGGCCCGCCGCCCGCGCTGGAGCCGGCCGGTCCGCTTCGGCCTGGTCGCCTCGCTCGCGGGCTGCGCGCTCGGCGGGGTGGCGGTCGCCGCCGGTACGGGCGTGTTCACCGGAACCTTCGGCGGGCAGGGCTCGCCCGCGCCGGCCAGCTCCGTATCGGCCGCCGTGACCCCGGGCCCGTTGATGTCCAGCGGCTCCGTCGACGACCCGTCGGCCCCGGCGGACCCGTCCTCGCCCGCCGAGCCGGAGTCCGCCTCCTCGCCCACGGCCCGCGAGTCCGGCGGGCCCGAGGAGCCCGACGGCGCGCGGACCGGCGACACCGGCCGGGAGTCCGGCACGGGCCGCCCGGACACCCCGGACCGGCCCGGCGGCAACGGCCGGGAGGAGCCCACCGGGGGCGGCACCGGGCAGGACGACCGGCCCGGCGGTCCCGGCGGTGACACGGGCTCGGGGAACTGGTACGAGAAGTCCGTCAAGGCCTGCAAGGCCTTCCGCGCGGGCACGCTGGACGAGCGCAGCCGACGCCAGCTGATCGAGTTCGCCAAGGGCGAGAAGAACCTGGAGCGCTTCTGCGACCGCCTCCTCGACGGGAACGGCGGGAACGGCGGCAGCGGCGGGAACGGCGGCTCCGGTGGTTCCGGCGGCGGGGACGGCGACGACGATGACGACGGCGGTCAGAACGGTCCGGGTGGCGGCGGCTCGCTGCCGCCCGTCTCCTTCCACCCCGTACCGCGTTCCGCCGCGGCCCCGGAGGCCGGCGCCGGCGCAGGGGCGGACGCCGAGGTCCCGCCCCTCCCGAAGAGCAGCGGTGCGGCCACCGTACAGACCCGCTGACCTGCGCTTTCCGATCCCGTCCGACAGCCCGCGCGACCAGGTGTGACGTTTTTGGAGGGCCGGGCGCAGTACAGAGTGAGCCGACTGGTCATCGGCCGCGCGACGAGCCGGGGTTCCCCCCGTACCTTCGGCTCTGCGCATCGGCGCGGGCGGGACACGTTCCCCCGGTCCCGCCCGCGCCCTCTCCCTTCGTCCGTACCGGCCGAGCAGCTGGTCACCAGTAGACGACGACCTTGTCGCCGGTCCTCACCTGGTCGAACAGCGCCGCGACCTTCTTCTTGTCCCGTACGTTGACGCAGCCGTGCGAGGCGCCGCCGTAGCCGTTGGCCGCGAAGTCCGCGGAGTAGTGCACCGCCTGGCCGCCGCTGAAGAACAGGGCGTACGGCATCGGGGTGTCGTACAGCGTCGACACATGGTCCCGGGACTTCCAGAACACCTCGAACACGCCCTCGCGGGTGGGCGTGTACTCCGAGCCGAAGCGCACGTCCATCGCCGAGACGACCTTGCCGTCGATCATCCATGCCAGGGTCCGGCTGTTCTTGCTGATGCACAGGACCCGGCCCTTCAGGCACCGTTCGTCCGGCGCGGCCACCGGCCGCTCGGTCGGCGGCCGCAGTTCGGCGGCCTTCGGCACCCGGGTCATCGCCAGCAGCCGCTGCCACGTCACCTCGTCGGTGGAGCCCGTGACCGGCAGGCTCCGCTTGGCCTGGAACGACCGTACGGCGTCGGCGGTGACGGAGCCGTAGTAGCCGGTGGGGTTGCGCCCGAAGTGGCCGATCTGGCGCAGCCGGGCCTGGAGTTCACGCACCCGGTCGCTCTCGGACCCGGTCCGCATCAGGACGCGCGGCGGCGGTGCGGTGCTCGGTTCCGGGGCCGGGCGGGCGGTCGTCGGGGCCGGGGCGGGGGCAGGCGGGGCGGTGGACGCCGAGGGGCTGGGCGGTGGTGGTGCGGTACGCGGTTTCGCGTCGTCGGTCACGGGGGCGGTGCGGGTGGGGGAGGGGGCGGCGGCCTGCGTGGGCCGCACCGGAGGCGACGCGTCCTGCGCCCCCGTGGCCGTACCCGGTCCGCACCCCGTCGCGAGGGCGGCCAGTGCGACGAGGGACACTGCGGCGGCGCGACGGCCCGGTAGGGCGGTGCGACGGTCCGGGGCGGCGACTCGGCTGTCCGGTAGGGCGACTCGGCGGTCCGGGACGGCGACTCGGAGGTTCGGTATCGCGTCGGCCGCCTGCGCGCCGCGCGTGTCCCGCGCCCCGCGTTGGCCTCTCCCGCCCCGGCCGTCCCACCCGCTGTCCGTGTCCACCATGTTCGATCCCCCTGGGTCACCTGTCGGCCCGGTGCCTCCTGCATGGATGCTGTACGGATTCCCGTCCGGCCCGGTCAGCGAATCCTCCGCCGGACGGCGGCCGCGCGTCCAGACCCCCCGGGGTGCCGCCCGGTCGATCATGGCCGGTCCGGGCCGTCGGGACCGGCCCTCTTCCGCGCGGCCGCCGACGGCCCATATCGCCAGGTGAAACCCCCTGGACGGCGACCCGTACCGGCGTGCGACACTCCGTTCATGCTGGGTGTCACCGATCTTCCGACCTATCTCGCCGGCCTGGCGCTGATCGTCCTTCTGCCGGGTCCGAACTCGCTCTACGTGCTCTCCGTCGCCGCCCGACGCGGCGTACGCACCGGGTACAAAGCCGCCGCGGGCGTCTGGACCGGGGACACCGTCCTGATGACGCTCGCCGCACTGGGCGCCGCGTCCCTGCTGACGACCACGCCCCTGCTCTTCGCGATCGTCAAGTACGCGGGTGCGGCCTATCTGACCTGGATGGCCATCGGGATGCTGCGGGCCGCTGTGGCCCTGTGGCGCGAGCGGCACCGGCGTACCGCCGAACTCGTCGAGACGGTCGAGGCGGAGGGGGCCGCCGAGGCTTCCGGAGCGGCGGCGGGGCCCGTGGAGCGGCCCTACCGCCGGGCGCTCGTGGTCAGCCTGATCAACCCGAAGGCGATCCTGTTCCTGATCTCCTTCTTCGTCCAGTTCGTCGACCCCGGCTACGCCTACCCGGCGCTGTCGTTCCTGGTGCTGGGCACCCTGCTCCAGCTCGCCAGCTTCGCCTACCTCTCGGTGCTGATCTTCGGCGGCACCCGGCTGGCCGCCGTCTTCCGCCGGCGCAAGCGGCTGTCGGCGGGAGCCACTTCGGCGGCCGGTGTGCTGTTCCTCGGGTTCGCCGCGAAGCTCTCGCTCAGCAGCGTGTAGCCCGGGGGCCGCCCGCCTCAGTGGTGCCAGGCCTTCCCCCCGACGTTGTGGATCATCCGCTGCAGCACCTTCAGCGCGGCGACGAACTCCGCCTCGGGGATGCCCTCGTGGATCTCCGCGCTCGCCCGGGTCACCCGGGCGAGCGCCTTCTCGCGCAGCTCCCGTCCTTCGGGGGTCAGCCGCAGCCGGGACCCCGAGTCCTCGGTGGCCAGCCTCCGCTCCAGTACGGCGTCCACGGCCTCCTCCATGCCGTCGGTCCCGGTGTCGAGATAGCCGCTGAGCATGGTGACCAGCTCGGCCCGGTCCCGTCCCGCCTCGCCCGCCTCCTCCAGTTGGTTGAGCACCCACCAAGGGGGCTGGGTGAGTCCGTGCTCGGCCAGCGCGGAGCGGATGTGGGTGACCGTTGCCTCGTGGGCGGCCCAGCTCCAGTAGCCGATCGGCTGGCGGGCGAGTCCTGCGTCGTCGTGTGAGTAGTCCATGCCTCGAAACGTAGGACCGCAAGCGAAGTTGAGGTCAAGCCCTTGCGCGATGTTCCCCGTTTCCCGTCCCCCGATGCGTGCCCGGCCATCGGGCGGACGCGCAGAGTTCACCCGCTGTCGTGGCGGGTGTCACCCGATCCTTCCGCGGTCTCACTACGTTGTCGGGACCATGATCGAAGGTGAGGGCGCGCGTGCCGAAACTGTCCGTTGTCGTACCGCTCCACAATGTCGCGGCCTACGCCCCGACCACGCTGGGGAGTCTGGCCCGCAACGCGGACCCGGACATCGAGTTCCTGCTGGTCGATGACGCGTCCGGCGACGGCACGCAGGACATCGTCGACCACTGGGCCGAGCGGCTGCCGCGCGCCCGGGTGATCAGACACGGTACGAACGTCGGCATCGCGGCCGCCCGCAACAGCGGCATCGACGCCGCCGAGGGTGACTACCTCACCTTCCTCGACGGCGACGACTGGTACGCCCCCGGCCACCTGGGCCGGCTGCTGCGCGCCGCCCAGGACCTCGACTGCGACTTCGCCCGCACCGACCACGTCCAGTCCACCGGCACCACCCGCGTCGTGCGGCGTGCCCCCGCCCCGCTGCGGGACACCCTGCTCGACCCCCGCGACGGCATCGGGGTGCCCGAGCGCGAGACCATGGTCGACTACCCGTTCGTCTGGGCCGGGATCTACCACCGGCGGCTCTTCGCGGACGGCGCCCAGCGCTTCGCCACCGAACTGCGCACCGCCGAGGACCGGCTGTGGATCTGGCAGCTCCATCTGCGCGCCCGCACCTACGCCGCGCTCGGTCTGTACGGCATCTTCTACCGGCGCGGGGTCACCACCTCCCTGACCCAGATCAAGGACGCCCGCCAGCTCGACTTCTTCGCCTCCTACGACACGCTGCTCGACCAGCTGCGCGCCGACCGGGACGCGGACACCCTGCTGCCGAAGGCCGTCCGTACCTACTGCGCGATGATCGCCTTCCACAACGAGAAGGCCGACGACTACGAGCCCGCCACCGCCCGGAAGCTGCGCGCCGAGTCCACCGCCGCGCTGGGCCGGATGCCGCAGGACGTGCTCGACCGCACCCTGACGATGATCGACGACAAGCGCGGCACGCTGCTCAGCCGTCTGCGCACCAAGCAGAAGGCCGCCTGACCCGATGACCGCCACCCCCGCAGCCACGCCCGTACGTACGCCCCCGCGCACCCAGATCTTCCAGGTCTCCACCCTGTACGGCGCGGCCACCCTCGCCGCCGCGCTCGACGCCGGACAGTTCGGCCGCGCCCTCGACAGCCACCGCATCCTGCTGGTCTCCAACAACGCGGCCGTCCCCGAAACCGCCCTGCGCCTGGAGGAGATGCGCGGTTACGGCTCCCTCGCCGCCCGCTTCGACGCCGTCGTCGACTGGAACGAGGCCATCAGCCCGCACCACCCCAGCGGCTGGGGCCCCCGCTCCGAGGAGACCGTCCTGTGGCAGCGGGCCTTCCGCCTCGCCTGGGACATCGACCCCGACGCCCCCGTCGACCTCGCCGTCGAGTCCATCCAGGTCAACCCGGCCCGCGCGCTCGCCGCGATCTTCTCCGAGAGCGCCGTCCACGTCTACGCCGACGGCCTGATGAGCTACGGCCCCACCCGCAACCGGATGCCCCAGTCCATCGCCTGCCGTATCCGGCGCGTCCTCCACCTCGACCTGGTCACCGGGCTGCGCCCGCTCCTCCTCGCCGAGGCCGGCGTCGACCCCGAACTCGTCCCCGACGACGCCTTCCGCGCGGTCCTCTCCGAGATCGCCGCGGCGGCCGAGGGGGACCAGGGGCTCGCCGCCGCCGAGGCCGCCGCCCCCACCGCGATGCTGCTGGGCCAGTACCTCGCCGCCCTCACCATCCTCACCCCGGAGGAGGAAGAGGAGCTGCACATCCGGATGCTGCGCGGAGCCGCCCGCGCCGGGCACACCTCCATCCTCTTCAAGCCGCACCCCACCGCCCCGGCCCGCTACTCCCGCGCCCTGGACGAGGCCGCCGCCGAACTCGGCGTACGGCTCACCACGCTGGACAGCCCGCTGCTCGCCGAGACGCTGTACGAGCGGTGCGCGCCGACCCTCGTCGTCGGCTGCTTCTCCACCGCGATGTTCACGGCCGCCGCCTACTACGGCATCCCCGTCGCCCGCGTCGGCACCCGGCTGGTCCTCGACCGGATCACCCCGTACGAGAACAGCAACCGCATCCCGCTGACGATCACCGACCACCTCGTGCCCGACCTGGACGCGCAGGGCCCCGAAGCCGTTCCCCCGCTGCCGCGCACCGCGCCGGACACCCTCGCCCCGCTGGTGCGGACCGTCGGCTACTGCATGCAGGCCAAGCTCAACCCCGGGCTGCGCCCCGAGGCCGAGGCCTGGCTGCGGGAGCACCTCGACCCCACCACCCAGCACTACTTCAAGCGCCGCCGCCTCCAGAGCCTCACCCTGCCCGGCGGCGGCCCCCGGGGCGCGGCGGTCCGGCTGCGCCGCACCGTACGGCGCACCCGCAGCACCCTGGGCCTCTGACCCGGGGCCGGGACCGGGGCCCGAACCCGGTGCCGGCGTCCGACTCACAGAACGGCGGAACGAGCATGGGCCAGACCCTCACCGGGCTGCTCACGTCAGTACGTGCGATAGCGGGACGGCCGGGAACGCCGCCCCGGGCCCGCCCCGGCGGCGGACCGGACCCGGAACTCCTGGCCGCCCTGCGGCACTGCGGCGACCACCTCGCCGCCCTCGCCGCCTCCGGCCCCCTCACCGACGCCCGCCGCACCCGGCTCATCGCGTCGATCGGGGCCCTGACCACCGCGTGCTCCACCCCGGGCGCCGACGCGTTCGACGCGCTGCTGAGGACCGGGCAGCAGGCCCTGGACAGCGGCGGCGACGCCGGGGCCCGCCTCGCCCTGGCCCTCGCCGACGAGGCGACCGTACTGCGCGCCCGCTCCAAGGGCGCCTGGCGGCTGCGCGGCAACGCCCTGGACGCCCTCGGCCGGAGCGAGGAGGCGATCACCGCGTACGAACGCCACCTCGCGCTCCAGCAGAACGCCGCGGCCTCGCGTGACGTCGAACGCCGGATCGCCACCCTCCGCGCGGCTGGCGACCGCATCGACGAGGCGCTGGCGCTGGTCGGGGGCGGGAGCGATGGCGGGGAAGGAGCCACCGGTGCCGGAGTCGGTGCCGGTGCTGTCCGTCTCTCCCGCCACCTGCCCGCCGCCGACGCCCTCGCCGCCTTCACCGAACTCGTCCGGCTCCGCACCGCCGAACGCGGCGCCGCCGACCCCGCCGTACGGCGTCTCGCCGCGCTCTACGCCGAGCACCGCCGGCTCGCGGACCGCGACCCGATGGCCGACCCGCTGCTCGGCGGCGCCGAACCCATCGGCGTCCCCGGTCTGCGCCGGTTCCTCGCGGGCCGGACGGTGTGCCTGGTCGCCGACACCCCGCACACCGCCGAGCAGGAGCAGCGGCCCGGCAGTTCGCTGGCCGCGCTGATCGGCGGTTACGACCTCGTCGTGCGCTGCGACGCCGTACGCCACGCCGCCCCCACCGCCCGAACCGATCTGCACGCCGTCACCCTGCGCGGCGACTCCCCGTGGAAGGGCCCCCGGTGGGACCGCCGGGCCACCGCCCGGCTGGTCTTCGGGGACCCGCTCCCGCACTGGCGGCTCGCCCTGCGCAGCCGGCTCGTCCCCGGCGCCCAGGACCGCATCGGCGACGCGACGCTGCGCCGCCCGCTGCACGATCCGGCGCTGCTCGCCGAGGCGGCGGCGGACGCGGACGAACCCGCGAGCACCGCGTTCACCGTGCTGCGGCTCCTCGACTTCCTGGGCACCCCCGCCCGGGTGGACCTCATCGGGTTCGAAGGACCGGCGGCCCTGCCCCCGCGCGAGCGGGAGTGGATCGGGGCGCGGACCGGGAGAACGGACGACACCGCAGTGAGGATCACGCTCAGATGACGACGCACGACTCCACCCCCGTGACCGGGTCCGCATCCGACGCCGCAGCCGACACCGCGTTCGCCTCCGCCTCCGCCGACGACCGTCGCGCCGTCACCGGGAAGCGTCGGATCGCCTTCGCCGTGTACGTCGCCGACGTGAGCCGACTGCCCGGACTCCAGGCCCTCCTGCGCAGCCTCGCGCTGACCAACCCCGCTCTCTGCGAGGACGTCGTCGTCCTGCACCCCGGCCTCCCGGACGCCGCCTTCGACGCCGCCCACCGGCTGCACCCCCGGCTGATCCCGCGCACGGCCGCCGGACGCCACGACGTGTTCCGCCTCGACGACTACGACACCGTCATCGCGCTCACCCCCGCCTCGGTCGTCCTCGGCAGGATCGACGACCTGCTGCGCCTCCGTACGGGCGTGGCCGCCGTGCCGTGCCCCGGCCCGGACGGCGTCCCCGACGACGGGCTGCTGGTGATCCAGCGCCAGGACCTCGGCCATCCCGTACCGCACGCCGCCGCGCCGGACATCCCGGAGAGCCTCCTCGTACCCCTGGACTCCCGGTACGACTTCCGTGCCCTGCGGCTCGGCGATGACTTGGCGGTCCCCGACGGCGTCGTAGTCCTGAACTTCGCGGGTACGCAGACCACTTGTACCGGTCCCGCCCACGAAGTCCGGGCGCGCCACGACCTGGACGACGAGGCGTTCCGCGCCGCCTACCTCGCCCTCCCCGGCGCGAAACACCCCGACCTGCTGCTCCACCTCGCGCTCCCGTTCCCCGACGGATCCCGGCCGCCGATCGACCTGGTCCGGCAGCTCGCCGAGATCCACCGGGGGCGCGGACACCACGACCTGGCCGTCGCCCTGCTGGGCGAGGCCGTCGCGGGACGCCCCGATCTGCCGCGCTGCCACGAGACGCTCGGGGTCTGCCTGATGGCGCTGTCCCGGTACGAGGAGGCCGAGACGCACCTCCTCCTGGCGACGGCTTCCCCGGACTTCGCCCCACGCGTGTACGGCCAACTCGCCCGGCTGGCCTGGCTGCTGAGTCGCACCGAGGACGCCCGGGGATATGCGCTCGCCGGTCTGGAGTCCGACCCCACCGACGCCAACTGCCGTGCCTGGTACGCCCGTACGTCCGAGATGGCCGCGGCCGGTGCCACCGCTCCGGACACCTCGCCCGGCGAACAGCTCGCCCATGTCGCCCTGTTCGCCGACGGCGACGAGAACGCGGGCGACAAGGTGCTGCCCGAAGCGGTCCGCAGCTGCTTCACCGCCGACACCGGGCCCGGCCGCTGGCACCGGCAGCACGCGCACCTGCTGGTCGACGAGGACGGCCTCGAACGCCTCAACGCCCGACGGGCCGTAATCGTCGGCGGTGGCGGGCTCTTCCTCCCCGACACCGCGCCCAACGGCAACAGCGGCTGGCAGTGGAACATCCCCGACGACGTGCTCGCCCGGATCACCGCCCCCCTGGCGGTCTTCGCCGTCGGCTACAACGTCTTCGACGGCCAGCGCTACCGGCGCGAGCGGTTCGCGGCCTCCCTGCGGGCCCTGGTCGAGCGGTCCGCGTTCTTCGGGCTGCGCAACCACGGCTCCGTCGCCCGGGTCCGGGAGCTGCTACCCGCCTCCCTCGGCGAGAAGGTGCGCTACCAGCCCTGCCCCACCACGGTCGCCCGCCACCTCGACGCCCGCCTCGCCGAACCGGCCGTACGCGAGGACACCGTCCTCATCAACTGCGCCTACGACCGGGCCGGGCTCCGCTTCGGCCACGACTACGGGCACTTCCTCGCGGAGATGGCCGCAGCGATCCGGGCCATGTCCGGTGCTGCGGAGGTCCGTTACGCCGCGCACATGCCCGCCGACGAACGCTTCGTCGACGACCTGCGCCGCGAACACGGCCTCACCCTCCCCGTGGAGCCGCTGTACCTGCTCTCCAACGACGCGATCCGCGACCTCTACCGGCGCACCCGGCTGGTGATCGGGATGCGCGGGCACGCCGGGATGATCCCCTTCGGCTGCGGCACCCCGGTCATCAGCCTGGTCTCGCACCCCAAACTGGCCTACTTCCTGGCCGACATCGACCGGCCCGACTGGGGCGTCTCCGTCCACGAGCGGGCCCTCGGCGCCCGGCTCGCGGAGCGGGCCCTCGCCGTGCTGGCCGACCATCCGGCGGCGGTGGCCGACGTCCACGACCGGCAGCGGGCGTTGTGGTCGGTGACCCGGGAGAACCTCGCGCTGCTGCGTGAACTCACCCGTCTGCCCGACCCGTTCGGCAATCCGGGCCCGGGCGCCGGCCCCGTGGTCCCCGCGCCCCGGTCCGCCACCGACGAGGACCGCGCCGCCCCCTCCCTCCGCACTGCCCCGCCCACCCCCTGAGGACCATGTCCACCACACCCCCCGCCTCGGCCCCCGCCCCCGCTCCCGCCACGAAGGCCCCGGAGACGCCGCGCCCCGGCCGGGCCGGGCACCGCTACGACATCGACCTCATCCGGCTGCTCTGCTCCATCGCCGTCATCGGCCTCCACACCGGCTCGGCGTTCGTGAACACCGTGGGCCGTACGGCGGCGGAGGGGCCCGGCGCCTACTGGGCCGGGCTGACCGCCGACTCCGCCGGGCGCTTCGCCGTACCGCTCTTCTTCGCCATCGCCGGCTGGGTGGTCCTGGTCGGGGCCCCGCCCAAGGACGGTGCCCGGCTGCGGCGGCGCATCGTGCGGATCGTCGTGCCGCTCGCCGTCTGGACCGCGCTCTACCTCGCCTGGGGAAAGCTGCGCGACACCAACGACGGCCCGGTCCGCCAACTCGCCCTGGACTCCGCGTTCGCCTCGGTCCGCCCCGCCTACCACCTCTGGTACCTGTACGCCTACCTCCCCGTGATCATGGTCCTGGGGCTGGTCGTCCTCGTCCGGGCGGGCAAGCGGCCATGGGGCCTCGGCGCGGTCCTGCTCGTCCTGGCGTCCGCCCCGTCGCTCCTCGGCGACCTGGCCGAGGTGACCGGCCGCGAACTGCCGCGCTTCGGCTGGGCGTTCGCCCCGTACCAGCTGATCTACGCGGTGCTCGGGGCGCTGCTGCTCGCCGCCCCGGCCGGGGCGTTCGGCAGGCGGCGGTGGCCCTGGCTGCTGCTCGCGGCGGCCGGACTCGCCGGGGTGATCGCGTACCAGCACGAGGTGCACTACGCGATCCCGTACGCGCACGTCCTGGTGGCCCTGTTCAGCTGCGGGGTCCTGGTGTCCCTGCACGGCGTACGGGTCCCGGAGCGGATGCGCCCCACGCTGGCCCGGCTGTCCGAGGCGTCGTTCGGGGCCTACCTGGTGCACGTCCTCGTGCTCGGCGTCCTCACCGACGCCTTCGTGGGGGCGGACCTGGGCGGCCCGGCCGCCGTGGCGCTCGTGGCCGGGATCACGGTGGCCACGACGGCCCTGTCGTTCGGTGCGGCCCTGCTGTGGGGGCGGGCGGGGGCGAGCAAGGTGCTGGGCTGAGCGCCCCGGGAGGGTCCTGGGGCCTCAGCCCCTCCCGCCCCGCAGCGCCCGCGCCCGCCGGACCACCCGGCGCAGCGCCGGGTTCGAGCGCAGGAACGCCAGCCGGGCCGGGACCACGCCGGGCAGCGCGAGCGACGCCAGGCGGCGGCGCTTGAAATAGCGCCAGGTGCGGCCGTCCAGGTGCGCGGCGAGGTAGCGCTCGGCGGCCGGGCGCAGATCGGGACGCACCTTCGGCCGCATCGCGAAGGCGACGGCGGCCAGCAGACCGTCCAGCTCCGCAGCCGACCCCACCCCCGACTCCGCCCTCGACACCGCCTCCGTGTCACCCAGCCCCGGCAGCACCGCGTCCGCGAGCGTCGCAGCCGTCCGCTCGGGGTTCTCGTACGGGGTCAGGCGCTCCAGCAGCAGCCCCGTGCCGACGGCCGCCACCGGCAGACCGTGGAACCGGGCCGCCCCGAACAGCGCCGCCGAGGTGCAGCCCACCACCAGGGCGGGCCGCAGCCGCTGCATCAGCACGTCGGCCGGAACCGGCAACGGGCTGTCCAGAACGGTCAGTTCGACGCCCAGCCGGTCCGCCTCCGCGCGCAGTGGGGCCGGGTTCTCCCACGGGGCGTACGGATCCGGCGCGTACACCAGCCGGGTGTGACCGAGCGCCGCCGCCCCGCGCACCATCTCCAGGCGGATCCCCGCCTCATCGGCCGCCGGGATCAGCCCGGACCCCGCGAGATCCTGCCCGAGCAGCAACGCCGGCTCCTCGACGGCGGGCAACGCCACCTCTCCGTCCGCCAGTTCGGCGACGACCTTGGTGATCGCCTCCGCCGGAACGGTCCGCGGCTCCACTCCGTACTCGCCGAGCAGCAGCGGGCGCACCCCGGCGACCAGGTCCGGGTGGAGCAGCCGCCGCACCCGGGCCCCGGTCAGCGGCGGGATCTTCTCCCCGGTCGGGCCGTACGCGCCGGGCCCCGCCGCGTACACATCGACCGGGGTGCCCGCGAACACCTGGGTCAGCGCCCGGGCCGGGCCGGCGTGCGGGGAGTCCACGACGAGCTCCAGCTCCTCCTCGCCGAGACCCCAAGCCCGCCGGAAGTGGCGTTCCCACAAAGGGGCGTCGTCCGCCCGGGGGTGCCAGCCGTCCGGGTGGAAGGGGGCGATCGCGTCGTTCCACGAGAGCACCGCGTCGAACCGGGTGCGCAGCCGCTCGAACCCGACGCTCGTAGAGACGTCGGCGACGGTCTCCGGGGCAGGACCCGTCCGGGACAGCAGCAGGATCCGGCGGTCGGGCTCGGTGAAGCAGCCCGCGTCGATGGCCGCGGCGAGCAGCACCGCCGCCCCGGGCGAGGAGGCGTGGAAGATCCGGATGGTCATGCGGCCGAGGCCCCCTTCGTGGCGGCCGGACGGCGGCGCAGCCTGCGCACCCGGGTCGCCCGTGTCACGTCCATGGCGTCGAGCGCCTCGTCCAGCAGCCGCTGCGGCAGGCGTCCCAGGGCCGCTGCGCCGCGCGACTTCAGTTCACGGGCCACGGCCGGTTCGAATTTGTCCAGGTCACCCAGATGGTGGGCGATGATCGCGCAGTACGTGCGTACGGCCTTCGGCAGAAAGACCTCCGCCTCGCGGTCGGCGGCGGTCTCCGCGATCACCTGGTCGAATGCGCGCAGGAAATCGAGCTGGCGCACATCGCCGATCTGCGTCAAAGACGTTGCCACCCCGCGCCGGTAGAAGTGGCTGAGCAGGCCCAGGGCGGCGAAGGATTCCGCCTCCCGGTGCAGTCGCCAGATCCACGGCCGGTCCTCCGCCGTGCGCAGCCCGTCGGTGAAGTGCAGCAGCCCCCGGTCCAGCAGCCGCCGGTGGTACAGGCCCGCCCAGGCGAACGCGTAGTCCACCGACGTGGTCCGGTGGGCGGGCAGGATCGCGGCCCGGGGATCGCTCACCACACCGTGCGGCCCGTGCGGAACCCGGCGCACGGTGCGGGTCTTGCCGTTCACCTGGACGTGGTCCGTGCGCACGAAGTCGCAGCCCAGCGCCTCGGTCCCGGCCACCAGCCGCTCGTAGTGGCCGGGGGCCAGCCAGTCGTCGCCGTCCAGGAAGGCGATGTACTCGCCGCGGGCGGCGTCCAGGCCGGTGTTGCGCGCGGTCGCCAGACCGCCGTTCACCTCGTGCCGCAGCAGGACGGCCCCGGGGATCTCGTCCGCGGCCCGGCGCAGCAGCGGAAGCGTTCCGTCGGTCGAACAGTCGTCGACGAGAAGGAACTCGAAGTCCTCGCGGGCGTTGGCCCGCAGGCTTCTCAGGGTGTCGGGCGCGTAGGTCTGCACGTTGAAGAACGGCACGATGACGGAGAGCTTAACCACGCGCATCACGTTAGGTGCGGCTCTGGCCCTTTCCTTTTCCGCAATGCGCCCAGCAGGTGAACAACGACCGACGCTCAGGTGAATCGCCTTTTCCGGAACGGGAATTGGGGGCCTATTCGGGGCGGTCACCCAATCGTCGGCTCGCTGTTAACCATCTGTTGCCATCGCGTTGGGCCGCTCATCGAAATGCCTTCCTAACTTCTTGGACGTGCCCCCACGTACCAGCCATGAGGCCGAACCGGCCGAGATCCCCGCCGCCCGACCGGCGCTCCGGGTCGCCGTCCTCGCCGACTCCGACACCCGGTGGAAATGGGGCGCGCTCACCGCGCGCCGCCTGACCGCCGAGGCCGCCGGGGACGGACAGGACGCGCGCCCCGTCGAGATCAGCGGGCTGCTGCTGCGCGGCCGGGCCACCCCGACGCCCCGCCAGCTCGCGGAGGTCGGCGAGGTCGGCATCGACGCCGAGCGGGTCCGCGAGGTCACCGCCGTCGAGTTCCTGCACACCGTGCGCGACGAAGGCTTCGACCTCGTCGTCCTCGCCCTCGTCGGCGGTGGCGTCCAGGCCATGCTGCACGGCATCGCCGCCCTCGGCCTGCCGCGCCGGCCCGTCGTCGTCACCGGATACGTCGGCGTCGTCTACGAGAAGCTCGCCGACGGCCTGCTGCTACGCCACGGGGCCGACGTCGTCCTCGCCAACTCGGCGCACGACGCGGAACGCTTCCGCGCGGTGTACGAGGGAGTGGGCGCCGACGCGTCGGCCGTCACCGAGGCCGCTCTGCCCTTCCTGGGCGGAGCCCCGTACCGGCCCGAAGAGGGCCGCGACACCGTGGTGTTCGCCGCCCAGCCCTCCGTACCGGCCACCCGCGCCGACCGCACCTACCTGCTCCGCCGGCTCGTCGAGCACGCCCGGCTGCACCCGCGCCGCGAGGTCCTGCTGAAGCTGCGCTCCAAGCCCGGCGAGCACACCACCCACATCGAGGAACTGCCCTACCAGAAGCTCGCGCAGAAGCTGCCCGGCGGTCTGCCGCCCAACTTCCGCCTGGTGTACGGGCACATGGGCGAGGTCCTGGACCGCACCGACCTCCTGGTCACCGTCTCCTCGACCGCAGCGCTGGAGTCCCTGCACCGCCGCATCCCGACCGCGATCCTCACCGACCTCGGCGTCCGCGAGATGCTCGGCAACCACCACTTCGTCGGCTCCGGGCTCCTCACCTCCTGGGACCGGCTCGACGGCGGAACCCGGCCCCGGCCGGACGCGGAGTGGGTGGCAGGGCAGGGCGTCGCCGCCGACGGCTCGTACGGCACCGCCTACGACACCGCCCGCGCCAAGGTCACCGCCCTCCTCGATGCCGGTCAACTCCCGCCGCTCGCGCCCTACTACACACCCGCCAGCGCCCCCGGCTACCTCCCGGGCATCCTCGGCCGCCACCACCTGGCCCCCGACGGCACGCCTCTGTCCGGCGCGGCCGCGCCGCAGGAGCCCGGCCGGGTCCGGGGTGCCGTCCGCGAGACCGTCCGCAACGCGGCCCGCGGCGCCTACCGCCACGGCGTCCAGCGCGTCGCGCCGGTGATCCGCCGGATGGGGGAGCTGTGACCACTACTTCAGGAGCTTCGATGACCCCGACCGTCCTCGCCGTGATCCCCGCCCGCGGCGGATCCAAGGGCGTCCCCGCGAAGAACCTCGCCGAGGTCGGCGGCATCCCGCTGGTCGCCCGTGCCGTCCGCGCCGCGCTCGGCGCCCCCGAGGTCACCGACGTCGTCGTCACCACCGACGACGGGGCGATCGCCGAGGCCGCCCGCACTGCCGCCGCCGACCTGCGCGCCGCCCACCGGCTGCACTGCGTGGAGCGCCCCGCCGCCATCGCGGGCGACACCGCGACCAGCGAAGCGGCCGTGCTGCACGCCCTGGACGTCTACGAGGCCGAGCGGGCCCGCACCGTCGACGTGGTCCTCCTCGTCCAGTGCACCAGCCCGTTCGTCTCCCGCGAGGACATCGACGGCGTGGCCAGGGCGGTGGCCCACGAGGGCGCGGACACGGCCGTCACGGTCGCCCCGTTCCACGGCTTCGTCTGGCGCGACGGGCACGCGGTCGAGGAGAGCACGTACGGCGTCAACCACGACAAGTCCGTACGCCCCCGCCGCCAGGACCGCCCCCAGGACTATCTGGAGACCGGCGCCGCCTACGCCATGGACGCGGCGGGCTTCCGTACCCACCGCCACCGCTTCTTCGGCCACACCGCCCTGGTCCCCACCGACCCGGCGCGGGTGCTGGAGATCGACGACCCGCACGACCTGGCCCGCGCCCGGGTGCTCGCCCCGCTCCTGGACCCCTCCCCGCTGCCCTCCCTCGCGGACGTGGACGCGGTCGTCCTGGACTTCGACGGCACCCAGACCGACGACCGGGTCATGGTCGACTCCGAGGGCCGCGAGACCGTCGCCGTCCACCGGGGCGACGGACTCGGGATCGCCGCGCTGCGCAAGGCGGGCGTCCCCCTGCTGATCCTCTCCACCGAGCAGAACCCGGTCGTCGCGGCCCGGGCCCGGAAGCTGCAGATCCCCGTCCTGCACGGCATCGACCGCAAGGACGAGGCGCTGAAGCGCTGGTGCGACGAGCACTCCATCGC
Organism: Streptomyces rubiginosohelvolus; assembly: GCF_014649875.1. Classification (GTDB taxonomy): domain Bacteria; phylum Actinomycetota; class Actinomycetes; order Streptomycetales; family Streptomycetaceae; genus Streptomyces; species Streptomyces rubiginosohelvolus. The sequence goes on along the minus strand of NZ_BMTW01000001.1, from coordinate 264,301 downwards.
CCCCGACCGGGTGCTCTACGTCGGCAACGACGTCAACGACCTCCCCTGCTTCTCCCTCGCCGGCTGGCCCGTCGCGGTCGCCAGCGCCCATGACTCGGTACGCGCCGCGGCGCGCGCCGTCACGACCACCCCCGGGGGCTACGGCGCCATCCGCGAGATCGCGGCCTGGCTGCTGGGCCCCACGTTGACCACCACCCCTGCCCCCACTGTCCCCACCACGTAAGGAAGCACCACCATGACCAGCACCTCCCGCCTGCGCACCTTCGGCACCCGCACCGCCGGCCCCGGCAACCCCGTCTACATCACGGGTGAGATCGGCATCAACCACAACGGCGACCTCGACAACGCCATCGCGCTGATCGACGCCGCCGCCGAAGCCGGCTGCGACGCCGTCAAGTTCCAGAAGCGCACCCCGGAGATCTGCACCCCGCGCGACCAGTGGGACATCGAGCGCGACACCCCCTGGGGCCGGATGACGTACATCGACTACCGCCACCGCGTCGAGTTCGGCGAGGCCGAGTACACCGCCATCGCCGAGCACTGCGCCAAGCGCGGCATCGACTGGTTCGCCTCCCCGTGGGACACCGAGGCCGTCGCCTTCCTGGAGAAGTTCGACGTCCCCGCCCACAAGGTGGCCTCCGCCTCGCTCACCGACGACGAGCTGCTGCGCGCCCTGCGCGCCACCGGCCGCACGATCATCCTCTCCACGGGCATGTCCACCCCGAAGCAGATCCGCCACGCGGTCGAGGTCCTCGGCTCGGACAACATCCTGCTCTGCCACGCCACGTCGACGTACCCGGCGAAGGCCGAGGAGCTGAACCTCCGGGTCATCAACACCCTCCAGCAGGAGTACCCGAACGTCCCGATCGGCTACTCCGGCCACGAGACCGGCCTGCAGACCACGCTGGCCGCCGTCGCGCTCGGCGCCACGTTCGTCGAGCGCCACATCACCCTCGACCGCGCCATGTGGGGCTCCGACCAGGCCGCCTCCGTCGAGCCGCAGGGCCTGACCCGCCTGGTCCGTGACATCCGCACCATCGAGCAGTCGCTCGGCGACGGCGTCAAGAAGGTGTACGAGTCCGAGCTCGGCCCGATGAAGAAGCTCCGCCGCGTCGCGGGCGTCGTCGCCGAGACCGAGAACGCGCCGGCCCCCGAGCCGGTCGCGGTCTGAGCGCCGACCGGTGAACCTCGCCTTCGTCGAGAGCCCGGTCCAGCTCCTGAACGTCCTGGAGTGGGTTCACACCCAGGGGGGAGACGATCCGGCCGCCACCACGGTCGTCGTCCTCCCCCCGGTCGACCCGATGTCGCGCGGTCAGCTGCGCCGGATGGCGGAGCTGGCCCGCGACGAGGGCATCGCGGTCCGCTGGCAGGAGGCGCGCGGCGAGTCCGGCGCGCCCCTGAAGGCCCTGCGCGCGCTGGCCGGCCTGGTCCGGCGCGCGGACCACATAGTGATCGGCGACCCGTTCTCGCGCTATGTCCAGCTCCTGCTGACCCTGGTCCGCGCCGACCGCCTCACGGTGGTCGACGACGGCACGGCCACCATGGAGTTCGTGGCCCAGCTGGCCCGGGGCGAGCGCCTGACCCGCTGGCACCGCCGGGGCCGTACGGGACCACGCGAACTGGTCCTGGCCCCGGTCACCGCCACGGCCCGCCGCCGCTTCACCCCGACGGCACGCCACACGGTCGAGGTGTTCACCGCGATGCCGGTCGAGGCTCCGCCCGGCGTCACGGTCACCCCGAACACCTTCGCCTGGACCCGGGCCCGCTTCGGCCCGCCCAGCATCGGCAAGGGCGCCGACCTCGTCGGCACCTCCCTGGTCGAGACGGGCGTCGTCGACCCCGTCCCGTACCAGGAGGCGGTGGCCTCCCTGGCCCGCACCCACGGCGCCACCCGCTACTTCGCCCACCGCCGCGAGTCCGCCGAGAAACTCCACGCCCTGGAAGCCGCCACCGGCCTGGAGATCGTCCGCCCGGACCTCCCCCTGGAACTGATCGCCCGCCGCGGCCCCATCGGCCGCACGATCGTCAGCTTCCCCTCCACGGTCGTCCACACCCTCCCGTTGGCCCTGGCCGGCACGGGCGTGAACGTCGCGGTCTGCGACATCGCCCCGGAATGGCTCCGCGCCACGGCCTCACCGCGCGCCCAGGGCTTCCTGAGCGGGGTCACGGAGACGGCGCGGGGGGTGCAGCGGCTGACCTCGACGGCTCACGCGTAGGGGTGCGGCCCCGCCCCGAGAAGGGGTTCCGGTATACCCGCAACCACCCTGCGTCACACGTCCTCACCCGAACTTTGTTCGCCTGCACGGCTGAAATTTCCTAGATCCATGGCCAGTTGAGGGGGCAAGGGGCCTACGCTTCATAAGGTGAACCAGTTGAAGTCCCGCGCCTCCCGCCCCGACAGCCTGGCCGACCAGCCCGGGGGAGGTGCGCTGCCCGGCCGGCTCGGTGAGGAACTCCGTGCCGAGCTGATCGCCTTCCGCCGGGATCTGCACATGCACCCCGAGCTCGGCAACCAGGAGTTCCGGACCACGGCCGCCATCAAGGACCGGCTGGAGAAGGCCGGGCTGAAGCCACAGGTCCTGGCCGTCGGGACCGGGCTCATGTGTGACGTGGGGGAGTGGGACGGGGTCACGCCCATGCTGGCGTTGCGGGCGGACATCGACGCGCTGCCGATCCCGGACACCAAGGCCGGCGTGCCCTACCGGTCCACCGTTCCCGACCGGGCGCACGCCTGCGGGCACGACGTGCACACCACCACCGTCCTGGGCGCGGGCCTCGTCCTCGCCGATCTCGACCGGCAGGGGCTGCTGCCCAACGCCGTGCGGCTGATCTTCCAGCCCGCCGAGGAGGTCCTGCCCGGCGGCGCGGTCGACGCGATCGAGTCCGGGGTGCTGGAGGGCGTCGGCCGGATCATCGGCGTCCACTGCGACCCGAAGGTGGACGTCGGGCGGATCGGGCTGCGGATCGGGGCCATCACCTCGGCCTGCGACCGGCTGGAGATCACCCTCGACGGGCCCGGCGGCCACACCGCCCGCCCCCACCTGACCACTGACCTGGTCACCGCCGCCGCCCGGATCGCCGTCGACGTGCCCGCGCTGCTCGCCCGCCGCGTCGACGCCCGCGCCGGGCTCGCGCTGACCTGGGGCCGCCTGGAGACCGGGCACGCCCCCAACGTCATCCCGCAGCACGCCGAGCTGTCCGGCACCGTCCGCTGCCTGAATCTGGACGCCTGGCGCGACGCCCCCGACCTGGTCCACGCAGCCGTCGACGAGGTGGCCGGAATGCATCGGGCCAAGACCGTCATCAACTACGTGCGCGGCGTGCCGCCCGTCGTGAACGACGCCGAGTCCATCGGCCTGCTGGACGCCGCGATGACCGAGCGCCGCGGATCGTATGCGATCGAGGACACCGAGCAGAGCCTCGGCGGCGAGGACTTCTCCTGGTATCTGGAGCAGGTGCCCGGCGCGATGGCCCGCCTCGGCGTCCGGACCCCGGGCGACACGCGCGGCCTCGACCTGCACCGCGGCAACTTCGACGTGGACGAAGAGGCCATCACCGTGGGGGTCGAGCTGTTCACGGCCGCCGCCCTGCTCGACGGCGGCCGTTCGTGAAGCGTTGACACAGTCTTCGTAGGCCGTTCGTGGACTCCTGTCCCGCCGTGTGGGTGGGTTCTGTTCGCGACGATCCGATAACGGCTTCCGTACGTGCTCTTATCTGACATCTACGCGCGTTACGATCGCGGCGAAACCAGCGCCGGAAGAGGCGCTTCGGTCAGGTTTGAAGGAGCCTCCCCTTGCGCCGGATCACCAGGATCACCACCGTGGGCATCGCGTCCGCGGCACTCGCACTCAGCGTCACCGCGTGTGGCGGAAACTCGTCGGACGCCGGTTCCGGCTCCGACGGCGACAAGGCCGCCATCGCGTACGACATCGGCGGCCGCGGCGACCAGTCGTTCAACGACGCCGCCTACGCCGGACTCGCCAAGGCCGAGAAGGACCTCGACATCCAGGGCTCCGAGGCCGAGCCCTCCGACGGCGAGGGAGACGCGGACAAGGTCCAGCGCCTCACCGAGCTGGCCCGCTCCGGCAACAACCCGGTGATCGGCGTCGGCTTCGCCTACGCGCCCGCCATCAAGAAGGTCGCGCCGAAGTTCCCGAAGACCACCTTCGGCATCATCGACGACGCCTCGGTGACCGGCGAGAACATCGCCAACATCGTCTTCAACGAGGAGCAGGGCTCCTACCTCGCCGGCGTCGCCGCCGCCAAGGTCAGCAAGTCGAAGACGGTCGGCTTCATCGGCGGTGTCGAGACCCCGCTGATCAAGAAGTTCGAGGCGGGCTTCGTCCAGGGCGTCAAGGACACCGACGCCTCGGTCAACGTGCTGCCGCAGTACCTGACGCAGCCGCCGGACTTCGGTGGCTTCTCCAAGCCCGACCTCGGCAAGGCCGCCGCCCAGGGCCAGCTCGACAAGAAGGCCGACGTGATCTACTCGGCCGCCGGTCTGGCCGGCTCCGGTGCCATCGAGGCCGTCTCCAAGGCGGGCAAGTGGAACATCGGCGTCGACTCCGACCAGTACCAGCAGAAGGGGCTCGCGCCCTACAAGGCGTCCATCCTGACCTCGGTCACGAAGGACATCGAGGACGCGGTGTTCAACCTGATCAAGTCGGTCAAGGACGGCAAGCCGGAGACCGGTGAGATCCGCTACGGCCTGGACAAGAACGGTGTCGCCCTGTCGATGTCCAACCCGGCCTTCGCCGACATGAAGGACGTCATCGCGGCCGTCGACAAGGCCAAGCAGGAGATCATCGACGGCAAGATCACCGTCAAGACCGCTCCGTAAGGACGGTCCTGAGTCCGACGGCCCCTCCCGGGCCGTCGGGCCCCGACGGCCCCCGTGCCGTCGGCCCGGCTGGTTTCCCAGGCCCTGTCCGTACGCCGCGCGGCTCCCGCCGCCGGTGACGGGCAGGGCCGCGGGCCAGCCGACCGCCCGAGCCGTACAGGAGCTTCACCGAAGACCCGTACACGGGCTTCACCGAAGACCCGCGGCACCCGCGGCACCCGCAGTCCGCAACCCTCCGTACGACCGAAGAAGATCCGCCTCCCGCAGTGCTCTCCCGCCCACCCTGGACCCGCGTCCGGGGTGTGACGTGCACCCCGTGTTTCACGATTCGGCAGCGCTACGCGTGTAGACAGCCCTCCGGCGCGATAACTTCACCCCCGCCCCCCAGGGCCCCCGAGCCCCCCGAGCCCCTCCGCCCCCGCTCCTGTCCGGCCAAGGAGAGTGCGTCATCAACGCGTCCAGCAGCCCCCCTGCCGTAGAACTGCACGGCATCACCAAGCGCTTCCCCGGCGTCGTCGCCAACCACGACATCGACATCACCATCGGCAAGGGCACCGTGCACGCCCTCGTCGGGGAGAACGGCGCCGGCAAGTCCACCCTGATGAAGATCCTCTACGGCATGCAGAAGCCGGACGAGGGCACCATCGCGATCAACGGCGAGCAGGTCTCGTTCTCCAACCCGGGTGACGCCATCGAGCGCGGCATCGGCATGGTGCACCAGCACTTCATGCTCGCCGACAACTTCACCGTCCTGGAGAACGTCGTCCTCGGCGGCGAGAAGCTGTACGGCATCGGCTCCGGCGCCCGGAAGAAGATCAAGGAGATCTCCGACGCGTACGGCCTGGGCATCCGGCCCGACGCGCTCGTGGAGGACCTCGGGGTCGCCGACCGGCAGCGCGTGGAGATCCTCAAGGTCCTCTACCGGGGCGCCCGCATCCTCATCCTGGACGAGCCGACCGCGGTCCTCGTGCCGCAGGAGGTCGACGCGCTCTTCGCCAACCTGCGCGAGCTCAAGGCCGAGGGCCTGACCGTCATCTTCATCTCGCACAAGCTGGGCGAGGTGCTCTCGGTCGCCGACGACATCACCGTCATCCGCCGCGGCACGACCGTGGGCACCGCCGACCCGGCCTCCACCACGACCAAGCAGCTCGCCGAGCTGATGGTCGGCAGCGAGCTGCCCTCGCCGGAGACCCGCGAGTCCACCGTCACCGACGTACCGATGCTGCGGGTCCAGGATCTGAAGCTCACCGTCACCGACCCCGACGGCACCGTCCGCGACGTGCTCGCCGGCATCGACTTCACCATCCACCAGGGCGAGGTCCTGGGGATCGCGGGCGTCGAGGGCAACGGCCAGACCGAGCTCATCGAGGCCCTCATGGGCATGCGCGACCCGGACGCCGGGGTCATCACCCTCGGCACCGACGACATCTCGCACGCCCCGACCCGCAAGCGCCGCGAGTCCGGCATCGGCTACATCCCCGAGGACCGCCACCGCCACGGCGTCCTGCTGAACGCCCCGCTGTGGGAGAACCGCATCCTCGGCCACGTCACCGAGAAGCCCAACAGCCGCGGCTGGCTGCTGGACAACAAGGCGGCCCGGACCGACACCGAGCGCATCGTGCGCGAGTACGACGTCCGCACCCCCGGTATCGACGTCACCGCGGCCTCCCTCTCCGGCGGCAACCAGCAGAAGCTGATCGTCGGCCGCGAGATGAGCCACGCGCCCAAGTTCCTGATCGCCGCCCACCCCACCCGCGGGGTGGACGTCGGCGCGCAGGCCCAGATCTGGGACCAGATCCGCGAGGCCCGCCGCGAAGGGCTCGCCGTGCTGCTGATCTCGGCCGACCTGGACGAGCTGATCGGGCTCTCCGACACGCTGCGCGTCATGTACCGCGGCCGGCTGGTCGCCGACGCCGACCCGGCCACCATCACCCCGGAGGAACTGGGCTCGGCCATGACCGGCGCCGCCACCGGTCACCTCGAAGGCTCGGAGGACGAGGCCCGATGAAGAAATTCGACAAGGACCGGCTGATCCTGGGCTTCGCCGGCCCGGTGCTCGCCCTGGTCGTCGCCCTCGCGCTGACGACCGTGGTGCTGCTCGCCTCCGGGCAGAACCCCTTCGAGCCGTACCGGATCATGTTCGACTCGGCCTCCTACGCCGACGTGCAGGTCCTGATCATCAACCAGGCCGGTACGTACTACCTCGCCGCGCTCGCGGTGGCCGTCGGCTTCCGGATGAACCTCTTCAACATCGGGGTCGACGGGCAGTACCGCCTCGCCGCGATGATGGCCGCGCTGGTCGGCGCGAGCGTCGAGCTGCCGGGGCCGCTGCACATCGCGCTCATCGTGATCGTCGCGATGCTCGTGGGCGCGTTCTGGTCCGGTATCGCGGGCTTCCTCAAGACCACCCGCGGGGTGAGCGAGGTCGTCTCGACGATCATGCTCAACTCGATCGCCACCGCGCTCGTCGCCTGGCTGATCCTGCCGAAGAACTTCGGTGAGCAGCCCGCCGGCTCCAACAACCTGACCACCGGCGAGATCGCGGAGTCCGGCTGGTTCCCGGGGCTGCCGATGGCGGACGGGGCCGGGGAGATCTACGGCTTCACCTTCGTCGCCGCGGGCTGCGGCGTCCTCTACTGGTTCGCCCTCAACCGCACCCGGTTCGGCTTCGACCTGCGCGCCACCGGCGCCAGTGAGAGCGCCGCCCAGGCCTCCGGTGTGGACGCCAAGAAGATGGTCCTCACCTCGATGCTGATCTCCGGCGCGGTCGCGGGCCTCGCCGGCATGCCGACCCTGCTCGGCGACACGCACACCTACAGCCTCGACTTCCCCACGGGCATCGGCTTCACCGGCATCACCATCGCGCTGCTGGGCCGGAACAACCCGCTCGGCATCGCCCTCAGCGCCCTGCTGATCGCGTTCCTGGACAAGTCCTCGGCCTCGCTCGACCAGTACGGGTACGAGAAGGAGATCGCCACGATCATGCAGGGCCTGATCGTGATCTCGGTCGTCGTCTCCTACGAGCTGGTCCGCCGTTACGGCATCCGCCGCCAGCAGCAGAAGGTCGGCGAGGAGCTCGCCGCCGGACACGCCCTCACGACCGAGAAGGAGGCGGCCCTGTGAGCACCAGCAAAACCACCGCCGCACGCCCCGCCCCCCAGAAGGGCAACGGCCGCCGCAAGCTCACCCTGCCCGTCGTCCTGCTGATCGTCGCGGGCGGACTCGCCCTGATCTCGCTGGTCCGCCTCATCAGCGGCGCCGAGGACATCACCTCGGTCGGCCAGGTCGCCGGCGCCCTGGAACTCGCCGTGCCGATCGGCCTCGCCGGACTCGGCGGTCTGTGGGCCGAGCGCGCGGGCGTCATCAACATCGGCCTCGAAGGCATGATGATCCTCGGCACCTGGTTCGGCGCCTGGGCCGGGTTCCAGTGGGGCCCGTGGATGGGTGTCCTCTTCGGGATCCTCGGCGGCTGCATCGGCGGTCTGCTGCACGCGGTCATCACCGTCACCTTCGGCGTGAACCACATCGTCTCCGGTGTGGCCATCAACATCCTCGCCGTCGGCGTCACCCGCTACCTGTCCAACTTCGCCTTCGACGGCATCCAGGGCGGCTCCTCCAAGCAGTCCCCGCGCATCGACCCGATCGACAAGATCACCATTCCGGGGCTCTCGGACTGGCTCGCGGACCTCCAGCAGCACCACTGGTTCCTGATCTCCGACATCGCGGGCATCATCGGCGGCCTCATCACCGGCCTGTCCCTGCTCACCGTCGTCGCCCTGCTGCTGATCCCCGCCACCTGGTGGATCCTGTGGCGCACCCCGTTCGGGCTGCGGCTGCGCTCCTGCGGCGAGTCCCCGGTGGCCGCCGAGACCCTCGGCGTGAACGTGTACAAGTACAAGTACATCGCCGTCACGGTCTCCGGCGGTCTGGCGGGCCTCGGCGGCGCGTTCCTCGCGATCGTCGCCACCGGCATCTACCAGGAGGGCCAGACCGGCGGCCGCGGCTACATCGGTCTCGCCGCGATGATCTTCGGCAACTGGATGCCGGGCGGTATGGCGCTGGGCGCGGGCCTCTTCGGCTTCACCGACAGCCTCAAGCTGCGCGGCGGCGCCGAGAACGTCCACGCGATGCTGCTCCTGCTGGCGATCCTGCTGGTCATCGCGGTGTTCTGGCAGCTGTACAAGAAGAAGTACGTCTCCGCCGCGGTCGCCGCGGTCGTCTCCGCGCTGCTGTTCACCTGGTACTTCCTGACCGACCAGGTGCCGAGCCAGTTCGTCGACGCCGCGCCGTACGTCACCACGCTGCTGGTCCTCTCACTCTCCGCGCAACGCCTGCGGATGCCGAAGGCCAACGGTGTGCCGTACCGCAAGGGCGAGGGCAAGTGACACCCCCGCCCGCCCCGGCCTTCGGCGAGGCCGACTGGGACGCCCTGCGGGAGGCCGCCCGGGACGCCATGTCCCGGGCGTACGCCCCCTACTCGGGCTTCCCGGTCGGTGTCGCCGCCCGGGTGGACGACGGCCGCACCATCACCGGCTGCAACGTGGAGAACGCCAGCTACGGCCTCTCGCTCTGCGCCGAGTGCGGTCTGGTCTCCACGCTCCACGCCACCGGCGGCGGCCGGCTGACCCACTTCAGCTGCGTGGACGGCACCGGGGCGATCCTGGTGCCGTGCGGCCGGTGCCGGCAGCTCCTGTACGAGTTCGGCGGCCCGGAGCTCCTCCTGGAAACGCCGGACGGCATCCGTACGCTCGACGAGATGCTGCCGCAGTCGTTCGGCCCGCAGCACCTCGGCTGAGGCCGGCAGTACCTCGGCTGAACCCCGTATCTCCCGGCGGTGGCCCTTCCCTTCCCGGAAGGGCCACCGCTCTTCCCCCTCTCTATGCGCGTAGAGTCAACGAGGACTCTTACGCACGCACCGGCCGGAAGGACTCCCATGGACGCCATCTCCGTCATCCGCACCAAGCGGGACCGAGGCGAGCTGACCCCCGAGCAGATCGACTGGGTCATCGACGCCTACACCCGCGGCGAGGTCGCCGACGAGCAGATGTCCGCCCTCGCCATGGCGATCCTGCTCAACGGCATGAACCGGACCGAGATCGCCCGCTGGACCGCCGCGATGATCGCCTCGGGCGAGCGGATGAACTTCGACGCGCTCTCCCGCCCCACCACCGACAAGCACTCCACCGGTGGCGTCGGCGACAAGATCACCCTGCCGCTCGCCCCGCTGGTCGCCGCCTGCGGCGCGGCCGTGCCGCAGCTCAGCGGCCGGGGCCTCGGCCACACCGGCGGCACCCTGGACAAGCTGGAGTCCATCCCCGGCTGGCGGGCGCACCTCTCCAACGCGGAGATGCTGAACGTCCTCGACACCACCGGCGCGGTCATCTGCGCCGCCGGTGACGGCCTCGCCCCCGCCGACAAGAAGCTGTACGCGCTGCGCGATGTCACCGGCACCGTCGAGGCCATCCCGCTGATCGCCAGCTCGATCATGTCCAAGAAGATCGCCGAGGGCACCGGCGCGCTCGTCCTGGACGTCAAGGTCGGCTCCGGCGCCTTCATGAAGACCATCGAGGACGCCCGCGAACTGGCCTCCACCATGGTCGCGCTCGGCACCGACAGCGGCGTGCGCACGGTCGCCCTGCTCACCGACATGTCGACCCCGCTCGGCCTCACCGCGGGCAACGCCCTGGAGGTCCGCGAGTCCGTCGAGGTCCTCGCCGGCGGCGGCCCCCAGGACGTCATCGACCTGACCCTCGCCCTCGCCCGCGAGATGCTGGACGCGGCGGGCCTCAAGGACGCCGACCCCGAGAAGGCCCTGGCCGACGGCTCCGCGATGGACGTCTGGCGCCGCATGATCTCCGCCCAGGGCGGCGACCCGGACGCCACGCTCCCCACCGCCCGCGAACAGCACGTGATCACCGCCCCCGCCTCCGGCGTCCTCACCCGCCTGGACGCCTACGACGTCGGCGTCGCCGCCTGGCGCCTCGGCGCGGGCCGCGCCCGCAAGGAGGACCCGGTGCAGGCGGGCGCGGGCGTCGAACTGCACGCCAAGCCCGGCGACACGGTCACCGAGGGCCAGCCGCTGATGACGCTGCACACGGACACCCCGGAGAAGTTCGACTACGCGCTGAAGGCCCTGCCGGAGTCGTACGACATCGCCCCGGCCGGCACGTCGTTCTCTCCGCTGCCGGTGGTGCGGGAACGTATCGCCTGACGGCTCAGGACACACAGGCGGCCCGCCGCACGGATGCTCTCCGTGCGGCGGGCCGCCGTCGTGCGTGGGGTGAACTACCCGCGAGCGCCCGTCACTTGCCCAGGTAAGCGCTGTAGATCTTCACCGACGAGGTGTTGCCCTTCTTGTCGGTGACCTTGGCGGCGAAGGAGATCGCCTTGTTCTTCGCCGGGTTCTTGACGGTGATCTTCCCCTTCTTCACCGTGACCTTCTTCCAGGTCTTGCCGCCGTTGTAACTGACGTACGTCTTCAGCGACTTCAGGTTCTTGCCCGCGGCCGCGCCGTGCACCTTCACCGGCACCGAGACGGTCTTGCCCGCCTTGGCCCGGCCGTCGGTGCCGATGGCCGGGGTGAACCGGACCGTGGAGACCGGGAGCATCGTGAACTCGGCCTTCTTCGACGAGAACGTCCAGGACGCGTCCACCCGGGTGGAGAGCGGGCTGATCTTCGCGCTGTGCTTGACCGAGGTCGACAGCTTGTAGGCCGCGGATCCGGCCGGGACCTTGAAGCCCTCGCCGCCGCTCAGCGGGTCGTTGTTCTGGCCGAACTTCTTGCCGTTGCGGTACAGGACCGTCTTGGCCGACGAGAGCTCCATGGAGCCCGCGTTGCCCTGGCCGTCCGCCAGGAGCGGGAGGTAACCCCTGATCTCGTTGCCCTCACGGGTGACGCCGAAGTCGTCGTTCACCAGCGGCTGGAACACCCCGGTGTTCACGGACTTGCTGTAGGACTTGCCCGCCTTGTACGCCGCTTCGGGGCCGACGAAGTAGTTCGCCTCGTACGTCGGGAAGCCGTCCGCGTCGACCGGGCCCATCTGGCTGAAGTCGAAGGACCAGGTCACCTTGTCGGCGGTGGAGAGGTACAGCGTCCGGGTGCCGGGCAGCTTCTGCTCGATCGAGGCGGCCACGCCGCCGTTCGCCGAGGGCAGGAAGCCCCAGGCGGCGAGCGCGCCCTTCTTCTTCGGGGCGGCCGCGCCCATCGTGAACTTCACCTTGGCCAGCTGGCCGGTGGTGAACTTCCGGTCGTAGCCGGTCGCGAGCTGCTTGACCTTGCCGCCGACCGCGATGTCGTACTCGGTCGACGCACCCTTGGTCCACATGCCCGACCAGTGCTGGGCGAGCGAGCCGTCCGTGATCTGCGGACCCACGTGGAGCGTGCGGAAGTAGGCCGGGGAGTCCATCATCCAGCCGAAGGAGACCGCGTCGCTCTTCGATTCCACCGAGTAGTCCGGCGCGAACAGCTGGCCCTTCGCCTTGGCGTCCGGCAGCGTGATCTTCACCGGCTTCGCCTTGCGGGCGTCGAACGTCAGCGAGATGTTCTTGGTGACCGCGACCTTCGGCTGGGCGATCCAGTCGGCGCCCTTGGTGAAGTCCTCCGGGTCGCCGTAGACCGTGGAGTTGACCACGTACGTGCCCTTCGGCACCCGGATCTTCGCCGTCCCGTTCACGACCTGCGGGCTCAGGAACGAGCCGCCGACCTTGTCGTTGAAGCCGTAGAGCGTGCTGTCCGCGTAGGCCGCCGGGAGGCCCTTCCGGTCCAGGTGCTTGACGGTGAGGTCGTAGCTCTCGACCTCCCGCTCGACGGCTGCTGCCGTGCGCACGGTCTGTCCGCCGCCCGTCGCCACCACGTACGCGGAGTAGGTGCCGTCCGCCGTGCCGCCGATGCGGGTGTCGGCGGTCAGCGTCGCCTCGGCGGTGCCGCCCGCGGGAACGGTGATCTTGTCCGCGCCGAGCGTGAAGAAGCCCGCCGGGGCCGGCTTGCCCGCCGGGCCCGTGCCGGTCACCTTCAGGTCGAGGGTGACATCGGTCGTACCGAGGTTGCGGTACGTCACCTTCTTGCCGACCGGTACGTCATCGGTGTGCGGCCACTGCTGCACGCCGAAGCTCACCGAGACCGGCTCCGCCACGACGCTCTGGGCGATCGCGCGGTCCACCTGGATCCGGCCGGAGCCCTGCTGGAACGGGTTGTACGCCCCGGGCTTCGTGGACGCGGTCAGCGCGCCCTTCAGCTCGCCGTACTTCCAGTCGGGGTGCTGCTGCTTGAGCAGCGCGGCCGCGCCCGCGACATGCGGGGTGGCCATCGACGTACCCGAGATGGTGGCGTAACCGGCGGGCTTCTCGCCCACCTCCTGGGCGATCAGCGAACCGGGCGGGATGGCCGCCGTGGTGTCCACGCCGGGAGCCGTCACATCCGGCTTGATCGCACCGTCGCCGATCCGCGGGCCGCGGCTGGAGAAGTCCGCCAGCAGGTCCTTGTCGTCGACCGCGCCCACGGTCAGCGCAGCGTCCGCGCTGCCCGGCGAACCGACCGTGCCCGCGTCGTCGCCCTCGTTGCCCGCGGCGATCGCGAACAGCACGCCCTTGTCGGCCGACAGCTTGTCGACCGCCGCCTCCAGCGGGTCCACCTCGGGGCTGTCGGGCCCGCCGAGGCTCAGGTTGACGATGTCGGCGCCCTGGGCGACCGCCCACTCCATACCGGCCAGGATGCCGGAGTCATCGCCGTAGCCCTCGTCGTCCAGCACCTTGCCCGAGAGCAGCTTGGCGTCCGGGGCCACGCCCTTGAGCTTGCCGCCCGACTTCGCACCGGTGCCCGCCGCGATCGAGGCGACGTGCGTCCCGTGGCCGACCCGGTCCTTCGTGTCCTTCGCGGCGCTGAAGTTCTTCTCCGCGAGGATCTGGCCCTTGAGGTCGGGGTGGGTGGAGTCCGTCCCGGTGTCCAGGACCGCGATCTTGACGCCCTTGCCGGTGAACCCGGCCTTCCAGGCCGCCGGGGCGCCGATCTGCGGGACGCTCTTGTCGAGGCTCGCCTTCCGTACGCCGTCCAGCCAGACCCGGTCGATACCGGCGGCGGTGGTCACCCGGTCGCCCCCGGCGCGACGCTCGGTGAGCGCCTTCCAGATCTCCGGTGCGTCGGTCGTCGGCGTCGTCACCGACTCGGCGTTCAGCGACCTCAGGCTCCGGCCGACCTCGGTGCCGCCCGCGTCGCGGACCTGCGCCTTCGCGGTGGCGGCCTGCTTGCCCCGGTAGCCGACGATCAGCTTCAGACCGTCCCGCTGGGCCCGGAGGTTCTCCGGCCGGCTCAGTTCGGTGACGTCGAACAGCCGCCGGTCGAGCTTGCCGGAGACGATCAGCCGGTGGGCGTCGGCCGGAATGACGAGGGTGTGCCCCTGGTCGCTCATCCGCTGGACCGGGATGTGCTCCCGGCCCTTCGCGGGCCGGAAGGCGACCGGCTTGCCCTGGGCGTCCACGGTGACCCGGTCACCGGTGACGAGGGTCAGCTGACGCGTCTCCCGGTCCTGCGCCTGCGCCCGGGTGCCGGCCGCCCCCTTCGGGTCCGGCTGGGCGACGGCGGGGCTGACCATGCCGGCCGCCAGCGCCACTGCGGCCGCTGTGGCGACCGCGGGTATGCACGCGTTTCTCACGTGTCTGCGCAACTCTCCCCCTGGAGAACTCGATGGTTCCTCAACCCGTCGGCCCGCAGATACGCAGAAGAGACGGCTGCGGCCGTCGGTTCACCCGACTAGAGGGGACACCGGGGAGATTGGTTCACAGGAGGGACACAAGAAGTCATGGGTTGACGCGAAAAGGCTCCTCCGCGGCGCGATGACACCCAGGGGGCCGATGAATTTCGCCCGCCGGTCCGGTCTGCCTGGTGTGGATGCCGAAAATCCGATCACCCTGACCGTGACCGGCCGGGTCAGCCGTGCCGTCGTCCCCGACCTCTGCGCCGAGCTGGAGCGCGCCCTCGCCGGTCCCCGCGGCGCCGCCCTCACCCCGGGCGCGGCGGTGGACTGCGATGTGGGCGGCATGATCCGGCCGGATCTGACCGCCGTCGAGGCGGTGGCCCGGCTGGGCCTCGTCGCCCGCCGGGCCGGACACACCCTGCGGCTGCGGCGGGTGCCCCCCGAACTCCGGGCGCTGCTGGACCTGGTGGGGCTGGCCGATGTGGTGACCCTGGAAGAGGGCCCGGAGGAACGCGTGCCGGGGCTGTACTGACGGACGCGGGGTGGGTCTGACGTACGCGGGTGGGGAGGCAGGCGCCGTACGCGTCTGCCTCCCCACCCGTCCGTCTACGCCCCTACGCGTCCGCCGGGAGCCGGTCCGGCAGCCCGAACAGCGGGAACCAGCGCGGGACATCCAGGAAGCAGTGCATCCCGGTGATCGCCCCGTCCTGGACGTCGATGACCTGGACCGCCCACGGCACGAACCCGGACCCGTCCTCGGCGGGCTTGTAGTGCGCGAAGGCGGGGGAGCCGTTGGCCGACACGGGCACCAGCTTGGAGCCCGCGCAGGCCGCGCCGATGGAGGTCATGAAGCCCGTGATGTCCCCGGTGCCCTGGAGCCACAGGTCGAACGGCGGCATCGTCATCACCGCGTCCTCGTGGAGCAGCGCGGTCAGGGCGGCCATGTCGTATCCCTCGAACGCCTTCACATAGCGCTCCAGGAGCTTCTGCTGCTCCTCGTCGAGCGGGTCCGCCGCATCGCCCGCCAGGCCCTCCGTCTCGGTCAGCGTGGCGCGGGCCCGCTGCAGGGCGCTGTTGACCGAGGCCACGGAGGTCTCCAGCAGCTCGGCGACCTCGGCGGCCTTCCAGGCGAGGACCTCGCGCAGGATCAGCACGGCCCGCTGCTTCGGCGGCAGGTGCTGGAGGGCGGCGACGAACGCCAGGCGCACCGACTCGCGCGCCACGGCCGCCTCCGCCGGGTCCTGGACCGACGGCAGGATCCGGCCGTCGGGCATCGGCTCCAGCCAGACGTTCTCCGGGCGGGGGCTCAGCGCGGCCTGGGCGAGCGGGGTCGGGCCGGTCAGATCGACCGGGCGGGCCCGCTTGTTGCCCGCGTTCAGCATGTCCAGGCAGACGTTGGTGGCGATCCGGTAGAGCCAGGAGCGCAGCGAGGAGCGGCCCTCGAACTTGTCGAAGTTGCGCCAGGCCCGGACCAGGGTGTCCTGCACCGCGTCCTCGGCCTCGAAGGCGGATCCGAGCATCCGGTAGCAGTACCCCGTCAGCTCGACCCGGTGCCCTTCCAGACGGCTGTCGATCCCGGCGGCATCCGGCTTCCCGGCGTCCGCCGCCGCTCCCGCGGCCGTCGTCGTGGTCAGATCGCTCATCGCTCCACCCCTGTCGCGCGCCCTCGCGCTGTGGCATCCGTCACCCGGTACGTCGGAAGCTACCGCAGGCCACTGACAGTCGGGGCCGGAAAACGAACAAGGGGTACCGGAGGCCGTGGCTCCGGCCACGATCCGTCCGGCACCCCTCAGGAGATCCGTCCGGCACCCCTCAAGGATGCGCCCAGCGCCTCGCTCAGGTCCCGGGCTTGCGCCCGTACACGTACACGTCGTCGCCGTTCTTCAGCAGTTTCCAGTATGCCTTCGCGTCGGCGGGCCGCATGTTGACGCAGCCGCCGGAGCCCGGCGGGTTGTACATGGACTTGGTGACCGAGTGGAACGCCTGGCCGCCGTCGAAGAACTGGGAGTACGGCATCCACACCTTGTAGATCGTCGACCAGTGCTTGATGCTCCGCCAGTAGACCTTCTTGGCCCCGGTCCGGGTCTCCGCGCCGTCCCGGCCGGTCCGCACCGGCACCGGACCGTACTTCAGCTTCTTGCCGTCCTGGATCCAGCTCAGTTGCCGGGTCAGGTCGACACAGGCGATGCGCCCCTTGTTGGTGGGGCACTTCCCCGCCTTGTTGGGGTTCTTCCCGGCCGCCTTCTGGGCGAGCATCGTGTTCATCGTGCGCCAGGTCAGCGGACCGGCGTAGCCGATGGTGGGGGTGATGCCGTGGGCCTTCTGGAACTTCTGGATCGCCTTGCAGTCGGCCGTCGACTGCTTGCCGTCCACGGGCCGCTTGAGGAACTTCTCGACCTGCTTCTGGTGGGGCCCCACCGACTTCGTGCAGGACGCCGCGTGGGCGGCGGTGCCGCTGCCCAGGACCAGGGCCGGAGCGGCCACCAGCCCGGCGACGGACAGCGCCACCCCGCGTCGCAGCCGTCTGCCGGATGTCTTCGCCATGTCTCCCATGCGGCAACTCCCCTTCGCCCACAGTGGTTTTGTGGTTACGCCTGGTAGACGTGCGAGGGGGAGCGGTGGTTGCGCGCGGGTATGTCTCGGTTGCGTCCCGGTCCGGCATAGCCGGGATGACGGCCTCCGGTCCTGCGGATGCGCCCGGGGCCGCTCAGCGGGTCGCCGGAACCAGCGCCCGCCGCTCCGCCCGCGCCACCCGGGTCCCGTACAGGGTGATCGAGACGACGCCGAGGACCGCGAGCAGGCCCAGTGCCACCGTCGCCGCCCAGCCCCCGGCGTGGAAGGCGACCGCGCCCAGCGTGCCGCCCGCGCTGGAGCCCAGGTAGTACGCCGACTGGTAGAGCGCCGACGCCTGCGCCCGGCCCTCCGTCGCCGTCCGGCTCACCGAGGACGAGGCGACCGCGTGCCCGGCGAAGAAGCCGGCCGTGATCAGCACCAGGCCCAGCAGCACGGCGGCCAGCTGGTCCGCGAGCGACAGCAGCAGCCCGGCGGCCGTGGTGGACACCGCCAGGTAGAGCGCGCCCCGGCGGCCGAGACGGGCCACCAGACGTCCGGCGGCGGCGGAGGAGACCGTCCCCACCAGGTAGACGAGGAAGATCGAGCCGATGACGCCCTGCGGCAGGCTGAACGGCTCCTCGACCAGCCGGTAGCCGATCACCGTGTAGACCGCGCCGAACACCGTCATGAACAGCGCGCCGATCGCGTACAGCCGGACCAGCAGCGGGTTGCCCAGGTGGGTGACGACGGTCTTCGCCAGGGCCTTCGGGTTCAGCGAACCGGGGCGGAAGTTCTTCGCCTTCGGGATGAGGAAGTGGAAGGCGACGGCGCACGCCAGCGCGAGCAGGCCGACCGCCGCGAGCGCGGCGCGCCAGCCCCAGGCCTGGGCGACCCAGCCGGTGAGGATGCGGCCGCTCATCCCGCCGATGCTGTTGCCCGCCACGAACAGCCCGATCGCCGCGATCAGCGCCTTGGGCCGCACCTCCTCCGCGAGGTACGCCATCGCGGATGCCGGAAGTCCGGCCAGCGCCGCACCCTGGACGGCGCGCAGCGCGATCAGCGCGCCCATCGACGGGGCGAACGGCACCAGCAGCCCGACCAGGACCGCGACGGCCAGCGACGCCGTCATCATCTGCCGCCGCCCGAACCGCTCGGAGAGCGCGCTCAGCGGCAGCACGAACAGGGCCAGCGCCCCGGTCGCCGCCGAGACCGTCCAGCTCGCCTGTCCGGCGGTGGCGTCGAACGACGCGGAGACGGCGGGCAGCAGGGCCTGGGTGGAGTAGAGGAGGGCGAACGCCGCGACACCGGCGGCGAAGAGGGCGAAGCTCATCCGGCGGTAGCCGGGGCGGCCGGGCTCCAGGCGCTCATGGGTGGAGGCCGGTGCGGCGGTGGTGGTGACGGGGGACGACGGGGCAGAGGCACCCACCACGACGGTGGATGCCCCGGTATCGGCGGGAGGCATACGTCGAAAGTAGACCCGCAGGTTTCATGCGTCCAATGCACGAAACTGCCATAATCAATCCCATGGTGCATGAACCCAGCTCAGGGCCTCGGCTGTCACCAAGCAGTTACGAAGAAGACATCCGGGCCGTGCTCGCGCCCCGCCTCGCGTACTTCGAGGCGGTCGCCCGCCACGAGCATGTGACCCGCGCCGCACACGAGCTGGGCGTGCCGCAGTCCACGCTCTCGCGGGCCATGGTCCGCCTCGAAGCGGACCTGGGCGTCGCCCTGTTCGCCCGCAAGGGCCGCACGGTCTCGCTCACCCCGGCGGGCCGCACCTTCCTCGGCTCGGCCGAACGCGCCCTGGCCGAGGTGGAGAAGGCCGCCGACTCGGTCCGGGCGGACGCCGACCCGACGGCGGGCCGGGTCTCCTTCGGCTTCCTGCACACCATGGGCTCCGAGACCGTGCCCGCCCTGATCCGCGCCTTCCGGGTCGACCACCCGAAGGTCCGCTTCCAGCTCGTGCAGAACTACGGCGAGGCCATGATCGAACGGCTCCGCGCGGGCGGCCTCGACCTCTGCCTCACCTCGCCCGTGCCCGACGCCCCCGACCTGGTCACCCGCCGCCTCGACGAACAGCGGCTGCGCCTGGTGGTCCCCGACGACCACCGCCTCGCCTCCCGCCGCCGGATCCGCCTCGCGGAGGCCGCCGACGAGACGTTCGTGACGCTGGAGCCGGGGTACGGGCTCCGCCGGATCACCGACGACCTGTGCGCCGAGGCGGGCTTCACCCCGCGCGTCGCCTTCGAGGGCGAGGAGGCGGAGACCCTGCGCGGGCTGGTCGCGGCCGGTCTCGGGGTGGCGCTGCTGCCGCCGCCCGCCGTCGCCCGCCCCGGGGTCGTCGAACTGACGGTGACGGCCCCGCGCGCGGCCCGCGAGATCGGCGTCGCCTGGCTGGACGGACACCCCGACACCCCGCCGGTCGCCGCCTTCAAACGCTTCCTGCTCTCGCGGCGGGGGAACCTGCTGCCGGACTGAGGGGGAAGGGCGAGGCCGAGGGGAACGGGTGCCGGAAGCGGATGAGGGGAACGGGCGAGCGAGAATGGCCCGGTGCACCAGTCCCCCTCTCCCTGGCCTCAGCAGCAGCCGCCCGGGCTCCCGAGTCTCAAGGGCGTCATCTTCGCGTCCGTCGTCGGCTCGGTGCTGGTGCTCGCCGCCGCCGTCCTGTTCGCGCTGCTGCCCGGGGCGCTCTCCGAGGCCGCCGACTTCCGGGCCGCGCGACCGTGCTCGGAGGTCTCCGCGCCCGAGAACGGCGACTGCCTCTCCGAGTGGCCCGCCACCGTCGTCTCCACCGGGACCGGCCGGTCGAACAAGGCCGTCACCCACTGGGTCACGGTCGATCTCAGCCCCGAGGAACCGTCGTTCCGGATGCGGATGCGGGGCGACGGTCCGGTGTGGAGGGAACTCGCGCCCGGCGACCGGGTCACCGTGTTCGCCTGGCGCGACCTGGTGTGGCAGCTGGGCAGCGGCGAGCTGCGCCAGGACACCACCCGGACGCCGGACCGCGAGCCCACCGTCCTACTGGCCGTGGGGCTCACCCTGTTGGTGGTCGGGGCCGTCTTCCTGCGGGGAGCGGGGTGGCTGCACCGTCGCCGCGCGACGCGCGCCACGGACACCCCCACGGCACAGGTCGTCGTGGTGATGGCGGCGACCCTGGTGGCGGCCGCCGGCGCCGCCATCGCCGCCACCGTCACGGACACCGTGTGGCTCGTCCTGCTGCTGGCCGCCGCTGGATGCGCGGCTGTGTGGGCGGCCACCGTGTTGCTGCTCCGGGTGCTCACACGGCGGCGGATGGCCTGACGCCAGCTCCGGCCTGGCGCTCGCCTCAGTGCCGCAACGACCGCCCGAACCCGGCGGCCAGCGGCATCCGCAGCCCCAGCGGCGGCGGTGCGGCGAGCGCGTCCGCGACCGGGCGGGCGTAGGACCGGGCGAAGAGCGAGCCGCGGACGAAGTCGGCGGACAGCGCGACCACTTCGGAGCGGTGCTGGCGCAACGCGTGCCCGTCGGAGTGGACTTCGAAGCGGCAGGTGTCCCGGTTGGCCTTCTTCGCCCGCTCGGCCAGCCGGTAGGACAGCTCCGGGTCGGTGCGCTCGTCGTTGGTGCCGTGCACGATCAGCACCCGCCGCCCCATCAACTGCTTCACCGGCTCCGGTTCGGCCGCCGTCCGCTCCGGCAGCCAGGGGGCCATCGCCAGGACGGAGGTGACCGCACCGTGTCCGGCGGCCCGCAACGCGGCCCGCCCGCCCACCCCGTGGCCGACCAGGCATACCGGGACGTCGCCGTAGAGCCGCTGGACCTCGTCGGCCGCCCACGCGGCGTCCTCGGCGGGATGCGCGTCGTCCGCGTTCCAGCCCCGGCAGCGGTAGCGCAGCACGTGCACCGCGAGCCCGTCGCCCTCCCCGGCGCGGGCCAGGGCGCGGGCGAACGGCAGTTGTATCGCGTACGAGAGGGCGGAGGGACGGCGGTGCGAGTCGGCCTCGCCGTCCGGGAGCAGCAGAACCACGCCGCTGACCTCGTCGGTTGCTCCGGCCGTCCGAACGGCCCGTCCCAGCCTGGCTGCGGGCAGGGGGAGTGCGCGCTGTCCCATGACAGAACAGTCTCAGAAGAGCAGGTGTACTCCACCCGACTTTCCGGTCACTGTTACGCATCGACAACCGGCGCTCTACGCGCGTAGGCGCTAGAGTGCGAAGATGACGAGCCAGACCCCGAATGTCCCTGATTCCGACCAGATCCGGCGCGCCCCCAAGGTGCTGCTCCACGACCACCTCGACGGCGGCCTGCGGCCGGGCACCATCGTCGAGCTGGCCCGCGCGCAGGGTTACGACTCCCTCCCCGAGACCGAGCCCGACAAGCTCGGCATCTGGTTCCGCGAGGCCGCCGACTCCGGCTCGCTGCCCCGGTATCTGGAGACCTTCGCCCACACCTGCGCCGTCATGCAGACCCGTGACGCGCTGTTCCGGGTGGCCGCCGAGTGCGCCGAGGACCTCGCCGAGGACGGTGTCGTCTACGCCGAGATCCGCTACGCCCCCGAGCAGCACCTGGAGGGCGGTCTGACCCTCGAAGAGGTCGTCGAGGCCGTCAACGAGGGCTTCCGCGAGGGTGAGCGCATCGCCCGCTCCAACGGCCACCGCATCCGCGTCGGCGCCCTCCTGACCGCGATGCGGCACGCCGCCCGCGCCCTGGAGATCGCCGAGCTGGCCAACAGCTACCGCGACCAGGGCGTCGTCGGCTTCGACATCGCGGGCGCCGAGGCCGGCTTCCCGCCCACCCGCCACCTCGACGCGTTCGAGTACCTCAAGCGCGAGAACAACCACTTCACGATCCACGCGGGCGAGGCCTTCGGCCTGCCGTCGATCTGGCAGGCCCTCCAGTGGTGCGGCGCCGACCGGCTCGGCCACGGGGTGCGGATCATCGACGACATCGAGGTCGCCGAGGACGGCTCGGTCTCCCTCGGCCGCCTCGCCTCCTACGTGCGGGACAAGCGCATCCCGCTGGAGATGTGCCCGACCTCCAACCTCCAGACCGGCGCCGCCGACTCGTACGCCGGGCACCCCATCGGACTGCTGCGCAAGCTGCACTTCCGCATCACGGTGAACACGGACAACCGGCTGATGAGCGGGACCAGCATGAGCCAGGAATTCGAGCATCTGACCGAGACCTTCGGATACACGCTCGACGACATGCAGTGGTTCACAGTCAATGCGATGAAATCAGCTTTCATTCCTTTCGACGAACGTCTCGCGATGATCAGTGACGTCATCAAGCCCGGATACGCCGAGCTGAAGTCGGAGTGGCTTTTCCGTCAGACCGCTGTGACCAGCAGTTCTATGGTCTCCGGGAGCTGAGGGGCGCATCAGGTGAAAGGGTCGGGAAGCAGCTTCCCGGCCCTTTTTCCGCGTGTCGGGATGTTTGCGGATCGGGCGGCGGGCTGGCTAGTTTGCAGAGCCGCTCACATCCCCTTCCCCAAGGATGAATTCTCCATGAAGAAGTCTGCCAAGACTCTCGGTGTCGCCGCTCTCGGTGCCGCTTTCGCCGCTGCTGCCGCCGGCAGCGCCTCCGCCGCTCCCGCGCTGCCGCTGGACGCCGCGGCCGGGGCGCTCCCCGTCTCGACGATGGCGCTGGACACCGTCGCGCAGTCGGTCCAGAACGCGCCGGTCCAGGACACCGTCGGCAAGGTCCTCGGCGGCCAGGCCACCGACGCGGCCGCCCCGGTCACCGGTCTGCTCGGCGGACTGCCCACCCAGGGCCTCACCGCCAACGGGATCCCGCTCGGCGGCTGATTCCCACCCGCGCGCCGGGATCCGGCGCGCACCCGCACATGCCGGTGGGGCGCACACCCTGGTCCAGGGTGTGCGCCCCACGGCGCGTTCTCGTCCGGCTTCTCGCTCCCCGTGGTCCGGCGCGTCACCAGGCCGTCGCGGAAGAGGCGGACTTCTCCGAGGGCAGCAGCGCCCACAGCGCCAGGTAGAGCAGGAACTGCGGACCGGGCAGCAGGCAGGACACGACGAAGATCACGCGCATCGTGCTCGCCGACGTACCGAAGCGCCGGGCGAGGCCCGCGCACACTCCGCCGATCATGCGGCCTTCGCGGGGGCGGACAAGTGCGGCCATGGTGGGCTCCTTCGCGAACCGTAGCGGGAGGAGCAGCTTTCTCTGCTCCCCGATGTATCCATGGTGCCGCCGCGAAGGGGGACAAAGCATCGCTCTACGGGGCGAGACCGACCCCGGTAATCGTCGGGGTCGATCCCTGAGGGGCCTCGTCCCTGAGTCGGGCCTCGTGGCGGTGGCGGGGCAGGTCCCGCACCCCCGGCAGCCCCCGGCGGCGCAGCCGCGCCCGGCAGACCGGCACGACCAGCAGATGGGCCAGGACCACCCCGGTGGTGTTCAGCAGCAGCGAGTCGATGTCGACGACCTGCCCCGGCACCCCGGTCTGCCCCAGCTCGATGGCCAGCGAGATCAGCGCCCCGGCGGCGACGGTACGCAGCAGCGAGACCCAGGGGGAGACGAAGATCCGGCCCCCGGCCATCGGCAGCAGCACCCCGAGCGGGGCCAGCAGCACCAGCGCCCCGCCGATCCGGCGGGCCGCCTCGGCCGGTCCCAGCGCGAGGTCCGCCCTGATCCCGGCGAGCGGCTCGAAATTCGCCGCAGTGATCCAGGGGACGTCCAGCGGGCGCAGCGTCAGCCACCCGACGAACAGGAGATGTGCGATCAGGAGGGTGATGCCCGCCGCGCGGAAGTGGATGACGGTCTGGCCGTCCGAACTGTGACGCACGCCCACCAAGACGCCACGACCGGCAGGATCGGTTCCGTACGGTCGAGGCCGGCTGCGGACGGACGCTCACCGCCCCGCCCGGCGGGACCCGCGTCAGTCCAGCCGGAGCGCGTCCGGCGTGGCCAGATCCCCCGGCCGGGACTTCGTCTGCGAGGTGCACAGGTAGCCGCGCGGCGGGTAGTCCCCGGGCCCGCCCAGTACCACCGAACCGTCCCGGACCAGCGACTCGCTCTCCGCGTACGTGCACACCAGCTGGGCCAGCGCCTCCTCCGACAGGTCCTCCGGCTGGCTGCTCAGCCGCAGGGTGCCCGCCGGATCGCCGCTCCGGGACGGATCCACCCGCAGCCCCGCCGGAACCGCCGTGGTGAACCCGGCCCTCCGCTCGCCCGCGGACGGCGCCTGCTGGATCTCGTTCAGCAGAGCGCGGGCCACCTCCACCGGCTCGGCGCCGACCGCGTCCGCCGGCATCGGGCGGTCCACGGTGACCAGCTGCGAGGCGCACACCAGATACACCTCGGCGCTCACACTGTCCTGCGACCGGGTGGCCATGTCGGAGGCGGAGAGCCGGCACGGCACCCGGGAGGGCGCGGCCCCCGCGTCCACCGGCACCGACGTCGTCCGGATCCCGCACCCGGAGACCAGCGCCGCGACCGCCAGCAGGCCCGCCAGGGAGACCGCCGAACGCCCCCGCAGCGCGCTCCGCCTCCGGTACGTGACATCGCCGCGCTTCACGTCGCCCCGTCCTCGCCCGGTGCGCCCGCGCCCGGTTCGTCGTTCCGTACGATCCTCTCGGCGTCACGCGGCAGCCGCAGCGTGAACACGGCGCCGCCGTCCGGGGAGTTCGCCGCCGAGATGTCACCGCCGTGGATGTGCGCGTTCTCCATGGCGATGGAGAGGCCGAGCCCGCTGCCCTCCGACCGCGGGCGGGAGGCGCTCGCCTTGTAGAACCGGTCGAAGACATGCGGCAGCACGTCCTCGGGGATGCCCGGACCGTGGTCCCGTACCTCGATGACCAGCTCCTCGCCCTCGGTCCGCACCCGTACGCCCACCGGCGAACCGCCGTGCTTGAGGGCGTTGCCGATCAGGTTGGCCAGGATCACGTCCAGCCGGCGCGGATCGAGCCGGGCCATCATGCCGCGCTCCGCGTCCAGGTGCACCGCGTCCAGCCACGCCCGCGCGTCGATGCACGCGGTCACCTGGTCGGCCACGTCGACGTCGTCCAGGACGAGCCGGGCCGTGCCCGCGTCGAAGCGGGTCACCTCCATCAGGTTCTCCACCAGGTCGTTGAGCCGCCGGGTCTCGCTGACCACCAGATGCACGGCGGGCGCGATCATCGGATCGAGGGTGTCCGCCTCGTCCTCCAGCACTTCGGCCACCGCGGTGATCGCGGTCAGCGGCGTGCGCAGCTCGTGCGACATGTCGGCGACGAACCGGCGGCTCGCCTCCTCCCGCGCGCTCATGTCCGCGACCTTCTTCTCCAGCGAGCTCGCCGTCCGGTTGAACGTACGGGAGAGATCGGCCAGTTCGTCCGTGCCGGAGACCACGAGCCGGGTGTCGAGCTTGCCCTCGCCGAGCTTGCGGGCCGCGTCACCGAGCCGCTGCACCGGGCGCAGCACCGTCGTCGCGGCCGCCTGTGCGAGCAGCGCCGAGCCGACCAGCGCGAGGGCGGTGGCGATCCCCAGCGACCAGGCCAGCGAGTTGAGGTCCTGCCGCTCCTGGTCGAGGGACTTGAGCATGTAACCGGTCGGGCCGCCGCCGATGATCCGCGTACCGGCGACGAGATACGGGGTCCCCGCGATGCTCGTACGCTGCCAGAACAGGTGGTACTCGTGCTCGTTGCTCGACGTCAGCGGCTGCTTGCGGGCCACCTGCTGCTGCAGCGAGTCCGGCACGTGGGCGCGGGTGAAGGTGTCCAGGTCGGAGTAGCCCACGATCGGCTTGCCGCGCTCGCGCTCGGCCTCCAGCAGCACGCTGTAGCCCGGGCTGCTGGACGCCATCTCCCCGGCCGCCCGCTGGAGGTCGTCCTTGGTGGGCCGCGTCGGCAGCGCCGCCGCCGTCTCCTGCATCTGCCGCCGGAAGTCGTCGAGCGCGGTGTCCTGCGTACGGGTCAGCACGGCCTCGCGGTTGAGCCAGTACGCGATGCCCGAGGCGGACGCCGCGGCCACCAGCGCCACCAGCGCGAACACCACGACGAGCCGCATGCGCAGACTGGTCCAGCGCAGCCCCGCACGCAGGGACCGCTTGGCGGTCTCGGTCACTGAGGCGAGTCCAGCCGGTAGCCCACGCCCCGCACCGTACGGATCAGGGTCGGCGAGGACGGCACGTCCTCCACCTTCGCGCGCAGCCGCTGCACACAGGCGTCCACCAGACGGGAGTCGCCCAGGTAGTCGTGCTCCCACACCAGCCGCAGCAACTGCTGCCGGGACAGAGCCTGTCCGGGCCGGCGGCTCAGCTCCAGCAGGAGCCGCAGCTCGGTCGGCGTGAGCTGCAGATCCTCCCCGTCCTTGGTGACGGTCATGGCGGAGCGGTCGATCACCACGTTGCCGAAGGTCGCCGAGTCGGTCGACTCGCGTTCCCCGCGGCGCAGCACCGCCCGGATCCGGGCGTCCAGCACCCGGCCCTGGACGGGTTTCACCACATAGTCGTCCGCGCCGGACTCCAGTCCCACCACGACGTCGATGTCGTCGCTGCGCGCGGTCAGCAGAATGATCGGCAGCTGGTCGGTGCGGCGGATCCGCCGGCACACCTCGAAACCGTCGATCCCGGGCAGCATCACATCCAGCACGACCAGGTCGGGCCGCTGCTCGCGCAGCAGCTCCAGGCCGTCCTCTCCCGTCGCCGCGGTGGCCACACGGTGGCCCTGGCGTGACAGCGAGAGTTCGAGGGCCGTGCGGATGGCGTCGTCGTCCTCGATCAGCAACAGGAAAGGCACGAGCGTCATTCTGGCCCATGGTGGCGCTTCAGTTCGACCTGTGGTCCCGTCCGATTGTCCGGGCACGGCCGCAACTGCCCCTGTGACAGGCCTGTGACAGTCGGGGGACAGCGCCATGAAACTGCCCCGGCAAGCTCTTGGGCAGCAAGGAACGAACGGACTCCACCGATAGGGGGCGCGAGATGAACGCACTGCACAGCACCAGCTCAAGCGCAGTTGTCACGCGCCTCCACGACATCGGCCGGGGCAGCGAGAAGTCCGGTGTGACGAACGTACGGGGGTGTGTTCGGAGCGCCGGGCGTCAGCATCTGCCGTCGCAGTCGACCGCGGAGCAGCCGCGTTCGATGTACATGACGGTGGTTGACGCACCCACGGGGGATGTGGGGGGCAACGGGGGAAGCGCGTACGGGAAGGCCACGGGGGATCGCACCACGGGGGCGGAGAACGCGGACGCCGAAGCGGCGTTCACGGCCTACGTCCAGGAGCGACGGGCCTCCCTGTACGCGACCGCCTACCACCTGACCGGTGACCGGTTCGAGGCCGAGGACCTGCTGCAGAGCGCCCTCTTCTCGACGTACCGGGCCTGGGACCGGATCAGCGACAAGGCGGCCGTCGGCGGCTATCTGCGCCGCACCATGACCAACCTGCACATCAGCGCCTGGCGCAGGCGCAAGCTCAACGAATACCCGACCGAGGAGCTGCCGGAGACGGTGGGCGACACGGACGCGATGCGCGGCACGGAGCTGCGAGCGGTGCTGTGGCAGGCGCTCGCCCGGCTGCCCGAGCTCCAGCGCACGATGCTGGTCCTGCGGTACTACGAGGGCCGCACCGACCCGGAGATCGCGTCCATCCTCGACATCAGTGTCGGCACGGTGAAGTCGAGCATCTGGCGCTCCCTGCGCCGGCTGCGCGAGGACGAGGTCCTCAGCTTCGGACGTGACGAGCAGGAGTCCTTCGGCGAGCTGGTGGCCTGAGGCAGGGCCCTCCGCTTCGGGGGAGGCGGGGGCCACGGGGGTACGGGGGAACACGGGGGAGCAGGAAAACGGGGACCGAGGGGACCCGGGGGAGTACGGGGAAAGGCCCATCGCTTCGGGGGAGGCGCGGGCCACGGGGGAAACGGGAAAAGCAGCGGGGTCGTACGGGCCGGGGGGTCCTGTACGGCCCCGCTGTCATGCCGGGCTGCGCTTTCAGCCCCTCATTCAGCCCCTCCGGCGTTGAGGAGCGGGGTCCGGGGCGGAGCCCCGGCCTACACCGTCCGCCCCGCCGGCGCACCCCGGTGGCACCGCCCCGCCGCCGCGGCGGCGAACCGCCCCAGCGCCTCCTCCTTGCCGCACGGATACGCCCCCAGCGCCGTCTGACGGGCCACGATGCGCCGCTCGGCCCGCATCAGCCGCCAGCCGCGCCGCAGCAGGAACGGGACCGACTTGCGGCCCTCGCGCAGGTCCCGCAGCAGGCGGCGGCGGAAGGTCGTGGTCGGGCGGCCGCGCAGGCAGAGCGCGTCCGCGAGCAGGCCTGTTTCCTGGCAGCGTTCCACGATGTCCGCCGCGAAGATGCCCTCCGCCACGAACAGCGGCGAGCGCTCGATGTGGAAGGTCTCGTGTCCCGTACGGGAGCTGGTCGCGATGTCGTACACCGGAACGTCCGTACGGCCTCGCCGGCACAGCTCGGCGATCGCGGCCACCGCCGCGTCCGCGTCCCAGGACCCGGCGGAGTCCCAGTCGATGTCCGTCGAGCCGGGGACCCGGGGCAGCGTCGGGTCGTCGTACTCCTTGTAGAAGTCGTCGAGGCGCAGCACCGGAAGGCCGGTGCGGGCGGCGAGGACGGACTTGCCGGAGCCGGAGGGGCCCGCGAGCAGCACGACGCGGGTCGGGATCGGTTGGGAACTCACAGAACAGAAGTGTGAGGCATTGACCCGCGCAGGGGACCCCTCGGGCCTCCTGTTGGTATCCAGCATCACACCTCAACTACTCTGCGCGTACGGACGATTACCCGACCAGGCTCGATCAGGTGGAAAAACATGGCACTTCATGCACGTAAGCCCGAACGTCGCGTCCTGCTGCGCGCCGGTCTGACCTTCACCGCGCTGGGGGCCGCGCTGGGGGCCGGTGCGGGCTCCGCACAGGCCGCCCCCCAGCTGCCTCCGGTCGCGGAGATCCCCGAGCAGGGCGTCGCCGCCGTCGAGGCGGTCACCGAGACGGCCGGACCTGCGGTGACCAGCGCGCTCGGCACCTCGGTGGCCAGCAGCCTGGCCCCGATCACCGACCTTCAGCTGCACCCGCTGGCCAACACCGGCGTGGACCCGCTGGACAACGCCGTGGGCACCCAGATCGCCGACTTCAAGCCGGTGACCACCGCCATCGTCACCGACCCGATCACCAGCGGCGGTTCGCTGAGCGACCTGCCCGTGGTGGGTTCGGTGACCAAGCTCGTCACCGGCTGACGCACGCGGACACGGACACGGCGAACGGGGCCGCCCCGGGGTGGGAGGGCGGCCCCGTTCGGGTACCTGGCGGGCGGTCCCTGCTCAGTACGAGGAGCCCGCGGCTCCCAGTGCGCCCGTCGGGTGCCAGACCGTCTTGGTCTCCAGGAACGCCGTCAGGCGGTGCGTGCCGGGGGAGGCCGACCAGTCCTCGGAGTCCGATGCGCCGTCCGCGTCCACAGGAGACGAAGCTGTGGCGCTCTGCGCCTCGTTTGAGGGGCGGCGGCGGGTGACGGGTGGGCGGAGGACGCGCTTCAGGTTGTCCGCCGCCGCGATCTCCAGCTCCTTCGCCAGCGCGGCGTCCGCGCCGGTCAGGTCGATCGCGTTGACGTCCTGGTGGGCGGCGAGCGGCGCGGCGATCTCCGCCGTGGCGCCCGACAGGATGTTGACCACGCCGCCGGGGACGTCCGAGGTGGCCAGCACCTCGCCCAGCGACAGCGCGGGCAGCGGGGCGTCCGCCGAGGCGACGACGACCGCCGTGTTGCCGGTCGCGATCACCGGGGCGATCACCGAGACCAGCCCGAGGAACGACGACTTCTGCGGTGCCAGGACCGCGACGACGCCCGTCGGCTCCGGGGTGGAGAGGTTGAGATACGGCCCCGCGACCGGGTTGGCCCCGCCCGCGATCTGGCCGATCTTGTCGGTCCAGCCCGCGTACCAGACCCAGCGGTCGATCGCCGCGTCCACCGCGGCCGCCGCCTTGGACTTCGACAGCCCCTCGGATGCGGCCACCTCGCGGACGAACTGCTCCTTGCGGCCCTCCAGCATCTCCGCGACGCGGTAGAGGACCTGGCCCCTGTTGTACGCGGTCGCGCCCGACCAGCCGCCGAACGCCTTGCGCGCGGCCACGACCGCGTCGCGCGCGTCCTTGCGGGAGGACTGCGGCGCGTTGGCGAGCCACTGGCCCTTGGAGTCCGTCACCTCGTACACCCGGCCGCTCTCGGAGCGGGGGAACTTGCCCCCGACGTACAGCTTGTAGGTCTTGAAGACGCCAAGACGGTTCTGATCAGACATCGAGGTACGCCTCCAGGCCGTGGCGGCCGCCCTCGCGGCCGAAGCCCGACTCCTTGTAGCCGCCGAACGGCGACGTCGGGTCGAACTTGTTGAACGTGTTGGCCCAGACGACGCCCGCGCGGAGCTTGTCGGCCACCGCGAGGATGCGGGAGCCCTTCTCCGTCCAGATGCCGGCCGAGAGGCCGTACTGACTGTTGTTGGCCTTGGCGACCGCCTCGTCCGGGGTGCGGAACGAGAGCACGGAGAGGACCGGGCCGAAGATCTCGTCCCGGGCCACCGTGTGCGCCTGGGTGACGTTCGTGAAGAGCGTCGGGGCGAACCAGTAACCGGAGGAGGGCAGTTCGCAGGGGGCGCTCCAGCGCTCCGCGCCCTCCGCCTCGCCCGTCTCGACCAGGGAGGTGATCCGGGCGAGCTGCTCGGCGGAGTTGATCGCGCCGATGTCGGTGTTCTTGTCCAGCGGGTCGCCGAGGCGGAGGGTCGAGAGACGGCGCTTGAGCGCGTCCAGCACCTCGTCCTGGACCGACTCCTGGACCAGCAGCCGGGAGCCCGCGCAGCAGACCTGGCCCTGGTTGAAGAAGATCCCGGTGACGATGCCCTCGACGGCCTGGTCGATCGGGGCGTCGTCGAACACGATGTTCGCGCCCTTGCCGCCCAGCTCCAGGGTGACCTTCTTGTCCGTGCCCGCGACCGAGCGCGCGATGGCCTTGCCGACGGCCGTCGAACCGGTGAAGGCGACCTTGTTCACGTCCGGGTGCGTGACGAGCGCCTCGCCCGCGTCCCCGTAGCCGGTGAGGATGTTGACGACGCCCTTGGGGAGTCCCGCCTGGCGGCAGATGTCCGCGAAGAACAGCGCGCTCAGCGGGGTCGTCTCGGCGGGCTTCAGGACCACCGTGTTGCCCGTGGCCAGCGCCGGGGCGATCTTCCACGCGAGCATCAGCAGCGGGAAGTTCCACGGGATGACCTGACCGGCCACACCCAGCGGCCGGGGGTTCGCCCCGTACCCCGCGTGGTCCAGCTTGTCGGCCCAGCCCGCGTAGTAGAAGAAGTGCGCGGCGACCAGCGGGAGGTCCGCGTCGCGGGTCTCCTTGATCGGCTTGCCGTTGTCGAGCGTCTCCAGGACGGCCAGCTCGCGGCTGCGCTCCTGGATGATCCGGGCGATCCGGAACAGGTACTTGGCGCGCTCGGAGCCGGGCAGCGCCGACCACTTCTCGAACGCCTTGCGTGCCGCCTTCACGGCCCGGTCCACGTCCGCCGCGCCCGCCTGCGCGACCTCGGAGAGGACCTCCTCGCTGCTCGGCGAGACGGTCTTGAAGACCTTGCCGTCGGCGGCCTCGGTGAACTCGCCGTCGATGAACAGCCCGTACGACGGGGCGATGTCGACGACGGAACGGGACTCCGGCGCCGGTGCGTACTCGAATGCGGATGCCATGGCTATCAGTCCACCGTCACGTAATCGGGGCCGGAGTAACGGCCGGTGCTGAGCTTCTGGCGCTGCATCAGCAGGTCGTTGAGCAGGCTGGACGCGCCGAACCGGAACCAGTGCGGGTCCAGCCAGTCCTCGCCCGCGGTCTCGTTCACCAGGACCAGGAACTTCACCGCGTCCTTGGTCGTGCGGATGCCGCCGGCCGGCTTCACACCGATCTGCACGCCGGTGGCCGCCCGGAAGTCGCGCACCGCCTCCAGCATGAGGAGGGTGTTCGCGGGGGTGGCGTTGGTGGCCACCTTGCCGGTCGAGGTCTTGATGAAGTCCGCGCCCGCCAGCATCCCGATCCAGGAGGCCCGGCGGATGTTGTCGTACGTGGACAGCTCGCCGGTCTCGAAGATCACCTTGAGGCGGGCGGGGCCGCACTCCGCCTTCACGGCGAGGATCTCCTCGTACACCTTCAGGAACCGGCCGGAGAGGAACGCCCCCCGGTCGATCACCATGTCGATCTCGTCGGCCCCGGCCGCCACGGCGTCGCGGACGTCCGCGAGCTTGACGTCCAGCGCGGCACGGCCCGCCGGGAAGGCGGTCGCCACGGACGCCACCTTCACCCCGGAACCGGCCAGCGCGGCGGCGGCGGTGGAGGCCATGTCGGGGTAGACGCAGACGGCCGCGGTGCGCGGGGTCGTGCGGTCGGTCGGGTCGGGGTTGACGGCCTTGGCGGCGAGAGCCCGGACCTTGCCCGGGGTGTCCGCGCCTTCCAGCGTCGTCAGGTCGATCATCGAGATGGCGAGATCGATGGCGTACGCCTTGGCCGTCGTCTTGATCGAACGGGTTCCGAGGGAGGCGGCGCGCGCTTCGAGGCCGACGGCGTCGACGCCGGGCAACCCGAAGAGGAAGCGGCGCAGTGCACTGTCGGACGCCGTCGCGTCGGCAAATGCGGGAGCAGTGGTGGGCATGGTCACCAGGTGAGCATATCTACGCGCGTAGCGACCTGTACAGGGGGCCGGGCGATCCGTGCGTTCCTGCCCGGGGGCGCGAGCGCGGGCGGGCGCTCCGCCGGGCCGGACGCCCATCGGGCAGAATCGGCCCCATGACGAGCCCCACACCTCCCGCAGAGCCGCCCCACGCCGACCGGACCTACCGTTCCGTGGCCGCGCTGGTCTGCGGGTCGCTGCTGCTCCTGCTGATCGCCTGGATGGCCGGGGACGCCATGATCCGGGGCGAGGGGCGGACGCCGTGGCTCGCGCTGGCCGCGCTGCTCCTCGTGGTGCCGCTGGTCGTGGCGTTCACCCTGCGGCCCGCCGTCTTCGCGAACGACGAGCGCATCCGGGTCCGCAACCCGTTCCGGACGATCCTGCTGCCCTGGACCGAAGTCGCCGACGTGCGGGCCTCGTACTCCTCCGAGCTGCTCGCCCAGGACGGCACGAAGTACCAGCTGTGGGCGATCCCCGTCTCCCTGCGCGCCCGCAAGCGCGCGGCGCGCAGCGCGGCCCGGGCGGCGCACGACGACCCCTACGGCCGTACGTCGGTCAGCGCCGACGTCCGCGACTCCGCCGGGCGCACGGGCTCGGCCGACCAGACCGTCCGCGATCTGCGGGACATCGCCGAGCGGGCCGGTGACACGACCCCGGAGGGCGCGGACCGGGGCTCGGTGCGCTGGGCGTACGAGGTGATCGCCCCGGCCGTCGCGGGGGCCGTCGTGCTGGTGGTGCTGGTGGCGGTGGGCTGAGGCCGACGCGATGGAACGCCGAAGGGCCGGTACCCGGGTGGGTGCCGGCCCTTCGGCGTGTGGGGAAGTGGTCCGTCAGATGCCTGCCGCCGTCGCCAGGTCCCGCTTGATCCCGGCGAGCAGTTCGGCTCCCCGGGCCCGCGCGGCGGGCAGCCCGGCCGCGTCCGCCACCGGGACGACGACCTCCAGGTAGCACTTCAGCTTCGGTTCGGTGCCGCTCGGGCGGACGATCACCCGGGCCCCCTCCAGCTGGTAGCGCAGCCCGTCGGTGGGCGGCAGCCGGTCCGTGCCTCGCGACAGGTCCTCGGCCGAGGTGACCGCGAGGCCGGCCAGGGCGGTCGGGGGCTGCTCGCGGAGCCGGGCCATGGCGTCCGCGATGACCGACAGGTCCTCCACCCGCACCGAGAGCTGGTCGGTGGCGTGCAGGCCGTGCGCGAGCGCCAGGTCGTCCAGCAGGTCCAGCAGCGTACGGCCCTGCTCCTTGAGTACGGAGGCGAGCTCGGCGACGAGCAGGGCGGCGGTGATGCCGTCCTTGTCGCGGACGCCCTCGGGGTCGACGCAGTAGCCGAGCGCCTCCTCGTAGCCGTACCGCAGGCCGTCCACCCGGGCGATCCACTTGAAGCCCGTCAGCGTCTCCTCGTACCCGAGGCCCGCCTTCTCGGCGATCCGGCCGAGCAGCGACGACGACACGATCGACTCGGCGAAGACGCCGGTGGCGCCCCGCTCCACCAGGTGTGCGGCGAGCAGCGCGCCCACCTCGTCGCCGCGCAGCATCCGCCAGCCGCCCTCGACGGAGGTGTCGGGCACGGCGACGGCGCAACGGTCCGCGTCCGGGTCGTTGGCGATGATCAGGTCCGGGGCCGCCCGGCGTGCGGTGGCGAACGCGAGATCCATCGCGCCGGGCTCTTCCGGGTTGGGGAAGGCGACGGTGGGGAACGCGGGGTCGGGCTCGGCCTGCTCGGTGACGAGGACCGGCTCCGGGAACCCGGCGCGGGCGAACGCCGCCGTCAGCACGGAGGTGCCGACGCCGTGCATCGCTGTGTAGACCGTGCGCGCGGTACGGGGGCTGTCGGCGCCCAGGACCGCGTCCGTACGGGCGAGGTAGGCGTCCAGGACCTCGTCGCCGAGGGTCTCCCAGCCGTCCTCGGGGCGTACGACGCCCGCCAGCGGGCCGACCGCGGCGATGGCGGCCGCGATCTCGCCGTCGGCGGGAGGCACGATCTGCGAGCCGTCGCCGAGGTAGACCTTGTAGCCGTTGTCGCGGGGCGGGTTGTGGCTGGCGGTGACCTCGACGCCGGCGACGGCGCCCAGGTGCCTTATGGCGTACGCCAGTACGGGGGTGGGGAGCGGGCGGGGCAGCACGGCGGCGCGGAGTCCGGCGCCGGTCATCACGGCGGCGGTGTCGCGCGCGAAGTCCGCCGACTTGTAGCGGGCGTCGTAGCCGATGACGACGAGCCCGCCCTCCTGCCCCTGGGCCTTCAGGTAGGCGGCGAGGCCCGCCGCCGCCCGGATCACCACGGACCGGTTCATCCGCATCGGGCCGGCCCCGAGCTCGCCGCGCAGTCCGGCGGTGCCGAACTGGAGCGTGCCGGCGAAACGGGCGGCGAGCTCGTCGGTGTCGCCCGCATCGATGAGGGCGGCGAGCTCGTCGCGGGTCTCGGGGTCGGGGTCCTCGGCCAGCCAGGTCCTGGCCTGCGCGATGAGGTCGTGCTGCACGGGGGCCGCCTTTCGGGGGTGTGCGGGGTGGTGGTGGGGCGGTGCGGGTGGGTGGACGCCGGGGCTCCGCCCCGGACCCCGCTCCTCGAACGCCGGAGGGGCTGGATATGGGCCCGGTCCTCCCGTGCGGGGAGGGGCGGAAGCGGCCGGGTCCTCCCGCGGGAGGGCGGGAGGTGCGGGAGGTGCCAGGCCGACTGGAACGGCCCGCTCCTCAAACGCCGGAGAGGCGGCAAAGGCGGCCCGGAAAGCCGGGCTCGGCCCTAGATGCGCTCCAGCACCCTGGCCAGCAGCGCGCCCATCCGGGTCGCCGAGTCGCGGCCGGCCTGGAGGACCTCCTCGTGGTTGAGGGGTTCTCCGGACAGGCCCGCCGCCAGGTTGGTCACCAGGGAGAGGCCGAGCACCTCGGCGCCCGCCTCGCGGGCCGCGATGGCCTCCAGGACCGTGGACATGCCGACCAGGTCGCCGCCCATGACCCGGACCATGTTGATCTCGGCCGGGGTCTCGTAGTGCGGGCCGGGGAACTGGACGTACACGCCCTCTTCGAGGGTGTCGTCGATCTCCTTGCACAGCGCGCGCAGCCGCGGGGAGTACAGGTCGGTCAGGTCGACGAAGTTGGCGCCGATGATCGGGGAGGCGGCCGTCAGGTTGATGTGGTCGCTGATCAGGACCGGCTGGCCCGGGCGCATGCCCTCGCGCAGACCGCCGCAGCCGTTCGTCAGGACGACGGTCTTGCAGCCCGCGGCCACTGCCGTACGGACCCCGTGGGCGACGGCGGCGACGCCCCGGCCCTCGTAGAAGTGCGTGCGGCCGAGGAAGACCAGGGCACGCTTCTCGCCGATCTTGTACGAGCGGACCGTGCCGCCGTGGCCCTCGACGGCGGGCGCCGGGAAGCCGGGCAGCTCGGTCACGGGGAACTCGGCCTCCGGGACGCCGAGTGCTTCGCCCGCGGGCGCCCAGCCGGAGCCCATGACCAGGGCGACGTCATGGGTCTCGGCGCCGGTCAGCTCGCGCAGGCGGGCGGCGGCCCCGGCGGCGGCTGCCTGCGGGTCGCCCTGGATGTTGTCCGGAATAACAGATGCGTTCACGCCGACGAGCGTAACCGCTGAATCCCTACGCGCGTAGATGCACTGGCGCAAAGACGCGCACGAGGCGTTCGTGCTTTTGTACGAAGAGGGGCCGGGCGGGGCGTCGTCCGCCCTGGTCAGCAGGGGCGCTTGCGCAGTTCCATCACATAGTCGTGCGGGGCGCCCGCGGACTCGGCCGCGTCGGCGATCTCGCCCAGATAGCGCGCCGAGGGCAGCCCGCCCTCGTACCCGTTGAGCACATAGATCCAGGCCGGCTCCTCGCCGTCCAGGGTGTGCACCCGGATGCGCATCCGGCGGTAGATGTCGAGGCCGACACCCTCCCAGCGGTCCATGGAGTCCTCGTCCATGGGCGCCAGGTCGTACAGCGCGACGAAGACCTGGGAGCGTGGCGCCTCCACCACGGTGGCCAGCGCCCCCTCCCAGCCCATCTGCTCCCCGCCGAAGGTCAGCCGCCAGCCGTTGAGCCAGCCGGTGCTGCGCATCGGGGAATGCGGGGCGCGGCGGGTCATCAGCCGCGCGTCGAGGTTGCCGGCGTACGCGGCGTAGAGCGACATGGGTCCGAGGGTACGGGAGGTGGCGGCGGGAGCGGCGGTTCCTGTGACGAAGGCCCCGGTCGGGGGAGCGGGGGCGGGGCGTGAGGGGTGGAGCGGTGGGGGGAGCCAGGGGTGGGCGTGGCGCCCCGTCCCGGGGGCTCGTTCCCGTATGGAGGGCCCCGGGGCGAAGCACCTTGGCGCGTGCGGGACAATGGAGTACGTACTGCATTCCCCCGGGGCGATCCCCCGGACCCCCGGCCGGGGCGGCAGGCGGCCGCGGGTTACACAACGCGAGGCGGACTTTTCGTGACCCGGATCGTGATCATCGGCGGCGGCCCCGGCGGCTACGAGGCGGCCCTGGTGGGCGCCCAGCTCGGCGCGGAGGTGACCGTCGTCGACTGCGACGGTCTCGGCGGGGCCTCGGTCCTCACCGACTGCGTGCCCTCGAAGACCCTGATCGCGACGGCCGAGGTGATGACCACCTTCGACTCCTCGTACGAGGAACTGGGCATCATCGTCGCCGACGACACCCCGCACCACGAGCAGGCCGCCCGGGTCGTCGGCGTGGACCTCGGCAAGGTCAACCGCCGGGTCAAGCGCCTCGCGCTCGCGCAGTCCCACGACATCACCGCCTCCGTGACCCGGGCCGGCGCCCGCGTGATGCGCGGCCGGGGCCGGCTCGACGGGCTCCAGGCCGCCGACGGCTCCCGGCAGGTCGTCGTCACCGCCGCCGACGGCACCGAGGAGCGGCTGACCGCCGACGCGGTGCTGATCGCGACCGGCGGTCACCCCCGGGAGATCCCGGACGCGCAGCCCGACGGCGAACGCATCCTGAACTGGACCCAGGTCTACGACCTCGACGAGCTGCCCGAGGAGCTCATCGTCGTCGGATCCGGTGTCACCGGCGCCGAGTTCGCCGGGGCGTACCAGGCGCTCGGCTCCCGCGTCACCCTCGTCTCCTCCCGTGACCGGGTGCTGCCGGGCGAGGACCCGGACGCCGCCGCCGTCCTGGAGGACGTCTTCCGCCGCCGCGGGATGAACGTCATGGCCCGCTCCCGCGCCCAGTCCGCCAAGCGGGTCGGCGACCGGGTCGAGGTGACGCTCGCCGACGGCCGGGTCATCACCGGATCGCACTGCCTGATGGCGGTCGGCGCGATCCCGAACACCGCGAACATGGGCCTGGAGGAGGCCGGCGTACGGCTCAAGGAGTCCGGGCACATCCTCACCGACCGGGTCTCGCGTACGAGTGCCCCCGGCGTCTACGCGGCCGGTGACGTCACCGGCATCTTCGCGCTGGCCTCGGTCGCCGCGATGCAGGGCCGGATCGCGATGTACCACTTCCTCGGTGACGCGGTCGCCCCGCTGAACCTCAAGGCCGTCTCCGCCAACGTCTTCACCGACCCGGAGATCGCCACCGTCGGCTACAGCCAGGCCGACGTCGACGCGGGCAAGATCGAGGCCCGGGTCGTCAAGCTGCCGCTGCTGCGCAACCCGCGCGCGAAGATGCAGGGCATCCGCGACGGCTTCGTCAAGATCTTCTGCCGTCCCGGTACGGGCATCGTGGTCGGTGGCTGCGTGGTCGCGCCGCGTGCCAGCGAGCTGATCCACCCGATCTCGATCGCGGTCGACAACAACCTGACGGTGGAGCAGATCGCAAACGCTTTCACCGTGTACCCGTCCCTGTCCGGATCGATCGCCGAAGTGGCCCGGCAGTTGCACACCCGCAAGCTCACCGGCGAGGGCTGAGGGCCCGGAAAGCCGGGCAAATCCCGCCAGACGCCTGCAGGTCGGGCGGTGCCGTGACCGCTTCGCGATCAACCCCGAACAACGAAGGGGCCTCCTATACCACTTGGAGGCCCCTTTGAAGTACAACTTCTGTTATTCGGCGCAAACTGCTGAAAACTCACCGGCGGCCAGGTTACTGTCAGTTTCGTGTTCGCTGCAGAACGTCGTCAATTGATCCTCGAAATGGTGCGCGCCAACGGGGCGGTATCGCTCCGTGAGCTCGCCCGCGTCGTCCAGACCTCCGAAGTGACCGTACGGCGGGACGTGCGGGCACTGGAGGCAGAAGGACTCCTCGACCGCCGGCACGGCGGTGCGGTCTTGCCGGGCGGTTTTACGCGGGAGTCCGGCTTTCCGCAGAAATCCCATCTCTCCACCGCGGAGAAGACCGCGATCGCCGACCTGGCCGCCGGCCTCGTCGGCGAGGGCGAGGCCATCGTGGTCGGCGCCGGAACGACCACGCAGGAGCTGGCCCGCCGGCTCGCGCGGGTCCCCGGTCTGACCGTCGTCACCAACTCCCTGCTGGTGGCGCAGGCGTTGGCCCATGCCAACCGGGTCGAAGTCGTCATGACCGGCGGCACCCTGCGCGGGAGCAACTACGCGCTGGTGGGCAGCGGGGCCGAGCAGTCCCTCCAGGGGCTGCGGGTCTCCCGGGCCTTCCTCTCCGGGAGCGGCCTCACGGCGGAGCGTGGCCTGTCCACCTCCAACATGCTCTCGGCCAGCGTCGACCGCGCTCTCGTGCACGCCGCCGCGGAGGTGGTCGTCCTGGCGGACCACACCAAGCTCGGCTCGGACACCATGTTCCAGACGGTGCCCACCGAACTGATCACCCGCCTGGTGACCGACGAGCCCCCGCTCCACGACGAGCGGGCCGCCGCCGAGCTCCAGTCCCTGGCCGACCAGGGCGTGGAGGTCACGGTGACCGGTCCGGACGCGGACGCGCCGGGCGGGGACGCTCCCCCTCCGGGGAGCCGGCCCCGGAGGGACATGCCCCTGCCCGGCCAGCGGCGCACGCAGAACGGCGGCCTCGGGCCGCAATTGCGCAGCGCCTCCGCCCTGGCGGACGTGCCGGCTGAGCGGGGAGCGCGCGTGGCGGATCTGCGGCGGCGGTAGGGGCGGTTCGGGGGCGCTGCCCCCGAACCCCCGCTCCGGCGTTCGCATTTCAGCCCCTCCGGCGATTGAGGAGCGGGGTCCGGGGCGGAGCCCCGGAAGGCACGGTTACTTCAGCCCGCGCAGCGTCAGTCGCAGCAGCCGGTCCGCCAACTCCGGATCGTCCGGCGACTGTTCGGCCGCCAGCGCGATCGCGTTCGTCAGCTGGAGCAGGTCGTCGATGGAGACGTCGTCCCGTACGGACCCGCTCTCCTGGGCCCGCCGCAGCAGCCCCGCGCCCGCTTCCCGGAGCGGCAGATGGCACTGCACCAGGGCCGACGTCTCGTCGCGCGAGGCGGACATCAGGGAGTGGGCCAGGCCGCGGTACTCACCCGCATGAGTGATGATCGCGCCCAGCCAGTCCACCAGCGCCCGGCACGGGGCCTCCGCCGCCGCCAGTTCCCGGGAGCGGTCCAGGAGTGAGCACAGGGCGTCCTGGAAGACCGCGTTCATCAGGGCGTCCCGGTTCGGGAAGTGCCGGTAGAGGGTGCCGATGCCCACGCCCGCCCGCCGGGCGATGTCCTCCAGCGAGGCGTCCGTACCGTGCTCGGCGAAGGACCTGCGCGCCTCGCCCACCAGCCGGTCGTGGTTCCGGCGCGCGTCCGCGCGCATCGGCCGGGCCTGCGGCTGTGCCGTGCTCGCGTCCATCGGGATCGCCCCTGCCATGGCTTTCGCCCCTCCCTCGGTCCTCGGGACCTTCGTGGGTTCCAGGATGCCACTGCGACGAAGGGGCCCGGTCCCCGTCTTCACGACGTGGACCGGGCCCCTTCGGAGCGTGCGGGCGGTCAGTCCTTGATCTCGCAGATCAGGGCGCCGGAGGAGATGGAGGCACCGACCTCGGCGGTGAGGCCCTTGATGGTGCCGGAGCGGTGCGCGTTCAGCGGCTGCTCCATCTTCATGGCCTCCAGGACGACGACGAGGTCGCCCTCCTTGACCTCCTGGCCCTCCTCCACCGCGATCTTGACGATGGTGCCCTGCATGGGCGAGGCGAGGGAGTCGCCGGAGGCGGCGGAGCCGGCCTTCTTGGCCGCGCGGCGCTTCGGCTTGGCGCCGGCCGCGAGGCCCGTACGCGCCAGGCTCATGCCCAGCGAGGACGGCAGCGAGACCTCCAGGCGCTTGCCGCCGACCTCGACGACGACGGTCTCGCGACCGGCCTCGTCCTCCGCGTCCGCGTCGGCGGGCGCGGCGAAGGGCTTGATCTCGTTGACGAACTCGGTCTCGATCCACCGGGTGTGCACGGTGAAGGGGTCCGCGGTGAAGGCGGGGTCGGTGACGACGGCCCGGTGGAACGGGATCGCCGTGGCCATGCCCTCGACCTGGAACTCCGCCAGCGCGCGGGCGGCCCGCTGGAGCGCCTGCTCGCGGGTGGCGCCGGTGATGACCAGCTTGGCCAGGAGCGAGTCCCACGCCGGGCCGATGACCGAGCCGGACTCGACGCCCGCGTCCAGGCGGACACCGGGGCCGGTCGGCGGGGCGAACAGCGTCACCGTGCCGGGGGCGGGGAGGAAGTTGCGGCCCGGGTCCTCGCCGTTGATCCGGAACTCGAAGGAGTGGCCGCGCACCGCCGGGTCGCCGTAGCCGAGCTCCTCGCCGTCGGCGATGCGGAACATCTCGCGTACGAGGTCGATGCCGGTGACCTCTTCGGTGACCGGGTGCTCGACCTGGAGGCGGGTGTTGACCTCCAGGAAGGAGATCGTGCCGTCGACGCCGACGAGGAACTCGACCGTGCCCGCGCCGACGTAGCCGGCTTCCTTCAGGATCGCCTTGGACGCCGCGTACAGCTCGTCGTTCTGCGCCTGGGTCAGGAACGGGGCCGGGGCCTCCTCCACCAGCTTCTGGTGGCGGCGCTGCAGCGAGCAGTCACGGGTGGAGACGACGACCACGTTGCCGTGCTGGTCGGCCAGGCACTGGGTCTCCACGTGGCGCGGCTTGTCGAGGTAGCGCTCGACGAAGCATTCGCCCCGGCCGAACGCCGCGACGGCCTCGCGGACCGCGGAGTCGTACAGCTCCGGGATCTCCTCCAGCGTGCGGGCCACCTTCAGGCCGCGCCCGCCACCGCCGAAGGCAGCCTTGATCGCGATCGGGAGGCCGTTCTGCTCGGCGAACGCGACGACCTCGTCGGAGCCGGAGACCGGGTCCGGGGTGCCCGCCACGAGCGGGGCGCCCGCGCGCTGCGCGATGTGCCGGGCGGCGACCTTGTCGCCGAGGTCGCGGATGGCGGCCGGCGGCGGGCCGATCCAGGTCAGCCCGGCGTCCAGGACGGCCTGGGCGAACTCCGCGTTCTCCGACAGGAATCCGTACCCCGGGTGGATCGCGTCCGCCCCGGAGTCCGTGGCGGCCTGCAGCACCTTGGCCATGTCCAGATAGCTGGCGGCCGGGGTGTCACCGCCCAGGGCGAACGCCTCGTCAGCGGCCCGGACATGCAACGCGTCCCGGTCCGGCTCGGCGTAGACCGCGACACTCGCGATCCCCGCGTCCCGGCACGCCCGAGCAACGCGGACAGCGATTTCGCCACGGTTGGCGATGAGCACCTTGCGCACGATGACTCCCTCCTCGAAACAAGCTGAGTTTAGGGACTACCGACACGGCCGTACGACCTGTCCCCAATGGTGAGCTTGCCCACACGGAGTGTGATCCGAGGCTTGCCCCAGTAGTGAAATCCCTTGTGGCACCACGGTACGCCGGGATCCTCAACCGCACAGTAACCAGCCGGTGTGGTCCAGGTCTCTGTCATGGCAGTCAAGTCCGTACGGCGTTTCTTTGTGGACTCCCTACGAACGGTCGGTGGATTCTTTGCCCGGCGCCCGGGCCCGTCCGACCCCTTGTCCGGAGGAATACCCGCGAGTAGCGTCCGCGCTACGCACGTACCAGAGGTAACAGGGGTGGGACGCTGATGCGCAGACCGGTGGCGATCGTGACCGCGCTCGTGCTGTTCGGGGAGGCGGTGGGCATCGTGCTCATCAACGCCGTCCTGGCCACGGTCGCCGAAAACCAGAACATGTCGCTCGCCGGCCTGGACCCGGACGCCATGTCCGCCGGGACCTGGGTGATGGGCGGCGTTTCCGGGCTGCTGCTCGTCCTGTGCGGGCTGACAGCCCTGATCACCGGGATACGCGACCGCGCCCCCGGCCGCGTCGGACGGATCGTCCTGATCGGCTGCGCGGTCGTGCACGGCGTCCTCGGCGCGGTCACCGTGGGCCTGGTGGGCTGGGCCGCCTTCGCGTTCATGATGGTCGTGCTGGCCCTGCTGGTGCTCACCCTGCTGTCGTACGGGCCCGAGACCCGGCCTCAGGCCCAGCGCCCCGAGCTCACGCCCACAGCTCCGTGACCGACACGTCCAGCTCGCCCAGCAGCCGGCGCAGCAGCGGCAGCGAGAGGCCGATGACATTGCCGTGGTCGCCCTCGATCGAGTCGACGAACGGGGCCGACCTGCCGTCCAGCGTGAACGCCCCCGCCACGTGCAGCGGCTCGCCCGTCGCCACGTAGGCGGCGACCTCGGCGTCGCTCGGCTCGCCGAACCGTACGACCGTGGACGCCGTCGCCGACGCCGTACGGCCGGAGGCGGTGTCGATCACGCTGTGCCCGGTCTGCAGGACGCCCGCCCGGCCGCGCATCGCCTTCCAGCGGGCGGTGGCCTCCTCGGCGTCGGCGGGCTTGCCGAGCGCCTCGCCGTCCAGCTCCAGCACC
Organism: Streptomyces rubiginosohelvolus; assembly: GCF_014649875.1. Taxonomy (GTDB): domain Bacteria; phylum Actinomycetota; class Actinomycetes; order Streptomycetales; family Streptomycetaceae; genus Streptomyces; species Streptomyces rubiginosohelvolus. The sequence goes on along the minus strand of NZ_BMTW01000001.1, from coordinate 220,915 downwards.
GAGTCGCAGCCGATGACCAGGGCACCCGCAGCCTCGGGACGCTCCGCGACCGCCGCCGCCTTGGCCCGGGCCAGGACGAGCGCCAGCTCGGCGGGGGTCGGGGCGCTCAGCGCGTCCTCGTCCACCCCGCTGACGATCACCTCGGGGGCGAAACCGGCCTGGCGCAGCAGACCGAGACGGGCGGGAGAGGCGGAGGCGAGCACAAGACGGCGCTGATCAGTCATGCACGCCATCGTAGAAGGGCCACCGGGCCCCACGGCAGCGGATGCCGGGGGCGGGGATCCCAGGGCGCCGGATCAGCGGATGCCGAGCACGAACATCGCCACCAGCATCGCCAGCGCCAGCAGCACGCCGGCTCTGCGCATCATCGCCTGGGCGTCGCGCAGTTCCTTCGGCGGCTTGTTCTCGGGATCGGACCACAGCATGGTTCCGATCCTGCTGCCCCGGGCGCCGCCGCGCCTGAGTACGGGTACTCAAGAGGCGGCGACGCCCGGTTCCGGCTCAGGCCGGCCAGTACGTCCGGGCCCAGGCCCGGGGCCCCGGCTGCGGGCGGCCGGTGCGGGCGATACGGCCGGGGTCGGACCACTGCTCGGGCGGCAGCGGGGCGCCGGACGACACGGCGGACGCGGCGGCGGCACGCGCCTGGACCACCGCCACGGCGGCGGCCAGCTCCTCCGGGGTGGGGTTGCCCCGTACGACCTTGATCATGGGCAGACCTCTCTGTGAACGGGTGAGCGGGTGGGCCGACGGCTACAGCGGGATGTTGCCGTGCTTCTTCGGGGGAAGGGATTCCCGCTTCGTACGGAGTTGACGCAGGCCCTTGACGACGTGGGCCCGGGTGTCGGACGGCATGATCACCGCGTCGACGTAACCGCGCTCGGCCGCCACGTACGGGTTGAGCAGCGCGTCCTCGTAGTCCGCCATCAGCTCGGCGCGGGTCGCGTCCGGGTCCTCGGCGGCGGCGATGGTCCGGCGGTGCAGGATGTTCACCGCGCCCTGCGCGCCCATGACGGCGACCTGCGCGGTCGGCCAGGCGAGGTTGAGGTCGGCCCCCAGGTGCTTGGAGCCCATCACGTCGTACGCGCCGCCGAAGGCCTTGCGGGTGATGACGGTGATCAGCGGGACCGTCGCCTCCGCGTAGGCGTAGATCAGCTTCGCGCCGCGCCGGATGATGCCGCCGTACTCCTGGTCCACGCCCGGCAGGAAGCCCGGCACGTCCACGAAGGTGATGACGGGGACGTTGAACGCGTCGCAGGTGCGGACGAAGCGGGCCGCCTTCTCGCTCGCGTTGATGTCCAGGCAACCGGCGAACTGCATCGGCTGGTTGGCGACGATCCCGACCGGGTGGCCCTCGACCCGGCCGAAGCCGGTGATGATGTTCGGCGCGAACAGGGCCTGGGTCTCCAGGAATTCGGCGTCGTCCAGGACGTGCTCGATCGCGGTGTGCATGTCGTACGGCTGGTTCGCCGAGTCCGGGATCAGCGTGTCCAGCTCGCGGTCCTCGTCCGTGGTGGCGAGGTCCGCCTCCTCCGGGAAGGCCGGGGCCTCGGAGAGGTTGTTCGACGGCAGGTACGACAGCAGGGACTTGACGTATTCGATGGCGTCCTTCTCGTCGCCCGCCATGTGGTGCGCCACCCCGGAGGTGGTGTTGTGCGTACGGGCGCCGCCCAGCTCCTCGAAGCCGACGTCCTCACCGGTGACCGTCTTGATGACGTCGGGCCCGGTGATGAACATGTGCGAGGTCTGGTCGACCATCACCGTGAAGTCGGTGATCGCGGGGGAGTAGACCGCACCGCCCGCGCAGGGGCCGACGATCAGCGAGATCTGCGGGATCACGCCGGAGGCGTGCACGTTGCGGCGGAAGATCTCGGCGAAGAGACCGAGGGCCACGACGCCTTCCTGGATGCGCGCGCCGCCGCCGTCGTTGATGCCGATGACCGGGCAGCCGGTCTTCAGCGCGAAGTCCATGACCTTGACGATCTTCTCGCCGTAGACCTCGCCGAGCGAGCCGCCGAAGATCGTGAAGTCCTGCGAGTAGACGCAGACCGGGCGGCCGTCGACCGTGCCGTAACCGGTGACGACCCCGTCCCCGTACGGGCGGTTCTTCTCGATGCCGAAGTTGGTGGAACGGTGCCGGGCGAACTCGTCGAGCTCCACGAAGGAGCCCTCGTCCAGGAGCAGCTCGACCCGCTCACGGGCCGTCAGCTTGCCCTTGGCGTGCTGCTTCTCGACCGCGCGGGCCGACCCGGCGTGCGTCGCTTCGTCGATGCGGCGCGTCAGGTCCGCGAGCTTGCCGGCGGTGGTGTGGATGTCGCTTTGCGGCTCGGACATCGGGGGAGGCTCCCTGCCTGGTCACGGGGACGGCGACCGGATGGTGGTCACGGGGGGACGGGCGGTCGTCCGTCCGGCTCTGCGGCTACTGACTCGTCACGCGGATTCCGGGATCCGCGCTGGTGCTGTGTACGGGCTCTGCTCTGGCGCTCTGTTCGTAACTCTGCGGTTACTGCCTCGTAGGGTATCGGCGCGCCTCCGGAAAGGCAGTGCGTCCTTTGCCACACCTAGGCTGGGTTGCATGACACCACCGGATGCGTCACACAACCGCTGGTCGGACCTCGACCGGCCCCCTCTCAACGCCACCGCGCTGCGCCGCGGGCTGCTGCGGCCGGACGCGCTGTGGACGTCGCTGGAGGTCGTGGAGTCCACCGGGTCCACCAACACCGACCTCGCCGAGCGGGCCCGCGCCGGGGCGGCGGCCGAGGGCACGGTGCTGGTCGCCGAGGAGCAGACCGCGGGGCGCGGGCGGCTGGAGCGGAGCTGGACCGCACCGCCCCGCTCCGGTCTCTTCTTCTCGGTCTACCTGGAGCCGGGCGACATCCCGGTGGAGCGGTGGGGGTGGGTGCCGCTGCTGGCCGGGGTCGCCGCCGCGACCGGGCTCGCCAAGTCGGCCGGTGTCGACATGTCGCTGAAGTGGCCCAACGACCTTCTCGTCTCGGTGGAGGGCGAGGAGCGCAAGACCGGCGGCATCCTCGGGGAGTTCGCCGGCGACGGCATCGTCGTCGGCCTCGGCATCAACGTCTCCCTGCGCGCCGAGGAACTGCCCGCCCCCACCGCGGGCTCCCTCGCCCTCGCCGGGGCGGTCTCCACCGACCGGGAGACCCTGCTGCGGGCCGTCCTGCGCTCGGTGGAGCACTGGTACGGCGCATGGAAGGCGGCCGACGGCGACGCGGCCGCGAGCGGGCTCCAGGCCGCCTACGCGGCGGGCTGCGCGACGCTCGACCGGAGGGTGCGGGCCGAACTGCCGGGGGGTGCGTCCCTGGTCGGCGAGGCGGTCGCGATCGACGGGGACGGCCGGCTGGTCCTCTCCACCGAGGACGGGCTCCAGCAGCCGGTGTCGGCCGGGGACATCGTCCACCTGCGCGGCGCGGCGGGCGGCCTGACCTGAGGCGGCCCTCGGCCCTCGACGGCGTACGGACCCGAGGTGGCCGCCCCCTCCGACGGCGTACGGACCCCAGGTGGCCGCCGCCCCGACGGCGTACGGACGTGAGAGCGCTTCCCCCGCAGTTGTCACGCGCGACGCACCCAGAACGGGCGACCAAGGACGTGAGCCAGAGCACACCTGCCGTATTGTTGAGGCGATCCAGCGACAGATCACTGTTGGGGCGATCAGCGACAGATCGGCAGGCAGTGCGCAGGGAACGGGCAGGAGGCGGCTGGTGACCGTCGGCGACACGTCGTCCGGCGCGGGTGAGGAGCCCGGGGCGGACTCCTCGGTCCACGCCACACCCCACCACGAGGTCGACCACACGGTGGAACCGACCGACGACCCCCTCGCCATCCGCCTCGAAGCGCTGATCCTGGGCGCCGACCGGCGCTACACGCCCTTCCAGGCGGCCCGGACCGCCGGGGTCTCGATGGATCTGGCCTCCCGGTTCTGGCGGGCCATGGGCTTCGCCGACATCGGCCAGGCCAAGGCGCTCACCGAGGCCGACGTGCTCGCCCTGCGGCGGCTCGCCGGTCTCGTCGAGGCGGGGCTGCTCAGCGAGCCGATGGCGATCCAGGTCGCCCGCTCCACCGGGCAGACCACCGCCCGGCTGGCCGAATGGCAGATCGACTCGTTCCTGGAGGGCCTGACCGAGCCGCCCGAGCCCGGCATGACCCGCACCGAGGTCACCTATCCGCTGGTCGAGCTGTTGCTCCCGGAGCTCCAGGAGTTCCTCGTCTACGTGTGGCGGCGCCAGCTGGCCGCCGCCACCGGCCGGGTCGTGCAGGCGGCGGACGACGAGGAGATGGTCGACCGGCGGCTCGCGGTCGGCTTCGCGGACCTCGTCGGCTTCACCCGGCTGACCCGGCGCCTGGAGGAGGAGGAGCTCGGCGAGCTGGTCGAGTCCTTCGAGACGACCGCGGCCGACCTGGTCGCCGCGCACGGCGGCCGGCTCATCAAGACCCTCGGCGACGAGGTCCTGTTCGCCGCCGACGACGCGGGCACGGCCGCCGAGATAGCGCTCCGGCTGATCGAGGCGATGTCCCAGGACGAGACGATGCCCGCCCTGCGCGTCGGCATCGCCTTCGGCACGGTCACCACCCGGATGGGCGATGTCTTCGGCACCACGGTGAACCTCGCCAGCCGGCTCACCTCGATAGCTCCGAAGGACGCCGTCCTGGTCGACGGGGCGTTCGCCAAGGAGCTCGTCCGCCACGGCGACGCCCCGGAGTCCGAGGCGCAGGCCGCCGAGGCCGTCGCGGCCGCCGCCGAGCGGGCCCGGCTCGCCGAGAAGGAGGGCCGCGAGCCCGACGACGAGCCGCCGCTGCCGACGTACCGCTTCGGGCTCCAGCCGATGTGGCAGCGCCCGGTGCGCGGGCTCGGCGTGGTGGAGCCGTGGCTGCTGGCCCGGCGCGGTAAGACCGGCTCCTGAGCCGTTACGGCTTCGCCCTGTCGGCGGTCCGGTGGTCCTGCATAGGATTCCTGCCGGGTAACGCTCGTTAACGGGCGCAGTCGACCGACAGGGGTGCAGCCATGACCGTCACGTCCGAGCAGCGGTTCGGGGAGTTCGTCGTCGTACGGCGGCACGAGGGGCAGGACCATGTCGCCGAGCTGGTCCTCGACCGCCCCAAGGCCATGAACGCCGTCTCCACCGACATGGCCCGCTCGATCGCCGCCGCCTGCGACGCGCTCGGCGCCGACCGGGACGTCCGGGCCACCGTCCTGACCTCCAGCCATGAGCGGGCCTTCTGCGTGGGCGCGGACCTGAAGGAGCGCAACTCCTTCTCCGACGCCGACCTCGTCCGCCAGCGGCCCACCGCTCGCGCCGCCTACACCGGGGTCCTGGAGCTGCCGATGCCGGTGATCGCCGCCGTGCACGGCTTCGCCCTCGGCGGCGGCTTCGAACTCGCCCTCGCCTGCGATGTGATCGTCGCCGACGCCACCGCCGTGGTCGGGCTGCCCGAGGTGTCCGTGGGCGTCATCCCGGGCGGCGGCGGTACGCAGTTGCTGCCGCGCCGGGTGGGTGCGGCCCGCGCCGCCGAGCTGGTGTTCAGCGCCCGCCGCGTCGAGGCCGCCGAGGCGCGCGAACTGGGGCTGGTGGACGAGCTGGTCGAGGCGGGCCGGGACCGCGAGGAGGCCCTCGCGCTGGGCGCCCGGATCGCCGCCAACTCGCCGGTCGGGCTGCGGGCGGCCAAGAAGGCGCTCCGGCTGGGACAGGGGCTCGATCTCCGGGCGGGCCTGGAGGTCGAGGACGCGGCCTGGCGGTCGGTGGCCTTCTCCGGCGACCGGGCGGAGGGCGTGGCCGCGTTCAACGAGAAGCGGCGCCCGGACTGGCCCGGCGAGTGACGACGCGCGTGCGTGACGCAGGGTGACGCACCGGTCGGAAATAGTTGAAATTAGTTACGCACCAAACTGATCAAAAGGGGACAAATCTACATAGGCTGTAGAAATGGGTGGTGACGACGAACGGCTCCGGGCCGTGGTTTCGCTGGCGCAGACCATGGCCGCGGCCTACACGCCGCGCGAATCGTGGCGGGCGGCGGCGCTGGGCGCCTGCGAGGCGTTGAGCGGGAGCTTCGCCGCGCTCTCCGTGTGGGAGCGGGACCGGGGCAGGCTGCGGGTGCTGGTGAACGCGGGGCAACGGGCCGAGGGGGAGGAGGAGTTCCCCGAGGAGGAGGCCTACCCGGTCCATGAGTTCCCGGAGATCACCGAGTTCCTGCACGAGCGCTGGGCCGGCGGCGGCGAACCCGACGCCTGGGTGGAGACCGCCGACGGGCTGGCCGGAGCCGGCGGTCCGGCGCGCGGCGCCCGCCCGTACTGCCACCAGCGGGTCGCCGCGCTGCGGCGGCGCGGCCGGGGCTGCTGCGTGGTCGCGCCGATCGTGCTGCACGGCCGGGCGTGGGGCGAGCTGTATGTGGCGCGGCCGGCCGGGCAGCCCGTCTTCGACCGGGCCGACGCCGACTTCGCGACCGTGCTCGCCGCCGTCGTGGCCTCCGGGATCGCCCAGACCGAACGCCTGGAGGAGGTCCGCAAGCTGGCCTTCACCGACCCGCTGACCGGCCTCGCCAACCGCCGCGCGGTCGACATCCAGCTCGACGAGGCCGTCGAGCGGCACCGGGTCGACGACACGGTCGTGAGCCTCGTCGTCTGCGACCTGAACGGCCTCAAGGCGGTGAACGACACCCACGGCCACGCCGTCGGCGACCGTCTGCTGGAACGTTTCGGCTCGGTGCTTTCGCTGTGCGGGGCGATGCTGCCGGAAGCGCTGGCCGCCCGGCTCGGCGGCGATGAGTTCTGCCTGCTCGCGGCGGGCCCGCCGGCCGACGCGGTGGTCGGGGTCGCCACCGAGCTCTGCGACCGGGCGGCGGTGATCGAGCTGGGCGACGGGGTCGCCTGCGGGGTCGCGTCGACCGGTGACCCGATCGGTCCTGTGCGCTCGGCGCGGCGGCTGTTCCGGCTCGCGGACGCCGCCCAGTACCGGGCCAAGGCCGCCCGCTCCAAGGGGCCTGTGGTGGCCGGGCGGGACGGCGAGGTCATCCGGCTCGCGGACTCCCCGCCGAAGTCCCCGCACGACCGGCGCAGGCTGCGCGGCAACCGGCCGTGAGCCCGCCGGTGCCGTAAGGGGCCCTGTACGGCAGCACTAGTGACATGGAGGGTTTCAGTCCGTACGCTGCTGAATATGGATATGCACACTGTCGTGGTGGGGACGTCCGGAACCACCGCCGAGGACGTCGTCGCCGTGGCCCGCCACGGCGCCCGGGTCGAGCTCTCCGCCGCCGCCGTGGACGCGCTCGCCGCCGCCCGTCTCATCGTGGACGCGCTCGCCGCCAAGCCCGAGCCGGTCTACGGCGTCTCCACCGGCTTCGGCGCCCTCGCCAGCCGTCACATCAGCCACGAGCTGAGGGCCCAGCTCCAGCGCAACATCGTCCGCTCGCACGCGGCCGGCATGGGCCCGCGCGTCGAGCGCGAGGTCGTCCGCGCGCTGATGTTCCTCCGGCTCAAGACGGTCGCCTCCGGCCACACCGGCGTACGCCCCGAGGTCGCGCAGACCATGGCGGACCTGCTGAACGCGGGCATCACGCCCGTCGTCCACGAGTACGGCTCGCTCGGCTGCTCCGGCGACCTCGCGCCCCTCTCGCACTGCGCGCTCACCCTGATGGGCGAGGGCGACGCGGAGGGCCCCGACGGCACGGTCCGCCCGGCCGGCGAACTGCTCGCCGCCCACGGCATCGCCCCGGTGGAGCTGGCCGAGAAGGAGGGCCTCGCCCTCCTCAACGGCACCGACGGCATGCTCGGCATGCTGGTCATGGCCCTCGCCGACCTGAAGAACCTCTACACCTCCGCCGACATCACCGCCGCCCTCTCCCTGGAGGCGCTGCTCGGCACGGACAAGGTCCTCGCCCCTGAGCTGCACGCCATCCGCCCGCACCCCGGTCAGGGCGTCAGCGCGGACAACATGCTGCGGGTGCTGGCCGGTTCGGGCCTGACGGGCCATCACCAGGACGACGCGCCCCGGGTCCAGGACGCCTACTCCGTACGCTGCGCCCCCCAGGTCAACGGCGCGGGCCGCGACACCCTCGACTACGCGGCCGTCGTCGCGGGCCGCGAACTGGCCTCCTCCGTCGACAACCCGGTGGTGCTCCCCGACGGCCGGGTCGAGTCCAACGGCAACTTCCACGGGGCGCCCGTCGCGTACGTCCTGGACTTCCTCGCGATCGTCGCCGCCGACCTCGGCTCCATCTGCGAACGCCGCACCGACCGGCTGCTCGACAAGAACCGCTCGCACGGCCTGCCGCCGTTCCTCGCGGACGACGCCGGGGTCGACTCGGGCCTGATGATCGCGCAGTACACCCAGGCCGCCCTGGTCAGCGAGATGAAGCGGCTCGCGGTCCCCGCGTCCGCCGACTCCATCCCGTCCTCCGCGATGCAGGAGGACCACGTCTCCATGGGCTGGTCCGCCGCGCGCAAGCTCCGTACCGCCGTGGACAACCTGGCCCGGATCGTCGCCGTCGAACTGTACGCGGCGACCCGCGCCGTCGAACTGCGCGCCGCCGAGGGCCTCGTCCCCGCCCCCGCCTCGCAGGCCGCCGTGGCCGCGCTGCGGGCCGCCGGAGCCGAGGGCCCGGGCCCGGACCGCTTCCTCGCGCCGGACCTGGCCGCCGCCGACACGTTCGTACGGGAAGGACGCCTGGTAGCGGCCGTGGAGCCGGTCACCGGGCCGCTGGCCTGATCCGGGTCCCGTACGCGTACGGAGGAGGGTCCCCGCGCCGGGGGGTGCGGGGACCCTCCTCGTATGCCTGCGCGTACCGGGTCAGTAGGCCGAGCGCGTCCCGGAGTGGCGCACCGAGTACGTGACGAAGCCCGCGCCGATGCCCAACAGGGCGGTACCGCCGATGAGATACGGGGTGGTGTCCAGACCCGGACCGGTGTCGGCGAGGCGCGCCCCGGAGGCGTCGTCGGCCTTCCCGGCGGTCCGGTCGGATGTGGCGGCCGGGCCGCCCTGCTGCTCGGCGTTCTCACCGGTCGCGTTGGCCGACGGGACGAACCAGAGAGCGGCCAGCAGTGTGCCTGCGGCGGTGGCGGTCAGCAGTGTGCGACGAGCGACGGACACAGATTCGATCCCCTTGCGACAACCATGAGTTAGCCCCGTGGGCCGATGCTAAGCAAAGCAGCGGGTCGGTGGAAAGTCGTGGCCCCGCCGGGCCGTACGCTCCGGCCATGAGCACAGATGAGACATCCAGGTTTGTTCGACTTCGGGTCGAGATGGTGCTGGAGGTCACCGACCTCGACGCCCTGACCGGTACCGCCCTCGAATCGATCGCCGCCGAGTACGGGGAGCCCGTCGCCGGCGTCGGCGGGAGCGAGTCCGCCGAGGAGCGGATGCATGCCGAGGCCACGGTCCGGGCAGACGGTGCAGAGGCCCTCGCTTCACTGGTCGACCCCTTCGACCTGGTCAGCGAGGTGCCGGGGGTCGAGCTCGCGCAGGCCTCCTGGAGCAGCGAGTCCATCGAGTACGACCCCGACGCGGAGGGCTGGGACGACGCGGACGACGGCGAGGAGGGTCTCTTCCTGCCGCGGGACGCGGACGACGAGGAGGGGTACGGCGACACGGTCGCGCACAATGGGAAGAACGACGGCGAGGACGGTGACCCCGCGCAGCGGGTGTGACGTGTGAGAACACCGGCCCCGGCCCCGCTCTGCTGCGGACCGGGGCCGCGCCGTGCGGCGGAGGAAACCGGGGCCCTGCAACGGGAACCATGACCGCCGGGGCGGCGTCGATGAGTGGTGTTCCCCACATCTGTCGAGGATGCGGAACGGACCGCCCTTTCCGGGTGTTCTTGGAACATTGACGGGGAATGCCGCCTGGCGGTCCCGTCCGGGGATTTTGGGGAAATCGGCAACGATGGAGAAGCGTGTGATGACGGACAGCAAGCGGCGCAAGGGCCTCGTGGCCGTGTCCGCACTGCTCGGCGGCGTGCTGGTGCTTTCGGCCTGTACCGACGACGGCGACAAGGGTGGCAAGGCGAACACCGGCACCTCGGAGTCCTCGCAGCAGGACGTCGACAAGGCGGCAGCCGCGGACGCCTCCGAGGCGCAGATAGCGATCAAGCCGAAGAACGGCGCCACCAACGCCAGCATCAACAACGCGGCCCAGGTCACCGTCACCAAGGGCAAGCTGACCAAGGTCGTCATGACGACGCAGGACGGCGCCCCGGTCGAGGGCACGCTGGCGGCCGACGGCTCCAGCTGGAAGCCCACGGACCAGCTGGAGCGCTCCACCACGTACAAGATCGACGCGACGGCGGCCGACTCGAAGGGCCGCGAGGCCCACGAGAACAGCTCCTTCACCACCGTCTCGCCCGACAACAGCTTCATCGGGAACTTCACCCCCGAGGACGGCTCCACGGTCGGCGTCGGGATGCCCGTCTCGATCAACTTCAACAAGGCGATCACGGACAAGAAGGCCGTCCAGGACGGCATCACCGTGACCTCCAGCAGCGGCCAGGAGGTCGTGGGCCACTGGTTCAACGGCCAGCGCCTGGACTTCCGCCCGCAGGACTACTGGCAGGGCGGCTCCACCGTCACCCTGAAGCTGGCGCTCGACGGCGTCGAGGGCGCGGACGGCGTCTTCGGCGTCCAGCAGAAGACCGTCACCTTCAAGATCGGCCGCAACCAGGTCTCCACCGTCGACGCGAAGACCAAGCAGATGACGGTCACCCGCGACGGCAAGACGATCAAGACGATCCCGATCTCCGCGGGCTCCCCCGACAACCCCACGTACAACGGTCAGATGGTGATCTCCGAGAAGCACAAGGAGACCCGGATGAACGGCGCCACCGTCGGCTTCACCGATGACGACGGCAAGGGCGAGTACGACATCAAGGACGTGCCGCACGCCATGCGCCTGTCCACGTCGGGGACCTTCATCCACGGCAACTACTGGGGCAAGGGCATCTTCGGCAACGCCAACACCAGCCACGGCTGCGTGGGCCTCGCCGACGTGAAGGGCGCGAACGACCCCAACGCCCCCGGCGCCTGGTTCTACGACAACTCGATGGTCGGCGACGTGGTCATCGTCAAGAACTCCCCGGACAAGACGATCACCCCGGACAACGGCCTCAACGGCTGGAACATGAGCTGGGCGGAGTGGACGGCCGGCTCCCAGGCCTGATCCACCCCACCGGCTCCCCTCCCGGTCCGCCGGTCCCCCTTCTCCGCACCACCCCGTCCCCGCCCGAAGGCGGCGGCCCCGGAAACCCCGGGACCGCCGCCTTCGGCGTGTCCGGGCCCGGCCGGGCCCGTCGCGCATGACCTCCGCATGACCTCCGAGGTAATCGACGGTCTCCGCCCCGCCCGGCAGCATCGAGGGTGTCCAGGGGAGCCACCCCGACCATCCTTCCGGAGGGCCCGATCATGACCGCGTACGCCATCGTTCACCTGCACCCCGCCGACGGCCCCGTCGAGGACGAGGTGCTGAACTACATCGAGCGGGTCCAGGCCACCTTCGAGCCCTACGGAGGCCGCTTCCTGGTGCACGGCGCCGAGGTGGAGGTGGTGGAGGGGGCCTGGCCGGGCGCGGTGGTCATGGTGGGCTTTCCCGGGGTGGCGGAGGCCCGCGCCTGGTACGCGTCCCCGGCCTACCAGGAGATCCTGCCGCTGCGCACCCGGCATCTGGCCGGTGACATGGTGATCGTTCCCGGCGTCGGCCCGGAGTACGACGCGCCGGCCACGGCGGCGGCGATGCGGGCGGCGCGGGACCGTACGGCGCAGGGGGTCTGAGACCAGGATCGGCCCGCGGCTCCCGCTCCTGGGCTGCCCACCCAGGTCGCGAGGGGGACAATGGAGCAGCCGGGAGACCGGTGTCGGCACATGGTCCGCACCGGCGGACGACAGCCGGAACGGGGGGCTGGGAGGAGCCTGGGCCATGGGTGCCACCGAGCGTTTCCCGGGCGATCCCGGCTCTTCGGCCGTGGCGCCGTCGGACCCCGGTGGTCTGCTGGATGTGCTGAACGTGGCCGCTGTCCTCCTGAACGCCGAAGGCAGGATCGACCTCTGGAGCCCCCAGGCCGAGATCCTTTTCGGCTACAGCGCCGAGGAGGCCCTGGGCAAGTACGCGGGCCATCTGCTGATCGACAAGGAACACCTCGACACGGTGCTGGCGCTGTTCTCCCAGGTCATGGACGACGGCGAGAGCTGGGCGGGCGTCTTTCCCGTCCGGCGCAAGGACGGCAGCACGCGGGTGGTCGAGTTCCGCAACATGCGGCTGCAGGACGACCAGCGCGAATACTGGGCCCTGGGTCTTGCCACCGACCGGACGACGCTGCGGCGGGTGGAGCGAAACCTGGCCCTGTCCGCCCAGCTGGTGTCCCAGGCACCGATCGGGCTGGCCATGCTGGACACCGACCTCCGGTACATCTCCGTCAACCCCGCGGAGGAACGGATGAACGGTGTGCCTGCCGCCGAGCACGTCGGCCGGCACGTCCGTGAGGTGCTGCCCTTCCTCGACGCGGCCTTCGAAGGTGCCATGCGCGAGGTCCTGGCCACCGGGACACCGATCGTGGACCAGTACACCGTGGGCCGTACGCCGGCCGACCCGGACCATGACCACGCCTGGTCGATCTCGTTCTACCGGCTCGAATCCTCCGACGGGAGAGTCCTCGGGGTCGCCACCTCCAGCGTCGATGTCACCGATCGGCATCACGCCGTGGAGGAACAGCGCCAAACCGCCCTCACCCTCCAGCGCAGCCTGCTGCCCCACCCGCCCGCACAGCGGCCGGGGCTGGAGGTCGCCTTCCGCTACCGCCCCGCCCAGGCGACGATCGAGATCGGCGGGGACTGGTTCGACGTCATTCCCCTGGCCGGCGACAAGACCGCCCTCGTCGTCGGCGACGTCATGGGCAGCGGTGTGACAGCCGCCGCCACCATGGGACAGCTGCGCACCGCCACGAGAACCCTGGCCGATCTCGATCTGCCCCCGGCCCGGGTCCTGCACCACCTCGACCACATCACGGACGGCCTCGACACCATCGCGACCTGCGTCTACGCCGTCTTCGATCCCCGCACCGAGCGATGCGACCTGTCCGTTGCCGGGCACCTGCCGCCCGTCCTCCTGCGCCCGGACGGCAGACGCGAGCTGCTCGACCTGCCCACCGGCGCGCCCTTGGGAGGCTGCGGCGTCTCCTTCGAATCCACCTCCATCGATTTCGAGCGGGGAGACCAGCTCGTCCTCTACACCGACGGCCTCGTCGAGACGCGCGACCAGCCGATCGACGCACGCCTGAACGCTCTCCTCGACGTTCTCGACGACCCCCACCGTTCGCTGGACGCCACCTGCGACCTGCTTCTGCACACCCTGCGGCACAGCGGAGAGCGCGACGACGTGGCTCTGCTCATCGCCCGGGCCGGTCCCGGCCGCGCAGGGCGAGGCGAGGGGCAGGATCAGTCCGTACGCCCCCGCACCGCCGCCCGGTAGGACCGCAGATCGCTGCGTCGCACCTGGCGTACCCCCGCGAGGTCCTCGTACGGCTCCACAGGGCGTCCCGCGGGGCGCTCGGGGCCGCCGCCGGCCGCCGCCGGGCCGCGGAGCCGGCGCCAGGGCTGGAGCGGCAGCCAGAAGAGCCCGTACAGCCAGCGCAGCACCAGCCTGCGGAAGCCCGGCCGGCCCGCGTCGGGCAGCCGGATCACCCGGACGCCCATGATCAGTTTTCCGGCGCTCGCCCGGACGGCCATGGTCAGCAGCACCTGGTTGGCGAACGACAACACGATCAGCTGGACGACCAGCAGGGCGATCGCGCGCCCCGTCCCGCCGGAGGCCAGGCAGGACCGCACGAGCAGCCCGACAGCCAGCAGGCACAGATAGGCGTCGAGCCCGACCGCCAGGTACCGGCGCATGTCCGCCGTGCCCTTGGGCAGGCGCGGCTGCCTGCGGGGCCCCGGGGCGGGATGGGAGGAGGGGCGGGCGTAGGCCGGATACGCCGCTCGCGCGGGCGCCTGCACGGGGGGCGGCGGGGGAGGCGCCGGACGGGACCTCGGCGGGCCGTTCCCGGCCCGGTGCGCCCCGCGCGACGCCCGTAACTCGTCAGGAGGCTGCCCTCTCCGACGCCCCCGTGGCTTGGTCATGGGGGCATCATGACTGATCGTCAGGCGGGGTGTCCCCGTTCCTGACGGGTAACAAGCACGCCGGCCCCTGGTTTCACCGGACCCCCACGGTCCACTCGACGGGGCCTCGCCGCGGTTACGGGTCCGGAAGCGGGGGAAACGCCTGATCATGGCCACTATGTGGATGGCCCTCGAAGATCATCGGACAGCGTTGGACAATCGGACCGGTGGCGCCCTCCGGGACGGGGGCGCCGACGCGCACGAGCCGACCACGGAAGGTCTTGATCAGATGCCGGTCATCCCCGACTCGCCCGACTCCGCCCGCACGCAGGACGCCGCAGCCCGTGTCATCGAGCCGCTCTACGCGGAGATCCTCCGCCGCAACCAGGGTGAGCAGGAGTTCCACCAGGCGGTCCGAGAAGTCCTGGAGACGCTCGGTCCGGTGCTGACGCAGCGCCCCGAGTTCGTCGACGCCCGCATCATCGAGCGCATATGCGAGCCGGAGCGCCAGCTGATCTTCCGGGTGCCGTGGTCGGACGACTCCGGCGACATCCACGTCAACCGCGGCTTCCGGGTGGAGTTCTCCAGCTCGCTCGGCCCCTACAAGGGCGGCCTGCGCTTCCACCCCTCGGTCAACCTCGGCATCGTGAAGTTCCTCGGCTTCGAGCAGATCTTCAAGAACGCCCTCACCGGCATGCCCATCGGCGGCGGCAAGGGCGGCGCGGACTTCGACCCCAAGGGCCGGTCCGACGCCGAGATCATGCGGTTCTGTCAGTCCTTCATGACCGAACTCCACCGCCACCTGGGCGAGTACACGGACGTGCCCGCCGGCGACATCGGCGTCGGCGGCCGGGAGATCGGCTACCTCTTCGGCCAGTACAAGCGCATCACCAACCGCTACGAGTCCGGCGTCCTCACCGGCAAGGGCCTCGGCTGGGGCGGCGCCCAGGCCCGTACGGAGGCCACCGGCTACGGCACGGTCCTGTTCACCGCCGAGATGCTGCGCAGCCGGGGCGAGTCCCTGGAGGGCCAGACCGTCGCGGTCTCCGGCTCGGGCAACGTGGCCATCTACGCCGTCGAGAAGGCCCAGCAGCTCGGCGCGACCGTCATCACCTGCTCGGACTCCGGCGGTTACGTCGTCGACGAGAAGGGCATCGACCTCGCCCTCCTCAAGGAGATCAAGGAGGCCGGCCGGGGCCGGGTCTCCGAGTACGCCGAACGGCGCGGCTCCCACGCCCGGTTCGTGCCCGGTACGGGCGTGTGGTCGGTCCCCGTGGACGTGGCCCTGCCCTGCGCCACGCAGAACGAACTCCACGAGGCCGACGCGCTGAACCTCGTACGCAACGGGGTCAAGGCGGTCGCGGAGGGCGCCAACATGCCCACCACGCCGGAGGCGGTCCGCATCCTCCAGGAAGCGGGCGTCGCCTTCGCCCCGGGCAAGGCGGCCAACGCGGGCGGGGTCGCGACGAGCGCGCTGGAGATGCAGCAGAACGCGTCGCGCGACTCGTGGACCTTCGCCCACACCGAGGAGCGCCTCGCCGAGATCATGCGGCACATCCACGACTCCTGCTACACGACGGCGGAGCGCTACGGCAGCCCCGGCAACTACGTGGTCGGCGCGAACATCGCCGGCTTCGAGCTGGTCGCGGACGCGATGCTGGCCCAGGGGCTGATCTGACGGACGCGGGGGGCGATGCGGGCCGGGGAGGGGCCGGCGCCTCCCCTGTCCGCCCGCTCCTCGGACACAGCCGCCTGTCACGGAACTTCGCCGACAGCAGATCCGCCCGCAGCGCAACGCCCGCCCCGTGCCGAGGGGGCGCCGCGCTCCTAATCTGGGACGGTGACCATCCGAGCGACGAACCAGGCCGACGTGATCCCCCTGCGCCCGCTCCCGACGGCGGCGGACCCGGCACCCCAGGCCCCGCCCCGGGAGCCGCTCTGGCGCGACCTCGTCGGGGAGGTGCTGCGCCGCGAACGCCGGGCGCAGGGAAGGACGTTGAAGGACGTGTCCGAGGCGTCCCGGATCTCCATGGCGTACCTCTCCGAGGTGGAGCGCGGCCGCAAGGAGGCCTCCTCGGAGGTACTGGCCGCCGCCGCCCAGGCGCTGGCCGGTGAGCGGCTGGTGAGCCTTACGGCGGCCCGCACCCGGAGCCGGTCCCGGGCGCTGGGGACCGCGGGCAGTCACCGGTCGGTACGGACGACAGGACCGGTCGGCGCGACCGGCCCTGCGGGTCCGATGGGCGGCGTGCTGCTGGCGGCCTGAGCGACGGGCGGCGGCGTGCTGTCGGCTGCCGCCGGGACGCGAGGCCCTGGCTCAGCCCTCGGCCGGGGCCACGCCGATCGGGCAGGAGACGCCCGTGCCGCCGATGCCGCAGTAGCCGCCCGGGTTCTTGTCCAGGTACTGCTGGTGGTACGCCTCCGCCGGCCAGAACGGGCGGCCCTCGGCCGGGAGGATCTCCGTGGTGATCTCCTTGTGGCCCGAGGCCGTCAGGACCTTCTGGTACGCCTCACGGGAGGCGTCGGCCGCCGCTGCCTGGGCGGGGGAGTGGGTGTAGACCGCGGAGCGGTACTGGGTGCCCACGTCGTTGCCCTGGCGGAAGCCCTGGGTCGGGTTGTGCGACTCCCAGAACAGCTTCAGCAGCTCTTCGTACGACACGACGGCCGGGTCGAAGACGACGCGTACCGCCTCCGTGTGCCCGGTCAGGCCCGAGCAGGCCTCCTCGTAGGTGGGGTTCTCCGTGTAGCCGCCCTGGTAGCCGACCAGCGTCGTCCACACGCCCTCCGTCTGCCAGAACTTCCGCTCCGCGCCCCAGAAACAGCCCAGCGCGAAGTCCGCCACCTCCAGGCCCTCCGGATACGGGCCCACCAGCGGGTTGCCGAGGACCGTGTGGCGGGAGGGGACGGTGAATTCGGGGACGGGGCGGCCGCGCAGGGCCTGCTCCGGGGTGGGGAGCACGGGGGTGCGGCGGTTCAGGAACATGCGGGGCTCCTCCGGGGGGTCGGTGTTCGGTACGTACAACAAGGGAGCAGCCGCCGGGATTCCGGGGCCCGCCACTCAACCAGTGGCCTCGGCGACGTCTGCCAGGGCCCGGGCGAAGCCCCGCGTCCGGGCCGTCTCGTGGTTCCGGTGCCACACCAGCGCGAGGGAGGACTCCGGGAGGCCGGTCACCGGGACGAAGGTCACCGCGTGGCTGCCGTAGTAGTCGGCCGTCGGGTCGCACAGCAGCATCCCGCCCCGGCCCGCCCGCACCAGGGCGAGACCCTCCTGCAGGCTTCCCACCGCCGGCCCCGCCGGGATCGCGCGGCCACCGGGCGTGACGACCGGCGCCTGGGCCAGCCGCCAGTACTCCGGGGCCGCCCCGGAGACGCCGATGAGCGGGCAGCCCGCCAGGTCCTCGGCGTCGATGCCGGGGCGGCGCGCGTACGGATGCCGGTCGGAGACGGCCAGGGCCAGCGGCCGGGCGGAGAATACCGGGCCGAGCACCAGCGCGTCGTCCCGGACCGGCATCAGCACCACCGCCGCGTCCACCTCGCCCCGGTGCACCGCGCCGAACGGATCGGAGAGAGGTATCTCCACGATCTCGGCGGCGCAGTCGGGATGCCCGCCCCGGAACGCCGTGACCGCCCGCATGAACGGGTCGTTCGCCGTCCCCTGGAAGCCGATGCGGAACACCCCGCCCACGCCGCGCGCCGCCTCCCGGACCTCCTCGATCGTCTCCACGATCGCGTCGAAAGCCGGCCGCACCCCCGCGTGCAGCCGCTCGCCGAGCGGGGTGAGCCGGACCCGACGGCTCGTGCGGTCGACCAGCCGTCCGCCGATCCTGCTCTCCAGCGCCCGCAGCAGCTGGCTGATCCGGCTCTGCGAGAGATAGAGGCGCTCCCCGGCCCGGCCGAAGTGGAGCTCGTCGGCCAACGCCAGGAAGGCCTCCAGCTCCCGGATCTCCGGATTGCTCATCCGTTCCCCGCCTCCCTGGTCCGGATCGATGAGTCCAGCTCATAGAAGGATGAGCAGTCGGCCGTTGTTCCCGGTCTCCGGCCCCGATTGGCTGGGGACATGACGCAGGTTCAGGAATCCTCAGGCGGCCGGGCCGCCCGCCCGGCACCCCGGCGCGACGGCTGGCCCGGTGTGGCCGCCCTCGCGCTCGGCACGTTCACCGTGGTCACCTCCGAGATGCTGCCCGTCGGGCTGCTCACACCGATGGGCCGCTCGCTAGGCGTCCCCGAGGGCGTGGCCGGACTGACGCTGACCATCACGGGCCTCGTCGCGGCGCTCTCGGCTCCCGCCCTCGTCCCGCTGCTCGGCCGCGCCGACCGGCGTACGGCTCTGTGCGTGCTGGTCGCCGTACTGGTCGTCGGGAACCTCGGTGCGGCCTGGGCGCCCGACTTCGCGACCATGGTCGTCGCCCGTGTCCTGGTCGGCGTCGGCATGGGCGGCGTCTGGGCCGTCGCGGCCGGACTCGCGGTCCGCCTGGTCCCGGCGAAGTCCGCGGGCACGGCCACGTCCCTCGTCTTCAGCGGTATCGCCGTCGCGTCCGTGCTCGGCGTTCCGGCCGGAACGTACCTCGGGGACCTCGCCGGCTGGCGGGCCGCGTTCCTGGCGGCCGCCGGTCTCGGGGCCGTGGTGCTGGTCGCCGCGGCGCTCCTGCTGCCCCGGCTGCCCGCGGAGCGCACCGTCCCCTTCGGGGGTGCGCTGTGGTTGGCCCGCGACCCCCGGCTGCGTACGGGACTCCTCGTCGTCGGCTTCCTCGTCACCGGGCACTTCGCGGCGTACACGTACATCAGGCCGGTCCTGGAGGACGTCTCGGGCGTCGGCGCGGGCACGATCGGTGTCCTGCTCCTGGTGTACGGGATCGCCGGCGTGGCCGGGAACTTCCTCGCCGGGGCCGGGGCGGCCCGCTCCCCGCGCACCACGCTGCTGGTGATCGGCACGGTCCTGGCGCTCACCGTGGCCGCGCTGCCGTGGCTGGGCGGTTCCCCCGCCCTCGCGGCCGTCCTGATGGTGCTCTGGGGCCTGGGCTACGGCGGTGTCTCGGTGAGCACGCAGACCTGGGTGCTGCTCGCCGCCCCCGACGCCCGCGAGGCCGCCTCCTCGCTGTTCGTCGGGGTGTTCAACGCGGCCATCGCGCTCGGGGCGCTGGCCGGCGGGCTGGTGGCGGACGGCGTCGGCGTCACGGCGGTCACGGTGACGGGCGCGGCGCTCGTGGCGGGTGCGCTGGTGACCACGGCGGCGGGCCGGGCCCCCGTGCCCGAGGCGCCCGCCGTACCCGGGAAGGCCTGACCCCGCCGCGACGGCCCCGGCCCCGCCCCCGCCAGGCCATGAAGCCGTACGGAGATCAGTGCGGCAGCGTCGCCGGGCTGCCGCCGTTCGCCTCGTACCCCGCGACCGCCAGCGCCCGGTAGACCGTGTACTGCGCGGCCGGGTCCGGCTCCGCCGTCCACGGCAGGGCGCCCACGTGGCCGTCGATCCGGATCAGCTGGTGCATCGCCTCCGACCAGCGCTCCATGTGCACCAGGAACAGCACCAGGAGGTGGCGGACATGGGCCAGCATCGGGTCGTCCTGGCGTGCCGCGTGCACCGCGAACATCGCGCCCTCGACCGCCTTCGTCACCACCTGGCTGCGGTAGAAGCCCTGCACCAGGTTGACCTCCGGCAGGTGCTCGTACACCGCGAACAGCGGCAGCGCCGCCAGCAGCGAACCCTGCGGGGCGCGGGCGGCGGCGGCCGTGGCGAAGGCCTCGGCGTCCTTGCGCGAACCGTGCCACCGCTCGGAGTGGAAGTGCAGCGCCGCGATGTGCGCGCCCATGTGCGCCGGGGCCCGGTCGATGATCTTCGCCCACAGTTGGTCGAACTGCTCGGGGGTGTAGCCCAGGCCCCGGGCCACCGCCAGCTCCACGATGTACGGCACGGGGTCGCCCGGCGCGAGCAGCGCCGCCTCGCCGCAGACCGTACGGGCCTCCTCCAGGATGATCCGGAAGTCGTCGCTGCCCGCGGCCGATGACCGCCACGCCTGCTGCACCAGGAACTCCGCGTGCACCGCCGCGCCGCCCGCGTCCTTCGGCGACTCCGCGCGCCAGGCCCGCAGCCACGAGCCGCCCTTGCCCGGCTGCTGCGCCAGCTCCAGCGAGGCCGCGCCCGCGAAGGCCTGGATCCGCTGCCAGCGCACCTCGCCCTCCTTCGGCGTCCCGGCCAGCAGTTGGGAGGCCGCCTGCCACTGCTGGGTGCCCTGGACGACGTCGAGCACGTCCAGGAGGTCCTGGTCGGGGCCCGGCATCCGGACGTCCAGCTCCTCCTGGCGGGCGAAGCCGTACGTGTCCGGGTCGGCGGCGTCCGGCGAACCGGGGGCGACCTGGCGGATACCGCCCCGGCGGCGCATCAGCCAGGGGCCGATGACCGCCGCGAGCATGCACATCGCGAGCAGGAACAACAGAATCTCCATGGCTCCATTGTCACCGGAGCGGCGAGTGGCCGGTAAGGGCCTCCGCCAGGAACTACGCTCGGGCCTCATGAGCGACCAGCACAGCTTCGAAACCCTCGCCATCCACGCGGGGAACACCGCCGACCCCCTCACCGGCGCGGTGGTTCCGCCGATCTACCAGGTCTCCACGTACAAGCAGGACGGCGTGGGCGGACTGCGCGGCGGATACGAGTACAGCCGCAGCGCCAACCCGACCCGTACGGCCCTGGAGGAGAACCTCGCGGCCCTCGAAGGCGGCCGCCGCGGTCTCGCCTTCGCCTCCGGTCTCGCCGCCGAGGACTGCCTCCTGCGTACGCTGCTGACCCCCGGCGACCACGTGGTCATCCCGAACGACGCCTACGGCGGCACGTTCCGGCTGTTCGCGAAGGTCGCCGCGCGGTGGGGCGTGGAGTTCTCGGTGGCCGACACCTCGGACGTGGCCGCCGTACGGGCCGCGATCACCCCGCGCACCAAGGCGGTCTGGGTGGAGACCCCGTCCAACCCGCTGCTCGGCATCACCGACATCGCCGCCGTCGCCCAGGTCGCGCACCAGGCCGGGGCGCGCCTCGTCGTCGACAACACCTTCGCCTCGCCGTACCTCCAGCAGCCGCTGGCGCTCGGCGCGGACGTCATCGTGCACTCCACGACCAAGTACATGGGCGGCCACTCCGACGTCGTCGGCGGCGCGCTCGTCGTCAGCGACCCGGAGCTCGCCGAGGAACTGGCCTTCCACCAGAACGCCATGGGCGCGGTCGCCGGTCCCTTCGACGCCTGGCTCGTGCTGCGCGGCATCAAGACGCTCGCCGTCCGCATGGACCGGCACACCGAGAACGCCACGAAGGTCGCCGACCTGCTGACCCGGCACCCCAAGGTCTCCCAGGTCCTCTACCCGGGCCTGCCCGAGCACCCCGGGCACGAGGTCGCCGCCAAGCAGATGAAGGCCTTCGGCGGCATGGTGTCCTTCCGTGTCGCGGCCGGTGAGGAGGCGGCGGTCGAGGTCTGCAACCGCGCGAAGCTCTTCACGCTCGGCGAGTCCCTCGGCGGCGTGGAGTCGCTGATCGAGCACCCGGGCCGGATGACGCACGCCTCCGTCGCGGGCTCCCTGCTGGAGGTCCCGGCCGACCTGGTCCGGATCTCCGTCGGCATCGAGAACGGCGACGACCTGCTCGCCGACCTCACGCAGGCACTGGGCTGATCCAGCACCCGTCATCACAGGGGCGCCCGCCGGTGACGGTGGGCGCCCCTGTCGTTCCGGTGTTCAGGCGCTCACCTTCTCGTCCGCGTCCTCCAGCATGCCCCTGATCTGCTCGCGCAGTTCGGGGGTGTTCTCGTGTCCGTGGACCGACGCCGCGTGCTCGCTCGCGGCCCGGACGACCTCGTCCTCCTCACCGGTGAGGGTGAGGGTGCAGTTCGTCTCGCTCGGATACTTGCGGCAGTCCGCGGTCTTCCTCGTCATCACGACCTCCTCGGCTCGTACGACAGCCGGTTTCTCCAGCGTAGGCCTTTCCCACCGGGACCCCAACGGCTCACCAGCCCTCCAACGGCGGAGTGACCTGGGCGGGCTCGGTCGCCCACGGCTGCTCGACGCCGATCCAGATCAGGAACGCCACGAGCACCAGGGCCAGCAGCCAGCCCGCCGTCCGCTGCACCGCCCGGCGCAGCCGCAGGCGGCGTCCGCCGTGCCGGACCGCCTGCGCGGCCAGATCGGGCGGCAGGACGGGATGCGGGCCGTCCAGCATCCGCCGGACCTGCTCCTCGCGCGGGTCCCGCCGGTCCGCGCTCACGGCGTCCTCCGGGGGGCCGGGGCCGCCCCGGTCCCGCGTCCGGCCACCCCGCGTCGGGGCCCGGCCGCCCGCAGCGTCGCCACCGCCCGCGCGCACACCGCGCGGATCCGGTCGGCCGGCAGCCCGAGCAGCGCCGCCGTCTGTTCCTCGCCGACCTCCTCGTACGTCCGCAGGACCAGGACCAGCCGCTCGATCGGGGTCAGCCGGTCCAGCACACCGCCGCGCGGCCGCTGATGGCGCCGGGCCTCCCGGGCGAAGCGGAGGGCCAGCTCCCGGCGGGCCCGGTCGTACGGGTCGCCGCCGTGCAGCCGGTCCCAGTCGGCGTACGTCCGGGCGAGCGCCGCGCGCAGCAGCGCCTCGGCCCGGTCGTACGCGCCCGGCGGCTGGGACGGTTCGCCGGTGAGCAGGGTCGCGGTGTGCAGCAGGCGTCCGCCCGCGCCCGCCACGAAGGCCTCGAACTCCAGGGCGCGGAGCCGGTCCCGGTGGGTCGCCCGCTCTGCCATGCACCACATACGAGCCCCGCGGCCCGGGTGCGGTCAAGGGTGTGGGCACGGTGGGATCGGCTGGTGCGTCGCTATGCCGAGTGCCGGTCCTCGTGCAGATGCAGCGCGAGGAGCGCGATGTCGTCCTCCTTGCCCTCACCGAACGTGTCCAGGAGGTGGTCGCAGAGGGGTTCGAGCTCGCGCGGGCCGGCCGCCGCCGCGTCGAGGAACGCGCCCAGGCTGTGGTCGAGGTCCTGGTTGCGGACCTCGACCAGGCCGTCGGTGATCAGCAGCAGTCGGGATCCCGGTGCGGTGGTACGGACATGGGCGGGAGGGTGGGGAAGCCGCAGGCCCAGCAGCGGACCGTGCTCGGACAGATAGGCCGCGCCGCCGTCAGGGGCGAGGAGCAGCGGCGGTATGTGGCCGGCGTTGGCTATGTGGATTCGGCTGCCGTCCGGCTCGACCAAGACCAGGCAGAGCGTCACGGTGAGACCGGGCCGGGTATGGGAGAGGAGGGCGTCGAGCCGCTCCAGAACGTGGTGGGGCGGGTGGCCTTCCAGGGCGTAGGCGCGCAGTGCGTGCCTGATCTCGCCCATGACGGTCGCCGCGACGAGCGAGTGTCCGGCCACGTCGCCGATGGCCAGGAGCAACCCGGCCGGGGTCTGGAGCGCCTCGTAGAAGTCGCCGCCGATCTCGGCGTGGTCGGAGGCCGGGCGGTAGCGCACGGCAAGACTCGTGCCGGGAGTGTCCGGGAGCCGGTCCGGCAGAAAGGTGCGCTGGAGGGCCAGCGCCAGGGAGTGCTCCTCGTTGAAGGTGCGCAGGGCCTCCAGCGCCAAGGCGCTGGCGTTCACCAGCTGCTGGAGGAGCTCGCGCTCGTCGGTGGTGCGGGCCGCGGCGGCCGGGACGGCGATGGCGACGGGCGGCCGGTTGCGTTTGGTGCGCGCCACGACGAGCGACACGTCGCCCTCGATCGGGTCGAGCGGCAGCAGCGCTTTCCACCGGCTCCTGGGAATCGTCACGACCTCGATGCCGGTGCCGCCTCCCAGGACCGGGGAGGCCAGCCCGTCGAGCAGCTCGGCCATCGCGGGCAGGGTGACCGGAGCGGCGTCCGGACCAGTCGCATGGCTGTGCACGGTCAAGCCCTGCGGACTGAGGAAGATCGAGGTGGCGGGGCCGGACATGAGGGAGGCCGCACCACGGGTCGCCGCCGCGCTGAAGGCGGGAAAACCTACCGTCCGGTACACGTCCAGCGTGGCCCGGTTCAGCGCGGCCAGCCGCAGTGTCAGGTGCTCCGCGCGCCGCCGGGCCCGAGCGTAGCGGAGGGCCGCCGTCACGGTGGCCAGGAACTCGTTCGGATCGATCGGCTGGTCGAGATAGGCGTCCGCGCCCCGGCTGAGTCCCTCGGTGTGGTCCTCCGTGTTGACGGCGACCGCTGACACGTGGACGACCGGCAGAGATCCGGTGCGCGGATCGGCCTTGATCCGCTCGCACACCTCGAAGCCGCTCATGTCCGGGAGCTGTACGTCGATGACGGCCACCTCGGGCAGAGCGTCGCCCGTCTCGGCCAGCAGGTGGAGGCCCGCCGTCCCGTCGGCCGCGCCGAGCACCGTGTGCCCGGCGCGGGTGAGCCAGCTGGTGAGGATGTAGCGGTTGGTCTCGTCGTCGTCTATCACCAGGACGGTTCCTGGGGCGGCGTCGCGCCGCGCGGTCTCGGTCACGGGATGTTCTCCGGGGAGGGTGCGGGCGTCGGGGGCGCGGGCGTGAAAGGCAGCTCGACCTCCGCCCGGGTGCCCGCTCCGGGGGTGCTCGACAAGCGCAGTGTTCCGCCGAGGAGCTCGGTGAGGGTTCGGGCGTAGGGGAGACCGAGTCCGGTACCCCGGTGGACCCGCTGGAGGGGGCCGCGTACCTGGTAGAACTCCTCGAACACGCGGGACAGCTCGGCCTCCGGGATGCCCACCCCGGTGTCCGTGACCGTGAAGAACATCCGCGGCGGTTCCACCCGGACGTCCAGCCTCACCTCGCCCCTCTCGGTGAACTTCAGGGCGTTGGACAACAGGTTGCGCAGGATGCGTGTGAGCAGGGCCTCATCGGTCACCGACACGGGCAGCTCCGAGGACGGCGGCATCAGCAGCGTCACGTCGGACGGGCCGGTGTTCCGCATCACCGCGCCCAACTGCGCCAGCAGCGCCCGCAGATCGGTCGGCGCCGCGTTGACCTCCAGCTGGCCCGCCTCGGCCTTGGCCACGTCCAGCAGATCGCCCACCAGCGCGAGCAGCGACTGCCCCGAGGCGTCGATCAAGGAGACCTGTCGGCGCTGCTCGTCGGTGAGCGGGGAGGAGCCGGGGGCCAGCAGCAGCCGGGTCAGCGCCACCACCGCGTTCACCGGGGTGCGGAGCTCATGGCTGATGTTGCGCCAGAACCTCGTCTTGGCCTCGCTCGTCTCGCGCAGCCGAGCGGACTTCTCCTCCAGTTCGGCGTGGAGGGCCACGACCCCGCTGTTCGTCTCCTCCAGTTCCTGCGACAGCTCGGTGTAGAGGGCGAGTACCCCGCGGTTGGTCTCCTCCAGCTCCTCGTTGAGCCGCCGCATCTCCTCTCGTTGCGCCCGGGTCTCCTCCAGAGCGGAAATCAGGTCGCGGGTCTGGGCCCGCAGGTCGTCGGCGAGGGACGGGGTCGCGTGGCGCCGGAGAGCCGCGACGACGGCGCTCCGGGCATCCGGGCTGTCCGTCCAGCTCGCCGGAAGGAGATGCTCCGCGACGATCCGGTGCCGGGCGGCGCCGGCTTCGTGGCGGACCCGGTTCAGCAGCCGGGAGGCCGGTTCCAGGTCGGGGCCCGCCTTCGTGCCGCCCGCCCACGCGAAGACGACGGTGAGCACCCGCTCCGCGTCCACCGGGAGCGCGAAGGTCACGGTCAGTTCCTCGCAGCCCAGGCGGTCGCGACCGAGCTCGCTCAGTGCGGTGGCGAAGCGCACCTGGTCCTGACGGTCCATGCCGAGCGCCTCCGCAGCGCTCTGCCCGGTGCGCCGCAGGGCGAACACGTCCTGCGGCGTCCTGAGGCTGTACGAGGCGAGGACGTCCGGGTCCGGTGCGCCGCCCGTCACCAGGCCCCCTTGACGACCACGATCCCCGCGTCGTCGTGGCGGACGCCTGCTTCGCGCAGCAGCTGCCCCGCCATCACGGCCGGGGTGTGCCGGAGGAGGCCGGGCAACTCGTCGGCCTTCCAGCGGTCGGTCAGCCCGTCGGAGTGCATGACCAGGGCCCCGCCCGGCGGCAGCGGCAGCTCGAACGTCCGCAGGCCGCGCATCTGCTGCCCGACGATGCCCGGGGCCGAGAGCAGGCCCTTGCGGGAGTCCGGGCCCAGCAGGACCCCGTTCACGTTGCCGATGCCGCAGTAGAGCACCCGTTCCCGGGCCGGCTCGATCCTGGCCACGGCGACCGCGCCACCCCGCGTGCCCCGCAGCGCCACGTGGATGCGGCGCAGCAGACCTTCAGGGTGCCGGTCCGTACTCCGCCGGAACTCCGTCACCGCCGCGCCGGCGGCGCGTGCGGCGAGCGGCCCGTGGCCCAGCCCGTCGCAGAGCATGACCAGCACCGCGGGCTCCGACGCGGGGACGGAGCGGCCGAAGGCGGAACGCGGTCCGATCGCGTCCTCCGTCCCCCCGCCTTCGTCGACCCTCACGGCCCAGGCGTCACCGCAGCTGGTCTCCCCGCTGATGGGCCGCGTCAGCCCCGAGGAGACCGACGCCATCCCGCCGGTGGGCCCGCTCCCGGCCGGGCGGTCCCAGAACTGCGCGGCCAGGACGGTGCCCCGGCCCGGCAGGGAATGGACGTCGAACGCGTCTGCGAGCCGGACCACCGCTCCCAGCCCGATCCCGAGGGTGCCGCCGGAGGACGTTCCGTCCGCCAGCGCCGCCTCGACGTCGGCCATGCCGGGGCCGGTGTCCACGGTGAGGAACTCGACCCCCGCCCGGTCCGACGTGCGCAGGACCCGCAGCAGCAGAGCGCCGTCGCGCGCGTGCCGCTGGAGGTTGGTCGCGGCCTCAGTGACCGCGAGGGCGACCTCGGAGGCCCGGTAGCCGTCGAGCCCGATGCGCCGCGCAAGCGTGGCGGCAGCACCCCGGGCGGCCGAGGGCATCTCGGCGGCGTCGCGAAACCATTCCACGTCCTCGCAGTCGAGCACGGCCGGGCCGGTCATCGGGCCCACTTGACGATGGTGACGGTGGTGCCGCGGTCCACCTCGGTGTCCAGGAAGAACTCGTCGACGAGCCGCCGGGCCCCGCTGAGGCCGAGGCCCAGCCCGCCACCGGAGGTCCAGCCGTCCGTGAGGGCCAGTTCGATGTCGGGGATGCCAGGGCCCGAGTCCTCGAAGACCGCCGCGACGCCGCGCCGGCCCTGCCGCTCCACCAGCCCGGCCCGCATCGCCCCGCCCCCGCCGTAGACCAGGGTATTGCGGGCGAGCTCGCTGGCGGCCGTGATGAACTTCGTCTGGTCGACCAGGGACAGTTTGCACTGCTGCGCGAACGCGCGGACATGCTGGCGGGAGCGGACGACGTCGTCGTTCCCGATGATCGGCTGTGTCTGCGGCGGGGCTTCGGAAGCCCACGGGACGGTCATGGCAGTTCCGCGCCGGTCGCAGACCGGCGCAGCAGCGCGAGTCCCTTCTCCAGGTCGAGTGCCGTACGCACGCCGCCCAGGGAGAGGCCCAGTTCGACCAGGGTGATGGCCACGGCCGGACGCATGCCCACGACCACGGTCTCGGCGTCCAGCAGCCGGGATATGGAGGCGATCGTGGCCAGCATGCGGCCGACGAAGGAGTCGACGATCTCGACCGCCGTGATGTCGATGACGACCCCTCGGGCCGCCCGGGCGACGATCTGCTCGGCCAGATCCTCCTGGAGGTCCAGAACCGTCTGGTCCTCCAGGTCGACCTGGATGGAGACCAGCAGGATGTCACCGATCCGCAGGACCGGAACGCGTTCGGTCATCGCCGTGCGTCCTGGTGCGTGACGAGGTCGACGCCGGACTTGCGCAGCGCGTGCTGGAGGGCGTCGGCAAGGGTGGCCTTGGTGACGATGTCGCCGAACTCGATGCCGAGGGCCACGATGGTCTGCGCGATCTGCGGGCGGATCCCCGAGACCGTGCACTCAGCGCCCATCAGCCGGGCCGCCACCACCGTCTTGAGCAGGTGCTGGGCGACCTGCGTGTCGACCGCGGGGACTCCGGTGATGTCGATGATGGCCTGCTCGGAGCCGGTGTCGACCAGGGCCTGGAGCAGCTTCTCCATCACCACCTGGGTGCGCGCCGAGTCCAGGGTGCCCACGAGGGGTACGGCGATCACCCCTTCCCACAGCTTGACCACGGGGGTCGACAGCTCCATGAGCTGCGCGGCCTGCGAGCTGATGATCTCCTCCCGGGTACGGGTGTACACCTCGACGGTGTAGAGGGCCAGATCGTCCAGGGCGCGCCCCAGCCGGAGGTACGCGGTGGTCTCTTCGGCGGAGTCGTTGCGCAGCACGGGCTCCAGGGCCTGCTTGAGCGCCAATACGCTGATTGCCGTCTCGCTCGGGGTGAACCCCTGCCGGGCCCGGTTGCGCGACAGCTCGGTCAGCAGAGCCCGCACCTCGGAGAAGCCATCCCCGCGGGTTTCCTCGCCACCCGCCCGCAGGCCCTGCACGAGAGCCTCGTACAGTTCCCGGAGCTCCCGGTCGACCTCGGCCTTGCTGATGCGGCCCTGGAGCGAGCTGGTGACCCCGTCGATCCACTCGGAAGTGATCTTCTCGCGGTCGGTGGAGAGCAGCTCCACCGGACCTCTCGGGCTTTCCTGCTTTGCCACGTCCCGCCCCTTTACTTCTAAAAAGTATCCTTCGGGAAACTCTTCAGGAAGCGTACGGCAGGGCGCCGCCGCTCGGGGCAGGGGCCTTCACGGGTGCGGCGCGGGGCGGGCGGCACGGAGAGGGAGGCGGGACCGGGAGAAGCGGGTCAGTCCGGCTGCGGCGGCTGGTACGCGGCCTGCCGGGCGGCCAGCGAGCCGTTGAAACGGGTGAGCAGGGCGCAGAACGTGTCCCGCTCCTCCTCCGTCCACCCGTCCGTCACCTGCGACATCAGCTCACGCCGCGAGGCGCGGACCTCCTCCAGGCGGGCCTGACCGCGCGGGGAGAGCTGGAGCACCACGGCCCGGCCGTCCTCCGGGTGCGAGGTGCGCTTGACCAGACCGGTGTCGACGAGCGGCGCGACCTGCCGCGTCACCGTCGACGAGTCGATCCCCATCCCGGCCGCCAGCGCCTTGACGCCCATCGGGCCTTCCTTGTCCAGACGGTTGAGCAGCAGGTACGCAGCCCGGTCCATCGAGTTGCGGACCTGGCCGACACCGCCGAGGCGGGTCTGCTCGGCACGGCGGGCGAAGACCGCCACCTGGTGCTGGAGCGAGTCCAGCAGGCGGTCGGGGCCCGGGTGTTCGGGGGCGGCGCCCCCGGAAGGAGACGCAGCAGTCGTCATGTCCTGTGGGGGCATGGCCGGGGACTCTCTTCGTGCGGTGTCGGATGAGTGGGGGACAGAGTACGCGGCCCCGGGGCAACGTGTACCAGTGCCGCACAAACCTGCGGACACCACCGCAGGCCGCCATGGACAAGTCTGCCGCGCCCCGTCCGAGCTGCAAGACTTGCGGGCATGAACTTCCGCGCGACCGCCCACCACCCCGCCCTGATCCTCGACGACGTCCGGGGCGCGCAGAAAATGCTGGACGGGGTGGCCCGGGTGACCGCACTGGAGGGAAGCCGCCATCTGACCGAGCTGGTCGGCGCCCCGGTCCACCTCAAGTGCGAGAACCTCCAGCGCACCGGCTCCTTCAAACTGCGCGGCGCCTACGTCCGGATCTCCGGCCTCACCCCGGTGGAGCGGGCGGCCGGGGTGGTCGCCGCCAGCGCCGGGAACCACGCCCAGGGCGTCGCGCTCGCCTCGTCCCTCCTCGGCGTACGCTCCACGGTCTTCATGCCCGTCGGGGCGCCCCTGCCCAAGGTCGCCGCGACCCGCGAGTACGGGGCCGAGGTGCGGCTGCACGGCCAGGTCGTCGACGAGACCCTCGCCGCCGCCCAGCGGTACGCGGAGGAGACCGGCGCGGTCTTCATCCACCCCTTCGACCACCCCGACATCATCGCGGGCCAGGGCACCGTCGGACTGGAGATCCTGGAGCAGTGCCCGGAGGTCCGCACGATCGTCCTCGGCATCGGCGGCGGCGGGTTCGCCGCGGGCGTCGCCGTCGCGGTGAAGGCCCTGCGCCCCGACGTCCGGATCGTCGGAGTCCAGGCCGAGGGCGCCGCCTGCTACCCGCCCTCCCTCGCCGCCGGGTACCCCGTCTCGCTGGACGCCCCGGCCACGATGGCCGACGGCATCAAGGTGGGCCGCCCCGGCGACGTACCGTTCGCCCTGGTCGAGGAGCTGGTCGACGAGGTCCGCACGGTCACCGAGGACGAGCTGTCCAGTGCGCTGCTGCTCTGCCTGGAGCGGGCCAAGCTGGTCGTCGAGCCCGCCGGGGCCAGCCCGGTGGCCGCGCTGCTCAGCGACCCGAAGGCGTTCCGCGGGCCGGTGGTGGCCGTGCTGTCCGGCGGCAACGTCGACCCGCTCCTGATGCAGCGCATCCTGCGGCACGGGATGTCCGCCGCGGGCCGCTACCTCAGCCTCCGGCTGCGGCTCACCGACCGCCCGGGAGCGCTCGCCGCCCTGCTGGCCACGCTGACCGTGGCCGACGCCAACGTCCTCGACATCAGCCATGTGCGGACCGACCCGCGCCTCGGGCTGACCGAGGCGGAGGTCGACCTGTATCTGGAGACGAAGGGCCCGCAGCACTGCGCGGACGTCGAGGAGACACTGCGCGCGGAGGGCTACCGGGTCATAGGCTGACCGTCCACTTCCCGCCGACTGGCCGGATCTTGCCATTCAGCGCGCGGCGCCGCCCCGAGAATCCTAGGATCGCCGAATAAGCGCCGAGTGAGCCGTGTACGGGTGCAGTCATCCAAAAGTGACGGGGGAGTCTCTCCATGCCAGGTGCGATCCACGCCGAGGGTCTGGTGAAGACCTTCGGTGACGTCCGAGCCCTGGGCGGCGTCGATCTCGACGTCCCCGAGGGCACCGTCCTCGGACTGCTCGGGCCCAACGGCGCGGGCAAGACCACCGCCGTACGGGTGCTGACCACGCTGCTGCGCCCGGACAGCGGCACGGCGACCGTGGCCGGGATCGACGTACTGAAGAAGCCCAACGAGGTACGCCGCTCGATCGGACTCTCCGGGCAGTTCGCCGCCGTCGACGAGTATCTGACCGGCCGGGAGAACCTCCAGATGGTCGGGCAGCTCTACCAGCTGAGCGCCCGGGACGCGAAGGCCCGCGCGGGCGTCCTGCTCGACCGGTTCAACCTCGGCGACGCCGCCGACCGCACCGCCAAGACGTACTCCGGCGGTATGCGCCGACGCCTCGACCTCGCGGCGGCACTCGTCGTGTCGCCGCCCGTGATGTTCATGGACGAACCGACGACCGGCCTCGACCCGCGCAACCGGCAGCAGCTCTGGGACGTGATCGAGGACCTGGTGGCGGGCGGTACGACCCTGCTGCTGACCACGCAGTACCTGGAGGAGGCCGACCGCCTCGCGAACGACATCTGCGTCATCGACCACGGCAAGGTCATCGCCCGCGGCACCTCCGACGAGCTCAAGGCCCGCACCGGCGGCGAGCGCGTCGAGGTCGTCGTGCACCGCCCCGACGAGATCGAGCGCGCCCGTTCCGTCCTGACTTCCCTCGGCAAGGGCGAGGTCACCGTCGTCCAGCTCTCCCGCAAGCTGACCGCGCCGGTCAGCGGCGGGGCCAAGCTGCTGGCCGAGATCATCCGCGACCTGGACGCCCAGGGCGTGGAGATCGACGACATCGCCCTGCGCAGGCCCACGCTCGACGACGTCTTCCTCTCCCTCACCGGCCACGCGGCGGAGGCCAACCAGAACGAGGACAACGAGGACAAGAAGGAGGACGCCCGGTGAGCGCGATCGCCAAGGACGCCCCCACGCCGGCACCCCGCCCCTCCGGGGGCGTCACGCAGTCCGTGAAGGACTCCCTCGTCGTCGCGAAGCGGAACCTGATCCGGATGACCCGGATCCCCGAGATGGTGATCTTCGGACTGATCCAGCCGATCATGTTCGTGGTGCTGTTCACCTACGTCTTCGGCGGCTCGATCAGCATCGGCGGCTCCACCGACCCGCAGCTGTACAAGGAGTTCCTGATGGCGGGCATCTTCGCCCAGACCGTCACCTTCGCCACCGCGGGCGCCGGCGCGGGCATCGCCGACGACATGCACAAGGGACTCATCGACCGCTTCCGGTCGCTGCCCATGGCCCGGGGCGCGGTCCTCACCGGACGGACCCTCGCCGACCTCGTCCAGACCACCCTCACCCTCGTCGTCCTGGCGGGGGTCGCCCTGCTGGTGGGCTGGCGCACCCACGAGAACATCGGCAAGGTGATCTGCGGCTTCCTCCTGCTGCTCCTGCTCGGCTACGCGTTCTCCTGGATCGGCGCGCTGATCGGCCTGTCCGTGCGCACCCCGGAGGCGGCCACCTCCGGCGGGCTGATCTGGCTGTTCCCGCTGACGTTCATCTCGAACGCCTTCGTCCCGGTCACGGGCATGCCGACGTTCCTCCAGCACGTCGCCGAGTGGAATCCGTTCAGCGCCACGGTGGCGGGGGCCCGCGAACTGTTCGGCAACACGATGCCGGGCGTGCCGAAGTCCGTGACCGGGGCCTGGCCGATGGAGCACCCGATCATCGCCTCGATCATCTGGTCGGTGCTGATCATCGTGGTCTTCCGCACCCTCGCGGTCCGCAAGTACCGCTCGGCCGCCACCTGAGCCATCGAGGACCGACCGACGACGCGGGAGCCCCGGCCTTCATCAAGAAGGCCGGGGCTCCCGCGTCGTATGCGTCGTGGTGGGCCGGACGGTCAGCCCGTGTACGGCTTCGCCGCCAGGATCTTCACCGAGGCGGTCCTGCCGTTCGGCAGCTCGTAGTCCGCGTCGTCGCCGGTCCGCTTGCCGTTCACACCGAGGCCGAGCGGGGACTGCGGGGAGTACGTCTCGATCTCCGTGCTGGCGTACTCACGGGAGGCGAGCAGGAAGGTCAGCGTGTCGTCCTCGTCGCCGTCGAAGGCGATCGTGACGACCATGCCGGGCTCGACCACGCCGTCGTCGGCCGGCGCCTCGCCGACCTTCGCGTGCTCCAGGAGCTGGGTCAGCTGGCGCACCCGCAGCTCCATCTTGCCCTGCTCCTCCTTGGCCGCGTGGTACCCGCCGTTCTCCCGGAGGTCACCCTCCTCACGGGCCGCCGCGATCTTGACGGCGATCTCCGTGCGCGCGGGACCAGACAGGTACTCCAGCTCGGCCTTGAGCTGGTTGTACGCCTCCTGCGTGAGCCAGGTGACGTTCTCGCTGGTCTGGGTCACAGGTGCTCCTCGTCGGTACTGGGAAGTGCTGGGAATGCTGGGAAGGGTTGGGAATACAAAGCATCGCCCTACCCAGAAGCATGTGCCTCTGCGGGTGGGCGAAACCACGAGCCTAACAATTCCGCAGGAAAAGGGGGAGAAGGTAAACCGTCACACGCCAGGACCGGCCGTCACACCGCGTGTCGTCGCAGGTCAGGGCGGTGTGCCGGATCAGCCGCGCGGGCCGTCGTCGGCCGTGCAGCCCATCGGCTCGACCGCGGTCGCCCGGGACCGGGTCACCACGGTCACGACCTCGTCGATCCGGTCCTCGGCCCGGTCGAACCGGACCTCCTTGCGGCCCACCTCGGAGCCGTCCTCGCTGAGCGCGCGCACCACGCAGTAGCCGTGGCCCTCACGGTCCTTGCGGACCTCCAGGTGGACGTCGGCCCGGGTGTCGGAGACGACCTTGAACTTGATCATCTCGCCGCTGATGCCCTGGTTGCCCACGTAGTCGTAGCCGATCCACCCGATCACACCGAGCAGGGCGACGCCCAGGACCGACCCGACGATCTTCAGCTTGCGGTCCGCACGCTGGTCCTCGGTCCGGCCGTACCGCCCCTCGGGCGCAGCCTCGCGAACCGTCGTCATGATCGTTCCCTCCGGACCGGGCAGGGAGGAATTTTCCGGCCCCTCGTTCAGTCACTATAGAAGCCGCACCCCCGTCACCCGATCGCGCCCCACGCCGACCGGATGGACCCCAGCGACCGATGATCGACCAGAGCGACCAATGACTGAGGATCGAGCTTTGACTGAGCAGCTGCGACTGATGGCCGTTCACGCCCACCCCGACGACGAGTCGAGCAAGGGCGCGGCCACCATGGCCAAGTACGTGTCCGAGGGGGTGGACGTGCTGGTCGTGACCTGCACGGGGGGCGAGCGCGGCTCCATCCTCAACCCGAAGCTCCAGGGCGACGTGTACATCGAGAAGAACATCCACGAGGTCCGCAAGAAGGAGATGGACGAGGCCCGGGAGATCCTGGGCGTCCAGCAGGAGTGGCTCGGCTTCGTCGACTCGGGGCTGCCCGAGGGTGACCCGCTCCCGCCGCTGCCCGAGGGCTGCTTCGCCCTGGAGGACCCCGAGCTCGCCGCGGGGCGCCTGGTGGCGAAGATCCGCGCGTTCCGGCCGCAGGTCATCACCACGTACGACGAGAACGGCGGCTACCCGCACCCCGACCACATCATGACGCACACGATCTCGATGATCGCGTTCGACGGTGCGGCCGACGCGGAGCGCTTCCCCGAGGATGAGTTCGGCCCGGTCTGGACGCCGCGGAAGCTCTACTACAACCAGGGCTTCAACCGGCCGCGCACCGTCGCCCTGCACGAGGCGCTCCTCGCCCGGGGCCTGGAGTCGCCGTACGGGGAGTGGCTGCAGCGGTGGAAGGAGTTCGAGCGCGTCGAACGCACCCTGACCACGCACATCCCCTGCGACGACTTCTTCGAGATCCGCGACAAGGCGCTGATCGCGCACGCCACGCAGATCGACCCCGAGGGCGGCTGGTTCCGCGTCCCGATGGACATCCAGCGCGAGGTCTGGCCGACCGAGGAGTACGAGCTGGCGAAGTCTCTGGTCGATACCTCCCTCCCCGAGAGCGACCTCTTCGCGGGCATCCGCGACAATGCCTGATATGTACGCGACCCAGGCACTGACGCACCTCGTCCCGCTCGCAGCCGAAGAGCTCGACAAGAACAAGGTCACCCCCGGCGTCCTCGGCTTCCTCGTCTTCGCCGCGCTCGCCGTCGGCGTGTGGGCCCTGATGAAGTCGATGAACCGCCACATGGGCCGGGTGAACTTCGAGGAGGCCCCCGACCCGGACGCGGTGGCGGCCGAGCCGGCCGGCGACAAGGGCAAGGCGGCCTCGCCCGGCAAGTAGCGCGCCGACTTCGCGCGTACGGAGCCGACTTCGCGCGTACGGACACGGGAAGGGCGTCCGGCCGGGTGGCCGGACGCCTCGTTCGGCGTTTTCCCGTCCCGTGCGGTCGTGCTCCCCGCTCGTACGGTCGTGGGCGCGCGGCCCGGGGCTCCCGGTGCCGCGCGGGGTCACGGACGGGGCGCGTTCCGTGGCGTGTGCGGCCGGTCCGGCGCCCGCGCCGGGGCGTAACCGGTCGAGGGCACCCGCCGCTCATCCCGTCACGGCCTCGCCGGCTCCACCGCCACGCCCATGATCTGGCCGGCGCCGCGGCCCGGGGTCAGCCCCAGCCGCCACGCCTGCCAGCCGTCCTCCAGGTCGACGCCCCGCTCCAGCGCCATCGCGAACGCCGCCGCCGACTGCTCCAGCTTGGCGTCCCTGGCCGGATGCCGGGCCTCGATCAGCTCGGCCAGCTCCTGCTGGGCGACCACCGTGCCCACCTCGCTGCCCCCGGGCGAGGCGTAAGGCAGCAGCGTGCAGCGCAGGAACCGGGCCCAGTCGCCGCCCCGCGCGTCCCCGTACGAGGCGAACAGCTCCGCCGCCTCCCCGCACAGTTCCAGCGCCTGCGGGGCCCGCCCGTTGCCCGCGTCGATCAACGCCAGCTCCACGCAGGCCCACGCCTCGCCGTACGGCACCTTGATCCGCCGGAAATCGGCCCGGGCGTCCATCAGCAGCTGCCGGGCGAACCCCGAATTGCGGAGGTTGCCCGTCTGCGCGGCCCGCTGGTCCCGGGTCACCCGGCCCGAGTGGTGCCGGGCGCAGGCCAGCCCGTACACGTCCCGCATCCGGGAGAACATCGTGCGGGCCCGCTCCAGCTCCCGTACGGCCTGATCGGTGTCCCCGTCCTCCTCCAGCGCCTGGCCCAGGTAGTACAGGGTCCACGCCTCGCCGCGCGCGTCCTCGTTGTCCCGGTGACGGGCCAGGGCGTCCCGCAGCTGCTCCAGCGCGGCGGCCGGGTCCTCGTCGAGCAGCCGGGCCCGGGCCAGCTGGGTGATCGCCCACGCCTCACCGCGCCCGTCGCGGGTGCGCCCGTACAGCTCCAGGGCGCTGCTCAGGGCCTCCTCGGCGGCCGCCACCTCGCCCGTGCGGAGCCGGACCTGGCCCAGCTGGAACTGCGTCCACGCCTCGCCGTGCAGCGACTCGCCCTCCCGGTGCAGCCGCAGCGCGTCGGCCAGCAGCGCCAGCGCCTTCGGTAGGTCGCCCCGGTCGCGCTCCACGGCCGCCAGCGCGTGCAGGGTCCAGGCCCGGTCCTCGGCCTGCGCCTCGGACGACTGGAGGGCCAGCGCCTCGCCGAGCCGGGCGGCCGCCTCGGTCAGATTGCCCTGGTGGTGCAGGGTGATGCCGAGCGAGCAGAGGGCCAGCGCCTCGCCCGCGTCGTTCTGCGCCTGGTGGTAGAGGCCGACGACGGAGGACAGGGTGGTGCGGGCCTTGTCCAGCTCGCCGAGCTGCCGGGCCGCGATGCCCGTACGCCACTGCACCGAGCGCTCCAGCAGCCCCTGGTCCACGGCCTGGGTCAGCTCGCTGATCTCGCCCAGCCGGTACAGGTCGCCGCGCAGCAGGCAGTAGTCGCACAGGGCGCCCAGCAGATGCAGCACCGTGCCCTGGTCGACGCCCTCCGCGTGCCGCAGCGCGGAGGTGATGAAGCTCGACTCGTCGTCCAGCCAGCGCAGCGCCGAGTCCAGCGAACCGAAGCCGTGCGAGCCGAACTGCCCGGCGCGGGTCGACATCTTCCCGTCGACCATCCGGATCACCGCGTCGGCCAGCTCCGCGTAGTTCGTCAGCAGCCGCTCCTGGGCGGCCGTCCGCTCGGCCGGCTCCTCCTCGTCCAGCAGCCGGGCCAGCGCGAAGGCCCGCACCAGGTCGTGCAGCCGGTAGCGCGATCCCCGTACGCGGGTGAGCAGCCCGGCCCGCGCCAGCACGGTGAGCAGCCGGTCCGCCTCCTGCTCGTCCGCCGCCAGCAGCGAGGCGGCGGCCGCCGCGCCGAGGCTCGCGCGGCCGGCCAGCGCGAGGCGCCGCAGCAGTCGGCGGGCCTGGTCGCCCTGGTCGGTGTAGCGCAGCCACAGCGCCCGCTCGACCGGGTCCACCGGCCCGTACGCCCCCAGGTCCTCCGCCAGTGTGTGCCGACTGCGCGCCCCGAGCGCGGAACCGGCCACCCGCAGTGCCAGCGGCAGCCCGCCGCACAGCTCCACGATCGCGTCCGTGGACGGGTAGTCGTACGGCCCGGTCTCGTCCTCCTCGGCGACCTCCCGCAGCAGCTCCTCCGCGCCCGCCGCGTCCAGCGCGCCGACCGGCAGGTGGTGCACCCAGGCCGCCAGGTCCTCGGGCAGCTCCAGCGGCTCCCGGGCGGTGACGATCACCAGGCTGTCCGAGCGCTCCGGCACCAGGGTGCGCACCTGACCGGCGTCCGTCGCGTCGTCGAGCACGATGGTGACCGGCGTCCCCGTGAGGTGCTGGTGGTACAGCTCGGAGAGCCGCCGCACCTGCTGCTCCGCCGACGAGCCCTCCCGGAACAGCAGTTGCTCGCGCGGCGCGCCCAGCCGGTTCAGCAGATGGAGCAGGGCGTCCCGGGTCGGCAGCGGGTTCTCCCCGGCGACCTGGCCGCGCAGATCGACCACGCACGCGCCCCGGAACTGGTCCTTGAGCGTGTGGGCCGCCCGCACCGCCAGCGCGGTCCGCCCCGACCCCGGGGCGCCGTGCAGCACGACGACGGTCGGCCGGGTCTGGGTGGAGGCGCGGGCCGCGTGCACCCACCGGGCGATCTGCGCCAGCTCGGTCCGCCGCCCGCTGAACGGCCCCTCCGCCTGCGGGAGATGGCCGAACGACTGCTCCAGCACCACCCGGGTACGGGCCGCCGCGCTGCGGTCGCCGCCGCGCAACTGCTTGACCACCGGGGTGGTCTGCTT
Organism: Streptomyces rubiginosohelvolus; assembly: GCF_014649875.1. Lineage (GTDB taxonomy): Bacteria > Actinomycetota > Actinomycetes > Streptomycetales > Streptomycetaceae > Streptomyces > Streptomyces rubiginosohelvolus. Next base: position 182,796 of record NZ_BMTW01000001.1, on the reverse strand, counting down.
TTTCGGGGTGCGCTTGGCGGGGTTGAGCATCCGCTGCTGGTCCAGATACGGGCGGATGCCCCGTACCTCCAGGGCGGTCAGCCACTGGAGCCGCAACTGCTCGGCCCCGCCCGGCTGTCCGGCCGCCGCGGCCCGGCGGTGGGCGGCGGGCCAGTGCGAGGCGGTCACCTTCGCCACGGTCGTCGCCGTGCCGGCCACCGCCACGGCCGCGCCCGCGCCGAACGCCAGACCGGTGTTCGCACCGAGCGCCAGATCCGCGCCGAACGCGGCGGCCGCCGCAACTCCCGTCACCAGCAGGGGCGTTCCGAGCGTCGCTCTGCTAAAGCGCTCCGCGAGCGGCCGGTCACCCGCCGCCGCCGAGTCCAGCGCCTGCGTGTACGCGGAGTACTCCTCGCCCGCGCTGGCGGCCATGGTGTCCAGCGCGGCCCGCGCCCGCGACATCAGCGCCCCCGCATCGGTCCGCCCACCGCTGCGCCGCGCCTCTTCCTCCACGGCCCGCACCAACAGCCTCTCGGCTTCCGCCCGATGGCTGTCCCGCATATGTGTCCCCCTCCGAGAGCTGCGTTCCGGATCCCGGGTTCCGGAGCGTCAGATGTCAAGCGTCAGATACCAAGCGTCGGGGTCAAGTGTCCTGCGTGGGGCGCTCCGGCGCGAGGGGCGCAGGGCAAGGGAGGGTCAAGGAGCGGACGACCTGGGTCGGTTGGCCGAGGCTGATCCCGGGGCGGGGGCTCTTTCCTCAGTCGACGGTGCCGAGGTCGAACTCCTCGTAGAGGGCGTCGAGAGTAGCTCTGTTGCGGAGCTTGCAGGCCGTGTTCTGATTCGCGAACAGGCCGGGCTTCTTGAATGCTTCGCTGCGGACGCGCGTGCTCAGCCATTTGATGGGGACGACGTATTCGACGGCGTCCGGGTCGGTGTCGTCGTCGGAGTGGCGATAGGTTCCCTCCAGGTCAAGCCCGGAGAGCGGCTGATCGATTCCGTCGAAGGTGATGCGCGCATCCGTGAACGGAGCCCCGGGACCGGCGACTTCGCCGACTCCGACATACCCCTCGCCCGGGATGTATGCGAACACGCGGGCCCCCACGGGAACACTGCGCAGGGTGCGGGTGAACCAGTTCTTGCCCCCGGCGGAGGTGAAGCCGTAAGTCCTTGCGTCGTCCCAGGAACGGACGACGTCGTCGGCGCCGAAGGAGACGTACCAGTCGCGCCCGTTCCACGGCTCACGGGAGACGGCCTTCCCTGTGGCCGCGGCGGCGGTGTGGGCTTCGTCGAGGAGCCAGCTGCGTGCCAGGTACCGAGCGTCGCCGTCGGCGTAGTACCGGAAGAGGACGGCGTTCGCGGGCACCCCGAAGCCATTGATGTATTCGATGATCCGCTCTGTCGCGGCATCGAGTTCGGCCGCGACGATGGTGAGTCGGTGGCCTGTGTTCAAAGCCTCGGGAGCTGGTATGCCGAACCGGTCCTCGAACGCGGCCTCGAAGCCGAGGCCCCGGTCGGATCGGTAGTCGGCGTAGAGGTCGAGGATCGCGGTGTGGGAGAGCGTCTGAACCCAGGAACCGTAGTCGAGAGCCTGGGCGAGGACTTCGCGCGGGGTGCGGTGCTTCTTCAGCTCCAGCACGCGGATGATGCCCTCGGCGTCGATGGCGAGCAGATCGATCCTGCCACCGTTCGCCGTGTGCACCTGGCGGCCGATCATGAGCAGCGTCTCGCCGAGAATGTCAGGGTCTGACTCGATCATGTCCTCGAGGCTGTTCTCGGACGGCATCACCGCCGCCCCAAGAGGCTGAGCCTTCCCATCCTCTTCAATCCGCCAGAGGGCGACCTCTGTGGGCATGCGTCCTCCTCTGGCTGACCGGGCCACTGCGCAGCTGGACGATAGCAAGCGGGATGACGCGGCCGGTCCTGGCCTCTCCGAGGGGCCGTGTTCCTGGGGCCGGTCCACTGTCCGCCGATGCCGCGCCGCCCGGCATCCGCAGCGCCCACCCGTCCCACCTGCCCCTTCCCACCCCGCCCCGTGGCGCAGCCGCGTCGTGGCGGCGGGTGCGCGAGGATTGGGGCATGGCCAACCGACTTGCGCAGACCACCTCCCCGTACCTCCTCCAGCATGCCGACAATCCCGTCGACTGGTGGCCCTGGTCGCCCGAGGCGTTTGAAGAGGCCCGGAAGCGGGACGTGCCCGTGCTGCTCAGCGTCGGGTACGCCAGCTGCCACTGGTGCCACGTCATGGCGCACGAGTCCTTCGAGGACGACGAGACCGCCGCCTACCTCAACGCGCACTTCGTGCCCGTCAAGGTCGACCGGGAGGAGCGGCCCGACGTCGACGCCGTGTACATGGAGGCCGTTCAGGCCGCCACCGGGCACGGCGGGTGGCCGATGACCGTCTTCCTCACGCCGGATGCCGAACCCTTCTACTTCGGGACCTACTTCCCGCCCGAGCCCCGGCACGGCTCGCCCTCCTTCCAGCAGGTTCTGGAAGGGGTCACGACCGCCTGGACCGACCGGCGGGAAGAGGTCGCCGAGGTGGCCGGGCGGATCGTGGCCGATCTGGCGGGGCGGTCGCTGGTCCACGGTGGGGACGGGGTGCCGGGGGAGTCCGAGGTGGCTCAGGCCCTGCTCGGGCTGACCCGGGAGTACGACGATCAGCACGGCGGGTTCGGGGGCGCGCCCAAGTTCCCGCCGGCCATGGCCGTGGAATTTCTGCTGCGGCATTATGCGCGGACCGGGGCCGAAGGGGCTCTTCAGATGGCCGCCGACACCTGCGCGGCGATGGCCCGCGGCGGGATCTACGACCAGCTCGGCGGCGGGTTCGCGCGCTACTCCGTGGACCGGGAGTGGATCGTCCCGCACTTCGAGAAGATGCTCTACGACAACGCCCTGCTCTGCCGGGTGTACGCCCATCTCTGGCGGGCCACCGGGTCGGACGAGGCCCGCCGGATCGCCCTGGAGACCGCCGACTTCATGGTGCGCGAGCTGCGGACCGCCGAGGGCGGCTTCGCCTCCGCGCTCGATGCCGACAGCGAGGACGCCGAGGGTAGGCACGTCGAAGGGGCGTTCTACGTGTGGACGCCCGAGCAGTTGCGTGAGGTGCTGGGGGAGGACGATGCCGCCTTCGCCGCGGCTTATTTCGGGGTGACCGAGGAAGGGACCTTCGAGGAAGGCGCCTCCGTGCTGCGGCTGCCGGGAGACACCGGGCCCGTGGACGCCGCCCGCGTCGCCGGCGTACGGGCCCGGCTGCTGGCCGCCCGTGACGAGCGGCCGCACCCGGGGCGGGACGACAAGGTCGTCGCCGCCTGGAACGGGCTGGCCATCGCCGCCCTCGCCGAGACCGGCGCCTACTTCGACCGGCCCGACCTCGTGGAGCGGGCCACCGAGGCCGCCGACCTGCTGGTGCGGGTGCATCTGGGCGAGGTGGCCCGGCTGACCCGTACCTCCAAGGACGGGCGCGCCGGGGACAACGCCGGGGTGCTGGAGGACTACGGCGATGTCGCGGAGGGGTTCCTCGCGCTGGCGGCGGTGACGGGGGAGGGCGCCTGGCTGGAGTTCGCCGGGTTCCTGCTGGACATCGTGCTGGAGCAGTTCACGGGGGAGGGCGGTCAGCTGTACGACACCGCCCATGACGCCGAGCAGCTCATCCGGCGGCCCCAGGACCCCACCGACAGCGCCACCCCGTCGGGGTGGACGGCCGCGGCTGGGGCGCTGCTCTCGTACGCCGCGTACACCGGGTCCGAGGCCCACCGCACCGCCGCCGAGGGCGCGCTCGGCGTGGTGAAGGCGCTGGGGCCGCGCGTCCCCCGGTTCGTCGGTTGGGGGCTCGCCGTGGCCGAGGCGCTGCTCGACGGGCCCCGGGAGGTCGCCGTTGCGGGACCGGTCGGCGGTGAGCTGCACCGTACGGCGTTGCTGGGGCGGGCCCCGGGCGCGGTGGTCGCGGCCGGCGAAGGGGCCGGGGCCGAGTTCCCGCTGCTGGTGGACCGGCCGCTGGTGGGCGGCGAGCCGACCGCGTACGTCTGCCGCCACTTCGTCTGCGACGCGCCGACGACGGATGCGGGGGAGCTGGCGGGCAAGCTGGGCGGCTGAGAGACCCTCAGTACGAGTGAGGGGCCGGTCGCTTCGTGCGATCGGCCCCTCTTCCGTAACCCGAAGGCGCCTACCCGTGCTGGTACGCCACCAGCGAGATGCCCACGTAGTGCGCGATGAACGCCGCCAGCGTCAGCGAGTGGAAGACCTCGTGGAAGCCGAACCAGCGCGGCGACGGGTTCGGCTTCTTGATGCCGTAGATCACGCCGCCCGCGCTGTAGAGCACCCCGCCGACGATCACCAGGACCAGGACCGCGATACCGCCCGTCCGCATGAAGTCCGGCAGGAAGAAGACCGCCGCCCAGCCCATCGCGATGTAGCACGGTGTGTAGAGCCAGCGCGGTGCGCCGACCCAGAAGACGCGGAAGGCGATGCCTGCCGCCGCAGCCGCCCAGACCGCCCACAGCAGCGGCCGGGCCGTCGACTCGGGGAGCAGGAGCAGGGTCAGCGGGGTGTAGGTGCCCGCGATGATCAGGAAGATGTTCGCGTGGTCCAGGCGGCGCAGCACCGCCTCGCCGCGCGGCCCCCAGGTGCCGCGGTGGTAGACCGCGCTCACGCCGAACAGCAGGCAGGCGCTGAGGATGTAGACGGTGCAGGCGATCCGGCCCGTCGTGCTGTCGGTCAGAGCGATCAGCGTGATGCCGGCGATCAGGACCGCCGGGAACATTCCGGCGTGCAGCCAGCCGCGCATCCGGGGTTTCACGGGGGTGGGGTCGAGTACGACAGGGCCCGGGGTCGCGGCGCCAGTGGCAGCGTCAGTCATATCCGCATGCTACCTACGCCACCGTAGGTAGCGGATATGGGGCGCAAATGAGTGGCGATGCTCACGTGTGAGGCCCCCTGGACATATGGGCAGATCGGTCGGATGATCAAATGAGTGCAGTCGGCACCGGATGAGCGCCAGGGGAATTCGAAGGGTACGAAGCATCCGGGTCGCAGCCCCCACGGGGCCTACAGACAACTGACACCCTCAACGTAGGAGCGATCGTGGCGCGCGACATCGCGGCTCCCCTCACTGTCCCCACCACCCACCAGGAGCTCATCTCCTGGGTCGACGAGATCGCAGCCATCACCCAGCCGGACCGGGTGGTCTGGTGCGACGGCTCCGAGGCCGAGTACGAGCGCCTGTGCGGGGAGCTCGTCGCCAAGGGCACGTTCACCAAGCTGGACGAGATCAAGCGTCCCAACTCGTACTACGCCGCCTCCGACCCCACCGACGTCGCCCGCGTCGAGGACCGTACGTTCATCTGCTCCAAGGAGGAGAGGGACGCGGGGCCGACCAACCACTGGAAGGACCCCGCCGAGATGCGGGAGATCTTCACCGGTGCCGATGGTGTCTTCCGTGGGTCCATGCGCGGGCGCACCCTGTACGTCGTCCCCTTCTGCATGGGGCCCGTCGGCTCGCCGCTCTCCGCGATCGGCGTCGAGATCACCGACTCCGCGTACGTCGCCGTCGCCATGCGCACCATGACCCGCATGGGCCAGGCCGTCCTGGACGAACTGGGCACCGACGGCTTCTTCGTGAAGGCCGTCCACACCCTCGGCGCCCCCCTGGCCGAGGGCGAGCAGGACGTCCCCTGGCCCTGCAACTCCACCAAGTACATCTCGCACTTCCCCGAGGACCGCGAGATCTGGTCGTACGGCTCCGGCTACGGCGGCAACGCCCTGCTCGGCAAGAAGTGCTACGCCCTGCGCATCGCCTCCGTCATGGCCCGCGACGAGGGCTGGCTCGCCGAGCACATGCTCATCCTGAAGCTCACGCCGCCGCGTGGGGAGAGCAAGTACGTTGCCGCCGCCTTCCCGTCGGCCTGCGGCAAGACCAACCTCGCCATGCTGGAGCCGACCATCCCCGGCTGGACCGTGGAGACCATCGGCGACGACATCGCCTGGATGCGGTTCGGTGAGGACGGCCGCCTCTACGCGATCAACCCCGAGGCCGGCTTCTTCGGCGTCGCGCCCGGCACCGGCGAGCACACCAACGCCAACGCCATGAAGACCATGTGGGGCAACTCCGTCTTCACCAATGTCGCGCTGACGGATGACGGCGACGTGTGGTGGGAGGGCATGACCGAGGAGGCGCCCGCGCACCTCACCGACTGGAAGGGCAACGACTGGACCCCCGAGTCCGGCACGCCCGCCGCCCACCCCAACGCCCGCTTCACCGTCCCCGCCGGACAGTGCCCGATCATCGCGCCCGAGTGGGAGGACCCCAAGGGCGTGCCGATCTCCGCGATCCTCTTCGGCGGGCGCCGCGCCTCCGCCGTCCCGCTGGTCACCGAGTCCTTCGACTGGCAGCACGGCGTCTTCCTCGGGGCCAACGTCGCCTCCGAGAAGACCGCCGCCGCCGAGGGCAAGGTCGGCGAGCTGCGCCGCGACCCGTTCGCCATGCTGCCGTTCTGCGGCTACAACATGGGCGACTACATGAACCACTGGGTCAAGGTCGGCGCCGACAAGGACCAGGCCAAGCTGCCGAAGATCTACTACGTGAACTGGTTCCGCAAGAACGACGCGGGCAAGTTCGTGTGGCCCGGCTTCGGCGAGAACAGCCGCGTCCTGAAGTGGATCGTGGAGCGGCTGGAGGGCACGGCCGAGGGCGTCGAGTCCCCGATCGGCATCCTGCCGGCCAAGGGCTCGATCGACACCGACGGTCTGGACCTCGCCGAGGCCGACCTCGACTTCCTGCTCACCGTCGACAAGAAGGTCTGGCGCGAGGAGGCCTCCCTGGTCCCCGAGCACCTCAACACCTTCGGCGACCACACGCCCAAGGAGCTGTGGGACGAGTACCACGCGCTCGTCGAGCGCCTGGGCTGATCCCGGCACCCCTCAAGGACCCCGCGGCCGGTCCATCGGACATCCGCCCTGACCTGTGGGGCCGAACGACCCGCCGCGGTACGGGGCCTGTCGGCGACGACAGCCCCGGAGGGCCTGTCCCCGACCAAGGACGCCCCTCCCGGCCCCCGGAACCCCCTCACGGTTCCGGGGGCCGCCCCGTTTTCGTGACGTTCCGGGGGGTGTCGCGTGACGCGTGAGAGCCGTGGCACCCGGTCCGCACGCCTCCGAGGCGCGCGGACCGGGGCCGTCAGTGGGCGCCGACCAGCTGCCCGGAGGGGGCGGCGTCGGCGGCGGCGAGGGCGGCGGTGTGGGCGTCCATCCGCTCGGCGGAGAGGATGGCGGCGGTCGTGTCGGCGCGGGAGGCGGCCACCAGCAGGGCGCGGCCCGCGAGGGCGTGGGCGCGGCGGTGGAGGTCCGCCGGGGCGGCGGCGGTCAGGCCCGCGTGCCGTGCGGGCGGGGCGCCGCGCAGCCGGGCCACCTGCTCGGCGATACGGTCGCCCGCCGTGCCCAGGCCCAGCTCGTCAGTGACCGCGAGGAGGGCGGCCAGATGCCCGGCGAGCTGGATGTCCAGCTCCTCCTCGCGGCTGCGGTGCGGAAAGTCCGCGTCGTCGGCCGGGGTGTGGACCGAGGGGCTGCGGATCGGCTCGTACATGGATGGCCTCCCGAGGGTGCGTGCCACCATCCTACATTGGAACCAGTCTAAAGTTGTCTGCGATCCGGAAGTGTGATCGGTGCACGGCTGTCCGTGACCGCCCACAGCACGTTGACCGCCCACAGCGCCCTGACCGCGCACGGCGCGCCGACCGGCTGCGGCTGCCCGTACCGCCCCCGGCCCGCCGGCCCGGCTACGGCTGTCCGTAACCGTCCAGGAAGCTGCCGATCCGGGTCACCGCGTCGGTCAGGTCCTCGACCGTCGGCAGCGTGACGATCCGGAAGTGGTCGGGCTCGGGCCAGTTGAACCCGGTGCCCTGCACGACCATGATCTTCTCGGCCCGCAGCAGGTCCAGCACCATCTGCCGGTCGTCCTTGATCTTGTAGACCTTGGGGTCGAGCCGGGGGAAGAGGTACAGCGCCCCCTTCGGCTTCACGCAGGTCACCCCGGGGATCGAGGTCAGCAGGTCGTACGCCGTGTTCCGCTGCTCCAGGATCCGGCCGCCCGGCAGCACCAGGTCCTCGATCGACTGCCGCCCGCCGAGCGCGGTGGCCACCGCGTGCTGCGAGGGCATGTTGGCGCAGAGCCGCATGTTGGCGAGGATCGTCAGCCCCTCGATGTACGAGGTGGCGTGCGCCTTCGGGCCGCAGACGGCCATCCAGCCGGAGCGGTAGCCGGCCACCCGGTAGTTCTTGGAGAGCCCGTTGAAGGTCAGCACCATGAGGTCCGGGGCCAGGGCCGCCGTCGGGGTGTGGGTCGCGCCGTCGTACAGGATCCGGTCGTAGATCTCGTCGGAGCAGACGATCAGGTTGTGCCGGCGGGCGATCTCGGTGAGACCGCGCAGCATCTCGTCGTCGTACACCGCACCGGTCGGGTTGTTCGGGTTGATGATCACCAGGGCCTTGGTGCGGTCGGTGATCTTCCGCTCGATGTCCGCGAGGTCCGGCATCCAGTCGGCCTGCTCGTCGCACCGGTAGTGCACGGCCGTCCCGCCCGCCAGCGAGACCGACGCGGTCCACAGCGGATAGTCGGGAGCCGGTACGAGCACCTCGTCGCCGTCGTCCAGCAGCGCCTGCATCGACATCTGGATCAGCTCGGAGACGCCGTTGCCCAGGTAGATGTCCTCGACGTCGAGCTCGATGCCCTTGGTCTGGTAGTGCTGCATCACCGCGCGGCGCGCGGACAGCAGGCCCTTCGCGTCGCCGTAGCCGTGCGCGCCCGCGACGTTGCGCAGAATGTCTTCGAGGATCTCCGGCGGGCACTCGAACCCGAACGCGGCCGGGTTGCCCGTGTTCAGCTTGAGGATGCGCTGACCGGCCGCTTCCAGCCGCATCGCCTCCTCCAGCACGGGGCCCCGGATCTCGTAACAGACGTTGGCGAGCTTCGTCGACTGGATGACCTGCATGTCCGCGAGCTTACGGCGGCGTTTCGCGGGGTGCGCGGGGATTGCTCCCGGCGTACTCCCTCCGGGGGCCGCCCTCGGCCCGCCCCGTCTTCCAACGCCATGCCCGCCGCCGCCCCGGACCGTGGGATCTCCCGGTCGGGGCGGCGTCGCGGCTTGGAAAGGCGGCGTGGGCGGCCGGGGTGGGTGAGATGCGCCACGCGGGGGGCCGCCCCGCCGTCGGGCGGCGGTGCGGGCGGGGCCCGCCCGGGGCGCCGAGGGCCGTGCGGGCGGGACCGTTCAGCCTCCGGGGCGGGTGCGGCCCCGGCCACCGAGGCCGTCACTCCGGCAGCCTCGTGCCCTCCGGGAGCCGGATGCCGAAGTCGTCCGCCAGGACCCGCAGCGCCTCGTCGCCGTCCTTCAGCCGCCGCTCCTTCACCGTGCCGTCGTCGGCGGTCTCCACCAGGTCCAGCCCGGCCAGCGACAGGTGCGAGCCGATCCGGGTGCGCTGCGCGTACACCGCCTGCCGGAACGGCGAGCTCGGGTACGTCGCGACGTGCCAGTTCATCATCTCGTAGTCCGGCGCCTCGAACGGTTCCAGGGTGAACGTGTGCTGCGGCTCCCACGAGCCGCCCTTGTCCGCCTGCAGCTCCCACGTCGGCAGCGGGCCGTCGTGGGCGATGTGGACGAGCCGGTGGTGGCGCGGGGCGTCGAACAGCTCGGCGCCCTCGACCAGCTCGATCGGCTCCAGTAGAGCGCCGGTCGCCCCGAAGCCGACGTCCGCCAGATACGGGTGCGGCTCACCCTCCACGTCCACTTGCAGCAGCATGTGCGAACGCGGCCGGATGTCGCCCGGCGCCGCGCCCAGCATCACGCGGGCCGTCACCGGCGTCACGGAGAAGCCGATCTGCCGCAGGACGGCGGCGAAGAGCGTGCCGTGCTCGAAGCAGTACCCGCCGCGCTCGCTGCGTACGAGTTTCTCCTCCAGGTCGTCGAGCGCCAGGGACGGGGCGGAGCCGAGAACGGCGTCCAGGTTCTCGAACGGGATGCCGGACAAGTGGGCCCGGTGCAGGGACCGCAGCACCTCCAAGGTGGGGCGGGGCTCCCCGGTCCAGCCGATGCGGGCGAAGTAGGCGTCGAGGTCGAGTGTCATACCTCGAACGTACGCAGCCGGGGCGCGGGTATGCCTCCGGCTGCGGACCGAAGTGCGGGACCGGAGGGCCTCGGTCGCTGGACCGAGGCCGCCGACCGGGGCCGCTGATGTACGCGTTCACCCGGACCCGGCGGCTCAGATCATGCTCAACTCCGGTGAGAGCCGGGCCGGCCCGGGTAGCAGTGGATCATGAGCCTGTTCCGGAAGCCCCAGCCCCTCGCCGTCCTCGTCGTCCGCGACGCCCCCGATGTCGTCGCCGCCCTGCGGAGTGCGCTGGAGGCCGCCCCGGACGCCGAGCGCCCCGGACTGGAGCATGCTCTCGCGCTGGCCGAGGAATCCGCCGCCCGCCCGGACGCCGAGCTGCGCGGCCGGTGGGTGCGCCAGCGGCTCGACGCCGCCGGGCATCAGGGTCCGGCGGACTCCGTGGAGGCCATCAAGATCCTGCGGCAGGCCGAGCCCGGACTGACGCTGCTCCAGGCCGTGACGTACGCCAAGGAGGCCGCGGCGGCGGAAGCCTGACTTGGACGGGCGCGAGGCAGAAGGACGTGCCGGGGCGTCGCGTGCCCCGATCCGGCCCGGCACGCGACGCGGAGCGTCACACGCCGTTCATCGCGCCCGCCGACGCGAGGAGCAGGGCCGTGCCGACACCCTGCTCCTCGGCCGTGCGGAGCAGCGCCGCGTCCCCCGCCTCCGCCACGGCCGCGCTGGTCGGGTCGTCGGGCGCGGGCCCGCCCGCGTACGCCGCCGTCGCCGGGGCCATCGCCGTGAGCCAGTCCGCGACCAGGGTGCCGAACTGCTTCTGGTCGATCCCGGAGTCCGCCACCAGCGCGGCCGCGTGCCGGGCCCCGGCGAACATGGCGGTCATCGCGCTGAGCAGCGCCACGTCGTGGAGTGCGGCGAAACCGGGGTCGGCGCCGACGTACCGGGTGGCGACGGGCACGGCCAGCGTCGCGCGGTGGGCGTCGAAGACCTCGCGGGAGCCGCTGTAGAAGACGTATCCCCCGGTCTCCGGAACCCCGATCATCGGCGGCACGGCCATGATCCCGCCGTCCAGGAAGCGGGCCCCGCGCTCGTTCGCCCAGGCCGCGCGGGTCCGCGACTCGGCCGGGGTGGAGGTGGTGAGGTCGACCAGGTCCTTGCCGGTGAGGTCGGCCTCCGCCAGCGCCGCGCGGACCGACGCGTCGTCCAGCAGGCAGGTCACGACGAGCGGGCTCGCGGCGACCGCCTCGGCCGCCGTCGCGGCCACCCGCGCTCCGGCGGCCGCGAGTTCGGCGGTTCTGCCGGGGCTGCGGTTCCAGATGGTCAGGGGGTGCCCGGCGGCGAGCCAGGTGCGGGCGAGGGCGGCGCCCATCGAACCGAGGCCGAGCAGGGTGAGAGGGGCGGGCGAGGCGGAAGCAACGGTGTTGTCGGACATGCCGATTAGGCTGGTCGAAGGCTGCGAAGGCAACAAGTACGCACTATGGAGTGGGTGGTTACCTCGTGGATAGCGAGCAGGCGGAGAGGGGCGGACGGGCGGTGACACGGATCGTACGGAGGCCGGGGGCGTTCGTCTGCGGGATCGACGCGGCGATGGATGTGATCGGCGGCAAGTGGAAGGTGCTCATCCTGTGGGCGCTGAACGAGAAGACCTGCCGCTTCGGTGAGCTGCGGCGGGCCGTGCCCGGGGTGACCGAGAAGGTGCTCAGCTCCCATCTCAGGGAGCTGGAGGACGACGGCATCGTGCACCGCGAGGTGTACGCCGAGGTGCCGCCGCGTGTGGAGTATTCGCTCACCCCGCTGGGCCTCTCGCTGAACGCGGCGCTGGAGCCGCTGGGGGCGTGGGGACGCGACCACATCTACCGGGGGGCGGAGGAGTCCGGTGCGGAGGGGGCCGGCGCGGAGGCCGCTGCCGAGCCCGTGGCGGGGCTGGGGAAGCGGTAGCCGTAGCCGCGGCCGGAATTGACCCCTTGTGATGGCCTGACATCTGCGCAAACATGCGCATGTCAAAAGCCGGAAGATCTCCGGCCCTTGGCATCACTGGAGGTACCCCCCACATGAACAAGCCTCTCGTCGGTGCGTTTCTTGCTGCCCTGCTCCTGGGAGCCGGTGCCGCGCCCGTCGTCGCAGCCGAACCCGCACAGCAGGCCCAGGCGCAGGAGACCGCACCCAAGGCCGACCCCGAGGCGAAGGCCGTGACCTTCGCCGGGACCGTCGCCCTCAGCAACTGTTCGGGCTCCGTGGTCCGTTCGCCCGACTCCGCCCCCACCGACCCCGCCCTCGTGCTCTCCAACGGGCACTGCCTGGAGTCCGGCTTCCCGGGCCCCGGCGAGGTCGTCGTCGACCAGCCGTCCTCCCGGACGTTCACCCTGCTCAACGCCTCGGGCGACGGCGTCGGCACGCTGAAGGCGAGCAAGATCGCGTACGGCACGATGACCGACACCGATCTCTCGCTCTACGAAACGACCTCCACCTACCAGCAGATCGAGGACAGCTACGGCATCCAGGCGCTGGAGCTGGAGACCGCCCACCCGACGGCGGGCACCGCCATCACGGTCGCCTCCGGCTACTGGAAGCGCACCTACAGCTGCGACATCGACGGCTTCGTCCACCAGCTCAAGGAGGGCCGGTGGACCTGGAAGGACTCGGTCCGCTACACCCCCGAGTGCCAGACCATCGGCGGTACGTCCGGCTCGCCGGTGATCGACGACGCCACCGGCAAGGTGGTCGCCGTCAACAACACCGGCAACGAGAGCGGCCAGGAGTGCACGGACAACAACCCGTGCGAGGTCGACGAGAACGGCGAGGTCACCGTCCGCGAGGGCATCAACTACGCCCAGCAGACGTACAACATGGTCCCGTGCATCGGGGCCGGCAGCAAGATCGACCTCAACCGTGAGGGCTGCGGGCTCCCCAAGCCGTAGTCACTCCGTCGCACAAGCCCGTCGGCCGGACCCGGCCCCGGTCAGGTCCGGCCGACGCGCGCCGCCTCGATCCCGTCCAGCAGCACCCCGAGCCCCACCCGGAACGTCTCGCGCGCCTCCCGCTCCGGATACGGCACCGGCTCGGCGCCCTCGGTCCCTTCGCCCGGATACGGCTCCGCCGGCCCCTCCGCCTCCAGGCCGCTCACCGCCGGGAAGCGCTCCGCGAAGTCGGGAACCAGCTCCAGCAGGGCCGCCGAGCGCGCCGCCCACCACTCCTCGTCGGAGCTCCCGGTCGCCGCGGCGGCCAGCCTCGCGTCGGCCACCGCCTGCGCCGAGCCCCGGACGAACGGGAACAGGGTCCCCACCAGCCGCCGCAGCACCCCCGCTTCGAGCCCGGTCGCCCGCAGCAGGGTGACCAGCGTGTCCAGGCCCGCGTACTCGTGCGGACCCAGCACCGGCCGCGCCTGCGAGACCTGGAGCACCCAGGGGTGGCGGACGTAGAACTCCAGGACCTCCCCGGCCCAGGCGGTGAGCGCCGCCCGCCAGTCACCCGAGTCCGGTTCGTGGCCGGGGAGTTCGGCGTGGACGGCGTCGTACATCAGGTCCAGCAGCTCGCTCTTGCCGGGGACGTAGGTGTAGAGCGCCATCGCCGTGCGCCCGAGCCGGTCGCCGACCGCGCGCATCGACAGGGACCCCATCCCCTCCTCGTCCGCGAGCGCCACGGCCGCCGCCACGATCGCGTCCACGCTCAGCCGGGGCCTGGGCCCCGGGCCGCCGCGCGTCGGCGGCGGGGCGTCCGCGCGCCACAGGAGGGAGAGGGAACGGCGCGGGTCGCCCTGCCCGGCGAAGACCACCACTTGCGACTCCTTACGGCGTAAAGTAACGTCCGGCGGGTAATTCATTACGCCGTAAGGTATCAAGCTCCACGGGAGAGGGGTCGGGTCGCGATGGGTCAGGCGCTACCGGTCACGTACGTACGGGTCGTGGACGTCGAGCGGGTCACCCCCGGGACGGCGAGGATCGGCTTCACCGCCGACGAGCTGCCCGGGCTCCTGGAGGACCGCCCGGACCAGCAGATGAAGCTCTGCCTGCCGCGCGCCGGACAGGCCGTGCCCCGGCTGCCGGAGCGGGACGCCGACGACCCGTACGGCATGCGCTGGTACGAGGCGTACCTCGCGGTCCCGGAGGCGGAACGGCCCTGGATGCGCGGCTTCACCGTCCGCTCGTACGACCGCGAACGCAACGTGATGGCCGTGGACTTCGTGCTGCACGGCGAGGGCGGGCCCGCCGCGCGCTGGGGTGCGAGCGCCCGGGTGGGCGACGTCCTCGGCATGGTCGGCCCGTCCTCCCTCTACGCCCGCCCGCTGCCCGCCGCCCGGCGGATGCTCCTCGCCGGGGACGAGACCGCGCTCCCGGCCATCGCCACGGTGCTGGAGGCGTTGCCCGCCGGGACCTCGGCCGTGGTGTACGCCGAGGTCGCGGGCGCGGCGGAGGAACGGGAGCTGCCGCCCGCGGCCGGGGGCGCCGAGGTCCGCTGGGTGCACCGCGACCGGGGCGGCTCGCTGGTGGATGCCGTACGGGGCGCCGGAGCGGACCTCGACGGGGTGGACGCGGCCTGGGTGGCGGGCGAGGCGTCCGCCGTACGGGCGCTGCGCCGCCACCTGGTCGAGGACCGGGAACTGCCCAAGGCGGCCGTCGAGTTCAGCGGCTACTGGCGGCGCGCGCTCACCCAGGACGACGCCCCCACCGAGGAGGACCTCGCCTGGGCGGCCGAGCGCGCGGCGGACGCTTCGTAGCGCCTTCGCGCGGCGGCGGACGGCTCACCCCAGAGCTCAGGCGGCTGTCGCCCCGGCTCCCCTGACCGCCCTGCCCGCCAGCACCGACGTCCGCTTGCCGTCCTCGATGACGAACCGGCCGTCGATCAGGACGTGCGGGATGCCCACCGGCAGCGTGCGCGGCTCGTCGAAGGTGGAGCCCGCCGCCACCGTCTCCGGGTCGAACAGCACCAGGTCCGCGCGGTAGCCCTCGCGCACCAGGCCCCGGTCCGCGAGCCGCAGCCGGGCGGCCGGGCGCGAGGTCAGATGGGCGACGCACTCCTCCAGCGAGAGGATCCCCAACTCCCGTGCGTACCGCCCGAGATACTGCGGGAACGTGCCGTACGCCCGGGGGTGCGGCTTGTCGCCCTGGAGGATGCCGTCGCTGCCGCCGGTGTGCACCGGGTGGCGCATGATCTGCTGGACGTTCTCCTCGTGGCCCACATGCTGGAGGATCGTCGTCCCGAGCCGGTCCTCGGTGAGCAGCCGCCGCGCGGTCACCCAGGGCTCCTCGCCCCGGCGCCGGGCCGACTCCTCGACCGTACGGCCCACGTACTCACCCAGCTGCGGTGCGCTCACGCCGGAGATCTCGATGGTGTCCCACTCGATCGGCACCCCGTGGCACCCGTCCGAGCCCAGCACCTCCAGATGGTGCCGGATCTTCTCCGCGCTCACCGGGTCCGCGAGCCGGGTCAGGACCGACTCCGGTCCGCCCTCGCTCGCCCAACTCGGCAGCATGGCAACGAGCGTGGTGCAGCCGGGGGTGTACGGGTAGGTGTCGAGCGAGATGTCGGCCCCGGCGGTCAGCGCGCCGTCGAGGAGGGCCAGGAGGTCGGGCGCCTTGCCCTTGTTCACGCCGAAGTTCATGGTGGCGTGGGCGAGATGGAGGGCGCAGCCGGCGTTGTGCGTCAGCTGCACCATCTCCTCGTACGCTGCGAGCGCACCCGCTCCGTAACTGCGGTGGTGTGGGCAGTAGTAGCCGCCGTGCCGGGCCACCACCCGGCAGAGCTCGGTGAGTTCGGCGTCGTCCGCGTACATTCCGGGGGTGTAGGTCAGCCCGGACGACATGCCGACCGCGCCCTCGCGCATGCCCTGGTCCACCAGCTCCCGCATCCGGGCCAGTTCGGCGTCGGTGGCGGGCCGGTCGTCCCAGCCGACCGCGTACATCCGGACCGTGCCCTGCGGGATGAGGTAGGCGGCGTTGACCGCGATGCCCTGGCCGCCGAAGTTCCGGTCCAGGCGGTCCAGATAGCCGCCGACCGTGCGCCAGTCGAAGTCGATGTCGCTCCCGTCGCCGTTCCAGCCGGTGATGGAGCGGCGGACCTCGGCGAGCGTACGGTCGTCGACGGGCGCGTACGACATGCCGTCCTGGCCCAGCACTTCGAGGGTGACGCCCTGCGCCGCCTTCGCGCTGTGGTCCGGGTCGCGCAGCAGCGCCAGATCGCTGTGGGCGTGCATGTCGATGAAGCCGGGGGCGAGCGCGAGGCCGTCCGCGTCCACGGTCCGGGCGGCGGTGGGGCGGGGGCCGGGGGAGCCCTCGGGGTGGATCTCGGCTATGCGGCCGCCGTCGAGGGCCACATCGGCGCGGTAGGAGGGCTCGCCGGTGCCGTCGACGACGAGCGCGTCACGCAGGACCAGGTCCATGAGTGGCCTTTCGGGGCGGGAGGGCGGAAGGTCAGGGAAGGGGCGGCTGCTCAGAAGAACGTGCGGATGTAGTCCGTGACCGTGCCGTCCGCCTCGACCAGCGGGATCAGCTGCCACTTGTCGAAGCTGGTGCAGGGGTGCGAGAGGCCCATGCCGACCCAGTCACCCACCTCCAGCTCGGCCCCGCCCTCCGTCCGCACCCAGGTGTGCTGGTCGGAGAGGCCGGTGACCGTGACCCCGGTGGCGGGCCGCACCGAGCCGTCCCGGCCGGAGCGGACCACCTGCGCCTCGGGCAGGTCGAGGTCGTACGCCGCGTCCCGCTTGCCCGCGTTCAGGAACGCCTGCTCGCCGGTCGGGCGGGAGACGACCTGCGCCCAGAGCCGGAAGGCGGGCTCCAGGGCCCCCTCTTCGGGGACGCGGTTGAAGGGGGTCAGGTGCTTGTAGTGGCCGTCGTCGTGCGAGACGTACGCACCGGAGCGCAGCAACTTCAGCACGGGAAGGCCCAGTTCGGGGATCTCGGCGAAGACGTCCGCCACCGCGTCGAACCAGGCGCTGCCTCCCGCGCTGATCACGATCTCCTCGGCCCCGGCGAACCGCTTCTCGCCGTCGAAGGAGGCCGCCAGCGCGACGAGTCGCCGCAGCCACGCTCGTACCCGCTCGGGGTCCGCGTCCGGCACCTCGCCCTCGTATCCGGCGACGCCCACCAGGCGCAGCGACCCGGCCGCCGCCACCGCGTCGGCGACCGCGACGCAGTCGGCCTCGGTGCGGGCCCCGGTGCGCGCGCCCTCGCCCGCGCCCAGCTCGACGACCACGTCGACCGGGCGGGTGGCGCCGGCGGCGCTCAGGGCCTCGTCCATCAGCTCGACGCCGCGCACGGAGTCGGCGTAACAGACGAAGCGGAACGACGGGTCGGCCGTCATCTCGCCGGCCAGCCAGCGCAGGGCGACCGGGTCGACCAGTTCGTTGGCGAGGAAGATCCGGCCGATCCCGTACGCCCGGTAGACCCGCGCCTGGTGCGGTACGGCGGCCGTGATGCCCCACGCGCCGCGCTCCAGCTGGTCCACGAAGAGCTGCGGCGACATGGACGTCTTGCCGTGCGGGGCGAACGCGAGGCCGTGGCGCTCGGCGTACGTCTCCAGGAGGTCGAGGTTGTGGGCCACCGACTCGGCGGAGAGTGCGAGGACGGGGGTGGTGAACCCGCCGGTGAAGAGGTTGCGGCGCTCGGCGGCCAGCGCCCCGACGGTCAGGCCCTCCGCGTCCGGCGGCAGAGCTTTGAACCGGTGGTCGACGCGCTCGTCGGCGAGGGAGGCCGTGAGGGATGCCGCGGAGGGTGCGGAGGGCGCGGTGCGGTCGGTGGGGCTTTCGGCTGCCAAGGGGAGCTCCTCGAAGTTCGTTGCAACATATGCAACACCCATTGCGTATATCGCTCAACGCTGTCTAACATCCGAGCCGATGCCCGGTCAATGGTGACCACCGGCCCGCACGCCGATCAGCGAGGAGCCCTCAGTGTCCGGACCCGCAGCAGGGACGGCCGTCGCCGCCACGACCACCGATGTCGTCTGTCTCGGTGAGTCCATGGTGACGTTCCTGCCCTCGCAGCCCGGTCGCCTCGCCGACGTGCCCTCCTTCGGGCGCGGGATCGGCGGGGCCGAGTCCAACGTGGCCTGCGCGCTCGCCGCCGCCGGGCACCGGGCGGCCTGGGTCGGCCGGGTCGGCGCGGACGGGTTCGGCGACCACCTCGTCGAGACGATCGCGTCGTACGGGGTCGACACGTCGGCGGTCCGCCGCGATCCTTTCCGCCCGACCGGCATCTACTTCCGTACGGCCACGGACCGGGGGACCGACACGCACGAGGTCGCGTACTACCGGGCCGGGTCGGCCGCCTCGGCGATGTCGCCGGCGAACGTGCCGTACGAGGAGTTGTTCGCCGGCCGCATCCTGCATCTGTCGGGGATCACGGCGGCGCTGTCGGACGACTGCCTGGCGCTGCTGCGGGAGCTGACGGCCGCGCGGCCGGGGCGCCCGTTGGTGTCGTTCGACGTGAACCACCGGCCGCATCTGTGGCGGGGCGGGGATGCTTCCGTGCTGCTGGAACTGGCGCGGCGGGCCGATCTGGTGTTCGTCGGGGAGGACGAGGCGGAGGAGGCGTGGGGGATCGTCGGCGCGGAGGCGATCCGGGCGGCGGTTCCGGAGCCGTCCGTGCTCGTGGTCAAGCGGGGGAGCGCGGGCGCGACGGTGTTCGCCTCGGGGCTCCGCCCCGGACCCCGCTCCTCAAACGCCGGAGGGGCTGAATGCGGAGGGGCTGAAGATGCCGCCGACGCGACAGGTCCTGACACCGTCACCCACGTCCCCGCCCTCCTCGTCGACGTCGTCGCCGCCGTCGGGGCCGGAGACGCCTTCGCCGCCGGGTTCCTCTCCGCCACCCTGCGCGGGCTGCCCGTCCGCGACCGGGTCCGGCACGGGCACCTGATGGCCGCCGCCGTCCTCACCGTCCCCGGTGACCTCACCGAGCCGCCCGCCCGCGACCACGCCGACCGGCTCGTCGCCCTCGGCGACGACGCCTGGGGGACACTTCGTCTCGGCCCCGGCTGGACCGCAGCCGACCGGGCCTCCGAGGAGGTACGCACACCATGAGCCAGACCGTCGACCGGGCGTTGAGCATCCTGCCGCTGCTCGCCCAGGGACCCGCCGACCTCGGGCAGGTCGCCGAGCGGCTCGGCGTCCACAAGTCCACGGCGCTGCGGCTGCTGCGTACGCTCCACGAGCACGGCCTCGTCTACCGCCAGGAGGACCAGCGCTACCGCCTCGGCGCCCGGCTGTTCGCCCTCGCGCAGGAGGCCGTCGAGAACCTCGACGTACGCGAGATCGCCCACCCCCACCTGGTCGCCCTGAACGACCGGTGCGGGCACACCGTCCACCTCGCCGTGTACGAGGAGCAGGAAGTCCTCTACATCGACAAGGTCGAGAGCCGCTACCCGGTCCGGATGTACTCCCGGATCGGGAAGCCCGTCGCGATCACCGTCGCGGCCGTCGCCAAGCTCCTGCTGGCCGACCTCACCGAGCCCGAGCGGCGCACGATCGCCGAGAAGCTCGACTACCCCATGTACACGTCCCGTTCGACGCCCGACGCGGCCGCCTTCCTCAAGGAGCTGGCCGTCGTCCGCGAACAGGGCTGGGCCACCGACCTCGGTGGCCACGAGGAGTCCATCAACTGCATCGGCGCCCCCATCCGCGGCGCGGACGGGCGGGTCCTCGCGGCCATGTCGGTGTCCGCACCCAATGTGGTCGTCACGGCCGAGGAACTCCTCACCCTGCTCCCGCTGGTCCGGCGCACCGCCGAGACCATCAGCCGGGAGTACTCCGGCACCAACCGACCCAAGAAAGTCTGATCAGCCATGACCGAGAAGACCGCCCTCACCCCCTCCACCCACACCACGCCGCCCGCGAAGTTCTCGCACGGCGTGAAGAAGGGGAACATCCTCCAGGTCGCCGGCCAGGTCGGCTTCCTCCCCGCCGTCGAGGGCCAGGCCCCGACCCCGGCCGGCCCCACCCTGCGCGAGCAGACCCTCCAGACCTTCGCCAACGTCAAGGCGATCCTGGAGGAGGGCGGCGCGAGCTGGGACGACGTGATGATGATGCGCGTCTACCTCACCGACGTGGACCACTTCGCGGAGATGAACGAGATCTACAACGCGTACTTCGCCGAGCAGAACCTCAAGGAGGCCCCCTCCGCGCGGACGACCGTCTACGTGGGGCTGCCCAAGGGCCTGCTCATCGAGATCGACGCGCTCGCGGTGCTGAGCTGACGGTTCCCGTATCCCCCAGGACCGTCCGGCTCTCTCCCCTCTGAATCCTTTGCTCCACACGCAGAACCACTCCCGCAGTACGCCGTACGGCACGGCGCCCCGCTCCCCGGGGGCGCCGTGCCGCGCTCCCCCCTGCCCTCCAGCACCATCGGAGTCCCCATGCTGCTCGCCGCAACCCCCGCGCCGGCCGAGGCCCCACCGCACACCGGTGGACTGCTCCTCCTGATCGACGGGACCGCCGGTCTGCTGACCGTCGCCGCCCTCGGGATCACCCTCCTGCTCTTCCTGATCATCAAGGTCAGGCTCCAGCCGTTCGTCGCCCTGCTCGCGGTCTCCATAGCCGTCGGCCTCGGCGCCGGGCTCTCGGTCACCGAACTCTTCGGCACCGTGCAGAAATCCGCCGCCGTCTCGGTCATCGAATCCGGCATGGGCGGCATCCTCGGCCATGTCGCGATCATCATCGGACTCGGCACCATGCTCGGCGCGATCCTCGAAGTCTCCGGCGGGGCCGAGGTGTTGAGCGCCCGGCTGCTGAACCTCTTCGGTGAGAAGCGCGCCCCGCTCGCGATGGGGATGACCGGCCTCGTCTTCGGCATCCCGGTCTTCTTCGACGTCGGCATCTTCGTCCTCGCACCGATCGTGTACGCGGCCGCCAAGCGCTCCGGAAAATCGATCCTGCTCTACGCCATGCCACTGCTGGCGGGCCTGTCGATGACCCACGCGTTCCTGCCGCCGCACCCCGGCCCGGTGGCCGCCGCCGGACTCTTCAACGTGTCGCTGGGCTGGGTCATCCTGATGGGTGTCGTCGTCGGCATCCCGTCCGTCATCGCCGCCTGGGGCTACTCCGCCTGGATAGGCAAGCGGGTCTTCGTCGACGTACCGCAGGACATGGTGGAGGCCGCCGAGGAGGCCAAGGCCGCCGTCGCCGCCGAGCAGCGCGCCGCGGGCGTCACCCCGCACGAGAAGCCGGTCCCGCTCCTCACGGTCCTCGCGATCATCGGCACCCCGCTGGTCCTGATCCTCGCCGCGACGTTCTCCTCGATCGCCCTGGACCCGTCCACGCCGCGCTCGGTGATCGAGTTCTTCGGCAACCCGTTCGTCGCCCTGACGATCGCCCTGTTCCTCGCGTACTACCTGCTGGGCATCCGGCGCGGCTGGTCCCGCAAGTCCCTGGAGTCCGTCTCCACGTCCTCGCTCAAGCCCGTCGGCAACATCCTGCTGGTGGTCGGCGCGGGCGGCATCTTCGGCGCGGTCCTCAAGGGCAGCGGTATCGCGGACGCGCTCGCCGACACCTTCAACGACGTCGGCCTGCCCGTCATCCTGCTCGCCTGGCTGATCTCGGTCGTCCTGCGCGTCGCCCAGGGCTCCGCCACCGTCGCGATCGTCACCACGGCCGGGATCGTGGTCCCGCTCGTCGAGGGCCAGGACCTCTCCCAGGCCCACCTCGCGCTGATCATCATGGCGATCTCGGCGGGCTCGATCTTCGCCTCGCACGTGAACGACGGCGGCTTCTGGATGGTGTCGAAGTACTTCGGCATCAGCGAGCGCGACACCCTGAAGTCCTGGACGGTCCTGGAGACGGTGCTCTCGGTCGCGGGCTTCGTGGTCGCGGCGCTGCTGAGCCTGGTCATCTAGGTCCTTTCGTTACGAGAGGCCCTGGCTGCCTGGTCATCCAGCGAACCGGCACACACCGGGACGTCCCGCGCCCCTGTCCCACCCGATCCCCGCACACCCCCTTGTGCCGCCGCGCCGATTGCGCTTCCTTGATCGGCATGGCGGAGACAAGCGCAACCACAGAGACAGGGGAGCCGGCCTCCCGACCACGTAAGTCCAGCTGGAAGTACATCGGCCCCGGCATCGTCGTCGCGGCGACGGGGGTCGGGGCCGGCGACCTGGTCGCGACCCTGATCGCGGGCAGCAAGTTCGGCTACACCCTGATGTGGGCGGCGGTGATCGGCTGCGTCGTCAAGATCTCGCTCGCCGAGGCCGCCGGCCGCTGGCACCTGGCGACCGGCCGCACGCTCTTCGACGGCTGGCGCAGCCTGGGCCCCTGGACCACGGTCTACTTCGCGATCTACGTCGTGGTCTGGGGCTTCATCTACGGGGCGACGGCCATGTCCTCCAGCGCCCTGCCCATCGTGGCGCTGTTCCCCGACGGTCCTGGGCTGAAGTTCTGGGCGATCGTGACCGGGCTGATCGGTCTCGTCTTCGTCTGGTTCAACCGGTACGCCGTCTTCGAGAAGGTCATGACGGTCCTGATCGGCATCATGTTCGTGGTGGTCATGTATGTGGCCATCCGGGTCGTCCCGGACGTCGGGGCCTCGTTCGCCGGACTGCTGCCCGTGCTCCCGGACGGCTCGCTCCTCTACACCCTCGGGCTGATCGGTGGCGTCGGCGGCACGATCACCATGGCCGCCTACGGATACTGGGTCAACGCCAAGGGCTGGAGCAACTCCTCCTGGATGAAGGTGATGCGGCTCGACAACCGGGTCGCCTACATCACCACCGGGCTCTTCGTCGTCGCGATGCTCGTCGTCGGCGCCGAGCTGCTGCACGCCTCGCAGATCGCCCTCACCTCCGGCGACCGCGGGCTGATCGACCTGGGCAAGGTGCTGGAGGACCGCTTCGGCGCGGGCACCGCCAAGCTCTTCCTCATCGGCTTCTTCGCCACGTCGTTCTCGTCGCTGATCGGCGTCTGGCACGGGGTGAGCCTGATGTTCGCCGACTTCGTGGAGCGGTTCCGGGCCCCGGCGGCTGGTGCGGCGAAGACCGAGGAGCACGAGGGGGCGGACGTCGCCGAGCGCCGGCAGCGGTCGCTGCCCTTCCGCGCGTACCTCCTCTGGCTGACCTTCCCGCCGATGACGCTGCTCTGGCTGGACGAGCCCTTCGGCCTGGTCATCGCGTACGGGGTGCTCGGCGCGTTCTTCATGCCGTTCCTCGCCCTGACCCTGCTCTGGCTGCTCAACTCCTCCCGTACGCCACGGGAATGGCGTAACGGATGGGTCAGCAACGGGATGCTCGCCCTCTCCGGGCTGCTGTTCATCGTGCTGTGCGTCCAGCAGGTGCGCGATCTGCCCTGGTGACGGGCGCGTGCCCACGTAACGCCGCAGCGCCGCCGGGGGAGCGGCGGCGCTGCAGGTTCTGAGGATGCGTCGGTGTTACGGGATACGGGTTACGGCAGGCTGCGGACGTGCGGGCCGACCGCCTTCGACCAGGCGAACCCGGCCGTCGCGTCCCAGTTCGTCGACCAGGTCATCGCGCCGCGCAGCGACGGGTAGGTCTTCGACGGCTTGAACGAACCGCAGTTGGTGCCCTTGGTCAGGCAGTCCAGCGCCGCGTTGACGATGGACGGGCTGACGTAGCCGCTGCCCGCGCCGCGGGTGGAGGCGGGGACGCCGATGCCGACCTGGGACGGGTCGAGGCCGCCCTCCAGCTGGATGCAGGCGAGCGCGGTGAGGAAGTCCACCGAACCCTGCGAGTAGACCTTGCCGTCACAGCCGAGCATCGAACCGCTGTTGTAGTACTGCATGTTGACGACGGTCAGGATGTCCTTGATGTTGAGCGCCGTCTTGAAGTACTCGCCCGACGTCGACTGCATGTCGATCGTCTGCGGAGCCATCGTGATGACCAGTCCGCTGCCCGCCTTCGCCGACAGCTGGCGCAGCGCCTTCGTCATGTAGGTGGCGTTGAGACCGTTCTCCAGGTCGATGTCGACCCCGTTGAAGCCGTAGTCCTGCATCAGTGCGTACACCGAGTTGGCGAACGCGGTGGCGGAGGCGTCGTTGTCGACCCGGACCGTGCCCAGCTCGCCGCCGATCGAGATGATGACGTTCTTGCCCTGGGCCTGCTTGGTCTTGATGTCCGCCCGGAACTGGGCGTCGGTGTAGCCGTTCAGCCCGGCCGTGTCCAGGTTGAACGTGACCTGGCCCGGCGTCGGCGTGGCGTCCGCGAAGGAGACCGCGATGATGTCGTAGTCGGCCGGCACGTCGGTGAGCTTCTGGACGGCCGCGCCGTTGTTGAAGTTCTGCCAGTAGCCGGTGACCGCGTGCTTGGGCACGGAGGTGCCGGGGCCCGTGCCCTCCTTCGCCGTACGGGCGCTGATGGCCGCCGACTTGACCGACTCGCCGGCCGCGTTGGTGGCGCTCACCGAGAACTGGTAGGCGGTGTCCGCGGTCAGGCCCGTGACGGTCGCCGAGGTCCCGGTGGAGGTGGTCGCCTGCACGCCGTTCCGGTAGACCTTGTAGCCCGTGGCGCCGGAGACGGCGTTCCAGGACAGGGCGACGGAGGACGTGGTGGTGGCGCCCGCCGTGAGGCCGGCCGGGGCCGCCGGGATGACCGGTCCGGGCTCCTCGCCGCCCCCGCCGTCGGGCCCGGTCACCTCGATGTCGTCGGCGAAGTAGGCGGCCTGTCCGTACCAGCCGTGGGTGTAGACGGTCACCGATGTGGTGTTCGCGCCGGTCTTGAAGCTGGTGGACAGCTTGGTCCAGGAGGAGGAGCCCGGCGTCCAGGTGGAGACGTCCGTGGTTCCCGTGCCGCTCACACCGAGGTAGGCGTAACCGCCCTGCACCCAGGAGCTGAGCGCGTACGTCGAGTTGGGCTTCACCTTGACCGACTGCGAACACTTGGCATTGTCCTGGCCGGCCGGGGTGGCCTTCAGCGCGGACGTACCGCTGCGCACGGGGGAGGAGACGGCGGCGCCACTGCCCCCGGAACAGGTCCAGTTGGCGAGGCCCGACTCGAAGCCCGCGTTCTTGGCGTTGTTGATGTCGGCGGCCTGGGCGGTGCTGACGAGCCCGGTGACGGTCAGGGCGGCGGCCGTGGCGACGGCGAGGGTGCCACCGAGCAGGGGCCGGGAGCGGCGGCGTCTTCTGCGACTGCGGCCTGCTGAGCGTTCCACTGGTGCCTCCGGGGGGAGTTGGGGGGTGCCGGGGATGGGCGGTGCGGTGCAGTGCGCATAAACTGGTCCAGACCAATCAAGTTGTCAAGACCTCTGGCAGCGAAAGGCCGTCCGCCGAGGCGGGCGCGAGGGGGAGCGGTCACCCCCGTACGGGGGTGCCGGGCGGCGGATTCCCGGTACGGGGGCGACGCCGCGAGCGCTCTCCGCCCCCCGCACGAGTGATCTTGCGGAAGATCTCCGGACGGTCACGGAAACGCCCTTACGAAAAGGGAGTCCGTCGCCCCGAAAACCAGGATGACGTGCGCGAATGAATACATGATCGAAAAGCGGACGCGGGATTCGGTGACGCTCCGCAGTGGCAGCCGAGTTGAGCGAAATCGATTTCATCCCGTTTAGCACCCGGCTCCCGTTGGAACGGTGTTCGCATGGTGTCGTACAGGTCTCCGATAACTGTTCTCTGCCTGGTGAGACGTGGCTAAAGTGCTGGGGCAGGAGCACGGAGCAGGAGCGATTGCG
The DNA here is from genome assembly GCF_014649875.1 of Streptomyces rubiginosohelvolus. GTDB lineage: Bacteria > Actinomycetota > Actinomycetes > Streptomycetales > Streptomycetaceae > Streptomyces > Streptomyces rubiginosohelvolus. The sequence continues at coordinate 157,130 of NZ_BMTW01000001.1, read as the reverse complement.
GTCGGCGTCCCCACGTCGACCGGAGCCGAAACGGGGAGAGCGTGCCGACCGCGATAGCAGTGACGAGCGCAGACCTGGTGCTGCCGCCGACCGACCAGCAGACACCGACCGCCGCTCTGCTCCAGGCCCCCGAGGCCCAGGTGCTGGAGCTGGCGATCGGCGACATGCACCTGCTGCTGGAACAGCACGGGTATGTGATCGCCCTCTACCCCTCGGGCATCCGGCCCGAGCACGAACGCCGCCTCCACTCCATCCGCTCGGTGCTGGAGAGCGACCGGATCGCCCTGGTCAAGGTGGACCTCCCGCCCCTCGGGGTCGCCGTACTGGTGCGCCAGCTCCGGCAGTTGTCCATCTGCGACTTCAGTCCCGGGGTGGTCGCCTCCGCCGCCCGGCTGCTGTCGCACTACATCTACGCGGGCGCCCTCCTCAACTCCGTCGCCCGGCTCGACCGGGTCCCGGTCAGCCTCAAGAGCCACGCCAAGTCCTGGGTCCCCGGATCCCAGTTCGCCGTGCTCGCGGGCCCCGAGCCGCAGCTGGTGAAAGTGGGTCCCGCCGCCGAACCGCTCGCGGGTCCGGATTTCGGGACGCATCTTCTGGTGGCCAAAGGGAATCTGCAGTCGGAGTGGGTACAGGAGACCCTTGCGCCCGCCTGGAAGGTCCAGGCCATTCACGACACCTCGGTCCCGGCCGACTCACCCCGCTGGTGGGGGACGGGAAAGCTGGTGGAGTTCGCCGCCCATCTCCCGGACCTCTCCGTGCTCTACCAGCTGGTCTCCTCCGTACGCCGGGAAAAGTGTCACTGGTGCGCCATGGAACTCATCGGCGACCGCTGTGCATTCTGTTCCGCGCCTCTTCCGGTTTCGGAGAACCGCGCGCTGCCCGCCGGTGTCCCACACCATGGGGCCGACGAATCACCGGGCCCCTGACGCGACCGCTCCCCGCCACCCGTCCCCGCCCAGCGCCTCCACCCCGCCGCCTCCTCCCGGCCGCGGTGGACGTAGCCGTAGATGTAAGCGCGTAACCGCTCCACCGCACGTCACCGATCCACCGCACGTACCCGATCCACCGCACGTGCCCGTTCCGCAGCACCGCTCACTCTGTCCGCTGTCCGCTCCACGCATCCGATTCGAACGAGGTTGTCCGGACCATGAACTCCCGCCAGCGCCGCGGCGTGATACTCCTGCTCCTGTCGGTCCTGTGCGCCTTCGCGGCCTTCGCCGGCGTGCTCTCGGTGATCAGCGACGTCAACTCGAAGGTCGGGCCCGAGGTGACGGCGTACCAGCTGAAGACCAACGTGGCGCCGTACACCGCCCTGAACAGCGGCCAGTTCGAGAAGATCAAGATGCCCAAACGGTGGCTCTCGGAGAACGCCGTGACCGACCTGCGGGAAGTCGAGTCGAAGATCGCGGTGACCGAACTCCGCCAAGGCTCGCTGCTCCAGTCGGACATGATGGTCCGCAAGCCCGAACTCCGTGCCGGTGAGCAGGAGATCGCCATCATGATCGACGCCTCGACCGGTGTCGCGGGCAAGATCACACCGGGCGCCACGGTCAACATCTACGCCACCTTCGCCGGCGAACAGCAGGGCGACCCGGCCCAGTCCAAGGTCATCGTCGCCAACGCCAAGGTGCTGGACGTCGGCGAGCTCACCGCCCTGGACCCGAGCGCGGACGACCGGGGCACCCGGGCCACCGAGGCCGTGCCGATCACCTTCGCCCTGAACACGCTGGACACCCAGCGCGTCGCCTACGCCGAGTCGTTCGCCGAGCATGTGCGCCTGGCGCTCGTCGCCCCCGGCAGCGACGGCACCATCCGCCCGGGGGACCGCACCTACACGCTCGACAAGGACAAGTGAGGATGGGATGACCACCAGAATCCTCCCGGCCGTCGGCGACATCGACGCGGCCCGCTCCGTCACCACCCTGCTCAGCCAGCTGCCCGACGCCGAACCGGCGACCCCGGTCGGCGACTCCACGCAGCTCATCGACACCCTGGCCCGCCTCGCGGGTGAGGCGCTCGACGAACTGCCCGAGGTGGTGCTGGTCCACGAGCGGATCGGCCCGGTGCCGGCCCTGGAGCTGATCCGGGAGGTGTCGCTGCGGTTCCCGTCCGTCGGCGTCGTCCTGATCACCGCGGACGCCAGCCCGAACCTCTTCGCCAACGCGATGGACTCCGGCGCCCGCGGCCTGGTCACCCTCCCGCTGAGCTACGAGGAACTCGCCAACCGCGTCCAGGCGGCCGCCCAGTGGTCCGCCGGGGTGCGCCGCCACCTCACCTCCGGCAACGACGTCTTCACCGGCCCCGGCGGCACGGTGGTCACGGTCACCGGCGCCAAGGGCGGCGTCGGCGCGACCGTCACCGCCATCCAACTCGCCCTGGCCGCCCAGGCGTCCGGCAACACGGTGGCGCTGGTGGACATGGACCTCCAGACCGGGGACATCGCCTCGTTCCTCGACGTCCAGTTCCGCCGCTCGCTGGTCGACCTCGCCCTGATCACCGACATATCGCCCCGGGTGCTGTCCGACGCGGTGTTCTCCCACTCCACCGGCCTCGCCCTGCTCCTCGCCCCCGGCGAGGGCGAACGCGGCGAGGAGGTCAGCGACCGGTCGGCCCGCCAGATCGTCAGCGCCCTGCGCACCCGCTACGAGATCGTCGTCATCGACTGCGGCGGCCAGATGAACGGGGCCAACGCCGCCGCCGTCGAGATGGCGGACGTGGCCCTTCTGGTCACCACCCCCGACGTGGTCGCGGTGCGCGGCGCGAAACGCGTCGTACGGATGTGGGAACGGCTCCAGATCCGCAAGGCCGAGGAGACGATCACCCTCGTCAACCGCTTCACCCGCAACACCGAGATCCAGCCGCCGCTGATCCAGAAGATCACCGGCACCCGGGTCGCCTCGGCGGCGGTCCCCGCGAACTTCAAGGAGCTCCAGGCGTCCATCGACTCCGGACGCCTGCACGAACTGGACGCCAAGAGCACGGTCAAACAGGCGCTCTGGGGCCTGGCCGGAGAGCTGGGCATCGTGAAGGAGAGCGCGACAGGCAAGAAGAGCGGCGGTGCCCTGGTCAAACGGAACAGCGGCGCCTTCAAGAACGACCGGGGCTCGATCGGACGCCCGCGCCGCCGGCGCGACGGCTCCGGCCACCGACCCGGGGACTCCGAGGGGACACGTTGAGCGATGACCACCACAAGAACAGCTCGCAGCGGCATACGGGGGCGGATCACCGCCCTACGTGACCGCGGGGGCCGGGACCGGGGCCAGACGGCCGTCGAGTTCCTGGGCATGACCCCCTTCATCATCCTGATCATGCTCGTGCTCTGGGAGTGCGCCCTGATCGGCTACACGTTCAGCCTCGCGGGCAACGCGGCGGACGTCGGCGCGCGCAAGGGCAGCGGGGCGGAGTTCGCGCCCGGGACGGCATGCCGGCAGGGCGCGATGAAGGACCTGCCCGACGCGTGGTCGAAGAACGCCGTCGTCACATGCGGCGGGACCAACAACCGTCTCTACGAGGCCACGGTGAAGCTGAAGGTCCCGGTGCTGGTGCCGGGCCTGTTCGACCTCGACACCGAGATCAAGGGCACGGCCGGATCGCCGAGGGAGGAGCAGTCATGGTGGTGACGACACAGCCGCACCGGGAGAACGACCGCGACCGGGGCCAGGTCGCCATGGAGTACCTCGGCTTCCTCCCCCTGCTGCTCCTCGTAGCAGTGGCGGCCATCCAGCTCGGCGTCGCCGCGTACGCCGCCAGCCAGGCGGGCACGGCCGCCCGCGCCGGAGCCCGTACGGAAGCCAGCGTGGACGCCCGGGGCAGCGGCGAGAGCAACGCCCGCGACGCGGTGAGCGACTGGGTGGAGGACGGCGGGTTCGAGTACCGCAGGACCGGCGGCCGGGACATCACGGTCACCGTCGAGGTGAAGGTGCCCTCCATCGTGCCGGGACTGGACGACTGGACGGCCAAGCGGAGCGCGACGATGCCCAACGAGCACGTCGGCTCCGGCTTCTGAGCCCAGCCCGCCCGGACAACCGACCGCGACGACCCGACCACTCGACGAGGAGAGTTACGCAGATGAGCCTGCGGGCACGCATGACCGCTCCGGAGGAGCAGGGCGGGGCACGGGAGGACGGCCACATGGTGGCCACCTACCGGGCCAAGCTGCTGGAGGAGATCGACCTCGCGGAGATGTCCTCGCTGGCCGCCGCCGACCGGCGGGCCCGGCTGGAACGCGTCCTCGGCCACATCATCAGCCGCGAGGGCCCGGTCCTCTCCACGGTCGAGCGCTCGCAGCTCATCCGCCGCGTCGTCGACGAGGCGCTGGGCCTCGGCATCCTGGAACCGCTCCTGGAGGACGCGTCCATCACCGAGATCATGGTCAACGGCCCCGACCAGATCTTCGTCGAGCGCAACGGCAGGGTCGAGCAGCTCCCGATGCGCTTCGGCTCCCACGAGCAGCTGATGCAGACCATCGAGCGGATCGTGTCGACCGTCAACCGCCGTGTCGACGAGTCCAACCCGATGGTCGACGCCCGCCTCCCCAGCGGCGAACGTGTCAACGTGATCATCCCGCCGCTGTCGCTGACCGGCGCGACGCTCACCATCCGCCGCTTCCCGCGCTCCTTCACCCTCCAGGAGATGATCGGCTTCGGCTCGCTGGACGAACAGATGCTGGTGCTGCTCGCCGGGCTCGTCCAGGCCAAGCTCAACATCATCGTCTCGGGGGCCACCGGCACCGGCAAGACGACCCTCCTCAACGCGCTCTCCGGGCTGATCCCGAACACCGAGCGCATCGTCACCATCGAGGACTCCGCCGAACTCCAGCTCCAGCAGAGCCATGTGATCCGGCTGGAGTCCCGCCCGGCCAACGTCGAGGGCAAGGGCCAGATCACCATCCGCGACCTGGTCCGCAACTCCCTGCGTATGCGCCCCGACCGGATCGTCGTCGGTGAGGTCCGAGGCGGCGAGTCGCTCGACATGCTCCAGGCGATGTCCACCGGTCACGACGGCTCGCTGGCCACCGTCCACGCCAACAGCGCCGAGGACGCGCTGATGAGGCTCCAGACCCTCGCCTCGATGTCGGAGGTCGAGATCCCCTTCGAGGCGCTGCACGACCAGATCAACAGCGCCGTCGACGTGATCGTCCAGCTCACCCGGCACGCCGACGGCGCCAGGAAGGTCACCGAGATCGCCGTCCTGGACAGCCACGGCCGCGACCCGTACCGCATCGTCACGGTCGCCCGCTTCAACGCCCAGCCCATGGCATCCGACGGCCGGATCTACGGCGACTTCCAGTACCTCCCGCTGCCCCGGAGGCTCGCCGAGCGCCTCTACCTGGCCAGTCAGCCCATCCCGCAGGCGTTCGGCGTCGCCCAGTCCGCCGAACAGCTCGCCACCCGAGAGGCCAACTAGGTACCGAGCCATGGACAACGTCAACCTCCCCCTGATCACCGTCGGCGTCACGCTGCTGTGCTGCGTGCTCGGCGTGATGGGCCTGTACGCCTACTCCGGCGGCAAGGCCGACCGCGACGCCCTCGTCGAGCGGCTCTCGCACGTCGGGCAGATCCCCGAGACGGGGCGCGTCCGCCGCTTCAAGGGGCTCGACCGCAGGCTGCGCGGCACCGCGCTGGGCCGGAAGCTGGAGCTGAAGCTCGCCGCGACGGGCCTGGACATCACGCCCGGCGAGTTCCTCGTCTACGCGGTCGTCGCGATGGCGGGGCTCTGGATGATCGCCTCCTCCATGCTCGCCGCGTTCTTCGGCCCGGTCGCCGCGCTGATCGGTCTCTGGGGCACCAACGCGTTCCTCAACTGGCAGCGGATCAAGCGCACCGAGCGCTTCATCAACCAGCTCCCCGAGCTCTCCCGCATCCTCGCCAACGCCACCCAGGCGGGCCTGGCCCTGCGCACCTCGCTGTCCATGGCCGCCGAGGAGCTGGAGAACCCGGCCGGCGAGGAACTGGCCCGGGTGGCACGCCGCTTGGCCGTCGGCGAGCCCCTGGAGGACGCGCTGAGCGAGTTGACCGACCGCCTCCCCTCCCGCGAACTGGTCGTCCTGGTGACGACGTTGGTCCTCTCCAACCGGGCCGGCGGTACGGTCGTCAGCTCGCTGCGCAACCTCACCGAGACCCTGGAGGAGCGCAAGGAGACCCGCCGCGAGGTCAAGACCCAGCTCTCCCAGGTCACCGTCACCGCCTACGCCGTCCCCATCTTCGGCGTCGGCGCGATGCTCCTGATGAACGCGGTCATGCCCGGTGCGCTGGACCGGATGACGGGAGCCTTCATCGGCCAGGCGGCGGTGGTCGTGGCGATCGTCCTGTACGCGATCGGGTTCGTCGTGATCCGCCGCCTGTCCCGTATCGACGTCTGACGAGCTGACGAGCTGAGGGGAAGAAACCACCATGGACCTGCTGCTAGCTCTCGTCGTCGGACTCGCCGTGTACGGGGCCATCCACGGCATCCGGATGTACCGGGCCGACGCCAAACTCCCCGGCGACCTGGCCGTCGCCCTCGAATCCGGGTCCACCCGCACGAGCGCGGTCGGCTCCGGCATCGACCGCCTCGGCATCCGGTGGGCCCCCGCGGTCCTGCGGATGATGGGCCCCAAGGCCGTCAACAAGAAGCGCCGCCAGATCGACCTGGCGGGCAACCCCGGCGGCCTCACCATCGACCGTTACGCCGCCCGCCGCGCGGTCTACGGCGCGCTGGGAATCCTGGGCGCGTTCTCCATGCTCCTGCGCGGCCAGCTCTTCCTGGCCCTCCTGATGGTCGCCTTCGGCCTGTTCTGGGTGGAGGCCGGTATCTGGTCGGCGATCCGGGTACGCCGCGAGCACATCGAACGCACCCTGCCGGACTTCCTCGACGTCCTGGCCGTCGTCGTCTCCGCCGGACTCGGCTTCCGGCAGGCGCTGGACCGGGTCGCGGAGAAGTACGAGGGCCCGTGGTCCGACGAACTGCGCATCACGCTCCGCCAGATGGACATGGGCGTCAGCCGCCGCCAGGCCTTCGAGGAACTGCGCAGACGCAACGACTCCGAACAGGTCGCCATGTTCGTCACGACGCTCCAGCAGGGCGAGGAGCTGGGCGCCCCGATCGTCGAGACGCTGATCCAGATCGCCAACGACATGCGCCGCACCGACGCCCAGAACGCCCGCCGCAAGGCGGCCAAGGCGGTCCCGAAGGCGACGTTCGCGGTGACCACGTTCCTCCTGCCCGGCACGCTCCTGCTGCTCACGGTCGGATTCGTGTACGGAGCCGACGTCGACTTCGGGGCACTCACGGGCGGGTGACATGAACGACGGCCGGGATGGGGACGGAGACCCGGGAGCAGCTTTACGGGGACACGAGACGGAGGTGACAGGCACATGGCATACCAGCTCGGCAGCGCGCAGCCCGGACTGACCGCGGAACTGACCCGCGCCCACACCGGCACCCCGGCCCGCCCCGCGTTCGCCATCCAGGTCAACGCGCTCCAGGCGATGTGCCGCCAGGTCTTCGGCTTCCGGCTGGCGATGATCGCGATAGCGACTCCGTACGCCATCAGCCACACCGCCCCCGGCCTGCCCACCTGGTTCATCGGCTCGGCGATCCTGGTCACCTTCATGGGCTCGTACGTCCTGTTCCGGGACTGGGAGCGCTTCGGCCCGATCCTGCTGCGCCACCCCTGGCTCCTGGCCATCGATGCGCTCTTCGGAGCCCTGCTCCTGATCACGGCGACCCCCGAGTCGACCCTCGCCTACGTCACCGTCTGCACCCCGCTGCTGGCGGGCCTGATCCACGGCTGGCGCGGCGCGGCGGTCTTCGCGGCACTCCAGGTGACCATCGTCGTCGGCGTGTACGCGAGCGTCCCGAAACTGGAGAGCAGCGGCCCGACGGCTCTCCTCCTCCCCGGCTTCTGCGTGATCGCGGGCGCGGTCGGGGTCACCCTGCGCAACCTGCTCCTGCGCTTCGGGACGGCCACCCAGGCGCTGACCGAGACCCGGGCGAGGCTGGCGGTGAACGAGGCGGTGGAGGGCGAACGCACCCGCCTGGCACGGGAGATGCACGACTCGGTCGCCAAGACCCTGCACGGCCTGGCGCTGGCCGCCGACGGCCTCGCGGGCTCGGCGGACCGCATGGACCCGCCCACGGTGAAACTCCAGGCGGAACTGGTCGCCCGGGCCGCCCGCCGAGCCGCCGCCGAGTCCCGGGAACTGCTCACGGACCTGCGCCGCGAACAGGGCCTGGAGGGCGGCGTCGACCTGGTCGCCGAACTGGCCGCCCAGGCCCAGGACTTCACCGCCCGCCATCCGATCACGGCCACTTTCCGCCGCCTCTCCGAGGAGACCCCGGTCCCCCCGGTCCCGCAGGCGGTGGCCCGCCAACTCCTCACCGTCGCCTCGGAGGCCATGGAGAACGCGCACCGCCACGCGTCCCCGACGTACCTGATCGTCCTCGCGGGCGTGAAGGGCGACATGCTCCGCGTCACCGTGTACGACGACGGCCGCGGCCTGCCCGCCGGAACCACCCTGGCAGCGCTGCGCCGGGCGGGCCACTTCGGCCTGGTCGGCATGGTGGAGCGGGCCGCGTCGATCGGGGCCCGGATCAGGATCGGCCGGGGGAAGGCGGAGAAGGGGACGGAGGTACGGGTGGAGCTCCCGCTGGCGGCGCTGGCGGGCGGGCCCGTGGAGAACCCGCCGCCGGCTCCTCGGCCCGCTGCCGCCCCCGTACCCGCGTCCGCTCCTGCCGCACCCGCACCCGCACCCGCTTCCGCGTCCGTACCGACTTCCCCGTCCGTGCCTGCTTCCGCACCGGCACCAGCGCGGGCGCCGACGCCCGAGAAGACCACGACTTCTGCCCTCCCCACCCATCACCCTCGACCCTGAGAGGAGGTCGCAGCATGCCGGACGATGTCTCCCCTGCGCCGAACCACTACGGGGCGGCGGCTCACCGCCCCGCCCCCCAGCACCCGTCGCCGTCCATCCCGCTCACCCCGGCCCCCGATCCCCGACCCCCTGCGATCCCGTCCCCGTCCCCCTTCTCCCCGGGGCCCGCCGCCCCGGCCGCCGAACGCCTCCGGGTGGTGGTCGCGGACGACAACCCGGTGGTCCGGGCCGGCCTGGGCGTACTGCTGTCCGGCCGCGCGGACATCCAGGTGGTCGCGGAAGCGGCGGACGGCCGGGAAGCGTACGAGAGGACCCTCGAACACCGGCCCGACGTCGTCCTGTTGGACGTCCGTATGCCGGGCGTGGACGGCATCTCGGCCCTGCCGCACCTGGTCGGCATCGCACCCGTGCTGATGCTGACGTACAGCCGCGAGAGCGAGATCGTCCACGAGGCGCTGCGGCTGGGCGCGGGCGGCTACTTGGTGCACGGTGAGTTCACGGCGAACCAGCTGGTCCAGGCGGTACGCGACACGAAGGACGGCCGCGCCAACTTCACCGTCACCGCCGCGGACGCCCTCCTGGCCCATATGCGCCACGGCACGCCGCCCCAGCGGGGCCCGCTCCCCGAGGGCCTGGGCTCGGCACTGGCGACGGCACCGGCCCCACCGCCCGCGCACACCGCCGAACCTTCGGAAGGCCTTTCGCAACTGCAACCAGTTGTGGGACAGTCTTCTGTATCCGGGGGGTCGGTATCCACCCCCAACAGGCAGCAGTACGGGCTGAGTTCGAGGGAGGTGGAGGTCATGGACCTGATTGCGTCCGGAATGAGTAATCAGCAGATCGCCGCCACCTGCTTCATCAGTGAGAAGACGGTCAAGAACCACATCAACCGCATCTTCACGAAGCTCCACAGCGCCACCCGCAGCGAGGCCATCGCCCACTGGCTCGGCACCGCGCCCCGGACCCCCGGGCGGCAGCCGTGACCATGACCGAGCGATTCCGCAACGGGTGGACCCAGAAGGCGCTTTGGGCCCGGGAATGGGCCCACGGGCCCTCTCTGGGAGTGCGGGTTCCCCCTTATGTTTCTCATGTCGCCAGCGGCACCGGCCAGGAGGAAGCCGGTAACGGGGGCGGCACCGCAGAAACGTGCGAGTCGGCCGGCAACCGGTCGGCCGAACCCGGAGGGGAACACCATGTCGGACATCACCGTGAAGACCGCCGTCCGCGTCAACGGCTGGGCCAACACCGCCGTCAGCGCCATCCAGAAGCGGTACGCGGCGAAGGACCGGGGGCAGACGGCGTTCGAGTACCTGGGGATCATTCTGGTGGTCGTGGCGATCATCGGGGCGATCGCGGCCTCCGGGATCGGCGGGAACATCTCCAGCCGCATCGACGGACTGGTGACCTCCATCGTCTCGGGCTGATGCGCAAGCGCCAACACGGCGACGCAGGGCAGGCCTTCCCCATCTACGTGATGATGGTGGCGGGCCTGCTCTTCCTTGCGTTGGCCTTCTTCGCTGTCGGTAAGGCCTCGGCTCTGCGCAACGGTTCCCAGGGCGCGGCCGACGCCGCCGCCCTGGCCGCCGCCCAGCAGGCGCGCGACGACTTCGGGACGGGCTTCTACGCCTCGCTCCCCACCAATGTGTTGGACCTGTTCCTCAACACACCTTTTGCCGCGCCCTGCTACGAGGCAGATCGGCTAGCTGCGGCCAACGACGCCAAGAAGACTTCGTGCTATCCGACGCCCGGATATCTGCGCGACCGAATCACGGTCGAGGTCGAGGGCCTCAAGCCGGTGGACTCACCGGTGCTGCCCGGGTCGGAGAACAAGAAGGCCAAGGCCAAGGCAACCGCGCTCATCGAGTTCCGCTGCCCCAACCCGATTGCTGTGGACACCACCGGCGACGGAATCATCGACCTCTTCACCTTCACGTGCCGGAACGGCAAGATCCTCGAGATCGTGCCCGCCAGCCCCCCACCGTGGGAGAGCGTGAGCAGAACTCTCTTTGACGTGCGGTTGGTCGACCAGTGACAGCGAAGCGAACGACGAGTAGAGGAATCGGACCATGAGCATGCGGCGGACCACGACGACCAGAAGGGCCATGGCGGCTGTCAGCATGACCGCCGCTCTGGCCTTGGCTCTCGCCGGCTGCGGCGACGACGGAGGCGAGAAGCCCGGCAACGAGGGCTCCAGCGCGCCGTCCGCCCCGGCCAGCCCCTCCGCGGAGGACAAGGGCGAGTCGCAGCAGGAGGACACGGCTGCGGGCGAGAACGTGGACCCGGATGTGAAACTCGCGGAGACACGCGGGCAGGGCGGTCTGGTTCTGGTCGTCAATGAGGTCAAGCGGGACTCCGGCGGATTCCTCACCGTGCAGGGCGCGATCACCAACGAGGGCGACCAGGCGCGAACCACTTCGGGCTGGGCCGGCTCGGAGGTGAACATCGTGAACAAGAACCCCAACTCGGTCGCCGGTGCGACGCTGGTCGACAAGGCGGGGAAGAAGCGTTACTACGTGCTGCGGGACACGGATTCCCGCTGCCTGTGCACCACGGCGATCACGTCCCTCGCACCGGGCAAGTCGGCACCGATCTTCATGCAGTTCCCCGCCCCGCCGCAGGGCACGACCGAGGTCGACTTCAACCTTCCGACCTTCGCCACCACCTCGCTGAAGATTTCTGGGTGAACGCGGCCATGAAGACCACCCAGCGCCCCCGGGCGGCGCGCAACCTGGGACAAGCCGTCGCAGTCGCCGTGCTGATCGCCGGCACGACACTGCTCGGCGCGTCACCTTCGTACGCCGACGACGGCCCGAGCGTCCCGCCCGGTACGGAGGCGACGTCGGAGCCGCCCGTCCCCGTCGACCCGAACGACCCCGACCTCAAGATGCCCGAGGGCGGCACCCTCGCCCCCGGCCGCGTCCTCGACATCGTCCAGGTAGTCGAAGACCTGGGCGGCGAGGAGCGCCGCGAGGACAGCAACGCCGACATCAAGTTCGCGCTCCAGGCCGAAGTCCTCTTCGGCAAGGACAGCGCCAAGCTCAGCTCGGCGGCCAACGCCCGTATCGCCGCCATCGCCGAGGAGATCAAGAAGCAGAACGCGACCAAGGTCCGCGTCTTCGGCTTCACCGACAACCTCGGTTCCTCGGCCCACGGAGACGTCCTGTCCAAGAAGCGGGCCGACGCCGTGCACGGGGTCCTGTCGAAGCAGCTCGGCCCCACGGTCACGTACGAGATCCGGGGCTACGGCGAGCAGTACCCGATCGCCAGCAACAGCAACGAAGAGGGCCGGAAGAAGAACCGCCGCGTGGAGGTCTCCTTCCCGCGCGGAGAGGGGTCCTGACCCCTTCCCGACCCCGGTGCCCGCGCCCCGATACCCGCGCCCGCCGTCGTTCTCCTCACGACGGCGGGCGCGGGCGCGTCTGCCCAGGCCACACCGCCAGGGCAGGAATCCGGCCAGATGCTCGCCCAGCCCGTCACCCGAACGGCGGACCCTCGTTGGTGGTGTGGGCCGGAATCCGGACTGCCCGGCGTAGCAGACTGTGACACGCCGCGCGCCGCTGACACCTGCACAGGACAGGTAAGTGCCGCGGTGCGCATACGAACAGTCGTCGAGGAAGGTGTGATGGGTGTGGAGGCCCACGCGACGAACGAACGCGTGACGGGACGCCGGTGGACGGTGCGGCTGGACCCGGTCGGCCGTGGCCGTGCGGACGTACGCGTCTCGTGCAGCCGCCCGGCCTGCGCCGCGCAGGTGCTGCCCTCCGCCGCCGCCGGCCGTACGGCGGCGATCGCGCACCTCAAGGCCCACCTGCGCGCCGGCCCCGCCCCCCGCCCCTCCGTGCACTGCGCCTGTCGGGCCGAGGAGTGCCATACGCACATCCGCCCCGCCGGACCGCGTGAACGCCCCGTGCCCTGGCGGTGCGGGGGAGCGGTCGTCCTGGCCGTCATCACGGACCGGGAAGGACGCTGGTGGCAGGTCCTGGAGTGCTGCTCGCGCTGCGCCGCCGCCCACCCCACGGCGAAGGTCGTCGCCACCGCTCCGGCCGCCGAGACACCGGCACGGGCCGACGGGTTCCGGGCCGACGCCCCAGCTCCCGCGACCCCCGGCGGTCCCGCAGCCACCACGCCGTCCTTCTCGGCGATCAGCCCGCACTTCTCGCACAGCGCCACCGCCGCCGCCACCGGCACCGCCGTCCCCCAACAGGCGTCGGGGCCCCGGTCGTCCTCTGCTCCCCGCTCCGTGCGGCCGACGCGGAAGCGCCCCCCGCGCGGAAGGATCGCTCAGCGCCTCGTCCCCCACGACCTGCGGCCCGTCGCGCTCCGGGACGAACTCACCGAGCTTGGCGAGCTCTTCCGCGCCTACCAGGCCCGCACCGAACCCGACCTCGCGGTGCTCGCCGACCTCCACGCCCGTAAGGCGGAGGCCTTCAACGCCTGGGCCGAGGTCACCGCCGACACCGGGCTGCGCCTCGACGCCCGGCGGGCCGAACAGGCCGCCGCCACCGCCCGCCTCCAGCATCTGCACCGCATCGGCCAGGCCCCGGACGGCGAAGGGCCCGCTGTCGTACGGCTGCTGACCGCCCCCGCGCAGTGGAACCACGCCCGAGCCGTCCTGGCGCACGTGGCCGAGAACGCCCCCCTGCCGGGAGCCGAGGCACGCCTGCTGGTGCTGATGGTGACGCTGCGCACCGCGCAGTCCGGGGTCGGCAACCTGGTCGGGCAGGACATCAAGGGGCTGCCCCTGCAGGATCCCGAGCATCTGGTGGGGCAGTTGGTGGAGTCCGGCTGGCTCGGCATCTCCGGGACCGTCGAGGAACTGATCGCCTCCCGCCCGGAGAGCCCCACCCGGATCAGCGTGCCGTCCCTCACGCCCGACGAGGACGACCCGGGTCCGTTCACGTTCGGCAGGAAGCTGCGCCCCAAGCTCAGCGGCTGGGCCCAGCGGGTCGTCGGGGAGAAGAAGCTCCGCAAGGGCAAGACCGGGGCCGACGTACGGCTCCTCGCCCTGGCCCTGGCCACCGGGGCCGACGGCGAAGGGCGGCTGGGGCCCGGAGGGGAGGGCGTCGGCCTGGACGGCCTGTCCTCCTGGTGCTCCGTCAGCCCCGCTGACCTGCCGGACCTCGTGGACCGGCTGACCGCCGCGGACTGGCTGGCGGAGGCCGGCGTCACCGGCACCCTCCTCACCGGCCGGCTGACCGAACGCGTCCTCCCGCTCGGTTGCCCGATGACCTGAGGAGCACAACGTGTCCCGCGGCCTCAGGACACCCCGAGCTGACCCGCCAGATCCGCCAGGTCCTCCGCGTACAGGTCGAAGCGGTCCGACGCCGTGGGCGGGTCGCCGACCGGGCGGGCCACATACGCCGTGCGCAGACCCAGCGCCTGCGCGCCGCGCAGGTCCCAGGCGTGGGCGGCGACCATCAGCAGGCGCTCCGGCGGCAGCCCGGCGACGGTGACGGCGAGCCGGTAGACCGCCGGATCCGGCTTGTACGTACGGGCGTCCTCCGCGGACAGGGCCTGGTGCCAGCGCAGCCCGGCGTGGGCGTTCAGCTCCAGCAGTGCCGTCCGGCTCGCGTTGGACAGGCCGATCAGCGGGAAGCGCCCGGCGAGGCGGGCGAGCCCCGCCACGGTGTCGGGCCACGGAGGGAGGCGGCGGGCCGCCCGGGCCAGCGACTCCACGGCGTCCGGGGCCGCCACCGCCCCCGGATCCTCCGCCCCGGCCGCCCGTGCGACGACCTCGGCCGCCTCCCGGTCCAGGGCGTCGCTCGGGAGATAGGGCCGGTCGCCGTCGACGACGCGGCGTTGCTCGCGCTCGATGTGCCGCTGCCACAGCAGCAGAAGCCGTTCGGCCCCGGGGGCGTCCAGGGCCGGGGACGGGGTGAGCGCGCCGATGCCCGCGCGCAGTCCGGCGGGTTCGTCGACGAGCGTGCCCAGCACATCGAACACGACGGCGTCGATCGTCAGCTCTGCCATGGCGAGGTCTCCTCAAGAAGGTGGCCCAGAAGGCGGCTCAGAAGGTGGTCGGCACAAGGGACAACATCCCAACCGCTCCTCCCCATCCCTTACTTGACCTACTTCACCGTGATCGACCCCACGAACGCGTCCAGGTCCTCCGCGTTCACCGCATCCTTCACCGCGTTCAGACGCACCACGAACGGAACGCCCTTCGCGTCCACCCCCGCGACCAGGACCCCGGTCATCGGTGTCCCCCTGTTCGGGGTGTCCTCCTGGCCGTCCGCCGTGAAGTCGTAGTCGATCCGGCGTGCTTCGCGGGCTTCGCCGGCGTCCTCCGGGCCCGCGAGGCGTACGTCGTCCGTCGCCTTACGGGTGGAGTTGAGGCCGATGCCCGCGCCCGCCGCTGCCGCCGCCCCGGCCGCGTCGTGCACGCCCGTGGCGAAGTCCAGCTGGACCGAGACCATGCCGGTCCGGATGCCGTCCTCCTCCTTGAGCGCGACGGCCGCGTTGGCCTTGGCCCGCTCGCCCGCAGGCTGTTCCGCGTACCCCTCGCTCTTCGGGTAGCCGACGCTCAGGCTGTCGGTCTCCAACGTGCCCCAGCCCTCGGGCACGGACGCCTTGTCCGCGTCGCCGCCGCATCCGGTCAGCAGTACGGCCGCCGCCGCGACGGCCGCGGCGACAGCCGTCATCCGCCCCGGAGCATTCCGCGTGTTCCGCGTCCTGGTCCTCATCGACGTACTCATCGACGTACTCATCGACGTACTCATCGTCAGACTCATCGACTCCGTCACCGCCGTTCAGTTCGCGCAGTAGCTGTACGGAAGATACGTGCGCGCGTCGCCCCGCGGCGCCCCGAGGAACTGTGCGTCCGTCAGCGTCTCCTTCTTCTCCTCCGTGGAGAGCGAGAACCCGAGGCTCATCCCGAGCGAGATCTCGAAGCCGAACTCCTGCGCGTCGCTCTCGCCCGTGTACCGCATGGTGCTGGACAGCCCGTCCTCGAACATCAGCTGCTGGAACGGGTCGTTGCCGTCCGGGCGGTTCTCCATGCCGTTGTCGCCGAAGAGGTACTCGAAGGGGGCCGTGTTGTTGCCGGAGCCGTCCAGCCACTGTTCCGCGATGCCCCGCTTGGCCTCGGTCGCCGCGTCCGTGTCCTTGCCGAAGACGATCGAGTTCGTCACGACGTCGATGCCCGTCTCGCCCGAGGAGTCCGACGCGCTGCCCTTGCCGCCCCGCTTGTCCTGGCCGTTCTCGCCGTTGTCGCCGCCGACCTCGACCTTGGCGGACGTCGAACCGCTCTCCACCGTCTGCGTCATGTCGATCCGGACGATCTTCCCGGTCTTCTGGTCGCGGGTGACGGTGATGGCGCCGGTACGGTTCTGCTTGCCGCCCACCGTGCCCTTGACCGGGCCCACGTTCCCGCCTGCCTTGCCCTCCAGTTCGAGCTTCGCGGTGTACGTCGACGACTCATTGCCGTTCACATCGTCCTTGGTGATCGTCACCTCGGGCGAGAACGTCGCCTTGCCGCCCAGCTTCGCGCCCAGCTCGTCCTCGTCGCCGCCCTTGACGGAGAGGCCGCCGTCCGCGTAGGCGTTGAGGCCGACGGTCGAGTAGGAGATCTTCTTGTCGCCGATCTTCTTCTCGATGTCCTCCTTCTTCTCCGCCCACTTCATCGCGGAGTACCAGCCGCCGCCGTAGCCGCCGCTGTGCTTGGTGGAGGTCTCCCACATCTTCATCTCCTCGATGTCGTCCCGCATCTGCTGAGCCTCCTCCTCGCTCGCGAAGATCCAGGTGTCACCGTTGGTGATCTTGATGCCGCCGCCGATGTCGACATCCGCCTTGCCCAGGCTGCCGAGCTTGACGCCCGGGGTGCTGGCGGTGGCCCCGGCGGACGCGGCGTCGGTGAACGTCATCGAGACGACCTTGTCCTTCCCGTCGACCGTGCCGTCGCCGTTCACATCGGTGCTGGCCTGGGAGACCTTCTGCTGGAAGCCGTACTCCTCGCCCCACTCGAACCAGCCGATCTTGACCTTCCCGCCCGCCGTGTCCGAGATGCTGGAGACCTGGCACATCTTGGGTTCGTAGTCCGCGTCCGTCTTCGGCTTCGCCTCGGGGTCCTGGCCGCCGGACGCACAGGAGCCGCCGCCACCGGCCATCGAGCTGATCGCGCACCGCAGCCGCTCCCCGATCTTGCCGCCGACACCCGCCATCGCCATCGCGCCGATCAGCATCGTGACGAGGACGACGAGCCCCAGGTACTCCATCGCCGTCGCGCCGCTGTCCCGCCAGTTGTACGCGTACCGGGGCGGCTCCGGGGTGCGCGTGGCGCGCTCCTCCAGCAGCCGGTCGACGGCCACCCCCGACGCCGCGCCCGCCGCCAGTGACACGGCGGGCATGAGCACGCCCTCGATCCCGACGACGTCCCCCGCGACGGCGAAGCCGTACAGCAGCCCGGCCAGCGGTACGGGCAGGGCCGCGAGCAGATACACCGTGCGGGAGGACTCGCGGTGCTCCTCGGGGAGGACGCGGGTCGCCGCCAGGACCGTCAGCAGCGTCACGACGAGGGCGGGCAGGTGGAGCAGGGCCAGCCGCCAGCCGAACGTCTCCAGCCGCTCCTCGGTGGCCAGCAGGTCGACCAGGACCCGGCTCATAACGAACCCGAGGGCGAGGTAGACCAGGCCGCCGATCACCCAGCTCCGGGTCAACGCGAAGAATCGGCTGCCCTGTTGGGGTCGGTACGGGACACCGGAGCCGGCGATGCCGTGGCGTCCCAGCGGTGTGTGCCCCGCGCTCCGGTCTCCCCGGGCCCGGCCCCGGTCTGCGCCCCCGTCACTGCTCACGGTGCACCCTCTCCTCGACCCGCGCGTGTTGCCGACGGCCGAGAGCGTACGGCCGGAAAGCTGCCGTGGCCCGGGCCCCCGGTCCCAAAGCCGGGCCCAAGTCCGGTGCACGTCAAGCGTGTTGCACCGGGGCGCGGTGGCCGTTCCGCTTGGGGTCGGCCGTGGGTCCGTGGGCCCACGCAGCCCCGGCCGCCGCTCAGTACGCTCGGGGGTGCCGGGGGTCGCCGACCACGACGCCGCGCGACGTAGCGAGAGCGATCGCGAAGAAAGAGAGCGACCGCGAGGAGCGAGAGCGATGGGGGTGGGCGTCGGTGGGTGCCGGATTCTTCTACTCGTACCACCTCGGCTGGACCCGGCTGGACGCCCGAACCCTGCTGGGCGACCTGGAGGCCGAGGGGCTCCGTCCGGAGCACCCGGTGACCGGCCGCACGGTGCTCGTCAATCTCGACTCCGCGTCCCTCGGGGCCCGTTCGCCCGTCACCCGCGAGCAGTTGCTGTCCCTCGCCGGCCTCCAGCGGCTGCACGAGGTCGGGTTCCGGTTGTGGACCGACGGGGGTCTCGACCTCCTGGTGCGCATCCGGCGGGCCCGGTCCGGTGTCGTCGCCGTCGAGTTCTCCGTGGGGGAGCTGCCCGAGCCGGAGCGGGAGCATGCGGTGGGCGCCATCCGGCGGACCGTCGGACGGGCCTCGGTGCTGTGCATCGGCTTCGTCGTCGACCGGGCCGGCGCGACGGCCGCCACCGACTGGGACGGCGTCGTCATCGAGGGCGCCGCGCACCTGGAGGCCTGGCCGGACGCCGTCGCCGTACGGGACGAGACCGCGGCCCGGCACCCGCAGCTGGCGGTGACGGAAGCGGTGGAGATGTCGCCGTGGAAGGTGTTCGGGAACGAGGTGCTGGGCGGCGTCTGAGAGCCGGGCGGCCCCGGCCCCCCGTACGGGGGGCCGGGGCCGCCCGCACCGCTGTCGGCCACCGGCCGGTCCGGGGCAGGCCCTGGGCCGCCCGGACCCCTGCCGGGAAGCCCGGCCCCGCGCTGCCCGTGGCACGGCGTACGCGTCGCCGACGTCATAATCGGCCGTATGTCCGATCACCAGCTCCGCACCCGGACGCCCGCCGGCCCGGCACCCCGCACTCCCGGCGGGTCCCGGGTCGCCGCCGCGTTCCGGGCCGCCGCGCCCGCGCTCGCGGTCTACGCCGCCGCCCGGGCCGTGGGGCTCCTGGCCTTCTGGGCGGCCGCCTCCGCCGCCGGGAAGGACCCCCTGGGGCCGCTCAGCGGACGCTGGGACTCCGTCTGGTATCAGCGCATCGCCGAGCACGGCTACCGCTACACCGTCACCCTCCCGGACGGCTCGGTCCACTCCGATCTGGCGTTCTTCCCGCTGCTCCCGGCCCTGGAACGCGCCGTCTCCGCCGTGACTCCGCTCACCCTCGGCGGCGCCGGGCTCCTGGTCGCCTGGACCGCCGGGCTGCTCGCCGCCTGGGGCGTCTTCGCCGTCGGCTCCCAGCTGCGCGGACGGCGTACGGGGGTGGTGCTGGCCGCGCTGTGGGGCGTCTACCCGACGGCGTTCGTCCAGTCGATGGCGTACACCGAGACCCTGTTCACCGCGCTCGCCGCCTGGGCGCTGTACGCCGTCCTCAAGGGCCGCTGGATCGTTGCGGGCGCGCTCTGCGTCCTCGCGGGGCTCACCCGGCCCTCGGCGGCCGCCCTCATCGCGGCCCTGGCGATCACCGCCGCCGTCACCCTCGTACGCGAGTACCGCGACGAGCGCCGCGCCGGCCCGGTGCTCCGCCGCAACGCCCGGATGATCGCGGGCGTGGCGCTCGCCCCGCTGGGCTGGCTTGCGTACGTGGTGTTCGTCGCCGTACGCGAGGGCAGCCCCGTCGCCTACTTCGACGTTCAGGCGCAGTGGGGCAACAACATCGACGGCGGCCGCGCGCTCGCCGCCTTCATCGCCGGGCTGCCCTGGCCCGCCGCCCTCGGACTGTGCGCGGCGCTCGGGCTGCTGGGGTGGCTGGTGGTCCTCTGCGTACGGCAGCGGCAACCGCTCCCCGTGCTCGTCTACGCCATCACGATCGTCGTCATCTCGCTGATCGGCGCGGGGTACTTCGGCTCCCGGCCGCGGCTGATGATGCCCGCCTTCCCGCTGCTGCTCCCGCCCGCCGTGGCCCTGCTGCGGCTGCGCACCACGGGCCGCACGGCCGCCGTGCTCGCCGCCCTCGCCTGCGCGTCAGCGGCCTACGGCGCCTGGACCCTGCTGGGCGCGGGCCCGCCGTAGCCACCTAGACGGCTTCCGGCGCGGCGGCCGGTGCCGCCTTCAGCTCCAGCCGTACGCCCGGCCGTACCCCCCACCGCTCCATCGCCCCGGCCTCCGCCTCCACCACGTGCCGGGCCCGCAGCCGGGGCAGCCCGAGGCGGCCGGGCTTCATCGTGGTGACCGCCAGGACCGTGAACTTCCGGTCCAGGTACGCCACATCGATGGGGAACCGCATCCGGAAGGTGTGCACGCTCCCGCACGGGGTGAGCATCATCGCCCCCTCGATCCCGTCCCGCCCGAGCAGCCCCTTGGTACGGGCCCGGTACGAGGCGGCTATCCGCAGCGGCACCGCCTGCCCCCCTGCCCCGGCCCCCGGGTCCGTGCCGACCGTCAGCGTCCCGTCGCCATCGCGCCATGTCCTCATGGGCACCGACCGTAGCCCCCGGCGGACGCGCCCGGACCCGGAACCGCGACGCTTGGGTCCCGGTCGGCCGCTCTGGGCCCCCGGACCCAAGACCCCGGGTCCCGAGGCCCGTTAGGGTCACCCCGTGGACGCCGTGCTGCTCGCCCTCGCCGCGGTCTGGGGTGCCGCCACCGGACTGCTGATCCCGCGTGCCGCCTACCGGTTCGCCGTCGAGCCGGAGGAGCCCTGGCGCACGGCGTGCCCCGCAGGCCACCCGCTCACCGGCCCGGCCCGCGGCTGGCTCGGCCCGGCCCGGTGCGCACCTTGTGCCGTCCCGGCCGCCCGGGTCCCGGAAACCCCGGCTTCGGAAGCGCCCGCCCCGGGTGCCCCGGGAGCCCCGGCTTCGGAAGCGCCCGCCCCGGAACCGCGGACCACGGACACCCCCACACCCCCCGCCTACGCCCCCACCACCCTCGCCCCCCTCGCCACCGTCCTCGTCTGTGTCGCGCTCGCCGCCGCCACCGGGGCCCGGCCCGAGCTCGTCGGGTGGCTGGCGCTGGCCCCCGTCGCCGTGCTTCTCGCCGTCGTCGACCGGCGGGTCCACCGGCTGCCCGACCCGCTGACCCTGCCCCTCGCGGCCGCGGCCGTCCTGCTGCTCGGCGGGGCGGCCCTGCTCCCCGGGCACGCCGGGTCCTGGACCTCCGGGCTGCTGGGCGGCCTGGCCCTCGGCGGCTTCTACCTCCTGCTCTTCCTGATCAACCCGAACGGCATGGGTTTCGGCGATGTGAAGCTCGCCCTCGCCCTGGGCGTCGCCCTCGGCTGGTACGGCTGGACCGTGCTGTTCGTGGGCGGGTTCGCCGGATTCCTGTTCGGGGCGGCGTACGGACTCGCCCTCGTCCTCCTGCGCCGGGCGGGGCGCAGGACCGGCATCCCGTTCGGCCCGTTCATGATCGCCGGTGCGCTGACCGGAGTGCTGCTGGGGGCCCTGGCCGGCTGAGCGAGGGCGAGCCCCCGGGTCACGGCGGAATCCGTTCGCGTCCTCCGGGCCTGTTTGACACGATTCCGGTATGCCCGAACCCGCCACCCCCGACTCCGCCCCCACGTTCGACTCCACGGCCTCCCGCGACCGGTTCGAGGCCCTCGTGGCCGAGGCCGACGCCGTGTCCGTGGACGGGTGGGACTTCTCCTGGCTCGACGGCCGTGCCACCGAGGAACGTCCCTCCTGGGGGTACGCCCGCGCCATGGCCGACCGGCTCGGCCGGGCCCACGCCGCGCTCGACCTCCAGACCGGGGGCGGCGAGGTGCTGGCCTCGGCGCCGAAGCTGCCGCCGGTGACCGTGGCCACGGAGGCCTGGCCGCCCAACATCGCCCGCGCCACCGCCCTGCTGCACCCGCTCGGGGCGGTCGTCGTCGCCGACGAGGACGAGCCGCCGCTGCCCTTCGGGGACGCCGCCTTCGACCTCGTGGTCAGCCGCCATCCGGTCACCACGTGGTGGGAGGAGATCGCGCGCGTGCTCACCCCCGGCGGTACGTACTTCTCCCAGCAGGTCGGACCGGCCAGCGTCTTCGAACTCGTGGAGTTCTTCCTCGGCCCGCAGCCGCCCGAGGTCCGTCGCGCCCGGCACCCCGAGGACGCGCGGGCCGCCGCGACGGCGGCCGGTCTGGAGGTGGTCGACCTGCGCTCGGAGAGCCTGCGCACCGAGTTCCGCGACATCGGCGCGGTGGTCTACTTCCTGCGCAAGGTGATCTGGATGGTGCCCGGCTTCACCGTCGAGCAGTACCGCCCCCAACTGGCCGCGCTGCACCGGAAGATCGAGACGGAGGGGCCGTTCCCCGCCCGCACCGCCCGCTTCCTGATCGAAGCCCGCAAGCCCCGGTGACGTTGGCCGAATCCCGCACCACCGGTCAACCCGCTTACTCCGTACGTCAGTTCAGCCGTGTCCCGGAGGCAACGGGATCGTGTGGGCCGCCGTCCTACCCTGCGAGGGCAGGCACAGTGAAGGAGTGGGAGCGGGCATGACCGTGGAGAGGGAAGACTGTGCGGGGCCCGCCGGGCGCGCGCGGCACGGCAACGCCGACTGGCTCACGGGGGCCAGGATCACCGCCGTCCTCGGCGTCTACTACCGGCCCGAGGGGCGGGCCGGCGCGCCCGAAGCCGTCGAGTTCGTCCTCGCGGAGGACCAGTCCGTCCTGCTGACCTGCGCCTCCGACCGGACGCTGCACGTCACTCCGGGCAGTTGGCCGCGGTTACCCGACTGGTGCGTACCGGCGAGCCAGTGGCACCACGCGCCGCCCGCGCTCCTGCCGCCGGTGCCGTACGGGGGAGCGTGGACGGTCGTCGGCACCCAGGAGGTCAGGGACGACGGCGGTGAGGTGCTCCAGGCCGTCATCCGGTGCGAGGAAGGGGACTTCGTGGTGATCGCCGGAGACACGATGGCGATCCGCTTCGACCCGCGCCCCTGAGACGTACAGGCGGAGCCTCCGCCTGCGCGCCCGCCGTCGCCCGCGCACCCGCCTCCGCCTGCGCGAACCCGCCTCACCCCGCCCCGCGCCACACCCCCGTACGCACCCCCCGCCCCTAGGCGTGCGGCCCCACCGTCACCGGGCCGACCGTCAGCTCCGCCGTCCCCTCCATGATCGCGGCGACCCGCTCCACCTGCTCCTCCAGGTCCCGCAGCCGCGCCCCGGACAGCGGCTCCAGCGGTTCCACCGTCACCGCGATCCGGCGGCCCGAGCGGCGCTGGTGCCAGACGCCCGCCACCACGCCGTCCACCAGCAGCACCGGGAAGTTCCCCGCCTGCCCGCCGCCGAGAGCCCGCTCCCACGCCGCGCCCGGGAACAGCCGCTCGCGGGGGCCCGAGGCGATGGTGAACGCGTCGAAGTAGGGGAGCAGGCGCACACCCCGCACCGGCGCGTCCGGGAAGTCCGTGTCACCCGCGACCACCCACGCCGGCCCGTCCTCCCCGAACGTCACCTCCTCGATCGCCCCCGAGGCCGCCAGCGCGGCGAACCGCTCGGCCGCCCAGCGCTTCGGCGCCGCGAGCCACCGGGCGACGTGCGCGGGGGTCGCCGGTCCGTAGGCGTACAGGTACCGCTCGATCAGGGCCGGCAACGCCGCGACGGCCGGCAGCGGGGTGCATCCGGGGTTCGTGTACGTCGCCTTCCGGCCCCGGTTCGGGGCGTAGGCGAGGGCACCCCGGTGCCCCGCCAGATGCAGGACCTGCCGCCAGCGCGGCCACATCGCCTGGAACCCGGGCATCACCAGGTCCCCGGCCCACGGCCCGGTCCGCGCGACGACCTCGTCGGAGAGCTCGTCGATCGTGAGCTCCGCCCCGGTCAGCGCGTCCCCGACCGCCGCGACGACCGCCTCCACCTGGTCCGGGGTCATCCGGGCGTTCTTGGGGAAGGGGTTCGGGCCCGTCGGTACGGCGGAGAGGGCCCCGGTCCACCGGGGCAGGTCCGCCGCGGGCAGGAGATGGACCGTGCCGCGCGGCCCGAACGTCTTGACCAGGGTCCGGTCGGTCCACAGCGCCGTACGGACGTCCGTGCGGGTCAGCCCGGCCCCGCGCAGCCCCACGGACAGCTCGGCCGCCGACAGCACCTGGGCGTGCGCGCCGAGCATGGAGGCCACCGCGTCGCCCGGCTCGGCGAAGGGCGATGCGACGGCGGCGGCATCCGGGTGGAGATGCTGCCGGGCCAGCCGCCGGGCGTTCGCCCCGGCCCAGGTCACGGTCACAGTCGCGGGCCCGGCCGCAGGGGATCGTGTCGTCATGCCCCGAACCTAGAGGCCCTTGAGGTCAGCTCCTGTCCTCTTCTTCGCCCCCGGCGTGTGCGCTCCGGCCGCGTCAAGGCGGCGGCGCCCGGCGACCCCTCGATACGGAGGCCGATAACGGGCCGGGAACAGGCCCCTGAGCGGGCGCCGACGTGGGGCGGGGCCTGCCCGCAGCGGAGTCTGGCATATGCGGAGAGTAATGGTGGAGTGGCGTGGCACGCGCCGGCACTTACGAAGGGTTATGGTGGAAACCCCCCCTCGGGCCGGTCCGTATCCCCCCCCACGGACCGGCCCGTTTTTCATGGGCCGGCAACGGCGCCGCCGGGTGGTCGGGCACCGGCACTGCCGCGCGGCCCGGGTGCGGCCCCCGGCCGCCCCCTCCCTTCCCTCCGCGCAGGCCCCGTTGAGCCGACGTCAGCCGCGACCGGCCCAGATGTTGGTGCCCGCCGTGTCCACGGCGAAGGTGTCGATCTCCTTCAGCTCGTCGGCGGTGAGCGCCGGACCCGCGAGGGCCGCCACGTTCTCCTCCAGCTGCTTCACGCTCGACGCGCCGATCAGCGCCGAGGTCATCCGGCTGTCGCGGAGCACCCAGGCGATGGCGAGCTGGGCGAGCGACTGGCCGCGGCCCTGCGCGATGCCGTTCAGGCCGCGCAGCCGGCGCAGGACCTCGTCCGAGAGCAGGCCCGGGTCCAGCGACTTGCCCTGGGTGGCGCGCGAGCCCTCCGGGATGCCCTGCAGATACTTGTTCGTGAGCAGGCCCTGGGCGAGCGGCACGAAGGAGATGCAGCCCATTCCGGCCGCCTCCAGGGTGTCCAGCAGCCCGTCGTCCTCGATCCAGCGGTTGATCATGGAGTAGGACGGCTGGTGGATCAGGGCCGGGACGCCCATCTCCTTGAGCAGCCCGGCCGCCTCGGCGGTCTGCTCCGCGTTGTACGAGGAGACGCCCACGTACAGCGCCTTGCCCTGCTGGACGGCGGACGCCAGGGCGCCCATCGTCTCCTCCAGCGGGGTGTCCGGGTCGAAGCGGTGCGAGTAGAAGATGTCGACGTGGTCCACGCCCATCCGCTTCAGGGACGCGTCGAGCGAGGACAGCAGGTACTTCCGGGAGCCCCACTCACCGTACGGGCCGGGGTGCATCAGGTAGCCGGCCTTGGTGGAAATGACCAGTTCGTCACGGTACGGAGCGAAATCCTGGGCGAAGAGCTTGCCGAAGTTCAGCTCGGCCGAGCCGGGCGGCGGGCCGTAGTTGTTGGCCAGGTCGAAGTGGGTCACCCCGAGGTCGAAGGCGCGGCGCAGGATCGCCCGCTGGGAGTCCAGCGCCCGGTCGTCGCCGAAGTTGTGCCACAGGCCGAGCGACAGGGCGGGCAGCTTGAGGCCGCTGCGCCCGGTCCGGCGGTACTCCATGGAGTCGTAGCGCGAAGGAGCGGCACGGTAGTACAGGTCGGGGGAGAGGTAATCAGTCACGTTTCTCTGCTTATCACGGAGTTGTGACAGACCGGGTTGGGCCCTGGTGACCCGCTCGCAGTAATGTGGCCGCTTCGGGGAATGCCGATGTGCGGCGCGGCGAAGGCCCGCGCGGCCCGTGCCGGTGGTAGAGGCGCGGACCGCCCAGGGAGCGTGCGAGCGGCGCAGGTCGTGCGGCGAGCCCCTGCGGGGGACGTCCCCTGTTACCCCCGGCGACGGGGAGGGCGGGCCCCGGCCCGTACGGAACCGAGAGGGTGAACGCAGTGAACTTCCGCGACCTGGTGTACAGGCTCTACGCGCGCCGGGTGGAAGGCCGCCTGGACCACGACCAGGTGCCGAAGCACATCGGGGTCATCCTCGACGGCAACCGGCGGTGGGCCAAGGCGTCCGGCGGCTCCGCCGTGCAGGGCCACCAGGCCGGTGCGGACAAGATCTCCGAACTGCTCGGCTGGTGCGACGAGACCGATGTGGAGGTCGTCACCCTCTGGATGCTCTCCACGGACAACTTCGACCGGCCCGAGCACGAGCTGAAGCCGCTGCTCGGCATCATCGAGAACACCGTGCGCAACCTCGCCGCGGACGGGCGCTGGCGCGTCCACCACGTCGGCACGCTCGACCTGCTCCCGCCGGAGACCCAGAAGGTCCTGAAAGAGGCCCAGGAGTCGACGTCCCACATCGATGGGATAATCGTCAACGTCGCCGTCGGCTACGGCGGCCGTCAGGAGATCGCGGACGCGGTGCGCTCGCTGCTCCTGGAGCACGCGGAGAAGGGCACCAGCTTCGAGGAACTGGCCGAGATCGTCTCCACCGACCTGATCTCCGAGCACCTCTACACCCGCGGCCAGCCCGATCCCGACCTGGTGATCCGGACGAGCGGCGAGCAGCGGCTCTCCGGCTTCATGCTCTGGCAGAGCGCCCATTCGGAGTACTACTTCTGCGAAGTCTTCTGGCCGGCCTTCCGCAAGGTCGACTTCCTGCGGGCACTGCGCGACTACGCGGCCCGGCACCGGCGTTACGGGGCCTGAACCACCAGGGCGTCACCAGGCGGCCACCGGGACTTCTCCACACCGTGTCATATGCAGCGGCATGGCTTCGGTTCGAAAAGGGAATACCCCTGACAGGTCGACATCCGGTCATCAACCAGGCGGATGTCGTCACCAAGTGAGCGGCACCCAGTCCGCTCGCCCGGGAGGCCCTTTGCACACGAAGGACCGTACGCAGCGTGCGGCCGACGCGGTGGCCGTGGTCAGGCCCGCGCACGAGGGCCCGATCCCGGTCCGTCCTCTCCCTTCGGGAAGCTCCGCGACCGTCCGTCGCACTCCCCGACCTCGTCCGAGGGGGTACGTCCTTCCGTGGTGAACAGCATCAAGCGCCGCACGCCCGACCGGCGCACATACGTTCTCGACACCAGCGTCCTGCTGGCCGACCCCGGCGCCATGGCCCGCTTCGACGAGCACGAAGTCGTGCTGCCGATCGTGGTGGTCACGGAGCTGGAGGCCAAACGGCACCATCCCGAGCTCGGCTACTTCGCCCGCCAGGCCCTGCGCCTGCTGGACGACTTCCGGGTCCGGTACGGCCGGCTGGACGCCCCGATCCCGCTCGGGGACCTGGGCGGGTCGCTCCGTGTCGAACTCAACCACTCCGATCCCGGCGTCCTGCCCGCCGGCTACCGGTTGGGGGACAACGACTCACGGATCCTCGCGGTCGCACGCAACCTCCAGGCCGAGGGGTACGACGTCACGGTCGTCTCCAAGGACCTGCCCCTCCGTATCAAGGCGTCCTCCGTCGGCCTCCTCGCCGAGGAGTACCGCGCCGAGCTCGCCATCACGGACTCCGGCTGGACCGGTATGAGCGAACTGTCCCTCGCCGGGGAACAGATCGACCTGCTGTTCAGCGAGGAGACGCTGTACGTCCCCGAGGCCGCCGAGCTGCCCGTCCACACCGGCCTGGTCCTCCAGTCCGAGCGCGGCAAGGCCCTCGGCCGCGTGACGGCCGAGGGCAATGTCCGCCTCGTGCGGGGCGACCGGGAGGCCTTCGGCATCCACGGGCGCAGCGCCGAGCAGCGGATCGCCCTCGACCTCCTCCTCGACAGCGACGTCGGCATCGTGTCGCTCGGGGGACGCGCGGGCACCGGCAAGTCCGCGCTGGCCCTCTGCGCGGGCCTGGAGGCCGTGCTGGAGCGGCAGCAGCACAAGAAGGTGATGGTCTTCCGCCCGCTGTACGCGGTGGGCGGGCAGGAGCTCGGCTATCTCCCCGGCAGCGAGGCCGAGAAGATGAGCCCCTGGGCGCAGGCGGTCTTCGACACGCTCTCGGCGGTCGCCGGGCGCGAGGTCATCGAGGAGGTGCTCGGGCGCGGGATGCTGGAGGTCCTGCCGCTCACCCACATCCGCGGCCGCTCGCTGCACGACGCGTTCGTGATCGTCGACGAGGCGCAGTCGCTCGAACGGAACGTCCTGCTGACCGTGTTGTCCCGAATCGGGGCGAATTCACGTGTCGTGCTCACCCACGACGTGGCGCAGCGGGACAACCTCCGGGTCGGCCGGTACGACGGAGTCGTCGCCGTCGTCGAGAAGCTGAAGGGTCATCCGCTGTTCGCGCACGTCACGCTCACGCGGTCGGAGCGTTCGCAGATCGCCGCACTGGTGACCGAAATGCTGGAGGAGGGCCACATCTGACCCGCATGTCCCATTGGTGCCGCCCGGCGAGCCAAGGAGCTTAGCCGGGCGGCATTGTGCTGCGCCGTCATTTCCGCAAAACCGATCGGCCAAACGGGGTGTGACGTTTCCCACGCAACACAGAATTGCCTCCACGCGTCCCCGTCCGGCAGAGTCTTGCTTCCGTCAGGCCCCGCATACGGCACTTGGGCACCTCCAGAGGCGCCACGCACCACACAACTCAACACAAGACGCCCGTATGCCGCCCGCGAGCACCACGCGGCAGCCTCCTCACCGGGGTTGCCCATCGGGCCCGTGCCTCCCGTGACCCACGCAGTAGGGAGGCCAGTGCCAGGGGCACGAACGCGCCCGCGAGGTCACCTAAGCGGGCGATGCTGGAAGGACACCATGTGAGCCGGATCTCGGTCCGGGGGTTCGCCGTGGCATCCGCCACCGCGGTCACCACCGTAGGCGCCGTCGTAGGCGTTGCTGCGGGCGGCACACCTGCCGCCGACGACAACAACTTCGAGGCGGCCGCAGCCGACACCACGCTGCTCGCAGACATCCCCGCGGGCCAGCAGGCCCAGGTCCAGACCGCTTCGCTGACGCAGCAGGCCGACGCCCAGGCGTCCGCGGCCGACGCCGCAGCGAAGAAGTCGGCCGAGGAATCCGCCCGCCTCCAGGCAGCCAAGGACGCCAAGTCCAAGAAGCAGGCGGCCGAGGACCGGATCGAGGCCGAGCGCAAGGCCGAGGCGGAGAAGAAGGAAAAGGAAGAGTCCGAGCGCGCCAGCCGTTCTTCCGTCCGCGACGCCTCCTCGTTCGCGGCCCAGGGCTCGTACTCCGTGGCCGAGGTCCAGGCGATGGCCCGTCAGATGGTCCCCGCCGACCAGTTCCAGTGCTTCAGCAACATCGTGAACCACGAGTCGACCTGGAACTACCGCGCGACCAACCCGTCCTCCGGGGCGTACGGTCTGATGCAGGCGCTTCCGGGCTCCAAGATGTCGTCCGCCGGCGCCGACTGGCAGACCAACCCGGCCACCCAGATCAAGTGGGGCCTCAGCTACATGGACGGCCGTTACGGCTCCCCGTGCGGCGCCTGGTCCTTCTGGCAGGCCAACAACTGGTATTAGGGGAAGCGGGCGGAAGTTAACCGGCCGCCCTCTCAACCCCGCGAGGCCCCTCACCGTCCAGACGGTGAGGGGCCTCGCGCGTTGTACGGTCACTTCCTGGTGAACCCGGAGCGCTGGGAAGCCCAGATGGGGGAAGGAAAGAGAGCATGTCAAAACTGCCGGGCTGGCTGGGCCGCTTCGGGTCCGAACTGACGGAGCTGGGCGCACGCCTGGACGAGCGTCGGGCGAGGGCCGCCGCCGACGATGAACCGTTCACGGCGAAGGGGGCCGTCCCCGACGCCGACGACGAACCGGGGCAGGTGCCCGCGCCCCCCAGCTACGCCCCCTCGGTCGCCGCCAAGCCGGATCCGGTGGCGGCGATCCCGTGGGGGATGCGGGTCGCCGCGGAGGCCGGCTGGCGCCTCCTCGTCCTCGCCGGGACCCTCTGGGTGCTGATGCGGGTGATCACCGCTGTGGAGCTGGTGGTGCTCGCCTTCTCGGCCGCGCTGCTCATCACCGCGATGCTCCAGCCCACGGTGGTCCGGCTCAAGCGGTTCGGGCTGCCGCACGGGCTCGCCACCGCCGTGACCGCCGTCCTCGGGTTCGTCATCATCGGCCTGGTCGGCTGGTTCGTGGTGTGGCAGGTGATGGAGAACCTCGACACGCTCTCCGACCGGGTCCGGGACGGGATCGACGAGCTGAAGCGCTGGGCGCTCGACAGCCCGTTCCACGTCACCGAGTCGCAGATCAACGACATCGCCAAGAACCTCAGCGACACCATCAGCACCAACACCGAGGAGATCACCTCCGCCGGGCTCCAGGGCGTCACGGTGATGGTGGAGTTCCTCACCGGGCTGCTGCTGGCGATGTTCTCCACACTGTTCCTGCTCTACGACGGCAGGCGCATCTGGGAGTGGTCGCTCAAGCTGGTGCCCGCCGCCGCCCGTCCGGGCGTCGCCGGGGCCGGACCGCGCGCCTGGCGCACCCTGACCGCCTATGTGCGCGGCACGGTGCTCGTCGCCCTGATCGACGCCATCTTCATCGGCCTCGGCCTCTACGTGCTGAACGTGCCGCTCGCGGTGCCGCTGGCCGTCTTCATCTTCCTGTTCGCCTTCATCCCGCTCGTCGGCGCCGTGGTCTCCGGAGCGCTCGCCGTGGTCGTCGCCCTGGTCACCGAAGGCGTGTGGACGGCGCTGTGGGCACTGGTGGTGGTCCTGGCGGTGCAGCAGATCGAGGGCCACATCCTGCAGCCGTTCATCCTCGGCCGCGCCGTCCGCGTCCACCCGCTCGCGGTGGTCCTCGCGGTGGCGACGGGCGGCCTGGTCGCGGGCATCGGCGGCGCGGTGGTGGCCGTACCGCTGGTCGCGGTGACCAACACGGTCGTGGGCTACCTGCGTTCGTACGCGACGCCGGGGCCCCCGGGCGAGAGCGGCGGGCGGACCGGCTCCACGGCTCTCTCGATGAACCCGGTGCCCGCCGGGGCCCCGCCCGCGCCACCCGGTCCGGGCCCGCAGGACGCCCCCGCCGAACGCCCGAAGGAGAACCCGCCGCCGCAGGAGTAGCGGGGCGGACGGAAACGCGAAGAAGAGCCCCGGGGACGGTCGGTCGTCCCCGGGGCTCTTCCCGTACCCAGGTGGGTCAGGGGTGGTGCGGTGTCACTACTCGGCGAGTACGGCCTCGGCGTCGAGGGTCACACCGACCGCCTGGATCACCGAAGCGATCTTGACGGCTTCCTGGATGGTCTCGCGGTCCACGCCGGCCTTGCGGAGCACCTGCTCGTGCGAGTCCAGGCACTGGCCGCAGCCGTTGATCGCGGAGACGGCGAGCGACCACAGCTCGAAGTCGATCTTCTCCACGCCCGGGTTGCCGATGACGTTCATCCGCAGGCCCGCACGGAGCGTGCCGTACTCCGGGTCGGACAGCAGGTGCCGGGTCCGGTAGAAGACGTTGTTCATCGCCATGACCGCGGCAGCCGACTTCGCCGCGGTGTACGCCTCGGCGGAGAGGTTGGCCTTCGCCTCGGGCTCCAGCTCGCGCAGCACCTTCGGCGAGCGCGAGGCGATCGCACAGGCCAGCACGGTGCCCCACAGCTGCTGCTTGGGGAGGTCGCTGTTGCCGATGACCGAACCGAGGTTCAGCTTCAGGTCCTTGGCGAAGTCCGGTACGGCGGACTTCAGTTCGTCGAGAGCCATGTCGGTATCAGCTCACTCGCCCGAGAGGAGCGCGACCGGGTCGAGGGTGTTCTCGCCCTTGGTCCAGTTGCACGGGCACAGCTCGTCGGTCTGCAGGGCGTCGAGGACCCGCAGGACCTCCTTGGGGTTACGGCCCACGGAACCGGCGGTCACCATCGTGAACTGGATCTCGTTGTTCTGGTCGACGATGAAGACGGCGCGCTGGGCGAAGCCGTCCTCGCCCTCGATGCCGAGGTCACGCATGAGCTCGTGCTTCGAGTCGGCCAGCATCGGGAAGGGCAGGTCGGTCAGGTCCGGGTGGTCCTTGCGCCAGGCGTGGTGCACGAACTCGGAGTCACCGGAGAAGCCGAGGATCTGCGCGTCGCGGTCGGCGAACTCCTCGTTCAGCTTGCCGAAGGCGGCGATCTCCGTCGGGCACACGAAGGTGAAGTCCTTCGGCCACGCGAAGACGATCTTCCACTTGCCCTCGTAGGTCTTGTGGTTGATCTGCTCGAACTCCTTGCCGCTCTCCAGCGAGACACAAGCAGTCAGGTCGAACTCGGGGAACTTGTCACCGACAGTGAGCACGCGCTCTCCTTGCAACGTCTGGAATTCCCTTTTTGGGGGTCTTCCTGAGGGTTGGACGGCTCCCACCCTGGCACAGAGTGCATTGATCACGGAAATAGCTACACTCGGTCCGGATGATCGGAGGTACCTATCAGTGACCCAGGTGAATCAGGGCGTACGCCCCAAGCAGTCCGGTAAGTCGCCCGTCAAGCAGCCCAGCCTGTCCCAGCTGCGGGCCTTCACGGCCGTGGCGGAACATCTGCACTTCCGGGACGCGGCGGCAGCAATCGGGATGAGTCAGCCGGCACTCTCCGGAGCGGTGTCCACCCTGGAGGAGGCACTGGGTGTCCAGCTCATCGAGCGTACGACGCGCAAGGTGCTGCTCTCACCCGCGGGGGAGCGGCTCGCGGTGCGGGCCGGGGCGGTCCTGGAGGCCGTCGCCGCGCTGATGGAGGAGGCGGAGGCGGTCCGGGCCCCGTTCACCGGAGTCCTCCGGCTCGGCGTGATCCCGACCGTCGCCCCGTATCTCCTGCCCACCGTGCTCCGCCTCGTCCACGAGCGCTACCCGGACCTCGACCTCCAGGTCCACGAGGAGCAGACCTCCTCGCTGCTCGAAGGGCTCGCGGCCGGGCGGCTCGACCTGCTGCTGCTCGCCGTGCCGCTCGGGGTGCCGGGCGTCACCGAGATCCCGCTCTTCGACGAGGACTTCGTGCTGGTCATGGAGCAGGACCACTGGCTCGGCGGCCGCGCGGACATCCCCCGGGACGCACTGCGCGAACTGCCGCTGCTGCTCCTGGACGAGGGGCACTGCCTGCGCGACCAGGCCCTGGACATCTGCCGCGAGGCCGGCCGCACCCAGGGCGCGCCGGTCACCACCACCGCCGCCGGGCTCTCCACCCTCGTGCAACTGGTCGCCGGCGGGCTCGGCGTGACGCTGCTGCCGCGCACCGCGGTGACGGTGGAGACCGGCCGTAACGACGCGCTCGCCACCGGGTACTTCGCCCACCCGGCGCCCACCCGGCGGGTGGCGCTGGCGATGCGGACCGGGTCGGCGCGCGGCGGCGAGTTCGAGGAGTTCGCGGCCGCCCTGCGCGAGGCGATGAAGCCCCTGCCGGTGCGGCCGGTGGACCGCCCCGACCAGGAGTGAGGCGCGTACGGCCGGCGCTCCCGCTCCCGGGAGCCCCGGCCGTACGCCGATCAGGCGGAGGTCACTCGGTGCGCAGCCCCTCCGGGCGCATCAGGCGCCACAGCGGAGGCAGCGACAGCAGCGTCACCAGCGCGATCAGCGCACCCCCGGCGCCCACCATCGGCCAGAACAGCCACCAGTCGGCGACCTGCTTCTCGATCAGCCAGGCGAGCGCCGCGCCGAGCCCCAGGCCGCCCGCGACCGCCACCGCCA
Source organism: Streptomyces rubiginosohelvolus (assembly GCF_014649875.1). Classification (GTDB taxonomy): domain Bacteria; phylum Actinomycetota; class Actinomycetes; order Streptomycetales; family Streptomycetaceae; genus Streptomyces; species Streptomyces rubiginosohelvolus. The sequence goes on along the minus strand of NZ_BMTW01000001.1, from coordinate 123,695 downwards.
GGCCGAGCACCACCGGCACGGCGGTCTGCCACAGCACCGACCAGCCGAGCGTGGAGCGCCGGGTGCCGAAGGCGACCAGCACCGACAGCAGCCGCCTGCGCTCACGCAACTGCTCCAGCTGGGAGACCAGCATCGACGCGGCGATCAGCAGCAGCACCGCGGTGGCCCCTACCTGGAGACCGGTCTGGATGCTGGCGTACTGGCGGTCGCGCTCCACCGAGTCGAGCGTGACGAAGCGCATCCCGGGGTCGACCTTCGCCGCCGTGTTGCGCACGTACTCGGCGACGTCCGGCACGCTCCGGTCGACCCGGATCTGGACGCTGATCGTCGCGCCGGGCAGCTTGCCCGCGTCGACCGCGCCGGTGGTGGCCATGATCCCGTAGTGGGTCTCGCCCATCGGGTCCTTGCGGCCCTGCACGGTCGGGGAGTCCGCGGGCAGCGTCCACCGCATCGGCTTGCCCCCGGAGCCGATCTCGACCACCTTGCCCTTGCGGGCGGTCTCGTCGACCCAGGCGGTCATGTCCTTGTCGCCCGGCGGGTGGACGACGAACGTGTCGCCGTCCTCGCAGGCGTCGATCCGGGCCAGCTCGCGCAGGGTGGCGCAGGTGCCGACGGTCAGCGAGGTGGTGGGCTGCACGTCCTCGTCGGCGTAGTCGCCGGGCTTGGACGCGTACGCCTCCACCGATCCGATGACCACGTCCACACCCTTGGTGGCGCGGAACCGCTCGATGGCGGACGTGGCCGCCTCGCCGGTGACGTCCTCGGAGTACCCGGCGAACTGGGCCCGCGTGGGGTCCTGACCGGTCATCCGGTTGAAGTCGGCGTTCATCGCGGCGAACATCATCTGCAGCGCGATCGCGCCCGCCACCGCCACCGTGACCCCGCTGACCGCGCGGGACGCGGCCCCGCTGCTCAACTGGAGCCTGCGGGTGGCGAGCTGCCAGGGCACCGGGCCGCCGCGCAGCCGGTTCACGCACGCCTCGACCAGCCAGGGCAGCAGCAGAGCGAGCCCGACCAGCACCAGCACGGTGCCGGCCGCGATCCCGAACGGCTTCTCGGGCGCGTACTCGTACGCACTGATCCTGCCCGTGAATCCGAACACCGCCAGACCCGCGAGCGGCATCAGCAGCCGCCACCAGAGCCGGCGTCCCCGCTCGCGCCCCCGGCGTACGACGCCGAGCGGCTCGATCACCACGGACCGCATCGCCACCAGCGTGACGAGGACGGCGGTCAGCGGCACCGCCACCACGATGAGGAGGGCGAGCCGGGGGTCGGGCACCAGGTCTGCGGGGAACGCGCTGACGTCCCAGATCTCCACCGAGCCGACGAACAGCCGGCCCACCAGGAAGAACACCAGACCGATCAGTAGCCCGAGCAGCGCGCCGAACATCGCCTCCCCGGCGGCGATCCGCCGGGTCGTCCGGATGTCCGCACCGACCAGGCGCAGCGCGGCCAGCCGGCGGTCGCGGCGGTCGCCGCCGAAGCGCACGGCGGTGGCGATGAAGATCGCCACCGGCACCAGCAGCACGACGCAGACCAGGACGGTGAGCACGATCAGCAGCGGCGGCAGGGGGTCGCCCTCGCGGGAGTCCCCGTACCCGTCGATGCGGTGACCGCCCTTCGCGGGCGTCAGGGTGTCGCTGCCCGCGTAGTAGAGGAGTTCGCCCGGGGAGCGCAGCCCGGCGTCCCCGATCGTGCCGGTGATCCCGTACGGCAGCCGCTCGCGCAGCAGTTCGTTGCCCGGCTCGGCGAGCAGCTGCCGCAGGGCGGGGGAGACGACCATCTCGTCCGCACCGGGGAAGCCGGTGACCCCCGGCGGCAGGACGGGCGTCGAGCCGTCCGGGCGCATCAGATATCCCGCGACGGTCCGGTCGTGGTACTCGGTGGTCGTGTTGATCCGCAGCACCGAGCTGTCCGACTTCGGGGCGTTCGTGTCGGGTGAATCGGAGATCTGCGTCTCGCTGCGGGCCTGTTCGCGCGCGTTCCGCTCGTCGAGCAGATGCGGTACGGAGGAGGCGAGCAGCAGCAGCGCCACACCGAGGCCGACGCCGACGGCGGTCAGCAGCGTACGGATCCAGCCCTCGCGGCCACCGGCGGCGGCGAACCGGACGCCGAGGCCGAGGTCGCGGAGGACCGCCGCGCCGCGCGCGGGCGGCTTCGGGCTCTCCGGTGCGGCGGGCGGTGCCGTACGGGAGTCGAGCAGCGTCATACCGCGTGCTCCAGATCCCGGGCCCGGCCGTCGCGCACGGTGACGTCACGGTCGGAGTAGGCGGCGACCCGGGCCTCGTGGGTCACCAGGACCACGGCCACGTTGGCGGACCGGGCGGCCTCGGTGAGCAGCTCCATCACCCGCTCGCCGTTGAGTGAGTCCAGGGCGCCGGTCGGCTCGTCCGCGAAGATCACCTTCGGCGACGCGGCCAGCGCGCGGGCCACGGCGACCCGCTGGCCCTGCCCGCCGGAGACCTCGCCGGGGCGCTGGGGCCCGAGGTCGTCGACCTCCAGGCGCTCCATCCACTCCAGCGCGGTGCGCTCGGCGGCCTTGCGCTTCACACCGTTGAGCCGCAGCGGCAGGGCGACGTTCTCCACACAGGTCAGCTCGGGGACGAGCTGGCCGAACTGGAAGACGAAGCCGAAGTCGCTGCGGCGCAGGGCGCTGCGCTCGGCGTCGGACATCGCGGACAGCTCGCGGCCCGCGTAGGTGATGGTGCCGGAGTCGGGCGTGATGATCCCGGCCAGGCAGTGCAGCAGGGTCGACTTGCCGGAGCCGGAGGGGCCCATCACGGCGACGACCTCGCCGGGGTGCACGGAGAACGACGCGCCGTCCAGGGCGGGCGTCGAACCGTAGGTCTTGCGTAGATCGTGCGCGGCGAGCAGGGAGCCTTCGGGAATCACGGAGCCACCACCTTGGCGAGCTGGTCGAGACGGGCGGCGGTCAGTTCCAGCCAGCGCAGATCGGCTTCGAGGTGGAACAGGGCGTGGTCGCAGATCAACTGGTCGGCGAGGTCGCCCTGGCGCTTGCGGTCGGTGAGGATGCGCATCATCCGCAGATGCGCCGAGCGCTGGGTGTCCAGCAGGCCGGCGGCGCTGCGGTCGGTCAGCAGCGCGAGGACGACCTTGGTGTAGAGCGTCGACTGGAGGTAGGGCTCCGGCTTCTCGGGCTGCGCGAGCCACTGCGAGACATCGGTGATCCCGGCGTCGGTGATGGCGTACCGCTTGCGCTCGGGGCCTCCTTCGCTCTCGACGCCGTCGACCTCGACGAGCCCGTTCTTCAGGAGCCGGGACATCGTCGAGTAGACCTGGCCGTAGTGCAGCGGGCGGTCCTGGCCGAACTTCTCGTCGAAGGTCCGCTTCAGGTCGTAGCCGTGTCGGGGGCCGGACTCCAGGAGCCCGAGGAGGGTGTGACCGATAGACATGAGGAGCACTGTACACGGGGTGTATACCCCCGATGTATACGCGTCCGAAAGGCGACCCCGGCCCATGGGGCGGGCCGGGGTCGCTGTGTCGGTACGTGGCGGGGGTGCGGTGCTACGGGGCGTCCTGGCCGCCTGTCCCGGGCGGGGTCTCCGGCTCCTCCGGCGGCTGACCGGGCGGCTGGTTGGGCGGCCGCCCCCGCCGGGGGATCGGCCGCGCCGCCCCGGGCAGCCGGCCCGCCTCCGCGAGCGCCCGCCGCAGCAGGAACTCGATCTGCGCGTTGGCGCTGCGCAGTTCGTCGGAGGCCCAGCGGGCGAGTGCGTCGTGCACCGCGGGGTCCAGCCGCAGCAGCATCTGCTTGCGCTGCTGCGACCGGGACGCCGACGTCCGCCGGGGAGGCGTCTGGTCGGTCACTGGTAGAGGGTGCCCGTGTTGAGGACCGGCTGGGCGCTGCGGTCACCGCACAGCACCACCATCAGATTGCTGACCATGGCGGCCTTCCGCTCGGAGTCCAGCTCCACGATGTCCTGCTCGGCGATCCGGTGCAGGGCCATCTCGACCATGCCCACCGCGCCCTCGACGATCTGCTTGCGGGCGGCGACGACCGCGCCGGCCTGCTGGCGCTGGAGCATGGCGGAGGCGATCTCGGGGGCGTACGCGAGGTGGCTGAAGCGCGACTCGATGATCAGCACGCCCGCGGCCTGCACCCGGGCGGTCAGCTCGGCGGCCAGCTTCTCGGTGATCTCCTCCGCGTTGCCGCGCAGCGAGAGGCCGTCCTCCTCGTGGGCGTCGTACGGGTACTCGATGGCGATGTGCCGGACGGCCGCCTCGGTCTGGGTGGAGACGAACTCCAGGAAGTCGTCGACCTCGAAGAGTGCCTGGGCGGTGTCCTCGACCTTCCAGACGACGATCGCGGCCAGCTCGATCGGGTTGCCGTAGGCGTCGTTGACCTTGAGGACGGCGGTCTCGTGGTTGCGGACGCGGGTGGAGATCTTGCGGCTGGAGGTCAGCGGGTTGATCCAGCGGAGCCCGTCGGCGCGGATGGTGCCGACGTACCGGCCGAAGAGCTGGATCACCCGGGCCTCGCCCGGAGCGACCATCTTCACACCGCTCATGCAGAAGAACGAGGTGAGTACCAGGAGCACCCCGAAGATGAGGAGCGGGATGCCGACCGCCTTGTTGTCGTTGGCGCCCAGTACCCCGCCGAAGATGCCCAGCCCGATCCCGCCGAAGACGCCGAGCACGGTCAGCAGCAGCCCGAGGCCGCCCGGGATGGAGTGCGCGACGACCTCCCTGACCTGCGGTTCGGGCATGTCGGGAGCGTCGATGGAGAGGTCCGGCGCCGGGGCGTCCGGGTGGTGGTTCTCGTGCTGTCCGGTCATGGGATCCCCCGTTCGGCGCGGTATCGCACCGCGCTAGCAATGTGATTACACATTATCGGTTCTCGCAACCTTGTCCACCCCTGAGGAGTCGGTTCCTGTAGAGGCGGGTGCTGATTCTCACGTCCGTAAAAGGCCGGATCGCTTGTCTTTTGTCCCTGCTGTCGGTGTTAGCTGGCAGGTCTGAGCGAACTGAGGAAACCGAGCGAACCGGCCGAGCAGAGAAGCGGGAGCAACACACCAATGGGTCGAGCGGATGCGCGACGAGCCCAGGCGCAGGAGTCGCGCCGGGCCGCGAAGAGCGGCGGCATACGCAGACTCTTCACGTGGAAGAAGCTGCTGGGCACGTTCTTCGGGATCGTCCTGCTGGGCATGGGGGCCTTCGGTGCCCTCTACCTGTACGTCGACGTCCCCGCCGCCAACGCCATGGCGGAGCGGCAGAGCAACGTCTACAAGTACAGCGACGGCACGGTCCTCGCCCGGACCGGCAAGGGCGTCAACCGCCAGATCGTCGACCTGGACGAGGTGCCGAAGAAGGTCCAGCACGCCTTCGTCGCCGCCGAGAACAAGACCTTCTACAAGGACCAGGGCGTCGACCTGAAGGGCACGACCCGCGCTCTCCTCAGCACGGTCAGCGGCAAGGGCAAGCAGGGTGGCTCGACCATCACCCAGCAGTACGTGAAGAACTACTACCTGACGCAGGACCCCACCGTGAGCCGCAAGCTCAAGGAGCTGGTGATCTCGCTCAAGATCGACCAGCAGAAGTCCAAGGACGAGATCCTCGCCGGGTACATCAACACCGCCTACTACGGACGCGGCGCCAGCGGTATCCAGGCCGCCGCCCAGGCCTACTACGGCGTCGACGCCAAGGACCTGAACGTCTCCCAGGGCGCGTACCTCGCCTCCCTCCTCCAGGCCCCCAGCCAGTACGACTGGAACTCCGCCACCCCCACCGGCAAGAAGCTGGTCAAGGAGCGCTGGGCCTACACCCTGCGCAACATGGTCGAGATGGACTGGCTGACCGAGTCCGAGAAGGCGAAGCTGAAGTTCGCCTACCCGCAGAAGCCGAAGCCGGCCGCGGGCATGGAGGGCCAGACCGGCTATCTCGTCGAGGCGGCCAACAAGGAGCTGGAGAAGCAGGGCGTCACCGAGGAGGACCGCGAGGCCGGCGGCTGGACCTTCACCCTCACCGTCGACAAGAAGCGCCAGCAGGCGCTGGAGAAGGCGGTCGACGACCAGCTGGAGTCCAAGCTCGACCGCGAGGGCAGCAAGGTCGACGCGACCGTCCAGGCCGGCGCCACCTCCGTCGACCCGAAGACCGGCAAGGTCGTCGCGCTGTACGGCGGCGAGGACTACATCAAGCACTACATCAGCAACGCCACCCGCCAGGACTACCAGCCCGCCTCCACCTTCAAGCCCCTGGTGCTCGCCTCCGCCCTGGAGAACGAGTCGACGACCCAGGACGGCAGCCTCATCGGGCTGAACACGGTCTACGACGGCACCAGCAAGCGGCCCGTCGTCGGCAGCGACACCCCGTTCAGCCCGCAGAACGAGGACGACCGCAGCTACGGTCCGATCTCCGTCCAGAAGGCGATGAACAGCTCGGTCAACTCCGTCTTCGCGCAGATGATCGTGGACGTGACGCCCTCCGCCGCGAAGCAGACGGCGCTCGACCTCGGCGTACCGGACAAGAACTTCCCCGAACGCCCCGCGGTCTCGCTCGGCACGATGAACGCCTCGACCTGGGACATGGCCGGCGCGTACGCCACGCTCGACAACCACGGCCGGAAGGTCACCCCGCACATCCTCCAGTCCGCCGAGCACCGCGACCGTACGGTCAACCCCGAGAAGCCCAAGCGGGAGCAGGCCATCAGCCGCGCCTCCGCCGACACCGTGACCAAGGCGCTCACCGGGGTGGTCGACGCCGGATCCGGCAGCGCGGCCAACACCTCCGCCTACGACGCGGCGGGCAAGACCGGCACCTCTGAGGACAACAAGTCCGCCTGGTTCGCCGGGTACACCCCGGAACTGACCACGGTCGTCGCCCTCTTCGGCGAGGGCGACGGCGGCCGCAAGCAGGTCTCCCTGACCGGTACGGCCAACTCCGGCCGTGCCAACGGCGGCGGCTTCCCGGCCCGGATCTGGGCCGACTACACCCTCGGCGCCCTCGGCGGCGGGTCCGGCAAGACGTTCGACCTCCAGGACGTGGAGCGCGGCGAGGTGCCCGCCCCGCCGACCCCGTCGGACACGCCCTCCGAGGAGCCCACCGAGTCCGAGGAGCCGACCCCGTCGGACACGCCCTCCGAGACGCCGAGCGAGACGCCCAGCGAGAGCCCGTCCTCGTCGGCCCCGCCGACGGACAGCCCGACCGTCACCCCGCCTCCCACCAGCCCGGAGCTGCCGCCCCAGCCCGGCGAGGACGACGGGCAGCCGGGCGAACGGCCCGGCGGCAACGGTCTGCTCGGGCAGTGAGGGCCTGACAGCACCGCGGACACGGCTCTACGGACATGAGGGAGGGGCGGACCGATCGGTCCGCCCCTCCCTCATGTCCTTCCCACCGCCCGCTACTGCGCCCGGGCCGCCATCTCGAACCAGACGACCTTGCCGGTCGACAGCCGGGTCGCACCCCACCGCCGGGCCAGCCGGTTGACCAGGAACAGCCCGCGGCCGCCCTCGTCCGTCTCGCGCGCCCGGCGCTGCCGGGGCAGCTGCGGGGAATCGTCCCCGACCTCGCAGCGCAGCACATCGGTCCGCAGCAGCCGCAGCGTCACCGGCCGCTCCGCATAGCGCACCGCGTTGGTGACGACCTCGCTGACCAGCAGCTCCACCTCGTCGGCCAGATCGTCCAGACCCCAGCGGCTCAGCGCCCGCCGGGCCAGCCTCCGGGCCCGGCCCGGAGCCGCGTCCTCCGGCTCCAGATACCAGTACGCCACATCGCTCGGCGCGATCCCGTCGAAGCGGGCGGCCAGCAGCGCGATGTCGTCGTCCCGGTCGCCCGGGCCGAGCATGTCCAGCACGTCGTCGCAGAGCGCTTCCAGCGGCGGCGAGTGGTCGGGGCCGGTGAGCTGCGCGGTCGCCGCCAGGCGCTCCCTCAGCTGCTCGATGCCCGTCCACACGTCCCGCAGCCGCGACTCCACCAGACCGTCGGTGTACAGCAGGAGCGTCGCCCCGGCGGGCGCGTCCAGCTCGACGGCCTCGAAGTCGACCCCGCCCACCCCGATCGGGGCGCCCGGCGGCACCCGCAGCACCTCGGCCCGCCCGCCCAGATGCAGCAGCACGGGCGGCGGGTGCCCGGCGTTGGCGATGGTGATCCGGTGCGCGACCGGGTCGTACACCGCGTACAGGCAGGTCGCCATCCGGTCGCTGCCGAGCCGCTGCGCCTGCTCGTCCAGGTGGTGCAGCACCTCCTGCGGCGGCAGATCGAGCTGCGCCAGGGTCTGCGCCGTCGTCCGGAGCTGGCCCATGATCGCCGCCGAGGTCATGGAATGGCCCATCACGTCGCCGACGACCAGCGCGACCCGGCTGCCGGGCAGCGGGATCGCGTCGTACCAGTCGCCGCCGACCCGGGCGGTCTCGGCCGCCGGGAGGTAGCGCGAGGCGAGCCGGACGCCGGTGGGCTGGGGGAGCGAGTCGGGCAGCATCGTGCGCTGCAGCTCGTCGGCGATGTAGGCCTCGCGCCCGTACAGTACGGCCTTGTCGATGCCGAGCGCGGTGTGCGTCGCCAGCTGCGCCGCGACCAGCAGGTCACTGGCCTCGAACGGGGTGCGCTCGGTGCCGCGCACGAAGACCGCCGCCCCGATGACCCGCCGCCGGCCGCGCAGCGGGGCCAGGATCGCCCGGTGCCCGGTGGGCACGGACCGGCCGGGGCCGAGCAGCTCCGGCAGCGCGGCCCGCGCCGCCGCGGAGTCGCCGAACACCGGCCGCACCCCGCGCAGCACCTCGGCCAGCGCCCCGCCCGCCCGCACTTCGCACAGCTCGGCGGCGGGCATCAGGTCGGCCTGCGGGTCCAGGATCAGCGGCCGCAGCCGCTCCGTCTCGGAACCGGTCGCCTCGGCGCCCTCCTCGTCGCTGACGCGCAGCCGGTCGCTGCGCCGCAGCCGCAGGACGAACGGGCTCACCGGCCGCTCGTCGCCCACCGGCAGCGGATCGCGGAGGTAGACCAGGATCGCGTCGGAGAACGTCGGCACACTGGCCCGGCACAGCCCGAGGACGATCTCGTCCAGGTCTATGCCCCGGGCGATCCGCCGGGTCGCCGCGCCGACGAACCGCAGCCGGTCGCCCTCGCGGCGGGTGGCCGCCTGCGCGTCGGCGACGGCGGCCGGTCCGGGACCCGGGTTCGGCGCGGCGGCCGGAGCCGGCACCGAGGCGGCGGCAGCCGCGGCCGCGGCGTCCTGCTGCCGGGGCCGGGTGCGCTCCTGAGGCCGGGCAGCCAGCGGCTGCCGGCCTTCGTGGGAGGTGGGGTGCTCCGTCACGCGTGGGATTCCGTCCGTCCGGGCCGGTTGGATGAGGCAGTCGCCTCGTGGGGCGTCACTGTGCCCCGGCAAGCGCGGGAAGAACAACGGCTGTCACCGGATGCCCCCGATGAAGGGGCCGAAACCGAGCGCCGCGGAGATGGCCGACAGGCGACCCCTCCGGCAGCGGACGCGGCGAGCGGGCAGCGGACGGCGTGCATGTCTCCACCCCCTCGTAGTGGTTCCCGCGACCGCGCGGAACGTCCGGGTCCGTGGCCCGTCGCTCCGTACGACCGGTGTGGTGACTTGTGGTCAGTTCCGGTGTGGTGCCCGCTGGTTGCGGCGATCGGCCCTCCGTACGACCGGACCTGCCGACCGGGCCGCCCGAAGGGTTCTTCCAGGGTCTCACGACGGCAGACGGGCAGGGGTGCGGTCCCAGTCATCCGGCAGCGGCGGCACCTGCCACCCCGGATCGGGCCGCCAGTGCTCCCAGCCGTCCCGGAACGGCGACCCCCAGCCGGTGATCACCTCGACCGCCGCCAGGCCCGCCTCCCGGACCCGCCGGGCCGTTCCCCGGTCCATCAGGCCGACCTGCTGAGCCTGCGCGAACTCGTCCTCGTCGAGCCACTTCCAGCTCCGGTCGGGGTTCACGGAGATGTCGAGAAAGTGATCCTCGGAATCCACTCCTCCGGACCACCGGGTGCGGGGCTCCTCCAGATTCACGTACCAGTTGCGGAACATCCAGCCGCGGTCCCAGAACAGCCACACCGACCACGGGTCGCCCGGCCGGGCCAGCTTCAGCACCCCGGAGCCGAACCACGTCGAGCGGGCCGTGGTGCGCGGCGCGGTGTAGCGGGTGGCCAGCGGTTCGGCGTGCACCTGGGTGCCGTTCGCCAGGACCGGCCGCACGCACTCGGTGCCCGGCGCCATCCAGACGGCGAGCAGCTCGTCGGTGTCCTGCACGACGGTCACCGGACGGCAGATGTGCACGGGCGGGGCACCGGCCGTCCGGTGGGCCCGGCCGTTGTCGCGGTAGCGCCAGAGGATCTGGTCCCCCGGCGCCCAGCGTGCGCACTCTCCCGTACCTGTCATGGAGAGATCTTACGGAGCGCTCCCACCGGCCCGCTGCGACTCAGGTCACCCGGGGATCACGGACGGGTCATCCGCAGCACGTCCAGCGCCTCGTCGAGCTGTTCCAGCGTCAGGTCACCGCGGTCCACATAACCCGAGGCCAGGACCGTCTCGCGGATCGTCGTCCCGTCCTTCAGGGACTTCTTGGCGACCTTCGCCGCCTCCTCGTAGCCGATGTACTTGTTGAGCGGGGTCACCACCGACGGGGACGACTCGGCGTAGGCGCGGGCCCGCTCGACGTCGGCGGTGATCCCGTCGACCGTACGGTCCGCGAGCAGCCGGGAGGCGTTGGCCAGCAGCCGCACGGACTCCAGGAGGTTCTTCGCGATGACGGGGAGCATCACGTTCAGCTCGAAGTTGCCCGCCGCCCCGGCCGTGGCGACCGTCGCGTCGTTGCCGGTGACCTGGGCGGCGACCATCAGGACCGCCTCGGGGATCACCGGGTTGACCTTGCCCGGCATGATCGAGGAGCCCGGCTGGAGGTCGGGCAGCGCGATCTCCGCGAGACCCGTGCGCGGACCCGACGCCATCCAGCGCAGATCGTTGGAGATCTTCGTCAGCGACACCGCGATGGTCCGCAGCTGGCCCGAGGTCTCCACCAGCCCGTCCCGCGCGCCCTGCGCCTCGAAGTGATCGCGGGCCTCGGTCAGCGGCAGCCCCGTGGCCTCGGCGACCTCCGCGATCACGGCGGCGGAGAAGCCGGGCGGGGTGTTGATGCCGGTGCCCACCGCCGTACCGCCCAGGGGCAGTTCGGCGAGCCGGGGCAGGGAGGCGCGCAGCCGCTCCACGCCGTAGCGGATCTGCGCCGCATAGCCGCCGAACTCCTGGCCGAGGGTGACCGGGGTGGCGTCCATCAGATGCGTACGGCCGGACTTCACGACGTCCGCGAATTCGGCTGATTTCCGCCCCAGGGAATCGGCCAGGTGGTCGAGCGCGGGGATCAGATCGCCCGTCACGGCGGCGGTGGCCGCGATGTGGATGGAGGACGGGAAGACGTCGTTGGACGACTGCGAGGCGTTCACATGGTCGTTGGGGTGGACCTCGCGGCCGAGGCGCTCGGTGGCCAGGGTGGCGATCACCTCGTTGGTGTTCATGTTCGACGAGGTGCCCGAACCCGTCTGGAACACGTCGACCGGGAAGTGCTCGTCCCAGCGGCCCGACGCGACCTCGGCCGCGGCCTCCTGGATCGCGGCGGCGATGTCCGGATCCACCACCTTCAGCTCGGCGTTGACCTTGGCGGCCGCCCCCTTGATCCGGGCCAGCGCCTCGATGTGGGCCCGCTCCAGGCGCTGCCCGGAGACGGGGAAGTTCTCCACCGCCCGCTGGGTCTGCGCCCGCCACTTGGCGTGCGCGGGAACCCGCACCTCGCCCATCGAGTCGTGCTCGGTCCGGTACTCGGCGCCGCCCGGTGTGTCGCCTGCTGCGTCAGTCATGTGTTTAAACCTCCTGCAAAAGATGAGCACTTGTCTTGTTCTCTGTATTCCCAAGCGGCCTACCAGCCAGTAAATACCGGGGGTAACCACTTACCGGGAGGCGCAATGAGGCGCACCAGCACCAGACTTCGAGGGCTCCGAAGCCTTCGCCGGCTCCGCTGTACCGTCGCCGCCACCGTCGCTCTCGCGGCTGCCGTCGGCGGTATGGCCGCCGCCGGACCCGCGGGCGCGACGGAGTCGGCTACCAGCTCTATCGCATCCACCCCTCTTCCGCCCGCGCTGGAAGCCGTCCGGGCCGCCGAAGCCACCCAGCTGTACGGCAGCCCCGCCGAGCGGCCGCTCGCCGAACGCAAGACCGGGCTGATCTCGCTCGGCGACAGCGAGATCTCCGGTGAGGGCGTCGGCACCTACGACCCCGGAACGAACGGGCCGGACAACTGGTGCCACCGCTCCCCGGAGGCCGCCATCCACCGCACGGGCATCGCGGCGGACGTCACGTACAACGTCTCCTGCTCCGGCGCCTATACCGGGAACATCAAAATCGGCGGAAACAAGCAGTACGCCGACGAGCTCGTGCAGAGCGACAGCCTCGCGGTCAAGGCCCGCAACACCCGGATCAAGATGATCGTCCTGGTCGCCGGAGCCAACGACGACCTCCAGTTCGGCCCGGTCATGACCGACTGCGTGGTCCGCTACATCAGCCTCCAGGGCCCCTGCGAGCCGAAGTACGCGGGCGGCTGGCAGGCCCGCGTCGACGCGCTGGTCCCCAAGGTCGAGGCGACGGTCCGCGATCTGCGGACGGTGATGACCGGAGCCGGATACGCGAACAACGACTACAAGCTCGTCCTGATGGGCTACCCGAGCCCGATCGGCCCGGACTTCCGCGACAACCCGAACTTCCCCGGCAAGCTCATCTGCGGCGGCCTCGGCTACGACTCCGACACCGTCTGGGGCCGCAACACCGCCGTGCCCGCCTTCCAGGCCGGCATGCGCAAGGCCGCCGCGAGCACCGGGGCCTCCTACCTCGACAACTCCCGGCTCTTCCACGGCCACGAGGTGTGCAGCGAGGCCCCCTGGGCGCGCGGCCTCTACATCGACCTGAGCAAGCCCGGCCTGCCCGACGAGAACTCCGTCCGGCAGTCCTTCCACCCCAACGCGGCCGGCCACCGGGCCTTCGCCTCCTGCCTGACCCAGCTGTACGACTCCGGGCTGCGCGAGGCGAGCTGCGCCGACCCGGCGAGCACGGGAAACCCGGTCCTGACCGGTAAGGCCTGGGACGACCTGTTCACCCCGCTGGAGAACGAGGCCACCGGCACCTGTGTCGACGTGCCGGGCTCGGTCACCCGTAACGGCACGGCCATCGGCGGCTGGGACTGCCACGGCGGACGCAACCAGAACTGGTGGTACGACACCGGTACGCAGACCCTGCGCACCGCGCTCAGCCACGACCGGTGCCTGGACGTGTCCGGCGCCAAGTACAACCCGGGCGCCACGCTCATCGTGTGGAACTGCGCGGGCGCGGCCAACCAGAAGTTCGTCCAGCAGTCGGGCACGATCCGCCCGGCCGCCGCGACGGGCCTGTGTCTGACGCTGGCGGGAGCAAAGGACCCGCTCAGGCTCCAGACGTGCGACGGCAGCGCGAAGCAGCGCTTCGTGTAGCCGCGGCCGGTGAGCGAGGGGGCGACCGTGTGGGGCGGTCGCCCCCTCTTCTCATGTCTTCAGAGCCCTCGTCATGTCTTCTTCCTGGCCAGGGCCTCGGACAGTGCCCCCAGCGTCGGCGTCAGATAGAGCTGGCGCAGCGGTACACCGGGCAGCCCGCGCTCCCGGGCGAGCGTGCCGATCCGGATCGCGTACAGCGAATTGCCGCCCAGATCCCAGAAGTCGTCATCCGGGCCGATCGCCTCGACGCCGAGCACGTCACACCAGATGGCGGCGAGGGCGGCGGCCGGACCGGCCTCGTGGGAGGCTTCGTGAGGCGCTGCGGCCGGGGCGGCAGTCGTCACCGGATCGCGCCGCGTCCCGGGTGCGGGCAGCCGGGCCGGGTCCAGCTTGCCGTTCGCGGTGAGGGGGAGGGCCGGCAGCACGGTCACCGTCGCGGGAACCATGTGCGGCGGCAGCAGCCGGGCCGCCCGCTCCCGTACGGGGCCGGGGCCCTCGCCCGCCCCCGGGGCCGGAACCACGTACGCGTCGATCCGCACGGCCGCAGCGTCACCGGCGTCGCCGCCGGTCACGGTGACCGCCGCCGACGACACCGCCGGGTCCTCCAGCAGCACGTGCCGGATCTCGCCCGGCTCGATCCGGAAGCCCCGCACCTGCACCTGGTCGTCGATCCGGCCCAGGTGTTCCAGCGTTCCGTCGGGCAGCAGCCGCCCCAGGTCCCCGCTGCGGTAGAGCCGCCGCCCCGCCGGGTCCAGGGGGTCCGGCACGAAACGTTCGGCGGTCAGGGCGGGCCGGTTCAGATAGCCGAGCGCCACGCCCGCCCCGCCCACCACGATCTCCCCGGGCGCACCCGGCGGCACCGGCCGCCCGTGCGCGTCCAGGACCCGGACCGACCAGCCGGGCAGCGGCCGCCCCACGGACCGGGAACCGGCGAGCGCCTCCCGCCGGGTCACCGTGGCCGCCGTGACATGGACGGTGGTCTCGGTGATCCCGTACATGTTGACCAGCCGGCAACGATCCTCCGGGTGCCGGTCGAACCAGTCCAGCAGCGGCCGGGCGTCCAGCGGTTCGCCGCCGAGCACCACCAGCCGTGCGTCCACGGTTTCCTTTGCGGCCCGGTCGGCCGCCGCGAGCTGGGTGAACGCGGAGGGGGTCTGGCTCAGCACGCTCACCCCCTCCCGGACCAGCAGCGCGTGGAAGTCCTCCGGGGAGCGGGTCGTCCAGTGGTCCACGACCACCAGCCGCCCGCCCGTCAGCAGCGCGCCCCAGATCTCCCACACCGAGAAGTCGAACGCCGCCGAGTGGAAGCACGTCCAGGTGTCGTCGGGGGAGAGGCCGAAGTCCTCGCGGACGGCGCCGACCAGGGCCGTGACGTTACCGTGCGGGACGACGACCCCCTTGGGGCGGCCGGTCGATCCCGAGGTGTGGATGACGTACGCGGGTGAGCCCGGCTCTCCGCCGGGTGCGGCGGGGCGGGGCGGGTGGCCGATGAGGGGCGCCGGGTCCTCGACGATCAGCCGGACCCCGGCGTCCCGCGCGGTGCGCTCCCGCCGGTCCGCCGGATGCTCCGGATCCAGCGGCACGTGGACCGCGTCCGCCTTCAGCACGGCGAGCATCGCCGCCACGAGGTCCGTCGAGCGGGGCAGGCAGAGCCCGACGAGATCACCGGGGCGGACCCCGTGGGCGTACAGCCCGTCGGCCAACGCCTCCGCGCGGGCGTCGAGTTCGGCGTACGAGAGCGTGGTGGACCCGGCGGTGAGCGCGGGGGCCTCGGGGCGGGCGGCGACCTGCGCGGCGAAGGCCTCGTCGATGCGGAGGGCTTCCGGGGCCTTGGGGCTGGATCCGAGGGTCAGTTGTTCCGTCGACTCCGCCTCGCTCAGCGGATTCAGCAGGGCGAGAGGGGCGTTGGGTGTGGTGGTCAGCAACTGCTCCCGTATGCCCTCCACTTGGTGCGCCGGTACGGGAAGGGAGCCCGGCCCGGTCGGCAGGACGGCGGGCCAGTCACCCGCCACCAGCTCCAGCGGGGGCAGCTCCTCCCCGTCGGCCGGCGCGACCGGCTCGGTTGCCAGTAGCTCCGCGACCGTACGGCCGGGCGACAGGTCCGCCGCGAACACCGCGTACCCGTCGAGCGCCCCCAGTGCGTACGGCGGCCGGCCCCGGGCCGGTACGGGGACGGCGACGCGCACCGCTGACGCCCCCTCGTACCGCCCGACGGTGAGTGCGAGCGCCGAGGCGAGGCGGCGGGTCTCCTCGTCGAGGCGCAGGTCGAGCGGGAGCGGACCGGCGAGCGGCGTCACCGCCTCCGGGGCGAGATCGCCCCGCAGGACCCGGGCGACGACCCGCAACGAACGCGCGTCCAGGGCGGATCCGTCGGCCGTCAGGACGAGGTCGGGACCCGCAGTCGCTCCCTCCCGCCGCTCGTCCGCGTACCGCAGCAGCACCGCGCGCAGCCGGTGGCCGGATGCGACGGGGCGGCTCGCCTCGGCCGCGCGGCGCCGGGCCGCCGTGTCGGAAGCGGCCGGGGCGGGCACGGACTCCGTCCACAACCGGGGGTGGCGGCGATCCCCGGGCCACCACAGCTCGGCCGTCGCCGTGAGGGCGGCGGCGAGCGCGGTGTCGGTGGTGGCCGGTGACAGGCGGACCGTCAGGCTGTGCTGGGCAGGCGGCACGTACGCAACTCCTCGGATGTGAAAGGGAGATCGGGGTCAGCGGGCCGTGAAGCCGCCGTCCACGGTGACCACGCTGCCGGTCACCTGCCGGGACGCGTCCGTGGCCAGCCAGAGCACCGCCTCCGCCACATCACCCGGCTCCACCAGCGCGTTCATCGGCTGGTCCCGGACGAAGGTCTCCTCGTGCTCCGCCACCGGCACCTCCAGCGAGCGGGCGATCTCCGCCAGCATCCGGCCCTCCATCGCCTCGTCGTCCCGCACCGAGCCCGGACAGACCGCGTTCACCCGGACCTTGCGAGGCGCGTAGTCCAGGGCCACCGCCTTCGTCAGGCCCACCAGACCGTGCTTCGCCGCGACGTACCCCGCGAAGTGCCGGTAGCCCACGAGCCCCGCCGTCGAGGCGACGTTGACGATCGAACCGGACCCCTGGGCGACCATCCGGGCCCCCACCGCACGGATCGCCCGCCACGCGCCGCCCAGATCCACATCGATCATCAACTGCCATTCGGCCTCGGTGATCTCGTGCGCCGGACGGCCCGAAGGGGCGGCGATACCCGCGTTGTTGACCAGTACGTCGATCCGCCCGAACCGCTCCTCGGCCGCATCCGCCGCCGCCTCCAGCGCCGCCAGGTCCCGCACGTCCGCCTGCCGGGTGAGCACGGTGGACCCCGCCTCGCGGCAGAGGTCCGCGGTGTGGGCGAGCTGCGAGGCCGAGCCGAGCGGATACGGCACCCCGGGCAGCTCGCCCGCCACGTCCAGCAGCATCAGGTCGGCCCCCTCACGGGCGAACGCCAGGGCGCAGGCCCGGCCGAGACCGCGCGCCGCCCCCGTGATCACCGCCGCCCGCCCCGCCAGCCGCCCCGCACCACCGCCGGGCACCGGACCGGTACCGGCGCCGCCGGTCACCGCACCCGTGCTCGTACCGGCGCCGGTCACCGCACCCGTGCCCGTCCCGTCGCCGGTCACCGGCCCCTCGCCGCGCGTACCTCGGCGGCCACCAGCTCCAGCAGCTCGCCCGGCCGCTCGGCCAGATACATGTGCCCGCCGGCCGGCTCGGCCACCGTGAGCTTCCCGGTCGTCGCCCGGCCCCACTCGGCCGCCTCCACCGCCCCCACGAGGGTGTCCTCCCGCCCCCGGACGGAGATGACGGGGACGCTCAACGGGCTGTCCGTGGACGGCACATACGTCTCGTGGAGCCGGACGTCCGCCCGCAGCGCCGGCAGCAGCAGCTCCCGCATCTCCGGGTCCGCCAGCGCCGGGTGGTCGTACCCGGCGAACGCCCGGACCCGGGCGGCGAACTCCTCGTCCGGCAGCCCGTCCGCCCGGTCCGTGCGCGGCGTCCAGGGGCCGGGCGCACCGCTGACGACGAGCGCGGCCAGGCGGACCGGCCCGCCCGCCCGCTCGATCCGGTGCGCCAGCTCGTACGCGAGCACCGCGCCCATGCTGTGCCCGAACAGCACGACCGGGTTGCCGCCCCCGTCCCCGTCCGCTCCACCGAGCGCCGCCGTCACCTGCGCGTACGCGTCGTCGACGGCCGGGGCCGCCGCATCGTACGCGGGCTCCGGGAAGCGCTTCTCGCGGCCCGGCAGGGAGACCGGGAGGATCCGCAGCCCCTCCGGCGCGAGCTTCTGCCAGGGCGTGAAGAAGGAGGGGCCCGCCCCGGCGAAGGGCAGGCAGATGAGGACGGTGTCTACGTCAGCCACGATCGTTCCTGTTCTTTCTCTTCCAGCGGCTCTTCTACCGGAGTCCGGTCAGTCCCCGACCATGATCGTCGTGAGGATCGCGGCGAGGTAGCCCGGGTCGCGCACCCCGCACAGCTCCCGCGCCGAGTGCATCGACAGGCCCGGCACCCCGACGTCCACCGTGGTGACGCCGAGACGGGCCGCCGTGAGCGGGCCGATCGATGTACCGCAGGGCATCGCGTTGTTGGAGACGAACGGCTGCCAGGGGGCCCCGGCCCGCTCGGCCGCCGCCGTGAACATCGCGATGCCGGTGGAGTCGGTGGCGTACCGCTGGTTGACGTTCACCTTGACGGTGGGGCCGCTGTTGGGCAGCGGGCGGTGGTCGGGGTCGTGCCGCTCGGAGTAGTTCGGGTGCACCGCGTGCGCCATGTCGGCGGAGACGCAGAACGCGCCCGCCAGCGCCCGCGACCAGTCCTCGTCGCTGCCGCCGCGCGCGGACACGGAACGCGACAGGATCCGCTCCAGCAGCGGGCTCTGCGCGCCCGTCTCGGAACCGCTGCCGACCTCCTCGTGGTCGAAGGCGGCCAGCACCGGGATGAACCCGGGCTGCGTCGCCCCCGTCGCGGCGTCCACGAGTGCGGTCACCCCGGCGTGCACCGAGACCTGGTTGTCGAGGCGCGACGCCACCACGAACTCCCGGTCCACGCCCAGGTATCCGGGCGGCTGGATGTCGTGCAGCATCAGGTCCCAGCCCAGGACGTCAGCCGGGTCCTCACCGGCCGCCGCCGCGACCCGGCGCAGCAGCTCGCCCTCCCGCGGGTCGCCCAGCGCCCAGATCGGCGCGATGTGCCGCTGCCGGTCCAGCGCCACGCCCTCGTTCACCGAACGGTCCAGGTGGATCGCCAACTGCGGCACCCGCAGCAGGGGTTCGTCGATCTGGACGAGCCGGCTGCGCGGCACGCCGTCGGGGCCGCGCAGCGCGAGCCGGCCGGAGATGCCGAGGTCCCGGTCGAGCCAGGTGTTCAGCGGCACCCCGCCGTAGATCTCCACGCCGATCTGCCGCCACCCCGAAGTCCCGGTGTCCGGTGCGGGTTTGATCCGCAGGTTCGGGGAGTCGGTGTGGGTGCCGACGATCCGGAACGGGGTGTGGGCGGGCGCGTCCTCGGGGACGTACCAGGCGATCAGCGCACCGGCGCGGCTGACGAACAGACCGCCGGTCGCCCCGGTCCAGTCGTCGGTGCCGCGCAGTTCACGGAACCCGGCCTTCTCCAGACGCTGGGCCGCACTGGCAACCACGTGGTACGGGGACGGGCTGGCGGCGATGAAGGAGAGCAGGTCGTCGGTGTGGCTGCGGTGGGGGGCCGGAGTCATACGGCGTCCGCCTTTCCGGTGTTCGGCAATGACAGGGAGGGTGACGGTCCGCCGGGCTGGTCGGGCCCGGCGCTGGCGCCCCCGGCGGAGCCCCCGGAGCCTTGGCCCGAGGACCCCTGCGAGGGGCGCTCCCCGAGGAGTTCCCGCACCGGCCGGTCGGGCCGGGCGCAGAACTCCGCGAGCAGGTCGGTGTACGACCCGAGAAGGTCGTGGGCGGTCGTGTGGTCCCACAGGTCGGTGGAGAATTCCAGGAACGTTCGATAACCCTTCGCGGCGTCCCGGCGCGGCGCAAGCCCGAAGCACAGCTCGCTGCGGGAAAGCGGCGGTGCCAGATCGGCCACCTCGACCCGCAGCCCGGGGATCTCGATGTCCGTGTCGACGGAGTTCTGGAAGGCCAGGACGTGCGGGACCCGGTCGGGGACGCTGACAGCGCCCGCGTCCCGCATCGCCTGCATGATGCGGGCCGTGGGCAGCACATGCGCCATGGCGCCGAGCGCACCCGCCCCCGTACGCACCGCGAGCTCCGCGCACGTCTCCCCAAGATTGGCTGAATCCAGTCGTACGCGAACCATCACCGCTGTGGACGTCATCGCCACGAGCGACTCCGAAGCGGTGCCCTCGCGGTTGGCGTACGGCACGCTCAGCAAGGTGTCCTCCTCGCCCGACAGCCGGGTCAGGAACACCCCGAGCGCGGCGGCGGCGACGGCGAACGGAGTGGTGTGCCGGTCGGCCGCGAGCTTCTCCACCGCCGCCCGCACGTCGCCCGACGCGGCCCCGCGCACCGTGTCCCCGTGCCCGCTCAGCTTCTGCGCCCGCGGCCGGTCCGTCGGTACGGGGACGGCGGACGGCACCCCGTCCAGATAGGCGGCGCAGAACGCGGCCCGCTCCTCCTCGGCCCCGGGATCGTGGTGCTCCCGCTGCCACCGGGCGTACCCGGGCGCCTGCATCGCCGGGTCCGGCAGTCCGTGCGGGACACCCGCGGCCGCCGCCGTGTACAGCGCGGCGATCTCCGCGAGCAGCAGGGACAGCGACCAGCCGTCGGCGCACACGTGGTGCAGGACGAACATCAGCTCCCAGCGGTCCTCCTCGACCCGCAGCAGCCGCAGCCGGGGCAGCAGGGCCTGCCCCAGCTCGAAGGGGGCCGCCGCGTCCGCCCGGCACAGAGCGTCCGCCCGGGGCCGCCGCTCACCGGCGGGCAGCGCCGTCAGATCTTCCACCGGCAACGCCACCGGCCCCGCCGCCACCACCTCCTGCCACCACGGCCCGTCCGGCGCGTCCTCCTGGACGAACCGGGTGCGCAGCGCGTCGTGCCGGGCGATCACCTCGGACACGGCGGACCGCAGGGCCGCCGGATCCAGCGCCCCGGTGAACGTGATCCGCGTGGGGACGTTCCACACGGCGGGGTCGGGCATGGCGTGGTGCCCGGCGATCATGCGGGCCTGCTGGTCGCTGACGGGGGCGCGGTCGACGACGGCGGTGTCCTCGGCGGGGCTGTCCTCGCCCGCCGGGGTGGGCCCGTCGCCGGTCACCAGCTGCGCGGTCATGGCCCGCAGGGTGGCCTCGGCGAAGAAGTCCACCAGCGGGTAGTCGACGCCGAGGGTGTCCCGGACCCGGTTCACGAGGCGGATCGCGGCGATCGAATTGCCGCCCAGGTCGAAGAAGTTGCTGTCGGCGGGGAAGCCGCGCACATCGAGGACGGACTCCCAGATCTCACGGAGGAGGGTGGCGGTGTCCGGGGCGGGAGCCTCGCGTGGCACGTCCTCCTCGCGCGACGATTGCTCCTCGCGCGGGATGGCCCCATCGCTCGGTGCGTGCTCCTCGCGTCGTGCCGGCTCCTCACACGACTCAGCTGTCACCGCGTCCAACTGCTCGTCCAGCTCGGCGAGATACCTCTCCGCCGTCGCCGCGTCGAACAGGTCGGTGTCGTAGCGCAACCGCAGACGGAGACTCCCGTCCAGGGCATGGGTCGCCATCAGCGCCAGCTCCAGCGGCGCCGACTCCGTCCCGGCCGCCACCCCCTCCGCACGCAGTCCGGGCAGGTCGATTCCGGCCAGCGCCGAGCGGTCCAGATCGACCGAAACCGTCACCAGCGGCCGCGGGTTCCCCGGGTCGGGGTGGACGGCGGCGACCAGCGCGTCCAGGTCCACCCCGCTGTGATCCTCCGCCGCGAACAGCGCCCGGCCGGTGGCCCGTACGGCCTCCGGCAGCGGGGTTGCGTCCGTCGCGGACAGCGACAGCGGCAGCAGGGCCACGTGGAAGCCCACCGTGTCCGCCGTCTCCGGCCGCCGCCGCCCGAAGGTCGTACCCAGCAGGAACGCGTCCTGCCCGGACCGCCGCCGCAGCACCAGCTGCCAGGCCGTGCACAGCGTGGCGAACAGGGTCACGCCCTGCTGCCCGCTCCACTCCCGCAGCCGGTCCGCCCGCTCCCGGACCACGCTCCGGGCCACCGCCCCGCCGTGCCCCGCCACCCGCCGCCCGCGCGGCCGGTCCGTCGGCAGGGCCAGCACCGGGGGCTTCTCGCCCAGCAGCTCACGCCACCAGGCCAGGCCGGCCGGGTCGTGCGGCGGCTCGGGTGCCCCGACGGTCGTCCCGGCGGGCCGGGCGAAGAACGGCGGGCGCCCGGCGAGGGCCGCCGTGTACAGCTCCCGGAGATCCCCGGCGATCAGCGCGGCCGAGTGCGCGTCCGTGACGATGTGGTGCATCCCGAGAACCAGGACGTGGTCGTCGTCGGCCAGCCGGAGCAGCCGGGGTGTGAACAGCGGCCCCTCGGCCAGGTCGTAGGCGCGGTGGCTCTCCTCGGAGAGCAGCGCCGCGATCGCCTCGTCCGGGTCCCGCCCCTCGGCGTCGGTCACCGTCAACGGGATGCGGAGCCCGGCGCGGACGGCCTGGACGACGCCCGCCTCGTCCTCGCCCCGGAACACCGTCCGCAGCCCCGGGTGCCGCTCGACGAGACCGTCCACCGCCGCCCGCAGCGCCGGCACGTCCAGCGGGCCGCGCAGCCGTACGGCCTGGGTCTCGTTGTACGCCGCCGGGTTCTCCAGCAACTGCGCGGCCAGCCACAGCCGCCGCTGGGCGGAGGTGGCGGGCGCGACGGTCTCCCGTACGGCCTGGCTCCCGGCCTCCGCCGCTGCCTCGGCCGCCCGCTCCCGCGTCCGGCGGCGCAGGACGTCCAGCCGCTCAAGCCCCGACCGCAGCCGCTCCCGGTCCATCCCGAAGTCGACCAGCGCGGCGATCTCGTCCACCCCGGCCCCGTGCAGCGCGGCCACGAACGGGGCGACGCTCTCCGGCGTACCGATCAGGGCCCGCTGGTCGCAGTAGCGGTCGTAGGCCCGGCGGAACAGATAGTCCAGGTCCTCCTCGCTCGCCGCCGCCACGTCCTCGCGGCGCTGCCCGGCCGCCGTCGCCGCCGAGCGCATCAGCAGCGAGGACCGCAGGTAGCGCACCATCGGCTCCAGCGCGTCCGCCCGGGCGGTGGCGTGGTCGTCGCCGAGATACGTGTGCACCAGCACCGTCACTCGCCCGGCGTCCGGGTCGAGCCCGCACGCCGCCCGCGTACGCCGGTAGAGCGCGATGTTCGCCGCCAGCTCGTCCACGGTCTGGCTCATCAGGTTGGTGACGACCCCGAGGCCGCGCCGGGCCGCCTCCTCGTACGAGGCCGGCTGCCCGGAGGTCGCCAGGAAGAACGGCGGCTCCTCCTGCACCGGACGCGGCCGGATCCGGATCTCCGCCTCCGCACCCTCGCCCGTGCGCCGCCGCACCGCCTCCCCGCGCCACAGCCGCCGCACCTCGTCCAGGTGGTCGAAGGCGATCCGCCGCCGGTCCGCGAACCGGTCCGGGTGCAGGGCGAAGTCCCGGGCGTGCCAGCCGGTGGCGCAGCCGATGCCGACCCGGCCGCCCGAGAGGTTGTCGACCACCGACCACTCCTCGGCGACCCGCACCGGATCGTGCAGCGGCAGGACCACCGAGCCCGCGTTGATCCGGACGCGGCCGGTCTCCCGGGCCACGGCGGAGGCGAGCACGGCGGGGTTCGGGAAGAGCCCGCCGAAGGAGTCGAAGTGCCGCTCGGGCAGCCAGACGGAGGAGAAGCCGTGCTCGTCGGCGAAGCGCACGGTCTCGAAGAGCGCGTCGTACGCCTCCGGGGTGCCGCTCCCGCCGCTCCCGTCGGCCTCGGCGGCTTCTTCCGTCTGCGGGTAGTCGCCGAAGAAGTAGACGCCGAAGTCGGGGGTCGGGCGCTGGGTTTCAGTCGGCTTCGCGACCGCCGGGCGCGGAGTGGTCCGGGGAAAGAACCCGCCGTCACGCAGCTCGCGCAGCGACCCCTCCACGGCTTCCGCGACCCGGTTCACGTCCTCCTCCGTGTGGGCGGTGGAGAGGTAGAAGCTGCGCCACTCCCAGACGTACACCCCGCGTAGTTGGAGGTGGTGGTAGAGCAACTCCAGGTCCGCGCGGTGCCGGAACCGGAACATCGACCCGAAGTGGGCCAGCTCCAGCGGGAATTCCTCGTCGCGGAAGAAGTCGTTCAGCCGGTCCGCGAGCGCCTGCGTGCGGTCGTTGAGTCCGCTCTGCAGCCCGGGGCCCTGCTCGGTGAGGTGGGTGAGCACCGCACGGGCCGCCGCCATCGACAGCGGGTGCTGCATGTACGTACCGCCGATGAACGTGGTCTCGCGCGCGGGCCCGCCGGGCTCCCCGTACCGCCAGAACCCGCCGTCCACCCCGTCGAGCAGATCCGCCCGCCCGGCCACCGCACCGATCGGGAAACCGCCGCCGAGCGCCTTGCCGTACGTGGCGAGGTCCGGCACCACCCCGAAGTGCGCCTGGGCACCGCGCTGGTGGGGCCGCAGTCCGGTCAGCATCTCGTCGAAGAGCAGCACGATGCCCCGGCGCGCGGTGAGTTCACGCAGCGACCGCACGAACTCCACCGGCCGCAGACCCGGGTTGCGGCACTGCACGGGCTCGACGAGCACGGCCGCGATCGAGTCCCCGAGGGCGTCGATCGTCTCCAGGGACTCCTGCTCCCCGTACTCCAGCACGATCAGCTCCGCCACCGCACTGTCCGGGATGCCCCGGGAGACGGGCACCGCGCGCTGCCCCGGGCCGCCGGGGCGGCCGAGGACGGAGTCGATGTGCCCGTGGTACGAGCCCCGGAACATGACGACCTTGTCGCGCCCGGTCGCGGCCCGGGCCAGCCGGATCGCCGCCGAGTTCGCCTCCGTACCGGACGAGGCGAAGGCGACCCGCTCCATGCCGGTCAGCGAGGCGAGCAGGGCCGCCGCCTCGCCGGTGTCGGGGGACCGGGGGCCGAAGCGCAGCCCGTCGGCGAGGTGGCGGCGCACGGCCTCGGTGACCGGCTCCGCCTCGTGGCCCAGCAGCAGCGCGCCGAAGCCCATGGTGATGTCGGTGTACGCGTTGCCGTCCACGTCGATCAGGCGCGAGCCGTGCGCCGAGCGGGCCGCGACCGGGTACAGCATCTCCTTGGTGGCGTCCCGGAACCCCACGACGGCCCGGCTGTCGGCCAGCACCGAACGGTGCTGCTGTGCCAGCTCCTTGGAGGTCCGGGTGCGCTCGGTGAACCGCCGGACCAGCGACGCGGTGTGGGCCCGCTGGGCCGCGTCGGCGCCCGCCCCGGCCATTCCGCCCGCCGCGTCCACGACGAGCCGGGGGCCGTGCGCGCTCTTCTCGGCGGGCCGCGGCTTCTCCGCCGGGGCCTCCGTCGCGATCTGCGCGCGGGCCGCCGCGAGCCGGTCCGTGAGCGCCCGCGACAGCTCCGCCGCCCGAGCCACGGCCTCGGCGGCCCCTGCCGCGGCGTCGGCGGGTACGGGTATCCCCGCGCTCATCGCGCGTCCGTCCCGGTGGCGCGGGCGGTCAGCAGGGCGACGGCATCGGAGAGCTGGGTGAGCATCGCCGCCTGGGTATCGGCCAGTTGACGTATCTGCTCGGACAAGGCGGCGACCTCGGCCCGGGTGGCGTACACGGGTTCATCGGCCACCGGCGCCGGTAGCGCCGAGGTCTCTGCGGCCGCAGGGGCTGTCAGGGCCGCCGGGGTGGTGAAGGTGGCCGAGGCCGCGAGGGGAGCGGCCGAGGGCGGGGGTGTCACCGAGGGAGCCGTCCGCCCCGCTATCAGCGCGGCCGTCAGCCTGGGCGTGCCCGCCTCCTCCAGGACCTCCCGCATGCTGATCTCCGTGCCGAACTCGGCCTCCAACTGCCGCACCATCCCGATGAGCTGGAGCGAGTCCGCGCCGAGGCCGACGAACGTTCGGTCGGCGGAGACCTCGTCGGATCGGTGGCCGAGATGGCGCGCGGTCAGCTCCAGCACCCTGTCCAGTACGGCCTGTTCGGTCATGCGGTCCTCCGTGGAGCGTGGGGATGGGTGAACGTACGGTGCGGGGCCCCGCCAGTGGGAGCGCCGCTGGAAGGGGTACGTGGGCAGCCGGACGCGCCGGCCGCCGCAGCCGTCGAGCAGCGCCGCCCAGTCCACCCCGGCCCCGGCGCAGTGCAGCGCGGCCACCGCACGCTCCCAGTCCCTGGTCGGCAGGCAGACCGCGGCCGGCGACGCCCGGCGGACCAGCCCCGTCAGCACGGCGGACGGCCCCAGCTCCAGCAGCAGCGGCGAGGAGGCCAACTCCGCGAGCACGGCGGCGAAGTCGGCCGTACGGCGGGCCTGCGCGACCAGATACGCGGCGTCCGGCCGCCACCCGGCGGGGCGGACCGCGGCGTCGATGCCGTCGACGAACTCCGTGTGCAGCGGGCGCGGTTCCGTCTTGTCGGCCAGGACGCGGAACTCCTCCAGCGCAGGATCGAGCAGCGCCGTGTGGAACGCCCGGTCCACCGCCAGCACTTCGTACGCCTCACCGCGCGCCGCCAGGAGCGCCCGTACCGCGTCCACCGCCCCCGGGGAGCCGCCCAGCACATGGTGTGTGGCCCCGTTGACCACGGCGAGCTCAAGACCGGGGACGGCGGCCAGCAGCTCCCGCACCCGGGCCCGGGGGACGAACACGGAGACCATCGCGCCCGGGGCGGATCGTTCCTGCATCAGCCGCCCGCGCCCGCAGACCAGCCGCATCGCGTCCTCGGTGTCCAGCGCCCCGGCCACACAGAGCGCCGCGTACGCGCCGACGCTGTGTCCGGCGACCCGGGCGGGGGTGACCCCGAGCCGCTCCCAGAGCCGGGCCTGGGCGAGCTGGAGGGCGAACAGGGCGGGCTGCGCGAAGGCGGTGTCCCACTGCCCGGGACCCTGTCCGCCGACGATCCGGTCCAGGAAGTCGTCCCGGCCGGTCTCCTCCGCGTACACCCGGGCGCAGGACTCCAGCACCTCGGCCACCACCGGAAAGCGCGCCGCGAGTTCGGCGCCCATGCCCGGGTGGCCGCCGCCCTGCCCGCTGAAGAGGAACACCGGTGCCGGATCCCGTACGCCGTCGGCGACCCCGGTCGTGTACGCCTCGCCCGCCGGGGCCCCGGACAGGAACGCCTCCAGCCCCGCCACCGGGTCCTCGGCCGTGACCACCAGCCGGTGCGGCAGGAGCCGCCGCCCGAGCGCGGTCGTGGTCAGCAGATCGGCGGGTGAGGGGCGGGCCTCGCCCGCCAGGTGGTCCCGCAGGGCGGTGGCGTACGCCCTGAGCGCGTCCCCGTCGGCGGCCGACAGCGGCAGCAGCGCGAGCACGGGGGTGTCCGTCCGTTCGGCGGAGGCGGGTACGGCCTCCGGCGCCTGCTCCAGGATCACGTGAGCGTTCGTACCGCCCATGCCGATGGAGTGCACACCGGCTCGCCGCACCCCCGCCAGCGGCCAGCCCCGCTCCCGTACCGGCAGCAGGAACGGGGAGTCGTCCACCGCCAGCGCCGGGTTGGGCCGGGCGAAGTTCACCAGCGGCGGGACGACCCCGTGCCGCAGCACCTCGACGGCCTTGATCAGCCCGGCAAGACCCGCCGCACTGTCCAGGTGGCCGATGGCCGGCTTCGTCGAGCCGAGCGCACAGAACCCGGTCCGGTCGGTGTGTGCGCGAAACGCCTCGGTCAGGGCGGCGAATTCGATCGGATCGCCCTTGAGCGTGCCCGTACCGTGCGCCTCCACATAGCCGATCGACGCCGCGTCCACGTCCGCCGCGCGCAGCGCCCCGAGCACGGCGTCCCGCTGTCCGGCGACCCCGGGAGCGGCGAACCCCCGTTTGTCCGCACCGTCGTTGGTGACCGCCGAGCCGAGGATCACCGCGTGCACGGTGTCGCCGTCGGCCAGCGCCCGCTCCAGCGGCTTCAGGAGGACGGCGGCGGCCCCGTTCCCGCCGACCGTGCCGTCCGCGTCCGCGTCGAACGCCCGGACCGTGCCGGTGGGGGAGAGCGTCGAGCCCTTCACCGGGACATGGCCGCTGACCTGCGGCAGATGCAGGGCGGCGGAGCCCACCAGCATCAGGTCCGCGTCCCCGGCGCGCAGCGCCTGGCAGGCCAGATGCACCGAGACCAGGGCGCTGGAACAGGCCGTGGACACGGTCAGCGCGGGCCCGGTGAGACCGAGCCGGAAGGCGGCCCGGGTGGCCGTGAAGTCGGTGTAGTTGCCGACCTGGACCTGCTTGGCGGTCATCCAGTCGCCCGAGCCGGCCTCGGCCGCGAGGTGGTGGGCCAGATAGCTGTGCAGCGAGTACAGGCGGTAGCCGGAACTGCCGTACACCCCGATGCGTACGGAGCCGCCGTCAAGGCCCGTGTACAGGGCTTCGCCGCCCGCGTACCCCCCGTCCTCCAGCGCGTGGAAGCAGCACTCCAGGAACAGCCGCTGCTGCGGATCGGTGAGCTCGGCCTCCCGCCCGCTCATCCCGAAGAACCCGGCGTCGAAACCGTCCACGCCCTCCAGAGGGGCGCTCGCCCCGCCGAACCCCGGCCGCTCGTACTCCGCCGCCGGGACCCCCGCCGCGGCGAACTCGGCCCGGGTGAACCGGCGTACGCGGCTCCTGCCCGCCCGGATGTCGCGCCAGTACGCCTCGGGGGTGTCAGCCCCGGGAAACCTCAGCGCCGTCCCGATCACCGCGATCCGGTCGTCCCTCAACGGCCTCTTCCTTTCGCAGCCCCGCCCGCCCCGCCCCGCCCGCAGGCCCCATCGGACCTGCGGGCTCCGCCCGTCGCAGCGCCGCCACCCGCAGCAGGAACACCACGGCGACGACGATGGCGGCGCCGTGGGACCAGCCCACCACGGCCAGCGGGGAGAACCGGTCCAGGGCCGCCGCCACCAGGATCATGCCGACTCCGAAACCCAGGTTCTCGAAAGTGGCCGAAAGACCGAAGGCGTGGCCGCGCAACGTGGCCGGAAGTGTCTGGAGGTGCGAGGTGTAGGCGACCTCGGTGAGACCGTCCGCGGCCCCCGCGATCAGCGCGATCACCGCCGTGACCGCCAGCGGGAACCCGGCGAACGCCGCGATGAACGCCGCCGACATCACCACCGTGCCGTAGCCGAATCCGAGCGCCCCCACCGTCTTGCCGGTGCGCTGGGTGTACCGCTGGATCACCTGCTGGGCACCGATGTTGCCGAGCGCCCACACACACCAGAACGCGCTGACGAACACCGCCGGGTTCGATGCGTCCAGCGAGGTCGAGTAGATCGGCAGCGCAGCGTTGTGGGACGAGGAACCGAACGCGTCGACCCCGCGCAGGGCCACCATCAGGCCGAGACCGGGAGCGGCGGCGAGTGCCAGGAAGGCCACCGGCCGCCACCGCGGCCCGCTCTTCGCCTCCTTCTCGCCCTTCCCGGCACCTGCGGAGGCCCCGGCCTCGCTCCCCGCCCCCTTGCCGCCCGCGATCGGCAGCAGGGCCACCGTCACCGCGCAGACCACGAACGTCGCCATGTCGAGCAGGAACGCGGCGGTGTACCCGACGAGGGACACCACCACGCCCGCCGAGGCGAACCCCGCGACCATGGCCATCGAACGACCGGTGATCGAGAGGGAGTTGGCCCAGGCCCTGCGGTCCTCCCCGACCATCTCCGGGATCGAGCTGCGCAACGCGACCATGAACAGCGTCCCGCACGCCCCGATCACCACCGAGACGGCCATCAGCGCCCCGGTCACCAGGGATTCAGGGGCGAGGATGAGCACCAGCATCACGGCGCCCTGACCGACATTCGCCCACAGCATGATGCTTTTCGCGCTGAAACGGGCGAGCAGTCCGCCGACGACCAGTCCGGCGACGAATCCGGAGGCCAGCCGCACCGCCATGAACAGTCCCATGGCCAACGCCCGGCCCGTCGTCTCGTAGACGAAGAGATTGAGCGCGACCATATTCAGGAATGTGCCGTAGGAAGACACCGCGTATCCGGCCACCAGGAATCGAAATCGGCGCTCGGAGACCGCGGTGTCCCGGGTCTTTCGAGATCCGCCGTCCGGCTCGTCCGCCGTCGGCCCGTCCGCACTCCCGATTCCAGATGTCACCCGCTCATACTCGTCGAGCGCGGGAGCCGGGCGGGAGACTCCCGATTGCACAAAGGTAATCTGCATCCTTGTGAAGGACGATCATTCCCCCTCACCGGTATGTGATTGCCGTGAATCACCCTCGGACCGGTCGATACCGGAACAACCCTGCGAGGCGGCGCTCGCGACCTATCGCCGTGCGCTGACGGAGGGCAGCCTCCCGGCCGCCGCCGCACCCCCCTGCCTGCTCTCCCTGCATCTGCTGGTCGCCGACCAGGACTCGCCCGGCCACCTCATCCCCGTACCGCCGGAGACCGCCTCGTTCGCCGCGCTCGCCCCCATCGAGAGGGCGATCGTCGAGCAGCGCCGCACCCTGCGCTCCGCCCGCGCCACCCTCGCCGCCTTCGAGGGCCTCTACGCCGAGGTCCACCGGCCCGAACGCCCCGCCCTCACCCGGCTCTCCGGCAAGGCCGTCATCAGCAAGGCCCTGGACGCCGGGGTCAGCGGCTGCCGTACCGAGGTCCGCACCGCCCACCCCGGCGGCGGACGCCCCGCCCACGTCCTGGCCCAGTCCCTACCGCGCGATCTGAACAACCTGCGGCGCGGCATCCGGCAGCGCACCCTCTACCAGCACACCGTCCGCTCCGACCGCACCACGCTCGCCTACATCGAGCAGGTGACCGCCGAAGGGGCCGAGATCAGGACCCTGCCCGAGGTCATGGACCGGTTCATCGTCTTCGACCGGGACCTCGCCTTCATCCCGTACTCCGACGAACCGCACACCGCGCTGCGCGTCCGGCACCCGGCGCTGGTCCGCTTCCTGGTCCGCCACTTCGACGAGGCGTGGTCCCGCGCCGTCCCCGTACGCCCCGAACGCGCGCCGCTGCGCACGCCCGTCGTCACCTCCGACCTCCAGCGCGCGATCCTCCAGGCCGTCGTCAACGGCGAGACGGACGCCGCGATCGCCCGCCGGATCGGCATGAGCCGCCGCAGCGTCGCCGAGCACATGCGCAAGGTCTCCGAGCAGCTCGGCAGCAACAGCCGGGCCCAACTCGGCTATCTGGTCGCGACATCGGGCCTGCTCGACGACTGAGATACGCCGCAGGGGCCCACCCTGCACGGGCGAGCCCCTGCGCACACGTCATGGGTCAGGCCAGGCCCGGCCCCCGCACCGGAATGCTGGTGAACGTCGGAGCCGGGGCGGGCTCGGTGAAGAAGTCGTTGCCCTTGTCGTCGACGACGATGAACGCGGGGAAGTCCTCGACCTCGATCTTCCAGACCGCCTCCATGCCGAGCTCCTCGTACTCGACGACCTCGACCTTCTTGATGCAGTCCTGGGCGAGCCGGGCCGCCGGGCCGCCGATCGAGCCGAGGTAGAAGCCGCCGTGGGAGCCGCAGGCATCGGTGACCTGTTTGCTGCGGTTGCCCTTCGCGAGCATCACCTTCGAGCCGCCCGCCGCCTGGAACTGCTCCACGTAGGAGTCCATCCGGCCGGCCGTCGTCGGACCGAAGGAACCGGAGGCGTACCCCTCGGGCGTCTTCGCCGGGCCCGCGTAGTACACCGGGTGGTCCTTCAGGTACTGCGGCATCTCCTCGCCCGCGTCAAGGCGTTCCTTGATCTTGGCGTGCGCGATGTCACGGGCCACGACCAGCGGGCCGGTCAGCGAGAGCCGGGTCTTGACCGGGTACTTCGTCAGCTCGGCCAGCACGTCGTCCATCGGCCGGTTGAGGTCGATCTCCACGACGTCCCCGCCGGCCTCGTCGAGGTGCTCGTCCGTGGTGTCCGGGAGGAAGCGCGCCGGGTCCTTCTCCAGCTGCTCCAGGAAGACGCCCTCGGCGGTGATCTTCGCGGTGGCCTGGCGGTCCGCCGAGCAGGACACGGCGATGGCGACGGGCAGCGAGGCGCCGTGCCGGGGGAGGCGCACCACGCGCACGTCGTGGCAGAAGTACTTGCCGCCGAACTGCGCGCCGATCCCGATCTTCTGCGTCAGCTCGAAGACCTTCTCCTCCAGCTCCTTGTCCCGGAAGCCGTGCCCGGTGGGGGAGCCCTCGGCGGGCAGCTCGTCGAGGTAGTGCGCGGAGGCGTACTTGGCGGTCTTCAACGCGAACTCCGCCGACGTGCCGCCGACCACGATCGCCAGGTGGTACGGCGGGCAGGCCGCGGTCCCCAGCGAACGGATCTTCTCCTCCAGGAACTTCATCATGGAGGCCTCGTTCAGGACGGCCTTCGTCTCCTGGTAGAGGAACGACTTGTTGGCCGAGCCGCCGCCCTTCGCCATGAACAGGAACTTGTACGCGCCGCCGTCGGTGGCGTACAGCTCGATCTGCGCCGGCAGGTTGGAGCCGGTGTTCTTCTCGTCCCACATGGTCAGCGGGGCCATCTGCGAGTAGCGCAGGTTGAGCTTGGTGTACGCGTCGAAGATCCCGTGCGACAGGGCCTCCTCGTCACCGCCCTCGGTCAGCACGTTCTGCCCGCGCTTGCCCATGACGATCGCCGTGCCCGTGTCCTGGCACATCGGCAGGACGCCCGCGGCGGCGATGTTCGCGTTCTTCAGGAGGTCCAGCGCCACGAACTTGTCGTTGGAGGACGCCTCCGGGTCGTCGACGATCCGCCGCAGCTGCGCCAGGTGGGCCGGGCGCAGGTAGTGCGAGATGTCGTGCATCGCCTCGGCGGCCAGCGTGCGCAGCGCCTCCGGGTCGACCTTGAGGAACGTCCGGCCGTCGGCCTCGAAGGTGGAGACACCCTCGGCGGTCACCAGACGGTACGGCGTGGTGTCCTCCCCCAGGGGGAGCAGATCGGAGTACGCAAACTCTGCCATGACGGCCATTCCTCACTCGGCGACAGCGGCTGACCTCCCTCGGGCAGCGCGTCCACCAGGGTAGAACGCCGCCTTCGGACGGATCCTGTGAGGTAAGGCTCACCTGGACCCGGGCCGGGCGGCCGGGCGCGCCGGCCGGAGGCGGGGGCGCGCCGGTTGGAGGGGTAGTCGCGATCTATCGCGTTTGGGTACGCTGGGCCGGTGGACCTAGAGAAGCAGCCCCAGCAGCCCTTCACGCCGGCCGTCCCACCACCCGCCGAAGTCCTGAACGGCGACGAGATCCGCGCCTCCGACGCCGACCGCGACCGGATCGCGGACATCCTGCGGGAGGCGATGGCCGAGGGCCGTCTGACGGCGGACGAGCACGCCGAGCGCGTGGACCTGGTCTATCGGGCCAAGACCGTCGGCGAACTCCAGCCGCTCGTCCGGGACCTGCCCGCCGCCTCCGGTTCCACCGCGCAGGGCCCGGGCCCGCGCCCGTACAGCTACGGCCCCGAGGCCCCGGAAGGTCCCGCGGACAATCTCGTCGCGGTCTTCAGCAGCTCCGTCCGCAAGGGGCGTTGGCGGGTCGGCGGCCGGACGAACGCCTTCGCGCTCTTCGGCAGCGTGGAGATCGATCTGACCGAAGCGCTTTTCGGCCAACGCTTCACCGTCATCAATGCGACGGCCATCTTCGGCAGCGTCGAGGTCCGCGTGCCGGAGAACATCTCCCTGCGCGGCAACGGCACCGGTGTGTTCGGCGGTTTCGAGGTGAAGTCGCTCGAATCCGCCGACCCGGAAGCCCCGGTCGTCGTCGTGAACGGCTATGCCGTGTTCGGGAGTGTGGAGGCGAAGCCGAAGCGGGGAAAGTTCGTCGCGGATCTCCAGAGGCGGCTGCGGAAACATCTGGGCCACTGAATACGGCATCACGGGCGACCTCCGATAATCGGCCAGAATGCCGCGGGGGCGCATTGCGGTGAGTCGCGCGCCGGTGCCACTCAGTGCATAGGCGTACGCACAGCGGGTAGGGAGTGCTGCATCGACTCTCGCTCGCGAAGCCGTAGCCGTCGTCAGGAGTAGCCCGTGCTGCAATCGCCGCATCAGCCTCTGCAGGTCGCCGCCGTTCCGGCCCAGCGGACCCCCGCCCGGGAGGACGATGCGGGCCCCTGGCATTCCGAGGCGGCCTGCCGCCGCGACGAGGCGGGCCTCTTCTTCGCCCCCTCCAAGGAACCGACCGCCGCCCGGCTGGCCCGCGAGGAGGCCGCCAAGCGGGTGTGCGGCGGCTGTCCGGTCATGATCGAGTGCCGGGAGCACGCGCTGATGCAGCCCGAGCCGTACGGGGTGTGGGGCGGGCTCACCGCGGCCGAGCGCCGGGTGGCGCTCGCCCGGCGGCGACGGCGGGACATCGAGATCAAGGCCGCGACGACGGCCGAGCACATAGCCGCGGCAGGCTGAAGGCGTACGCGAAGGGGGTGCGGGGAGCGAATCGGCTCCCCGCACCCCCTTCGTGCGCTCTGCGCGCCCCTGGCCCTCGGCTACTTCGCGCGGTCGAAGTCGATGGCGCTGTAGGCGCGCAGCTTCGACAGCCGGTGGGTCGAGGAGATCGACCGGATCGTGCCGGACTTGGACCGCATCACGATCGACTCGGTGGTCGCCGTCTCCGCGCGGTACCGCACACCGCGCATCAGCTCACCGTCGGTGATCCCCGTCGCCACGAAGAACACGTTGTCGCCGCTGACCAGGTCGTCGGTGGACAGCACCCGGTCCAGGTCGTGGCCCGCGTCCAGCGCCTTCTGCCGCTCCGCCTCGTCCTTGGGCCAGAGCTTGCCCTGGATGACACCGCCGAGGCACTTTATGGCGCACGCCGAGATGATGCCCTCGGGCGTTCCGCCGATGCCCATCAGCAGGTCGACGCCGGTGCCCTCGCGGGCCGCCATGATCGAGCCCGCGACATCGCCGTCCGAGATGAACTTGATCCGCGCGCCGGTCTCCCGGATCTCCTTGACGATGCCCTCGTGCCGGGGCCGGTCGAGGATGACGACGGTGACGTCCTCGGGCGTGGAGTTCTTCGCCCGCGCGACGCGCCGGATGTTCACCGCCACGGGCGCGTTGATGTCGACGAAGTCCGCCGCCTCGGGCCCCGTGACCAGCTTGTCCATGTAGAACACCGCCGACGGGTCGAACATGGCGCCGCGGTCGGCCGCCGCCAGCACGGCGATGGCGTTCGGCATGCCCTTGGCGTTGAGTGTGGTGCCGTCGATCGGGTCGACCGCGATGTCGACCTCGGCGCCGGTGCCGTCGCCGACCCGCTCGCCGTTGAACAGCATGGGGGCTTCGTCCTTCTCGCCCTCGCCGATGACGACGACGCCGTTCATCGAGACGGTCGAGACGAGGGTCCGCATGGCCTTCACTGCGGCGCCGTCGGCGCCGATCTTGTCGCCGCGGCCCACCCAGCGCCCGGCCGCCATGGCAGCGGCCTCGGTGACCCGGACCAACTCCAGGGCCAGGTTGCGGTCGGGGGCCTCCGGGGAGACCTCCAGTTGGGACGGCAGATGATGCTCGGACATCGGAGCGCACCTTTCTGTACGGCGACGACCGGATATGAGGGTGCTGCGACTCTATCGGTAGGTCGATAAAATGAGCAGTGCGGGTCACGCATGAGCACTCCGGAGTCGCCGCCCCCGACCGGCACCCTGCGGCCGGGCGTGTCAGGCCGCGTGCCACCATGGACCCGTGGCAAGCAAGCGAGGCAAGCAGACAGTCCGGGACATGTTCCTGTCGACTTTGGTGATCGCCGCCTGCGCGGGGGTCATATACCTCTTCATCCCGAAGGACGAGCACGCCGACCCGATCAAGGCGGTCGACTTCACCGTGGAGCTGGCGACGGTACGGACCGACGCCCCCTACCCGGTGGCCGCGCCGGAGGGCCTGCCGGAGAAGTGGAAGGCGACCTCCGTCCGCTACGACGAGGCCGAGGGCAAGGCCTGGCACCTGGGCTTCCTCGACGCGGACCGCAGGTACGTCGCGGTCGAGCAGTCCACCGCCGCCGCGCGCACGTACGTCCCCGAGGTCACCCAGAAGGCGAAGGACACCGGCCGGACCGAGACGGTGGCGGGCAAGCAGTGGCAGGTCTGGGAGGGCGACAAGTACGACGCCCTCGTCCTGCCCGGCAAGGGCCACACCACGGTGGTCACCGGCTCGGCGCCGAAGGAGACCCTGGTCGAGATGGTCGAGGCCCTGAAGACGACGCCGCCCGCCACGCCGGCCTCCTGACGCGCGGCCCGCGCCGACTCCCGTACGCGAAGGGCCCCGGAACACCAGGTGATGGTGTTCCGGGGCCCTTCGCGCGTGACGGTGACCGTGCGACGGAGGCTCAGACGGTCGTGACGACCTCGTCGAAGGAGAGGCGCGGGCTGCGCGGGAACCAGGCGTCCTCGCCCGGCTTGCCGATGTTGACGACCATCAGCGGGGTGTGGTCGCCGTCCAGGAACTCCTTCTGGATACCGGCCGGGTCGTAGCCGGTCATCGGGCCTGCGGCCAGACCGGCGGCGCGGACGCCGATGATGAAGTAGGCGGCCTGGAGCGCGGCGTTGAGACCGGCGGCCGACTCACGGACCGGGCGCTCCGCGAAGAACATGTCCTTGGCCTGCGGGAAGTGCGGGAGCAGCGCCGGAAGCTCCTCGTGGAACTCGTTGTCGGCGGCCAGGATCGCGACCAGCGGGGCCGTGGCGGTCTTCGGGCGGTTGCCCTCGGCCATGTGCTGCACCAGGCGCTCGCGCCCCTCGGCGGAGCGGACCAGGACGACACGCAGCGGCGACTGGTTGAAGGCGGTCGGGCCGAACTTCACCAGGTCGTAGATCGCCTGGACCTGCTCGTCGGTCACGGGCTCGTCGGTGAAGGTGTTGGCGGTGCGGGCCTCGCGGAAGAGGAGGTCCTGAGCGGCGGGGTCGAGAACGAGAGACATCTGGTGCAAACCTTCCGAACGAACGCGGTGGGGAGAGCTCGAAGGTACGCCAGAGATAGGTTAACTTTCAACTAAAACCGGAATGGAGTGATCCATTGCACACCCTTGCATGATGCAGCTAACTGGTGCGGGCCCGGTCGGAGGTCTTCCCGGGGCCGGGCTCAGCCCTCGTCGTCGCCGCCGTCCTGCGGGCGGGCGAGGGCCGCGTCCAGCCGGGCGCGGGCGCCCTCCAGCCAGTGCCGGCAGACCTTCGCCAGCTCCTCGCCCCGCTCCCACAGGGCCAGCGACTCCTCCAGTGTCGTGCCGCCCGCCTCCAGCCGGCGCACGACCTCGATCAGCTCGTCGCGCGCCTGCTCGTACCCGAGCGTGCCCGTGGCGGCAGCGGCCGCCGTACCCTCGTCCGTCATGTGATCCACCCTAGATGTGAGCTGTTACGTCATCGTGGGAACGGCCCCGGCCCCGGCCTCTGGTCGGCCGGCTCATCCGTCCCCGTCCCGGTCCACC
This sequence comes from Streptomyces rubiginosohelvolus, assembly GCF_014649875.1. Taxonomy (GTDB): domain Bacteria; phylum Actinomycetota; class Actinomycetes; order Streptomycetales; family Streptomycetaceae; genus Streptomyces; species Streptomyces rubiginosohelvolus. The sequence goes on along the minus strand of NZ_BMTW01000001.1, from coordinate 86,864 downwards.
CGCACCGTGAACTCGCCCTCCGACACCCGCGCCCGCAGCGGCTCGCCGGGCGCCCCCGCCTCGTCGGGGGAGCGCACCACATGGCCGTCGGGCCGCTGGAGCACGGCGTAACCCCGCTCCAGGGTCGCGGCCGGCGACAGCGAGACGACCCGGGCGAGCGTGTGCGACAGCTCCGAGTCGGCCCGGTCCAGCAGATGGCCCAGCACCCGGCGGCTGCGCCCGATGAGCGCGTCCACCTCGGCCTCGCGCTCGTCCACCAGCCGCTGGGGCCGCTCCATCGCGGGCCGGCCCAGCGCGTGCGCGAGCCCCCGCTCCTCCCGGTCCAGCAGCCCCCGTACGGTGCGCAGCGCCCGGTCCCGCAACTGCTGGACGCGCTCCAGTTCCTCGCCCACATCGGGCACGACCTTCTTGGCCGCGTCCGTGGGCGTGGAGGCGCGCAGATCGGCGACCAGGTCCAGCAGCGGGGAGTCCGGCTCATGGCCGATCGCGGAGACCACCGGCGTACGGCAGGCGGCCACGGCCCGGATCAACTGCTCGTCGGAGAACGGCAGCAGATCCTCGACGCTGCCGCCGCCCCGGGCCACCACGATCACGTCGACCTCGTCCAGCGCGTCCAGCTCCTCGACCGCCTGCACCACCTGGGCGACCGCGTTCACCCCCTGCACGGCGGTGTTGCGGACCTCGAAGCGCACGGCGGGCCAGCGGCGGCGGGCGTTCTCCAGGACGTCCCGCTCGGCGGCGGAGGCCCGCCCGCAGACGAGCCCGATGAGCTGGGGGAGGAAGGGGAGCGCCTTCTTCCGGTCCAGCGCGAAGAGCCCCTCGGCGGCGAGCGACTTCTTGAGCTGCTCCAGCCGCACGAGCAGTTCACCGATGCCGACCGGCCGTATGTCGGTGGCCCGCAGCGACAGCTGCCCCCGGGGCGCGTACCACTCGGGCTTGGCGAGGACGACGACGCGCGCGCCCTCCGTCACCACATCGGCGATCCGGTCGAAGACCTGCCGGAAACAGGTGACGCTCACCGAGATGTCGTGGGACGGATCGCGCAGCGTCAGAAAGACGACCCCGGCCCCCGGCCGCCGCGACAGCTGGGTGATCTGCCCCTCCACCCAGATGGCGCCGAGCCGGTCGATCCACCCCCCGATGAGCCGGGACACCTCGCCGACGGGCAGCGGCGCTTCCGCGGACGTGTTGAGAGCCATACGGGCGAGCGTATCGGCACCCACCGACAGGACACCGGCCCCGCGCTGAGGCCCGGCCCGGGCCTCAGCGCTCAGCGGCAGCGGGCCTCGGCGCTCGGCAGACCCGGCCTCAGCGCTCGGCAGCGCCGCGCCCACCGGGTCCGCCGGGCCGACCGGGCCCACCGGGTCCGCTGGTCCCCCCACGTCCGCCGGGCCCGCCCGGCCCCTCGGCCCCGCTCTGCCGCCCCGTGCCCTGCACCGCCAGCACCACGAGCCCCACCCCGAGCCAGCAGAGCCCCACCACCTGGGCGGAGGTCGTCGCCTCCACGATGACCGCGACCAGCACCCCCGCGCCGACCACGGGCACGAGGACGTGCCGCCACCACACCGGCGGCCCCGCCATCCGGCGGATGACGAACCAGCCGACCACCGACGCGTGGAGCAGGATGAACGCCGTCAGCGCGCCGATGTCGACCACCGAGACCAGATGGTCCAGGCCGTCGTCGCGCCGGGCCGCCCACACGGCGGCCACCAGCGTCACGATGCCCGCGCCGAGGATCGCGAGGCGCGGCACGCCCGACGTCGGGTCGACCTTCGCGAGGAGGCGCGGCAGCCGCCGCTCCCGGGCCATCGCGAAGACGAGCCGGCCGGCGGCGGCCTGCCCCGCCAGCGCGGCGAACGCCGCCCCGATCGCCTTGCTGACCGCCACCAGATCGTGCAGCCAGGTCCCCACCGAGGCGTCCACCGCGTCGTAGAACGCCGACCCCTGCGCCGCCGGGTCCGCCGCCAGCTCGGCCGAGCTCATCGGCTCCAGCAGCGCCGCCAGATATGTCTGCGCCACGAACAGCACACCGGCCAGCACCAGACAGAACAGCACCGCCCGCGCCACCTTCTGCGATCCACCCGTCACCTCCTCGGCGAACGAGGCGATGGCGTCGAAGCCCAGATACGACAGCACGGCGATCGACACGGCTCCCAGCACCGCCGCCATGGAGAACGCGGTGTCCCCGGTCAGCGGCGTCAGCCAGCCGCGCTGCGCCCCGTCCCGTACGAGGACGACCACCGCCGCGACCACGAAGACCAGCAGCACCACGATCTCCATCGCCAGCACCGCGAAGCCGACGCGGGCGGCGGCCCGGACGCCCCACAGGTTGAGCAGGGTGGTCACGAGCACCGCGATCGCGGTCCACACCCACCGCGAGACCTCCGGGACGAGGGCGTTCATCGCGATCCCGGAGAAGAGGTAGGCGACGGCGGGGATCAGCAGGTAGTCGAGCATCGCCATCCACCCGGCGATGAACCCCGGCCCTTCCCCGAGCCCTTTGCGGGCATACGTGAAGACCGAACCGGCGAAGGGGGCGACCCGCACCATCTGGGCGTAACTGAAGGCGGTGAAGCCCATGACCACCGTGGCCACGATGTAGACGAGGGCGACCGCGCCGTCGGACTTCGCGTCCAGCGTGCCGAACACGCCGACGGGGGCCATCGGGGCGATGAAGAGGAGCCCGTAGACGACGAGGTCCCGGAACCCCAGGTTCCGCCGCAGCCTGCCCGGCTCCGCACTGCTGCCCGCGCTGCTGTCCTTACCGCTGCCGAGACCGCTCTCCGACACCGGGTCACCACCCTCCATCACCATCGGCGATTCCTGACACACGCACCGCGACCAGTGTGGCGATCAGGCCGTCCTCGCGCCTGTTCGCCACGGCCTTACGATGGGACGCATGACTGCAACGCCTGCCCGCCGTGTCCTGCTCGCCGCTCCCCGTGGCTACTGCGCGGGCGTGGACCGTGCCGTGATCGCCGTCGAGAAGGCCCTGGAGCAGTACGGGGCCCCGATCTACGTCCGCCACGAGATCGTGCACAACAAGTACGTCGTGCAGACCCTGGAGAAGAAGGGTGCGATCTTCGTGGACGTCACCGCGGAGGTGCCCGAGGGCTCCATCGTGATGTTCTCCGCGCACGGAGTCGCGCCCACCGTCCACGCGGAGGCCGCCGAGCGCAAGCTCGCCACCATCGACGCGACCTGCCCGCTCGTCACCAAGGTCCACAAGGAAGCCGTCCGGTACGCCAAGGAGGACTACGACATCCTCCTGATCGGCCACGAGGGTCACGAGGAGGTCATCGGCACCTCCGGCGAGGCCCCCGACCACATCCAGCTGGTCGACGGCCCCGAGGACGTGGCGAACATCGAGGTCCGCGACGAGTCGAAGGTCGTCTGGCTCTCCCAGACCACGCTCTCCGTCGACGAGACGATGGAGACGGTCGGGGCCCTCAAGTCGAAGTTCCCGAACCTGCTCTCGCCGCCCAGCGACGACATCTGCTACGCCACGCAGAACCGCCAGATCGCGGTGAAGAAGCTGTCCGAGGACGCCGAGCTGGTCATCGTGGTCGGCTCCAAGAACTCCTCGAACTCCATCCGGATGGTCGAGGTCGCCCTCGACGCCGGAGCCGACGCCGCGTACCTGGTCGACTTCGCGAGCGAGATCGACGAGGCGTGGCTGGAAGGCGTGTCCACGGTTGGCCTGACCTCCGGCGCCTCGGTCCCCGACGTCCTGGTCGACGGGGTCATCGAGTGGCTCGCGGAGCGCGGTTACGAGGACGTGGAGACGGTGAAGACGGCCGACGAGTCGATCACCTTCTCCCTGCCCAAGGAGCTCCGCCGCGACCTGCGCGCCGAGGCCGCCGCCCTTTCCGCCGAGTAGCCGCGCAAGGGGCCCGGCCTGCCCGTACCGTGGGTTCCATGGAGATCTTCGGCGTGGACATCGGCGGATCCGGGATCAAGGGCGCTCCCGTGGACCTGGACCGCGGAGACCTGGCGCGGGAGCGCCACAAAGTGCTGACACCGCACCCGGCCACGCCCAAGGGCGTGGCCGACGGCGTGGCGGAGGTGGTCGGCCATTTCGACTGGTCGGGCCCGGTCGGCATCACGTTCCCGGGGGTCGTCACGGACGGCATCACCCGCACCGCGGCCAATGTCGACAAGGGCTGGATCGACACGGACGCCCGCACCCTGCTGGCCGAGCGGATCGGTCAGCCCGTCACCATCCTGAACGACGCGGACGCGGCCGGGGTCGCGGAGATGACCTTCGGCGCCGGCAAGGGCCGTACGGGCACGGTCATCCTGCTCACGTTCGGTACGGGCATCGGCAGCGCGGTCTTCACCGACGGCAAGCTCGTCCCCAACACCGAGCTCGGCCACCTGGAACTGCACGGCCACGACGCGGAGAAGCACGCCTCCACGAAGGCCAAGGAGGACGAGGACCTGAGCTGGCAGCACTGGGCGCACCGTGTCCAGAAGTATCTGCTGCACGTGGAGATGCTGTTCTCGCCGGAACTGTTCATCATCGGCGGCGGCGTGAGCCGCAAGGCGGAGAAGTTCCTGCCCCTGATCGAGAAGGTCCGTGCGGAGCTGGTCCCGGCGCAGCTGCAGAACAACGCGGGCATTGTGGGGGCGGCGATGGCGGCGGCGGGTTCGGCGCAGGGCAAGGGCTGAGCGGGGCCGGGGAGCGGGGCGTCCGGGCTGAGCGGGGCGGGCAGACCGGGTCCGGGAAGTGGGGCCGTCGGACCTCAGGGCCGCTGAGGCCGACGGGCCGAGAGGGCGGAAACACAGGCCAGGGCAGGCCGGGCCGCGAGGGCGGAAGCGGCAGGCCAGGGCACGCAGGCCCGGGGAGCTGGGCCGGTCTGACCTCAGGGCCTCTGCGGTCGCCGGGCCGCAGCCCCGGCTGTGCCCGCCCCGGCCCGTACGGGCTTCGCGCCTGACGGGGAGGCGGCGGCTGCGGCCCGGGGCGTGCGCTCACCGGCGGGGCCGCGCCCCTGGGCCAGGACGTACCGCCGCCGGGCCCGCATCAGCCGCACCTTGCGCACGGTGGCGATGACGCCCGCGACGAGGGTTCCGCCGTACAGCCAGCCGGCGTGCACGGCGAGGGCGGTGACCAGGCCCATGACCTGCCCGCCGAAGCCCTCGGACCCCCCGGAGATAGGGAAGACCCCGACGGCGAAGGCGATCGGCACGCTGATCGGCGCGGTGACGAGGTCGGCGGGCCGGACCCAGAGGGCGGTGAGGGCGCTGACGGGCAGGAAGAGCAGCCCGTAGACGAGCTCCGAGCTGTCGAACAGCAGCCGGTCTACGCAGGCGAGCACGAACATGGTGAGCGAGGCGAACAGCCCGGCCCCGATCCCGGTGAGCCGCGGATTGGGGAACCGCCGCAACGCGAGGACGACGGGCGGCACGCTCCGCACGCTCCGCACCCGTACTCGGTACACGGCGGAACCACCCGGCGCGGGCGGGGCGGGCGCGGCCTGCGGGGGCTGCCGACGCTGCGGGGGACGTGTCCTGTGCTGCTCCACCTCCACAACGTAGGTCGCGGGGGGCGGGGAATCAGGCGTTGGACACGCGCTTTGGCCGACCTTGGGGTTGCGTTCGATGCCACACGGCCGAAAGCCGTCACTGTTCGGGCCCGTGGGACAGGCCCGTAGACTGGAGAATCGGTCCACTACGGGGTCCCGGCCGACCCGGCCCGAAACACAGAGCCGGACCGGACGCCTTGTCCCCCTGCCCCGCCCCGCCTCACTCCAGGAAGTCGCCAAAGTGTCGCTCACGATCGGAATCGTCGGTCTGCCGAATGTCGGCAAGTCGACCCTGTTCAACGCCCTGACCAAGAACGACGTGCTGGCGGCCAACTACCCGTTCGCCACGATCGAGCCGAACGTCGGCGTGGTCGGCGTCCCGGACCCGCGCCTGGACAAGCTCGCGGAGATCTTCAGCTCGCAGCGGCTCCTCCCGGCGACGGTGGACTTCGTCGACATCGCGGGCATCGTCCGGGGCGCGTCGGAGGGTGAGGGCCTGGGGAACAAGTTCCTGGCGAACATCCGCGAGTCCGACGCGATCTGCCAGGTCATCCGGGCCTTCAAGGACGAGAACGTCGTCCACGTCGACGGCAAGGTCTCGCCGAAGGACGACATCGAGACGATCAACACCGAGCTGATCCTCGCCGACCTCCAGTCCGTCGAGAAGGCCGTCCCGCGCCTGACGAAGGAGTCCCGCCTCCAGAAGGAGAAGGTCGCGGTCCTCGCCGCGGTCGAGGAGGCGAAGCAGATCCTGGAGACCGGCCAGACCCTGTTCGCCGCGGGCATCACGGCGGCCACGGAGAAGGGCAAGCTCCTCCACGAGCTGCACCTCCTCACCGTCAAGCCCTTCCTGTACGTCTTCAACGTCGACGAGGACGAGCTGGTCGACGAGGACTTCAAGAACGAGCAGCGCGCCCTGGTCGCCCCCGCCGAGGCGATCTTCCTCAACGCCAAGATCGAGTCCGAGCTGATCGAGCTCGACGCCGACGAGGCCCTCGAACTGCTCCAGTCCATGGGCCAGGAAGAGCCCGGCCTCGCCACCCTCGGCCGCGTCGGCTTCGAGACCCTCGGCCTCCAGACCTACCTCACGGCAGGCCCGAAGGAAGCCCGCGCCTGGACCATCAAGAAGGGCGCGACGGCCCCGGAGGCGGCCGGTGTGATCCACACCGACTTCCAGAAGGGCTTCATCAAGGCGGAGATCGTCTCCTTCGCCGACCTGGTGGAGACGGGTTCGGTCGCCGAGGCCCGCGCCAAGGGCAAGGCCCGCATGGAGGGCAAGGACTACGTCATGCAGGACGGGGACGTGGTGGAGTTCCGCTTCAACGTGTAGTGGGTGACACCGCAGCACGTCGCTGATCTGTCGGACATGCAGGTCAGAGAGGGCCCGGCTCCTTGAGTCGGGCCCTTGGTTCTCCGTGCTGGGACTTGCGCGGGCCGGACGCTGACCGAGCTTTGAAGGTAGTGCGGACGTGGCGCTTTTCCTACTCGTTTGACACAATCGGTGGCATGGCTGAGGCGACGTACAGCATTGGGGAAGGGCCGGCGACGCGGGTGAGCTTGTCGCTGCCGGAGGGGACCGCGGACGCGATCCGGGCGCGGGTGGGCAAGCGGGAGTTCTCCGCGTTCATCGCGGAGGCGGTCGAGCGTGAGCTGCGCGGGCAGCTCCTGGACGAGTACCTGGCGGACTACGAGAGCCGCAAGGGGCCGGTATCCGAGCCGGCTCGTCAGCGGGCGCGGCAGGTCTTCGACGAGGTGTTCGCCGAGGAGGCCGAGTGGCCCGCCGCAGGCTGAGTCACGAGGGGACGCTCGTCCTCGACAGCGAGGGAGTCTCGAAGCTGCTCGCTGACGAAGAACAGGTGGTGGCTCTGATCGCTGAGGCGCGCTCGCGTGGCATGGAGGTCGTGATCAGTGCGCTCACCATCATCGAGGCCGTCCACGCCCGTACGAACACGTCACGCCTGAACTGGGTGCTTTCCGGGCTGCGGGTCGTCCCGGTCGGTGACGAGGAGGCGAGGGCTGCCTCGAAGTTGCTGATGAATGCCGGGTTGCACGGACACAAGTACGCGATCGATGCGGCCGTCGCCGAGGCCGCGCTGCGACAGCACCGCCCCGTGGTCATGCTGACTTCCGACATCGACGACATGGCCAAGCTCTGCGGTGGCCGGGTGCGGCTAGTGGGGATCTGAATGCGCTCGACTACGTCGAGGCTGCGGGTTGCGCCAGGTCGGCCTCGTCGCCGCAGAGCCGGAATGCGAGCTGCCGCTACCGCGGCGAGCGTCCAGGCGTTGGTGGACTTCCTGGACGCGGGCCCGCGACAGCCAATCGCCTGGTACTGATGTCACGTGCCGGCTTCCCTATGCGGGGCCACTCGGAAACGGAAGCTCGTACGGCAGGTGATCGTCGTCCGGTACACGCGGTACGTAGTCGAACGAGCCGTTCCAGCCGTAGCCGATCGGCGCCGCCGAGGACTCCTCCGCCGCACCGGCCGCGCGATGGGCTGCCGTCGGACGCAGGGACAGTTCCAGCCGTACGCCACCGGATTCCTCGCCCCGGGCCTGTGCCGTGCAGTGTTCGGTCGCGTGGCCCATCCACTCCCCGGTGTGCCCCCGGAACTCCAGTTCCGCGCCGCCGAAGCCTCCCGGCCTCCTCGACCGCCAGTGACCCCCGGCACGTGTCGGCGGGGTCCGATTCCTCGTCCCAGGGGCCGAAGCCCCAGATCAGCCCGCCCGTAACCAGCGCCAGGGCGAGCGCCGAGACCGCCGCCCTTGTATCCACCGCATTCCGTTCCATCCCCCGACGTTCCGGTGTGTCCCGGCACGTGGGTCCTGGCCCCCGTTCACGCGTCCCGATCGCAGATCGGGCAAGCCGGGCGGTTCCGGCCACGGTCCGAAGGGGTACTACCTGAGTAGGTCCCCTTGGGGAGGCTGATTCGATGCCGTGGTTCGCATGGTTGCTCGCCGCCGCGGCGCTCGGCGCTGCGGAGTTCTTCACCCTGACGCTGGTCTTCGGGCTGCTGGCCGGCGCGGCAGTGGTCGCTGCCGTCGTGGCCGGGGTGGGAGTCGGCCTGCTCGGTCAGCTCGTGGCGCTCGGGCTGGCGGCGGTAGCGGGCCTCGCCCTCGTCCGCCCCATCGCGATGCGGCAGCTCACCCAGGGGCCTCTGACCCGTGACGGCAGCGACGCGCTGATCGGCAAGCGCGCGGAGGTCGTGCAGGAGGTCACCGCGACCCATGGCCTGATCAAGCTCTCCGGTGAGGAGTGGACCGCCCGCGCCCTCGACGAAAGCCATGTGATCCCGGTGGGAGCGCTGGTGGACGTCATGGAGATCGAAGGCGCCACAGCCGTCGTGTATCCCCGCGAGCTCCTTCCGTGATCGGTTGAACACGTAGCGCTGAACCCCCGGCGCCGCGCCCGTAGCGAGCAGCGATGGAGGCAGAAGCATGGATCCGGTGGTCATACCGATTCTCGTGGCGGCGCTCGTCGTGGTGTTCCTCGTGGCGGCCACTGTGCGGATCGTTCCGCAGGCGCGCCGCTACAACATCGAGCGGTTCGGCCGGTACCGCCGAACCCTCCAGCCCGGCCTGAACTTCGTCCTGCCGGTGGCGGACCGCGTCAACACCAAGCTCGACGTGCGTGAGCAGGTGTATTCGTCCGACCCCAAACCGGTGATCACCGAGGACAACCTCGTGGTCAACATCGACACCGTGCTCTACTACCAGATCACCGACCCGCGGGCCGCGGCCTACGAGGTCGCCGACTATCTGCAGGCCATCGACCAGCTCACCGTGACCACCCTGCGGAACGTCATCGGCTCCATGGACCTGGAGGCCACGCTCACCTCGCGCGAGGAGATCAACGCCCGGCTCCGTGCCGTCCTCGACGACGCGACCGGGAAGTGGGGCATCCGGGTCAACCGGGTCGAGATCAAGGCCATCGATCCGCCGAACACCATCAAAGAGGCGATGGAGAAGCAGATGCGGGCCGAGCGTGACAAGCGCGCGGCCATCCTGCACGCGGAAGGTGAGCGGCAGGCCAAGATCCTCACCGCGGAGGGCACGAAGCAGAAGGACATCCTGGAGGCCCAGGGCACGCAGCAGGCCATGATCCTGCGGGCCGACGGTGAGTCGAAGGCCGTGGAGCTCGTCTTCCAGGCCGTCCACCGCAACAACGCCGACGCGAAGGTCCTGGCGTACAAGTACCTGGAGACGCTCCCGCATCTGGCGCAGAGCGACAACAACACCTTCTGGGTGATCCCGGGCGAGCTGACCGAGGCGATCCGCACCGTCACCACCGCGTTCGGCGACCAGTCGGCCGGGGCGGGTCTTTCGGCGTCCGCGGAGCGCGAGGACGCGACCGCCGATGTCGCGGACAGCGACAAGGACGGCGTCGGCGCGCCGGAGATCGAGCCGAACTCGACCCTCGCGCTGGACGCCGTCGCCGCCGCCGACGAGGCAGCGAAACAGGCCGCCGCCGCGGTGAGCGACGCGAAGGCCGAGGCGGAGGCCGCGGGCGAGACCCGGCTGCCGGGGCGGCGGTAGGCCACCGGCGCCTGAGCACCACGTGCCGCGGGCCTCTCGAAGTCCTTCAGGACTTCGAGAGGCCCGCAGGACGTGCGAAGTCCTCCAGCGGCCCCTCGCCCGCGCCGCGCGCACCGGTCCTACCGCCGCCCGCGCCGCGCGCCCTGCGCCCCGTCACACCGCCAGCGGTACCGCGTGGATCTCGTCCGCCGTGTGGCCCGCCCGTTCGTGGATCCGCTGGACGGCGTCGGCGGAGGGGGCGGTGGACAGGCAGTAGACCGTGCCGGATTCCGGGTCCGCCCAGGCGCGTTCGAAGTGGACGCCCTCCTCCTTCTCGATCGCCGTGTCGGCCGCGTGCGCTTCCTTCAGCTCCGCTGCCGTGATGCCCTTCATGCCTCGGTGGACATCCATGTACATGCCCATGACTCGTACACCTCCGGATGTTCGGTTGTGGCCCCTCTTCCATGCTGCACCCGATGCCGAGCGGGGGCGCGTCCTACCGCCCGTCCGTCTCCACCCGCAGTTCGGCCACTCCCGCCGGCTTCTCCGGGTCCGCCGAGCGAACCGTCACCCGGACCTTTCTGGCCGTGTCACCCGCCAGGAAGGGACGCCAGAAGCGGCCGTCGAGCGAGGTTTCCAGCGTGTGGGAAGCGGGCGGTACGTCGCTCCAGCGCGGGGTCACCGCCGTGATCCGCAGCGGGCGCGGGCCCAGGTCCACCGTCAGGGAGCCCGCCGCACCGTCGGGGGACCAGGACGTCGCCGGGCTCCCGTCCACCGCCGCCTCCGCGTACAGGCCCGGGGCCTCGGAGGTCGCCGTCACCGGGCGGCAGCGCGCCGCGTCGGCCGTCGGGACCAGGTCCGGGCGGCGGGTGGGCAGGGTCAGCATGGAGGTCAGGCGGCGCGGCCCCTGTGCCGTGTGGACCGTGAACGGGGTGCCCGAGATCAGCCGGACCGTGGTCGTCCGGGGCCCGATCCCGACCTCGTACGCCGCGTCCCGGAACCGCAGGCCCTTCAGCGTGACGCCCTCGTGCAGCTGGGGCGGCAGCGTCGGGTCCAGCCGTACGCCGTCCTCGCGGAGCCGGAGCCCCGTCAGGCCGTGCGTGAACACCTGGAGGAAGCCGCCCTTGCCGGTCAGGAAGTCGTCGGCGGGGAAACCGGACAGCGGGTCCTCCGAACCCGCCTTGTCGCCGCGCGCCTCGGAGAACAGGTCGTACGGGCCGCGCATGAACGGGCGTACCGAGCGCTGGAGATACGTGTACGCCGAGCAGCCCGGCTCCCCGATCGCCGCCGCGTCGATCGCGTGCACCGAGTCCGTCATCGCCGGGCCGTCCGGGTCGGTGCGGGCCGCGTAGTAGTCCAGGGTGGCCGCCGCCGCGCCCGGCTCCATCGGCCACTCCAGGGGGTACGTGAGCAGGACCGTGTCCGCCTGCTTGATCGTGGAGCCGTTGTAGCCCGCGTACTGGAGGAAGACCTTCTTCTCCGCGTCGTACGGGATACGGAGACGGTCCGCGACCCGGTTCCATTCGGCGGGCGGCTTCCGGCCGAGAATGCGGGCCGCGCGGGTCGCGTTGCGCAGGGCGGTGGCGGCGACCGCGTTGGTGAACACGCCGTCGTCGACGCCGTTGCTGTACTCGTCGGGCCCCGCCACGTCGTTGACGGAGTAGCTGCCGTCCGGGTTCGCCGTGGCGCGGGACCGCCAGAAGTCGGCGATGCCCTTCAGGAGCGTCCAGCCGCGTGCCGCCAGCCAGTCGCGGTCGCCGGTGGCGAGGTAGTACTGCCAGACGGCCAGTGACACATCGCCCTGGAGGTGATTCTGGGTCAGGCAGTGCGGCGGGTCCACGCTGTGGCACTCGGAGTCCAGCCGGCCCCGGCTCGCGCTCGTCCAGGGGTAGAACAGGCCGTCGTGGCCCAGCTTCCCCGCGTTCGCGCGGGCCGCGCCACGGGTGCGGTAGCGGTACTCGACGACCGAACGCGCCAGCTCCGGGCGGGTGGCGAGCAGCCCCGGGAACATCCACGTCTCGGCGTCCCAGAACACCAGGCCCGCGTAGTTGTCGCTGGTCAGACCGGCCGGGGCGATGCTGTCCGAGGAACCGCGCCGGGTGTTCGCCAGCAGCCCGTACTGGGCGGAGCGCAGCCAGCCCTGCAGCTCGCGGTCGCCGGGGACCAGGACATCGGCGGACCATGCCTCGCGCCACGCCGCCTCGTTCGCCGCGAACACCCGGTCCCAGCCGCGCCGGGCGGCCCGGTGCGCCGCCTCGCGGGCGTCCTCGGCGGGGGCACGGGAGGTGAGGGCGGTGTCGACGCCGACGTACTTCTCGAAGGTGTACGTCCGGTCCGCGCGGACCGGGGTCGCGCGGGGGGAAGCACCCGGGCGCAGGGTCTCGACGACGCCCGAGCCGCGTCGCATCGCCTGCGCGACCGCCCCCTCGACGTTCGTGCCGAGCGTGCGGAACGTGCCGTTCTCGCGGAGCGTGATCCGGCGCGCGCCCCGCTCGTCGAGCCGGCCGGTCACGGTCGCGGCGCCGCTCCAGCGCGGGGTCATCCGCAGGCGTACGGCACCGGTGTGGACGTCGGAGCGGTCGGCCAGGACGTCGTAGGTGAGGTCGGTCGCGCGGCCGTCCCCGGTCGTCCACCGCAGGGAGGTGCGCACGAGGCCGCAGGAGAGGAAGACGGTCTGCCGGTAGTGCGAGATCCGGCCCGCCGGGGTGTCCGGGCCGAGGGTCTCCTCACCGACGCCCACGTCGATGCCGGTCCAGCTGGGCAGCGCGGCGACCGCCTCCCGCCCCTCGGCGACGGCCGGGTCCGCCGCGTACAGCCCGGAGACGAACGCGCCGTCGTAGCGCGGGGTGTAGAGCGGCCAGCCGGTCTTCTCCCCGGTGGCGGCGTATCCCGCGCCGGTGGGCGGGACCCGGTGGCCGAGGTAGCCGTTGCCGACGTACGGGTCGTAGCCGTCGGCCTCCCCGAAGCGGGTGGAGGACGGCGCCCAGGCGCGGTCGGAGGCGTTCCCGCAGGCGGGGGGACGGCCGCCGGAGCCGGGCCCGGGGGAGTCGGACGGGCGGCCCTGGCCGGGCGTCGGCACGGGGTCGGGCCCGGCGGCCGCGGCGACCGGCGGCAGCGGGGCGATCAGGGCGGCGACGACCAGGGGCGCGAGGGCGAGGGCGGAGACGCGGGGGAGGCTCACGGTACGAAGGTAGGGAGACGGCGGTGGGCTCGGCGGCCACGGCACGCACAGCCCTCGCACGGGGCGCCCGCCTGCCCGCCGGATGGAGCAGATCCGGCCACCGGGGAGGCCTCTGCGGCGGCGGTCGGGAGCCCTTGGCCGCCATGGCGGGGGTAGGCCCCTCGGCCGCCGGACCGCGGTCACGCCGGGCCGGTGCCCCGGGCCGCCGTTCGCCGCCGGACCGCAACATGCCGGGACCCGCACCCGCCACCGGGGAGGGCCTTGGCCGCCATCGGCGGATGCCCGTCGGCCGCCGGACCGCGGCCACCTCGGGCCGCCGCCGGGCCGGGACCGCACCGGCCACCTCGGCCACCTCGGGCGGCCGGGCCAGGACCGCACCGGCCATCGCGGGAGGCCCCCCTACCCCGCCATCCCCGTCTTCAGCCCCGCCCCGCACAGCGGCACCACCACGCTGCCCCGCACGGCCTCGCCCCCCTCCCGTACCGCCGCCCAGCAGGCCACGCCCGTCGTCTCGACGTAGAAGCCGCGTGCCGCCAGGTCCCGTTGGGCCTCGCGGATGCCGTCCTCGGGGACCGTCAGGAACGTGCCGCCCGAGGCGCGTACCGCCGCCAGGATCTGGCGGGCGCGTGGTGGGCGGGGGATGGCGATGCCCTCCGCGAGCGTGGGGGCGGCCGAAGTGGCCGGGAGCAGGTCGTCCGCGCCCGCGTGGAAGGCGGCGGCCAGCGGGGAGACCGCCTCCGCCTGGACCGCGAGCAGGCGGGGACGTGTCTCGATCAGGCCCAGCGCGTGCAGTTCGGCGACCGCCAGCGCCGCGCCCAGCAGCAGGGTGCCGTTGCCGACCGGGACCGCCAGCGCGTCCGGCAGCCGGCCGCCGAGGTCCTCCCAGAGCTCGTACACGTATGTCTTCGTCCCGTGCAGGAAGTACGGGTTGAAGACGTGCGAGGCGTAGAAGACCCCTGGTTCGTCCGCCGCCGCGCGGGCCGCCAGCGCGGTCGCCTCCCGGCCGCCGGGGACGGCCACCAGGCGCGCGCCGTGGGCCCGGATCTGCTCGGTCTTCTTCGCCGACGTGCCCTCGGGGACGTACACCGTGCACGGCAGTCCGGCCCGCGCGCAGTACGCCGCCACCGACGTGCCCGCGTTGCCCGTGCTGTCCGCCACCACCCGGTCCGGGCCCAGCCGCCGGGCCAGCTCCGCCAGCATCACCGCGCCCCGGTCCTTGAAGGAGAGCGTCGGCATCAGATAGTCGAGCTTCGCCGAAACGGTGTCCGTGAGCGGCACGAGAGGGGTGCGGCCCTCGCCCAGGGAGATCGCCGAGGAGTCGAGCGGGAGGAAATCCTTGTAACGCCACAATGAATCGATCCGGCCGGGAAGCGCGTTCACCCCGACACTCCGCGCGGGGGTGAAGTCGAGATCCCAGGGCCCTCGGCAGACCGGACAGCACCAGGTCAGAGCGGTGATCGCGGATCGCGTCCCATCCACTGGACAGTAATAGATCGTCATGTCCGCCAGCATGTCAGGCATATGGCAGGTGAATGGCGGGCGTATGGAACACCCCAAGGCACCCTTGTGAGTTCGCCATGGATCGGTCAATCTTTCGCTGGCAGCAGGGCATGCCGCTCACCGGACGAAGCCGAACGTGGGGCGTTCCGATGGCTGATTTGTCATGCCCCTGTCGGGAGTCGGTCGTGCGGCTCCGGCACCACCCCCCACCAGAGCACCGCCTATGAGGAGGACCCCTCACATGTCAGTGACGCGTCACACCCCCCAGGCCCGTCGAAGACTCGCCGCGGCGACCGTCATAGCCACCGCAGCCGCCGTCGCCCTCGCCACCGCCGCCCTTCCGGCGACCGCGGCCGAGCGCGCCCCCGAAGGCGTGATCCTGAACGCGGACGCTCCGGGCACCATCAGCGACAGCTACATCGTCACGCTGAAGGACTCGGCCGCGAAGTCGGACTCCGCCAAGGGCAAGGCACTCGCGAAGAAGTACGGCGCGAGCATCGAACGCACCTACCGCTCGGCCCTCAACGGCTACGCGGTCGAGGCCACCGCCGCGGAGGCGAAGAAGTTCGCCGCCGACCCGGCCGTCGCGTCCGTCTCGCAGAACCGCACCTTCACGGTCTCCGCCACCCAGACCAACCCGCCCTCCTGGGGCCTCGACCGCATCGACCAGCGGAGCCTCCCGCTGGACCAGCGCTACACCTACCCCGACAAGGCCGGCGAGGGCGTCACCGCCTACGTCATCGACACCGGGGTACGGATCAGCCACAGCGACTTCGGCGGCCGCGCCTTCAACGGCTACGACGCCATCGACAACGACAACGTCGCCCAGGACGGCCACGGCCACGGCACGCACGTGGCGGGCACCGTCGCGGGCACCGCCCACGGTGTCGCCAAGAAGGCGAAGATCGTCGGCGTCCGGGTGCTCAACAACCAGGGCTCCGGCACGACCGCGCAGGTCGTCGCCGGTATCGACTGGGTGACGGCCAACGCCGTCAAGCCCGCCGTCGCCAACATGAGCCTCGGCGGTGGAGCCGACGCGGTCCTCGACGCCGCCGTCCAGCGGTCCATCGCCGCCGGCATCACCTACGCCGTCGCCGCGGGCAACGAGTCGACCAACGCCAGCACCAAGTCCCCGGCGCGCGTCGCCGAGGCGATCACCGTCGGTTCGACGACCAACACCGACGCCCGCTCCAGCTTCTCCAACTTCGGCGCGGTCGTGGACATCTTCGCGCCCGGCTCCTCGATCACCTCGACGTGGAGCACCAGCGACACCGCCACGAACACCATCTCCGGTACGTCGATGGCCAGCCCGCACGTGGCCGGCGCCGCCGCCATCTACCTCGCCGACAACCCGGGCTCGACCCCCGCCCAGGTCTCCGCCGGACTCGTCGCGGCCGCCACCACCGGCGTCGTCACCAACCCCGGCACCGGCTCGCCGAACCGCCTGCTGCACGTGGGCCCGGGCGGCACCACCCCGCCGCCCGGCAAGAAGTTCGAGAACACCACCGGCTACGCGATCAACGACAACGCCACGGTCGAGTCCCCGGTCACCGTCACCGGCATCACCGGCAACGCCCCGGCCGCGCTCCAGGTCCCGGTCAACATCTCCCACACCTACATCGGTGACCTGCGGATCGACCTGGTCGCACCCGACGGTTCGGTCTACAACCTGAAGGCGTACGGCTCGGGCGGCAGCAGCGACAACGTGGTCACCACGTACACGGTCAACGCCTCCTCCGAGGTCGCCAACGGCACCTGGAAGCTCCGGGTCAGCGACAACGCCCGCGCCGACACCGGCCGGATCAACAGCTGGGCGCTCCAGTTCTGATCCCGCCCCGGCGGTGAACCACCGCACAGCGTGAGACAGCGTGAGAAGGGCCGGGACGGTCGCGTCGTGCGACCGTCCCGGCCCCTTCGGCCGTTCAGCGACGGGATCGGTGCCGTCAGCGGCGGTTGAGCGCCCGGTCGACCGTGGTGACCAGCTCGGCGTTCTCCGTGTCGCCGTCCAGCGACCAGAACATCGCCCCGCCGAGCCCCTTGTCCCGGACGTACGCGGCCTTGGTGCGCAGCACCTGCGGGTCGTCGTACGTCCACAGCGTCGTGCCGTCGAACAGCCACGCGTGGCCGTTCTTCACATCACGGTGGATCTTGTACGTCCCCGAAGCGGCCAGCTTCTTCAGGACCTTGTAGTCCTCGTAGCCCGCCGCCCAGGTGGCCGGCGCCGGGGCCGTCGCCGGCTGACCCAGGCCCGTACCGCCGCCGGTCACACCGGTCCAGCCCTGGCCGTACGTCGGCATGCCCACCACGATCTTGTGCTTGGGGGCACCGCGGCGCACCCAGTCCCGCACGGTCTGGTCGACGCTGAAGTCGTTCCGTGCGTACAGGGCCGACTGCTGGGCCGTCTTCTTCTCGCCCGATACGTGGTAGTCGTAGCCCTGGATGTTGACGAAGTCGAAGTCCTTCATGAGGCGCTTCACGTCGAAGCCCGCGTCGATGGCCTTCGGGTTGGCCGGGACGTACGCCGACAGGTCGTAGTGCTTGGGCTTCGGCTTGTGGTGCCCGTGGCCGTGCCCCTTGCCCTTGCCCGACTTCTCGGCCGCCTTCTCCTTGGCCCTCGCCTCGCTCTTCGCGTGGGCGTCGAGCTGGTCGCGGAACTCGCTGATCAGGGCGGTGAAGTTCTTCTTGTCCTCCGGGCGGAAGACGGTGCCCTCGTTGGCCGGCGAGCCGGGCCACTCCCAGTCGACGTCGATGCCGTCGAAGAGTCCGGCCGCCGCGCCGTCGCCGCCGCGTGCGCCGTCCTGCGGGAGGTTGCCCTTGATGTACAGGTCGATGCAGGAGGAGACGAGCGCCTTGCGGGAGGCCGCGGTGCGGACCGCGTCGGAGAAGTGGGTGGACCAGCTCCAGCCGCCCAGCGAGATCATGACCTTGAGGCCGGGGTGCTTGGCCTTCAGCTCGCGCAGCTGGTTGAAGTTGCCCGCGAGCGGCTGGGTGTCGGTGTCGGCGACGCCGTCCACCGACCCCGCCGCGTCGAGCGGACGGGCGTAGTCCGCCCAGGCGTCGGCCTGGCCGGGGATGTTGCCGGTGAAGCACTTGCCCTCGGCGCTGACGTTGCCGAAGGCGTAGTTGATGTGGGTCAGCCTGGCCGCGGCCCCGCTGGTGTCCAGGTCCTTGACCTGGAAGTCGCGTCCGTAGACGCCCCATTGGGTGAAGTAGCCGATGTTCTTGTACGCGGGGCGCTGGTGGCCCTTGCCGCGGTCGCCGCCGTCGTTCCGGTCGTGGCCGGTACCGGCCGTGGCCGCGGGCGCGGCGCCTGCCAGCAGGGCCAGGGCGACGCCGGCGATGGTCATTCGGGACAGGTTTCTTCGACGCATGGGGCTCGTTCCTGTGCGGAAGGGGCGGGGGAGCCGTGCTGTGCACAGGAAGGTATTGGTCTGGACCAAAAATGGTCAAGAGCGCCGGAGTTGCCGGACGTCGCGGACGCGTGGACAGGGGCGGCGAGGGGCAATGATTCCGGGGTCGGGGGTATGCGTGGGCCGCCACAAGATCATCACATTGGGTGAAACTCTGGCCCATGCTTGCGGTATACAACCCACGGTTGTCAGGCTGTCGCAGACTGTCAACCTGTTGGGAGTGGCCTGTGACTTTCGGTGAGCAGCCCGCCTATCTGCGCGTGGCGAGCGATCTCAGGGAGAAGATCGTCAACGGCGCGCTGCCGCCCCATACCCGCCTGCCGTCGCAGGCCCGCATCCGCGAGGAGTACGGGGTCTCCGACACCGTCGCCCTGGAGGCGCGGAAGGTCCTGATGGCGGAGGGGCTGGTCGAGGGGCGCTCCGGTTCCGGCACCTATGTGCGCGAGCGCCCCGTGCCCCGCATGATCGCCCGCTCCGGCTACCGACCGGACAAGGGGGCCAGTCCGTTTCGGCAGGAGCAGACGGCCGAGGGGGCGCGCGGGACCTGGGAATCCAGCAGCGAGCAGGAGGGGGCGAGCCCCGAGACCGCCGAGCGGCTGGGTATCGAGCCGGGCGACCGCGTGATGCGCACGCACTACGTCTTCCGGGAGGCGGGTGAGCCGATCATGCTCTCCACCTCCTGGGAGCCGCTCGCCATCACGGGCCGCACGCCCGTGATGCTGCCGGAGGAGGGCCCGTTGGGCGGCTGCGGGGTGGTCGACCGCATGGCCGCGATCGACGTCGTCGTGGACAACGTCGCCGAGGAGGTCGGTGCGCGCCCGGGGCTGGCGGAGGAGCTCCTGGCGCTCGGCGGTGTGCCCGGCCATGTGGTCATCGTCATCGGGCGTACGTACTACGCGTCCGGCCGGGCCGTGGAGACGGCCGACGTGGTCGTCCCGGCGGACCGGTACCGGATCGCGTATCACCTGCCGGTGCGATGACGTGAGGTGACGCCTCGTCGGGCGAGCACAAGGGGGCGCATTCTGTGGATGCGCCCCCTTTCGTGATGGCCGGATGTGTATCTCTTTGTGCAAAGGTGCCTGCACTGAGTGAAGGTCAGGCGTACGCTCGGGCATATGCGTACTGCGGTTTCCTGGGGATCCTTAGAGACGTGCACGCCGGTGGGAAGAGGGGCGATATGCGGGGGAGCGACACGATGAGCGAGAGCGGCGCCGTGCTCCCGTGGCAGGTGATACGGCAGGACGACGGCGGCAACCGCTACCGCGTGGGCCGGTACGCCACGCAGGCCGAGGCCCAGAAGGTCGCCGACGGCCTCGACCACCGCCATCACCATCAGGTCTACCGGGTGGAGCGCGTGGGCCAGGGGACCGGTCCCTGACGGACGTCCGCCCCCGTGGGGCCCTGAGGACGGCCATCGTGCCGTCCTCAGGGCCCCACGGGCTTTCCGGGCCCCTCGGCGCACGCGTGCGCGCTCCGCTCCCGCATCGCCCGTATTCCGCGCGTCGCCGCCCCGGGCGGTAGGGTCCGGCCCGACCGGAGCGCGGAAGCCTCCGGCGGAACGGCGCCGCGAGCGGGGCGGAGTGATGACGGAGTGGTGACCAGGTGACGTCGGTGCTGATCGACACGGTGGCGTGGGTGCGGATCGAGGGCGGCAGGATCCTCTGCGCGCGGCCCCGGGGCAAGGACGTCTTCTACATCCCGGGCGGCAAGCGCGAGGGCACGGAGACCGATCTGCAGACCCTCCTGCGGGAGATCGAGGAGGAGCTGACGGTCGGCCTGATCCGGGAGACCGTCGTCCACGCCGGGACGTACGAGGCCCCCGTCGACGACCGGCCGGGCGCCGCCGTCGTCCGGATGAGCTGCTATTACGGCGACTACCGCGGCACGCTCGCCGCGAGCAGCGAGATCGAGGAGGTGGCGTGGTTCTCCTTCGCCGACCGGGCCCTCGTGCCGCCCGTGGACCAGTTGCTCTTCGACGACCTGAAGGCGACGGGCGCGTTGAACTGACCCGCCGACCGGTGACGGGGGTGGGGCGTACGCCGTCTGCACCAAACACCCGGTTGCGCGGTAGTGCGCAATCAATGGTGGGTATGGGCTGTTTAGTCCCCATTTAGATCGGGGGTGCGCCCGCGGTCGTCCCTGGGAAGTGATCGGCGTGATCGATACCGAAGGCGACTGCGCCGAGTGGACCTTCGCGGCCGAGCCCGGTTCCGTGCGCAGCGCCCGGCACGCCGTCCGGGGCGCGCTGGGTTCCTGGGGACTCGACGCGGTGGTGGGTGATCTGGCGGTCCTCCTCGTCAGCGAGCTGGTGACCAACTCCCTCCGGTACGCCTCCGGCCCCATCGGCGTACGCCTGGCCCGTACGTACCCCGACGGGGACCCTCACCCCGCCGATCACGCGGCAGCCGACCACCCGCCCGCCACCCCGGGACTGCTGGTGGAAGTCTCCGATCCGCTTCCGGATCCACCCACCGAACGCAGTGCGGGACCCGACGACGAAGGCGGCCGCGGACTCCAGCTCGTGGCCTGTTCCGCACGTCGCTGGGGGACCCGTCGCGGAAAGAGCGGCAAGACCGTGTGGTTCGAGCTGGCTCTCCCTGGTTAGGAGAGTGGAGGGAAGCACAGCGATCACCAGAGGTCGGGCAGAACCTGGCTGAAAGGGACTGAGACCTTGCTGTGATCGTGAACGCCGTGTCGGTCGGGGCCGTAGTGCTGAATACTGCGGGCAGGACCGGTCCGGTGCGTGAGCTGGAGGGGACGGTCGCGTGAGCGAAATACCTGGGACAACGGGCGACGCCGTCGGGACGGCCGGTGACGTCGTGTGGCAGAACAGCCCGCCCGGCTCGATCTATGACTACATCAGGGTGGCCTCCTTCTCGATCGGCCCCGACGGTCTGATCGAGCAGTGGAGCAGCCGGGCCGCGGGTCTGTTCGGCATGACCTCGACCGAGGCGGTCGGCCGCGACCCGGTGGAGGCCTTCATGCCCGCCGAGCTGCGCTCGGACGGCCACCGACGGGTCGGCGAGATCCTCGACGGCAAGGAGTGGACGGGCCTCGTCCCGTTCCGGATGCCGGGCGAGGGCGGGGCGCACGGCGTCGCCGAGGTCTATGTGATGCCGAGTCTGACGGGCCAGGGCGAGCGCGCCGCGCTCTGCATCGTCGTCGACGTCCGGGCCCTGCGGCGCATCGAGACCGACCTCGCCGCGTCACAAGCCATATTCGGCCAATCTCCCTTCGGCTTCGTGCTGTTCGGCACGGACTTCGCGGTCGTCCGGGCCAACCAGCGCTTCGCCACGGTCTTCGGCGGCGCCGCCGATGACCACCGGGGCCGCACGGTGGAGGACTATCTGCCGCAGGCCGAGGCCGACCGGCTGTCCGCCACCCTGAAACGGGTCCTGGAGACCGGGGAGTCGGTCACCGACCTCCAGCTCGTCGGCACCGCTCCCGGCACCACCGAGCGCCGCCACTGGTCCATGAACCTCTACCGGGTGCACAGCGGGGCCGGCCGCCCCGTCGGCATCGCCGGCCTCGCCACCGACGTCACCCGCCGGCACATCGCCGCCCGCGAGGCCGCCAGCGCCCGCCGCAACCTCGCCCTGCTCAACGAGGCCAGCGCCCGCATCGGCAATTCCCTGGACCTGGAGACCACCGCCCGCGAGCTCCTCGACGTGGCCGTGCCCGGCTTCTGCGACCTCGCCGCCGTCGACCTCTACCAGGGCCTCCTCACCGGCGAGGAGGCCGCGCCCGGCAGTTGGGCGCCCGCCCACCGCGAGTCCGCCGGAGGCTCGGCGGAGCTGCGCCGGGTGGCCCACGCCAGCGCGGTCGCCGACGCCCTGCCCACCGCCGTGGCGGGCAGCGGGCCCCCGGGCCCGGACGACCTGCCGCCCGCGCTCGGCTCCGTCCACCGCTTCCCGTTCGGCTCGCCCTGCGCCGTCGCGCTGCGCTCCGGCCGGGTCGAGGACGTCCCCGGCGACGAGATGGGCTTCGTGCAGTCGACGCTCGCCGTGCCGATGGTCGCCCACGACACCGTCGTCGGCCTCGTCCAGTTCTCCCGTACGAAGGGGAGCGAGCCGTTCGGCGAGCGCGACCGGGCGCTGGCCACCGAGCTGGCCGCCCGCGCCGCCGTCTGCATCGACAACGCCCGCCTCTACCGCCGCGAGCACGAACGCGCCCTGATCCTCCAGCGCAGCCTGCTGCCGCCCGGCGACCCCGAGGCCGCCGGACTCGACATCGCCTGCCGCTATCTGCCCGGCAACACCGCCACCGAGGTCGGCGGCGACTGGTTCGACGTGATCGAGCTGCCCGGCCACCGCACGGCCCTCGTCGTCGGCGACGTCATGGGGCGCGGCCTGCGCGCCGCCGTCGCCATGGGCGAACTGCGCACCGCCGTGCGGACCCTGGCCCTCCTCGACCTGGAGCCCGCCGAAGTGCTCTCCGCCCTCGACGAGGTCGCCCGCGGCCTCGGCTCCCCGGGCGGCGGCGAGCGCAGCGAGGGGCTCGGCGGCCGCGGGGGAGCGCAGTGGCCCTCCCGCGCCGCGCAGAAGTCCCGCGAGGCGGACCTCTCCGAGGTGTATCTCGCGACCTGCGTGTACGCGGTCTACGACCCGGTCACCCGGCGCTGCACGTTCGCCAACGCCGGGCACATGCCCCCGGCCGTCGTCGAGCCCGGCCGGCCCGCCCGCCTCATCGACGTACCGCCGGGCATGCCGCTGGGTGTCGGCGGCGAGCCGTTCGAGGAGGTCGAGGTCGAGCTCGCCGAGAACGCCCTGCTCACCCTCTACACCGACGGCCTCGTCGAGTCCCGGGACCAGCCGCTGGACGAAGGTCTCGCGGCGCTGCGGGCCGTCCTCACCGGCCCGCAGATGGAGCTGGAGGACGCCTGCGACTTCGTCCTCTCCACCCTCGACACCCAGCACGGCGAGGACGACATCGCCCTGCTGATGGCCCGCATCCAGGGGCTGCCCGCGGAGGCGGTCGGCGACTGGACGCTGCCGCGCGAACCCCGCTCGGTCGGCCGGGCCCGCGAGCTGGCCCGCGGCCAGCTGCTCGCCTGGGACCTCGACGACCTGGTCGACACCACCGAACTCCTCGTCAGCGAGCTGGTCACCAACGCCCTGCGCTACGGCGAGGGCGAGATCCGGCTCCGGCTGCTGCGCGACCGGACCCTGGTCTGCGAGGTCTGGGACGCCGGTCTCGTCCAGCCGCGCCGCCGCCGCGCCCGCGACACCGACGAGGGCGGCCGCGGGCTCCAGCTGGTCGGCCTGCTCAGCGCCGCCTGGGGGTCGCGCCGGACCCCGCGCGGCAAGACCGTCTGGTTCGAACTGGCCCTGCCGGACGGGGAACCGGCCGCCGAACTCTCCGTGGAGCAGCTGCTGAGCATGTACTGAGGCCCGCTCGGTCCGGCTACGCGCCCGTCTTCAGGGCCGCCAGCCGGGCTTCCACCTCGGCGCTGTCGCCCAGGCTGTCCAGCTGCTCGAACTGGGCGTCCAGCGAGGAGGCGGCCAGCTCCTGCTTGCCCAGGGCCTTCGCCTCCTCGCGGCGCACCTTGTCCTCGAAGCGGCTCAGCTCGCTCGTCGGGTCGAGGACGTCGATGTTCTTCACGGCGTCCATCATCTGGTTCTGCGCCTGGGCGGACTTCGAACGGGCCACCAGCTCGTCGCGCTTGGCCTTGAGCTCGGAGAGCTTGCCCTTCATCTGGTCGAGCCCCGTCTTCAGCTTGTCCACGACCTCCGTCTGCGAGGCGATGGTGGGCTCCGCCGTCTTCGCCTCCTGCTCGGACTGGAGCTGACGGCCCAGCGCCACCTTCGCCAGGTTGTCGAACGTGTCGGCCTCCGCCACCGACCCGGCCCCGCGCAGCTCGTCGGCCTTCCGGCTGGCCGCCAGCGCCTTGCCGCCCCACTCGGCCGCCGCCTCCACGTCCTCCTTGTGGTCCTGCTCCATCAGCCGCAGGTTGCCGATGGTGGCCGCGACCGCCTGCTCGGCCTCCGCGATGTTGTTCGTGTAGTCCCGGATCAGCTGGTCCAGCATCTTCTGCGGGTCCTCGGCCTGGTCGAGGAGGGCGTTGATGTTGGCCTTCGCGAGCTGGGTGACACGGCCGAGGATGGTCTGCTTGGTCATGGGATGGCTCCTTGGAAGTCGAGACGGTTCACGTTGTGGTCCTGTTCTGCCGGTCGTTTCAGAAGCGGCCGCCACCGCCTCGCCGCCCCCGCGTTCCGCCGCCGCCGAAACTGCCCGGCCCGCCGCCGAAGCCCCCGGACCGGCCGCCGCCGAAGCCGCCGCCCATGCCCCCGCCCCGGCCGCCGCCACCCCCGAACAGGCCGCCGAGGATGATGCCGCCGAGCACCGCCCCGCCCATGCCGCCGCCTCCGCCTCCCATCCCGCCGGGGCCCTGCATCGAGCCGAAACCGCGGACGTCCTGCTCGGCCAGGGCCATCGCCTGCCCGGCCAGCGCGTCCGCCTGCCGTGCCTCCGCCAGCGCCCCCTGCGCGTCTGTGGCCGACAGCTCCCGGGCCGCCTCCCACCGCCGCTGCGCCTCGGCCAGCCGGGTACGGGCCTGGCTGCCGACCGCGCCCCGGTTGGTCGTGATGAAGTCGGCCGCCGCCCCGATCGCGGACCGGGCGGTGAGCATCGCCTGATCGAGGAGGGACCGGGCCTTCGCCTCGCCGCGCTCCTGGTCCCGGGCCCCCGCCAGCGCCTCGTCCAGGGCCGCGTCCGCCTCCTCCACCCGCCGCAGCGCGTCGATCGGGTCGTACGGCCCCGCCGCCATCGCGCCCCGTACATCGGCGAGTACGGTCTCGGCGCGGGCGATCCGGCCGCGCAGATCGGCGGTCGAGGCCCCCTCGGCGGTCCCTTCCAGCAGCCCGCCCGCGTCCGCGAGGTCGGTATCCGTCTCGGTCAGCGCGGCCGGCAGCTTCCGGGCCGCCTCGCCCAGCTCCGCCGCCCGCCGGTCCACCGAGTCCAGCAGCGTGCCGGCCTGGCCCACCGCGCCCTCGGCCGCCCGGATGTACACGGCGGCCCGGGAGTTCTCGCCGCCGTCGACCGCCGTACGGGCCTCCTCCACGGCGGAGCCCGCGAAGACGAGCCGGTCCTTCGCCTGCTCGACGTCGGCCGCCACGGGGGCGGCGGCGCCCTCCCCGTACCGCTCGCGCAGCCCGGCGACGCCCGACTCGGCCGCCGCGACCCGCCCGGCGAGGTCGCGCTGGGTGGCGTCCACGGTGGCCAGGGCCTGCGGAGCGGTACGTTCCAGGGCGCGCAGCCGGTCGAAGTCCTCGGAAACGGTGTCGAGCCCCTCGTTCGCGGTGGCGCACCTCCGCAGGATCTCGTCCAGCATCCGGCGGCGGGTCGCGTCGTCCTCGGGGAAGGCGTCGTCGAGCTGCTGGCGCAACCGGAACGACTGCGTCAGCTCGTCCTTCGCCCGCGCGACCGCCTCCGTGAACGGCTTCGCCGCCTCCTCGCCGAACTGGGCGGTGGCGAAACCGAGTTCCTCCTCGCTCGTGCGCACCGCGTCGTCGGTGTCCACCAGTACCTGCTTGGCCTGCGCGTCCAGCTCCGGCAGCGGCGTCGGCGGCTCCGGCGCACCGCCCGCCCCCGCGCCCCGGCCCCACCCGGTGGCCGCCGGGGTGGTGCGGGTCGTCGTACGCCGTTTACGCCGGGCGTACGCGTAGACGCCGACCGCGCCCACGCCCGCGACGACGGCCACCGGAAGGATGAAGTCGCGGGCGCCGGTCGAGTCGGAGCCGCCCGTTCCGGGGTCGGCGGGGCCCGGGGTGATCGCGGGGGCGGTCACGGGGCGGCCGGCCAGGACGGAGGCGTAGCCGTCGGCCGCGCCGATCGCCGCCCCCGCCCAGTCGTTCTCCCGCAGCGCGGGCTCGATCGCGGTCCCCGCCACGTCCCGCAGCTGGGCATCGGTGAGCCGGGAGTCCACGTCGACGGAGTAGGCGTACTGCCGGTCGTGGGTGGCGACGGAGAGCAACACGTCGTCCTGGCCCAGACCGTTGCGGTCGGCGGTCTCGTCGCTCCAGGTCTGTCCGGACCGGCCGGAGAAATCGCGTACGTACACCACGAAGAGCTGGATGCGCTGCTCGTCGTACAACCGGTCGAGGGCGTCCTCCACCCGCCCCGTCCGGTCGCCCAGGGCCCCGACCCGGTCGGTGATCTGCCCGTCCCGGGACAGCTCGACGGGGTCGTCGGCGCGCGCGGGCACGGCGGCGGGGAGCACCAGCCAGCCCACGGCGAGCAGCGCCGAGACCAGGGCGGCGGGCAGGGCGACGAGCGGTGCCGAGGCCAGGGCGGCGAGCGGGCCGGTCTTCCGTGGCGGTCGAGGAGACGTCACGTTTGCGAGGCTATGTCCGCCTTTTCGCCCCCGCGACCCGGCGATCCACCGAACCGCATCCGCCGTCCGCCTGAGCGGTTGTGCCGGTCCGCCTCCGCTGTTCGCATGAAAGGGCGGCGGAAAGCGGTCCGCCCGTGCGTGTACGGAGAGACGGAGGCCGCCGCCCGTCGTCAGATGGGGCGGACGTGGCGCGACCCGGGCCCCGGCGCCGGAGTCCGACGGCGCAGCCGCCGGTCAGGGACCCGGCCCCACCAGACGCCCGAAGTCCGGAGGTGGCGAGTGACTGGCCTTCAGCTGTCGGTCGTCGTGCCGTGTTTCGACGAGGCCGAGGTCATCGAGTCCTTCCACGCCGCGCTGCTCGGCGTCCTGGACCCCCTCGGGGACAGCTTCGAGATCTGTTACGTCGACGACGGCAGCCGGGACCGCACCCGCCCCCTGCTCAACGCCATCGCCGCCCGTGACCCGCGCGTCCACTACACCGCCTTCAGCCGCAACTTCGGCAAGGAGGCCGCCATGCTCGCGGGCCTCCGCATGTCGCGTGGGGCGGCCGTGGTCATCATGGACGCCGACCTCCAGCACCCGCCCGAGCTGATCCCCCGCATGCTGGAGCTGCACCGGCACGGCTACGACCAGGTCATCCCGCGTCGCGACCGCACGGGCGAGGGCATGGTCCGCAGCACCCTCAGCCATACCTACTACGCGCTCGTGCGCCGCTGCATGGACGTGGAGCTGATCGACGGCTCGGGCGACTTCCGGCTGCTGTCGCGGCGGGCGGTGGAGAGCGTGCTCTCCCTCCCCGAGAGCAACCGCTTCTCCAAGGGGATCTTCTCCTGGATCGGCTTCGACACGGTCACCTTCCGCTACCGCAACAGCGAGCGGGTGGCGGGCCGGTCGAAGTGGGGCAGCAGGCGGCTGCTGAACTACGGCATCGACGGACTGCTCTCCTTCAACAACCGGCCGCTGCGCCTCGCGATCTACACCGGCTTCTGGGTCTTCGTCTCGGCGCTGGCCTACGCCCTGTGGACCGTCGTGCGCGTCGTCCTGCACGGCGTGGACACCCCCGGTTACGCCACCCTGCTCATCGCCGTCGTCGCCCTGAGCGGCATCCAGCTGGTGACGCTCGGGGTCATCGGTGAGTACGTGGGCCGGATCTACCACGAGGCGAAGCACCGCCCGCCGTACGTCGTACGGGAGACGGACGCGACCTGCCGGGCGGTGCTGCCGGACAGCCCGCCGCGCACGCAGCTCACCAGGGACACGCAGCCGCCCGGCGGCGGGCAGCTTGGCGGGGACAAGCAGCTGAGCGGCGGCAAGCAGCTGACCAGGGACAAGCCGCTGAGCGGGGGCCGGGCGATCACCGGAGACCCCGCGCTCACCGATGGCGGAGGCCCGGCCGAGAGCACCGCCACCGAGTCGGCCACCGGCCCCGCCGCCCCGGGCCCTCCCGCTTCCCCGAGCCGGTCCCGTACCGTCCGCCAGTTCGGCAGTTTCATCCTCATCGGCTGTGTGAACACCGCCGTCTACCTCGGCGTCTACGCCTCCCTGAACCGCTGGATCCCCTATCTGACCGCCCACGTCATCGGCTACGTGATCAGCATCGTGTGCTCGTTCCTGCTCAACTCCTACATCACCTGCCGGACGCGGCCGACCTGGCACGCGTTCGTCCGCTATCCCCTCTCCAGCATGGTCAACCTGGTGGCGTCCGGGGCGCTGCTCTACGGAGCGGTCAGCGGCCTCGGGATGGACAAGAACCTCGCCGCGCTGGCCGCCGGAGTCATCGTCACGCCGATCTCCTTCCTGCTGGCGCGGTGGGCGATCACCTCCGGCCAGACCAAGGCGGCCCGCGCCGTGGCGGAGGCGGGGAGAGCCCCCGCCGAACCGCTGGCCGGCCGCCCCGCGCCCGCGACGCTGCCCACCCGCTCGCCCCAGGACCGGTGAAGGACGCGATGTCCGACGACGTGCCCGTGACCGCGGCCCCGACCGGCGGCGCGCAGGAGACGACCGTGACGGACCAGGCAGGGCGGAACAGGACAGGGCGGACCAGGGCCGAGCGGGACCGGTCCGGGCGCCCGGCGGACCACCCCTGGACGGCGCTCTGGGTGAGTGCCCTCGCGCTCCCGCCGCTCGCCCTGCTCGCCGCCGCGTCCTGGTTCGGGCGGTGGGTGCGGCCCGGCGCGGACGACTGGTGCTTCCTGCCGCGCGTACGGGACGACGGCATCAGCGGCCTCGTCGGGAAGTTCTACCTCGACGACAACGGGCGGGTCGCCAACGCGCTCCTGGTCGGCGCCTACGCGAAGTTCCAGGTCGCGGGACACCAGTGGTACCCCCTGATCAGCGGGGTGCTGGTGCTCGCGGTCCTGTGGGCGGTAGCCGTCCTGGCGCTGCGCCGGGCCGGGCTGCGCACCCCGCGCGGGATGCCGCTCCTGCTGGCGGTCATGACCACCGCGCTGTTCCTGTTCGTCACGCCGAACACGTACAAGACGTTCTACTGGCCCGCCGCGTCGGTCTCGCACACGCTGCCGCCCGTCCTGGCCTGCGCCGCGCTGATTCCGCTGCTGCTCGCCCGTACCCGGCGGGGGCGGGTCGTCGCGATCGCCGTCGCGGTGCTGATGGCGGCCTTCCTCGCCACGCTGTCCGAGGAGACGGCGATCGTCGTGGTGATGGTGCTGCTGGCTGCGCTCCTCCTCTCCGGCCGGGTCGTCCCCGCCGGAGACCGGGGATTCGTCCGCCTGTGGTGCGCCGGAGGCATCGCCGGGACGGCGGCCGGGGCCCTGGTCCTCATCACCTCACCCGGCTCCACGACCCGCAGGGAGCGCTTCGGGGCGGAGACCACGTCCCTGCTCGCCCCGGACTCCCTCGCCGCGTCGCTGCGCGCGTTCGTGGAGATCACCGTCACCGTGGTGACGACCTGGCAGTACGTGGGCGCGGTCGCGGTGGGCGTCCTGCTGGGGCTGCTGTGCCGCAGGGCGGACGGGACGACGCCCCGCCCGCCCGCGCACTGGCCGTTGCTGACCGCCGCCGGGCTGGTCACGCTGCTGGTCTCCGGCTACCTGTGCACGGTCATCGCGTACCCGGTGTTCCGGGACCGGGTGAGCGACCCGAGCGCCAACCGGCTGTGGAACGACTACCTCCTGCTGTACGTGATCCTGCTCGTCGGCGCGGGCGCCCTGCTGGGCCTGGCCGCCCGCCGGTACGTGCGCCGCACCGCCCCGGCGAAGGCGGTGTGCGCCGCGCTCTGCGTCCTGGTCTGCGTGGGCCCGGCGATCGCCCTGACCGACCTGGACACCGCGATGCGGGCCCGGGCCGAGAAGTGGGACGCCCAGGACCGCCGCCTGCGCGAGGGGGCGGCGGCCGGGGAGCGGGTCCTGCCGTACGAGCGCCTGGTGATCAGCCAGATGCTGGAGCCGTTCAGCGAGGGCGGGGAGCGGTACTGGCCGGGCGGCTGCGTCGCCGACCTCTACCACCTCGACCGGGTCACGGACGGGGCCAGAGGGCGGTGACGGCGGTCAGCCGAAGTCGTCGGGCACGATCCGCATCTTCTCCGCGATGCGGACGAGCGCCTTCTGGTCGGCCGTGTTCAGGGAGTCAAGGACGAGGCCGCGCACGGCGCGCAGGTGTGTGGGGGCCGCCTCGCGCACGATGTCGAAGCCCGCGTCGGTGAGTTCGGCGAGGGTGTAACGCCCGTCGGCCGGGTCGGGGGTCCGGACGACCCAGCCGCGCTGCTCACACCGTTTGATGACGTTGGAGAGCCGGGAGAGGGACCCGCTGGCGAGGAAGGCGAGCTCGCCCATCCGCAGTTTCCGCCCGGGGGCCTCGGAGAGATGGCTGAGTACGAGGTACTCGAACAGGGTGATGCCGTGCTCCTGCCGCAGCGGCGACTCCAGCTTGCCGGGCAGCAGCAGGACCAGGGAGATCAGCCCCGTCCACGCCGCCTTCTCCTGCTCGTCGAGCCAGTGCGGCTGCTCGTCGTCCGCCTGCCCGCTCGTGCGCTCCACCTCGCGCCCGTCCGTCCCGCTCATGGGCCTCTCCGTGCCGCTCATCGGTCTTCCCGTCCCCTCGATGTGCTCCCCGATGACTTTGCGCTTGAAGTCATCGCTTGCTACAGTTACTTTACGCGTGAAGTCATGGAAGCGGAAACGCACCCTCGGGTGCGGAGAGAGGAAGCATCATGAGCACCGTCACCTTCGGCGTCGTTCCGGGCTACGGCGAGAAGCTTCACGAGGCCCTCGGCTACAGCGGCGCCGTCCGCGTCGGGGACCGGGTCGAGATCTCCGGTCAGGCCGGGGTCGACGACGACCTGTCCATCCCCGACTCGCTGGAGGACGAGATCGTCCGGGCCTTCGACAACGTGGAGCGCACGCTCGCCACGGTCGGCGCGACCTGGAAGGACGTCATCCACGTGAACTCGTACCACAAGGTCGCGCCGGGGGAGGACGTCATCGGCGAGGACCACAACCGGGTCATGGCCGAGCAGTTCCGCCTCCGTCTCGGCGGCCGTGCGCCGATCTGGACCGAGACCGGCGTCACCGTCCTCGGGCTCGCCGCCATGCGGGTGGAGATCCGCGTCACCGCCATCGCAGGCTCCGGAGCCTGACCGCCGCCCCGGCGCAGGACCTGGGTGCCTACCAGGGCAGCACCCCGGCCTCGTCCTGCAAGGTTCCCGTCGGGCCGTCCGCGTCGAGCGTCGCGAACCGTACGACGACCCGGGCGCTCTCCTCGGGGGAGCGCCCGATGCCGAACTCCGCGGTCATGTCGGTGGCGGTCGGGCCCGGCTCGACCGCGTTGAACCGGATGCCCGGCTCGGACTTCGCGTACTGGACCGTGAGCATGGTGGCCGCCGCCTTCGAGGCGGAGTAGAGCGCCAGCGGCAGCGTGGACTCCACCCGGTCGGGGTTGTTCACCGCCCAGAACGACCCGGCGCTGCTGGAGACGTTGACGACCGTGGCGTTCGAGGACGCGCGCAGCAGGGGGAGCGCCGCCTCCGTGACGCGGACGATTCCCACCGCGTTCGTGTCGAAGACCCGCAGGGCCTTGGGGCCGTCGACGTCCCCGTGTCCCAGGAGGCCCGCGTTGTTGACCAGGACGT
The DNA here is from genome assembly GCF_014649875.1 of Streptomyces rubiginosohelvolus. Classification (GTDB taxonomy): domain Bacteria; phylum Actinomycetota; class Actinomycetes; order Streptomycetales; family Streptomycetaceae; genus Streptomyces; species Streptomyces rubiginosohelvolus. The sequence goes on along the minus strand of NZ_BMTW01000001.1, from coordinate 55,316 downwards.
CGAGCCGGCCCTCGGCCGCGCCGATCGCCGCCAGTGCGCTGTCCACCGACGCGTCGTCGGTGACGTCGAGCCGGACGAACCGCGCGCCGAGTTCAGCGGCGGCCTTCTCGCCCCGCTCGACGTCACGGGCGCCGATGTAGACGGTGTGGCCCAGTTCCGCGAGCTGCTTGGCGGTCGCGTAGCCGATGCCCTTGTTGGCGCCGGTGATCAGGGTGACGGTCATGGTGTTCCCCGGATTCCGTAGTCGTCGAGTTCCGTGGTCATCGATTTCCGTAGTGATCGATGCGGAACTTCACCGTAGCACTTCTGCATCGGTCACTACGGAAGACGTAGGATGAGGGGGTGGAGACGAGGAAGAAGGGCCCGAGCGGCCGGCCGAGGGGGTTCGACGCCGACCAGGCGCTGGAGCGCGCGATGCTGGTGTTCTGGGAGCACGGCTACGAGGGCGCCAGCCTGGCCGCGCTGACGGACGCGATGGGCATCTCCGCCACCAGCGTGTACGCGGCGTTCGGCAACAAGCAGGAGCTGTTCCGCAAGGCCATGGAGCGCTACGCCACCGGCCCCAGCGACTATCTGGTCCGGGCCCTGGAGCAGCCGACCGCCCGCGGCGTGGCCACCGAGCTCCTGGCCGGCACCATCCGGACCACCACCCGCCCGTCCGGTCCGCAGGGGTGCCTGGGCGTCCAGGGCGCGCTGGCCGCGAGCGACTCCGGGCGCGAGGTCCGCGACCTGCTCGCCGACTGGCGGAACGACAGCTGCTGCCGGATCCAGGAGCGGTTCCGGCGGGCCGCCGACGAGGGCGACCTGCCGCCGGGGACCGATCCGGCGGTGCTGGCCCGGTACGTCACCACCCTGGCCTTCGGGATCGCGGTGCAGGCCGCGAGCGGAGTCTGCGGCGACGAGCTGCGGGCGATGGCCGATGCCGCTCTGCGCACCTGGCCGCCCGTCTGAGGGAGGCGGACGGCCAGGTGGACCGCACTCAGTACCCGTAGATCATCTTGTACGCGACCTCCGGCAGGAACTGCCCGGCCACGGAACCGGCCCCGACCCCGCAGTTGCCGTCCGACTCGCCGGGGGTCTTCAGCCACAGCAGCATCTCGGCCCCGCCGCCCGTCTGGCTGACGGCTCCCGTCCTGCGTCCGCCCGGGTTGCACCACTCACCGTTGGAACCGTTGCCGTTGCGGCTGGTGTCGATGACGTACGGCTTCGTGTAGCCGTAGGACGCCGACAGGGAGCCGTTGACGGCGTTGCCGTACGCGGAGTTCTCGCCGGTGGCGTAGTAGTTCGAGATGTTCAGCGTGAAGCCGTGCGCCTGCCGTGCTCCCGCGCCGTCGAGGTGCTGCGCCATGGTGTCCGCGCCGATCCAGGCCGGGTTTCCGGCGTCCAGGTAGGTCCAGGTGTTGGGGGCGTGCGCGGTGAACTGGGCCAGCGCGTCCCGGAGCATCCCGTTGCGCTCGTCGATCTGGGCCTGGCTCAGGCAGCTGAAGTCGCCCAGCGAATCGGGCTCGATGACCACCAGTGCCGGCCGCGAGCCGATGGCCGAGGCGAACGCGGAGATCCAGGTGCGGTACGCGCTCGGGGTGCCCGCGCCGCCGCCGGAGTGGCCGCCGCAGGCGTCGCGCCCGGGGATGTTGTACGCGATGAGCACGGGCAGCTTGTCGGCGGCGTCGGCCGCGCCCACGTACGAGCTGACCGCCGCGCCGATGTCCCCGCTCCAGGCGCCGAACCAGCGGGCCATCGGCCGCGAGGCGATGTTGTCGCGGATGGCGGCGGCCCGGCCGTCACCGGGGTTAGCGGCGGCCCAGGCGGCGGGCGTCGAGTGCGGGTCGGTGTAGAACCCGCTGGTCATGCCGATGGGGTCGGCCTGGGCGGAGGCGGCGGCCGGCTGTCCTGAGGTGAGGGGGAGCAGGAGGCAGGCGAAGGCCGAGGTGGCGAGCGTGCGCAGAAGTCTCTTCATGACTGCGGCCCTTCTGTGGGAGCGCTCCCAATCTGCGGCGGCGGAACGGTGGGGGAGGGAGGCGCCCGAAGTGGGGTGGTGGGGGTGATGGAGGTGCGTACGGCGGGCCGGTGGGGGCCCGGTCCGCGACTGCCGCCGTCAGTCGAGACGGTGACAGCGGGGCGCGGCGCTGTCAATGAGTCCGGCAACGACGGCCCCACGCACGGGAGTTCAGGCGGCTGGGTGGTGGGCGCGGGGGATCCCCAGATCCGGCAGGTCGAGGTGGAGGCCGCGCCCGCGACCGCTCATGGTCCCGTCGTAGGAGAGGCCGGACAGATCGACGCCCAGCTGCCGCAGCTCCTCGACGAGCATGCGGGCGGCCGTCACCGCGTGCGCGGGGTCGTCCATGGCGTCGGGGAACCGGCGCTGCCAGATGGAGCGGGAGAACTCCCAGCCGTTCCGTGCCAGGCGGGCGGGGTCGGCCGCGTCCGGCCGGTGCAGATGGCCGGTGGCCTCGACGACGAGGCTCAGATCCTGGCTCCAGCACTGGACGAAGCGCTGGGGATCGCGGGCGTCTCCCAGGTGCAGGATGAACCTGCCGGGGAAGAACGGGGTGTCGTGGTCGAGGGACCGGAGGGTTTCGGCCAGGCGCTTCTCGACCTGCTCCCAGGTGGCGCCGGGCAGTTCTGGCGAGGCGGGCGGCAGTTCGGCAGGTTCGGCGGCACGCCAGCGACCACGGGAGTAGCCGCTCCCGGCTCCATCGCTGTCCGTTGCGGAGGGCAGGAGTTCGCAGCTCACCTCGCCCCCGTCGTGCGAGTGCACGAGGATGCTGGTGCCGGGGCGCCGCCACAGCATCCACGGTCCCGAGTCGCCTCCCCACAGCGTGGGCGGGCCCAGCTCGTCCTCCATCACCCACCAGGCGGCACGGATGAAGCCGGCGGCCGTGGCCAGGTCCTCGGGCGGCAGGTCGACGACGCGGACGTTCAGCTTGCGGAGTTGCTCGGGCTCCGAGGCGTCGGCGATCAGGGTGCCGTATCCGGCCGAAGGCCCCTTCCGGGGAGCGAACCTGCGCCGGACCTGGCCGGCGACCTCCTTGGGATCCCGAAGTTCCCATCCCAGCGACGACGTTGCGCGCTCGACATCGGTCAGGCTCCAGGAGCCGAAGTGGAGCGGTGCGACCTCTCTCACGAACGTACGGAATATGTCGTCGTCGAGCCAGTTGCCGCGAGGGATCATGTTCTCCATGCGCCGGACAGTAGCGGTCCGGTACGACAGGGGCCGATGGCGACGTCACCACGCTCGGGCGGAGCAGCGGCTCACCGCTCCCCGTGACCGTCGAACCAGGTGAGCCCGTCGCGCCACCGCCGGTCGCGCTCCCGCCCCGACTGCTCCCACCACGGGTCGCCCCGCTCGCCGAGCGCGACCTTCGCCCGCTGGACGCGGTCACGCGCCCGGCGCAGCCCGGCATCGTCCGTCGCGCGCTTCGCCTCCCGTACCGCCCGCCGCGCCGCCATCAGGTGGGAGCGCAGGGCGGCGGCCGCGTCCTCGGGGACGGTGGGGTCGGTCGCCCGCCAGCGCCGCCCGTTGATGATCACGTACCGTCCGTCTTCCGTCCGGTCCGGGCCGCCGCCCCCGGGCGGCATGTCCTCAGGCATGCCCTCATGATGCGCCGGATTCCGAGCGACTGCCCGGAGTCGCGAGGGCGACACAGGCCGGAGTCGTAAGGGCGACACCGGGCGGAGTCGTGAGCGCGGTGGAAGGGTCGAGGTGTGCGCATCTGCCGGATGGGTACCCGAATGTCCGCCCGGTGGTCCTGCGGTCGTTTCCGTCTCGCACGGACCTCGTCCGGGAGCTGTCCACGGAAGGAAGTCATGAGTACGTACCGAGTCGTCAACCCTGCCACCGGTGAGACGGAACAGGAGTACCCCACCGCCACCGACGGCGAGCTGCGCGACGCGCTCGCCCTGGCCGACGACGCGCAGCGCGCCTGGGCCGCCCGGCCTGCGGCGGAGCGGGCCGATGTGCTGCGACGGGTCGCGGACCTGTACGAGGAGCGCAAGGATCAGCTCGCCGCCATCATCACCCGTGAGATGGGCAAGCCGGTCAAGCAGGCCCTCGGGGAGCTGCGCACCGTCGTGTCCATCTACCGCTACTACGCCGACCGGGGCGAGGGCTTCCTGGAGACGGAGGAGCTGGACGTCGCCTCCGGCGGCCGGGCCGTCATCCGGAAGGAGGCGGTCGGCACGCTGCTGGGGATCATGCCGTGGAACTTCCCGTACTACCAGGTGGCCCGGTTCGCCGCACCGAACCTGATGCTGGGCAACGCGGTCCTGCTCAAGCACGCCCCGCAGTGCCCGGAATCGGCGCTGGCGATGGAGCGGCTGTTCCTGGACGCGGGCCTGCCCAAGGGGGCGTACGTCAACATCTTCGCCACCAACGAGCAGATCGAGACGCTGATCGGTGACGACCGGATCCACGGCGTCTCGCTGACGGGTTCGGAGCGGGCGGGCGCGGCCGTCGCGGAGATCGCGGGCCGCAACCTGAAGAAGGTCGTCCTGGAACTGGGCGGCTCCGACCCGTATCTGATCCTCGGCACGTCGAACATGGAGCAGGTGGTGAAGAACGCGCTGATCGGCCGGATGGGCAACGCGGGCCAGGCCTGCAACGCGGCCAAGCGCATCATCGCCCTCGACGAGCACTACGACGGCTTCTCGACCGCCTTCACCGAGGCGGTCCGGTCCATCGCCGTCGGCGACCCCACCGACCCCGGGACCTTCATGGGTCCCCTCTCGTCGGAGAAGGCGGTCGAGACCCTGGACGAGCAGGTCCAGGACGCGATCTCCAAGGGGGCCACGGTGCTGGCCGGCGGCAAGCGCATCGACCGCCCCGGCGCCTGGTACGAGCCCACCGTGCTCGCGGGCATCACCCCCGACATGCGGGCCTACAAGGAGGAGCTGTTCGGACCGGTGGCCCTGCTGTTCAAGGTCGGCTCCGAGGAGGAGGCCGTCGACTTCGCCAACGACTCGCCGTACGGTCTCAGCGCCTCGATCCAGACCGACGACGACGCCCAGGCCGAGCGCGTGGCCCAGCGCCTGCAGACCGGCATGGTGTTCGTCGGCGCCCCGTCCGGCACGGCGGCGGAGCTGCCGTTCGGCGGGGTCAAGCGGTCCGGTTTCGGCCGGGAACTGGGCCGGTTCGGCATGGAGGAGTTCGCCAACCACAAGCTGGTCCGGCTGGTGCGCTGACGAAAGGGAATGCGGAGCCCTGGCGCGGAGGGGCGGCAACTCACGGCGCCCCCGGCCCGATCACGGCCGTCGTCCGGCTCGTCGAGTCGTAGGACCGGGCCTCGGCCCACCGCCCCGGCAGGGCGCCCGGCCCGGTGGCTTCCTCGGGGAGCCACCGGCCGTCGGGGCCGGGCCACACCGCGCCCCGGCCCCGGCCGAGCGTGATGTGCGGGACCCAACGGGCTGGGGAGAGCCGCGGGTTGGGGCGGTCGCCGGCTCCGGGGGTTTCCCGCAGGATCCGCCACACCGTCTCGTGCAGCTCCAGGAGCGCGGCGTCGCGCCGGACCGCCCAGGCCAGCACGTCGACCCGGCCGGAGAAGCGCAGCAGCCCGGTCAGGTGGAGGGGGAGGGGGAGCGCGGCGAGGGCTTCCGCCAGCGCGGTGCGGGCTTCCGCGGGGAGCGTCTCTGCCGTGGCGAGCGTGAGGTGCGGCCGGTTGGTCGGGTGGTGGTGCGTGCTCTGGCTGGGCAGGCCCTCGTCCGCGAGGGCCTGCCAGACGCCGCGTACGGCTCGGTCGGTCGAGGCGTCCGGTAGCAGCTCGATGGTGTGCACGGGGGCAGCGTAGGGCCGCCGCACCGCGCGCGATGGCTGCCGCGACCGTGCGCCTCCCGCGGCCTCTCTGTCAGAGGCGGATGTTAGACCTGAGAGGTCTTCAGAGGTCTTCTCCGGCCCTGTGCAACTGATCTGACGAGGTGTCTGCCGATGCGTCCCCCCTTTCCCCTTCCGCCCCGCGACGAAGCGATCCGCGTGCCCGGAATCCTGCTGCTGCGCACCGACGGCGGCAGCGACAGCGATGCCTGGGACGACGTCCTTGAGCGGATGGGCGAGCTGCCCGGTATGCGTCCGCCCGGGGCAGGGGGTGCGGCCGAAGCCGAGGCGTCCATTCCCCGGCGGCTGATCGTGGCGGAGGAGCCCGGCTGGGGAGGGTCCTCCCGCGCCACCCCCCAAGAGATCGCCGCGGCCTTTGACCGCCCCGGGGCATGGATACCCGACCTGGTGGTGCTCACCGACGCCCGGACCGCGCGCGACGCGGAGGCGCGCCCGCTGCTGGCCTTCAGCGGCAGCGATGGGCAGGCCTTCTGGATCACGCCGCGGCAGACGGCCATGGCGTACCTGGCGCTGCACCGGGGGCTCTCCTTCACCTTCGACGGGTTCGCCGAGGAGGCGCCCGCAGAGTGGGAGGACGGGGAGGAGACGGAACCGGAGGACGAGGACGGCTACGAGCCCGCCGGTTTCGCGTTGGAGACGCGGACCGACCCGCCCCGCTACACCCCGCCTGCCCGCGAGCTGCCTGTGCTCGTCCAGGAGACCGATCTCCTCGTCCGTACCGACTTCGGCGACGACGCGGCCTGGGCTTCCGTGGTCGACCGTGTGCGCCGGGGCCGAGGGGCGGCGTTGGACGTGATCGAGGACTTCGGCGAGTACGTCACCTTCGTCGACGATCCGGCCTTCGCGGGCGCCACCCCGGAGCAGGTGATGGCCCAGGTCCGCCCGGGCACGGATCCGGAGGCGATGATCTCCGACACCGTGCTGATCGCCGACACCGCCACCCTGCGTGAGCCCGGACATCCCGTCCGGGTGGTCCCCCTGGAGGACGAGGTCGGGGACTCCTTCCGGGTGGACGCCGAGGTCGCCGGGATCATGGTGGTCAACCTGGCGCTGGGCAACATGGACCTCGGTGACTGGCGGGAGGACGACGCGTAGGCATCAGGGTCGGTGCGACCAGAGAGGTACCCCTAAAAGCCCCATAGGTTGATGTTTCCGGCGCGCGAGCGGTCAAGAATTGAGGTGAACAGAAGAGATCTGCTCGTAGTCGCAACAGGCATCAGGAGTGAGAACATGCGTGGCGTTCTGATAGGCGTCGTCGGCGCCGTGGCGGTCCTCGGAGTCGCGGCCGCCGTGGCCGTACCCGAAGCCAAGGAGTGGTACGACGGACGCCACGAGCAGACCTCGTCCTACGCCACCGGCAAGGACGCCAAGGAGGAGCGCGAGTCCGTTCCCCGCTGGCTGCCGGACGACGCCTCGTCCGTCGAGTACGCCATGCGGACCACCGGCGGCGAACGCATCCTCAAGGCCACGCTCCACGACGGCCGTCTCCCCGCGCAGTGCGAAGCGCTCGGCGGCGGGAGCGCCCCGGACCCCGAGATCAGCGCGTCCTGGTTCCCCTCGGGGACCGCGAGCAGTGCGAAGGGCCGCTGCGGCTCCTACTACGTGGCGCTCGAGGACCACACCCTGTACGCCTGGCAGACGAACGACGACTGGGTGGACGAGAACCGCCGCTCCGGGCAGTGACCGCCGCACCCCCGCGGATCCGTGGCCGGCGGTTCGCCGCAGACGTACCGACGTACCGACGTACCGACGAACCCGAGGCTCCCCGTGATCGCTTTCGCCCCGACGGCCGTGTTCCTGCTCTGGTTCTGCTGGGGCGTACGGCAGGACCGCCGCCAGTTCCGTAACGCGGTGCTGCTCGGCCTGACCGTCCTGAGCCTGTCGTTCGCCCTGTTGACGCAGGTGGACCGGCTGCCGGACAGCCTGGCCGTGCCGGTGTACGCGCTGGTCTTCCTCGTACCCGTGCTCGCGGTCGTGGTCCTCGGCGGCTTCCTCGTGGTCAACGGCCTCACCATGGTCCGCAAGGAGGGCCGCCGCCCCGCCAACCTGCTCTCCGGCCTGGCCGGGATCGGCACCTTCGCCGTCCTGGCCCTGGTGGTCACCGCCGACTACCTCGGCGGCTCCAAGCCGTACCGCTCCTTCATCCTGGCCGTCGTGCTGATCACCGGCTATGTCGCCTTCCTCTTCCTCTGCTTCCTCGTCTACGCCTTCCTGTACGGCCGCATCCAGGTGCGCGGCGACGTGGACTTCGTGGTGATGCTGGGTTCGGGCCTCATCGGCGGGGAACGCGTGCCCCCGCTGCTCGCCTCGCGTCTGCGCTCCGGACTCCGTGTCCAGCAACGGCAGATCGCCCGGGGCGGACCGGCACCCGTCCTGCTGGTCTCCGGCGGCCAGGGCCCGGACGAGAAGCTGCCGGAGGCCGAGGCGATGGGCCGCTGGCTGGTGGCCGAGGGCGCCGACCCGGACCTCGTCCTGGAGGAGAGCCGCTCCCGTACGACGACGGAGAACCTCCGCTTCAGCCGGAGCCTGATGGAGGGGGCCGACGAGCGTTACGTCTGCGTCGTGGTGACCAACAACTTCCACGCGTTCCGGGCCGCGATGACCGCTCGTAAGGAGGGCGTGCGCGGCCAGGTGATCGGCTCGCCCACCGCCGCGTACTTCTGGCCGAGCGCGACGATCCGGGAGTTCGTCGCGGTCTTCTGGGAGCACCGGATCGTCAACGGCGCTCTGTGCGTGCTGCTGGCGGCGCTGGCCGTGGTGGTGGGGATGGGCTGGTAGCCCGTGGCCCGCGGTGTACGGACACGGGTACGGGGCCTCCGGTCCGCCGAGCGGAGGCCCCGTACGTCAGGAGAGCGCTACGGCGTCAGATGCCGCAGCTGGGCGCGGACCAGAAGCGGCCGCTGCCGCCGGCGACGTGGGTGTGGTCGTTGTGCCCCGGGTAGCCCGGGCCGAGGATCTCGGTGAAGCCGTGGTTGCGGGCCGCCTGGGCGAGGGCGCAGAAGCCCTGGGATCCCGCGCCGAGGTCGGCCGCGTGGCCGTACATGTGGCGGCTGTTGGCGGCGCCGCCGACGGCGCTGTTGCAGGACACGCTGCGGAAGCCGCCGTTGACGGTCATGGGCCGGTCGCCCATGGCGTGCCGCATGGCCTGGAGCTTCCACATGGTGACCAGGGCGTTGGCGCGGGCGGTGGCGGCGCTGACCTTGCCCCCGGACCAGTCGGAGTTGCAGCGGTTCAGCTCGGCGTAGGTGAAGTTGACCGGGGTGCAGTCGTCGTCCTGCAGCTGGTAGATCTTGTTGAAGGTCGCGGGGCCCGCGATGCCGTCGGCGGCCAGCCCGTACGCGGACTGGAAGCGCGACACGGCCGCCTTCGTCGCCGGGCCGAACGCCCCGTCGATGGCGATCTGGTTGCCGGTGCCGGGATAGCCCGCGACCCGGATCTGGAGCTGACGTACCGCTTCACCGCTGGAGCCCTCCCGGAGGGTTCCGCTCCAGGTGTAACAGCCGTCGGCCGCACGGGCGGTGACGCCCGACGCGGAGTCGGGCACCGGGGCCGCGGCCGGGCTCGCGGAGGCGGTGGTGCCGCCGAACGCCAGGGCGGCGCCGGCGAGGGTCGAGACGAGGAATCCGATGGGGCGTGATCGCATGGGGGCTACACCTCATTGTCGTCGTGGCCGTCTGCGGTTCGTGGGGGATTCCGAGCCTCCGGCGCGGGCGGGGCAAGTGTCAAGGTCATGTCAACATGCTGCCAAGGGGGCGGCCCCGTGCGGCGCCCCGCCGCCCCGGCCGGGCGTGGTCGGCGCGGTGACAGGATAGGGAGAATGGAGACGAACCAGCCGTGGGCGCGGCTTCACGGCGACCTGCCGGCAGCAAAGGCATCGGTGTACGACCCGGGTGGCTTCGTCTGCTCGCAGCCGGTCCCCGAGCCGGAGAGCGCTGATTACGCCGCTCACCGCTTCACGCTCGACGGGCGGTCGGTCGCCTTTCGCGTGGCCAGGACGACGCCGACCAAGGCCGGCCAGTTCGTCACCGTGTGGCAGCGCTCCACCGAAGGCCCGATCCGCCCCTTCGACGCCGACGACGGCGTCGATCTCTTCGTCATCAGCGCCCGCGACGACGGCCGCCTCGGGCAGTTCGTGTTCCCGCGCGGCGTTCTGTGCGAGCGCGGCATCGTGTCCCGTAACGGCGTGGGCGGAAAGCGGGGCTTTCGCGTCTACCCGCCGGGTGCCGTTACGGCGAGCCGTCAGGCGCGCGGTACGCAGGCGTGGCAGGTGAATTTCTTTCTGGGCATCGGGGAGGGCGGGCCCGTGGATCTGGTGCGAGCCAGGGCTCTCTATTCAGGCCGTGTTTGAGGCGATGATAAGGCGCTGAGGGAACCCGGTTCAGAAGCGGATCAACGCTCGTCCCGTTCCTGACGCGGCGAAGCAAGCCAGCCCTCGCCCTGGAACTCGGCCGGGATCGGGTCTTCCCATGGATCGATCCCGCGACGCTCCAGTTCATCGAACCAGCGGTCCCGCTGGGACTCGGGGAGGTGCTGTCCGCACCACGGGCAGAAGTCGATCCCGAGGGTCGATGCGCCGCCGTCATGGATGACCAACCCGTACTCCTGGAACCTGACCTCGAAGCGAATCAGCGCGTCCGGGCAGGTGAAGGGGGTGTCGTGCCGGTCGCAGTGCCAGTTCACCCGGGTCGTCATCACCTCGCAGCAGTGGTCGGTCATCGCCTCGGTTCCGTCGTCGGCTGCCCGAGTCTCCGTTGCATCAGCAGGGTGTCGATCCAGCGGTCGTGTTTGTAGCCGACGGCGGCGAGCCGGCCCGCGTCCGTGAAGCCGTAGCGGCGGTGCAGGGCGGCGGACGTGTCGGTGCCCGCGTCGGCGATGACGGCGATCATCTGGCGTACGTGCGTCCCGGTGCAGGCGGCCAGCAGGGCCTCCAGCAGCGCTCCGCCCAGTCCTCGGCCCGTGCGGCCGGGGGCGAGGTAGATCGAGTTCTCCACGGTGTGGCGATAGGCGGGCTTGGGGCGCCAAGGGGCCGCGTACGCATAGCCGACGACCTCGCCGGACAACTCGACGACCAGGAACGGCAGGTTACGGGCGGCGATGTCGTCGAGGCGCTGGTGCCAGGCGGCCACCGGCGGAGGGTTCTCGTCGAAGGTGATCACGGTGTGGCGGACGTAGTACGTGTAGATCTCGGCGACGGCGTCCAGGTCGGCCGGGACCGCCGGGCGGATCACCGGCTTCATGACTGTCACGCCGGGAGTGTAGGCCGCAGGCTCACCCGGACAACGGGACGCCCCACCATGCGGGCACGGTGGGGCGCGGCCGGAGCGGCGGCGGTGGTCAGGCGGTGGTGTCGAAGCCGCCTGCCGTGACGCCCGCCACGAAGAAGGTGAACGCGTCAGCGGCGAGGGCATTCAGCCGGGACGGCGAGCTCCTGAGCCGGCGGCTCTACGGCCGTATGCCCGAGCCCGCGCTGCGGAAGGCGACGCAATGACCCGCCCGCTGCCGTGGTCGGGCCGCGACCGGAACCGCTGATCCCCCTGGAGCATCAGCCGCTGTAACGCGCCTCCCGCTCAAGGAGGGACCGGAAGGTACGCGGGGGCCGGCCGGTGAGGCGGTGGACGGTGCCGGTGACGCGGTCCTCCGCCCCTTCGGCGATGGCGCGGTCCATCCCGGCCAGCATCGCGGCGAACTCCACCGGCACCTGCGTCGTGAGGTGCTCGCGCATCTCCTCGTAGGACAGGCGATGGTGCACCACGGGCCTTCCGGTGACGTCGGTGATGATCGTGGCGATGTCGTCGTGGCCGAGCGCCTCGGGTCCGGTCAGGACGAGATCGGTGTTCGGGGCCTGCTCGTCGGTCAGAGCGCGTACGGCGACGGCCGCGATGTCCTCCGCGTCCACGAAGCCGACCCGGCCGGTCCCGGTGGCGGTCCGGATGACGCCCTCATCGCGGATGCTGAGCGCGTGGGCGTGCGTACCGGTGAAGTTCTGCATGAACCACGAGGGACGCAGCACCGCCCACTGCTCGAAGAGACCGGGCAGAGCCTGGTGCACCTCTCCGACCGCCGGGCCGCCCTCCGGGATGGCCGAGGAACTGAGCAGCACCGCGCGGCGCACGCCGGCGGCGCGGGCCCCCTGGAGGAACGGCAGCATCGTCGCAGCGGGGTCGGAGTCGCCCACGGGCGGTACGAGGTAGACGCGGTCCACGCCGTCGAGAGCGGCCGCATGCGTCGCGGGGGCGTACCAGTCGAAGGGGACGGGCTCGGTCCCGGCGACCGGCGTGGCCCGGCGGCTGGCGGCCCTGACGCGGTGCCCACCGGCCGTCAGCTGCGCGGCGGTGCGGCTTCCGGTGGTGCCGGTCGCGCCGATGACCAGCGTGGTGGGTGCGGTGGTCATCGGCTGCTCCCGGTGAAGTCGGCGCCGGGTTCCTGGACGGCGAGGGGGTTCCAGTAGTCGCGGTAGGAGGTGAAGTGCCCGTCGCGCACGGTCACGACGGCGATGTAGGTCATGTCGAAGGGAGCGTTGCTCTCCACCAGTCGGCCGACCCCACGCATCTCGACCACGACGGTCTGCGGATCGGTGGTCCGGTGGATCCGCAGCTCGGGGAAGTCGTGCAGGTCGATGTGGTCGGGGTAGTGGCGCATGTAATCGGCGACGGCCTCCTTGCCCTCCAGGCGCCGGGGCCAGCCGTCGGGAGCGAACGGGAACTCCATCACTCCGTCCTCGGCCCACAGGGCGATCCACGCGGGAATGTCCTTGTCGAGCAGCAGTCGCAGGCTGTGGCGGAAGAGATCCGCCGGGGAGGTCGGTGCGGGCATACGTGTCCTCCAGTCGTAGAATCCGGACCCGGGGTCCACTTCAAGATATGGACCGTGGGTCCGTTTTGCAAACGGAAGGAGCGGCATGTCCGAACGCCAGTCGTCCCGCAAGGACGCCATCCGTAACAGGGAGGCCGTACTCGCGGCTGCCGATGCCCTCTTCAGCCGCCGCGCGAGTCCGGAGGACATCACGATGGCCGACGTCGCGGCGGCGGCCGGGGTCGGCAAGGGCACGCTCTTCCGGGCCTTCGGCGATCGCGCCGGGCTGCTGCGCGCGCTGTACGAGGCGCGGCTCGAACCGATCAGGGAGGCCATCGAGGCAGGCCCGCCGCCGCTGGGGCCCGGGACCCCGCCACAGGACCGCGTACGCGCCCTGCTCGATGCCGTCCTGTGCTTCAAGCTCGACAACGGGCCGCTCGCCCTGGCCCTGGAGGACAGCGGCAGCGACAGCAGCCCGTACCGGGCGGACCACTACGAGCGGTGGCACGGCCTGCTCCGAGCCGTACTGGAGCAGATCCCCGGCCTGACCGACAGTGATTTCACCGCCCACGCCCTGCTCGCCGCCACGCGGGCCGACCTCGTCGAGCACCTGGCGGGCGAGCGGGGGATTCCGCGGGAGCGGATGCGGGAACAGCTCGCGGGCTTCGTCGCCAAGGTCCTCGCCCCTGGCCCACGGCCGGGCGGGACCGCCGAGGAGTGAGAGGGGAGCGGCGGGTGCGTCGGCGTACAGCACGCAGCCCGGTCGTCACCTTGCGGGTCGGGACCGGGCTGTGTGCGGTGCACGAGGGCTGCCGCAGAGGGTCAACTGCGGCCCAGGGCCACGGAATGGCCGCGGGCCGCGCTCGCGGGAGCCTGTGGGATCAGGCGGCGTCGAAGCCGCCTGCCTTGACGCCCGCCACGAAGGAGGTGAACGCGTCAGCGGCGAGGGCCAGGGCCGGGCCGCCCGGGTTCTTCGAGTCGCGTACGGGGACGATGCCGGTGGTGGAGGCGGTGGCCGGGGCCCACTCGACGCAGGTGCCGCCGTTGTCGCTGTAGGAGGACTTGACCCACTGCGGGGTCGTGGATTCGGTCGTCACGGGGTGCCCTTTCGATGCTGGTGGATCATGTCCACGGTATCTGTCTGCGACAGAGACACAGCCTGCAACTGATGGTAGGACCTCACCATCGGGATGACAGAGCTGAGTTCGCGGTCCAGATGGCCTTGCGTCTCGGACTCGACGTAGGAGACCACGGACCGATCCTGGAGCGTCAGCAGATTCACTGCCCGATTGAAGGGCCGCTGCTCACCGATGCTGTACGGGGCGATCTGCAGCATGGTGTGGGACTGCGTGGCGAAGTCGACCAGATACTGCAACTGGGCGTCCATCACGGCAGGGCTGCCGATCGGGCGGCGGATGCAGCTCTCGTCCAGTACGGCGATCAGCATCGGCGGCACGGTGCGTAAGAGGGCGCCCTGGCGTTCCATGAGTAACGAGACGCGCTGATCGGCCTGTTCGGAGGTGATGACGCCTCGGTCGACCGCTCCGCGTGCCAGCGCCTCCGCGTACTCCCGGGTCTGCAACAGCCCCGGGATGACGCCCACCTCGAAGAGCCGGATCTCCGCCGCCCGGCCCTCCAGTGCCACGTACTCCGGGAAGCCCTGCAACAGCACCCCGTGCTTGATCTTGCGCCACTCGCGCTCGAACGAATCAGCGGTTCCCGTGTAGTTCATCGCCACGTCAACGGCGATCGAGAACTTGCGAGTTGGGGACTTGTGGCACAATTCCACGCCGGAAACGTGCCGCCCCGTGTAGCCGATCCGGCCCCCGAGATCGTCCTGTTTCCAGCCCCGAGCCTCTCGCTCCCGCCGCAGACGCGCTCCGTAGGCCGCCTCCGGGCCCCCGTCCGGGTTCACTTCCTTGCGGTTGACCAACGTATCCCCCAGTTCCGAAACGTTGAAGACGTATCCACGCTAGGCCACGCTGAGTCGCCCCGGTAGTCGTTCGGCTACAGAGAGGAGCGATCGGTGTACGGCGAGAACGCCAGCGCGAATACGGAACGGCCCCCACGCGTCCCTGCCCCCGGGACTCTGCTCGCGGACACCAGTCGCGGTGACCGCGTGGGGGAGTTCCAGGGTGTCGCCGGCCCGTACTGGTCCCTCCGGCCGGTCGGCGGCGGGCGCGAGTGGGAGGTCGAACCCCGTTACGTACGGCCCGCGTTGCTCATGGAGCAGTTACGGGCCCGTACGGCGCGGCTCAACGCCCGCAGCCGGGGAGAAGTGCTGTGAGGGCGGGGCTTCCCGGCGCGGGCCGGGCGAGGGTGCTGGACTACGTCGCGGCCGTCGCGGTGACGGTCGGCAGCCGGGCCCTCCCGCTCGGCGGGGTCGCCCTGCCGAACCGCCGGCTCGTTCTTCGCTGGCTGCGGCGGCAGGCGCTGCGGCTGGCGGACGGGCACGGGCGGAGTCTGCCCCCGGCCGCCCCCTGGCTCGGGGCCAGGGACGTCCGGCCGGTCGCCTTCCACGGCTGCGACGCCCCGGAGGCGCTCCGGGCATGGGCGGACGACCACGGCCGCCAGGATCACGCCCTGGGCGCGCTGGAATCCGGGCGCCCCGCCCTGCTCACCGTGGTCGACCCCTTCGTGGGGCTGCGCGTCACCCTCGGCGCCTGGCCCGTGGACCTGTGGGGGTGGACGGCGGAAGCCTCGGAGGACCACCCGTCCCCGCCCCGTACAGAAGGGGCCTGACCGCGTGCTGCAATGCACCGCCGTGACCCACGTCCCGTACGCCGAAGCGCTGCTGGCGCTCGCGACGATGGAGGGCGGGCCGGAGCACCCGCCCGATGCCGTGGAGCCGGAGGAGTTCGTCCTGTGCGAGCTGGGCGACCACGACGAGTCGGCCGAGCACGCCGGGCACCTGTGGACGGCGGACACCCCCGACGACCAGGACCTGTGGCTCCTCTGGTCGGGCACCGGCGCCCACCGCGTCCACCGCCTCGGCATGCTCCGCCTCTGCCCCGCCGTGCTCCGCGAGCTGGCGACCCGCACGGTGACGACATGCGCGTTCTTCGACCATCACCCCGGGCCGCACTCCTTCTCCGTGACCGACCCGCTCGGCGACCTCATCGCCGCACACGTCCACAGCGAGGTCCGGCGACTGATCTCGGAGGGCGACGCCCCCGACGCTCCCGGCGAGCCCGACGCTCCCGGTACGCCCGATGCCCCCGGCACGTTCAACGGCCCTGGCGCCCCCGGCCGTCCCGACACCCCCGACGTACCCGACACCGACGCGCCCTGACGGCGACGACCGGAGGACTCCCGCCCCATGGACCCCATTGACCAGTGCACCGCCGTAGCCCTGCTGCCGCCCCCGGACTTCGTGCTCCGCCTCGCCGCTGCCGACGGCGGCAGCCGCCCGGAAGCCGGACACCTGCTCTGCGAACTGGCCGCCGACCACGACGGCTACCACGCGATGGCGTTATGGGACGACGACACGAACCGCACCGCCGTCTGGGCCCGCTGGAGGGGTGAGCGGGCGACTCTGGCGGAGCTGGCCTGGTGCGGTGCTGTGGAGCCCCGGGGCGAGGACGCGTGCGGGCTGTTCTCCGGTCACCCCTCCGCCCACGACTGGGACGTCACTGATCCGACGCTCGCGGCGGTGGACGCCGTACTCGCGGGGGAGTACCCGCACCTTGCCCCGCGTGACGGCGTGTGACGGCTTCAGTCCCCCCGCCCAGGGGTACGCAGCCGCGACCGTACCCGCCGGGGCGGTCCGGTCAGGCGCTTAGGTCCAGCCATTCGCCGACGGCCAGCACACGGGCGCGTGGTCCGGCGTGCCCGCGCAGTTCCTCCGCCGGGTCGGCGACTTCGACGTAGCCTGCGATCTTGTCCGGCTGCTCCGGTTCGTAGTGGATCGGTACCACGTACCGGGCGTCGAGGATCTCCGCCGCCGCAGCCGCCTGCCCCGGGTCCAGCGCGGCGAGCACCGGGCTCGGGGGTTGCAGATGCGGTGCGTCGACGACGGGCCCGTTGGCGGGCAGGAACGCCGCGTCGAACGGACTGAAGCGGCGCGCGATGAGCCACCAGGAGCCGTGGAACATGGTGTCGCCGCCGTGGAAGAGCCGCTGCCCGTCGGCCTCGACCACCCAGTTCACCTGTGGGTCACCCAGTCCGTCCACGGCCGGGACGGCGGTGACGCGGAACGGTCCGATCTCATGGACGGACCACACGTCGACGACGGTCGCCGCCAGCCCGTGCGCGGTCAGCTCGCTCTCGGCGAGCAACGTCGTCACGTTGTCCACGTCGTCACCGTGGCCGGGAGCCGGCCTCAGCACCGGTGCTCCCGGCGCCAGCACCTTCGCGAGCGCGGACGCGTCGGTGTGATCCCGGTGCAGGTGGGTGACCAGCGCGGC
Organism: Streptomyces rubiginosohelvolus; assembly: GCF_014649875.1. Classification (GTDB taxonomy): domain Bacteria; phylum Actinomycetota; class Actinomycetes; order Streptomycetales; family Streptomycetaceae; genus Streptomyces; species Streptomyces rubiginosohelvolus. The sequence goes on along the minus strand of NZ_BMTW01000001.1, from coordinate 38,291 downwards.
ATCGGCCTTCCCGCTCGGCTCCGCCAGCCGGTCACCGGGCTTCCATCCCGTGAACAGCGGTGAGATGTCCCGTACGTAGTCGATCACCAGCCGTTGGCCCCCGGCCTCGATCTCCAGTCCCGCCCAGCCCAGCCGTCGCACTCGCATCTCAACACTCCTTTGTCTCGGTGACGTCGACCAATTTAGCGTACGGTCGTACTCTAATCAATAGAGGACGCTCGTACGCTATGATCGGCGCATGTCTCCACGCCGCTCAGTAGCCGAAGCGCAGGCCACCAGGGGGCGGATCCTCAGCCGCGCCGCTGAGATCGCCTCGGAAGAAGGACTGGACGGCATCACCATCGGCCGGCTCGCCGAGGCGCTGGAGATGAGCAAGTCCGGAGTGCACAAGCACTTCGGCACCAAGGAGTCACTGCAGATCTCCACGCTGGACAAGGCGTTCGTGGACTTCTGGCACCGGGTGGTCGAGCCCGCGCTGGGCGAACCCCCGGGCCTGCGGCGGCTGCGCGCGGTGTGCTCCAACTCCGTGGGCTACCTGGAGGAGCCGCTGTTGCCCGGCGGCTGCCTGATGACCGCGGCGCTCACCGAGTACGACGGCCGCCCCGGCCGGGTCCGTGATGCGGTGGCCGAGGTCTGGTCGCGCTGGCGTGACCAGCTGCGGACGGATTTGGCCGCCGCGGTGGAGAACGCCGAACTGCCGGACGGGTTCGACGTCGAGCAGGCCCTGTTCGAGATCATCGCCGCAGGACTGGCGCTGAACGCGGCCATGCAGCTCCAGCACGACCGGTCGGCCGCGGACCGGGCCCGCCGCGCGATCGAACGGGCGCTGAGCCGGCCCTGAGAGCCCGACGGTCCGCCGTCGGCCCGTGGCAGGCCGCAGGGCGGGGATGCGCTTCCCGTCCGGCCGGTGTCGCTCCCCGGCTTTCGGTGACATGGAGGACGGCCGCACCCCGTACCGGCTCCGGCGCAAAGCCCGCGACCCCTGCGGCCACACCCTCATCGAGCGCGGGGAGTCGTGGGAACGCCTGGACGCGCACGGCCGCACGCCGCACCGGATTCACTTCGGCAGCACCGTCAACGGCTGCCTGGAGTCGGAGTAGGGGGAGCACCACTACACCGAGACCCCCGCCTGAGGCTGCCGTACACAGCGCGTGTCGTCCATCCGCCTGACGTGTCGTCAGAAATGATGGCCGTATGCCTGAGAATCCGCGGAAAGACGACGACCACGGCAGGCGCGCCCGTAGGCGCCGGCTCGTCCCGATGACCGGCCGCGACCCCGAGGAGGGCGGGCGGGTCTCCTCCCCGCTGGAGCTGCTGTTCGACCTGACCTTCGTCGTCGCGGTCGGTACGGCGTCGTCCCAGTTCGCCGAGCTGCTGGCCGAGGGACACCTGGCGCACGCGGTCACCGCGTTCGTCATGGCGATGTTCGCGATCAGCGTCGCCTGGATCAGCTTCAGCTGGTTCGCCTCGGCCTTCGCCACCGACGACTGGCTCTACCGGGTCCTGACCATGGTCCAGATGATCGGGGTCGTCGTCTTCTCGCTCGGCCTCCCGGCGATGTTCCACTCCGTCGACGAGGGTGGTCACCTCGAACTGCGCGCCATGGTCGCGGGGTATGTCGTGATGCGGATCGCGATGGTGTTCCAGTGGGCGCGTGCCGCCCGGGAGGCACCCGAGTTCCGGGGCGTGTGCCTGGCCAACATCCGCTGGACGGTGATCGCCCAGGTCGGGTGGGTCGTCCTGGCCTTCGTCGGACTGCCGGTCTACGTCGTGTTCGCGGCGTTCGTCGTCCTCGGCGCGCTGGAACTGGCCCTGCCGGTCTTCGCCCAGGGCGCGGCGGGCGGCACGCCGTGGCACCCGCATCACATGGCCGAGCGGTACAGCCTGTTCGCGATCATCGTGCTCGGGGAGAGCGTGGTCGGCACGGTCGCCTCATCGGGCGAACTGCTGGGCGGGGCCGACGGCACGGCCTGGACCGGGAACGCGATCGCCGTCGTGGTCGCGGGGGTCGGTCTGACCTTCGGCATGTGGTGGGTCTACTTCACGACCCCGTTCGGCGACATCCTGGAGCGTCGCCGCAACCGGGGGTACCTCTTCGGCTACGGCCACATCCCCCTGTTCATCGGGGTCGCCGGGGCCGGGGCCGGGCTGCACGTCGCGGGCCTCTACCTGGAACACCACGCGGAGATCCCCGAGACGACCGTCGTCCTCGCCCTGGCCCTCCCGGTGGCCCTCTACCTCCTGGTGGTCTTCCTGCTGCACACCCTGCTGCTCTCGGCGGGGGACCGCTTCCACCTGCTGCTGATCGGCCTGACCCTGGCGGTTCTGCTGGCGGCCTGCCTGCTGGCCGTGACGGGAGCGCCGTTGGCGGTGTGCTTGATCGTGGTGATGCTCGCGCCCTTCGTGACCGTGATCGGTTACGAGACGATCGGGCGCGAGCATCAGCGGCGCATGCTGGAGGGGGCCGGAGGGCCATAGGCCCGGCCCCTTCCGCAGCCCTCTCAGATCGAGAACCGCTCCCGCTCCAGCAGCGGCCGCACGCGCGAGCGGAATCCCCCTGTGCGGAACGGGCGTTGCAGCAGACCCGGCCGCAGCTCCTGGGCCAGAGCCGCGGCGATCATCCCCTGGTCCAGCGCGAGCATGAAGTCGCTGACCCGGCCCGTCGACACGTTCACCGAGTCCCGGAAGCCGAGCCCCTCCTCGTACGCCCCGAAGTCCCGTTCCAGGGAACGCAGGTTGGCCACCGCCTCCCGGCGGGCGTACGGCAGGGCCAGGAAGGAGGCGTGCGGGGTGACGACTCCGTTGGTGAACGCCGAAGGGGGCGGGAGCGGATCGCCGTCGGTCGTGTGCGTGCGGTCCGTGTTGGAGGCGTAGCCGTCCACCTGCATGCCGAGCGCGTCCACCCCGTACTCCTGGTAGCCGTCCTCGGGGACGTTGGCGGGGGAGAAGCCCCAGTAGCCGTACCGCGCCTCCCGCAGGCCGTGGTCGATCTGGCCGCGTACGTAACGCTGATGCGTCACGCCCCACGCGCGCGGCGACCACTCCGGCTCCGGCACGAACAGCGGCACCATCAGCGCCTCGAACATCGAGCCGCCCCAGGTGGGGACCACCTTCCGGCCGCGATGCGTGTAGTGGCCGTTCCATACGCGTACGCCGTCGACCGTGACGTGACCGCCGCCCGGCTTCTGCTCCTGCTCGTGCTCCGGCAGCATCGTGCGCAGCAGGTGCCAGTAGTGGTCGCCGGGGAGCGAGCCGTCCGCGATGCCCAGGTAACTCGCCATGCGAGGCTCGGTGTTGAGTGCTCCGTAGTGGTGCGGGGTCGGCTCGTCCGTGTCCGTCCAGACGCCGCCCCGGAGCTGGCCGGGGCCCGCCACCGGGTCGGCCGGGTCGTACGGCGTGTAGAAGTACGACCAGTCGGCGGTGGCCAGGATGCGGTCGATGCGCGGGCGTAGTGCCGGGGCCGCGTCGGCGGCGATCCGCAGGCCCGTCACCAGCCACGCGTTGTCCACCGAGGAGAGGAACGGGCGGACCGGGTCGCCCGTGCCGGGCCACTCCGTCAGCACCGAACCGTCGTGCGCGTCGTACCAGTTGAGCCAGAAGCCGTGGTGGCGTTCCAGCTTCTCCACCGCCGTGACCGTACGGGTCAGGGACCGGAGCATCGCTCCCTCGCCGATCACGCCCAGGCCCGCGGCGGCCACCGTCGACCACAGGCCGCAGCCGATGTTGGTGGGGGATGTCTGGCGGGACTGGGCGGGGGCTCCCGCGCCCCTGAGGTCGATCTTGTCGGTGACCAGGCCGAAGTCGGTCGTCATCGCCTCGATCGAGCGGTACGTGTCGCGGAACCAGGTCCGCAGGAGGCGCGGGTCGGCGGGGGCGGCTGCTGCTGTTGCGGGGGCTGTCACGGCTCCGAGCGACAGGGCCGCGGCCCCGGTCCCTGCGGCGGTGAGAAACGTGCGACGGTCCATCGGTCCGGCTCCTGGTGGCAGAAGGGGGAAAGGGGAACAGTGCTCGTGCGGGGGCGGCTCGGGAGCCGGCGGTCGTCAGGTTCCGCCGGCTCCCGGGCCGGAGGGAGCCGTCAGGTGGCTCCCCGTATCGAGGGCGCGCGAACGCGCGGGTGAATCAGGCCTCCGTCCGCGGGAGTTCGCGGGTACGGCCCAGCGAGCCCAGCCACTTCGCCGAGTCGCGCGGGGTGCGCTCGAAGGTCTCCCAGTCGATCGCGATCAGGCCGAACGTGGCCTTGTACGTGCCCCACTCGTAATTGTCGAGCGCGCTCCATGCCAGGTAGCCCCGGATGTCGAGGCCGTCCTCCAGCGCCGAGGCGACCTCGCTCAAAGCGCCCGTGTAGTAGTCGACGCGGCGGCTGTCGTCGGCGGTCGCGATGCCGTTCTCCGTGACGATCAGCGGCACGTCCCCGACCACCTCGGCCGTGTGGCGCAGCGCCTCGCCGACCGCGCCCGGGTAGTACTCCCACGTCGTCAGCGTCCGCTCGACGTCGTCGGCCGCCGGGATCGGTCCGTCGGGGCCGATCCGCGTACGGGTGTAGGACTGCACACCGATCCAGTCGTCGCCGCGCGCCGCCTCGATGAAGACGTCCTCGCGCGGGTGGCGGTAGGCGGCGGTGACGTCCTCCGCGCCGGGGAGGGCCTGGTAGACCTGGTTGGCGATGGTCCAGCCGACCTGGATGCCGGCGTCCAGGGCCCGGACCTCCTTCACCGCCGCGTGGTGGGCGGCGATGACGGCCGCGGTCGTCTCGTCGTCGGGGGTGGGCAGGCCGGCGGGCGGGAAGCTGTTGTCGCCGCGCTTCGCCTGGCCCGCCATCACGGCGATCATGTTCGGCTCGTTGATCGTGCAGACGTGGGAGACCCCCTCGGAGATCACCGGGGCGCAGGCCGCCACGTACCGGGCGAACAGCTCCACCGCCCCCTCGGCCGTCCAGCCGCCGCGCGCCTCGAACCACTGCGGGACCGTGAAGTGGTGCAGGGTCACCATCGGGCGCAGGCCGCGCTCGATCGCGCCCTCCACCATCCTTCGGTAGTGGGCGAGCTGGGCCCGCGAGAAGCGGCCCTCGACCGGCTCGATACGGGCCCACTCGATGGAGAACCGGTAGTCGGTGAAGCCGAGCGAGGCCAGCAGGTCCATGTCCTCGGGCCAGCGGTGGTAGCTGTCGCAGGCGTCCAGGCTCGGCTCCGCGATGTGGGTGCCGGCGGCGTGCTCCTTGACCCACCAGTCGCAGTCGGTGTTGTTGCCCTCGATCTGGTGGGCGGCCGTGGACGCGCCCCAGAGGAAGCCCTCGGGGAACGGTACGGAAGCCGTCGTCGCCGGCCGGTTCGGGGCAGGGGTGTTCGTCATCGCGACATGTCTTTCTGGTGGTGGTGTGGGGATGGGGGTGTGGCCGCGCTGGGGTGCCTGGAGGGGTGTGGCGCGGTCGCTGTATGTGAAGTGCTGCGGCGGGGGCGCTACTTCATGCCCGCCGTGGCGATGCCCTGCGTGAAGTGCCGTTGCAGCGCGATGAAGACGACCAGCACCGGCAGCACGATCAGGAAGGCCCCGGCCATCAGCATCCCGTTGGAGCCGCCCGCCTTGTTGGGGTCGGTGGCGAAGGTCGCCAGGGCGACCGGAAGGGTGTACTTCTCGGGGTCGTTGGTCGCGATCAGCGGCCAGACGAAGTTGTTCCAGGAGCCCAGGAACGTGAAGATCGACAGCGTCGCGAGCGCGGGCTTCACCAGCGGCATCACGATGCGCCAGAAGATGTACCACTCGCTCGCGCCGTCCATCCGGGCCGCCTCCAGCAGCTCGTCCGGGATCGACTGCATGAACTGGCGCATCAGGAAGACCCCGAAGGCCCCGGCGGCGAACGGCAGCACCAGACCCGCGTAACTGTCGATCAGCTGGAGCTTGCTCATCAGCACGAACAGCGGCAGCAGCATCAGGTTGCCGGGCACCATCAGCGCACCGAGCACCAGGCCGAAGATCTTGTTGCGGCCGACGAAGTTCAGCTTCGCCAGGGCGTAGCCGAGCATCGAGCAGAAGACCAGGTTCGAGACGGTCACCAGGACCGCCACGATCACCGAGTTCATGAAGTACAGAGGCAGGTCCAGCTTGTCGAGCAGCTGCCGGAAGTTGGTCAGCGTCCACTCGGTGGGGATCCACACCGGCGGGCTCGCCGACAGCTCGCTCTGGGTCTTGAAGGCGGAGATCCCCATCCAGAGGAAGGGCGCCGACATGACCAGCAGGCCGAGCGAGAGCAGGACGTAGGTCAAGGGGCGAGCGACGCTCCGCTTTCCGCGCGGCCCCTTGTCCAGGTTCTTGACCGGGGCGCTGCTGGTGGCGCTCATTTCGTGTTGTCCTTCAGCAGTCGGAGCTGGAGCACCGTGATGCCCATGATCACCACGAACAGGACGTACGCCATGGCGCTCGCGTAGCCCATGTGGAAGAAGTTGAACCCTTCGCGGTACATGTTCAGCGAGACCGTGAGGGTCGAGTCGGACGGGCCGCCCTGGGTCATCACGAACGGCTCCTCGAACACGTTGAGGTAGCCGATCGTCGTGATCACCGTGGCGTAGAGGACCGTCGGGCGCAGCAGCGGGATCGTGATCGACCGGAACTCCTGCCAGACGCTCGCACCATCCAGCTTCGCCGCTTCCCGCACCTCGGTGGGGATCGCCTGGAGGCCCGCGATGAACAGCACCATCACCGTGCCGACATTCCGCCAGACCGCCATGACGATCAGCGACGGCATCGCCAGCGCCTCCGAGCCGAGGAAGTCCGGTGCCGTCCAGCCCACTTCGGAGAAGAGGCCGGCGATCAGCCCGTCGCTCGGGTCGAGGACGAACCGCCAGACCACGGCCACCGCGACGATGGTCGTGACCACCGGGGCGTAGAAGCCGACCCGGAAGAAGGTCCGTGCCCGGTCGATGCCGTTGTTCAGCAGGACGGCGACGACCAGCCCGATCCCGATCGTCAGCGGCACACCGACGACCACGAAGTACCCCGTGTTGAAGAGGGACTTGAGGAATTTCTCGTCGCCGAACAGCTCGACGTAGTTCTCGAAGCCGATGAACTCCGCCTCCCACGGGCGCGTCACATTGCGCAGCCCGAAGTCGGTGAAGCTCATCGCCAGCGTGGCGAGGATCGGGAACGCCATGAAGACGGCGAACAGGACGAGGAACGGGGTGGAGAACAGCCAGCCCGCCGCGTTCTGCATGCCCAGCGTCCGCTTGCGGCGGCCGCCGCCCGGGGCGGGGGCGGCGGATGCTCCCGCCCCCGCCTTCGCGGGCCGCGCGGCCTTCTCGGTCGTGGTGGTCGAGGTGCTCATGGCTACTGCTTCACGAGGCCTTCGATCTCGGACTGCGCCGTCTTCAGCGCGTCCTCGGCGGAAGCCTTGCCCTGCGTCACCTTGGCGATGGCCTGGTCCACCTTGTCGGTGATCTCGGTCCAGTTGGCCAGGGAGGGCGAGGACTTGGCGGTGTCCATCTGCTTCTTGAAGGTCTGCAGGTCGGCGTCGTCGGCGAGCGTGCCGGACTCCCACGCGGAGGTGTTGGCGGGCAGGTCCTTCGTCCGCTCGTACCAGTCGGCCTGGCCCTTCGTGTCGGTCAGGTACTGGATGAACTCGGTGGCCGCCGCCTTGTGTTCGCTGTCCTTGGACACGACGAGCGAGGAGCCGCCGGCCATGGAGGTGGACGAGGCGTCCGCCGGGACGGGGGCGATGGCCCACTTGCCCTTGATCTGCGGCTGGCCCTCGTTGAGCAGCGTCACGTGCCAGGGGCCGCCGAAGAACATCGGGACCCGGCCGTTGCCGAAGTCCTTCACCACGTCGTAGCCGGGCTGGACGGACTTGTTGGCGAGGCCCTTGTCGAAGTAACTGCCGTATTCCTTAAGCGCCTTGACCGCCTCCGGGCTGTCGATGACCGCCTCGCCCTGGTCGTCGACGATCTCGCCGCCCGCCGAGTACAGGAAGGAGTAGAAGTTCTGCACGGTGTCCAGGCCGCTGGGCTGGATGGACAGCCCCCACTTCGTACCGGCCTTCTCCTGGTACGCGCCCGCCAGGTCCTGGAGCTCCTGCCAGTTGGCCGGGGCCTTGCTCACGCCCGCCTTCTCGGCCAGGTCCGTGCGGTAGTAGAGGACGCGGGTGTCGACGTACCACGGCACGCCGTACGCCGTGCCCTCCACCTCGCCCTGCTCCCAGCCCGCGGGGAAGAAGTCCTTCTTCTCGAAGACCTTGGTGTCCACCGGCTCCAGCACGCCCAGCTCGGCGAACTCGCCCATGTAACTGCCGCCCATCTGCGCCACGTCGGGCAGGGTGCCCGCCGCCGCTGCCGAGACGAGCTTCTGGTGGGCGACGTCCCAGCCGATCGGGGTCACCTTCACCGTGATGTTCGGGTTGGCCTTCTCGTAGACCTCGGCCACGTCCGCGAGCTTCTCGCCCTCGGCCCCCATGGCCCACACGGTGAGCGTCTGCTTCTCGTCGGCCGCGACGTCGCCGCCGGAGGAGCCGCAGGCGGAGAGGGTCACGGCGAGGGCGAGCGCTATGCCGGCGGGAGCTGTTCTGGCGATGCGGGACATGGGAGGGCTCCTCCTTGAGCAATCCGGATGCTGCGCTATGCGCTATGTATGCGCTGCCTGTAAGCGCATACATCACTCTGCGCCAGACGTTCGGCAATCCGCAAGAGGGTGGTGGGTCACACTCGTGCAACGCGCCCGACATCCCGGCGTCTTGTCGCCCGACTTCTCGGCGTCCTGTCGTTGAACCGTAAACGCGGCGTTTGTAGAACAACAGGCGATGTGACCGATTCGTCGCCCCGGAGGGGCCCCGGAGGCGAACGTTCCGCCGACGACCCGGCGTCTACCCTCGCCGCATGGCCTCATCCGTCGCGCTCTCCCACGACTTCCCGTTCGACCCGGCCTACGGGTACGACGCGCCGGACGCGTTGCTGGACGTCCCCGCCCCGCCCGCCCCCGACGACTTCGACGCGTTCTGGCGCGGCCGGTACGCGCGAGCCCGTGCGGTGGACCCGGCGCCGGTCCTGGGCCCGGTGGAGGAGGAGCGCGACGGCGTCCGCGTCCACGGGGTCGCCTTCACGTCCGTGGGCGGCGTCCGCCTCGGCGGCTGGCTCGCGCTGCCCGCCGAGGGTCCTGTGCGGTACGGATTCGTCGTCGGGCACGGGTACGGCGGCCGCCAGGGACCCGGCCGGGACCTGCCGGCGCCGCTGCCCGGGGCCGCCGTGATCCTGCCGTGCGTACGGGGCATGGGGGAGCGGGGGCGGGTGGACGGCATCCCGGACCTGGCCGACGCGCACGTCCTGCACGGCATCGGCTCCCGCACGTCGTACGTCATCGGGGACTGCGCGGCCGACCTGTGGTGCGCCGCCTCCGCCCTCACGGCGCTGGCGCCGGAGCTGGCGGCGGCCGGGCAGCCGGGCGGGCCCCGCCTCGGCTACCTCGGCGAGAGCTTCGGTGGCGGGCTCGGGGCCCTCGCGCTGCCCTGGGACGACCGCTTCGGCGCGGCCCAGCTCACCGTCCCCACCTTCGGCAACCACCCGCTGCGGCTGACCCTGCCCTGCGCGGGCAGCGGCGAGGCGGTCCGGGCGCACCACCGCGCACACCCCGAGATCACGGAGGTCCTGCGCTACTTCGACGCGGCGACGGCGGCGACCCGGCTGACGCTGCCCACGCTGGTCGCGGCCGCGCTGTTCGACCCGTCGGTGCCGCCGCCGGGGCAGTTCGCCGTACACAACGCGCTGGCCGGGGAGCGTGAGCTCCAGGTGCTGACGGCGGGGCACTTCGCGTACCGGGGGATGGTGGCCGAGGCGGCCGAACTGGACGCACGGCGGACGCGGTTCTTCGGGGAGCGGCTGGCCCCGGCCGCCTGAGGGGCCGGGTGCCTGAGGGGTCGGGTGCCTGAGGGGCCGGGTGCGGCTCAGGTGCCGGGTGCCGCCCGGCGCGGGCTCAGGCCTCCCGTTCGCGGGGCTCGCTCCGGGGGCCGCGCCAGTCGAGGCACAGGACGGTCGCGTCGTCCTTGGGCGGGCGGCCGTCGTAGGCGTCGGCGACCGCGGTGACGAGCGTGCGGACGACCTCACGCGGGTGCTCGGCGGCGGTTCGGAGCAGTATGTCGGGCAGGTCGACCGAGGCCGATTCCCGTTCCTGCACGCCGTCGGTGTACAGCAGGAGCCGGTCTCCGGGGCGCAGGTCCAGGCCTTGGATCTCGTACGGACCCTGGGGCGGAAAGCCGAAGGGCATGTCGACCCGCGGGGCGATCACCTCGACCGAGCCGTCGCGCAGCCGGAGCGGCGCGGGGTGGCCGGCGTTGACGAGCTGGGCGCGGCTCCCGTCCAGGGCGATGCGGAGCAACTGGCCGGTGGCGAAGGTGCTCTTCCCGTGGTCGAGGAGGGCCTGATGCATCTGACGGGCCTGCTCGGCGAGTTCCGCCCCGGCGCGACGGGCACCCCGCGAGGCGTTCACCACGAGGGTGGCGATCAGCGAGGCGTTGACGTCGTGGCCCATGGCGTCGGTGACCGACAGATGGAGGTCGCTGTTGTCGAGGCTGTAGTCGTAGGTGTCCCCGGCGATGTCGGCGGCCGGGACCAGAGCCCCGGCGAGGGCGAACTCCGCCGCGTCGCAGGAGGCGGCGGACGGGAGCAGCTGACGCTGGATCTCCGCCGCCAGACTGACCGGCGTGGAGCGGTTGCCCCAGTGGTAGAGGTCGGTGAAGCGGCGGTCGGTGACGATGATGTACGCCAGCGCGAGCGCGGCGTCCTCGATCTGTGCCAGTACTTCCTCGGTGACGGCGTCGAGGAACAGTTCCAGCACGCCGATGGTGTCACCGCGGTTGGTCACCGGGGCGAGGATGCGCTGACCCCGCCCGTTCTGGTCCTCCTGCACCACCTTCTGAGAACGCAGCACCTTGTCGTAGATGCCGCTGCCCTCCAGCGGAACCCTCTCGGTCCGGTCCTCGCCACGGGAGGCGCCGGTCATGTCGTTGACCCGCAGCAGGCGGCTGCCGACCAGGTCCACGAAAAGGAACGACACGTACCGCGCGCCGAACCTGGTGCGCAGATCGCGCGCCACGACATCGACCGAATTCACCGGTGCGGCTTCCCGCGCAGCCGTCAGCACTGGGGCCAGTCCCGTTCTGTCGCTCACCACAGCCTCCTCAGGTAGGCAGTGCTTATGCCCTGCCGGCCCCGAGTCAGCGCCCTGTGTGAAAAACACGGCTTACATATGCGTACAAAAGCACCCAGAACGCCCGGGTCAGCCGCAGCCGCAGCTCGCCCTCCGTGTCACCGAGACCGGCAGCTCCAGCGAGACCGGGGCGCGGCCCGGGTCGGCCAGGCGCTGGACCAGGAGCTCCACCGCCTGCTCGCCCAGGTGCCGGATCGGCTGGCGGACGGTCGTCAGGGGCGGGCGGACGATCCGGCTCAGCGGGATCCCGTCGAACCCGGTCACGGCGATGTCCTCGGGCACCCGCACCCCGCGCCGCTCCAGCGCCTGGAGCGCCCCGACCGCCATCTGGTCGTTGGCGAACAGCATCGCCTCCGGCCGCTCCACCCCCGTACCCTCCGACCGGTCCAGCAGGGCGTCCGCCGCCAGCGCGCCCTCGGCCTGCGTCATCATCCCGGCGCGCACCTCCGGCCGGGAGGGCACCGGAAGGCCCGCGTCCCGGCACGCCTCCTGGAAGCCCCGGAACCGGGCCTGGGCGTCCGGGGAATTCTCCTCGCCGCCGATGAACGCCAGCCGGCGCAGCCCGTGGTCCTCGATCAGATGGCGGGTCAGCTCGCGCTCACCCTCGGCGTTGGCCACCACGATGTGGTCCAGGTGGTCGATCTCGCGCGGCCCGGAGAGCATCACCACGGGCAGCCGACGCGATATCACCTCCAGGTCCTCGGTCGGCACCGTCTGCGCCAGTACGGCGAAGCCGTCGACCCGGCCCGCGACCTTCGCCACCAGGCTCTCCGGGCCGCCGTCCAGCGAGGCCGCGATCAGCAGGGCGTAGCCGTGCCGCCGGGCCGCCCGCTCCATGCCCCGGATGACCTGGTCGGAGTAGAGCATCACGGCCTGGTCGTCGTCCGCGTCGCTCGCGGCGGCGGCGGCCTCGGCGTCCTGGTCCACGAAGTCGGGGAAGCACAGCCCGAGCACACCCGTTGTCCGGCTGGCCAGGCCCCGGGCGCTGCCGCTCGGTACGTACCCCAGCTCGCGGGCCGCCTCCATGACCTTCTCGCGGGTCTGGGCGCGTACGGAATCGGGGTTCCGGTAGACCCGGGAGACCGTGGCGATGGAGACGCCCGACCGCTCGGCGACGTCGTACACCGTGGGGGCGCTCACTGGACCCACCGTCCGTCCGCTTCTTCTTCCGCAGCCCCGCGTCCGGCGGTGCGGGTGCTGGTACCGGCCCGGCGGTCCTGCGCCGGGCAAGGCGATCACGAGGCTCGTGAAAGCGCATTCACCCTAGATCCTGGGGCGCGCGAGGGGCAAGGTCGTCCGGGTCACGCGGGCTGCCCATCCGGTGCCGGGCGGGCTGCCCCTCGGGTGCTGATCCGGGCCCTCTTCGGCGCCGGGAGGGCCGTCGGGGGGAGGGCGTGTTGGGCGGAACGTTCCTCCGGGCGGGTGAGCTTGCGGCCCCCGGCCGTCGTGTCGGCGCCCCCTCGCGCGAGGGGGCGCTTTCAGTAAGCGGAAGGAATCAGTGTGATCAACTGCAAATGCCACCACATACGCACTATCCGGTCCATTCCGGTACGGGGTGGTCCGGGCCGGCCCCGGAGGTATCAGCCATGTCCCACGTCGGCGTCCCGCGCGGGACGGTTCGAAAGCGCCGATCGCTCGCGCTCCTCACGACGGGGGTGCTCACGATCCCCGTGCTGGCGGGGTGCAGCTCCGGCGGCGAGGAGACCGCCCGCGGCGTGCCCCAGGACATCGCGCCCGCCGCCCGCGAGACGGTCGCCGACGGTTCGACGGCGAACTGGGCGGTCGACGCGCTGCCCGCCACCTTCAACGCCTTCCAGGCGGACGCGGACAGCGCCACCACCCGGATCACCGGAGCCCTGCTCCCGACCCTCTTCCCGATGGACAGGACCGGGCAGCCGAAGCTCAACCCGGACTACCTGGAGTCCGCGAAGGTCATCGAGCGCGAGCCCCGGCAGGTCGTGCTCTACAAGCTCAACCAGCAGGCGGTGTGGAGCGACGGGCGGGAGATCGGGGCCCCCGACTTCGTCGCCCAGTGGCGGGCGCTGAGGGGCAAGGACTCCGCGTTCTGGACCGCCCGCAACTCCGGCTACGAGCGCATCGAGAAGATCGAGCGGGGCGCGGACGACCTCCAGGTGCGGGTCACGTTCTCCAAGCCGTACGCCGACTGGCGCTCGCTGTTCTCGCCGCTCTACCCGAAGGAGATCACCGGGTCGCCGGACGCCTTCAACGACGGCGCGCGCACCGCCCTGAAGACCACCGCCGGGCCGTTCGTCCTGAAGAGCATGAGCAAGTCCGAGGGCACCGTCACGCTGGCCCGCAACCCGCGCTGGTGGGGCGACAAGGCCAAGCTGGACACCCTCGTCTTCCGGGCGGTCGCCGCGAAGGACCGTACCCAGGCCCTCTCCGACGGCACGGTCGACATCGCCGACATCGACGCGGCCACCGCCGACCGCATCACGCTCGCCCGCCGTGACCGGGGCAGCAACGGCCAGCCCCTCAACCACGGCCCGGGTTCCGAGATCACGCCCGCCCAGGCCCTGCGCTCCTGGGCCCAGGCGCACGGCTCCGACGAGGACGCGGCGGAGATCGCGCAGGCCGCCCGGGAGAAGAACCGCAAGGCCGTCGTCGCGTACGCCACGGAACAGAAGGCCCTGCGCGACTTCGCCGTCCGCAAGTCCCTGGAGCCCGCCTACACCCAGCTCGCCCTGAACGGTGAGTCCGGCCCGCTCGCCGACGACCGGGTCCGCCGGGCCGTCGCCCGCGCCCTGGACCGCCAGGAGCTGGCCCAGACCGTGCTGGGGCCGCTGGGCCTTCCGGCGAAGCCGCTCGGCAGCCACCTCGCCCTCGCGGGGCAGCCCGGCTACAAGGACGGCAGCGGGGCGCTCGGCGAGCAGAACACCAAGGAGGCCCAGGCCCTGCTGGCGGACGCCGGCTGGACCCGGGGCGGCGCTGCCGAGCCGCCCAAGGACACCAAGGCGGGCAGCGAGGCGGAGAAGAAGGGCGGCAAGGACGACGAGGCCGAGGCGGAGAAGAAGACCGCCGGGGAGGCCGAGGAGGACAAGGACGCCAAGAGCGAGAAGAGCGAGAAGGACGGGAAGAAGGCCGAGGAGGACAGCACCGAGGACTCCGCCGACTCCGCCGCCGAGCGCAAGAAGGCCGACCAGGACTCCGAGGACAGCGCCGCCTCCCGCGACGAGGGCCTCTACATCGTCGGCGACGACAACAAGCCCGGCGCCCCCGCCCCCGCCACCGTGGGCAGCGCTTCCGCCGTCCACGTCCTGGCCCCCGCCCGGACGGCCGCCGCCCAGGGCACCGTCCTGCTGCGCCAGGCGGGCGTCCTCGGTGAGGACGGCGCCGTCGCCGCCACGGACAAGCAGCCCGGGGGAGCCGCCGGGGCGTACGCCCCCGTCGGCACCGCCGCCCCGGCGCCCGCCGCGGCCAAGGGGCAGCTCGGCAAGGACGGCAAGACGCTGACCCTGCGCTTCGTGCTCCCGTCCGGCCCCGGCTCCCAGTCGCTGCGCAGCGTCGGCGACAAGATCGCCGCGATGCTGGAGAAGATCGGCGTCGGCACGGAGATCACCAAGGTCCCGGACGAGAGCTACTTCAAGGACCACATCGCCTCCGGCGCGTACGATCTGGCGCTCTACTCGTGGCCCGCCACCGCCTACCCGGCCACCGACGGACGTCCGATCTACGCCAAGCCGGAGCCCGCCACCGACGGCTCGCTCCTCGTGGAGCAGAACTACACCCGGGTCGGCACCGACCACATCGACCAGCTCTTCGACAAGGCCGCCGGCGAGCTGGACGAGAAGGCCGCGCGGGAACTGATGAAGCAGGCGGACGCCCGGATCTGGGCCGCCGCCGGATCGATTCCGCTCTTCCAGCGTCCGCAGCTGGTCGCGGTCGACAAGAAGCTCGCGAACGTCGGGGCGTTCGGCTTCGCCGCCCCCCGGTACCAGGACATCGGGTTCAAGAACCGGCAAGCGGCAGGTTCCCCCGCAGACCGCAAGAAGTAGCGGGTTAATACCACACCCTCCCGCCGCCAAGCTCAGATGCACCTCAAAACCCTTGCCCGCCGGTTCCCCCGGCGGGCAGTGTGGTTTCTGCCCTGACCCGGGCCGTTCGTCGCTTCACCTCTCCTCACCCCCCCCACATAGCTGCACCGGCTCCACCGCGGTCCGCCGCAGCGACCCCCGCATTCCGGCCACCCACTGGCCCGGCAGTACCTTGACACCGGCTGAATATCGCCTGAATCACACGGGAAGACCGCCTTCGCGGATCGGCCCGGGAAGCCCGGCGCGCCCGAGGCCCGTACGATGGGACGAGCCGTGGCGTGCCGCCCGGCGGGCGTACGAGGACTCGAAGACCGACTGAGACGCCTGATCCCACGATCCGAGAGAAGCGCAAGCCACCCATGCCCACGCGCCACGACATCCGTAACGTAGCCATCGTCGCCCACGTCGACCACGGCAAGACCACGCTGGTCGACGCCATGCTCAAGCAGGCCGGCTCCTTCGCCGCGCACGCTGCCGAGTCGCTCGACGACCGGATGATGGACTCGAACGACCTGGAGCGTGAGAAGGGCATCACGATCCTCGCCAAGAACACGGCGGTGAAGTATCACCCCAAGGACGGCGGGGACCCGATCACGATCAACATCATCGACACCCCCGGTCACGCCGACTTCGGTGGCGAGGTCGAGCGTGGTCTGTCGATGGTGGACGCCGTCGTGCTGCTCGTCGACGCCTCCGAGGGCCCGCTGCCCCAGACCCGCTTCGTCCTGCGCAAGGCGCTGGCCGCGCGGATGCCGGTCATCCTCTGCATCAACAAGACGGACCGCCCCGACTCCCGGATCGCCGAGGTCGTCGACGAGACGTACGACCTGTTCCTGGACCTGGACGCGGACGAGGACCAGATCGAGTTCCCGATCGTCTACGCCTGCGCCCGTGACGGCGTCGCCTCGCTGACCAAGCCCGAGGACGGCACCGTCCCGCAGGACAGCGACAGCCTGGAGCCGTTCTTCAACACGATCCTGGCGCACGTGCCGGCCCCCGAGTTCGACGAGGCCGCGCCGCTCCAGGCCCACGTCACCAACCTGGACGCCGACAACTTCCTCGGCCGTATCGCGCTCTGCCGCGTCGAGCAGGGCGAGCTCCGCAAGGGCCAGACCGTCACGTGGATCAAGCGCGACGGCAGCATGTCCAACGTCCGCATCACCGAACTGATGATGACGGAGGCGCTCACCCGCAAGCCCGCCGAGGTCGCGGGCCCGGGCGACATCTGCGCCATCGCCGGTATCCCGGACATCATGATCGGCGAGACCCTGGCCGACCCCGAGAACCCGATCGCGCTGCCGCTGATCACGGTCGACGAGCCCGCCATCTCGATGACCATCGGCACCAACACCTCGCCGCTCGTCGGCAAGGGCGGCAAGGGCCACAAGGTCACCGCCCGTCAGGTGAAGGACCGCCTGGACCGCGAGCTGATCGGTAACGTCTCGCTCCGCGTCCTGGACACCGAGCGCCCCGACGCCTGGGAGGTCCAGGGCCGTGGTGAGCTGGCGCTCGCCATCCTGGTCGAGCAGATGCGCCGCGAGGGCTTCGAGCTGACCGTCGGCAAGCCCGAGGTCGTCACCAAGCAGATCGACGGCAAGACCCACGAGCCGATCGAGCGCATGACGATCGACTCCCCCGAGGAGCACCTCGGCGCCATCACGCAGCTCATGGCGACCCGCAAGGGCCGCATGGAGACCATGACGAACCACGGCTCCGGCTGGGTCCGCATGGAGTGGATCGTCCCGTCCCGCGGCCTCATCGGCTTCCGTACGGAGTTCCTGACCCAGACCCGCGGCACCGGCATCGCGCACTCCATCTTCGAGGGCCACGAGCCGTGGTTCGGCGACCTGCGCACCCGTCACAACGGCTCGCTGGTGGCGGACCGTTCGGGTTCGGTCACGCCGTTCGCGATGGTCAACCTCCAGGAGCGCGGTGTCATCTTCACCGAGGCCGGCACCGAGGTGTACGAGGGCATGATCATCGGCGAGAACTCCCGCGCCGACGACATGGACGTGAACATCACCAAGGAGAAGAAGCTCACCAACATGCGTGCGGCCTCCGCGGACACCACGGAGAACGTGGTCCCGGCCCGCAAGCTGTCGCTGGAGCAGTCCCTGGAGTTCTGCCGCGAGGACGAGTGCATCGAGGTGACCCCGGAGACCGTGCGTATCCGCAAGGTCGTCCTGGACCAGCGCGAGCGCAGCCGCGCCGCCTCCCGCGCCAAGAACGGCTGACACGGAGCCAGGAGACGCCCCTGAGCCTCCCCTGAGCCCTTCCGAGGGCCCGGGGGCGGTCGGAGGCATACGCTCCGTATGCGCGGGCCCGTTCCGGGGTGGATCACCCCGTCGGACGGACCGTCAGCACAGGCATTGACAGAAGGCCCGGCCCACCACGGACACTGTGGTGGGCCGGGCCTTCGTCAATTGCTTTTCCTGACCGGGGTGTCCGGATATCGGGGGTCGCTCTCCGGAACATGTGTTAACAGTCCGTTTCGGGCGTGTCTGTCTGGGATCGCTTTGTCCGGATTTCGGGCACACAGGCGGGTCTGATGTTGTCAAACCGAGACCCTTTAAGTGTGGTTTACAGCCCGGCCGTACTCAATAGTTGGCTCCATTGAGCTCGGGTCAATGGGTCACGCACTGTGGGGAGTGCCGACTCACGAGCACACTCGGGGCACTGAACGATCACCGTCAGGGGTGTCGGTGAATCTCTCCAGTGCCCTTCTTGTAGTCAAAAGTGGACTCATGAGGAGGAAACCCATGCGCGGTGCCAAGAGCGCCAAGTGGGTCGCGGGAGCGGCCGTCATCGCCCTGGCCGCGACTGCCTGTGGCGGCGGTAGCAGCGACGAAGGCAAGAAGAACACGTCGGGACAGCCCGCCGGTTACGTCTCGATCGACGTCGGTGAGCCCCAGAAGCCTCTGATGCCGGCCGACACGAACGAGAGCAACGGCTCCTACGTCATCCAGTCGCTGTTCACCCAGCTGCTGGACTTCGACGACAAGGGCGAGATCGTCTACACGAACGCCGAGTCCGTCGAGACCGAGGACTCCAAGCTGTGGACCGTCAAGCTCAAGTCCGGCTGGAAGTTCCACAACGGTGAGGCCGTGACCGCGCAGTCGTACATCGACGCGTGGAACTGGTACGCCAACGTCGACAACAAGCAGCAGAACGCGTTCTGGTTCTCCGACATCAAGGGCTACGAGGACGTCCACCCCGAGAAGGGTGCGCCCAAGGCCAAGGAGATGTCCGGCCTGAAGGCCGTGGACGACACCACGTTCACGATCGAGCTGAGCAACAAGGTCCCGTACTTCAACTACAAGCTCGGCTACGCGACGTTCGCGCCGCTGCCCAAGGTCTTCTACGACGACCCGAAGGCGTTCGGCCAGAAGCCGATCGGCAACGGCCCGTACACGTTCGAGAAGTGGACCCACAAGAAGCTCATCCAGGTCAAGGCCTGGCCCGAGTACCAGGGTCCGAACAAGGCTGCCAACAAGGGCATCCAGTTCAAGAACTACTCGACCGTCGAGGCCGCGTACACCGACCTCGTCTCCGGCAACCTGGACATGATCCGCCAGGTCGGCCCGCGTGACCTCCCGAAGTACAAGACGGACCTCGGTGACGGCGCCATCGACCAGCCGTACGCGGCCATCCAGTCGCTGAACCCGGCGTTCTACTCGGACACGTTCAAGGACATCGACCCCAAGGTCCTCCAGGGTCTGTCCATGGCGATCGACCGTGACACCATCACGAAGACCGTCCTGAACGGCACGCGCATCCCGGCGACGAGCTTCACGCCTCCGCAGGTCAAGGGCAACCAGACCCTCGACTCGGACATCCTGAAGTACAACCCGGCCAAGGCCAAGGAGCTCATCAAGGCCGGCGGCGGCGTTCCGGGCAACAAGTTCACCATCCAGTACAACGCCGACGGTGGGCACAAGGAGTGGGTGACCGCTGTCTGCGAGTCCATCCGCAACGCCACCGGGGTCGACTGCGTGGGCGACGCCAAGCCGGACTTCCCGACCGACCTCGAAGCGCGTGACAACAACGAGGTCAAGGGTGTCTACCGCGGTGGCTGGGTGGCCGACTACCCCGTCAACGTGAACTTCCTCAAGGAGCTCTACCACTCCAAGGCGGAGTCCAACAACGGTCGCTTCTCCGACAAGGAGATCGACGACCTGATGGCGAAGGGTGACAAGGCCGACTCCCTGGAGGAGTCCGTCGCCGCCTACCAGGAGGTCGAGAAGGCCCTGGTGGACAAGATGCCCGCCATCCCGCTCTGGTACTACGCCATCAACGGCGGCCACGGCAAGAACGTCGACAACGTCAAGGTCGACTTCCACGGTGACCTCGAACTGACCGGCGTCACCACCAAGTAACGCCTGCGGGTCATTCCCCAACTGGCCGTCATCCGCCCGCGCCGTCCGTCGGCGCGGCCGGAGGCGTGGGGGTCGTCTCTGCGAAGAGGCGGCCCCCACGCCGCAGTTATCCCCACACGGAGGCACCCATGGGGCGTTATGTCGCACGACGACTGCTCCAGATGATCCCGGTCTTCATCGGGTCGACCCTGCTGGTCTTCCTGATGATGTACGCACTGCCCGGCGACCCCGTCAGAGCACTTGCCGGTGAACAGCATGTAGACGCATCGCAGATCGCCGCTCTGAAGGCCGAGTACGGCCTCGACCAGCCGATCTGGCAGCAGTATCTGAACTACCTGGGCAATCTGTTCCAGGGCGACTTCGGCACCCAGATCGGAACGCAGCGTCCGGTCGCCGAAGTCATCGCCGACGCCTACCCGATCACCGTCAGACTGGCGATCTTCGCCTTCGTCTTCACGGTCGTCGCCGGTATCTCGCTCGGCATCATCGCCGGTCTGAAGGCGGAATCGCTCCGGGACCGCGGTCTGCTCGGTCTGACGCTGGTGCTCATCTCCATGCCGTCCTTCGTGCTGGGCTTCCTCGTTCAGTACTTCTTCGCGTTCCAGCTCGGCATCGCCAAGCCCAACGTGAGTCTCGAACCCACCAACGGCGAGCTGATCATGCCGGCCATCGTGCTGGCGTCGCTGTCCCTCGCCTACGTGGCCCGGCTCACCCGTACCTCGGTCGCCGAGAACATCCGCGCCGACTACATCCGTACGGCTGTCGCCAAGGGCCTGCCGCGCCGCCGCATCGTCGGCATCCACCTGATGCGCAACTCGCTCATCCCGGTCGTCACCTTCCTCGGCACCGACATCGGCGCTCTGATGGGCGGCGCGATCGTGACCGAGGGCATCTTCAACATCAAGGGCGTCGGATCCCTCGTCTTCGAGGCCCTGTCCAAGCGTGAGGGTGCCACGGTCGTCGGGATCGTGACGTTGCTCGTCATCGTCTACCTCGTCTGCAGCCTGCTCGTCGACCTGCTCTACGCGGTCCTGGACCCGAGGATCCGGTATGCCTGACACCACCGCACTGACCAAGAGCACCGACGCTTCGGCCGCCGCAGCTCAGACACCGACCACGACGGACTCCGGCCCCGCGCCCGGCAAGCCGCGCAGCCTCTGGTCCGACGCCTGGCACGACCTGCGTCGCAACCCGCTCTTCCTCGTCTCGATGGTGCTGATCCTGCTGCTCACCGTCATGGCGATCTTCCCGGGTCTGTTCACCAGCGCCTCGCCGCGCGACGCCAACCTGGCCGAGCACTACCTCCAGAAGCCGAACTGGGGACACTTCTTCGCCCCCGACTGGCTCGGTTACGACGTCCAGGGCCGCTCCATCTACGCGCGTCTGATCTACGGAGCCCGCGCGTCCATCATGGTCGGCGTGATCGTGACCATCGCGGTCACCATCACCGGCCTGGTGATCGGGATGCTCGCCGGATACTTCGGCGGCTGGATCGACACGGTCCTCTCGCGGATCACCGACGTCTTCTTCGGCGTCCCCTTCATCGTCGGCGCCATGGTCATCCTGACCACCTTCGAGGAGCGCTCCGTCTGGGTCGTGATCCTCTCCCTGTCCTTCCTCGGCTGGACGTCCATCGCCCGTGTCGCCCGTGGCTCGGTCATCACGATCAAGCAGGCCGACTACGTGGTCGCCGCCAAGGCCCTGGGCGCCTCCACCACCCGGATCATGACGCGGCACATCCTGCCGAACGCCATCGCTCCGGTGATCGTGGTCGCCACCATCGCGCTCGGCGGCTACATCGCCGCCGAGGCCACCCTGTCGTTCCTCGGTATCGGCCTCGCCGAGCCGACGGTCTCGTGGGGTATCGATGTCTCCGCCGCGAAGGACCAGCTCCGCAACGTTCCGACGGTCCTGATCATCCCCTCGGTGATGGTCTCGATCACGGTGCTGTCCTTCCTGATGTTCGGCGATGCGGTCCGCAACGCCCTCGACCCCAAGATGCGCTGAGGGAGGCGTTCGTGACCACCATCGACAAGACGGCTCACGTCCCCGCACCGCGGGAGTCCGTGAGTGGCGACGGTCCACTGCTCGACGTCCGTGACCTGCACGTGGAGTTCCACACCCGCGACGGTGTGGCCAAGGCGGTCAACGGTGTGAACTACACCGTCAGCGCCGGCGAGACGCTCGCCGTGCTCGGCGAGTCCGGCTCCGGCAAGTCCGTGACCGCGCAGACCATCATGGGCATCCTCGACATGCCGCCCGGGAAGATCACGCAGGGCGAGATCCTCTTCCGCGGCCAGGACATGCTGAAGATGTCCAACGAGGAGCGCCGGAAGATCCGCGGCCGCAAGATCGCGATGATCTTCCAGGACGCGCTGTCCTCGCTGAACCCGGTCCTCACCGTCGGCTACCAGCTCGGCGAGATGTTCCGGGTGCACCAGGGTCTGTCCCGCAAGGACGCCAAGGCCAAGTCCATCGAGCTGATGGACCAGGTCAAGATCCCGGCGGCGGCGGCCCGCATCTCGGACTACCCGCACCAGTTCTCCGGCGGTATGCGCCAGCGCATCATGATCGCCATGGCGCTGGCCCTGGAGCCGGACCTGATCATCGCCGACGAGCCGACCACCGCGCTCGACGTGACGGTGCAGGCCCAGGTCATGGACCTGCTGGCCGAGCTTCAGCGCGAGTACAACATGGGTCTGATCCTGATCACCCACGACCTCGGCGTCGTCGCCGACGTCGCGGACAAGATCGCCGTGATGTACGCGGGCCGGATCGTGGAGACGGCCCCGGTCGGCGAGCTGTACAGCCGCCCGGCCCACCCGTACACCAGGGGTCTGCTCGACTCGATCCCGCGCCTGGACCAGAAGGGCCAGGAGCTCTACGCGATCAAGGGGCTGCCGCCCAACCTGACGCGTATCCCCGCGGGCTGTGCCTTCAGCCCGCGCTGCCCCAAGGCACAGGACATCTGCCGTACCGAGATTCCGCCGCTCGCCCCGGTGACCGAGCAGGACGGCCTCGAGCTGGTCGGCCGCGGCAGCGCGTGCCACTTCTGGAAGGAGACGATCCATGGCTGAGCTCAAGAAGGAGCAGGGGCCCGTGGACGCCACCCCGAACGTCTCCGAGGTGGAGACGGTGGACGCCGCGACCGAGGCGGAGGCCGTAGCCGCCATCGACGCGCCGGTCAGCCAGGGCGAGCCGATCCTCCAGGTGCGCAACCTGGTCAAGCACTTCCCGCTGACCCAGGGCATCCTCTTCAAGAAGCAGATCGGCGCGGTCAAGGCCGTCGACGGCATCTCCTTCGACCTGTACGCCGGTGAGACCCTGGGCATCGTGGGCGAGTCCGGCTGTGGCAAGTCCACGGTCGCCAAGCTCCTGATGACCCTGGAGCGGGCGACCGCAGGCGAGGTCTTCTACAAGGGCCAGGACATCACCAAGCTGTCCGGGCGCGCGCTGAAGGCCGTCCGCCGCAACATCCAGATGGTGTTCCAGGACCCGTACACCTCGCTGAACCCGCGTATGACGGTCGGCGACATCATCGGGGAGCCCTTCGACATCCACCCCGAGGTGGCCCCGAAGGGCGACCGGCGCCGCCGCGTCCAGGAGCTCCTGGACGTCGTGGGTCTGAACCCGGAGTACATCAACCGGTACCCGCACCAGTTCTCCGGCGGCCAGCGCCAGCGCATCGGCATCGCCCGCGGCCTCGCGCTCAACCCGGAGATCATCATCTGCGACGAGCCGGTCTCCGCGCTCGACGTGTCGGTGCAGGCCCAGGTCATCAACCTGATGGAGAAGCTCCAGGACGAGTTCAACCTGTCCTACGTCTTCATCGCGCACGACCTGTCCATCGTCCGGCACATCTCCGACCGGGTCGGCGTGATGTACCTCGGCAAGATGGCCGAGATCGGCACGGACACGCAGATCTACGACCACCCGACGCACCCCTACACCCAGGCGCTGCTGTCGGCGGTCCCGGTCCCCGACCCGTCGGCCCGCGAGGGACGCGAGCGGATCATCCTCACCGGTGACGTTCCGTCACCGGCGAACCCGCCCTCGGGCTGCCGCTTCCGCACCCGCTGCTGGAAGGCGGAGGACCGCTGCGCGACGGAGGAGCCCCTGCTGGCGATCCCCGAGCGCTTCGTCTCGGCGGCCACCCCGGCCGCGCACGAGTCGGCGTGCCACTTCGCCGAGGAGAAGGACGTCGTGCACGCGGCGTAACCGCTCCCCCAGGTCGAACGACCGAGGCCCGGCCCCTTCCGAGGGGGCCGGGCCTCCGTCGTGTCCGCCGCCCTCCTGCCCGTACGGGGCAATCCCGCATGCGGTACGTCACGTAATGCGGTGATATGAGGCATTGAGCTACTCGATGACTCTAGGAGGCACTTCATGCGCGGAGCCACACAGGTCAGGTGGGCCGCATGTGCGGTGGCCGTCGCCCTGGCAGCGACGGCCTGCGGCGGCGGTGACGGTGACGGTGGCGGCAGCGGCGGCGCCGACGGCATCGTCAGCTCCTCCTGGGGAGACCCGCAGAACCCGCTGGAGCCGGCCAACACCAACGAGGTCCAGGGCGGCAAGGTCCTCGACATGGTCTTCCGCGGACTCATCCGCTACGACCCGAAGACCGGCGAGGCCCAGAACATGATCGCCGAGTCCATCGACTCGACGGACTCCCAGAACTTCACGATCAAGCTCAAGGACGGCTGGACGTTCTCCAACGGCGAGAAGGTCACCGCCAACTCCTTCGTCGACGCCTGGAACTACGGCGCGGCCCTGAAGAACAACCAGAAGAACGCCTACTTCTTCCAGTACATCGAGGGCTACGACAAGGTCCACCCGGAGTCCGGGTCCGCCTCCGCCGAGACCCTGTCAGGCCTGAAGGTCGTCGACGACCTGACCTTCACCGCCAAGCTCACCCAGAAGTTCTCCCTGTGGCCCGACACCCTCGGCTACTCCGCCTTCGTCCCGCTGCCCAAGGCGTTCTACGACGACCACGACGCCTGGCTCTCCAAGCCCGTCGGGAACGGCCCGTACACCATCGAGTCGTACGCCAAGGGCTCCTCGATGAACCTGCGCCGGTGGGATGACTACCCGGGCGACGACAAGGCGAAGAACGGCGGCGTCGACCTCAAGGTCTTCACCGACAACAACACCGCCTACACCGACCTGACCGCGGGCAACCTCGACCTCGTCGACGACGTCCCCGCCTCCCAGCTCCGCAACGTCGAGGCCGACCTCGGCGACCGCTACATCAACACCCCCGCCGGCATCATCCAGACCATCGCCTTCCCCTTCTACGAGAAGGAGTGGGACACCGACGACGCCCGCAAGGTCCGCCAGGGCCTCTCGATGGCGATCAACCGGCCGCAGATCACCGACCAGATCTTCCAGAAGACCCGCACCCCCGCCACCGACTGGACCTCCCCGGTCCTCGGTGAGGAGGGCGGCTTCAAGGAAGGGCTCTGCGGCAAGGAGTGCACGTACAACAAGGCCGAGGCCAAGAAGCTGATCGACGAGGGCGGCGGCATCCCCGGCGGCCAGCTGAAGA
Organism: Streptomyces rubiginosohelvolus; assembly: GCF_014649875.1. GTDB lineage: Bacteria > Actinomycetota > Actinomycetes > Streptomycetales > Streptomycetaceae > Streptomyces > Streptomyces rubiginosohelvolus. The sequence continues at coordinate 13,140 of NZ_BMTW01000001.1, read as the reverse complement.
TCTCGTACAACGCGGACACCGGCTCCCACAAGGAATGGGTCGACGCCGTCTGCAACAGCATCAACAACGTCATGGGCAACAACAAGGCCTGCGTCGGCGGACCCGTCGGCACCTTCGCCGACTTCCGCGCCCAGGTCTCCACCCAGAAGCTCACCAGCGCCTGGCGCGCGGGCTGGCAGATGGACTACCCGCTGATCCAGAACTTCCTCCAGCCGCTCTACTACACCAACGCCCCGTCCAACGACGGCAAGTGGAGCAACCAGCAGTTCGACGACCTGGTCGACAAGGCCAACGCCGAGAGCGACAAGGCCAAGGCGATCACCACCTTCCAGGACGCGGAGAAGATCCTCGTCACGGAGATGCCGGTCATCCCGCTCTGGTACCAGAACGGCAGCGCCGGCTACTCGGACCGGGTGGACAACGTCGCGCTGAACCCGTTCAGCGTCCCGGTCTACGAAGAGATCACCGTCAAGTGACGCGCTGAGCGAAGCGGACGGCCGGGACGCCCCGACACACCGGCGCCCGGCCGTCCGCGCACTCCATGCACCCTCCGCCCGGTACTGCTCGAACTCAGGGGGTGCCTTGCCGGCCAGGCCGGGCTCGCGTGGCCTGGCACCGCACCTCGCGGCGTTGTCGTCGGTCACCGACGCTCCGCGTCGACTCCCTCCTCCGCCTTGCGATGCACGGCACCAGACCCCGCTCCCTGATCCGGCCTGACCGACAAGGCACCCCCCAACCCCCGGAGCCCCTCATGGGACGTTATGTGATCCGGCGGCTGCTGCAGATGATCCCCGTCTTCTTCGGCACCACGCTGTTGATCTTCCTCATGGTGAACGTGATGGGCGACCCCATCGCGGGCCTCTGCGGCGACCGCCAGTGCGACCCGGCCACCGCCGCCCAGCTGCGGGCCGAGTTCGGCCTCGACAAGCCGGTCTGGCAGCAATACCTCACCTACATGGGCAACGTGTTCACCGGCGACTTCGGCACCGCGTTCAACGGGCAGAAGGTCACCGAGCTGATGGCCACCGCCTTCCCCATCACGATCCGGCTCACCATCGTCGCGGTCGTCTTCGAAGTCGTCATCGGCATCAGCCTCGGCGTCGTCACCGGTCTGCGGCGCGGCCGCCCCGTCGACACCACCGTCCTCATCCTGACGCTGATCGTCATCGCCATCCCCACCTTCGTCACCGGCCTGCTGCTCCAGCTCCTCCTGGGCGTCAAGTGGGGCATCATCAAGCCCTCGGTCTCCGCCGACCCCACCTTCGACGAACTCCTCGTCCCCGGGCTCGTCCTCGCCTCGGTCTCGCTCGCCTACGTCACCCGGCTCACCCGGACCTCGATCGCCGAGAACGCCCGCGCCGACTACGTACGCACCGCCGTCGCCAAGGGCCTGCCCCGCCGCCGGGTCGTCGTACGGCACCTGCTGCGCAACTCGCTCATCCCCGTCGTCACCTTCATCGGCACCGACGTCGGCGCGCTGATGGGCGGGGCCATCGTCACCGAGCGGATCTTCAACATCCACGGCGTCGGCTACCAGCTCTACCAGGGCATCCTGCGGCAGAACTCCCAGACCGTCGTCGGCTTCGTCACGATCCTCGTCCTGGTCTTCCTGGCCGCCAACCTGATCGTCGACCTCCTGTACGCCGTACTCGACCCGAGGATCCGCTATGCCTGAGCCGCAGACCCCGGACGAAGCGATCTCCCAGGCGGGCGCCGGCGGCGCGACGGACCTCGCCATGGAGGAGGGCACCAGCCTGGAGAAGAACCCGGGCGGCCCCGACGGCACCGGGCCCGCCGGAAAGCCGCGCAGCCTCTGGTCGGACGCCTGGCGCGACCTGCGCCGCAACCCGGTCTTCATCATCTCCTCGCTGGTCATCCTCTTCCTGGTGATCATCTCGATCTGGCCCTCGCTCATCGCGAGCGGCGACCCCCTCCAGGCCAACCTGGACGACGCCCAGAAGGGCTCCGAACCCGGCCACCCCTTCGGCTTCGACCCGCAGGGCCGCGACGTCTACACCCGCGTCGTCTACGGCACCCGCACCTCGGTGACCGTCGGCGTCTGCGCCACCCTCGGCGTCGCGATCCTCGGCAGCGTCCTGGGCGGACTCGCGGGCTTCTTCGGCGGCTGGTGGGACGCGATCCTCTCCCGCCTCACCGACGTCTTCTTCGGCATCCCCGTCGTCCTCGGCGGCCTGGTCTTCCTCTCCGTCGTCACCAGCTCCACCGTCTGGCCCGTCGTCGGGTTCATCGTGCTGCTCGGCTGGCCCCAGATCGCCCGTATCGCCCGTGGCTCGGTCATCACCGCCAAACAGAACGACTACGTCCAGGCGGCCCGCGCGCTGGGCGCCTCCAACTCCCGCATGATGCTGCGCCACATCACCCCGAACGCCATCGCGCCCGTCATCGTCGTGGCGACCATCGCGCTCGGCACGTACATCTCGCTGGAGGCGACCCTCTCCTACCTCGGCGTCGGCCTGAAGGACCCGGCCGTCTCCTGGGGCATCGACATCTCCGCGGCCTCCAACTACATCCGCAACGCCCCGCACATGCTGCTCTGGCCCGCCGGCGCGCTGGCGGTCACCGTGCTCGCGTTCATCATGCTCGGCGACGCGGTGCGCGACGCCCTCGACCCCAAGCTGCGCTGAGGAGCCGATTGCCATGTTGCTCGAAGTGCGCGATCTGTACGTGGAGTTCCACACCCGCGAAGGCGTCGCCAAGGCCGTCAACGGGGTCAACTACTCGGTGGCCGAAGGCGAGACGCTCGCCGTCCTCGGTGAGTCCGGCTCCGGCAAGTCCGTCACCGCCCAGGCCGTCATGGGCATCCTCGACATGCCGCCCGGGAAGATCGCCGGCGGGGAGATCCTCTTCAAGGGCCAGGACCTCCTGAAGGCCAAGCCGGACGAGCGGCGCAAGATCCGCGGCCAGGAGATGGCCATGATCTTCCAGGACGCCCTGTCCTCGCTGAACCCGGTCCTCACCGTCGGCCAGCAGCTCGGCGAGATGTTCGTCGTCCACCGGGGCATGTCCCGCAAGGACGCCAAGGCCAAGGCCATCGAGCTGATGGACCGGGTCCGCATCCCCGCCGCGAAGGAACGCGTCAACCAGTACCCGCACCAGTTCTCCGGCGGGATGCGCCAGCGCATCATGATCGCCATGGCGATGGCCCTCGAACCGTCCCTGATCATCGCCGACGAGCCCACCACCGCCCTCGACGTCACCGTCCAGGCCCAGGTCATGGACCTCCTCGCGGAACTCCAGCGCGAGCTGAACATGGGCCTCATCCTGATCACCCACGACCTCGGCGTCGTCGCCGACGTCGCCGACAAGATCGCCGTGATGTACGCGGGCCGGATCGTCGAGACCGCCCCCGTCCACGAGATCTACAAGGCCCCCGCCCACCCGTACACCAAGGGCCTCCTCCAGTCGATCCCGCGCCTGGACCAGAAGGGCCGGGAGCTGTACGCGATCCAGGGCCTGCCGCCCAACCTCACCCGCATCCCGCCCGGCTGCGCCTTCAACCCCCGCTGCCCGATGGCCCAGGACGTGTGCCGCAGCGATGTGCCGCCGCTCTACGAGGTCGACGAACAGCGCCGCAGCGCCTGCCACTTCTGGAAGGAGACGCTCGATGCACGCTGACCGCGACAAAGGTGCGGGGACCGGTGGCGGCGCGGCCGGCTCCACCCTGCTCTCCCAGGCGAGCGAGGACGCGGTCGCCCCGTACACCGAGGGCGACCCGATCCTCCAGGTGCGCGGCCTCGCCAAGCACTACCCGCTCACCCAGGGCATCCTCTTCAAGCGGCAGATCGGCGCGGTCAGGGCCGTCGACGGCGTCGACTTCGACCTGTACGCGGGCGAGACGCTGGGCATCGTGGGGGAGTCGGGCTGCGGCAAGTCCACCGTCGCCAAGATGCTCGTCCACCTGGAACGCCCCACCGCCGGGGCGATCCGCTACAAGGGCGAGGACATCTCCAAGCTGTCCGGCCGGGCGCTGAAGGCGGTCCGCCGCAACATCCAGATGGTGTTCCAGGACCCGTACACCTCGCTGAACCCGCGGATGACGGTCGGCGACATCATCGGGGAGCCGTACGAGATCCACCCCGAGGTCGCCCCGAAGGGCAGCCGCCGCCAGAAGGTGCAGGACCTGCTGGACGTCGTCGGGCTCAACCCGGAGTACATCAACCGCTATCCGCACCAGTTCTCCGGCGGGCAGCGCCAGCGCATCGGCATCGCGCGCGGCCTCGCCCTCAACCCGGAGATCATCGTCGCCGACGAACCGGTCTCCGCGCTCGACGTCTCCGTCCAGGCCCAGGTGGTCAACCTGCTGGACCGGCTCCAGGCGGAGTTCAACCTCAGCTTCGTCTTCATCGCGCACGACCTGTCCATCGTCCGGCACATCTCCGACCGGGTCGGCGTGATGTACCTGGGCCGGATCGTGGAGATCGGCTCCGACGCGGAGATCTACGACCACCCCACCCACCCGTACACCCAGGCGCTGCTGTCCGCCGTCCCCGTCCCGGACCCGACCGCCCGCGAGCACCGGGAACGGATCATCCTGCACGGCGACGTCCCCTCGCCCGCCAACATCCCCTCCGGCTGCCGCTTCCGCACCCGCTGCTGGAAGGCTCAGGAGCGGTGCGAGCTGGAGGTCCCGCTGCTGGCGGTCCCCGCGGAGTTCCGGCACGTCGACACCCCTGCCCGGCACGACTCCGCATGCCACTTCGCGGAGGAGAAGCGCGTGGTGCCCCCGGAGGGCGAGCTGGAGATCCCGGGGCCCGCGGAGGCGCCGGGGGACGGGGAGACTTCCGAGGCAGAGGGGGACGAAAGGTCATGAACCGGCGTCAGCATCGTTAACACGTAAGCAACTCCGCCGTCGCCGCTCCGATATACGAACGCCCCATGCTGATCAGCGTACGGCCGTGCGGGTGCCGTGGTCCGGTCGGAGCGTCGTCCTGGCGCTCCGGCCGGTCGCCCGCCGCCAACGCCCCGCCCCCTGAACGCCCTTGTTCATCCGTTCGGGGCAATGGAGTATCAGCGGGTGACACTTACACGGGGAGCAAGAATCACCGGCGCCGTTCTGTGCGCGGTGCTGGCACTGATGGCCGTCGCCTGGATCGTGCGGGACATACGGGCCGCCGACGGACCGGTGCCGGTCTGGGAGTACTGGTCGGGCACCGCGAGCCTCCGGGACATGGTGCGGCCCACCACCACCTCCACCAGCCTCGTCCTGCTGCTGGCCTACGCCGCCGCCGCTGTGGCGGCACTCCGCTCGGCCTCCGCCGCCTCGGTCCTGATCGTCACCGGCGTCGTGACCTTCGTCCTGCGGCTGCCCGGCGTCTGGACCGTCGCCGACGCCCCGGCCCCGGAGGAGCTCCGCGACCGGGCACTGCTCACCACGTACGCCGCGCTGGTGGCCGGGCTCGCCCTGATCGTCGTGGGGACGGCGGGCCGCCGCCCCGTGCCGCAGGGCGAGGAGCGCCCGGCGGGTCCGGGGCGGGGTGCGGGGGTGGCCGTCTTCCTGCTCCTGGGTCTTCAGGCAGTGATCTACACCGCCTGGGAGATCCGGCAGCCCTTCGTCTTCCCGTCCGGGTTCTATCCCGAGTGGTTCATCGGCGGGGCGCCCCTGAACACCCCGCTCATCGAGGGGCCGCCCGGCTGGGTCACCGTGGCGATCATCCTGATGTCCCTGGTGGCGGCCCTCGGCGCGGTCGGCGGGGCGGCCCTCGCGCGACCGCTCGGCCTGATCGCGGGCGGGTTCGTCCTCGCCTCCGGGGCGCTGGGCCTGGCGCGCATCATCCACTTCGAGCTGTACGAGCGGTTCACCGACCTGGACGTCGAGGGGCAGCTGACCCTGGTGAGCCAGATCTGCTCGCTCCTCATCGGGGCCGTCGTGATCGTCCTGCTCGCCCGCAAGGGCGCCGCACGGACCCCCGCCGCCGGCCCCTGGGGCGGCCCGAACTCCTGGGGCGGCGGCTGGGGAGCCCCGGCGCCCGGCCGGCCCGGACCGCAGGGCTACCAGCCGCCGCAGGCCCCCGGCTTCGGTCCGCCACCGGGCGGCGGTTTCGGGCCCCCGCCCTCGTCCCCGCCGCCCCGCTGGTGAACCGGGGGCGGACGGGGCGCGGCGGGCGGCTCAGGCGCCGGTCAGCCCCAGCGACCGCTTGAGGAAGTCCACCTGGAGCAGGAGCAGGTTCTCCGCGACCTGCTCCTGCGGCGTCATGTGCGTCACCCCGCTCAGCGGCAGCACCTCGTGCGGCCGCCCGGCCGCCAGCAGAGCCGAGGACAGCCGCAGGGCGTGCGCGACCACCACGTTGTCGTCGGCCAGACCGTGCACGATCATCATCGGCCGGGCCTCGTCGGCGGCCTCGGAGAGACCGTCGTCGGTGAGCAGCGAGTTGTACGCGTACACCTCCGGCTGCTTCGCCGGGTCCCCGAGATAGCGCTCGGTGTAGTGGGTGTCGTACAGCCGCTGGTCCGTCACCGGGGCCCCGACGACCGCCGCGTGGAAGACGTCCGGCCGCCGCAGCACCGCGAGCCCCGCCAGATAGCCGCCGAAGGACCAGCCCCGGATCGCCACCCGGGACAGATCGAGCGGGAACCGGTCCGCCAGCCCGTGCAACGCCTCGACCTGGTCCTCCATGGTCAGCACGAGGTTGTCCCGTACCGCCTTCTCCCAGGCCGGCGAGCGGCCCGGCGCGCCCCGCCCGTCCGCCACGACCACCGCGAAGCCCTGGTCCGCGAACCACTGCGAGGTCAGGTGCGGGTTGTGGGCGGCGACCACCCGGCGGCCGTGCGGGCCGCCGTACGGATCCATCAGGACCGGAAGGGGACCGTCCGACTCCTCGTAGTCCGACGGAAGCAGGACGGCGCACGGAATCCGCCGTGCGCCCCCCTCGGTGAGGGTCACGCGGGCGGTGAGCACCGGCTCCTGGGCGAAGCTCGCGATGCGGACCAGCCGCTTGCCGTCCCGCACGACCCACGCGGCGGTTCCGGGCTCCTCGGGGACGGCCGAGACCACCACCGACAGAGCGCCCGAGCGGACCGCGGAGTGCACACCCACCCCTTCGGAAATCCGCTCGATTCCCAGCTCGTTGACCCGGTACACATGGATCTGTCCGATCTCCGGTTCGACCGCGTCCTCACCGGCCACCGCCGAGACCAGGATGTCCGACTCGCCGATGTCCAGCACTGCCTGGACGTGCAGCTGCGACCCGGTGAGCGGCCGGTCCCCGACCGCCAGCACCCGCGCGCCGCCCTCGTCGGCGATCCGCACCAGCCGCCCGTCCGGCGCCCACGCGGGCACCCCGGGGAAGAGATCCAGCCAGACCGGGTCCTCGTCGACATGGACGACCCGGGTCGCACCGGTCTCCGGGTCCACCGCCAGATACCGCTGACTGCGCTGGTCACGGGCCTGCACCAGCAGCAGCGGAGCACCTGCGGACGACCAGTGCACCTGGGCCAGGTACGGGAACGCCTCCCGGTCCCAGACCACTTCGGTACGGTCCCCCGCCAGGTCCATGACGAAGAGCCGCACCTCCGCGTTGGGCGTCCCCGCCGCCGGGTAGGCGACCTCGGCCGGCTTGCGCCCGGGGTGGGCCGGATCGGCGATGTACCACCGCTGTACGGGGCTCTCGTCGGCCCGCGCCACCAGCAGCCGGTCCGACTCGGGCGACCACCAGAAGCCCCGGTAGCGGTGCATCTCCTCGGCCGCGATGAACTCGGCCAGACCATAGGTGACCTGGGGATCCTCCGGCTCGGCCAGCGCCCGGTCGCCCTCGCCCGTCGCGTCCACCACCCGCAGCGCGCCCTTGGCCACGTACGCGATGCGCCGGCCGTCGGGGGACGGGCGGGGGTCGATCACCGGGCCCGGCACCGGCAGCGCCCGCGCGGTCCCGGCCCGCAGCTCGGCCACGTACACCTTTCCGGACAGCGCGAACGCGGCCAACTCCGCCGCCGCGTCCACCGCGTAGGAGACGATCCCCGACGAACCCTCCCGGGTCCGCTCCCGCCGGGCCCGCTCCTGAGCCGACAGCTTCTCCGCCGAACCGCCCAGCAGGACGTCCGGATCGGCGGCGATGCGCTCCTCGCCGGTCGCCGGGTCGAGCACCCAGAGCCGGGTGGTCCGGTCCGTTCCGGAGGTGGACCGGAGGAAGATCACACGTGTCTCATCCGGTGAGACGGTGAAGGCGCGAGGTGCGCCGAGAGTGAAGCGCTGGGTCCGGGCGTGCTGGCGGGGAAAGGACAGCTTCTGCGAGGTCATGGCCCCGAACTTAGCCCGCAACTCGGCTGCGGGGCACGGTTCGTGCGCCCCTCGTGCTGCTGTGCCCCGATCAATGCGTTGGCACGGATAGTTATGATCCGTAGCGCTCGGTGGGTAAGAACCTGCTGGCTCCGTGTACCCCCGTTCCGACCGTCCGAACGTACCGATGGAGGTGAACCGCCGTGGCGCTCTCGATTTCGGCGGTAGTGCTGCTGGCGATCATCGTCTTCCTGCTGATCCGGAAATCCGGACTGAAGGGAGGACACGCGGTGGTCTGCATGCTGCTCGGGTTCTACATCGCGAGCTCGTCCATCGCACCGACCATCTCCGATCTGACGACCAACGTGGCGGGAATGATCAGCAGCATCAAGTTCTGACCCGGGCGGCCGGGGACCGGCGGCCGGCGGGCGCAGGGGCGCGGGGGCACGGGGGGCCTCCGGGCTCGTAGGGTGGTCCCCATGAAGGACCTCCCCGCCCGCCGTCTGCTGCTCGTGCACGCGCACCCCGACGACGAGTCGATCAACAACGGCGCCACCATGGCCAGGTATGCGGCCGAGGGCGCCCACGTCACCCTGGTGACGTGCACGCTCGGCGAGGAGGGCGAGGTCATCCCGCCCGCGCTCGCCCGTCTCACCGCCGACCGGGACGACGCGCTGGGCCCCCACCGCGTCGGCGAGCTGGCCGCGGCGATGCAGGAGCTCGGCATCAACGACCACCGCTTCCTGGGCGGCGCGGGCCGCTACCGGGACTCCGGGATGATGGGCGCCGAACAGAACGGCCGCCCCGGCTCCTTCTGGTCCACCCCGGTGGACGAGGCCGCCGCCCACCTCGTCGAGGTGATCCGCGAGGTCCGCCCCCAGGTCCTGATCACCTACGACCCGGACGGCGGCTACGGCCACCCCGACCACATCCAGGCCCACCGCGTCGCGATGCGCGCCGCCGACCTCGCCGCCGACCCGGCGCATGGCTCCGGCACCCCGCACACCATCGCCAAGATCTACTGGAACCGGGTGGAGCGCGAGGTGCTGGAAGCCGCCTTCGACCGGCTGCGCAGCACCGCGCCCGACGCCTTCCCCGGCATCGCCGCCGTGGCCGACGTCCCGGGCGTGACCGACGCGGAGCAGATCACCGCGGAGATCGACGGATCGGCGTACGCCGGGGCGAAGTCGGCGGCGATGCGCGCCCACGCCACCCAGATCGCGGTCGACGGCCCCTTCTTCGCCCTCTCCAACGACCTGGGCCAGCCCCTGCTGACGACCGAGTGCTACGAACTCGTGCGCGGCGTTCGCGGCGTGGCCGGACCGGAGCGCGAGAGCGACCTGTTCGCGGGCGTCCCGGGCGCCGACGCCCCGGACACGGCGGGCGTCCCGGGCGCCGAAGGAGGCGCGGCATGAGCGGCAACCCCAAGAAGTCCCGAGTTCGCGCGGACTCCTCCCACGCGCCGCGACGGAACGCGCCCCCCAGGGAGCCCGAGCCCATCGGATTCGCCGCCCGGCCGAACCCGGCCCGGATCGCCGCCTACTTGGGCCTCGCGGTCCTCGGCGCGCTCGTCGCCCTCGCCGGAACCCTCGTCCAAGCGGCCTGGTTCCCGGGCGGGTTGATCATCGCCCTGGTGGGCTCCGCGGGCCTCTTCTACGGCGGCCGGATCCTGACCCGCACCCAGATCGGCGCACTCGCCCCGGCGGCCGGCTGGTTCATCACCGTCTTCCTTCTGCTGAGCGGCCGGCCGGAGGGCGACTACGTCTTCGGCGACGAACTCGGCCTGGTGCTCTTCATGCTCGGCGGAACGGCCGTCGCTGTGATCTGCGCCACCACGTCCAAAGTGCCGCAATCAGCCATCCACAGCGGCCGGTCCGGCACGTGAAGTGCCAAGTCCGGGTCCGGAAAGACCCCCACAGGTGTGAGGCACGGGTGGAGGTTTCACCCGGTCGCGGAGTGTCCGACGGCGGCGGCCAGTATGGTGGTGCGCGCGCCGAGCCGTCCCCTGGCCTGCGGCATGGGGGAAGTACGGGCGGCGGAGCCAATCGGGAGAACCTGCTTTGAGTCGTGAAACTGACAGTTCGTCCTCCGGGCCCCAGGGCCGCGGCGGAGCCGCGTACCCCTCGGGTACGCCGCCGTACGGATCCCGCCAGTATCCGTCGCTGCACCCGTCGCAGGACGGCTCTGACGAGAACCCGGAATCCGTGGATCCGCCCCGGCCCGAGGAACCGAAGACCGAGACGACGCTGACGACGCGCATCCGGATCAACATCCCCGGCTCGCGTCCCATCCCGCCGGTCGTGATGCGTACGCCGATGGCGGAGAGCGACATCTCCGGCGGCGGCCGTTCCGACGCGGAGCGCACCGGCGCGACCCCGCGCCCCGGCACACCGCCGGCCGCACCGGGTCCCGGTGCGAGCGCGAGCGCCGGTGCCGGATCCCCGGACCGCTCCGGCGGCCCGAGCGCCGGTTCGAACGGCGGCGCGCCCGCGGACCGGTCCCGGGACGGCGTCCCGGCCGCCGACCCGACGCCCGGGGAGAAGCCGGCCCGGGAGAAGAGCGGCAGCGACTGGTTCGCCCCGCGCAAGACCCCGGCCGCCGGACCGGCGGCAGCCGGCCAGGGCACCGGTGCGCCCGGTGGTCCCGGTGGCGCGGGCGCAGGCGGTCCCGGTGGCGCGGGCGGCCAGGGCGGTCCCGGTGGCGCGGGCGGCCAGGGCGGTCCCGGCGGCCCGGCCTCCGGTGGTCCCGGCGGCCCGGGTTCGGGTGGTCCGGGTGGTCCCGGCGGCCCTGGTGGTGCGCCCGACGGTGGCGCGGGCCGCTCGCGCCCCGACCTGCCGTACTTCTCGGACGCCCCGGCGTCCGGCGGCGGACCGGGTGCGCCGGGCTCCGGCCCCGCCCGCAGCGCGCTCGACGGCTACGGCTCCGAGCCCCCCGGCGGCGGCCCGCGTGCCACCCCCGGCCCCGGAGTGCGGACGCCCGGCCCGTCCGGCCCCACCACGGGACCGGTCACCGGCACCTCCTCGCTGACCCCGAACCTCGACGGCGTCCCGGGGCTCGGCGGCCCCGGCCCGATGGTCCCGGGCACCCCCGGCGGCGTACCCCGGATGTCCGACGACACCGCGATCCTCACGCCGCAGGCCCCGGCGCCCGAACCCGGCCCCGGCGGCCATGTCTCGGGCGACACGCTGACGAGCGGCATCCCCGTGGTGCCCAGCGAGCCCCGCGCCACGTTCCCGGGCGGGCCGGGCACCCCCGGCGGCCCGGTGACGGGCCACGGCGGTCCCGGCGGACCGGGCGGACCGGGTGTTCCCACGCCGGGTCCCGCCGCTCCGCGCCCCGCACCGCAGGCCGCCGCCCCCGCCTCCGCCCCCGCGAAGAAGGGCCGCTCCAAGCTGGTCCTGCTCGGGGTGGCCGCGGTCGTGCTGCTCGGCATCGCGTACGGGGCGGGCCTCCTGCTGAACCACGCCGAGGTCCCCAAGGGCACGACGGTGCTCGGCGTCGACATCGGCGGCGGCTCGAAGGAAGAGGCGGTCACCAAGCTCGAAGCCGCCCTCGGCGAGCGGGCCAAGGCCCCCATGACGCTGTCCGTGGACGGCAAGGAGGAGAAGCTCGACCCGGAGAAGGCCGGTCTCACCCTGGACAGCCAGGAGACCGTGCGCGGCGCGGCGGGCAGCGACTACAACCCCGTCTCGGTGATCGGTTCGCTGTTCGGCGGGGAGCGCCCCGCCGACCCGGTGATCCCGGTCGACGAGGAGAAGCTCGGCGTGGCGCTGACCGACCTGGCGGGCGCTTCCGGCTCGGCCAACGACGGCACGATCCGCTTCGAGCCGAACAAGGCCGTGGCGGTGCCGGGCAAGCCGGGCAAGACGCTGGACGCCGGCCAGTCCCTGATCTCGGTCCGGGACGCCTACCGCGCCCAGGTCCAGACCGGGAAGGCCAACCTGGTCGAACTTCCCGTCACCACCAGCGAACCCACCATCACCCAGGCCGAACTGAACCGGGCGATGAAGGAGTTCGCCGAGCCCGCGATGTCCGGTCTGATCACCATCAAGGCCGGTCCCAAGCAGATCCAGTTCGGCCCGGCCAGGTCGTTGCCGCAGATCCTGTCCATGAAGCCGGTCGACGGCCGTCTGGTCGACGTCTACGACAAGAAGGCGATCGACACGCTTCTGGACGGTGTCTTCGACGGCATCATGGCCGTCAAGGCCGACGGGAAGAAGCACCAGGTCGGCCCGGACGACGTGGCCCAGGCGATGAAGACCGCCCTGGCCGGGAAGACCCCGGCCGAGCGCACGGTCACCATCAGCCTGACCGGCGAGGGCTGAGCCCCCGCGGCAGCCGCGCCATCGCTCCACGACTCCGCCCCCGCCCGGGAACGTCTCCGGCCGGGGGCGGAGTCCTTCCCGGGCAGGGAGGGCCGGCCGACAGGCGGCCCGCCCTCGGGCGGAACCGCAGCGCCCGCGGCGAAGCGGGGCCCGGCGCTCACCAGCAGCCGGACCCCGCTTCCGTACGACTCCCTCAGCCGGAGAGGACTAAGGGAAGTTCACCACCTGGGACGGGACCGTCTCCGTGCCCGACGTAGGGGAGCCGACGTCGTTGATCACGTGCTCGTACTGGCCGTTGCCGCCCAGCGAGACGACGATCAGGCTGTGGAACTTCACGCCGGGCTTCACCGGTGCCTTGAAGCCGTGCTCCTGGATGATCGTCGGGTCGACGTTGTAGTAGCAGTAGCTGCCCATGCCCCAGCCCTCGTGCTCGTCGACCGAGTCGTCGACCCGGTAGGCCGCGTAGCCCTTCGTGTCGCCGTTCTGGATCGCCTCCTGGTTCGGGGCGTCGTACGCCTTCTCGTTCTGGAAGAAGATCGTGCGGCCGCGTTCGCCGTACCACTCGACGTCGTACTTGTTGAA